>CAVUUQ010000001.1:0-2485255 GCA_963744725.1 uncultured Actinomycetes bacterium
ATTACTCGGGGGTCGTTCGTCCGAGTTGCTTGTCTGCGACGGCCGGGTGGCCGAGGGTGAGAGGGTGATCATGCAGAGGGAGCTAAAGCACGACGCCGATGCGGTCCACCTCGCCGAAGGCTGGATCGGGCTCTGCGCCACCTGTGGCTGGGTTGGCCACGCCTACGGGTCGCGGGACCAGGCGCGGGCCGAGAGCGGCCGGCACGTCGCCGAGGCGGCCGAGGCCGCGGAGGGCGCCGAGTCGCCGGACCTGGGGCAGGCGGCGGCGCCGTTCCGCGACCAGGCTGCCTAGACGGCTGAAGCATTGACGTCGCTATGACGACGTCAATGCTTCGCTCGCGCGCGGAGGAAGCGCTCGAACGCCTCGAGCGCGGGCTCGGGGTCGCGGCGGCCGACGCCGATCCGGAAGCGGTCGGCGGGGACGGGGCCGAGGGCGGAGGCATAGACCGAGGCCGGCAGGAGGACGACTCCCGCCTCCTCGACCAGCTCGCGGCAGAAGGTCTCGACGCCGTCGGCGCCGAGGTAGCGGGGGAAGGAGACGGCGCCGCCGCGCGGCGCTTCCCACTCCAGCAGGTCCGTGTGGGCGGCGAAGAAGGACTCGAAGCGGGGGATGTTGTCGGCGACGATCCGGCGGTTGCGGGCCTGGATCTGGTCGCCGTGGCGAAGGGCGAGGGCGGCGAGGAACTCGCTCGGGGTCGCGTTGCAGATCGAGGTGTAGTGCTTGCGCCGCTCGAGGCGCTCGAGCAGCTCGCGGCGGCGGCTCGCGAGCCAGCCGATCCGCAGGCCGGGGAGCCCGTATGACTTCGACATCACGTTGAGGGAGAGCGCGGTGGGGGAGAGCTCGGCGGCCTGGGGAAGGGGCTCGGCGCCGGGCGCCTCGAGGCCGCGGTAGACCTCGTCGGAGAGGAGCGTCGCCCCGCGCTCCTCGCAGAGGGCGACCAGGGCCTCGAAGCCGGTGCGGTCGGGCACGGCGCCGGTCGGGTTGTTGGGGAAGTTGACCGCGACGAGGCGGGTGGTGGGGCGGAGCTGCGCCGCGACGGCGTCGACGTCGAGCGCCCAGCCGGACTCGGGGTCGAGGACGATCCCCTCGACCTCGGCGCCGGCGGCGATCGGCACCGACTCGAACGACTGGTAGTTGGGGACCGTGACGAGGGCGTGATCGCCCGGCCCGACCAGCTCCTGCAGGACCCAGAACAGGGCCTCCTCGGCACCGGCGAAGCTGAGCACGTGCTCGGTCCCGAGGCCCTCGTAGAGCGCCGCGATCTCGCCCCGAAGCTCCTCGCCTCCCCAGGTCGGCGCGTAGGAGAGCGGCAGGCGGGCGAAGCGCTCGCGGGCCTCGGCGCCGCCCAGCTCGAGCAGCTCGTCGACGGTCAGCGTCTCGGCATCGGAGGCGGTCAGATGGAAGCGGGCGCTGAACTCCCAGACCCCGAGGTACTCCTCGAGCCGGAACGGTTGCAGGTTCGGCAGCTCCACTCCGGGAGCGTACGTCTAGGTCGCCGGTGGCGCCGCGGCGGCCCGGGCAAGCTCGACCACGGCGCGCTGGGCGGCGGGGAGGCCGCGGGCGGCGCGGGGGCCGAGGACGCGCCGCCAGAGCCAGGCGAGCGGACCGTCGACGTAGATCGTGTTGACGAGCCGGCAGCCGCCGTCGCCGCCCGCCTCGACCAGGTGCCGGTGGCCCATGCGGGCGCCCGGCAGGCGGGTCTCGTCGGTGAAGAGGCGGCCGTCCTCGAGCTCGACCACCCGGAAGCGCAGCCGCAGGCCGGTGCGGAAGACGATCCGGGCGACGGGGCCGAGGGCGAGCGGGCCGGCGAGCTCAGCGCTCCGGATCTCGCCGTTCCAGCGCGGCCAGGCCGCGGCATCGAGGTAGGCGCGCTCCCAGACCGCCGCCGGGTCCACGGCGGCCGCCAGCTCGCTGGTCGTCTCCCAGTGGCTCACCGGTAGATGCCGTTCCGCAGCAGCTCGACGTTGGCGGCGACCCAGCGGTCGAGCTGCGCCTCCTCGAGCAGCGGCCCGTCGAGCACCTCCGCGAGCAGCGGCATGAAGCTGAGCGGAGCCCAGATCAGGAAGAAGTGCTGCAGCGTCGCCCAGAGGCGGTCGGCGTCGGGGTCGATCGCGCCGCCGCGGGCGAGCTCCTCGATCTCCGCGCGGCCGCCCTCGACCATCGCCGCGAACAGCCGCTCGGCGCCGGGGGTCCGCTCGACCAGGGCCCGGCCGAGGTAGGCGCAGACATCGGGGCGCTCGCGCATCACCCGCGCGGTCTGGGTGGCCCGCCGCTGGAGGAGCTCGCCGCCGCGCGCTTCAGCTCCGCTCGCCTCCTCGCCAGTTGCGTAGGCGTCGCCGAAGGCGCGCAGCGCCTCCTCGTCGACCGCGGCGACGAGGCCCGCCCTGCCGCCGAAGTGATGGACGAGCAGCGCCGGCGAGACCTCGCTCGCCTTCGCCACCTCGCGCAGCGAGGTCGCCGCGACGCCCCGCTCGCCGAACAGCCGCATCGCGTTGGCGACGATCGCGGCGCGGGCCGAGGCGGGCTCGGCGACCGGGGGCGTGGCGGCGGGCTGCTCGGAGGCTGAACGCATGTTCAGCCGACACTGTACACCCGTTCAGCCGCGCCGGCGGCGCACCCACGTCGGGCTGTTCCTTATCCCGGAATAGCCCGGATAAGGAACAGCCAGGGAGGGTCGGCATTCCTGGCGCGGCCGGGCGAGGCGCGCCGGGCGGCTCAGGTCGTCTTGATCAGGCCGCCGTCGATCAGCCAGTTGGCGCCGGTCACGTTGCCGGCCCGCTCGGAGGCGAGGAAGGCGACGACGTCGGCGACTTCCTCGGGCTCGGTGAACTTGCCGGTCGCGAAGCCGCCGATCGCCGCGACGACGTTGTCGCGGGCGGTCTCGAAGTCGGTGCCGGTCGCCTTGGCGACGGTCTCGGCGACGCCTCCCTGGCCGAGCCAGAGGTCGGTCGCGACCGGGCCGGGGGCGACCGAGTTGACCCGGATCCCCTTCGGCCCGAACTCCTGGGAGAGCGACTTCGCCAGGTTGACGAGGGCCGCCTTGGCGGCGCCGTAGTCGAGGACCCCGGCGTCCGGCTCGAAGAAGGCGTTGACCGAGGAGACGTTGACGATTGCCCCCGAGCCGGCCTCGACCATCGCCGGCAGGGCCGCCCGGGTGGCGCGCAGGGCGATGAAGAAGTTCATGTTCAGCGCCCACTCGAACTCCTCGTCGCTGGTGCCGAGGAAGCCATCGAGCCGCTGTTTGACGGCGCCGACGTTGTTGACCAGCACGTCGATGCGGCCGTGGGCCTCGAGGGCGCGGCCGACCAGGGCCGCCGGCCCGTCCGCCGCGGCGAGGTCGCCGGCGACGGGCGTGACGCCGTCTATCTCGGCCAGCGTCTCGACCTTGCGGGAGCCGGCGAAGACCAGCGCCCCCTCGGCCGCCAGCCGCCTGGTGACGGCGAGGCCGATCCCCTTGCCGGCGCCGGTGACGACCGCGACCTTGTCCTCGAGGCCGAGGTCCATCAGACGAAGCGCTGGACGAACTCGAGCGCCGTGTCGCAGGACCTGCGCCAGCTGCTGTCGATCGTCAGGCCGTGGCTGGCGCCGTCGATCTCGACCAGCTCGGTGACGCCCTTGTTCTTCTCTTGTTTCTTGAAGATCGCCTTGTTGATCGCCGCCGGCGAGACGTGGTCGGCGCTGCCGTAGACGATCAACATCGGCCCGCGGTCGGGGTTTTTGTGGTCCACCTTGGCCTCGGTCCAGGGGTTGAGGTTGGCGCTCGCCGCCTGGAACAGCGGCACCCCCGAGCCCGGCACCGAGAATTCGTTGTAGAGCTGCATCGCCTCCTCCTCGGAGACGGTGTTGGCGAACGAGTAGCGGAACTGGTCGTAGGTGAGCGGCACCGCGCGGCTGCGGTTGGCGGGGTTGCCGAGTACCGGTTTGCCGGATTTCAGCGAGGAGATCGGCAGCGGCAGGATGCCGCGGAAGGGGGCCGAGTCGAACGCCACCGAGACGGCCGCCAGGCCACGGCCGGCGAGGATCTGGGTGAGCAGGCCGCCGAAGGAATGGCCGATCACCGCCGGCTTCTTCTTCAGCCCGCCGATCACCTCCTCGAAGTGATCGGCGATCTGGCCGATCGACTTGTGGGCGAGGGCCTCGGGGTGCTCTTTGGCCTCGGCGACGGTGTCGGGATCGTCGGGCCAGCCCGGGGTCAGCGGCACGTATCCGGCTTTCTTGAAGGCGGCGGCCCAGCGGTCCCAGCTACTCGGCAGCAGCCACAGCCCGTGGACGAAGACGACGGGCTGTTTGCCGGTCGCGTTGGCTTTCTCGACCTGACCCGCCTCGTACTCGGTGACCGTCGCCATCTATCTCTCTCTTCGGATCGAATGTCCTTTTCGGAGGAGAAGCTATCCGGTCGGCATCGCGGGCAAGGCGATCTCCCGGGCCGAAGTAGGCTCGCCCGGTGCAGCTGGAAATCTCCGACCCCGGCCATTTCGCGTTGAAGAACGCGATCCGGGCGGCGCTCGTGGCGCCGGCCGTCTTCGCCTTCGGGCTCGAGGTCCTCGACTCGCCGGCACTGGCGCTGTTCGCCGGCTTCGGCTCCCTGGCGCTCATCGTCTTCGTCGACTTCGGCGGCGCCCGGCAGGCGCGGCTGACCGCCTTCGTGGCGCTGGTCCTCGGCAGCGCCGTGCTCGTCGTCGCCGGCACGCTCTGCTCGCAGACGACCTGGCTGGCGGTCGCGGCGATGGCGGTGGTCGGCTTCGCGGTCCTCTTCGCCGGCGTCTTCAACGGCTACCTGGCCGCCGCCCAGCTGGCGGCGATCCTCGCCTTCGTCCTCGCCGCGATGGTGCCGGCCGACCCCGGCGCGATCCCGGCCCGGCTCGCCGGCTGGGGGCTGGGCTCGGCCGCCGCGCTGACTGCGATCTTCCTGCTCTGGCCGCGGCGGCCGCGCGACCAGCTGCGGGCGCGGGCCGCGGCGGCGGTCACGGCGCTGGCGGCGCTGCTCGAGGCGAGCGCCGAGGGCGGGGAGGAGGAACGCCTCGCCTCCCTCGCCGCCGACGCCAACGCGGCGGTCGCCGCCGCCCACGCCGCCTTCGTCGCGACGCCGCGCCGGCCGAGCGGGATCGGCGGCCGCTCCGCCGCCCTCGGCCGCCTGATCGACGACCTCGAATGGTTCGACGCCGCCGCCCGCGAGCAGCCCGCCGCGGCCGAGGCGAAGGGCGTCTGCGCCGGCGAGCGGGCGCAGATCGAAGCGGCGGTCCCGTCCGCCCTGACGATCGCCGCCGAGCGCCTGCGGGCCGACCATGCCGGCGACGGCGGCGCCGAGCTGCGCGCGCTCGACGAGGCCCACGACGCGATCGGCGCCGCCTTCCTGGCCGAGATCGCCGCCGGGCCGGATCGCGACGAGGCCGAGCTGAGCGCCGAGTTGAACGAGGTATACCGGCTCCGCGCGCTCGCCTACGGCGCCCTGCAGATCGGCCGCCACGCGATCCAGGCCAGCGGCGGCGTCGCCCCGCCCGACCCCTCGCTCGCCCCCGAAGCCGGCCGCCTGCGCCGCGCCCGCCGGATCGCCGCCTCCCACGCCAACATGCGCTCGGTCTGGCTGCGCAACAGCCTGCGCGGCGCCGCCGGGCTGGCGCTGGCGGTGCTGGTCGCCCGCGTCGCCGACACCCAGAACGGCTTCTGGGTGGTGCTGGGGACGATGTCGGTGCTGCGCTCGAGCGCGCTGGCGACCGGGACCACGGTGGTCGAGGCGATCGCCGGCACCGTGGTCGGGATCCTCGTCGGCGGCGTGATCGTGCTGGCGATCGGCAGCACGACGCCGCTGCTCTGGGTGGTGCTGCCGTTCGCGATCCTGCTCGCCGCCTACTCGCCGCGGGCGATCTCCTTCGCCGCCGGCCAGGCCGGCTTCACGGTCGCCGTGGTCGTCCTCTTCAACCTGCTGAACCCGGTCGGCTGGTCGGTCGGGGTGGTGCGGATCGAGGACGTCGCGATCGGCTGCGGGGTCAGCCTCCTGACCGGCTTCCTGATCTGGCCGCGCGGCGCCTCCGCGGTGCTGCGCGAGGCGCTCGGCGGCGCCTACGTGCTCGCCGCCCGCTACCTCGACCTGGCGATCTCCTCGCGGCTCGAGGGCGGCGACCCGGCGCCGCTCCAGGAAACCGCGGCCGAAGCGAGCGACGCGGCGCTGCGGCTCGACGAGACCGTCCGCGAGTACCTCGGCGAGAACAGCTCCGCCCACGAGGACCTCGACGCGCTGGCGCAGCTGGTCGGCGGCGCCACCCGGGTGCGGCGGGTCGCCCGCCTCTTCGACAACGCCGCCGAGCTGGCGCCGCTCGCCCCGCTCGACCCCGACGCCGGCTGGGTGGCGAGGCTGCGGGCGCCGCTCGACCGGACGCGGAGCGCCCGCCGCGCCTGGTTCGAAGGCTTCGGCGCCGCCGTCTTCGCCGGCACCATGCCGCCGCCGGCCGAGCCGGAGGCGCCGGAGCCGAGCGCCGGCCCGGCGAGCCGGCTGGCGCGCCGCCCCGGCCCGCTGCTGGAGCTCGACGGCGAGCGCGACGCCGCCGGCATCCCCGCCGGCCTGCCGATTGCCTGGGCCGAGCGCCACCTGGAAGGGCTGCTGGAGCTGGAGCCGCCGCTGACCGCGGCGGCGCGGGCGGTGCTGGAGGACGGCGCCGGGCGACCGCCGGCGCCGGTGGGGGGCCGGCCGGGCCGCGCCTCGTGAGCTGCGGCCCGGCCGGTGGGGGGCTAACCCGGCCTACTGGGCCGCTTTCTTCAGCTCGGCTCCGGCGCTGAACTTCGGCACCGATTTGGCGGCGATCATCATCGACTCGCCGGTGCGGGGGTTGCGCCCCTGGCGTGCCGCGCGTCGCGAGACCGAGAATTTGCCGAACCCGGTCAGACGCACCTCGTTGCCTTCGCCGATCTGCTCTTCGATCGACTGCAGCGTCGCCTCCAGGGCGCGCTTCGCTTCACCCACGCCCAGACCGCTCTTCGCGGCTACGTCGCGGGCCAACTCGTCCTTGTTGACGATTGCCATTGCGTTCCTCCGAACCCGTCGATGATCCGCTTCCGGCGGACTTTGACCGTTGACGCTAACGGCACGATAGGTCGCTATTTCGTACCAGACCCCAATTTGGCTCCCATTTTCACCGCACGCACCGCACTCGTCGCCCCCGCCTGCAGGGTGATCCCGAGCGCGAAGAGGATCAGACCGGGGATCCGCAGGATCGGGGAGCCGATCATCAAGAGCCCGATTCGGCCGATCAGATAGGGCGGCGCGCTGACCAGGAAGCCGAGCGCGGCGCCGATCGCGCTGGCCGAGAGGCGGTCGCGGCGCGAGCGCTCCTGGCGCACCCCGACCAGCCGCGCCGGCACCGCCACGTAGGCGACCATCAGCAGGCCGACGACGACCCCGAGGGCGACGGTGAACGTGAGGCGGTCGCCGCGGGCGACGACCGTCGTGCAGAGCGCGATGGCGACCCCGAAGGCGGTCCCCCAGCCGGCGATCGTCCCCAGGTGGCGCCGGGCCCGGGCCAGCGCCGGCCGCACCTCTGGGGCCTGCGGCTGGGCGACGGCGAAGGCGAAGACCGCGTTGAGGAAGAAGCAGAGGACGGTGATCGCGACGATCGCGAGGCCGACCGGGATCAGCGCCGGCCCGCTCACCTCGAGCGCCGAGCCGTCGCGGATCAGGTGGATGCGGAGGTCGTACATCACCGCCCAGATCCAGAGCGCCGGCAGCACCTCGACCAGGGTCAGCCGCCAGTTGGCGAACAGCAGCCGCACCCCGGCCAGCAGCATCGCGACGCCGCCGGCGGCGAAGGCGAGCGGAGCGAGGGCGCGGTGCGAGCGGGCGGCGGCGTCGAGCGCGCGCAGCAGCGCTTCCTCGTCGCCGTCGCGGATCGCGACCAGGTAGGGCTCGGCGGCTGCCCACCACTTTCGCGCCCGCGCTCTCAAGCGCCGCAGGTTAGGGGTGCCGTGACCCTCGCGCACTTGTCTCCGGATAGCGGAGACAAGTGCGCGAGGGTGGGTCTGGTGCGAGAGCTAGCGGCGGGGCGAGCCGCTCGACCGCGACGGCCGGGGGCGGCGGGCGCGGCGCACCCGCTCGAGCCGTTCGCGGACTTTCAGCGTCGCGATGCCGCCGCCGGCGAGCAGCACCGGGCCGAAGGCGAGCGCCGTCTCCTCGACCGGGATGCCGGCGATGTGGGCGAGCGGGGTCATCCGTGGCGGGCACCGGTGAGGGCGGTGTCGAGGTTGTCGAGGGCGATGTTCCAGCCGTATTCGTGGTCCCTCACCGCTTCGGCGTCCACCAGGCCGCTGTGGGTGAAGCGGACCGCGGTGGCGTCGCCGAGGTCCTCGAACTCGATCTCGATCAGCGTCTCGCGCTCGTCGCGGTCCCAGATCCAGGTGAAGGCGAGGCGGCGGGGGCGGTCGATCTCGGTGTAGCGACCGCCGCCGCCGTGCTCGACGTCCTTGTGGGGGTCGCGCATGACGACGCGCAGGGCGCCGCCGACCCGCAGGTCGACGGACGCCTCGCAGGTTTCCCAGTCGTAGCCGGCGTGGTGCCAGCGGCGCAGCACCTCCTCGCTGGTCCAGGCGTCGAAGACGTCCTCGGCCGGGGCCTGGAAGGTGCGCTCGATCAGCAGCGTCGTCGCCTGGCTCATGCGTCCTCGTAGGAGTCGTGCAGCCGCCACCAGCCGTAGGGCGGCGTCTGCGGGTAGCCCTGCGGCGAGTCCTCCCATTCCTCCTGGCGGCCGAGCGGGGTGATGTCGAGGTAGCTCCAGGTGCTGCCCAGCGCTTCGTCCCCACGGGCGTCGATGAAGTAGGTGCGGGTGATCTCCTCACCGTCCTTGAAGAAGACGTTGGTGCCGTGCCATTCGTCGACGCCGAAGTCGAGGTCGAAGTCGTCGGTGATGGTGTACCACGGAACGTCCCATCCCATGCGCCGCGCGTAGCGCTCGATCTCCTTCTGGGGAGCGCGCGAGACCCGCACGTAGGTGGTGTCGCGAGCGTTCAGGTGGGCGAGGTGGGCGAGCTGGTCGGCGCCGAACGAGCAGCCGGGACAGCCGCTCTCCGGGTAGCCGGCGACGCCGGGCTCGAAGAAGAAGCGGTAGACGACCAGCTGCCGGCGGCCGTCGAAGAGGTCGGCCAGGCCGACCTCGCCGTCGGGCCCCTCGAAGCGGTAGTCCTTGGTCACCGCCATCCGCGGCATCCGCCGTCGTTCGGCGGCCAGCGCGTCGCGGGCCCGGGTCGCCTCCTTCTCCTTGACCAGCAGCTCCTCGCGGGCCACCTTCCAATCCTCCGCCGACACGATCGGTGGCAAATTCATCTCGTCTCCTTTTCGCTCAAGTAGTCCTCGACTGCGTCGAACATGCCGCCCCAGAGGGCGCGCTGGCGATCGATCCACTCGACCGCCCCCTCGAGCGCCTGCGGCTCGAGCGAGAGGCGGTGCGTCCGGCCTTCGACCACGCGGTTGATCACGCCCGTCTCCTCGAGCACCTTCAGGTGCTTGGAGATCGCCGGCTTCGAGACCTCGAAGCCGCGGGTGACTTCGCCGACGCTCGCCGGTCCGGCGGCGAGCCGTTCGACGATCTCGCGGCGCAGCGGGTGGGCGAGGGCCCGGAACGGATCGTTAACCATTTGGTGAACTATAGCGAAGGCGCCGGTGCGCGGCCGGCGCTGGCGTTCCTGCGGGCGCGGGCGCGCTAAGGCTCGACCAGGATGCGGCCGCCGGCGGTGCCGGCGAGCAGCAGCGCGATCGCCTCGTCGATCTGCTCGAGCGGCAGGCTCGTGGTGCGCAGCTCCAGCCCGGCGCCGATTTCGGTCAGCATCGCGTTGGCGGCGGGTCGCATCTGCTGCTCGAGGTTGATCGCGTTGACCGGCTTCAGGCTGACGTCGGCGACGATCAGCTCGGTCAGCGAGGTGGAGAGCTCGCCGCTGCCGGCGTAGCCGACCATCACCAGGGTGCCGCCCGGCTTGATCGTGCGGGTCGCGAGCAGCGAGGTGATCTCGCCGCCGACCACGTCGACGACGATGTCGAAGCCGTCCTCGCCGCGGAAGCGGTCGGCGGTCGCGGCGCCCTCCCACTGCACCGACTCGGCGCCCTCGGGGAGCAGGTGGCCCTGGTCGGCGTCGCGATGGAAGCCGACCACGCGGCCGGCGCCGGCGCGCAGCGCCAGCTGCATCGTCAGCGAGGCGACGGCGCCGGTGGCGCCGGTCACCGCGACGCTGTCGCCCGGCCGCAGCCCGCCAACGATGTTGAGCGCCGCATGGGCGGTGCCGGCCGGCGAGAAGTAGGCGGCGGCGATCGCCGGGTCGACGCCATCCGGCAGCGCGTCGATCGCCGCGTCCGGGGCGACCAGCCGCTCGGCCCAGCCGCCGTCGCGGACGACGCCGACGCCGGCGCCGCCGACCCGGACCAGGGTCCCCGGCGCGAACGCCTCGGACTCGAGCACCCGGCCCGCGACTTCGGAGCCGGCGACGAACGGCAGCGGCGGCGGCGCGAAGTGCTCGCCGCTCAGCACGGTCAGCTCGAAGTGGGCGACGGTCGCCGCGGCGACCGCGATCAGCGTCTCGCCGGTGCCGCGGTCGGGCTCGGGCAGCTCGCCGACCTGGACCCGCGGCTCGGGGCTCAGCTCCTCGACGTAGGCGGCACGCACCTCCGCATCCTCGCCGATCGGCGGGCTAGGTCGGCAACAGCTTGTTCACAAGCCGGCCTCAAAGGATTCACAAGTCGGCGAAATCGGCGGCAATACGGTCCTGCGGCCGCCGGCACTAAGGCGTGGCGGCTTCCGAATAGGGGGAGCTTCGTCCATGTCCGCGATCGCCGCGAGCCGTCCGACCCGTCCCGCCAGCAGGCGCGCCGCGCGCGCGCTCGTCCTCGCCTTCGCCTGCGCGGCGCTGGCCCTGCTCGCGGCGGCGGCCCTCGCTCGCCCGCGCCGACGCCGCCCTGACCGGCGTCGACCTGGCGACCTACAAGCGGGTCGGCCGCTTCGACCTGCCGGAGCCGACCCGGACCACGCCGCCGGCCAACAACCTGCTCGCCCAGGAGGCCTCGGGCGTCACCTGGGACTGGGACACGAACACCCTGTTCGTGGTCGGCGACGGCGGCACCTCGATCACCCAGGTCAGCAAAACCGGCGCCCTGATCGACACGATGACCCTCGCCCCCGGCGGCAGCCCGCAGGGCACCGACTTCTTCGACACCGAGGGCATCGCCTACATCGGCAACGGCGAATTCGTGATCACCGAGGAGCGCGAACGGAAGCTCGACAAGGTCGTCTACGTCCCGAACACGGAGATCACCCACGCCGACGCGAGGACGGTCGACCTCGGCACCGACGTCGGCAACATCGGCCTCGAGGGGGTCAGCTTCGACCGCGCCGACGGCCACTACATCGCCGTCAAGGAGATGGCACCGGAGGGCATCTTCGAAACCGAAATCGACTGGGACGCGGAGACCGCGAGCAACGGCTCGCCGACCACCGACGAGCCGAGCAACCTCTTCGACCCGGCCAAAGCCGGCCTGCTCGACTTCTCCGACGTCTACGCGCTGACCAACCTGCACTCGCTCGACGGCACCGCCGACTCCAGCCACCTGCTGATCATCAGCCAGGAATCGGGGCGGATCGAGAACGTCGACCGCGAAGGCAACGTCTCGAGCTCGCTGACCCTGGTCCGCGATCCCGGCAACCCGCTCTCGATCCCCGACCAGACGCAAGAGGGCGTGACGATGGACGAAGACGGCAACCTCTACGTCGTCAGCGAGAACGGCGGCGGCGACTCCGACCACCCGCAGCTGTGGGTCTTCGCGCCGCAGACCGACCCGGACACGGCGCCGACCGCGGTCACGCTCGCCAACCCGACCGACCTCGATCGAGGAACAGGGGGCGACCGCGGCGCGGCTGAAGCTGGCCGACGTCGAAGTCGCCGACGCCGACGGCTTCGGCGAAAACGACCTCTCGGTGACCGGCCCCGACGCCTCCTCATTCGAAGTCGACGGCAACGGCCTCTACCTGAAGAAGGGGACGACGCTGAACGCGGCGGCCAAGCCGAGCTACACGGTCAGCGTCGCGGTCGACGACCCGGCCGCCGGCGGCAGCCCCGACGCGACCAGCGACCCCTACACGCTCACCGTCACCCCGGTCGGGACCGGCGGCGAGGAGGCCGAAGTCGCGGTCACCGAGGCGGCGCCGTGGGGCAGCGGCACGACTCCGTACGAAGCCGACTGGTTCGAGCTGACCAACATCGGCGCCGGCGCGGTCAACCTGACCAACTGGAAGATGGACGACAGCTCCAACGCGTTCTCGAGCGCGGTGCCGCTCGCCGGCGTCGCCAGCCTGGCGCCGGGACAGTCGGCGATCTTCGTCGAAGGCGACAGCGCCAAGGCGGCCGCCTTCGTCAGCAACTGGTTCCCCGGCGGCGCGCCGACCGGCTTCCAGATCGGCACCTACAGCGGCAGCGGCGTCGGCCTCAGCACCGGCGGCGACGGCGTCAACGTCTTCGACCAGGCGGGCGCACACGTCGCCGGGATCTCCTTCCCCGACTCGACCGCCTCGACCGGCAAGAGCTTCGACAACGCCGCCGGGCTCGGCAGCGGCAGCGCCGCCCCGCCCTCGATCGCGACGCTGAGCGCCGACGGCGTCAACGGCGCCTTCACGATCGGCACCGAAGTCGGCTCGCCGGGCAAGGCGCCGGCGGTGCCGACGCCGGTGGTCGTCAGCGAGGTGGCACCGTGGGCGAGCGGCGAAAGCCCCTACGGGACCGACTGGTTCGAGCTGACCAACCGCGGCACCAAGGCCGTCGACCTGACGGGTTGGAAGATCGACGACAGCTCCAACTCCTTCGCCACCGCGGTGCCGCTGCTCGGCGTCACCAGCCTGGCGCCGGGCGCCGCGGCGATCTTGATCGAAGGCAACAGCAGCAAGATCGCCGCCTTCGAGAGCTTCTGGTTCGGCTCCTCGGTGCCGGCCGGCTTCCAGATCGGCACCTACGAAGGCTCCGGCGTCGGCCTCAGCACCGGCGGCGACGGCGTCAACGTCTTCGACGCCGCCGGCGACCACATCACCGGCGTCGCCTTCGACGGCACCGCCGCGCCCGCCACGCTCGACAACGCCGCCGGCCTCGGCAGCTTCGCCGCGCCGGTCCCGAAAATCTCGACCTTCAGCGTCGAGGGCACTAACGGCGCCGTCAAAGCGCACGACGAGATCGGCTCGCCGGGCCGCACCTCCAACGCCGGCGCGGTCGGGCCGCAGCTGAACCCGACGCCGCCGACCTTCCCGACCCAGGCGGCGGGGACGATCGGCGTCGGCCAGTGGGTGTCGCTGACCAACGAAGGCGACGCCAACCTCGTCATCTCCACGGTCGCCCTCGAGCCCAGCGACCGGGACTCGAGCGGCGACTTCCTGCTCACCGCCGACGCCTGCAGCGGCGCGACGCTGGCGCCGGGGGAAAGCTGCGAAGTGCAGATTCGGTTCGCCCCTGGTCGCGAAAACGCGACCTCGATCGCCGACCTGGCGATCGCCTCGAACCTCGCCGGCAGCCCGACCCTGGTGCCGCTGACGGCGACCAGCAGCGGCCTGCCGCAGGGCCCGCAAGGTGACCCGGGCCCGCAGGGCGACCCCGGGCAGCAGGGCGACCGAGGCGCGAAAGGCGAGACCGGCGCGCAGGGCGCGAAAGGCGACGCCGGCGCCCGCGGGCCGAAGGGCGACACCGGCCCGCAGGGCCCGGCCGGCCCGCGCGGCCCGGCCGGGAAGAACGGCAAGGACGGCAAGGACGGGACGTTCGAATTCACCGCCAAGGATGCGAGCAACTCGGTCCGCCGCGGTCGCACCGCCCACCTCTCCTTCCGGCTCGGCAACGACACGACGACGACCGCCCGCCGGGTGACGCTGACCGTCGACGCGCCGAGCGGCCTGCGGCTCGGCGGCGACGACGAGGTCGAGGCCGGCCCGCTGCGGCCGGGCCAGTCGCGCACCGTCGACGTCCCGCTCGCGGTCGGCGCCCACGCCAAGCCGGGCCGCTACCGGGTGACCGTGACGCTGACGGTCGGCGCCCGCAGCGCCACCCGCACCGCGACGGTCGTCGTCAGCGACTGAGGGCCGCTCCGCTCGCTGGGCGGGCGGGCGCTAGCCGCTCGCCCGGTCGAGCCGCTGCAGGAGGTCGTGGGCGGCCAGCTCGACCTCCTTGTGCCGCCACTCCGCCGCCCGGTAGACGCAGGCGATCAGCCCCGAGCGGTGCAGCCGTCGGAAGTCGCCGTAGGCGAAGGCGTAGCGGCCCTTGGTCTCCTCCGCCGCGTCCTCGGTCAGGCCGAGGAACCAGCGCCCGTACTCCTCCCACGAGTGGCGCTCGCGGAACGCGTTCTCGTCCTCGGCGCCGGGCTGCACCTCGCCCCACTCGCTCTCCAGCACGTACTGGCGCTTCTCGATCAGCTCGCGGGCGTACTCGACCGCGGCCTCGTTGACGGCGTACCTGGGCATGGGTGGACGATACGGAGCGCTCGAGGTTCAACGTCGGCCGGCGCGGACCAGCTCGACGTAACCGGCCACCGCCTCGGCCGCGCCGTCGACGCCGTCGTGGCGGAGACCGATGTGGCCGTCGGGGCGGACGGCGATCACGGTCAGGCCGTCGAGGCCGAGGCGCGCAGCCGGTTCGGGCCCGAGGCCGCTGACCAGCATCGCGTCGGCGAAGAAGTCGAGCACCTCGACGCTGAGCCGCTCGCCCAGGAGCACGCCGCCCGCGTCGCTCGCCTCGACGCCGACGACCGGGACCAGCAGCGTGTGGCCCGGGGTGAGGAGATCCTGCAGCTCGGCCGGCAGCCGCGCTCCCGCCGCCAGCTCGCCGTCCTCGCCCCGGCCCCCGCCGGCGACCACGATCGGCGAGCCGGCGTAGTCGATGTCGAGCTCGACCTCGGCGACGACCTCGTGGTGAACGGTCTCAGGGTCGGCGAAGGATTCGCGCAGGGCCCGGTCGCGGGCGGCCCGCTGCTCGGCGCCGCTCACCGCCTGCATCGACTCGAAGGCGTCGCCGGAGGCGAGGATCGCCTCCGCCACCGGCCGCCGCTCGGCTTCGTAGCTGTCGAGTAGCGCTTCCTCGGCCGCGCCGGTCACCACCAGCGCCAGCTTCCAGGCGAGGTTGATCGAGTCCTGCAGGCCGGTGTTCATCCCATGCCCCTGCGCCGGGGTGCAGACGTGGGCGGCGTCGCCGGCCAGCAGCGCCCGGCCCTCGCGGTATCGGGCGGCGACCTTCGAGTGGCACCGGAAGCGGCCGGGGTTGGCGACATCGACGATCTCCGCGCGCGGGTCGTAGCGGCCGATCACCGCGGCTGCCTCGGCGACCAGGTCGGAGTCGGGCCCGGTGGGGCGGAGGTAGGCGCGCCAGCGCTCGCCGGGCAGCGGCGTCAGGATCACCGGCGGCTGGTCGAGGAAGCCGAAGTTGACGTCGAGGTCGCTGGCCCAACCGGCGAGGGTGAGGTCGAAGACCGCCCAGGGGTCGGCGATGTCGTGGCCCTCGAAGGGGATCCCGGTCAGCTCGCGGACGGGGCTGTGGAGGCCGCCGCAGCCGACCACCCAGGCGGCGCGGACCTCTTCCTCACCGCCGTCGCGCGCGAGCGTCGCGGTGACGCCGTCCTCGTCCTCGGCGAGCCCGACCATGGTGCGGCCGCGCAGCACCTCGCCGCCCTGCTCGGCGAGGTGGTCGGTGAGGATCCGCTCGGTCACCTCCTCGGAGACGTTGACGCTGAACCCGTAGCGGCTGCCGCTCGTCGCCAGGTCCATTTCGGCGAGCTGCTCGCCGCCGGAGAAGATCCTGATTCCCCACTGGTGGACGCCGGCCTCGAGGAACCGGTCGGCGAAGCCGAGCGTCGCGAAGTGCTCGACCGAGCGCGGGTGGACGATCGTCGCCCGGTCCCACTGGTTCGGTTCCTCGCGGGCGTCGACCAGCATGCACTCGACCCCGCGCCGCCGCAGCTCGGCCGCCAGCAGCAGCCCGGTCGGCCCTGCCCCCACGACAAGCACCGGCGTTTCCACCGGGCCTGTCTATCACGGGCCGGGCTCAGGCCAGCCGCGCGCTGAGGTTGATCTCCGGCACGCCGGCGAGGGCCCGCGAGACCGGGCAGGCCTGCTTCGCCGCTTCGGCCGTCGCGACGAAGGTCGCCTCGTCGATGCCGGGGACCGAGCCGACCACCTCGAGGTCGATCTGGGCGATCGTCGGCGCGTCGTCGATGCGGCGCAGCGAGACGCCGGCGGTCGCATCGATCGAGTCGGGCGGGTTGCCGGCTTCGGCGAGCGCGTTGCTGAGCGCCATCGCGAAGCAGGAGGCGTGGGCAGCCGCGATCAGCTCCTCTGGGTTGGTCCCCTCGCCCTCTTCGAACCGCGACTTGAACGAGTAGCTGCCGGTCCAGGCCGACTCGCCGACGGTCACCGTGCCGTCGCCGCCTTTGAGGTCGCCCTTCCACACGGCACTGCCCTTGCGCGCTGCCATAACCGCCTCCTTCGTCTGGGACCGGGTCCCGATCGCTTGTCGCTGCAAGTCCTACCCGATAGCTTCGATCTGCTCGGCCACCCACCACGGAGGAGATGAGATGGCTGAGGGATTGATCCTCGAGTTCGACGGCTTCGGCGCGGATACGTACGGACGCGTCAACGAGGCGCTCGGCATCGAGATGGAGAGCGGCGAGGGCGACTGGCCGGAGGGCCTCGTCTCCCACACCGGCGCCGCCCGCGAGGGCGGCTTCGTCGTCTTCGAGATCTGGCGCTCGAAGGCCGACCAGGAACGCTTCATGGAGGAGCGCCTGGCGCCGGCGCTGCAGGCCGGCGGCGCAGCGTCACCGCCGAGCCGCGCCGAGTGGCTCGACCTCACCGCCCACCACGAGCACCCCGAGCAGGCCTAACCCGGCGCCGCGCGCGCGGCCGAGCAGGCCTGACCCGGCACCGCGCGGTTGTCTTTCGTCAACCTCGAGGGGGCGTGGTTGTCTTTCGTCAACCAGGAGTTGAGAAAAGACAACCACGCCGGGGGGCGGTTGACGAAAGACAACCACGGTCTGGCGCGGGCGGGGCGGCGGGCCCGCCGCAGGCACCCCGCGGCGGGCTCTGAATGCCGACGGTTCCCAGGTGTCAGAGTTATTTCAGGGCTTGTGCCTAGCTTGAAGCCTCGAAAGCACTTGCAAAGGAGGCTGTTGTGTCCGCACTGAGACGAATCTCGACCCGCCGGCTGCTGGCGATCTGCGCGCTGGCGGCGCTGGCGGTGATCGGCGTCACCGCGGTCGCGCTCGGCGCGACCAGCGGCAGCGGCCCGACGCCGCCGCCGAAACCACTCGCGAACGCGGTCCAGGAGGCGTTGAACGCGCCGGCCGTGCCCGGGATCAGCGCCCGCATCGACTTCACCAACGACCTCGTCGACGCCTCCAGCATCCAGGGCGCCGACCCGCTGATGGCCGGCGCCAGCGGCCGCCTCTGGGCCTCGCCCGACGAAGGCGGCAAGCTGCGGCTCGAGCTGCAGTCCGAAGCAGGGATGGGCGGCGGAGACAGCCAGGTCCTCGTCACCGATCGCCACTTCCAGATCTACGACGGCAGCTCCGAAACCGTCTACGAAGGCACGTTGCCGGAAGAAGAGGGCGGACAGGAAGGCGACGAAGCCGTGCCGGGGCTGGGCCAGATCGAAACCGAGATCACTCGCGCCGAAAACCACGCCGACATCAGCGGCGCGACGCCCTCCGACGTCGCCGGCCAGCCGACCTACACGGTCCGCGTCGCCCCCAAGCACGACGGCGGCCTGCTGGGCGGCGCCGAGCTCTCCTGGGACGCCAACAACGGAGTCCCGCTGCGGGCGGCGATCTACTCGAGCGAATCGAGCTCGCCGGTGCTGGAGCTGAAGGCGACCGACGTCTCCTTCGAAGCGATCCCGGCCTCGACCTTCGAAATCTCGCCGCCGGCCAGCGCCCAGGTCGTCAACCTCGACGCGGAAAAGATGAACGGCGGCGAGCCCGGCAAGCCGCGCGAAATCGTCGGCGCCGAGGCGGTCCAGGAAGCGGTCGACTTCAAGCTCGACGCGCCGAGCAGCCTCGCCGGCCTGCCGCAGAACGAGGTGCGGGCAATCGAAGTCGACGGCAAGAGCGCCGCGATCGCCACCTACGGCGAAGGCCTCGGCGGGATCGCGGTGATCGAGTCCGCCAGCGACCCGAGCGAAGCCGGGGGCGAAGAAGCGATGGGCGGGCTGAGCCTGCCGAAGGTCTCGATCAACGGCGCCCAGGGCGAAGAGCTCGACACCGCGCTCGGCACGGTGCTGCGCTTCAGCCGCGACGGCGTCGACTACATCGTCGTCGGCTCGGTGCCGCCCGCCGCCGCCGAGGCCGCCGCGAGGGCGCTCTGACCCCCGCGGCCGAGCCGCCGCTTGCCGAGGAGGGCCGCGGACTTCCGGTCGAAGTCCGCGGCCTCGGCAAGCGCTACGGCGAGCTCGACGCGGTCAAGGACGTCGACCTGACGGTCGAGCCCGGCGACGTCTTCGGCTACCTCGGCCCGAACGGCGCCGGCAAGACGACCTCGCTGCGGATGATGCTCGGGCTGATCCGCCCGACCGCCGGCACGGTGCGGCTCTTCGGCCGCGACCCGCAGGTGACGGTGCGGGCGCTCGAGGGCGTCGCCGGCTTCGTCGAAGCGCCCTCCTTCTACCCCTACCTGAACGGCCTCACCAACCTCGAGCTGCTCGCCGCGCTCGACGGCGACGACGCCAAGTCGCGGATCGGGGAGGCGCTCGAGATCGTCGGCCTCGCCGACCGCGCCAGGGACCGGGTCGGCGCCTACTCGCATGGGATGCGGCAGCGGCTGGGGATCGCCGCGGCGCTCCTGCGGCAGCCGAAGCTGCTGCTGCTCGACGAGCCGGCGACCGGCCTCGACCCGGCCGGGATGCGCGACATGCGCGACCTGATCCGCGAGCTCTCCGCCCGCGGCATGACCGTGCTGCTCTCCAGCCACCTGCTCGGCGAGGTCGAAGACCTCTGCAACCGGGTCGCGATCGTCCGCAAGGGCGGCGTCGCCTACCAGGGCTCGCTCGCCGAGCTGCGCCACCAGGCCGGCGGCGGCTACCTGCTGCGGACCACCGACGACAGCGTCGCCCGCCGCGTCGCCGCCGCCCAGGCGGGGATCAGCGAGCTGCGGGCCGGGGTCGAGGGCGGCCTCACCTTCGACGCCGAGAGCGACGAGGCGGTCGCGGCGCTGTCGCTGGCGCTGACCGAGTCCGGCGCCCTGATCACCGAGCTGAGCCCGCGCCAGGCGAGCCTCGAGGACCTCTTCTTCAAGCTGACCGAGGGCCCGGGGACGGGCGCCGCGCCGGCGCCGGCGCTGGAGCGGGCGGCATGAACCCCGGCACGCTGACGATCTACCGCTGGGAGCTGCGCAAGCTCCGCGCCCAGAAGCGCACCTACCTGGGACTCGGCGCGGCGGCGCTTGTGCCGATCATCTTCGTCGTCGCCCTCGTGATCCGCGGCGACAGCCCCAACGACGTCGCCTTCGGCAAATACGTCCACGACACCGGCCTGGCGATCCCGCTGGTCCTGCTGCTGTTCGGCGCGGTCTGGATGTTCCCGCTGATCACCGCCCTGGTGGCCGGCGACATCGTCGCCTCCGAGGACCGCAACCAGACCCTGAAGACGATCCTCACCCGCTCGGTCGAGCGCCACCAGGTGTTCGCCGGCAAGGCGCTCGCGACCTTCACCTACGCGATCGCGGCGATCGTCCTGACCGGCGTCGTCGCCCTCGTCGCCGGCATCCTCGCCTCCGGCTTCAACTCGATCGTCAGCCTCTCCGGCACCCGCGTCTCGGCGATGGAAGGGCTGGGCCTGGTCTGGGCCAGCCTCGGCGTCTACCTGATCCCGATCCTCACGATCGCCTGCATCGGGCTGCTCTTCTCGACCCTCTTCCGCAACAGCGCCGCGGCGATCGTCGGCACCCTGATGTTCTCGCTGCTGATCCAGCTGATCGGCATCCTGCCCGGCCTCGAAAGCCTCCATCCCTACCTGCTCAGCACCCAGTACAACGCCTGGCAGGGCTTCCTCCGCTCGCCGGTCGACTGGGACCCGATCATCCGCGCCGCCTGGGTCTGCGCGATCTACGCGATCCCGGCGCTGCTCGCCGCCGGCCTCGTCTTCCTGCGCCGCGACGTCGCCGGCGACTGAATCGCGTGGCCGTGGCCGACGACCTGCTGATCGTCGAGGACGACCCGCCGGTGCGGCGGATGCTCGAGCGCAGCCTGCGAGCCGAGGGGTTCGCGGTGCGGACCGCCGCCGACGGCGCCGCCGCCCTGGTCGCCGCCGAGCGGGAGACGCCGGACCTGGTCGTGCTCGACGTCGCGATGCCGGGGCTCGACGGGGTCGAGGTCTGTCGGCGGCTGCGCGAGCGCGGGATGAGCGGCGGCGTCCTGATGCTGACCGCCCGCGACGGGATCGAGGAACGGGTGCGCGGGCTCGAGGCCGGCGCCGACGACTACGTCGTCAAGCCGTTCGCGATCGCCGAGGTGGTGGCGCGGCTGCGGGCGCTGCAGCGGCGCGGCAGCGACCGCAGCGGCCTGGTCAGCGTCGGCCCGCTGACCCTCGACACCGAACGCCACGAGGTGCGGCGCGGCGAGGAGGAGCCGGTCGAGCTGACCGGCCGCGAGGCGGAGCTGCTGGAGATGCTGATGCGCGAGCCGCGGGCGGTGATCTCCCGCGCCGCCGCGGTCGAGCGGATCTGGGACGGCGCCGCGGTCGAGAACGTCGTCGACCGCTACGTCGCCCGGCTGCGGCGCAAGCTCGGCGACCCGCTGCTGATCCGGACGGTGTGGGGGGTCGGCTTCCGGCTCGACGCTTGATGCTCGTCGGCGACCCCGCCAGCATCTGAGCCGTGCTCCGCAGCCTCAACGCCCGGCTGACCCTGGCGGCGATCGCCGCCGTCCTCGTCGCGGTGGTGATCCTCGGCGTCGGCGCCCGGCTGATCGTCAGCGGCAAGCTCCACTCCTCGCTCGACTCCAGCCTCCGCGACCGCGCCGCCGGGGTCGCCCACCTGGCGGTCTCGGCGCCGGCCGTGCTCGACTCGCCCGGCGCGCTCGAATCGCCGGTCTCCGGGCGTCAGCTCGACGTCGAGGTGCTCGACCGCCGCGGCGCGATCGTCGCCCGCTCCCTCGCCCTCGGGGCGAAGCTGCTGCCGACGCAGGGGCCGGCGGTGCGGGCGGCGCGGGGCGGCCGCAACTCGTTCGAAGACGCCGAGCTCGGCGACGAACCGCTGCGCCTCTTCGCGGCGCCGATCGCCGACGCCGGCGGCCCCGCCGCGGGCGGCGTGGTGATCGTCGCCGCCAGCACCGCCGACATCGACGAAACGCTCCACGAACTGAACACGCTGCTGCTCCTGATCGGCGCCGGCGCGGTGCTCGCCGGCGGCGTCGCGGCGGCGCTCCTGACCCGCCGCAGCACGGCGCCGCTGCGGGCGCTCTCCTCCTCGGCGGCCGAGATCGAGCGCAGCGGCGACACCTCGCGGCGGCTGGCGACGCCGCGGAACCCGCAGGAGATCGGCGACCTGGCCGGCACCCTGAACGCGATGCTGGCGGCGATCGAGGCCTCGCGCGAGCGCGAGCGCCGCCTGCTCGCCGACGCCAGCCACGAGATGCGGACGCCGCTGACGGCACTGATCGGCAACGTCGATTACATGGCCCGCCACGGCGCCTCCGAGGAGGTGATCGCCGAGGTGCGCGGCGACGCCCGTCGCCTGCAGCGCCTGGTCGGCGACCTGCTGGCGCTCGAGCGCGAGCGCGCGGCGGCGGCGCCGCAACGGCCGCTCCGCCTCGACCGCCTGGTCGAGGAGGTGGGGGAGGGGCGGCCCGGGGTGCGGACCGCCGTCGCCGGCCCGGCGACGGTGATCGGCGAGGAGGACGCGCTGGCGCGCAGCATCGAGAACCTGCTCGAGAACGCGGCGATCCACGGGCCGCCGGGCGGCGCGGTCGAGCTCTCGCTGGCGCTCGAGGACGGCGTCGCCCGGGTCGCCGTCCACGACCAGGGGCCGGGCTTCCCGCCGGGCGAGGAGGAGCTCGCCTTCGAGCGCTTCTGGCGCTCCGATCGCGCCCGCGAGCGCGACGGCTCGGGCATCGGCCTGGCAATCGTCAGGGCGACCGCCGAGCGCCACGGCGGCAGCGTCCGCGCCGCGGGGTCGACCGTGACCATTACCCTCCCGGTCGTTCTCATCCCGTCTTAATGAACGGCCGAAAGGATGCCGCGCCGTGGAACCGATCACCTACTTCCAGTCGATCGTCCTCGGCGTGATCCAGGGGATCGCCGAGCCGTTCCCGATCTCGAGCCTCGGCCACAGCGTCATCCTGCCGCACGTCTTCGGCTGGAACATCCACCAGAACGACGACTACTTCCTCGCCTTCCTGGTCGCCACCCACTGCGCCACGGCGCTGGTCCTCTTCGTCTTCTTCTGGGAGGACTGGAAGCGGATCCTCGCCGGCCTCTGGCGGACGATCCGCGCCGGCGGTCGGCTCGACCCCGAGGACGCCGACGCCCGGCTCGGCTGGCTCCTGGTGATCGGGACGATCCCCGCCGGCATCCTCGGCCTCGCCCTCGAGCACCCGCTGCGCACCCTCTTCGCCTCGGCCGAGGTGGCGGCGATCTTCCTCGCGGTCAACGGCGCCCTGCTGCTCGCCTTCGAGCGGCTGCGGCGGCGGGCGCCCGAGCCCGACGACTGGCAGGGCGACGGCGACCCGCGGATCGCGAAGACGATGAGCTTCAAGCAGGCGGCGGCGATCGGCACCGCCCAGGCGGCGGCGCTGATCCCGGGCATCTCGCGCTCCGGGGTGACGATGGGCGGCGGCCTCCTGACCGGGCTCTCGAACGAGGACGCGGCCCGCTTCGCCTTCCTGCTGGCGACGCCGATCATCGGCGCCGCGGGGGTGCTGAAGCTGCCGGAACTGATGGGCTCGGCCGGCGACGGGGTGCGCGGTCAGGCGCTGGTCGGGGCGATCGCGGCCGGGATCACCACCTGGTTCGCGGTCAGGTTCCTGCTCCGCTTCTTCGAGACGAACCGCCTCACCCCGTTCGGGATCTACTGCCTGGTGGTCGGCGTCGTCCTCGCCGTCGCCTTCGCGCTCTGACTCTCATCTCGGCTTAAGCACGCTGGCCTAGCTTGGCCGCCGATGGATCGCCGCGACCTGACCCGGACCACGCTCTCCAAGGTCCCCGAAGTCACCGCCTTCTTCTGGATCGTCAAGGCGCTGACGACGGCGATGGGCGAGTCGACCTCGGACTTCCTGGTCCACGCGATCGTCCCCGAGGTCGCCGTCTTCGTCGGCTTGATCGCCTTCTGCGCGGCGCTCTACGTCCAGCTCGCCAAGGACCGCTACGTGCCGTGGGCCTACTGGCTGGCGGTGGCGATGGTCGGCGTCTTCGGGACGATGGCCGCCGACGTCCTCCACGTCGGCCTCGGCGTCCCCTACATCGCCTCGACGATCTTCTTCGCGATCGCCCTCGCCCTGGTCTTCCGCACCTGGTACCGGGTCGAGGGCACGCTCTCGATCCACAGCATCACGACGCCGCGGCGCGAGCTCTTCTACTGGGCCGCGGTGCTGGCGACCTTCGCCCTCGGCACCGCCGCCGGCGACCTCACCGCGATCTCCCTCGGGCTCGGCTACTTCGGCTCGATCGTCCTCTTCGCGGCGGTGATCTCGATCCCCGCGCTCGGCTTCTTCCGCTTCGGGATGAACTCGATCCTCGCCTTCTGGTTCGCCTACGTGGTGACCCGGCCGCTCGGTGCCTCGGTCGCCGACTGGCTCTCGAAATCGAGCGGCGGCCTCGGCCTCGGCACCGGCCCGGTCAGCCTCGTCTTCGCGGCGGCGATCGCCGCCTTCGTCTTCTACCTCAGCCGTAGCGGCCGCGACACGCCGCCCGACCAGGGCCTCGCCACGCTCGACCAGGAGCCGCGGCTGGGGATGCGCGGGCGGCCCGAGCCGTCGGCCGAACGGGCCTGACCCGCGGCCGGTGCGGGGAGCGCCTCAGCGCAACTCGTCGAGCGAGACGACCTCGAGGTCGAACGGCTCGTCGGCGGCGCGGCGGCGGCGGTACGGGGAGACCGTCACCCGGTGAGTTTCGCCGCAGGAGCAGGGGACCTCGATCGGGCTGGTGTCGCTGGAGGGGTCGGTGTCGACCTTCAGCCGTCTCAGCTCGCCGGCGTTCTTGCAGCCGAACGAGATCACCCAGCCGTAATCGCCGCGCTCCTGCTGTTTTCCTTTGCGACGCGGTTGGGGCATCGCGCCATCCTCCCCGATCCGGCTAGCTGAAGTAGCGCGACCCGCGGTGGTGGAAGCCGGGCGGCACCCGGCCCAAGAATTCGTAGCGGAGGTGGAGGTAGACGCGGCGTTCGCCCTGCTGGCCCAGTTCGTCGAGCAGCACGGTCACCCGCGGCCGCCTGACCACCCGATTCCGGCAGCTGCGGCAGCCGTACCGCAGGTAGGCGTGGCCACTGCCGCGGGCGACGTCGTTGCCGAAGTTGCGCCACTTCAGCCCGTAGAAAACCATCGAGCCGTCGCGGCTCATCTCCATCCGCCGCGGTTCGTGGACGAGGCGGTGGGCGCCGACTTCGGCGTTGACGACGGCCGGCGCCTGCTCGAACGGGGCCGTCCCCGGTTCGGCGACGAAGCTGGCGCGGGTTTCGGGGCAGCTGGGCAGCATCCGGCTCGGCGCCGTCACCGAGCCTTCGACCTCGTTCGGGGAGACGAAGGTGCCTTCGATGTAGGGGCCGCGGAGGTCGGTGAATTTCCAATGGCCGTCGGCTTCGATCGCGACCGTCGCCGGCACGTTGTTCTCGAAGACCCCGCAGAAGCCCCAGCGGAAGCGCCAGCGCGGGTCGACGATCTGGCCGCCCGAGACTTCGAAGGAGACCGGGAGGCCGACCGAGGTGGTCGCGTGCCAGGGGCCGGCGACCGGGACGATGGCTTCGGCCTGGGCGTCGCCGGCGCGGCCGGCCACAACGCCGAGGGCCAGCACCAGCACCAGCGCAAGGGCGGCGGTCGCCTTTCCCAGCATCTTGCGACCCTAACCGACGTGCACCGAGTCGTCGACGCGATGAACGTGATCGGGTCGCGCCCCGATGGTTGGTGGCGCGACCGGGCCGGCGCGATCGAGCGGCTGGCGGCACGGCTCGAGCGCTGGGCCAAGGCGAGCGGGGAGCAGGTGACGGTGATGCTCGAGCAGCGGCCGCGGCGGCCGCTCGAGGCAGAGGGGGTGGCGATCGCCTGGGCGAGCGAGCCGGGCCGCGACGCCGCCGACCGCGAGATCGTCCGCCGGCTCGGCGAGTGGCTGGCGGAGGGCGAGGTCGTGGTCGTCACCTCCGACCGCGACCTCGCCGCGCAGGCGCGGGCGGCCGGCGCGGCGGTCGATTCGAGCGCCGGTTTCCGCCGCCGGCTCGAAGAGCTTTGAGCGACGGCGAAAGCGCGCTATATTGCGCCCAATGACGGGACTCCGGGAACAGAGCACGCGCTTCGCGCGAACTTCCCGAATTGCCGTCGTCGTCGCGGTCGTCGAGGCCGAGCTTAAATGCTCGGTCGTCGTCTGAACCCGCAAGAACGCCCGCCGACCAAGCAAGCAGAATCGATAGGGGACGCGGCGGAGGCGTTGCAGGCGGTGCCCGGTCCCTCGAAGCACTGGCAGGAAGCGCTCGACACGCTGGCCGCCCGCCGCTACGCGCTGCCGACAACGCCGCCGCCCGCGTCGCGCCCGCCCGCATCGTGAGTCGCTGAGCGGAACCCTGCAGGCGCAGGGAATGCCGGCGGTCCGCCGAACTGGGCCGCAGAGATGCACCGCCTCCGCCTCGCCCGCCCCAACCTCGACCTCCGTATCGACTTCTCGCGCCTGCGGCCCGGGCGCCGCGGCTGGGACGGCCGCGCCTGCATCTCTCCCGCCCGTCGTTCGACCTCGGGGCTTTGCAGGAGCTAAACGGCGCCCTGCAGTTCTTCTTCTACCTACTGATGTTCGTCGCGCTGCTGGCGATCTTCACCGGCGCCACCGGAGTCGGCATCCTGATGCTGGTCGCCGGCGCCGCGCTGCACGTCGCCCGCGCCTCGATCGCCGAGGTCGCCGCGGCGCATCAGGCGCGCCGGGAACGGGCGGAGCGCAAGCGCGAAGTGCGGCTGCGCCCGCACCGAACCGCCCGCAAAGCGCGCCCGCAGCGGCCCGCGCCCGTCGTCGTCGCCCCGGTGCCGGCCGCCGTCGCGCCGGCGCCGGCCGAGACGCCGATCCGCGTCACCGCCTCCCCGCAGACCACCGCCTGGCGCGAGGCACGCGCCACCGCGCTGCGTCAGGCGCGCGCCTCGGCGCGGAAGCAGCGCGTTATATAGGGCATCTCGAAGCTCTCGCGGCCGGCCAGCTCGGGATGGCCGTCGGCCAGCTCGCGGATCTCGCCGAGCACGCGGCGGCGGTCCTCCTCCGGGGCGAGGATCAGGTAGCTGCGGGTCGAGAACAGATCGACCAGCTTCTCGGCGCTCATCGGCCGCGTCCAGCGCACCTCCAGGTGCTCGGTCGGCCCGAATGGATCGCGGAAAGCGAACTCGTCGCCGAGCATGTGGTGGGCGCCGAAGCCCTCGACCAGGTCGGAGAGCTCGCGCATCCAGCCCTCTGCGTCGTCGCGCACGTTCCAGACGCTGGCGAGCCGGCCCCCGGGCCGCAGCACCCGCGCCGCCTCGGCGCAGGCTCGCCTGATGTCGACCCAGTGGAAGGCCTGCGCGTAGGTGACGAGGTCGACCGCGGCGTCGGCGAGCGGCAGCTCCTCGCCGGAGCCGGCCAGCGCCGTCGCGCCCGGCAGCCCCCGCGCCAGCGTCTCCCGCATCTCCGCCGAGGGCTCGACCGCGGTCACCGCTAGCCCGCGCTCGAGCAGCAGCCGGGTCAGCTTGCCGGTGCCGGCACCGACGTCAGCCGCCTTCCGCGCTCCCGCCGGCACGATCCACTCGACCGCGGCGTCCGGGTAGCTCGGCCGCGAGCGCTCGTAGGCCGCGGCGGCGCCGCCGAACGAGGCAGCCTGCTCTGCGGTCAGCCCCTTGCGCAAGACGGCTACTCGATGCGGCCGCTCGGCGAAGACGGCAAGCCGGCCTGCTGAGCCAGCCGCCCGCACCAGAGCGCGAACAGGATCACGGCCAGCACCATCCCGATCTCGTGGGCGCCGACGATCACGGCGATCAGGCTGGGAAGGCCGGCGAGGACGGCGCCGAGCAGGGTCGGGTTGAGCGGCAGCGAGAGGACACGGGCGGTGAGGGCGGCGCAGAGGAGCCAGGCGAGCGGGCCGACCAGCCAGCCCCAGTCGACGAAGAACGACTTCGGGAGCGCCAGGGCGAGGGCGACGAAGAGGACGGCGACGGAGGCCAGCTGCAGCAGCGCCGACCGCCACAGGGTGGGCGTGTCCATGTCCCTGCGAGGCTACTGGAGCCGCTCAGCGGACGACGATCCTGCCGTGCATGAACGGGTGGATCGAGCAGTGGAAGAGGTAGGTGCCGGGCCGCTTGAAGGTGACGCTGGCCGAATCGCCGGGGCCGATCCGGCCGGTGTCGAAGCCGCCGCCGTTCTCGGTCGCGGTGTGGGTGGTGCCGCTGCGGTTGGAGAAGGTGACCCTGGTGCCGGCGTGGACCGCGAGCGGGGTCGGCTTGAATTCGAAGCTGACGATCGAGACGCCGCCGGCGCGGCTGGCGGTCGCCGCCGCGGTGGCGGACTCACCGGCGGCGGCGCGCAGGCCGACGAAGGAAAGTGCGGCGAATGCCGTCACCAGAGCCAGACCCAGGCGCCACCGCCAGTTGAGTGAGCCAGCCGTCATCAAACGGAAATACGGAGCGCCCGACGCCCCGGTTCAGCGGCTCGGGCTCAGCAGAAGAATTCTTCTTCGGCGCACAGTTCGGCGGTGATCCCGCCCAGTTCCTGGACTTCTTCTTCCAGCCCTTCGAGCCGTTCTTCGAGCTCCGGCGAGCCTTCGCCGAGGCTTTCTTCCAGCCCTTCCGTCCGTCCCCGCAGTTCCTCGACTTCGGCTTCGAGGCCGCTCAGTTCGCCGCTCGCCGATTCGCCTTCCGGTCCGCGCGGCCCCTCCGGCCCGCGCTTGCCCTGCTTGCCGGCCGGCCCTTCCGGACCGGTCTGGGCCAGCAGCGCCACCCCGGTCCCGATCGCGGCGCTCAGCACGCAGACGCCGACGAGCAGCGCGATGAACTGGTTGCGGCCGATCGAGATGACGGGTTTCGACTCCGGCTCGATGCGCGCAAGTCTCTCAGGCCGGCGCTACCCTGCCCCAGAACAGGCGCGCCGCCTGGCGGCGCGCTCCGGGGGCGGTTAGCTCAGCTGGGAGAGCACCTGCCTTACAAGCAGGGGGTCGGCGGTTCGAGCCCGTCACCGCCCATCGCTGAAGCCTTTTGGTCGCGGGGGGACCAAAAGGCTTCAGCGAAGCGACCAGGTCGCCGAGCCCTGGCGGTCGCCGGTGCGCCAGCTGAGGGCGATCCGCAGCGGGGCGGCTGCGGGGTCGCGGCGGCCGGCGGGGAGCGCGATCCGCAGCGGGCGGCTGGCGCCGGCCGGAATCGAGAGGCGGACTGTGGCGATCGGTTTCGGGCCGCGGATCACGACCGTGCAGGCCTGGGCCGATTCGCAGCGGGCGAGGCCGAGCGTCACCTGGGCGCCGCGGGCGCGGGCGCCGCGGTTGCGCTGCAGGACGACGCGACCGTTCGCGGCCGGCGCCGACTCACCCGCCTTCGGCGCCGCGGTGCCTTCGCCGCTGAGCCGGGCGGTGGTCGTGCCGGCGCTGCCGCGGACCCGCAGCGTCGCCTGCTTGGCGCCCGCGGCGGTCGGGGCGAAGCGGACCCCGATGACGCAGGACTCGCCCGGTTGCAGGACGGCTTCGCTGCAGGCGTCGGCGGCGATTGCGAAATCGCCGAGGTCGGCGCCGCCGAGGCCGACCGATTGGACTTCGTAGGCGGCCGTCGATTCGTTGCGAAGCTGGAAGACCTGGAGGGTCGCCGGGGCGCCGACCGCGACCGCGCCGAAGTCGCGGGCGCTTGGCGAGAGGCTCACCTGCGGCGCCACTGCGGTCCCGGTGACCGGCACCAGCATCGGGCCTTCGCTGTTGCCGAAGAAGCCAAGCGTCGCCTGTTTGGCGCCTGGGGCGGTCGGCGCGAAGCGGACCTGCACCGTGCACGACTGGCCGGGGTCGATGATGTGGCCGGTGCAGTTCTCGCCGCTGATCGCGAAGCTCGAGACGTCGCCGCCGGAGACGATCGCGATGAAGTACCCGGCCGGCAGGTTGCCGGTGTTGGTCAGGGTCAGCTGGCGGGTCTGGGGCGACCCGACCGTGGTCTGGCCGAAGGCGAACGGCGCCGGCGAGGCGTCGACCCGCGGCCGCTCGGCGCGGGCGCTGAGTGGTGCGTCGAACGAGACCCCGTTGGCGTTGACCCGCACCGCCGCGCTGAAGCTGCCTTCGTTGTTGGCGTTGAAGTGGACCTGCAGCGTGCAGGTCTGGCTCGGCGCCAGGTTGGCGCCGCCGCAGTCCGGGGTCGAGACCCAGAATTCGTTCCTGTCGGGACCGACGGTTTCGAAGCTGTTCACCGGCACGGTGGCGGCGCCGGCGTTGCGGAGGATCAGCACCTGTTCGCTATCGCCGGAGTGGACTTCGTGCAGGCCGAAGTCGATGCTGGCCGGTTCGAAGGCGAGCGCGACCGCGGCGCCTTCGCCGCTCAGCGGAATCAGGAAGGGGCCCGGGATGCCGTCGGTTTCGATCTCGAGGAAGGAGTTGCGCGTCCCGGCCGCGGTCGGATTGAAGCGGAGCATGACCGTGCAGCTCTTGTTCGGTTCGACCGTGTTGCAGCTGCTTGATTCGACGGCGAAGTCGCCGGAGTCCCCGCCTTCCACCTTGAGGTTGTTGACGGTGACGTTCGCTTCGCTGTTGTTGGTGAGCGGGACGGCAACGGTGCTGGCGCCGCCGACCGAGGTCGGCGGGAAGCTCTGCGGGCCGGGCACGGTGAGGGCCTTGGTGAAGGCCTGGCCTTCGAGGCTGGCGACCAGCGGCGGCTGCCCGGCGGCGCTGACGGTCAGGGTCGCGCTCCGCGGTCCGCCAGCCAGCGGTTGGAAGCGGATCGTGAATCCACACGTCTGGGCTTCCGGGAGGAGCTGCGGGCAGGTCGTGCCGGTGATCTGGAAATCGGCGGAGTCGGTGCCGCCGAGCACCGCCGAGTTGATCGTCGCTGGGCCCGGGCCGATGTTTTCGATCGAGATCGAGCCGCTGCTGGAGCCGCCGACGATCTGCGGCGGGAACGAGAGCGTCGAGGAGCCGGCGAATCCGATCGGCGTGGCGCTGGCGCTGGCGGCGAAGGCGCCGCAGCAGACGGCGGCGGCGAGCAGCGCGAGGACGAGGCGGCGGAACGGAGCGAGATCGTTTTCCATTTGCCCTTCTTCGGCATTCGCGAACCGCTTCTGAAGCCCGTACGATCGCTTGCATGTGCAGAAACATCAAAACGCTCTACAACTTCGAGCCCCCCGCCAGCGAGGACGAGGTCGAGGCCGCGGCGCTGCAGTACGTGCGCAAGATCAGCGGCTTCACCAAGCCCTCGCAGGCGAACGAGGAGGCCTTCGAGGCGGCGGTCGCCGCCGTCACCGAGGTCTCGCGCGAGCTGCTCGACTCGCTGGTCACGACGGCACCGCCGAAGGACCGCGAGGTCGAGGCGGCGAAGCGCAAGGCGCGGGCCGAACAGCGCTTCGCAGCTGCCTAGTCAGCCGCCGCGCACTCAGAGCAGAGACCGACGATCGGGAAGTGCCCGAAGCGGGCGCGGTAGCCGAACCGCGCCTCGATCGCCTCGCGGATCGGGTCGAGCTCGCGCGGCTCGACGGCGCGGACCGCGCCGCAGCCTTCGCAGACGATGAACTCGCGCTCGCCGGAGCCGACCAGCAGGTAGAGGCTGGGGCCATGGCCGAGGTGGACGTGGCGGACGACGCCCAGCTCCTCGAGCCGCTCCAGGGTCCGGTAGACGGAGCTCGCCTGCAGGTCGGCCGGCGAGCGGGCGGCGATCTGCTGGGCGGAGATCGGCGCCTCGGCGGCGAACAGCTCGCCGAGCACGAAGCGGATCGGCGCCGTCACCCGGTGGCCCTCGGCGCGCAGCAGCGCGAAGACGTCCTCGAGGTCCGCGAAGCGGCGGGCCGGGGTGGCGGCGGGCTCGGTCACTCCGGCGGCTTCAGCGCCGCCGACCAGCGCTCTTCGATGCGGCCGAAGCGCCAGATCGCCAGCGCCAGCGCCCAGGTGGCGACGAAGAGGGCGACGATCAGGTAGCCGATCGTGTTCAGGTCGATCGCCCCGAGCCAGTCCCAGAAGCCGCCTTTAAGGCCGAGCTTTTCGGCGAGCAGGCCGAAGATCTCGATCGAGCCGATCACCAGGGCGACGAAGACCGAGAGCGCGGTGATCGTCAGGTTGTAGAAGACCTTCCGCACCGGCCGCGAGAAGGCCCAGCCGTAGGCGAAGTTCATGAACGAGCCGTCGATCGTGTCGAGCAGCGACATCCCGGCGGCGAACAGGATCGGCAAACATAGGATCGCGTAGAAGGGCAGGCCGGCGCCGGCGGCGCCGGCGGCGAGGAAGAGCAGCGCCACCTCGGTGGCGGTGTCGAAGCCGAGCCCGAAGAGGACGCCGATCGGGTACATCTGCGCCGGCCTCTCGACCGCCTTCGTGAAGCGCTTGAAGAAGCGGTTCATCAGGCCGCGGTTGTCGAGCTCGGCTTCCAGCGCCGCCTCGTCGTAGCTGCCGCGTTTGATCTCGCCGAGGACGTGGAGGATGCCGACGAGGACGACGATGTTGAGCGCCGCGATCAGGTAGAGGAAGGTGCCGGAGACGCCGCTGCCGACCCAGCCGCTGACCTCGTGCAGGGTCGAGCCTTCGCTCTCGACCTGGCCGCTGATCGCCCTGATCCCGATCGCGAAGAGGAAGGCGAGGACGAAGACGATCGTCGAGTGGCCGAGGCTGAAGAAGAAGCCGACCGAGAGCGGCCGCTTGCCTTCGCCCATCAGCTTGCGGGTGGTGTTGTCGATCGCCGCGATGTGGTCGGCGTCAAAGGCGTGGCGCATCCCCAGCGTGTAGGCGGTGAAGCCGACGCCGACGGTGAAGGCGCCCGAGGCGCCGAGGCTGTAGCCGCTCGGGGCGACGACCGCGAAGAGGAGGGCGAAGCCGACGACGTGGAGGCCGACGATCACCGCCGCCATCCCGAAAACGGTGCGCCACTGGCCCGCGTCAAGCGCGCCCGCGACGCGACCCAGGCGCCCGCGCGGGGCGCCCGCACTTACCGTGCTCGCCTCCAAAGACCGACCTCCTGACACCGAAATGGTGCGGTGGCGAAACCCTCCTGCGACCGTAGTCCTATTGCGAGTGTGTGTCAATAAGGGATGAGTGGGAATGGTGAGACAATCGCCCGATGGGTGTTGACGAGGACGACCTCCTCGGGCGCGAGCTGTACGTCGGCGGTTCCTACCGCCGCTTCGGCGAGCTGACCGCCGCCGACGCCCGCGCCCAGGCCGAGCAGCTGGCCAGCGCCGGCGGCTGGGGCCCGATGGCGAAGGTCGCCGGCGTCGCCCAGGCCTGGCGCGAGCTGGCCGCCGAGCTCGAGCGGCGTGGGACCGGCGCCACGGTCGCCGGGCTCGACCCCGAGGTACGGGTACGGCTCGCCAGCCGTCTCTGGGTGTTGCCGCCCGGCGGCTCGCTGCTCTGAGTGTTAGCAAGGGTTGACACAGGCGACCGGAGCGGCTAGACCTGACGTGGGTCCGCGAGACCGCCGCCCGGTGAAACGCAGCCTTCAGTCTCGGCTCTTTCGCTCGGCGTCTCCCCGAGCCTCGATCCCACGAACCCAGGCAAGCGACGGATGGAGAATCCGAATGTGCCTGGCGATTCCAGGGCTGGTGCTGGAAGTGGTCGACGAGGGCAACCGCCTCGCCAAGGTCGACGTGGGCGGCGTCCGCCGCAACGTCAACGTCGGCCTGCTCGACGAGGACGGCGAGGGGGTGGAGCCGGGGGACTGGGTCCTGATCCACGTCGGCTTCGCGATCTCCAAGGTCGACGAGGAGGAGGCGGTGGCGACCCGCCGGCTGCTCGAGGGGATGGGCGCCGACTACGAGCAGGAGCTCGAGGAGCTGAAGGCGAGCGCGATCGAATGAGGGCAAGGGATTGACATGGATGCCTCCGCCCCGCACTGCGACCACGGCACCGGTTGCATCACCTGCGGCGACGAGGCGATCCCGATGGAGGTGATCTCGGTCGACGCCGAGCGCGGGCTGGCGCTGTGCGCCGACCCCGGCGCGACCCGCAGCACGGTCGAGACGGCGCTGGTCGAGCCGGTCGCCCCGGGCGACCGCCTCCTGGTCCACGCCGGCACCGCGATCGCGAGGGCGGCGTGAGCGCCGGCGGCGGCATGAAGTTCGTCGAGGAGTTCCGCGACGCGGCGCTCGGCAAGGTGGTCGCAGGCGAGATCCTCGCCGCGGTCGACCCGCAGCGCCACTACAAGCTGATGGAGGTCTGCGGCGGCCACACCCACTCGATCTACCGCTACGGGATCGACGACCTGCTGCCGGAGAACGTCGAGCTGGTCCACGGCCCGGGCTGCCCGGTCTGCGTGATCCCGATGGGCCGGGTCGACGATGGGATCGCGATCGCCCGCAACGAAGAGGTGATCTTCACCTGCTTCGGCGACATGCTGCGGGTGCCGGGGTCCGAGCAGTCGCTGCTCGAGGCAAAGGCCGAGGGCGCCGACGTGCGGATGGTCTACTCGCCGCTCGACGCGCTCCGCCTCGCCAAGGCGAACCCCGACCGCCAGGTCGTCTTCTTCGCGATCGGCTTCGAGACGACGGCGCCCTCGACGGCGCTGACGATGATGCGGGCCAAGGCCGAGGGGATCGCCAACTTCTCCTGCATGTGCAACCACGTCACGATCGTGCCGCCGCTGCGGGCCCTGCTCGAGTCGCCGGACCTGCGGCTCGACGGCTTCATCGGCCCCGGCCACGTCGCGACCGTGGTCGGCGCCCGCCCCTTCGAGTTCATCCCGGCCGACTACGGCAAGCCGGTGGTGATCGCCGGCTTCGAGCCGCTCGACATCCTGCAGACGGTGCTGATGATCGTCGGCCAGCTCGGCGAGGGCCGCTGCGAGGTCGAGAACCAGTACACCCGGGTCGTCCCCTACGACGGCAACCTGCGGGCGCTGGAGGTGATGTCGCAGGTGTTCGAGCTGCGGCCGCACTTCGAGTGGCGCGGGCTCGGCTTCATCTCGCAGAGCGCGCTGAAGCTGAGCGACGCCTACGCCGAGCTCGACGCCGAGCTGCGCTACAGCGTGCCGGGCGTGCGGGTCGCCGACCCGAAGGCCTGCCAGTGCGGCGAGGTGCTGAAGGGCGTGATCAAGCCCTGGGAGTGCAAGGTGTTCGGCACCGCCTGCACCCCCGAGCACGCGATCGGCACCTGCATGGTCAGCCCCGAGGGCGCCTGCGCCGCCTATTACAACTACGGCCGCTTCGCCAGCGAGAAGGCGGTGGTCTGAGTGCCCCGGACCGCCCCGGTCGGCGATCGCGAGGGGCGGATCCTCGAGATCATCGAGACGACCCGCGCCAAGCGGCCGAAGTTCAAGGACTCGCAGGTGACGATGTCGCACGGGGCCGGCGGCAAGGCGACGCAGACGCTGATCGAGGGGCTGTTCGCGCCGGCCTTCGGCTCGGCGGCGCTCGCCGAGCTGGCCGACGCCGGGACGGTCGAGGTCGAGGGGACGAAGCTGGCGATGACCACCGACAGCTTCGTCGTCAAGCCGATCCGCTTCCCCGGCGGCTCGATCGGCGAGCTGGCGGTCAACGGGACCGTCAACGACCTCGCCGTCGCCGGCGCCCGGCCACTGGCCCTCAGCCTCTCGCTGATCCTCGAGGAGGGCCTCGACGCGGAGGAGCTGAAGGCCGAGGTCGAGGCGATCGCCGCGGCGGCCGCGGCGGCCGAGGTCGAGATCGTCGCCGGCGACACCAAGGTCGTCGAACGCGGCCACGCCGACTCGATGTACGTCTGCACGACCGGGATCGGGGCGGTCGACGCCCGCGCCGCGGTCTCACCGCTGGCGGTGCGACCGGGCGATCGGATCCTCGTCTCCGGGCCGATCGGCGCCCACGGCACCGCGATCATGCTGGCCCGCGGCGAGTTCGAGCTCGACGCCGACGTCGAGTCCGACACCCGCTCGCTGTGGCCGGTGGTCGAGGTCCTGCTCGAGGTCGCCGGCGAGGGGCTGCGCTGCATGCGCGACGCGACCCGCGGCGGGGTGGCGACGGTGCTGAACGAGATCGCCCGCGCCTCGGCGGTGGCGATGGTCGTCGAGGAGGCGGCCGTGCCGGTCGCCCCGGCGGTCGTCGGGGCCGCCGAGATGCTGGGGATCGACCCGATGTACGTCGCCAACGAGGGCCAGCTGGTCGCCTTCGTCGCCCCCGAGCGGGCGGCGGCGGCGCTGGCGGCGATGCGTGCGCTCGAGGGCTGCGAGGAGGCCGCCGAGATCGGCGAGGTGAAGACGGAACCGCCGGGGATGGTCCTGGTCGAGACCGCCTTCGGAGGGCGAAGGGTGATGGATCTGCTGGCCGGGGATCCCTTGCCGCGGATCTGTTGAGGAACGGAGGAGCGAGATGACGAGCACCGAGTTCGTGCCCGACCAGGCGAAAACCGAGGAGATCACCGCCCACGTGATCTGGATGACCACCGGCCTCAGCTGCGACGGCGACTCCGTCGCGATGACCTCGGCGGTCAACCCGAGCCTCGAGGACATCGTCACCCAGGCGATCCCCGGGATGCCGAAAGTCGTCGTCCACAACCCGGTGCTCGCCTACGAGGTGGGGGCCGAGTTCATGCAGGCCTGGTACGACGCCGAGGCGGGGAAACTGGACCCGTTCGTGCTGGTCGTCGAGGGCTCGATCCCGAACGAGGAGATCAACGGCGACGGCTACTGGGCGGCGATGGGCGACGACCCCGACACCGGCCAGCCGATTACCACCAACGAGTGGGTCGATCGCCTGGCGCCAAAAGCCGCCGCGGTCGTTGCCCTCGGCACCTGCGCCACCTACGGCGGCATTCCGGCGATGAAAAACAACCCGACCGGGGCGATGGGGCTGCCCGACTACCTCGGCTGGAGCTGGAAGTCGAGCGCCGGGCTGCCGGTCGTCTGCATCCCCGGCTGCCCGGCGCAGCCCGACAACACCACCGAGACGCTGCTCTACCTGGCGCTGCACCTGGCCGGGCGGGCGCCGGCGCCGGAGCTCGACGAGGCGCTGCGGCCGAAGTGGCTGTTCGGCCGCACCGTGCGCGAGGGCTGCAACCGCGCCGGCTTCGCCGAGCAGGGCGACTTCGCGACCGAATACGGCTCCGACCACCGCTGCCTGGTCAAGCTCGGCTGCAAGGGGCCGGTGGTCAAGTGCAACGTCCCGGTCCGCGGCTGGCAGAGCGGGGTCGGCGGCTGCCCGAACGTCGGCGGCATCTGCATGGCCTGCACGATGCCCGGCTTCCCCGACAAGTACATGCCGTTCATGGACGAGGACAAATGGGGCGCGGCGGCGGCCAACATCATGAAGTTCAGCTACGGCCCGATCGTCCGCCGGTTCCGCCACCGGCACATCAAGAACGATTTCGACAAGGAGCCCGGCTGGCGCAAACGAGGATCGGCGCTGACCACCGGCTACCAGAAGAGGTGGTGAGCAGATGTCAACCGTTGAGACCTCGCGGGAGAAAAAAGTCGGCGTCAAGGACATGTCGTGGGATCCGATCACGCGGATCGTCGGCAGCCTCGGCATCCACACCGAGATCGACTTCGACGCCCGCAAGGTGAACAAGTGCTACTCGACCTCGATGGTGTTCCGCGGCTTCGACATCTTCATGAAGGGGATCGATCCGCGCGACACCCACTTCATCACCAGCCGCATCTGCGGGATCTGCGGCGACAACCACTGCACCTGCTCGGTGCTGAACCAGAACATGGCCTACGGGGTGAAGCCGCCGCCGCTCGGCGACCTCGCCTACAACCTCGCCGAGGCCGCCGACTACATGTTCGACCACGCGATCTTCAACGACTGCATGGCGAACGTCGACTTCTGCGAGCAGATGGTCCGGGAAACCAACCCCTCGCTGCTGAAAACGGCCGAATCGACGACCGCCCCGCACGCCGACATCCACGGTTTCCAGACGATCGCCGACATCATGCGCTCGCTGAACCCGTTCACCGGCGAGTTCTACCTGGAGACCCTGCAGGTGGCGCGTTACACGCGCGAGATGTACTGCCTGTTCGGCGGCCGCCACACCCACCCCTCGACGATCATGCCGGGCGGGGTCAGCGCCGACATCACCCACCAGACCTGCACCGACTACTACGTGCGGCTGATGCGCTACATCGACTACGTGAAGCGCTCGGTGCCGATGCACGACGATCTCTACGACTTCTTCCTCGAGCAGCTGCCGGGGTACGACGACGTCGGCTACCGGCGCACCGACCTGGTCTGCTGGGGCGCCTTCGACGACCCCGACTACGTCGATTACAGCTACCGCAACATGGGGTCGTGGGGCGAGAAACGGTACGTCACCCCGGGCGTCGTGATCGACGGCGAGCTGCGCTCGACGGACCTGGTCGAGATCAACCTGATGATCCGCATCCTGCTCGGCTCCAGCTACTTCGACGACTGGACCGACGAGGAGACCTACGTCAGCAAAGACCCGCTCGGCAACCCGGTCGACAAGCGCCACCCCTGGAACAAGACGACGCTGCCGAAACCGCAGAAGCGCGACTGGGGCGACAAATACAGCTGGGTGGCCTCGCCGCGGATCTACGACGACCGCACCGACACCTACATCGCCTCCGACACCGGCGGCGGCCCCTTCGCCCGCCAGTGGGTGACGGCGAAAGCCGGGCTGGTCGACTTCGGCTACGCGAAGGCGACGGGGGAGAGCATCAAGATGGTCCTGCCCCGCACCGCCTCCAAACCGGAGATGGAGCTGGAGTGGAAGATCCCCGCCAAGTCGAACGCGATCGAGCGCGACCGGGCGCGGGCCTACCACGAGGCCTACTCGGCGCTGATCGGCCTCCACAACCTGGAGCGGGCGCTGGGCGAGGTGCGGGCCGGGCGGACCAAATCCTGGTCCAACTTCAAAGTCCCTGACGAAGCGGTCTCCTGCGGCTTCCACGAGGCGGCCAGGGGGGTGCTGTCGCATCACATGGTGATCAGAGGCGGGAAGGTGGCGAACTACCAGCCATACCCGCCGACGCCGTGGAACGGCAACCCACGTGATAGCTACGGCACCCCCGGCCCCTACGAGGACGCGGTGGAAAACACCCCGATCTTCGAGGAGAACGGGCCGGAGAATTTCAAGGGCGTCGACATCATGCGGGCGGTGCGGAGCTTCGACCCGTGCCTCCCCTGCGGCGTCCACATGTACACCGGCAAGGGGGTCCGCAAGGTCGTCCACACGCCGACCGGGATGGCCTAGCGCTTTGGCCACCGCCGCCCCCAGTGGAGCTGTTCCTTTTCCCGAACAGTCCGGGATAAGGAACAGCTCGGCGCAGGGGGACCTGCTCGAGAGGCTGCGCGAGCACTCCGACCGGGTCGAGGCGATCGAGGACCCGGCGGCGCGCGCCGCGGCCCAGGAGCTGGTGGCGACGGTGCTGGAGATGCACGGTGCCGGCCTGGCGAAGATCGGCGAGGTGCTCGACGAAGCCGGCGCCGCCGGCGAGGAAGCGAAGCTGAAGCTTCTCGACGACGGCGTCGTCGCCAGCCTGCTGCTGATCCACGACCTCTATCCGGTCTCGCTCGAGGAGCGGGTCAAGGAAGCGCTCGAGGAAGTGCGGCCCTACATGGACTCCCACGGCGGCGACGTCGAGCTGGTCGGGGTCGAGGAAGGGGTGGTGCGGCTGCGCCTGGCGGGCAGCTGCGACGGCTGCCCAGCCTCGGCCTCGACGCTCGAGCTGGCGATCAAGGAGGCGCTGGAGAAGGCCGCCCCCGACATCGCCGGGCTCGAGGTCGAGGGGCTGAGCGAGCCGCCGCCGGCACCGAGCGGAACCGAGCTGCCGGTGATCCAGGCGAACCGGCGCCGAGCGAACGGCAACGGCGCCGGATCGCGTTGGCTCCCTCTGCTCGGGGCGCCTCCGGCGCCCGGCGCGCTCGCCTGGGCCCAGGTCGGCGGGGTCGAGATCGCGGTCGCCAACGTCGACGGCTCGCTGCTCGCCTTCCGCGACTCCTGCGCCGGCTGCGGCGCCGCGATCTCAGGCGCTGAGCTCGAGGACGGCGTCCTCGCCTGCCCCGCCTGCGAGCGCCGCTTCTTCCTGCCCCGCGCCGGCCGCTCGATGGACGAGGAGCGGCTGCTGCTGGAACCGGTGCCGCTGCTCGAGGCGGGCGGCGAGGTCACCGTGGCGGTCGGCTGATGGGCAATCCCGATGCCGAGCTGGTCGCCCGCCTGCGGCGGCTGGTCGAGAGCGGCGGCCGCCACGCCGAGGAGCTCGAGCGCTGCGACCTCTGCGGCGCCGAGATCGCCGCCGACCACCGCCACCTCCTGCACCTCGAAGAGCGGCGAATCCTCTGCGCCTGCGAGCCGTGCGTGGCGATGCGCTCCGGCGACGGTCCCTACCGGACGACCGGCCGCGGCTGCTCTGGCTGCGCGGGTTCGACCTCCCGGAGGACCTCTGGGCGCGGCTGCGGATCCCGATCGGCCTCGCCTTCTTCATGCGCTCGAGCTCGGTCGGCGGCGTCGTCGGCCTCTACCCGAGCCCGGCCGGGGCGACCGAATCGGAGCTCGACCTCGGCGCCTGGGACGAGCTCTGCGCCTCGAACCCGGTGCTGGCGACGCTCGACGAGGACGTCGAGGGGCTGATCGTCAACCGCATCTCGGCGCCGCCGCAGTACGCGATCGCGCCGATCGACGAGTGCTACCGGCTGGTCGGCGCGGTGAAGGCGAGCTGGGAGGGGATCTCCGGCGGCAGCGCGGTCGAACGGGTCGTTCCCTCCTTCCTCGAGGAGCTGCGCGAGCGGGCGGTGCCGGCGTGAGCGGCGGCTCCGGCAACGGCTGGGCGCCCGCCGTCGAGGCGGTGGCGCCGGCCCCGCGCGACCCGCGGCCGACCTTCACGGTCCGCGGCGCCCGCACCTCGCGGCTGGCGGCGGCGCCGACGCTGATCTTCGACCTCGAGGTCGCAGACCCCTCCGAGCGGCCGGTCTTCACGATCGCGCTGGCGGTCCAGATCGCGATCGAGCCGGCGCAACGCCGCTACGACCCCGAGACGCGCGAGCGGCTGGTCGAGCTGCTCGGCGACCCGGGCAAGGTCGGCGCCCCGGTGCGGACGATGCCCTGGGCCCAGGTCGACGTCCTCGTGCGGCCGTTCCGCGGCTCGACCTCGGTCGCGATCCCGGTGCCGTGCAGCTACGACCTCGAGATCGCCGCGACCAACTACTTCCGCTCGCTCGCCGACGGCGAGGTGCCGCTCGTCTTCCACTTCAACGGCAGCGTCTACTACGAAGGCGCCGACGGCCGCCTGCAGATCGTCCAGATCTCCTGGGAGGAGTCGAGCGAGTACCGGATGCCGATCTCCGCCTGGGAGGAGATGATCGCCGCCTACTACCCGAACCGCGGCTGGGTGCCGGCGGGGGCGGCGACGATCGAGCGCCTGCGCCGCTACAAGGTGGAGCGCGGGCTGCCCTCCTACGAGGCGGCGCTGGAGCGGCTGCTGGAGGCGGGGGAGGGGGCGGAGTGAGCGTCGAGGAGCTGGTCGACTCGCTGCTCTACGAGGGCTACGCGCTCTACCCCTACACGCCGGGGGCGACCAAGAACGCGACCCCGACCCCGCACGGGATCGTCTACCCGCCGGCCTACGCCGAGCGCAACCCGGTGGCCCACGCGACGCTGCGGGCCGAGGTCGTGCTCGAGCACGGCGCGGCGGCGACCGTCGCCGGCTCGGTCCGCTTCCTGCAGGCGAGCGGCGAGCGCCACGAGGGCGTCGCCCGGGCGCTGGAGCTGCCGGCGACGCCGCTCGACGAGCTGGCGGCGGAGCCGCAGCGGCTCGACTTCCGCTTCGACGGCGAGGTCGAGCTGCGCGGGCGGGCGGCGCTGCGGGCCGAATCCCTGGGACCGGGCCTGGCCCGGGTCAAGCTCTGCGTCCACAACCAGACCGGCCTCGCGGGGGAGGACCCGGAGCGGGCCGAGGCCCTGCGGGCGAGCCTGCTCTCGACCCACGTCGTCCTTCGCGCCGGGGACGGCCGCTTCGTCTCGCCGCTCGACGCCGACGGGCCGCACGGCGCCGCGGTCGTCGCCTGCGAGAACGTCAACACCTGGCCGGTGCTGGCGGCGGCCGAGGACGACGTCGTCCTCGGCGCCGCGATGTACCTGCCGGACCACCCGCGGATCGCGCCAGAGAGCCTCGGCGGCCTCTTCGACAACACCGAGATCGAGGAGGCGCTGCTGCTCCACGTGCAGACCCTGAGCGAGGCGGAGCGGGCCGAGGCGGCGGCCGGCGACCCGAAGGTGCGGGAGATGCTCGAGCGGGCCGAGCTGACGACGCCGGAGGAGCTGATCAGCCTGCACGGCCGGCTCGAGCCCGGCTCCGGCCACCCGCAGGCGGGCGAGCCGGAGGCGACGATCGGCGACCGCACGATCCGCCGCGGCGAGCGGGTGATCCTGCGCCCGCGGGCCCACGCCGGCGACACCTACGACGTGATCCTCGCCGGCAAGGCGGCGACGATCGAGCGGATCTACGTCGACTACGAGGACGGCGTCCACCTCGGCGTCACCGTCGACGACGACCCCGGCCAGGACCTGATGCGGGAGAGCGGCCGCTACCTGTTCTTCAAGCCCGAGGAGGTCGAGCCGCGATGAGCTCCGAGCAGGCCAAGGCCGTCGAGGACCCGGCGATCGGCGCCGCCGAGGTGCGGGCCGCGGTCGACCGGATGGAGGAGCGGATGACGAGCCCCGGCCGCGAGAAGCAGATCCTCGTCGCCGGGGTCGGCAACGCCTTCCTCGCCGACGACGGCTTCGGCGGCGCCGTCGCCGCCGCGGTCGAGAGCCGCGGCGTGCCCGCCGGGGTGACGGTGATGGACTTCGGCACCGGTGGCCTCGACCTCGCCTACGAGGTGATGCGCGGCTACGACGCGCTGGTGATCGTCGACGTCAGTCGCCAGGGCGGCGAGCCGGGGACGCTCTACGTGATCGAGCCGCAGGAGGACGAGGTCGAGGGCGCGATCGAGGACGGCGAGGCGATCAACCCGCACGGGATGGATCCGAAGACGGTGCTGCGCTTCGTCAAGTCGGTCGGCGGCTGGCCGGGCAGGGTGGTGGTGGTCGCCTGCGAGCCGAGCGGCGCCGAGGAGGAGATGGCGATGGAGCTGAGCGAGGAGGTCGCCGCGGTCGTCGAGCGCGCGGTCGACGCCGTCTTCGCCCAGATCGCCGAGCTGCAGCGCGACGAGGCCTACGGAGGCTGAGGTGCACGAGCTGTCGCTCTCCAGCGCGATCCTGGCGACGACCCTGCGCCACGCCGAGGGGCGGCCGGTGAAGTCGGTGCAGATGCGAATCGGGGCGCTGCGCCAGGTGGTGCCGGAGTCGCTCGAGTTCTACTTCGGGATCGTCACCCGCGGCACCCTCGCCGAGGACGCCGCGCTGGAGGCCGAGTACGTGCCGGCGCGGCTGCGCTGCGCCGGCTGCGACCGCGGCTGGTCGCCCGAGCTGCCGCTGTTCCGCTGCCCGAGCTGCGGCGGCGCCGAGGTCGAGACGCTGGCCGGCAATGAGTTCGAGATCGATTCGATCGTCGTCGAGGAGAGAGAGGAGGCGGAGACGCCATGCATAGGACCAAGGTGAAGGTCGCCGAGGACGCGCTCGACGCGAACACGACGATCGCCAACGCCAACCGCGCCGACTTCGACCGCCACGAGGTCGGCGTCGTCAACTTCATGAGCGCGCCGGGGGCGGGCAAGACGACCCTGCTCGAACGGGCGCTGGCGGGGCTCGAGGCGCGGGCCGCGGTGCTCGAGGGCGACGTCCAGGGCTCGGCCGACGCCGACCGCCTCGCCGCCCTGCACCTGCCGGTCGTCCAGCTGAACACCGACGCCGGCTTCGGCGGCGAGTGCCACCTCGACGCCAACATGGTCCGCTCGGCGCTCCCGGACCTCCCCCTGGCCGAGATCGATCTGCTGGTGATCGAGAACGTCGGCAACCTCGTCTGCCCGGCCGAGTTCACGGTCGGCGAGGACGCCCGGGTGATGGTCTCCTCGGTCACCGAGGGCGAGGACAAGCCGCTCAAGTACCCGCTGATGTTCCGCACCTGCGAGCTGGTCCTGATCAACAAGGTCGACCTGCTCGAGCACCTCGATTTCGACCTCGACCGCTTCCTCTACCACCTCGACGCGGTCCACCCGGGGGTCGAGCACATGCTCGTCAGCGCCACGACCGGCGAGGGTGTTGACGAGTTCCGCGAGTGGCTCGAGCGGGTCGCCCGGCCGGCGCCCGCGGCCGCCTGAGGCGGGCCGGTGACGACGCCCGTCGAGAGCTCGACCGGCCGTGTCGGCGAGCTGCTGGCCGACCGCGGCGAGGCCAACCGCGCCTACTTCGCGACCAACGCCGAGCCGCTCGCCCGCCTCTGCCACCGGATGGCCGAGCGCTTCGCCCGCGGCGGTCGCCTGGTCGCGATCGGCGTCACCCCCGGCGCCCGCTCCGACGTCCGCCACGTCACCGTCGAGTTCGTCCACCCGGTGATCGTCGGCAAGCGGGCGCTGCCGGCGATCGGGCTGACCCGCGACGGCGGCCCGCTGCGGCGCCAGGTCGACCTGCTCGCCCGCCCCGAGGACATCGTGATCGGCTTCGGCGCCGGCGGCGAAGCGGGGGAGGAGGTGCGCGGCGGGCTGGCGCTGGCCCGCGAGCGGGGGGCGCTGACGGTCGGCTTCGAGGCGGGGAGCGGGGCCGAGTGGGAGCTGGCGGTGGGCGCGGCCGACCCGAGCGTGAGCCAGGAGCTGGCCGAGACCGCCTACCACGTGCTCTGGGAGTCGGTCCACGTCTTCTTCGAGCACCGCGGCCTGTTGGCGGGGCGCGACGCCGGCCCGGTCCACGACTCCGGAGCCTCCAGCTTCCTCTACCCGTTCCTCGGCGAGGGCGAGTCAGACCTCGACGGGGTGCTCGCCGATGTCGCCGCCTCGGTCCTGCTGAAGGCCGAGGAGGTCGGGGCGCTGCGCGAGCAGACGCTCGGCGAGGGAGGCGAGGCGCTGGTCGCCGCCGCTGCGGCGCTGCGGAACTCGTTCGCCGCCGGCGGCAAGCTGCTGGCGCTCGGCAACGGCGGCTCGGCGACCGACGCGACCGACCTGGTCGCCGACCTTCGCTTCCCGCCGGTCGAGGGCTGGCGCCCGCGGCCGGCGATCGACCTCAGCGAGGACAGCGCGATCATCACCGCGGTCGCCAACGACGTCGGCGTCGAGGTGATCTTCCAGCGCCAGGTGATCGCCTACGGCGAGGCCGGCGACGCCCTCGTCGCGCTCTCCACCAGCGGCAGCTCCGGCAACGTGATCGCGGCGCTCGCCGAGGCCCGGCGGCGGCGGCTGGCGACGGTCGCCTTCGTCGGCTACGACGGTGGCCGGATCGCCGCCGAGGGGCTCGCTGACCACGTCGTCGTCAGCCGCTCGCAGCACATCCCGCGGATCCAGGAGGCGCAGGCGAGCGGCTACCACGTGCTGCGCGAGCTGATCGAGCTGCCGGGGGAGGGGGGACGGTGAGCGCCTCGGAGCAGGCGATCAACGCGCCGCCCACCGAACGGGTCGCCCATGCGGCGCTGCGCGGCGGCGTCGCGGCGATGGCGATGACCGGGATGCGGGTGCTGACCACCGAGCTCGGGCTGGTCGAGGAGCCGCCGCCGCAGGCGATCTTCCGGCAGCGGGCGCGAGGGCTGCTGCGGCTCGTCCCGCGGGAGCACCGCCGGGCGGCGATCGAGCTCGCCCACTGGGGCTACGGCGCCGGCGGCGGCGCCGCTTTCGCCCTGCTGCCGCGCGAGGTCCGCGACCAGCCCTGGGCCGGGCCGCTCTACGGGCTCGGCGTCTGGATCAGCTTCGAAGCCGGGTTGGCGCCGCTGCTCGGGCTCAAACAGGCGAAGCAGCCGCGGCCGCTGGAGCGGGCGGCGCTCGCCGCCGACCACCTGCTCTACGGGCTCGTCCTCTCCGAGTTCCGGCAGCGGCCGCGGGAGTGACCGTGGAGGCGGGCCAGGCGACCAGGCGGCGGGTGCGGGCGCGGGTCAGCGGCACCGTCCAGGGCGTCGGCTTCCGCCCCTTCGTCTACCGGCTGGCGAACGAGCTGCGGCTCGACGGCTGGGTCCTGAACGACAGCCGCGGGGTCCTGGTCGAGGCCGAGGGCGAGCCGGCGGCGGTCGCGGCGCTGCTCGAGCGGCTGGCGAGCGAGGCGCCGCCGCTGGCGCGGGTGGAGGAGGTGCGGCCGGAGGAGCTGGAGCCGAGCGGCGAGGCCGGCTTCGCGATCGTCCGGAGCGAGGCGGGCGGCGAGCCGGCGGCGCCGGTCGCGCCCGACAGCGCCACCTGCGAGGAGTGCCTGGCGGAGCTGTTCGACCCGGCCGACCGGCGCCACCGCTACCCGTTCGTCAACTGCACCAACTGCGGGCCCCGCTTCACGATCGTCCGCGGCGTTCCGTACGACCGGCCGCTGACGACGATGGCCGGCTTCGCGATGTGCGCCGAGTGCCGGGCCGAGTACGAGGACCCGCTCGACCGCCGCTTCCACGCCCAGCCGAACGCCTGCCCGGCCTGCGGGCCGCGGGCGCGGCTGCTCGGCCGCGAGGGGGAGGAGCTGGACGGCGGGGGCGACGCGGTGGCGGCCGCCGCGGCGGCGCTCCGCGACGGCGCGATCGTCGCCGTCAAGGGCCTCGGCGGCTACCACCTCGCCTGCCGCGCCGACGACGCGGATGCGGTGGCGGCGCTGCGCGGGCGCAAGCACCGCGAGGAGAAGCCGTTCGCGCTGCTGGTCGCCGACCCGGCGGCCGCCGCGGCACTGGTCGAGCTGGGACCCGGCGAGGAAGCGCTGCTGCGCTCGCCGGCGCGGCCGATCGTCCTCGCCCGGCGCCGGCCGGGAGCGGACGTCGCCGCGGCGGTGGCGCCGCGGGCCGGCGAGCTGGGGGTGATGCTGCCGTACTCGCCGCTCCACCACCTGCTGAGCGCCGACGCCGGGACGCCGCTGGTCTTGACCAGCGGCAACCGCGCCGAGGAGCCGATCGCCTACCGCGACGAGGACGCCCGCCAGCGGCTGGCGGCGATCGCCGACGCCTTCCTCGTCCACGACCGGCCGATCGAGACCCGCACCGACGACTCGGTGGTCCGGGTGCTGCGCCGCGCCGGTGGCGAGCGGCCGCTGACGCTGCGCCGCTCGCGCGGCTACGTGCCCGAGAGCCTGTCGCTGCCGGTCGCGGCGGCGGCGCCGATCCTCGCCTGCGGGGCGGAGCTGAAGAACACCTTCTGCCTCGCCAACGGCGAGCGGGCCTGGGTCGGCCACCACGTCGGCGACCTCGAGAACTTCGAGACGCTGCGCTCGTTCAGCGACGGGATCGCCCACTTCGAACGCCTCTTCGCGGTCGCGCCGGCGCGCTGCGCCCACGACCTCCACCCGGATTACCTCTCGACCAAGTACGCCCTGGAGCGCGCCGGGGTCGAGCTGATCGGCGTCCAGCACCACCACGCCCACCTCGCCGCCTGCCTCGCCGAGCACGGCGAGCGCGGCCCGGCGCTGGGCGCGATCTACGACGGCACCGGGCTCGGCAGCGACGGGACGGTCTGGGGCGGCGAGCTGCTGCTCGGCGACCTGCGCGGGTTCGAGCGCCGCGGCCACCTGCGAGCGGTGCCGATGCCCGGCGGCGCGGCGGCGATCCGCGAGCCGTGGCGGATGGCCTGCGCCTGGCTGCGCGAGGCGGAGGGCGGCGAGCCGAGCCTGCCGCCGGCGCTGGCCGAGGCGGTCACGGCGCGGGAGTGGCGCAACTGCCTGCGGCTGCTGGAGTCGGAGGTCGGCGCGCCGACGACCACCAGCATCGGCCGCCTCTGCGACGCGGTCGGCGCCCTCTGCGGGGCGCCGGCGCGGGTCAGCTACGAGGGGCAGGCGGCGATCGAGCTGGAGGCGATGGCGGCCGGCGCCGAGCGCGGCCGCTACGAGCTGCCGCTCATCGACGGCGTCCTCGATCCGGTGCCGCTGCTGCGCGAAGCGCGCGCCGACCTCGCCGCCGGGCTCGGCCCGGCGCGCGTCTCGGCCCGCTTCCACGCCGCCGTCGCCGCGGCGACCGCCGACGCCTGCGCGGCGCTGGCGGCCGACGCCGGCACCGAGCTCGTCGTCCTCTCCGGCGGCGTCTTCCAGAACCGGCTGCTGCTGGAGCGGACCGCGGCGCTGCTCGAGCGGTACGGCCTGCGCGTCCTCGTCCCCGAGCGGCTGCCGCCGAACGACGGCGGCGTCTCCTTCGGCCAGGCGGCGGTCGCCGCCGCGACCGGACCTACTGGCTGCGGCGGGTAGCCTCGGGCCGATGCCGGTGAAGCTGATCTTCCGCTGCCAGGTCTGCGGCCGCTCGCCCGGCGAGGAGACCCGCGCCGCGCTCGAGCACGAGCTGCTCGACCCGCGCTTCGGCGAGTACGTCGACGCCGAGCCCGAGCACTGGCTGATCTGGCACGCCCGCGGCCTCTACGGTGCCCCCCGCTTCGCCTGCCCCGAGCACCGCGGCGACCTCAAGGCCTACCTGCGCGAGCACTACGGCACGATCGGCCGCCACCCCTGGGCGATGACCTCCCAGCCCGGCCGCCGCGAGCTCGACTTCGCCCGCGCCCGCCGCGTCGTCCGCGCCCTCGGCGCCAGCGCCGGCTGGTAGCGCCGCTCGGCTGAAGCATTTTGGTCGGCGGCCTCAAGCAGTCAACGCAACAGCTCCTCCATCTTCTCAGCCGGAGTCGCCCAGCCCAGGGTCTGGCGGGGACGTCCGTTTAACTCCGCGGCGATCTCGTCAAGCTCGACCTGGCTGCGAGCAGCCAGGTCGGTGCCCTTCGGCAGGTACTGGCGCAGCAGCCCGTTGGTGTTCTCGTTGGAGCCCCGCTGCCAGGGCGAGTGGGGATCGCAGAAGTAGACGGCGACCCCGGTTTTGGCGCTGAAGCGGGCGTGCTCGGCAAGCTCGTTGCCCTGGTCCCAGGTCAGCGAGAGGGCCAGGTGGGCGGGCAGCCGGGCGATTGCCTCAGCCAGGGCGGCGGTCACGTGGGCGCTCTTTCGCTCGCTCCCCAGGCGGGCCAGCATCAGGTAGCGGGTCTGGCGCTCGACCAGGGTGGCGACGAAGGAGCGCCCGGCCTTGCCGACCAAGAGGTCGCCCTCCCAGTGGCCGGGAATGGCCCTCTCGTCGACCTCGGGGGGACGCTCCGCGATCGGCACCAGGTCCGCGATCCGCCCGCGGTGCTCGGCCGCCCCGCGGGCGCGCCGGCGTTTGCGGGCCCGCCTCAGGTTGGCGGCGAGCTGCGAGCGCAGCTCGCCTCGGGACTGGACGTAGAGCGATTGGTAGATCGTCTCGTGGCTGATCTGCATCTCCGGGTCCTCGGGGTGCTCGACCCTCAGTCTGGCCGAGATCTGCTGCGGGGACCAGCGCCGCTCGAGGCCGGCCGCAACGGCGGCCCGAAGTCGCGGGCAGCGCGAGAGTTTGCCCGGCTTGGGCCGCGAGAGACGGGCGATCGCAGCCCGCTCGGCGCTCAGCGCCCGGTAGCGGCAGCGGCCCCCGCAGCGCTCGATCTCGCGGCTGACCGTCGAGGGGGCGCGGCCCAGGGCACGGGCGATCGCCCGCGTCGACTCGCCGCCGGCGATCCCGCGGCTGATCCGCTCGCGCTCCTCGAAGCGCAGGCGCAGGTGCGAGTGATCCACGCGCCTGCGGCGCAGCTGCGCCTGGCTGCCGATCCGCCAGATCGTCACCGGATGGCAGCCGTAGCGGGCGGCGAGGTCCTTGACCCTCGCCCCCTCTCGCAGCCGCGCCGCGATCTGCCGACGCTCGGGTGGCGGCACCTGCCGCCCGCTGGGCTCGGGCCCTCGGTTCTCCTGCATTCGGTCTCCTTCTCTCATCGCAACTTGCAAGCGCGTTGCGATGATCGGTGGAGACCACCGTCCCATGGCGGCGAAAATGCTTGCGAGGGACGCCCTCTCAGGGACTGCGCCGGGTGCCTATATTTGATCACAGATGTCCCGGGCGCCCCTCCTCAATCTGCAGGAAGCCGAAGCCCGCGCCGAGGCGGTTCTCGACCGGCCGACCTTCGAGTTCGTCGCCGCCGGCGCCGGCGACGAGGTCGCGCTCGGCCGCAACCGCGCCGCCTTCCGCCGCTGGTGTCTCTTGCCGCGGGCGCTGCGCGACGTGCGCGAGGTCGCGATCGGCACCGAGGTGCTCGGCCAGCCGGTCTCGCTGCCGGTGCTGGCCGCGCCGATGGGGCTGCAGCGGATAGTCCACCCCGAGGGCGAGGTCGAGATGGCGCGCGGGGTGGCGGCGGCCGCGACGATCATGTGCGTCTCGACGGTCTCGACCCGCTCGCCCGCCGAGATCGCGGCGACCGGCGTCGACCGCTGGTTCCAGCTCTACCTCTTCGAGGACCGGGCGATCACCGAGGACCTCGTCGCCCAGGCCCGCGACGGCGGCTACCGGGCGCTGATCCTGACCGTCGACGGGGCGCTGATCGGCCGCCGCGAGCGGGCGCTCCGCTCCGGCTTCGCCTTCGGCCCCGAGGTCCGCATCGCCAGCGTCGGCCCGGCGCTCGGCCTGGCGGACGGCGCCGACCCGGTCGCGCTCGGCGCCATGCTCGACCGCTCGGCCTCCTGGGTGACGGTCGAGTGGCTCGCCTCGCTGGGATTGCCGCTCGTCATCAAGGGGGTGCTGAGCGCCGAGGACGCGGCGCTCGCCTGCGAGCACGGCGCCGCCGCGGTGATCGTCTCCAACCACGGCGGCCGCCAGCTCGACGCGGCGCCGGCGACCCTCGACGTCCTGCCGGCGGTCGTCGACGCGGTCGCCGGGCGGGCCGAGGTGCTCCTCGACGGCGGCGTCCGCCGCGGCACCGACGTGCTCACCGCACTCGCCCTCGGCGCCCACGCGGTGCTCCTCGGCCGGCCCCTGTACTGGGGTCTGGCGACCGGCGGGGCCGCCGGGGTCGGCGAGGTGCTGGAGTTGCTGCGGGCGGAGATCGTCGAGGCGATGACGCTGCTCGGCTGCCGCTCGCTGGGCGAGCTCGGCCCCGCCCGTGTTATGAGAGAGCCTGCATGAGCGGAGCGAGCGGCAAGGTGCGGGCGCGGATGCGGGGCGGCGAGCAGCTGACCGGCACCTTCGTCCAGTCGCGCGACCCGAGCGCCGTCGAGTTCCTCGGCCGGCTCGGCTTCGACCTCCTCTGCATCGAGGCCGAGCACACGCCGATCGGCCCGGAGACCGTGCAGGCGCTGGTCGCGGCCGCCGACCTGGCGCCGATCCCGGCGATCGTGCGGGTGGCCGGCAATGAGCCGATCGCGATCGTCGCCGCACTCGAGACGGGAGCCGCGGGCATCGTCGTGCCGCGGGTCGAGAGCGCTGCCGAGGTGCGGGCCGCGGTCGCGGCGTGCCGCTACCCGCCGGACGGGGTTCGCGGCCTCGGCCCCTCACGGGCGACCGGCTTCGGCGCCCGCATCGGCGAGTACTTCGCGACGGCCAACGCCGAGCTGCTGCTGGCGGTCCAGGTCGAGACGCGGGCCGCGGTCGAGGCGCTCGACGAGCTGCTCGCCGTCGAGGACGTGGACATGATCTTCGTCGGCCCCGCCGACCTCGGCGCCTCCTACGGGATCGCCGACCCGGCGAACCCGCAGCTGCGGGCGACGATCGAGTCGGTGCTCGAGCGCGCCCAGGCCGCCGGCCACCTGACCGGGATCTTCGCCCTGACCCCCGCCGACGCCCGCCGCTGGCGGGCCGCCGGCGTCGACCTGGTCCTGCTCGGGACCGACCTGATGCTGTTGGCGCGCGGGGTCGGCGAATCGCTGGCCGAAATCGAGGCGGGGGACTCCTAGGTGGACCTCGGGCTGGCGGGATCGCGCTGCGCCGTCGTCGGCGGCAGCAGCGGGATCGGCCTCGCGACCGCGAGGCTGCTGGTCGACGAGGGGGCCCGGGTGCTCGTCGTCTCGCGCTCGCCGGGAGAGATCGAAGGCGCCGAGACCCTGGCCCTCGACGCGACCGCGGCCGAGGCGCCGGAGCGGCTGCGGGACGCGGCCGCCGCGCGGCTCGGCGGCCTCGACCACCTCGTCTACAGCGCCGGCTCCTCGCGGGTCACCGACCTGCTCGAATCGCCGGCCGCGCTCTGGCGCCAGCAGTGGGAGCTGAACGTGGTCGCGCCGCGGCGGCTGATCGAGGCGCTGGCACCGGCGCTCGCCGCGGCCGGCGGCGGCACGGTCGTCAACGTCGCCAGCAGCGCCGGCCGCCGGCCCTCGGCCACCGATGCCGCCTACGCCGTCGCCAAGCGCGGCCAGCTGGAGCTGACCGTCGCCTGCGCCGAGCTCTACCGCGAGCAGCGCGTCCGCGTCATCGCGGTCGCCCCGGGCCCGACCGCGACCCCGCTCTGGATGGCGCCCGGCGGCCGCCTCGACGAGCTTGCCGCGGCGGCTGGCGCCGACCGCGAGGAGACCCTCGCCAAAGCCGGCGCCCGGCTGCCGCTCGGCCGCCTCGCCGAGCCGGAGGAGGTCGCCGCGGTCGTCGTCGCCGCCCTCGCGGGCCTGGCCGGCGGGGCCCCGGTGCTGAGCGCCGACGGCGGCCACGTGACCGAAAGCTTTCCGTAAGCGAGCGAAAGGAATGCGATGGGACAGCCGGTCGTGCACTTCGAGATCCTCGGCTCTGACCCGGAGCGGCTGCGCGTCTTCTACGCGGAGCTGTTCGGCTGGGACTACGACCTCGGCGACACCGTCTCGGCGGCGGTCTCGGCTCCGGGGCAGTACGGCTTCATCGACGGTGGCGCCAACGGCGAGGCGCCGGCCAACGGCGGGGTCGGCGGCGGCGAGGGCTTCGAGCCCCGTGCCCTCTTCTACGTCGGCGTCGAGGACGTCGAGGCGGCCCTCGCCGCCGCCGAGCGCCTCGGCGGCAAGCGGGTCCTCGGCCCCGACGGCGAGGCTGGGAAGCTGGTGATCGGCCGCTTCACCGACCCGGAGGGCAACCTGATCGGCGTCGCCGGTCCCCGCTAGTTCGCCGGCCGTGCGGCGAGCTCCGCGGCGCCGAGCGCCCCCGGTCGCGCGCCCCGTCCCGTAAGTGATAACTTGCGGTAAGTGAGTACTTACGACATTGATCACTGGGCGGCGCTTGGCGATCCGACCAGGCGGCAGATCTTCGAACGGCTGGCGGCGCGGCCGCAGGCGGTCGGCGAACTGAGCGCCGAGCTGCCGGTCAGCCGGCCGGCGGTCTCCCAGCACCTGAAGGTCCTGAAGCAGGCCGGCCTGGTCGAAGACCGGGCCGACGGAGCGCGGCGGATCTACAGCGTCCAGCCGGCCGGGCTGGCGCTGCTGCGGGCCGACCTCGAGCGCTTCTGGACCAGCGCCCTGGGCAACTACAAGCGACTCGTCGAAGAATCCAAGGAGGAGAAATGAGCAGCCAGACCGAGCAGGCAATCGTTCGCACCGAGGTGACCGTGCCGGCGCCCCCCGAGGAGGCGTTCCGGATCTTCGTCGAGCGCTTCGACCAGATCAAGCCGCGCGAGCACAACATGCTCGACGTCGAGATCGCCGAGTCGGTGCTCGAGCCGCGCGAGGGCGGCGCCCTCCTCGACCGTGGCGTCGACGGCAGCGAGTGCCGCTGGGGCCGGGTGCTCGCCTACGAGCCGCCCGAGCGGCTCCTCTTCACCTGGGACCTCAGCCCGCGCTGGCAGGTCGAGGAGGACCTCGCCAGGGCGAGCGAGGTCGAGATGCGCTTCATCGCCGCGGGCGAGGGCCAGACCCGGGTCGAGCTCGAGCACCGCAGCCTCGACCGCCACGGCGAGGGCTGGGAAAGCCTCGGCCAGGCGATCGGCGGCGACAGCGGCTGGCCGCTCTACCTGGCCCGCTACGAGGAGCAGTTCTCGGCGTAGCCGGGGCGCAACCTCGATGGGTCGCTTTCAGCCGCCGGCCAGGAGGCGGGCGGCGGGGTCGTGGTTGTGGAAGGCCTTGCGGACGGTCTCGTGGACCTCCCACAGCACCCGGGTGCCGTCCGGGAAGAAGCCGGTGTCGCCGGCGCGCAGCTCGACCGGGTCGCCGCCCTCGGGCGTGACCGTGGCGCGGCCCTCGATGAAGGCGACGGTCTCGTCGGCGTGGTCGAGGTAGAAGGCACCCGGGGTGCAGTGCCAGACGCCGTTGAAGAGCGTCCCCTGCTCGTTCCGCCAGAGCATTGCGACCGAGGCCTGCGGCTCCCCCGAGACGACGTCCTCGGCGGCGATCGGCGCCGGCTCGACCGGCGCCTCGGCGATCGGCAGCTTGACGACGGTGGGCGCAACCTGGGGGTCCATTTACGGTCTCCTTCTCGTTCGGGTTCGAAGCTTCAGTGGGTGAGCGTGACCTTGCTCAGCCCGTGCGGGTGGTCGATGTCGACGCCGCGGCGGCTGGCGAGGTGGAAGGCGGCGACCTGGCCCGGCAGCACGGCGAGGATCGCGGCGACCCAGTGCGGCACCGCGGCCGGGATCGCGACGTGCAACGAGTCCTCGCCCGGGGCCGGAGCCGCACGCGAGACGACCACCGTCCGCATCAGGCGCCGCCGCATCAGCTCGAGCACCGTCGCGGTCGTCGCGTCGAGGCGATCGTGGGTGTCGACCAGCCAGAGCGCGCCCTGGCCGCCGAGCGCGGCGACCGGGCCGTGCAGGAGGTCGGCGGGTGAGAAGGCCTCGGTCACCGTCCCCGACAGCTCCCTGATCTTCAGCGCGGTCTCGTGGGCGGTGGAGAAGTCGAGCCCGCGGCCGACCGCGGTGAGGAAGGCGGCGTGATCGAGCCGGTCGAACTCGGAGCGCCGCTCGAGCTGCTCGGTCACGATCGTCTCGACCAGCTCGGGGAGCCGCTCGAGCCAGGCCCGCCGCTCGGCGTCGGGATTGATCGCCTCGACTATCTGGACCAGGGCGTGCAGCGAGGCGAGGTAGGTCTTGGTTGCGGCGACCGAGCGCTCGGGGCCGGTCGCCAGCGGCACCACCACGTCGGCGACGGCGGCCAGCGGCGAGCCCTCGTCGTTGGTCAGGGCGACGGTCGGCCGGCGCTGCTCGCGGGCGGCGGCGAGGACGCCGACGATGTCGGGCGACTGGCCCGACTGCGAGATCCCCAGCACCGCGGCGCCGCGTAGGCTCGGCACCTGGCCGGGCTCGCGGAACAGCGACGGCGCCGCCAGCGCGACGCTGAGGTGGGTCTCGGCGCCGAGCGCGTACTGGCCGAAGCGGGCGGCGTTGTCGGAGCTGCCGCGAGCGGCGATCAGCAGGTAGTCGACGCCGGCGGCGCCGATCGCCCGCGCGGCGTCCGCGGCACGGCCCGCCATCCCCGCCCGGGCGGCGAGCGAGGCGCCCTGCTCGCGCAGCTCATGCTCCAGCAGGGAAACCTTGGGATCGGGTGCGCTCATCTATATGGGAGGTTCGATCTGGGCGGGGAACGGGGTGTGAACGGGCGGCAAACGCCGCGGCGTGATATAAATTTCTGCCTGAAAAGAAATGTACCAGAGCACCGTCAACGACATCAACGAGTTCCTGGTTCGCGACGCGGTCCGCGAGCTGGGGGAGGCGACCAGGGGTGACCTGAGCGAGCGGCTCGGCCTCTCGCTGGCCTCGGTCAGCCGCATCGTCCGCCGCCTGGTCGAGGCCGGGATCGTCACCCAGGAGCAGGCCGAGTCCTCGCCCGGCCGCGGCCGCACCAGCGACATCATCCGCTTCAACCAGCGCTCCGGATCGGTGATCGCGGTCGACCTCGGCGGCACCAAGTGCCACGGGGTGCTGGCAGACCTCGGCGCCGAGAAGCTGGCCGAGGACTACCGGCCGACCCGCTCCGACGGCACCCCGGCCGAGACCCTGCTGGCGACGATCGACGCGCTGCGCGCCAAGGCCGAGGAGTCGGAGCTACCGGTCCACGCGGTCGTCGTCGGCATCCCCGCCGTCCCCGACCCCGACACCGGCCTGGTCGGCTCCGGCCCGAACGTGAACTGGGACGGCTACGACCTGATCGGCCTGCTCAGCGAGCGCCTGCCGGAGCCGTTCCGGATCGAGAACGACGTCACGCTCGCCGCGATCGGCCAGGCCTGGCAGGGGGAGGGGACCGCCTCGAACGGCTTCGTCACCCTCTCGATCGGCACCGGGATCGGCGCCGCCGCCTTCGCCAACGGCCAGGTCCTGCGCGGCCGCCACAACCAGGCCGGTGAGATCGGCGGCCTGCTGATGAGCCGCGAGCAGCTGCGCGCCGAGCCCGGCGAGGTCTCCGGCCTGGAGTCGGTCGCCTCCGGGCCGGCGCTGGCCCGCCGGGCGCTCGAGCTGCTCGAGTCCGGCCGCGAGTCGAGCATGGGCGCCGAGGGCCTCACCGCCCAGACCGTCTTCGAGGCGGCGCGGGCCGAGGATCCGCTCGCGCTCGAGGTGGTCGCGGAGCTGCTCGACCACGTCGCGATCACCGTCATCGACCTCGCCGCCGTTCTCGACCCGGAGCGGATCATCCTCGACGGCAGCGTCGGCCGGGCGCTCGAGCCCTACGTCGCCGAGCTCGAGGAACGGATCGCCTGGCGGCTGCCGCACGTCCCCGCCGTCCACTTCTCGCGGCTCGGCCCGAACGCGACCGTGATCGGCGCGATCGCCGGGGCGCTGGCGCTCGACCGCGAAGTCGACGCCCGTCGCACCGTCGCCGAGATCCCCGACGACGGCCTGCGGGTGCTGGCGACGCTGCCGTCCTACGGGGTGCCGAACGACCGCGACGTGAAGCCGGCCGCCGAGCAGGCGGCGGGCGAGGAACCGAGCAAGGGCTAGCGGCAGGCCGCCGATGTTCCTCGAGGTCCTCCGCCGCCGCAACCCGCAGCTGATCGACGCCGTCGTCGGCCTGCACCGGCGCGGCGAGCTGCCGCCCGGCTGCTACGCGGTCGACCTCGAGGCGGTGACCCGCAACAGCCGCCGGCTGCGCGAGGAGGCCGACCGGCTCGGGCTCGAGGTGTTCGCGATGACCAAGCAGGTCAGCCGCGGGGCGCCGTTCATGGCGGCGGTACGCGCCGGCGGGATCGAGAGCACGGTCGCGGTCGACCTCGAGTGCGCGCTGGCGACCGAGCGGGCCGGGCTGCGGCTCGGTCACGTCGGCCACCTGGTCCAGATACCGCGCGGCCAGGCGACCATCGCGGCTGCCCTGGAGCCCGCGAACTGGACCGTCTTCGACGCCGGCAAGGCCGCCGAGGCGGCGGCGGCGAGCGAGGCGGCGGGCCGCACCCAGGACCTCCTCGCCCGCATCGTCGGCGCTGGCGACCGCTTCTATCCCGGCCACGAGGGCGGCTTTCCCGCCGGCGACGTGCTGGCGGTCGCCGAGGCGATCGACGCCCTGCCCGGCGCCCGCTTCGCCGGCGTCACCACCTTCCCGGCGGCGCTCTTCGACGTCGCCAGCCGCAGCGTCGAGCCGACCCCGAACCTGGCGACGCTGGAGGCGGCGGCGGCGCGGCTGGCCGCGGCCGGTCGCGGCGGGGTGCGGGTCAACGCGCCCGGCACCACCTCGGTGTCGACGCTGGCGATGCTGGCCAATGCCGGCGCCACCCAGGTCGAGCCCGGCCACGCGCTGACCGGGACGACGCCGCCACACGCCTTCGCCGACCTCGCCGAGGAGCCGGCGGTGGTGTTCGTCTCCGAGGTCTCCCACCACGCCAAGGGCCGCGCCTACTGCTTCGGCGGCGGCCTCTACGTCGACCCGGTCCTGCCGCCCTACCCGATCAAGGCGGTGGTCGCCGAAGCCGAGGGCGAGGACGCCCGGGTGCTGGTCGAGGCCGAGCTGCCGCCGCCGGCGGCGATCGACTACTACGGGATGCTGACGCCGCCGCCGGGGCGGCCGCTGGCGGCCGGCTCGACGGTCGTCTTCGGCTTCCGGATCCAGGCCTTCTTCACCCGCGCCCCGGTCGCCGGGATCGTCGGCGTCGGCAGTGGCGAACCGCGCCTGGCGGGTATGTGGCGGGCGGATGGAACCGCCCTGCAGCCGTTCCCCGCCGTCGCCCCGCATCCGCAGGGCTGAGGACCGGGATACCGAGCCCCAATGCGGAAAAACCTTTGTCTACAGATTCACTTGCAGGCTGAAAAGAAATGGGTTATCGTCTTAATTGCAAGCGGAGAGATTTGAGGGAGCGATGAGCCAGGAGACCGCAGTCAACGCATCGAGCGCCGCCCGCCGCAACGGCACGCGGCCGAAGCCACAGAGCTGGGAGATGCGTCCGTGGACGATGGCCGGGCGCAGCGGCCGGACCAGCTTCTGGGTCGACCAGGCGCTCGCCGAGGAGCCGGGGGCGGAGGCCGACGCCGAGGTTCTGGAAGGCGATCTGAAGGTCGACGTCTGCATCGTCGGCGGCGGCTTCACCGGCCTCTGGACGGCGATCCGGCTGCTCGACCAGGACCCATCGCTGGAGGTCGCGGTGGTCGAGGCGGAGCTCTGCGGCACCGGCGCCAGCGGCCGCAACGGCGGCGTCATGTCGGACTGGTGGATGGAGGTCGACACGCTGAAGAAGCACTTCGGCGTCGACGGCGCCAGGCTGCTGGCCCACGCGGTCGGCGCCGCCGCCGACGAAATCGAGGTCTTTTGCGAGGCGGAGGGGATCGAGGCCGACGTCGCCCGCGCCGGCTGGTACTGGACGGCGACCACCGATGCCCAGATCCCCTCGCTCGAACACATGCTGGGGGCGACCGAGGAGCTCGGCGCCGACATCTACGAACGGATCGAGGCCGACGAGCTCGAGCGGCGGCTCGGCTCGCCGATCCACCGGATGGGCCTGCGCGACCGCAAAGGCGGCTCGCTGCACCCGGCCCGCCTCGCGCGCGGCCTGCGGCGCTCGGCGATCGCCCGCGGCGCCAGGGTCTTCGAGCGCTCTCCCGTGCGCGCGATCCACGCCGACGCCGACGTCTGGGTCCAGGGCGAGCGCGGCGCCGTCCACGCCGAGCAGATCGTGATGGCGGCCAACGCCTGGATGGCGCACCTGCCGGACTTCCGCCGCGACACCTTCATCTGCTCCAGCGACCTGGTCGCCACCGCGCCGGCGCCGGAGCGCTTCGAGGCGCTCGGCTGGAGCGGCGAGGAGGTCAGCTTCGACGCCAAAGCGATGCTGTTCTACTGGCGCTCGACCGCCGACAGCCGGGTCGTGTTCGGCAACGTCGGCCGCAAGCTCGGCCTCGGGCCGACGATCGAGGACCGCTGGGAGCGACCCTCCGAAGCGCTCTACCGGGAGATCGAGATGGGCCGGCGGCGGGTGCTGCCGCGGCTCGGCAACGTCGAGCTGACCCACGCCTGGGCGGGGCCGATCGACCGCTCCTCGACCGGGCTGCCGCGGATCGGCAAGCTCGGCGGCGACCCGCGCGTCACCTACGTGATGGGCTTCTCCGGCACCGGCGTGCTGCCGACCGTGACCCTCGGCCACTGCCTCGCCGCCGTCGTCCTCGACACCGACGACGCCCGCCGCGCCCAGGCCGAGCTGTTGATGCGCGCCGGCTCGCCGTTCCCGCCGGAGCCGATCCGCTACCTCGGCGGCCGCCTCGTGCAGAAGGCGATCATCGGCAAAGAGTCGGCCGAGGACCTCGGTCGCAAGCCGCCGCGGGCGCTCACCGCGCTGACCGAGGCCTTCCTTCCCGACGGCACCCACCTGGCGCCGCCGACCCTCTCTTCGATTCGCAAAGTGTTCACCAAGAGCGAGCGGAACCAACCGTGAGGAACAAGGAGAAGAACATGTCGATACGCCTGATCACCCTCGCGGCGCTGCTGGTCGCGCTGCCGTTGCTGGCCGCCTGCGGCAAGGCCAGCTCCGGCTCCTCGGGGGGCACCACCGTCAACGTCGCCAACATCAAGCCGAAGCCGCCGATCTGCCAGACGACCGGGCCGAACGGTGAAAAGTCGACGCCGATCGAACAGTTCGAGCTCACCCCGGAAGAGGTGTCGAAGATCAGGGCCGGCCACTACACGGCGGCGATGGCCTGGCACACCTCGGACGAAGTCACCGCCTCGGTCGAACGCGGCGCCAAAGCCGCCTTCAAGGAACTCGGGATCGAAGTCGTCGGCAGCACCAATGCCGAATACCAGGCCGACAAGCAGTCAGAACAGGTGCGGACGATCCTCGCCAAGAAGCCGAGCATCCTGCTCTCGCTGCCGGTCGACCCGACCGCGACCAGGACCGCCTTCGAACAGGCGGCGGCGGCCGGGACGAAACTGGTCTTCGAGGACAACGCGCCGGAAGGCTTCACCAAGGCCGGCACCAACTACGTCAGCGTCATCTCCAGCAACCAGTGCCAGATGGGGCAGCGGACGGCGGAAGCGCTGGCCACCGCGATCGGCGAAGAAGGCGAAGTCGGCTACATCTTCCACGACGCCGACTTCTACGTCACCAACCGCCGCGACGAAGCGGCCAAGAAGACGCTCGAAAAGTACTACCCCAACGTCGACATCGCGGTCGAACAGGGGATCGCCGATCCCTCCAAAGCCGAAGAAGTGGCGAACGCGATGCTGACCCAGCATTCCGAACTCGACGGCATCTACGTCACCTTCGGCGAAGTCGCGCTGGGCGTGCTGAGCGGGCTGCGCAATAACGGCAACACCACCACCAAGATCTCGACGATGGACCTGCAGGAACCGCTGGCGATCGACCTCGCCAACGGCGGCCCGACGGTGGCGATCGTCGCCGAGGGGCTCTACGAAGACGGCGAGGCGATGGCCCGTGCCGGCGCCCTGGCGATGCTCGGCCAGAAGGTGCCGCCGTTCATCATCAGCGAAGCGACCCTGATCACGAAGGAAAACCTGGTCGAAGGGTACGAAAAATCCGAGCACGTCAAGCCGCCGAAGTCAGTGATGGAAGCGCTGGGCGGTTGACGTGGGCTATTCACGCACGCGGATGACGCCCCATGCCATCGCTGGATCGCCACCCACGGTCTCGCGGGTAGCAACCACTACCCGCTTCGCCCGCGGGCGCCGACCAGCTCGACCTGTGGCGCCCCCGCGCACGCGCCTAACCCACGTCAACCGCCTGGAAGGCTGAGCGGCAGTGAACTCCGCGGTAGCCACTGAAACCAGGCCCTCGCCGGTGCGCCGGCTGGCGCAGTACGGAAAGAAGGTCGACCCGGCGGCCTACGTCGTCTACCTGATCTTCCTCGGGATCCTGCTGTTCTTCACCATCACCCTCTCCGGGGACGGGTTCACCTCGGAAACGAACCTGCTCAACATCCTCGAGCAGTCGGCGCCGATCGCGATCATGGCGGTTGGCTTCACCTTCACGATGTCGGCCGGCGAGCTCGACCTCTCGATCGGCTCGGTGGTCGCGCTCTCCTCGCTGGTCGCGGCCTCGATCATGAAAGACGCCGGCGTGATCGCCGGGATCGCCGCCGGGCTCGGGGTCGGCGCCGCGGTCGGGGCGCTCAACGGCTTCTTCGTCACCGTCCTGCGGCTGCCCTCGTTTCTGGTCACGCTGGCGACGATGGGGCTGGTCGCCGGCGTCGCGCAGACGGTGACCAACCTCAACTCGGTCGCGGTCACCCACCTCGGCTTCGCCGAAGTCTTCGGCTCCGGCGAACTGCTCGGGATCTCGACCATGATCTGGTGGATGGCGGGGGCGACCCTGGTCGGCTACTTCTTCTTCCGCCACACCCGCTTCGGCGCCCACGTGCTGGGGACCGGCGACAACGTCGACGCGGCGCGGGCGGCGGCGATCCGCACCCGCCGGGTCAAGTTCGCGGTGCTGATCATCAGCGCGATGACGGCGGCGCTCGCCGGCCTCCTCTACATCGGCCGTCTGCAGGGGGCGCGTTACACGCTCGGCAGCACCGACCTGCTGACCGTGATCGCCGCCGTCGTCCTCGGCGGCACCAGCCTCTTCGGCGGCAAGGGCAGCATCGTCGGCGCCGCCCTCGGCAGCATCATCCTCTCGATGCTGAACAACGGCCTGATCCTCTCCGGCCTCAGCGTCTCCGAGCAGAACATCGCCCGCGGCGGCCTGCTGCTGCTGGCGATCTCGGCGACCCTGCGGGAGAAGCGCTCGTGAGCACGGCGACCGAGACGGCGGCCGCCCAGCGCGGCGCGGTGGTGATGCGGCTGGAGAAGGTGGGCAAGGACTTCGGCGCGGTGACCGCGCTGCGCGAGCTCTCGCTCGACGTGCGGGCGGGGGAGGTGACGGCGATCGTCGGCGACAACGGCGCCGGCAAGTCGACGATGATGAAGCTGATCGCCGGCGTCCACCAGCCGAGCCGCGGGCAGATCTTCCTGAACGGCGCGCCGATCCGGATGAGCGACCCGTCGGTCGCCCGCAACCACGGCATCGAGGTGGTCTACCAGGACCTGGCGCTGGCCGACCAGCAGACGGTCTACATGAACGTCTTCCTCGGCCGCGAGCTGACCCGCGGCCCGCTGCGCCGGCTCGACCGCAAGCGGATGGCGCGCGAGAGCAAGCAGCTGATCGAGGAGCTCGACGTGCGGATCCCGAGCGTCAACGCCCGCGTCAGCGACCTCTCCGGCGGTCAGCGCCAGGGCGTCGCGATCGGCCGCGCCGCCCACTGGGCGACGCAGCTGGTGCTGATGGACGAGCCGACCGCGGCGCTCGGCGTGCAGGAGACGCGGCGGACCGAGGAGCTGATCATGCGGATGCGCGAGGGCGGCCGCGGGATCGTCGTCGTCAGCCACTCGCTCGACCAGGTCTTCCGCATCTCGGACAAGATCTGCGTGCTGCGCCGGGGCGAACAGGTGGGGGTGCTGGAGACCGAATCGACCAGTGGCGACGAGGTCGTCTCGATGATCACCGGCCTGCGGGTCAACCGCGACTGAGCCGCGGCAGGCGAACCTCGCCCACGGCACCGGGCGGCGCCGACTCGCGTCTTCGACGACCAGGCCGCCACCAGGGGCCGCGGTCTGCGCCGGGCCACTCGATGGCTGAACGAGGGTGCGGAGCCGGGTCCGGTGAGCGCGCCAACCGCTGCGGCGAGAGCGTCCGCCGCCCCGTCGCGCGCGCCAGCTCTCGCCGAGCCTGAGTAGCGATCGGCTGATCGCGAAAGGAGAACCCAGGGGGGCGCCGGCCGAGCGCCGCTCAACTGACCCCGAAACGGAGCAACCCGGAAAGGGGGAGCAGATGAACGGCAAGCAATGGTCAGGGGTCGACCAGCGGCACCTGGCGGCACTCGAGGCGATCGCGGTGGAGGGATCGTTCCGCGCCGCCGCCGACCGGCTCGGTTACGTCCAATCGGCGGTCTCCGACCAGATCGCGCACCTCGAGCAATGCGTCGGAATGCAGTTGGTGAGGCGCCAGAAAGGGGGCGCCTCGAGCCTCCTGACCGAGCCCGGCGAGCGCCTGCTGTGGCACTTCGCGGCGATCTCGACCCGGTTCGCGGCGGCGCAGGCGGAGATGGCCGAGCTGCGCGACGGCCGCGGCCGCTCGCTGCGGATCGGCGTCCTCGACTCGGTCGCCGAGCAGCTGCTGGCCGGCACCCTGGTCAGGTTCCAGCGGGCCGAGCCGGAGGTGGGGCTCGAGGTGGTCGAACGGCGCTCGGCGGAGGAGCTCACGGCGCTGGTCGCCGCCGCCGGGGCGGACGTCGCGTTCGGCACGCTGCCGGTCGCCGACAGCGCTCTGCGCTGGCGGCAGCTGCTGCGCGACCCCTACGTCCTGCTGGCTCCCGCCGACTGGGCGCTGGCCGGCGCCGCGGGGCCGGCGCCGCTCGCCGAGCTGACCGGGATGCCGCTGATCGGCGCCGACGACTCGCCCCCGGCGCGGCTGCTCGAGGACGAGCTGCGGGCCGCCGGGATCGAGCCCGACTGGGTCTTCCGCTCGGCGCGTCACGGCGTCGTGCGGGCGCTGGTCGCGGCCGGGATGGGCGCCGCCCTGGTGCCGCGCACCACGGTCGAGGCGGTCGACGAGCGGATCGCCGTCATCGAGGTCGAGCCGGCCCTCTCGCCGCGCACCGACGTCGTCTTCTGGCGCGTCGACCAGGCTCCCGACCGCAGCCTCGATCGCTTCGTCGAGCTGGCCGCCGGGCGGGCCGCCTGGCTCCGCGACAGGCACGCCCGCGAGTCCGCGCGGCGGGCCCGGCGCGACGCTCAGCCGGAGACCGTGACCTTGATCGGGTGAGAGGAGCCGCTCTCGAACGGGTAGTTCTGCTGCTTCGCCACCCGGGCTCGCAGCAGGTAGTGCTGGAGGCCGGTGGTGCGGGAGAAGGTGTACCGGTAGGAGAAGCGGCCACGTCGGTTGGTGTGGGTCGTCGCGAACGTCTGCCAGCCGGTTTCGCGGTAGGCCTGCAGTTCGACCAGCGCCCCGCGCTTGGGGAAGGGCGGCGAGAGCAGCTTGCCCCGCATCGTCATCGTCTGGCCGTTGACCAGCGAGCGCGGGTTCCCCTTCATCGCGAGCGGCGCCCGCACCCGCACGGCGACGCTGTCGACGGCGGCCCCGGCGGCGGTGCGGTGGACGAAGTAGAAGCGCCGTGAGGGACCCTTCTTGACCTTGAAGGTGAAGTAGCCGTTTTGGTCGGTGAGGCGGCCGCCCACCCGGCGCAGCGGGCCGATCCCGGCCGCCGTCTGCGCGGCGACGCAGACGTCGGCGCCGGCGACGGGCTGCCCGTTGCCGTCCAGCAGCCAGCCGCGGATCTTCACCGGGTGGCCGTAGCTGGTGGTGATCGCGTGCGCCTTGGCGTGCTTGCGACCCCGGAGCTTGACCCGCATGTCGAGTTCGTCGGAGGCAGGGCTGGGGTTGCAGGCGCCGTTGTAGGTGTTGATCGTCACCGGGCCCCAGGAGGCGATGTTGGTCCCGGTCGCGTCGGTGACGAGGATCTTCAGCGAGTGGGCGCCGTCCGCGAGCTGGGCGGTGTCGAAGGAGACGGACCCGGTCGCGCTCTGCTTGCAGGGGGCGACGGTGGTGAACGGCTGGTGGCAGAGGCCGCCGTTTTCGTCGAGTGTCGAGGTCTGGACGATGCTGCCGTCGATTTCGATCTCCGCCTGGTAGACGCCGCCGCCGGTGTCGGTGGCCGAGATCGTCACCGGCTGGGTCCCGGAGAGGTGGGCGGTCGGCGAGACAAGCGGCCCGCTCGGGGCGACCGGCAGGACCGGCGCCGAGAGGTCGGCCAGGGTCAGTTCGGCCTCGTAGAGCTGGAATTTGGCTCCCGGCGCGGTCGCCGGGCACTTTTCCAGCGATTCGTCAGGGAACTCGCAGGTCAACAGCCACTCGATGCCGGTGACGCCGGTGCGATTGGCCATCTGCACCAGGTTCGCCGGGTCGAAGGGCGCGGCGGGGTTGCCTTTCGAGGTGCAGCCGTGGGCCGCGCCGCAGTTGTCGAGTTCGGAGGACCCGTACGCCGAGATCTCTTCGTAGCGGTAGCGGTAGTCGGGGCCGAGCTGGGCGCTGCGCCAGAACTTGTAGGCCTGGATTTCGGTCCCCCCCGGCGCCAGCACCTCGGCGCTCAGGTGGTCGTAGGAGGGGTGCGTCTTGCTCGGGTCCATTTCCATTTCGTAGGGCCCGTTGGGACAGTTGTCGCGGGTGGCGAGGATCGAGGCGAAGGGCCCCTGGTTGACGCGCAGCTCGCTGGGGATCGCGGCGCCGCCTTCGGGGGTCCGGCAGAGGTAGGTGGTGTAGGTGCCGGCGCGGGCGGCACCGGGGAAAGCGGCGAGCGGCGCCAGCACGAGGGCGGCGAGCAGGACCGCCAGGCCCTTGCTGGCGAGGGAAGTGGGGAAGAGCGTCGGCATCATGCGGACGACTCTGACTGTCGACAGTCGGTCAATGGCGCGAGACTTGCGAATCGCCGATCGCGATCGGCGAACCCTGAAAATGATCGCCGATCCCGAGGCGTCGATCGCGGATCGCGATACGCCTCGACAGCGACGTTGAGTCATAGTATCACTGACGGAAAGGCGCCTGATTACTGGAGGAAGGGTTGTGGAGCGCGCCTCGCTCTCGGCAGAGAAGGCCTACTCGGACCAGCGTGACTATGTGCTCGCCGTGCTGCGGCGGCGCTGTGGCTGGCTCGCGCCCGACGAGCGCGAAGCGATCTTCCACGACGCCTACGCGGTGCTGCTGGAAAAGGAGCGCGACGGCGACCTCGAGACCGGCGCGATGCACGGCAACCAGCTCCGCGCCTACCTGACCCAGACCGCTCTCTTCAAAGCGCTCGACGAGGGCAAGCGGGCGGAGCGCAACCGCTCGGCGCCGCTCGAGGACGCCGACGCCTTCGAGGAGGACGGGTCGCGGCCGATCGAGGACTCGATCTCGGCCGAGATGGAAGGCGCGCGGGTGCGGGAGATGGTCCAGGAGCTGCCGCGGCGGCGGGCGGCGATCGTCAAGCTGCGCTTCTTCTTCGAACGCACGCCCGACGAGATCCAGGATCTGCTCGGCGTCAGCAGCCGCGTCTACCGGCGCGAGCTGGAGCGAGCGGTGAAGCAGATCGCCGACCGCTACGAGCTGCTCCGCGACGGCAGGTTCTGCGAGAGCAAGCGCAGCCTGCTGCTCGCCTACGTGGCCGGCGTCGCCGGACCGGGCAAGGCGAAGGAGGCGCGCGCCCACCTCGGGACCTGCCCCGCCTGCTCGGCCTGGGTGCTCGAGATGCGGGAGACGACGCGCCGCGCCGCCGCGCTGCTGCCGCTGCCGGCGCTGACCGGGATCGGCTCGCGGTTGCCGCGGCTGAGCGGCTCGCTGACCGCGATCCGCGAACACCTCTCCTCGCTCGTCGCGGGCGCCAAGCAGCAGGCGGCCGCGCTCGCCGGCCGCGTCGATCCCGGCGCCGGCGGCTACCTCGCCGGCACCCGCCCGAGCGCGATGGTCGCCACGGTTGCCGGCTGCGTGGCGCTCGGCGGCGGTGCCTACTGCGCGGTGCAGGGGGTGCCCGACGGCCTGTTCGGCTCCTCGCCTCCGGCCCAGCCCAGGGCCGCCGACGTGCGCCCCGAGCCGGCGCACAGGCGGGTCGCCCACCACGTCGTCGAACCGGCGCCGCCGACGCCGGTGATCCACCACCGACCGTCGCCGGTGCCGGCGGCGCCGCAGCCGAAGCAGCGGCCCGCCGATCACGAGGCGAAGGCGGCGGCGGCCTCCCGCCGGGAATCGCACCTGGAAACCGAGGCCGCGGCCGCCGAAGAAGAGTTCGGCGCCGCGCCGAGCAGCGAAGCCGCCCCCGAATACAGCGAACCGGAAGCGTCATCGTCCGAATCCTCGGGCTCCTACCCGGCACCGAGCAACGCCGCCCCGCCGCCGGAAGAAAGCGCCGGCGGGGAAGCCGAGTTCGGTCCCTAGATCGACGAGCCGGGAGGGGCGCCGAAACTCGGGGGGCGGCCGGGGCCGCCGCCTCAATGGAGCGTGCGACGCACGCTATCCCAGGAGGAAGGTCCCGATGAGAAGACCCATGACGCTGACGCCGATCCCTACCCCGGATCGGCGGCCGACTTCGCTGCGGCTCTGCTGGGAGCCGCGGCGATGAGCCCCGAAGCCTGGGACGAGTTTCCGGCGCTGGTCCCGCCCAACGAGCGGCCCGCCCCGGACGGCCTGCTGGTCGCCGTCTGCGGCGTCTGCGGCGGCGCCGGCGCGACGACGGCCGCCTACCTCCTCGCCCGCTCGGCGGCGCGGGCCGGCGAAGGCCCGTCGCTGGTCTGCGACCTCGGCGGCATCGCGGTCGGCCTCGCCGAGTACGCCGGGGTCGAGTCGCCGGCCACCCTGCCGGCGCTCGCGAACGTCGCCTCGGGCGGCGAGCAGCCGCCGGAGGCCGCCTTCGTCGACGGCGGCGACGGCCTCCGGGTCCTCGCCCGCGGACCGCGTTTCGAGCAGCCGATCGATCCCGCCGGCCTGGTCAAGCTGCTGCAGCAGTCGCGCCGGGACTACCAGCTCAGCATCGTCGACTGCGGGGTGCCGGTGGGCGAGCGCGAGGAGGTCGTCCTCGCCGCGGCCACCCACCTGATCTGGGTGCTGCCGGCGACGGTGGTCGGGGCGCGGCGAGCGCGAGGGCTGCTCGACCTCTTCCCGGTCGATCTCCTGCGGAGCGAGATCGTCGTCGCCCGCGACGACCCGACCGTTCCGACCGCCGACCTCGCCGCTGAGCTCGACACGCTGGCTGCTGGGCGACTCGCCCCGCTGGTCCGGATGCCGGCAATTGCCGACCTCGGCGAGCACGGTCCCGAGCAGGGCCTGGAGGCCGCCGCCGACAGCCTCGAGGCGCTGCGTGCCGTGCTCGGCAATTAACCGACTCAAACCACCGACTCAAATCACACCAAGAGGAAGGAACGAATATGAACATGCCCAGACTGCGGATCGAGCGCGCCGACGAAGGCTTCTCCGACCGCAACCGCACCTACAAGATCTTCGTCATCTTCGTCAACGGCGAGCAACGCGACGAAGTCGCCAAAGGCGAGACGAAGACGTTGAAGGTGGACCCCGGCGAGACGGAGGTCTACGTGAACATCGATTGGAGCCGCAGCCGCAAGAAGGCCTTCGACACGCGGCCGGACACGGAGACGCGATTCGCCTGCGGCCCCAAGGGCTCCTGGACCTGGCTCTGGCGGGCGATGTTCTCGCGCAACGACTACCTCTGGCTCGAGCAGGAGGAGCCGACCGCCCAGGCGTGAGCCGGAGGCCGAGGCGACCGGAGCAACGGAGAAAGACCCCGGCGCGGTCGAGGTCTGGCTGAAGATCGCCTGGTGCCGCAGCTGCAAGCGGAGATTCGATGCCCAGAGGCGCGCCCCCGGCCCAGGGTCAGCCGTTGTGGACGTTGCTGGGCAGGAAGACGCAGCGGAAGCCGAGTTTGACCGTTTCCTCGCCAGCTTTGGCGCGAACGGTCTCACCGCTCGAGGCTGCTTCCGCGACGCCGCCAGTGATGTCGACGACGTCGCCGGACCAGGCCTGACCAGAGAACTGTTCTTCCGGCTGGCGGACGTAGGCAATCAGTTCACCGAGGCTGGGAAGCCGTCCACCGGCGGCTGCGCACTGCTCGTTGGCGACGACCCAGAAGGTGATCGGGCGCGGGGTTTTGTCCCAGCACATGCCGCCGAAGGGGTCGGTGCTCGGGTCGCAGGCGACGGTGAGGCGGTCGCTGAGCTGGCTCGGGGTCTCGCCGCCGAATTTTTCGGCTTCGGTTGCCGAGTCGGCGCTGGTCGCGTGGTCGGCGTCGGTCGCGTCCGTCGCGGTTCCGGCGGAGTCGGCGTGCGTTGCCGAGTCGGCGGAATCGGCGTGTCCGGCGGTCCCGGCGCTGTCGGCCTTGGTCGCGCTTTCGGCGGTCTTCGCCGTGTTCGCCGAGCTCGCCGTGTTGGCGCTGTTCGCGGTGACCGCGGTCTGGGCGGAGGGCACGGTGGTCAGCGAGGAGACGTCGATGACGCTCGAGTTGAGCGTCCCCTTCTTGATCTGCTTGCTGGTGATCGTTTCCTTCTTCAGCTTGTTGCCGCCGATCGTTTCCTTCTTGATGCTGCCGCCGTTGATGTTGGTCGCCGCGTAGGCGCCGCCGCCGAGGGCGACGAAGAGGGCCATGCAGGCGACGACGTTGGCGAAGGAGAGGTGGCGGAGGAGACGCTTGCGAAGGTTCATGGCGATTTCATCGGCCCGCCGAGCAGGAAACCTGAATCGGTCGTTGCGCCGCCGCCCCGCCCGCCTGTCACAGATCCGCCGCCCGATCCGTCTTCCCCATAGAACTCGGATTCAGGAGGCATTGATGCAACGCAAGTGGTGGACCCTGCTCGCCGTCACCGTGGCGACCTTCATGCTGCTGCTCGACATCACGGTGGTCAACGTCGCGCTGCCGTCGATCCGCTCCAGCCTGCACGCCAGCTTCGGCGACCTGCAGTGGGTGGTGGACGCCTACTCGCTGACCCTGGCGGCGCTGGTCCTCACCGCCGGCAGCCTCGCCGACCGCTTCGGCCGCCGCCGCGTGTTCGAGATCGGGCTGGCGATCTTCTCGATCTCCTCGCTGCTCTGCGGGCTGGCGCCGGACGCCACCTTCCTCAACCTCGCCCGGGCGCTGCAGGGCGTCGGCGGCGCGATCATGTTCGCGGTCTCGCTGGCGCTGGTCGCGCAGGAGTTCCCGGCCGGCCGCGAGCGCGGCACCGCGATGGGGATCTACGGCGCCTCGATCGGGGTCGCGGTCGCGGTCGGGCCGCTGATCGGCGGCGCCCTCACCGACAGCCTCGGCTGGGAGTCGATCTTCTACATCAACGTGCCGATCGGGATCGCCGCGATCGTCGTCAGCCGGCTGCGGCTGCGCGAGAGTCGCGACCCGGCCGCCGGCCGCATCGACTGGGCCGGGGTCGCCACCTTCACCGCCTCGCTGTTCGTCCTGGTGCTGGCGATGGTGCGGGGCAACGACGAGGGCTGGGGCAGCCCGCTGATCGTCTCGCTGCTGGCCGGCTCGGCGCTGCTGATGGGCGCCTTCCTGGTGATCGAGCGCCGGGTGGCGGCGCCGATGCTGCCGCTCGAGCTGTTCCGCAGCCCGGCCTTCACCGGCGTCCAGCTGGCGGCCTTCGCGGTCTCGGCCTCGGTCTTCGCCCTCTTCCTCTACATCACCCTCTACTTCCAGAACTTCCTCGGCTACACCCCGTTCGAGGCAGGCCTCCGGTACCTGCCGATCACGATCCTCAGCTTCTTCTTCGCGCCGCTGGCCGGGGCGCTGCTCTCGCGGGCGCCGGCGCGGCTCCTGATGGGCGGCAGCCTGGCGGTGATAGGGGTCGGGCTGCTGCTGATGACCGGGGTCGACGCCGGCGACACCTGGACGGTGCTGCTGCTCGGGCTGATGGTGATCGGCGCCGGCGTCGGCTTCCTCAACCCGGTCGTCGCCGACGTCGCCCTCAGCGTCGTGCCGAAGGAGCGGAGCGGCATGGCCGCGGGGATCAACGACACCTTCCGCCAGGTGGGCGTTGCCGTCGGCGTCGCGGTCTGGGGAGCGATCTTCATCGGCCGCGGCGCCGACAAGGCCGCCGAAGTGGCAACCGGGACGCCGGCGGCGAACGGCGACCACCCGCGCGAACTGGTCGAAGCCACCTCCAACGGGGCGCTGCCGCAGGCGCTCGCCCAGGTTCCGCCGCACCTCCGCCACACGGTCGCCGAAGCCGGCCGCGAAGGCTTCCTGGCCGGCTTCAACGACGTGATCACGCTGGGGGCGCTGGTCGCCTTCGCCGGCGCGATCGCCGCCTTCGCCCTGGTCCGCGAGCGTGACATCGAGCGCGAGGAGCCGGAGCCGGAGGAGCCGGCCGAGCGTCAGCGCGCCGCCGTCCCCGACCCGGTGCCGTCGCGATGAGCGGGGTAGGGGAGGGGCCGATGGAAGGCCCCGACGCCCTCGCCATCCAGTTCGAGCGCAACCGCGGCCGGCTCGAGTCGGTCGCCTACCGGATGCTCGGCTCGGTCGCCGAGTCCGAGGACGCGGTGCAGGAGGCGTGGCTGCGGCTGAGTCGCTCCGACGCCGACGCGATCGAAGATCTGCAGAGCTGGCTGACCACGGTCGTCGCCCGCGTCTGCCTCGATCAGCTGCGCTCGCGGCGCGCCCACCCCGAGGAGCCGTTCGGCCCGCGCGTGCCCGAGCCGCTGGTCAGCGCCGAAGGCGAGGAGGACCCCGAGCACGAGGCGGTCCTCGCCGACTCGGTCGGGCTGGCGCTGCTGGTGGTGCTGGAGAAACTGCCGCCGGCCGAGCGCCTGGCCTTCGTCCTCCACGACATGTTCGCGGTGCCCTTCGAGGAGATCGCGCCGATCGTCGACCGCACGCCGGCGGCGGCCCGGCAGCTGGCGAGCCGCGGCCGGCGCCGGGTCCAGGGCGCCGCGCCGGCGCCCGACCCCAACCGCCTGCGCCAGCGCGAAGTCATCGACGCCTTCGTCGCCGCGGCCCGCGAGGGGGATTTCGAGGGCCTGGTCGCGATCCTCGACCCCGACGTCGTCTTCCGCGTCGACCGCGGCGACCTGCCCGGGCTGCCCTCGCGCGAGATCCACGGCGCCGAGGAGGTGGCCGAGAACGCGATCACCTTCGGCCAGCCCTTCGCCCCGTTCTCGCGGCCGGCCCTCGTCAACGGCGCCCCCGGCTTCGTCATCGCCCCCAACGACAAGGTCTTCTCGGTTGTTCACTTCGTCGTAACCGAAGGCCGGATCGCGGAGATCAACCTGCTGGCGGACCCGAGCCGACTCGGCCACATCGACCTGACCGTTCTATAGAGAGGGACAAGCATGATCGAGCGAATCGAGGCGATGCCGGCGGGGACGATCGGCCTCAGCGCCTCCGGCGAGCTGACCAAGGACGACTACCAGCGGGTGCTCGAGCCGGCTCTGCAGGAGGCAGCCGACGCCGGCGGGATCCGCCTCGTCTTCACCCTCACCGACTTCCACGGCCTCGCCCCCGGCGCCTGGGTCGACGACGTCAGGACCGGCCTCCGCGCCTGGATCCACGACCGCGCCGCCTGGCAGCGAATGGCCTTCGTCACCGACGTCGAGTGGGTCGGCAAAGCGACGCGGGCCTTCGCCTGGATGGCCCCCGGCGAGCTCCGCGTCTTCGAGATCGAGGAGCTCGAGGAGGCCAAGGCCTGGGTCGCGGGCTAGCGGCCCAGATCAGTCCGCGGCGTAATAGATGAAATGGGCGTGGCCGCGGCGGTCGTGGCAGCCGCCTTCCTCGGTGAACGGTTCGCGGCCGAAGCAGGACCAGTGGCGGGGATGCTCGCCGCGGCGCTGGTAGCGGACCGCCGAGCGATGGGCGAAGCCGCAGCCGACGTCGCGGGCGAGCAGGCCATACGGCGCGCCGTCGAAGCGCAGCGGAGCGTGCAGGTGGTCGGGACCTCCGCGCTCGCGGGGGCCGGCAGCGCCACCGTCACCAGAATCGCAGCGAGTGCCGCCGCCGCTGCGTACAACGTCGAGCCGCTCGTCATTTGTAGCCCACAGGGCGACAAGGGACGAGCGGTAACGAGATCGCGGCCTAACCGACCGGGCCGAGGGGGTTGCCAGGCGGGATCGAGGCGCAGTTCTGGGTCGCCGGCTGGCCGGCGAAGCGGGCGGCGAGCCAGGGGACGGCGCCGGCGATCCAGGGGACGGCGGTGCCGATGTGGCCGAGGGCGTCGTACTGGGTGTACTGGACGCTGACGCCGCGTTCGCAGTACTGGCGGGCCAGGGTGCGGACGTCGCCGGCGATCATCACGCCGTCGCCCTCGCCGATGCCCGGCTTGTCGCCGGCGGTCCCTTCCAGCTCGCCGAGGGCGCCCTGGGCGATCTGCAGCGGGATCGTCGGGGTGCCGCCCGTCCCCATGATCAGCCGGTTGACGGTTTCGACGTAGATCGGGATGTCCTCGGGCGTCGCGTATTCGGGTTTCGCCAGCTGGGTCCAGGTGAGGCCCGGGTATTTGGCGAGGACTTCGGTGATCGAGGCGTTCTGCAGTTTGTCGTAGAGGGCTTTGCCGTATTCGCTCAGGTATGGGGTGAGGTCGATGCCGAAGGCGCGGCTGACGCCGATGATCGCCATCGGCATCACCCCCGCCCAGCTGAGGCTGCCGTCGATGTAATGGAGGTTGTGCGCCGGCTCGACGAGGACGCCGCCGAAGGTGGCGCCGACCAGGCGGCTGTCGATGTCCGGCGCGTAGGTGGGAGCCAGCTCGGCCGCCCACTCGGTCGCGATCGCCCCGCCGGAGTAGCCGACCAGGCCGATCTTCCGGCTCGCCGCCAGCCCGGTCGCCGGCGAGGCGAGCGCCGCCCGGATCCCGTCGAGGGTGTTGGTCCCGTACTCGGGGCCGGCGGCGAAGTCGGCGCCCTCGCCCTCGGTGTCGGCGACGACGACCGCGTTGCCGGCCAGCAGCTCGGGCCCGATCAGCGCCGACTCGACCTGCGGGATCGCGCCGCCGAGGGTGAGCCCGCCGGAGATCGCGTAGGACGGGTCGTCGGCCGTGTTCAGCGAGTCGTAGAAGGACTGGTAGGCGACCACGTTGGGCGTGCCGAAGCGGAGCGGGGGCAGCAGCACCGAGGTGACGTTGACGGTCGCCTGCCCGGTCTGGCCGGTCGCGCGGTAGAGCAGCTGGACCGCTTTGACCGGCAGCGGCAGGCCGACCACGTGGTAGTTGAGCGTGCGGGTTTTCAGCACCGTGCCGGGAGCGATGCTCGCCAGCGGGGCGCTGCCGCCGTAGTCGTAGAACGGGTCCTGGGCGGGCGGCGAGAGCGCCTGGGCGCTCGGCGCGACGACCGCCGCGCACAGCAGCGCCAGCACCACCACCACTCCCGCAGCTCCCCGTCGCACGACACGCATCGTACCGAAAACCTTACCCAAAATCGAGTAGCGAAAACGGTCGCCGCGGCCGGTGCTGCGAAGATGGCGCCCGATGGCGAGCAGCAACGGCAACGGCGCCGCGTCGGCGCGCCTCCTCAGCGTCAACGTCGGCGGGCCGAAACTGGTCTCGACCGGGCAGCGGCTGGTCGAGACCTCGATCTGGAAGCAGCCGGTCGAGGGGCGGGTGCGGGTGCGGGGCGTCAACGTCGACGGCGACCGGCAGTCCGACCTCAGCGTCCACGGCGGCGCCGACAAGGCGGTCTACGCCTACGCGATCGAGGAGACCCGGATCTGGGAGCAGGAGCTGGGGCGGCAGCTCGGCCCGGCGGCCTTCGGCGAGAACCTGACCACCGAGGGGGTCGACGTCTCCGGCGCCGTGGTCGGCGAGCGCTGGCGGATCGGCACCACCCTGCTCGAGGTGGTGCAGCCGCGGCTGCCCTGCTTCAAGCTCGGGCTGCGGTTGGACGACCCCGGCTTCGTCAGGCGCTTCGGCCAGGCCTCGCGGCCGGGCGCCTACCTGCGGATCGTCGAGGAGGGCGAGATCGGCGCCGGCGACGCAATCGCGGTCGACCTCGCCGGCCGCCCCGAGCACGGCGTGACGATGCGGCTGATCTCCGACGCGGTGCTGGTCGACCACGGCCTGGCGCCGCAGGTCCTCGAGGCGCCGCAGCTGATCCCGCAGGTCCGCGAGTGGATGTTGGAGCTCGCCTAGCGCCGATGTCCTCCAGCACCTCCCAACCGAAGCGGCGCCTGCGCTCGCGGACCCGCGACCTGGTCGAAAAGCGGATCTCGCTGGTGCGGCTGCTGATCGCGATCTTCGTCGCCCGGATCGCGGTCACCGTGCTCGAGGTGGGGGAGTCGAACGTCAGCCTCTGGGGGGCGCTGATCACGCTGGCGATCGCGATCGAGGCGTGGCGCGCCTGGACCGTCGCCCGCGTCGCCAGACGCGGCGACGTCGCGGCGGCGCCGATCGCCGACTCCGGCTGGGACCGCCTGCTGCGCCCGCTCGAGCGCTCCGGCCCGGCGATCATCTACGCGCTGACGGCGGTCTTCGTCGTCGCCGTGCTCGTCCTCCTGGTCCTCGGCGAGTCGCACGACACGCTCCTCGACGTCGCCCTGATCGCCCGCGAGGTCACCACCTTCCTCTTCCTTGCCGTGATCTTCGCCGGCTACATGTCGGTGCGACAACGATGAGCGCCGACGCCAAAGAGGTCGTGCAGCATTACCTCGACGTGCTGCTGGCCGGCGACGTCGAGGCGATCCGCGACTGTTTCGCCGAGGACGCCGTCTGGACGATGGTCGGCGAGCTGCCGTTCTCGGGGCCGTGGATCGGCCGCGACGCGATCGTCGACGACTTCCTCGTCGGCTTCGGCGGCAGGCTGTACGAGGCGGGCAGCCAGAAGTTCGAGTTCCCGACCCTGATCGGCGAAGGCGACACGGTGGCGCTCGAGTGGCGGCTGCAGGCGACGACCGCCGCCGGCCGCGACTACGACAACCGCTACTGCGGCATCTTCGTGGTCCGCGACGGCCGCATCCAGGCGGTGCGCGAGTACTGCAACACCGCCTACGCCGAGCGCACGCTCTCCTCCTGAGACTCGGGCGTCCCTGGCAACCGCGGCAGCCCGCGCAGCGACGGGCCGCCAACGACGAGGTTGCCGAAACAGGCGATATACGCCGGAAAAGGCAACCTCGGCGGGCTGGGACGGCGGCCGGGGCGCCGCAGGGACCGGCCACCTGGGTGGCGCCGTTAAAGGCATCCGATCCGGCGGCCGATGGGGGCGCATGCCCTCGAACCCCGCTGTGCTCCCATCCCTGAAAACGCGCTTCGCGCTGCCGCTGCTGCTCGGTGCGCTCGCCCTGGTCGCGCTGGCGCTGCCGGCCAGCTCGCTCGCGGCGACGAAGGGGACCTCGCTGCCGAAGCCCGCCGTGCTCACCTTCACGACGATGCAGGTCGGCGCGCCCGGCAACCCGTCGGTCGGGATCGTCCCCTTCGAAGACAAGATCTTCTCCTCCTGCGCCGAATCCCCGCAGCCGGAAAACCCGAAGAAACCGTGCATGGAAGTCGGCGGCGTCGATCACACCTACGGGATCGGCGAACTCGAGGTGACGGTCAGCCAGTGGGTCGCCTTCCTCAACACGGTCGACCCGCTCGGCGGCAACAAGGAGAAGCTCTTCTACAAGACCGAGAGCGGGACCGCCTGGCCGCGGTTCGGGCAGATCGACTTCTCGCGCCAGGCCGGCACCGGCCACCACTACAGCCTGGCCGCGCCCGAATGGGCCGACAAGCCCTACGGCTTCGCCAACTTCCTGCGCACCGCGCGCTTCGCCAACTCGCTCAGCAACGGCAAGGTCCTCTCGCGCAAGCGGGGCACCGTCGCCGGCTTCCCGACCGTCACCTACCGGGTGCGCCTCTCGCGCGAAACCGAGACCGGGATGTACGACATGGGCAAACGGGCGCCGCGGCGCGACCGGGCGAGCGGCTTCGCGATCCCGAGCCAGGACGAGTGGATCAAGGCCGCCTACTACGACCCGAGCGGGCTGACCGGCAAGTTCGGCTACTGGGAGTACCCGACCAACCCGGGCGCCTTCGGCGAAGAAAACAAGGAAGCGCCGCTGGAAGCGACGCTCGACCCGCAGACCGGCAACGTCACCAACGGCTCCTCGGGCAAGCCCGTTGCGATCTACCACAACCTCGAAGCTGAGCCGAACCCGTTCTGGTGCCCCTCGAACCAGACCGCGGAAGCCTGCGCGACGGTCAAGCCGTTCCCGCTGTCGACGGAAAAATACGAAAAGGCGTTCGCCGGCAGCCTCGGCACGGTCGGCCAGGCCGGCACCCGCTCGCCGTGGGGGACGCTCGACCAGGGCGGCAACGCGGTCGAGTGGACCGACACGATCACCAAGCCGCCGTTCGGGATCAAGCACAGCCCGCGGGTCTGGCGACGGCTGCACGGCGGCATCGCCAACGCGCCCGTCTACCAGCTCTGGCTCTCGGCGGTCGGTCTGCAGCCGCAGGACAACGCCTTCTACACGAGGACCTACCCCTGGCTCGGGTTGCGGATCGCCGCGATCGGCAAGCCCGGCGGCTGAGGGAACCGGCTGGACCGGGCGGTCTCGCGTAAGTAGAGACCGCCCCGCGTCCGGCGCCCGCGCCGGCCGACGGCGGCGCCGCCGTCGCGCGCTGCCGCCCGGCGCGTCAATACGATTGCGCGGGTGAAACCGAGACGGTGGTGGGGGAGCGTGGCGGTGATCCTGATCGGGATCGCGGTCTTCGCCGAGGACGCCGGCGCCGGCCCGGCCGATCTGGCGGAAACGCCCCGCTGCCACGGCCGCAAGGCGACGATCGTCGGCACGCCTGAAAACGACGTGATCCGCGGCACCGGCCATCCCGACGTGATCGTCACCCTGGGCGGCGACGACACGGTCTACGGCGGGCTCGGCAACGACATCGTCTGCGCCGGCCTCGGCGACGACCTGGTCCACGGCGGCCGCGGCAACGACCTGCTCGACGGCGGCGCCGGCACCGACCGCGTCTTCGGCGACCTCGGCGACGACAAGTTGACGGGAGGCGGGGGAGATGACGACGAAGCGAGCGGCGGGCTCGGCATCGACACCGTCAGCGGCGGCCCCGGCAACGACGACCTGGTCCGCGGCGACTACGGCTACGACCGCATGGACGGCGGCCCCGGCCGCGGCGACGTCGCCTCCTTCGCGACCGCCGTCGCCGGCCACAGGGGCAGCGGCGTCTGGGCCAGCCTGCGCGCCCACAAAGCCTTCGGCGACGGCCACGACCGGCTGTTCCGCTTCGAGGCGCTGGAAGGCTCGGCCTTCGCCGACACGCTGATCGGCGGCCCGGCGACCGCGATCGACGGCGGCCCCGGCAACGACACCCTGATCGGCAACCGCGGCACCAAGACGATCGACGGCGGCCAGGGCAGGGACGGCTGCAGGGGTGGCATCGCCCGCCTCTCGTGCGGCCCGGAAGCGCCGCCGAAAGGGTCCGCCTTCGTCCGCCTCGACCCCGACCCGGCGGGCGGCGGCGGCCTCCAGGTCGTCGGCGGGGCGGGCCCCGACCACCTGATCGTCGTCTGGGACGAAGCAAGCCAGACCTTCGGGGTCAGCGGCCGGGCCGCGCTCGCAGCCGGCGCCGGCTGCGAACACCACGCCCCCGCCCAGGTCGTCTGCCCGGCCGACGGGCCGGCCCGCTGGATGATGGTCGACCTCGGCCCCGGGAACGACACGATGAAGGTCGAAGGCTCGCTCGAAGCGGTCGACTTCGTCCGCCTCGCCGGCGGCGAGGGCAACGACCGGCTCGAGGGCGGTCCCGAGGACGACCTGATCGAGTCCGGCCCCGGCGCCGACGAGCTCTACGGCGGCGAAGGCGAAGATGGGCTGATCGGTGGCCTGCCCGGCCCGACCTTCCTCTACGGCGGCCCCGGCGGCGACCTGCTGGCGGCCGGCGGCGGCTGCGCCGGCGGCGCGATCGTCGGCGGTCCCGGCCGCGACGACGCCTCCTTCGCCGAGACCCAGGCCCACCCGGGCACGCTCTACATCTCGCTGGCGGTCGGCTCGGCCTGGATCAACGCGATCAAAGGCTGCCACCACGTGCGCCTCGACCGCTCGCTCGAGGACATCGAGGGCTCCTTCGACAACGACGTCCTGATCGGCGACGCCGGCCCCAACCTGCTGCTCGGCCAGCCCGGCACCGACAGCTTCTTCGGCCGCGGCGGCGACGACACGATCGTCGCCGCGGACGGGGTCAAGGACTGGCTCATCCAGTGCGGCCGCGACGGCCATCCCGAAGGCACCGCGATCGTCGACGGCATCGACCCCGCCGCCCAGGACTGCGCGACGGTCAGCGAAGGCACGCCCGTCGCCGGCCTGCACAAGTAGCGGCGTTCGTTCACCGCCGGCCGGCGGTACAAGCCAGCGGACGGCTGTGCGAGGCCGGGCCGAATCCCTCCTCTGGGCCCTATCCTGAGGCGCGATCCATCCCCAGGGCCATAGCCGTGCACCGCGACGACGCGTCGGGTTGCTTCTTCCGGCGCTGGTGGTCCTCGGCCTGCTGATGGTTCCGGCGACCGCCTCGGCGGGGATCGAGGCGCCGTTCGCCCAGCTCTTCGCCAGCAGCGGCGGCGCTCACCGTAGTCCGCGCCGCCAACGCCCGCACCCGCCGGGTCGTCACCCGCCTGCGCGTCGCGCCACTACCCGCGACCGGCTGCACCCGCGCCGCCCGCGCTGCCGGCCCGGTCGCCCACGCCTCCTGCTAGCGGCGTGGTTGTCCTTTCTCAACCCCGCCGCCCTGTGGTTGTCCTTTCTCAACCAGGGGTTGAGAAAGGACAACCGCGCTGGGCCTAGCGGAGTTCGAAGATGACGCCGACCGTCGCGGTGACGGTCGAGACGCCGGGCTTGGTCGGCGGCGGCGCCCCGGCGCACTGCTGCGCCGTCTCGCCGGCCCGCTTCGCGGTGGTCGGCGAGGCCGGCGCCGCGGCGACGCCGCAGCCGGCTGATTCGGGGGCGGCGGCCTTGTCCTGGTAGGGGACGATTTCGGAGTTGCCGCCTTCGGTGATCTGCAGCGCCTGGCCGAGCGTGGCGCCGGCCTGGCCGGCGAGCGTCGTCGCCTTCGCCTTCGCCTTCGTGAAGGCGGCGCCGAGCGCGGTCGCATAGGCGGCTTCGGTTTCGCCGACGAAGTAGCTGGGGCCGCGGACGCCGGTCGCGCCGGCGCCGATCGCCGCCTGGACCAGGTCGCCGGCCCGCGACGGTTCGTGGAGCGTGACGCCGATCCCCTCGCTGGCGCGGAACTGGCCGCGGCCGACCCTGTCGACCGAGATGCGCCCGGTCTTGACGTCGCCTTCGCCGACGCCGGGGATCGCCCGCACCGCCGCGATCACCTTCTGCAGCTTCGCCGAGGTGGCCTGCAGCGCGGCGCCGCGGCTGCCGCGGGTGAGGCTGACGCCGAGCCCGAAGGAGGCGCTGTCGTTCGGCACCTTGACGGTCGCCGTCGCTTCGACGGCGACGGTTCGCTCCGCCGCGGCCGTCGCCGGCACGGCGAGGGCGAGGATGGAGAGGGCGAGGACGGTGAGGAGCAGAGATCGGTTGCGCATATGAGAGCTACGGTAGTGGAGCCTCTTCGTCACGGCCCCGTCATCCACCGCCGTTCCCGAAGAGGCGCCCTCGTAAACGAGCGAGCGCCGACGGCCGCTTCGGCTGCGTCGCCGCCCACTCGTCGCGGGTCGGCAGCCGCCCCGCCTTGCGCGCCCGCATCACGCACTTCGTGTGGGCGTGGCGGCGCTTTGCCTTGTCGCCCTCCGGCGCGATCAGAAAGTGCTCGGAGAGCGCCGGCAGCCGCTCCCCGCAGAGCGGGCAGCGATAGGTCGCCGGCTTCAGGTTCTGCGCCGGCCGGATCAGCCACCACCGCGGTGCGTCGCTCACCCCGCCGAAGCTACCGGGCTGTTCCTTATCCCGGAATGGCCGGGGAAAGGAACAGCTGGACGTGTCAGGTCGCGTCGGGGCTGCGGTGCTCGCGGCTCAGGGCGACCATCGCGGCGCCGGAGGTGCCGGGCTCGACCAGGCCGCGGAGGCGGTGGGCGGCGAAGATCTGCTCGAGCTCCTCGCGGCTCAGCGTCTCCCGCTCGAGCGCCTGCTCGGCGAGGTCGTCGAGGCACTCGCGGTTGGCGGCGAGCAGGGCGCGGGCGCGGCGGTAGGCCTCGCGGGCCAGGGTCATCGCCGCCTGGTCGACGTCGCGCCGGGTCTGGTCGGAGATCTGCCATTCGCCGACCGGCATCGCGATCGGCGGCGGCCCGTCGTGGTCGATCGCGACGCCCATCCCGAATTCGGTGACCATCTGGGCGCAGATCGCGTAGACGTGGGAGAGGTCGGAGGAGACGCCCGAGTAGCCCTCGCCGTAGACCTCCTCCTCGGCGGCGCGGCCGCCGAGCGCGGTGACGACGTCGTCGAGCAGCTCGCCGCGGGATTTCAGGTAGCGGTCTTCCTCGACCGAGGGGGCGACGAAGCCGAGCGCGGTGCCGCGCGGGACGATGCTCATGATCTCCGGCGCCTCGTCGGAGACGAGCCGGAAGCAGAGGGCGTGGCCGGCCTCGTGGAAGGCGACCAGGCGCCGCTCCCTGTCGGTCAGCCGCCGCGACTGCTGCGAGCCGACCGACTGCCGCAGCAGCGCCTCGTCGAGGTCCTCGCGGAAGATCGCCTCGCGGCCGCCGCGGCCGGCGATGATCGCCGCCTCGTTGAGGGCGTTGGCGAGCTGGGCGCCGGTCATCCCGATCGTCTTGCGGGCGACGTCCTCGAGCTGCAGGTCGGGGGCCAGCGGCTTGCCGTCGGCGTGGGCGCGGAGGATCGCCTCGCGGCCGTCGCGGTCGGGCGGCGCGACCAGCACCCGGCGGTCGAAGCGGCCCGGCCGCAGCAGCGCCCTGTCGAGCTTGTCGACGTGGTTGGAGGCGGCGATCACGATCACGGTCGCGTCGGCCTTCTCGAAGCCGTCGAGCTCGACCAGCAGCTGGTTCAGCGCCTGCTCGCGCTCGCTGGTGCCGCCGTCGCCGCCACCGCCACGGGCGCCGCCGATCGCGTCGAGCTCGTCGATGAAGACGACCGCGCGGCCAGCCTTGCGCGCCTCCTTGAAGAGGCGGCGGATACGGGCGGCGCCGCGGCCGACGAACATCTCGACGAAGCTCGAGCCGGAGGCGGCGAAGAAGTCAACCCCTGCCTGGGCGGCGACGGCGCGGGCGAGCATCGTCTTGCCGGTCCCGGGCGGGCCGTAGAGCAGCACGCCGCCCGGCGGCCGCGCCCCGAGCTTGGCGAACCGCTGCGGGTCGTGCAGCCATTCGGCGACGTCGATCAGCTCGTCCTTGGCGGCGTCGACGCCCTGCACCTCCTCCCAGAGGACCGGCTTGGTGCTGCTCGCCTTCACCGTTTCCGGCTTGGTCGAGCCGACCGTGGTCCGCATCAGGCGCAGGAAGACGAACAGCAACAGCGCCATGAAGAAGACGCCGAAGACGGGGTACCAGTTGAAGAAGAAGTTCTGGATCGATTCGGTCACGGCCGATTCAGTGTCCTACTCCCCGGCGTCCGCGCACCGAATATTGGGTCGCATATTCGTCCACGCGGCGCCGCGGCCGTGGACGGATTGGCGGCCCGCCGGGCGCGTAGGATTGCTGCGTGAAGCGCGTCTCGTCCACGGTCGCGGTCCTGCTGGCGTTCTCCGCCTTGCTGGCGCCGATGGCGAGCGCGGCGCCCGGCGAGCTCGACCCGAGCTTCGGCGCCGGCGGCAGCGAGCGGATCCTGCCGAGCCAGGAGAGGATCGCGATCAACGGGGTCGCGATCCAGCCGGATGGCAAGATCGTGCTCGCCGGCGAGGACCTGGTCGGCGAATCGTTCCTCGTCGCCCGCCTGCTCCCCGGCGGCGCTTTCGACCCGAGCTTCGGCAGCGGCGGCGTCGTCAGCACGCCGTTCATCGCCGGCCTTCCGATCGCAACCGACGTGGCGATCCAGCCCGATGGCAAGATCGTCGTCGTCGGCGTGGCCAAAATCGGTCCGATCGAGGATCTGATCGTCGTCCGCTACGACCCGAGCGGCGCTCCCGATCCCAGCTTCGGCGCCGGCGACGGGATCGAAACGATCGCGATCGGCGCCAACGACACCCGCGCGGATGCGGTGGCGATCGGCGCCGGCGGCAGCATCCTGGTGGCCGGCGAAACCAGCCTGCTCGGGTCCGGCGTCGAAGCGGTCGTCGCCGTCCTCGAGCCGAGCGGCGCGCCGGACCCGGCTTTCGCCGGCAGCGGCGTGAAAACGCTGGAAACGCCCGACGCCGAAGAATCCGACCGGGGCGCCGCGATCGCCGAGCAGGCGGACGGCAAGCTGGTGATCGCCGACGAAACCGGCACCGGCCACGGCAACGGCTTCACCGTCGTGCGCCTCCTCGCCGGCGGGGGCTTCGACCCTGAATTCGGGACGGGAGGCATCGCCAACACTCCGATCCCGAACACCGGCGAGGGCCGCTCCACCGATCTGGCGCTGATGCCCGACGGACGCATCGTCGCCGCCGGTTACGGCTACGACGAAGCCACGCCGGAACCCGACCAGAAGTTCGCCGCCGTCCGTTATCTCGCCGACGGCAGGCTCGATCCCAGCTTCGGCGGCAGCGGCACCGGGATCTTCGGCAAGCAGGTCGGCGTCGACGACGAGCTCGCGGAAACGGTCGCGGTGACGCCGACCGGCAAGGTGGTCCTGGCCGGCGCCTACTCGGCCGCGCCGAACGACGATTCGCTCGCGGTGATGCGGCTCGACCCGGCCGGCGTCATCGACCCGAGCTTCGGCGCCGGCGGCCTGTCCCTGCGCGGGCACACCGATCCCTTCGGCAACGAATTCGAGAGCGCCGCGCTCGACTCCGACGAACGCCTCGTCGTCGTCAGCGAGGCCTACGAAGCCGGCGGCAGGACCAGCGTCGAAGTCAGCCGCCTGCTCGGCGACCCGCCGGCGAAGGGCCCGCCGCCGCCCGGAGGGGACCAGCAGAAAGCGCAAACGCTGCCTCCGAAGCCGATTCCCCACGCGCGGATGAAGGCGATTCCGCGCAAGCTCGCGGCGGCGAAGCTGACCGGCTTCGCCGGCACCGCCAGCGCTGCTGGCGGCAGCGTCGCCAGGGTTCAGATCGCGCTGGTGAAGCTCGTGCCCGGCGGCGCCCGGACCTCCGCGGCGCCGAAAACCTGCCAGGTCCTGCAGAACGCCAGGGCCCGTTTCAAGGTGGTGAAGGCGAAGCGGGGCAAGCCCTGCCCGCCGCGCTGGCTGAACGCGAGCGGCACCGCGAAATGGCGCTTCGAGCTGAAGGCGACGCTGCCGCCGGGCCGCTACGTCGCCTACTCGCGCGCGGTCGACGCGAGCGGCATCGCCGAGTCGGGCTTCAGCCGCGCCGCCGGCAACCGCTACGCGTTCCGCCTGCTCGCCCGCTAGCTCGCGGCCAGCGCGGCAGCGGCGACGCGGGGGAGCTGGTGGCGGTCTCCTCACTGCTCACGACGAAAAGCGTCCGCCCGGGTCGCGCCGCCGCACCGCTACCAAAGTCGATTCAATTCGCTACCTGGGCAGGCCGGAATCGACCGCGGTCGATTGAAGGCAGGCGAGAAAAGGAGCAGGGTGGCGCGATGATCGAATCCCAAGGACTCACCAAGCGCTTCGACGGGCGGACCGTCGTCAGCGACGTCTCCTTCCGCTGCGAGCCGGGGACCGTGACCGGCTTCCTCGGCCCCAACGGCGCCGGCAAGACGACGACGCTGCGGATGGTCTGCGGCCTCTCGGACCCCGACTCCGGGCAGGCGAGCCTGCTCGGCAAGCACTACCGCGAGCTGCCCAACCCCGGGCGCCGGGTCGGCGTGCTGCTCGACGCCTCCGCCCAGCACGCGGGCCGGCGCGGCCGCGAGGTGCTGCGGCTCTCGGCCGAAACGATGGGGGTCGACCCGGGCCGCGTCCCCGGCCTGCTGGAGCAGGTCGACCTCGACCGCGCCGCCGGCCGACGCCGCGTCGGCCAGTACTCGCTGGGGATGCGGCAGCGGCTCGGAATCGCCAACGCGCTGATCGGCGACCCCGAGGTGCTGATCCTCGACGAGCCGGCGAACGGGCTCGACCCCGAGGGGATGCGCTGGATGCGGCGCCTGCTGCGCGAGTTCGCCGACCGCGGCGGCACCGTCCTGCTCTCCTCCCATCTGCTCCGCGAGGTCGAAGCGGTGGCCGACCGGCTGCTGATCATCGGCGGCGGCCGGATCGTCGCCGAGGGCAGCCTCGAAGAGCTGATGGCCGGCGCCGGAACGCTGGTCCGGGCGACCGAGCGCAGCGGGCTCGAGCGGGCGCTCGCCGCCGCCGGCCTGAAGGCAACCGCCAGCGACGAGGACGGCTTCGTGGTCGAGGCCGAGCCGCGGGCGGTCGGCGAGGCGGCGCTCGCCGGCGGCGTCGTCCTCACCCATCTCGCCCCCTCGGGCGAGGCCGGGCTCGAGCAGCTGTTCTTCGAGCTGACCAGCGGCGGCGAGGCGGAGGGCGACGCCGATGCCGACGGGGAGAAAGTGGAGGTGGCGAAATGACCAGCAGCGCCGAACCACTGAGCACCGGCGGCGGCCAGCCGCTCGACCGCGACGCGCGGCCGAGCCTGACGCGGCTGACCCGGGTCGAGCTGCGCAAGATGGTCGACACCCGCAGCGGCTTCTGGCTGCTGCTGGCGGTCGGCGCGCTGATGCTGCTCGTCGTCGGGCTGACGGTCGCGCTCGGCGACGACACGGACCACACGATCAGCCAGCTGCTGTCCGACTCGGTGCAGGCGCCGATCGTGCTGTTGCCGGTGGTCGGGATCCTGCTGGTGACGGCGGAGTGGACCCAGCGCACCGGCCTCGTCACCTTCGCTCTCGTCCCCCGCCGCGGCCGGGTGGTGCTGGCGAAGGTCCTCGCCGGCCTGGTGCTTGCCCTGCTCGCCTTCGCGGTCGCGCTGCCGCTGGCCGCGCTCGGCACCGCGCTCACCTCGCCCGGCCTCGACGACACCTGGTCGCTGCCGGTCGGCCTGCTGCTGCAGATCGTCCTCTACCTCTGCCTGGTGATGCTGATGGGCTTCGGCTTCGGCGCCTCGCTGCTCAGCTCGGCGCCGGCGATCGTCCTCTACTTCGGGCTGCCGATCGCGATCGGCGCCCTCGGCGCGATCTCGGCGATCGAAGGGACCGTCGAATGGATCGACACCGGCGCCCTCGGCAAGCTGACCGAAGAAACGCTGAGCGGCCACGACTGGGGGCAGGTCGCGACCGCGAGCCTGGTCTGGATCGTGCTGCCCCTGGCGATCGGCCTCTGGCGCATCCGCCGCAACGAGGTCCGCTAAGCCGGGAAATATCGGGGTACCGATCTTTCCCTCGCTATAGGGCGGGAAAGATCGGTATCCCAGTGGGGCGACTAGCTGGCGCTAATCCCAGTGGGGCGACTAGCTGGCGCTGCCGCCGGCCAGCGGATCGCCGGCGGGCTCGCGCGGCGTGCCGAAGATCCTGGCGAGGACGATGCTGAACTCGTAGAGCGCCACCAGCGGGCCCATCTCGAGCAGCATCGAGATCGGGTCGACGCCCGGCAGGGCGGCGGCGACGACCGCGCAGACGAGGTAGGCGTAGCGGCGGTTCTTGGTCAGCTGCTTGACCGAGACGATCCCGAGCCGGGTGACGGCGAGGATTCCCACCGGCACCTGGAAGACGATGCCGCAGGCGAGCACGGTCTGGGCGAAGAACGAGTAGTACTCCTTCGCCTGCACCTGAACGTTGAACTGGGTGTCGTTGAAGTTGAGCAGGAAGGTCAGCGCCGCCGGCAGGACGACGAAGTAGCCGAAGGCGACGCCGGCCAGGAACAGCACCGGCACCAGCAGCAGCAGGGGCACGATCGTCCGCCGCTGCTCGCGGCTGAAGGCCGGCAGCAGGAAGGCGTAGGCCTGGTAGAGGATGATCGGCAGGGCGAGGACGATCGCCCCGTAGGCGGCGACGGTCATCGTCGTCGTGAACGGCTCGGTCACCCCGAAGGTGATCAGCCGCTGGTGCCCGGCCGGCAGCGCCGCCCCGGCCAGTTCGAGCAGCAGGTGGTTCTGCCAGAAGCAGAGCGCGAGGGCGACGCCGAAGACCGACAGCGATACGCCGATCCGCGAGCGCAGCTCTTCCAGGTGGCCGTCGAGCGGCACCTTTTCCTCGTGGGTTATCGGTTTGATCCGGCGCATCGTCGTCGTCCGCTCAGGCGCTCAGGCCTAGGCGCTGGTGTGCTCGCGGGCGACGGGCGTCGCGGCGGGCGTGGCGGGGGTGGTGGGCGCCGGGGTCGCGGCGCTGCTGATCGTGGCGGGCGCGGGCTTCTCGTCCTCACGGTCCTCGCCGCTGATCGAGCCTTTGAACTCGCGGATGCTCTTGCCGAGCGAGTGGCCCAGGTCGGGGAGTTTTTTCGGTCCGAAGACGATCAGCGCGATGACCAGGACGATCCCGATCTCGAGCGGTCCGATGTTTGGCATGACGTTCTCCTAGCTGTGGGGATCGACTCGGACAACGGCCGGGCTGGCCGTTCGGATCAACTCGGGCGTCGATTGATCCGGCCAGGGGGGGCCGGCGTAGGGCGGCGTGAGGGGCGGCATCCCAAAAACGACGCGAGGAGGCGACGATGCCAGAGGAGACGGAGCACAGAAAACCGAACGCGGTGACGCGGGTGATGAAGGACCCGGTGTCGCGGCGGCGGTTCATGGCGGTCGGCGGCGGTGGTGCGGCAGCCGCGTTCCTCGCCGCCTGTGGTGGCGGCGGCGACTCGACCAGCACCAGCGAAGAAACGACGACGTCCGAAGCTGCGACGGGCGGTGACAGCGAAACCGCACAGTTCGGCAAGGGCGACATCGGCATCCTCAACTACGCCCTCACCCTCGAGTACCTGGAGACCGCCTTCTACGAAGAAGTCATCAAGAGCGGCCTCTTCAAGGGAGCGGAACTGGCGACGATCAGGAAGTTCGGTTCCGAGGAGGCACAGCACGTCGCCGCGCTGAGCGCGACGGTGAAGAAGCTCGGCGGCAAACCGGCGCCGATGCCGAAAGCCGAATTCCCGCTGAAGAGCGCCAAGTCGGTGCTCGAACTGGCGGGGACGGTCGAGAACCTCGGCGCCGCCGCCTACCTCGGCCAGGCGGCGAACATCGAGAGCCCGGAAGTGCTGGCCGCGGCACTCTCGATCCACAGCGTCGAGGGTCGCCACGCGGCGACGCTGAACACGCTGCTCGGCATGCCGATCACCCCCGACGGCGCCTTCGCGGTGCCCGCGGACGCGAAGACCGTCCTCATGTCGGTCGAACCCTTCATCGTCGGCTGAGCGCGGCGAGCGAAGCGAAAGGAATAACACTGATGAATCCCAAGCAACTCGTCACGCCGGCGCCGGCGCTCCCGGAGCTGGCCGCGGTCGAGGTAATCGACGACAGCGAAGACCTGTCGCGCAGCCAGGTGATCCTCAAGGGAGCGCTGGGAATCGGCGCCGTCTACGGCGCCCTCAGCGTCGGCCCCTGGGTGCGGAGTGCCCTGGCGGCCTCGAAGGGCGGCGACATCGGCATCCTCAATTTCGCCCTCACCCTCGAGTACCTGGAGTCGACCTTCTACAAGGAAGCGTTGACGCGGGCGAAGGCGAAGGGTGACCTGAAGCAGCTGATCACCCTGATCGGCAAAGACGAGCAGCAGCACGTCGAAGCGCTCGCCGGGACGATCAAGAAACTGGGCGGCAAGCCGGTCGCGGAGCCGAAGTTCAACTTCGAATACGACGACACGGCCGGCTTCCTCAAGCTGGCGCAGACGTTCGAGGACACCGGCGTCGGCGCCTACAACGGCGCCGGCCCGGCGATCAAGTCGAAGGAAGTGCTGGTCGCCGCCGGCTCGATCGTCCAGGTCGAGGCCCGGCACGCCGCCGCGATCCGGCTCCAGAACAAGGAAGAACCGGCGCCCGAACCGTTCGACAAAGCGCTGGAAGAAAAGGAAGTCCTGAAGGCCGTCGAACCCTTCATCGCCTAACGGCGACGGCGGCTCTCAGGTCCGCTCGACCTGGGAGCCGCCGACGATCGCGTCCTCGCCGGAGTCGCCGAACTGGACCCAGGCCTTGTTGCCGCCGTCGTAGTCGGGCGCCCACAACTTCAGCGTCGCCGGCCGGCCCCAGACCGTCACCTGCTCCTCGCCGGTCGAGTCGAGCCCGCGCCAGATCCGCACGAAGGGGTTGTCGTCGCGCTCCGCGGCGACCGTGGTCGGCTCTTTGTGGCCGGGGTGGACGGTCGTCTCCGGCGGCAGCTCGAGCAGGCGCAGCACCGAGGCCTTGAGGTCGGCGAAGCCGGAGGCGCCAGGCGCCATCGTGCCGCCGACCGTGCCCTTGAAGAGGACGTCGGCGGTGAAGACGTCGGAGCCGTCGATCAGGAAGGCGAGGTGGCCGGCGGCGTGGCCGGGGTGTAGAGCGCCTTGACGTGGAGGCCGCCGGCGTCGAGCTCGTCTTCGTCGCCGAGCAGCATCGCGACCTCTTCGTCGAGCTCGGCGGCGGTGTCGGGGTGGGCGACGAGCGGCGGGTTGCCGAGCGCCTCGCGCGCCTCGGCAAGGCCGGCGACGTGGTCGGCGTGGGGGTGGGTGACGAGCACGTGGGTGATCTCGATCCCGTCGCGGTTGGCCCGGTCGACCAGCGGCCGCAGCTCGTCGTTGCCGTCGATCAGGACGCCGGTCCCTCCGTCGGGGTCGGCCACCAGGTACGAGTTCGACAGCCACATCGGGTTCTCGGTCCGCTCGACGATCACGCGCGCCTCCTGTTCGTTGCCTCGGTCTGAAGTTTGGTGGCGGTGGGGTCCGGGGCGGCGCCCGCGGCGCTACCTTCGAGCAGCACCCGCGCCACCAGCTCTGGATCGTCCCAGGTCGGCGTGTGTCCCACCCCCGGCATCACCAGGAAGCGGGCGCCGGCCGGCCGCCGCTCGGGCCGCGGCGGCGCCACCAGGCGGTCGAGCTCGCCCCAGGCGATCGTCACCGGCACGTCATCGGGGTATCCGCTCGGGTCGAAGACGTGGCGCCGCATTTCCCGGTTCGCCGCCGCGTAGCCCTCGGCGTCGATCCAGCCGAGGACCAGCTCGCGGGCGGCCCGCGGCGGCACCCGCTCGGGGTGGCCGGTGAAGGTCCCGCAGGCGCGTTCGCGCAGCGGCTTCACGTAGCAGGCCGAGGGCGACCAGCGGCCGCAGCCGCCGCGCCCAGGCGCGGCCCAGCATCGCCCGCTCGCCGAGCGGCTCCCGCCAGAGGCCGGCCGGCGAGAGCGCGGTCACCGAGGCGGCCCAGCCGAAGCGCCCCATTTCCAGCGCCACCCAGCCGCCGAGGCTGTTGCCGGCGACGTGGGGCCGCTCGAGCCCCGGCCTCCAGGCACTTCTCGCGCAGGGCGCGGGCGAGGTTCGCGGCGCTCGCCTCGACCCCGTCCGGCAGCGGCGGCTCGGCGCCGAAGCCGGGCATGTCGAGCGCCAGCACCTCGCGCTCGCCGGCGAGCAGCGGCAGCGACCGGCTCCCAGATCGTCCGCGAGCCGCCCAGCCCGTGGACCAGCACCAGCGGCTCGCCGGCCGCAGCGGGGCCCGCGGCCGCGCCGGCGCCGCTCACCGAGCGCCGGGCTTCGCGAACAGCACCTGCACGTCGCCGATCCGCCGCTCGCGGAACCCCGCCTCCGAGGAGCTCAGGTAGAAGTCCCAGAGGCGGCGGAAGCGTTCGTCGTAGCCGCCGGCATCGCGCAGCCGCTCCCAGGCGTCGAAGAAGCGCTCGCGCCAGGTCGCCAGGGTCGGCGGGTAGTGCTCGGTGATGTCGTCGATCCAGACCTCGCGCATGCTGGTGACCCGCTCCAGGCAGGCGGCGATCACCCCCCGCGAGGGCAGGCAGCCGCCGGGGAAGACGTGGGTGTTGGCGAAGCTCCTGGCCGCCTTCTCGATCTCGTAGATGCCGTCGTCGATCGTGATCGCCTGCAGCAGCATCAGCCCGTCGTCGGTGAGCAGCTCGTCGCAGCGGCGGAAGTAGTCGTCGAAGTACTGCCAGCCGACCGCCTCGATCATCTCGACGCTGACCAGGCGGTCGTAGCGGCCGTCGAGGTCGCGGTAGTCCTCGAGCAGGACCGTCACCTGGCTCCTCGAGCCCCGCCTCGCGGACCCGCCGGTTGGCGAGCTCGAACTGCTCCCTTGAGATCGTCGTCGTCGTCACCCGGCAGCCGCTGTGGCGCGCCGCGTGGATCGCCATCCCGCCCCAGCCGCTGCCGATCTCCAGCAGGTGGACGTCGGGGCCGAGCCGCAGCCGCTCGCAGATCCGGTCGAGCTTGGCCAGCTGCGCGTCCTCGAGGGTCACCTCGGGGCTCGGCCAGTAGGCGCAGGAGTACATCATCCGCTCGTCGAGGAAGCTCTGGAAGAGGTCGTTGCCGAGGTCGTAGTGGGCGGAGATGTGGCGGCGGGCGCCGGCGCGGGTGTTCTCGGGGACGAGGCCGCGCAGCTTGTGCCAGAGGCTGCGGGGGCGGGCGACGAGGCCGCGGATGCCGTCGAGCTCGCGCAGTTCGCGGGCGGCGATGCGGATCAGCGGGACCAGGTCGTCGGTCTCCCAGAGGCCGTCGACGTAGCCCTCGCCGAGCCCGACCGAGCCGCGGTAGGGGCCGCGCCAGGCGGCCGGGTCGTTGATGCGGACGGTCGCCCTGAGGTCGGCGCCGGGCTCGCCGAAGCGGCGGCTGCTGCCCCCCTCGATCACCTCGATCTCGCCGGCGCGGACGCGGCCGAGCACCTGGGCCAGGCCGGCGCGGGCGAGCGCGTCTTTCACGGTTCCGCCTCCGCGGGGTGGGGGAAGTAGCGGGCGCCCTTCAGCTTCAGGCGCAGCGCCTGGGCGTAGATGCGGGCGACGGTCTGCAGCGAGTGGGCGGGGTAGCGGAGCAGCAGGCGCGCCATCGTCGCCTGGCTCAGCTCGCGGCGGCGCAGGTCGAGGGTGGCGTCGAAGGTGCGGCCGTCCTCGTCCTCGCGGGGGCGCGACTCGATCTGGACGGAGAGGGTGTCGCCCGGTTCGGAGGCGTTGAACGTGTACGTCTGGTCCATCCCCATCAGCGGCGAGACGTGGAAGGACTTGTCGATCTGCTGACTCAAGACGGGACCCACTCGCTCTCCTCGCTGCAAAACATATGCGTGTCGCTCCCTCCAGGGGATGTTTTGCACCTCGGCGACGACCGCTTGCACCCGACCGGGGTTCGCGCTGGGTCGAAGCAGTAGTAGAAGCTGACCGGGTTGAAGCTGTGGCCGAGGTAGCGGAGGCCGGTCGAGCAGGCGGACCGGGCCGCTGGGGCGGCTGCCGGTGGCGCCCTCGACCGCGTCGCGGGCGCAGGCGTCGAGCGGCCGGTCCGGGTCGCCGAGGAAGTCGGCGCGGCGGAAGCGGGCGAGGGCGCGGCGGCGCGACGACCAGAGCGGGTAGGGGTCGAGGAGCTGCGGCAGCTCGGCCAGGTCGAGGTACATCAGGAACAGCGGGTAGCGGAACTCGTGGGCGACCGGCTCGAAGCGCCGGTGCCGGACCCAGCCCTCGTAGACCGCGGAGCGAGGTCAAGCGGCGAGCGCCTCCTCGGGCGGCGACTCGGTGGGCCGAGCGCGGCGCCGTCAGCCGCGCGCCGGACCGTCGGCGCAGCGCCGCCGCAGCGCCCGCGCGCACCGCCTCCGCCGCCCGCAGCCCGCTCACCACCCCGTCCTCGTGGAAGCCCCAGCCCCAGTAGGCGCCGGCGAAGTGGGTGCGGCGGTGGCCGCCGGAGATCTCCGCGTGCCGCGCCTGGGCGGCGACCCCGGCCTTGGTGTAGACGGGGTGGTCGTACTCGAAGCTGCGCAGGACGGTGGCCGGGTCGATCTCCTCGCTGCGGTTCAGGGTCAGGAAGTAGTCGCGGCCGCGCGGCAGCCGCTGCAGGTGGTTCATCCAGTAGGTGACGGTGCTCGCCGCCGGCGCCGGCTCGCAGAGGTGGAAGTTCCAGCTCGACCAGGCGGCGCGGCGGCGCGGCATCAGCGAGCGGTCGCTGTGGAGGACGGCCTCGTTGCGCTGGTAGGGGATCGCGCCCAGCACTTCGCGCTCGGCCGCGGTCGGGTCGCCGAGCATCGCCAGCGCCTGGTCGGAGTGGGCGGCGATCACGACCTGGTCGAACTCCTCGCTCTCGCAGCCGTCGGCCTCGATCCGCACCGCCCCCGGCAGCCGCTCGATCCGCCGCACCGGCGCTCCCAGCCGCGCCCGGTCGCGCCAGGGGGCGACGATCGCCTCCAGGTAGCTGCGCGAGCCGCCGCTCACGGTCCGCCACTGGGGCCGGTCGCGGAGGCTGTACATGCCGTGGTTGTCGAAGAACTCGGCCATGAAGCTGGCCGGGAACTCCCACATCTGCTCCGGGTCGGCCGACCAGACGGCGGAGGCCTGGGGGACGATCAGCCGCCGCACGAAGTCCTCGGAGAAGCCCTGCCGCTCGAGCCAGTGGCCGAGCGAGGGCGCGGTCCCGTTCAGCGCGATCAGCGCCTGCGCCTCGCGGTTGAAGCGGCGCCAGTCGCGCAGCATGCGGATGAAACGGGGGCTGAGCAGGTGGGCGGGGCGGGCGAACAGCCCCCACGGCGTCCCCGAGTACTCGAAGCGGCCGCGGCCGTCGGAGACCGAGAAGCTCATGTGGGAGGGCTGGGAGGCGACGCCGAGCTCGGCCAGCAGCGCTTCGAAGTGGGGGTAGTTGCGGTCGTTGAAGACGATGAAGCCGGTGTCGATCCAGCGCTCTCCGCGCGGGTCCTCGACCTGGACGGTGTGGGTGTGGCCGCCGAGCCGCGGCGCCGCCTCGTAGACGACCAGCTCGTGCTCGCGGTGCAGGCGGTGGGCGGCTACGAGCCCCGAGATTCCGGTTCCGACGATCGCGATTCTCATCGCCCGTCCCTACGGGCGGACGACCGGATCGGATGCCTCGAGCGACTCGCGAGGGTCAGCCGTAGGGCCGGTAGATCAGCGCGTACCCGAGCAGCTCGGAGACGGTCGCGAATTCGAAGCCGCGGGCCCGCAGTCCGTCGATCACGTTCGGCAGCGCCGCCAGGGTCTCGTCGCGGGGCCCGCCGCCGTCGTGCATGAGGATGATCGAGCCGTTCCGCGCGTGCCCGAGGATGTTCGCTTCGATCGACCCCTGGCCGGGCAGCGACCAGTCGCGCGGGTCGACGTCCCAGTTGATCGTCCGCATCCCGAGGCTGCCGGCGGTCGCGACCACGCTTTCGTTGACCGCGCCGCCGGGCGGCCGGAAGAGGCAGGGCTGGAAGTGGGTGTACTGGCGGATCCGCGCGGCGGCGCCGGCGATCTGGTCGTAGCCGGGGTATTCGACGTGGTTCATCGTGTGGTCGCCGATCTCGTCGCCTTCGGCGAGGATGCGGCGCATCACGTCTTCGCGGCCCGGCATCTCCTGGCCGATCTCGAAGAAGGTCGCCGGCACCTCCTCTTCCTTCAGCACGTCGAGGTAGCGGTCGGTGTATTCGCTGGGACCGTCGTCAAAGGTGAGCGCGACGACCGGGCGCTCGCGGGAGCCGTTGGTGACGAGGCCGGCGGAGCCGCCGCTGCAGCCGACCGCGCGGACCGGGCGCAGCCGGAAGACCTTCGGGCCGCCGGCTTCGGGCGGCAGCTGCTGGGCGCATTCGCGGCGCACTTCGCAGCCGCCGCTGTAGAGGGCGCGCCAGCCGTAGCGCTGCGGCGAGAGGCCGGCGTCGCGAGGGACGAAGGCGAGGACGAGCTTCTGCGGCTCGGGCCGCTTCACCGTCGCCCGCACCGAGCCCTTCTCGATCGGCTTGCCGGAGGGGTCGACGACGACCAGCCCGGCCCGCTTCTCCGCCTTCTTGCCGCCGCCCAGACATAGCCGCCGTTCGTTGGCGCCGCCGGCCGGCGCGCCGAGCGCCAGGCAGAGGTAGGCGGCGGCGCCACGGCGGGTGTCGGGCCGCGGTTCGAGCCGGCCGAGCGCGAGCGGGGAGGAGGTGCGGACCGTGAGGATCAGCTCCCGGCCCGACTGCGAGAGCTTGGCGTGGAGGAGCCGCGGCGCGGCCCCGGAGCTGACGCCGGCCGCGGCCGGCGCGGGGGCGCCACCCGCGGCGCCGGCCTCGGCCGGGCCGGCCAGCAGCGCGCCGCCGGCGAGCGCCGCCGCGGCGAGCGCGAAGGAGATCTTGCGAAGCGAGGAGATGACCGGGACGTTAAGGCGTGTGCGCGACGCTCGTCGTTCAGGCCCGCCCCGCCAGCTCCGCCCGGCGTGGTTGTCTTTTCTCAACCATGGGTTGAGAAAAGACAACCGCATCGGCCGCGGGTTGACGAAAGACAACCACCCGGCCCGCGACCCGCATCGACCGTGTTTCCAGGAAACGTGACCCGAACCGCGCCTGCACTCACGCCGGCCCCAACGCCGGAGCGCTCGCGGCTGCTCCGCCTGCTCGCCCTGCTCGGGGCGCTCGCGCTCCTCGCGGTGCCCTCGGCGCTCCTCGCCGCGCCGCCCGCGAACGCCGCGCCGCCCGCCGACTCGGCGTCCGAAGGCGGCGCCGGCGGGCTCGAAGAAACGCCGGGCCGCAGCCACACTCCCTACGACCGGCAGGGGGTGTGGATCTGGTACGTCTCGCAGTCGGAGGGCGGCTCGCTGCCGGCGCTCGTCCGGCGCGCCAAGGCGAACGGGATCGGCACCGTCTACGTCAAGTCCGGCGACGGCACGACGGTCTGGAACCAGTTCAACGAGACGCTCGTCAACCAGCTCCACGCCGCCGGCATCGACGTCTGCGCCTGGCAGTTCGTCTACGGCGACGCGCCCGTCGCCGAAGCCAAGCTCGGCGCCGTCGCCGTCCACCGCGGCGCCGACTGCCTGGTGATCGACGCCGAGGCCGACTACGAAGGCAGGTACGCCGCCGCCGACCTCTACGTCCGCACCCTGCGGGCGCTGATCGGCGAAGACTTCCCGCTCTCACTCGCCGGCTTCCCCTACGTCGACTACCACCCGGCCTTCCCCTACTCGGTCTTCCTCGGTCCCGGCGGCGCCGACTTCAACCAGCCGCAGATGTACTGGAAGGCGATCGGCACCTCGGTCCAGGGGGTCTTCGAGCACACCTTTCTCTACAACCGCATCTGGGGCCACCCGATCTACCCGATCGGCCAGACCTACGAAGCCCCGAGCAACGGCGCCCTGCGCCTCTTCCGCCGCTTCGCCGCCAGCTTCGGCGGCTATCAGCCGAGCTGGTGGGACTGGCAGGAGACGAGCCCGGCCGAGTGGGGGGCGCTCGGCGTCCACGCCGCCGACCGGCGCCTGCCGAACTACCGGATCAACGTCAGCCACCCGCTGCTGAAGATCAGGTCGAAGGGCGACATGGTGGTCTGGGCGCAGGAGCGCCTGGTCGGCGCGGGGGCGGAACTGGCGGTGACGGGCCTCTTCGGCACCCAGACCCGCGCCGCCGTGAGCGCCTTCCAGGAAGCCCACGGCCTGCCGGTGACCGGGGTGATCGGCACCGACACCTGGCAGGCGCTGCTGGCCTTCGAACCGGAGCGGGTCCAGTGGTCGGCGCTCAGCGCCCGGCCGGGGGCGCTGAGCGCGCGGGCCCGCCCGGCCCGCCGCCCGCTCTCGGCCTCGCTGCCGCCGGTGCGCGACGAGATCCCCTAGCGCCCGCGCGACCAGCGCCCCGCGGCCAGCCGCTCGTGAGGCCCGCCGCCCCGTGCGGCCAGCCGCCCCGCGTGCAGCTGTTCCTTCTCCAGGCTATTCCGGGATAAGGAACAGCCCGGCGGGGCTAGCGGGCGATTCGGGTCTCCAGCCGTCCCAGGGTCGGCGACTCGACGACCAGCTCATCGCCGTCCTGCAGCCAGACCCGTGGCTGGCGGGCGCCGCCGACGCCCGGCGGCGTCCCGGTCGAGACGATGTCGCCGGGCACCAGCGTCATCAGCTTCGAGAGGTGCGAGAGGAGGAAGGGGATGCCGTGGATCAGTTCGTCGGTGCGGCCCTGCTGCATCTGCTCGCCGTTCAGCGTCAGCCGCAGCTCGAGCGCGTCGGCGGCGCCGGCCTCCTCCGGGGTGACGAGCCACGGCCCGCTCGGACCGGAGCCGTCGAAGACCTTGCCGGCCATCCACTGCGGCGTCGCGTACTGGAGGTCGCGGGCGGAGAGGTCGTTGAAGAGCATGTAGCCGGCGATGTGGTCGAGGGCGTGCGCCTCCTCGACCGCCGCCGCCGGCCGCCCGACGACGAACGCGACCTCGCCCTCGTAGTCGACTTTGGCGCTCGCCTCCGGCAGCGTCACCGTCGCGCCCGGCGCCGCCAAGGCGTTGCGGAACTTGCCGAAGATCGTCGGGTACGGCGGCACCTCCTCGCGTCCCTCCGCCGCGTGCTCGGCGTAGTTCAGCCCGATGCAGACGATCTTCTCCGGCTCCGGGATCGGCGGCAGAAGCTTCACCGCGGAAAGCGGGTGGGAGGGAGCGCCGGTGTCCCCGAGCCGCGCCCGCAGGTTGTCCACGCGGTCATGCTCCAGCAGCTCCCGCAGCCCCGCCCGGTGCGGCTCCCCGAGCAGCGCCCAAGCATCGACCACACGCCCGTCCTCGAGAACCCCCGCCCGCGCCCCGTCGCCCGCGTCATAAGTAAGCAATCTCATCGAGAGCCGGCAGCCTATTCACCAGAGCTCGCCGGTGGGGAGGGCGCGGCATAGTGCGAGCGGGTGAGTCGAGTACTGTGCCCGCGCCCTCCTGGCAGACCTTTCGCAGCTAGGCGTGACTCGCCTCCGGCTCCTCCTCGAAGCTGGTGCCGACCAGCGTCTCCCGTTCGATCTCCCGCTCCCGCACCAGCCAGAGCGCCAGCGCCGCGCCGACGAAGCAGAGCACGCCGCCGATCACGAGGATCTCGTTGAGGCCGTGGATGAAGCCGGCTTCGGCCGCCGCCTGGACCTTGCCCTGAACCTGCTGCGGCAGCTGCGAGATCGCCTGCGGCAGCGCCCCGGAGGAGGTCGCTTCGACCAGCCCCCGCGCCTGGTCGTGGTCGACCGCGCCGCCGGCGAGGGACTCGGTGCGGCTGGCGCCGACGCCGAGGAAGATCGCTCCCCAGGCGGCGATCCCGACCGCGACCCCGACCTGGCGGAAGGTGTCGTTGATCCCCGCCGCCATCCCGCTCTGCTCTTTGGGGACGACGCTGAGGGCGACGTCGGCGATCACCGGGTTCAGCAGGCCGACGCCGATGCCGCCGACGATGAAGCCGACCAGCAGCGCCGTCCATTCGGAGTCGACGCCTAGCCCGGACATCAGCAGCAGGCCGCCGCCGGTCAGAGCCAGGCCGCCGGTCATCAGGTAGCGGGCCTGGACCCGGGCCAGCGCCATGCCGGAGATCGGGGCGATGACGAAGGCGCCGATCGTGATCGGCAGGTAGCGGAGGCCGGCTTCGATCGCCGAGTAGCCGAGGAACTGCTGCAGGTAGAGGGTCAGGTAGAGGAACAGCGCGAACATCGAGGCCGAGACCGCGAAGGCGGCCAGCTGGACCCCGGTGAAGGCGCCGCTGCGGAACAGCTTCAGCGGCAGCATCGGCTCCCGGACCCGGCTCTCGACCACCACGAAGGCGGCCATCAGCACCGCCGCCACCGCGAACAGGGTGACGATCAGCGTGCTGCCCCAGCCCTCGTCGTTGCCGCGCACCAGCCCCAGCACCAGCAGCAGCAGGGAGGTGGAGAAGGTGACCAGACCGGCCCAGTCGATCCGGCTCGCGTTCGGGTCGCGCGACTCGGCCAGCTTCCAGTAGGTGACGCCGATCGCCGCCACCCCGACCGGCACGTTGATGAGGAAGACCGACTGCCAGCTGATGCCGTCGGTGAGGGCGCCGCCGAGCAGCGGGCCGATCGCGACCGAGATCCCGATCGTCGCCCCGTAGATGCCCATCGCCATGCCGCGCTCGGCGCCGCTCGGGAACTCCTGGGCGACCAGCGCCAGGGAGACCGCGAACATCACCGCGCCGCCGACGCCCTGCAGGCCGCGGGCGAGGTTGAGGAAGGTCGGGTCGGGGGCCAGCGCGCAGAGCAGCGAGGCGACCGAGAAGACGGCGAGGCCGAAGGCGAAGACGCGCCGCCGCCCGAGCCGATCGGCGAGCGAGCCCGCGGTCAGCACCAGCGCCGCCAGCGAGAGCGCGTAGGCGTCGACCACCCACTGCAGGTCCGAGAAGCTGCCGCCGAGGTCCTTCTGGATCGCCGGCAGGGCGGTGTTGACCACCGTGATGTCGAGCAGGAGCATGAACGTCGCGACGCAGACCGCGCCGAGCGTCCACCACTTCCTGTTCGCTTGCGTGGAGTCCATTGGGACCTCCTGGACGTCGGTTACAATTCGTAAGGAAGCCTGGTCAGGCTCCCTGGTAAGGTGACCTGACGAACTTATCAGGTTCCCTGACGAAATGAAGCCCGATCCCAAAATCCCGCCCTCCCGCATCCCGGTCACCGGCCTCTGGGACGCCGCCCTGCAGGCCTTCCTCGTCGACTTCCGCGCCGAGCTCGCCGACTCCGAGTTCGCCGACATCCGCCCCACCCACGGCTGCGTCTTCCGCTTCCTCCGCGACGACGGCATGCGCCTCACCCGCCTCGCCGACCTGGCCGGCATCACCAAGCAGTCCGCCGGCGAGATCGTCGACGACCTCGTCAGCCGCGGCTACGTCGAACGCATCCCCGACCCCGCCGACAAACGCGCCAAGCTGATCTGCCTCACCGACCGCGGCCGCGAAGCCCAGGCCCTCGGCTTCTCCCTCTTCGGCAAGGTCGAAGCCGACTGGATCGAGCGCTACGGCCCCGAGCGCTGGCAGGCGATGCGCTCCCTGCTCGAGGAGATCGTCACCGCCGAGGCCCCCGACTCGGTCCCCGAGCTCGCCCGCCAGGAGCTCGCCGACCTCGCCGTCGTCGGCTAGCCCCGCGCCGCCCGCCCCGCAGCCGATCCCGCCCCCGATCCGCTAGCGTTCGCCTCCCGGGCCACGGCCCGTCCCGAATCGCTCGGGGGCGTAGCTCAGCTGGTTAGAGCGCCGGCCTGTCACGCCGGAGGTCGCGGGTTCGAGTCCCGTCGCTCCCGCTATCGGCACCGGCCTCGGTGTCGCGGGTGCCGCTCAGGTCCTCGGCGGTCTCGATCGGCAGAAGTCGGGCGGGTTCTCCTCGGCGTAGATACGGGTCTGCCGGAGAACAAACGTCGAGATCGGTGGTCGTTGTTAAAGGGCCGTCCTTTCGCTCCGATACACCCGTCACACAGGAGCAGGCTTTTCGACTCAGGCACCCTCGTCGCGAGGCGGGTCCGCAGGGTCATGGAACTCCACCGGAGTTCGCCGTGACCACCCGAAGAGAGCGTTGTCTGGGCTGCTCGCTCATAGAGGGATTAGATGTCCAACCATCTCGATTTCCGACGCGGACGCGTCGCCTGTTTCGCGATCGCGTTCTGCCTCGTCTTTGCGGCAGTCCCGATCGCCGCCGAAGCGGCTGCGGTCAACCTCGCCACCGCTCAGCCCTTCGTCGTCCTCAGCGGCGCCGGCGTCACCAACACCGGCCCCTCGGTCCTCAACGGAGATCTCGGCGTCTCCCCCGGCACCGCGCTATCCGGCTTCAGTGCCCCTGCCACCGTCAACGGAGCCACCCACGCCAACGACGAAGTTGCCAGCCAGGCGCAGGCGGATCTGACCACCGCGTACAACGTGGCCGCGGGCCAGCCGATCCCCCCGGGCAACGAACTGACCGGCACCAATCTCGGCCAGCGGACCCTCGACCCCGGCGTCTACGGCTACAGCTCCTCGGCTCAGCTCACGGGCCAGCTGACCCTCGACGCCCACGGCGATCCCAACGCCCAGTTCGTCTTCGTGATCGGCTCCAGCCTGACCACGGAATCGGCCAGCTCGGTCGTCCTCGTCAACGGCGCTTCCCCCTGCAACGTCTTTTGGAAAGTCGGCGAATCGGCGACGCTGGGCTCCACCACCGTCTTTGCTGGGAACCTGATGGCGCTGACCTCGATCTCGCTGAACAACGGCGTCAACGTGGTCGGCCGGATGCTCGCCCGCAACGGCGAAGTCACCCTGATCAACGACGTGCTGACCAGGCCTGAATGCGCGACCGGCTCGAGCCAGACGCCGACCGGATCCGCGCCCGGAGGCAGCGCCGGAACCCCGGCGGCCGGCACTGCGCCCTCCAGCACTAACGAGTCCAAATCGCACAAAGAGCACGCCACCGGAAAGAAGCCGCCGAAGGACACCACTCAGGGCAGCGCCAGCCTTGGCCGCGGGAAGAGGACCGCCGCCGGCGTTCCCGCGACCGTCAAGGGTCATCGTGTCAAGGAAGTCCACTTCACCGACAACGGTGTGCCGATCGGCGTCCCGGGCTCTCGTCACGTGCGGATTCCCTCGACTCCCGGCGTCCACGTCGTCACCGCCAAGGTCACCTTCACCGATTCGACCAAGCCGAAGACCATGACGTTCCGCTTCCGGGTGCCGACCCCGATCCTGCACCCACGGCACGGCAACTCGCAATTCACCGGATGACCGGATGACTCCGATTCCGGCCGCACTCCGACCCCTCGGCATCCGCCGGGGGGTCGTCGTCTGGGCGGTGGCGATCGGCACCATTGTCGTAACCGGCGCAACTGCGGCCCCGGGGGGTGCCGTCCCCGCAGCGCCGGCCGCTCAGCCGCTCGCCGTTCTCCTCGGGAACCACCTCGCCCGCCGTGCACCGAATCCCGCCGCGGCGCCAATCGAAGTGGTCGACGCCAAGCGCCCGTTGACCCGGGCGAGGACGGTGCTGCCAGTGCTCGGCCGCGCTGGCCGCGATGGCGCCTGGCTGATGGTGCGCTTGCCCGGGAGGCCGAACGGCCACACCGGTTGGATCTCGGCCGGACGAACCCGGGCGACGTCGACCGAGTGGAGGATCCGCGTCGCGCTCTCGAGCCGCTCGGTGATCGTCTCCCGCGGGGGCCGCGTCGTCCGCCGCTTCCCGGCGATCGTCGGCAAGCGCTCGACGCCGACTCCCCGCGGCAGGTTCTTCGTCGAAGAGGCGCTGACACTCCGGAGCAGCGAATCGGGGGCGCCGTTCGCCCTGGCGACCAGCGCTCGCTCCAACGTGTTTCAGGAATTCGAGGGCGGGCCGGGCCAAATCGCCCTGCACGGCACCGGCAACCTGAGCGGCTCCCTCGGCAGCGCCGTCTCACACGGCTGCGTGCGGCTCGGCAACCGCGCGATCGCCTGGCTGGCGAGCCGCATCGGCGCGGGTGTGCCGGTCGTGATCGGTCGGCGCGCCTGAGCGGCTCAGGCGTGTTCGCACTCCGGGACAACGAGGTTTTCCGGCTTGACCACCGGGAACATCACGTTGTGTGTGTCGGGCGAGTGGTTGAGGCCGAGCCAGTGTCCGTACTCGTGGACGACGACCAGGCAGCGTAGGCGGCGGCTCATCCCGGTGGAGACTTCCATCACGCAGGGCCCGCTCTGGGTGGGATCGGGGACGGTCCCCTCGCCAAGCACCCGGCCCCGCGACCTGACCGACGTCACGGACTCGGTCGAGCAGTGGGTAGGCGCAGCCTGCCAGTAGGCGGCGGCGGCGTCGAGGTCGCCCTGGAGCGTCGCCGGAGCCGGGGCAGGTCCGGCGAGCGCGACTGCCGCACTTGCAAGCGCGGCAGCGAGGATCATCGGGGCCCGGTTTGGCTGAAGTCCATGAGGTCAGTGGACCATCTATTTGGACTTAATCCCGATCACTTTCGTCATATATATGTCTGCACGGGGCGCCCCTGGCTAAAGCTTGGCGCCTCGCCTCGCCTCGCGGACCCTGGCGTCGAACATGTCGACCAATGTCCTGGGACGTCAGAGCCGGATCTCGATCCGGTGTCCTTGACGGACTCCACCCCCGTCGCTCCCGCTGCGTCGTGCCGCACTGGCGCACCCGATCGCAGCAGGTCACCATCGCCCCGATCAAAATCAGGGCGTGTGCCTCAGCCTAGGACGATCGATCCGAACCCGTAGATCCCCGGCACCATCCCGACAACGGTGCCCGGGCCTACGCAGCGGGCGCCCCACGCGAGTTTCGGGGTGCCGGCAGCGATCGACGCGGCGGTGACCCCGGCGAAGTCGATGCTCTTTTTGACGCCGGCCACCATTTCCCAGCTGGTGCCGGGAACGAGGACGCCGTCGACGAAGAGGGCGGATTCGACCACCGAGCCGGTCGTGCAGCTGACTTCGGCGGATTCGACGTGGCCGAAGACGTAGAGCTTGCCGGCGGTCAGCGTCGTCACGGGTGAGCCGTATTCGAGCTCCGGAGTCCAGGGCAGGTCGTCGCCGAACGACTGGCCTTCGGTCGGACCGGCCGGTCCGCGGAGGCCGGTTTCGCCACGGAGGCCGGCCTCGCCGCGGGGCCCGGCATCTCCCCGCGGCCCCGTCTCGCCGCGGGGCCCAGCCGGGCCCGTCTGCCCGCGCAGCGCCGCCTGGGCCTGGGTGGCGATCTTCGCCTGGGTAACCGCGCCGTTGCGGAGCTGCTTGGCGCCGACGCTGTTCTTCGGCAGCTGGGTGGCCGCGAAGGCGGCGCCGCCGCCGAGGAGCAGGAACAGGCAGATGGTCGAGACGACGTTGGCGTAGGTCAGCCGTGCGGTGAGCTTCTTCATGTCGCTCCTATCGGCGCCGGTCGGCGCCACCGTGAATCCGGCCGCCGCCTTGCGGCGCCTAACCTGGGACACCGCCTGGACCCCTCCCGGGATCCCTGACCTCGCCGCCATCGCTACATGCGCTGGACCGCCTACGGCCAGTCGAAGCCGCCAACCGGCTCTTCGCCTTCGAGCTGCAGCCACGCCGCCCCCGGGGAGTCCGCCTTGCTCAGCATGCCGCCAACTGGCTAGCAGCGAGCAACCTCCGGCAGGCTGGGGCCAAGGTGGCCGGCCCGCTCTCACGACCGAGCAACCCGCCCTGGGCGGTATCCAACCGCCCGCTCGGCCAGAGGCCGGCGGCCGGGGCCGTGAGGCCTCGAGGACGCGCATATCGCCGATTGGTCTGACGCCGTGATCCTCCTACTTCGTCGCGTGGCCTCCGGTTAGATGCTGCTAACCGCGGATCGCGATCCGGTGTCCTTGCCGGACTCCAGCCCCGTCGCTCCCGCTGTCGTCTTGCGGCGCTCGGCGGCTTCGGCTTCATCTCGCAGACGCGGGAGGAGCGGCGCGGGACTGCTCCGCTCGGGGACCGCTCGCGGCTGGTGCGCTCCCACCCTTTCAACGCTGAGATGATTCAGCTGTCCGTCCAGCTGATCGACGGGACCATGGGTCGGGACGATGGAGCCACTCCCCTACACGGACAACCTCGCCAGGGTCGCCTTCTACGTCCTGATCGCCGTCTTCGTCGGCCTCGAGATGCTGACCCGCGTCCGCAGCCGGTTGAGCGCGAGCGGCTCCCCCGCCGAGCGAGCCAGTTTCTTCGTCGTGGCCGGTTCGGTCGGCGGCGGCTTGATCGCTGCGCTCCTCGCGGCCTCCCACCTCGGCTGGGCGGAGCTCGAGGGTGCCCGGGTACCCGTCTTCGTCGCCGGCGCCGCGCTGATGGTCGCTGGGATCGCGCTGCGCCAGTGGGCAATCGTCGTCCTTGGCCGCTCCTTCACCGTCGAGGTCCGGGTCCGACCTGGCCAGGAGGTGATCGAATCCGGTCCCTACCGGTGGCTCGCCCATCCCTCTTACACCGGGATGATCATCAGCCTGGTCGGCATCGGCCTGATGCTGGGCAACTGGGTCTCGCTGGTGGCCCTGGCGATGATCCCGACCGCCGGCCTCCTCTTCCGCATCCACGAGGAGGAGCGGATCCTCTCGGCGGAGCTGGGCCAGCCCTATCGCGACTTCATCGAGACCCGGGCGCGACTGGTGCCGGGACTCTGGTGATCGCTCCTCGCCCCTGGCGCCCGCAGCTCCCACCGGGGAGGGGCTCTTAAGCAGATGCGGTGGGTGCGGCGGCCGCCCGGCCAAGCAGCCCCTCCAGCTCCCCGGCGGCCCGCCGCGGCCCGCCCGCCGCCGCGAACGCGGCCGCCACCCGTTCGGCGCCGGCCCGCTGCGTGATCGTCGCCCGGACCGCGGCACGCAGCCGCGCCGCCCCCAGCTTCTTGGCGGGCAGGCTCTCGCCGGCGCCGCAGACCCTGACCCGGCGGGCGATCTCGAACTGGTCGCGCAGGAACGGCACGACGCAGACCGGCACCCCCGCGGCCAGCGCCTTCTGGGTCGTCCCCATGCCGCCGTGGCAGACGACCGCGCTCGCTCGGCGCAGGATCGGGCCGTGGGGGAGGAAGCGCTCGACGCGGGCGTTCCCCGGCGGCTGGAAGGCCGCCGGGTCGTTGGCGGCGGTGGTGGCGACCACCGCGACCGGCTCCTCGGCGAGCGCCTCGAGGCCGACCTCGATCAGGGCGCCGTCGTCCTGGAATTCGGTCGAGGCGCTGAGCAGGACGATCGGCCGGGTCTCGGCCCGGAGCCACTCCGGCTCCTCGCCCGCGGGGTCCCAGAGGCCGGGCCCGACCAGCCGCACGCCGGCCGGCCAGCGGCGCGGGTATTCGAAGGGCTCGGCGGAGAACTGGATCAGGAGCGGCGCCGAGAGGTAGTAGTCGTAGCCGTTTCGGAACGGCGCCAGGCCGAGGCCCTTGCGGACGTCGTTGAAGGGCGGCAGCAGCGATTGGAAGCTGAGGCGGTTGACGGCGCCGAGCGCACCGTCGCGGAGGCGGCCGAGCGGCCCTCGCGGCGGGGCCAGGCCCGGCCCATAGGCCGGCACGCCCCGCGCCGGGACCGGGTGGGGGTAGGGCAGGAAGTGGGCCCATGGAAGCCCCGAGGCTTCGGCCACCGCCGCGGCGGCGACGCAGTTGATGTCGATCCAGAGCAGGTCCGGGCGCTCGGCCTCGATCACGGCCTCGAGCTCGGGTGCCTCGAGCTCGGCGCGCCGGGCGAAGGCGGCGAAGAGCCGGCGGGTCGTGCCGAGGGAGTTCGAGGCGCGCCAGTCGTCGACCTCGATCGCCTCGATCCGCGGGTCGACGGCCTCCGCTCGCAATCCCGCCCGGCGCAGCGAGTCGAGGTCGGCGCTGCCGGTCCAGACCGCCACCTCATGACCTCGGGAGAGGAGCTCGAGCGCGGTCGGGACCGGCGGAAAGGTGTGGCCGGAGGCCGGGCTCGTGTAGATGAGGAACCGCGCCATCAGGAGAGGGCCAGCAGGGCGCGGAGGTTCTCGAGGATCGCAGCCTGGGCCCGCCGCGCCGAGAGGCCGAGGTCGAGGCGCAGGAGCTTCCAGCTCGTCAGGTCGGTCGCCAGGACGAGCTGGGAGAGCCGCCGCTCACGGGTCCCCGGCGAGAGGCGGCCCAGCTCGGATGCGAAGACCTCCGAGAGCCACCAGCGATGGTAAGCGCGCCCGCCGTCGGTCATCTCCCTGACGGCCGGGAACCGATCCTCCTCGGCGATCAGGAAGAGCGCGATCTGGCCCTCCCGCTCGTAGTCCTCGAGGAGGCTGCGGATCGCCGTCATCGGGCTCTTTCTCCGCGCCGCTTCGCGGTTCTGGACGGCCTCCGTGCCCCAGGCGACGTAGCCGGCGAGGAAGAGCCCCTCCTTGCTGCCGAAGTGGGTGCGGACGGTGGGCACGCTGACCCCGGCCGCCTCGGCGACCTCGGCCAGGGTGACCTCGTCGAAGCTGCGGCACGAGAACCGCGCCCAGCCGGCCTCACGGATCCGCTCGGCGGTCGCCCGTGAGCGCTCTGAGCGAAGCGACATGTCATACCGACGTGCTCCCTCTCCGGTGGTAATTTCGCTTACACTAGATGAAAGTGAATTCGAAGGCAAGGGCCCCATTGCTCCTCACGTGGGAGGGCCCAGTCTCATCTCGGTCTCAGATCCGGCATCGCGCGGCGGCGGCGGGCCTAGCCTTGGCTCGACCATGTGGGGCGGACGCGGCTCACTCGATGGACGCTGGCTGGGGATCGTCGCGACGGCGCTCGCGGCGCTTGGTCTGGTCCTGCCCGCGACGGCCGCGGCGCAGACCTTCACCGTCACCAACCTTGCCGACTCCGGCGAAGGCAGCCTGCGCGACGAGGTCGATGCGGCCAACGCCAATCCGGGTCCCGATGCGGTCGCCTTCGCGGTCGGGCTGGCCGGGACGATCACGCTCTCCGGGAGCGGGCTGCAGATCACCGATCCACTCGACCTCGAGGGCCCCGGGCCGGGTCAGATCACGGTCGCCCAGAGCAGCGCGATGCGGGTCTTCCACGTCAACCTGACGAGCCCCGGCGCGGTGACGATCGCCGGCCTCCACATCGCCGGCGGGACCGCTCCCAACTCCGGCAGTCACGCCAACTACGGCGGCGACATCCTCAACGACACGACCAATGCGGTCGCCGATCTCACCATCTCCAACTCGGTGATCAGCGGCGGGCGGGCGCCGAGCGACGGTGGCGGAATCGAGAGCCTCGGGGCGCCGCTGACGCTGCTCGACAGCACCGTCACCGGCAACCGGGCGGCGGTCAGCGGCGGCATCGAGGCCGGCAACACCGCCGGCTACACGATCGCGGGGTCGACGATCAGCGGCAACGTGGCCGAAATCGAGACGGGCGGGCTGGAGGGCTCCCTTTCCGGCGGCACCGGCTCGATCGAGGACTCGACGATCGCCGGCAACGACGGCGGCGAGGGCGACGCCGGCGGCGCCCATCTGTACGTGACGTTCTCGGGAAGCGTCGTGATCCGCGACAGCACCGTGACCGGCAACGTCGGCGGCGAGGGCGGCAGCGGCAGTGGCGGCGGGCTCTGGCTGGGGACCGACGTCAGCGGCCGGATCGCGATCGAAGACTCGACGATCGCCGCCAACCGAGCGGAAGGCAAAGCGCCGTTCGGGGGCGGCGGCGGAATCGCGGTCGAGCTGACTCCGGCGAACGTCTCGCTGGTCGACACGATCGTCGCCGGCAACCTCGCCGCCAGCCACGGCCCCGACGTCGACGGCCCGCTGGCGGCATCCTTCAGCCTGATCGGCAACCCGGTCGGCGCGACCGTGACCGAATCCGTTCCCGGCTCGGACCTGACCGGGCTCGACCCCCTGCTCGGCCCGCTCCAGGACAACGGCGGCCCGACCCAGACGATGGCTCTGACGGCAACCAGCCCGGCGGTCAACAGGGGCGGCGGCGCGCTGGCGAGCGACCAGCGCGGCGCGGCGCGGCCGGTCCTCTATCCCGGCGTGCCGATCTCGGCGGCGCCGGGAGCGAACGGCGCCGACATCGGCGCCTACGAGCTGCAGGCCCCGGCCGCGCCGGAGCCGCCGCCGTCCTCGCCGCCGGCGCCGGCTCCGCTGCCGTCGGCGAGCAAAGCGCCCCGGGTCCGCGTCAGCTGCCCGCGGAGCGCGGCGCCGCAGGGCTGCTCCTTCAAGCTCCAGGTTTTCTCGGCGAAGCCGCGCCGCCACCCTCACGACGCCAAAGGCAAGCCTGCCCGAGCCAAGCGTCCCGTCGCCGAGAGCACCGTCGCCAAGCTCGAGCTCGCGGCCGGCAAGAGCGCCTTGGTCACGCTCGTCCCGAAGCCGAAGTTCGCGGCCAGCCTCGCCGCCGCCAAGACCCTTCTGGTCCGCGAGGTCGAGACCGTCGCCGGCAAGGCCCGCACCCGCTACCGGCGGCTGAAGGCGGTCCGCTAGGTGCGGGTCCGGCTCGCGATCTGCGCGCTCGCCGCCACGCTCGCCTGCTGCCTCCTCGCCGCCGGCGCTCGCGCCGACAAGGGCGTCGTGCCGGCCGAAGGACAATGGCTCGGCATCACCAACGCCGGGCTGCCGGTCAGCTTCGCGGTCGCCGGCGGCCGGGTCGGCGACATCCACTTCGCCGTCGAGTGGGGTCCCTGCGGTCGCCACGATTTCACCGGCTTGGGTCCCGCCTCGCCGGAAATCGACTCGGTCATCGAGCGCTGGTGGAGCATCAACCCCGGCCTCGAAAGGATCGAAGGCAACTTCGTCTCGCCGGAAAGGGCGGAAGGCAGGGTGGTGGCGCCGGCCCGCAAAGGGAGCCCGTGCCCTCGCACCGAGGTCAACTTTGCCGCCGAACTGGGCCGGGTGCCGAGCGTCGTCAAACCGCAGGTCTTCGCGGTCGACGGGCGCCGGACCGGTCACCACTCGATCCGTCCGAAGCAAATCGCGATCCGGCCCGGCTTCGGGTTCCGGATCTTCGCGTGGGAATTCTTCGGCCCCCCGGTCGCGGTCGCCACGGGCGAAGCCGTGATCCGCGGCCGCTATGGCAAGACGTATACGCCGGTGGCCCACCTGCGCCTCGGCGACCTCGTCCTGCGGCCGGCGGGTTACGAGGTCTACGGGACCCTCCGCTACCAGCTGTACGGCCGGTTGCCGGCGGGCTTCCTGCGGCGCGGCCGCGTGGCGATGCTCGGAGCCGGCCGAGCGCCTCGGCCATCTGCCTCCGCGACTGGACATTCGGCGGATCGGACCTAGGCTGCGATGGTGGATCGGAGATCCTTTGCAAAGTTGGCGACGCTCCTGGCAGGGCTCCTGCTCCTCCCGGCGCTGCTCGCTCCCGCCGCCGAGGCGACCTATCCGGGCAAGCCGGGGCCGATCGCCTACTCCTTCCTCGACGCCGGCGAAAGCGGCGACAGCGGCGGCCTCCTGATCCACGGTCCGCGCGAGAAGCAGAAGCCGCAGACGCTGACCAGCAATCCCGAAGACCGGGCTCCGGCCTACTCGCCCAAGGGCCGCCTGATCGCCTTCGAAGGCCAGCGCGAAGCCGGCGAACCGGAAGGCACCCACATCTACCTGATGCGCGCCGACGGAAGCGGCATCAGGCAGCTGACCAAAGGCTCCTTCTACGACTCCGACCCGACCTTCTCGCGCAACGGCAAGCGGATCGTCTTCCAGCGCAGCCTCACCTCCAACCACGCCACCCACCTCTTCGAGGTCGGCGTCGCCGGCGGCGAAGCGAGCCAGCTGACGGTGGGGAGCGGCCACGACTCCGAAGCCGTCTTCACCCCCAACGGCCACAGCATCATCTTCGTCTCCGACCGCCACAAATCTTCCCGTGACGACATCTACGAGATGCGCGCGAACGGCACCGAAATCCACCTGCTGCTCGGCGGTCCGCGCAACGAGACCGCGCCCGACGTCTCGCCCAACGGCCGCACGATCGTCTTCGCCTCCAACAGCGACCACGGCCGCGGCCCGAACCTCTTCCTCGCCCCGATCGACGGCAGCGCCCGCCACGCGATCACCCACAGCCGTCACGACTGCTTCGAGAGCCAGTGCTTCGCCGATCCGGCCTTCGCCCCGGACGGCCGCCACATCGCCTTCGTCGGAATCGGCCGCTATGCCTCCGACCTGCAGGTGATGAGGACCGACGGGCGCGGCTTCGCCAAGGAGTTCGACGAAGCGGGAACCGAAGAAGAAGGCTACGGAACGCACATCGGGGCGCCGGCCTGGGGGCCGGTGGCGCCGTAGGCCCGCCGCGGGTCGGAAGGGGCAGGTAGCAATCGGGGCGGGAGCGCGGTCTTATCGCGGGGAGCTGGGGCGAGGCGTGAGATCGGCCACCGCCCGACGTCTGGTCGGCGCCGCGATCGGCCTCGCCATCGTCACCGCGGCGCTGCAGCCGGCGAGCGTCCCGAGCGTCGCCGCGGCGACGCTGATCGAGCCGCAGTCGGTGCAGATCCTCCACCACGGGGTCGAGGACGCCCGCGGCGTTCTCGCCGGTGGTGGCGGTGCGGCGACGATCCACGGCGGCGCCGAATTCGTCGTCGACATGGGGGCCGATGTGGGCGGCACCGTCGAAGTCGACGTCGACAGCGCCCGCGGCGGTCCCCTGGAACTCTCCTACAGCGAGGGGCGGCGCTACCTGATCCCGGGAGGGGACCTGGCCGGCGCTCATTCGATCGGCCGCGTCCACGGGCCAGACCGCAGCTTCGACCTGGTCGCCGATGCCGGCGTCTTCCACTCGCCCAGGATCCGCGGCGGCGAGCGCTACGTGCTGGTGCGGTTGCCGCGCGGGCGCTTCGTCGTCGACAGCATCGCGATCCGGCCGAGCTACCTCGTCGACGAGCTGAGCGGTCGCTTCGAATCGAGCAGCCAGCTCCTCGACCGGATCTGGACCGCGAGCGTCGGCACCCTCGCCCTCGACACGACCAGGGCCCGGGATGGCTCCTTCCTCCTGCTCGACGGCGCCAAGCGGGATCGACTCGTCTGGTCCGGCGATCTCGAGATGGAGTCGCTGGTCGGCGCCTACTCGTGGGGTGCGATGCCGGCGATCATCGCCGACTCGATCTCGATGTTCGCCTGCCAGCAGCAACCGAGCGGCTACATCCCGATGGCATCCGACCCCGGCGTCGATTGCCCGCGGAACCCCGGTCCCGCGAACGGCCCGCCCGCGGAGGCGGTTCGAAGGCTGCCGTGGCTGTCGGGCGAAGGCACCCTGCCGGTCTACACGGCCTGGTGGGTGATCGCCGCCTGCGACGACTACACCCTGGAGGGCGATGCGGCGCAGGCCCGGCACCTGCTGCCGGTGATGCGCCGAGCGATGGGGTATTTCGCCGCCCGGGCGCCCGCCGGTCTGTTCGAATCGCCACCCGGCGCCCGCAGCTGGCGTGCCTACGATCCGGCCCAGCGCCTCGACGCCTACACGAACGAGACCTGGGCCCAGGCGCTGCTGACGCTGGCGCGGGTCGAGGTCCAGGTCGGCAGCCAGGTGCGAGCGCAGGAAGATCGCGAAACCGCTCGCTCGGTGGAGGCGCTGGTCCGCGAACGCTTCTACGACCCCGCCGCGGGGCTCTTCCTCGGCGGCGAGGAAGGAGCTCCCGACCACCCCCAGGACGCCAACGTCGGCGCCCTCCTCTCGGGGACCGTCGGCGGCGCCGAAGCCAGCTCGCTGCTGAGCACGATGCAGAGTCGCCTGTGGAGCCGCTTCGGTCCGCTCACCGCGGAGTCGCCGAGCGATCCCGCCGCCGAACAGTTCATCTCTCCCTATATGTCGGGGTGGGAGCTGATCACGGCCCTGCAGCTGCGTCGGGAATCGCTCGCGAGGTCGATGCTCGAAGCGCTGTGGGGTCACATGGCGCGCGGCGATCCGGGCACGATGTGGGAAGCGATCAGCACCGACGGCCAGCCCCAGTCGCTCAACCGCGGCCGGGTCTACCGCGGCAGGACCTCGCTGGCGCACGGCTGGAGCACGGCTCCGGGCTACGCGCTGCCGGCGTACGTGCTCGGGATGAGGCCGGCGAGCCCGGGTTGGAAGCGGTGGCTGGTCGAACCGGTCCCGATCGGGCTGCGCTGGGCGCGCGGGCAGGTCGAGACGCCGGCGGGCACGCTCGCCGTCGCCTGGAGCAGGAAGGGTGGCGAGATGCGCCTCCATGTCGATCCGCCGCCGGGCACCAGCGGAACCGTGGTCCTGCCCGACGGCAGGCGCCGCCACGTCGAGGCCGCGGCGGCTCCACGATGAGATGGGGTAGCAGAACTGCTACCTTGGCGTCGGAATGGCGACGATCCCCCAGAAGGAGCTTCGAAACAACGTCGGCGAGGTGCTGCGGCGTGCCGAGGCGGGCGAGGAGCTGACGATCACCGTCTCCGGTCGACCCGTGGCCACGCTCGGCCCGGCTCGACCGCGACGCTGGGTGCCGAGCTCCGAGCTGAGCGAGCTGTGGAACGCGCCCCCCGACCCGACGCTGGAGCGCGACCTCGGGAAGCTCGGCGTCGAGTTGATCGACCCGTTCTCCGAGTAGTGGCGCGGTGGCGCTGCTGCTCGACACCTCCGTCCTGATCGCCGGCGGCGAGGACCCCGGCGACGAGGTGGCGATCAGCGTGATCTCCCTGACCGAGCTCCATTTCGGAGTGCTCGTCGCCAGCGACCAGGAGGCTCGGGCGCTCCGATTGCGTCGCTTGGGCGCGATCGAGGAACGCTTCGAGCCACTGCCCTTCGACGCTGCCGCGGCGCGCGAATGCGGCCGTCTGCATGCGCTCGTCGTGGAGCGGGGCGGCAAGCCGCGCCGGCGCGCCTTCGACCTGGCGATCGCCGCCACCGCAAACGTCAACGGCGCCACCCTCCTGACCCGCAACGCCAAGGACTTCGCGCTGATCGAAGACGCGGTGGCGGTGCGGCCGGCGTAGCGGGTGAGGGCCGGACGGTTGCAGGGGCCGGTGCGCGGTGAGAGTGTCGAGTGAGACCCAAGCCCAACCGAAGGAGACACAGATGGCTGACAGCGTGTACCGCGTCACGGAGGTGATCGGCGTCAGCTCGGATTCATGGGAGCAGGCGGCGCGCAATGCGGTCGAGACGGCCGGCGAGTCGGTGCGCGAGCTGCGGATCGCCGAGGTGATCCGCCAGGACGTGACGATTGCCGACGGGAAGGTCTCCGAGTTCCGGGTCCGTCTCGGCATCTCGTTCAAATACGACAAGGGATAGAGCAGCACTGAGCGTCGGCACGCCCGGAGGCCGATCGTCGCGGCCTCCCGGGCGAGCCCCGGCCCCTGACCTCGGCTGGAGGCCAAATGGCGGCCTCCGCTCAGGCCGGCTCCGGCGCGGCCCACTGCCGGACCGCGAGCGGCGGGGCTCGGCGCGGTCGGCCTCGGCCGGCGCCGCCTCGACGGCGCCGGCGGGCGGGACGTGGCGCAGGAAGCGGGCGGTGATCGCGGCGGCGCCGAGCATCGCCAGCATGCAGACCGCCGCCGCCGCGTGGAGGCCGCTGGCGAAGGCGCTGTGCGCGGCGTCGAGCAGGCCGGGAGGCAGGTGGCCGGCGACCGCGACCGCGCCGCCGAGAGTGTCGTGGGCGGAGTCGGCGGCCGCTGCGGGTGCGTGGTGCGGGATCGCTTCCGCGATCTGGTCGCGGTAGATCGCCGTGCCGAGGGTGCCGAGCAGGGCGATGCCGAGCGCGCCGCCGAGCTCGTTGCCGGTCTGGGCGACGCCGGAGGCGGCGCCGGCGCTCTCGGGCGGGGCGGAGCCGACGATCAGGTTGGTGCCGAGGGTCGTCGCCGGGGCGATGCCGATGCTGGTGATCGTGCTGGCGAGGACGAGCAGGGCGAGGCCATCGTCGGCGTCGAGCTGGGTCAGCAGGGCGAAGCCGATCGCGCAGATGGTCATGCCGCCGGCGACCAGGTAGCCGGGGCGGAAGCGGACCGCGAGGCGGGGCACGATCGCCGAGGAGACGACCATCATCGCCAGCAGCCCCGGCAGGCTCCAGAGGCCCGACTCGAGCGGCGAGAAGCCGAGCACGAGCTGGAAGTACTGGGAGGTGAAGAAGAAGATCCCGTACATGACGAAGGCGGCGAGGACGTTGCCGCCGAGCGCCGCGCTGAAGGCGCGGACGCGGAACAGCGAGACGTCGAGCAGCGGCTCGGCGAGCCGGCGCTGGCGGGCGACGAAGGCGAAGCCGAGCCCGATCCCCGACCGCGATCGCCAGCAGCGAGACGGCGCCGGCGCCGTGGGTCGCGGTCTGCTTGATGCCGTAGATCGTCGGCAGGATCGCGGCCGAGAGGAGGACGGCGCTGGGGACGTCGACCCGGCCCGCCGCGGGGTTCTTGAACTCCGGCAGGAAGCGTGGCGCGAGGACGGGCAGCAGCAGCGCCACCGGCACGTTGATCAGGAAGACCGCGTTCCAGTCGAAGGCCTGGAGGAGGACGCCGCCGATCAGCGGCCCGGCGGCGGCGCCGCCGATGAAGCAGCTCATGATCACCCCGAGCGCCGCGGTGCGCTTGCGCTCGTCGGGGAACATCGCGAAGACCAGCGACATCGTCGAGGGAACGAGGGTCGCGCCGGCGACGCCCTGGATGGCGCGGGCGGCGATCAGCTGCTCGGGGCTCTGCGAGAGAGCGGCCAGCAGGGAGGCGGCGCCGAAGGCGGTGGCGCCGATCACGAGGACCCTGCGGCGCCCGAAGCGGTCGCCCAGCGACCCCATCAGGATCAGCGCCCCGGCGATCAGGAAGCCGTAGACGTCGGTGATCCAGAGCTGCTGGGTCGCGCTCGGCTGCAGGTCGGCGACGATCTTCGGCAGCGCCAGGAAGAGGACCGTCAGGTCCATCGTCACGAGCATGCAGGGGACGGCCAGCACGGCGAGGCCGATCCATGCGCGCCGCTCGGCTCCGTCCGCGGCGGTGCTGGTCGTGGGGGTCATGTCGGGTCCTTTCGAGTCGGTCATTTGCGCTCTCGGGGAGACGACGAACGGCCAGACGCGAAATCGACACGAATCGGAAATCGGCGAAGATGTGCCGATCCACCTGCCCGCCCTCGGCCCACCCCCCCCCCTACCTCTCGAGACTCGACCCCCCCTCACTCCCCCCTGCTGGGCGCGGCGATCGCCGCCGGAAGCCGAGCCGAGACCTCAGCCGCGCATCGCGCTCAGTTCGGCGCCGAGGTCGGGGAGGCTGATCGCCTCGACCCCGTCGGCCACTCGGAAGCGATCCTCACCGGGATAGACGATGAAGCTGCGCTCCGGCTGCAAGGTCCTCGAGCGCCGAGCGCATGCCTCGGCTCGGCCTGGGGGAGAGGGTGCGCTTGACCTCGATCGCCCACTCCCGGCCCCCGGGCCAGCGCAGGACGAGGTCGATCTCGGCGCCGGCGGAGGTGCGGTAGAAGCTTGGCTCGATCCGGCGCGGGAGCGAGGGAGACGAGGTTCTCGATCACGTATCCCTCCCAGCTGCCGCCGAGCACCGGGTGGCCGAGCAGCGCCTCCTTGTCGGCGAGGCCCAGCAGCGCGTGCAGAAGGCCCGAGTCACGGACGTAGGTCTTCGGGGAGCGCACCTGGCGCTTGCCTACGTTTGCGAGGCGAGGCTGCAGGCGGCGGATGAGGAGCAGGTCGACGAGCAGGTCGAGGTAGGTGGCGACGGTCGGCGCGCTCACCCCGAGGCCACGGGCGACCGCGGCGGCGTTCAGGAGCTGGCCCTGGTTGTGGGCGAGCATCGTCCACAGGCGTCGCAGGGTCTCGGCCGGGATCCGGGGGCCGAGCTGAGGGATCTCGCGCTCGAGGTAGGTGCGGATGAAGTCCTCGCGCCAGCGCAGGCTCGCCGCGCCCGAGGCGGCGAGGCAGCTCTCCGGGAAGCCGCCGCGCTGCCAGAGCCGGTCGAGCGCCCCGCTGCCGAGCTCGCTGATGTCGAAGGGGTCGAGCTCGGCGTAGGCGATGCGTCCGGCCAGCGTCTCGCCACTCTGCGCGAGCAGCTCGATCGCCGCCGAGCCGAGCAGCAGGAAGCGACCGGCGCCGCGCCCTTCACGGCGGCCGCGGTCGATCGTCCCCCGGGAGGGCTTCGAAGATCCCGGGGTGCGCGGTGGATCTCGTCGAGGATGACCAGCTCGTCTGCGTGGTCGGCGAAGTAGAGCTCGGGCTCCGAGATCCGGCTGCGATCGGCGGGCGACTCGAGGTCCAGATAGGTCGAGGGCCTACTCTCGGCGATCTCCGAGGGCGAGCGTCGTCTTCCCCACCTGACGCGGTCCGAGCAAGACGACTGCGGGGCTCCCGGCCAGCAGGACGTCGATCTCTGGTTTGATTCGCCTCTCGATCATCCTTGCAATCATAAAGCACCACTTTCGATCTGCAAGGTTAAAATTTGCACGTGGGCCGTCCTTCAGCGCGACGACGATCGTCAAGCTGGCCCAGGGGGAAGCCGTGCGGGTGATCTGGTCGACGCCGAACCCGGAGACCGTCAATGCCGCCGGCAGCTCCCTCCTTCGGGACGACGACCCTCTTCTCAGGCGCGGGCGTCCGCTACCTCGATGTCCGCCAGGAGTTCGCTGACCGCGGCCGGCCAGGCCGCACACGCCCGCATCCTCCGGCGGGCGCTCCGCCAGCCGCTCGAGAGCCAGCATGCCGCAGGGACCGGGTCGTGGGGACCACGACCCGAATCGCCTGCGGCTTGCGACACCTCCCAGGGATTAGGAGGACATCTGCTACGCCCCTCGGGATTGCGGCTTGGAAAACCGCCAGGGGTTGAGGGGGCCTGCCTCGACAAGCGCCGGTGGCGCGGACAGGCGGGAGTGACTATAACGGATCGTTTCTAAACCAGTGTCTGTTTGTTTTCACAGCCGCCGCCAACTGGCCGCGGCCGAGGCCGGTCAGGTGAGGCGATCGGCCTCGGCTCGCGCCGCGTCGTCACCGAAGTAAAAGACCACCGACATGTATGTCAGGCCCGGGAGATCATTCGCGAAATTTGAGGGGCCTTCTTGAAAAGTTTTCCTAATCGAAGCCTCGATCCCGCCTAGGATGAACGCCGAGGTAATCGGAGGTGGAGAGTGGCGAGGCTCATCAGTCTCGCGGCGCGCGCGATCAATAGCGCGGGAGAGGCGCTCGAACACTTCTTTTCGCTTCGCCAGCGCCGCGCCGTCGGCGACATAGACCTCCGTGGTCAAGCCTCGCGCCAGGTATCGCTCGGAGTCGATGAAGGTGGCGAGCTCTTCCAGCGCACTCCGCATCCCAGCGGGCCAGTGAGGAGCCGAGCGACCGGCGGCGAGGACGCGCTCGGTGAGCTGATCGATGGCCGCCGTGTAGCCGGCGGCGTAGCAATCGCCCTTGTTCGCGTAGGCGCCGTAGAAGCGATCCCGGTTGGATTCGCTTCGCTCGAGCAACCGCTCGACGGTCATCTGCTCGTAGCCGAGGTCGCCACTCACCAGGACCGCCGCGCGCGCCATCGCCACCGCCGAGGCGGCGCGTTTCTCCTCGGCCCCCTTTCGCGAGGCATCTTTCTGGGCGCGGGCGAACTCGTTGGAATCGAGCAGTGGCCAGGCCGATATCACCGCCCGCTGTCCACCGCGTTTGCTCGCACGCTTCTTCGCCATTCGACCCCTTGCCTGCACGGGTACTGGCGCAAGCGTGCGCAGACCCCTACGATTTCGCGACCAAAGTGCCAATGGTTTAGAAACGACGCGACCTCGGTGCACCTCAGGGAAACGGTCCGTCGAGATAGGGGGGACCAGCGGCCGTGCGCGCAAACGCGCTCAAACAGTTTGTATTCTCGGTGCATGCCGGAATTGCCGGATCACTTGCGGCGCAGGCCGATGGCCGCGGAGCAGGTCTCGCGCGAGGTGCTCGCAGAGCATCAGCGAGCCCGTGTCCTGAAGCTCGTTACGCCGATCTTCGCGAAGCGCGGATACCAGGGGACGAGCGTCGACGACCTGCTCGCCGCCGGCAAGGTCGGGGTCAGCAACTTCTACTCGCTGTTCGAGGGCAAGGAGGACTGCTTCCTCGAAACCTTCGAGTGATCGTCGACTTCGCCCGGGTCGAATCGCGGACGCGGCCGCGCCGGCGGAGCGATGGGCCGAGGCAGCCTGCCTCGGGCTGCGCGAGATGCTCGGGCTGGTGGTCTCCGATGAACCGGCGGCGCGAGTCGTGCTGATCGAGGCGGCGGCGGCCCGGAGGCGACGCGCCGCTACGAAGCCATGCTCGACGAGGTGACAGCCCGGCTGCACGCCCGCCGGGCGGAGCTCGCGGGAGTAGGATCTGCCGTTCGCTTCGAGCGCTCGGTGATCGCCGGGCTCGCCTACTACCTGCAGCAGTGCCTGCTCAGGGCTCGACCCCGGGCCCGACGAGCTCTTGACCGAAGTCCCGCCGTTGCCTCGCGCCGATCATCGGCGCCGAGGAGCTCCGCCGCCTTCGCGGCCGCTGGCCAGTGCCTGAGCTGGCTCTCGCCGCGCCCCGCCAGGGACCCGATCAGCGGGGAGGATCATCGGTGCCAGGTTCGGCAGACTCCTCGTCAAGCACCCGATGTCCCGGGCGACGATGGCTGTCCTCCGAACGCGGCTACGAGCGGGCAAGGTCGCTGAGATATGCCCGCGGGCGGGCATCTCCGAACCGATCTTCCCCGGGATTCCACGACAAGACGGCTGACGCTGGCGGTCTCGGAAGCCTACGCGGAGGACTTCCAGGCCGGTGTCAGCGCCACCTTCGACCGGTCCCCGTGGCCGGACAGTCTGCGCGCGGCGGCGTACGAGATGGTGCGCTGGCCGGCCGGCACCCCGAGGCGGCCTGGTGGGGCACGGTCGGGTGCAGTCGAAGCGGGCGAGGCCGCGAGAGCCCGTCGCGACGGGTCGCCGCCTGGGAGCGGAGTGATCGACGCCGGGCGCGCGGTCGCGCCCGATCCCGACGCGGTGCCGCCCGGCGCCGCCTGATCGCGGTCGGGGCGATCGCCGAAGCGCTCGGGCGGCGCGCGAGGGGACGATCGACGACGATCCGGTCGACGCGGTCCCGGCATGATGTACGGCGCGGTCCGGCCCTACCTCGGCGAGGAGGCGGCGCGGCTCGAGCTCGAGATCCCGCCGCCCGACGATCTCGCTTCGGGGACCGACTGAGCGGCGCCGCGACCGCGCCGCCACCGATTTCTAGACAGCGCGTTCTGGCTGGCGACTGACGCAGCCCCCGCCTCATAAGCTGGCGGCCGTGGCGAAGGGGAAATCGCGACCGAGGCGAGAGGCGGCCTGCCACGACTGCCCCCGGCCGCCACGGACTGCCGCGTGAGTTCGTGGTGGAGAACCAGCGCGGGCGGATCGCCGCGGGGATGATCGCGGTGGTGGTCGAGAGCGGCTACGCGGCGGCGACGGTGACCCAGGTCGTCACCGCGCCGGCGTCTCGCGCCGCACCTTCTACAACTACTACTCCGACAAGGCCGAGGCCTTCTTCGACGTCTACGGCCAGGTGACCGATTTCCTCTGCGAGGCGATGGCCGAGGCGGGCCCGGAGAGGCGGGGCTGGGCAGCCCGTGTGCGCGCCGAGCTCGATGCGCTGCTCGGCTGTTTCGACGCCAACCCCGACCTGGCGCCTTCACGCTCGAGGCCCCGCCGACCGCCGGCGGGAGGTCGCCGCCGCCTACCGCGGCTTCCTCGAGCGTCTGCTCGAATCCTCCGCGAGGGTCGGCCGAAACGCGCGGCGGCCGCCCCCGGCAGCCGAGTACGGGTCGATCGGCGGCCTCGCGGCCTTGATCGCCGCCGCGGTCGAAGAGAGCGGCCCGGAGGCATCCCGTCCCTGCTGCCGGAAGTGACCGAGTTGGTCCTGACGCCCTACCTCGGGCGTGAGGCAGCTGTCAAAGCCGCTGCCTGACGACTCCCAATTCGGCCTCAGGGCACCCTGAGCCTCCACTGCGGGCATCGGAGCTGAACTTTTACTCACGTACGTCTGAGCAGGTATTTATAAACACGCGACTTTTGAAACTGCTACATTGATCGCTGTCGCCCAGGGAGGGCGTCAGGGGCTTCAGGAAAGAACTTGCGGGTCAGGGTGCGGCACTGGGAGCCGCGAACGTCAGGAAAGGGCAATTCAGGTGCAGCTCAAGAACTCCGTCGACGGTGGTGCAACTCGCGTGGGCGCTAAGGCGTCCGAACTATCACTGGCGTGCACTGTGACCGCCGGCAAATCGATCCGACAGCAAGGGGAGAGCCACGTGGAACGCAAAGCGAAGAAATCGCCGGCGAGCTTCGACTCGAGCATCGCTGGCCTCGGTGCAATGTGGACGATTGCCTGCGCCTGCCTCCTCGCGATCGGGCTGTTTCTAGCGTGCACTACGAGGGCGACCGCGGCAACTTGCCCTAACGAATCCCTGCGCACCGAAAACGGCTCGCAGTCTCTGCCGGACTGTCGCGCCTACGAGGTGGTCACTCCGGCATCGAAGAACGGGGCGGAATTGGAAGCCCAATCTTCGTATCGTCGGGGCTGCGACTGGCCTTCGAAGGCTTTGCAACGTTTGGCGGCGCTGAATCCACCAAGAGCATCGGCTCGTCGTACGAAATCGTGCGTTCTCCAAGCGGGTGGAAAACCAATCCACTCGCAGCGCCATCGAAGCAATTCGAAGGCACCAACTTCGTCACCCCACTGGTGGCTCTCAGCTCGAATGGGACCAACTTGCTGGGGCTGCGTGCGAGAGGTACGCCAAGCGACGCTGAGAGCCTCTATATCCGCAGCGGAGGCTCGATCACTGAAGTAGGACCTGAGGCGCCGGTGGGCAGCCTGCGCGGCCTCGCGAATCAAGAATTTATTCCGGTAGACCAAAATGGTGGCTACTTCCGCTTCGAGAGTGCGACGCCCGACCTGTCCCATGTCCTCTTCGATCTCTTTGCAACCTTTCCCGGCGAAGAACACACCTATCTCTGGCCATTCGATCGGACGGAAGCCAGCGAATCGCTCTTTTTTGCGACGTCTCTTTACCAATATGTGGGCACCGGAAATTCACAGCCCTCACTGGTCGGCGTGACGGGTGGATTGGGGAGTAACGACGTGATCGGTGGCTGCGGTACCTCGCTGGGTTCACAAGAACAGCTCCGAGACGTACAACGCTATCTCAGCGGATGGTTCGAAGATCTTCTTCACTCCCTGGGGGGAAGACATCACCGGGCCATGCAACAGCGTGGCCGGCGTCCCGGGGCATACCGAGCTATTCGCGCGGATCGACGGTGACAAGCCGTCCGCGCATACGGTTGCGATTTCCGAGCCAAGCGAAGCCGATTGCGCTGCCTGTCAAACCGGAGTGCAACAGGAAGCCATCTTTAGGGAGCATCGGCGACCGGTTCGAGGGCATTCTTCCTCACGGAACAGGAACTGCTCCCGGGAACCCGGGGAAAAACCTCTAGGAATATGCCTTCGACGCTCCGGCTGGGCAGAAAGTAGCCTCGGTGTCCCATCGAGCGACCGGCGAACCCGCCAACGTGCTTGGTGTCGTGCGCGTGTCGAATGACGGTTCACGGGTCTGACTTTGTCGCCACCGCGGCTCTCACGGCGGAACAAAACTCGGTCGGCGCGCAGGCCGTGACCGGCGACCCCGATCTATACGGCGCGAACACCGCATCAGGCGTCGTTCAGTTCGTAGCCAGGCTGGACTTGGCAGACTCGGGACTATGGAAACTCGAAGATCGTCAGCGCCCCGCGCAGGCTACGCCCGACGGTCGTTTCCTGCTCTTTACGAGCGTCGCCAAGCTGACTCCTGACGACACCAGCACGGTCAGTCAGCTGTTCCGATACGACGCCGCCACCGGCCAGCTCATCCGGGTGAGCATCGGTCAGAACGGCTTTAACAACAACGGCAACACCACCGAAGACCCGATTAGTCTCGTAGCGCCGCCGACGGCGCGAAACGCCTTTGAGATCAACTCGTTCCTTCAGCAGCTCAAAGGGCCATCCACCCGGCTCATATCCGACGACGGTTCGTACGTCTTTTCGAATCTACGATGGCTCTCACCCCAAAGGCGCTCGACCATGTCGAATTGCCGAACCGAGTCGGCCTGCTGGCCAAGAACGTCTACGAGTGGCACGACGGAGAAATCAGCCTGCTGTCGAGCGGTCGCGATCGAGCGTACATTGGATCTCAGAATCCTGAAGAACAAACGTCGTCGGTCCATCTGATCGGGACCACCCCGAGTGGGGCAGACGTGCTTTTCACGACCGCCGATCAGCTCGTGCCGGCCGATTCGGACAAGAGTCAAGACATCTATGACGCCCGAGTCGACGGCGGATTCAGGGAAGGATTGAGCGTGGCTGCGAAGGTGAATCCTGCCAGGGCCCCGCGGCCGCGGCACCTTCGACTACCCAGCCCGGCTCGAACACTTTCACCGGTCCAGGCAATACGAAGTCCAAGAAGAAGCACCACAAAACACCACAAGAAGAAGCACCACAAAGCACCACAAGAAGCAGTCTAGGCAAAAGGCTGTTTCCCCGGTCGATCGAGGCGGATGAGCGTCTTCGGGTGGTTGTGGAACGAAATTGCCATTCGCTGACTTATAAGGAGTGTTCGAAAATGTCCAGGTCCGTGCGTCTTTCCCTTTGTTCGATTGCGGGCTTGGTCACGCTGAGTGCATTTTTCGGTGGATACAGCTCGGCTGCAGTCACTCCGGTCCCGCACTGGGACGGCCAGATAGTCGCCAAACCCACGAATTTCAAGGTCGGGCCGTACTCGGAAACCAGTGACGCCTACGAAGTTGTCATCAGCAACATAGGCGGAGCGCCGTCTATCGGCCCTGTCGAAATCCGGGTTAAGCTGGCTCCCGGATTAACCGTGGCGGGTATCGGCGGAAGCCGCTGGCTTTTGGACGTCGAATTGCTCGATAGCGCCAGCAGAAGACGAAGTGATCTGCTCGTTGCCGGAACTGAATCCCTATAGATCCGCATTTGAAGTTCGCACTCCCGTATCCGCATCGGTCTCCCCGGTGCTCCAAACCGTCTTGTCGGTGACCGGTGGCGGAGCGGCGAGTTTCGAACGCACCGGCACCAATCAAGTCAATACGGCAGACGCTCCATTCTCGATCACCGCGTTTCAGAGCGAAGTTACCGGCCCCGCAGGCGAAAGCAACGTCATCGCAGCAGCTCATCCGACGCTGCTCAACACTCTCATTACCTCTCCGGTGAAGACTATCTTCAACGTCGGCGAATCATTTCCGTCCACCGCCTTCGTCCGAGGACCGATCAAAATGGACAAGGACCTGGTTATCGATCTGCCAGCCGGAGTAGTCGGAAATCCGGCCGCCGTCCCAAAATGCCCGGTTCATGTCTTCCTGTCGCCAGCTTCCTCTGGCGTTTCCAACTGCCCTCAAGGGAGTCAGATCGGTACGTTCGCGATTTCCGGCGAAGCGGCTATTTTCACTGGAGGAGATTCTGCTCTGGGCCTTGTCGGCGAACGGAATCCGATCTATAACCTCGTGCCAGAATCTGGGTATCCAGCTGAGCTTGGCTTTTATGATCTGGGCGTGAGCCACGGTGTGCTTGCGCCCGCGATCGTAGCTCACACCGAACAGGGATATGTCGTCAGAATCGTCTCGTCCGAACTGATCACGGGTGTAGCGGGCCCCTATTTCCTGCAGACGAGCATCTTCGGCAACCCACGCCGGGCGGCCGGTCTTCCCGACGCAGGTAATGCGTTCTTGACCAACCCCGCGAGTTGCTCCGGGCAACCACTGCGAACGGAACTCCATCTCGACACCTGGGTTGACCCCGCTGCCGTTCCCACGCAGGCCGATGGTTCGCGGGATTTCGGCGCCGTCGACTTCTCAAATCCACAGTGGCTAGCAGCGACCGCCGCGGCTCCGGCGGTTGCGGGCTGCGAGTCACTGCAATTCAACCCTACTCTGCGGGTCGCACCCACTGAAAGCAGCTCTGATTCCGCGAGTGGTCTTGACGTCAGGCTTTTGCTGCCGCAGAACGAAGATCCAGAAGGACAGGCCACGCCGCCGCTGCGCGATGCGGTTGTGGCGCTGCCGGCCGGACTGGTGGTCGACCCTTCGAGTGCGAATGGCCTCGGCGACTGCACGGAAGATCAGATCGCGGCGAACTCGACCCAGCCGGGCCGTTGCCCAGGTGCTTCCAAGCTCGGCAGTGCGACTCTGAACACGCCGCTCATAGACCACGCTCTCGAAGGCAGTGTGTACCTGGGTACGCCGGCCTGTTCGCCCTGCAAGGATCAGGATGCCTCGGCAGGAAGGCTGTTGAGGCTCTATATAGAAATCGACGATCCGTCCACTGGCGTCGTCGTAAAGCTGCCGGGTACCGTCAGCGCCAATCCGGAAAACGGTCAACTCACCGCGACCTTCAAAGATAACCCTCAGTTTCCGTTCGAAAACCTCCAGTTGCACTTCAAGTCAGGTCCGCGGGCACCTTTGACGACTCCGCCGACGTGCGGGGAGTACTCTACGAGGGGGACCTGAAGCCATGGTCTGCGCCGCAGTCCGGACCGGACGCGACTCCGCAATCTCGCTTCGAGATAGCCTCGGGCCCTGCCGGGTCGTCGTGTGCTGCGAGTGAAGCCGCGCTTGTGAATTCTCCCGTTATGGAAGCCGGGACCACGGTTCCGCTCGCGGGTACCTATTCGCCATTCGTGCTCAGAGTGGCTCGTGAAAACGGGTCGCAACGAATCCGGGCAATCAACGCAACCCTCCCCGACGGACTTGTTGGCAAGCTCGCCGGGATTCCCTACTGCTCTGAGTCGGCGATCTCCGGCGCCACGAGCAAGAGTGGGACCGCCGAGCGTTCGAACCCGAGTTGCCCGCTGGCCTCGGAAGTCGGCATCGTCAACGTTGGGGTTGGCTCGGGGGCGCCGTTCTTCGTCCAGGGGCACGCTTACCTTGCCGGTCCCTACAAGGGTGCACCGCTGTCGCTCGAGATCGTCACGCCGGCGGTCGCGGGCCCGTTCGATCTCGGCACCGTCGCCGTGCGCACGGCGCTCTATGTCGATGAATTCACCGCCCAGATCCACGCGGTCAGCGATCCGATCCCGAGCATTCTCGCCGGCATTCCGCTCGACATTCGATCGATCGCTCTGAACATGAACCGGCCGCAGTTCACGCTCAATCCAACCAGCTGCGATGCGATGAGCGTGATCGGCTCGACGACCTCGACCCTTGGGCAGCCTTCCTTACTACAGAACCGTTTCCAGGTCGGAGGCTGCAGGGGCCTCGCATTCAAGCCGCAGTTGAAGCTCTCGCTGAAAGGCGCGACGCGCCGTTCCGGCCATCCTGCCCTGAAGGCGGTGGTGACCTACCCGGAGGGCGGTTCGTACGCGAACATCGCTCGCGCCCAGGTCGGGCTCCCGCACTCCGAGTTCCTCGATCAGGGCAACCTCGACAAGGTCTGCAGGCAGGCGGACCTGAGGGCCGGAACCTGTCCGAAGAAGTCGATCTACGGGAAAGCGAAGGCCTGGACTCCGCTCCTCGACAAGCCACTTCAAGGACCGGTTTACCTTGCGGTCGGCTTTGGCTACAAGCTGCCGGCGCTTGTTGCCGACCTCAATGGGCAGGTACGCATTCTGCTCAAAGGCAAAGTTGACACGACCAAGCACGAAGGTATCCGCAACACCTTCGAAGCTGTCCCGGATGCGCCCGTCTCGCGTTTCGTCCTCGAAATGAAGGGAGGAAAGAAGTACGGGCTGCTGGAAAATTCCGAAAACATCTGTCTCAAGGCGCAGCGCGTAAGCGCGCTCTTCAATGCGCAGAACGGCGACTCCGTGCACATGCGGCCGAAGATCGCCAACAGCTGCAGGAGCAAGGGGAAGGGTAAGAAGAAGAGGGGACCCGATGCGATGGGTGTCGCCGATGCGCGACGAGGAGATCCGCGCCGTCCTCGCTGAGCGACTCTTCGCCCAGCGATTCCGAGCTCGAGGCTGCGGCCCGAGAGCGCATCGGCAGGCCCGCTCGCCGGTGGACTCGCTCAAGGCAGCGGAGTTCAGTCAGGCGGTTTCTGCCGCAATCAGCTACGGGATCGAAGCCGTAGCGACGGCGGATGGACAACCGCCTCCGCTGCCCAGCATCCTTCTCGTTCGGGCCCGTCTCGCGGCCAAGGATGGAACCTCGCTGCAAGCCTTGATCCGCCGGTACCTCGTCGGCTTCGCGGTCTTCGGCGACCATCTGTTGGAACAGGCGGAGAACGACTAATGGCCGGGAGCGTCGCGGTCAGGCAACTGCTCGCCGACCTGGCGAACCTCATCGATCGGGTGATCACCACGGTCGGGAGCGAATACTCCCGAGCGTGGAAGGCCGGCTTCGGACCCCAAGCGAGCGACATGCTGACGCGGTCGCCCGTCTCGTCGACGGCGAGCTCCTAGACTCCGGGGAGCTCGCCTACGACTTCGCCGCGACCCATCTCGGCCTGATCGCTGAGGGCCCGGCGGCGCGCGCCGCCGCCGACAGCTGACGGCCGACCTCGATACTCGCCGCCTCCTTGTCGAGCCGGACGGCCGAAAGCGTCTGGGGTTGGCTCGGCTCTCGCCATGAGCTGGACTGGGCCGCGTCGCCGAGCGACCTCACCCAGGGCTGGCCGAGCGAGGTAGTCCTCGCCCTGGGCGAGCCGGTGCCTTCTCTGAGAGGCTGGCGCCTTACCCACGACAAGCGCGCGCAGCGCTCCCAGTCGCCCGGGGAACGCCCAAGGGTGCGCTCGCTACGGGGATGTCGCCCTCCTCGCCGCAGCACACAGTGACCACCTCCTCCGCGACTCGCTTCGTGCTCTATACCTCGAGCCACTCGCCTCCCGTCGCGATAGCGATGCGCTGCGGGAGACGCTGCGCGCCTACCTCGCCGCAGATCGCAACGCGTCCTCCGCAGCTGCCCTCCTCGACGTCGATCGCCGCACCGTGACAAGTCGCATCCGGGCGGCCGAGGAGTGCTTCGGGCGGCCGTTGCCTTCGTGTGCCTCGGATCTCGAAGTGGCCCTTAAGCTCGAGGATTTCGAACTTACTGGCAACGGCATCGACTGGTGACGAATGGGAGTGCCAGGATGGCGCATCTGGACGCCCGTGAACGTACGCACTGGCCTACTGTGACTCCAATGGTCCATCGATAATCCCATCTCAGAGACAGGTCACTCACGAGATAGGAGGAATACCAACCATGGTTTCAACCGATAGGAGATCGCGTCGCCGTTTGACCAAGGTGGGCGTTGCACTGGCCAGTACCGCAGCGGTCATGGCCATCCTCGCCACTGGCGCAGTAGCTGCCGTCGGACACTGGTATGTCAACGGCGAACCAGTTGGTGAAAGCCCAGTCCAAGCGATCGGGCATAACGAAGGCGCGTTCCATTTTGGCTTCAATTGGGGTGGCGTGCGAATTCGACGCTCAGTGCGCAGCGGCGTCGATGGGCGGTGCCGTCGCGAATCCCGCTGGCGGCGGCGCTGGAACGTTGTCCAACGGTTCGCTCGTGCTGAGCAGCTGCTCGGTAATTCGTCCACGCCAGAATGGATGCGAAGTTGGCAGTAAAGACAAAGGCGACGGTCGAAAAGGGAATGATCGGTTCCGGCCACTTCGGGGAACGGCAGCCAGCGATTCGCTATTTGCCCGAATCTTCCCAGTCCGGGTCAAGTCTTTTTCACTTTCGGTCATCGGTGGCTGCACGACCACTGCCCTGAATGGTGAAAAAAAATCACGGGCAGCGTAAAGGCAGTCGCTCGACCTTCCGCTCCGGGCGCTTACGAATTCACCCTGGGGAGCCTCCTCAATCCTGCATTTCGGGGGCCAGAACGCGTACATGACGGGAGATACACCCTCGCCACCAATACGGGCGGCGTTGTGACGTCGGCCCTAACGGCGGGAAGACCGGATCATCGGGGCGGCTCGGAGACCGAGCCACCCCGCTTTCCGGGTGGCATGGGCCGCGGCTCGGGTGAGCGGGCCAGCTGATTCCCCAAGCGCTGCGACCGTCATCCTCGAGGCTCCGGCGAGGAGCCGCAGGGCTTGCGGCGCGTGACGGGCAACACAACCTCTAAGATGTGCGGTCTCGACGCGGTGACCGCTCTCCCCAGCGCTCGCGCCAGGTCCCCTTTGCGGGCGACCGCGACGCGGTCGAGCTCCATCCACGCCGCCATCTCGCGCAGCTCCTCGGCCAGCGCGGCGGCGACTGCGGCCGGGTCGGCGCCGGGCTCGGCGAAGGCGCCCTGGACCCGCAGCACGCCGCCTGGCGGTCGGCTTTGAGGTCGACGCGGGCGACCAGCTCGTCGCCGAGCAGGAACGGGAGGACGTAGTAGCCGTAGCGGCGCTTCGCCGCCGGGACGTAGATCTCGATCCGGTAGTGGAAGCCGAACAGCCGCTCGGCGCGCTCGCGGAACCAGATCAGCGAGTCGAAGGGGGAGAGGAGGGCGCGGGCGGCTGGGCGGGCTTGCGCGGCGGGCGGGTGCCGGGGCGGAGGTAGGCGGGCTTCGGCCAGCCCTCGACGCGGGCGGGGAGGAGGTCGCCGGCCTCGACCAGCTCCGCCAGCCGCGCCTTCGAGTCGGCGCGGGGGAGGCGGAAGTAGTCGCCGAGGTCGGCCTCGGTGGCGACGCCGAGGCGCTCGGCGGCGACCAGTATCAGCTGCCGCTGCGCCTCGTCCTCCGGCGGCGTCTGTGCGTCGAGCACCGCCGCCGGCAGGACCCGCTCGGGCAGGTCGTAGAGGCGCTCGAAGTTGAGGCGGCCGGCGGCGCAGACGCGGCCGGCGAAGAAGAGGTGCTCGAGCGCCCGCTTCTCCTCGCTCCAGCTCCACATCTCGGCGCGGCCGCGGCGGCGCGGCGGCGCCAGCTCGGAGGCGCGGATCGGTCCCTGCTCGCGCACCTGTGCCAGCACCCACTCGACCAGCTCCGGCGGCTCGCGGCCGATCCGGGAGATCGAGCCCCAGGCGAGGTCGTCGACGCGCGCCATCCGCCAGCGCAGCAGCGGCTGCATCGTCACCGGAACCAAGCGAGGCCTCGTGCGCCCAGTACTCGAACAGCTCGCGCTCCTCGGGCCGGTGCGGGCGGGCGGCGCCGGCGCGGTGGGCGGCGAGCCGGTCGATCGCCTCGCGCGGGTAGGGGCCGAGCCGCGAGAAGAGCGGCAGGTAGTGGGCGCGGGAGAGGACGTTGACCGAGTCGAGCTGGAGGATGCCGACGTCGCCGAGCACCCGGCGCACGTGGCGGACGTCGGCGCGCCCGCGCGGCCGCGGCCGCGCCAGCCCCTGCGCCGCCAGCGCCAGCCGCCGCGCCTCGGCGGCGCTGACCTCGATCTCCGCGCCGATCTTCACCGGGCGCATTCAATCGACCGGGCGATCCGGCCGCGGGCGGATAGCGTTGTCGGCGATGAAAGCCGACGCGATCAGCGAGAAAGAGGCGCAGCACGCGCGCCTGCTCGAGGGGCTCGCCGCCTCGATCCGGGAAAAGGGGCTGGCGCAGACGCAGGTGACCGACATCGTCCACCACGCCCACGCCTCCCGCCGCACCTTCTACAACCACTTCGAGGACAAGGAAGCCTGCTTCGTCGAGCTGATGAACACGCTCTCCGACGCCTTCCTCGCCGAGGTCGACCGGGCGATCGACCGCGAGGCGCCGATCGGCACCCAGATCGACCAGGCGATCGACACCTACCTGGCGCTGGTCACCAGCGACCCGGGCCTGACCCAGACCTTCGCCAACGCGACCAGCGGCGAACGGATCGTGATGGCGCAGCGGCGGGCCTTCGAGCGCTACGCGGAGCTGATCGTCGCGGTGGTCGAGAGCGACTCGGCACGCGACCCGCGGGTCGCGCCGGTCTCGCTCGAGCGTGCCTACATGCTGGTCAGCGGCCTCCACCACACGCTGGTCCGGGCGCTGCTCCGCGACGAGGACCTCGACCGGGTCGCGGCCGAGTTCAAAGCGGTGATCAAGCTGGTGCTCGCCGGCTGAGCCGGCGGTGCGTTCGTCGCTTTGCCCGCATAGCGGGACAAAGGACGAACGGTGGGCTAAGCCGGCGCGCCGGCCGCCCGCTCGGCCTGCGCGGCGATCTCCTCGACCAGCTGCGACAGGCGCCGGCGGGCAGGTCGTGGCCCATGCCGGTCATCACCCGCAGGCGGGCGCCGGGGATCGCGGCGGCGGTGGCGCGGCCGCCGCTCGGGTCGACCATCGGGTCGCGGTCGCCGTGGATGACGAGCGTCGGCGCCTTGATCTGCCCCAGTTCGCGGGTGCGGTCGCCGGACTTGAAGATCGCCGCCAGCTGCCGGGCCGACGCCGGGCGCGCCCGAGCCGCCGGACCGATCCCAGCCTTCGAGCGCCATCGCCCGCACCGCCGCCTCGTCGAAGGGGTAGCCGCGCGAGCCGACGTGCCGCATCATCCCGACCACCCGCTTCGCTGTCGCCTGCCGCGTGCGCGGCGCCGGCAGCGCCAGCCGCACCCAGGTCGAGGGAGCCGGGCGTCCGAGCCGGGCGACACCGGTCGTCGACATGATCGAGGTCAGCGAGAGCACCCGGTCCGGCTCGCGGGCGGCGAGCGCCTGGGCGATCATCCCGCCCATCGACATCCCGACCAGGTGGGCGCGCTCGATCGCGAGCGCGTCGAGCAGGCCGACCGTGTCGGCGCACATCTCCGCCAGCGTGTACTGCGAGGGCGCGAAGCGGCGGCGCAGGAACTGGGCGGCGCCGGGCGTGGGGGAGTCGACGCGGTCGGAGCGGCCGACGTCGCGGTTGTCGAAGCGGACCACGTACAGGCCACGCTCGACCAGCCCCTCGACCAGCGCCGCGGGCCAGACGTTCAGCTGCTGGCCGAGGCCGGCGATCAAGAGCAGCGCCGGATCGGCCGGGTCGCCGGCGGCCCGGTAGCAGAGCCGCATCCCGTCGCCGACCTCGACCAGCTGCTCGACCTCGACCGCCGCCGCGACCTCCGTGCTGCTCATCCGCCCGTCCTCCCGCCTCGAGTGATAGCTTCCGCGCCGGTACTCATCAGTACCGACGGGCGCCCAGCCTACCGCACCACCAGGAAGCCGAGACCCGATGCCCGCCAAGTCGATCCAGCCGCTCGCCGGCCGCACCGCCGTGATCAGCGGCGCCGCCTCCGGGATCGGCCGCGCCCTGGCGATCCGGCTCGGCGCCGCCGGCTGCCCGGTGGCGCTCGTCGACGTCGACGAGGCGGGCCTCGAGGAGACCGCCTCGCTGGTCGCGACCGCGACCCTCCCCGCCGCCTCGACGTCTCCGACCGCGGTCAGCAGCTGGCCTTCGCCGCCGAGGTCGCCGAGTGGGCGCCGGCGCCGATCGGCGCCGTCTTCAACAACGCCGGCGTCGCCCTCGCCGCGACCGTCGCCGAGTCCTCCGGCGAGGACGAGGAATGGCTGCGGCGGATCAACTTCGAGGGCGTCGTCAACGGCACCCACGCCTACCTGCCGATCCTGCTCGCCCAGCGCTCCGGCGCGATCGTCAACACCTCGAGCGTCTTCGGGCTCGCCGGCATCCCCGGCCAGAGCGCCTACTGCGCCTCGAAGTTCGCGGTCCGCGGCTTCACCGAGAGCCTTCGCCACGAGCTTCCCGGCTCCGGCGTCCGCGCGGTCACCATTCATCCCGGTGGCGTCAGGACCAACATCGCCCGCAACGGCCGCCTCACCTCCGACCCGAAAGGGCTCGGCCGCTCCAAGGAAGAGATGGTCGCTGAGTTCGAGGCGCTGGTCCGGACCAGCCCCGAGCGCGCCGCCGCGGTGATCCATCGCGGCGTCGACGCCGGCAAGGCGCGGATCCTGATCGGCGCCGACGCCCGCGTCTTCGACCTGCTGACGCGGGTCAGCCCGACGCACTACTTCACGGTGCTGAACGCGCTCTCGCGCGTGCTCTCGCGGCGCTCCTCGAGCTGACGCCGACGGACGACGGCGACCCCGCCCTTGCCCGGCGCGAAGGCGACGCCGCGGAAGCTTTCGCGCTCCGGCCCCGCGTCGGTCGGCTGCAGCTCGAAGTTGCGCAGCAGGGTGCGGAGGACGACGTCGATCTCGAGCTGGGCGAAGGCGGCGCCGAGGCAGCGGCGGAGGCCGCCGCCGAACGGGATCCAGGCGTAGGTGTCGGGCTTGCGGCCGAGGTAGCGATCGGGGTCGAAGCGTTCCGCGTCGGGGTGGAAGCGGCCGTCTTCGTGCAGCGGCACGATCCCGGTGACGACCCGCGTGCCGGCCGGCAGCCGCCACTCGCCGACCTCGAACGGCTTCACCGCCAGCCGCCCGGTGGCGCTGATCACCGGCCGCACCCGCAGCACCTCGTTGGCGGTGGCGAGCCGCAGCGCGTTGTCCTCGCCGCGCGCCTCCTCTTCGAGCCGGCCCAGCACCTCGGGGTGGCGGCGCAGCCGCTCGACCGACCAGGCGAGCGCCGAGGCGGTCGTCTCGTGGCCTGCGACCAGCAGGGTGAGGAGCTCCTCGGCGGTCTCGGCGTGGTCGATCTCCTCGCCGTCGGCGAGCTGGGCGCGCAGGATCAGCGCCAGGATGTCGATCCGCTCGTCGAGCTCGGGGTCGGCGAGGTGCCTGTCGATCACCCCGTCGACGATGCGCCGGTATTGCCTCATCAGCCGCCGCCAGCGGCCGCCGGGGCTGCGGCGTCCGTAGTCGCGGCGCAGGAAGGGGGCGGTGACGAGGCGCTGGCCGACCGCGGTCAGCGGCGGCAGCAGCTTCTCCAGTTCGGCCAGCTCGCGGCCCTCGGCGCCGAACACCGCCCGCAGGATGATCCGCAGCGTGATCCGCTGGAAGGACTCGATCGAGGCGAACTCGGCGCCCTCCGGCCAGCTCTCCATCCCGCGCTGCGCCTCCTCCTCGACCAGCTCCTCGTAAGAGCGCATCCGGTCGCCGTGGAAGGGCGGCAGCAGCATCCGCCGCTCGCGCAGGTGGCGCTCTTCGTCCATCGAGAACAGCGACCCGTGGCCGAGCACTTCCCCGAGCGGGTTCTTGCCGCCGTGGAGGACGTCGGGCTTCGCCGTGTAGACCTGTTTGACGAGGTCGGGGCGGGAGACCAGGACCATCCGCCCGAAGCCGGGCATCTCGATCGTGAAGGCGTCGCCGTAGCGTTGTTGGAGGCGCCGGATCAGCGTGTTGCGGGCGGCCAGGAAGGCGATCCCGTTGAGCAGGCGCGGGGTTTTCGGGCCGGGCGGGAGGCGGTAGGCGGAGGCGTCAGTGGTCATGTGAGCGGGATGGTACTGACGAGTACCACCGATCGCAAGCGCTCGGCCGCGGTCAGGCCGTCGGGCCAAGGTTGTCCCGATCCGGGCCGCAACCGGCTGTCACGGTGGATGCATGGTTCGGAATCGCCAATGCCTCGTCGGAATGCTCCTCTTCGGGGTCACCGTCCTTCTCGGGGTGGTGCTGGCGGCGAGCGCCCACGCCTCGCCGCGCACGCTCCGCTGCCAGCTGCTCGAGCTCGGCCCGCCGGGGCCGGTCGGCAACGAGCTGCTGATCGCCGGCAACGACAACGTCCAGGTCCGCCGCGAAGGCGAAGCGATCCTGGTCGGCACCAGCGCCGGCAACGGGCCGCGCGGCTTCGAGCCGATTCGCTGCGGCGGCGAGGTGTCGGTGACGAGCATCGACCGGATCGTCTACGAAGCGACGCCGACGCCGACGCGGGTCGAACACCAGTTTCTGCTCGATGAGCGGCAGGGTCCGCTCGGACCCGGGGCGAGCCCGGAGGCGGTCGATCCCGAGATCGAGGTCGAAGCGGTGCTGCCGGATCAGCCGCGGGCCCGGCCGCGGGTCCAGCTGCTCGCCGACGAAGGCCGTGAGGAGATGCTGACCGACGGCGGCGCCGGGCGGCTGGCGGTCAGCGTCGAATCGCTGCCCGGCGGGGAGGACACCGATCCGGACCTGGTCGTCGCCGCGCCGCCGCGGACGGTCGAGTTCAAGCTCCACGGCGGCGGCGGTGGCGACGTGCTCGACGGCCGCGGCCTCGATAAGCACCGCGGCCTGGTCCGCTCGCTGCTGCTCGCCGGCGACGCCGGCGGCGACGCGCTGCTCGGCACCCTGCACGGCGACAACCTGGAAGGCGGCTCTGGCCCCGACCGCCTCTACGGCCGCGGCGGCCGCGACTTCCTCTACCCGAGCGCCGGCCGCGACCTGACGGTCGGCGGCGGCGGGGCGGACTTCATCACCGGCGGCCGCGGCTCCGCCGAACGCGACACGCAGCCCGACTCCTACCTGGGCGGCGCCGGCGACGACTACATCTCGGCTCTGCTCGGCGGCGCCGACACGATCAACTGCGGCCCGGGCTTCGACGAAGCGGCGGCCGACCGCGAGGACGCGGTGCGCGGCGGGGACTGTGAGCGCTTGCGCGGCCCCGCCGCGCAGCGCGCCCGCGCGTCAGCGGGCCGCTAACTGGCGCCGCACCTCGGCTTCGAAGCCGCTGTTGAGGCGGGTGCTGGTCGGCCGCAGCGGGATCGGCGCGCCGGCACCGGAGCGGGGGACCTCTTGGAACAGCTTGAAGGTGAGCGGCACGCGGACGCCCTCGCGGGCGAGGCAGCGCGGGCAGCTTTCGACGACTGGGGTGCGGCGACCGAAGGACGTGCCGCAGCGTTCACAGGTGTACATCGATGGACCTCCCTGGGGGCCTGAGCGAGCGGGTGGCGAAAACAAAACTAAGCAATCGTTGCGATTCGCACAAGGGGTACTAGGTCGTAAATACCGCTATTAGCGGGGAATTCGGCCTAGTCCGTGTGCGGTGGGCGGGCCTCCCGCTTCCATGCCGCGTAGTCGGCCGGCATGCAGACCGCGCAGGGGCGGTAGCCGGCGGCGATCGCGGCTTCCTCGTCGAGGAAGAAGACGCGGTTCTTCACGTAGCCGCCGCGGGCGATCACGCGGGCCGCCCCGGGGCAGTCGAGGCGGCCGTAGATTCGCGTGCTCCTGTTGCCGCCGAGGGCGCCCGGGACCTCGCTCTCGTAGGGCCGGCGGTCGGGCCCCAGCAGGGTCCAGGTGCGGCTCACTGTCGCGGGCTCATCGCTCGGGTCAGCTGGCGAGGAAGGGGGAGAGAGCCGCCCTCACCTCGTCCGGGTGGGTCCAGCCGATGTTGTGCGGGCCGCCCTCGACTTCGACCACCTGCAGGTCGGCGATCAGCTGCTCGTCGCGGAGGCGGGCGGCGGTCGACTCGAAGGGGAGGATGCGGTCCTCGGTGCCGTGGACGACCAGGGTCGGAACGTCGATCTTCGGCAGATCGTCACGGAAGTCGGTCAGCCAGGTGTCGACGCAGTCGTAGCTGGCCTGCGGCGAGGCGCCGGCGGCGACGTTGAAGGAGGCGCGCAGGGCGGCGTCGCCGATCCGCTCGGGCGCCAGTTTGTCGGTGTTGTAGAAGTTCGCGTAGAACTGGTCGAACCAGGCGTAGCGATCGGCCAGCACCGTCTCCTTGATCCCCTCGAAGACCTCGCCGGGGACGCCCTTCGGGTTCTCGTCGGTCTGCAGGAGGAAGGGCGGGATGACGCCGAGCAGCGCCGCCTTGGAGACGCCGGCGGAGCCGTAGCGGCCGAAGTAGCGGGTCACCTCGCCGGTCCCCATCGAGAAGCCGACCAGCGCCACATCCTCCGCGAGCGCCAGGTGGTCGAGCAGCGCCTTCAGGTCGGCGGTGAAGGTGTCGTAGTCGAAGCCCGTGCTCGGCTGGCTCGACCTGCCGAAGCCGCGGCGGTCGTAGCTGATCACCCGGTAGCCCTCCTCGAGCAGCCAGCGCTCCTGCCGCTCCCAGGAGTTGCCGTCGAGCGGATAGCCGTGGATGAGGATGACCGGCTTGCCGGAGCCGTGGTCGTTGTAGTGGATCTCGATGTCGGCGCTGTTCTCGGTCCCGACCTTGACGAATGGCATCTCGGTCTCCTTTTATCGGCGGTCTGGCGGGGGCTCCGCGTGGCTCTCCGAACTTAGACCGGCGCTGCGGCCGCGTGGTGACGGCCGCGTTACGGGCAATAACGCTTTCCGGCTACCCGTCTGTGAGAAATCGTCGGGGAAGCGCGCTAGACTGCCGCGCGATCCAGAACCGGTAGCCGAATTCGGGAGCCGAAATCCCGAAACGGGGGAACCAAGTGTTTTGGGGCGAATCCGTCTTCGGACGGGAGCGCAGCTTCTTCAGCGCCAGCCCGACAGCTAACCCCGCAGGCCTGAGAAGGAGCGCGATAGGGAATTGCGGTGGTTCGGTAGGAGAGTGCGTTTCGGCATCGCCCTGGGGCTGACCCTCGCGGCGGCCGCACCGGCGACGGCGCTCGCCTCCGGCGGCGGGGTCGCACCGACGGCGGGCAGCGACGAAGGCGCGCCGGCGACGGCGACCACTCCCACCCCCGAATCGACCGAATGCGCGCCGGCCGTGGCCGGCACCGAAACGACCTGCGCGACGGTCGCCCCGGCGACCCTGCTGCTCGGCGTCGCCGCCGCGCCGGAAACGGCTCCCGAAGCCGTCAAGGCGGCGATCGCCGCCGCCAACCGGATCCGCACCAAGCCCTACATATGGGGCGGCGGCCACGCCCGCTGGTGGAGCGAAGGCTACGACTGCTCCGGCGCGGTCAGCTACGCCCTCCACGGCGCCGGCCTGATCGAAACTCCGATGGACTCCGGCGAAATGGCGGGCTGGGGCGAAGCCGGCCCCGGCCGCTGGATCACCGTCTACGCCAACGCCGGCCACGCCTTCGCGGTGATCGACGGCCTCCGCTGGGACACCGCCGGCGACACCCGCGGCACCGGCCCGCGCTGGCACAAGGCGATGGTCTCCGCCGCCGGCTACGTCGCCCGCCACCCGGCCGGCTACTAGTCCCGCGCGCCGACGCCGCGAGGGGCGCGGGGGACGACCGCGGTCGCGGTCAGGGCGAGCGCCAGCCGTCGTCGATGTGCGGCAGCAGGAGGGTGCGGAGGTCGGCGTCGGTGCCGGGCTGCGGCTGACCGCTGACCTCGTCGCCGGGGTCGTCCCAGTGGTGGCCGGGGACCTCGATCCGGGTCACCGGGAAGCCGGCGGCGGCCATCGCGTCGGTTTCGGCGCGCACTTCGGCGATCGGGTAGGTCGTGTCCTGGAGGTGGGCGAGGTGGACGACCGGGAACTTCCAGCTGGCGGCGGCGAGCGAGGCGGCCTGGGTCGAGCCGGTGTCGCGGAACGGGGAGGTGTTCTCGGCGAGGACGCCGGCGAAGGCGTCGGCGTCGTAGAAGGCGAGCCGGTAGGCGAGATCGCCGCCTGCCGAGTAGCCGCCGAGGATCACCCGGTGGCGGTCGACGTTGAAGTGGCGCTCGACGTCGGCGATCGCCGCCATCACCTTCGACCCGTCGCCGCTCGGGTTCCAGCAGTCGCCCTCGCGGCCACCGACGGCGATCGAGATCCAGTCCTGGGCGCCGCCCGGGCTGACCACCCAGATGTCGCCGGAGCTGGTGCCGCCGCAGCCGTGCAGCCAGACGAGCAGCGGGGTGGGCGTCCGGTGGCTAGCGTCGTAGGTGCGTGGGACGTCGACCCAGTAATCGGTCAGCGCGTCGCTGAGCTCGAGCGGCGTGCCGGCGGTAAAGGGGACCGGGTCGGTGGGGATGGAGTAGACCGGTTCGGCGACGGGTGGGTCGGGGCCGGGAGGGAGGAGGTCGACGGGCCTGCCGGGCGTCAGGCCGCTCGGGCCCGGTTGCGGGGCGCCTGACCGCTCCTGCGGGACCGGCCCTGAATCGGCGCCGACTTGGAGCGTGCCGACGGCGAGGCAGCGGGCGACGCAGACCGCCAGCGGATGGGCGCCGGCGGGGAGCCCCGTCGGAGCCCTGACGTCAACCTCGACCGCGCGCGCCTTCCCGGCTGCGAGCGGCGCCAGCGCGAAGCGCTTCGCCGGCGCGCGGCCAGCCCGGCCGCGGACCACCAGCCGCGCCACGGCCGCGCCGCTGCGCCGCCCGCCCTCGTTGCGGACGACGAAGGAGCCCCGCAGCTGCTCGCCGACGAGGCCGACCGAGCCGGCGGCGACGACCAGGCGCGGGTGCCGCAGCGCGGCCGCGGCGCCCGGCGTGAGACCGAGCAGCGCCAGCAGCAGCGCCGCCGCTGCGACGAGGTTGCCGAAACAGGCGGTATGCGCCTGAAAAGGCAACCTCATCGGTCGTCCCCGGGCTTGACTGCGTAGTCGCCGAGCCCCGCCTCGAGCGTCGCCAGCGCCCGTTTCGCCTGCGCCCGCACCCGCCGCGAGAGCTGCGGGTTGCGGGTGCCGGCGAGGATCTCGGCGCGGGCGAGCTTCAGCAGCGAGCGGTGGACGCCCATGATCGCGTTGGCCGCCACCCACGGCTCGAGGTCGCCCGGCCTGGCGCCGGTCTCCTCCCGCAGCAGCTCGGCCAGCGAGTCGGTGAAGCCGTCGATGATCTGCCGCTCGCGGGTCAGCAGCGCCGGGCTCGCCTCGATCACCCGCGTCGTCGCCGCGTGCCGCTCGATCACCTCCGGCTCCTTCGCCGCCAGCATCCCGCGCGGCTCGGTGACGAAGCGGCCGAAGGCGGCGAGCGCCGACTCGCCGGCGGCGCGCTCGCGGATCGCCGTCAGCAGCGCCGTCTCGAACGCCTCGAGGCCGCTGTAGAAGAGGTCCTCCTTGCTCGGAAAGTAGTTGAAGACGGTCGCCTCCGAGACGCCGGCCGCGGCCGCCACCTCGGCGACCTTGACCTCCTCGAAGCCGCGCTCGCCGAACAGCCGCCGCGCCGTCTCGGCGATCAGCTGCCTGGTTTCGGCCTTCTTGCGCTCGCGCAGGCCTGGTGCTTGCGTTGCCATCGGATAAATGTTAGGGTGACTCTAAGTTTTTGGTGACTCCACGAATTCTACCCCCAGATGGAGGTCGGAGATGCGCTTTCCCAAACTATCCCTTCCCTTCGTCGCGATCGTCCTGGCGATGCTGCCGGCGGTCCTCGACCAGACGATCCTCGCCACCGCGCTGCCGACGATCGCCGGCGACCTCGGCACCCTCGCCGACGTCTCCTGGGTGGTCAGCGCCTACGTGGTCGCCTCGGCGGCGACGATCCCGGTCTGGGGCAGGCTCGGCGACCGCGTCGGGCGCAAGCGGGTGCTCGAGGCTTCGCTGGCGCTCTTCCTCGGCGCCTCGGCCGTCTGCGGGCTGGCCGGTTCGCTGACGATGCTGATCGCGGCGCGGGCCGTCCAGGGCGCCGCCGCGGGCGGCCTGATGACGCTGGCGATGGCGGCCGTCGGCGACCTCGTCTCGCCCCGCGAGCGGGCCCGCTACCAGGGCTACATCGCCGCCGTCTTCGCCCTGGCGACGGTCGCCGGCCCGCTCGCCGGCGGCCTGCTCACCGAACAGGTCAGCTGGCGCTGGGTCTTCTACGTCAACCTGCCGCTCGGGCTGGCGGCGCTGGCGGCGCTACGGCTGCGCTTCCCGGCGGTCGCCGGCGAGCGGCCGGCGGCCCGCTTCGACGTTGCCGGCGCGGCGCTGCTGGCGACCGCGACCTGCGCCCTGATGCTGGTCTGCATCTGGGGCGGGACGAAGTTCGCCTGGGGCTCGGCGCAGATCGTCGGCCTCGGCGCGGTGCTCTTCGCCGCCACCCTGGCGCTGATCTGGCGCGAGCGTCGCGCCGCCGACCCGGCGGTGCCGCTCGACCTGCTGCGGCTGCCGAGCGTGGCGCTCTCGAGCGCCGCCTTCTTCCTGACCACGGCGAGCCTCTTCGCGGTCACGGTGTTCGCGCCGCTCTACCTGCAGGAGGCGACCGGGGCCACCCCGACCGGGGCCGGCCTGCTGCTGGTGGCGATGATGGTCGGGGTCACCGTCTCGACCAACTTCGCCGGCCGCCGGATCGCCGCCGGCGGGCGCTACAAGCGCTACCCGCTCGCCGGGCTGGCGCTGATGGCGGCGGGCCTGGTCGGGTTGGCGGCGCTGGTCGGCGCCCGCTCGCAGCTGGCGACCGTCGCCTGCCTCGGCGTCTTCGGCCTCGGCTTCGGGACGGTCGGCCAGGTGCTGACCGTGATCGTCCAGAACGGCGTCGAGCGGCGCCGGCTGGGGACGGCGATGGCGACGACCAGCTTCTTCCGCGCCCTCGGCGGCGCGGTCGGGGCGGCCGTCCTCGGCGCCGTCTTCGCCTCGCAGGGCGGCGTCGTCGAGGGCGTCCGGGTCGTCTTCGCGATTGCGGCGCCGCTGGCGCTGCTGGCGCTGGCGCTGGTCTGGCGGCTCGAGGAACGGAAGCTGGGCGAGGACGCCCCGGCCGCTGGCGGCGGCGAGCGGCCAGGGCGTCCGAGCGCGGGTGGGGTTTTCCCCACCCGCGATTCGGGTGTTCGCCTCATTGTCTGAGCCGCGGCCGCGGCGTAGCGTCGCGGCCATGCTTCGACTGCTCACCATCCTCACCGCCGGCGCCGTCGCGCTGGTCCTCGGCCTCTCCGCCTGCGGCGTCGCCTTCGTCGACGACGGGCCCTACACGGAGCAGACCCGCACGGTCGGCGACTTCGACCGGGTCGAGGTCCACGGCTCCGCCGACGTGGTTGTGCGGCGCGGCTGGGGCGGGGTGGTGACCGTGAAGGGCGGCCGCAACCGCGTCGACGACGTGATCACCCGGGTCGCCGACGGCACGCTGGTGATCGAAGGCCGCGACAGCTCCGGCGAGATCGACCTCGACGACGGCCACGTCACGGTCGTCGCCCGGGCGCCGTCGCTGGCCGGGGCGCGGGTCGACGGCTCCGGCGATCTGACGCTCCCGGAACTGGGCGGCCCGCGGCTGCAGCTCGAGGTGAACGGCTCCGGTGACGTCCGCGCCGACGGCCGGGTCGGCCGGCTTGACGCCGAAGTCGACGGCTCCGGCGACCTCGACCTCCACGACCTGCGCGCCGGCAGCGCCAGCCTCGACCTCGCAGGATCCGGCGACGCCGACGTCGACGCCGCCCGCCGGCTCGACGTCGCGATCCACGGCAGCGGCGACGTCCACTACGCCGGCGACCCGCGGCTGCGGCAGCAGGTCGAGGGCTCGGGCAGCGTCGAGCCCGACTAAATGGTGCAGGCCCGGCGCCGTCGCTCAGGCGGCCGCCGGCGCCTCCGACGCCAGCGCCCGCGCCAGTTCGGTTCGGCCCCGCAGCCCGAGCTTGCGGTAGACCCGCGAGAGGTGGTGCTCGATCGTCTTGCGGGTGACGAACAGCTGGGTCGCGACCTCGGAGTTGGTGCGACCCTCGGCGACCAGCAGCGCGACCCGCATCTCGTGCGGGGTCAGCTCGTCCCAGGAGGCGCCGCTCGGCTCGGCGGCCAGCGGCTCACGCGAGCCGCGCACGTCGCGGTCGCGGCGCAGCCGCTCGCCGAGCGCCAGCCGCGAGCGGGCGGCCTCGAAGCGGGCGTCGGCGGCGTCGAAGGCGGCGACCGACTCGGCCAGCAGCGCCTCGGCCTCTTCGCCGGGCTCGGCGAGCAGCCCCCGGCAGCGCAGCTGGGCGGCCGCCGCCCAGGCGCCGCCGAAGCCGCCTTCCAGCCGCGGCAGCGCCGCCCGCGCCTCCTCGACCCGCCCGGCCCGGGCCAGCGCCTCGACGTAGTTGGCGGCCCACTGGATCGTGTTCGGCTCGCGCAGCCCGATCTTGTCGGCGGCGCGGGCGCAGCCCTCGAGCGGGGCGATCGCCTCCTCCGGTCGTCCCAGGGTCAGCTCCAGCATCCCCAGCGCGCCGCGCCCGTAGATGCCCATGGCGTCGCCGCCGACCGCATCGGCGACCGCCATCCCGATCGCGGCGTGCTCGCGGCACTCGGCCTCGCGCCCCAGCGCCGCCTCGACCTCGACCAGCATGTTGGCGGCGAAGGCGAGCAGCCCGAGCTGCCCCGACTCGGCCGCCAGCCGCACCGCTTCCTCGGCGTCGGCGAGCGCCTCGAGCAGCCGCAGCAGCGCCATCCCGGCGGCGAGCGGGGCGGCGTTGGCGGCGGCGGTGCCGCGGGCCCCGGCGAGGGCGGCGGCGCTCTCGGGCGGCAGCGCGTCGACGGCGGCGCCGACCGGCGCCAGCTGCTCGGCGAGGCCGGCGAACGGCAGCTCCTGCTCGGCCTCGACCGCCCGCGCCCGCAGCGCCAGCATCCCCGCCGCGGCCGCCCGCCCGGCCGCCGCGTCGATCAGGCTCGTCTTGCCGATCCCGGCGTCTCCGAGCAGCAGCAGGGCGCCGCCCTCCCCGGTTGGAGGTCGCTTCGAGCAGCGCGTCGATCCTGCGCAGCTCGTCCTCGCGTCCGAACAGCTGCGTCAACCGACCGGCAATTTACCGGTCAGGTAGCGCTGCAGGGAAGGGCCGACCCACTCGACCACCTCCTCGGGCGCCGCGCCGGCGAGCGGTTCGAGCTGCAGCAGGTAGCGCGTCATCCCGAGGCCGATCAGCTGCGAGGCGCAGAGCTGTCCGCGCAGCTCCTGCCGGTCGACGCCGAGCCGCTCGACCAGCGGCGCGAAGAGCTGGTCGCGGAGGAACTCGCGCAGCAGCGCCGCCGCGGCCGGCTCGGAGGTGGCGGCGTCGAGCAGGATGAGGATCGGGTTGCGGCGGCCCTCCTCGTCCCAGGTCGCGACGAAGAGCCGGACGAAGTTGCGACCGACGTTGCGGCGTCCGTCGGCCAGCAGCTTCGGCATCTCGACCTCCGGGTCGAACGGCCACTGCACCGCGGCGTGCAGCAGCGCCGCCTTGTTGCCGAAGAAATGGACGACGAGGGCGGCGTCGACCCCGGCCTCGGCGGCGATGCCGCGCATCGTCGCGCCGGCGTAGCCGTGGGTGGCGAAGCGCTCGCGCGCCGCCGCCAGGATCCGCTCGCGGCTGTCGCTGCCGCCGGGGCGCCGGCCGGTGCGCCGCCCGCTTGGCGCGCCTTCGCCCGCACCCTCGTCTTTGTCCTGGCCCGCGTCTTTATCGTCTGCCCGAGGCACGGCCGCAGCTTGACAGATTTATTCAACGGTGTAAAGTCAACGACGATGAATTCCGGTGCCGAGAGCCGCGAGCGCTTCACCAGCCACTTCCTGGTCGATTGGTCGACCTCCGGCCCGGCGCGCAGCGTCGGCGCCAAAGCGCGAATGCGGGTGAAGAAGCCGGGAAGGCCGACTGGCTGGAGATGGAGGTGGTCGCGGCCGAGCCGCCGCGGCGCAGCGTCGAGGAATCGGTCAGCGCCGGCGGCAGCTTCACGGGCCAACGACGAGACGCTGCGCCGCCTCGCCGCCGCCCTTGCCGCCGGAGAGCTTCAGGTCCGAGAATCGCAACCGCAACCCGCGAGAGAGGAGCACCGATGAAGGTATTCGTCGCGGGAGGGGCCGGCGCCGTCGGCGCTCGCCTCGTCCCGCAGCTGATCGCCGCCGGCCACGAGGTCATTGCCACCGCGCGCTCGGCGGACAAGCTCGGCGCGATCGAGCGCCGGGGCGCCCATGGCGTGGCGATGGACGGGCTCGACGAGGCGAGCGTGATGGCCGCCGTCGGCGAGGCGCGGCCGCGGGCGATCGTCCACGAGATGACCGGCCTCGCCGGCAAAGCCGACCTGCGCCACTTCGACCGCTGGTTCGAGCTGACCAGCCGCCTGCGCACCGAGGGCACCGACCACCTGCTGGCCGCCGCCGAGCGCTTCGACGTCCGCCGCTTCGTCGCCCAGGGCTACACCGGCTGGTCGAACGTGCGCCGGGGCGGCCCGGTCAAGGACGAGGGCGACCCGCTCGACCCCGATCCGCCGGCCTCCCAGCGCCAGGCGCTCAAAGCGAACACCCACCTCGAACGGGCCGTGATCGAGGCGCCGCTCGAGGGCCTCGTCCTCCGCTACGGCAGCCTCTACGGGCCGGGCACCTCGGAGACCGAATTCGTCGACCTCGCCCGCCAGCGGAAGCTGCCGATCGTCGGCGACGGCACCGGCGTCTGGTCCTTCATCCACGTCGACGACGCAGCCGCGGCGACGGTGATCGCCCTCGAGCGGGGCGCCCCCGGCGTCTACAACGTCGTCGACGACGACCCGGCCCCGGCGGCCGAGTGGATCCCGGCGCTGGCCGAGCGCTGCGGCGCCCCCGCGCCCCGCCGCGTCCCCAGGTGGATCGCCCGCCTCGCGATCGGCGAGGCCGGCGTCTCGATGATGACCGAGGTCCGCGGCTCCTCGAACGCGAAGGCGAAGCGGGAGCTCGGCTGGCAGCCGGCACACCCGAGCTGGCGCGGCGTGCTCGGCGAGCCGGAGTCCGCCGCCGCAGCCTGACGCGATCCGCCCGCGCCCGCGCCTGCAATCGCTGAAGCATTGACGCGCCTATAGCGACGTCAATGCTTCAGTCGCGGCGGGGCTCGCGTAGGCTGCGACGCGTGATCCCGGTTTTCGACGGTCACAACGACGCGCTCACCAGGGAGGACTACGGCGGGCTTGCCGGCGGTCGCGACGGCGCCGGCCATCTCGACCTGCCGCGGATGCGGGCGGGAGGGATGCGGGGCGGCATCTTCGCGGTCTTCACGCCCTCGCCGGGTGACGACGACCTCGACCTGAACGCGCCGGAAGCCGTCGACGGGGTGGTCCGCGCGCCGCTGGCCGAGGAGGTCGCGCACCAGGTCGCCGCCGCCGACGCGACCGCCGCCGCCGGCCGGCTGCTGCGGCTGGAGCGCGAAGGGCGGCTGACCGTCGCCCGCTCGATCGGCGACTACGACGCCGCCTTTGCCGACCCCGAGGCGCCGCCGGTCGCGGTCCTCCACCTCGAGGGGGCCGAGGCGATCGACCCGGGGCTGGAGGCGCTCGACACCTGGTACGCGGCCGGGCTGCGCTCGCTGGGCCCGGTCTGGAGCCGCGCCAACGCCTTCGCCACCGGCGTCCAGTTCGCCTTCCCCTCCTCGCCCGACATCGGCCCCGGGCTGACCGACGCCGGCCGGGCGCTGGTCAAGGCCTGCGCCGAGCTCGGGATCGTCGTCGACCTCAGCCACATGAACGAAGCCGGCTTCTGGGACATCGCCGGGCTCGAACCCGGGCCGCTGGTCGCCAGCCACTCCGGCGCCCATGCGGTCGCCGCGGCCTCCCGCAACCTCACCGACCGCCAGCTCGACGCGATCGCCGCCAGCGACGGGCTGGTCGGGGTCGTCTTCGCCAGCGTCTTCATCCGCCCCGACTTCGCCGACGTGGCCGAGACGCCGCTGGCCCTGATCGCCGAGCACGCCCGCTACGTCGCCGACCGGATCGGGGTCCGCCACCTCGCCCTGGGCTCCGACTTCGACGGCGCCACCGTGCCGGCCGAGCTTGGCGACGTCGCCGGGCTGCCGCGGCTGCTCGAGGCGCTCGCCGCGGCCGGCTTCGACGAGGAGGAGCTCGCCGACATCGGCTGGCGCAACTGGCGTCGCGTCCTCGAGGCCTGGTGGCGATGAGCGCCCGGCTCCCAGCCCTGGCGCTCGCCGGCCTGCTCGCGGTCGCGGTGCTGGCCGCCGCGCCGGCCGCCGGCGAGACGATCCAGCAGGAAGGGATCCGGCTCAGCTTCGGCGGCAAGCTCGAGCCGCGCTCGCTGCCGCGCGAAGCGTCGGCGCCGGTGCGGATCGGCCTGCGGGTCGGGATCGCCGGCGCCGGCGGCCAGCCCCTTCCTCAGCTGCAGCGCCTCCAGATCGCGATCAACAAGTTCGGCCGCCTCGACACCACCGGCCTGCCGGTCTGCCACCTCGCCCAGGTGCAGCCGGCGAGCACCGAAGCGGCGCTCCGCAACTGCCGTGCCGCGCTGGTCGGCAGCGGCAGCTTCGCCGCCTCGGTGCACATCGCCGAACAGGTGCCGTACCCCTCGCGCGGCCGCATCGTCGCCTTCAACGGCCGCTACCACGGCCGGCCGGCGGTCCTCCTCCACGTCTACGGCAGGCGGCCGGTCCCGACCTCCTACACGCTGCCGCTCACCATCTCCCACACCAGCGGCACCTACGGGATCGTGCTGCGGACCTCGCTGGCGAAGACGACGCCGAGCGCCGGCCGCGTCACCGCCCTCTCGCTGCGGCTCGGCCGCACCTACACCTACCGCGGCCGCCGCCACACCTACCTGGCCGCCTCCTGCCCGGCGCCGAGCGGCTTCAGCGTCGCCACCTTCCCCTTCGTCCGCGCTCGGCTCGGCTTCGCCGACCGCGCCTTCGACGTCACCGTCGAACGCAGCTGCGGCGTGCGGGGAAGATGAGCGAAGCCCGCTTCTTCGCGGTCAAGGACGCTCTGCGGGTGGCGCTGGTGATGCCGGTCAGCTTCGCCCTGGCGCTGCACGCCTTCGACTCGCGGCCGATGTCGCTGTTCGCCGCTTTCGGGCCGATGGCGCTGCTGGTCTTCGTCCAGTTCGGCGGCCGGCGCCGGAACCGGCTGCTCGCCTACGCGGTGCTGACCGCCGGCGGCGCCGGGCTGATCGCGATCGGCACGCTCTGCTCGCGGACCCCCTGGCTCGCCACCGCGGCGATGCTGGTGCTCGGCTTCGCGATCATCTTCGCCGGCGTCTTCGACGAGTACGTCGCCGCCGCCCAGCGCGGCGCGATCCTCGTCTTCGTCCTCGCGGTGATGGTCCCGGCCGACCCGTCGGCGATCGGCCCGCGGGTCGCCGGCTGGGGCCTGGCGGCGCTGCTCTCGGTCTCCGCCGTGCTGCTGCTCTGGCCGCGGCGGGCGCAGAGCGCGATCCGGGCTTCGGCCGGCGAGTCGGCGCTGCGGCTCGCGGCGCTGGCGGAGGCCAGCGCCGGCGGCGACCCGGACGCGCTCGAGGCCGCCGACCAGGAGGCGCGGGCGGGGATCCGCAAGGCGCGCCGCCAGTTTGTCTCCGTCGCGCAGCGGCCGAGCGGCAACGGCGGCCGGATCGCGGCGCTCGCCCGCACTCTCGACCACATGGGCTGGCTGCGTCCCTTCGCCGCCCGCCCGACCGGCTCCGACCGGCTGCTCGGACTCGGGGCGGAGCGGGCCGAGATCGAGCGCGGCGTGCCACGGCTGCTGCGCGAGATCGCCGCCCGCCTGCAGGGGGCGCCGCCGAGCGCCGGCCCGCACCCCGACGACCTGCGCGCCGCCCACCGGCGGCTGGGGGAGACGATCGTCGCGCGCTTCGAGCAGCTGCCGGAAGATGCCGACGAGGCGACCCTGAGCGCCGACCTCGACGAGGCCTACCGGCTGCGGCAGCTCGCCTTCGGCGCCCTGCAGCTGGCCGACGACGCCGGCCTCGCCTGCGGCGACCGCGCCCGCGGTGAGAGCCGCGAGCGGGCCCGCGCCCGGGTCGCCGAAACCGGCCGGGTCACCCGCGCCCACGCGACGATCCGCTCGGTCTGGCTCCACAACAGCGTCCGCGGCGCGGTCGGCCTCGCCGCCGCCGTCCTCGTCGCCCAGGTGGCCGACGTCCAGAACGGCTTCTGGGTCGTGCTCGGCACGCTCTCGGTGCTGCGCTCGAGCGCCCTGGCGACCGGGACGACGATCGTCCTCGGCCTGCTCGGGACCTTCACCGGGATCGTCCTCGGCGGTCTCCTGATCGCTCTGGTCGGCACCGACCCGGCGGTCCTCTGGCCGCTCCTGCCGCTCGCCGTCTTCCTCGCCGCCTACGCGATCCGCGCCGTCTCCTTCGCCGCCGGCCAGGCCGCCTTCTCCTTCGTCGTCCTCGTCCTCTTCAACCTGATCAACCCGATCGGCTGGCAGGTCGGGGTGATCCGCGTCGAGGACGTCGCGATCGGCGCCGGCATCAGCCTGCTCAGCGGCCTGCTGATCTGGCCGCGCGGGGCGACCGCGCTGATGCGCCAGGCGCTGGCCAGCCGCCTACGACGACGCCGCCGGCTCGCTGGAGGCGACGATCCGCGCCCTGCTCGGCGGCGCCGACGCGGTCCGCCTCGCCGGCCTGCGCGCCTTCGAGTCGGCCCAGCAGCTCGACACCGCGATGCGCGCCTACCTCTCCGAGCAGAGCGCCGGCCGCGGCGGCATCGAGGAGCTCGGGCTGCTGGCCGCCGGCGCCACCCGCCTGCGCCGCACCGCCCGCCTGCTGGCCCACGCCCAGGTGCTGGTGCGGCTGCGCCCGATCGACCGCACCCTGCCCCGGGTCGAGGCGGCCCGCGACGCCTTCCAGCAGGAGCTCCAGGCGCGCAGCTCCTGGTACCGCTCGCTGGGCGCCTCGATCGCCGACGCCGAGCCGGCGCCGCGCCCCGAGGACGACCCGACCCCGGGCGCCGCCGTCGCCGGCCAGGTGGTGCTCGAACGCGATCCCGACGAGGACGCCGTGCCGCCCGGCCTGGCGATCGCCTGGGCCCACCGCCACCTCGAACTCCTGCGCGAGCTCGAGCCGCCGCTCTCGCGCGCCGCCGACGCGATCGGCGGCTGAGCGTTTGCCGCCGGCTCGGCGGCGGGTAGGCGGGTGCCGTGGACTCGAACGCCGTCGCCCGCGTCGCCGCCGTCAACGTGCTCGCCTTCCGCGTCGCCTACGGGGCGGCGCTCCTGGTGGCGCCGGGCAAGGTCGCCGGCGACCGCTGGCTCGGCGCCGGCGCCCGCCAGCCGGCGGCGGGCGTCGGGCTGCGCGGGGTCGGCGGCCGCGAGGTGGCGCTGCACGGGCTGGCGCTGATCCGGATGCTGCGCGGCGAGCCGGTGCGGCCGCTGCTGCTCGCCAGCGCCGCCGGCGACCTGGTCGACGTCGGCGCCACGGCGGCCGGCCCGCGAGGGGCTGCCGGCCGGGAGCCCGGCGGCGACCGCCGCGGTGGCCGGCGGCTCGGCGGCGCTCAGCGTCGCGATCGCGCTCGCCCTCGACAAGTAGCCGCGGTGATTCGAGGCCACCCCTAAAGGTCTCGGCCGCAGCGGTCGATTGGGCGAGGGCGTTGTTCAAGCTACGCACCAAACCGCTCGCACTGACCGGCTGCGCCGTGGCGCTGGCGCTCGCCCTGCTGCTCGCCGGCTGCGGCTCCAGCTCCAGCACCGGCAGCGGCGGCGGGGACGGAGGCAGCGAAGGCGGCACCCTGAAGGCGACCACCGGCACCTTCCCCACCTACCTCGACCCCGGCCTCGGCCTCTCGGTCGAAAGCCTGAACGCCTTCTACGACACCTACATCCCGCTGCTCACCTACAAGCACGCGAACGGCACCGCCGGCGGCCAGGTCGTGCCGGGGCTGGCGACCGCGATGCCGAAGGTGAGCGCCGACGGCCGCACCTATCAGCTGCAGCTGCAGAAGGGCCTCCGCTACTCGAACGGCGAAGCGGTCAAGGCCTCCGACTTCACCCACGCGATCGAACGCACCTTCGAGCTGAACTCGCCCGGCTCGCCCTTCTACGAAGACATCGTCGGCGCCGAAAAGTTCGCGAAGACGAAGAAGGGCGGCATCCCCGGGATCGAAGCTGACGACAAGACGGGGGAGATCACGATCCACCTCGAGCAGCCGCGCGGCACCTTCGAGAACGAGCTGGCGCTGCCGCTGGCGGCGCCGCTGCCGGCGAAGACGCCGGCCGAAGACATGACCGCGCACCCGCCGCCGGCGACCGGCCCCTACGAGATCGTCAAAGCGCAGCCGGGCCGCGGCTGGGAATACGAGCGCAACCCGGAATGGGCGAAGGCCAACGCGCAGCTGGTGCCGGAAGTGCCGAGCGGCCACGTCGACCGGATCGTCTTCACGGTCTCCGGCAACGGCAACACCCAGGTCAACGACATCGAATCCGGCCAGCAGAACTGGATGTTCAACGCCCCGCCGGCCGACCGCTATGCCGCGGTCAAGGAAAAGTTCGAAGGCACCCAGTTCCGGGTCGACCCGACCCCGAGCACCTACTTCTTCTGGATGAACACGGCGAAGGGGCCCTTCGCCGACCTGAAGCTGCGGCAGGCCGCGAACTACGCGGTCGACCCGCGGGCGCTGGAACGGATCTACGCCGGCCAGATCGTCGGCACCCAGCAGGTGCTGCCGCCGGGGATGCCGGGCTACGAGAAGCTGAACCTCTACCCCCACAGCCTCGCCAAGGCAAAGGAACTGTTCGCCGAAGCGAAGCCGAGCAGCGCCGCCGTCACCGTCTGGGGCGACGACGAAAGCCCGAACCAGGAAGCCTCCGAATACCTCGCCGGGGTGCTCGGCGAAGTCGGCTTCGACGTCACCCTGAAGATCATCAACGCCGAGAACTACTTCCCGGTGATCGGCAACGACTCGACCCCCAACGTGGACGCCGGCTTCGCCAACTGGTTCGCCGAATACCCGAACCCGAACGCCTTCCTGCAGCCGCTCCTGACCGAAGCGGCGCTCGCGCCGACCAACGCGACCAACCTCGCCCGCTTCGCCAACCCGAAGATCAGCGACCGGATCGAAAAGCTGGCGACCGAACCGCTCGGCTCCCAGCAGGCCGACGAATACGCCGAAGTCGACAAGGAAGTGATGGAAGAAGCGCCGTTCGCGCCCTACGGCAACAGCATCGCGCCGACCTTCGTCTCCAGCGACATCGACCTCGACTCGGTCATCTTCAGCCCCACCTTCCAGCAGGACCTGGCCAGCTTCCAGTTCACGGAATAGCGCTCAGCCCGGCAGGCTGGCCTCACGGCCGATCGCCCGCGCCATCGCCTCGATCGCGGCGAGGCTGCCGGCGGTGCGGACCGAGGCGATCCCGGCCCTCTCCGCCTGCGCCGGGTCGAGCGCGTTGACGGCGGTGATCACGTGCAGCGGCTTGCCGGCCGCGTCGCAGAGCTCGGCGACCGTGCCGACCGCCTTGCCGGCGAGGCTCTGCTCGTCGAGCTGGCCCTCGCCGGAGACGACCGCGTTGGCTTCGCGCAGCCGCCGCGAGAAGTCGGCGCGGCGGAGGACGAACAGGGCGCCGGGGCGGAGGCGGGCGCCGAGGGCGCCGTAGAGGCCGCCCGAGAGGCCGCCGGCACAGCCGCTCATCGGCAGCCCGCGCGGGTCGCGGGGGAGGGTCTCGGCGAACTCGCGGAGGCGGGCGCTGAGCCGCGCCACCGCCTCGGGGTCGGCGCCCTTCTGCGGCGCGAAGACGCGCGCCGCGTCCTCGTAAGGGGTCTCGACGTCGCAGAGCACTTCGAGCTCGGCGTCGCCGAGGCCCCGCCGCCCGCCGATCGCCTCGATCGCGCCGCGGCCACCGTCGGTCGAGGCGCTGCCGCCGGCGGCGACCAGCACCTTGCGGGCGCCGGCGGCGAGCGCCGCCGCGATCAGCTCGCCGGTGCCGTAGCTGTCGGCGCGCTCGGCGTCGCGCTCCGCCGGCGCCAGCAGCGGCAGCCCGGAGGCGGCGGCGACCTCGACCACCGCCGTTCGCATCCCGGCCAGCATCGCGAACTCGGCGACGATCGGCCGCCGCAGCGGGTCGCTCACCTCGGCCTCGAGCCGCTCGCCGCCGAGCTTCGCCAGCAGCGCCGCCATCGTCCCCTCGCCGCCGTCGGCGATCGGGCAGAGGTCGGCCGCCGCGCCCGCGGATTCGAGCCCCGCCCCGATCGCCGCCGCCACCGCCGCCGCTTCGAAGCTGCCCTTGAAGGAATCGGGAGCGACGAGGTACGAAGCTCGCGGCGCGGCTCGTTGGGAGGGGGCGGGCACAGTGCGAGCGGGTGAGCCGAGTACTGTGCCCGACCCCTCCCGGCGACGCCTACGCGCCCGCGACCTCGGCGGCGATCCCGGCCAGCAGCCAGTCGAGCCCGACCTCGAAGCTCTCGGCCTTGACGCCGAGGGTGAGGTCCTCGGCGGAGATCGCCGCCAGGTGCGGGTACTCGCCGCTCGCGACCTGCTCGCGCAGGTAGGCGTCGAGCTGCTCGTGGCTCGGCGTCTCCTCGCTCGGCGGCGAGCACGGGTTGGGCTCGCCGGGTCGCAGCACTTCCCAGCGCACGTAGCCGAGCGTGTAGGTGTCGACCGAGAGCAGCACCGCCCGCTTGCGCTCGAAGGGGAGGGGGAGGGTGGCGACGGCGGCCAGCGACTGGTCGATGTGGCGGAGCGCCTTCGGGCCGAGCAGGGAGCGCCGGAAGGCGCTGGCGATCACCCACGGGTGGGCGCGAGCGGTGGCGCGGGTGCGCTGGGCGATCTCGCGCAGCGCCTCGCGCCAGTCATCGGGGACCGGGCCGGGCAGGAGCGATTCGCCCATCACCTCGTCGACCATCAGGTCGATCAGGTCCCCCTTGGTCTCGATGTGGGTGTAGAGGCTCATCGGGCGCGCCTCGAGCTTGGTCGCGATGCGGCGGATCGAGACCGCGTCGAGGCCCTCTTCGTCGGCGATCTCGATCGCCGCGGCGACGATCGCCGTGCGGCTGAGGCCGCCGGCGCGAGCCTCGCCGTCGCGGTTCCACGGGGTGTGCAGTTGGCTTGCCATTGGGGAGAGCCTAGCCGTCCGTACGCTGTATCGCAAAGGTGATACGGTGTACGGCCATGAGCTCCGCTGCGACTTCCCCCAACGCTTCCCCCGCCCCCTCCGACGCAGGTCTCGACCGCTCGACCTGGATCGTCGCCGGCGTCGTCCTGCTCGGCGCGGTGATGTCGATCCTCGACACGACCGTGATCAACGTCGCGATCGACCGCCTGGCGATCGACTTCAACACCTCGCTGACGACGATCCAGTGGGTCGTCACCGGCTACACGCTGGCGCTGGCCGCGGTGATCCCGCTGACCGGCTGGGCCGCCGACCGGTTCGGCACCAAGCGCATCTACATCTGGTCGTTGGCGCTGTTCATGCTCGGCTCGATCCTCTCCGGGCTCGCCTGGAGCGCCGGCTCGCTGATCGCCTTCCGCGTCCTGCAGGGCGTCGGCGGCGGCATGATCATGCCCGCGGTGATGACGATCATGACCAAGAAGGCCGGCCCCGCCCGGATCGGACGGGTGATGGGCGTGCTCGGCGTGCCGCTGCTGGTGGCGCCGATCCTCGGCCCGATCCTCGGCGGCTGGCTGGTCGACGACGTCTCCTGGCGCTGGATCTTCTTCATCAACGTGCCGATCGGCATCCTCGCGCATCGCGCTCGCCTTCATCGTCCTCGAGCGCGACGAGCCGCAGCCCGGGCACAAGCTCGACTGGCTCGGGATGGCGCTACTCTCGCCCGGCCTGACGGCGCTGATCTTCGGCCTCGCCGAGTCCTCGAGCGACGGCTTCGGCGCGACCAAGTCGTGGCTGCCGATCGTTCTCGGCGCCGCCGCGATCGCCGCCTTCTTCTGGCACAGCTGGCGGTCCGAGGCGCCGCTGATCGACATCCGCACCTTCACCCACACCCGCGCCGGCGCCTCGGCGGTCACCTTCATGCTGTTCGCGATCGCCTTCTTCGGCGCCCTGCTCCTGATCCCGCTCTACTACCAGACGGTGCGCGGCGCCTCAGCGCTCGAATCGGGCCTGCTGCTGGTGCCGCAGGGCATCGGGGCGATGATCACGATGCCGCTGGCCGGCAAACTGACCGACCGCTACGGCCCGACCAAATGGCCGGCGATGGGCATCCCGCTGCTGGTGATCGGGATCTCGCCGTTCGCCTTCGTCACCGCCCACACCTCCTACGTCCTGCTCAGCAGCTTCTCCTTCGTCCTCGGCCTCGGGATGGGCTTCTCGATGATGCCGACGATGACCGCGGCGCTGCAGGCGGTGCCGGCGGCGGCGATCGCCCGCACCTCGACCGCGATGAACATCATCCGCCAGTCCGGTGCCTCGATCGGCACCGCGATCCTCTCGGTCCTGCTCTCGACCGCGATCGCCGACAACTTGGCGAGCGGCCGTGCGGCGGCCAGCGGCGACGGCCTCAACTCGCTCCACAACCTCGGCCCCGCCGCGCAGGCAAAGGTCGCGGAACCGATCGCCGAAGCCTTCGCGCAGACCTTCGTCTGGGCCGTGATCCTGCTCGCGCTCGCCTTCATCCCGGCGCTGTGGATGGCGCTCAAGGCCCGCGGCGAGCGCCCGCAGGCGGCGGCCGCCGCCTCGCCCCAGCCGGCGCACGCGCTCGAGTAGCGCCGGCGCGCCGCACCCGCTGCAAGCGTTTCACCCCCTATGGCGGGTGAAACCCTTGCAGCGCGGTTCCAATTGAAATGATCCGGCGATGGACCGCCACTCCACCGCCGACGAGCAGCTGCTGGCGCTGATCGAGATCCCGAAGGGGAGCCGCAACAAGTACGAGTGGGACGAGGTCTCCGGGCACGTGATCCTCGACCGCTTCCTCTCCTCCTCGACCGTCTACCCGGTCGACTACGGCTTCCTGATCGGCCACCGGGGCGAGGACGGCGACCCGCTCGACTGCCTGGTCTGCGTCTCGGAGCCGACCTTCCCCGGCTGCGTGGTCCCGGTCAAGCCGGTCGGGCTGCTGAAGATGCACGACGAGGCGGGGCCCGACGACAAGGTCGTCTGCGTGCCGCTGCGCGACCCGGGCTGGTCGAGCGTCGAGGACCTCGACGACCTGCCGCCGCAGCTGCTGATCGAAGTCGAGCACTTCTTCAACGTCTACAAGGAGCTCGAACACAAGCCGGTCGAGACCGACGGCTGGCGTTCGCGGGCCGAGGCGCAGGAGACGATCGACGCCGCCCGCCTTCGCGAGGCCGACCTCGGGCCCGGCTCGGTCGACTGAGATGAGCCTCGACCTGCGCCTGCTGCGCGCGATGCGCACCCGCGGCCACTCGCCCGGCCTCGAGTCGGCGGCGATCACGCTCGGCAAGGTCGGCAACAACGCGCTGATCTGGGTGCTGCTCAACCTCGCCCTGACCGTGCTCGACTGGTCGCGGCGCGAGCAGTGGCTGACCTGCGCGCTGCTCGGACCGCTCTGCATCGGCCTCAACTACCTGATCAAGCTGGCGGTGCGGCGGCCGCGGCCGGTGCTCGAGGGCCTGCCGCCGCTCGGCGGCGCCCCCAGCTCGCTCAGCTTCCCCTCCGCCCACGCGGTCTCCTCGTTCGCGGTGGCGACGGCGATGTTCCGGGTCGACCACGCGACCGCCGGCGCCTTCGTCGTCGCCGCGGCGATCTCGCTCGGCCGCCCCTACCTGGGGATGCACTACCCGTCCGACGTCCTCGCCGGCGCCCTGATCGGGATCGCCGTGGGGCTGTTGGTGCCGCTCTCGATATGAGCCGCGGAGCTGCTTCGTGAAGGTCGGGATCGTCGGGCTGCCGAACGCCGGCAAGTCGACGCTGTTCAACGCGCTGACCAAGGGCGGCGCCCAGACCGGCGACTACCCGTTCACGACGATCGAGCCGAACGTCGCCGTCGCCCAGGTCCCCGACGAGCGCCTCGAGGAGGTCGGCAGGACGGTCCGCAGCTCCGAGCTGGTGCCGGCGACGATCGACTTCCACGACATCGCCGGCCTCGTCAAAGGCGCCTCGGAAGGGGAGGGGCTCGGCAACCAGTTCCTCGCCTCGATCCGCGAGACCGACGCGATCTGCCACGTCGTCCGCTGCCACGAGGCAAGTGGCGTCCCGCATCCGGACGGCCGGGTCGACCCGCTCGCCGACATCGAGACGATCGAGACCGAGCTGGTGCTCGCCGACTACGAGCAGGTTGAGCGGCGCCTCGGCCGGGTCGGCAAGGGGGCGAAGTCGGGCGACCTGGAGGCGATCGCCGAACACGGCTGGCTGCAGGCGGTCCACGAGGCGCTCGCCGCCGGCCGGCCGGCGCGCTCGGTGCCGATCCCCGACGCCGCCCCGGACGCGGCCCGCAACCTGCAGGCGCTGACCACCAAGCCGATCCTCTACGTCGCCAATGTCGACGAGGGCGACTCCGAGGCGCCGGAGGCGGTGCGCTCGCACGCCGCCGCGGTCGGCGCCGGGGTGGTCGCGGTCAGCGCCCGGATCGAGGGCGAGCTGGCCGAGCTCGACCCCGAGGAAGCCGAGGAGATGCGGGAGTCCTACGGGGTCGAGGGCTCGGGCCTGGCGCGGCTCGTGCGCGCCGCCTACGATCTGCTCGAGCTGATCACCTTCTTCACCGCCGGCGAGGACAAGGAAGCGGTGGCCCGGCCGATCCTCCGCGGCGCCACCGCGCTCGAAGCGGCCGGCACGATCCACACCGAGATCATGGAAGCGTTCATCAAAGCCGAAGTGATCGGCTGGGAGCAGCTGGTCGAGGCCGGCGGGTACGTGGCGGCGCGCGAGAAGGGCGTGCTGCGGATCGAGGGTCGCGACTACGCCGTCCAGGACGGCGACGTGATCACGATCAAGGTTTAAGGGCGCCGGTTAGTCCTCGACGATCTCGACCACGCCGCTCGGCGCGGCGAGCAGGTCGAGCGTCCGCCGCGCCGCCGCCTCGACGCTGATCCGCGGCTGGTCGGGCAGCGAGTCCTCGTAGTAGGTCCCCGGCCCGTAGAGCTGGCCGTAGCGCAGCACGACGCCGCCGAACTCGAGCACCTGCTGCTCGAGGCGCTGGCGCGCCTCGGCGCCGCCGGGCGGGATCCAGGCGATGCTCTGGGCGAGCAGGCGGGTGGCGCCCGCCGCTTCCGCGGCGGCGATCAGGTTGGCGGTCCCCTCGTCGCGGATGCGGTCGTTGCCAGCGGCGTGCGCGGGGATGTCGTCGACGTCGTCGGGAAGGTCGGTGAGCTGGTGCATGACCAGCTCCGGGGCGAAGGCGACGACCGCGTCGCGCAGCGCCTCGGCCTCGTAGACGTCGATCGCGACCGGCTCGGCGCCGAGGTCGCGAACCATCTCGGTCTTCTCCTCTCCCCGGCTCATGCCGGCGACGAGGTGGCCGTCGGCGACCAGCATCGGCACCAGGCTGCGCCCGATCACGCCGCTGGCCCCGGCGAAGAAGACTCGCATGGGCGCGACGCTAGCAGCGAGAGGTAAGGTCGCGCCATGCGCGAACGGGCCCGTTTCCCCGAGGTGGCCGCCAAGGCCGGCCATTACGAGAGCTTCTACGTCAAGGCCTGCCAGCCCGGCGGCGGCCTCGGGATCTGGATTCGCCACACCGTCCACAAGCGGCCCGGCGCCGAGCCGACCGGCTCGCTCTGGTTCACGCTCTTCGACCGCGAGGCGGACGGCCCGCGGGCGACCAAGACAACGGTCCCGGCGGCCGAGCTGTCGGCGCCGGCCGGCTCCTGGATCCGGATCGGCGACGCCGAGATCGGCCCCGCGGAGGCGGAGGGCTCGGTCGAGACCGAGGCGCTCAGCGCCGCCTGGTCGCTGACCTTCGACGGCTTCCACGCGCCCGCCAAGTACCTGCCGGCCGACTGGCTCTACGAGGCGCCGCTGCCGCGGACCAAGTTCGTCGCGCCGCTGCCCTACGTCCGCTTCGAGGGCCGCCTCGAAATCGACGACACCTCCTTCGAGCTGGCCGGTTGGCCGGGGATGATCGGCCACAACTGGGGCTCCGAGCACGCCGAGCGCTGGATCTGGCTCGAGGGCGCCGGCTTCGAGGACTCGCCCGGCACCTACTTCGACGCCGGCGCCGCCCGCGTCAAGGTCGGCTCGCGGCTGACGCCCTGGATCCCCTCCGGGATGCTCGTCCTCGACGGCGTCGAGCACCGGCTCGGCGGCCTCGGCGCGCTGCGCGAGACGCGGATCAGGGAGTCGCCGGCGGTCTGCTCGTTCTTCCTGCCCGGCAAGGATGTCGCCGTCCACGGCCGCGTCGCGGCGCCGGAGAAGGACTTCGTCGGCTGGGTCTACGCCGACCCCAAGGGCCCCGAGCACAACACCGTCAACTGCTCGGTCGCCGACCTCGAGCTGACCGTCGAACGCCCCGGCCTGCCGCCGCGCCGGCTCGAGCTGCCCGGCGGCGGCGCCTACGAGCTGGGCATGCGCGAGACCGACCACGGCATCCCGATCCAGCCCTACTCGGACGGCTGACGGGCGAACGCCTCAGCGCGCGAGCGAGTCGATCCCGAGCTCGAGCGCCCGTCGCCAGGCGCCCGCCTCGACGTTCTCGGCGGCGCGGGCGGCGCTGAACAGCAGCCGCAGGTCGAGCACGGTCGCGTCCTCGCGGACGTCGCCGTCGGCCTTGGCCGCGTCGAGCAGGCGCTCCAGGGCGGCGGTGGTGCGGGCGCGGACGCGCTTCACCTCGGGGTCGACCTGGAGGCAGGCGATCGCCTCGGCGAGCACGTCGTCGCCGATCGCCCGCTCGGAGTGGTCCCAGAGGAAGGCGGTCAGCGCCGCCCACGGCCCGGCGGCGCTGGCGAGCGCCGCTTCGGCTTCCGCGGTCACCTCCTCGAGCCGCTCGACGACCAGCGCCGCCAGCAGCTCGCGCTTGGAGGGGAACTGGCGGTAGAGGCTGCCGACGCCGATGCCCGCCTCGGCGGCGACCGCCGGCATCGGCGCGTCGAGGCCCTCGCGGGCGAACACCCGGTGGCTGACCTCGAGCAGGCGGGCGCGTTTGCCGCTGGCGTCGAGCTCCCCCCACTCGGTGGTTGCCGCAGGTTGCGGAATGGGCATTCCGCTACTCTAGCCGCTGTTCCCGCCCAACCTCCGCTCCAAGAACGCGATGCCGCCCGAGGACCGCCAGCGCACCCACCCCAACGTCACCCTCGCCGTCCTCGCCCTCGGCGGCCTCTCCTACGCGATGTTGAGCTCGCTGGTGGTGCCGGCGCTGCCGACGATGATGCGCGACCTCGACACCAACGAGACCGGGATCACCTGGCTCCTGACCGGCTACCTGCTGGCCGCCTCGGTCGGCACCGCGATCATCGGCCGGCTCGGCGACATGTACGGCAAGGAGAAGCTGCTGCTGTGGACGCTGGTGGTCCTCGCCGGCGGCACCTTCGTCTCGGCGGTCAGCAGCACGCTGGCGCTGCAGATCTCCGCCCGCTTCGTGCAGGGCGTCGCCGGCGGCATCTTCCCGCTCGCCTTCGGCATCATCCGCGACGAGTTCCCGCGTGAGAAGGTCGCCGGCGGGATCGGCCTGCTGTCGGCGATCCTCGGCGTCGGCGGCGGCGTCGGCATCGTCCTCTCCGGGGTGATCATCCAGAACCTCGACTACCACTGGCTGTTCTGGATTCCGCTGATAACCACCGTCGTGGCGGCGATCCTGACCTGGAAACTGGTGCCGGAATCGCCGGTCCGGGTGCCCGGCAGGATCAACTGGCTGGCGGCGGCGCTGATGACGATCGGCGTCTCGGCGGTGCTGCTGGCGGTCTCGGAGACGACCCTCTGGGGCTGGGGCGGCGCGAAGACGTTGCTGCTCGCCGCCTTCGGCTTCCTCGTGATCGCGGTCTGGATCTGGGTCGAGGTGCGAAGCGACAACCCGCTGATCGACATGACGATGATGCGGATCCGCGGCGTCTGGACGACCAACGCCGCCGCCTTCCTGCTCGGCGGCGGCCTCTATGCCTCGTTCATCATCTTCCCCCAGTTCGCGCAGCTGCCGAAGTCGACCGGGTTCGGCTTCGGCGCCTCGGTGATCGTCTCCGGCCTCTACCTGCTGCCGGCGACGATCGGGATGGCGGTGCTGGGGATCTTTGCGGGTCGGATCTCGGCCCGCTTCGGCTCGCGCTGGGCGCTGCTCGTGGGCACCGTCTTCACCTTCGCCTCGTTTCTGCTGCTGGCGCTCGCCCACCAGCACCCCTGGCAGATGCTGACCGCCGCGGCGCTGCTCGGGGTCGGGATCGGCCTCGCCTTCGCCGCCCTCGGCAACCTGATCGTGCAGGCGGTGCCGCCCGAGCAGACCGGCGTGGCGAGCGGCGTCAACACGGTGATGCGGACGCTCGGCGGGGCCCTCGGCGGCCAGCTCTCGGCGACCTTCATCGCCTCCAACGTCGCCGCGGACGGGTTGCCGACGGTGACCGGCTTCACCGAGTCCTACTGGATGGCGACCGCCTTCCTGGCGGCCTGCTTCGTCGCCGGCCTGCTGGTCCCGAAGGCGCTCGGCCGCGGCACCCCGCCGGCGGCGCCGCCGAGCGAGCCCGCCGCGGTCGCCGAGACCGCCTCGGCCTGAACCCCGCCGGGCGGCCCTATTTGCCGGCGACGACCTTCTGGAACGTCATCCAGGTCGAGTAGGCGCCGAGCGCGACCTCGAGCTGTTCGCCGGTCGCGGTGGTGACGCCGCCGGTGCCGACCAGCTTCGCTTCGATGATCCGCGGCGAGTAGCCGGTCTTCGTGATCACCACCTGCTTCAGCTTGCCGTCGGCGAGGCCGGCGAGCTTGGCGCTGATCTCGGGGCCGCTGAATTCGAGTTTCCAGCTGTGCAGCGGGCAGTAGTAGTCGTAGGGGTCGGGGACGCCGACCAGGTAGGGGATGGCGCCGCCGAAGACGTTGGCGCTGCTCTCGGTTTTGCCGCCCGAGCAGGCCGAGAACATCGTCTCGGCGATCTTCCCTTCGTACATCAGGACCTGGCCGCGGGTCGCTTCGGCGGCTTCGTCGGAGGTCGCGTACTCACTTTCGAGCCCTTTGTAGACCTGGCTGCGGGTGTCGGCGTAGAGGTCGTAGCCGTTGCCGTCGCGGCCGGCGGTAAGGGCGAAGGAGCGCGAGGCGACGGCCTGCGCCTCGAGCGCCGCCGGCGGCCAGGAGGGCGGCGACTCGTTCGGGATCACGCCCTTCACGTACTGGTCGACGGCGAGCGCGTTGACGACGTTGAGCGAGGCCGGTGCCGGCCGGGACCGCCTCGAAGGCGCCGCGGTAGGTGCCGTAGCCGGCGATCGCGATCCTGCCGGCGCCGGCCGCGCGCAGCGTCGAGCCGCAGTTGGCGAGCGGCTTGCCGCCGGAGCTGCGGAGCCGGATCGAGCCACCGAGCCGGTGCGCCTCGTAGCTGCGGCTCGGTTCGAGCTCGACCCCGCAGGCGCCGGTCGCGTCGCTGAAGCCGACGTCGCCGCTCGCGACCCCGAGCAGGACGCGGACCACGCGCGGCCCGGGCAGCGTCCCGAGCGAAGTGCCGGGGTAGTAGTGGCCGAGGATTTCCTTGTATTCGGCGCCGTGCTCGGCGTAGCCGTAGGAGCCGTAGGAGCTCATCCCGACCCCGTGGCCGAAGCCGTGGCCTCGGACCACCCACCTGACGGCGGCCGGCGCCGGCGCCGCGGCGGCAGCGCAGACGAGCGCCGCGAGGAGCGCGCCGAGGAGCAGCCTCTCGAGTCTGGTTGTCCGCTGCGGCATCGCTCAGGCAACAGTTTCAACGCCTCGGAGTAGCGGCCTGCAAGCGCCACTGTCTACCCTGATGAAACACGCCCTTCATCTCCCCGAGCTTCGATTCCCAGGAGGAACGCAAGATGGCCACCGAGACCGCCCAGGCAACTGACCACGAGCTGCTGATCGCCGGCGAGTGGCGAGCGACCGGCGAGTGGGCCGAGGTCAAGAGCCCCTACGACCAGACCGTGATCGCCCGGGTCGCGCAGGGCGACGCGGCGCTGGTCGGCGAGGCGATCGAGGCCGCCCACGCCGCCTTCACGAAGGCCGACTTCCCGCAGTACGCGCGGGCCGAAGTGCTCGACCGCGCCGCGGCGATCGCCGCGGAACGGCAGGAGGAGCTGGCCCAGACGATCGCCGCCGAGGCCGGCAAGCCGCTGAAGACGGCGCGCATCGAGGCGGGCCGCTGCTCGGAAACGCTGGCCTTCAGCGCGGTCGAGGCACGCAAGCTGACCGGCGGCACGGTGCCGATGGACGCCTCCGCCTCGGGCGCCGGCAAGCTCGGCGTGATGCTGCGCGTGCCCTACGGCGTGGTCGGCGCGATCAGCCCCTTCAACTTCCCGCTCAACCTGGTCGCCCACAAGCTCGGCCCGGCGCTGGCGGCCGGCAACGCGGTGGTCTTGAAGCCGGCCGGGCAGACGCCGCTCAGCTCGCTGGCGCTGGCCCGCGTCCTGCTCGACGCGGGCCTGCCGGAGGGCTGGCTGTCGGTGGTCCCGGGCCCCGGCTCGAGCGTCGGCGACGCCCTCGTCAACCACGAGCTGGTCAAGGCGATCACCTTCACCGGCTCGGCCAAGGTCGGCTGGGGCATCCGCTCGGCGGTCCCCCACAAGAAGGTCAACCTCGAGCTCGGCTCGAACGCGCCGCTGATCGTCAACGAGGACGGCGACTGGGAGGAGGCCGCCGACAAAGCCCAGATCCACGCCTTCGCCCACGCCGGCCAGGTCTGCATCTCGATCCAGCGGATCCTCGTCCACGAGGCGGTCGCCGAGCCGTTCGTCGAGCGCCTGGTCGGCAACGTCGAGAAGCTGGTGGTCGGCGACCCGCTCGACCCCGACACCGACGTCGGCCCGCTGATCACCACGGGCGACCGCGACCGGGTGAAGGAGTGGATCGACGAGGCGGTCGCCGGCGGCGCCGAGCTCCTGACCGGCGGCGAGCTGGTCGACGAGGGCCGCTGCCTGGCCCCGACCCTGCTGCGCGGAGCGCCGAGGGAGGCCAAGGTCTGGTGCGAGGAGGCGTTCGGCCCGGTGGCGACGATCCACACCTTCGCCTCCTTCGAGGAGGGCCTGGAGATGGCCAACGACTCGAAGTTCGGCCTCCAGGCCGGCGTCTACACCCGCGACCTCGGCCGCGCGATCGAGGCCGGCAAGACGCTCGAGTTCGGCGGCGTGATGGTCAACGAGGTGCCCGCCTTCCGCGCCGACCAGATGCCCTACGGCGGCGTCAAGGACTCCGGCAACACCCGCGAGGGCCCGGCCTTCGCAGTCTACGAGCTGACCGAGGAGCGCTTCGTCACCCTGCAGGGGTGAGCCGGCCGCCGGTCAGTGGCCGGACCGGCTGGATCGCCCACCTCGGCGAGCCGATCGAGCGCGCCGGGCTGCCGCGGCTGCTGGCGCCGCTGCTCGACGAGCGGGAGCTCGACATCGCTGTCGCCCCGGTCGCCGTCGTTCCGGCAGGGCTCGCCGCCCTGGTCGGCGGTCTGCGCCAGTGGCGCAACCTGGTCGGCTTCACCGTCACCCACCCACACAAGGAGGCGATGCCGATGCTGCTCGACTCGGTCGACGAGCAGGCGTCGCAGATCGGCGCCGTCAATCTGGTCCGCCGCGACCGCGACGGCTCGCTGCACGGCTGCATGGTCGACGGCGCCGGCTTCCTCGCCGGCCTCCGCGAGCACGATCACGACCCGGCCGGCCGCCGCGTGCTGCTGCTCGGCGCCGGCGGCACCGCGCGGGCGATCGCCTTCGCGCTCGGCGGGGCGGGGGTCGCCTCGCTGCGGGTCGCCAATCGCACCACCGCCCGGGCCGAGCGGCTGGTCGCGGACCTTCGCGCCGCCTGCCCGGGGCTCGAGGTCGAGGTCGGCGCGCCGGCGGTCGGCGAGGCGGAGCTGATCGTCAACGCGACGTCCCTCGGCATGCGGACCGATGATCCGCTGCCGATCGAGCTCGCCGGCGTGGCGCCGAGCACGGTCGTCGCCGACGTCGTTCTCGGCAGCGGCCTGGACGGCAGCGACCTGGTCCTCGCCGCTCGCCGGGCCGGCCTGCCGGCCCACCCTGGCGAGCGGATGCTGGTGGCGCAGCTGCCGCTGATGCTCTCCCGCCTCGGTCTCGCCTGAGACGTGGCTGTCCCCGATCAGCGAGGCGGGTTGAGCGGGACCGCGGTCTTCTGCTCCTGGAGCGGCGGCAAGGACTCGGCGCTGGCGCTGCACGAAGCGGCGCTGGCCGGGGCCGAGCCGGCGCTACTGATCTCGATGATGGTCGAGGGCGGTCAGCGCTCGCGCTCGCACGGGCTCAGCCGCGAGGTGCTGGCCGCGCAGGCCGAGGCGGTCGGCCTGCCGATCAACTTCGGGGCGGCGAGCTGGAGCGACTACGAAGCGGAGCTGCTGCGGGTGCTCGAGGAGAGCGTCGCCGCGGGCGGGCCGAGGGTCGGCGTCTTCGGCGACATCGACATCGAGGACCACCGCGAGTGGGTCGAGCGGGTCTGCGGCCTGGCCGGAGCCGAGGCGCGCTTGCCGATCTGGCAGCGCGACCGCCGCGAGCTGATGGAGTCGGTGCTGGCGGCCGGCTTCCTGCCGCTGATCGTCGCGGTTCGCAACGGCGTCCTGCCGCCCGAGCTGCTGGGCAGGACGATCGACGCCGAGGTGGTCGACGCGATCGAGGCTGCCGGTGCCGACGCGGCCGGCGAGAACGGCGAGTATCACTCGCTGGTCGTGGACGGCCCGCTGTTCAATCACCCGCTGCGGGTCGAGCCCGGCGAGCGCAGCCTCCGCGACGGCGTCTGGTTCCTCGACCTGCGCCTCGCCTGACCCGCTCGTCCGTGAGGTTGCCGTTTGCCGCGTATATGACGGGAAACGGCAACCTCGTCGTGACGTGAGCGCGACCGCGACCGCGGTTGCGCGCTACTCGTGCGGGCGGGCCATGCGGCGGTGGTCGAGCGCCTCCTCGAGGGTCTCGGGGGAGACGCCGTGCTCGAGCGCGACCTCGCGCAGCGAGCGGCCCGAGTCGGCGGCGTCCTTGACGATGTCGGCGGCGCGGTCGTAGCCGATGTGCGGGTTGAGCGCGGTGGCGGTGGCGAGGGTCGCCTCGGCGTGGCGCTCGGTCATCTCCTCGTTGGCTTCGAGGCCGGTCACGCATTTCTGGTCGAGCAGGCGCGAGGCGGAGGCGAGCAGCTTGATCGATTCGAGCAGGTTGCGGGCGATCAGCGGCACCCGCACGTTCAGCTCGAACTGGCCCTGGGAGCCGGCGACGGTGATCGCGGTGTCGTTGCCGATCACCTGGGCCGCGACCTGGATCACGACCTCGGGGATCACCGGGTTGACCTTGCCGGGCATGATCGAGGAGCCCTTCTGCAGCTCCGGCAGGCGCAGCTCGGCGAGGCCGGCCCGCGGGCCGGAGCCCATCAGCGCCAGGTCGTTGGCGATCTTGTTGAGCGAGACCGCGTAGACCTTGAGGGCGCCGGAGAGCTCGACCAGCGCGTCGCGGTTGCCCTGCGCCTCGAACGGGTCGAGCGGGGCCGAGATCGCGAGGCCGGTGGCGGCGGCGAGCTTCTCGCGCACCTTGGCGGCGAACTCCGGATGGGTGTTTAGGCCCGTCCCCGTCGCGGTGCCGCCGAGCGGGATCTGGCCGACCCGCCGCAGCGTCCCCTCGACCCGCTGGACGCCGAGCCGCACCTGCGCCGCGTAGCCGCCGAACTCCTGGCCGAGCGTGACCGGGACGGCGTCCATCAGGTGGGTACGGCCGGCCTTGACGATGTCGGCGAACTTCTTCGACTTCTCATCCAGCGCCGCCTCCAGGGCGCCCATCGCCGGCAGCAGATCGTGGGTGACCTCGTCGAGCGCCGCCAGGTGGACGGCGGACGGGAAGACGTCGTTGGAGGACTGGCCCATGTTGACGTGGTCGTTGGGGTGGGCCCCGTCGCCGGCGAGGTTGGCGATCACCTCGTTGGCGTTCATGTTCGAGGAGGTGCCGGAGCCGGTCTGGAAGACGTCGACCGGGAACTGGTCGTCCTGCTCGCCCTCGCCGACCGCCCTGCCGGCGGCGGCGATCCGCTCCGCCAGGGCGGAGTCGAGCTTGCCGAGCTCGCCGTTCACCTCGGCCGCGGCACCCTTGATGCGGCCCAGCCAGCGGACGACCGAGACCGGCACGCGCTGCCCGGAGACGGGGAAGTTGTCGACGGCTTTGGTGGTCTCGCCACCCCAGAGCTGCTCGGTCACGCTCGTGGCCTCCATGCGGTTGCTGCCTCCATCTGGTTCGGGAAGTCTGTGTGGCTCTCGGCGCTTCGTGCAAGCGGGCCGAGAGGCGAGACAGGAAGGGTATTCCCCGGCCCGAATTAGGTGGCCCTAATAGAGCAGCGGGATTTGGCGCCTTTGTGCGGGTATGCGGAACAAAGGCGCCCCAACAGCTTCGGCCGGGCGGTGAGACCGAGGAGGGCCTGGGCAGTCGTCCAGGTCGGGGTTGGGCGGGAACCCATGGCGTAGTCGATCGAGCCGTCGGGGCGGGCGAGGGAGGCGAGGTAGTCGAGCGGCGTCGCGCCGCTCGCCGTCGAGGCGAGGCGTGGACCGCTGCCGGCGACCCGCAGGGCGACCAGCGCCAGGCCGCTGCTCTGGGCGTTCGAGTCGCCGCCCGGGAGGGCCGGGAAACCGCCGTCGGCATTCTCGGCGGTGGCGAGGAAGGCGGCGGCGCGGCCGGCCGGCGCGGCACGGCCGGCGCGGGCGAGGGCCCAGGCCGCGAGCGCGGTGGTGTCGACGTCGGCGCCGACGTCGGGGCGGAAGCCGAAGCCGCCGTCGGCGCCCTGGACCTGGACCAGCCAGCGGGCAGCGCGGCGGGAGCGGTTTCGTTCGCCCTCGCCGAAGGCGAGGATCGCGGTGGCGGTCGCGTCGACGTCGCCGCCGATCGAGCCGTCGCCGCGCTGGTGGTCGAGGCGGTCGCCGAGCAGCGCCGCGGCGGCGACTTCCGGGCCGCGTCCGCGGCGCAGTGCCAGCGCCAGCTGCGACCAGGCGGCGCCGAGGCCGCCACGGTGACGGCGCAGGTAGCGGGCGGCGCCGGCGGCGAGCCCGCCGACCTCGGCGTGGGTGGTGGGGGAGGGGGGCGAGCCGGAGCCGGGCGCCGAGCCCGAGCCGGGCCCGGTGCCGGAGCCGCCGCCTCCGGGCGAGCCCTGGCCGGCGCCCGGCGCCGTCGGTTCCTCCTCGCCCGGCAGCACCGGGCCGTAGAGGAAGTGGACGACGTCGCCGTCGGCGACGCTCGCCAGGCAGCCGCCCGGGGAGAAGCGGCCGTTGACGGTCAGCGACCAGTAGTCGTCGGGCGGGGCGGAGGCGTAGGGGCCGATCCGGTCGATGAAGAAGTCGCGGAAGCTCGGGTCCCAGCTGCCGTGCCAGGCGATCCCGGCGGCGCGCATCGCGTCGTCGAGGGCGCCGGTCGCGGTCGCGCTCGGCACCGCGCCGCCGCCGCTGCAGGCGTGGGCGCCGCTGCCGTCACCGCCGTCGACCGGGTGCGGCTGGGTCTCGACGGTCCCGTCGAAGAGCGCCGGCGCGCCGGTCGTGGTGTCGATGCGGACCTCGACCACAGCGGCGCCGGCGCCCGTCGCCGCGGTCGCGAAGAACGCGACCGCGGCGCCGAGCAGCACCGCGGCGAGGGCTCTGGGAGCCCGCCGTCTCACCCGGCGCTCAGCTGACGCCTGGCGCGGGTGACCCACCGTTCGCCGGCTTCGCCGCGGCTGACCGCGGTCAGCCGCACCTGCAGCCGGCCGCCTTCGTCGAGACGCTGCCGCAGCGCCGGCTCGGCGCTCAGCTCGACCCGGCCGCGTGAGCCGGAGGCGACCGCGAAGGCGGCGGCGCCGCCGAGCTGCAGGCGAGCGCCGGCGTGGGGCCGGAAGCGAGCCGTCAGCAGGCCGCTGCAGCCGCCGGCGCCGAGGCCGCGCGGGCAGCTCAGCGTCACCGCCAGGGCGCCGTCCTGCCAGCCGGCGCGGCCGACGATCCGGACCCGGGCCTGCAGCGGGGCCTCGCTCGGGGCGGCGGAGCCGGAGTCGCCGCTTCCGTGCGAGCCACCCGACGCGCCACCCCCTGGCCCGCCGACCGGTGCCACGTCCACCGGCGGTTCGCCGACCGGCGGCACCTCGACCGGCGGCGCCGGTTCGGGGTCCGCGACCGTAGCTCCGTACTGGAGGAACACGAGGTCGCCGAAGCCGACGGGTTCGCTGCTGGCGACCGCGGCCGGGCCGCCGTCGACCCGGACCTTCCAGGCGTATTCGGAGTCGGCGGCGACCCCGTCGAGCGAGGCGACCGCGGTGCCGCCTTCAGCGTCCCTCGTCTCGAACCCGTCGACGCAGCCGCTCGGCACCGAGCTCGCCTGCGCCGCGGTCAGCAGCTGGCCGAGGCCGGAGCCGCTGGTGACGTCGACCCGGCACATCCGCACGTCCTCGGAGGCCGGCCCGTGGTCGATCACCAGCGTCACCGGCACCGTCGTCCCGTCGGCGACCGCGGCCGCTGGCCGCACCGCCGGGCTGCTGCCGTCGTCGCGAGCGGGAGCAGCGGTCGAGAAGGCGACCCCGGCCAGCGGCCGCACCGCGCCGTAGGTCTCGAAGGCGCCGCCGGCGAATTCTTCGGTCCAGTCGAAGTGGCCGTCGGGCCGTTGCAGCGAGACCAGGTAGTCGAGCGGCGTCTTCCCGTCGGCGGTCGTCCACTGCGGCGACTGCGGGTCGATCCCGCACTGGACCAGGCCGCTGGCGACCCAGGCGGTGGTGTCGGTGTTGACGCCGGCGCCGAATGGCGGCGGCGCGACGAAGCCGCCGGTCGCCGGGTCCTGCAGCGAGTGCAGCAGCGTCAGCGCTGCGCCGAGGTCCGGGTCGTCGAGCGGCACCCCAGCGGCGCAGAAAGCGGCAACCGCGGCGCCGGTCATGTCGGTGTCGGCGACCGAGCTGGAGGCGCTCCAGCTCCAGCCGCCGTCCGGCAGCTGCTCCGTGCGGAGGTAGTCGACCAGCCGCTGCAGCAGCGGCTGCGGGGCGCCGACCTGGTGCAGCGCGAGGACGCCGAAGACGTCGTCGTTGAGCAGGCCCGGTTCGCCGACCTGGGTGCCGTCGAAGAGTTCGGCGACGCGGGCGACGAGGTTCGACTTGTCGGTTTCGCTCGCGGTCGAGAGGCGCGAGGGCTGGATGCCGCCGGCGACCCCGGCGAGGATGCCGCGCTCGGCGTCGGTGCCGGCGCCGCCCGGACCGCTGGCCTGCCATTCGCCGAGGTAGTAGTCCTGCGCGCTCGGGTCGAGCAGGCCGGCGCGGACGTCGGCGGCGTTGGTGCCGGCGGCGGCGAGGGCGGTCATCCCCCAGTCGCTGCTCAGGGCGCCGCTTTCGTCCTGGGTCGATTCGAACCACTCGGCGCCGCGTTCGGCCGCCACCGACGCCTGCTCGGGCGTCACGAAGGCCGAGGCCGCGGCCGGGAACCCGGCCGCGCCGGGAAGCGCCGGCGCGGCCAGCAGCGCCAGGGTCAGGAACAGAGCCCGGGGCCCACGCAGGGGCCGTCGGGTGGACATCACGTTTGGCGTTTTCATCGCCGTCTCCTTGTTCAGGGGCGGCGACGCACGCGCGGGGTGGCGAGTGGGCCGGCCGCCTAGTCGCGAGGCGAACCTCCTTGCGACTCGCGGCCGGATATTCGGGCTCGGGATCGTCCTCCTGACCACCCTTCCCGGGCCTTTTCTCGGCCCAGTGGGACTACCGGTCAGTCGTCACCCATACCGCTGCGCGTCAGCCCCGGATTCGCACCGGAGTTCCCCACGCCGTGAGTCGCGACCACCCTACACGCGCCCCTAGCCGGATTCGCGGCCGGCGTCGAAGCCCTTGCGGTAGGTGGCGAGGAAGGCGGGCGTCAGCGGCTGCTCGCCGGGGGCGAAGCGGGCGGCGACGGTCAGCCGGCGCAGCAGGTCGGAGTGGATGCCGTGGGTGTCTTCGGCGCCCCGTTCGGCGGCGCCGAGCAGGTAGCCGAGCTCGAGGTTGGCCTGGCCGCCCGGTTCCTGGCGCGCTTCGGCGTTGAGCCGGGTCGCCGCTTCGACCAGCGCTTCGCCGACCTGGGCCAGCTCGCCGGCGTCCTGGTTCTCGGCGAGGCACTCGCTGATCGGGGTCTCGCCTTCGATCAGGACTTCGCCCGGCGCGTCGGCGAGCGCCTTCGCGTAGGCGCTCGAGCCTTCGAAGCAGGCGACCGGCGTCGTCGCTTCGCCGCCGCCGCAGCCGGCGGCCAGCAGGGCGAGCGCAGCGAGGGGTACGAGGCCGAGGAGGGTGCGGGCGAGGCGCATCGGCGCCCCATCCTAGGCTCAGTCGTAGTAGCCGGCGCCGCCGCCGGCCTTCGAGCCGCCGCCCTGTGACGAGACGCCGCCGGTCAGCTGCTGGTCGACGCCGCCGGCCGGCCCGGCCGGCTGCTTCGGCGCCCGCGGCGCTTTGCGCTTGCCGCGCGGCGCTTCGCCGGCGGCGGGACCGACCGGGAAGACTTCGACCCATTCGGGCAGTTCGAACTGCGCCGCCGGGGCGTGGTTCCAGGAGAGGTGCAGGTGGTTGCCGCAGCCGTGGCCGGCGTCGCCTTCGTAGCCGACCCAGCGGAACGGCAGCACCGGCTCGTTCTGAACCGGCTCCGCCCACAGCGCCAGTTCGGTGATCCGGGTCCAGTGCGAGTCGCAGGTCGAGCTCGGTTCGGCGGGGACGAGGTCGACGGCGACGCCGTTGTAGTGGTCGGAGTCGTGGACGTGGCATTCGTCGCAGCCGACGTGTTCGCCGTTCGGCCCGGGCCCCGAGTAGCCGTCGGTGACGTAGATCGGGTAGCGCAGGGCGATCCAGCGCAGGTCGGGGACGATCCGGCTGTCGACCATGTCGCCGGCTTCGTGGGGGATCGCGGCCGGGATCGGTACCAGCTGGCCGGGCGTGTGGACGATGCGGGTCCGCGCCGGCGGCGGTTCGACGGTCGGCAGCGGTTCGACGGCGCCCGCCTTGGCGACCCCGAGGCAGAGCAGCAGCGGCGCCAGCGAGGCCAGCGCCAGGAGCAGCGACGCCCGCAATCGCGGCCGCGGAAACGTGTCGAGGAAGCCCTTCACTCGGGGCTCCTATCGCCATGGCCAGGACATTTCTTGAGCGCTGGCAGGTATCGTGCCCGCCGTGCCGACGGTCAGGGAGGCGACTTTCGAGCTGTTCCGCGAGCGGGGGATGACGACGATGTTCGGCAACCCCGGCTCGACCGAGCTGCCCATGCTCGCCGACTTCCCGAGCGATTTTCGCTACGTGCTCGGGCTGCAGGAGGCGGTCGTGGTCGGGATGGCCGACGGCTTCGCCCAGGCCTCGGGCCGGACCACGGTCGTCAACCTGCACACGGCGCCGGGGGTCGGCAACGCGATGGGGGCGATCTTCAACGCCCAGGCCAACCACTCGCCGCTGCTGGTCACCGCCGGTCAGCAGGCGCGGGCGCAGATCACCCTGCAGGCGAACCTCACCAACCGCGACGCGACGCGGATGCCGCACCCGCTGGTCAAGTGGTCCTACGAGCCGCCGCGGGCCGAGGACGTGCCGCTGGCGCTCGCCCACGGCGCCCACCTCGCCGGGTTGGCGCCGCGCGGGCCGGTCTTCGTCTCGCTGCCGATGGACGACTGGGAGGTTGAGGTCGACGAGGGCGACGCGCGGGCGGCGATCGCCCGCCGGGTGAGCGGCCGTGCCGTCGCCGACCCCGCCGCGGTCGCGGCGCTCGCGACCCGCCTCGACGAGGCACGCAACCCGGTCCTCGTCGCCGGCCCCGACATCGACACCGCCGGCGGCTGGGACCTCGCGGTCGCGCTCGCCGAGCGCCAGCGGCTGCCGGTCTGGGCCTCGCCGGCGACCGGCGGCGTCCGCCTCGGGTTCCCCGAGAACCACCCCAACTTCCGCGGCGTGCTGCCGCCGGCGATCGGCCCGGTCGGGCAGACGCTCGAGGGCCACGACCTGATCCTCGTCGTCGGCAGCTCGGTCTTCCCCTACTACCCCCACATCCCCGGGCCGCTCCTGCCCGAGGGGGCGGAGCTGGTCGCGATCACCAGCGACCCCGACGAGGCGGTGCGGGCGCCGATGGGCGACGCGATCGTCGCCGACGTGGCGCTGACCCTGGCGGCGCTGCTGGAGGCGGTGCCCGAGTCCGGGCGGCCGGCGCCGGAGCCGAACCCCGGCCCGAGCGAGCTGCCGCAGACCGACCCGATCAACGCCTCGACCGTCCACTCCGCCCTCGCCGAGCTGCTGCCCGAGGACGCGATCGTCGTCCTCGAGTCGCCCTCGAGCACGCTGGCGCTGCGCAACCAGCTGCGCCTCTCGCGCCCCGGCTCCTACTACTTCAGCGCCGGCGGCGGCCTCGGCTTCGGCCTCGCCGCCTCGGTCGGGGTGCAGCTGGCCGAGCCCGACCGGCCGGTCGTCTGCGTGCTCGGCGAGGGCTCGGCCCAGTACGCGATCACCGCCTTCTGGAGCGCCGTCGCCTACCAGGCGCCGGTCACCTTTCTGGTCCTGCAGAACCAGGAGTACGCGATCCTCAAGTGGTTCGCCGAAGTCGAGCAGGTGAGCGGCGCGCCCGGCCTCGACCTGCCGAAGCTCGACGTCGCCGCGGTCGCCGAGGGCTACGGCGTCAAGGCCCACCGGGCGGCCGACCGCGACGCCGTCAGCGGTGCCCTGCAGGCGGCGCTCGCCTCCTCGGACCCGGAGCTGGTCGAAGTGCCGGTGGCGCCGGGGATGTCCTTGTTCTGATGCCCGCGGTCGACGCCGCCCCCGACTCGCTGGCCGGCGGCGTCGCGCAGCCGCTGCGGGGCGAGCTGGAGGCGCTGCTCGGCGCCGACCGCGTCCTCTCGCGGCCCAGCGACATCGTCCGCTACGCCTCCGACGCCAGCCCCTACCGGCTGCTGCCGCGGGCGGTGGTGATGGCGCACGACGCCGATGACGTCGCCAAGGTCCTCGCCTTCGGCCGCGAGCGCGGCATCCCGGTCGTCTTCCGCGGCGGCGGCACCAGCCTCAACGGGCAGGGGCAGACCGACGGCATCCTGGTCGACGTCCGCCGCCACTTCCGCGGCGTCGCGGTCGAGGAGGACGGGGCGCGGGCGCGGGTCCGCGGCGGCACGATCCTCGGCCACGCCAACCGCGTCCTTGCGCCCTACGGGCGGCGGCTCGGCCCCGACCCGGCGAGCACCGACATCGCCACCGTCGGCGGCGTCGTCGCCAACAACTCGGGCGGGATGCGCTGCGGCGTCACCAAGGACTCCTACTCGACCGTGCGCGAGCTGACCTTCGCGCTGCCCTCGGGGACGCGGATCGACAGCGGCGAGCCGGGCGCCGCCGCCCGCTTCGAGCAGCTCGAGCCGCGAGCTGGCCGCCGGCCTGGCGGCGATCCGCGACGAGATCCGCGCCGACCGGGAGCTGAGCGACCGCATCCGCCGCAAGTTCGCGATCAAGAACACGACCGGCTACCGGCTCTGCGCCTTCCTCGACGCGGACCAGCCGCTGGAGATCTTCCGCCGCTTGCTGGTCGGCTCGGAGGGGACGCTCGCCTTCGTCTCCGAGGTCGTCTTCGAGACCGTGCCGCTACCGGCACGGACGACGACCGCCTGGGTCCACTTCCCGAGCGTCGACGCCGCGGTCGAGCCGGTCCAGGAGCTGATCGGGCTGGGGGCGACGGCGGTCGAGCTGATGATCGCGCCGGGCCTGATCACCGCCGCCTGGAACATGCACGGCGCGCCGCAGGAGTGGAAGGAGCTGCCGCCCGAGTCGGCGGCGCTGCTGGTCGAGCTCGGCGCCGACGACGACGCCGGCCTCGACGCCCAGGTGGCGAGCGCGCTGGAGCTGCTAAGCGGCCACGAGACGATCCGCCCGATCGACTTCAGCCGCGACCCGGAGCGGGTCGAGCTCGCCTGGCGGGTTCGCGAGGGCCTGCACGGGCTGATCGGGCGGCTGCGGCCACCCGGCACGGCGCTGATCGTCGAGGACATCTGCCTGCCGCCGGACCGGGTCGCCGAGGGCGGCCGCGACCTGCAGGCGCTGCTCACCGAGCACGGCTTCCTGCCCGGCTTCGCCGGCCACGCCTCGGCCGGCAACCTCCACTTCATGCTGACCCCGGACTTCGCCAAGCCCGAGGACACCGAGCGCTACGAGGCGTTCATGGAGGGCCTGGTGGCGCTGGTCGTCGACAAGTACGACGGCTCGCTGAAGGCCGAGCACGGGACCGGGATCAACATGGCGCCCTACGTCGAGCGCGAGTGGGGGGCGAAGGCGACCGAGCTGATGTGGCGGGTGAAGCAGCTCGCCGACCCCGACGGGGTGCTCGCCCCAGGCGTCGTCCTCAACCGCGACCCCGGCGCCCACCTGCGCAACCTGAAGACGATGCCGGAGATCGAGGAGTCGGCGACCACCTGCGTCGAGTGCGGCTTCTGCGAGCCGGTCTGCCCGAGCCGCGACCTGACGACGACGCCGCGCCAGCGGATCCTGCTGCGCCGCGAGATCGCCCGCCAGCCCGAGGGCTCGCCGCTGCGGCGGGTGCTGGAAGCCGAATTCGAGTACGACGGCCTCGAGACCTGCGCCGCCGACGGCTCCTGCCAGCTCGTCTGCCCGGTCGGGATCGACACCGGCAAGCTGGTCAAGGAACTGCGCTCGCGCGAGCACCCGGCGGCGGCCGAGGCCGGCGCGGCGGTGGCGGCGCGCCATTGGGGCGCGGTCGAGGCGGCCTCGCGGATCGGGGCTGCGGGTCGGCGGCCCGCTGGCGCGGCGGACCAGGCGCGGCGCCGCGCTGCCGGACGCGGCGCCGCCGAAGCTGCCGGCGACGAGCCGCGCCGGAGCCGCGGCCGTCTACGTCCCCTCCTGCACCAACCGGATCTTCGCCGGCTCGCCGGCCGCGGCGCTGGTCGCGGTCTCCGCCCGCGCCGGCCTGCCGATCTGGATTCCCGACGACGTCGCCGGCAGCTGCTGCGGCCTGCCCTGGAGCTCGAAAGGCTTCGCCGGAGCCCACCGCGAGAAGGCCAACGAGATGGTCGAATCACTCTGGCGCTGGAGCGAGGGCGGGTCGCTGCCGATCGTCGTCGACGCCGCCTCCTGCACCGCGGCGATCGCCGAGCCCGGCGACGGCGTCCTCGACGAGGCCAACGCCGCCCACCTCGCCGCGCTCGAGATCCTCGACTCGGTCGCCTGGGCCCACGACCGCCTCCTGCCCTCGCTGACGGTCGGTGACCGCCTCGGCACGGCCACCGTCCACCCGACCTGCGCGACCCGCCGCCTCGGCCTGGCGCCGAAGCTCGCCGCCCTCGCCGGCGCCCTCGCCGACGACGTCTACGTGCCGCCCTCCTCCAACTGCTGCGGCTTCGCCGGCGACCGCGGCATCACCCACCCCGAGCTGACCGCCGCCGCCACCGCCCCGATCGCCGCCGAGCTCGCCGGCCGCAGCTTCGACGCCCACCTCTCCAGCAACCGCACCTGCGAGATCGCCCTCGAGCGGGCGACCGGCGAGCCCTACGAATCAGTGGTGCAGCTCCTCGAGCGCCTCACGCGCCCGGCGGGCTAGCGCTTTCTGCTCATCCGCTTCGTCGGCCTCGATCTCCTCCGGCAGCCGTTCGCCGCGAGCGTGTGCCGCGTCGCGCTTCTTGATCCAGTCGTTCGCGTCTTCGTCGCCGATGAAGACGTCCTCGCGTGGGGGTTTCCGGGGCAGTGGAACTCCACGTAGTTGTCGGGATTTGAAAGAACTCTTCCACCTTCTCGGGGTCTGGATCGGGGTCCGTCCACGGATCAAAAATATGTTGCTTATCCGTCACATCGTTCATCGTAGGCCTTTCTCGGTCGTGGGCCAACCGGTGATCACCTCCCACGTCGTCGGATCGTGCGTTGCCTCGATCACCAGGGTCAGGTGCCGACCGCCGTTCGTATGCCCCAGCAGGTACCGTCGGTTCGTTCCAAGAGGGGCTCGAGGGTCGTTGCGCATCCGGTTCCTGTTCCACCGGAGTTGCAGCGCCTCCTCGGCCGAGATGCCCCTCCTGCCGAGCTTCTTGCAAGCAACCTCACCAATGGACAGGTCATGGACGACAGGCGGCACCCACGCCTAAGGGCGCGGGCCGTACGAGTTCTCCCCCTAGCGGTTGATCGGCTCGTCCGCGTCGACGCTCTTCGCGTCGAGATCGCGGATCAGGGCCTGCGTCTTGGCGTCGCTCTCCATCCGCTTGTCGAGCAGCGGGTTGATCAGGCCGCGGAAGGCGGAGACGTAGCGCCACCACTTGGGGACGAAGACGCGCGGGGCGCGCTCTTCGATGCCGCGGAGGAGGCCGGCGGCGGCCTCGTCGGGCGTGATCCGCTTCAGCAGCCACTCGGGGCTCAGCTCGCTGATCCGGGCAGCGTCGGGCTGGGCGAAGGCGTCCTGGACGAGCCTGGTGTCGACCCAGCCGAAGTAGGCGACCCCGGCGCTGGCGCCGTGCGGGGCGAGCTCGACGCGGAGGGCGCGGCCGAGGCTCTCGACGCCGGCCTTGGCGACGGCGTAGGGGGAGTTGCCGAAGCCGTTGGCGAAGGCGTAGACGGAGGAGACGACGACCAGGTGGCCGCGGCGGGCGACGAGCTCGGGGAGGGCGGCGCGGGCGGTGCGCCAGACGCCGAGCAGGTCGACCTCGAAGACGCGCTCCCATTCCTCGCCCGAGATCCCCCGCACGGTGGCGAAGCTCTGCTGGGCGATGCCGGCGTTGGCGATCGCCAGGTCGACGCCGCCGAGTCGCTCGACGGCCTCGGCGACGGTCGCCATCATCGCGCCGGCGTCGGTGACGTCGCCGCCGAGGCCGATCGCCCGCGGCCCGATCCGCTCCGCCGCCTCGCCCGCCTGCTCGGCGTCGAGGTCGAGGACCGCAACCGAGGCGCCGCGCAGGTGCAGCTGGCGGGCGGTCTCGAAGCCGATGCCGCGGGCGGCGCCGGTGACCAGGGCGACCTTGCCGTTGGGGTCGAAGGCGGGCACGCACTCAACATATAGAGGGAGCGCTTAGGCTGGGCCGGTGCCTGGGATCGAGTCGGCCTACGCCGCCTTCGCCGCGGAGCGCGGATTGGAGGCGCTCGGCTCGGTCGCCGCCGGGCCGCTGACCCCGCTGCTGGTCGAGTCCGGCGACGGCGGCCTCGGGCCGGCCGTCCGCGGCGAATTCGGCGGCACGGAGACGGTCGTCGGCCACCTCGAATACACCCGCAACGCGACCTTCCACTTCGACGTCGCGCTCGCCTCGGTCCCCGCCTCGACCGCCTTTGTCCCGCGCCTCTTCTGCATCCGCCACGGCCGCCGCACCCGCGACGACGAGTTCTACGGCTTCGAGGCGCGCGAGTCGAAGCTGTGGACGGAGAGCACCGCGCTGAACGAGCGCTACCAGGTCAGCAGCAGCCCCTTCCAGGATCCGAACTGGCTGCGGCGGCTGTTCTCGCCAGCCTTCGTCGACTGGCTGGCCAGCGAGCCGCCGGCCGACTTCTCCGTCGAGCTCGCCTACGGGGCGCTGCTCGGCTCGGTCGAGGGGAAGGACGCGAGCGCCGCCCAGCTCGCCTCACTGACCGAGGCGACCGCCGCGGTCGCCGCCCGGATCGCCCGGGAGTGCGAGGAGAGTGGAGGCTGAGCGTGGCGCTGCAGGTGAACCGCACCGGAATCGGGCTGATCGCCTTCTTCGCGATCGCCGGGCTCGGCCTCGTCGTCGTCCCCCTCGCACTCGGCGTTCCCGGGCAGGTCGCCGCGATCCTCGCCCTGGTCGGCGTCATCTGGCTCCTTGTCGCCGCCGGGCTGGCCCTCTACGCCCGCCGCCAGCGGGCCAAGGCGGCGCACCAGGACTGGGTCTTCCGCAACGGCATCCGCGGCACCGCGACCGTTCTCGACGCCTCCAGCCACGCGACCGTCAACGAGATGCCGGTGATCAAGCTGCGGCTGGCGCTCGCGGTCCCCGGGGTCGCCGCCGCCGAGGTCAGCCGGCGGGAGATCATGTCGGTCTTCGCCGCCCGCCCGATGGAGCCGGGCCCGCAGCTGCCGGTCTACGTGAACCCCGACGACCACGCCGACCTGGTGCTGGTCTGGTGAAAGTGGCGCCAGCCTAGAATCCGGGTTTCGTGCCCGGATTCGATCCAGTCGACCCGAAACAGCCATTTCCCGCCCTCGAGGAGCGGGTGCTCGCCCGCTGGCGTGAGACGGACGTCTTCGGGCGGCAGCTGAGGCAGCGCGAGGGCGACCCGGTCTGGAGCTTCTACGAGGGCCCGCCGACGGCCAACGGCCGCCCCGGCGCCCACCACGTGCTGGCCCGGGTCTTCAAGGACGTCTACCCGCGCTTCCGCGCGATGAGCGGCAACTACGTCCCCCGCAAGGCCGGCTGGGACTGCCACGGCCTGCCGGTCGAGCTCGAGGTCGAACAGCAGCTGGGAATCACCTCGAAGCAGGAGGTCGAGGAGTTCGGGATCGCCGAGTTCAACCAGCGCTGCCGCGAATCGGTCTTCAAGTACGTCGAGGAGTGGGAACGGCTGACCGAGCGGATCGCCTACTGGGTCGACATGGAGAACCCCTACGTGACCCTCGAGAACGACTACATCGAGTCGGTCTGGTGGTCGCTGCGCCGGCTCTGGGACCAAGAGGATCTCTACGAGGGCCACAAGGTCGTCCCCTACTGCCCGCGCTGCGGCACCGCGCTCTCCTCGCACGAGGTCGCCCTCGGTTACAAGGACGTCGAGGACCGCTCGATCTACGTGCGCTTTCCGCTGCTCGGCGCCGAGGCCCCGAACGAATCGCTGCTGGTCTGGACGACGACGCCCTGGACGCTGCCCGGCAACGAGGCGGTCGCCGCCGGCCCCGACGTCACCTACGTCCGCGCCAAGGTCGGCGACGAGGTCGTCGTCCTCGCCAAGGCGCGGGTCGAGCAGGTGCTCGGCGCGGGGGCCGAGGTGCTGGGCGAGCTCCAGGGCTCCGAGCTGGTCGGCCGCTCCTACGAGGGCCCGGTCTTCGAGCTGAGCGACCGCGAGCGCGGCGGCTTCCCGGTCCTTGCCGGCGACTTCGTCACCACCGAGGACGGCACCGGCCTCGTCCACATCGCCCCCGCCTTCGGCGAAGACGACTACGAGGTCGCCGCCGCCAACGGCATCTTCGACCCGACCGACCACGGCAGCCTCTACAACCCGGTCGGCCTCGACGGCAAGTTCGACGATCGCGTGGTCGGTTTCGAGGGGCGCGGCGTCAAAGACCACGCGACCACCGCGGCGCTGATCGCCGAGCTCGAGCGCCGCGACCTGCTCTTCCGCGAGCAGATCTACGAGCACAGCTACCCGCACTGCTGGCGCTGCTCGACGCCGCTCCTCTACTACGCCAAGTCGAGCTGGTACGTCGCCACCTCGCGCCAGCGCGACGGCCTGCTCGCCAACAACGAGACGATCGGCTGGCACCCCGAGCACGTCAAGCACGGCCGCTTCGGCAAATGGCTCGAGAACAACGTCGACTGGGCGCTCTCGCGCGACCGCTACTGGGGCACGCCGCTGCCGATCTGGGAGTGCACCGCCGCCGACTGCGACGGCCGCTTCTGCGCCGGCTCGGTCGCCGACCTGCGCGAGAGGCTGCACAGCGGCGAGCTCCCCGACGACCTGCACCGCCCCTACATCGACGAGGTCGTGCTCAGCTGCGACCAGTGTGGCGGCGGCCAGATGAAGCGGGTCGAGTCGGTGATCGACACCTGGTACGACAGCGGCGCGATGCCGTTCGCGCAGTTCCACTACCCGTTCGAGAACGAGGCGGAGTTCAAGCGGCGCTTCCCGGCCGACTACATCTGCGAGGCGCAGGACCAGACCCGCGGCTGGTTCTACTCGCTGCTCGCCGAGTCGACGCTGCTCTTCGACACCACCAGCTTCCGCAACTGCGTCTGCCTCGGCCTGATCCTCGACCCCGAGGGGCAGAAGATGTCGAAGAGCCGCGGCAACGTCGTCGACCCCTGGGAGGTGATCGAGACCCACGGTGCCGACGCCTTCCGCTGGTACTACCTGACCGCCCAGGAGCCGTGGGCCGGCTACCGCTTCTCGCTGGAGACGGTCGGCGAGTCGGTCCGCCAGTTCCTGCTCACCCTCTGGAACACCTACTCGTTCTGGGTCCTCTACGCGAACGCCGACGGCCTCACCCTCGCCGACTTCGAGGCCGAGCCCGACCCGGCCGAACTCGGCGACCTCGACAGGTGGGCGCTCTCCCGCCTGCAGGCAACCGTGCAGAGCGTCGCCGAGCGGCTCGAGCGGTTCGACGCGACCCAGGCCGGACGCGAGATCGCGGCCTTCGTCGAGGAGCTCTCCAACTGGTACGTGCGGCTCTCGCGGCGCCGCTTCTGGGAGGGAGACGCGGCGGCATTTCGAACCTTGCGGAGATGCCTGCTCACCGTCGCCGAGCTGCTGGCGCCGTTCACCCCGTTCCTCGCCGAGGAGGTCTACCGCAACCTCGCCGGCGGCAGCGAGGGCGAGTTCGGCGCCCTGCCCGATTCGGTTCACCTGCGCGATTTCCCTTCGCCCGAGCCGGCGCTGCGCGACCCGGCGCTCGAGGAGGCGATGGAGGCGGTGCGCCTGACCGTCGAGCTCGGCCGCGCCGCCCGCGCCCAGGCGAAGGCGAAAGTGCGGCAGCCGCTGCGCCGCGCGGTGATCGTCGCCAACGAGGCCGAGCGGGCGGCGATCTCCGCCCGCGAGGACCTGGTCACCGCCGAGCTCAACGTCAAGGAGCTCGACTTCGTCTCCGACGAGAGCGCGCTGGTCACCTACGAGGTGAAGCCGAACTACCGCGCCCTCGGCCCGCGCTTCGGCAAGCGGATGCCGCAGGTGGCGGCGGCGGTGGCGGCGCTCGACGCGGCTCACGTCGCGGCGGTGATGGAGGCCGGGGGAGCGGTCGGGATCGCGATCGACGGCAAGGATCACCAGCTCGGCCCGGAGGACTTCACGCTGGCGCTGCAGCCGCTGGAGGGCTACGAGGTCGAGGCGGCCGCCGGCCACGCGGTGGCGCTGCAGCTGGAGCTGGACGAGGAGCTGCGCCGCGAGGGGCTGGCGCGGGAGATCGTCCACGCGGTCCAGAACGCCCGCAAAGCGGCGGGCCTCGAGATCACCGACCGGATCGAGCTGCGGCTCGGCGGCGACGAGGAGCTGCTGGCCGCCGCCCGCGACCACCAGGCCTACCTGGCCGGCGAGGTGCTGGCGACCGCGCTCTCCTTCGACGGCGAGGGCGAGGCGGGCGAGGGCGCCCAGATCGGCGACCGCCAGCTACTCATCGGCGTCTCGCGGGTTTGAAGCACATCGGCCCCTCGAGACTTCGCCCAGCCACGGCTCGCGCCGCACTGGCGCCGCTTGCGGCGCTGCTCTGCCTTGCCCTGGTGGTGGCGCTCGCGCTCGCGCTCGCGCCGGCGACGGCGGCTGCGGCGGAATCCGGAATCGCCCCGCAGCAGCCGCGGCCGAAACCGCAGCTGATCCTCTTCCACGGCGGCTCCTTCCTCTTCCACGATCCGCTGTTCCGGCCGCTGACCCAGCCGCGCGCCGAAGCCGCCGGCTTCGTCACCCATTACGTCGACTACCCGCTCGGCGACCTGCCGGCGGCGGTGAGCGCCGCGCGGCTGGAGGCGCGGCGGCTGCGCGACCAGGTCGGCCGCGACCGGGTCTACGCCTACGGCGCCTCGGCCGGCGGCACCCTGGCGGCGATCCTGGCCGGCGAGGGCGACGTCGAAGCGGCGGTCGCGAAGGCGCCCGTTTCCGACCTGGCAACCTGGGAATGGCCGCTCGGCCGCTACGGTCCGAACTACTACGAAACGATCACCGCGACCCCGGAAGCGCGGCTCCGCCTCTCGCCGATCCGGCGCCCCGAGATGCAGCCGCTGCTGGTGATCCAGGGCCGCGCCGACTCGGTTGTGCCACTCTCGATGAACGAACAGTTCGCCGCCAAGTTCGGCAGCGTCCACCTCTGGGTAGTTGCCGGGGGGCACACGACCGACCGGGTTCGTCCCTTTCTCATCTCGCGGGGGATGGACTGGCTGGAGCAAATCTGGGATCGCCGCACCGCCCCGCCTGAAGAAGGCGAACCCCTACCGTAAAGTCGAGTCATGCGCTCAGGAATACGCCTGAAATTGTGGAACAAGCGGCAGCAGCCGCTGCACGACGAGGCCGGCAGCCGTGGCTTCCGGCCCGACGTCGAGGGCCTGCGCGCGGTCGCGATCCTCGCCGTCCTCGTCTGCCACGCGGGCGTCTCCTTCCTCGCCGGCGGCTACGTCGGCGTCGACGTCTTCTTCGTCATCTCCGGGTTCCTGATCACCCGTCTGCTGCTGGGGGAGATGGAGTCGCGGCGGACGCTCTCGCTGCGCAACTTCTACGCCCGCCGCGCGAAGCGGCTGCTGCCGCTCTCGGCGCTCCTGCTGGCGACCGTCGGCGTCCTCTCGATCGTCATCTTCTCGCCGCTGCGGGCGACCGAAACCTCGGGCGACATCATCAGCTCGGCGCTCTACGTCGCCAACTGGCACTTCGCCGCCCAGTCGGTCGACTACTTCGCCCAGGGGCTCGAACCGAGCCCCGTCCTGCACCTCTGGTCGCTGGCGATCGAGGAGCAGTTCTACCTCGTCTGGCCGGGGCTGATGCTGGCCGTCACCTGGTGGTTCCGGCGCAAGGGCCGCCCGGTCAAACCGATCCTCGGGCTGACGATCGTCGCGATCTTCATCGCCTCGCTGGTGGCTGGGATCGTCCTCACCGACCAGTCCCCGGCAGCCGCCTACTTCTCGACCTTCGGCCGCGCCTGGGAGCTGGCGCTGGGGGCGATGCTGGCGGTGCTCGGCGCGGTCAAGCTGCACCGCCACGCCGCGGCGGCGATCGGCTGGCTGGGCCTGGCGGCGATCGTCTACTCCTGCTTCGCCTTCTCGGCGACGACCCCGTTCCCCGGCGTCGCCGCGCTGCTGCCGACGCTCGGCGCCGCGGCGCTGATCCTCGCCGGCTCCTCGATCTACGCGCAGCGGGCGGGCGCGCCCGCCTGGCTGCTCTCGCTGGCGCCGGTCCGCCACATCGGCCGGGTCTCCTACTCCTGGTACCTCTGGCACTGGCCGATGTTGATCTTCGCGGCGGCGCTCTGGGGGCCGCTCTCGGTCGCCGCCGGGCTCGCGGTCGTCGCCGTCGCCTGGGTGCCCTCGGTGCTCAGCCACACGCTGCTCGAGGACCCGGTCCGCCGCTCCCGGGCGCTGGCGCGGCTGCCGAACCGGGCGATCCTGGTCGGCGCCGCCTGCACCGCGATCGCCGTCGCCAGCGGCGTCCTCGTCTCCAACCTGCAGCCGTCCTTCAAGACCGCCTCGGTCAGCGAGGTGAAAGGGGCCGCGGCGCTGCCCGAACAGCCACGGCCGCAGCAGAGCGCGAAGGCGGTGCGGCCGAACCCGCTGCGGGCCCGCGCCGACCGCTCGCGCGCCTTCTACGACGGCTGCCTGGTCGGAATCGAAGGGACCAACTCGAACCGCTGCCTGTACGGGGACCCGCACGGCAAGCGGACCCTGATCCTGTTCGGCGACTCGCACGCGATGCAGTACTTCCCGCCGCTCGAAGAGCTGGCCGACACCCACCACTGGCGGCTGATCATGCTGACCAAGGCCGAATGCTCGCCGGGCGAAGTGAAGATCCGCAGCATGGTCGCCGACCGCGAGTACTCGCAGTGCGACGTCTGGCGCGAATCGGCGCTGAAGCGGATCGAAGAAGGCGCCAGCAACGGCTCGATGACGGTGGTGATGAGCGGCGACACCGCCTACACCGCCTACGGCGAAGACGGCGAAGAACTGAGCGGCGACGCCAACGCCGAAGCGTTGCAGGAGGGCTACGAAAAGACGCTGAAGCGGATCCAGGAAGCGGGCCCGAGCACGGTCGTGATCCGCGACACCCCGGCCTCCTCCCAGGACGTGCCCAGCTGCGTCTCCGAAGACCTCGATCACCTGCAGTCGTGCGCCTTCAAGCAGCCGCGCGAATGGGACCGCGAATTCGACAAGCGAGCCGCCGAGACGGCCCCCGGCGCCCACCTGATCGACCTCACCGCCGAGATCTGCCCGAGCGAACTGTGCCGCGCGGTGATCGGCAACGCGCTCGTCTACCGCGACAAAAGTCACTTGACGGCTACGTTCGCCCGGACCCTGACGCCGTGGATCGAAACGGGTCTCGCCGAAGCCGGGCTGAGCTAGGCAGAGGTCTCCGAGAGGGTGGGGGTCGGGGGACCCTCCTCTCTCGGTCTGTCGTCGTTCGAAGTTAGGCGGGCTGTCGCCCCGGAGCGCCGTTCTCCTCAACCGCAAAACGTTCGGAGGGTCCCCCGACCCCCACCCGCACGAGATGTCTAGCTGCAAGGCAGCGAAGCACGGAAGCTTTCAAACGGGAACGCCCGCAGCTTCTTCGTTAGCTGCGGGACGTGGCGTGGTTCTCAGCCGATTCGTTTGGGTGAGCGTCGGTGGGACCCCCGAACGTTTTGCGGCTGAGGAGAACGATGCTCCGGGGCGCCAGCCTTCCTTACTTCGATCGACGACAGGCCGAGTGAGGGGGTCCCACCGACGATCGCCCCCGCCAACCCTGATCCCTAAGCTACGACCGTGAAGTTCGGAGTCGCCTACTTCCCGACCGCCGAGGCGATGCCGCCCGGCGAGCTCGGCCGCCTGGTCGAGGAGCGCGGCCACGAGTCGCTGTTCTTCGCCGAGCACACCCACATCCCCGCCGCGCGTCACTCGCCGTATCCCGCCGGCGGCGAGCTGCCGCCGAAATACGCGCGCACCTACGATCCCTTCGTCGCCTGCACCGCGGTCGCCGCGACGACCACCCGGCTGCGGGTCGGCACCGGCATCTGCCTGGTGGTCGAGCGCGACCCGATCACCACCGCCAAAGAGGTCGCCTCGGTCGACCGGCTCTCCGGCGGCCGCTTCGAGTTCGGCGTCGGCGCCGGCTGGAACCGCGAGGAGATGGAGCACCACGGCACCGACCCGCGGACGCGAATGGCGCTGATGGCGGAGCGGGTCGAGGCGATGAAGGCGATCTGGACCGAGGAGGAGGCGAGCTACCAGGGCGAGTTCGTCTCCTTCGAGCGGATCTGGTCGTGGCCGAAGCCGGCTCAGCGCCCGCACCCGCCGATCCTGGTCGGCGGCAACGGTCCGACGGTGATCGACCGGGTGCTGCGCTTCGGCGACGCCTGGCTCCCCAACTACGGCGACCGCGAGGGCTTCCGCGCGAAGCTCGCCGACCTGCGCGACCGCGCCGAGCGTCCGATCGAGGTCCAGGTGATGAGCGCGCCGACCGACCCCGGCAAGCTCGAGGAGCTGGCCGAGCTCGGCGTCAGCCGCGTCGCCCACTGGCTGCCGAGCGGCACCCGCTCGGTTGTCGAGCCCGCGCTCGAGCGCTGGGAGCGGGCGATCGCCGAGCTCTACGGCGAGGCCTGACCGCGACCGGCGTGACCCCCGAGGAGGCCCGCACCCGCTTCGCCTCCGCCCAGGTCGCCCACCTCGCAACGGTCACCCCGTCCGGCGCCCCCCACATCGTCCCAATCGTCTTCGCCCTCCTCGACGAAACGATCTACAGCGTCGTCGACGCCAAACCCAAGCGCACCACCGACCTGCAGCGCCTGAAGAACGTGCAGTCGAACCCTCGCGCGTCCCTGTTGGTCGACCACTACGAGGACGACTGGACCCAACTCTGGTGGGTCAGAGCAGACGGAACCGCTCGCACCCTCACCCCCGACGAGCCAGAGGCCCGGCGCTCGCTCGCAGCTCTAAAAGAGAGATACGAGCAACAGCACCCGCGCGGCCAGCTCCTCGCCATCGACGTGGAGCACTGGACCGGCTGGTCGGGAGGGGGCGCGGCATAGCTGCGAGCGGGTGAGCCGAGCAGCGTCCGCGCCCCCTCCTCGCACCGCCCCCGAACCCCGAGCGCCGGGTCTACGCCAGCGCCGGCTCCAGCTCAGCCTCGAGCCGCCGCTTCGGCATCGCCCCCACGACTTTCTTCGCAATCGCCCCGTCCTTGAACAGAATCATGGTCGGAATCGAAAGCACCTCGTACTCGGCCGCGGTCTGCTGGTTCTCGTCGACGTTGATCGAGAGGATCGTCAAATCATCCCGCTCGGCGTCGATCTCCTCGAGGACCGGGTGGACGACGCGGCAGGGGCCGCACCAGGGTGCCCAGAAGTCGACCAGGACCGGGCCCTCGGCCTCGAGGACGTCCGCTTTGAAGGTTGCGTCGGTTACATCGGTCAATTTTCCGGTCACTTTGGTTCGATCTCCCTAAATCGAGGCTTTGAGCTGGGGTCCAATACTTCAAAAAGTATAGCGCCGCCCGGGCGACGTTCCAGATCGCTCTCCCCGCCCAGCGGGCCGGGCGCCCACGCAGGGTAATGCCCACCCCGGCCTGCCGATAGTTTCTGCCCATGACCAACGCCGAGATCGCCGCCGCGCTGGACGAATTGGGGACGCTCTACGAGCTTGACGGCGCCGTCAAATACCGCGTGCTCGCCTACTCGGCGGCGGCGACCGCGATCCGCGAGAGCCCCGTCTCGGTCGCCGAGCTGGCGGCCAAGGGCGAAGCGACGAAGGTGCCGGGGGTCGGCAAGACCCTCGCCGAGAAGATCGACGCGCTGCTCGAGACCGGCGAGATCCCCGCCGCCGCGAAGCTGAAGGCGAAGTTCCCGCCGACCCTGATCGAACTGACCCGGATCCCCGGGATGGGGGCGAAAACGGCGCGGCGGCTGTTCGAGGAGCTCGGCGTCTCCTCGATGGAGGACCTGAAGAAAGCCGCCGAGGAAGAAAAGGTCCGCAAGGTCAAAGGCCTCGGCAAGAAGGTCGAGGAAAACGTGCTCGCCTCCCTCGAGCGGCTCGGCGAGCCGGGGGAGGGGCCTGGGCGGCTGCTGCTCTCGAAGGTGAAGCCGATCGCCGAGGAACTGGCGGCGGCGCTCCGCGAGCACCCCTCCTCGCACGAGGTCGAGGTCGCCGGCTCGGCCCGGCGCTGGGCCGAGACCTGCAAGGACATCGACCTGATCGCGACCGCCGAGGAGCCCGCGGCGCTGGCCGAGGCGCTGATCGCCCACCCGCTGATCGCCGCCGCCGGCAAGCCGAGCACCAACGGCACCCGCGCCCAGACCCACAACGGGATCTCGGTCGACCTGCGGATCGTCCCGCCCGCCGACTTCGGCAACCTGCTGCAGCACTTCACCGGCTCGAAGGCCCACAACGTCGCGCTCCGCGAAGAGGCCGTGGGACGGGGCCTCTCGGTCTCCGAGCACGGCGTCACCGACACCGAGAGCGGCGAGGTGACCCACTGCGCGACCGAGGCCGAGGTCTACGAGCGGCTCGGCTACGACTACATCGTCCCTGAGCTACGCGAGAACCGCGGCGAGCTGAAGGCGGCGCGCGAAGGCAAGCTGCCGAAGCTGATCGAGCTCGCCGACCTGAAGGGCGACCTGCACACCCACACGACCCTCTCCGACGGCCGCAACACGCTTGGAGAGATGGCCGAGGCCGGCCGCGAGCGCGGCTACTCCTACATGGCGATCACCGACCACTCCGCCAGCCACGGCTTCGGCGACCACGTCACCGCCGAGCGCCTCTGGCAGCGGATCGAGGAGGTGCGGGCCTGGAACGAGGAGCACGCGACCCGCTCCTTCCGCCTCCTGGTCGGATCGGAGATCAACATCGGCATGGACGGCTCGCTCGACTACCCCGACGACCTGGTCGCCGCCCTCGACTGGGTCGTCGCCAGCGTTCACACCTCCTTCAACATCGCCGCCAAAGAGATGACCGCCCGCGTCCTCGGCGCGATCGAGAACCCGGACGTCGACTGCATCGGCCACCTCACCGGCCGCCTGATCGGCCGCCGCGAGCCCTACGGCGTCGATGTCGAGGCGGTCGCCGAGGCGGCCGCCCGCACCGGCACGATGCTGGAGATCAACGGCAACCCCAACCGCCGCGACCTCTCCGACCGCCACGCCCGCCTCGCCGCCGACGCCGGCGCCCGCATCGTCCTCAACACCGACGCCCACGGCGTCGACACCCTGGACAACATGCAGTACGCCGTCGCCACCGCCCGCCGCGCCTGGCTGACCAAGGCCGAAGTCGTCAACACCCGCTCCTGGACCCAGTTCCAGAAGCTGCGCAAGCCCGGCCGCGGCTAAGCGATCAGCTCAGCCGCCACCCTGCGCTGGTCGTGCTCGAACGCCGGTGCCATCCCCTCGATCTCTGCGCGCCCGAGGCCGTTGGTCGCGGCGACCTCCCGCCAGCGAGACGTCGCCTCGAACAGCTCTCGGAAGATCTCCACAGCCGCGTCGTTCCTCACGCCGAAATAGGGCGCAACCTCGATCAGCGTGTCGATGCGAGCGTCCGTGCCGGAGAGATCGATCGCGGTGCTCAGATGTTTGGGGCCCAGTTCGGGCTCCGGGTTCAGGTCGAAGGCGGGCGAGAGCGACCAGCCGGAGGTCGAGAGCCGCAGGAATCCATGATTGCGCAGATGGTCGTCGGTGTTGGAGATGAGGATCGAGAAGGCGACCCGCCGCCAAAGCTCGACCAGGTCCAACTTGGGATTCGCGCCGGTCGCTTCGATCGCCTCGGCGATTTCGAGGTAGCTACGGGTTTCGCCGTCGCTGACGCCGAGCATCGTCATCGCGCTGACGTAGCCGATCCGGCTCGCGCTTCCGCGATCGAACCGACGCACGACGAGTACCGCTCGCCCGTCCACCTCGACGAGCTCGGTGATCGGCACGCGGATTCCCGCCGCCTGCGCCAGCTCGATCGCCACCGCCTCCCAGCGCATGACGTCGCGGTCATCGGTCTTCGGGCTGGGGAACTTGGCGAGCGCCGGGTTTCCATCCGCGTCGATGACGTGTGCCTTGGGCCGGGCGCCGCCCAGCGAGCTGCCGCCGCGGAGCAGGAGGCGGAGGTCTTCGTCGTTCCCGTCGTCACGTTCAAGGCGTTCCGAGGAGGCGAGCAGCTTGGGGAGATCGACCAAGGAGGGGACACCCGTCTGCTCGTCGGCGAGGAAGATGCCCGACTCAGGGTCCCGGAAGCGCAGCGCGCCCTGTCTCATGTCGTCCCTGCCACCGAGCAGGTAGTCGATCTCGCCGAGGCTGCGCTCCTGGCGCTCGTCACGCTCGGCTCCACGTCGCTCCGCCCGCTCGATCAGCCTCCGTCCCCACCGATCGGGCGCGCAGTCGGTGAAGGCGCCGAAAAGCTTCCTTTGCCCGGGGGTCTGCAGCGGGCCGTCGACCAGCGGCAGGGCCGGGTCCAGCTGGTACGCGCCCGGGGTCGCGAGGTAGGCACGGTCGTAGGCGAACGTCGCCGACTCGACGTTTCGGCGGCGGTGCGACCAGAGCTCGCCCGCCCGCACGTCGCCGCCGGAAGGCTCTACGAAGACCTCGGAGTGGGTGTCACTCACGGCTGCCCCCGAGCCGCCGCGGCCGGACGCGCTGAGGCAGGCTCTCCTCGGAGCGCAGGCGTCCGACGTCCGATTCGTACGGATCCAAGGCGCGGGTCAGCGTTTCGAGAATCCCCAGCGCTCGGAGGACGCGCAGCAGGATCTCCGTGGCGACGCCTCCGTCGCCCGCCTCGACACGTTTGAGAGTGGTCAGGCCGATCCCAGCGCGTTCTGCGAGCTGGGATTGGGTCAGGCCGCGTAGCTTCCGCCAGGTGACGATGCTCTCGACGAGCTGGCGCTGGGCGCGGCGGACCTCCAGAGGAAGAGGACGATCTTTGCTTTTAGGTGCCATATATAGGCCATAATAGCCCTTTACGGACTACATACGGGCCCTTATTAAGAAGCGGTATTGGCTGTGCGGGCCTAGATGTATGAGCCGCGGTGCCGCGCCTCGCTGCGCAGGCCCGGCGTCCGCACCAGCTCGACCGGTCGCAGGGCGGAGGTGGGGACGACGTAGAACTTGACGCCGTCGCGTTGCTCGATCGCCAGCACCGCCGCCTCGCGGGTGTGCCAGGCGAGCGAGACGAGCAGGGCGTAGCCGGCGCCGACCGCGGCGACGCCGGGGAAGAAGACGCCGAGGGCGCCGGCGGCGATCGCGAAGAGGGCCATCGGCCAGAGGCGGCCGAGGGCGATCCGGGCCGGGGTCTGGGAGGGGAGGGAGGTGGCCGTTTTGGCGCGGGCGAGGACGCCGCGCATGTCCTCGGCGGCACGGGCCGGGCGGCCGAGCCAGAAGCCGATCGCCACGGCGACGATCCACCAGACGACGGCGACGAAGAGCGTGGTCGAGTCGTTTTCGCGGCCGACGACGATCGCGGTGATCGCGCCGAGCGCGGTCGCCTCGGCGCCGGTGATGAAGACCGAGGTGCGCAGCAGGTCGGTGAACGGCACGTGGCGCCCCGACCGCTACCCGGCCAGCCAGTCGAGCACGGCCAGCCAGCCTTCGGGACCGCTCACTGTCAGATCCGACTCCTCGGCCAGCTCGCTCGGCGCTTCCGGCGAGAGGACGCCGACGCAGACGGCGGTCTCGAGGTCGCCGCGCTCGCGCAGCTCGCGCAGGCGGCGGAAGGCGTCGACGTCGGTGCGGTCGTCGCCGGCGTAGACGGCGTGGGTGATGCCGTCGCCGGCCAGCAGCGAGCCGACCGCGGCGTCCTTGCCGCCGCCGCCCTGCGGCCGCAGCTCCAGCACCTTGCGGCCCCAGCGCGGTTCGAGGCCGGCCTGGCCGGCGGCGACCGCGAGCTCGTGGGCGCGCGCCTCGGCGGTCGTCTCGTCGGCGGCGCCGCGCCAGTGGAGCGCCTGGATCGGGCCCTTGTCCTCGCGCCGCAGCTCGGCGCCGTCGAGCGCCGCGGCGTCGCCGGCGAGGAATTCCGCGGCTTCCCCCTCGCGGCCGGCGACCGAGGGGTCGGGTTCCGGTACGGCGGCGCCGGGCAGCAGCAGCTCGAGCCCGTGGTTGCCGGCGTAGGCCAGCTCTTCGAGGCCGACCAGTTCCCGCGCTTCCAGGGCCTGGCGGCCGGAGACGCAGCCGACCAGGGCGAAGCGCTGGTTCAGCGCTCGCAGCGCGGCGCGGGCGGCCTCCGGGACGGCGGCGTCCTCGGCCCGTTCGACGATCGGCGCCAGGGTGCCGTCGATGTCGGTCAGCACCGCCGCGCGCTCGGGCTCTGAGCGCAGGGGGCCGAGCAGCGTCTCCCAGCGGCCCGCGGAGGTATCGGCTCCGGGTGGCATCGCGACACTAGTATCGCGAGATGCCCTCGGTCGTCGGTTGGCCCCCCTCGGAGAGGACCTGGCGGTTGGCGGCGATCGGCTTCCTCGCCGGTCTCTTCAGCGGCCTCTTCGGGGTCGGCGGTGGCACCGTGATCGTGCCGCTCCTGATCTTCTGGTTCGCCTACGGCGAGCGGCTGGCGACCGGCACCAGTCTCGCCGCGATCGTCCTCATCGGCCTGCTCGGCGCCCTCTTCGAGGGCGGCTTCTACGGCAACGTCCACCTCGCCACCGGCCTCCTGCTGGCGATTCCGGCGGTGCTCGGCGTCGTCCTCGGCGTGGCGATCCAGCAGCGGATTCCGCAGCGCTCCGTCTCCTACCTGTTCGCCGCGCTGCTGGTCGGGATCGCGATCGAGCTGATCCTCAAATGAACGAGGTGCTGGCGGTATTGATCTGCATCGCCGGCGGCCTGGCCGGCGGGCTGGTCGGCGTCGGCGGCGGCGTCCTCTTCGTCCCCGCCCTGACCATCTGCATCGGCCTCGGCCAGGTCGAGGCCGAGTCGACCTCGCTGCTGATGATCGTCGTCGTCGCCGCGATCGGCGCCGTCCGCCAGAACCGCCACGGCAACGTCCACGTCCGCGAGGGCATCGCGATCGGCGCCCTCGCCCTCCCCGGCGTCCTCCTCGGAGTAGCCACCGCCAACTGGATCTCCGAACGCGCCCTGCAGCTCTCCTTCGCGGCACTCGCGCTCTTCGTGGCCTTCCAGCTCATCCGCCGCGCAAGCTCCGCGTAAGCAGCCGTCATCGGGGACCGAGAACCCGCTGGATCGACCCCGGGCGCCGGGAAGCCACGGGGCGCTCCGTTGGCAGGGGACGGGCGTACTGCGAGCGGGTGAGTCGAGTAGTGCGCCCGGCCCCTCCACAGCAAACCCACCGGACCATCTCGCTACGCTCACGATGTGGATTCCCTCACCTGGCAGGGCGACCTGCCCCACCTCCGCTCCCCGATCCTGGTCTGCGCCTTCCGCGGCTGGAACGACGCCGCCGCCGCCGCGTCGACGGCGCTGGCGACGATCGGCGAGGCCCTCGACGCCGAGCCGATCGCCGCGATCGACCCGGAGGAGTTCTTCGACTTCCAGAGCACCCGGCCGAACGTCGTCATGGAGGACGGCGAGACGCGCCGGGTCGAGTGGCCGGCCAACGACTTCTCCTTCTGCCGGGTGCCGAACGCCGACCGCGACCTGGTCCTGCTCGACGGCACCGAGCCGAACCTGCGCTGGCGCACCTTCTCCGAGTCGGTGGCGACCGCCGCCGACGCACTCGGGATCGAGTTCGTCGTCACCCTCGGCGCCCTGATCGCCGAGGTCGCCCACACGCTGCCGGTGCCGATCACCGGCCTCGCCTCCAGCGCCGACCTGGTCGAGGAGCTCGAACTCGAGCGCTCCAACTACGAGGGGCCGACCGGGATCGTCGGCATCGTCCACGACGTCTGCGGCCGCACCGGGATCGACTCCGCCTCGCTCTGGGCGGCGGTCCCCCACTACGTCGCCGCGGTGCCGAACCCGAAGGCGGCGCTGGCCCTGCTGCGCCGGCTCGAGGGGCTGACCGGGATCGCCGTCGAGGCCTCCGAGCTGGAAGAGGAAACCAGCGACTACGAGCGCCAGATCGCCCGCGCCGTCGCCGCCAACCCTGAGATCGAGGACCTCGTCACCCGGATCGAGGCCGAACAGGTCGACATGATCGACGAGGGCGAGGAGCTTCCCTCCGCCGACTCCCTCGCCCAGGAGTTCCAGCGCTTCCTCCGCCAACGCGGCGACCAGTAGCCGGCCCGAACTCATCGAGGTTGCCGTTTGCCGCCTATATCGCGGGAAAAGGCAACCTCAACTGGGGTCAGCTCTCCGCCGCGGGGCAGATCAGGCGGTAGTGGCACCAGCTGCAGACGCTGGGCGAGGGGCGGGGCTCGAAGTCCTGGGCGAGGATGCCCTCGCCGACCTGGAGCACCGTGCGCTCGACCCGCTCGGCGTCGTCGGGCTTGGTCGGCGCTGCGACCTTGTCGCCGTCGAGGACGTAGTAGTAGGAGCCGGTGGCGGCGTCGATCTCCCAGGCCTCGCGGGCGGCCATCCGGTAGAGCGCCAGCTGCAGGTCGGACTCCAGCTCCTCGGCGCTCTTGCGTTCGCCGGTCTTGTAATCGATCAGCTCGTACTCGCCGTCGGGGTGGCGGTCGACCCGGTCGACGCGGCCGCGGACGTGGTGCTCGCCGACCTTGAAGTCGAACTTCTTCTCCAGCCAGACCGGTTCGGCGTCGGAGAGGCGCTCGTTTTCCCAGAACAGGCGCAGCGCCTCGCGGCCGCGGTCGCGGTACTGCAGCTCGTCGTCCGAGGAGCCGAAACCGGTCCGCCGCCAGCCGATCTCGAACAGCCGGTTCAGCGTCTTCAGCCCGTCGCGCTCGTCCTCCGGCGGCTCCTTGTGGAAGCGTTCGAGGACGTTGTGGAAGAGGATCCCGAAGCGCTGGTTGATCGTCGGCTCCTGGGGGATACCGAAGACGCGGGCGAACTTGTACTTCAGCGGGCAGGTCAGGTAGAGGGTGAGGTCGGAGGCCGAGAGGCTGAGCCGGCCGTCGCCGCGGCGTGGCAGGAAGGCGGCCAGCGAGGGCTCCTCGCGGGCGGCGATCAGCTCCAGCCGCCGGTCGCGCTCGCGCTCTGACCCGAGCAGGTAGGCGTCGAGCGAGGAGGCGTCGAGCTCGGCCTGCTGCTCGGGCGTCGCCACCTGCCGCAGCAGCCCGTTGACCGCGTCGATCGCCTCTTCGGTCGCCTCGTCGCCGGGCCGCTGGGCGAGCGCCGCCAGCTTCAGCAGCTCGAGGTAGCGGGCGATCGCCCGGTTGACGTCGATCGCGGTGTCGAGGCGCGGCTCCGACAGCTCCCGCCCCGCCCGCCAGGACGCCTCGAGCACCTGCTCGCGCAGCGTCCGGTAGGTCGCGTGGAGGCCCTCGGCCGGCCCGAACAGCTCCTCGTCGTGCTCCTCCTCCACCGCCTCGGAGGCCGCCAATGCGCGGCTGTAGTAGGCGGACGCGTGGGCCTCGGCCTCGCCGCCGGCGACCCGCGAGAGGGTGAGGGTCGCGCGCGCCGGCCAGCCGACCCGCTCCCACTCGGCCTCGCGCTCGAGCCCGAGCACGAAGACGTGGTCGAAGCCGAGCCCCTTCACCTCGTCGAGCGGCACCCCGCGGACGGCGCCCGGCGCCGGCGGCTCCTCGGCGACCCCGGCCGGCTCGCCGCCGGCCTCGGCGACCGCGCTCAGGTAGCGGACGAAGTCGCGGGTCGAGCCGTGCGGCTGTCGCCGCGCCCAGGCGCTCGCCAGCTCGGCCAGCCGCGAGAGCCCGAGCAGCCGCTCCGCCACCTCCGGTTGGGCGGCGAAGAGGCGCTGCCGGCGCAGGCCGACGTTCTCGATCAGGCGACGGACGAAGACGTCCGCGCGGCGCTCCTCCATCACCGCCGCGGCCGAGTTGTAGATGCGGAGGAAGACGCCGATCCGCTCGCGCGCCTCGGGCTGGAACTGGGGCGAGTCGAGGGCGGCCTCGCAGGCGACGACCATGTCCTGCTTGCGGCGGCGGGCGATCGTCGTCAGCCGCGCCAGGTCGCCGGAGCGCAACTCGACCGGCGGCCGGGTCAGAGCCCGCGCCGCGGCCGGCGAGTCGTCGGGGTCGGCGAGCACCCGCAGCCAGGCGATCGCGTCGCGCACCTCGGGCCGCTGGAAGAGCGCCGCCGGCCCGGAGAGGTGGAAGGAGATGCCGCGCTCCTCCATCGCCGCGGCGACCGGCCCGCCCGCCGCCGCCGCGTCGGCGACCACGACGCCGATTCCCTCCGGCGCCGTACCGGCGGCGAGCAGCCGCTCGACCTCGCGGGCGAAGGCCTGCGCCTGCGCCCGCTCGTTGCCGCAGCGCCAGAAGTGGACCGCCGGCTCGCGGAAGCGGTGGCTGAGGACGAGCACGTCGCCGGCCGGGTGCAGGTCGCGGAACCAGCCGCCGAGGTCGAGCTCGCCCTCCGGCTCGAGCGCGTAGAGGTGGTCGTCGCCCTCGTCGGCGAGCGCCGCCAGGAGCGCCCGCTGCGCGGCGCTCGTCTCCTCGAGCTCGTCGACCATCGTGAACTCGAAGCGCCGCGCCAGCTCGCGGCGCAGGTCTGGCCGTTCGGCGAGCAGGCAGTCGAGGGCGAGGAAGACGTCGCCGCGGTCGAGGCTGCCGGCGGCGGCGAGGATGCGGTCGTGGGCCGTGTAGAGCTCGGCGAACTCGAGCTCGCGCGAGGCCGCCTCGCGCTCCGCCTCGTCGGCGGCGCCCGCCGCCTCGGCGCGCGCCCGCTCGGCCAGCGTCGTCGGCCCGATCCGCTCCGCCTTCAGCCCGTCGATCCGCGCCAACAGCCGCGCCAGCAGCCCGGCCGGGTTGCCGCGGATCTCGTGCCGGCGCAGCGGCAGGTCGTCGAGCCGGTCGAGCAGCATCGCCAGCCGCTCGGCCGAGGCGAGCACGTCGAAGTAGGGGTCGAGGCCGGCGGCCTCGGCGTGGTCGCGCAGCAGCCGCTCGCAGGTCTCGTCCCAGGTGCCGATCCAGAGCTCCTCGTAGGGTCCGGCGATCAGCGCCTCGCTGCGCTCGCGCAGGCGGCGGGAGGCGGCGCGGGTGCTGGCGAGGACGAGGACTCGGCTCGGGTCGGTGCCCTCGGCGGCGAGGTGGGCGAGGCGCCGGGCGAGCAGCTCGCTCTTGCCGGTGCCGGCGGCGCCGAGCACCAGCAGCGGGCCGCCGCCGTGCCCGATCGCGCCTTCGCGCTCGGCCTCGTCGCCGACGAGGATCTCCTGCTCCGGTGGCATGGAGCTACGCTAGCCGTTCGAGAAGGCGGCCCGGAGGCGGCGGGCCATAGCATCCGCGCCGATGGACGTTCTCGCCGCCGACTGGACCGCAATCTGCCGCCGCGCCGTCGCCGCCCAGCGGGCGATCTTCGCCGCGGTGACGACCAGCGAGGAGCGGACCGTCTACGAGGGCATCGGCAAGGGCGGCGACCGGACGCTGACGATCGACCGCGAATGCGAGGACGTGATCTTCGCCGAGCTCGAGCAGCTGGCCGCCGACGGCGCCTCGTTCGTCGCCGTCTCCGAGGAGCGCGGCGAGGTCGAGTTCGGCGCCGGCGGCGAGGTGCGGGTCGTGATCGACCCGATCGACGGCTCGCTCAACGCGCGCCGCACGATCCCCTCCCACAGCCTCAGCCTGGCGGTCGCCTCCGGCCCCTCGATGGCCGACGTCGAGTTCGGCTTCGTCCACGACTTCGGCGCCGACGAGGAGTTCGTCGCCCGCCGCGGCGGCGGCGCCGCCGTCGACTCGGTCGCCGCCCGCGTCGCGCAGGGCAACGGCCGGCTCGAGGTGGTCGGGCTCGAGTCGATGGAGCCGCAGTGGTCCCAGGGACCGCTGCAGGCGCTCGTCGACAAGGCCTACCGGCTGCGGGTGATCGGCTCGATCGCGATCACCGCCGCCTACGTCGGGGCGGGGCGGTTCGACGCCTTCCTCAGCCTGCGGCCGTGCCGCTCGGTGGACGCGGCGGCGGCGCAGCTGTTCGCCCGCGAGGGCGGCGGCGCCGTCGCCTTCGGCGAGCTGGCGCTCGAGGAGGCGGCGCTCGACCTCGAGTCCCGCTACTCGTTCGCGGCGGCACGCGACGAGGAGTCGCTGGCGCTGATGCTCGCCGCCCAGCGCGGCTGAGCGACCTTCGGAGCGCGGTGTAACCGCCACCGGTTAATCGTTTAGGAACGTGTGTTCGTGGAACATATGTTCGCTAAACTCGGACGCTCCAAGAGGCGTCCAGCGAGAAACCGAAGGGATTCACCTGATGGCAGAGAGCAAAAACGGCAGCAAACAGAAAACGCAGGCCAAACGGGCCACCACCGAAGCGAAAAAATCCGCCGCCGCCAGCGCCCAGGCGGGGAAGCGCGCGGCCGCCAAGACCGCCGCGGCGCAGAAGAGCCAGGTGGCCGCGGTCGCCGAGAGCGCGGTCGACCTCCCGGTCGGCGTCGTCCTCTCAGTCAGCGATCGGGTCGGCGACCTGGTCGAGCCCTGGACCGGTCGTGCCAGTGCCGAGAAACAGCTGAAGAGCTACCGCACCCAGCTCCGCAAAACCTTGAAGCGGACCGAGCGCCGTGGCAGCAGCGCCCGTCGCAAAGCGACGACCGAAGCGCGCAAGACCCGCAACCGGGTCGAGCGTGAGGCGCGCCGCCGCCAGCGGACCGTCGAGTCGACGCTGAAGAGCAGCCGCAGCAACGCCGAGCGCCGCGTCCGCGCCGCGATCGACGCCCCGACCACGCGCGCCCAGGACCTGGTCGCGACCGTGTCGGACCAGCTCGCCGCGCTCCGCTAGACGTCCCAGGACGCATCGCGGATACGCCGCCGTCCCGGGGCCCGCGTGCAACCAGCACGCGGGCCCCGTGCCGTCGTCGTCCCACTTGGTCCTGAAACGCCTACGGCACTCTCAGTAGCCGGTGACCGCTACCGGCCGCGACGCCCCGGGCCGGTACGGCCAGTCGGCCTGTTCGGGGGAGATGGCGCGGAACTGGAAGCGGATGCCGCGGCTGTCGTCGTCGGTGAACGCATACGGGTAGCGGAAGCGGCCGCGGCGGTCGGTCTGGACGGTGCGGAATTCGCTCCAGGTGCCGCCGGGGACGCGGAACTGCAGCTGCACCGGCCGGCCGGTGCGGGGGATCTTCGCCCCACCGGCGAGCAGGCGGCCGTGGAAGAGGACCGGCTTGCCGCCGATCCTCGCCGCGCTGGTCGAGGCCTTCAGCCGCAGGCCGGCGCGGACCGCCATCGTCACCGGGCGGCCGCTGTCGCGGGTCAGGGTGCGGGTGCCGGGGAAGAAGGCTTCGACCCGGCGCGTGGGCCCCGGCGCGAGGTGGCCGCTGAAGCGGCCGTCGGCGGCGGTGGTCGTGGTGGTGCGCCGCTCGGCCGCCCTGGCGCCGGGAGCGAAGGTCTCGACGATTTCGAGCGGCTGGCCGCCGAGCGGATCGCCGGCGGCGGTGCGGAGGATGCCGCCGAAGCGCAGCGGCCGTCCGTAGGGGACGGTCCAGAGCGCCGGCCGCGACTCGAAGCCGGTAAACGCCTCGCGGTGGCAGCGGCGGCCGCCGTCGATCCGGTGGCAGCGCTGCCAGACGAGGCGCTCGCCGCCGAAGCCGGAGGCGATCCGGCTCGGCGTCTTGATCGGATCGTGGAGGACCATCGGCACGCCGTCGGCGCGCCGGGTGGTGACCGTCGAGTTGCCGGCCGCGTCGAAGCCGGTGGCGCGGAATTCGTAGTCGCCGGCGGGATAGTCGTCGGAGCTCCAGCGGGCGCTGAGCCCGGCGTCGGCGTGCCGGGTCGGCAGTGGCTCGAAGCGCCGCCCGCTGCCGGCCGGGCGCAGCTCGATCGAGCCGCGGTCGGGGCTGGCGCCGGCGAGCGCGTCGGCGACGGTCACCTGGATCAGCTCCGGATCCTCGGGTCGTTGCGCGGCGGCAAAGGCGACCCGCGGCTGCGTTTCGTCGATCCGCACCCGGGCCGGCGGCGTCGCCGCAGGGCTGGCGGCGTTGCCGAGCCGGTCCTTCGCCCAGGCGCCGATCGTGTGAACTCCCTCACCGCTGACGGTCGCCTCGACGCTGCCGCCGAGCGCCAGCTGCGGCCTCGCTCCGTCGACCGCCACCGCCGTGAACGGCCCCTCGGGGCCGGCCGGCAGGGTTCCCGAGGCGGGGTCTTCGGCGATCGCGGTGACCGTCACCGGATGGTCGACCCAGCCGCCGGGCAGGCCGGCGAAGCGAATCGCCGGCGGGGTCGCGTCGACCGGCAGGGCGACGCTGCGCGGCGCCGAGGCGACCCCGGAGCCGGAGACCGCGACGACCGTCAGGTAGCCGACGCCGCCGGGCAGCGGCCCGAGGCTGAAGCTGTCGCCGTCGATCCCGAACGGCAGGTCGATCTCGGCATCCGTGCAAAAGGTCGGCAGCGCGCAGGGGGATTCGCCGGGACGGCTGCCGATCGTCACCGCGTAGCCGCGGATTCCGGAGTAGGGGAGCGGCAGCGGCGGGTGTTCGATCTTCACCGGCGTCGGCGAGTGGCCGTCGAACCAGCCGGGCGGCACCGTTGGCTGCGCCGGCAGCGGCGCCGTGTCGTCGAAGGGGACCGAGACGATCGTCTGCCCGGTCGGCGCGCCGTCCGGCCCGGTGACCCAGGTTTCGACCAGGTAGTTCCCGGGCGGTGGTTTGGCGGCGCCGGGTGGCGACGGCACCGAGGTGACCAGGTAGGTGATCCGACCGAGGGCGTGCGGCGCTTGATCCCAGGGGACGTTGAGGAAGCGGTAACCGACCGGTCCGCTGCCGATCGGTTGCCACTGGAGGGCGAAGCCGGGCGTCGCCTGCCAGGCCGACGCCGGGGGCGGGGACGCCAGGGACGGCGCCACCAACGCCAGCACGGCGATCAGGATCGCGCCCAGGTGCCGCCTCACGGCCCGAACTCTCCGGCCGGGTCGCCGCCGCCGGAGCTGGCCGAGCCGCCGCCACCGATGCCGGCCGAGCTTTCGCTCGGCGCGGGCGGTGGTGGGGGAGGCGGTGGCGAGTATTCGACCGCGCCGCCGCTCGCCGCCGGTTCGAGCACCGGTTCGGGTTCGGGTTCGGGCGACGGGTTCGCGTCGTGATGCTCGGGCTGCGTTGCTTCGGGTTCCGGCGACGAGGCTTCCGGTTCGGCGGGCGTTTCGACTTCGTATGGGACTTCGGTTTCGCTGACGTACCGGCGCTTCGCGCGGCGGTCGAGTGGTCGCGCGACGTGGGCCGCCGTGACCTGGGTCGGTTCGGGCCCGAGCGGGGTCGGGACGACGCCGGTGGCGACGCAGGCCGCGGCGCCGCCGGCGGTGCCGACGCAGATCGCGGCGATCTTCGCCAGCGCCGCGACGCCGGCGCCACGGCTGCCGCCGGTGCTGGCCAGGCCGCCGACGGTCGAGTCGCCGCCGGGGCCGAAACGCGCGGCCAGCCCGGCCAGCGCCTCGTGGGCGCGGTCGGCCAGCGAGCGTCCGAGCGGCAGCGTCGGCGCCAGCGCCGCCGCGGCCCTCGGCGCTGCCCGGTAGGCGCGCAGCGTGCCGCGGCAGCTCGGGCAGGCGCGCAGGTGCTCGCGCAGCGCCGCCGCCTCCTTGGGCCCCGCCTCGCCATCGCAGAAGGCCGAGATCAGCGGCCCCATCGCGGCGCAGCGCTCGCCCGCCTCGCTGCCGGCGAGGAAGCGGCGGAAGCGCTCCCGACCCTCGGCCAGGCAACGGTTGATTTTCGAGTTCGAGTACCCGGTTATCGCGCCGATCTCGGCGTAGGAGTAGCCCTCGGCGCGCAGCGTCAGCGCCCGCAGCTCCTGCGGCTTCAGGGAGCGCAGCGCCTCGCGGCTGCGGGCGACCGCTTCGGCCTGCTCCGCCCGCTCCGCCGGGCCGGCCGCGTCGGAGGGAATCAGCGCCGTCCAGTCCTCGCGGCCCGGTTCCGCCGGCATCGCCGCGGGGCCACCGAGGATCCGCTCGCGGTCGCGCCGCACCGCCAGCGCCTCGTGGCGGACGACGGTCTGGGTCCAGCGGACCAGCTCACGCGGGTCCTCGCTCGGCGCCTTCTCGAGCAGCACCTCGAAGGCCCGCTGCAGGGCGTCGTCGGCGTCGTCCTCGCAGAGCGAGAAGCGGCGCGCGGTGCGCCGCAGCGTCTCCTCATGACGGACGTAGGTCTCGATCGCGGCGCGCCTGCGCGCCGCCGCGGACAAGGCCCGCTCTTCTCCCTGCATCGAGCTCAAAGTTCGGCTCTCCCCTACCGCTGTGACGATTCGCAGCAAAACATGCCACGTAGAGGGCGGCGAGCCATACGTCTCTCCCCCCTTTCAGCCGAAATTCACGCGAAAACGCGCCAAATTGCGAACTTCGGATCGGGCTAGGACAGCGCCGGCTCGACGTCCCGCTCGGCTTCGACCCGCTGGCGGATCGGCGGCTCCAGCGCGCGGCTGAGGACCGGCACCTCGAGGAAGCCCTCGACGCTGGCGTAGAGCATCGCGATCCGCGGCAGGTCGGAGACGTCGTCGAGGACGACCGAGCGGGGGACCCATTCGGGACCGAACTTCTGGTTGAAGTCGCGCAAGCTTTGGATCTGGAAGAAGGGGTTGAGGCCTTTCGCCATCAGCCGCTGCAGGCGGCCGCTGAGGCCGGCGTTCTCGGCCGAGTCGAGCAGCCGCCCCCAGGCGGCGAAGTTGAGCGAGAGGCGCTTGAAGCCGCGGGCGCCGAGGCCGAGCGCGGCGCGGGCGATCAGGAACTCGGTCATCCCGTTGGTCGAGTCGGGGCGGCGCCGCATCAGGTCGAGCGAGTAGCCCGGGTCCTCGCCGTAGACGGGGACGAAGCGGAGGAAGCCCTCGACCCGGCCGCCGCTCTTGGCGCGGGCGACCGCGAGGACGAAGTCCGGATTGGTCCCCTCGACGTCCTCGCCGAGCTCCATCGTGAAGCCCCGCTCGGGCGCCCCTTTGCGCCATTCCTCGCTGATCTCGTTGAGCTCGGCGACCAACGCCGGGTCGGCCTCGCTCTCGGCGATCAGCTCGAAGCTGTGGCTTTTTTCGACGTGCTTGACGGCCGCCCGCACCGCCTTGCGCTCGGGCCCGTCGAGGCTGAAGCCGGCCAGCCGCAGGATCGCCTCGTCGCCGAGGTAGATCACGTGCATGCCGCGGGCCCGGTAGAGCTCGGCGTCGGCCTCGCGGACCGCGAAGAACGCCACCCGCCAGCCGCGCTCGGCGCAGAAGGCGAGGAACTCGTCGAGCACCCGCTCCTCGAGCCCCGGCGGCCCGATCGGGTCGGCGGCGACCATCGCCGTCCCGCGCACGTAGAGGTAGGCGATCAGCGACTGCCCGTCGGCGGAGAAGAAGTAGTTCTTGTCGCGCCGCAGGGCGAAGTAGTCGAGCGTGTCGTCGCCCCAGCGGCGGACGATCCGCTCGGCGTGCTCGCGCCGCTCCGGGGTCGGCGGCTCGGCCTGGACGAAGGTGCGGAAGACGAGGTAGAGGAGCGTGATCAGGCCGACGATGCCGATCACCAGCAGCGACGTTTCGAAGAAGTCGTGGAAGACGTTGCGGTGGAAGGTGTAGGGGCCGTCGAGCCCGATCAGCCCGAGGTAGGCGGTTTCGACGTTGCCCCAGAAGCTCAGGTCCGGGGTGATGTGGGCGCGCTCGGCGAACAGCGTGATCGAGGTGAAGACCCAGACAAATAGGAGGTAGGTCGGGACGAAGACGATCGCCTGGGTCAGCGAGCCGGGGTCGCCCTTGGCGCGGAAGTCGGTGCGGAACCAGATCAGCGCCAGCACCATCGCCGCCGAGAGCAGGACCGAGATCGGGTCGGGACCGTGGACGAGGTGGACGACCGCGGCCAGCGCGAAGAGGAATACCGCGATTCCCCAGGCGCGGCGCTTGCCGCGGCTGAGGCCGCGGGCGACGCCGATGATCCCGAGGCCGATGGCGACCGAGAGGATCAGGCCGGCGGAGCGGCCGCCGGAGTGGACGAAGGAGAGGTGGCCTAGGGAGAAGCGGATCGAGGTGGCGGTGGGGAGGAGGCTGAAGATGGCGACGATGACGCTGGACCAGGCGAGGTAGTGGAGGGAGCGGGGTCTGCGGGTCACGGGGGCCGCTGTCGGCAGTGCCTCCTCACTCGCCCTGTCGTCGATCGGAGTGGGCGAGCTGGCGCCCGGGGCGTTGTTCTCCTCAGGCGCAAAACGTTCGGAGGCACTGCCGACATCGGCCCCTGGAGCTGCGAAATCGCTAGCCGACGGGGTCCCCCCCGAGATTTGGGGAGCTGCGAGCGGATTCGTGGGCTCATTTCCCTCGGGGCGGAGAGTTGGGAAGAGGATTACGTCGCGGATGGCTTCGGCGCCGGAAATGAGCATTACTAGGCGGTCTAGGCCGATGCCGAGGCCGCCGGTGGGGGGGAGGCCGTACTCGAGGGCTTTGACGTAGTCGTTGTCGACGGGTTCGCCCTCTTCGTCGCCGCCGGCCTGCAGGTCGGCCTCGGTCTGGAAGCGTTCGGCCTGGTCGACCGGGTCGTTCAGCTCGCTGTAGGCGTTGGCCAGCTCGCGGCCGGCGACGACCAGCTCGAAGCGCTCGGTCAGGGTCGGGTCGTCGCGGTGGGCCCGGGCCAGCGGCGAGACTTCGCGCGGGTGGTCGATCACGAAGGTCGGCTCGACCAGCAGGTGCTCGGAGCTGTCGTCGTAGACCTCGGCCATGATTTTCCCCGAGCCCCAGACGTCGAGGTAGGCGACGCCGCGCTCCTCGGCGATCTTCCGCGCCTCCTCGACGGGCATCGACGGGTGCATCTCGACCCCGGCGTTCTCCTTGATCAGCTCGGCCATCGTCGCCCGCCGCCAGGGCGGCTTCAGGTCGACCTCGCGATCGCCGATCCTCACCACCGTGGTCCCGATCGCCTCGGTGCAGCAGGCCTCGACGATCGCCTCGGTGAGGTCCATCATGTCGTGGTAGTCGCCGAATGCCTGGTAGGCCTCGAGCAGCGTGAACTCGGGGTTGTGGCGGGTGTCGACGCCCTCGTTGCGGAAGACGCGGCCGATCTCGAAGACCCGGTTCATGCCGCCGACGATCAGCCGCTTCAGGTTCAGCTCGAGCGCGATCCGCAGGGTCATGTCGATGTCGAGCGCGTTGTGGTGGGTGATGAACGGTTTCGCCGCGGCGCCGCCGGCCTGGTCGAGCAGGACCGGCGTCTCGACTTCGCGGAAGCCGCGGTCGAGCAGCGTCTTGCGGGTCGCCGAGATCACCGCCGAGCGGATCGCGAAGACCCGCCGCGAGTCCTCGTCGAGGATCAGGTCGAGGTAGCGCTGCCGGTAGCGGGTCTCGGGATCGATGACGCCGTGGCGGATGTCGGGCAGCGCCCGCAGGCTCTTCGAGAGCAGCTCGAACTTCGCCACCCGCACCGAGAGCTCGCCCTTGTCGGAGGCGATCACGGTGCCCTCGACGCCGACCCAGTCGCCGAGGTCGAGGTCGGAGAATTCGTGCAGCTCGTCGGCGCCGACGGCGTCGGAGGAGGCGAGCAGCTGGATCTGGCCGGTCTCGTCGCGGAGGTCGGCGAAGTCGAGGCGGCCGTGGCGGCGCTCGCCGAGGATGCGGCCGGCGATCTTCACCACCTTGCCGGTGTCGGTGCCCGCGGCGAGGCCGCCGAACTCCTCCTGGATCGCCGCCGCGGTCGAGTCGCGGTCGAAGCGGACGGGGTAGGGGTCGACGCCCCGCTTCCGCATCGCCTCGAGCTTGGCGAGCCGGTGGGCGCGGGTCTCCTCCTGGAACTCGCCGGGCGCGGACCCCGCGGTTGCATCGTCCCTCGAAGCTGATTCCACTTTCGTCTCTTCGGCGTCCACGGGGGCTGACCTTTAGGCCGGGGCGGGCTGCCCCGCGGGCTGGTTCTGCTGCCGCGCCAGCACCGCCATCCCGACCGCGGCGGCGGCCAGCGCGAGGACGGTGGCGGCGATGTCGAGCGGGCCGGTGTCGAGCGTCTCCTCGAGCAGGGTGATGCCGAGGACGACGCTGACGATCGGGTCGAAGGCCATGCTGGTCGCCACCGCCGGCGCCAACGCGCCGGTGTTCAGCGCCAGTTGGTTGAGGGTCATCGAGGCGTAGCCGACGACGACCAGCGCGTAGAGGTGCCAGGTGGTGAAGATCGTCAGGACGCCGTCGTCGAGCTCGTCGACGACGGCCTTGGTCAGCGCCGCCGAGAGCGCGAAGAGGATGCCGGTCGCGATCCCGAGGAAGGCGGCGCGCCGCGGGGCGGGCCCGCGCTGGCCGAGCAGGACCAGCGGCACGCAGGCGCCGGCGCAGGCGGCGCCGGCGACGAGCCACTCGCCGAGCGGCGCGTCGGCGCGGCCGCCGGAGGGGTCGGCGATCGTCAGGAAGGCGACCAGCGCCGCGGTCACCAGGAGGGCGGCGCCGATGTCGATCCGCCGCACCCGCTGCCCCGTCAGCCGCGCCCCCAGCGGCAGCGCGAAGACCACGCTCGCGACCAGCAGCGGCTGCACCACCGCCAGCCGGCCGAACCCGAGCGCGGCGGCCTGACAGCCGAAGCCGAGCCCGTCGGCGGCGATCCCGGCCAGCCAGACCGGCCGTTTCGCCATCTGGATCAGGAGGCCGGAGCTGGAGCCGGTCGCCGGCTCTTCCAGCCCGGCCCGCTGCTGCAGCACGGTCCCGAGCGCGAAGAGCAGCGCCGCGGCGAGGGCAAGGACGATGTCCACGGCGGCCACGATACGGGCGGGCGCGGCCAGCGCCCGCGAGCGGGCGCTCCTGCGAACGCGAGAGTCGCGGTCGGCTAGCTGCCGGCGAGCGCCCGCTCGGCGGCGCCGCGCGGATCCAGGAGCAGCGGCTCCAGGGCCAGCTCCGCGGCACCGAGCAGCGGCGCCTCGCCGAGCTCGGCGGGCCGGATCGGCACCCCGCCGAGCCGCTCGAGGAAGGCGCGGTCGGCGACCCGGCGGGCGATCTCCTCGGGCAGCAGGCGCCAGAGCCGGGCCAGGGTGCCGCCGAGGACGACGCGGTCGGGGTCGAAGAGGTTGACGAGGTTCGCCAGCCCGGTGCCGAGGTGACCGGCGGCTTCCGAGGCGGCCGCCAGGGCTGCCTCCTCACCGGCCTCGGCGCCGTCGAGGACGCGGGCGGATGCGGCGAGCACCTGCTCGTGCGGGACCTCGGCCTCGCCGTGGAAGCGCAGCAGCGCCCGGTTGTCGGCTTCGACCTCGAGGCACCCGGTCGAGCCGCAGGGGCAGGGGGCGCCGGGCGAGTTGACGGTGATGTGGCCCGGCTCGATCGCGTACCCGTGCGCGCCTTCGACCGGCCGGCCGGCGGTGACCAGGCCGCCGCCGAGGCCGACGTGCAGCGTGGTCAGGTAGAGCAGCTGCTCGGCGCCGCGGCCGGCGCCGCGGCGGCTCTCGGCGAGCGCGGCGAGGTTGGCGTCGTTGGCGATCTGCACCGGCAGCGCCGCCAGCGAGCGGCGGCCGAGCTCCGCCCTCACCAGGTCGAGGAGCGGCAGGTCGGGCCAGCCGAGGTTGAGCGGCGCCAGCGCCCGCCCTTCCTCGCGGTTCACGGGCGAGGGGACCGCGACCGCGACGCCGAGGGTGGCGGTGGGCTCGGCGGCGAGCGCCGCGATCATCGCGCCGAGCCGCTCGACGACGGTCGCCACCTCGGGCTCGGCGGGGAGGGTCCAGTCCTCCCTCGCCAGGACCGCGCCGCCGACCGCGATCCGCGCCACCGCCAGCGAACCGGACGCCAGGTCGGCGGCGATCACGCTGGGCGCCGAGCTCGCCACCCGCACCAGCTGCGAGGGCCGGCCGCCGCCGCTGCCCGACGGCTCGCTGCCCGCCTCGACCGTCACCAGCCCCAGCTCGGCCAGCTCGCCGAGCAGGTAGCCGGCGACGCTGCGGCTGCAGCCGAGGCGCCTGGTCAGCTCGGCGCGGCTGCTCGCGCCGCCGGCACGATGTAGCTCGCTCAGCGCCTGGCTGAGGCCGGGCGCGGCGGGGTGGGAGGTGGGTTCGGCGGCCATCCTCGGAGTACGTCAGTTTGTACATAAGCTGTACAAACCTCTCGGGAGCCGCCGATGACGACTCTGGGCCTGATCTCCGGCATGTTCACGACGCTCAGCTTCCTGCCGCAGGTGCTGCGGACCGTGCGCAGGAATTCCGCCGCCGACTTCTCGCTCGGTTGGCTCGCCCTGTTCGGCGCCGGCGTCTCCGGCTGGTTCGTCTACGGCCTGCTCACCGCCGACCTCGCGATCAGCCTCACCAACGCGGTCACGCTTCTCCTCGTCCTCCTGCTGACCGGGCTGAAGCTCCACTCGATGGGGGCCCTCCGCCCGTGAGCGCCGACTGGATCGGTGCGGTCGAGGCGCTGCTGCTCGACCTCGACGGGACCCTGGTCGACTCCGACGCCGCCGTCGAGCGAGCCTGGCGGCGCTGGGCCGACGAGCTCGGGGTCGAGTGGGAGCGCCTCGAGCAGCTCGGGATCCACGGCCGGCCGGCCGAGCAGACCGTCGCCCTGCTCGAGCCGGAGCTCGACCAGGAGACGGTGGACCGGCACGGCCGGCGCCAGCTGGAGCTCCAGTACGAGGACCTCGATGGGATCGCCCGCTGCGCCGGCGCGAGCGAGCTGCTCGAGGTGCTCGCCCGGCGCGGGCTGCCGTGGGCGATCGTCACCAGCTGCGACCGCCGCCTCGCGGCGATCCGTCTCGGCGCCACGGCGATTGAGGCGCCGCTGGTCGTCACCTCGGAGGACGTCGCCAAGGGCAAGCCGGACCCGGAGGGCTTCCTGCTCGGCGCCGAGCAGCTCGGCGTCCCGATCGAGCGCTGCCTCGTCGTCGAGGACTCCCAGCCGGGTCTCGACGCCGGCCGCCGGGCGGGAGCGCGGACCGCGGCTCTGCGCGGGCTGAGCGGCGATCTGCAGATCGCCGACCTGACGCCGCTGGCTCGAGCGCTCGACGGCGCCTAGCGGGCGCCGAGCTCCTGCTTCGCCGCCGCCAGCCGCTTCGCCGCCGCGCGCCATTCGCGCTGCAGCCTCGGTTCCAGCGCGGCGGTTTCGCAGCCGGCTTCGGAGACGCAGTCACCCCAGGTGTTGGCGGCGGCGAGGTAGCCGTCGAACGATTCCTCGGCGCTGGCGGCGGGGCCGGAGACGCAGGCGAGGTCGAGCTCGGCGACCGGGACCTGCTGGTAGGACTTGCGGACGGTGCCGAGTTCGGCGACGTACTGCTCGTAGCTGACCCCGATCGCGAGGCTGCGCCGCAGGTGCTCGAGCTCGGCGAGGAAGCCGTCGAGACCGCCGGTGCAGGTGGCGCTCGCTCCGCGGGCTGCGGGCCTGCCGGCTCCGGTCTTCGCGGGAGCGTGGGCCGCGGGAGGTGCGCTCCTCGCTGACTGCGTGGTGGTCGGTTCCGGCGCCGCCGAGGACTGGCTGCCGCAGGCGGGGAGCGCCAGCGCCAGCGCCAGCCCCGCGACGGCGAGCGGCGCCCGGCGGCGACAGCGGCCGAGTGCGCTACAAACCCGGCGATGAGGAAGCGGTTGCGAAGCTCGGCGGGACTCGTCCTGGCGTTGGCGCTGATCTTGCTGGCGGTGGCTGGGCCGGCGCGCGCGGCGGAGGGGGACGGCGGTGTCCTCGTCGTCGGCGACAGCCTCGAGGAACTGACCTCGCCCCATCTCGAAAGCCTGCTGCCCGGGGTGCCGCTGACGATCGACGCGGTCGGCGGCTCCAACACCTACGAAATCTTCGACCTCTTCCAAGAAAGCTATTCCCCGTCGGACTCGGTGATCGTCTTCGACGGGGGTACCAACGACAACCCCGCCTATCCCGAGATTCTGGCCGAAAACCTGGGCAAGGTGGCCGCCGAGGTCGGCAACCGCTGCATGGTCGTGCCGACGATCCACGGCTATACCGTCAACGGCGTCAACAACCGCGGCAAGAACCGCGTCGTCCACGAATTCGCCGCCGCCCGCCCCGGCACCCAGACCCCCGACTGGGCGACTACCGTGAACCAGAACCCGAGCCTGCTCGAACCGGACAACCTCCACCCGAACCCCGAAGGCTCCGAAGTCCGGGCCGAGCTGATCGCCGAAGGCATCCGCGCCTGCCTCGCCGGCCTGCCGACCGGACTCGGCGGGGTGACTCCCGGCGAAGGGGAAGCGGTGGCGGCGTCCAGGGCGGCTGAGGAAGGGCCGCGGCCGAAAACCAGGCAGCTGAAGCTGGTCGATCGGGTCGCGAGCCGGCGGGCCGAGTTGGTGGCGCGGCTGGCGGGGGGCTTTGTCCGAACTGCGGCGACCTTTGCGGCGCTGGATCAGTTGCTGCCGCGCTGAGGGGTTTGCGGGGAGGGGTCGCGGACGCTACTGGGCTCACCCGCTCGCAGCATCCGCGCCCCCTCCCAACGGGCCGCTGCGCCGGCTTCCTCCAAGGGTCGGATCGCTGGGTAGAGCTCGCGGAGCCAGGCTGCGGGGTCTTTGCTTAATGGGTTGAGGACGAACTTGGTGGCGCCGACGGCCAGGAAGCGTTCCAGGAGGGTGCGGGTCTCGGCGGCGCCGACGGCGACGTGGTCGGCGCGGTCGAGGCCGGGGCGGAGGCGGTCGAGCAGGAGGTCGCCGGGCGGGGGCAGGTCCGCGGCGCTCGGGGCGCTGAAGATGGTGGCGCCGTAGTGGTCCTCGTCGATCGTCCGGCCGGCCTCGGCGGCGGCGGCGCGGATCGTCGCGATCCCCTCGCCGACCTGCTCGGGCGCGGCGAAGGAGGCGAGCCAGCCGTCGCCGACCCGGCCGATCCGCCGCAGCGCCGCCGGCGCCCGGCCGCCGAGCCACAGCTCGAGCCGTGGCCGCGTCGGCCGTGGCGACAGCCTCACGTCCTCGAACGACCAGAAGCGCCCCCGGTGGGTGACCGGCTCACCGCCCCACAGCTCCTTGATCACCGCCACCGACTCCTCCACCCGCGGCGCCCGCTCGGCCTTCACCACCCCGGTCGCCGCCAGCTCCTGCGGCAGATCGACGCCGAGCCCGCCGGCCGGCAGCAGCCGCCCCGCCGAGAGCACGTCGAGCGTCGCCAACTCCCGCGCCAGCACCACCGGGTGGCGGTGCGGCAGGACCAGCACGTTGGTCCCCAGCTTCAGTCGCTCGGTTCGCGCCGCCACCGCCGCCAGCGTCGGCAACGGCGCCAGGCTCCCCAGCCGCCCCGGCGAGTCGTTCAGCCAGAGCGAGTCCCAGCCGACCTCCTCCAACACCTCGACCATCGCCCAGAAAGCCGTGTCCGGCGGCCCCGGCGCCAGCGGGCTCAGCCCGACCCCGACCCGCACGCTCAGCCGCCCGGGTTCGGCTCCGCTCGCCATGCGGCCGATGCTACTCGGGCGATGCCGCCGCTCGGTCGGGGCCGGTCAGCCCGCGGTGAGGACGCGTTCGAGGGCGTCGAGGGCGCTGGTGCGGTGGGCGTCGAGGGCGGCGAGCAGGCGCTCGGCGTCGCCGGCGGTGAGGGCGGCGAGGATCAGCTCGTGGGCGTCGAGCGAGTCCTGGCGCGCCTCGGGCGAGTTGTAGTAGAGCGCCCGGTAGGTTTCGGTCGAGTCCCAGAGCAGGCTGACCAGGCGCATCGTGTGCTGCTGGCCGGGGCTGCCGAGGATCGCGAAGTGGAAGCGGCGGTTGGCGGCGAGCTCGGCGGCGACGTCGCCCGCGGCGGCCGCCTCGACGCATTCGCGGGCGGCCAGCTCGATCCGCCGCAGCGCGTCCTCGTCGAGCTGGGGGAGGGCGCGGCGGGCGGCGCGGTCCTCGAGCACCGCCCGCAGCTCGTAGATCTCGCGCAGGTCGTCGAGGTCGAGCCGGCTGACGAAATAGCCGCGGCGCGGCAGGTAGGTGACCTGGCCCTCGCGCTCGAGGGTGGCGAGCGCTTCGCGGACCGGCGCCAGGCTGACGCCGAGCGAGTCGGCCAGCTCCTCCTGGCGGATCTTGTCGCCGGGCGCCAGCTCGCCGGCGACCAGCGCCCGCCGCAGAGCCTCGACCGCGTGCTGCGCGGCGGTGCCCGGCGTCGCGAGTGGGGTGGAGGTCACCGGACGGTTACCGGAAGGCGCTCAGCCCGGTCAGCGTTTCGCCGACCACCAGCGCGTGGATGTCGGCGGTCCCCTCGTAGGTGACGACGGACTCGAGGTTGTTCATGTGGCGGATCACCGGATACTCGAGCGTGACGCCGTTGGCGCCGAGCACCTGGCGGGCGTTGCGGGCGACCTCGAGGGCGGCGTTGACGTTGCCGAGCTTGCCCATCGAGACGTGCTCGGGGCGCAGCCGGCCCTCGTCCTTCATGCGGCCGAGGTGGAGCGCCAGCAGCGTCGCCCGGTTCACCTCGAGCGCCATGAAGGCGAGCTTCTGCTGCTGGATCTGGAAGGAGCCGATCGGCTTGCCGAACTGGGTCCGCTCTTTGGAGTACTCGAGCGCCGATTCGAGGCAGGCGCGGGCGGCGCCGGCCGCCCCCCAGACGATCCCGTAGCGGGCCTCGTTGAGGCAGGAGAGGGGGCCGCGCAGGCTGTTGGTCTCCGGCAGCCGGGCCGAGTCGGGCAGGCGGACGTCGTCGAGCAGCAGCTCCGAGGTGATCGAGGCGCGCAGGCTGAGCTTCTTGTGGATGTCCTGGGTGGTGAAGCCGGGGGTGCCCTTGGGGACGACGAAGCCGCGAACCCCGTCGTCAGTTTGTGCCCAGACCACGGCGACCTCGGCGATCGAGCCGTTGGTGATCCACATCTTCTGCCCGTGCAGGATCCAGTCGTCGCCGTCGCGGCGGGCCCGGGTCCGCATCGAGCCGGGGTCGGAGCCGGCGTCGGGCTCGGTCAGGCCGAAGCAGCCGATCGCCTCGCCGGCGGCCATCCTCGGCAGCCACTCCTGCTTCTGCTCCTCCGAGCCCCATTTCCAGATCGCGTACATGGCGAGCGAGCCCTGGACGGAGACGAGGCTGCGGACGCCGGAGTCGCCGGCCTCGAGCTCCAGGCAGGCGAGCCCGTAGGCGGTCGCCGAGGCACCGGCGCAGCCGTAGCCCGTCAGATGCATGCCGAGCACGTTGAGGGCGCCGAGTTCGCTCGCCAGCTCGCGCGGGATCGTCGCTTCCTCGAACCAGTCGCCGACGTTGGGGGTGACCTTGTCGCGGACGAAGGCGCGCACGGTGTCGCGGATGTCGCGCTCTTCGTCGGAGAGAAGGGCGTCGATCGCCAGGAAGTCCTCGGGGCGGGTCTTCGCCGGGGCGGCTGCGGTGCTGGTCATCGGGGGGAAGTCCTTTCGGGGCTCCGCCGAGCAGGTGGTGGGTGCGCCTGGGGCGGATCGTCGATTTTCGAAAATCTGCTTGGATTCAACCAGATGGCGGCTCGACCGGGTGCAGAGGAGGGACCTTTGGGGGGTGCGGCGGGCGCCCCGGGGGCCGCTGTGCCGGGGGAAGCGGGCCGTGGCGAGGCGGCCGCCGAGCTGCGGCGTGCCGGGGCGGCCGAGACCGGCGGCGAGGCGTGGGGCGCCGGAGAGGCCGCCGAGACCGCCCTCGGACCGCTCCGCATCCTCGACTTCTCGCGCGTACTCGCGGGTCCCCTGGCGACGATGGTGCTCGCCGACCTCGGTGCCGAGGTGACCAAGGTCGAGCGGCCCGGCGGCGGCGACGAGACCCGCGCCTGGGGGCCGCCCTACGACGCCGAGGGCGAGGCGACCTACTTCCAGGCGGTCAACCGCAACAAGGCGAGCCTCGTCCTCGACCTCGCCGAGGAGGCCGACCGGGCCGAGGCGCAGCGGCTCGCCGCCGCGGCCGACGTCGTCGTCGAGAACTTCCGGCCCGGGGTGATGGCCCGCCACGGGCTCGGCTACGAGGAGCTGGCCGCCGCGAACCCGGGCCTCGTCTACTGCTCGCTGACCGGCTTCGGCTCCGGCGAGGCCGGCGCGGCGCTGCCCGGCTACGACCTCCTGGTGCAGGCGCTCGGCGGGCTGATGAGCATCACCGGCGAGGCCGACGGGCAGCCGCTCAAGGTCGGGGTCGCTCTGGTCGACGTGGTCGCCGGCCTCTTCGCGGCGGTCGGCATCCTCGCCGCGCTCGAGCACCGGCGCCGCTCCGGCCGCGGCCAGCTGGTCGAGGTCGACCTGCTCTCGGCGCTGCTGGCGGCGCTCGTCAACCAGGCCTCCGGCTACACGATCGCCGGCGCCGTCCCCGGCCGGATCGGCAACGAGCACCCGAGCATCGCCCCCTACGAACTGCTGCGGACCGGCGACGGCGAGCTGGTGCTGGCGATCGGCAACGACCGCCAGTTCGCCGGCCTCTGCGAGGAGCTGGGCCGGCCGGAGCTGGCCGCCGAGGAGCGCTTCGCGACCAACCCGGCCCGGGTCGAGCACCGCGAGGCGCTGCGGGTCGAGCTGGAGGCGGCGCTCGCCGCCGCGCCAGCCGCCGAGTGGGCGAACCGCCTGACCGCGCGCCGCGTCCCCGCCGGCGTCGTCAACGACCTCGCCGGCGCCTTCGCCTTCGCCGAGCGGATCGGCCTCGACCCGATCGTCGCGGTGCCGCGCGAGGACGGCACCACGGTGCCACTCCCCCGCAACCCGATCCGCCTCTCGGAGACGCCGCCGCGCTACCGCTCCGCCCCGCCGCCCCTGCCGTCCGAGTAGCGGCCGCGGGCGAGGTGTGGGAGAATGCCCCAGTTCGATTTCGGGCCTTGTCGACGGTGCTCGCGCGGGCCGATAATCCAGCGCGATGCGTGTCCGTCCACCGCGCTTCGCCGCGATCGTCGCTGTCCTTGCCGCCGCCGTCACCGCCGGGCTGGCCCTGCCCGCGCTGGGCGCGGCCGCCCCGGTCCAGTTCGGCAGCTCGCTGACGCCGGGCCCGACCGTCGATTGGGGCTGCGAGTGGGAACCGTCGATCGTCAACAGCTCCGGCGACTACGGGCTGGTGCCGAGCTCGAAAGGGCCCGACTGCACCTGGCGGCAGGCCGGCGTCTGGGGCGTCGAAACCGATCCGCGGGTCAGCAGCGTGCCCGGCGACGGCCGCATCGTCCGCGCCGAAATCCTCTCCGGCCCGAACCCGGCGCCGGTCCGCATCGCGGTCCTGCGCCAGCTCGGCACCGGCGGCTTCACCGGCCAGTGCTGCTTCTTCGTCAGCGAGACGGCGCCGATCCCGCTCACCCCGAACGCGATCACGACGATCCCGCTCGACCTCGCGGTCGAACGCAACACGCTGAAAGGAGTGCTCGCCGCGGACCTGATGGGGTTGAGCGCCGATGCGGGCGCCGGGGCGCTGCCGCTGCGCGCGGTCGGGTCGGCGAACCTCTTCAACGAGCCGATCGGCAACTCCAGGGCCGGCGCCTTCTACCCGCGGATCGGCTCCAACCCGAACGATTCCGGCGGCGGCCGCCGCGAGGAAGGCGCGCCGGGGCTCGAAGTGCTGGTCCGCTGGACCTTCTGCGCGGCCGGCGACACCAGCTGTCAGCCGGGCGGGCCCGCGCCCGCGCCGGTCACGCCGACCGCGCCGCCGGCGGGGCCGGCAGCGATCGTCGCCCCGACGCTCGTCCGCAAGCTTGCCCGGGTGAAGGAGAACAACGCCTTCGTCAGCCTTCTCTGCGGCGCCGACGCCGCCTGCCAGGGGCGGCTCGAGCTGGTCTCGGGCGGCGGCGCCCTCGCCTCCGCGGCGGGCGCCCGCAAGCCGAAGCCGGTCGTCTACGGCAGCGCCAGGTACAGCCTCGCGGCCGACGCCAGGGGCTCGGTCGCGGTCAAGCTCAACCGCCGCGGCAAGCAGCTGCTTCGCAGGAACGGCCAGGCGACGGTGACGTTGCTGGTGCTGCCCAAGGGCGGCGCCGCCAGCTCCTCGAAGCTCACCCTCGAGCGCGCCAAATAGAATCGCCGCCCCGGCGCCCGGCGCGCCGGCGACGATGAGCACGAACGAGGAGACCGCACCGATCTGGCAGCCGAGCGCCGACGACGTCGAGCGCGCCGAGCTGACCCGTTTCGCCCGCCTGGCGGCCGCCGAGCGCGGCGCCCCCGCCGGCGACGACTACCGCCAGCTCTGGCAGTGGTCGATCGACGACCTGGAGGATTTCTGGCGCGCGCTCTGGGACCACTTCGAGGTGATCGCCGACGGCGCCCCCGACCAGGTCCTCGGCAGCCGCGAGATGCCCGGCGCCGAGTGGTTCCCGGGGACGCGGCTGAACTACGCCGAGCACGTCTTCCGCGGACACGACGACGACGAGCCGGCGATCCTCGCCGCCTCCGAGCTGCGCCAGCTGGAGACGCTCCGCTGGGGTGAGCTGCGGGCCGAGGTGGCCCGGGTCGCCGCCGGCCTGCGCGGGCTCGGGGTGGGGGCGGGCGACCGGGTCGTCGCCTACATGCCGAACGTCGCCGAGACCGTCGTCGCCTTCCTCGCGACCGCCTCGCTCGGCGCGGTCTGGTCCTCGGCCTCGCCCGACTTCGGCGCCGACTCGGTCGTCGACCGCTTCGCCCAGGTCGACCCGAAAGTGCTGATCGCGATCGACGGCTACCGCTACGGCGGCAAGGACTTCCCGCGCCTGGAGACGGTCGAGCGGCTGCGCGAGCAGCTGCCCTCGCTCGAGCACACGGTGCTGGTCCCCTACCTGAGGCCGGAGGGCGAGCTGGCCGACTCGGTCGATTGGGAGGAGCTCGGCGCCGGCGCTCCCGACGCCGCCGAGCTGCGCTTCGCCCGCGTCCCTTTCGCGACGCCGCTCTGGGTCCTCTATTCCTCCGGCACCACCGGGCTGCCGAAGGCGATCGTCCAGAGTCAGGGCGGGATCCTGCTCGAGCACCTGAAGAAACTCCACCTTCACTTCGACCTGCGCTCCGATGACCGCTTCTTCTGGTTCACGACGACCGGCTGGATGATGTGGAATGTCCTCGTCTCCGGATTGCTGACGAAGGCGCCGATCGTCCTCTTCGACGGCAACCCCGGCTACCCGGACCTGGGCCGCATCTGGGACCTCGCCGAGGAGGCCGGGATCACCGTCCTCGGGACCAGCGCCGCCTTCGTCTCGGCCTCGATCAAGGCCGGGGTCGTCCCCGAGGAGGGCCGCGACCTCTCGCGGCTGCGGGCGCTCGGCTCGACCGGCTCGCCGCTGGCGCCGGAGGGCTTCGACTGGCTCTACGAGCACCTCGGCGAGCGCCTCTGGCTGTTCTCGACCAGCGGCGGCACCGATGTCTGCACCGCCTTCGTCGGCGGCGTGCCGACGCTGCCGGTCTACCGCGGTGAGCTGCAGGGGCCGGCGCTCGGCTGCGCCCTCGCCTCCTTCGACCCGGAGGGCAACCCGGTGATCGGCGAGGTCGGCGAGCTGGTGATCACCGAGCCGATGCCCTCGATGCCGATCTACTTCTGGGGCGACGACGACGGCTGCCGCTACCGCGAGGCCTACTTCGAGATGTACCCGGGGATCTGGCGCCACGGCGACTGGATCGAGATCACCCCGCGCAACACGGCGATCATCTACGGCCGCTCCGACTCGACGATCAACCGCGGCGGCGTCCGCATCGGCACCGCAGAGATCTACCGCGCCCTCGACAGCGTTCCCGAGCTGCTCGACGCGCTGGTCGTCGACCTACCGCGCGAGGGGACCGACGGCTGGATCGCCCTGTTCGTCGTCCTCCGCGAGGGGGCCGAGATCGACGAGGAGCTGCAGAAGCGGATCGCGCGGGCGGTGCGCGAGCGCTGCAGCCCGCGCCACGTCCCCGACGCCGCCTTCGCGATCGCGGCGGTGCCGCGCACGCTCTCCGGCAAGATCGTCGAGGTGCCGGTCAAACGGATCCTGATGGGCGGCGACCCGGCCACGGTCGTCAGCCGCGGCTCGCTCGCCAACCCGGAGGCGCTCGACGCCTTCAGCGAGTTCGCGCGGCGGTTCGCCGCCGAGCAGCGGTAGGCGCGGCCGGCAGGTCGCAGTCGGCCTCGCGACCGGGCCGCAGCGGCGGCCCGCCGATCCCGCACGAGTAGTCCTCGCCGAGCCGCTCCGGCGTGTCGCCGCCCGGCTCGGCCTCGGCGTGGAGGACCTCGGAGGAGATCGTCAACCAGGCGAGCAGGCCGCCGAGCGCCGAGAGCCCGGCGCAGACGACCATCGCCATCTGGAAGCCGCTGGTCAGCTTCGCCGGGTCGTAGAAGTTGTCGCCGGTGAGGCCGGCGACGATCGGCAGCACCGCCACGGCGAGCAGGCTGGCGACCCGGGCGACGGCGTTGTTGACGCCGGAGGCGACCCCCGAGTGGCGGCTGTCGGCGGCGGCGAGGACGGTCGCGGTGACCGGGGCGACGACCAGCGTCAGGCCGATCCCGAAGACGAGGATTCCGGGCAGGAGGCCGGTCAGGTAGCTGGAGCCGGCGTCGGCCTGGCTCAGGATCAGGAGCCCGGCGGCGATGATCAGCGGGCCGACGGTGAGCGGCAGCCGCGGCCCGATGCGCTGTGCCAGCGCCCCGGAGCGAGCGGAGAAGGCGAGCATCAGCAGGGTCACCGGCAGCGAGGCGGCGCCGGCGGCGATCGGCGAGTAGCCGAGGCTGATCTGGAGGAAGGCGACGAGCAGGAAGAAGAAGCCGCCGAGCGCTGCGTAGACGACGAAGGTGACCGCGTTGGCGGCGCTGAACTGGCGCGAGCGGAAGATCTCGAGCGGCAGCATCGGGTCCTTGACCCGGCCCTCGACGACGAAGAAGGCGACGAGCGCGAGGACGCCGACGACCCCGGCGAGGACCACCAGCGGCGTCGCGCCCCGTTCCGGCGCTTCGATCAGGGCGAAGGTGGTGCCGGCCAGCCCGAGCGCCGTCAGGACCGCGCCGGCGAAGTCGATCCGGCCGGTCGCCATCGGGTCGCGGGTCTCGGGCACGTGGCGGCTCGCCGCCCAGATCACGAAGATCCCGATCGGCAGGTTGATCAGGAAGATCGCCCGCCAGGAGATCGCCCCGATCAGCCAGCCGCCGAGCAGCGGCCCGAAGGCGGTGGCGACGCCGCCGAGCCCCGACCAGGCGCCGATCGCCCGCGCCCGGTCGCCGGGGCGGAAGGTCGCCTCGATGATCGCCAGGCTGCCGGGGGTGAGCAGGGCGCCGCCGATCCCCTGCAGCAGGCGGGCGCCGATCAACGCCTGCGAGCTCGGTGCGATCGCGCAGAGCAGCGAGGCGAAGGTGAAGATGCCGACCCCGATCACGAAGACCCGGCGCCGCCCGAAGCGGTCGCCGAGCGAGCCGCCGAGCAGGATCAGCGAGGCGAGCGTCAGCAGGTAGCCGTTGAGGATCCACTGCAGGTCGCCGGTGGCGGCGCCGAAGTCACGGCCGATGTCCGGCAGGGCGACGTTGACGACGGTGCCGTCGAGGAAGGCCATCCCCGAGCCGGCGACCGAGACCGCCAGCAGCCAGCGGCCGGCGCCGCTTTCGAAGGCGACGCCGCTCTTCTCCCCGCTCTCCACGCTCCCGATACTAGGGCCCGCCGGCCAGCCCCTCGGCGATCGCGGCGACCAGCCGCTCGAGCGCCTCGCCGCTCTCCTCGAGGTGGGCCGGGTTGAGCTCGGTGATCGTCAGCGCCGCCAGCTTTGGCGCGGCGAGCAGGACCCGCAGCGCGGCCAGCGCGGTCGCGAACGTCAGTCCCTCATTGCGGCCGGTGTTCTCGGAGAGCGGCGTGTCGGTGAAGTCGACGACGTCGACGTCGAAGTGGACGAGCAGGCGGTCGCAGCGGGCTTCGAGCGAGGCGAGCGCGCGGGTCGCGGCGGCCTCCGGGTCGGCGGCGACCTCGTCGACGGTGATCCGCTCGAGGCCGCGCCGCTCGATCACCGCGCGCTCGAACCCGGTCGCCTGCTCGGGGCCCCAGCCGAACAGCAGCACCGCCTCGTCGCGCAGCAGCGGCGTCCGCGGGCCGGCGAAGAGCAACGGCTCGCAGGAGCCGGGCTCGGCCAGCATGTGGGCCATCCCCATCCAGTCGAGGGCGCCCTCGCGGACCGAGTCGGGCACGTTGAGGTCGGCGTGGGTGTCGAAGTAGAGGAGGCCGACCTCGGCGCCCGCGCCGACGTGGCCGGCGACCGTCCCGACCCCGACCGTGCAGTCGCCGCCGAGCACGACCGTCAGCGGCCGGGGCGCCTTTGTTCCGCTCTCGGGAACAAAGGCGCCCCGGACACGGGCCGCCGTCTCGCGAACGATCCGCGCCACCGCGGCCGCGTTCTGCGCCCGCGGTTCCTCGCGGTCGGGGCGCCAGCGCCAGACCTCGGCGTCGCCGCGGTCATCGACCTCGTGCCCGGCGCCCTCCAGCGCCGCCACCAGCCCGGCCTCGCGAAGCGCCGCCGCCGCCCGCTCCTGGCCCGGCGCGAAGGCGCCGGCGCTGGTCGGCACTCCGATCAGGGCGAGGCGGAGACCCATCGCCCCGATTATCGCGTTGCAAGCTTTTTTTGCCCTACCGGGGCCAAAAGGCTTGCAACAGAGGTCGGATTCAAAAGAGCGGCCGTCGTCGAGTAGTCGATAGCCTTTAAGCCATCTCGGTCCCGGACTTCCAAACGATCATGAGGCCGCTACTGGCGGCCCACGAAGACGGCGCTGAACACGAAATCGCGGCCACTCGCGAGCAGCTCGCAGACGAGTTCGGGCTGAGCGAGGAGGATCGTGCCGAGCGAATCCCAAGCGGCCGGGTTACGACTCTGCAAAATCGCGTTGGATGGGCCGCAACCTATCTATTCAGATCCGGTCTTCTGGAGCGCCCGCAGCGCGCTCACTACCGGATCACGCAGCGTGGTACGGAGACGCTGGCGCAGCATCAGGACAGGATCGATCTGAGCGTCCTCAAGCAGTTCGACGAGTTTCAAGAATTTCGCCAGACCGACCACACCGGCGAGAAACCCTCGAACGAAACGGTCGATCCCGCTTCTCAAGGTGGAACCGCGGAGGAGCGAATCGGTGCCGGGTACAGAGAGCTGCGCGCGGCGCTTGCCGCCGATCTTCTCGATCGGGTTCGCGACGGTTCGTGGGAGGCGTTTGAGCAGCTGGTGCTGGATGTCCTCCGTGCGATGGGGTATGGCGGTCCCGAAGGCTCGATCGAGCGGCTGGGCGGACAGGGCGGCGACGAAGGCGTTGATGGCGTGATCCGGGAGGACACGCTCGGACTCGATCTGATCTACGTTCAAGCGAAGTCATGGGAGGCGACGGTTGGCCGCCCGGAGGTCCAGAAGTTCTTCGGGGCCCTGCACGGCAAGCGCGCCACCAAGGGGGTCTTCATCACGACGTCCAAATTCAGCGCTGAGGCGAGGGATTTCGCGCAAGGAGTAACTCCACGGGTCATTCTCGTCGACGGAAGACAGCTGGCGGAGCTGATGATCGACCACGGCGTTGGAGTCAACGTGAGGCAGACCTTCGAGATCAAAGACATCGACGTCGAATACTTCGACGAGGTCGAAGGAAGCTGACGCTAGGCCGAGTCTTCTGCGTGGAAGCGCTCGAGCAGCGCCAGCTCGTCGTCGTGGCGGGGGAAGAGGAAGAAGACGATCGCGGCGCCGATCACCACCGCGATCGCGCCGGCGGCGTAGGTCCAGTCGCCGCCGTCGAGGAACGACTGGCGCGCCGCGGCGACGATCTGGTTGGCGTATTCGGGGTACTGCTGGGCGGTCTCGGCGGCGCTGGAGAAGGACTTGGTCAGCTCGTTCTGGACCTTTTCGCTGACTTCGCTGCCGTGCGGCGAGGTGGAGATCGAGTTGGCGAAGCTGGCGGCGTATCCCGCGGTGAGGAGGGCGCCGAAGATCGACTGCAGGATCGCGCCGCCGAGGTCGCGCTGCAGGTCGGCGGTGCCCGAGGCCATACCGGCCCGCTTGACCGGGACCGAGCCGGTCAGCGAGCGCGAGGCGGGGGTGCCGGCGAAGCCGACGCCGATCCCCATCAGCAGGTAGCCGAGGCCGACGACGGCATAGCTCGCGCCCTCGTCCCAGAGGACGAGCATGACGAGGAAGGCGAGCAGGCAGAAGACGTACCCGAGCAGCAGGGTGAAGCGGGAGCCGTGGCTCTCGACCAGCTTCGCCGAGCGGGGCGCGACGACGACCATCCCGAACGCGCCCGGCAGGATCGTCAGGCCGGCTTCGAGGGTCGAGTAGCCGAGCACGTTCTGGACGAACTGCTGGCCGATGAACATCGCCCCCATCAACGCCCCGAAGACGATGATCCCCGCCAGCGCCGCGACCCAGAAGGTGCGGCGGCGGGCGATCGCCAGGTCATAGAGCGGCGCCGCGGCGCGGCGCTGGCGGATCACGAAGGCTGCGGCGGCGGCGACGGCGACGATCCCGAGCCCGATCGCGGTCGTCCCTTTGCCCGGTTCCGGCGCCAGGTTGATCGCCAGCACCAGCGCCCCGACCATCGCGATCGAGAGGACGCCGCCGTAGTGGTCGACCGGGTCGGTCGTCTCATTGACGTGCGCCGGAATTAGCTTCCAGGCGAGGCCGAAGGCGATCGCCGCCAGCGGCGCGGTGACGATGAAAACCGACGGCCAGTCGAACCCTTCGAGCAGGGCTCCAGCGAGCAGCGGCCCGAGCGCCGAGATGCCGCCGCCGATCGCCGACCAGAGCGCGATCGATTTGGTCCGCCCGGCGCCCGACCAGAGCGCGGTGATCAACGCCAGCGTCGTCGGGTAGGCCATCCCGGCGGCGATCCCGCCGAACACGCGGGCGGCGAAGAGGACCTCGATCGAGGGTGCCAGCGCGGCCAGGATCGAGGCTGGGATCGAGAGCGCCATCCCCAGCACCAGCATCTGCTTGCGGCCGTAGCGGTCGCCGACCGCGCCGAGGTAGAGGACCGAGGCGGCGAGCCCGAGCGAGTAGCCGACCGCGACCAGGTCGACCCCGGTCTGGCCGGCGTCGAAGGCCTTGCCGATGTCCGGCAGGGCGACGTTGGCGACCGAGAGGTTGAGGTTGGCGACGCCGGCGACGAGGATCAGGGTCGCCAGCACGACCCCGGCGCGCTTCGGTCCTTCGCCGCCGGGGGCGGGGCCGTTCTTCGCTTTGACGACCCCGCTCTCCATCGGTCGTCTAGACGTCGATCCAGGTGCCGCTCGGGCCGAGGTTGCGCAGTGGCGTGCCGCCGACCTCGCTGCTGCAGCCCCAGTCCTCGTGGATGTGGCCGAAGACCGCCAGCCGCGGCTGCTTCTCCTCGATCGCCGCCAGCAGCGCCGGGCTGCCGAAGCCCTCACCGGGACCGTCGCAGTGGCCCTTCGGCGGCGAGTGGAGGACCATCACCGCGCCGTCGGGGCAGGGGGCGATCAGCGCCGCCGCCTCCTCGTCGGAGAGGTCGAAGCTCCATTCCCACGGGGTCGTCGGCACGCCGGCGCCGAGGCCGAAGAACTCGACCCCGTCGATCGTCGTCCGCTCGCCGTGCAGGACAGTCGCCGCCGCCCAGCTCGCGGCCGCGGCGCGCAGGGCGTCGGCGGTCTCGTTGTTGCCGGGGACGAGCAGCGTCGGCTTCTCGATTGCCCCCAGCGCGCCGATCGTCTCCTCGAGCCCCTCGTGGATCGAGGCGAAGTCGCCGGCGCCGATCACCACGTCGGCGTCGGCTGACATCTCGACCAGCCGCGCCCCCTGGTCGAGGTCGCGGTGCAGATCGCTGAAGGCGAGGAGCCTCACGCCGGGAACGCTATCGCCGCGGGGGGTCGATAGGGTCGTAAATCGTGGCTGAGGCCGAAAAGATCGAGCCGGCGCTGGAGTGGGCGCCGGGCCCCGGCGAGTTCGAGGACATCCGCTACGAGCGCAGCGGCGACGGGATCGCGAAGATCACGATCGACCGCCCCGAGGTCCGCAACGCCTTCCGCCCGCAGACCCTGATCGAGATCTCGCGTGCCCTCGAGGACGCCCGCGAGGACCACGAGACCGGCGTCATCGTCCTCACCGGCGAGGGCCCGATGGCGTTCTGCTCGGGCGGCGACCAGAACGTCCGCGGCGACACTGGCTACCTCTCCGAGGAGGGCGGCGTCGGCCGCTTCCACGTCACCGACCTGCAGGTGCAGATGCGCCGCCTGCCGAAGCCGATCGTCGCGATGGTCGCCGGCTACGCGATCGGCGGCGGCCACGTCCTCCACATCTGTTGCGACATGACGATCGCCGCCGACAACGCCCGCTTCGGCCAGGTCGGCCCCCGGGTCGGCTCCTGGGACGGCGGCTTCGGCGCCTCCCTGCTCCGCGACCTGGTCGGGCCGAAGAAGGCGAAGGAGATCTGGATGCTCTGCCGCCAGTACGACGCCGACGAAGCACTGCGCATGGGCCTCGTCAACACGGTGGTGCCGTTGGCGGAGCTGGAGAAGGAGACGGTCGAGTGGTGCCAGGAGATGCTGGTGCTGTCGCCGTTCGCGCTGCGGCTGGTGAAGGCCAGCTTCAATGCGCATGAGGATGGCTATGCGGGGATCCAGCAGCTGGCGCATGACACCAACCTGCTGTTCTACGAATCGGCGGAGGCGAAGGAGGGGCGGGAGGCGTACAAGGAGAAGCGGCGGCCGGATTTCTCGAAGTTTCCGCGGCGGGCGTAGCGGCGACTTGCTGGGGATCAGGGTTGGCGGCGGGGGGCGATCGTCGGTAGGACCCCCTCACTCGGCCTGTCGTCGATCGGAGTGGAACGGCTGTCGCCCGGGGCGCCGTTCTCCTCAGCCGCAAAACGTTCGGGGGTCCTACCGACACTCACCCCGACGACGGAAGGCCCAGGGTGCGGGCCAACCCCTCTTTTCTATTTAGCTGACAAGGGACGGGAGCTGGCCGGCTAGATCCCGGCGAGAGCGGCCAGCTGTTCCTTTTGTCCGACTGGCGGACATAAGGAACAGCCCGCCGAACCCCCGCCGCACTTCGTCCCTAATCAGCTTCAAGCCAAGGGGGGTGGGGCCCCATTCGGCTTTCGTTGGGGCGGGGTGTCGGGGTCCCTCCCCCGGACACTCAAGAAACAACGAAGTTGCGTTTCTGTCCGGGGGAGGGACCCCGACGCCCCGCCCTCGCACAACCCCGCCCCTAGCCCCCAGCCGGCGCCGGCCTCACGACCCGTCCAAACTGCCGCGGCCGCCAAACCTTCCAACTCCGCCGCGGCTTCACCCTCTCCGTCGCTGCCCTCTCCTGCAAATCGAAATACAGCAAGGTGTGCCCCAGGGTCACGTAGGGGATGATCAGGGCGAAGACCAGTGAGCCGATCAGGTTGATCCAGATCAGTTCGAAGTTGAGGAAGATCAGGACGAAGCCGACCACCGGGCCGGCGACGATGCTGACCAGCCAGAAGAAGCCGGCGACGCGGACCGTCTTCCACCAGCTGCCGCGGACCAGTTCGGAGCTGTCGCGGAAGGCGGCGCGGAGGGGCTTGTCCTCGAAGAGGATCTGCTGCTGGACGAACTGCCAGCAGAAGTATTTCCAGACCGCCCAGGGGAAGCCGATCACGGTGATCGCCAGCAGGGTGACCCCGAGCGTCGCCAGGATCTGACCGCCGACCACGCGCCAGAAGCGCTGCTTGACGCCGCGCCAGGAGTCGGCGAAGTCGCCGCCGAGGCGGCCGCGCCCGCGTTCGACGAGGATGCGGACGAAGACGATCACCACCGCCGCGACCAGCGCCGAGGCGACCGGGCGGCCGACGAATTCGAGCAGGTCGGCGACGGTCAATCGCAGCTGGCTGGCGCCCGAGGTGTTGGCGGCGAGCAGCTGCCCGAGCAGGGTGATGGCGCCGACGATCGGCAAGGCGGCCAGCCCGATCGGGATGAGGATCAGGAAGTTGCGCCCGTAGAGCTGGCGCGCCCCTCGCACCAGCTGCCCGAAGGCGCGCTTGCGGCGCAGGTGCTCGAGGTCGACCGGCCACCAGCGGGTGATCCCGATCAGCAGGGCGAGGATCAGGACGACGCCGGCGATCGTCAGGATCGCCGCCGGCCGCGACTTGATGTCGAGGTTGATCAGTTCCGAGGCGGTGGCGACGGCGCCGCAGAAGGCGCCGGTCACCTGCGGGCCGACGATCGAGCCGCCAGGCAGCCGCGGGCTGGTCGAGCGCTGGGTCGCCATCCAGGCGAACGGTTCGCGCCAGACGGTCTTCGTCGCCGGCCCGGTCGGCCCGTTGTTGTAGCCCTTTTCGCGTTCGCCCCAGCGGCCTTTGTAGCTGAGCCAGGCGAATTCGCCGGTTTCCGGCGCCGTTTCTGGCAGCAGGATCGGCCGCAGCTTCAGTTCGCGCAGCGGTTCGGTGGTGTTGTCGCAGCCGACCCCGGACCCGTTCTGGCCGTTCTGGACGTAGACGGCGGAGTCGTAGAAGCTCGCGTGCGAGCCGGCCGCCGGGTAGACCACCGGATGGGTTTCTTCGGTCTTCTGCAGCTTCGAGTCGGTCCACTTCGCCTTCTCGCCGCCGGCGTGCTGGAAGAGGATCACTTCATCCGGTTCTTCCTTCAGCGCCCCCTCGGCGGTGTTGCTCTTGAAGGTGAGCTGCATCCCCTCCCAGTCGCCCTCGTGCAGGTCGTTGAACTGGTTGAAGTACCAGAAGAACCAGTACTGCAGGGCGAAGCCATCGTGGTTCGGTTCGCGGGCGATGTGGGCGTAGGTGACCTGCGGCGCTTTTTCTTCCAGCACCAGCTGGGCGAAGTCGCGGGCGTAAACGCAGGTGTCGCCGAGCGCCTCGCCGCGCAGGTTGAGGTAGTAGTCGCCCTTCAGCCCGGCGACGTCCTTCACCGTCGGCGCCCGTTTTACGTCTTCGAGCTTGCCGGTCCTTTCGTCGTAGTGCTGCAGGATGACGGTCGGGTTGCCGAGCATCGTCTCGACGCTGGTCGGCTGGTACTGCTCGGCTGAGGTTTCGCAGGGCGGGTGCTGCTCTTCCCGCAGCATCACCGTCGGCACGTACTTTTTCGCCAGCTGCTTGGCCGCCGCTTCGCCCGCCAGCTCAGGTTCGGCGGCGAACGCCGAGCTGGCGCAGAGGACGAAAAACGCCGTAGCCCAGACCGCGACGGCGAGCGAACCGAGCCGCTTCACCGGCGCAACCTACCGTTTCTAGGCGACCCCGGCCGGGGTTTTCTCGACCTCGTCCTCGGCGGGAGGTTCCTCGACTTTGCCGGCCGGCATGAATTTGAGGGCGATGACGAAGGCGACCACCATCACCCCGGCGAAGCAGTAGAAGACCGTCTGGGTCGAGGCGGCGAAGGCTTCCGGGAGGATCGTGCCGAACACCTTCGGCGCTTTGTCGCCGAGCTGCGCCCCGATTTCCTGGCAGGCGGCTTCGCCCTTGGAGACGCAGTTGGCGACCGCGTCGGCCTTGTCGCCGCTGACCCCGAGCTTGCCGAGCGAGGTCTCCAGGTGCGACTGGTTTTCGAGGATCAGCACCGAGCCGAGGATCGCCAGCCCGAGGCTGGAGCCGAAGTTGCGGACGGTCTGGGTGATCCCGGTCGCCTCGCCGTAGCGGCTGCGCGGCACCCGGTTCAAGGCGTCGGTGTTGGCGGGGGAGAGGACCAGCCCGACCCCGGCCCCGGCGATCACGATGTAGTACCACTGGTCTGAGACCGAGAGGTTGTCGAGCGATTCGCCCCACAGGTAAAAGCCGACCGCGGCGACCGCGCAGCCGAGCACGATCGGGCGCCGGGCGCCGATCCGGTCGAGCATTTTGCCGCCCCACTGCGAGGCGGTGGCGAAGCCGGCGAAGAAGATCAGCAGGTAGAGCCCGGTTTCCGAAGCCGATTCGCCGAGCGAGATCTGCGCGTACTCGCTGGCGAAGAAGAACAGCGGCACGAACGGGATCATCAGCAGGAAGAGGACGATGCTGTCGACCGCGAAGGCTCGGTTTTCGAAGATCCGCAGCCGCAGCAGCGGGTTCTCGACCCGCAGCTGGTAGATGACGAAGGCGACCAGGATCGCGACGCCGATCACGATCGAGGCCCAGGTCTTGACGTCGCCCCAGCCCCAGATCGCCGACTGCTGCAGGCCGAGGACGAGCAGCCCCATGCCGCCGCAGACGAGCACCGTGCCGCGGTAGTCGAGCTTCGACGGGTGCCTGTTTTCCTCCGGCTTCGCTTTCCAGGTGAGGAAGAGGGCGATGATCGCGACCGGGATGTTGACCCAGAAGATCGCCCGCCAGGTCCACTCGGTGAGGTAGCCGCCGGCGATCGGGCCGACCGAGGTGAGGCCGCCGGCGACCGCGAAGAAGATCGCCATCGCGCGGCCGCGTTCGGCGACCGGGAAGGCGTCGAGGACGATCGCCAGCGCCGCCGGGAACATGAGCGCCGCGCCGGCTCCCTGGATGATCCGGAAGACGATCAGCCAGGCCTCGGCGCCGGATCCCGTCGGGGTGGCGCCGCAGAGCGCCGAGGCGACCGCGAAGACGATCACGCCGATCACCACCATCTTGCGGTGGCCGGCGATGTCGGCGAGCCGGCCGCCGAAGGCGAACAGCGCCGAGAGCGCCAGCAGGTAGCCGTTGATGATCCACTGGACCCCGGTCGCGGTGAGGTCGATGTCCTTCTGCAGCGTCGGGATCGCGATCGCGACGATGGTCTGGTCGATGAAGGTCATCGAGACGGCGAAGATCATCGCCGCCAGGATCAGTTTGCTGTTCTTGCCGCTGGTCGCGTTCATCTCCACTCCGGGGTAGCTTCCTGGCCGATTCGCTTCCATATCGGCCGATTCCTGCACGGCATTAACGAGCACCCCCCGGACGGGACACGGTAGGGTTCGCCGCCATGCCATCGGTCTTCTGGATCGGCGCCGGTTTCGCCGCCTGCATCTTCCTCATCAGCGTCATCATCAGCGCCCGCTCACGCACCAGCAGCGTCGCGACGGGGGCCGCAATCGGCCTCTTCCTCGGCGTCATGCTCGCCTTCCCGCTGCTCGCAATCGGTCTCTCGACCAGCTAGGTGACCGGCCTGAGCCCGGTTCCCGACGTCGAGCTGCACGACGGCGTCGCGATCCCGCAGCTCGGCTTCGGCGTCTTCCAGGTGCCCCCGGACGAGACCCAGCGCGCCGTCGAGGAGGCGCTCTCGGTCGGCTACCGCCACATCGATACCGCCGCCGCCTACGGCAACGAGCGCGGCGTCGGCGCCGCAATCGCCGCCGCCGGCATCCCCCGCGAGGAGGTCTTCGTCACCACCAAGCTCGGCAACTCCGGCCACGGCCACGACGCGGCGCTGGCCGCCTTCGACGACAGCCTCGAGACGCTCGGTCTCGACCACGTCGACCTCTACCTGATCCACTGGCCGCAGCCCGGACAGGATCTCTACCTGGAGACCTGGCAGGCCTTCGAAGAGATCAAGGCCAGCGGCCGCAGCCGCTCGATCGGCGTCTCCAACTTCCGCACCCGGGACCTCGAGCGGCTCGACGCCGAGGCCGAGCAGCAGCCGACGATCAACCAGATCGAGCTGCACCCCTACTTCCAGCAGGCCGAGCTGCGCGCCTGGCACCACGAGCACGGGGTCGCGACCGAGGCCTGGAGCCCGATCGCCCAGGGCGCCGCGCTGCGCGACGGGACGATCGCGACGATCGCCGCCCACCACCAGCGCACCCCGGCCCAGGTCGTCCTTCGCTGGCACCTGCAGCTCGGCAACGTCGTGATCCCCAAATCGGTGACGCCGGCGCGGATCGCGGAGAACTTCGAGATATTCGACTTCGAGCTCACCGAGGACGACCTGGCGGCGATCGCCGGCCTCGACAGCGGCGAGCGAACCGGCCCCGACCCGGCGACCTTCGGCGCCAGCTAGGACTTCCGGCCGTGGCCCGGCTGCGGGCTATCAACACGGTCTCCGCCTCGGCCTTCGTGGTCGGCGGCAGCCTCTTCGCGCTCGCCGCCGCCTTCGCCCAGGGCGACGTCGGCGGGCCGCGCCTCTCGGCGGCGATCTACCTCGCCGGCGGCTTCTTCTTCACCACCGGCGGCTACACCGGCCTGCTGCTGGTCGCCAACTGGCGCCGCGGCGAGGACCCCGACGGCATCCTCCGCACCGCCCCCTGGCGCTGGTGGTCGCTGGAGCCGGGCCGCCTCGACTGGACCGGCGGGGTGACGCTCTTCGTCGGCACCCTGTTCTTCCTCGCCAGTCTCTTCGACGCGCTGATCGGCGACCTCTCGGTGGCGCAGCTGCACCGCCTCGTCTGGTCGCCCGAATTCGTCGGCTGCATCCTCTTCCTGGTCTCCGGCCAGATCATCCTGACGATGCTCTGGCGGGCGCGGACGCCGGGGCGGCGCGACCGGCTCGAATGGTGGGTCGCCGGGTTGAACCAGCTCGGCTCGGCGCTGTTCATGGTCGCCGCGGTGGCCGCCTTCGTCCGCCCGGCGACCGGCGACGCGCTGGCGGTCGGGGTCGCCAACTGGGGGACGCTGACCGGCGCCCTCTGCTTCGCGATCGCCGGCGCCCTGCAGGAGCTGGAGCGCCCGGGCCAGCCCGGTTGAGCGGTCCCAGCCTGCCCGGTTGAGAGGCTTTTGAGGCTGCGCTGACAGGATCGACGAACTCCATGGCCGAGAGCAAGGACAAGATCACCCCCCGCACCGACCGCGAGCTGCCCGGCGTCTGGCGGCTGCGGCTGCCGCTGCCGTGGCCCGGGGTGCCGCACGGCAACGCCTGGGCGATCGCCGCCGACGACGGGATCGTCCTGGTCGACACCGGGATGGGCGGCCGTGGCCGGCTGCGGGCGCTGGACCTGGCGCTCGCCCAGGCCGGCTTCGGGGTCGAGGACGTGAAGCTGCTGGTCTGCACCCACTCGCACTCCGACCACTACGGGCTGGCCGGGCCGATCACCGAGGCCGCCGGCTGCGAGCTCTGGATGCACCCGGCCTGGGAGCACATCCGGCTGCTGGCCGGCGACCCGGCGGCGGCGGTCGAGGCGCGGATCGAGGTCGGCCGCCAGAGCGGGGTGCCGCCGGCGGCGCTGGAGCGCTACCGCGAGGCGCGCTCGGAGGACGAGGAGAGCCCGATCGAGGAGCTGCGCGAGCCCGACCGGGAGCTCGTGCCCGGGGTCGAGGTGGAGACCGACCTCGGCGCCTGGCAGGTCCACCACACCCCCGGCCACGCCCCCTCGCACGTCGTCCTCCACCAGCCGCAGCGGCGGTTGATGATCACCGGCGACCACCTGCTCGGCCGCACCGTGCTCTTCTTCGACTATGGCCACAGCCCCGATCCGGTCGGCGAGTTCCTCGCAGGGCTCGACACGGTGGAGCCGCTGCCGGTCGACCTCTGCCTGCCCGGCCACGGCCGCACCTTCCGCGACCCCGAGGCGAAGATCGCCGAGGCGCGCCGGCAGGTGGACGTCAACCTGACCCGGATCCGCGAGGTGCTCGGAGGCGGGGAGAAGACCGCCTTCGAGGTCGTCACCGAGCTCGCCGGCGACGGCCGCCTCAACCCGCAGTCGGCCGGCTGGATGCTGCAGATCGTCCTCGCCCACCTCGACCACCTGGCGCTGCGCGGCGAGGTCGAAGCGGTGGACGGCAGCGAACCTAAACGCTGGAAGCTGGGTTAGTAGCTGTTCTCGATGCTTCGCTCCCCGCTCGAGCCGCATCTCCACCGCCGCTCCAACCGCATGCTGGCGATCGTGCTGCTGGCGCTGGGCGCGATCGTCGGCGCCGGGATCATCGGCTACCAGGTGCTGAAGCGCCCGGCCGACGTCCACAACCAGGCGGCGATCGAAAAGTTCGAACCGCACGAGCCGCCGCCGGTCAAGAAGGTCACGAAGAGCAACCCGACGATCAACTGGCCGTTCTTCGGCCTCGACCGGGCCCGCACCCGCTACCTGCCGGTGGAGGGGATCAACCCGCCGTTCGACAAAGTCTGGCGCTACACCGAGCGGCCGCTGCTCGAGTTCCCGCCGATCTACGTCGACGGCCGCCTCTACGCGGTCAACAATTCCGGCTACGCGTTCTCGCTCGACGCGAGAAACGGGCACGTCCTCTGGGAACGGCGGATCGGCCGCCTCAACGCCTCCTCGCCGGCCTATGCCCGCCACCGGCTCTACATCGTCAACCTCGTCCCCGGCCACATCGTCAAGATGGACGCCCGCACCGGCAAGACGATCTGGAAACGGCCGCTGCCGGGGCGGGCCGAGTCCTCGCCGCTGGTGATCGGCCGCACCGTCTATTTCGGCTGCGAGGACGGCAAGCTCTACGCGATGAGCACCGGCCGGGGGCAGGTCCGCTGGTCGACCCAGCTCGGCGGCCCGGTCAAGTCGGCGCCGGCCTACCAGGACGGCAAGCTCTACGTCGGCGACTACGGCGGCTACATGAACGCGGTCGACGCGAAGACCGGCAAGCTGCTCTGGCAGAGCGGCTCGCTGGGGCCGGGGTTCGGCGGCTCCGGCGAGTTCTACTCGACCCCGGCGGTCGCCTACGGACGCGTCTACGCCGGTAACAACGACGGCCGCGTCTACTCCTACGACACCTCCGACGGGGCGCTCGCCTGGACCTACTCGACCGGCGGCTACGCCTACTCAGGCCCGGCCGTGGCCAGCACCAAGCACAGCCCGCCGACCGTCTTCATCGGCTCCTTCGACGGCAACGTCTACGCGCTCGACGCCAAGGACGGCAGCCTGCGCTGGAGCCGCTCGGCCGGTGGCCAGGTGGTCGGCTCGCTGTCGGCGATCGGCAACATCGTCTACGTCGCCGAGTTCACCAACCAGACGACGACCGGCTTCATGATGCGCAGCGGCCGCAAGGTCTGGACCTACCCGAAGGGCACCTACACGCCGGTGATCTCCGACGGCCGCTGGATCTACCTGACCGGGTACTCGAGCATCACGGCGCTCCGACCCCACCGGGCGGTGGTGGGGGTAGGCGCGGGGAGGCCGGCGCATAGGCTCGGGAAGAGCCCCGAGTGCAGCTGTTCGCTCAGCACCGAGAGGCTCGCCGAGTAGTTCTGGATCCGGTAGCTCGAGGAGCTGCCGAAGTCCTGGTAGTAGACCAGCATCCTGCAGCGCGGGTGGGAGCGGACCCAGCCGAAGAGGCGCTGCACGAAGGACGGATCGTCGCCGCTTTCAACGCCCCACTCGGTGATCGCGAAGGGCTTGTCGGAGTAGCGCCGGTAGAGGTGGGTCAGCGCGCTCCATTCCGGATAGCCGGCGTAGAAGTCGGTCCCGGTCCAGTCGACCCAGGCGTTGCCGGGGTAGAAGTACCGCGGCCGGTTCTGCGGCACGGTCGGCGAGCCGGCGGGCAGCGGGCTCCAGACCACAGCGATCGGCGCCCGCGGCAGGCCGCCGACGGGAACGGTGAGGCCGCGCAGCCCGGCTTCGTGCAGTCGCAGGTTGATCGCGTGGCGGCTGCCGCCGCCGTGGATGATCACGTAGATGCGGCGGAAGGCGAGTTTGTACCAGCGCGGCGCGTCTTCGGCGCTCTTCAGGTTGCCGCCGCAGTCGTAGGCGGCGTAGACGTTGAGGCAGCGGTTCGGCTCGCCGAGCGGGCGGATGTAGGCGCGCAGTTCTTTCGAGGCGAATAGCTGGTTGAGACGGATCAGGTAGGAGTCGCCGCCGCCTTCGGCGATCCCGCGCAGCGAGATCAGCTCGTGGCCGTCGTTCGAGTCGGCGGTGGTGATGTGGATCATCGGCCGCGCCCGGGCGGTTTGCCAGCGGACGATCGAGTCGGGGAAGTCCGAGCCCCAGGTGCGGAACGACTCGATCACCGCCGGGTGCTTGCCGACTGATTCCGAGAAGTGCCCGAAGTCGGCCATGTTGCCGGTGTCGGAGACGCCGAACCAGACCTTGTTGCCGGGCGGTTCGAGCAGCGCGTTGGACGCGGCCTGGGCGGCGGCGGCGCCGAATGCGGCGATCACCAGCGCGGCGGCGAGCGTCGCCGCCAGCGCGGCGCGGATTCTCGAGGCGGAGAGGAGCGTCATGCCGGGGTGTCTCGCTGAGAACACAGCGAGAGGCCGACATGCTCGCAACTGGGCGCCGAATTCCTCCCCTCGGCAAGAGCACTTGCAAGCTCCATTGCGCCTCGAGCCCGTCCAGACCGTCGCGCCCCGGCCCCGGCCCCGGCGCGTGCGCGCGCCACCCGTCCAGCTGTTCCTTTTCCAGGCTATGCCGGGATAAGGAACAGCCAGGCGGCCCGCGGCTGGGCCCGGCGGGCGGTCAGGCGGCGAGCGACTGCTGGCCGGCGACGATCGCCAGCACCTCGGGCGCGAACTTCTCGATGAAGGCGGGGCCGACGCCGGAGATCGCCAGCAGCTCGCCCTCGTCGCGCGGGCGGCTGGCGGCGATCGCGCTCAGCGTGCGGTTGTTGGCGACCGTGTAGGCGGGCTTGCCGGCGGCGGCTCGCAGCCGCCAGGTCTTCAGCTCCTCGAATAGCGGCGCGTCGGCGGCGGCGAGCTCCGGCGCCGGGGCGGCCGGGCGGCTGGCGCCGGCGCGGCGGCGGACGGCGATCGTCTCCGGGTCCGGCAGCCAGTCGCGGCCGTCGCAGACGTCGCAGCAACGCTCCAGCGGCGCCCCGGCGGCGCGGTCGGAGAAGTGGTCGAGCAGGGCGCGGCGGCGGCAGCGCTCGTCGTAGATGAAGGACTTGATCGTGTGGTAGGAGCGCCAGCCGCGCTCGTGGGCGATCGCCAGCTCGGGGTCGCCCTTGCGCTGTTCGTTGAAGCGGACGAGGCGGCCGAGGTCGGCCTTCAGCGCCAGCAGCACGGCGCGGGCGGGGAGCCCGTCGCGGCCGCCGCGGCCGGCCTCCTGGTAGTAGGCCTCGACCGAGGTCGGGATCGTCATGTGCCAGACCGAGCGCACGTCGGCTTTGTCGACGCCCATCCCGAAGGCGTTGGTGGCGACGATCACGTCGAGGTTGCCCTCGCCGCCGGCCATGAACCGGCCCTGGACCGCGCTCCGCTCGCCCGGTTCCATCCCGGCGTGGTAGGCGCGGGCGGCGATCCCCGCTTCGCGCAGCGTCTCGGTCACCTCCTCGGTGTCCTTGCGGGTGCCGCAGTAGACGATCGCCGGCCGGTTCGCCGGGTCCTTCAGCCCCGCCTCGAGCACCGCCTGGCGGCGCGCCTTGGAGCCGGTCCCCTCGAGCGGGACGACGTCGAAGGAGAGGTTCGGCCGGTCGAAGCCGGAGCGCACCTGGAGCGGGTCGCGCATCCCGAAGCGGGAGGCGATCTCGCGGGCGACCGGCACCGTCGCGGTCGCCGTGCAGGCCATCACCGTCGGCCGCCCGAGCCGCTCGGCGATCTGCGGCAGCCGCAGGTAGTCGGGACGGAAGTCGTGGCCCCACTCGGAGACGCAGTGCGCCTCGTCGACCGCCAGCAGGTCGATCCGCCGCTGCGCGAGCGCGTCCAGGAAGGCGTTGGAGGCGAAGCGCTCGGGCGAGCAGTAGACGATCCGCGCGGCGCCGCTGCGGACGTCGTCGAGCGCCGCCCAGGCGTCGCCTTCGTCCATCCCCGAGGAGATCATCGTCACCGGCCGCCCCATTGCGGTCAGCCGCTGCCACTGGTCCCGCATCAGCGCGATCAGCGGGCTGACCACGATCGTCAGGTCCTCGCTGGCCAGCCCCGGCAGCTGGTAGCAGAGGCTCTTGCCGCCGCCGGTCGGCATCACGATCAGCGAATCGCGCCCCTCCAGCGCGGCGACGACCGCCTCCCGCTGCCCGGGGCGCCATTCCGCGTAGCCGAGCTCGGCGAGGAGGTGGTCGGCTGTTGCGGCGGCCTGGGACATGGGTGAGCCAGGCTAGCCAGTCGGGCGGCGGTCGGCTGGGTTGGTTTGCGCGTGGTGCGGTAGACGAGGTAGGGACGGGGGCGGTGCGACGGTGGGGGTCGGGTGGGGTCTGCCCGCTGCACCTCGTCGGGTGGAACGGCCGTGCGGCTGACGCCCCGGAGCTCCCCGGCCCTCCTCATGCTGATACGCGTTCAGACCCCACCCGACCCCCACCGGTAGCGCCCAACGCCCGAACCTCGAAGGATCGGCCACCCCGTTTGTCTTTAGCTTGCAAGGGACGGGGCCTTGCGGCCGGAGGGAGCCGCCGTAGTCGCGAAGCGTGGGCGCGGCGGGGAGCGTGGTTGTCTTTTCTCAACCCAGCCGTCCCGCGGTTGTCTTCTCTCAACCCATGGTTGAGAAAGGACAACCACACCCTGTGCCGCATGGCGCTGAGCGACCAACCCTGAGCCCCGGCCCGTGTACCGCAAGCTCAAATCAAGGGGGGAGGGATTCGTCCTTCTTGCCGTGTCCTTGGGGGAGCGTCGGTAGGACCCCCGAACGTTTTGCGGCTGAGGAGAACGGCGTCTCGCGGCGACAGCCGTTCCACTCCCATCGACGACAGGCCGAGTGAGGGGGTCCTACCGACGATCCCCCGCCGAATCCGCCCGAACCATCCGTCCCTCGCACCGCCCTACCCTTCTTCCGCCGCATTCTCAGCCCGCACGATCACCGCCGGCACATGGCTGAGGTTTTCCGCCAGCGTGTCGATGCCCTGGGCGAGCTTGCGGGTGTCGGCCTTGGTCAGCTGCGTGTAGGGGACGAAGCCGTCGGCCGTTTCGAACGGTTCGAGCGACTCGTAGACCGCTTCGAAGTTGGCTTCGATCTCCTTCGCCAGCTGTTCGTCCTGGCCCTTCATCAGCGGTTTCACGTCTTCGAAGGCGCGCTGCGCGCCTTCCACGTTGGCCTTGAAGTCGACCAGGTCGATGTGCGAGTAGCGCTCCTCCTCGCCGGTGATCTTCGAGGTCGAGACCTCGGTCAGCAGCTCGTTGGCGCCGTTGGCGATCTGCACCGCCTGCAGCTTCACTCCCTTGACGTTTTCGGCGAGTTCTTCGACGTTCGCCTGCAGCCGTTCGGCGACCGGCTTCATCCCCTTCGTGGTTTCTTCTTCCCAGAGCGCTTTCTCGAGCCGATGGAAGCCTTCGAATTCGTTCGGGGGGACGTCGTTTTCGCGGGCGTCGATGCGCGGGTCGAGGTCGCCGAAGCTCTCCGCCACCGGCTCGATCCGCTCGTACGGCGGCCGCGCCGCCGGGTAGAGGGCTTTCGCCTTGGCGACGTCGCCGGCGATCACCGCGGCCACGAACGGCTTCGTCGTCGCCAGCAGCGCGTCGGTTTCTTCCTCGAGGTATTCGCGGTAGCTGGCGATCGAGGCTTCGATTTCGGGGCTGGTCTGGCCCTTCACCTGACCCTTCACGGTCAGCGTCCCGTCTTCTTCGTCGCCGCCGTTGCAGCGGACCGTGTATTCGCCTTCTTCGAGGGTGAGGGCGAAGTTGGCGGTCTGCCCTTCGATCAGGTTCTCGCGCTCGCCGAGGATCGTTTCGCCGTCGAGCACCTCGAGCTCGGTCACCTTCGAGCTTTCGCCTTCGACGTCGAAGTTGACCGGCCCGGCCGCCACCTGGGCGTCGTGCGGGTCGCAGCCGGCGTCGGTGATCTTGAAGGTCAGCGTCTTGGTGCCGGCGGCGGCGGTGCTGTCGCTCGAGCCGCAGGCGGCGACGAGGATCGCCACGAGCGCCGCGGTGCCGAGGACGAGGGCGGCGCGGACGGGAAGTCGGTTCATCGGTTTCGAATGCTCCTTGGGGAATCCTGAGAGTTTGAGTTAGGGCAACCTAACAAAAACCTACGAAGACGGTCGGGTTTAGGTTCAGCCCGGCGCGCGCGGCTCAGGCGAACAGGCCTTCGCCGACGTAGCCGCCGGATTCCGCCCCCGGCGGCACCGCGAAGACGGCGCTGCCGACGTGCTTGATGTACTCGTTCAGCGCGTCGAACTGGCCGAGCCGCCGCTGGATCGCGACGAACTGCTTTTCCGGGTCCTTCTGGAAGCAGATGAAGAAGAGGCCGGCTTCGAGCTCGCCGAGGCTCTCGTCGACGCCGTCGGTGAACGAGTAGCCGCGGCGCAGGATCCGCTCGCCGTCGTTCAAGGTCGAGGAGGCGAGCCGTACGTGCGCGTTTTCGGCGATCACCTTCTTGCCGTCCGTTTCCGCCTCGAGGTCGAGGGGGTCGAACTCGCTTTCGCCGGTCATCGGCGCGCCGCTGTACTTTTTGCGGCCGATCGTTTCCTCCTGGTCTTCGAGCGAGGAGCGGTCCCAGACCTCGAGCAGCATCCGGATCCGGCGGCTGACCAGGTAGCTGCCGTCGCGCATCCAGGGCTGGTCGGTCTCCTTGCCGACCCAGACGAAGCGTTCCATCGCCGCCGTGTCCTCGGCGCGGATGTTGGCGGTTCCGTCCTTCATCCCCATCAGGTTGCGCGGGGTGTCCTGCGAGCGGCTGGTCGTCGCGGTGCGGCCGAAGCCGAGCTGCGACCAGCGCATGACGACCGTGCCGCGGCCGATCCGGGCCAGGTTGCGGACCGCGTGGAAGGCCACCTGCGGATCGTCGGAGCAGGCCTGGACGCAGATGTCGCCGCCGCTTTCGAGCTGGTTCAGTTCGTCCGCTGGCAGCGCCGGGATCGGCTTCAGCGCCGCCGGCCGCTTGCCGCCGAGGCCGAGCGCCGGCCGTTCGAAGAGGCTAGGCCCGAAGCCGAAGGTGACGGTCAGCGAGGAAGGGAGGAGGCCGACCGTCTCGCCGGTGTCGTCGGGCGGCGCCGGCAGCAGGTCGTTGACGTCGCCGATCAGCTGGCCGCGGGTCATTTCGCTGGCCGCGGCGGTCCACTCTTCGAGCAGCGTCTGCAGCGCCTTCGGGTCGTCGTCGACGAGGTCGAAGGCGGCGAAGTGGAGGCGGTCCTGGGCGGGGGTGTCGATGCCGGCCTGGTGGGTGCCGAAGAACTCGACCGTGCCGGTCCCTTCCGCGTTGGCGTCCGCGGTCTCCTGGCCGACCAGGAAGCCGGCGCCGCCGATCCCGAGGCCGGCCGCGCCGACTCCGGCGGATTGCAGCAGGCGACGGCGGGAGATCGGGCTCATGGGCAGGGCGGAACGGCCATCGTCTAGGCGGTGGCGGCGTCGCCGACGCCGACCTTGCGCCGTGGCCGCAGCGAGCGCGGCCAGAGCACGAAGAGCACCATCGGCACCGCGTAGGCCAGGTAGAGGACCGTCTCCGCGACGGTCATCGTCGGCCGCAATCCCAGCATCCCGGTGAGCAGCGATTCGGAGACCGTGCCCGGGCTGACGAGCCAGGAGAGGTCGACGGCCTGGCTCTGGAAGCTGTTGATCCACCCCGCCTCGTTCGCCGTGTGCGCCGCGGTGGCCAGCAGGCCGGCGGCGACGAAGACGAGGACCAAGCCGGTGATGCGGAAGAAGCGGCTGAGGTTGATACGGACACCGCCGCGATAGAGACCGAGGCCGATCGCGATCGCGGCGACCAGGCCGAGCACCGCACCAGCGCCGGCGGCGGTGGTGTCGGTCGCGTCCTGGAAGGCGGCGAGCAGGAAGACCGAGGTCTCGAATCCCTCGCGGAGCACCGCGAGGAAGGCCATCGCGACCAGGGCCATCGCCGAGCCGCGAGCCAGCGCCGAGGCTGCCTCGCCCTCGAGTTCGGCCTTGATCCCGCGCGAGTGCCGGGTCATCCAGATGATCATGTAGCTGATAGTTGCCACCGCTATCAGACCAACGATCGTCTCCAGCCCCTCTTGCTGCCGCTGTGGCAATTCTTCGCCCACGACGTCGAGGCCGATGCCCACGGCGCTGCAGAGGACGACCGCGATCACGACTCCGACCCACATCTGGCGCAGCGCGTCCTGGCGTCCCTCCTTGAGCAGGAAGGCGGCGATGATGCCGACGATCAGCGAGGCCTCGACGCCCTCGCGCAGCGTGATTACGAAGGTGGGGATCATCCGTGTACCGGGAGTTAGGGGTCCCTTATTAGGGACTCCGAAAACCTAGCAGGACGCTAGGAGTTCGGTCGGACCGGGGTCGGATGCGGCTCGGGAACAGGCTCAGGAGCCGGTCAGGAGCCCGGTGTCCAGGGCTCCGACCAGGCAGCGACCCCGCGCAGCAGGTCGTCCGCCTCCTTCGGTCCCCAGCTGCCGGGCGCGTACGGAATCACCGGTCCCGGCTCGTCGAGCAGCGGCTGCACGACCCGCCAGGTCTCTTCGATCGCGTCCTGGCGGGTGAAGAGCGTGTGGTCGCCGGCCAGCGCGTTCTCGAGCAGGCGCTCGTACGGCTCGGGGTCGGCGCCCGGTTCGTGTTCGAACAGCACCTCGAGGTCGGCCGGCTCGAAGTCCTCGCCGTTCGGTTCTTTCTGGTACATCCGCATCCGCGAGCCGGGCTCGGGCTCGATCCGGAAGGTCAGCTTGTTCGGTTCCGGCGTCTTGCCGTGGCCGATCCCGGTCTGCGGCGGCCGCCGGAAGACCGCGGTCACTTCGCTCGACTTGACCGGCATGTTCTTGCCGGCGCGGATGAAGAAGGGGACGCCGCTCCAGCGCCAGTTGTCGATCTCGAGCTCGACCGCGGCGAAGGTCTCGGTGGTCGACTTCGGGTCGACCCGCGGCACCTCGAGGAAGCCCTCGTACTGGCCGCGCACGTAGCGCTTCGGGTCGGCCGCCCGCATCGCCTTGAAGACCTCGAGCTTCTTGTCGCGGATCGAGTCGGGGCTGTTGCCGGTCGGCGGCTCCATCGCGATCAGGCCGAGCACCTGCAGGGCGTGGTTCTGGATCACGTCGCGCATCGCCCCGACCGCGTCGTAGAAGCGGCCGCGGTCCTCGACCCCGAAGTTCTCGGCGATCGTCATCTGCACGTGCGAGACGTGCTCGCGGTTCCAGACCGGCTCGAGGATCGAGTTGGCGAAGCGGAGGTAGGTGATGTCCATCACCGGCTCCTTGCCGAGGTAGTGGTCGATGCGGAGGATCTGTTCCTCCTCGAGCACCTCGCAGAGTTCGGCCTGCAGCGCCCGCGCCGATTCGAGGTCGTGCCCGAACGGCTTCTCGATCACCACGTGGGCGCCCTCGACCAGCCCGGCGCCGCCGAGCCCCTTGACCACGGTCGCGAACAGCGAGGGCGGGATCTCGAGGTAGAAGACAGGCGCCTGGCGCTTGCCCAGCGCCTCCTTGACCCGCTCGAAGGTGGCCGGGTCCGAGTAGTCGCCCTGGACGTAGTGGAGCCGCTCGGCGAGCCGGTCGAAGACGTCCTGGTCGAACTCCTTGATCGTCGCCCTGACCGCTTCCTCGGCGTGCTTGCGGAGGGCCTCGTCGTCCCACTCGTCGAGCGCGACCCCGATCACGTCGCAGGGCAGCTTCCCGGCCCGCTCCATCCGGTAGAGCGCCCGGAAGGTCATTTTCTTCGCCAGGTCGCCGCTGATCCCGAAGATCGCGAGCACGTCGGCGGTGCGGTCGCGGTGGCTGTGCGGAGCGGCTTTGGCCATCGGCCGCGCAGGCTACTCCAGCCGCGCCCGGTCCATCGGGATTTCATCCCCCGACATCGGGATTTCGTGGGGCCGGGCGCCGAAGTAGGGTGTCCGTGTGGCGCGGGGGAGGAGCATCGTTTGCGTGGCGGCGGCGATTCTCGGACTGGCGCTCGGCGCGGCCGGGTCCGTCGCCGGCGCCGATCAGGCGGCGGGCCGGCCGGCGTTCAGCTGCGCGGTCGGTCGAGCGGCGCACGGGATCACCCCGCGTCTGCCTGGTGGCCTGCGGATCAGCGACCAGCTCGACGTCGCCTGCGGCCGTTTCGGCAGCGAACGAGTTGCTCTGGTCGGCTACCTCGAGCACTTCCGCGGCAACCGCCAGCTCTGCTTCAACCTCGAACGCAAGCGCAGCTCGGTCGGGATCGAATGCCGGAAGGAAGGCGAAGCCTGGTACGGCGGCACGCTGTGCCCACCGTTCTGCATCCACGTCTTTCCGGACGGGGCGATGCCGGACCAGCCGCCGCCGCGAGCCGTGGTGGGAGGGCTGGCGCCGCTCGGGAGCGCGCGGGTCGAGGTGATCGCCGGGTCCGGCAGGCACTCGATGAGGCTCCGGGGCCTCGTCGCTTCGGTCGACGGCCGGCTGCTGGAAACGTTCGACTGGGACCAGCCCGCGGTCGTCTTCGGCGCGGTCCTGCCGCGCTGCTTCCACGCCCGGGCCGTACGGGTGATCGCAACCGGCGCAGACAGCGCCGTGCTCGCGCGTGAGCGCGGGCGACTCGACTTCCCCACCCAATGCCAGATCCCGGAATTCCCACCGCCGCCGAAGGCTCACCGACAGGCGAAGTTGCGATAACCGTCGAGTAACGCCGGCCTCCCCGACTTCGTGAAAGTACGATGGGCGCGCGGGGCCCGACCCCCGCGCGAACCGGTCCCTGCAGCTCTTACTTGGAGGTATTGATGGAACTCGGAATCGTCGGCCTGGGGCGGATGGGGGCGAACATGGCGCGGCGCCTGATGCGCGACGGCCACACGATCGTCGCCTACGACGTCAACCCCGATGCGGTCAAGGGGCTCGAAGGGGAGGGGGCGACCGGGGCCAGCTCGCTCGAGGACCTGGCGGCGAAGCTGAGCGCGCCGCGCGCCGTCTGGATGATGGTGCCGGCCGGCGAGATCACCGAGAAGACGATGGAGGGGGTCGCGGCGGTGCTCTCCGAGGGCGACGCGATCATCGACGGCGGCAACTCCTACTACCGCGACGACATCCGCCGCGCCGCCGAGGTCGCCGAGCAGGGGATCGACTACGTCGACTGCGGCACCAGCGGCGGCGTCTTCGGCCTCGACCGCGGCTACTGCCTGATGATCGGCGGCCCCGACCGGGCGGTCGACCGGCTCGAGCCGATCTTCGCCAGCCTGGCGCCGGGCGTCGGCTCGGCGGAGCGGACGCCTGGGCGCGACGGCGACCCGGCGCCCTCCGAGCAGGGCTACCTGCACTGCGGCCAGAACGGCGCCGGCCACTTCGTGAAGATGGTCCACAACGGGATCGAGTACGGGATGATGGCCGCCTACGCCGAGGGGCTGAACGTGCTGAAGAACGCCAACGCCGGCAAGGTCCAGCGCGAGGCCGACGCCGAGACCGCGCCGCTCGAGGAGCCCGAGTTCTACCAGTACGACCTCGACCTGCCGGAGATCGCCGAGGTCTGGCGACGCGGCAGCGTGATCGGCTCCTGGCTGCTCGACCTGACCGCCGCGGCGATGCAGGAATCGCCAGATCTGTCGGACTTCGCCGGCCGCGTCTCCGACTCCGGCGAGGGTCGCTGGACGGCGATCGCGGCGATCGACGAGGGCGTGCCGACCCCGGTCCTCACCACCGCCCTGCAGGAGCGCTTCTACTCGCGCGGGCTCGGCGACTTCGCCGACAAGGTGCTCTCGGCGCAGCGCAAGCAGTTCGGCGGCCACGACGAAAAGAAGGACTGAGCCGCGATGGCGATCGACCTCGAGGTCCCCGGCGACGACCGCGCCGCCGCCCGCCGGGCGGCTGAGCTGATCGCCGAGGCCGGCGCCGCGGCGGTCGCCGAGCGCGGCATCTACGGCTTCGCGATGAGCGGCGGCCGCTCGCCCTGGGCGATGCTGGCGATGCTCGACGACGACGAGCGGATGCCCTGGGAGGAGACCGAGCTGTTCCAGGTCGACGAGCGGATCGCCTCGCCCGGCAGCCAGGACCGCAACCTCACCCACATCATCCTGGCGCTCTCGATGGGCCACCAGCCGTCGCTGCGACCGATGCCGGTCACCCACCGCGACCTCGACGAGGCCGCCCGCGAATACGAGTCCTCGCTACCCGAGCGGCTCGACCTGATCCACCTCGGCCTCGGCCCCGACGGCCACACCGCCTCGCTCGTTCCCGGCGACGCCGTGCTCGAGGTCCGCGACCGCGGCGTCGCGGTCACCGCCAGCTCCTACCAGGACCACCGCCGGATGACGATCACCTACCCGACGATCGAAGCCGGCCGCCGCGTCCTCTTCCTGGTCACCGGCGCCGAGAAGCAGGAGGCGCTGCAGAAGCTGCTGGCCGGCGACGAGTCGATCCCGGCGGGGCGGGTGAAGAACGGATCGATCGTCGTCGTCGCCGACGAAGCGGCGGCGCCCGGCGCCGCCTAGTCGCGGCCCGGGGCGGGCTGGCCCGGGTGGCGGCGGCGGGTGCGGGCGAAGGCGTTGCCGACGCAGATCGCGCCCATCACGAACACCAGGACCTCCAGGTCGAGGCCTTTCGCGGAAGCTCTCGAAGGCCGCGAGCTGCTCGGCCGGCATCGCCGAACCAGCAGCCAGGACCCGAGGAACCCGCACCAGGCGATCAGGTGCTCCATCGCGCGATCTTGCCGGCCCTGTCGGTCGCCGCAGAGCGGGCGAAAGTTCGTTAGCGGATCAGGTAACTCGTTCGCTGATCCGCTAACATTGTCGCATGGCGAAGAAACCGAGCTTCCGGACCGCCCGCTTGCTCACCGAGATGCTCCGGCGCGGCGGCTATACGCAGGCTGAGCTGGCGCGACGCGCCGGGATACCGCGCTCAGTGCTCAACGCCTACCTGCGCGGAAACCGCGAGCCCGGGTCGGAGGCGTTGGCCAGGATCGCCACGGCGGGAGGATTTGACCTGACGCTGGAGCCGCGCCGGCCACCGGTCGATCGCGAGCGCGCCGGCGAGATCCTCGTCCAGGTCCTCGATCTCGCCGAGGCGCTGCCGTATCGGCCGCGCGCCGAGATGGAGACGCCGCCGCTGATACGCAAGCTGGAGGGAGGTCCTGCGTGAGCGAGCTGGTCGAAAAGCTGTTCGCGATCGACGACGCGCTGCGTTCGGCCTCGATCCCGCACGCGTTCGGCGGCGCGATCTCGCTCGCCTATTGCGTCGAGGAGCCGCGCGGCACCCGTGATCTCGACGTCAACATCTTCGTCGACGCCGGCGACGCGGACCGCGTCCTCGCCAAGCTTCCCGATGGGGTCCGGGTGACGGCGAAGGACGTCGGGGTGGTCGAACGGGACGGGCAGACGCGGTTGTGGTGGGACGGCGTGCCGATCGACGTCTTCCTCAACAACCTGCCGCTGCACGAGGCGGCCGCCGAAGGCGTCGCCATGGTCCCGCTGGAGGGTCGCCAGATCCCGGTTCTCGACTGTGCCTCGCTGGTCATCTTCAAGTCGCTCTTCGATCGCGGCAAGGACTGGGTCGACATCGAATCGGTCGCGGTCGCGACGCCCGAGGACATCGAGATCGCGGCCCGCACGCTTGCCGATCTGGTCGGGCAGGACGATCCGGCCTTCAAGCGGTTGATGCGGATCGGCACTCCCGATCGGCCCTCAGCGTAAGCTCCTCCACAGTCATGGGAAACACGGGTATCGCCACCGCCCCCCCGGTTGCGCGCGCCGGCACCGTCGACGTGCTCGTCGGGCTGCTCGCGGAACTCGACGAGGCGACCGAATCGGGGGTCTTCTACGACCGCGTCTGCCGGGCGGTCTGCTCGCTGACGACGATGGAACGGGCGGCGCTGCTGCTGCACGACGATGCGCTGCAGGTGGTGATCCCGGTCGGGTCGTGCGGGCTCGACACGGAGCTGCTGAAGGTGATCGAGGGGACGCTCGACGAGACGCCGATCGCCAGGCGGGCGCTGGAAGAGGACCGGGTGGTCGAGGTGACGGGGCCGCTGGCCGACCAGGTGCCGCGGCGCTACGCCGAGCTGGCCGGGACCGAGACGCTGACCTGCACGCCGATCTCCGCCGCCCGCCGCTGGCTCGGGGTGATCTTCGCCGACCGCGGCGGCGAGGCGTTCCAGCTCGAGGACGGCGAGCGGGAGACGATGCTGACGCTGGGCCGGCTGGCCGCTCTGACTGCCAGCGTCGAGCACTCGACCGAGCAGCGCGAAAGCGAGCGGCGGCTGGCGGAACGGGTCGAGCTGACCCGCGAGCTGCACGAGAACGCGATCCAGCGGCTGTTCGGCGTCGCCCTGGCGATCGGCTCCGAGCAGGGGCTGAGCGCCGAGGAGCGGCGCCGCTGCCAGGAGGAGCTGCGCTCGGTGGTCGGCGACCTGCGGACGGCGCTGACCCGGCCGGTGGCGACGCCGCGGCCGAGCCGCCTCAGCCCCGGCCTCGACAAGACGCTGGCCCGGCTCTCGGACCGGCGGCCCGATCTGCGGATCCACTGGGAGACCGGCGTCGCGGTGCCGGCCGACCTCGAGCCGCTCGCCAACTCGGTCCTCGCCGAGGCGCTCCGCAACGCCGACCGCCACGGCCGGCCGAGCGCGATCGACGTGCGCGTCTCCTCCGACGGCCAGACCTTCTCGCTGTCGATCGAGAACGACGGCGCCGGCGACGGCCAGAGCACCCGCGGCGGCGGCCTCGGCCTGCGGCTCGCCGCGCTCGAAGCGCTCCGCTACGAGGGGCTGGTCGAGTTCGGCGCCTGCCCCGGCGACCGCTGGCGGGTGCGGCTCGTCGTCCCGGTGGTCACCTGATGGCCTCCGAGCCGCGCAACCTACGCGTCCTCGTCGTCGACGATCACGACGTCGTCCAGTGGGGCTTCCGGCTGCTGCTCGAGCGTCAGAGCTGGGTCGAGCGCTGCCTCGCCGCCAGCACCGGCGAGGAAGCGGTCGCGACCTGCCGCAAGGTGCAGCCCGAGGTGGCGCTCGTCGACATGCTGCTCGGCGGCGAGTCGGGGGCCGAGGTCTGCGAGGAGATCCGCGCGGTCAGCCCCCGCACCCGGGTGCTGCTGATCTCCGGCGCCGGGGTGATCTCGCCCTCGGTCGCCCGCTCGGCGGGCGCCTCCGGCTTCATCTCCAAGGACTGGTCGGCGGTCGACGTGGTCAAGGCGGTGCGGATGGTCTCGCTCGGCACCGAAGTCTTCGCCGACGCGGCCCCGCTCGACTCGCCGCTCTCCGAGCGCGAGCAGGAGGTGCTGTCCTTGATCGCGACCGGGGAGACGAACAAAGAGATCGCCGAGCACCTGCACCTGTCGCCGCACACGGTGAAGGAGCACACGAGTGCGATTTATCGGAAGTTGGGTGTGCGGAACCGGGCGGAGGCGACGCGGCAGGCGCAGCGGCTGAAGATCCTGGTTTAGGCGCGGGATGGGTTAGGGATCAGGGTTGGCGGGGAGGGTCGCCGGGTCCCTCCCCCGGACGAAACGCCACTGCGTGGTTTCTTGAGTGTCCGGGGGAGGGACCCGACGCCCCTCCCCACGGAAACGGATCGGGCCCGACCCCCCTTTTTGAAGCTGATTAGGGACGAAGCGGGGTGGGGCTGTGCCTTATGTCCGACTGGCGGACAAAAGGAACAGCTGGCCGCCCCGGTTCTCCCCGACCAGCCCCCGTCCTTAGTCAGCTAAAAGAAGAAGAGGGGTGGCCCGAACCCTGGGTCGTTTCGAACTCTGGGGTGAGCGTTGGTGGGACCCCCGAACGTTTTGCGGCTGAGGAGAACGGCGCTCCGGGCGACAGCCTCCTCACTTCCATCGACGACAGGCCGAGTGAGGGGGTCCCACCGACGATCGCCCCCCGCCGCCAACCCCAATCCCTAGTCGCAACCCGCACAGAGACTGAATCCCAAGACCACTAAACGCCCCCCGACCGTCGCCTAAGATACCCCGATCGTCGGGTCCCCGGTGCCCTTTGCGTCACCTCCGCCGGGTTCCGGACCACTATCCATAAGGTGCCAGTCACGAGTACGAAGATCGCCATCACCTTCCCCGGTCAGGGCAGCCAGACCTCGACCATGGCTGCCGTCACGGCGGCCCGGCGCCCCGACCTCCTGGAACAGGCGCGGGAGGAAATCGGCCTCGACCCGTTCGAGAACGTCGCCGACGGGACCCACACCGCGCAGCCCGCCCTCTATTGCGCCAGCCTCGCGCACTACGAGTTGGCGGGCAGCCCCGAGGGAGAGATGGTCAGCGGCCACTCGCTCGGCGAGCTGGCGGCGCTGGTCGCCGCCGGCGCCCTCGGCGACGGCGACGGACTGCGGCTCGCGGTCACCCGCGGCCGGCTGATGGAGGAAGCCTCCGAGGGCCGGCCCGGGGCGATGCTGGCGGTGCTGGGCGGTGACGAAGAGGCGGTGCGGGGGATCGCCGCCGAGCTCGGCCTGGTGATCGGCAACGAGAACGCCCCCGGCCAGCTGGTCTTCTCCGGCGACGCCGAGCCGATCGGCGAAGCCCGCAAACGGGTCCGCACCGACGCCGGCGCGAAAGCGATCCGGCTGCCGGTCTCGGGCGCCTTCCACTCGCCGCTGATGGAGCCGGCGGTCGACGGCTACCGCGAGGCGCTGGCGGCGACCGGGTTCGCGGCACCGCGGGTGCCGGTCTACTCCGGCGTCACCGCCGCCCCGTTCGAGTCCGATCCGCGCGCGGACCTGCTGGCCGCCCTCACCGAGCCGATCGTCTGGACCGAGACGCTGCGGGCGATGGCCGCCAACGGCGCCGGCACCTTCCTCGAGACCGGCCCCGGCGACGTCCTCACCGGCCTCGCCGTCCGCACCGTCCCGGAGGCCGAGGCGCGCTCGCTCGCCGCGGCGGCCGAGGAGACCGTCAATGCCTGAGCTCACCGGACTCGCCGCCGGCATCGCGCCGGCCGACGCCGTCACCCCGGCCGCGACCCTGGCGCCGAGCAGCCGCACCGGCTCGGAGATCGTCGGCCTCGGCATCGCGCTGCCCGAGCGGGTGCTCGGCAACGGCCCGATCGCGGAGCGGCTCGGGATCGACGAGGAGTGGATCGTCAAACGGACCGGGATCGAGGAGCGGCGGATCGCCGCCCCCGGCGAACGGCTCTTCGAGCTCGGCGCCGCCGCCGCCGAGCGGGCGCTCTTCGCCGCCGGCATCGAGCCGGGCGCGATCGACCTGGTGATCGTCGCGACCACCTCCAACGACGAGCTGATGCCGGGCGCCTCGCCGCGGGTGGCCGCCGCGATCGGCGCCGACCGGGCCGGCGCGATCGACGTCAACGCCGCCTGCACCGGCTTCGTCTCGGCGCTCTCGGTCGCCTGCGGCCAGATCGAGTCGGGCCGCGCCGAACGGGTACTGGTCGTCGGCGCCGACATGATGAGCCGGATCACCGACCCGGCCGACCGCGCCACCTCCTGCCTGTTCGCCGACGGCGCCGGCGCCGTCGTCATGCGCGGCGCCGCCAACGGTCGGATCGGCCCGGTCGTGCTCGGCGCCGACGGCGCCAACGCCGACCTGCTGCGGACCCCGCGGGCCACCGGCCTGACCGAGATGCAGGGCCACGAGACCTTCAAGCACGCGGTCGACCGGATGTCCGAGGTGACGCTGGAGGCGCTCGCCGCCTCCGGCCTCGGGCTCGGCGACGTCGACGTCTTCGTCTACCACCAGGCCAACTCGCGGATCCTCCGCGCGGTCGGCGAACGGCTCGGCCTCGCCAAGGAGCGGGTCCTCGACTGCATCGCCAAGGTCGGCAACACCTCGGCCGCCTCGATCCCCGTGGCGCTCGAGGAGGCGCGGCTGGCCGGCGGCCTGCAGCGCGGCGCCCGGGTCCTGATCGCCGCCTTCGGCGCCGGACTCACCTGGGGCGCGACCGTGGTCGAGTGGGGGACCGCCGATGCCTAGGCCAGAGGGCTGCGCGCTCGTCACCGGCTCCTCGCGCGGGATCGGCGCCGCCACCGCGCTGGCGCTCGCCGCCGAGGGCTGGCCGGTCCGCGTCAACTACCGCGAGGACGAGGACGGCGCCCGCGCGGTCGCCGAGCAGATCACGAGCACGGGCGGCAAGGCGACCGTCGTCCAGGGCGACGTCGCCGACGCCGAGGCGATCAAGCGGCTGCTCGAGCCGGGCGAGGAGGGGCCGGTGCTGGTGCTCGTCAACAACGCCGGCCTGCGCCGCGACGGCCTCTCGCCGCAGCTCGAGGACGACCAGTGGCAGCAGGTGATCGACGTCAACCTGACCGCGACCTTCCGCGCCACCCGGGCGGCGCTGTCGCAGATGCTGCGCGCCCGCTGGGGCCGGATCGTCAACGTCGCCTCGATCGCCGGCACCCGCGCCAACCCCGGCCAGGCCAACTACTCGGCCTCGAAGGCCGGGGTGATCGGCCTGACCCGGACCGTCGCCGCCGAGGTGGCTCGCCGCGGGGTCACCGTCAACGCCGTCGTCCCCGGCCTGATCGACACCGAGTTCACCAAGGAGGTGCTGGAGGGCGACCTGGCGAAAGCGATTCCGGCACGCCGCGTCGGCAGCCCCGAGGAGGTCGCCGCCTGCATCCGCTTCCTCGCCTCGGAGGATGCCTCGTACGTGACCGGAACTACGCTCACGGTCGATGGGGGCCTCAGCGCCTGAAGCTTGATCTGAACGTAAGAACGAGAAGGAGAGAACCGATATGCCAACCCAAGTCAGCCCCGAGAACGTCGAGAAGACGATCTTCGACGGCCTCGTCGAGCTCGGCACCGAGCGCGACCAGCTCTCGCGCGAGGCCTCGCTGGAGGACCTCGACGTCGACTCGCTCGACCTGGTCGAGCTGGCGCAGATCGTCGAGGACGAGTACGGCGTCGAGCTGAAAGGCGACGACGTCAAGGACGTGAAGACCGTCGGCGAGGTAATCGACCTGGTGGTGGCGAAGGCTTCATGACTCGCCGTGTCGTCATCACCGGCGTCGGCGCCGTCACCCCGCTGGGGAACGGCGCCCAGACGCTGATCGACCGCTGGAGCGCCGGCGAGTCGGGGATCGAGGACGGCTTCGGCCGCTGCCGCGAGTTCGAGCCGCTCGATTTCCTCTCGAAGAAGGAGGCGCGCCGCGCCGACCGCTTCGCCCAGATGGCGATCGTCGCCGCCCAGGAGGCGGTCGGCCAGGCGTTCGGCGAGGACGGCGCGCTGCCCTACGACCCCTACCGGGTCGGCTGCGTGATCGCGACCGGGATCGGCGGCCTCGTCTCGCTCGAGCGCGAGCAGGAGAAGCTGATCACCAGCGGCCCGAAGGCGGTCTCGCCGCTGGCGGTACCGCTGATGATGGGCAACGCGGCGACCGCCGCGGTCTCGATGCGGCACGGCCTGCAGGGCGAGTGCTACGCGGTCTCCTCGGCCTGCGCGGCCGGCTCGCAACGGGCTCGGCGACGCCGCCCGGATGATCCGCGCCGGGGCCGCCGACGCGGTCGTCGCGGGCGGCGCCGAGGCCTGCATCACCGGGGTCGCGACGGCGGCCTTCGCGGCGATGGAAGCGACCTCGGCGAGCGGCATCTCACGCCCCTTCGACGCCCGCCGCGACGGCTTCGTGATGGGCGAGGGGGCCGGCGTGCTGGTCCTCGAGGAGAAGCAGGCAGCGGAAAAGCGCGGCGCCGAGATCCTCGGCGAGCTGATCGGCTACGGCGCCACCGGCGACGCCTACCACCTGACCGCGCCGCAGCCCGAGGGCGAGGCGGCGTCGAAGGCGATCAGCCTGGCGATCTCCGACGCCGGCAGATCGGCCGTCGACGTCGACTACGTCAACGCCCACGGCACCTCGACCCCGCTCAACGACGCGGCCGAGACGAAGGCCATCAAGGCCGCCCTGGGGGAGCGGGCCGGCGACATCCCGGTCAGCTCGACCAAGTCCTCGATCGGCCACCTGCTCGGCGCCGCCGGCGCCGTCGAGGCGATCGCGACCCTGGAAGCGCTGCGCCGCCGCGAGGCGCCGCCGACCGTCAACTGGGAAGAGGCTGAAGAGGGGCTCGACCTCGACTACGTGCCGGGCGCCTCGAAAGCGATCGAAAACGGCGACGGGCCGCTGGTCGGGATCTCCAACTCGTTCGGCTTCGGCGGCCACAACGCGGTGCTGGTGCTGGAGGCGTGATGCAGTGACTCTCCGGAAACCCCCACGCACGCCTGGCGGCGCCGCACACACTTCGCGGGGCGTCGTCCTCAGTCGGCCAAATGGCGCTGCCATTCGGCCTCCTTGCGTCCTACCCCCGCTCGGTGCGGCACTCGCCAGCCGCACGCGCGAGTGTCCGGAGAGTCACTGATGGCGACCGTCGTCGGCAAAGCTCCCGCGATCCCGCCTACGGGCGAGACGCCGCTCGAGCAGCTCGAGCAGCTCTGCGATCCGGGCACGTTCCGACCGCTGCGGAGCGCGGTCAGCTCGCTGCGGCTCGGCGAGCGGGCGACGCCCGGCGACGGCGTCGTCGCCGGCGCCGGCGAGGTCGAGGGGCGGCCGGTGTTCTGCTACGCGCAGGACCCGCGGTTCCTCGGCGGCAGCCTCGGCGAGGTCCACGCCGACACGATCGTCCGCACGATGGGGATGGCCGGCGACGCCGGCGCCCCGGTGGTCGGCTTCGTCCGCTCCGGCGGCGCCCGCCTGCAGGAGGGCCACGCCGCGCTCGCCGGCTACGGCCGCATCTTCCGCGCCTCGGTCCAGCTCTCCCGCAAGGTGCCGCAGATCTCGATCCTGAACGGCGTCTCGGCCGGCGGCGGCGCCTACTCGCCGGCGCTCACCGACTTCGTCGCGATGACCCAGGACTCGCGGATGTTCCTGACCGGGCCGAAGGTGGTCGCCGAGGCGATGGGCGAAGAGATCTCGATGGAGGACCTCGGTGGGCCGCGCGTGCACGGCAAGAACGGCGTCGCCCAGCTGGTCGCCGCCGACACCGAGCAGGCGATCCTCCAGACCCGTCACCTGCTGGCGCTCTTGCCGCAACGGATCGGCGGCGAGCTGCCCCTCCACGAGCCGGTCCTCCCGGACGGCTCGGACCCCGGGCTGGTCGTCCCCGGGGAGCCGCGCAAGGTCTACGACGTGCGCGAGGTCGCCGCCGGCATCCTCGACTCCGGCACCTTCCTCGAGCTCTCGCCGCGCTGGGCGCCGAACATGGTGACCGGGATCGCCCGCCTCGAGGGCCGTCCGGTGGGCCTGATCGCCAACCAGCCGAAGGCGCTCGGCGGCGTGATCGACGCCGCCGCCTCGGAGAAGGCGGCGATCTTCGTCAACAACTGCAACCGCTTCGGGCTGCCGCTGCTGGTCTTCGTCGACACCCCCGGCTTCATGCCCGGCAAGGTCCAGGAGCAGGCCGGCGTGATCCGCCACGGCGCCTCGCTGCTGCAGGCCTTCGCCGGCGCCACCGTGCCGAAGGTGACGCTGGTCGTCCGCAAGGCGTTCGGCGGCGCCGCGATCACGATGAACTCGAAAGACCTCGGCGCCGACGTCGTCTTCTCCTGGCCCGGCGCCCAGATCGGGATCATGGCCGCCCAGCAGGCGGTCGGGATCGTCCACGGCCGGGCGCTCGCCGCCGGCAACGGCCCCTCCCGCGACGAGCTCGCCGACCTCTACTCGGCCGAGCACCTGACCGCCAACGCGGCCGCCGCCAGCGGCTGGGTCGACGAGGTGATCGACCCGACCTGGAGTCGCGACCGCCTCGCCTGGGCGCTGCGCTCGCTGGGGGGGCGTTGAGGATCGAGGCCTTCGCGGCGCTCGGCGACAGCTTCACCGCCGGCCGCGAATCGGTGATCGGGGAGCGCTGGCCCGACCGGCTCGCCTCCGGCCTGCGCGAGGTCAACCCGGACCTCGTCTACGAGAACCTCGCCGTCGACGGCGCCGGCTCGGCGGAAGTGCTCGAGCAGCTGCCGCCGGCGATCGCGCTGCGGCCGAGCCTGGTGACGGTGATCTGCGGCGCCAACGACGTGCTGCTGACCGTCCGCCCCGACGTCGAGGGCTACGAACGGCGCTTCTCGCAGATCCTCGGCGAGCTGCGCGCCTCGCTGCCGGAAGCGGCGATCGTGACCGGGACGGCGCCGGAGAGCTGGCACTTCATGGATCTGCGGCCGCGGACCGCGAAGCGGCTCCAGGAGGCGACCGAGGCGCTCAACGACGCGACCCGGCGGATCGCCGCCGAGCACCAGGTCTTCTGCCTGCCGGTCGCCGGCCACCCGGCGCTCGAAGAGCCGGCCAACTACGCCGCCGACGGGCTCCACGCGTCGCGGCGCGGGCACCAGCTGATCGCCCGCGAAACCGGCCGCTACCTGAGCGAGACCTTCGACATCGAGATCGGCTCGACGGGGGCCTAGGCGCCGATGGCCGGCGAGCTCTCGCTCGACTTCGACGCGCTGCCCGCCGATGCCCGCTTCGTCAGCCGCGGGCGGACGATCACCGAGGCCGACCTGGTCGCCTTCGCTGGCCTGACCGGCGACTTCCACCCGCTCCACACCGACGCCGAGTGGGCGGCGGCGAGCGAGTTCGGCGAGCGGATCGCCCACGGCATGCTGCTGCTCTCCTATTGCGTCGGGCTGGCGCCCTTCGACCCCGAGCGGGTGCTGGCGCTGCGTGGCTTCGAGCGGGTCGCCTTCAAGCGGCCGGTGCGGATCGGCGACACGGTCCGGCTCGAGGGCGCGGTGGCGGCGAAGCAGGAGCTGAACGAGGCGAGCGGGCTGGTCGACTTCGACTGGCGGCTCCGCAACCAGCGCGACGAGCTGGTCGCGCTGGCCCGGCCGCGCGTCGTCTGGCGGCGCGCGCTGGTAGAGGTACCGGCGTGATCCTCGCGGGCAAGAAGATCGTCGTCACCGGCGTCGTCAACCGTCACTCGATCGCCTTCGCGGTCGCCGAGCGGGCGCAGGCCGAGGGCGCCGAGGTGGTGCTGACCAGCTTCGGCCGGGTGAAGCGGATGACCGAGCGCTCGGCGGCGCGGCTCGAGCCGGCCCCCGACGTCCTCGACCTCGACGTCAACGACGATGGCGACATCGCGGCGCTGCGGGAGGAGCTCGAGCGCCGCTGGGGCCAGGTCGACGGAGCCCTCCACGCGATCGCCTTCGCCCCCGGCGACGCGATCGGCGGCAACTTCATGGCGACCCCGCGCGAGAGCGCCAAGGCCGCCTTCGAGACCAGCGCCTACTCCTACAAGGCGCTCGCCGAGTGCGTGGCGCCGCTGATGGGGGAGGGGGGCGCGCTGCTCGGGCTCGACTTCGACGCCAGCGTCGCCTGGCCGAGCTACGACTGGATGGGCGTCGCCAAGGCGGCGCTCGAGTCGGTCGGCCGCTACCTGGCCCGCGACCTCGGCCCGCAGGGCATCCGCGCCAACCTGATCTCCGCCGGCCCCGTCCACACCGCCGCCGCCTCGGGGATCTCCGGCTTCGGCCAGCTCGAGTCGCTGTGGGGGGACGCGGCGCCGCTCGGCTGGGACTCGCGCGACCCCGGCCCGGTCGCCGACGCCGCGATCTTCCTGCTCTCAGACCTCTCGCGGGCGATCAGCGGCGAGATCGTCCACGTAGACGGCGGCGTGCACGCGGTCGGTGCGGTGGCGATGCCGCCCGCCGAGGCGGAGTAGTCGCGGCTCAGGCGCCGACCGGCTGGTTCGAGAGGAACAGCCCGTCGGGGTCCCGCTCGGCCTTGATCGCCCGCAGCCGCTCGCACTTCTCGGGCGGCAGCGCCTCCTCGGCCCTGGTCGGGTTGAGGCAGAAGCTGCGGTAGCGGCCGGCGCTCCACGGCGCCATCGCCTCCTCGAGCCGGGTGACCCGGTCGACGACCGGGTCGCGCATCCCCGGCTCGGCGACGATCCCGACCGCGAACTGGAGGAAGCTGCCCGGCACCGAGTCGAGGACGCCGCCGTCCGCCGCCGGTCGCCCGAGGGCGCCGCCGATGTGGCGCAGCTCGACCGAGACCAGCGGCGAGTCCGAGCCGGGGCCGACGAGCTCGAGCCAGGCCCCGAGCGCCGTCGCATCGAGCTCGTCCAGGAGCATCCCGTCGCCGAGCGCCGGCCCGGGCTCGGGCGGGTCCATGTGGAGGCCGGCGATCCCCGCCGGCGGCTGGGTCGCGAAGGTGTCCATCGCCGGGCCCGAGCTCTCGCAGCGGCGCCAGCAGCTCGGCGCCGGACTCCTCGTCGCCGAGGTAGACGGCCTCGACCACCGCGAAGGAGTTGCCGCGCAGCGGCTCCGGGATCTCGGGGAAGGGCGGGAAGGCCAGTACCCGGCCGACCGAGGTGACCCGGTCGGGGACGCCGGCGGTCCACTCGAGGTAGGCGCTCAGCGCCTCCTGCGCGCGCTCGAGCGGGAAGAACAGCGCCCCGGCGTAGACGGAGGCGATCGGCTGCAGCTCGAACTCGAGGCCGGTGACGACGCCGAAGTCGCCGCCGCCGCCGCGCAGCGCCCAGAACAGGTCCGGGTCGGAGTCGGCGTCGACGCGGCGCTCTTCGCCGGCCGCGTCGACCAGCTCGACCGCGGTCACCGAGTTGCAGCCGAGCCCGTGCTCGCGGCCGTACCAGCCGAGCCCGCCGCCGAGCATGTAGCCGGCGATCCCGACCGTGCCGGTCGAGCCGTGCAGGGCCACCAGGCCGAGCTCGGAGGAGCGGGGGACGAGGTCGCCCCAGATCGCTCCGGCGCCGACCGTGGCGCGCCTCGCCTCGGCGTCGATCTCGACGCCGCCGAGCCCGGCGGTGCGGATCAGCAGGGTCTGGTCGAGCGGGCCGAGCGGGTCGGCGCCGTGGCCAGTGCGCTGCGCCGAGACCCGCAGCCCCCGCGAGCGCGCCTCGCCGATCGCGGCGCTCACCTCGGCCGCGGTGGTCGGCAGCGCGATCGCCGCCGGCCGCTGGTCGAGGAGGAGGTTGAAGGCGCCCCGATTCTCTTCGTAGGCGGGCGCTCCGGCGGTCAGCAGCTCACTCGACATACGGCCTCCCTGGGACGAGGTTGACGGGAGGTGAGTATCCACCCCCCGTCAACGGCGCCGCCTCAGCGGACGGCGCCGATCTCGTGGTTCGGCTGGAACAGGCGCCGCGGGTCGTAGGCGTCGCGGGCGGCGCTGAGCCGGGCCGCGGTGAGCTCGTCGAAGGCGGCCTCGGCGCTCGTCTGCCGCTCGACGAAGTTGAGGTAGTGGCCGGCCTCGTGCTGGCGGGTCGCGGCGGCGACGCGGGCCAGGTCCTCGGCCGTCTTCGCGGCGATCTCCGGGATCGCCATGCCGACCGCGAAGCTCGCGAACTGGCCCGGCAGCGAGGCGATCGCCCCGCTCCCAGGCCGCCGCCGCGCCAGCTCGCCGCCGGTGTGTCGCAGCTCGACCGAGATCAGGGTCGACCCCGACTCCGGGCCGGCGGCGGCGACCAGCGCGTCGATCGCCGCGGCCGGCAGCTCGCCGAGCAGGGCGTGGTCGGTGTCGGCCGGGACCGGGTCGCGCGGGTCCATGTGGAGCTCGGCGATCCCGACCGGCGGCACCATCGCGAAGGTGTTCATCGCCGGGCCGAGGTCGGCCAGCGGCGCGATCAGCTCGCGGCCGTCGGCCTCGGAGTCGAGGATGACCGCCTCGACCACCGCGAACGATTTGCCGCGGACCGGCTCCGGCACCTCGGGGACGGGCGGGAACTGCAGCATCCGGCCGACCGAGGTGACCTGGTCGGGGACGGTCGCGGTCCACTCGTGCCAGGCGTGGAGGACTTCGGCAGTGCGCTCGAACGGGAAGAACAGCGTCCCGGCGAAGACCTCGGCGACCGGCAGCAGGTCGAACTCGAGCGCGGTGACGACGCCGTAGTTGCCGCCGCCGCCACGCAGCGCCCAGAACAGCTCCGGCTCGTTGTCGTGGTCGACCCGGTGAATCTCGCCGTCGGCGGTGACCAGCTCGATCGCGCGGATGCTGGTTGGCGGCGAGGCCGTGCTTGCGGGCGTACCAGCCCATGCCGCCGCCGAGGCTGTAGCCGGCGACGCTGACGTCCGGGGTCGAGCCATGCAGGGCGGCGAGGCCGAGCTCGGAGGCCTGCGGCACGACGTCTTCCCAGCGGGCGCCAGCGCCGACCCGGGCGCGGCGGGCGGCGGCATCGACGTGGACGCGGCCGAGGCGGTTGGTTTCAGCAGCAGGGTGCCGTCGAGCGGGCCGAGCGGGCCGGCGTTGTGGCCGGTGCGCTGCGGGGCGACCCGCAGGCCCGCGTGAGCGCGCCTCGCCGATCGCTGCGCTGACTTCGGCCGCGGTGGTCGGCAGCGCGATCGCCGCCGGCCGCTGGTCGAGGAGGAGGTTGAAGGCGCCGCGGTTCTCTTCATAGGCGGGCGCTCCGGCGGTCAGCAGCTCAGTCGACATACGGCTTCTCCTAGGACGAGGTTGACGGAGGTGGAGTATCCACCTCCCGTCGCGGCGCTGGGCCGGGCCGCGGTGACCTCGTCGAAGGCGGCCTCGCCCTGCAGCCTTTTTGGTCGCCATAACGACACCAACCACTGCACCGGCCGGGTTAGCAGCCGATCGGGTCCGTTACGCCCGAAACGTCGTCCGCTCGACGTCGTCGCCGCGGCCGACGAACAGCTCCGCGACCATCCCCGGCGGGAAGAGGCCGTGGGCGGCGACGCCGGGGTCGGCCTCGAGCCGGACCGCCAGCGCCGCCGGGTCGCCCAGCTCGTCGCCGCGGTAGTCGGCGATCAGGCCGCCGTCGGGGCTCGGCGGTACGTCGCGTCGCTCGAAATCCGGGCCCGAGCCGCGCCAGGGTCGAGGCGGCGCCGAAGCCGAAGACCTCGACCGGGACCGGCCCGCGCAGCTCGTCCACCGGCTTGCTGGCGTCGGCGATCACGACGAAGCGGTCGGCCGCCGCGGCGACGATCTTCTCGCGCAGGTGGGCGCCGCCGCCGCCCTTGATCAGCCAGCCGTCCGGGGTCACCTCGTCGGTGCCGTCGATCGCGATGTCGAGCCGCTCGAGGGTCTCGAAGGGCTCGACCGGGATCCCCAGCTCGCGCGCCTGCTCCTCGGTGGCGACCGAGGTGGCGACGCAGCGCAGTCCGCTCAGCCCTCGCTCGGCGAGCGCCGGCAACAGGAAGGCGACGGTCGAACCGGTCCCCAGACCGACCCTCATCCCGTCCTCCACCAGCTGCGCCGCAGCCTCCGCCGCGGCCCTCTTCTCGGTCTCGCGCCCAGCCACGATTGCGCACGCTACATTGCCCGAATGACTTCCACTACCGCAGCAACCGCAACCGAGGACCACAAGGTCGCCGACATCGGCCTCGCCGATTTCGGCCGCAAGGAGATCTCCCTGGCCGAGGTCGAGATGCCGGGTCTGATGCAGATCCGCTCCGAGCTCGGAGCCAAACAGCCGCTCCGCGGCGCCCGGATCACCGGTTCGCTGCACATGACCGTCCAGACCGCGGTCCTGATCGAGACCCTGCTAGCGCTCGGCGCCGAGGTGCGCTGGGCCTCCTGCAACATCTTCTCGACCCAAGACCACGCCGCCGCCGCGATCGCCGCGCCGGCATCCCGGTCTACGCCTGGAAGGGCGAGACCTTGGAGGAGTACTGGTGGTGCACCGAGCAGGCGCTCTCCTGGCCCGGCGGCGAGGGCCCGAACATGATCCTCGACGACGGCGGCGACGCCACCCTCCTGGTCCACAAGGGCGTCGAGTTCGAGCGCTCCGGGGCCGTCCCTGACCCCGCGACGGCTGACTCGGAGGAGTTCCGGATCGTGCTCGAGACCCTGCAGCGCGGCTTTGAGTCTGACAACGGCCGCTGGACGCGGATCGCGGCGGCGATCAAGGGGGTGACCGAGGAGACCACCACCGGCGTCCACCGCCTCTACCAGTTCGCCGCCGAGGGCCAGCTGCTGTTCGCGGCGATCAACGTCAACGACTCGGTCACCAAGTCGAAGTTCGACAACCTCTACGGCTGCCGCCACTCGCTGATCGACGGCATAAACCGCGCCACCGACGTGATGATCGGCGGCAAGGTCGCGGTGGTCTGCGGCTACGGCGACGTCGGCAAGGGCTGCGCCGAGAGCCTGCGCGGCCAGGGCGCCCGGGTGATCATCACCGAGATCGACCCGATCTGCGCCCTGCAGGCGGCGATGGAGGGCTATGAGGTGCGCAGGATCGAGGACGTCGTCAAAAGCGCCGACATCTTCGTCACCGCGACCGGCAACCGCGACGTGATCACCCTCGCTCACATGCGCCAGATGAAGCACAACGCGATCGTCGGCAACATCGGCCACTTCGACAACGAGATCGAGATCGCCGCGCTCGAAGCCTCAGAGGCCGAGCGGGTAAAGATCAAGCCCCAGGTCGACGAGTGGCGCTTCCCCGAGGGCCACTCGATCATCGTCCTCTCCGAGGGCCGCCTCCTAAACCTCGGCAACGCCACCGGGCACCCGAGCTTCGTGATGTCGAACTCCTTCTCAAACCAGGTGATCGCCCAGGTCGAGCTCTTCACCAAGGCCGAGGACTACCGAGAGCAGGTCTACGTCCTGCCCAAGCACCTCGACGAGAAAGTCGCCCGCCTTCACCTCGGGGCGCTCGGCGTCGAGCTCACCGAGCTCTCCGCCGAGCAGTCCTCCTACCTCGGCATCCCGGTCGAGGGGCCCTACAAGTCCGACCACTACCGGTACTAGGGCGGCGGCCCTCGCCGGCGGAGGGAGCGGCGCCGTCCCGATGGACGCGCGGCTCTGGCTGAGCGCCGGCGGCGAGCCGCCGCGCTCGCTGCCGCTGCACGGCGAGCGGACCGTGATCGGCCGCTCGCCGGAGGCGGACGTCGTCCTCGACGACGAGGCGGTCTCCTGGAACCACCTCGAGATCGAGCGCCGCGGCGACGTGCTGATGGCGACCGATCTCGACAGCCGCAACGGCACCGCCCTGAACGGCGAGCCGCTCGACCGGCCGCGAAGGCTGCGCGACGGCGACACGCTGATCGTCGGCGGCTGCCGCCTCGAAGTCGCGACCGGCGCGCCGGCGCCGGTCGGCGCGACGATCGCCGCCGGCCAGCCCGGGGTGGCGCTGAGCGAGGAGGAGCGGGCGACGGCGGCGGCGCTGGTCGCGCCCTACCGCAGCGAGGGCGCCTTCGCCGGCCGCCCGGCGACCCGGGCCGAGATCGCCGCTGAGCTGCACGTCTCCGAGCGCACCGCACAGCGGCGGCTCGACGCCCTGGGGGCGAAGCTCGACGTGCCGGGCGACGCCGGGCGCGAACGGCCCCGGCTGGTCGCGGCGCGGGTGATCGAGCTCGGCCTCGACCGGCCGCGCTGACCCGCCCCCGGGACCGAGCGGAGCACGGCTCGGCGCAGGAACTTGGGCGTCGTCTCCTGACCCTCGCGCACTTGTCTCCGGTATGCGGAGACAAGTGCGCGAGGGTTGGCCCGGACCGGGCCAAACGTGGCCCGGTCGGGGGCGCGGCTGTCGTTGGCGCGCACGCGTCCGCATTCGACCATCGGTGGGCAATCGCAGCACCCATCGAAAGGAATCGAAATGAGCAAGCGCACCTACATCCTCTCCGTCGTCCTCGCGATCTTCGGACTCGTGTTGCCGGCGGCCGCCTCCGCCGCGTCGCGGACCGGCGCCGTGGTCTTCTCGAAGGCGGTCAGCGTCGGCGGCGTCGTCGAAGGCGGGCTGTTCGCGGTCCGCGACGGCCACCTCAACCAGCTGACCGAAGACGCCGCCGACGTCGAACCGGCCTTCTCGCCCGACGGCACCGAGATCGCCTTCGCCCGTGAAGGCGACATCTACTCGGTCCGCCCTGACGGCTCCGGTGAGCGCCGCCTGACCAGCGGCTCCGCCGTCGACTCGCGGCCGATCGCCTCCGCCAACGGCCGTTACGTGGTCTTCGAGCGACGCCTCTCCGCAGGAGCCCCGTCGGACCTCTACACGGTCCGGATCACCGGTGGCGGCCTCGACCAGCTGACCCGTGGCGCCGCCGACGACAGCGAAGCCGCCGTCTCGCCGGACGGCAAGGGCGTCGTCTTCGTCCGCACCGAAGGCGGCAACGAGGACCTCTGGTCGGTCCGTCCCAACGGCGGCGGCCTCGCCCGCCTCACCCACACCGGCCGGATCGACGAGTTCGCGCCCCGCTACTTCGCCGGCGGCATCCTCTTCAGCCGCGGCGACGACGGCGAAACGGCGGCCGCCTACGCCGACGTCTACACGATCAAGCGCGACGGCTCGGTCCTGCGGCCGCAGGTCAAAGGCGTCGGCTCGGCCTACGTCGAAGACGTCACGCCCGACGGCCACACGCTGCTCTTCCGCCGCGACCAGGGCCTCTGGGTGAAGCGGATCGGCCCGGCCCGCGCCCACAAGCTGAGCGAGCTGCCCGACGGCTCGGAGACGACCTCGGTCTTCTCCTCCGACGGCAAGCGGGTCGCGACGATCGTCGAAGACGAAGGCGAACAGCGGCTGGTCTCGATCGACGTCGCCGACGGCGGCATGGCCCAGCTGGCCGCCGGCTACGACCTCGCCGAAGGCGGCAGCGAAATCGGTCCCGTGATCGATTGGCAGCCGACTCCGCACAGCCGCTGAGCGGCGCTGCGCCGCCGAGCAGCGCGGCTCCCTCCCCCAAACAGGTCAAGTTGACTGGCACCCCGGGTATAACGCCGGGGTGCCAGCACGTCTCCAGGTCGGGTCCGAGGTCGCCGGCTACCGCGTCGACGCCCTGATCGCTCGCGGCGGCATGGGCGTCGTCTACCGCGCCACCCACCTCGGCCTGCAGCGGCAGGTGGCGCTGAAGGTGATCGCCCGCGAGCTCGCCGACCGCGGCGGCTTCCGCGAGCGCTTCCTGCGCGAGTCGCGGCTCGCCGCCCGCCTCGACCATCCCTCGGTGGTGCCGATCTTCGACTCGCGCGAGGTCGACGGCGAGCTGCTGGTCGCGATGCGGCTGGTCGAGGGGGGAGACCTGCGACGGCTGATCGACCGCGAAGGGCCGCTGCCGCCGGAGCTGGCGACCGAGCTGCTCGGCCAGATCGCCGAGGCCCTCGACGCCGCCCACGCCGCCGGCATCGTCCACCGCGACGTCAAGCCCCACAACGTCCTCGTCGAAGGCGACCGCGCCTACCTCTCAGACTTCGGCCTCGCCAAGGCGCTCGACGAGTCCGGCGCGGCGAGCGGCACCTCGGTGGTCGGCACCGCCGAGTACATGTCGCCGGAGCAGTGGCGCGGCGGCAGCGTCGGCCCGCCCGCCGACGTCTACTCGCTCGGCTGCGTCCTCTTCGAGTCGGTTACCGGGGTACCGCCCTACGCCCGGCGCGAAACCGACTCCGACCCGCGGCTCCCGGAGGGGCTCGAGGACGTGATCGAGCGCGCCGTCGCCAAGGACCCCGGCGACCGCTTCCACAGCGCCGGCGCGCTGATCGCCGCCGCCCGCCAGCGGCAGGCTTCCGAGGTGCGCCCGACCAAGGTGCTCTCGGCCGAGTGGGACGAGGGCCGGACCCGCTCGCTGTCGCGGACGACGGCGCGCGGCCGCGGCGGCTCGCGCCGCCGGCTCGGCCTGGCGCTGGGCGGGGCGGCCGTCCTGATCGCCGCGGCGGTGGTCGCGGCGCTGGTGGTGCTCGGCGGTGGCGGCGGGGTCGACGTCTCGGCGCCGATCGCGGTCGGGGCACCGCCGCTGCGGGTCGCCGCCGACCGCGACGAGATCTGGGCGACCAGCGAAGCGGACGGCACCCTCACCAGCCTCAACCCGAACACCGGCGTGCCGACCGGTCGGCCGCTGCGGCTCGGCCGCGGGATCTCCGGCGTCGCGCTCGGCGCCGGCGCGGTCTGGGTCACCGACCCGCGCGACGGCGAGCTGTTGCGGGTCGACCCCGAGCGCGGCGTCGTCACGGAACGAATCCACCTCGGCGGCCATCCCGGCCCTGTCGCCTTCGGCGGCCACCGGGTCTGGGTCGCCGACGAAGACGGCGCCGGCGTCACCGCGGTCAACGCCAGGGGCGGCCGCGTCTTCCGCCGCCGCATCGCCCCGCACGCGGCGCCGCTGCGGCTCGCGGTCGGCGCCGGCGGCCTCTGGGTCTCGAGCGCGACGACCGCCAGCATCCGCCGCGTCGACCTCGGCAGCGCCGTCGCCTCGGCGCCGATCCCGGTCGGCCGCGGCCCGGCCGGCATCACCGTCGCCCGTGGCTTCGTCTGGGTCGCCAATAGCCGCGCCGGCACCGTCTCCAAGGTCGACCCGACGATCCGCGCCGTGGTCGGCGATCCGGTCGAAGTCGGCGGCCGTCCGGGCGGCATCGACGCCGGCCCGACCACGCTCTGGGTCGCCTCATCCGCTGACGGCACCGTCACCCGCATCGACCTCGCCAGCGGCGAGGCGGTCGGCGGGCCGATCGATGTCGGGCCGGAACCGGGGGCGGTCGCCGTGGGGGGCGAAGCGGTGTGGGTCGCCAACAACGGGGACGGGACGGTGACGAGGATCGAACCGTGACTCGGGGCGGCGCGGGGAGGGGTCGGGCACAGTACTCGGCTCACCCGCTCGCACTGTGCCCGCCCCCTCCTCACGGATCGCCGCATGGTCCGATCGCCTCCGGCCCGGCTCGTGAGCTGACGAGGGACGGTTGCGTCCCTTTCACGGAAGCTCGCAGCAGCCCCGGGCCATCCGCCGGCGCGAGCTTCTTCGAGCCTCCGAGAGGAGGGGCGCGCGGATGCTGCGAACGGGTGAGCTGAGTAGCGTCCGCGACCCCTCCCCCGGCAACCCCGACCACTAGGATCGGCCTATGACCACTTCGCAGATCGACCTCGACATCGACACCCTCTGCATCGACACGATCCGGACGCTCTCGATCGACGCGGTCCAGAAGGCCAACTCGGGCCACCCCGGCGCGCCGATGGCCCTCGCCCCGGTCGCCTACGAGCTCTGGCAGAACCACCTCCGCTACGACCCGGCCGACCCGACCTGGCCCAACCGCGACCGCTTCGTCCTCTCCAACGGTCACGCCTCGATGCTGCTCTACTCGGTCCTCCACCTGGCCGGGGTGCGCAAGGTCGAAGACGACTACACGCTCACCGACGAGCCGGCCGTCTCCCTGCACGAGATCGAAGAGTTCCGCCAGCTCCACTCGCGCACGCCGGGCCACCCGGAGTACCGCTGGACCTCCGGCGTCGAGACGACCACCGGGCCGCTCGGCCAGGGGATCGCGACCTCGGTCGGGATGGCGATCGCCTCGAAGTGGCAGGGCGAACGGTTCGGCAAGGACCTCTTCGACTTCGACGTCTACGCGCTCTGCGGCGACGGCTGCCTGATGGAGGGGGTCTCGCACGAAGCCGCCTCGCTGGCCGGGCACCTGAAGCTCGACAACCTCTGCTGGATGTACGACAACAACCACATCACGATCGACGGCAAAACCGAACTGGCCTACGAAGACGACGTGCTGACCCGCTTCGAGGCCTACGGCTGGAACGTGCTGCGGGTCGGCGACGCCAACGACCGGACGCTCCTCGCCCGCGCCTTCGAGAAGTTCAAGGAGACCGTCGATCGGCCGACGATCATCGTCATCGACAGCCACATCGGCTACGGCTCGCCGAACAAGGAAGACACCGAGGCCGCCCACGGCGAGCCGCTCGGCGAGGAAGAGGTGAAGCTGACCAAGCGCACCTACGGCTGGCCCGAAGACGCCCAGTTCCTCGTCCCCGACGGAGTCATGGAGCATTTCGCCGACGGCGTCGGCAAGCGCGGCACCGAGCTGCACGCGGCCTGGAAAGAGGTGCTCGAGGGCTCCGACCACGAGGGCGAGATCGCGATGATGCAGCACCGCGAGCTGCCCGACGGCTGGGATGCCGACCTGCCGACCTTCGAGGCCGACGAAGACGGCGGCCTCGCGACCCGCAAGGCCTCGAACAAGGTCGAGAACGCGATCGGCGAAAGGGTGCCGTGGCTGATCGCCGGCTCCGCCGACCTCACCGACTCGACCTCGGTCCGCCTCACCTTCGACGGCGCCGAGAACTTCGAGCCGGGTGAGTTCAACGGCCGCCAGATCCACTTCGGGATCCGCGAACACGCCGCCGCCACCGCCTGCAACGGGATGTCGCTCTGCAAGCTGCGGCCGCTCTGGTCGACCTACCTGACCTTCTCCGACTACGGCCGCCCCGGCATCCGCCTCTCGGCGCTGATGGAGCTGCCGGTGATCCACCTCTTCACCCACGACTCGATCGGACTCGGCGAGGATGGTCCCACCCATCAGCCGATCGAGCAGCTCTCCTCGCTGCGGGCGATGCCGCACCTCGACGTGATCCGGCCCGCCGACGCCAACGAGGTGACCGAGGCCTGGAAGCTGGCGGTCGGCCGCACCAAGAACCCGGTGGCGATGGTGCTGACCCGGCAGAACGTGCCCGTCTTCGACCGCGGCAAATACGCCTCGGCGGAGGGCGTGCGGCGCGGCGGCTACGTGCTCGCCGACACCGAGGGCGGCGACCCGCAGCTGATCCTGCTCGCGACCGGCTCCGAGGTGCAGCTGGCGGTCGGCGCCCACGAGGCGCTGAAGGCAGAGGGCGTCCGCTCGCGGGTCGTCAGCCTCCCCTGCTGGGAGCTCTTCGATCGTCAGGACGAGGCCTACCGCGAGCAGGTCCTCCCCCAAGATGGCGGCGCGGTCCGTGTCGCGATCGAGGAGGGCTCGACGCTGGGCTGGGAGCGCTACGTGGGCAGCGGCGGGACGGTCGTCGGCATGCACACCTTCGGCCAGTCGGGCAAATTCGCCGACGTCGAGACGGAGTTTGGATTCACGGTCGAGAACGTCACCGAGATCGCTCGCGAGGCGCTCGCGCGCGGCGGCAAAACGAAGACTGGAGCAACGGAGGAGCAATGAAGCCGACGCAAGAACTGCACGACCTGGGCCAGAGCCTCTGGCTCGACAACATCACCCGGAGGATGCTCGCCGACGGCACGCTCGCGGGTTACATCCGCGACCTCTCGGTCACCGGCCTGACCTCGAACCCGACGATCTTCGACAAGGCGATCTCGCAGACCGAGGACTACGACGAGCAGATCGCCGAGGACGCGCCGGGCGCCGACTCGCACGAGGAGCTGTTCTTCAAGCTGGCGATCGCCGACCTCTCCGACGCGACCAAGCTGTTCAAGCAGACGAACGAGCGGACCGCCGGCGTCGACGGCTGGTGCTCGCTGGAGGTCTCGCCGACGATCGCCGACGACAGCGAGGCGACCACCCGGCAGGCCGCCAAGCTCCACGGCGACGCCGCCTGCGACAACCTCTACATCAAGATCCCCGGCACCCCCGCTGGGCTCTCCTCGATCGAGGAGTCGATCTACGCCGGCATCCCGATCAACGTCACGCTGCTGTTCGACGACCAGCAGTACCTGGCCGCCGCCGACGCCTACCTGAAGGGGATCGAACGGCGGATCGCCGAGGGCAAGGACCCGGTCGTCCACTCGGTCGCCTCGATCTTCATGTCGCGCTGGGACGTTGCGGTGAAGGACGAGGTGACGCCGGAGCTGAAGGACAAGCTCGGGATCGCGATCGGCGGCCGCGCCTACCGCGCCTACCGCGAGCTACTCGACTCGCCGCGGATGCAGAGGCTGATGAACGAGGGCGCGCGCCCGCAGCGACTGCTCTGGGCGAGCACCGGGACCAAGGACCCCGACGCCTCCGACACCCTCTACATCGAGGCCTTCGCCTCGCCGCTGACCGTCAACACGATGCCGGAGCCGACCCTGAAGGCGTTCGCCGACCACGGCAAGCTCGGTGCGGCGATGGCCGCCGACGGCGGCAACGCCGAGCAGGAGCTGCAGGCGTTCGAGCAGGCCGGGATCGACGTCGCCGCGCTCGCCCAGCGCCTCCAGGACGAGGGCAAATCGAGCTTCGTCAAGTCCTGGGAAGAGCTGATGGAATCGATCGAGTCGAAGAGCAAGGTCGTCGCCGGGTGAGCCCCGACCAGCTGCGCCAGACCCCGGCCTGGGGTCAGCTGCAGTCGCATTACGAGCAGCTCCGCGAGACCCACCTGCGCGAGCTTTTCGACGCCGACCCCGAGCGCGGCGAGCGGTTGGTCGCCCAAGGTCCCGCCGGCCTCTTCCTCGACTTCTCGAAGAACCGCGTCACCGACGAGACGATGATGCTGCTCGGCGAGCTGGCACGCGAGCGCGGCGTCGAGGAGCGGCGCGAAGCGATGTTCGCCGGCGAGCACATCAACAGCACCGAGGACCGCGCCGTCCTGCATGTGGCACTGCGGATGCCGCGCAACCGCTCGCTGGTCGTCGACGGCGTCGACGTCGTCAAGGAAGTGCACGAGGTGCTCGACCGAATGGCCGCCTTCGCCGAGCGGGTCCGCTCGGGCGAGTGGCGCGGCCACACCGGCAAGCCGATCACCGCGGTCGTCAACATCGGCATCGGCGGCTCCGACCTCGGCCCGAAGATGGCCTACGAGGCGCTCCGCCACTTCAGCAAGCGGGAGATCGCCTTCCGCTTCGTCTCCAACGTCGACGGCACCGACTTCGCCGAGTCGACCCGCGACCTCGACCCCGAGCAGACCCTCTTCGTCCTCTCCTCGAAGACCTTCACGACGCTGGAGACGATGACCAACGCCCACACCGCCCGCGACTGGGCGCTGGCCGGGCTCGGCGGCGACGAGTCGGCGGTCGCCAAGCACTTCGTCGCGGTCTCGACCAACGAGGCCGGCGTCACCGAGTTCGGGATCGACGCCGAGAACATGTTCGGCTTCTGGGATTGGGTCGGCGGCCGCTACTCGATGGACTCGGCGATCGGCCTCTCGACGATGCTGGCGATCGGCCCGGCCCAGTTCGGCGAGATGCTGGCCGGCTTCCACGCGATGGACGAGCACTTCCGCGAAACCCCGTGCGGCGCCAACCTGCCGATGCTGATCGGGCTGCTGGCGGTCTGGTACGGCGACTTCTTCGGCGCCCAGACCGCCGCGGTGCTGCCCTACGACCAGTACCTGCACCGCTTCCCCGCCTACCTGCAGCAGCTGACGATGGAGTCGAACGGCAAGCACGTCACCCTCGACGGCACCCACGTCGACTACGACACCGGCGCGATCTACTGGGGCGAGCCGGGGACCAACGGCCAGCACAGCTTCTACCAGCTGATCCACCAGGGGACGCGGCTGATCCCCTGCGACTTCATCGGCTTCTACGAGTCGAACAACCCGCTCGGCCGCCACCACGATCTGCTGATGTCGAACGTCTTCGCCCAGACCGAGGCGCTGGCCTTCGGCCGCACCGCCGAGGAGGTGCGCGAGACCGGCGTCGCCGAGGCGGTCGTCCCGCACAAGGTGATGGAGGGCAACCGGCCCTCGAACACGATCCTCGCCGCGCGGCTGACCCCGGAGACGCTGGGGACCCTGGTCGCGTTGTACGAGCACAGCGTCTTCACCCAGGGAGCGGTCTGGGGGATCAACTCGTTCGACCAGTGGGGGGTCGAGCTGGGCAAGGAACTGGCGCAGGTGATCATTCCGGAGCTCGAGACGGGCGAGGAGCCGAAGTTGCACCACGACAGCTCGACGAACGCGCTGATTCGGCGGTACCGGAACACTCGGCGCGGCGTGTAGGGGAGGTTCGAAGGGTTGCGAGGGGGCGGTGCCTGGTGGGGGCCTGCCCGCTGCACCTTTCCGAAGTGAGCAATTCCACACCCAGCAGCCGCCCCAAGGAGTAGCGTCCCGCCCATGCTGCCGTTCGACGCGCTCCCCCTGGCCGCGTCGGCATCAAACCTGCTCGCCGCCCGCGAGCAGATGGCCTTCACGCTTGGCTTCCACATCGTCCTCTCCTGCCTCGGGGTGGCGCTGCCGGCGACGATCCTGATCGCCAACTACCTCGGCATCAAGAAGCGCGACGCCGACGCGATCGAGCTGGCCAAACGGTGGTCGAAAGCGATGGCGGTCACCTTCGCGGTGGGGGCCGTCACCGGCACCGTCCTGACCTTCGAGTTCGGGCTGCTCTGGCCGCACTTCGAGGAACGCTTCGGCTCCGCCTTCGGGATCAGCTTCGCGATCGAGGGGATCTTCTTCTTCCTCGAGGCGATCTTCCTCGCGATCTACATCTACGGCTGGAAGCGGCTGCCGCCCTGGGCCCACTTCTGGTCGGGAGTGCCGATGTTCATCACCGGGATCGGCGGCGCCTTCGCGGTGGTCAGCGCCAACTCGTGGATGAACCAGCCGCAGGGGTTCACCCTCGACGCCGCCGGCAAGGTGGTCGACACCGACGCGGCCAAGGTGATCTTCAACCCGGCGACCTACTACGAGGTGCCGCACATGATCCTCGCCGCCTACATGGTGGTCGGCTTCCTGGTCGCCTCGATCTACGCGGTCGGGATGCTGAAAGGGCGGCGCGACCGGCTGCACCGACTGGGCCTCCTGATCCCGCTGACGATCGGGCTGATCGCGACGCCGATCCAGCTCTTCGTCGGCGACACCGCCGCGCGCGCGGTCGCCGACCACCAGCCGGCCAAGTTCGCCGGCATGGAGTGCATCCAGGAAAGCGGCGGCCACCAGACCGAGTACGTCGGCGGCATCTGCACCGCCAACGGGGTCAAGGTGGCGATCCCGATCCCCGACCTCGACTCGCTCCTGGTCGGCTTCAGCCCCGACTCCCATGTCACCGGCCTGAACGACATCCCGGCCGACGAACGGCCGCCCGCCAACACCCTGCTGCACCTCGCCTTCGACACGATGGTCGGGATCGGCAGCGCCCTGCTCCTGCTCGGGCTGTGGGTCGCCTGGACCTGGTGGAAAAAGCGCGACATCCCGCAGAGCAAGTGGTTCCTGCGGATCGTCTCGGTGACCGGGGCGGGGGCGATCGTGGCGCTCTGGAGCGGCTGGATCGTGACCGAGGTCGGGCGGCAGCCGTGGATCGTCCAGGGCTACATGCGGACCGAGGAAGCGGTGACCGAGGCGAGCGGGATCTGGTTCAGCTTCGCGCTGGTGCTGCTCCTCTACGCGGGAATCGGGACGGCGGCGATCCTGGTCCTACGCTCGATGTCGAAGCGCTGGCGCGAGGGCGGCACGGCGGCTGAGGTCGAGGGCCCATACGGGCCGGCCCCGACCGAGGAGGTGGCGTCGTGACCCTGGAGCTGTTCCCCATCTACCTCATGCGAGCAAAAGGAACGGCTCGATGAGCCGAGCCGACATCGCGGCGGCGATCCTCTGGTTCGGCGCCACCGCCTACGCCCTCTTCGGCGGCGCCGACTTCGGCGGCGGCCTCTGGGATCTGGTCGCCGGCTGGGACGAGAAGGGGGCGAGGCCGAGAGCGGTGATCCGCCGCTCGCTGACGCCCGTCTGGGAGGCCAACCACGTCTGGCTGATCTTCGTCCTCGTCGTCCTCTGGACCGCCTTCGGGGGCGCCTTCAGCGCGATCTTCACGACCCTCTACGTGCCGCTCGCGATCGCCGCCGTGGGGATCGTCCTGCGCGGCGCCGGCTTCGCCTTCGGCAAGTCGATCGAAGGGCTGCGCGAGCGGCGTCTGGCGGGCGCCACCTTCGCCGCCTCCTCGGTGCTGACGCCGTTCTTCATGGGCACCGTGGTCGGCGCGATCGCCGCCGGCAACGTCCCGGCCGCCGGCAACGGCGAGCCGTTCTCGAGCTGGATCCAGCCGCTGCCGCTGCTGATCGGGGCGATGTTCGTCGCCGCCGGCGCCTACCTCTCGGCGGTCTTCCTGGTCGGCGACGCGCGCCGCGCCGGCGAAGCCGACATGGAGCGCTACTTCCGGATCCGGTCGCAGGGGGCCGCGGTGGTCGCCGGCGTCTTCGCCGCGCTCGGCCTGGTCGCCCTCCACTCCGAAGCCCACTACCTCTACGACCGCCTCCTCCACCAGGGGCTGCCGCTGGTGATCCTCTCGGCGCTCTGCGGGCTCGGGCTGCTGGTCGCGGTGCTGCGCCAGGCGCCGACGTTCGTGGTGCGGCCGCTCGCCGCCGGCGCGGTGGTGGCGGTGATCTGGGGCTGGGGCGTGGCGCAGTTCCCGTACCTGCTGCCGACCAGCCTGCGGATCGACCAGGCGGCTGCGCCCGACGCGACGCTGAACGTCGTCTTCGGCGTCTTCGTCGTCGCCGCGATCCTCGTCCTGCCTTCGCTGGCCCTGCTCTATACGCTCAGCCAGCGCGACCTGCTCGAGCACGACTAGCGCCAGCGCGAAGACCCTCGAAATGAGCGACGACGGCCAGATCAAAACCGTCCTCTGGGACATCGACGGCACCCTGCTCGTCACCGGCGGCGCCGGCGCGGTCGCCTGGCAGCGCGCCTTCGAGGAGCAGTGGGGGGTGGAAGCCAACATCGAGGAACACACCCGCGCCGGCATGACCGACCCCGAAATCGCGGCGATCATCTTCCGCGAGGTGATCGGCCGCGAGGGAACGGACGAGGAGCGGGCGGCGGCGATCGCCGGCTACCTCTCCCACCTCGAAGCAGCCGTCGAGGAGTCCAGCGGCTACACGATCATGCCCGGCATCGAGGAGATCCTGCCCCGCCTCGCCGAGCAGGGCGTCCTGCAGGGCATCGTCACCGGGAACATCGAAGCCGCCGCCCACATCAAGCTGGCCCGCGGCGACCTCAACCGCTACTTCCACTTCGGTGGCTACGGATCCGACTCCGCCGACCGCACCGAGGTGACGCGGAAGGCCCTCGAGCGCGGCGCCACCGTCCTCGGCAAGCCCCTCGACCTCGCCGCGGCGATCTCTGTCGGCGACACCCCCCGCGACATCGAGGCCGGCCACGGCGCCGGCATCCGCGTCGTCGGCGTCGCCACCGGCGCATATTCCATCGACGAACAGCGCGACGCCGGCGCCGACTGGCCGATCGAGGACGTCACGCAAGGTTTTCCCGCCTAACCCCGGCGGGGCCAAAACATCGGTACCCCGATCTATTGGCCCCCAGGGGGTCGAAAATATCGGTACCCCGATATTTTTCCCCATGCGGCTGGGGGAAAGATCGGTATCCCAGCTCAGCCCAGCTCGCAGCGGGCCTGGTAGATCGAGGTGAAGCCGGATTCGAAGCCGTTGCGGGCGGCGCGCAGGTAGAGGCGCCAGACGCGGATCCGTTCCTCGCCGGCGAGGCGGATCGCCTCGGCGAGGTTCTGGTCGAGGTTGCTCGCCCAGTGGCGCAGGGTCTCGGCGTAGTCGGGGGCGAAGTCCTCGACGTGGTGGGTGATGAAGCCGGCGCGTTCGAGGGCGAGGAGGTTGCGGGAGAGGTGAAGCGGGGCGGCGTCGGGGAAGACGTAGCGCTCGGAGAAGGCGCCGGCCTCGCCGTCGGTATGGCGGAGGCGAGTGATCCCGTGGTTCAGCAGGCGGCCGCCGGGCTCGAGCAGGCCGGCGAGGATGCCGGCGTACGCGTCGATGTTGGCCGAGCCGACGTGCTCGACCATCCCGATCGAGGCGATCGCGTCGAACTTCTCGCCGGTGGTGGCGAGGTCGCGGTAGTCCATGACCCTGATCTCGACCCGGTCGGCGACGCCGGCCTCCTCGGCCCGCTGCCGGGCTCGCTCGGCCTGGGGCGGCGAGAGGGTGATGCCGACGACGTTGCAGCCGTACCTGGTGGCCGCCCAGAGCGGGAAGCCGCCCCAGCCGCAACCGACGTCGAGCACCCGCTCGCCCTCCTTCAGCGCCAGCTTGCGGGCGACGGTGTCGAGCTTCTCCTCCTGTGCCTCCTCCAACGTCTTCATCTGGCCGTCGCGCCAGATCGCGCAGCTGTAGACCATCGACGGCCCGAGGAAGAGCTCGAAGAACTCGTTCGAGACGTCGTAGTGGTGGCGGACCGCGCGGGCGTCGCGCTCCTTGCTGTGGCGGCGGCCGCTCGGCCGCAGCTCGGAGGCCGGTCGCGGCGGCGGCTTCGTCACGCCCGCTGCCCGCACCGCGCCGAGCAGCAGCGCCCGCTTGTCGGCGCCGTCGAGCGGCGGCGGCTGCCAGCCATCCAGCAGCTCGATCACGGCGTCGATGTCGTCGACCTCGAGCTCGCCGCTGACGTAGGCGCGGCCGAGTCCGAGCTGGCCGGGCGCGAGCAGCGCGTGGCTGGCCGCCCGGGGCGAGCGGACGGTGAAGGTGGGGCCGCCGCCCTCGGTGGCGGGCACCTCGGTGCCGTCCCAGAAAGCGATCGTGAAGGGGCGGTCGGGGAGCCTCGATTCGATCTCGCGGCGCAGCCGCGCGGTGCTGGCGAAGGGCATCGGCGCACCCTACTGGCGCGCGCCACGCGGCCTTGGTCAGCGAACTCCACCCCATTCCCTCAGGTCGACTTCAAGTTTCCCCCGTATAGTCGGCCGGCATGTCGAAACCCGGCCCGCTGCCGTCGGACATACAGCCTGTAGCCAACGAGACCCGAGATCGGATCATCACCGGGCTGGTCACCGTGTTGCCGTTCCTGGCGCTCGGCTTCGCCGCCTGGCAGGTCTGGGGAAGCGCCCTGCGCTGGACCGACCTGACGCTCTTCTTCGTCGTCTACCTGCTGACCGGGCTTGGGATCACGGTCGGCTTCCACCGCCACCTGACCCACCGCGCCTTCAAGACCCACCCCTGGCTCCGCGGCCTGCTGGCGATCCTCGGCTCGGCGGCGATCGAGGGCCCGGTCACCTCCTGGGTCGCCGACCACCGCAAGCACCACGCCTTTGCCGACGTCGAGGGCGACCCCCACAGCCCGCACGTCGACCACGGCAGCGGCTGGGAGGGGGCGCTGCGCGGTCTCTTCCACGCCCACATGGGTTGGCTCTTCATCCACACCCAGCGGGGCAACAAGGAGCGCTTCGCCCCCGATCTGCTCAGCGATCCGGTGATCTCCTGGGTCGACCGCACCTTCATCTACTGGGCGATCCTCGGGCTTCTCGTCCCCTTCGCCGCCGGCTGGGTGATCGGCGGCACCCTGCTCGCCGGGCTCACCGGGTTGCTGTGGGGCGGCTTCGTCCGGGTCTTCGTCCTCCACCACTTCACCTACAGCATCAACTCGCTCTGCCACGTCTACGGCAACCGCGAATTCGAGACCTCAGACCACTCCCGCAACCTCGCCCTGATCGCGATCCCCACCCTCGGCGAGGCCTTCCACAACAGCCACCACGCCTTCCCGACCTCTTCGACCCACGGCCTGCGCTGGTACCAGGTCGACATCTCGGGATTGATCATCGATGGATTGGAGAAGGTGCACCTCGTGTGGGACGTGGTGCGCGTGTCGCCGGAGCGGCTCGCGGCGAAGGCGGTTTGAGCCGGACGGGGTAGGGATCAGGGTTTGGTGGGGGCGAGCGTCGGGGCCCCTCCCCCGGACAGAAACGCAACTTCGTTGTTTCTCGAGTGTCCGGGGGAGGGACCCCGACGCTCGCCCACGAATCGGCTGAAAACCACGCCCCGTCCCGCAGCTAACGAGAGGAGCTGCGGGCGAGCTCCGGAGGGACGGTTGGAGCTCCCGCACCGTCCCGCAGCTAAAGAAGAAGCTGCGAGCGTTCCCGGTTGAAATCTCCCGTGCTTCGGTGTCTTGCAGCTAGACATCTCGTGCGGGTGGGGGTCGGGGGACCCTCCGAACGTTTTGCGGTTGAGGAGAACGGCGCTCCGGGGCGACAGCCCGCCCAACTTCGAGCGACGACAGACCGAGTGAGGAGGGTCCCCCGACCCCCACCCGCCCTCTCGCAGACCTATGCCTCGAGGCTCAAGGCTCCGCCGGCGATTCGTACCAGTCGATCCACCCACCACACGCCTGTGACATCGGCACCATCCGATGGGGTTCCGCCGGCACCGCGACCAGCTCGCCGACGTAGGCCTCGCCGTCGTAGCCGGTCAGGCTCTGCAGGCCGCTGGCGTCTTCGGCGGTGAGGGTGAACTCGGTCGCTCCGCCCTTGCTCTCGAACTTCCCCGCCGGCCAGTACTGGCCGTTGTTGCCGAGGCTGATCGTGTTCGGGCGCTGGCCGTCGAGGGCGGCAGATCAGCGGTTCTGAGAAGCCCGGCGCCGAGAGGGTGAGTCCGAAGGGGGAGAAGTACTGGATCGAGAGGTTCCAGCTGCCCGCCGGCAGGCTCAGCGACTGCGAGGTCGATTCGCCGGTGCCGAGGATGCTGCCGTCGCTCCAGCCGCCTTTCGGGCCGATCACGGCGCCCGGGAAGAGCGAGGCGCGGCCCGGTTCGTGCAGCAGAACGCGGATCTCGGGCGAGTCGCAGCCGGCCTCGGCGCCGGCCTCGGTGCCCTCGAGCAGGACGTGGCGTTCGCGCGGCACCGGGCCGGTCTTTTCCCAGAGAACGTAGTCGGCGGTCTTCGCGATCCGCCTGAAGCCGGGCGGCGCCTGGCTGTTCCAGGCGGCGCGGCTGGTGATCACGTAGGGGAAGCGTTCGAGGGTGCCGTGGTTGAAGGAGTCGAAGTCGATCGGGCTGTAGGCGTCGCCGGTGTCGAAGGGCTTTTCCGGGTTGGGGGAGACCGCTTCGTCGGGGAACTCGACGAGCGGCACGTGGGTGTCGGCGCCGAGCAGCTCGTAGGCGGCGTAGCGGTCCTGGCCGGCGTAGAGGACCGGCTTGCCGTGGACGATCGGCAGGAAGGCCTCGAGCTCGGAGCCATGACCGCCGGGCGCGACCGGGGCGTCGCGGAGGACGAGGAAGCTCGAGTAGATGGCGCCGCCGCAGAAGGCAACCGCCAGCACCGCCCAGGCGACGCGGGCCAGCGGCGCCCCCGGGCCGCGGCGCTCGCCCGAGCCGGGCGCGTCCGACTCGGCTGAGCGCGCCCGCAGCTCCGCCAGCAGCGGCTTCACCGCGACCAGCATCGCCAGCGGCGCGGCGATGATCAGCGCCTTCGCCTGTGAGTAGTCGCCGCTCGAGGGCAGCGAGGCGAGGTAGAGGATCGCGCAGCCGCCGAGGGCGACCGGCACCGTCAGCTGGCGGCGCCAGACCCACCAGGCGACCCCGACCAGCAGCGCCAGCACCGCGATCGTCCCAGCCAGCCCGCGCAGCTCGGCCCCGCCGGCAGCGTCGAGCCGGTAGTTCGACGCCGGCCAGATCCCGAGCGCCTCGAGCGGCGAGACCGGCCCGTAGGTGTTCGAGCCGGCGACCTTGCTGAAGCTGGAGCGGAAGCCGAACGGCCCGAACAGGGCGGCGAAGGCGAGCGCCGCCAGCAACAGGATGACGCCGATGGTGAGCGGCCGGGTGAGGAAGCGGAGCAGCGCCCGCGGCCGCAGCGCCCGCCGCACCGGCGCCAGGGTGAGGCTCCAGAGGACGAGGATCACCAGCGGCCAGGCGACGCCGGCGAAGCTGTAGGAGAAGAAGATGCCGCCGACGATCGCCAGCGGCGGCAGCGCGAAGCGGAGCCGTGCCCAGCGACCGCCGTCCGGAGCGCCAGGCGCCACCAGGTAGAGGGTGAAGGCGAGCACGAAGAGCGCCTCGGCGGTCTCCTTGAAGGCCGCCTGGGCGAAGTAGGACGCGGCCAGATAGGGGACCGCGACCAGGGCCGCTCCGAAGACCCGCTTCCAGGCCGAGAGGTCCCTCAACGCCGCCACCGCCGTCAGGCCGGTCATCACCCCGATCGCGATGATCTCGCCGACGAAGGCCTGGCCGAGGTTGACGCCCGGCACCGCCGCCGCGGCAACCGCCAGCCCGTGCGGCCCGAGCGGATAGCCGGGGTCGGGGGAGGGGCCGACGCCGCTGCGCAGCCACTCGGCCCAGGCGAGGTGGAGGCCGAGGTCGTTGTTGAAGCCGACCCCCAGGAGGCCCCAGCGGCCGCTGACCGCGAACGGGATTGCCAGCACCAGCCCGATCGCCACCGCCACCGCGAGCCCGGTCGCCAGCGTGCGCTCGGCCCGGTAGGGGAGGCGCCAGGCGATCGCCGCCGCGACCAGGATCACGAGCACGATCCCGAGCGTGGCGCTGGTGCCGTGGCCCGGCGCCCGCGCCAGCAGGCCGCTGACGGTGAGGATCACGCCGAACCCGACCGCGGGCTCGAGCCACGACCACGTGCGGCGCCCCGCAAGCGCGAACAGCGCCCGCCCGATCAGGATCGAGGCGGCGCAGATCAGCGCCGCGGAGACGTAGGTCCCGATCATCAGACCCGCCAACTTATGACAGGAGCGGCTTTCAGTACTTCTCGGCGGCCCGTTCGAGGACCGCTTTCAGGTTCTCGCCGCGCAGCGGCTCGTCGTGGCCGGTGCCGACCACCAGCGGTTCCAGCGCCGCCAGCCGCCGCACCGACTCCTTCGCCCTGGCGTGGTCCCAGGCCCAGGCGGGGTGGGGGACGCTCGCCTCGCCGGGCGGCAGCGGTTTCAGCCGCGCCGAGTCGACCAGGTAGACGACGTCGCTGACGAGCGCGACCCGGTCGCTCTCGCGCCAGAGGCCGATCAGGCCCGGCGCGTGCCCGGGGAAGTGGATGACCTTGAAGCCGGCGACCTCCTCCCCCTCGGAGATCGTGCCCTCGATCTTCACGGCGCCACCGTCCCAGCGCCGCAGCAGCGTCGGGTAGAGCCACCGCACCCAGGCGATCGGCAGCTGCGAGAGGTCCATGTACGGGGCGATCGCGGCGTCGCTTTCGGCGTCGGCGACCTCGTCGGGATGGCAGAAGACCGGCGCCCCGAGGTAGGGCGCGCTGCCGCGATGATCGGCGTGCGCGTGGCCCAGCACGACGCGCTTCAGCCTGCCCAGCTCCTCGGCCGCCGCCACCACCTTGCGCCGCATCCCCTTGGTCGCGGCGTCGAAGGCGACGACCCCGTCGCCGTCCTCGAGGAAGTAGACGTTCATCGCCCCGCGGAAGTCCCCGCGCAGCAGCCAGACCCCGTCCGCCACCCTCTCCACCGCCATCGCGCCAGCCTAACGGCGGCCGCGGAGCCTGGCTAGAGGTCTCTAGGGTTCCCGGCATGCCGATGTTCTGGAGAATCGGGATGGTGATCCTCGTCGCCTGCCTGCTGGGCTCGATGGTGATCGCGATCGTCCGCCTGACGACGACCCCGACGGAGATCCTCGGGGCCGGATTCCGGGGACTGCCGAAGGACTACCGCTACGAGCCCGCCGAACCGGGCGGCGGGCCCTGAGTGTGCCAACTCACACCGGCGCCCGAGCGAGCATCTAGACTCGGCTGCGTCCAGTGGGAGAGCGGAGGGAGGCCGGCTTGTTCACTCGCATCGTGGTTGGTACCGACGGCTCGGAGACGGCCGCCGGAGCGGTAAGGCAGGCGATTGAGATGGCGCAGCTCGCGAACGCCCAGCTCAGCATCGTCAGCGCCTATCAGCCGGTCTCCGGCCGGCGGGTGCGCGACGAGCAGCTGGAAGCGCCGGCCGATGTCCAGCATGAGATCGGCCCGCGCGAGGACGTCAACCTTGTCCTCGAAGCGGCTGCCGCCGAGGCTCGCAAAGCCGGGATCGAGGTCAGCATCCACCCGGTCGAGGCGGACCCGGCCGACGCGATCCTGAACGTCGCCGAAGAGGTCAAAGCCGATCTGATCATGGTCGGCAACAAGGGGATGACCGGCGCCCGCCGCTACCTGCTCGGCAGCGTGCCGAACAACATCTCCCACCACGCACCCTGCTCGGTCCTGATCGTCCGCACCACCTGACCTGAGGCCGCCATGCCGGCGCATATCTGCGTCCTCGGTCGCTTGTGTGCAGAGCACACGGCGCTCCTGCGTCCTTGATCTGCTTGGCCTGGCGGCCTCAGGACACCTTCAAGGCACAGCCGGGTCGGTCGCTTTCGCCGCGTCGATCAGCCCGGCGCCCTGCTGGGTGCGGGGCAGGCCGAGGCTGCGGGCGGTCTGCCGGATCCGCCGGGTGACCGCCTCGACCCGCGCTTTCGGGCTCGGCTGCGGGCCGAGGACGCCGCTGGCGAGGACGAGGGCGGCGAGGCCGCTGACGTGGGCGGCCGCCATCGAGGTGCCGACGTAGTTGCTGGGGATCGTGAATTCGCTCGTCGACCCCGCCCGCAGCGTCACCTGGTAGATCGGCCGTGCCGAGATCGAGGGGCAGCCGGAGACCGGGTTGCCGCCGCCCGGCGCCAGCACGTCGATCGCGGTCCCGGCCAGCGAGTAGTAGCCGAGGCAGCCGCCCTCGCTGGTGCCGCCGACGGCAATCACCCGCGGCCCGGTCGCCGGCTCCGAGACGCAGCTCTCGGAGCCGAGGTTGCCGGCGCTGGCGACCGTGACGACCCCGCGGTCGTAGGCTTCCCGCAGCGCTTCGTCGACGGTCGGGACCCGTTTGTGGCAGCCGAAGTTGAAGCTCATGTTGATCACCTGCGCCTTGTGGGCGACGGCGAAGCGGATGCCCTTGGCGATCGCGGCGGCGTCACCGCGCCCGTGCGCGTCGAGCACCCGCACCGGCATCAGCTTCGCCCCGTAGGCGAGCCCGGTCAGCCCGATCCCGTTGTTGGTCTTCTCGGCGATCGTCCCGGCGACGTGGGTGCCGTGGCCGTTTTCGTCGAGCGGCACCCGGTCGCGGCCGACGAAGTCGTAGCCCCGGGCGAACTGGTCGGCGGTGAAGTCGGGGCTCTTGCGGAAGCTCGGGCCGTCGCCGCGGTAGGCGATGCCGGTGTCAAGCACCGCGACGGTCACCCCTTCGCCGCCGGGCCGGCCGGCTTCGATCAGGTGCTGCCAGGCGCCGACCGCGTCGATCCCGCCGGGCGAGACCGCCAGCTTCGGATCGGCGGCCACCGCTTCAAAGGGGAGGAAGTTCCACTGCTTGATCGTCCAGTCGCCGAGCGGAGTCGCCGCTTCCGCCAGGCCGCCGAGCGTGCCCGGGTCGTTGGGGATCTCCGGCGGCGCTTCCGGGGTCGCCGAGGAGGTGGCGACGTAGTTCGGCACCGCGTATTCGACCTTCGGGTTGACCCGCAGCGCCTTCGCCGCCTCCCTGACGCCGACCCCGGCCGGCAACCGCACCGCCCGACCGCGCTTCTGCCCTTCGACCTTGACCAGCAGCTGGTGCGGCGCGAAGCCGCGCGCCGGCGCCAGGCCGACGGCGGCCGGGGCGGTCGCCGGCGCGGCGCCGACGGCCAGTGCCGCGAGCGTGGCCGCGGCGGCGAGGATCGTCTGCAGTCTCTTCATAGGGCGATTCGGGCCGCCGCACCCCGTCGCGGCTGGCTAAACAGCTAACACGGCATATCCGGCGAAGTTGTAGGCCGACATACTCCCGGATCGATGGATTCGCACCCGGAGATGCCACCGCCAGCGGGCGCTGCCGACCACGATGCGGCGATGGGCCTGGCGCTCGACCAGGCGCGCCGCGCCGAGGCCCATGGCGACGTCCCGATCGGCGCCGCGATCCTCCGCGATGGCGAGCCGCTCGCCCTCGCCGGCAACGAACGCGAGCTGCGCCAGGACCCCACCGCCCACGCCGAGATCCTCGCGATCCGCGAGGCCGCCGCCGCACTCGGCGGCTGGCGCCTGCCCGAGACGATCCTCTACGTCACCCTCGAGCCCTGCGCGATGTGCGCCGGCGCGATCGTCCTCGCCCGCATCCCCACCGTCGTCTTCGGCGCCGCCGACCCCAAGGCGGGCGCCGCCGGCTCGGTCCTCGACGTCCTCGCCGAGCCCGCCCTGAACCACCGCCCCCTGGTGATCCCCGGCGTCCGCGAGCCCGAATGCGCCGCCCTCCTCCGCGCCTTCTTCGCCTCCCGCCGCGGCTGACGCAGTCCGCTCTCCGCGCTGGGCCAGGGCTACATACCCTCTGGCCGGTTACCGGTCCCTTTCCGGGGCGGCCGACGACGATTATGGAATCGACGCCGTGCGGTCCCAGCGTGCCGGCGACGGACGGCTAAATCGTCGCGCTTGCGTGCTGCCGGGCGCGGGCGTACAGCGTCTCGGGCGCGATGTCGGCTTCGTTTGGCCAGGCGATCGTGGCAGTCTCGTCATCGACCCGGAGGCGGGCGAAGAAGTGGACGTCGCGCAGGGGCTCGAAGACGCCGCCATACTCGAGCAGGTAGGAGAGATCGACGTCGGCGACGGTTCCATCCTCGAAGCGGACGTGGACCGCATAGCTGTCGACCGGCTTTGCCTCCAGTAACCGTGGCGTTCCGCGCATGGTTCTCATGGTAGGGGGTCGATCTTCTGCAGAGGCTGGTGTTCGCGAGCACGGCTCCAGTTTTCTCGCAGCGGGTTTGATCGGAGATCCTCGCCGCGAACTCAACCACGGTCTCGCTCCCGGTTTGGGCATCTAAAGAGCCTGGTAATCCTGCGAATTCGGCTCTGCAAAGCGGAGGGGGTGGGATTCGAACCCACGAGCGCCTTGCGACGCCAACAGTTTTCGAGACTGCCCCGTTCAACGCTCGGCACCCTCCAGGGCTTCAACAAGCGAAATCCTAGCGACGGCTCTTTGTTAGGGAACGAAACTCAAACCGAAATCTAGAATCACCGACGCGCGTGATCGTTTCGTCACGATCAGGTCGGGACGCAACAGGCTCATTTGCGGTCGCGAGGATGCTAGCCATCTCGCGTGCCGGGGGCGGCGTCGTCCTTTTGATCGCTTCCAGAACACAGATGGTCGATAGGCCGGGGGTCTCGGCAGTCTCGAGGACGTCGCGCACCTGGCTGACCACGCGGGCGAGCGGGACGGGGCAGAGGGGGCTCGTGGGTAAAGACTCATACGGTAAATTTGTATGAGGAAGAGGGACGGAGCCATTTCTCCGCCCCTCAACCCTTCCGGGAACCAATGGAATCTCCTCGAACACAAAACGAGGAGGGCGTCCCCAGGAAGCTTCTTATCCGCCTCTTGTGGGCGCGTTTGGCGTGGCCTGTGACCTCGAATCCCGGCTGCTTGAGGTCGACGACCAGCAAGTCGTCCTCGATTTGGGCGGTCCAGCGACGAGCCACCTCGCGAGGGATTCCGTAGTACGACAAGAAGGCTTTCCCCGACACTACGTGGGTCGCTTGGTTGTTGCCAACGCCGCGAACGACGTAAGCGTGGGGCGTAGTTGCATTCACTCTGCGCATACCGATGAGTTGCTCGTCACGGTCGTAAAGAAGCGCAACGTGTTTGGGACAACCTAGTGCCTCATACGCGGCCGTATTTAAGGACAGAGCCCCTCGCTTCTGAATGGTAACTGCTGGCTTCCGGTGGAAGGCATGCGATTTCTCTTGAAAGTCTCGAAGGGCATAGGTAAGACTTTAGCAGAAGGCATAGAGGCATTTACTTCTAGCACCTGCGCGGAGCCTGTCTGGTTCGGCGAGGCATGAGATCAGTTGCCTCGGCACAGAGAGGAACAAGTCGTGATTTCCGGCTCCGTGGCCACTACGTCCCAACAGGGCGTACAGCCAAGCCCCGGAGCAAAGCGTTCGTCTGATTGGGCTCTTGCCCGCCTGGGCGAAAGGTCGCCTCCTGGCTAGGTGTAGTTCTCGAGCAGGCGAGGTCAAAGATCGGCAGCGTGTCTCGGCTAGCTGTTCGCAACCAGAGGCTCGACCGAAAACGAGGCTACGATCGAAGTTGAAGAGAACGTTTGAGGAGGTGAGCACCACGGCCCAACCACAAAACAACGCGCCTTCAAGGATGGGCGCTGACGATCCACGGATCGCACGCGCGATTTTTACTCTGAAAGAGACTGCGGGCTACCTTGGAATACCGCCATCAACGGTCCATTGGTGGGCGCGCTCGCAGGTCGCCTCGCCTCCGCTCATCACCTGTTTCTCGTCCCACGGACGCGAGGCTACGGTCCCCTTCGTCGGGTTTGCCGAGGCTTTCGTGCTCTCGAGCTTCCGTAAAGCCGGTGTCCCTCTGCAGCGAATTCGCCCAGCGGTCGAAGTCCTAACGAAGGAGATCGGAGTCGAGCACGCGCTTGCTTCGCGAAGGCTCATACCGACGGCGCCGAGGTGCTGTTCGACTACGCCGAGAAGCACAGCGAGAGCAAGGTCATGGATCTTGTGGTCCTGCGCACCAAGCAGAGGCAATTCGCCGACGTCGTTAAGGACTACCTCCAGAGAATCGACTACGGCAGCGATGGTTGGGCTGATTCGGTCTGGCTGCCGACCTATGCCAATGCCGAGGTTGTCGTGGATCCGCGGATCGCCTTTGGCATGCCTCTGGTCGTCAGTGCCGGCGCACGGGTCGAGGATCTTGTCGATCGCTTCCAGGCAGGCGATTCGGTCGCCGACATCGCCGCCGACTTCGACGTTCCGTCCGAACAGGTCGAGGACGTTATCCGGGTCGCGAGCCGAGCGGCAGCGTAGGCACGCCGTCCGATAGTCGCCGGTGATGGCTAGTCCATTGGAACAGCCGCCGGAGTTTTTCGTTGATCGCAGCCTCGGCAAGAGCATCGTCGTTGGCCTGCGAGAGGCTGGCCTGACGGTCCACTCAATGGCCGACGTCTACGGAGAGTTTCAAGGCCAAGGCCTTCACGACGAGGTCTGGCTGCATGATGCCGGAGAACATGACTGGGTGATCCTCACCAAGGACGATGCAATTCGACGGCGCCCCGCCGAGCGAGACGCCCTCGTCAACGCCGGAGCCCGGGTCTTCTGTCTCACGAACCAGAACCTCCGGGGATCCGAGCAGATTGAAAGATTTGTCTCGAATCGAGACCGAATCCTCCGTCAGGCTAAACGGCCCGGCCCCTATATTTACGGCGTCTACGAGTCGGGGCTTAGGCGATTTGAGCCACCGCCATGAACGCCAACAGTTTTCGAGACTGCCCCGTTCAACCGCTCCGGCACCCCTCCGAGGCCCCGACGGGACGGACGATTCTAGGGATGTGGGGCGGGGACCGAGGCTGGGCGGTGGGGAGCTAGGCTTTCCCCCACCCCGGAGAGGTGTCCGAGTGGCTTAAGGAGCGCGATTGGAAATCGCGTGGGCGGGGTTAACTCGCCTCGTGGGTTCGAATCCCACCCTCTCCGCTGATGGGCGGGAATGCGGACCTGGTCGCCGAGCTGCATCGGCGGCAGCGGCGGATGTACGCGGGCGGGGCGTTGGAGCCGGTCGCCGAGCTGCTCGCCGTCGAGGTCGTCTGGCACGTGCCGGGCGGCAGCCCGATCGCCGGCGACCATCGCGGCGTCGACGGCGTGCTCGCCTACTTCGCCAGGCGCCGCGAGCTGGCGGCGGCGACGATGAAGATGCTGCCGGGGGCGGTGATCGAAGACCGCGAGGCGGTGGTGCAGCTGGTCGATGGGACCGCCGAGCTCGGCGGCGTCGCGGTCAGCTGGCGCACGGCCGGGGTCTACCGGGTGCAAGGCGGTCGCGTCCAGGAGGTCTGGCTGGTGCCGCTTGACCTGGCGCTCTTCGACCGCATCTGGTCCTCGGCCGCACCGCAGCCCGGGGCCGAGCCGGAGCGCTAGCCCGCCAGCCCCAGCTCGGCGGCCCGCGGCTCCATCGCCGCGATCACGAACGCCAGGTGCTCGTCGAAGTCGACCCCGAGCTCCTCCGCGCCCAGCCGCATGTCGTCGCGGCTGACCGCCCCCGCGAAGCTCGGCTGCTTCATCTTCTTCTTCACCGATTTCGGCGTCATCCCGGCGATCCCGGTCGGCCGCACCAACGCCACCGCGGCGATGAAGCCGGTCAGCTCGTCGACCGCGAACAGCGCCTTGGCGATCGTCGTCTCGCGGGGCACTCCCAGATACGGGGCGTGGCCGGCGACCGCCTCGATCAGCTCCGGCGGGTAGCCCCGCTCCTCGAACAGCTCGAGCGCCACCCGCGGATGTCCGGTCGCGAGGTCCGGGTGCCGCTCGTAGTCGAGGTCGTGGAGGATTCCCGTCGCCGCCCACAGCTCCTCGTCCTCGCCGAAGCGCTCCGCGTAGGCCCGCATCGCCGCTTCGACTCCGAGCACGTGCCGGCGCAGGGACTCGGACCCGGTCCACTCGCAGAACAGCTCCCAGGCCTCGTCGCGGCTCGGCTGCGCCATCGCCGCGGACGTTAGTCGAATCGCCCGCCGGTCTACGCCAGCTCGCCGCGGATCGCCTCACTCGCCGCCTGCTGGCCTTCGTAGGGCAGCACGGCGAAGTACATCAGCGACGGCAGCAGCCCCTCGAGCTGCTCCTCCTCGCCCCGGCAGAGCCGCGCGTAGATGACGGCTTCGATGCCGCCGACCACGCCAGCGGCGGTCAGCGGCGAGGGGACCTGCGGTTCGCTGAGCAGCTTGCGGGCACTGGCGTCGAGGCAGCGGGCGAGGCGGTCGAGCAGCTCGATCCGCCGCTTGGTCGCCTCCGGGCTGGCGGCGCGGGCCTCGACGATCAGGGTTCGGGCGGTCTGCGGCTCGGCGACCGCGAAGGCGAGGATCGCGGCCAGCGCGTGGTGGATCGCCTGCCGCCAGTCGTCGTCCTTGGCGGCGGCGACCAGCACCTTGGTCCGCAGGCGCCGGGTGCCGGCGTCGAAGGCGGCGAGGAAGCAGTCGTCCTTGTTCGCGAAGTGCTCGTAGAAGGTGGGGCGGGAGACGCCGGCCCGCTCGATCACGTCCTGGACGTTGGTTTCCCGGTAGCCGAGGGTGGCGGCGGCGTCGAACATGGCGGCGATCAGACGCTCGCGCTGGACCGCCCGCACCAGCTCCACCGGGAGCTTGCGGGAGCCGGACGGGAACTTGCCCTCGCTCGCCGCCAACAGCTCGATCGCCGCGTCGACCTGCTCCGTCGGCCAGTCGTCCCCGATCGCTTCGACGAGGAGTTCGGGGCTGAGTTGAATGCGTTGGGGGGGCACCTGGAAACTGACAGGTTTCTATTAAAAACCTACCAAGTTTTCCCACGGTACCAGAATAGAAGGACGTGTGATGGCCCGTTTGGAGACCGAGGCTATTCTTTGCAACATGCTCCCACCGGCACCCTGGGAGCTTTAGTGACCCCATCTCGGCCAGCACTCCCACGTGAGTTCGTCGCCGTCCACAAGCGGCGGAGGATGATGGACGCCATGGCCGAGCTGTGTGCGGAACGAGGATACGCCGCAACCAAGATCGCCGACGTCGTCGCCCGCGCCGGCGTCGCCCGCAAAACGCTCTACGACAACTTCGCCGGCAAGGAGGAGCTGTTCCTGGCCGCCTTCGACACCAGCGTCGCCGAGGCCCGCGAGGGCGTCGAGGAGGCCTGCGAGGAGGCGGGAGAGGGGGAGGGCGCCCGGGTCGAAGCGGGCCTCGCCGCGCTGCTCGCCTACGTCGTCGAGCACCCCGCCCAGGCACGCTTGTGCATGGTCGAGTCGCTCTCGGCGACCGCCTCCACCGCGGCCCGCTACGAGCAGGCGATCGACCGCTTCGTCGGGTTGCTGCGCGACGGCGTGCCGCCGGCGCCGGGGCGACCGGGGACGCTCGAGGAAACGCTGGTCGGCGGCGTCGCCTGGATCGTCCAGCAGCGGATTCGCCAGGATGAAGGGAGCGCGGTCGCCGCGCTGCAGCCCGAGCTGGCCGAATTCCTCCTTTCACCGTACCGTGGTGTAGGAAAACCAGAACCGTGATCGGGGACGCGGGGCTGACAGTACGGTGGCAGACTCCAATGCACCGATGGATCGACTGCCGCGTGGACGCCATGGACTTTCCCCCGAGTACGTAGCCCGCAACCAGCGCGAGCGCCTGATCGCCGGGCTGACCGAAGTCCTCTACGAGGTGGGGTATCAGAAAACGACGGTGTCACTAATCGGGCGCCGCGCGGCCGTCTCCAAGAGTGACTTCTACAAGCACTTCGAGAGTAAGGACGACTGCTTCTACGCCGCCTACGACTCGGCGATCGAGCGGATCCACGAGCAGGTCGAGGTGGCCTGCCGCCGCCGTCCGGAGGACGGCTGGCCGCCGCGCGTCCGCGAGGCGCTCGCCTCGCTCCTGGCGGCCCTCGCCGCCGACCCGCCGCTCGCCAGCCTCTCGCTGGTCGAGGGGCTGCGCGCCGGCCCCGGCATCTACGACCGCTACCAGGCGGCGCTCGAGGGCTTCGTCTCCCGCCTCCGCGAGGGGGCGCCGCCGGCGCCCGGCGGCGGCGAGGTGCCCCGCGCCACCGACGAGGCGATCGTCGGCGGCATCGCGGCGCTGCTCGGCCGCCGCGTCGTCGCCGGCCAGACCGAGCAGATGCGGGCGCTCCTGCCCCAGGTGCTCGAGTTCGCGCTGACGCCCTACCTCGGCACCGACGAGGCGCGGCGAATAGTCTCTGCCGGATGAGCGGGGTCCTCCCTTCGCAGGAGCTCGAGCGGGCGATCGAGGCTGGCTGGGTCGGCTCCGGCGACTACCGGATCCGGCCCGAGGCGGTGCAGCCGGCGAGCATCGACCTGCGCCTCGGCGACCACGCCTGGGCCCTGCGCTGCTCGTTCCTCCCCGACGCCGACTCGACCGTCGAGGAGAAGATCGAGGGGATCGCCTTCCAGCAGGTCGACCTCCGCGACGGCGCCGTGCTCGAGCGCGACCGCCCCTACCTGGTGCCGCTGATCGAGGACCTGGCGCTGCCCGAGGACATCCGCGCCAAGGCCAACCCGAAGAGCTCGACCGGCCGCCTCGACGTCTTTACCCGGGTCATCACCGACCGCCAGGCCCGCTTCGACGACATCCGCCCGGGCTACCGCGGCCGCCTCTACCTCGAGGTCGTGCCGCGCTCCTTCGCGGTCCAGGTGCAGACCGGCCTCTCCCTCAACCAGCTGCGGCTCTCGCGCGGCGACGTCCGCCTCGACGACACCGAAATCCGCTCGCTCCAGGACTCCGCGCCGCTGCTCTTCCTCGACTCCAAGCCGCTGAGCGACGCGGCGCTTGCCGTATCGGATGGTGTTTTCCTCTCGCTCGACCTCTCCGGGCCGGAGGACCGCGTGGTCGGCTACCGGGCGAAGAAGAACAGCCTGCCCGTGGACCTCTCGCGAGTTCGCGCCTACCGCTGGAGCGATTACTGGGATCCGGTCTATCCCGAGGCCGGCGGTCGCGTCGTGCTGGAGCCGGAGATCTTCTACCTGCTGATCTCGGCCGAGGGGGTCTGCATCCCGCCGCAGGTGGCGGCCGAGATGATGGCCTACGACCCGACCGCGGGCGAGCTGCGCACCCACTACGCCGGCTTCTTCGACCCCGGCTTCGGCTTCGACCCGAGCGGCGAGCGGCACGGCAGCCGCGCCGCCCTCGAGGTCCGCGCCCGCGACGTCTCGTTCATGGTCGAGCACCGCCAGCCGGTCTGCAAGCTCGGCCTGGAGTGGATGGAGGCGCCGGCCGAGCGTCTCTACGGGGCCAGCCTCGGCTCCAACTACCAGGGGCAGGTGACGATGCTGAGCAAGCATTTCGCCGAGCAGACTGCGGGGGCTGGGGGGCCGGGGTAGGGGTCAGGGTTGGTGGGGGCGATCGTCGGTGGGACCCCCTCACTCGGCCTGTCGTCGATCGAAGTAAGGAGGGCTGGCGCCCGGAGCGCTGTTCTCCTCAGCCGCAAAACGTTCGGGGGTCCCACCGACGCTCACCCAAACGAATCGGCTGAAAACCCCGCCCCGTCCCGCAGCTGACGAAAAGAAGCTGCGGGCGAGCTCCGGAGGAGTCCGCCGTCAGCTGTTCCTTATGTCGGAATGGCCGACAAAAGGAACAGCTGGGACGGATGGAGCTCCCGCAATCTTGCAGCTAGACGTTTGTGCGGGTGGGGGTCGGGGGACCCTCCGAACGTTTTGCGGTTGAGGAGAACGGCGCTCCGGGCGACAGCTTGCTTACTCCCATCGACGACAGACCGAGAGAGGAGGGTCCCCCGACCCCCACCCGCCCTCTCGCAGACCTCTGCCTGGAGGGCTACCGGACCGGCTCAGCCGTCAACTCGCGCAACAGTTCACGCGCGCGCCGCCGCCGCGCCAGCAGTTCGGCTTCGAGCTCGGCGATCTCGTCGCGGCGATGGCGGACCAGCTCCAGCTGGCGGGTCGAGAAGATCAGGAGCTCTTCGAGGATCTGACGGCCGCGGACCGGGTCCTCGACCCCCTCGCGCCACTCGCGCCGCAGCGCCGCCCGCGCGTCCTCGGCTTCGACCAGCTCCTTCAAGCCCTCGAGGCTGAGGCCGAGCAGGCCCCTGAGGCGGAGCAGCTCGGTGAGGCGCTCGATATCGGCCTCGGCGTAGGTGCGGTGGGCGCCGGGCTCGCGGCCGGCGGCCGTGCTCAGCAGCCCGAGCTCCTCGTAGTAGCGGATCGTCCGCGGCGTGGTGCCGGCCCGCTTCGCCGCCTCGCCGATCCGCAGCTCGCGTCCTGGCTCGCTCACGGCGTTGCCTCGACCTCCTCGGAGATCGCCTCCTCGATCACCAGCGCCCGCGGCTGCGGGACGGCGGCGCGGGCCGGCGCCTTCTCGTCCTTCGGCCGCAGCAGCGAGACCACCGCGCCGAGCACCGAGGTCGCGGCCAGCACCCAGAGCGCCGTGTGCATGTTGTCGATGAAGGGGCTGAGCTGGGCATTGGTGAGGCCCGAGGCGAGGCCGGAGAAGATCTTGAAGAGGACGTCCTTCGGCACCGCCGCGGTGACGATCGCGAGCACGAAGGCGATCGAGATCACGGCGCCGGTGTTCTGCAGCATCGTCCGCGCCCCGGCGGCGATCCCGCGGCGATCGATCGGCACCGTGCCCATCATCGCCGCCGTGTTCGGCGAGTTGAACATCCCGGAGCCGATCCCGACCAGGAACAGCCAGAGGCCGCTCTCCCAGTAGGCGGATCCGGACTGCAGGGTGGTCATCGCGGCGAGCCCGACCGCGCTCACCAGCATCCCGCCGGCGGCCAGCAGGCGGGAGCCGTGGCGGTCGGCCCAGATGCCGGCGAGCGGCGAGGCGATCAGCATCCCGACCGCCATCGGCGCCAGCTTGATACCGGCGGTGATCGGGTTGTCTCCCTGCGCCCCCTGGTAGTAGAAGACGAAGATGAACATCAGCGCGAAGCGCGAGAGCCCGTTGATGAAGGCGGCGCCGGTGGCGGCGGCGAAGAGTCGGTTCTTGAAGATCGAGAGGTCGAGCATCGGCGCCCTGGCGCGGTGCTCGATGAGGACGAAGAGCGGCAGCAGCACGACGCCGATCACCAGGCCGCCGATCACGAGGCTGTCGTCCCAGCCGGAGATGCCGCCGCGCGAGATCCCGTAGACGAGCCCGGTCAGGCCGATCACGAAGGTGACGGTGCCGAGCACGTCGAGGCCGCGCTCGCTGTCGCGCTTGGCGAGGTCGCGCAGCGCGAAGGCGGCCCAGAGCCCGCCGGCGAGCGCCAGCGGCACGTTGAACCAGAAGACCCAGTGCCAGGAGATCGCGACCAGGGCGCCGCCCAGCACCGGTCCGATCACCAGGCCGATCGCGGCGACCATCGTGTTCGTCCCCATCGCCAGCCCGAGCTGCTCGCGCGGGAAGGCGTCGGTGACGAGGGCGGGGCCGTTGGCGAAGATGAAGGCGCCGCCGATCCCCTGCAGGATCCGCCAGAGGATCAGCTGGGTGCCGTCGGCGGCGAAGCCGGCGCCGAGCGAGGCGGCGGCGAAGATCGCGAAGGCGGCGACGAAGGCGTTCTTGCGCCCGAACAGGTCGGAGAGCCGGCCGGCGGTGAGGACCAGCACGGTCGAGGAGATCATGTAGGCGAGGATCACCCAGACCAGTTCGAGCAGGCTCGTGCCGAGTGCCCGCTCCAGGTCCGGGAGGGCGATGATCAGCGTCCCCGAGTTGGTCGCCACCAGCAGCATGCCGAGGCTGGTGCAGGAGAGGGCCCACCACTTGTAGTGCTCGTGGTCGGAAGCCACTCCACCCGCGGCGAATCTCTTTCTTACGTTCACGTCAATTAAGCGTAGCGCCCCCGAGACTGAGTTTCAAGCACTCGGGGGTGGGCGAGAACTGCATTTGGTCCCTACACGGCCCAAATGCAGTTCTCACGCCGGCGCTACGCACTTCCCGGCGGGTCGATCGGTTCGATCGCGTTGAATCTGACCGCCGCCGGCGTCGGCACCACCTGGTCGCCGTCTGTGCTGATCAGCCCGTGCTCGGCGAGCGCGTCGATCGCCCGCTCGACCTCGATCGGCCGCCCCAGCTCCCGCTGCAGGTCGCGCACCGTCGTCGGCACCGGGTGCTCGACCAGCACCAGCGCCAGCACCTCCCGCTGCAGCCGCCGCTCCTCGTTCCCCTCTCCATCGATCCTGATTCTCATCGGTCCTTCCACTTGCATTCCTGCCTTCGAGCGGGGGACCCGCCGACATTGTTGCAAAACTATGCGAACATATGTTCGTGCCAAATAGGAACTACGACAGAGGGAACCACCGATGAGGTGGGATGAACAGAGAGTCGAGAACGACCTGCGCCTGCCGGGCGTCGGCGACGGCACCGTGGTCCGCACCTTCGACGCCCCCGAGGCGATGGGGATCAACTTCCACGAGGTCCGCGCCCGCTCGGCCCTCAACCACGTCCCCGGCGACAGCTACGGCTTCAGCTGGACGATCAACCCCTTCAGGGGATGCACGCACGCCTGCCTTTACTGCTTCGCCCGCCGGACCCACCTCTACCTCGACATGAACGCGGGGCGCGACTTCGAGCGCGAGATCGTCGTCAAGGTCAACGTTCCCGAGCTGCTGCGGCGGGAGCTGGCGCGGCCGAGCTGGAGGCGAGAGCTGGTGGCGCTGGGGACGAACACCGACCCCTACCAGTGGGTCGAGAGCCGCTACCGGATGATGCCGGAGATCCTCGAGGCGCTGGCGGCGGCGCGGACGCCGGTCTCGGTGCTGACCAAGTCGCCGCTGGTGATGCGGGACGTCGAGCTGTTCGAGCGGATGCGCGACGAAGGGCTGAAGGTCTCGGTCAACCTCTCGGTGCCGACGCTCGACGAGGCCGCCTGGCGGGCGACCGAGCCGCACACGCCGAGCCCGGCGGCGCGGCTCGACGCGGTCGCCGAGCTGCGGCGGCGGGGGATCGACTCCGGCGTCCTGATCGCGCCGCTGATGCCGGGGATCAACGACAGCCCCGAGCAGGTCGAGCCGATCGTCGAGCGCGCCCGCGAGGCCGGCGCCACCTTCCTCGGCGGCGTCGCGCTGCACCTCCGCGACGAGGTCAAGGACGTCTTCTACGGTTGGCTCGCCGCCAAGCGCCCCGACCTGCTGCCGAAATACGAGTCGCTCTACGGCTCGCGCGCCTACCTCCGTCCCGAGCAGCGCAAGAAGGCGACGCGGGCGGTCAAAGGTTGGGGCTCGTCGAGGATGCGCAGCGCCCGCGCCGACAGCCGCGCCCAAGCAAATGGAAGCTCCCGCGCAGCCCGTTCGAGCAGCTCGCCGTCCAGCGAAGGCGATCCTCGGACGGGTGGCGCCGTAGGGGGGACCACCCCCGAGGAAGCTTTAGCTACCGCAGGGGGTGGTGGGTCCCCTGCGCCGACAGGACCCGCCCGCCAGGGCTCGCTCTTCTAACCACCTTCGTCGAGCTGCTCGAACTTGCACTCCCGCGGGTCTTTGTCGTCGCGAAAGCTGTGGAACCTCGCCCCGTGGCGGATGCGGCCGGCGGCGGCGTGGTCGTAGCCGACCTCGATCACCAGCTCGGGCCGCAGGCCGACCCACTCGAGGTCGCGGCCGCCGGTCCAGCGGCTCGGCTCGGCGCTGCCCTTCTGGCCGGTCTCCAGCGGCTCCAGCATCGAGCGCATGCTGCGTTTGGCGGCAGCGCTGAAGCCGGAGATGTGGCCGACGGGGCGCAGCACCTCGCCGTCGTAGAGCCCGAGGATCAGCGAGCCGACCGTGCCCTCCACTTTGCCCGGCCGCCAGCCGAGCACCACGCAGTCGATTGTCCGCTCGCGCTTCACCTTCGCCATCCCCCGCCGTTTGCCGGGCTCATACGGCGCGTCGAGCTGCTTCGCCATCACCCCCTCGATGCTGCCCAGCCACTGCTCGGCCTGGGCCGTGTTCGGGGTCAGCGGGGTCAGCTCCAGGTCGGCCTCGGCGGCGATCCGCTCGAGCCGCGCCCGCCGCTCCGCCAGCGGCGTCTCGAGCAGCGACTCGTCGCCCTCGGCGAGCAGGTCGAAGACGATGTAATCGACCGGGATCTTCTCCGACAGCATCTTGATCCGCGACTCGGCCGGGTGGATCCGTTCCTGCAGGGAGTCGAATTCGAGCCGCCCGTCGGCGTCGCGGACGACCAGCTCGCCGTCGAGCACCCAGCGCCCCGGCGCGAAACGGAGCTCCGGGAAGTAGCGGCCCAGTTCTTTGCCGCTGCGGCTCTGCACGTAGAACTCGTCGCCGTCGACGAAGACGATCGCCCGGAAGCCGTCGAGCTTCGGCTCGTACGCCCACTCCTCGCCTTCCGGCAGCGCTTTGCGGGTCAGCGCCAGCTGCGGCTTGATCGGCGGTGAGAGGGGGAGGGACACGCCCCCAGACTACGGCTTCGCGTCCCGGCTCAGCCGGCGCTCGGGGCCGCCTGGCGCCGCGCCCGCGCCTCACGCGGGTCCGGGATCGGCACCGCCGAGAGCAGCTTTTTCGTGTACTCGTCGCGCGGGTTCTCGCAGACCTGGTCGACGTCGCCCTGCTCGACGATCTTGCCGTCGTGCATCACCGCGATCCGGTCGGAGATGTGGCGGACGACGCCGATGTCGTGGGCGACGAACAGGTAGGTGAGGCCGAGCTCGTCCTGGAGGTCGTCGAGCAGGTTGACGATCTGCGCCTGGATCGAGACGTCGAGGGCCGAGACCGGCTCGTCGGCGATCACCAGTTTCGGCCGCAGCGCCAGCGCCCGGGCGATCCCGATCCGCTGCCGCTGGCCGCCGGAGAACTCGTGCGGGAAGCGGTTGTAGTGCTCGGGGGAGAGGCCGACCCGCTCGAGCAGCTCCTGGACCCGCTTGCGCAGCTCGCTGCCGGAGGCGACGCGCTGCAGCTTCAGCGGGTCGCCGACGATCTGGCCGATCCGCTTGCGCGGGTTGAGCGAGGCGTAGGGGTCCTGGAAGATCATCTGCATCTCGCGCCGCAGCGGCCGCATCTTGCGCCGCGAGAAGCCGGCGATCTCCTGGCCCTCGAACTTGATCGAGCCGGAGGTCGGCTTGATCAGCTGCAGGACGGCGCGGCAGGCGGTCGACTTGCCCGAGCCCGACTCGCCGACCAGGCCCATCGTCGTCCCCTGCTCGACCGAGAAGCTGATCCCGTCGACGGCGCGCACCTGGTCGACTTCGCGGTCGATCAGCACGCCCTGCTTGATCGGGAAGTGCTTGACGAGGTCGGTCACCTCGAGCAGGTTCTCGCTCACCGGATCGCCTCCGGGGCCTCGAGGCCGATCCGCCCCTCGACCTGGCGCTTGGTCCGCTTCTCTTCCGAGCCGAGCCAGCAGCGGTCGAGGTGGGCCGGCGCCTCCGAGAGTTTCGCGTCGAGCGGCGGCAGCTCCGTACATTTCGCGAACTCGTGCGGGCAGCGGGGCCGGAACGGGCAGCCCGGCGGCAGCTCCAGCAGCGACGGCGGCGCGCCCTTGATCTGCGGCAGCCGCTGCGGCCGCGCCTGGTCGAGCCGGGTCAGCGAGCCGAGCAGGCCCCAGGTGTAGGGGTGCTGCGGGTCGTAGAAGATGTCATCGAGCGTCCCGGTCTCGACCACCCGCCCCGCGTACATCACCAGCACCCGGTCGGCGACTTCGGCGACGACGCCGAGGTCGTGGGTGATCAGGATCGTCGCCAGGTTGCGTTTGCGGTTCAGGTCCTCGAGCAGCCGCAGGATCTGCGCCTGGATCGTGACGTCGAGCGCGGTGGTCGGCTCGTCGGCGATCAACAGCTCCGGTTCGAGGGCCAGCGCCATCGCGATCATCGCCCGCTGCCGCATGCCGCCGGAGAATTCGTGCGGGTAGTCGTCGACGCGGCGCTCGGCGTCCGGGATCCCGACCGCCTCGAACAGCTCGATCGCGCGGGCGTGGCCCTCCTTCTTGGAGACGCTGCCGTGCGCCCGCATCGCCTCGGCGATCTGGCGGCCGATCCGGTAAACCGGGTTGAAGGAGGTCATCGGGTCCTGGAAGACCATCGAGATGCGGTCGCCGCGCAGCCGCCGCAGCTCGGCGTCGGAGGCGTCGACGAGCTCCTCGCCGTCGAGCTTGACCGAGCCCTCGATCCGCGAGTTTTTCGAGCGGGTCAGGCCCATGATCGTCTGCGCGGTGACGCTCTTGCCGGAGCCGGACTCGCCGACGATCGCCAGCACCTCGCCCGGGCGGACCTCGAAGCTGACCCGGTCGACCGCCTGCAGCAGCCCGCCTTCGGTCGCGAAGCCGACCCGCAGGTCCGACACCTCGAGCAGCGGTGCCGGGCTCATCGGGCCGTCCCTCCGAGCCGCACCCGCGGGTCGAGGTAGGCGTAGGCGATGTCGACCAGCGCGTTGACGGCGACCACGAAGAAGGCGCCGTAGAGGGTCACGCCCATGATCGGCGGCAGTTCGAGTTTGGTGATCGATTCGGCCGCGTAGGCGCCCACCCCTTCGATGCTGAACAGCACTTCGGTGATGATCGCGGTGCCGGCCACGGTGGCGCCGAAGTCGAGGCCGAAGAGGGTGATGATCGGGATCAGCGAGTTGCGCAGCACGTGCCGCGTCATCACCCGCCGTTCGCTCAGCCCCTTGGCGCGGGCGGTGCGGACGTAGTCCTCGTTCATCACGTCGAGCATGTTCGAGCGCAGCACGCGGCTGTAGAAGCCGATCAGCAGCACCGAGATCGTGAACCAGGGCAGGATCAGGTGCTTGGCCCATTCCCACGGGTCGTCCTGGATCGGCACGTAGCCGGCGTTGGGGAAGATTTCGAGCTTGTAGGTGAGGTAGTAGAGGAGCACCGGGGCCAACAGGAAGACCGGGATCGAGATGCCGGCGACGGCGAGGCCGGTGAGGAAGCGGTCGAGGAAGCCGCCGGCCCTGATCGCCGAGAAGTAACCGAGCACGAGGCCGAAGAAGAGCCAGATGATGCCGGCGCCGATCGCCAGCGAGAGCGTCGCCGGGATCCCTTCCTTGATCCGGTCCTCGACCGAGACCCGCGGCGAGTAGGAGATCAGTTCGTTGGTGAAGACCTTCTTCATCATCGTCACGTACTGCTCCGGCAGCGAGTCGTCGAAGCCCCATTCTTCTTCGATGCTTTTGACCAGCACCGGCGTCGCGTTCTTGCCCGCCAGCCGTTGCGCCGGCGGCGAGTTCGGGATCACGTTGAAGATCAGGAAGACCAGAATCGAGACGACGAAGAGGACGACCACCATCCCGACCACGCGGCGGACGATGAAGCGGAGCATCTAGATGCTCGCCCCCTCCTGCTCGACCATCCCGGCGTGGGCCTCGAGCCGCACTTTCGAGCGCGGGTCGAGGGCGTCGCGGAGGCCGTCGCCGATGATGTTCAGCGACAGCACGGTGAGCAGGATCATCACGCCGGGGATGATCGCCAGCAGCGGCTGGGTGGTGAGCAGCTGCTCACCGACCGAGACCATCGTCCCCCAGGAGGAGTTGGGCGGCTGGACGCCGGCGCCGAGGAACGAGAGGGCCGCCTCGAAGAGCATGTTGCTGGCGATGCTGAGGGCGAAGAAGACGATGATCGTCGAGGCCAGGTTGGGAAGGATCTCGCTGAACATCAACCGCAGCGGGCCGGCGCCCTGGGCGGTCGCCGCCTCGACGAACTCTTTCTGGCTGAGGGCGAGGACTTCGCCACGGAGCGGTCGCGCCACGTAGGGCGTGTAGAAGATGCTGATCACCAGGATCGGCACCCAGATCGATCCTCCTTCGATCTCGATCGGCCCGATCTTCAGGCCGCCGACGGCCAACGAGACGCCGAGCGCGATCCCGAACAGCAGCACCGGCAGCGACCAGAGGATGTCGAGGCAGCGTGAGATGACCGCGTCGACCCAGCCCTTGTAGTAGCCGGCCAGCAGGCCGAGGACGACCGCCAGCAGGGTCGTGATCAGGCCGGAGACGACGCCGATGAAGAGCGAGGTGCGGCCGCCGTACATCAGCCGCACCATCTCGTCGCGGCCGAGGCGGCTGTCGGCGCCGAGGAAGAATTTGCCGTCGGCTTCGAGCCACTGCGGGCCGATCGGCCTGCCTTCCGGCGTCACCACTTCGCGCACTTCCTTGCCGACCCGGAGTTTCTCCAGCGTGTGGGACTGGTTGGGGCCGGTGTGGGCGACGTGGTTGGCCCAGATTGGCGCCGCGAGCACGAAGACGATGATCAGGATGAAGAGGCCGAGAAAGGCCACCGCGACCTTGTTGCGAAAGAACCTGCGGGCCGCCAGGGCCCACGGCCCGCTCTCGGAGCCGGCGCTGCGCTGACCTTCTGCAGTACCGGCATCACGACCCCCAGCCTCGAGGGCTGGTTCGGGCTGGGGGTCGATTGCCACGTCTAAACGTTCCTGGTCCTGGCCTTATTCGTTGTATTCGAAGCTGGTCAGATACTCGAAGAACGTCGGGTTGTAGATGACGCTGTCGAGGTTGATCGTGTCGGCCACGAACACGTCGAGGGTCCGCGTACCGTAAGGCGCCCACGGCGCTTCTTTCATGATTTCTTCGTCCATCTGCCCGTAGGCTTCTTCCTGTTCCGGACCCAGCCGTTCTTCGCCGAGTTTGGCGATTTCTTTGTCGATCTTCGGGTTGCCGTAGCGAGCGAAGTTGCTGCTGTTGGTCGGCAGGATGTTGGCGCTGTCGAGCAGCGGCTCGAAGAAGTCGTTCGGGTGCGGATAGTCCTCGAACCAATCACCCCAACCGGTGTCCAGATTCGGCGTCGATTCGTTGCCGATGACCGTGAAGTAATTGTCTTTGTTGATGATTTTCAGGGTCGTGTTGAAGCCCAATTCCTTGAGCAGCGCGTCGTAGTATTCGCCGGCTTCGTTGTTGGGCGATTCGTCGTCGGTCCAGACGGTGACGTCCATGTCCGACGGGTTCGCTTCTCTCAGCAGTTCTTTCGCTTTCTTGATGTCGTGCGGATACAGTTCGAATTTCTTGTATCCGGGCATCCCGGGCGGCAGGATCTGCTGCGTGCCTTTGATCTGGCCCGAGTAGACGCGTTCCAGCGCCGCCGGGTCGACCGCGTAGTTGATCGCTTCGCGGACTTTCGGATCGTTGAACGGCGCGACTTTCGTGTTCATCCAGAAGTAGTAGGTGCTGATCGTTTCCTGGACGCGGAACTGGCTGCCTTCGTATTTTTCTTTGACTTCGGTGTAGCGAGCGGCCGGGACCGGATTCTGCATCCAGTCGTATTTGCCCTGTTCGATGTCATTGACCTGGGTCTGGGGGTTGCGGATGATCGTCACCTTCGCTCCCGAGATGTGCCCGGTCGGGTATTCCGGCATCAGCTTCGAGTTGTTCGCCCAGGACGGGTTGCGGATGTATTCCCAGCCGCGGCCCGGGTGGACGTTCTTCAGCGTGTAGGGGCCGACGTTGGGCGGCGGGTTGGCCGAGAGGTCTTCGTTCGGCGTGCCTTTCGGGACCGGTGCCGCGAACATCAGCGCCAGCTCGTCTTCGAAGGTGCCGCGCGGTTTTTCGAGGGTGATCTGGATTTCCCCGGTCTTGTCGTTGGTCTTGATGCCGGGGATGCCGCCGGTCTTGGTTTCGGAGAATTTTTCGGCGCCGACGATCGAGCTGTAGAACGGCGATCCGCCCGAGTTGGTCTTGTAGGCGCGTTCGATCGCGTACGTGAAGTCGGATGCCATCACCGGCTTGCCGTTCGAGTATTTGAGGCCCTTGCGCAGGAAGAGCGTGTAGGTCTTGCCGCCGTTGGTGATTTTCGGCATTTCTTTGGCGAGCCCGGGGACGACTTTGCCGCCTTCGGTGCCTTCGGCGTGTTCGAAGGTCAGCAGCGGGATGTAGACCTCGCCCATCGCCGTCCAGCCTTCGGCCGTGTAGGAGAGGGCGGGGTCCATGTAGTCGGGGAAGGAGGCATAGGTGATGTTGAGCACCCGGCCTTCTTCTTCGCCGCCGCTGCTTCCGCCTTCGGCGCTGGTGCTGCCGCCTCCACCGGAGCTGCTGCTGCTGTCGCTCCCCCCACCGCATGCAGCAAGTCCCACCGCTGCAAGAGCCATTACCGCAACAACAAATAAGAACCTCTTCACCGATTCACCTCCGGATTGGACTGGCTTGGCGTGCTCCCTGGACGCAACTCCAGCACAATTTCGTTACCCCCGTCAAGCGAAGCTGAACCCTCTCTGGTCAGGCGTTCTGGCCATTTAGCAGCAAGAACGGGCACCATCAACGCCACTATGGCGAAGACTCCGAGCCCGGCGACGAGGAAGGTTGCGCGCGGGCTGAGGACCGCGGCGATGACGCCGCCGATCGCAAAGCCGATGCCCGGCATCGCCGCCCCGATCGACTCGAGCACGCTCATCACCCGCGCCTGCATCTCCGAGGAGGTCGCCTCCTGCACGGCGCTGACCACCGAGACCCACTGGATGCCGTTGCCGGCGCCGCCGACCACTGAGGCGCCGCAGGCGACGGCCAGGGTCGGCGCCGCCGCCAGGCCGAGGTAGCCGGCGCCGACGGCGAGGGTGCTGAAGAACAGCAGGACGATCAGCGAGGTGCGGTGGACCGCGGCGAAGAGGAGGCCCCCGATCACCATCCCGACCCCCCAGCTGGCCAGCATCAGGCCGTAGCCGGAATCGCCGGTGCCGAGCGTCTCCTTCGCGTAGACGACCTCGACCGGGATCACCGCGGCGAAGAAGATGAAGGCGGCGCCCTCGGCGGTCAGCAGCCAGCGCAGGGCCGAGTTCTCGCGCAGGTAGGCGACCCCGGCGCGGACCCGGTCCCGCATCCGCCCCGCTTCCGGCTCGGCCTGGGGGAGGGGGCCGGCGGTCAGCAGGATCCAGGCGATTGCGTAGAAGGAGGCGGCGTCGAGCAGCAGCGCGCTCTGCACGCCGAAGCCGGCGACCACCAGCCCGGCCAGGCCCGGCCCGACCGCGGCGCCGCCGGTGAAGGCGATGTTGAGGAGCGCGTTGCCGGCGCGCAGTTCGCCGGTCCGCTCCAGGAGCTCCGCAACCACCGAGCGAGTCAGTGCACGGCCGGCCAAAGCCAGTGCACCGTCTATGGCGGCGACCACGCAGACCGCGGCGAGCGAGAAGTGGGCGGCCAGCAGAGCCAGGCCGCCGAAGGCCGCCGCCTCGCCGCAATAGATGACCGGCAGCGCGAAGCGGGGCGGCGGCTTCTCCGCCCTGGTGACCAGGATTGGGGCGAAAAGCGCTGGTAGGAAGCGGGTTCCGACGAACAGCGCGGCGGTCGCCAGGGGGCTGTTGGTCTGTTCGAAGACCAGCACCGAGAGGGCGATGACCCCCATCCAGTCGCCGAGCTCGTTGACCGCGTAGGTCGCGACGAGCCGCCTGAAGACGGGGCGCTGCAGCGGCGCCATAAGCCCTTGCCTAGCCATGGGTGGACGCCCGTTCTACCCAAAAAATGCACAAGTTTCCGTGCAATTGCACAAGTTTCCGACAAGCTGTGCTACAAAGTTGACAGCGATTAGCAAGATTTTGGAAAGAGCGCACAGCTAGAGCGGCTTCAACTTGATGAAGGAGGGACACGACATGGGTTTCAAAGCGTAAGTTCGCCATAAGACGCTGGTTCCGGCGTCGCGCGTCGAAAATCTCGACGCGACTAAGCTTCAAAAAAGAGGCGCCCCTTTGGGGAGCCTCTTTTTTTGCGCCCAGCAGGGGGCTTTGCAGGACGCCGGTCATATGGCTAAGCGCCTTGTAAGTGCCCGCGTAGCTGGGTAATTTCGTCCCCCTATCACTGCGACATCGCGCAGGGAATCGCCGACTGTCGCGGAACTCCCGACGCGAGAGCAGCCCACCGGCAGTCGCTACCCAACCCGTCCGATGCAAAAACCCCGCCCGAGCCCGCTGGTCGTCGGCGTAATCGCCGTCGGTCTCCTCGCGGCCGTTGCCGTCGGCCTCCTCACCTCGGAAACGGCGAACTGGGACCTGCCCCTGCTCGGCATCCTCCTCGCCTTCTCGGTGTTCAGCGATCTGACCGTGATCGAGACCAAGTCGCGGGTCAAGCTCTCGGCCAGCTTCCTCTCGATCGTGCTCGCGATGGTCCTGCTCGGCGGCCCGCCTGCCGCCCTGATCGGCGTCATCACGATCGCCGTCGGGACGCTGATCAACCAGCGCAGCGCCTACCACATCGTCCTGATCAACCTGCTGACCTACGCGGTCTTCCCGCTGGTCGGCGGCCTGCTCTTCCACGCGGTCGTCAACGGCGCCGAAATCTCCGATTCGGACGCCTGGTACTACGTCCTCATCGTCGTCCTCTTCCAGGTGGCGCTGGCGATCAACTTCCTCATCATCGCCGGCTATACGAGCTACGTCGAACGAACCCGTTTCTCCGACAAACTCAAGGTCCTGCCGCTGGTCTTGCCCTCCGAGTTCGCGAGCGCGATGCTGGCCGTCGCGGTCGCCTTCGTCTACAACAAGATCGGGATCGCCGGCATCGCCCTGTTCGGCGCCGTCATCATCACCTTCCAGTACCTGCTCGGGGCGCTGCTGGTCTCCCAGGAGCGGGCCGAGGAGCTCGAGGTCCGCTCGAACCAGCTGGCCAGCTTCCAGGTCGGCGTCTTGAGCGCGATGCTGCGGACGCTCGACCTGCGGGATCAGATGACCGCCCGCCACTCGGCGGCGGTGGCCCGCTACTCGCGGGCGATCGCCCAGCGGGCCGGCTTCTCGCGCCGCGACGAGGAGCTCGTCCACATCGCCGCGCTGCTCCACGACATCGGCAAGTTCATCCTCCCCGACCGCATCCTCAAGGCCAACGTACCGCTCACCGACGAGGACTGGATGCTGATCAAGCGCCACCCGCAGCAGGGGGCGCGGGTCGTCTCCTCGCTCGACGGCTACGGTCCGGTGGCGGAGATCATCCTCGCCCACCACGAGCGGATCGACGGCAAAGGCTATCCGCGTGGCCTGACCGGCGACGAGATTCCCGAGCTGTCGCGGATCATCTCGGTCGCCGACACCTACGACGTGATGACCGCGCGCGACTCCTACCGGACGCCGATGTCGAGCCACGACGCGATCGTCGAGCTGCGGCGGGTCGCCGGCAAACAGCTCGACGCCCGCTTCGTCGAGGTCTTCATCGAGCTGCTCGACGGCAAAGACGTCTCCTTCCAGCACGGCGAGGCGGCCGACTTCGAGAAGGAGCTGGCGCTCGAATCGCGGATCGCCGAGACCGCCAGCCCCGACGGCGAGGGCCACCGCTTCCAGGTCGCCGGCGTCCGCGTCTAACCCGCCGGGCTGTTCCTTATCCCGGAATGGCCTGGATAAGGAACAGCTGGAGAGGGAGGGCGCCGCGATAGCGTTGGAGCCATGCGGGCGGTGACTTACCAGGCACCGGAGGAGGTGCGCATCGAGGACGTGCCGGAGCCGGAGTTGCGGGCTCCCGACGACGCGATCGTCCGCGTCGAGGCGAGCGGCGTCTGCGGCTCGGACCTCCACATCTACCACGGCCGCGTCCCCGTCGACCCCGGCTTCACGATCGGCCACGAGTTCGTCGGCACGGTGCTCGCCGCCGGGCCCGAGGTGACCCGGGTCGCGGTCGGCGACCGCGTCCTCGGCACCTTCCACGTCGCCTGCGCGACCTGCTCCTCCTGCCTGCGCGGCGAGTACCACCGCTGCCGCAACGGGCGCACCTTCGGCCACGGCTCGCGGCTCGGCGACCTGCAGGGCGCCCAGGCCGAGCAGCTCGTCTGCCCCTGGGCCAACGTCAACCTGCGCAAAGTGCCCCCGGAGCTTTCCACTGATGTGGCGCTGTTCGCCGGCGACGTGATGGGGACCGGCTACCACGCGGTCGCCCACGCCGGGATGAAGGAGGGCGACACGGTCGCGATCCTCGGCCTCGGCCCGGTCGGGCTCTGCGCCGTGCAGGCGGCGCTCGCCGGCGGCGCCGCCCGCGTCTTCGCCGTCGACAGCGTCGCCGAGCGGCTGGCGATCGCCGAGTCGTTTGGGGCGACGCCGCTGCACCTGACCGAGAGCGACGTCAAAGCCGAGATCCGCGCCGCGACCGAGCACGGCGCCGACATCGTCGTCGACGCTGTCGGCGACCCGGCGCCGCTGGCGATGGCGGTCAGCCTCTGTCGCGACGCCGGCACCGTCTCCGGGGTCGGCGCCTACGCCGGCAAGGGCGAGGTGCCGCTCGGGCTCGCCTGGCTCAAGTGCCTCGACCTGAAGCTCGGCCTCGCCAACGTGATCGCCCACGTCGACCGCGTCCTCGGCCTGCTCGAGACCGGCAAGCTCGATCCGAGGCCGCTGGTCAGCTCGCACATGAAGCTCGACGAGGCCGCCGAGGCCTACGCGATCTTCGACCGCCGCGAAGCGCTGAAGATCGTCCTCACCCCGTAGCCGAGCGCCCTTAACGGCCGCCTAACCGCGAGCCGACGCCCCCGTACCTAGGCTGGACGGCGGGATGGCGCGGGGAGAATCTGCGGGAGCGGTTGCGACGGTCCGGGCGGGCGCGGGCTCGTTCGGTGGCTGGTTCTCGCAGGTCGGCCAGCTGGTCGTGTTGACGGCGCGGACTCTGTCCTCCGCCGTGCGGCCGCCGTACCCGTACGGCGAGGAGCTGGTCTGGCAGTTCCTCTTCGTCCTCAAGCTCTCCTGGTTCCCGCTGATCGTCTCGACCTTCGCCCTCTGCCTCGGCGCGCCGGGGCTGCAGGCGGCCGGCATCCTCTCGCTGTTCGGCGCCCTCGACCGGCTCGGCGGCTTCTTCGTCCTCTTCGCGGTCCGCTGGATCGGCCCGACCGTGACCGCGGTCGTCGTCGCCGGCGTCGCCGGCACCGCGATCACCGCCGACCTCGGCGCCCGCAAGATCCGCGAGGAGCTCGACGCCCTGCAGGTGCTCGGCGTCGACCCGATCAAGAACCTGGTCGTGCCGCGCTTCCTGGCGCTGCTTGGTGGTGACCTCGCTGCTCGACGTGTTCGCGATCATCTTCGGCCTCACCGCCGGGATGGCGGCGGAGCTGCTCTACCGCCAGAACCTCTCGGGCTTCCTGGCGACGCTCTTCTCGAACGCGACCGTCACCGACCTCTGGGCCTCGGTCGTGATGTGCACGATGTTCGGCGCGATCATCGCGATCGTCTGCTGCTACAAGGGGATGACCGCCTCGGGCGGCGCCGAGGGGGTGGGGCGGGCGGTGAACCAGGCGGTGGTGATCGCCCTCGTCGCGGTCTTCTTCTTCCAGTTCGTCGCCACCTCGATCCTGCTCGCCACCAACCCCGAACTGCAGGCGGTCCGGTGAACCCCGAGCGACCCGCGATCGGCTGGCTCGACGCCCCGCGCGAGTGGCTCGACGGATTCGGCGAGATGGCCCGCTTCGGCAGCCGCGTCGGCGGCCTCGTCGTCTCGGGCCGCTCGTTCCGCTACTTCGGCGAGAGCCTGCGCCAGGCGGGCATCCTGATCTTCGGCTCGGCGATCATCATCTGGGCCTTCGTCTTCATCCTCGGCCTCCAGTGCGGCCTGCAGGGCGCTTACTTCAACCGCTCGGTCGGCGCTCCCTCGCTGGCCGGCCTGTTCTCCGCCTACTGCGACCTGCGCGAGGGCGTGCCCTACGCCTTCGGCTACATCCTCGCCGCCAAGGTCGGGACCGGGATCGTCGCCGAGCTGGGGGCGATGCGGATCTCCGAGGAGATCGACGCGCTCGAAGTGATGGGGGTCGAGCCGGTCGGCTTCCTCGCCGCGACCCGCCTCTGCGGGGCCTGGATCGCGCTGCCCTTCATGTACCTGGTGGCGCTCGCGATCGCCTACCTGGCCAGCTACTTCGCCGTCGTCCAGCAGGTCGGCGACGTCTCCTCCGGCGGCTACTTATTGATCTTCTGGATGTACCAGGACCCGACCGACCTGGTCTTCAGCTTCATCAAGGCGATGGTGATGGCGACGGTGATCGTGCTGGTCGGCTGCTACTACGGCTACACGGCGCGCGGCGGACCGGTCGGGGTCGGCACGGCGACGGCCAAATCGATGGTCGTCAACGTGATCGCCGTGCACATCATCGGCATGGTCGGCTCGCTGATCTTCTGGGGCGCCAACCCGCGAGCGCCGATCGGCGGCTAGCCGCCTCCTAGGCGGCGGCGCCCGGCTGCCGGTAGCGCCGGTAGGTCTCTTCGACCCAGACGTAGCCGGGGCGGCCGGCGATCTCCTCGCGGAAGCGGTCGAAGTCGGGCGGCTGCGGCATGTCCGGGGGCAGCGGCCCGCCCTCCGGCACGACCACCGGGAAGAAGAGGGCGGCGCCGGCGAGGTCGGCGACGCTGAACCGCTCGCCGACCAGGTGGACGCCGTCGCCGGCCTCGAGCTCGGCCTCGATCCGCTCCAGGACGCCGATGATCTGGCCGCGGGCGCGCCCCGCCGCCGCCGGGTCGGCGGCCCCGAAGCGGGCGTTGGTGTAGACGCGGCCAAACAGCGAGAGCGCCGGCTTCGCCCGCGCCAGCGCCGGCGGCGCCGAGCGGGCGGCGAGCTCGCCGAACAGCTCCGGCTCCTGCATCAGCTCGTGGAACGGCAGCAGGCGCGCCGCCGGGCCGAGCTCCTCGTCGAAGTAGTCCTCGAGCGCTAGCGCCCGCCGGCGCTGCTCGGGGTCCTCGGGGTAGAGCGGGCGCTCGGGGTGGCTGCGCTCGAGCGCGGCGATCACCGCCGTCGAGTCGGCGATCCGCTCGCCGTCGAGCTCCAGCACCGGGAAGGTGCCGGCGGCGCCGCGGGTCAGCCAGCGCGCGCAGAGGGTGTGGACGCCGGGCGGCGCGGCGCGGCGGCGGTGCGGGACCTGCTTGTGGTCGAGGGCCCAGCGAGCCTTCTCGCTGAAGTGCGAGATCGTGAGCTGCCAGAGCAGCGGCCGTGGTTCGCTCGACGCGGGCATCTCCCAGGTGGGAGCATAAGCCCGATGGCGCTGCTCGAGGACACCGAGATCGAGGCGCGGCTGGCGGAGCTGCCCGGCTGGCAGCGCGCCGGCGACGCAATCGAGAAGACCTACGAGCGCGGCGACTTCGTCGGCTCGGTCAAGTTCGTCGACGCGCTGGTCGAGCCGGCCGAGGCGATGGGCCACCATCCCGACCTCGAGATCTCCTGGGACAAGGTCAAGGTCTCGCTCTCGAGCCACTCCGAGGGCGGGCTGACCGCCGCCGACTTCGAGCTCGCGGCGAAGATCGACGCGCTCGCCTAGATAGCGGGGGCGGGCAGCGGCTCAGGCGCGCCAGCTGCGCGCCAGCACCTCGACCAGGGCGAGGCCGCAGTCACGGCCCGGGTCCTTGTCGGGGTTGTAACAGGCGAGCGAGGCGCCGACCAGGCCCTTCGCGGAGAGCAGCGGGTGGAGGGTCGCCTGCACCTCGTCCCAATCCATGCCGCCGCCGAGCAGGTAGTCGGTGGCGGGGAAGCAGGACGGGTCCATCACGTCGACGTCGAAGTGAAGCCAGAAGCGCCCGCCGGAGAGCGCCTTGGCGATCGAGGCCGCCGCTTCCGCGTGGCCGCGGGCCCGCAGCTCGTCGCCGGAGGCGAGGAACGGCGGCGGCTCGAGCGATTCCGGCTCCCGCATCCCCTCCCGGCGCGCCTCCTCGTGGTCGCGGAAGCCGGCGAGCACGGTCCGCTCGGCGCTGGTTCCGGGGCCGCCGGCGGCCTCGACCCAGGCCTCGGGCCCGAGCCCGAGGGCGACCGAGATCGGCATGTCGGCGGCCTCGCCGGTCGGCGAGGTGCGGCCGTCGTAGAGGTCGAGGTGCCCGTCGAGGTGGACCAGCCCGAGCTCGCCGAGGGCGTCGCGGGCGCCGGCCAGCGCCCCTGGCAGCTCCGCGCAGCAGCCGCCGGCGAGGAAGGGCCGCTGCCCTGCTTCGATCCGCGCCGCGACCTCCTCGCGGATCGTCGCCGTGGTCGCGAGCACGTCGTCGCTGGCGAGGATCCCGGTCACCGGGTCGCGGGTCTCGCCGCGGATCCGCACCGGCAGGTCGCCGCCGTCGCCGCCGCCGAGCGCCGCCGCGAGGCCGAGCTCGCGCAGCACCGCGGGCGCCTTCTCGGTGCCGCCGTCGCGGCCGACCGAGTCGATCGGCACCCCGATGAAGGTCAGCGGCTCCATCGCCCATTATGTTCCCGTTGAGGGAGCGGTGGCAAACTCCGGCACCGTGGCGAAGCGGAAGAAGAGCCGTAGCCAGCAGAACCGGCGCCCGCGCGAGAAAGCGGCGACCGTCGACTACACCGACGCCGAGGGCAACGTGCTGAGGCTGCGCGAGTCGCTCAGCCCGGGCACGATCCGCAAGCTCGGCGAGGGGCCGGCGAGCGAGGCCGCCTCGGTCGACGACGCCTGGCGGCGGCGCGAGGAGGCGCTCTTCGAGCGGCTCGCGGTCAGCTGGGAGATCGCCGGGCTGCCGCTCTCCGACCAGAAGATGCTGCTCGCCCGCTACCGGATGGCCGACCCCGAGATGCAGCGCTGGGTGCGGCGGACGATCAACGCCCACCTCGAGCGCTACCTCCCCGAGCTGGCCGGTTAGATCATCTAGCGTGGAGGCGTGGCGGCGGAGCTGCGCATCGACGAGTCGCTGGCGATCCCCCTGAGCGAGATCGAGCTGCGGGCCAGTCGCTCCTCGGGCCCCGGCGGCCAGCACGCCAACGTCACTGCCTCGCGGGTCGAAGCGGTCTTCGACGTCGAGGCCTCGCGGGCGCTCGACGAGCGGCAGCGGCAGCGGCTGCGGGCGCGGCTCGGGCCGGTCGTCACCGCCGTCGCCCAGGACGCCCGCGGCCAGGCCCGCAACCGGGAGCTGGCGCTGGAGCGGCTGGCGGCGAAGCTGGCCGGCGGCCTGCGGGTGCGGCGCCGGCGCCGACCGACGAAGCCGGGCGCGGCGGCGCGGGCGCGGCGGCTGGAGGGCAAGCGGCGGACCGCTGAGCGCAAGCGGGCGCGGGGCAAGCGCTGGGAGGATGACCGATGAGTCCGCGGCCCGGTCGCGGTCTCAGGGGTGAACGCAACCAGAGGAGGGACCGAAGATGCTCGAGAACAGCAAGGCCTACAGCGGCATCGGCGTCGCCGACGTCGACGCCGCGCAGCGCTTCTACGGCGAGACGCTCGGCCAGCGGGTGGAGGTGCTCACCGAGGAGGCGGGGCTGCTGCAGATGCACCTGGCCGGCGAGCGGCCGACGCTGATCTACCACAGCCCGGGGATGACCCCGGCCAGCTACACGGTGCTGAACTTCCCCGTCGACGACCTCGACGCTGCGGTCGACTGGCTGGCCGGGCGCGGGGTCGAGTTCGAGCGCTACGACGGCTTCGAGCAGGACGAGAAGGGGATCGCCCGCGCCGGCGGCAAAGGCCCCGACATCGCCTGGTTCAAGGACCCGAGCGGCAACGTCATCTCGGTGCACTCGCAGGTTCCCTGAGCTGGGCGCGCACCAGCGGCGCCACCTCGGTCCCGAACAGCTCGATCGCCCGCATCACCTCGGCGTGGGGGAGGGTGCCGACGCTGAACTGGATCAGGAACCGCTGGTGGCCGAAGAGCTGATGCTGGGCGACGATCTTGGCCGCCACCTGCTCGGGGTCACCGACGAAGTTGGCGCCGCCCAGCTCGCGGCTCGCTTCGAACGCCTCGCGGCTGATCGGCGGCCAGCCGCGCTCGCGGCCGATCCGGTCCATCATCTGGGCGAAGGGCGGGTAGGCGATGTCGGCTGCTTCCTGGGAATCGCGGGCGACGAAGCCGTGCGAGTTGATGCTGAGCGCCGGGATCGGCTGGCCGGCGCGGCGGGCGGCGTCGCGGTGGATCTCGGCGAACGGGGCGAAGCGCGACCAGTCGCCGCCGATGATCGCCAGCGCCATCGGCAGCCCGAGGGCGCCGGCGCGGACCGCCGACTGCGGTGAGCCGCCGACCGCGACCCAGACCGGCAGCGGTTCCTGCAGCGGCCGCGGGTAGACGCCGCGGCCGTCGATCGGCGCCCGGTGGCCGCCCGGCCAGCTGACCTCGGTGCGCTCGCGCAGCGCCAGCAGCAGCTCGAGCTTCTCGGCGAACAGCGCGTCGTAGTCGTCGAGGTCGTAGCCGAACAGCGGGAACGACTCGACGAAGGAGCCGCGCCCGGCCATGATCTCGGCGCGGCCGCCGGAGAGCAGGTCGAGGGTGGCGAAGTCCTGGAAGACGCGGACCGGATCGTCGGAGCTGATCACCGAGACGGCGCTGGTGAGGCGGATCCGCTCGCTGTGCTCGGCCGCCGCGGCGAGCGCCACCGCCGGCGCCGAGACGGCGAAGTCGGGCCGGTGGTGCTCGCCGACGCCGAAGACGTCGAGGCCGACCCGGTCGGCCAGCTCGATCTCCTCGATCAGGTCGCGCAGCCGCTGCCGCGGCGAGACGGCCGGGCCGCCGTCGGCGCCCGGGGTCAGCTCCGCGAACGTGTAGACGCCGAGTTCCATGGTCGCCAAGCCTAGATGGGCGAAGATGCCGGCCCTGATGGTCGGCGAGCGCAGCGAGGAGGGGATGGCGGGGCTGACCCTGGAGAGCCGCGCGGCCGGCGGCCTGGTCGCGACCTTCGTCCCCGACGCCGGGATGATCGGCTGCTCGCTGCGGGCGGGAGGCGAGGAGCTGCTCGGTCAGCGCGGCGGCCTCGCCAAGTACGTCGGCGCCGGCTCGACGATGGGGATCCCGTTCCTCCACCCGTGGGCGAACCGGATCGGCGCCAGCCGCTTCGAGGTCGCCGGCCGCGCCGTCGACCTCGACCGCGAGGGGCTGCAGCTGAAGCGCGACGCCGCCGGCCTGCCGATGCACGGCCTCCTGACCGCGATCGGCGGCTGGGTGGTCGACCGGCACGTCGAGAGCGAGGACGGCGGCCTGCTTGGCGGCGAGCTTCGACTTCTCCTCGCACGTGCTGCTGATGGAGGCGTTCCCGTTCGCCCACCAGGTCGAGCTGGTCGCCGAGCTGGCGGGGGCGGAGCTGAGGATCACGACCACGGTTCGCGCCGGCGACGGCGGGCCGGTGCCGATCTCCTTCGGCTTCCACCCCTACCTGCGGCTGCCGGGGGTGCCGCGCGCGGAGTGGGTGCTGGAGGCGCCGGTCCGCGAGCAGCTGCTGCTCGACGAGCGCGGGCTGCCGACCGGCGAGCGCCGGCCGGTCGAGATCGCGACCGCGCCGCTCGCCGGGCGCCACTACGACGACGCCTTCACCGCGCCGCCCGCCGGCGCCCCCTTCGCCCTCGAGGGCGGCGGCTGGCGGCTCGAGCTGCGGCTCGGCGACGGCTACCGCTTCTCGCAGATCTACGCCCCCGCCGACACCGACGCGGTCGCGATCGAGCCGATGACCGCGCCGACCAACGCGCTCCTCAGCGGCACCGACCTGCCGCTGCTCGGGCCGGGGGAGAGCTACGTCGCCGAGTTCTCGATCGCGGTCGCGACCGCCCCGCGGCGGTAGTCGAAGATCCGCTCCACGTCACGGCCGACGAAGAGCCGCTCGGCGAGCTTGCCGAGCGGGCCGAAGGGAATCGCGTAGCGGACCAGGTCGCCGATCCAGACCGCGTCGTCTCCGACCGCTTCGAAGCTGTGGGTGTGGTGCCAGACGGCGTAGGGCCCGCTGAGCTGGACGTCGACGAAGCGCCGCGGCGGCTCCCAGGTCTCGATCCGCGTGCGCCAGCGGACCGGCACCCCGTGCAGCTTCAGCCGGTAGGAGATCAGCGCCCCCTCGCGCATCTCGATCTCGCCCGGCGTCGTCACCTCGAAGCCGAGCCAGGGCGGCGTGATCGCCTCGAGGTTGCGGGCGTCGGCGAAGAAGGCGAAGGCCCGCTCGATCGGGACCTCGAGCCGCTGCCGTCGCTCGAGGATATGGATCGCCGCCATGTTCAGAGCCTAGGCTCCCCGCTGCGCCAACCGGCCACGGACCTCGGCGGCGACCGGCCCGCCTTCCCGCTCCAGCTGGCGGCCGGTGTAGCGAAGGACGGTGAAGCCGAGCCGGCGCAGGGCGAGGTCGCGAGCGTGGTCGTCCTCGAAGGAGACGTCGCCCTGGTGATGGCGGTAGGAGTCGGTTTCGACGATCAGCTCGTGCGCAGGCCAAAGGAAGTCGGCGGTGAGGGTGCGATCAGCGAGGGGGTCGCCGAGGGGCACGTTGACCTGGGGACGGGGGATGCGGTGGCGGCGGCAGAAGGCGAGGAAGTCGGACTCGAGGTCTGAGCGGGTCTTGTCGGTCTTCACCTGGCCGAAGCCGTCGTGCTGGGCCTCGCGGGCGGCATGGCGGGCGAGGTCGGGGTCGGTGCGACGGAGGTCGTGGATGGTTCGGCGGGGCGTGGTCAGCGGGATCTCGGAGCGGCGGGAGATGTCGCGGGAGCTGAGCGTCTGCGGGCGGTGGATGCGGATACCGGCTCGGCGCTTTCTCCCGGATCGGCTCGGTAGGGAGACGTGGACGGGGCCTGGCTCGGGCCGGATGAATCCCCAGAGCGCGGCGGCGCTCGCGTGACTGAGGACGGCGCCAGAGCCGCAGGCAAGCACCGCCGCCAGCCAGCGTGCCTAGTTGCTGAGAGCTTCGTGGCCGACCGCGTAGATGCCCCGGTGAATGTGATGCAGGCGCCCCGCTTGGACTCGCCGCACGACCGAGCTGCGTCCCAAGCCGAGTGTCTGGAGCTGCGCCGCGCTGACGATCCCGTGCTGTCTCGCCGCGAGCGCGGCGAGTGCGATCTCGGTCTGGGCGCCTTTGTTCCGCATATGGGAACAAAGGCGCCCGAAGCGCTGGCTCTCCCCCGTGGGCCTCGCCGCCGTGACGAAGTTCGGGGGCGCTGCGGAGTTCGTCTCGGTAGCGTGGCGCGGCGATGCCTTCGGTCGAAGTCGTCACCTTCGATTTCTGGAACACGATCGCTTACGAGCCGCCGGGGACGATGGCGGAGGCGCGGCGGCGGGCGGTGGCGGCTGCCTGCGAGGAGGGCGGGGTGGCGGTCGAGGCGGAGCGGTTGCTGGCGAGCCTCGAGGAGGTGGGGCGGACGCATCAGCGCTCGTGGGCGGAGGGGACCCATTTCGCGCCGCGCGAGGGGGCGGAGATGCTGGTCCGGGCGCTGGGCGTCGAAGGGGCGGCGGAGGAGCTGGTCGCGGAGGCGTTTCTCGGCGCCGGTCGCAGCGCCGAGCTGCGGCTGGCGCCGCACATCGGCGAGGCTCTCGCCGCCCTCGACGAGCGTGGGGTGCGGCTGGGGATCGTCTGCGACGCGGGCTTCACCGGCGGAGCGCTGCTGCGCGAGCACCTCGACCGCGCCGGCCTGCTCGGTCACTTCTCCGGCTGGGCGTTCTCCGACGAGGTCGGCCACTACAAGCCCTCGCCGCAGATCTTCGCCGCGGCGCTCGACGCGCTCGACGTCGAGCCGGGTGCCGCGCTTCACATCGGCGACCTGCGCCGCACCGACATCGCCGGCGCCGCCGCGGTGGGCATGAAGACGGTCCGCTACCGGGCCCTGCAGGACGATCCGGACGCGGGCGTCGAGGCCGACTTCGTCCTCGACGACCATCGTGAGCTGCCGCCGCTGCTCGATCGCCTGGGCTGACGTCTCCTGTCGGTCTGGAGGTCCGTGATGGGCACGGCTGGTTTCGAACCAGCGACCTCTCGCGTGTGAAGCGAGCGCTCTCCCACTGAGCTACGCGCCCGGGAGCGTGGATCTTAGACGGACGCGCGCAAGGGCTCTGAACCCGCCCGTCCGGCGGCCGAACCCGACCGAGCGTCCAGCGAAAGGACGGTCAGGCCGAATCGGAATGGGTCCTCTGTCCGTTTGCGTGTGGATTCGGTATGGGCGCTTTAAGAATGCAATCTGGCATACCGAAAATTGATGAGCGTACTCGGATCCAGCTCGTTTTCTCGGACTATCGAAAGGAAGAAGCAAGTGACTAGAGGGCTCAACAATCCATTGCGGTGGATCCTGGGGGCGGGGGCTGTGGCTCTGCTCATCCTCGCGATCGGCGCCGGTCAGGCGCGGGCCGCGACCTATCCCCCCGGCGGCGGTGCCTTCAACGGCAGCGCCGAAGGCTGGTCCGCCAACGGGAAATGCAACCTGGAATTGATCATCTGCACCTCGGACGCGCACTACGACGGGGGCGTTGGCAACCCGCCCGGTTCGATGGTCAGCGAAACCAACATCCTGCTGACCGTGCTCGGCCTGTTCCACGGCGAATTCGCCTTCGAATCGCCGCAGTTCACGGTCGGCGCCGATGGCGGCGGCCAGGGAACGGTCAGCCTGCAGCGCTCGTTCGTCCCCCAGACCCTGGTCAAACTGGGGCCTGAACTGACCTACACGGTGACGCTGCTCGACGAGACCAACGGCACCTCGCAGGTCGCCTTCAAAGAGGCGACGCAGGACGAATCGGCGGCCTTCGTGCCGAAAGCCGGAAACGTGGCGGTGGTCGCCGGCCACGCCTACACGATCGCGATCACCGGGCAGGTGTCCTCGACCGTCGAAGTGCTGAGCCCGATCAAAGGCTCGACGCTCGCCGGCTTCGACAACGTCACGCTGAGCGGCCCCGGCGTCAACGGCCCCGGCGGCCCGGGCGACAACGGCGGTAATGGGGGCAACGGCGGAAACGGTGGCGAGGGCAACGGCAACGGCAACGGCGCCAGCGGCCTCAGCGACTCGAAGCTGGAAAGCCTGCTGCGCTCGAGCCTGACCGGCAGCGCCATCGTCAAGGGCGGCAAGGTCCTGATCAACGCCAAGTGCCCGAAGCACGTCGGCGTCGCCTGTCGCGTGACCCTGCAGGGCATGCTGAAGAAGGGCAAGCCGGCGACCGCCAAGCGCACGGTGAAGATCTCCAAAGGCAAGACCAAGAAGGTCGTGCTGAAGATCAAGCCGAAGCTGAAGCAGCAGGTCGCGAAGCGCAAGAGCCTGCTCTTCAAGGAGACGGTCAAGGCCGCCAAGGCGAAGGCGACCGTCTACAGGACCCTGAAGCTGATCCGCAGGTAAGCGGCGGTCAGGTAGCGGGCTGCGGCTCCGGCAACGGCCCCTCTCCAGCCGGGGAGGGGCCGCCGGGCCCGGCCTCGCCCTCGGCCCGCTCCTCGCGCTTGCGCAGCGCCAGCCCGACGAACGGGAAGACCAGGGTCGAGAGCATCGCGGCGCCGACCAGGCCGGCCGCGGTCGAGGCTTTCATGTGACCGTCCTCGACGGCGATCGTCGTGATCGCCACCACCAGCGGCAGCGCGGTCGCCGAGTAGAAGGCGAGCGCGAGCCGATCGCGGAGGTCGAAGACCTTGCGGTAAAGGAACAGCGCCGGCACCCCGCGGATGACCAGGAAGAGGACGAAGAAGAGCGCCAGCTTGGCGATCGCTTCCGCCGAGCCGAGCGCCCCGAGGTCGAAGGCGATGCCGCTGCTGACGAAGAAGAACGGCACGAAGAAGCCGAACCCGACCGCGGTCAGCTTCGACTCGAAGACCGCCAGCTCGTGCCCCTTCAGCGCGGTGCGGGTGATCAACCCGGCGACGAAGCCGCCGAGCAGGACGTCGAGGCCGAGCTTGCTCGCCAGCAGGACGAGGCCGAAGACGAGCACCACCGTGACCCTGACCGCGAGCTGGCTCGAGGCCTCGAAGGTCCCTTCCAGGGTGTCCCAGCCGCGGCCGGCGAGGCGCACCGAGAGCAGCGCGACGGCGATCGCGAGGAGCACGAAGGCGATCAGGATCGCGCTCTCGTGGAGCGCCGTCTCGGTCGAGAAGAAGAGCGTCACCAGGATGATCGGGCCGAACTCGCCGGCGCCGCCGGCCGCCAGCAGGAAGGTCCCGAAGCGGGTCTTCAGCTCGCCGTTGTCGCGGAGGATCGGAATCAGCGTGCCGATCGCGGTCGTCGACATCGCCGCCCCGGTGTAGAGGAAGGAGACGATCACTCCGGCGCCCGCCAGCAGGCCGCCGATCCCGAAGGCGAGCCCGACCGAGATCACCCAGCCGAGGCCGCCGAGCTCCATCGGCATCCCCTTGATCCGTTCGAAGTCGATCTCGTAGCCGGCGAAGAAGAAGAGCATCCCGAGGCCGAGGTTGGAGAAGAATTCGGTGAAGTCGTCGACGTGGGCGATGTGGAGGATTTCGGGGCCGATCAGGATCCCGAGCATCAGCTCGAGGACGACCACCGGCGGCGCCAGCTGCTTCGGCACCACGGCGACGATGATCGCGGCGATCGCGGCGACGACGACGATCGCGAAGAACGAGCCGGTGTCGACCTGGATCGCGGCGAGCGGAAGGACGGGCACGGCGGCATCGTACGTTCGGCCCGGCTTCGCGGCAATCGATAAGATCGGGTATGGACCGTGCTAGGCGGGGAATCAGCGGTGCCCTGTAACCCGCAATCCGCTCTAGCGGGGCCGAATTCCCGTTCCGAGGAGCTGGCCGTCGGGGTCAGTGCGTCGCGGCGGCGTTGACGGCCGGGTCCTGCGCGACGTGGGCACGCGAATCAGGTCAGGTCCGGAAGGAAGCAGCCTTAAGCGGATGCCGCGGGTGCCGCAGGCGAGCCCGGCCCGAGCCATAAACGACGGACACGCCCGGTGACCTCGCTTCAGAGGCGGGTGCACGGTCCATTTGATTTCACCGAGGTTGCCTTTTGCCGCGTACATGGCGGCAAAAGGCAACTTCGCGACGGCGGCGCTACTGGATCAGGCGGGCGCGCATGCGGACGATCGCGATCCGCCAGGTGAAGACGGCGAAGGCGACGAGGAAGGCGAAGCGGGCGAGGTCCCACCATTCGAAGCCGAAGGCGCCGCCGCGGACCAGTTCGACCAGCTGGTGCAGCGGGTTGGCCTGGGCGAGCACCTGGAAGAACTCGGGCAGGCCGTCGATCGGGAAGAAGGTGCCGGCGACCAGGAAGAGCGGCGTCACGAATAGCGCGGTGACGTAGTTGAACTGGTCGATCTTCGCCACCGTCGCCGCCATCGTCACGCCGAAGCCGGCGAAGCCGAGCGCGGTGACGAAGGCGAAGATCGGGACCAGCAGCATCCCCCAAGCGGGGTCGAGGCCCCAGAAGAAGGTGACGATCAGCGGCACGCAGCCGTAGACGGCGGAGCGGATCGCGATCCAGAGCATCTCCGCCGTGACCAGCTCTTCGATGTCGACCGGGGCCGCCAGGATCGCTTCGTAGGTGTTCTGGAAGCGGTGCTTGACGAAGGTGCCGAACATCGCCGGCAGGGCGCTGGAGAAGATCACCGCGGTGGCGACCATGCCGGTGCCGACGAACTGGATGTAGGGGACGCCTTCGACTTCGTCGACCAGCGTCGCGCCGAGCCCGAGCCCGAAGGCGAGCAGGTAGACGAGCGGTTCGAGGACGCTCGAGAAGGTGGTGCCGCGCCAGTAGGTGCGGAAGTTGGCGAGCTCGCGGCTCATCACCCCGGCGACCGCCGCCGGTTCGAGCCGGCGCATCGGGCGCGGCGGCGGCGGCGCGCCGCGACGGGCAGGGGGCGCGGACTCGGTCGCCGAGCTCACTCCGCCTCCTCGCCGGTCAGCAGCACGAAGACGTCCTCGAGCGTCGCCGCCCGCACCACCGCGTCGGCGGGGACGGCGCCGTTCTCGGCCCGCTCGGAGCCGACGATCGCGATCGCCGGCCCGGCCGGCCGCACCCGCAGCCCCGCCGCCTCGGCCTTGGCCCGCAGCTCGGCGAGCCGCTGCGGCGGCGCGTAGACCTCGGCCGTCTCGCGGCCGGCGTGCTCGGCGATCAGCTCAACCGGGCGGCCGCGGCTGATCACCTTGCCCTGGTGCATTACCGCCACCTCGTCGGCCAGCCGTTCGGCCTCCTCGATGTAGTGGGTCGACATCAGGATCGTCGTGCCGCGCTCTTTCAGCGCGCCGATCAGCGTCCACAGCTCGGTCCGGATCTGCGGGTCGAGGCCGACGGTCGGCTCGTCGAGCAGCACCAGGTGCGGCTCGTGGACGAGGCCGCGGGCGAGCAGCAGCCGCCGCCGCATCCCGCCGGAGAGCTTCTCGACCGCGTCGCGGCGGCGGTCGCGCAGGCGGGCCAGGTCGAGCGCCCTGTCGACCGCGGCGCCGACGTCCTTGACCCGGTAGAGCCGCGCGTAGACGGCGAGGTTGTCTTCGACGGTGACGTCGATGTCGAGGTTGTCGAGCTGGGGGACGACGCCCATCAGCGCCCGCGCTTCCTTCGACTGCCGCGGCAGCTCGTGGCCGAGGACCCGGAGTTCTCCGGCGTCGGCGATCGCCTGCCCGGTCAGCAGCCGCATCGTCGTCGACTTGCCGGCCCCGTTCGGCCCGAGCAGGCCGAGGCAGATCCCTTCCGGCACGTCGAGGTCGAGCCCGTCGACGGCGCGAATCGGGCCGAAATTCTTGACGACTCCCCTGAGTTCGATCGCTGCCACGCTGTCGATGCTTGCAAATGGTGTGAGACTGCGGCGCGTGCTGGACGAGCGCTGGATCAGATCGCTGCACGTCGAGTCGCTGCGGCGGGCCGAACTGCACCGCGAGCGCGAGCCGCACGTCCTCTTCCAGGCCTCGACGATCGGCGCCCTGCTCGACGGCGCCTTCGAGGGCGATCTCAGCTTCGCCGAGCTGGCCGAGCACGGCGACTTCGGGCTGGGGACGCTGAACGGGCTCGACGGCGAGATGGTCGCCGTCGACGGTCGCTTCTACCGCGCCGACCTCGACGGCGGGCTGAATGAGATCGACCCGGCGGAGCGGACCCCGTTCGCGGTCGTCACCGAGTTTGAGCCGACGATCGAGGCGACGCTCGGCGAGGGGCTCGACCACGAGCAGCTGCTGGCGGCGCTCGACGAGCTGGTCCCGGCCGAGACTCCCTCCTGCGCGGTGCGGCTTGACGGCCGCTTCGAGCTGGTCCGCGCCCGCTCGGTGCCGCGCCAGCAGCCGCCCTACCGGCCGCTCGCCGAGGTCGTCGCCGAGCAGCACGTGTTCGAGCTGACGGGAGTCGAGGGGACGATGCTCGGCTTCCGCTTCCCCGCCTACGTCGAGGGCATCGAGGTCGCCGGCTACCACCTCCACTTCCTCAGCGCCGATCGCGAGCGCGGCGGCCACGTGCTCGGCTCGCGCTCGAGCGGGTTGGCGGCGAGGATCGACATCTCCGCCGACCTCCACGTCGAGCTGCCGCCGACCGTCGACCTCGCCGATCCCGACCTGGCGGCGGACACCCACGCGGCGATCGACGCGGTCGAGCGCGGCCGCTGAATTCCCTGCAAGATCGTCCGCCGAGCTAAAGGCGAGGTCGCGGGAGGCCGAAGGAAGCGCATGCGCCTCGCTCATCGCCCTCGTCTTCGCCTGCCGATCGCCGCTGCTTCCGTGGCGCTCCTCGCGATCGTCTGCCTCGCCTCCTCCAGCGCCGGGGCCGAGGCGCGGCCAGGCTCGACGACCGCCGTGGTGCCGAACGGCGCCTACGGCGTCAACGTCGCCGCGCGCGGCGAATACGTCGTCTTCGACGTCCACAACCGCCGCATCAGCAACCTCGCCTTCCAGATCAGGCTCCTCTGCCAGGCGAGCGACTCGCCGGTCGCCGAACCGCGCTTCTTCAGCTCCGCCGCGGCGCCTCAGCCGCGGCTGATCCCTCAGAACGGCCGCTTCCATCTCGAATGGCAGGAGCGCAGCGAGGGCCGCCTCGGCAACATCGGCGTCACGATCAGGTTCGGGACCCGTGACACCGCCGACCTCAGCGTCACCGTTCCCGAGTCGACGGAAGGCGAACCGGGCGAAGCCAAAGAGAGCTGCGACGGTGGCAGCATCCTCCACTTCCGCCGCGGCTACGAAACGCCGCCGTTGCCGACCACGCCCGGCGGCGGCCCTGCCTTCTAGCAGCGACGGTAGACCCGCCAGGAGTCGTTGCTGGCGACTTCGTCGAAACCCGGCGGCACGGTCAGATCGAAGTTGGTCTTGTCGTTGGGGTCGAGGATGAAGTTGTGGATCACGAAGGGGCTGGCGGCTTCGACGTAGTAGCCGCGCGCCGGCACGCCTTCCTCGCTGGCGCTGATGATCTCGGTCGGCTTCACGTCGAGCCCGAAGGCGAGGCGGGGGACGGCGCGGTGGTTGGGGACCGCGATCGGGCCGCAGAGCGGCTTCGCGAAGGCGCCGGCGTCGACCAGGTCGCTGAGGTCGCGCTCGATCCTGCCCTGGTTGGTGAGGTCGGTATCGACCTGGGAGTCGAGGTCCCACTGGTTCGGTAGCCAGACCAGGAACATCAACGCGACGACACCGGCGAACAGCTGCCAGCGGCGGCGCCAGGGGTGGCCGGGGGGAGCAGGCGCCAGCCGAGCAGCGCCAGGGCGACGAAGATCGCCAGCAGGGCGGCGAGCAGCATCGTGTAGCGGGCGATGATCGCCAGGCCGGCGGCGCCGAGGAAGGCGAAGGCGAGCAGGGCGAGGACGGCGGCGGCGATCCCGAGCGCGGAGCGGCGGCGGAGGAAGGCGAAGCCGAGGACGACGCCGCCGAGCGCGCCGACCACCCCCGGCCACTGCAGCACTTCGCCGAGCGCGCGCGGGCCGTAGAGGACGAGGTCGACCGGGCCGGTCTTCCGCTTCAGCGTTTCGACGGTTTCCTGGGTGCCGGTCAGCGAGTACATCGGGTCGCCGGTGGTGATCGCATCGAAGATCACCCAGAGGACCGGGCCGAGCAGGGCGAGGAACGCGAGCCAGGCCAGCTCGCGGCTCGAGCGCTCGCCGCGCCATCCCACCTCCCACCCCCGCCACCCCCACCACGTCGTCGGGCTGTTCCTTTTGTCCGACTGCTCGACATAAGGAACAGCCCGGGGCGGGGGGGCGATCCGGATCGCCAGCCAGAGCCAGTAGACGATCGCGAAGCCCCAGGCCTCGGGTCGCAGCAGGCCGGCCGGGACCAGCAGGGCAAGCACCGGCCAGCCGGCGCGCGGCCGCTTCGCCTCGACCAGCAGGGCGCCGAGGCAGAGGGCGATGTAGGGGAGGTCGATGTAGGCGCGCAGGCCGTTGGCCAGGTAGGGGGCGCGGGTGAGGACGATCAGCGCCGCGACGGCGCCGATCGGGCGGTCGAACCAGGTCGCCCCGAGCCGGTAGACGAAGAAGGCGATCAGCCCCAGCGAGACGTAGGCGAGGATCATGATCACCGTGATCGGCGCTTCGCCGAACGGCGAGGCGACCAGCCCGATCAGGTCGGTCAGCGGGTGCGGGGTGGGGGGCAGGGCGGCGCCGTAGTCGGGGCTCGTCCCGTGCGCCAGTTCGCGCCCCCAGACCAGCGCGTAGATGGTGTCGTAGTTGGGGAAGCCGAGCGGGAAGACGATCAGCAGGGCGGCGCTGACCGCGGCCACCCAGGCGGCGGGAGTCAACCATCTGCGGGCCGCCTGCGACATCGGCGGCACGCTACCGGGGCCGTCCCCGGGTGGGGCGGCGAGGCGCCCACGGGCCGTGGATACACTGGCTCGGAGACCACGATGGCCGAGTCAACGTCCCTCTATCGCCGCCACCGACCGGGCTCCTTCGACGAAGTCGTGGGGCAGCAGCACGTCGTGCGCACGCTCCGCAACGCGGTCGAGGGGGACAAGGTCCACCACGCCTACCTGTTCGTCGGCTCGCGCGGCACCGGCAAGACCTCGATGGCGAAGATCCTCGCCCGCTCGCTCAACTGCGAGCGCGGCGGGCCGACCGTGACGCCCTGCGGCGAATGCGAGTCCTGCGTGACGATCGCCGCCGGCACCTCGATCGACGTGATCGAGATGGACGCCGCCTCGAACCGCTCGGTCGACGACGTCCGCGACCTGCGCGAGCGGGTCGCCTACGCGCCAGCCGGCGGCCACTGGAAGGTCTACATCCTCGACGAGGCGCACATGCTGACCAAGGAGGCCTGGAACGCCTTCCTGAAGACGCTCGAGGAGCCGCCGCCGCGGACCGTCTTCGTCCTCGCCACCACCGAGTCGCACAAGGTGATGGCGACGATCGCCGACCGCTGCCAGCGCTTCGACTTTCAGCGGCCCTCCCTCGAGCAGATCTCCGAGGTGCTGGAACGGGTCGCCGTCGCCGAGTCGATCGAGGTCGACGACGGCGCCGTGGCGATGATCGCCCGTTCGGCTTCCGGCAGCTTCCGCGACGCGCTCGGCACGCTCGACCAGCTGCTCGCCTTCGGCGGCAGCCCGGTGCAGCTCGACTCGGTCCTCGAGATGCTCGGCGCCGCCGACGCCGAGCTGCTCTTCGAGGCGGTCGACGCGGTCGCCGCCGAGGACCCGCGGGCGGTGCTGCTCGGGGTCGAGCGGATGGCGCGCTCCGGGCGCGACCCGTCGCAGTTCGCGCGGGACCTGCTGGCGCACCTGCGGCACCTGCTGATCACCCAGACGACCGGCGAGGTGCCGACCTCGTTCGTGGTGACGGCGACCGATACCGAGCGGCTGCGGGGGCAGGCCGGCGCGATCGGGGCGGCGGCGTTGGTGCGGACGATCGACGAGCTGGCGGATGCGTTGACGGCGATCCGGGAGGGGGACGAGGCGCGGCTGGCGGTGGAGATTGCGTTGCTGAAGGCGGCGCGGCCTGATCTCGATCCTTCGACGGAGGGGCTGCTTCGACGCGTCGAGAGGTTGGAGCGCCGGGATGCGGGTCCTGTCGCTGCAGGGGACCCACCACCCCTTCCGGTAGCTAAAGCTTCCTCAGGGGTGGTCCCCCCTACAGCGCCACCCGCATCAGAGGCCACGCCCACTGACGAGCCGGAGTACGAACGTCCGCCGTTGGACGACGAACCGACTCCGGCTGTCGTGGAAGCGTCGGAGCCGCCCCCGGCTGGCGCGGAAGCTGCGGAAACGGAGCGGGTCGGCGAGGATCCCGTTGTGGGCGTGGCTGCCGCCGACCTCGATTTGGGTGAGCTGATTCGGGTTTGGCCGAGTGTGTTGGATGAGCTGGCGAAGACCGCTCCGGCTCTCGCGGCCACGTTCGAGGGGGCTAGGCCGGTGGCGATGGGGGAGGGTGGGCCGGAGATCGGGTTTGCGGCGGATGCGGCTTTCAACAAACGGAAGGCGGAGTCGCCGGAGCGCAAGGAGGCGGTGGCGGCGGCGTTCGAGGCGGTGACGGGGGCCGCGGTGAAACCGACGTACGTGACCCTCGAGGAGGGGGAGGCGCCGCCGGACGTGCCGGCGCCGGGGAGCGAGGAGATCGACGAGGATGCGATCTTGGAGAAGGTAAAGAGCGAGTTCGGAGCGGAGGAGGTCGGCTAGTGGCACGAGGTGGAGGTCCGGGCGGCTTCGACGTGAACGCCCTGATGAAACAGGCCCAGCAGATGCAGGCGCAGATGCTCGAGGCACAGGAGAAGCTGAAAGACGAAACCGTCGAGGCGAGCGCCGGCGGCGGCATGGTCAAGGTCACGATGGGCGGCGATCTGACGCTGCGCGAGATCGTCATCGACCCCGAGGCGATCGACCCCGAGGACGCCGAGATGCTGCAGGAGCTGGTCCAGGCGGCGGTCAACGAGGGCCTGCGCGCGGCGCAGGAGCTGGCCGGCTCGAAGATGGGCGGGATCACCGGCGACGCCGGCGGCCTCGGGGGGATGTTGGGCGGTTGAGCACCGAGGGCCCCGCGCCGCTGGCGCGCCTGGTCGCCGAGCTCTCGCGGCTGCCGGGGATCGGCCGGCGGACCGCGCAGCGGCTCGCCTTCCACCTGCTGCGGGCGCCCGACGAGGAGGCGCTGGCGCTGGGCGAGGCGATCCGCGAAGTGAAGGAGAAGGTCGGCCTCTGCGAGGAATGCTTCAACCTCGCCGAGGGTCCGCTGTGCCGGATCTGCTCCGACTCTCAACGTGACCGCGGCCTGATCTGCGTGGTCGAGGAACCGGCCGACGTGATCCCGCTCGAGCGCACCCACGAATACCGCGGCCTCTACCACGTGCTCGGCGGCGCCCTCTCGCCGATCGACGGAATCGACGCCGAGGATCTGAAGATCGCCGAGCTGATCGGCCGGGTCGGCCGCGGCGGCGTCCGCGAGGTCGTCCTCGCGACCAACCCGACGACGACCGGCGAGGCGACCGCGCTCGACATCGCCGAGCGGCTGCGCGGCAGCGAGGGGGTCGAGGTGACCCGCCTCGCCAGCGGCCTGCCGGTCGGCGCCGACCTCGAGCACGCCGACGAGGTCACGCTCGGCAAGGCCCTGGCCGGCCGCCGCAGCCTCAACTGATACATCCGTCCTGGACGGGTGTCGAGCCGCTATTTGCGGTTTTCCGCGTTTCCTGCGTCCGGGGCGTCCTTCAAGGTCCGCGCGTGGAGCTGGATTCAGGCACGGAGCTGGGGGCGATCGAGGTCGAGCTGGGCGCGGGCGAGGCGGAGCTCACGTCGCCGGCCAGCCGGCTGGCGCGCGAGGTCTCGGCCAAGCACGTCGCCCTGTTGACGCAGCTGCGGGAGGAGCTCGGCGGCCTCGGTGCCGAGCAGTTCGCCGACGCCGCCACCCGGCTCGCCTCCGAGTTCGGTTCGGTCACCGCGACCGCCGTCGAGGCCGCCTACACCGGGGTGCCGCCGCAACCGGTCACCTGGTCGCCGCCGGAAGAGCTGCCGAGCCTCTACCGCCCCGGCCACATGCGGCGCCGGCTCGACCAGCTGATCGAGACCAACCGCCGCTACCAGCACCCCTTCGGGCTCGCGGTCTTCGACGCCTCCGGCCCCGGCGCCCGCCAGGAGGACGGCAGCCGCGAGACCGTGCTCTCGATCCTCGGCGCGGCGCTGCGCGACAGCATCCGCATCATCGACGAAGCCTTCCGGCTCGAGGAGGACGCGATCTGCGTGCTCGCGCCGAACCTCGGCACGGTCGAAGGGGTGCAGATGGCGGAACGGCTGCTCGGATTGCTGGACGAGCTGGAGCGGGTGGGCGGGCTGCGGATCGACGTCGCCGCCGGCGTCGTTGCCTGTCCCGATCACGGCAACGACGCCGACGCTCTGCTGCACAAGGCCGACGGGGCGCTCTGGCGGGCGCGTGCGGTCGGTCAGCCGATCGGCGTCGGCGCCATGCAGGATCGCTGACAGTTTTCAGCCATCCGTCCATAACTTGCGTAAACCCGGTGCAGCCTTGGCAAGATTCCGGCATGCCCGGGATCCGGACCAACGCCGCCGCCGAAGTTCTCGGCGTCAGCCCCAACACTCTGCGCAGCTGGGAGCGCCGCTACGGCTTCCCGACGCCGAAGCGGACCGAGGGCAACCACCGCAACTACGAACTGGTCGAGCTGCAGACGCTGCGCGACGCGCTCGCCGAGACCGGCAACATCTCCTCGGCGATCGCCCTCGCCCGTCAGCGCCAGGCGGCACCGGCCTCCGGCGGCAGCCTGCAGAGCGCCTTCGAGAGCTTCGACGAGGCGGCCGCCGACCGGGCGATCGAGGAGAGCCTGGCGGTGCGGCCGCTGGAGCGCACGGTCGAGGAGCTGCTGCTGCCGGCCGTCGATCGGATCGCCGCCGACCCGGGCGGGGAGGCCGAGCTCGAATTCGCGGTCCGCTGGGCGACCGGCTGGCTGCACGGCGCCCGCCGCCTCGCCTCGGCCGCCTCGCGGCCGGCCGGCATCCTGCTGCTCGACTCGAGCCACGGCCAGGACGCCGAGGCGGTCCACACCCAGGCGCTCGACCTGGCCCTGCGGCGGGCCGGCTTCCGCGTCCTCGTCCTCTCCAACGAGCTCGGCGACGAGCGGCTGGAGCGGGCCCTGGGCGCGCTCGACCCGACCGCGATCATCCTCTGCGGCCCCGGCGCCGAGACCAAGGACGCGGTGCGGCTGGTCCGCAAGATCCGCGAGCTTGGCTTCGCGGCCCCGCTCTACGGCTTCCGCGCCGACGGCCTGATCGGCGCCGCCGTCCCCTCGGCCGGCGAGCGGCCGAGCGAGGTGACGGGCCTGCTCAACGCGGACCTGCGTCGCCGCGCCGCCCAGGCCTTCGCCTGAGCGGCGCCGAGCTGACGCCCGAGTTGCATTCGGCGGCGAACGGCAAGAAAAGAGCCGGTACGGGCGGACCCGTACCGGCTCTCGATGCTGTTCGCGCTTGCGCGCGTCAGGCGTCGTCGCTTAGAGCGAGCCGACCGCTTTTTTAGCGGCGGTGAGCACGACCTTCGGCAGCGGCGGAAAGTCGAGCGCGGCACCGTAGGCCTGGCCTTTGGTGATCGCGTAGTTCACGAACTGCTGCAGGAAGCCCTTCTGCGGGGCGTCGTGCGGGATGATCGCGTAGGTGAACGTCGAGATCGGGTAGGCCGATTTCGCCGAGGCGGGCGGGTTGGTGATGTTGATTTCGTTGCTCGCCGGGACGCTCTTCACGGTCGAGGCGGCTTCTTCGATGTTTTTCAGGTTCGGAACCTCGAAGTTGCCGGCCTTGTTTTCGACCGCCGCGGCGCCGAGGCCGGCGGCAATCAGGTAGGACGCGGAGATGTAGCCGATCGCGCCCGGGGTTTTGGTGACCGTCGAGGTGACGCCTGCATTGCCTTTGGCACCGACGCCGGCCTTGAACCCGACCGTGGTCGCGAAGCCGACTTCGTTCTTCCAGGCGGGGCTGATCTTCGAGAGGTAGTTGGTGAACGCGTAGGTGTCACCGGAGCCGTCGCTGCGGAAGACCGGGGTGATGGTCGTGCCCGGCAGTTTCGCTTTCGGGTTGACGGCCTTGATCTTCGGGTCGTTCCACTTCGTGATCGTGCCGAAGTAGATGCCGGCGAGGATCTTGCCGGTCAGGTTGACTTTCTTGACGCCGGGGATGTTGAAGCCGATTCCGGTCGCCGAGAGGGCCCATGGGATCTGCACGCAGCCGTTGCAGGCGGCAGCCTGTTCCGGGGTCAGCGGCGCGTCGGAGGCGCCGAAGTCCACGGTGCGGGCGGTGATCTGGGCGATGCCCGTCCCGGAGCCGACCGCGGAATATTTGACGGGGATGCCTTCTTTGATTTCGAATCCGTTGATCCAGTTGGCCATCAGCGGTGCGACCAGGGTGGAGCCCGCACCGTTCAGGCCGGCAGCGGCAGCACCTGCGGTACCAACGGACGACATCACGCCGACCGTGGCAACCAGCGCAACCACGACGCCTAGCAACCTGTTGCGAATCAAGAGAGTGAGTCCTTTCGGGTGAGAATTACGACCGCAAGACTCTCTCTGCCGGTCAGGAGCGTTGTGTCAATCTCGTGAAAAGTATGTGTCACAGTTTTGTGAACGAGATGTAACGGTGCGGTGAGTTGTGTCAATTCTGTGAAAATCGCAGCCGCTCAGCAAGGAATCGACGGACCCTCGATTACCCTGCGCCGCATGAGCACCGCGGCCACCCCGGCGGGACCCGTCGCCGCCCGTAGGCGGCGCAGCTGGCGCAAGCGCGGCGACCGTTTCGGCGACATCCTGCTGTACGCGGTCTGCGCCGGCGCGGCGCTGCTCGGCGCGGCGACGATCGTCGCGATCGCCTACGTCTCGGTTCACGGAGCCCTGCCGGCGATCGACAAATTCGGCCTCGGCTTCCTGACCAAGACCGAATGGAACCCGACCGAAACGATCAGCATCTTCGGCGCCGGCTCGCTCCTCTTCGGCACCCTCTTCAGCTCCTTCTTCGCGCTCCTGATCGGCGCCCCGATCGCGATCTCGATCGGCCTCTTCCTCAGCCTGCTGGCGCCGAAGGCGGTGAGCGGCATCGTCTCGCCGCTGGTCGAAATGCTGGCCGCGATCCCGAGCGTGATCCTCGGCTTCTGGGGGATCCTCGTCCTCGCCCCGTTCGTCCACACGACGATCGAGCCGGTCCTGCACGGGGCGCTCGGCTTCATCCCGATCTTCGGCGCACCCGAACCGACCGGCTCCAGCATCTTCACCGCCAGCCTGATCCTGACGATCATGATCATCCCGATCATCGCCTCGGTCTCGCGCGACCTCTTCGCCTCGGTGCCGCGCGACCTCCAGGACGGCGCCAGCGCCCTCGGCGCGACCCGCTGGGAGGTGGTCCGCGGGGTCGTCCTGCCGAGCACCTCCTCGGGCGTGATCGCCGCCTCGCTGCTCGGGCTCGGCCGCGCCCTCGGCGAGGCGATCGCGGTCGCCCAGGTGATCGGCGCCGGAACCGGGATCAACGCCGACCTGTTCAAGACCGGCGACACCCTGGCGGCGCGGATCGCCAACCAGTTCCCCGGCGCCCTCACCGAGCTCCACAAAGCGTCGCTCTACTACTGCGCGGTGATCCTGCTGGCGATCGGGATCACCTCGAACCTGGTCGCCTCGTGGATCAGCCGCCGCTTCAGCTACGCCGGCGGGGCGACGCGATGAACGGGATGCTCGACGAGGGCGGCGGGGGCATGCCGACGGGGTACGACCCGACCGCGCCGCTGAGCGCGACCGGCAACCTGCGCCGGCGCCAGGGCGTCAGCAAGCTGACCGAGTACCTGGCGACCGCCGCCGCGATCGCCGCGATCGCGGTCCTCGTGATCGTCATCTACAGCGTCGTCGCCCGCGGGGCGGGCAGCATCAGCTGGGACTTCATCACCAAGTCGGCGCCCGCAGGGGTGGCGCCGGCCCTGGTCGGCAGCGCGATCATCGTCGGGATCGGGACCCTGATCGCGACCCCGATCGGGATCATGATCGCCCTCTTCGTCACCGAGTACGCCGGTGGCCGGGCGGCGGCCTTCGTCTCGATGACGATGGACGTGATGAACGGCCTGCCGGCGATCATCGTCGGCCTCTTCATCTTCAGCTCGCTCGTCGACATCAAGGGCTTCGGCCTCGGCCAGTCCGCCTACGCCGCCGGGATCGCGCTGTCGATCATCATGGTGCCGCTGATCGCCCGCGGCACCCAGGGCGTGCTGCGGCTGATTCCCAGCAGCCAGAGCGAAGCGGCCGACGCGCTCGGGGTCGCCCGCTGGCGCACGGTGCTGTCGGTGCTGCTGCCGAGCGCCGTCGGCGGCATCGTCACCGTGACGATCCTCTCGATCGCCCGCGCGGCGGGGGAGACGGCGCCGGTCCTCCTGGTCAGCTCGATCGGCTCGACCGAACACATCTCGCTCAACCCCTTCGAAGCGCTGGCCAACGGCCCGGTCCGCATCTACACCCTCTCCGAAGAAGCCAACCCCGCCGGCTTCGGCGAAGCCTGGGGGCTGGCGCTGCTCCTGATCTCGTTCATACTCTTCGCCAGCCTGGGCGCCCGCGCTCTGCTGGCTCGCAGCAAAAGGAAGATGTCCTCTTGAGCGTCCCTCCCTCCCGCGTCCGCATCCGCACCGACGAGAAAGTCGCGCCGCCGAGCGGCAACGGCGCCGGCTCGGTAACCCTCGGGGCCTCGGCGACCGCCAGCGCCGACGCCGAGCTCCACGTCGCCACCGAGGCGGTCTTCGACTCGCACGACGTCTCCGTCTTCTACGGGCCGAAGCAGGCCCTGACCGGCGTCAACCTGGCGATCCGGCGCGGGCAGATCACGGCGCTGATCGGGCCGTCGGGCTGCGGCAAGACGACCTTCCTGCGCAGCCTCAACCGGATGAACGACTCGGTCCCGAACTTCCGCATCGAGGGGCGGATCCTCTACCACGGCCACGACATCTACGGCTCCAACGTCGACCAGGTCGAGGTGCGGCGGCGGATCGGGATGGTCTTCCAGAAACCGAACCCCTTCCCGAAGTCGATCTACGACAACGTCGCCTGGGCGCCCCGCAACCTCGGCATGCGCTCGGGCCTCTCCGAGCGGGTCGAGAAGGCGCTGCGCGGCGCGGCGCTCTGGGACGAGGTGAAGGACCGGCTCAAGGACAGCGCCCTCGGCCTCTCCGGCGGTCAGCAGCAGCGGCTCTGCATCGCCCGCGCGATCGCGATCGAACCGGACGTGCTGCTGCTCGACGAGCCGGCCTCGGCGCTCGACCCGATCGCGACCGGCGCGATCGAGGACCTGATGCACAGCCTCAAAGGCCGCTTCACGATCGTGATCGTCACCCACAACATGCAGCAGGCGGCTCGCGTCGCCGACCGCACCGCGTTCTTCAGCCTCGAGGCCGGCTTCCAGAAACCGGTCGGGACGCTGATCGAGTTCGACGACACCGAGCGGATCTTCGGGCAGCCGCGCGACCCGCGCACCCGCGACTACGTCACCGGCCGCTTCGGCTAGGTCCGAAAAAATCGGGGTACCGATCTTTTCCCCACGGGGGTGGGGAAAAGATCGAACTCAGCGTTTCAGGATCGCGTCGCCCGAGACCTGCTCGAGCAGTGGTTTGCCGCACTGCCAGCAGAAGGTGGCGCCGGTCGAGTGGGGGGCGCCGCAGTGTTTGCAGGAGCCGGCGGTGCCGGTCTCCTCCATGCGGACGATCCGTTCGACCTCGCTCAGCTCGGCATCGGCGTCCTGCAGCTCGACCGCCCGTTTGACCAGCAGGTCGACGCTGATGCTGTTGCGGATCGCCATCTCGTAGACGAGCCCGCCGAGGTCCCACTGCAGCTCGGCGACGCGGGCGACGAGCTGGTCGCGGCGGCGGCGCAGGTCGACCATGAACTCCTGGCCGTAGGCGGCGCTGACCGGGGTGCTCGCTTTCGGTTTGAGGTCGTTGGAGGCCGGCTTCGCCGCCGCGTTCGCGGGCGTCGCCCGTTTCTGTTTCTTGATCGGGTTTTTCATTCGAAGAAGCTGCCGTTGAATTCGCCGCTGTCGCTGCAGCCGGCCGTGCCCTGTTCGCATTTTTCGCCGACTTTGGCTTCCGGCTTGGCTTCCTTCACGCCGGGCGCCGTGTGCAGCACTTCCTGGGCCGCCTTGCTGCCACCGTTGGCGCCTTCCTCGACTTCGGGCGCCTTTTCGTTGCCCTTGCTCTTCTTCGCCGCTTTGCCGCCGCCCTTGGCTTTTTTCGCTTCCTTGCCGCCGGTGTCGGTTTCCGTGGCGGTTTCTTCCTCGCCGCCGCCTCCAGCTTCGGAGCCGCCGACGCGGATGATCTGCGGCTGCTGGTTGGCGACCGGCGCCGAGTTGTCGTCGCCGGAGCGGCCGATCAGGACGCCGACCCCGACCGCGAGGACGAGGGTGGCGATGCCGGCGACCAGGGTCGTGCTCGGCGAGAGCCCGGACCTCTGCGGCGGTGGCGGAGGAGCCGCCGCGGCCGGCTCCTCCGGCGGCGCGCTCATCGCGTTCATAAAGACGACCGCGTCCATGAACGGCAGCCGCGGCTCGCCGCGGCGGTGGCCGCAGTTGAGGCAGTAGCGCTGGTCGATCGCCATCTGGGCGCCGCAGGTGGGGCAGGCGTCGCTGGGGGTGGAGCCGATCGCGGGCGGCGCCACCGAGTGATCGGGCGCGACCCCGCCGGCGGCGGGCTGTGCGGATGGCGGAGCGACGTGCAGGGGCGCGGTTCTCGGCTCCCCGCTCGGATCGGAGCCGGAGGTCACGGGGCCCATCTTCCGGCTGGCCGCATGGGGCCGGTGTTTAAGAGTTGTGAAAGGCGATTCCCGGCGCCGTCGCACGTCATCGGCGGACGCTCTCCTGCGACTGACATCAGGATCTTCACAAGTCCACGCGACGCCGCCCGGATACTGGGAGCAGAGCGTGGCGAGCGGCAGAGACGACAGGCACAGCTCCCGGGGGGCGAGCTGCGCCGGGTGCGGAGCGCCGTTCGCGGGCGACCAACGCTATTGCCTGGAGTGCGGCGCGCGCCGCCAAGCGTCGTTGCCGCCGGCGGTGGCCGCCCAGATCGCCGCGTTCCGGGACCGCGACCGTGGCGAAGGTGCCGCGGCCGCGGCCGTGTCTGCAGGCGGGCGGTCCGGCGCCGATGGGGCTGGAGCCGCCGCTGGTGGCGCCGCAGCCGAGGAGGCCCGCGAGCGCGCCTTCGCCCGCTTCATCCCCTCGGCACGCGGGGCCGCGACGGCCGTCCTCTGCATGCTCGCGCTGGGGGTGATCGTCGGCTCGGCGACCAGCCAGATCGCGCAGAGCGCCGGCCTGCAGACGATCGTCCTCGAAATCGCCGAACCGAAGCCGCCGCCGCCCGAACCGGAACCCGAAGAAGCGGTCGCCGCAGCGCCCGAAGAAGAACCGGAAGAAGTCGCCCCGCCGGTCGAAGAAGCGCCGCTGCCGACGCCGATCCCCGAAGAACCGCTGCCGGAAGAACCGCTTCCCGAAGAACCCTTGCCGGAAGAACCGCTCCCCGAAGAAGAAGTGATCCAGCCCGAACTCGAAGAAGAAGAAGGGCTGCCGGAAGTCAAACACCTCTTCGTGATCATGCTCGGCGAAAACGGCTACGAAGAAACGTTCGGCGAAACCTCGCCGGCGCCCTACCTGGCGAAGACGCTGCCCGAACAGGGCGAGCTGCTGAGCAACTACTACGCGGTCAGCAGGGGCAGGCTCGCCAATCAGGCGGCGTTGCTGAGCGGCCAGGGCCCGACCGAAGAACTGGCCGCCGAATGCCCCTCGTCGACGCCACTCGACGTCACTCCGGGAACCGTCCGCGCCGAAACCGAAGCGACGACCAAGCAAGTCGAAGGCAACGGCTGCGTCTTCCCGGCGCCGGTCGAAACCCTGCCCGGACAACTGGCGGCGAAGAAACTGAAATGGAAGGCCTACGTCGAGGAAGCGGTGCCGGGGACGCCCGAACCGCCGAGCTGCGTCCGCCCGTTCGCGCTCTTCCACTCGCTCCTCGACAAGCCCGAATGCCTCGAAAGCAGCGTCGGTCTGCCACAGCTGACCACCGATCTCAAGACCCCCAAGAAGACCCCGACCTTCTCCTACATCGTCCCCAACAAGTGCCACGCCGGTTCGCTCGTGCCGGTCGAAGGCTGCGAACCCGGTGCGTCCACCGGCCCGGCGGCGACCGAATCGTTCCTCGAGGAAGTGGTGCCGAAGATCGTCAACTCGAAGGCCTACGCCGAAGGCGGCCTGCTCCTGATCACCTCCGCCCAGGCTCCCCAGGCCAACACCACTGGGGCGGTCCCGGACACCAGCTCCTGCTGCGCCAACCCGAGCTTCCCGAACCTGGCGCCGCTGCCCGCCGAAACCCCGAACAGCGAAGGCATCAAGAAAGCCGGCGGCGGCGGCAAGGTCGGCCTCCTGCTGCTCTCCAGCTTCGTCAAGCCCGGCACCAGGAACGAAACCACCTTCGCCAACGACTTCACCCTGCTGCTGACGATCGAGGAACTCTTCGAACTCGAAAAACTCGGCTACGCCAACGAACCCGCCCTGCTCCCCTTCGACACCGAAGTCTTCAACTACGCCGCAGGAAGAAGAATCGACCTCGACCACCGAAGCCGAAGAAGAATCGACCGCGCCCAAAGGTGGCGCTAAGCGCCCGATCGGCGTCAGCCCCCTCAACCACCTCCTCCGCTCCTTCCGCTGAGTTGCACTGCCGCCCCGCGCCAAAGGGGGAGAACCCACCGCGCTGCAGCACTTTCACCCCCTATGAGGGGTGAAACTCTTGCAGCGAGGAACGGGGCGGCCTGGCGGTTGGCTCGGCGGCAGTACGGGGTGGTGACGCGGGAGCAGCTGCTGGGGCTTGGATTCAGCGAAAAGGCGATCGAGCACCGGCTCCGCGCTGGCCGCTTGCATCCGGTCGGTCGCGGTGTCTTCGCAGTCGGCAGCCCCGAGCCACGGCAGCGCCGCCGTCCTCTGGGGGATCGGCAAGGAGGACGGAATCGAGATCACTGTTCGGCGCCGCAGCTGGCCGCGCCGGCCGGGAGTGACGGTCCGCAGCCGCCCCTCCCTACCCAGCCGAGACGTCACCCGCTTTCGCCGCATCCCAGTTACCACCCCGGGGCGCACCGCCCTCGATCAGGCCACGCAGCTTTCTGACTCCGACCGAGAGCGGCTCGTAAACGAAGCCTCCCAACGCGACCGCATCCACCCCGACCCCCTCCGTCGCTACGCCGACCTGCGCGCTGGCGTCCCCGGCGCCAAGCGCCTCCGCACCCTGCTTGACCGCGACAGCTTCCGCCTCTCCGACTCAGAGCTAGAGCGCCGCTTCCGCCCAATCGCTCTCGCCGCCGGCCTCCCCCAACCGCAAACCAAAGCCATCGTCAACGGCTTCGAGGTCGACTTCTACTTCCTGCGGCTGCGGCTTCACCGCGCCGGGCCGCAGGCGCGGGGTCGCGTCCCTAGCAGCCGGTCCCTAACCCGCTTGCCCGGGAGCCGGAGCCGTCTCGCCCTGCGCGGCGCCAGCCGCGCCCTCGCTCACGCCCCAGCGCTCGTAGACCCGCCGCAGCGGCTTCGGCGCCCACCAGTTCCACTTGCCGAGCAGCTCCATCAGCGCCGGCACCAGCAGGGCGCGGATGATGCTGGCGTCGATCAGGACCGCGAGGGCGGTGCCGACGCCGTTCTCCTTGATGAAGATGATCTTCGAGGTGGCGAAGGCGAGCATCGCCACCGCGAACAGGAGGGCGGCGGCGGTGACGATGCGGCCGGTCCGCTCGAGCCCGATCGCGACCGACTCCGAGTCGGAGGCGCCGTTGTCGCGCGCCTCCTTGATCCGCGAGAGCAGGAAGACCGCGTAGTCGGTCGAGAGGCCGAAGGCGACCGCGAACATCAGGATCGGCATCGTCTGCTCGATCGCCCCCGGGCTGGTGTAGTCGAGCAGGCCCTCGAGCCGGCCGTCCTGGAAGATCAGCACCAGCAGGCCGAAGACCGCGGTGAGGTTGAGCGCGTTCATGATCAACGACTTGATCGGCAGGACGACCGAGCCGGTCATCAGGAAGAGGATGATCAGCGTTGCCGCGACGATGATCGCCAGCGCGATCGGCAGGTGATCGCTGAGGCTCGACTGGAAGTCGACGAAGGCGGCGGATCCGCCGCCGACCAGCGCCGTCGCCCCGGCGGCGGTCGGCAGCTCGCGCACCCGTTCCGCGGTTTCCTTGCTCGCATCGGAGACGAAGGGGTGTTCGGAGATCGCTTCGATCGCGGTGACCCCGTCTTCGAGCCGGCGCGGCGGCAGCACTTCGCCGACGCCGGGGACCGCGGCGACCTGACGCGCGTAGGCGCCGGCGGCGCCCGGACCGCCGCCGCTGAAGGAGATCAGGATCGGCGCTTCGTGGTAGGGCGGGAACTGGGCGTTGACGATTTCGTCGGCCTGCCGCGCGCTCGCGTCCTTGGGCAGCACGGTGGCGTCGACGGTGTTGAACTTGATCCCGAGGAAAGGCAACCCGAGGAGGATCAGGAAGGCGGCGCTCAGCGTCGCGACCGGGATCGGCCGCCGCATCACGAAGCGCGAGAGCCGGTACCAGAAGCCCGACTCCGCCGGCCGCGCCTCGGCCTCGGCACGGCGCCGCAGGAAGGCGGGAGAGAGGGCGTTGACCCGCCCGCCGAGCAGGGTGAGGATCGCCGGCAGCACGGTCAGCGAGATCAACGCCGCGAACAGCGCCACCAGCGCCCCGCCGAGCCCCATCGAGTAGAGGAAGCGTTGCGGGAAGACGAGCAGCGAGGCGAGCGCCGCGGCGACGGTCAGCGAGGAGAAGAAGACGGTGCGGCCGGAGGTGGCAAGGACGCGGCGCATCGCCGGCAGGCCGGGTCCGGATTTGGCGATCTCCTCGCGGTAGCGGGAGACGATGAAGAGGCTGTAGTCGATCGCCAGCCCCAGCCCGAGCGCCGTCGTCAGGTTCAGCGCGAAGACCGAGATCGAGCCGAATTCGCTGGCCACCCGCAGGATCAGGAAGGTGCCGACGATCGCCAGGCCGCCGATCAAGAGCGGCAGCAGCGCCGCGACCAGGCTGCGGAAGAAGAGCAGGGACAGCAGGAAGAGCAGCGGGAAGGCGAGCAGCTCGGCCTTTTTCAGGTCTTCCTCGACCTGGTGGTTGACCTGTTCCTGGGCGACCGCGACGCCGCCCACAATCACCCCGGGCTGGCCGGACAGCTCTTCGTCGATTTCCCCGGCCGCGTCCTGCATCGCCTTGTCGCCGGTCGGGGCGAGGCTGACGACGAAGTAGGTCGAGTCTCCGTTCTTGGAGACGAAAGCGGGGGAGCGGGTGTCGTAGTAGCCGGTGACTTCGTCGACGTCGGCGCGTTCGCGCAGCTGCCGCTCGAACCCGGTCACCCGCTGGCGCGTCGCCGGCTTCGCGACCGGCGCGTCCTGGACGAGGACGAGCACCGCCGGCTCGCGGTAGCCGGCCGCCTCGAGCTGCTTTTCGGCCTGAGCCGACTCGGTCGCCGGGTCTTCGGCTCCATAGGGATCGAGCCGCTTGGCGACCGAGCCGCCGACCACGCCGGCGAGGACGAAGAAGGCGACCGCGAGCAGGACCGTGCGGCGGGCGCGGCGGTTGGCGAAGCGGGCCAGGGCGTCGAACATCAGCTTCTCCTTTGGGCGGGTGCGGCGGCGAGGATCTGCGCCTCGGTCCGCTCGCACCAATCGACGAACCAGTCGGTGAACTCGATCCCGCAGCGCAGGACCGTCAGCACGTAGCTGTCCTTGCCGTCCTCGTCCTCGGCTTTGCCGGGCTCCATCGCCCGCAGGGTGCGGTTGACCGCTTCGCGGCGCTCGCGCATCGTGCGGACGATCGTGACCGCCTCCTCTGGCGGCAGGGCGTCGGCGAAGAACAGCTTCAGCAAGCCCTCGTCGCGCATCTCGAAGACGTCGGGCGGCTGCCGCAGCCAGGCGACCAGCTCCTCCTCGCCGGCGGCGGTGACCTCGTAGACGGTGCGGCGGCGGCCGCCGGTCGGCGAGTCGACACCCTCGACCAGCCCCGCCTCGGCCAGCCGCTTCAGCTCCGGATAGATCTGGCCGTAGCTCGCGGTCCAGAAGAAGCGCACCGATTTGTCGACGATCGCCTTGATCTCGTAGCCGGACATCGGCCCTTTGCAAAGCAGGCCGAGGATCACGTAGGCGGTGGCGCTCAGCGAGTCCATGTCGCGCGCCAATATATCAGGCGGATATATCGGCGCGCAACCTCGGCTTCGCCCGGCGATCCCATACAGTCAGGACATGTCCTGGCCGCGTCGAAACGAAGAAGGGTGGGGAGCATGGCGCTCGATCAGAGCAAGGTGGGAAGGGTGGTCGCCGAGCAGATGGAGGCGATCGAAGGCGACTACGGCGACGACTGCGAGATCGGCGACGTCTGCACGATCGTCGAGGTCGTCGGCCCGCACGGCTCCCACGTCCGCGTCCGCTCCAGCGACATGCGCCCGCACAGCGGCCTCGGCCTGATCCGGATGGCCGAACAGGCGATGCTCGGCAACCTCGGCGGCGGCAACCAGGGCTAGCGCGGCGGCGCTCTCTATCCTCGGGGAACCGTGAGCGAACGGGACTCCGACATCGTCGTGATGAAGTTCGGCGGCACCTCGGTCGCCGGGGCCGAGCAGATCAAGCGCGCCGCCGGCCGGATCGTCGCCGCCCGCGAGGCCGGGCACCGGGTCGTCGCCGTGCTCTCCGCCCGCGGCAAGACGACCGACCAGCTGGTCGAGCAGGCGCACGAGATCTCGCCGCGGCCGGTCGCCCGCGAGATGGACATGCTGCTCTCGACCGGCGAGCGGATCTCCTGCGCGCTGTGCGCGATGGCGATCCACGACATGGGTCATGAGGCGATCTCGCTGACCGGCTCCCAGGCCGGCATCGTCACCGACTCGACCCACACCAAGGCGCGGATCATCGACGTCCGCGCCGACCGCATCCGCTCCGCCCTCGACGAGGACCGGATCGTGCTGGTCGCCGGCTTCCAGGGCGTCTCGACCGAGAGCCGCGACGTCACCACGCTCGGCCGCGGCGGCTCCGACACCACCGCGGTGGCGCTCGCCGCCGCCCTCGACGCCAGCGTCTGCGAGATCTACACCGACGTCGCCGGCGTCTACAGCGCCGACCCGCGGATCGTCCCCGAGGCCCGCAAGCTGGCGGTCGTCTCGTTCGAGGAGATGCTCGAGATGTCGGCCTCCGGGGCCGGGGTGCTGCAGCTGCGCTCGGTCGAGTACGCCCGCAACCACGGCGTCCGCATCCACTGCCGCAGCAGCTTCGAGGACGGCCCCGGTACCCTCGTTGTCTCAGAGGAAGAGACCATGGAGCAACCTTTCGTCACCGCCGTCACCCACTCCAGCTCGGAGGCCCGCGTCACCCTGCACGGGGTCCGCGACGAGCCGGGCGTCGCCGGCCGCATCTTCGGCGCCCTCGCCGACGCCAACGTCAACGTCGACGTGATCATCCAGAACGAGCCGGTCGGCGACGACGAGCTGGCCGACCTCTCCTTCACCGTCGACCGTGCCGACCTGCCGATCGCCACAGAGACGATCGAGAACCTCGGCGGCGTCTCGCTCGAGGTGCGGACCGACGAGCAGATCGGCAAGGTCTCGATCGTCGGCGCCGGCATGCGCTCCCACCCCGGCGTCGCCGCCACCGTCTTCCGCGTCCTCGGCGAGCAAGGGATCAACATCGAGATGATCTCCACCTCGCCGATCAAGATCAGCTGCGTCATCTCCGCCGACCGGGTCAGCGAAGCGGTCAACGCCCTGCACAGCGCCTTCGAGCTCGGCGCCGACGCGATCCGCCCCGAAGACCCGACCGGGCCCGGCCACCGGCCGACCGTCGCCGGCTAGCCGCGCTCGTCATACTCGAGACGATGAGCGGCGACGGCTACAGGGTCGGGGTGCTCGGCGCGACCGGGCTAGTGGGGACGACGATCCTCGAGCTGCTGGCGGCGCGCGAGTTCCCGGTCGCCGAGCTGCGGCCGCTCGCCTCGGCCCGCTCGGCAGGCAGGCAGATCGAGTGGGGCGGCGACTCGCTGATCGTGCAGGAGCTCGGCGAGGACTCGATCGAGGGGCTCGATCTCGTCCTCTCCTCGGCCGGCGGCAAGGTCAGCGGCGAGTGGACGCCGCGGCTGGTCGAGGCCGGCGCGACCGTCGTCGACAACACCAGCTTCTGGCGGATGCACGACGACGTGCCGCTGGTGGTCGCCGAGGTCAACCCCGGCGACCTCGACGGCCATCGCGGGATCGTCGCCAACCCGAACTGCTCGACGATGCAGATGGTCGTCGCGCTGAAGCCGCTCTACGACGAGGCCGGGATCGAGCGGCTGGTGATCTCCACCTACCAGGCGGTCTCCGGCACCGGCAAGGCGGCGATCGACGAGCTGAACGCGCAGGCGCGGGCAGTGCTCGACGGGCGCGAGCCGCCGCATCCGGAGATCTACCCGCGGCAGATCGCCTTCAACGTCCTCGCCCAGGCGGGCAGCTTCGCCGACGGCGACGACCACACCGACGAGGAGCGCAAGCTGATCAACGAGACGCGCAAGATCCTCGGCGACCAGGAGATCAGGGTCTCCGCCACCTGCGTTCGCGTCCCGGTCGTCTCCGGCCACTCAGAGGCGGTCAACGTCGAGACCCGCGAGTCTCTCGACCCCGAGCGGGCGCGCGAGCTGCTGGCGGCGGCGCCGGGGGTGAAGGTCGTCGACGACCCGGCCGCGGCGCGCTTCCCGATGGCGATCGAGGCCGCCGGCCAGGACGAGGTCCTCGTCGGCCGGATCCGCCGCGACCCCGGCAACGAGCGGGCGCTCGACCTGTTCGTCGTCGCCGACAACCTGCGCAAGGGCGCGGCGACCAACACCGTGCAGCTGGCCGAGCTACTGGTCGAGCGCAACCTGGTCGGCGTTCCCGCCTAGCGGCGGGCCGTGCCGGTCACCGCTAAGGCGGCGGAGCACGAACGGGGCGATCAGCGTCGTCAATATCGACATGCCGACGACGACCCCGAACAGCTCGGCGTCGACGACGCCCTCGGCGGCGCCGATCGAGGCGACGACGATCCCGACCTCGCCGCGCGGGACCATGCCGACGCCGACCACCGCGGCTTCGCGCGAACCGAGCCGGCGCGCGGCGCGGTGGGCGGGGACGTACTTGGCGACCGCGGCGATCACGGTCACCGCGGCGAGCAGCAGCAGCGCGTGGCCTTTGAAGAGCGAGCCGAGGTCGAGCTCGATGCCGATGAAGGCGAAGAAGAAGGGCGGGAAGAAGGCGTAGAGCGGCCGCACTTCCTCCTCGATCGCGTTGTGGTCTTTGGTCTCGGCGACGATCATCCCGGCGAGGAAGGCGCCGATCAGCGCCGCCAGGCCGATGCCGGCGGCGAAGGCGGCGAGGCCGAGGCAGACGAGCACGGCAGGCAGCAGCGCGCCGTCGGCGAAGCGGGGCGCCCTCAGCAGCTGCGGCCGCCGCGCCAGCAGCTGGGTGCCGCCGAGCGCGACGAAGGCGACGAAGGCGACCGCGATCGCCAGCGAGAGGGCGATCTTGCCGAGGTCGACGCCGCCGTCGCCGGAGATCCCGACCGCGACCGAGAGCAGGATCAGCGCCAGCACGTCGTCGATCACCGCGGCGCCGAGCACGGTGCGGGCGGCCTGCGTGCGGGCGATGCCGAGCTCGAGGAAGGTGGCCGAGGTGATGCCGGCGCTGGTCGCGGCGAGAGCGGCACCGAGGAAAACGGCGGTGTCGGTGCCTTCGCCGAGCGCCAGCCCGAAGCCGGTGCCGAGCGCGAAGGGGACGACGACGCCGCTGCTGCCGACCGCGAGCGAGATCGGCCCGACTTCCCGCATCTCCGAGAGCCGCGTCTCCAGCCCGACCCAGAAGAGGAGGAAGACGACGCCGAGCTCGGAGAAGACCCGCAGCACCTCGCTGACTTCGACCAGCCCGAGCACCGAGGGCCCGACCAGGATGCCGCCGAGGATCTCGCCGACGATCGCCGGCTGCCCGATCCGCTTGAAGATCTCGTCGCCGAGCTTGGCCGCCAGCAGAACCAGGAAGAGGTCGGTGAGGATCCCGGCGGTGTCGGTCGCGGCGAGGGGGAGGGAGGCGAGCGGCTCGATCGCCGCAGGCTATGCGGTCCGGCGTCGTTCTTTGCCGATGGAATGTTTTGTCTGCTATCTTGATCTGGCGATGAATGGCCGGACGAAATGGAGCGACGACCAGTTCGGCAAGATCGATAGGCGCTTCGATCGCCTCGAAGCGCATATGGACGCGCGCTTCAGCGAACTGAGCGCCAGCCTGGACTCGCTGACCCGGTCGATCATCGGCGGTGCGGTGGGATTGGCCATAGCCCTGATCCTCAAGGGGCTGCTCGGTGGCTAACGGTGGCTTCGATCCAGCGCCCACTTGGCGCGTCGACGAATTGGTCAGGCGGGTCGACAGGCTGGAAAAGGAACGCCGGGAAGCTTTGTGCCCTGGCGATCGTGGTGATTCGGCGGTCCGCCTGCTGAGCCGAGGGTCGGGACGGCTAAGCCGGCAGCGCGTGACTGCCTGGTGGGCGAACGGATGGCGGATTCGTCGCCGTTGCGCTCGGCGATTTCGGTGCGCGGGCTAAGCGGGAACCGCGGTCAAGCGCTCCTCGACCCACTTGGTCGAGGCGATGTGCTTCGGCATCCCCAGCTCCTTCGGCGTCGCGCCGAGCGCCAGGCCGACCAGCTGCGGCAGGTGGAGGACGGCGAGGCCGAGGTCGCGGTTGACGACCTTGGCCGCCTCCGGCTGCTGCATGTCGAGGTTCAGGTGGCAGAGCGGGCAGGGGGTGACGAGGCAGTCGGCGCCGGCGTCGATCGCGTCGCCGACATGGGTGCCGGCCTGGCGCAGCGAGGTGTCGCGGTTCATCGTCACCACCGGGAAGCCGCAGCATTTGCGGGCGCCGTCGTACTCGACGATCTCGCCGCCGAGCGCCTCGATCACCTTCTCCAGGTAGATGTCGCGGTCGGGGTACTCGGAGTAGCCGAGGCGCTCCTTCGGCCGCACGATGTAGCAGCCGTAGAAGGGGCCGACGCGGAGGCCGGAGAGGGGCCGGCTGACCTGGGCGGCGAGGCGGTCGAGGCCGTAGTCCTCGACCAGCAGCCAGAGGAAGTTTTTGTTGTTCCAGGCGCCGTCGGCCGCCTTCTCGTAGGCGAGGCCCTGGCCGGAGAGGACCTCGTTGATGTGGGCCCGGTAGGAGGAGTCGGCGTCGAGGCGCTGCTGGCACTCCGACTGGGCGCCCTGGCAGGTCGAGCAGATGTTCATCATCGAGAGCCCGGTCTGCTGGGCGAGGGCGAAGGTGCGGGCGTTGAGGGTGTCGGCGAGCTCCTGGTTGTGCTCGGCGATCACCCCGGCGCCGCAGCAGTTGGCGCGGTCGAGCTCGACCAGCTCGATCTCCAGCTTCTGGGCGACCAGCGCCATCGAGCCGTGCAGCTCGGGGGTGAAGCCGCGCGAGACGCAGCCGGGCCAGTAGGCGACCTTGATCGGCTCGGCGCTCATGATTTCTCGCTTTCCGCGGCGGCGGTGGCCTCGGCGGCCAGGCTGGCGTCGCTGGGCTCGTCGGGCTCGGGTTCGACGTCCTCCTCGCCCTTGATGTACAGGTTGAATTCCTCGTTGTGGGCCTCGGCGTGCTGGTAAATCGCCTTGACCTCGTCCTGGGCTCCACCGGGCAGCTTCGGGTGGATGCCGGGGATCAGCTTCGAGAGCGAGCGCATCTTGCCGGTTTTGATCCCGCGCACCGCGGTCGGCAGCGAGCCGAGCATTTCGCGGATCGCCCGTTTGCTCGGTTTCAGCTTGCCGACGACGCCCGGGGCGAAGGACTCCTGCAGGAGCAGCGACTCGTCGAGGGTCCCCTTCTTCTCGATGATCTTGACCATTGCCATCTCGTGGTCGTGGCCGCTGTTCGGGTCGTCGACGCCGTTCTCGCCTGCTTTGCGGCGCAGGCGCATGATCTGGTCCATCGGCGCCACGTCCTTGGGGCAGGCGTCGATGCAGCTGAAGCAGTGGGTGCAGTCGTAGATGCCGTGCGGATCGTGGGCGAGGTCGGTGAGCCGCTCGACGGTCTCAGCGTCGCGCGGGTCGCCGACGAAGCGGTAGGCCTTGGCCAGGGCGGCCGGGCCGATGAAGTCGGGGTCGGCTTCCATCGAGAGGCAGGAGGAGACGCAGGCGCCGCACTGGATGCAGGCCATCGACTGGGTGATGTCGAGCATCGATTCCGGCTCGACGACGTACTCGCGCTCCGGCGCCTCGCCGTGCGGCAGGAGCCAGGGGGTGACGCGACGGATCTTGGTCCAGTGGGTCGACTCCATGTCGGTGACCAGGTCCTTGATCACCGGCATGTTCCCCATCGGTTCGATCACCACCGGCGCCGGCCCGTCGGAGCCGTTCTCGGAGACGCTCGCTTTCTTGTCGGCCAGCTCCTGCGCCTCGCCGATCTGGGTCTTGCAGCCGAGCCCGGACTGGCCGTTGATCTTCATCCCGCAGGAGCCGCAGATCGCCGCCCGGCAGGAACAGCGGACGGCGAGCGAGCCGTCCTCGCGGTCCTTCGCCTGCAGCAGCGCGTCGAGCACCGACAGCGAGGGCTCGAGGTCGACTCCGAACTCCTCCCAGTAGGGCCCCTCGCCGCTCTCGGGCTGGAACCTGCGGACTTTGATCGTGTACTCGGCCATTAGTAAGTCCTCGCTTCCGGTTGCCACTGGGTGATCGTGACCTCGGAGTAGGAGATCTCGGGCCCGTCCTCGGTCTTCTCGAGGTCGATGTGTTTGAGCCACTCCTCGTCGTTGCGCTCCGGGAAGTCGGTGCGGTACTGGGCGCCGCGGCTCTCCTTGCGCTCGAGCGCGGCGATGCAGGTGCACTCGGCGTTGTCGATCATGTACCCGAGCTCGATCGCTCCGATCAGGTCCTGGTTGAAGATCTCGCCACGGTCGTCGATGTAGGCGGTCTTCGCCTCCTCCTTGAGGCGGCGGACGATCTCCAGCGCCTGCTGGATGCCGGCCTCGTCGCGGAAGACGGCGACGTGCTTGTCCATCGTCTGGCCGAGCTCGAGCTTGATCTCGGAGACGCGGCGGCCGCTGCCCTTCTCGCGCGATTTGACGTCGGCGATCATCGCCTCCTCGTCCTCGAGCACCTTCTTCGAGGGGCGCGAGCCGTCGATCCGCTTTGCGCGGTGGGCGGCGTCGACGCCGGAGTGGCGGCCGAAGATCAGCGTGTCGAGCAGCGAGTTGGCGCCGAGCCGGTTGCCGCCGTGGACCGAGACGCAGGCGGTCTCGCCGGCGGCGTAGAGGCCGGGGATGTCGGTGCGGCCCTCGACGTCGGTCTTGACGCCGCCCATCGTGTAGTGGTTGCCCGGCTTGATGTGGATCGGTTCGCGGGTGATGTCGACGCCGGCGAAGTCGCGGCCGACGAGGACGATCTCGCGGAGCGCCTCGTGGACGCGCTTTTTCGGGACCACGGTGATGTCGAGCGCGACGGTGCCGTCGGGGAAGCCGCGGCCCTCGTTGATCTCGGTCTGCTCGGCGCGGGAGACGACGTCGCGCGAGGCGAGCTCCATTTTGTTCGGCGCGTACTTCTCCATGAAGCGTTCGCCATTGCGGTTGAGCAGGTGGGCGCCCTCGCCGCGGGCGCCCTCGGTGATCAGGAAGCCCTTGCCCGCCAGCGTCGTCGGGTGGTACTGGATCATCTCCATGTCCATCAGCTTGGCGCCGACCCGGTAGGCCATCGCGATCCCGTCGCCGGTGCAGATCAGCGCGTTGGTGGTCGGTTTCCAGACCTGGCCGTTGCCGCCGCAGGCGAGGATCACGGCCTTCGCCTGGAACAGCTCCATGCTGCCGTCGGCGATGTTGCGGGTGACGACGCCGCAGCACTCGCCGGCTTCGTCGATGGCGAGCGAGGTGGAGAACCACTCCTCGTAGCGGGCGATCTGCTCGCTGTATTTCATCAGCTGCTCGTAGAGCACGTGCATAATCGCCTGGCCGGTGATGTCGGCGACGTAGTAGGTGCGGGCGGCGGAGGCGCCGCCGAAGGCGCGGGTCCCGAGCTTGCCTTCCTCGTTGCGGTGGAAGGTGACGCCGAGGTGCTCCATGTGGAGGATTTCTTCCGGCGCCTCCCTCGCCATGATTTCGATCGCGTCCTGGTCGCCGAGGTAGTCGGAGCCCTTGACCGTGTCGAAGGCGTGCGACTCCCAGCTGTCGTCCGGGTTCAGAGCCGCGTTGATGCCGCCCTGGGCGGCGTTTGAGTGGGACCGCACCGGGTGGACCTTGGAGATGATGCCGACAGAGACACCCTCTTCCGCGGCTGCCAGTGCGGCGCGCTGGCCAGCAAGCCCGGCGCCGATTACGAGAACGTCATGGGTGGGCACGAGCGCGGATGCTATACAGCGCAAACCCGAGAAAGAAGTCGGGATTCGTCACACAGCGAGCCAGCTCTGGCCGAGGCGGCGGACGGCGGTCTCGCTGAGGCGGACGGCGTCGGCGACCGAGTCGAAGTCGACGTTCTCCGCCAGGTCGTTGGGCCAGTGGTAGTTGGCTGGCTGCTTCAGGTCGGTGCAGGAGCAGAGGGCGACCGCCTGGTAGCCGGCGGCGAGCGGCTCGAGCGCGTCGGTGCCGTTGTGGAGGGAGAGGTTCGGGAAGAGCCAGATGCCGAGCTCCGCGGCGAGGTCGTCGAAGAAGGCGAGCGCGCCGGCCGGGTACGGGTGCATCTTCAGGAAGCCCTCGCCGCGGAGGACGAGCAGGTGCGGCGAGCCGAGCGACTCGAGGCAGAGGAAGAAGGTGGAGTCGGTCGGCAGCGCGGCGAAGTGGCGCTCGCCGAACGCCTTGATCCCCTCGCTGAACGACTCCTCGGCGCCCATCGACGCGAGGATCACCCGTACCCCCTGCGGCGGCTCCTCACGGAAGCGGCGGGCGAGCTCGAGCAGGGCGACGACCGCGGTGCCGTTGTCGTTGGCGCCGGGGACGACCCCGCGCAGGCCGATCTCGGTCAGCGCCGCGACGGTCGCGGCGCTGAGCACGAGGCCGGCCCTGGCGAGGGCGCGGACGCCGGTGAGGCCGCCCAGCGCGCTCAGCAGCGGGCCGCCGAGCACCGGCGCCATCAGCGCCGGGCTGGTTTCGATCCGCTCGATCAGCCCGAGCCGGTCGGCGAGCTCGGGGATCGCCGGGTGGAAGACGAGGCCGGCGTGGGCGGCGTCGTGGTGGGCGGTGAGGACGACGGTGCGCTCGGCGTCGCGGTCGCCGAGCTCGGCGATCACGTTGTAGGCGGTGCGGGTGGGGAGGAGGGCCCGGCGCAGGCGGCGCTGCTTGGGCGGGAAATCGTCGACGATCCCGGCGGCGCCGAGGGCGCCGAGCGCCGCGCCGAGCCCGCGGCGGCCGCGCAGCGCCGCGAGCGCCCCGGCGACCCCGAGCCCGGCGCCGATCCCGAGCGGCCACCAGTAGGTGCCGTGGGCGGGGACCGCCTCGATCCGCGCCTCGGCGCCGGCCTCGGCGAAGCGCGCGACCAGCCACTCGGCGGCGCGCCGTTCGCCGTCGGACGCCGAGGGGCGCTCGATCCGCTCGAGTTCATGCAGTTGCTCGCGCAGCAAATCCGGCCCCGCCATCGCTGCCACGCTAGCCGCTTAGGACTTGGACAGGCGGGCGCTTACCATCTAGGCATGCTCGGGGGAAGCTCCTTCACTCTCTTCCACGTCCGCGGGATCCGGATCACGGTCGACTGGTCCTGGTTCGTGATCCTCTTCCTGCTGATCGTCTCGATGTCGAGCGTCTACAGCGACATCCTCGGCGAATCGGGGACCGGCTCGAAGGCCTTCGGGCTGGCGGTGCTGAGCGCGATCGGCTTCTTCGGCTCGATCCTCCTGCACGAGCTCGGCCACGCCTTCGCGGCGATCCGCCGCGGCGTCGGCATCTCCTCGATCCAGCTCTGGATGCTCGGAGGCGTCGCCCGCATGGACCGCGAAACCGACAGCCCCGAGGCCGAGTTCGAGGTCGCGGTGGCCGGGCCGCTGGTGACGCTGGCGCTGGTCGGGATCCTCTACCTGGCCGGCGGCCTGATCGCCGGCTTCGGCGAATTCGGCCACATCTTCCGGCTGGCGGCCGAATTCAAGACCGAGGCCGGCGTCTCCGCCTTCACCTCGATGCTGGCCTGGCTGGCGACGATCAACGGCATCGTCTTCCTCTTCAACCTGCTGCCCGCCTTCCCGATGGACGGCGGCCGGATCGCCCGGGCGCTGATCTGGTGGCGGACCGGCGATCGCACCAAGGCGACCCGGATCGCCGCCACCATGGGGCGCGGGTTCGGCTTCCTCTTCATCGGCGCCGGCCTCCTGCTGGTTGCCGTCGGCGACTTCTTCAGCGGCGTCTGGCTGGCGCTGATCGGCTTCGTCGTCGGCGGCGCCGCCCGCGGCGCGGCGATGCAGACGGCGCTCTCCGACCGGATCGGCGAGGTCTGCGTCGCCGACGTGATGGACCGCGAACCGGTCGCGATCCCCGGCGACCTCAGCGTCGAGCAGGCCCTCGACCAGTACTTCCTCCGCTACCGCTGGCCCTGGTTCCCGGTGGTCGACGCCGCCTACAAGTTCCTCGGCCTGCTGCAGCGCGACCGCGCCGACGAGGTCCCCGAGGTCTCCCGTGCCCACTCCCCGGTCGCCGACATCGTCGACTTCGACCGCGGCCTCTTCGTCCGCGACGACACCCCCCTCGACTCGCTCCTCTCGAACCAGAACCTGCGCCGCTTCGGCGCCCTGATGGCGGTCGACGCCGACGGCCGCCTCTCCGGCGTCGTCACCGTCGAGCAGGTCGGGAGAGCGCTGAAAGACGCAACCCAGTAGGGCGCCGCGCGGGTCAGCCGCATCAGCGACCTGACTGACGACGAGTCGTGCATCGACCCCCGTGGAGGGGGTGGATGCACGAGTCGCCTCGGGAGTCGAGCGACGCGGCGCGTGGCCGCTTAGGCGACCGCGCGGTGGCGGTCGATGATGTGGGCGAAGTCGAAGCCCGGCGGGAGGGTGCCGAAGGCGCGGCCCCAGTCGCCGGAGAGGCGGGAGGCGGCGAAGGCGTCGGCGACGGCCGGGTCGCCGTAGCGGACCAGCAGCGAGCCCTGCAGTGCGAGGGCCATGCGCTCGACGATGCGGCGGGCGCGGGGCTCGATCGTCGCCACGTCGCCGGGGACTTCGTCGCGCAGCGCGGTCGCGAACTCGGCCAGGCGCGGCTCCTGGGCCGCTCCCTCCGCGACCTCGGCGAAGAAGGCCTCGAGCGCGGCCGGCTCCTTGATCATCGCCCGCAGCACGTCGAGGCACTGGACGTTGCCCGAGCCCTCCCAGATCGAGTTGAGCGGGCTCTCGCGGAAGAGGCGCGGCATCCCCGACTCCTCGACGTAGCCGTTGCCGCCGAAGCACTCGAGGCACTCGCCGGCGTGGACGGGGGCACGCTTGGTGATCCAGTACTTGAGCACGGCGTTGGCGACCCGCTTCAGCCGCTGGGCCTCCTCGTCGCCGCCGATCGCTTCGTCGTAGGCGCGAGCCAGGCGCAGCCCAGCGATCGTCGCCGCCTCCGACTCGATCGCGAGGTCGGCGAGCACGTTCTGCATCAGCGACTGCTCGGAGAGGACGGTGCCGAAGACCGAGCGGTGGGAGGTGTGGTTGATCGCCTGGGCGACGCCGATCCGCATGCCGCTGGCGCCGCCGATGACGCAGTCGAGGCGGGTGTGGTTGACCATCTCGATGATCGTCCGCACGCCGGCGCCCTCCTCGCCGACCAGCCAGGCCGCGGCGGCGTCGAACTCGACCTCGCTGGAGGCGTTCGACTTGTTGCCGAGCTTGTCCTTCAGCCGCTGCAGCCGGAAGCGGTTGCGCTCGCCGTCCGGCGTCCAGCGCGGGAAGAGGAAGCAGGAGAGGCCGCCATCGGCCTGAGCGAGGACGAGGAAGGCGTCGCACATCGGCGCCGACATGAACCACTTGTGGCCGGTCAGCTCGTACTCGGCGCCGGCGCCGCCGCCGTTCACCGGGCGCGCCACCGTGGTGTTGGCGCGGACGTCGGTGCCGCCCTGCTTCTCGGTCATCCCCATGCCGGCCAGGGCGCCCGCCTTCTGCGGCGCCGGCGCGTTGTCCGGGTCGTAGCGGTCGGAGAGGAAGCGCGGCTCCCACTCGGCGGCCAGCTGCGGCTGGGTGCGCAGCGCCGGCACCACCGAGTAGGTCATCGAGATCGGGCAGCCGATCCCCGCCTCGGCCTGCGACATGCAGATGAAGGCGGCGCCGCGGGCGACGTGGGCGCCGGGCCGCGGGTCGCGCCAGGGAGCGCTGTGCAGCTCGAAGCCGACGGCGGCGCCGAGCAGCTCGTGCCAGGCGGGGTGGAAGGCGACCTCGTCGACGCGGTTGCCGAAGCGATCGTGGGTGCGCAGCTGCGGCGGGTTCTCGTTGGCCTGGGCGCCGAGCTCCTGGGCGCGGGCAGAGCCGGCGAACTCGCCGACCGCGGCGATCCGCTCGCGTGCCCACTCGGCGCCCTCGCGGGCGACCGCCTCGGAGAGCACCGTGTCGGCCGTGAAGACGTTGTAATCGACCAGCGGCGGCGGCTGGTTGGCGACCTCGTGGTTGCCGAAGGCGGTGCGCTCCCTGGTTGCCATCGACTGCGATTGTGCCAGTTGCACTGGCTGGCGGGCCAGCCGCCTCGGATCATTCGGCCCGCAGCCTCCGGGGCGCGGCCGAGGACGCCACATAGGTAGAGTCGCCGCCCGGCGATGGCATCCAAGATCCAGGTCAAGAACCCGGTCGTCGAGCTCGACGGCGACGAGATGACCCGCATCATCTGGTCGTTCATCAAAGAGCAGCTGATCCTCCCTTACCTGGACGTCCAGCTCGAGTACTTCGACCTCGGGATCGAGAGCCGCGACGCCAGCGAGGACAAGATCACCGTCGAAGCCGCGGAAGCGATCAAGCGGCACGGGGTCGGCGTCAAGTGCGCGACGATCACCCCCGACGAGGCGCGGGTCGAGGAGTTCGGCCTGAAGGAGATGTACCGCTCGCCGAACGGGACGATCCGCAACATCCTCGGCGGCGTCATCTTCCGCGAGCCGATCGTGATCTCCAACGTGCCGCGGCTGGTGCCGGGCTGGACTAAGCCGATCGTGATCGGCCGCCACGCCTTCGGCGATCAGTACCGGGCGACCGACCTGGTCGTCCCCGGCGAGGGCTCGCTGACCCTCACCTACACGCCGAAGGACGGCTCCGAGCCGGTCGAGCTCGACGTCTACGACTTCCCCGGCGGCGGCATCGCGATGGCGATGTACAACCTCGACGACTCGATTCGCGACTTCGCCCGCGCCTCGCTGCGCTACGGGCTCGACCGCGGCTTCCCGGTCTACATGTCGACCAAGAACACGATCCTCAAGCGCTACGACGGCCGCTTCAAAGACGTCTTCGCCGAGGTCTACGAGAGCGAGTTCAAGGCCGACTTCAAGGCCGCCGGGATCACCTACGAACACCGGCTGATCGACGACATGGTGGCCGCCGCGCTGAAGTGGGAAGGCGGCTACGTGTGGGCCTGCAAAAATTATGATGGCGATGTGCAGTCCGACACGGTCGCCCAGGGCTTCGGCAGCCTCGGCCTGATGACCAGCGTGCTGATGACCGCCGACGGCAAGACCGTCGAGGCGGAGGCCGCCCACGGCACCGTCACCCGTCACTACCGACAGCACCAGAGGGGCGAACCGACGTCGACCAACCCGATCGCCTCGATCTTCGCCTGGACCCGTGGCCTGCAGGCGCGCGGGCGGATGGACGACACCGCGGCGGTCTCGGAGTTCGGCGAGACGCTGGAGCGGGTCTGCGTGCAGACGGTCGAGGAAGGCAAGATGACCAAAGACCTCGCGCTGCTGGTCGGCGGCGACCAGGGTTACCTGACGACCCAGGAGTTCCTCGCCGCGATCGACGAGAACCTGCAGTCGGCGATGAGCTGAGCGCCACTCGGCGAGGCTCAGCGGTCGCGCAAAACTGACAACAGAGGAGAGAGTCGTGAGCCCCACCAACACCCCCGTCAAGGTCACCGTCACCGGCGCCGCCGGGCAGATCGGCTACGCGCTCCTGTTCCGGATCGCCAGCGGCCAGATGCTCGGTGAGGACACCCCGGTCGAGCTCAGCCTGCTGGAGATCCCCGACGCGATCAAAGCCGCCGAGGGGACCGCGATGGAGCTCGACGACTGCGCCTTTCCGCTGCTGCGCCGGATCGACATCTCAGACAACCCGAAGCAGGCCTTCGAGGGCACCAACGTCGCGCTCCTGGTCGGCGCCCGGCCGCGCGGCCCCGGGATGGAGCGGGCCGATCTGCTCGAGGCCAACGGCGGCATCTTCAAGCCGCAGGGCGAAGCGATCAACGCCGGCGCCGCCGACGACGTCAGGGTGCTGGTGGTCGGCAACCCCGCCAACACCAACTGCCTGATCGCGATGTCGAGCGCGCCCGACGTGCCGCGCGAGCGCTTCACCGCGATGATGCGCCTCGACCACAACCGGGCGATCACCCAGCTCGCCAACAAGCTCGGCAAGTCGGTCACCGCGGTCGCCAACATGACCGTCTGGGGCAACCACTCGCCGACCCAGTACCCGGACCTCTTCAACGCCCAGGTCGACGGCGAGCAGGCCTGGAGCGCGGTCGACGACGAAGCCTTCGTTCGCGACGAATACATCCCGCGGGTGGCGAAACGCGGCGCCGAGATCATCGAGGCGCGCGGCGCCTCGAGCGCCGCCTCGGCCGCCAACGCGGCGATCGACCACGTCCACGACTGGGTGCTCGGCACGCCGGACGACAGCTGGGTCTCGATGGCGGTGCCGGCCGACGGCTCCTACGGGATCGGCGAGGGCATCGTCTGCGGCTTCCCCTGCCAGTGCAGCGGCGGCGAGTGGTCGATCGTCCAGGGGCTGGACATCCCGGACTTCTCGCGCGAGCGGATCGACGGGTCGGTGATGGAGCTGCAGGAGGAGCGCGACGCGGTCAGCCAGCTGGGGCTGGTCTGAGCACTGCCGGCGGACGCGGGTCCGCCGGCGAACGTCAAGGGGTTCCCCTGATGCAGGGGTGGGGCGCCGGGTCTAGGGTAATCAGCGGCCGACGATGAACTCGACGGGTGAGAAGCGATGAGCGACGGCACCGGGCGCCTGCGCTGGGCGGCGCTCGCGCTCGCGCTTGCCGCCTTCCTCCTGGCTCTGCAGGCGCCGGCGCTGGCGGCGCCGGGTGACCTCGATCTCGGCTACGGGGATGAAGGCCACGCGGTGCTCGGGGCCGCCACGTCGGACATCCTCAACGGCCTCACGGTCGACGCGCAGGGGAGGGCCGTGATTGTCGGCCAGGGAAACAGCAGTCGGTATGTCGAGCGGTTGACCAGCGCCGGCGAACCTGACTCCGGGTTCGCCAGCGGGGGCATCGCTTCCTTCACCGAACCCAGCGCCTCGTTCCGGGCCGTCGCGGCCGAGCCCGACGGCGGCGTCGTCGCGGTCGGCGCCCACACCGTCAGCCCGATGGACTTCGGAGACCTCGACGTCTTCAAATTCGCGCCCGGGGGAGCCCTCGACGAAAGCTTCGCCGGCGACGGCACCTACACCGTCAGCGAAGCCGGGCAGCAGGGGCCGGAAGGGGTCGCAATCGAACCAGGCGGGGCGATCGTCTTCGGCGGCTGGACCAACGGCGGCGAAGACGCCGCCGTCTGGCGGCTGCTGCCCGGTGGCACCCCCGACCCCTCGTTCGACGGAGACGGGAAGCGGGCGTACGACGCCGGCGACAAAGAGGCACCTGCCGCGATGGCCCTCGGCCAGGACGGCCGGATCCTGCTCGCGGGTACGAACTTTCACGACGACCGGGGCCTCGTCTTCGCGGTCGAACACGACGGCGCGCCCGACACCGCGTTCGGGACCGACGGCGCCCGCTTCACCTCGGTCAGCCTCGAGGCCACCTTCCAGGACCTCGCCGTGCGCCCGAGCGGCGAGGTCCTCGCGGTTGGTTATGAAGAGGTCGGCGCCGCCGTCTCGCCGTTCGTCGAGGCGTTCGGCACCGACGGCGTGCCTGATCCGGGGTTTGGCACCGGCGGCCTCCTCAGCGTCGACCTCGGCGCCAACGCGATCGCCGAAGCGACGACGCTGCAGCCGGACGGCAAGCTGCTGGTCGCGGGCCGGTTGCTGGCCAAACCAGAAGCGTTCGTGCTGCGGTTGCTTCCCGACGGCTCCCTCGACCCGACCTTCGGCAGCGGCGGCGTCGTGTTGTTGCCGAACTGGGGAACGGCGCAGATGAGTGGGATCGCCCTGGAATCGGACTGGAACATCCTCCTCGCCGGGAACGCCAATTTCGAAGGCCGCCTGTACCGGCTCCAGGGAGGGCCGATACCGGTGCCGAGCGGTCCGCCGGCGCCGGGCTCGGGCGGCGGATCCGGGTCGTCGCCCGTTGGCGCGACCGGGACCGAGGTCGCGGCACCGAGCGTCACCCACCTGAAGGTCGTGCCGAGCAGCTTCCACGTTGCCGCCTCGGTCCACGCGATCAGCCGCCGCGACAAGCTCGGGACGACGATCGGCTTCACCGCATCGGCGCCGGGAGCAGTCACGCTCGGCGTTCAGCGGATCGTCCACGCACGTCACCACAAGCGGCGAGCGGCGATTCGAACGCTGGCGACGGTGGCAGTCGCCGCCGGTCACCAAACCCGGGAGCTCAGCGGCCGGCTCGCAGGCCGACCGCTCGCCCCCGGCCGTTACGGGTTGGTGGTGACGGAGGTCGCCGCCGGCCTGACTTCCCTGCCGGCGGCGGCGAACTTCAAGATCCTGCCCTGAGCGGTTCGGCGCTCAGCCGGCGGACGGGTAGTACTGACGGCCGTCCTTTTTGACCCGACCCTCTTTCTCGAGGTCGCCGAGCACGCGGTACAGGTAGTTCGGCTTGATTTTCATCGTTTTGGCGACGTCGGAGGCGCTGATCCCCGGCTGTTTTTCGATCAGCTGCACAGCCTGGTCGGCGCGGGTGCCGCCGCGGCGACGGCGCCGTTTGCGGGTGCCACCGCCGCTGGTGCTGGTGGTGCCGCTGGCGGCGGTGGTGGCAGTGGCGGCTTTGGGGCGGCGACCGCGCGGGCGGCCCGGCGAACGGCGCGTCGCTTTGCCGCCCAGCTCGGCCAGGGCGCGCTCGAGTCGCTGACGCTCCTCGTCGAGCTCGGCGAGTCGGCGCTCGACCAGCTCGCGGGCGTCGTCGACAACGTTGTTGGGGGCCATCGCAGTCCTTTCCTTCGATAACGGGGAAGCGTTTTGTGCGCTTACAGAGTGCGCCCAGTGTGTCAGACACACAGTTACAGCGAAAGGAGGAATGCTCTAAATCTCTAAATCAGCATCACACCGTAAGGAATCTTGCAACCGCACCGAGGCGGCTTCCCGAGCGGTCAGGGATGAACGGTGGGGGCCGAGCGGGCGCGTTCGGCCTGGCGCTCGGGTGAGATGCGGATCACGTTCCGCGCCAGCCCCACCTTCTCCATCGCACCGATGATCAGGCCCGACGGGTCGGGCTCCCAGCGCCGCATCCCGTGCACCGCGGAGCGGGGGAAGGCGTGGTGGTTGTGATGCCAGGACTCACCGAGCGAGGGCAGTGCCAGCCAGAAAACGTTGGTGGAGTGATCGTCGGTGTCGAAGCGACGGCTGCCGAGGAAGTGACACACCGAGTTGACGCTCCAGGTGATGTGATGGACGAAGAAGATCCGCACCAGCCCACCCCAGAGCAGGCCGGTGAGGGCGCCGACCGCGGTCCCGGTGACGAGGAAGCCGGCGAGTGCCGGAATCGCCAGGGTGAGGTAGACGAGCACCGGGAAACGGCGGTTGATCCTCCGCATCCCCTGGTCCTCGTAGAGGTCACGCGCGTATTTCTTCCAGTCCGCCCGTCCCTGATTCGACATCAGCCAGCCGCTGTGGGCGTGCCAGAGTCCGCGCAGCACGCCCTGGTCGTGACCGTCCTCGGCGACGTGGGGACTGTGTGGGTCACCCTCTTCGTCGGTGTGGGCGTGGTGCTTGCGATGATCGGCGACCCAGGCGATCACCGGGCCCTGCACCGCCATCGAGCCGAGCACCGCGAACGTGTATTCGAGCGGCTTCGAGGTCTGGAAGGAGCGGTGGGTGAGCAGGCGGTGGTAGCCGACCGTGATCCCGATCGCGGTCAGCAGGTACATCGCCGCGGCGATGATCAGGTCGGCCGGGGAAACGAAGCTGTTCCAGAGGAGGACGATGGCGGCGATCGTGGCGGCGAATGGGATCACCACGGCGCCGAGGTTGGCGATCTTCTCGCTGCGGCTCATCTCGTGCGCGTGCATCTGAACTGAAGATACGCGGACCCAGCCGCCATGTTTTGGCGCTCTCGCAACGTTCTGAGGCACTAATCTTGTCATCTGAATGACAAAAGCGCTTGATCCAGAGCCCTGGCGTGGCCTCTCGTCGCGAGTCGCCGATCTGATCGAGGCGGAGATCGCCGAGACGACCGGCGACATCCTCGAGGCTGTCGCCCGCGAGGTGCCGGAGTACGCACGGCCGCTGGAGGGCAGCTTCGGTCGCGGCCTGCGAACCGGAGTCGCCGAGGCGCTGGCCCAGTTCGTCGCCGTGATCCGCGACCCCGACGCCGGCCGCGGCACCGGGCGCGAGGTGTACCTCGAGCTCGGCCGCGGCGAGCAGCGGCAGGGCCGCACCCTCGACTCGCTGCAGGCCGCCTACCGGATCGGCGCCCGCGTCGCCTGGCGCCGCTTCGCCGCCGCCGGCGCCCGGGCGCGGCTGCCGGCCGAGTCGCTGAGCCTGCTGGCCGAGTCGATCTTCGCCTATATCGACGAGCTCTCCGCCGACTCGGTCGACGGGTTCGCCGAAGCGCAGGCCGAGCTCGAGGACCTCGGTCGCCGCCGCCGCCGCGAGCTGGTGCGGTTGCTGGTCGCCCCGAACCCGCCGGCGCCGGCCGAGCTGACCACCACCGCCCGGGCCGCCCGCTGGACGCTGCCACCGCGGCTGGCGGCGATCGCCTGCGCCGAGGCCGACCTCGACACGGTCGCCCGCCGGCTGCCGCCCGAATCGCTGGTGGCGGTCGTCGACGGCGCCGGCTGCCTGCTGCTGGCGGACCCGGAAGGGCCGGGGCGGCTCGAGCCGCTGCGGCGGCTGCGGCGAGCGGTCGTCGCCCTCGGTCCCGCCGTCGCCCCCGCTGCCGCCGCCGAGTCCTGGTCGCTGGCCCGCTCCCTGCTCGACGCCGCCGCCATCGGCCGGATCCCGGGCGGTGGCCTGCTGCGCGCCGACGAGCATCTCGCCGGCCTGCTGCTGCTCGCCGGCGAGCCGCTCGCCGCCCGCATCGCCGCCCAGCGCCTGGCGCCGCTCGAGGGCCTCACCGAGCGCGCCCGGGAACGGATGCGCTCAACCGCCCTGGCGCACGTCAGGCACGGCGGCAACGCGGTCGCGATGGCGGCGGAGCTGCACGTCCATCCGCAGACGGCCAGGTACCGGATCGCGCGGTTGCGGGAGCTGCTGGGGGATCAGTTGGATGATCCGGATGCCAGATTCGAGTTGGAGTTGGCTTTGCGGGCCGGTGCGTAGGGTCGGCTCTGACGACGAGGGGTGGGGGAGGGTCGGGTGCCCCTCCCGAAAAGACCGTCGCGCAGCTGGAGCCCTTGCCGAGGGTGCCATCGGATGCGCTTGAGCCTTTTCGGGAGGGGCACCCGACCCTCCCCGCCCAGGGATCACCACCCCCGCCCCCAAGGTGCGGAAGCTTCGAGAAAAGCCACCCCTTCTTTCTTGAGCTTCTTGGGGCGGGGGTCGACTAGGCCGCGACTCCGCGGGAGTTTTCTTCAGCTTCGAGATCGGCGAGCTCTGGCTACCTGTGGCGGGGGGATTGGGGGTCCCTCCCGAAAAGGCTCAGGCGCATCCGATGGCGCCCTGGGAGAAGGCCCCAGCTGCGCGACGGTCTTTTCGGGAGGGACCCCCAATCCCCCTACCGCAGAGCTATCGAAGCTCAGCGATCCCGTTTCTTGGGAAGCGTCCGAAAGGCGACGTCCCAAAGCGGCGAGCTGACGCCGTACCCGTAACGATGGTCCTGGAAGTGGTGGCGCATGTGCTGCTCGCGCAGGTGCTTGCCCAGCTTCGACTTGGGGACGAAGTGGTGGACGTAGTAGTGGGTGTAGTCGTAGGCGAGGTAGCCGGCGATGAAGCCGCCGAAGATCGGGAAGCCGGCGTCGCCGAGGATCAGCCAGAAGGCCGCGAGGAAGAGCGCCGCCAGCGGGATCGAGACCGACGGCGGCATCACCAGCCGCATCTTGTCGTTGGGATGGTCGTGGTGGATGCCGTGGATGATGAAGTGCATCCGCCGGCCGAAGCCGTTGTCGGGCTCCCAGTGGAAGATCAGCCGGTGCAGCCAGTACTCGGTCAGCGTCCAGACGAAGAGGCCGATCGCGGCGAAGCCGATCAGCGCCAGGACCGAGTAGCCGTGGTCGGCGCCGATCCAGAACATCGCGACGATCACCGGCACGAAGATGATCGCCGGCAGCGCCGGGTGGACGCGCGAGAAGAAGTTGAGGAATTCGCTCTTGAACAGCGGCGGCGACGCGGCCAGCTTGGCGGCGCGCCTCTCGTTGTGTGCCTCCATCGTCCCGAGAGTCTAGAAGATCGCTTCGGCCATATTCGGGCGCCCTAATAATCTGCGCGCACCGGGACCCGCCCCGGCGGCCCGCGCCGCGCCACCCGGCCGCGATGCTGACCGCCGGCAGCGACGCCTCCGCACCGCGTTCGTCGCTTGTCCCGCTATGCGGGAACTTCGACGAACGGCTCGGCGCACGGGCCGCAAGCGCCTCGGGCGGTGGCGCGAAATCGCTCGGCCGCCCTGGCGAAACGGACGCCTGGACGAGCCGCGGAACCGGCCTGTTCGCAAGACGCGGGGAAGTCGTGACACCCGTGTTTCAAAAGTCGTGGCGAATAGGTAGCGATTTGCGGAATCGCCCCTCACGGGCCTCGTCGCCGGGTGCTTAGATGGCCGCGCCGATGGCCCGCAAGACCAAGCCCCCCACCTGCGAGGACTGCTACTTCCACCGCAACCTGCTCTGCGCGCTGGAGCTCGGCGAGCCCTGCGCGACCTTCCGCCCGAACCGCCCCGAGGGCCTGGTGCCGCCGCGCCAGCCGGTCCTCCTGATGCGGGCGCCGCGCTGGGCCTCGCAGTCCCGCGCCGCAGCTTAGCCGTCCCAGGGCGGCGGCTGTCAGGCGGCGGAGGCCCCCGCCTCGGTACTTTTCCCGGAGATGCCGCAACGCGACCTGTTCGCCGACTTCGCCCGCATGCGCCGTGAGATGGACTCGATGCTCGGCGACGCCTGGGGCCGCACCCGCTACGTCAGCCGCCGCAGCAGCGGCTTCTCGCCCAACGTCGACGTCTACTACTGCGGCGACCCGCAGCGGGCGGTGGTCAAAGTCGACCTCTCCGGGATCTCGCTGAACGAGGTCGGGATCGAGGTCTCCGGCCGCCACCTGGCGATCGTCGGCCAGCGGCCGGTGCAGGAGACCGAGGGCCGCGTCTACCAGCAGCTGGAGATCCCGACCGGGCCGTTCCGGCGGGTGGTCGAGCTGCAGGTGGAGGTCGACGCCGAGAAGGCGAGCGCGACCTACGAGGACGGCGTGCTGCGGATCGAGCTGCCGCTGCGCGACCCCGAGGAGACGGCCCGCCGGGTTCCGATCGGGCGCGGCTAGTGACCTCGACCGACGGAGGGGCGTCACTGATGGAGAGCTCGCCGGTGCTCGAAGTCGTCGACTCGCCGCTCGACCTCGAGGACGCGATCCGCGCCGACCAGCCGCTGCCGGAGGCGCTGCCGATCCTGCCGCTGCGGGAAACCGTCACCTTCCCGGAAACTTTGACCCCGCTGGCGGTCGGGCAGGAGCGCTCGATCCAGCTCGTCAACGACGTCCTCGGCGGCAACCGGATGCTGGTGATGGTCGCCTCGCGCGACGCCGAGCTCGAGCGCCCCGGTCCCGCCGACCTCTACGACGTCGGCGTCGCCGGCTTCGTCGCCCGGATGATCAAGATTCCCGACGGCTCGCTGCGGGTGCTGGTGCAGGGGATGCAGCGGGTGCGGCTCGGCGAGTACGTGTCCGAGCAGCCCTACCTGGTGGCGCGGATCGAGCCGCTGCCCGACGTCGTCAGCGAGGGGCCGGAGCTGGAGGCGCTGGTCCGCAACGTCCAGCGCACCTTCTCGGAGATCGTCGAGCAGATCCCCTACCTGCCGGAGGAGCTGCAGCTGGCGGTCACCAACATCGACGACCCGGCGGCGCTGGTCCACCTGATCGCCGGCTCGCTGCGAATCCCGGTCGAGGAGAAGCAGACGCTGCTCGAGGAGATCGACGTCAGCGTCCGCCTCCGCCACCTCTCGCAGATCCTCGCCCGCGAGCTCGAGGTCGTCCAGCTCGGCACTCAGATCCAGTCGCAGGTGCAGTCCGAAGTCGACAAAGGCCAGCGCGAGTTCCTCCTGCGCCAGCAGCTGAAAGCGATCCAGGACGAGCTCGGCGAGGGCGACGAGCAGCAGGCCGAACTGGCCGAAATGCAGGAGAAAATCGAGGCGGCGAAGCTGCCGGAGGAGGCCCGCAAAGCGGCCGACCGGGAGCTCGGGCGGCTCGCCAAACTGCCGCCGGCGGCGGCCGAGCACGGCGTCATCCGCACCTACCTCGAGTGGCTGACCGAGCTGCCCTGGTCGGCCGAGACCGAGGACGACCTCGACATCGGCCACGCCCGCGAGGTCCTCGACGAGGACCACTACGACCTCGAGGAGATCAAGGACCGGATCCTCGAGTACCTGGCGGTGCGCAAGCTGAACCCCGACTCGCCCGGGCCGATCCTCTGCTTCGTCGGCCCGCCGGGGGTCGGCAAGACCAGCCTCGGCCGCTCGATCGCCAGGGCGCTCGGCCGCAAGTTCGAGCGGATCTCGGTCGGCGGCGTCCGCGACGAGGCGGAGATCCGCGGCCACCGCCGCACCTACATCGGGGCGCTGCCGGGGACGATCATCCGCGCCCTGCGCGACGCCGGCACCCGCAACCCGGTCTTCATGATCGACGAGATCGACAAGATGGGCGCCGACTTCCGCGGCGACCCCGCCTCGGCGATGCTCGAGGTGCTCGACCCGGCCCAGAACGACAGCTTCCGCGACCACTACCTGGACCTCTCGTTCGACCTCTCCGACGTCGCCTTCATCGCCACCGCGAACGTCCTCGACACGATCCCGGCGCCCTTGCTCGACCGGATGGAAATCATCGAACTCGCCGGTTACACGCTGGAGGAGAAGCGCCAGATCGCCCGCCGCTACCTGGTCGGCCGGCAGATCGCCGCGAACGGGCTGAAGCCCTCGCAGATCGAGTTCGCCGACGCGGCCCTGACCGCGATCATCGAGGAGTACACGCGCGAGGCGGGCGTCCGCAACCTCGAGCGGCTGATCGGCTCCGTCTGCCGCAAAGTCGCCCGCGAGGTCGCCGAAGGGCGGGCCAAGGGCAAGGTCCGCGTCTCCGGCAAGAAAGCCCGCGAGCTGCTCGGGCGGCGGCGGGTGTTCGCCGAGACGCGGCGGCGGACCAAGGACCCGGGCGTCTCCACCGGCCTCGCCTGGACGCCGAGCGGCGGCGACGTCCTCTTCATCGAGGCGACCGCGATGCCGGGCTCGGGGGGCCTGACGATCACCGGCCAGCTCGGCGACGTGATGAAGGAGTCGGCGCAGGCGGCGCTCTCCTGGATCCGCGGGCACTGGCTGCAGATCGCTCCCGAGCTGGGCGAAAGCTGGTTCGGCGAGCACGACATCCACATCCACGTGCCGGCCGGGGCGGTGCCGAAGGACGGCCCCTCGGCGGGGGTGGCGATGACCGTCGCGCTGGCCTCGCTGATCGGCGGCCGACCGGTTCGCAACGATGTCGCGATGACCGGCGAGGTGACCCTGACGGGGCAGGTGCTGCCGATCGGCGGCCTCAAGGAGAAGTCGCTGGCGGCGCAGAGGGCAGGGATAAAGACGGTGATCGTTCCGGATCGAAACGCGGGAGACGTCGAGGAGATCCCCGAGGATGAGCTCGGCAGCCTGGAGTTCGTCTTCGTCGACGAGGTCTCCGAGGCACTCGACGTAGCACTCAGTTGAGGCCGGCGGAGGTGATGTCCTGATGGAGGCGGCGAGCCTCCCGCGCGGCGGTGGCGCGGGTCCCCTGCAGTCGATCACCGAGGCGGCCCGCTCGCGCTCACGCGCCTTCTGGATCGTGGTCGGGCTGACGATCGGCGCCGCCTTCCTCCGTTTCGTCACGCTCGGCGACCAGAGCTATCACCACGACGAGGTCGTCACCGCCGAACGCATCCTCCGCGGCAGCTTCTTCCACGCGATGAACGCGGTCGGCTTCAGCGAGTCGACGCCGCCGCTCTACTACGCGCTGGCCTGGGTCTGGACCCAGGTGACGGGGACGGGGGAGTGGGGTCTGCGCTCGCTCTCGGCGGTCGCCGGGGTGCTGACGGTCCCGGTCGCCTACCTGATCGGCGCCGAGCTGCGCGGCCGCCGCGCCGGCCTCTGGGCGGCGGCGCTGGTCGCCTGCAACCCGATGCTGCTCTGGTACTCGCAGGAGGCGCGCGCCTACGCGCTGCTGGCGTTGTTCGGGGCGCTTTCGCTGCTCTGGTGCATCCGCGCCGCGCGGGCCTCGGGCGGGCGGCGCGAGCTGGTCTGGTGGGGCGTCTGGTCGGGGCTGGCGCTCGGTACCCACTACTTCGCCGTCTTCCCGATCGTCGCCGAGCTGGTCTTCCTGCTGCGGCGGCGCGGCCGCGGGGCGCTGCCGGGGATCGGCGTGCTCGCCGCCTTTGGCCTGGCGCTGCTGCCGCTCGCCTACCACCAGATGTCGGTCGGCCACGCCGAGTGGATCGGCGGCGTCAGCCTCGGGCACCGGCTGGCGGAAACCGCCGCCACCTTCGTCACCGGCGAGACCGGCGAGGTGATCGGCGAAGCCGAGCGGCCGGCGCTGGCGATCTTCCCGCTGGCGATCTGCGCCGCCGCGTTCGCGCTGCTCTTCTGGCGCGGCGACCGCGACGAGCGGCGGGCGGCCGGGCTGCCGCTGGCGATCGGCGCCTGCGCGATCGGGATCCCCGCCGCCTTGGCGCTGCTGGCGAGCGGCAAGGACTACGTGCTCGCCCGCAACCTGCTGCCGGCGCTGGTGCCGCTCCTGGCGGTGGTCGCGATCGGGGTGAGCCTGCCGCGGGCGCGGCGGCTGGGGGCGGTGGTCGGCGCCGCCCTGATCGTCTACTCGCTCGGCTTCTGCATCGCCTCGCTGAGCGTTTCGAGCCTGCAGAAGCCCGACTGGGACGCGGTCGCGGCGAAGCTCGGCGAACCGAGCGGGCCGCGGGCGATGGTCACCTGGTCGATCGGCGAGGCGCCGCTTCGCTACTACCTCTCGAGCGGCTCCTTCCAGGTCTGGGCGGCGGAAGGCTATCCCTGGTTCGTGCACGAAGTCGACTTCATCTCCGACGGCCGGGTGCCGCCCCCGCCGCGGCACGTCCTCGGGCCGCGCTTCCACGAGACCGGCACCTACCGGGCCGGGCGCCTCTACGTCCGCCGCTACAGCCTGCCCGGGCCGAGCCTGGCGCGGATCGAGCTGCGCAAACTGCGGCGCGTCGACCTCAAATGGCGGACCACCGGCGTGCTGATGGACGGCATCGGCCCCAGCTGAATCTGGGCGGCGCATGGCGGCGTCCTCGGTTGCTTGTGTGCAGAGCACGCGGCGCTCCCTGCGTCCTTGCCCTGCTTGCCCACATTCAGCTGGGGTAGTGGAATATCCTGGGAGGAGACCTGGAACTCAGCGAGGAGACGGTATGAGCAAGATGAAGACCGATCGCGCCAGCGACCTATACGAAACGGCGCGGGAAAATCAGTACGTGCAGCGGCTGGTCGAGGACGAAGACCTGCGCGACAACCTCCGCGACGCCTTCGAATCGGCGAAGAAGGCCTACACGCGGGCGACCGGCAACGGCAAGGGCCCGGTGAAGGCCGTGACCTCCGACAAGAAGACCCAGAAGGAGCTGCGCAAGGCAGCCGAAAAGCTGAAGGACGCGAACGAGCGGCTGCAGAAGCCGAAGAAGAAGAGCAAGCTGGGCCGGCTGATCCTGCTCGCGATCGTCGGCGGCATCGTCGCCCTGGTCGTCAGCGAGGGCGCCCGCAAGGCGGTGCTCGACGCCCTCTTCGGGGCCGAAGAGGAGTTCGAGTACACCTCGACCACCAGCATCAACGGCTCCTAACGGAAAGGGACGTCTCCTCGGGCGACTGAAGTGGAGGCCGCGACCAAAGACACCGAGCGCCAGCTGAGCGGCGACAAGGCGAAGCGGATCGTCGACGCGATGCGGGATTCGGTCGCCCGCCGCGGGGCGGCCGGCTCGACCTTCGAGCACGTCGCTCGCGAGGCCGGCGTCAGCCGCGGCCTCCTCCACTACTACTTCGGGACCAAGGAGCGGCTGCTGGTCGAGGTCGTCCGCCGCGACTCGGAGCTGCGCGTCGCCCGCCTCGACGAGATGCTCGGCGAGGCGAAGTCGGTCGACGACGTCCTCGACGTCCTCGTCACCAGCCTCACCGACCTGATCGAGAACGAACCGAGCTTCTTCCTCCTCATCTACGAGCTGTTCAGCGCCGGTCGCCGCAACCCCGACATCCAGGAGGAGGTCGGCAAGCTCTTCGCCCACACCCGCACCCACGTCGCCGACGTGCTCCGGGCCAAGGAGCGGGAGGGCGTGCTCAGCCTCCGCTTCGATGCCGACGCGATCGTCTCCTTCCTGCTCGCCCTCGGCGACGGCTTCGCCCTCCAGGTCCTCTCCGATCCCGACCTCGACGACAAGGCCGCGGTCGAGGCCGGCACCGCCAGCGCCCGCTTCCTGCTCGTCAAGGAGTAGCCGCTCCCGGATCCGCGTGACGCCCCTCACGGAGTGACGGGGGTCACAGACCTGGCTGGCTGGCCAGGGGGAGGGTGGGGGCTATGAGGGCCCTGATGGACAAGCTCGCCGGATTCCTGGGACGGCGACGGCGTTGGGTCCTCGCGGCTTGGATCGTGATCGTGGTGGCGGCGCTGCCATTCGCGGCGAAACAGACCGAACACCTGACCGGCGGCGGGTTCGACGTGCCGGGCAGCCAGTCGAAGGCGGTCGGCGACTCGCTGCAGGAGGAATTCGGCTCGCGCACGGAAGGGATCTCGGTGCTGCTGAAGGCGGCTCCCGGGGCGACGGCGGCGGAGCGGCGGGCGGCGGTCGAACGGATCGGCGACGAAGTCGAGGGGCTCGACGGAGTGACGCTGCCGGCGGCGACCGCGCGCCAGGGGGAACAGCAGCTGGCCGCGACCGGGACCGCGATCCTGCCGCTGCGCAGCAATCGCACCCCGGACGAGCTGATCGACTCGGCGGCGACCTTGCGCGAAGACCTCGAACCGGGCAGCGCGGTCGGCGCCGTCACCCCCTACCTGGTCGGGCAGCCGACGATCTGGGCTGGGATGCAGGAAATCTCCAAGGAAGACCTCTCCCAGGCCGAGCTGACCGGCTTCCCGATCGTCGCCCTGATCCTGCTCGTCGTCTTCGGCTCGCTGGCGGCGGCGATGCTGCCGATGGCGCTCGGCTTCGTCAGCGTGCTCGTCACCGGCGCCCTCATCTATTTCATCTCGCTGCAGATGACGACCTCGGTGTTCGTCACCAACATGGCCTCGATGATCGGGATCGGCGTCGCGGTCGACTACTCGCTGTTCATCCTCGCCCGCTACCGCGAGGAGCGCGAACTGGGCCGCGACCGCCACACCGCGCGGGCGCAGGCGCTGAAGACCTCGGGCCTCGCGGTCACCTTCTCCGGTTTGGCGGTGGTGATCTCACTGGGTGGGCTGTGGATGGTCGACAACGCGGCGCTGCGCTCGATGGCGCTGGGGGCGATGACCGTCGTCGCGATCTCGATCCTCACCGCGACGACGCTGTTGCCGGCACTGATCGCGATGCTCGGCGACCGCGTTCTGCCGGGTGGCGTCGTCGCCTCGGTCTCGCAATGGGCGCGCCGCCGCTTCTACCGCCGCCGCAAGCCCGAGCCGACCGGCGGGGAGGCGGCGATCGCCGGCGCCAGCCGCTTTTGGACCAACTGGACCCGGCGGGTGATGGCGCGGCCGTGGCTCGCCGTCGGCGGCGTCGCCGCGGTCCTCCTCGTCCTCGCCAGCCCGGTCCTCTCGCTGCGGACCGGGACCGAAGCGCTCGGCCAGTTCCCGCAGGGCAGCGACGTGCGGGTGGGGACCGAACTCGCTTCGCAGGAGCTCGGCGGCGGCACCGACCCGATCCAGGTCGTCGCCTCGTTCGGCGGCGCGCCGAGCGCCGGCGACCGTGCCGACGTCGCCGCCTTCGAGCGCGAGCTGCGCACCCTTCCCGGTATCGCCGCGGTGGCGCCGCCTTCCTACGCCGGCGAAAGCGTCCTGATCGAGGCGACGCCGAGCGCGCCGAGCGAGTCCGACGCGTCCGTCTCGTTGGTCGAGCGACTGCGCGACTCGGTCGTTCCCGGCAGCGCGCTCGGCAAGAGCGCGACCACCGACGTCGGCGGCGAAACCGCGCGCGGTTTCGACGTTCGCGAACAGATCTCGGGCGGGATGTGGAAGATCATCCTCTTCGTCCTCGCGCTCAGCTTCCTGGTGCTGATGGTGATGCTGCGCTCGCTGGTCCTGCCGCTGAAGGCGGTGCTGATGAACCTGCTCTCGATCGGCGCCGCCTTCGGCATCCTCGTCGCGATCTTCCAGTGGGGCTGGCTCGACGGCTTCCTCGGCTTCGAAAGCCAGGGCGCCCTCGACACGATCAACGTCCCCCTGATCTTCGCCGTCGTCTTCGGCCTCTCGATGGACTACGAGGTGTTCCTGATGTCGCGGATCCGCGAGCGCTGGCTGCGCCACGGCGACAACGAACGGGCAGTCGCCGAGGGCCTCGCCTCGAGCGCCCGGACGATCTCCTCGGCGGCGCTGATCATGACCGCGGTGTTCGCCGTCTTCGTCCTCACCGGCGTCCCCTCGATCAAGGAGATCGGTCTCGGCTCGGCGATCGCGATCGCGCTCGACGCCACCCTGGTGCGGCTGATCCTGGTGCCGGCGGCGATGAAGTTGATGGGGGGCTGGAACTGGTGGATGCCGGGGTGGTTGGATCGGGCGCTGCCGAATTTGAGTTTCGAGGGGAGTGAGGTTGATGAGGATGAGGGGGCGGAGGCGGAGGCTGAGGTGGCGCGGGCCTAGGGGTCGGGGTTGGTGGCGGGGGGTGAGCGTCGGTAGGACCCCCTCACTCGGCCTGTCGTCGATCGGCGTCGATGGGCTGTCGCCCGAGACGCCGCTCTCCTCAGCCGCAAAACGTTCGGGGGTCCTACCGACGCTCACTCCAGGGTTCGGGCCACCCCTCTCTCTTTGAGCTGACTAGGTGTAGTTGCCAGCCACGTTGTTCCGCTCGAGCTCCCGCAGCCGCTGAATCGGCCGGCCGGTGGCCGAGGGCGCCGTGTCGTCGGGAGAAGCTTAGTAGCGCTCGACCCAGCCCGAGAGCGGCGTGGTCGCGGCCCTCTCGAGGAACGCTGACGCTCCCGTAGACGGCCGAGGCCGCTGGAGGCGCCCACTCGTTGAGCAATCGTGCGCGTATGCAGAAGGCGACTCGGCCTTGCCATTGGTCTGCGGCCGGTAGCGCTTGGTGCGGATGCGCCCGATCCCGAGCGAGCGAGCAGGCCGCTGCGTGGGCGAAGGAGATGTAGGCGAGGGCCGTTGTCGGTCATCACCCGCTCGACGACGATGCCGTGGGAGCGATAGAAGGCAATCGCTCGCCGCAGGAAACCGATCGCCGTCGTGGCCTTCTCGTCGGGTGAGCTGATCACCTCGACGAAGAAGCCAGGCGGGTGGCGTCGTCGACGCAGACGTGCACGCGCTCCCAGCCAACGCTCTTGCGGCCTGACGCCCTTGGCGTCCCGGCGTTCGGGGTTGGCGGCGTTGAGCCTTGCGGCCGACGATCCGGTGCCCGGCCCCACCCGCGATCCGGCCGAGCTTCTTGACGTCGATGTGAATCAGCTCACCCGGGCGAGGAGCGCTCGTAGCGGCGAATCGGCTCAGCGGGCTCCAGGCGGGAGAGCTTGCCGAGGCCGATCCTTCTCAACACCGCCGAGACGGTTGAAGTCGACATCTGCAGGATCTCGGCGATCTCGGGTCCGGTCAGCCGCAGACGACGCAGGGCGGCGATCGCATCGACCCGCTCGGAGGGCGTGGCGTTGTGGACCCGCTTCGGGGCCGAGCTGCGGTCTGCGAGGCCGGCGTCGCCTTCTAAGCGATAACGGCGCACCCACTTGCCAGCGGTGCGCTCGCTCACTCCGGCGGCCTCGGCCGCCTCCGTGAGCGACCACCGTTCCTCGAGAACGCGGCGACAGATCACAAGCCGGCCCTTCGGGCCGAGCTTGGCATTAGCGTGAAGCTTCATCCGGGTCTTCTCCTTGGTGCTGGGTGGCTCGACACCCCCAGCCTCCAAGGAGGCCCGGATGAACAACGTGCTTAGGAACTACAACTAGGGACGGATACGGGCCGGCGACCTGGACGCCAGGCTGGGGAGCCGGCCAGTCTCCTAGGCCGACCCCGATCCCTCCACCGCAGCCGCGATTCGGAGCAGCATCCCCTCCGAGCCGGGCCTGCCGATCACCTGCATTCCCACCGGCAGCCGGTCAACGGCGCCGATCGGCATTGCGACCACCGGGCACTCGAGTTGGCTGATCGGCAGCACGCACGAGAGCAGCGCCGGGCGCAGCGGCTGGCGCTCGCCGTTGATCGTCACCTCGGTCGCCTCGATTGGGGGTGCGGGGACCGGTGCGGAGGGGGCGAGGAGGGCGTCGAGGCCTTCGATCGCGGCGAAGAAGTCGTGGCGAAACTCGCGGCGGTCGGATTGGGCTTGGAGGTAGGTCATCGCTGGGACCTGGCGGCCGGCTTCGATCCGGTCGCGGACGTCGGCGGCGTAGCGGTCGCGCTGGTCGTCGAACCAAGGGGCGTGGACGGTGGCGGCCTCGGCGGTCTGGATCGTCTGGTGGATCTCGGTCGCGCGGCTCGGGTCTGGGACGCTCCGCTCCTCGACCAGGGCGCCGGCCTCGGCGAGGGCCCGGGCGGCGGCGCGGACCTGGGCCGCGACCGGGGCGTCGGCGAGGGCGAGGAGCTCGGGGGCGAGGCCGAGGCGAAGGCCCTCGACGGCGGGACGCGGTGGCTCGGCCGGTGGGCGGCCGGCGAGGACGTCGAGGAGGAGCGCCGCCTCGGCGACGGTGCGGGCCAGCGGGCCGACCGTGTCGTAGGTCGGGGCGAGGGGGACGACGCCGGCGGTGGAGAGGAGGCCGCGGGTGGTGCGGATGCCGACCAGGCCGCAGAAGGCGGCCGGCACCCGGATCGAGCCGGTGGTGTCGGTGCCGAGCCCGGCCCGGGCCATCCCGCTCGCGGTCGCGACCGCCGGCCCGGAGCTCGAGCCGCCGCTCATCCGCGACGGTTCGATGGGGTTGCGGCAGTCGCCCCGGTGCGGGTTCCTGCCGTCGATCCCGTAGGCGAACTCGTTGGTGTTGCCCTTGCCGAGGACGATCGCGCCGGCTTGGCGCAGCCGCGCCACGGCGACCGCGTCAACGGTCGGCTCGCGCCGCCAGCCGGCGGCGCCGGCGGTGGTCGGCAGGCGGGCGACGTCGAAGATGTCCTTGATGCAGATCGGCATCCCCGCCAGCGGGCGCTCGGCGTCGGGCGGACCGCTCGCGCGCGCCGCCGCCAGCGCTCCCTCCGGGTCGAGGTGGAGGTAGGCGTTCAGCTTCGGGTTCAGCTCCTCGCAGCGCGCCAGCGCCGCCGCGACAGCCTCTTCCCCTGGTTCCACAGCCATCGGGCCGGAAGCGTAATAGGATCGCTGCGTGGCAGAGGGGAGCTCAGTTGCCGCGGACCTCGCGTTCGCGGGTGCAGCGCGGCAGGCGCAGATGGTGCGCGACGGCGAGGTCTCGCCGAGCGAGCTGGTGCGGATGTGCCTCGAGCGCATCCACCGCCTCGACCCGCAGCTGAACTCGTTCCGCCTGCTGTTCGAGGAAAAGGCGTTGCTCGAAGCGGAGCAGGCCGAGGCGCGGCTGCGGGCCGGTGACGAGCGGCCGCTGCTCGGCGTGCCGATCGCGATCAAGGACGAAGTCGACGTGGCCGGCGCCGTCAATACGCACGGGACCGACGCCTACGAGGAGCCGGCGACGGCCGACGCCGAGGTGGTGCGGCGGCTGCGCGAGGCGGGCGCGATCGTCGTCGGCCTGACGCTGCTTCCGGAGCTGGCGATCTGCGGCTTCAGCGAGTCGGCGACCTATGGCGTCACCCGCAACCCCTGGAACGCGCAACGGACGCCGGGCGGCTCGAGCGGAGGCTCCGCCGCGGCGGTTGCCGCCGGCCTGGTGCCGATCGCCTCCGCCGGCGACGGCGCCGGCTCGATCCGCATCCCGGCCGCCTGCTGCGGCCTCTTCGGCCTGAAGCCCTCGCGCGGCCGCGTCTCGCAGGCGCCGCGCAAGGAAGGCTGGCGCGGGCTGGTGGTCGAAGGCTGCGTCAGCCGCTCGGTCCTCGACACCGCCCTCTGGCTCGACGTCGTCTCCGGCGGCGCCGACGAGGAGGAGCTGCCGCCGCCGCCCGAGCGCCCCTTCGTCGAGTCGGCGCAGACGCCACCCGGCAAGCTCCGCGTCGCCTACTCGAACCTGCCGCCGCGGGCGATCCTGCCGCCGACCGTCAGCGACGAGGCGAAGCAGGCGGTGGTCGACGCCGCCCAGCTGCTGCGCTCGCTCGGCCACGAGGTCGCCCCTCGCGACCCGGACTGGGGCTCGATCGGCGACACGCTCAGCGCCCGCTTCCTCAAAGGAGTCGCGGAGACCGTCGACGAAGTGCCACGGCCGGAGCGCCTCGAACGCCGCACCCGCGGCTTCGGCCGGCTCGGCGGCCTGCTGCCCGAGGCGGTCTACGAGTGGGCGATCGCCCGCCGCCCCGAAGAGGTTGCCCGGATCAACGCGATCTTCGACTCGGTCGACGTGCTGGTGATGCCGGTGATGGGCGGCACCGCGCTGCCGGTCCGCCGCTGGCAGGGCCGTGGCGCCCTCGCGACGACCCTCGGGATGGGCCGCTTCTATCCCTTCTGCGTCCCCTGGAACCACCTCGGCAACCCGGCGATGGCGGTCCCCTTCGGCTTCGGCGCCGACGGCATGCCGCTCTCGGTGCAGATCATCGGCCGCCCCGGCGACGAGGCGACGCTGCTCTCGCTGGCTGGTCAGATCGAGGCCGAGCGGCCCTGGGCCGACCAGCGCCCGCCGATCTCCTAGCGCCGCGCCGGCGCCGCCGCCGATCCGGCTAGTTGAACACCTTGCGCAGCCGCGCCAGCTCGGTCAGCTTGCCGCGCGGACGGATCCGCCGCTGCAGCACGAACCTGAGCGGGTTGGCGTCCGGTTTGCCCGAGCGGACCCAGTCGCGCCAGGTGGTCTCGAAGGTGACCGTCGGATTCGGCGCGACGCCCGGCTCGGCGCGGGTCGAGCCGTTGTCGATGACGATGTGCCAGGGGTCGGCGTCGGAGAAGCTCCACTGGTAGACGAGTGGGGCGCCGTTGGCGGCCGCCGGGTCGGCGCTGCGCTTGATCAGGTCGAAGTAGAGGCCCTGGACCTCGGGCGTGGCGAGCGGGCCGGGCGCGTCGGGCGGGCCGAGGACGCCCGCTTCCATCAGCTTCACCTGGCGCTCGGCGACGGTGCGCGCGTCGGCGTCGGGATCGAAGGGGAAGACGCCGGGTGGCATCTCCTCGGTCGGGAAGCCGATCGTCCGCCAGCGCTGGCGGATCAGTTTGAGGCCGAAGGCGAAGATGTCCTCGAGGCTGAAGCCGTAGCACTCGGTGTAGGAGCGGTCCATATTCGGCGGGTAGAAGACGGCGGGGCCGTAGGGGAGCGTTTCGCGCAGCAGCTCGACCACGGCGGCGCGGCATTCCTCCGAGGCGGGGTGGCTCTCGGCCAGCAGCTCGGAGAGGACTTTGACGCCAAAGCCGATGTGGCGCTGCTCGTCCTGGGAGACGTTGGCCATCCCGGCGCTGAAGCCGGGCATCGACTCCGCGTTGGAGAAGAAGTCCTCGATGAAGTGCTGCCCGGGCTGCGCCAGGCTGCCCTCGACGATCAGGTGGTAGAGGGTGATCGCCTGCGCGTACTTGGGCAGCGAGCGATCCTTGCGCAGTTCCTCCGCCATCCGGTCGAGGCGGTTGAAGATGCCGAGGTAGCCCCAGTTGAGCTGCGGCTGGGTGGTCGCCAGCGTCTGCTCGATCGTCTCGCCGCCGACCCCGATCACCTCCTTGAAGAAGCGGTGGAAGAAGACCGAGTGGCGGACCTCGTCGACCTGCTGGGTGGCGAGGAAGTAGGCCTGCTCCTCGCTCGGCGCGGCGGTGATGTAGGGGGCGAGGGTTTCGGCGACGCGGTCCTCGCCATAGAAGAACATCGAGTAGATCCACATCGCCGAGCGCCGCTGGATCTCGCTGAGGCCCTCCCAGCCGGCGCGGTCGCCGGCGAAGTCGATGTCGTAGGCGCTCCAGTTGCCGCCCTCCCAACGCCGGTAGAGATCCTCGTAGGTGACGTTGTCCATCAGGCTCTGGGCGGCGACGCTCATCTCTACTCCTTTTGGTGATACGATCGGGGTAACTGGAGCGTAGCGCGAAACTGGCTGGGCAGCCAGTTTCGACTTCGCTAGATGATCGATTCCAAATCCGCGCGTGACTGGGCGCGTCATCCAGGTATGCGGGGATTTGGAATCGATCATCTAAGCTCGCCGCATGGACGACCTCGGTGACCAGATCTCATACCTGACGCTCGGCCGCAACGTGCCGGTCTTCTCCAGCGACGGCGTCAAGGTCGGCCGTGTCGTGAAGGTGATGAGCGAACCGGCCGTCGACATGTTCGACGGGATCATCATCGACACCACCGCCGGCCCCGGCGGCCACAAATTCGTCGACGCCCCCGAGGTCGGCGAGATCCGCGAACGCGGCGTCACCCTGACGATCGACGCCGCCGCGGTCGAGCAGCTGCCGAAACCGAGTGCCAACCCGGGCGCGCTCTCGGTCGGCCCGAGCGACATGGTCAAAGGCGGTGGCCCAGGCTTCCTGCGCCGCGCCTGGGACCGGTTGTCCGGCAAGTAGCCACGCTTCCGAGACGCTCTTTTTACAAACAGGCGTTGATATGTTTCGTCTGCATTCGTAGTCTCGTCCCATGCAGCGGGAAACGTGGACCGACGGGCGCCTCGACGAGCTGTCGCGTCGCATGACGCGGGATTCGAGCGCGTCGATCGCGACCTGCGAGCGCTGATCTACCGCTTCGGGAGTGGAATCCTGGTCGCGATCGTCCTCGCGATCGTGACCGGCGGACTCTGACGCCACCGGTCGGACCGGGCCGCGATGATGGGCGGGTGCCAACCAAGCCTCGATCGCCGATCGCCGAGCGGCTGACCGCGCAGGGGCTGGCGGGCGAGCCGCTGGGCGGGCCGGTCGCGGTCGCGGAGCGGCTGCTGGCGGTGCAGGCGCAGGACCCGCGCGGGGCGCGGCTGGCGGTGCGGGCGCGGACCACGGGGCTCTGCGCGGGCGACGTTCGACCGCGAGCTGACCGAGGAGCGCTCGCTCCTCGTCACCTGGCTCAACCGCGGCACCCTGCACCTGGTGCGCCGCGAGGACTATCCGTGGCTGCAGGCGTTGACGACGCCGCCACTGCTCACCTCATCGGCGACGCGGCTGCGGCAGACCGGCGTCTCCGAGGCGCAGGCCGAGAAGGGGGTGGCGACGATCGAGCGGGCGCTCGCCGACGCGGGCCCGCTGACCCGCGCCCAGCTGAAGGAGCGACTCGACGCCGCCGGCGTCCCGACCAAGGGGCAGGCGCTCGTCCACGTGCTGTACGCGGCCGCGCTCCGCGGCCTGACCGTCCGCGGGCCGATGGTCGGCAACGAGCAGGCCTTCGTCCTCACCGCCGACTGGCTCGGCCCGCAGCCGCCGGTCGACCGCGAGCCGGCGCTGGCCGAGCTCGCCCGCCGCTACCTCGCCGGTCACGGACCGGCCGACGAGCGCGACCTCGCCCGCTGGGCGGGGCTGCCGCTGCGCGACGCCCGCGCCGGCCTCGAGGCGATCGCCGCCCAGCTCGAGCAGCGCCCCGACGGGCTCCTCGACCTCGCCGCCCGGCCACCGGCCGCGCCGCTGCCGGCGCCGCGCCTGCTCGGCTCCTTCGAGCCGCTGCTGCTCGGCTGGGTCTCGCGCGAGGAGGTCGTCGGCCCGCACAGGCTGCTGGTCACCAACAACGGGATCTTCCGGCCCTTCGCGCTGGTCGACGGCCGCGCGGTCGCGACCTGGAGGCTCTCCGGCCGGGAGCTCGAGATCGAGCACCTCGGCCGGGTCACCAAGAAAGCCGCGGCGGCGCTCGAGGCAGACGCGCAGGCGGTGCTCGCCTACCTCGAACGCTGAGCCGGGGCCGCCGCTCAGGCGGTCAGGGCGATCAGCTGGTGGGGTTGGTGGTGTCAGCGATCGGCGGCGGCATCTCGTCGCGCGCCGGCGGCGCCTCGTGGCCCTCGAGCGGTTCGGCCTCCTGCTCCCAGATCTGGTTGAGCGAGGACTGCAGGTACGCCCACATCCCGATCGAGAGGACGAGGTAGAGGACCAGCACCAGCCAGCCGTTGACCGGCTCGCGGCCGGCGATTTTCGCCGCGCCCTGGACGCGCTTGGTGCCGCGGATGTAGGTGAGGATCGCCGGCACGATGATGAAACCGCCGGGGAACAGCGCCAGCAGCGAGTTGGTCGGGTTCTGACCGAGGTCGAAACCCTTCGCCTCACCGTAGGCTTTCAGCTCCTTGTTGATCTTGTACCACCACACCAGGTGGTAGATGCCGAGGGTGATGATCGGCAGAAGGGCCACGGCCCAGAGGCTGCGGACCTTGACCTCCTCCTGGGTGCCGCGGATCTTCATCTCGTAGGCCATGCTCTCTCCGTTCCTGAGATTGCGAGTCGGTGCGAGCGCCAGACACGCCTGTCGGCCGCGTATCGACCCTAGAGCGGATCGGCTTGAGTGACCAGGAGGTTTTTGGGTGGACTAGCCCAGCTTGGGGCTCTGCCAGGGGCGGTCGAGCCGAGACACGAGCTCGTCGCCGAGACCGGATATCGGCACCCGCACCTGCTCGAGCGAGTCCCGGTCGCGCAGGGTCACGGTGTCGTCCTCCATCGTCTGGTGGTCGACGGTGACGCCCCAGGGGGTGCCGATCTCGTCCTGGCGGCGGTAGCGCTTGCCGATCGAGCCGCCCTCGTCGTACTCGGCCATCAGCCGCGGCCGCAGCTGGTGGTGGACCTCGCGGGCGCGCTCGGCCAGCCCGTCCTTGGAGACCAGCGGCAGCACCGCGACCTTGACCGGGGCGATCCGCGGGTGCAACCGCAGCACCGTTCGCTGGCGCCCCTCGACCTCCTCGACCTCGTAGGCGTCGACGAGGAAGGCGAGCGCGGCGCGGTCGGCGCCGGCGGCCGGCTCGATCACGTGCGGGACGTACCGTTCCTTGGTCTGCTGGTCGAAGTACTCGAGTTTCTCGCCGCTGAACCGGGCGTGCTGGGTGAGGTCGAAGTCGCCGCGGTTGGCGATCCCCTCGAGCTCCGACCAGCCGATCGGGAAGAGGTACTCGACGTCGCTGGTGCCGCTCGAGTAGTGGGAGAGCTCGTCGGCGTCGTGGGCGCGGACCCGCAGGTATTCGGGGCGGATGCCGAGGTCCGTGTACCAACGATGGCGCAGCTCGATCCACTCGCGGTACCAGCGCTCGGCGTCCGGCGGCGGCACGAAGAACTCCATCTCCATCTGCTCGAACTCGCGGGTGCGGAAGATGAAGTTGCCGGGGGTGATCTCGTTGCGGAACGACTTGCCGACCTGGGCGATCCCGAACGGCGGCTTCTTGCGGGCGAAGCTGAGCACGTTCTTGAAGTTGATGAAGATCCCCTGCGCCGTCTCCGGCCGCAGGTAGACGACCGAGCCCTGCTCGGCGACCGGGCCGACGTGGGTCTCGAACATCAGGTTGAAGTTGCGCGGCTCCGACAGCTCGCCGCCGCACTCGGGGCAGCGCAGATCCGCCTCCGGGTCGCCGCCCTTCGCCTCGACTTCCTCGCGCAGGTGGTCCTCCCGCCAGCGCCGCTTGCAGTCGCCGAGGCACTGGACGAGCGGGTCGGTGAAGCCGGCGAGGTGGCCAGACGCCTCCCAGACCTTCGGGCTCTGCAGGATCGCCGAGTCGAGGGCGACCATGTCGTCGCGTTCCTGCAGCATCGCCCGCCACCACTCGTTCTTGACATTGGTCTTCAGCAGGACGCCGTAGTGGCCGTAGTCATAGGTCGAGCCGAGGCCGCCGTAGATCTCCGAGGAGGGGAAGACGAAGCCGCGCCGCTTGCACAGCGCCACGATCTCCTCCATCGTCACCTCGGTCGGCGGAGTGCTCGGCTCGGTCGTCGTCATGGCTGAACCGTAGCGATTGCGATAATGCCGAGCCCGTGCCGATCTACGAGTACAAATGCGAGAACGGCCACGTCTTCGACGTGATGCAGAAGATGGCGGACGAGGCGCTGACCGAATGCGTCGAATGCGGCGCCCCCTGCGTCCGCGTCCTGACCGCCCCCGCGGTCCACTTCAAGGGCTCCGGCTTCTACAACACCGACTACGGCAAACGCAAAGGCGGCGGCAACGGCTCGAGCAGCGAGGGCGGCGGCGGCGAGAGCGGCGGCGGCGAGTCGAAGTCGTCGGACTCCGGCTCGTCGGGCTCGGGCGGCTCCTCCGGCTCGGGCGAGTCGAAATCGACCGCCTCCTCCCCGGCGGCCGACTGAGCGCGCTGCAGCGATTTCACCCCTCATAGGGGGTGAAAGGCTTGCAGCGGCTCAGCCCATCAGGCGCTTGACCGCCGACCGGCGCACGCGCTCGGGCACTTCGATCGAGCCTTCCGGCCCTTCGCCGCAGCCCGCCTTCGGCGAGCCGCAGAGGACGTCGGTCGGGGCGCTGCCGCCGATCGCCGCCGAGAGGACCAGCTGCGGCATCGTGAAGAAGCCCATGTCGCTGACGAACGCCTTCGGCGCGTCCCAGCCGATGATCGGGCCCCTGATGAAGTTGTAGGGGGCGCGCAGCGGGTCGGTGAGGCGGTCCTTGATCCCGTTGATCACCGCCTGCTGGGCCTTCTCGCGGTCGAGGTCGCTGTAGCCGAGGGTGAAGGCGCTCTTGCCCTTGCCGGGGCATTCGCTCGGCTCACGGATCCGCGAGTAGGCGAGCGCCTTTTCGCCGTCGAGCGTGTTCTCGCCCTTCTTCAGGTGCAGGGTGACCCCGCCCTGGCCGCCACCGGAGCCGCCGGAGATTTCGGCGCAGAGCTTGTGCGGTAGGTCGACTTCGACGCCGCCGACCGCGTCGATCAGGTCTTCGAAGCCGGTGAAGTCGACGATCGCGACGTGGTCGACCTTGATCCCGAGGAACTTCTCGACGGTCTTGATCTGCAGGGCGGCGCCGCCGAAGGCGAAGGCGGCGTTGATTTTCTGCGGCTGCTCGCCGGGGATTTCGGCGAAGCTGTCACGCGGGATCGAGAGTTTGTTGAAGGTGCCGGCGCCGGCCCGGATCAGCATCAGCGTGTCGGCGCGGAACTGGCCCTGTTCGCAGCCGTCGTGGGGCGCGTCGCCGCGTTCCTGCTGTTCGAAGCACTTCTGCGAGGGCGCGCCGGTCCCCTTGGTGTCCGGCGGCCGCGCGTCGGTGCCGAGGACGAGGATCGTCTGCGGGTTGAAGAGCAGGAACGGGTTGCCGTGCAGGGCGTCGGCGGCTTCGCCGGAGAGCTTGAACGCCTGCAGCTGAGCGGAGACGGCGAAGGCGAGCAGGCTGATCAGGATCCAGCCGAGGGCCGCCAGCGCCACCCATTTCAGCGCCCGCCGGACGCTCCAAGGCTTCCGCTGCTTGCCCGGCACGTCGGGCTCGCCGCCGCCGTCGCGGTCCCGCTTCCAGGGCCAGCGCCAGCGGCCGCCGCCATCGCCGCCCGGGCCGCCGGGACCCGGTTGCCGTTCCTTCTTCAGGCTCGGTAGCTCGGCGCCGCGCAGGCGCGAGAGCAGCCCCCGCCGCGAGCGGTAGACGTTGTACTCCGGCGGCTCCGGCGGCCGTTTCGGACCGTCGTCCGGGCTTTGCTGACCCTCGTCCGGCATCAGAGCCCTAGAAACCTAGTGTGGGGAGATTGGAGCGCATCGACTGGGCAACGCTTCGCAGCCGGGCGCGCCGATCCTGCTCGACGGCGGCGAACGGCTAGCCTGCCGATTTCGTGAACGAGAGTGGCCAAGAGACGATCGGCGTCGACCTCGGCGGCACCAAGATGCTGGTCGGGGTCCTCGACGGGACCGAGGTCGTGTGGGAGCGGCGCGAGGCCTCGACCGGGCAGACCGAGGAGGAGCTGGTCGACCTTCTGGTGCGCGAGGTCGGCGACGCCCGCGACGCCCGCCCCAAGGTCAGCGCTGTCGGCCTCGGCATTCCGGCGACGATCGACTTCGAGCGCGGGGTCGCGGTCTCGGCGGTCAACCTGCCGCTCGCCGATCTGCCGATCCGCGACCGGGTCGAAAAGGCGGTCGGGCTGCCGGTGGTCGTCGACAACGACGCCAACGTCGCCGCCCTCGCCGAGTTCATGTTCGGCGCCGCCCGCGGCATGCCGCACATGGTGATGCTGACGGTCGGCACCGGGATCGGCGGCGGCCTGATCCTCAACGGCGAGGTCTACCGCGGCTCGACCGGCGCCGGCGCCGAGCTCGGCCACGTCGTCATCCAGGCCGACGGCCCGCCCTGCCAGGGCAACTGCCCGAACCACGGCTGCGTCGAGTCGCTCGCCTCCGGGACCGCGCTCGGGCGCGAGGGCCGGGCGGCGGCCGAAAGCTCGCCCGACTCCGCCCTCGGCAAGCTGCTCGCCACCGGCGAGACCGTCGACGGCACCGCGGTCACCGACGCCGCCCTGGCCGGCGACGAGACCGCGATCGCGGTCTTCGACCTGATCGGCTCGCGGCTCGGGGTCGCCTGCGCCAGCTTCGCCAACATCTTCCAGCCGAACGCGATCGTCGTCGGCGGCGGCGTGATCCGCGCCGGCGACCTGCTGCTCGACCCGGCCCGCAAGGAAGTGCGGGCGCGGGCGCTGAACCCGATGAACGAGACGCCGATCCTGGCGGCGACGATGGGCAACGACGCCGGCATGATCGGCGCCGCCGCGCTGGCCCGCCTCGAACGGGCGCGGACGACGGGCTGGTGACTGTCACGCGGCCCCCACGCACGCCTGGCGGCACCGCACACACTTCGCGGGGCGTCGTCCTCGGTCGCCCAAATAGCTGTGCTATTCGGCCTCCCTGCGTCCTAGCCCCGCTCGGTGCGGCACTCGCCAGCCGCACACGCGGGCCGCGTGACAGTCACTGATGCCGGGCCGGCTGACCGTCTGCCCGACCCCGATCGGCAACCTCGACGACGTCACGACGCGCATGCGCGAGGCGCTGGTCAGCGCCGATTTCATCGCCTGCGAGGACACCCGCAGGACCGGCGGCCTGCTCGACCGGCTCCGCATCCGTCCTCATCCCCGCCTCGTCTCCAACCACGAGGGCAACGAAGCGAGCCGGGCGGTCGAGCTGAGCGCACGGATCGAGCGCGGCGACTCGGTCACGCTCGTCTCCGACGCCGGCATGCCGGGAATCTCGGACCCCGGCTACAAGCTGATCCGCCGCTGCATCGACCGCGACCTCGAGGTCGAGGTCCTGCCCGGACCGTCGGTGATCCCGGTGGCGCTGGTCGCCTCGGGCCTGCCGACCGACCGCTGGCGCTTCGAGGGCTTCCTGCCGCGGCGCGCCGGCGAGCTGGAGCGAGTCCTGCGCTCGACCGAGACCGTGGTCGCCTTCGAGAGCCCGCGCCGGGTCGGGGAGAGCCTGGCGGCGCTCGCCTCGGTCGCCCCCGACCGCGAGGCCGCGGTCTGCCGCGAGCTGACCAAGATGCACGAGGAGGTCGCCCGCGGCTCCCTCGGCGAGCTCGCCCGCCGCTTCCGCGGCGACGTCAAAGGCGAGCTGGTCCTCGTGATCGCCCCGGCGGCGGCGACCTCGCACGACAAAGACGTCAGCTTCGCCGTCGACGCCCTCCGCCACCTGGTCCAGTCGGGCGCCCGCCCGCGGGCCGCCGCCAGCGTCGTCGCGGCGCTGACCGGGACCCGGGCGAACGATCTCTACAAGGCTCTGACCGGGCGCGAGGCGCGGCGCTGATCAGGGTTTGGTGGGGGCGAGCGTCGGGGTCCCTCCCCCGGACAGAAACGCAACTTCGTTGTTTCTTGAGTGTCCGGGGGAGGGACCCCGACGCTCGCCCACGAATCCGCTGGCAACCACGCCCCGTCCCGCAGCTAACCAAAGAAGCTGCGGGCGTTTCCCATGGTGTGGTCCCGTCCCTCGTGTCTTGAGCTTGTTGCTTCGTGCGGGAGGGGGTCGGGGGACCCTCCGAACGTTTTGCGGTTGAGGAGAACGGCGCTCCGGGCGACAGCTCTCCTTACTCCTATCGACGACAGACCGAGAGAGGAGGGTCCCCCGACCCCCACCCGCCCTCTCGCAAACCTATGTCTAGCCCGAGGCGCGCCGCATCCGCAGCTTCATCGCCAGCGGCAGGCCGACGCTGAAGCCGGCGCCGGCGACCGCGGCCGCCAGCCAGCCGCGCCGCGAGAGGCGGCCCGAGCGGCGCAAGGCGACATCGGCGGCCGCGGCGTGGACGCCCATCAGCAGCGTCGCCGTCAGCAGGCCCGGGTTGTAGCGGCGCTCGCGCAGCGCCATGCCGGCGTGCATCGCCGCGTTGCCGGCCTCCAACCAGACGACGAAGGCCGCCGGTGCCGCGCTTCGCTCCCAGGTCGCGGTGGCGAGCAGGGCGCTGCTCCAGCCGAGCGTGACGTTGACGTGGAAGCCGTCGCGCTCGCTCAGCGGCCAGGTCGGCTCGCCGCTGCCGAGCAGCCGTTCGTTGCAGAACGGCAGGAAGCCGCCGGGGCGGACCCACTCCTCGGCCTGGTGGGTGACGAGGATCGGCAGGCCGAGGGCAGCGACCCAGCGCCGGTCGCGGCGCAGGTCGGCACGCCCGGCGAGCGCCAGCCCCCAGCTGGGAGCGACCAGGGCCGCGGCGGCGAGCGGCCAGCGGCCGTGGGTGTCGATCGTCATCGTCATTGCTCGCTCCTCGTCTCGGATAGCGTGGCCAACGGAATGGCCGCCAACAAGTACTACGTCACCACCCCGATCTACTACGTCAACGCCGAGCCGCACCTCGGCCACGCCTACTCGACGTTGGCCGCGGACGTGCTCGCCCGCCATCGGCGGCAGCGCGAGGACGACGTCTTCTTCCTCACCGGCACCGACGAGCACGGCGAGCCGATCGAGGTGGCGGCCGAGCGGGAGGGGATCTCGCCGCAGGAGCTGGCCGATCGCAACGCCGCCAAGTTCGAAGCGCTGATGCCGACGATCGGCGTCTCCAACGATTTCTTCATCCGCACCTCGGACCCGCGCCACGAAGCGAAGGTGGCGGAGATCATGCAGCGGGTCTTCGACAACGGCTGGGTCAACAAGGGGACCTACGAGGGCTGGTACTGCCCGCGCTGCGCCGACTTCAAAACCGAGCGCGAGGTGGCGGCGGGCAACACCTGCCCGATCCACGAGATCCCGCTCGACTGGGTGAAGGAGGAGAACTGGTTCTTCCGGCTCTCGGAGTTCCAGGGGCGGTTGGAAGAGCTGTACGAGGAGCGGCCGGACTTCGTCGTCCCCGACTTCCGCCGCAACGAGGCGGTCGCCTTCATCAAGGGCGGGCTGGAGGACGTCTCGCTCTCGCGACCGACGCTGAAATGGGGCCTGCCGCTGCCCTGGGACCCCGAGCAGCGGATGTACGTCTGGTTCGACGCGCTCCTCAACTACGTCACGGCGCTCTCCTTCGCCCGCCCCGGCGAGGACCTCAGCGAGCGCTTCTGGCCAGCCGACCTGCACGTGATGGCGAAGGACATCCTCAAGTTCCACGCCGTCTACTGGCCGGCGCTCTGCATCGCCGCGGGGCTGGAGGTGCCGCGGCGGATGGTGATCCACGGCTACCTGCTGATGGGCGAGAAAAAGATGTCGAAGAGCCTCGGCAACGTGCTCGACCCGTTCGTGGTGATCGAGCGCTTCGGCGCCGACGCGCTGCGCTTCTACCTGTTCCGCGAGGTGAGCTTCGGCCAGGACGGCTCGATCTCGACCGCCGGCTTCGAGGCCCGCTACGAGACCGAGCTCGCCAACGACTACGGCAACCTCGCCAGCCGGGTGCTGGCGATGGTCGACCGCTACCGCGCCGGCACCGTGCCGGAGGCCGCCGTCGACGCGACCTTGGCGGAGGACTTCGAAGGGACCCTGGCCCGCTTCTGCGACCTGCTCGACCGGGCCGAGCTGAGCCAGGCGCTCGAGCTGGTCTGGACCCTGGTGCGGCGGCTGAACAGGTTCGTCGAGGAAACGCAGCCGTGGGCGCTCGCCAAGGACGAGGCCGACCCCGAGCGGCTCGACGAAGTCCTCTACAACCTGGTCGAGGGGCTGCGGGTGACGACGCTGATGCTCGTCCCCTACCTGCCGGACACGGCGGAGACGCTGCTCGCCGCGCTCGCCGAAGAGGGCCGCGGGCTGGCCGAGCTCGGCTCGCGCCCCGGCGGCCAGAAGGTCGAGCGGACGCCGGCGCTGTTCCCGAAGATCGAGGCCTGAGGCCGCTGCCCATAACCTGGGCGCCGTGATCGACTCCCACGCCCACCTCTTCCTCTGCGAGGGGAGCGAGGACGAGCTGCTCGCGGCCGCCGCCGAGGCCGGCGTCGAGCGGCTGCTGAACATCGGCCTCGAGGAGGGGACCAATGCGACCGTGATCGCCGCCGCCGAGCGCCACGGCTCGGTCTTTGCCAGCGTCGGCCGCCATCCCAACGACGCGGAGGGCTTCGACCGATCGGCGGCGGTCGAGATCGCCCGGCTCGCGGCCCACGAGAAGGTGCGGGCGATCGGCGAGACCGGGCTCGACTTCTACCGCGACACGGCCTCGCCCGACGCCCAGCGCCGCGCCTTCGCGGCGCAGATCGAGGTCGCGGTCGAGCTGCGGCTGCCGATCGTGATCCATGCCCGCGACGCCGAGGGGGAGACCGCCGCGATCGACGAGATCTTCGCCACCCTCGACGCCGGCGCCGGCTCCAACCCGGTCGTCCTGCACTGCTTCTCGGCGCCTCAGCGGGTCGCCGACGCGGCCGACCGCGGCTGGTACTGCTCGTTCGCTGGCAACGTCACCTACCCGAGCGCGGAGGCGCTGCGCGAGGCGGCGGCGCAGGTGCCGGAGAACCGGATCCTGGTTGAGACCGACGCCCCCTTCCTGGCGCCGCAGCCGGTCCGCGGCCGCCGCAACCAGCCGGCCTACGTGGTCGAGACGGCGAAGGTGGTGGCGGCGGTGCGGGGCGTCGACTACCGGGAGCTCGAGGCGACGGTCGCCGCCAACGCCCGCGCCCTCTTCCACTGGTAGTGGGAGCATCTGAGGATGGTCAGGCTTGGCCAGAACTTCCTCGCCGACCCGAACCTGCTGGAGGCGATCGTCCGCGACGCGGGGCTCGAGCCCGGCGAAGTGGTGCTCGAGGTCGGGGCGGGGGAGGGGGTGCTGAGCGAGCGGCTGGCGGCGGCCGCGGCGCACCTGCACATGATCGAGCTCGACCGCCGGTTGGAGCCGGGGCTGCGCGAGCTGGCGGCGCTGCCGAACGTCGAGCTGCACTGGGGCGACGCGGTCAAGCTCGACCTGGCGACGCTGGCGCCGCCGCCGAACGCGATGGTCGCCAACCTTCCCTACGCGGTTGCGACGCCGGTGATCCTGCGGACGATCGCCGAGCTGCCCTCGCTGCGTGGCTGGACGGTGATGGTGCAGCGGGAGATCGGCGACCGGCTGCGGGCGGCGCCGGGCTCGCGCACCTACGGCGGGCCGAGCGTGCTCGTCCAGCTCGCCTGCGAGGTCGAGCTGCTGCGGACCGTCGACCCGGCGGTGTTCCGGCCGCGGCCGCGGGTCGCGTCGGCGATCCTGCGGCTGCGGCGCATCGGTCCCGGCGCCGACGAGTGGACGAGGGTCGTGGTCCGCGGCGCCTTCGCCCACCGCCGCAAGGCGCTCGCCCGCTCGCTGGAGCTCACCCGGCCGGGGCTGCTGCAGCCGGCCCGGGAGGCGCTGGGCGAGCTCGGCCTGGCTGAAGACGCTCGTGCGGAGGCGCTCTCGCCAGCGCAGTTCGCGGCGCTCTCCGCGAAGCTTGCGGACGGAAGCTGAGAACGTCCCGTCCAGTCCGTGCTCCTTCACGCTCCCGCCAAGCTCAACCTCTGCCTCTATCTCGGCCGTCCGCGCGCGGACGGGCTGCACGAGCTCTGCTCGCTGTTCGAGCCGCTGGCGCTCGCCGATCTGGTCCGAGGTCGAGGCGGCGACGCGGGACGAGGTCGTCTGCGAGGGGGTCGAGGGGCCGGTGGCGGAGAACCTCGCGGCGCGGGCGCTGGCGGCGCTGCGCGAGGCGGGCTGGGGGCACGGGCCGCTGCGGATCGCGGTCGAGAAGCGGATCCCGGTCGCCGCCGGGCTCGGCGGCGGCTCCGCCGACGCCGCCGCGGTGCTGCGGCTGGCGGCCGGTGAGGTCGGCGACCTGCCGGCGATCGCCGCCCGGCTCGGCGCCGACGTGCCCTCGCAGCTGCGGCCGGCGCTGGCGCTGGTGCGGGGCGCCGGCGAGCGGGTCGAGCCGCTGCCGCGGCCGGCGCCGCACGCGGCGCTGCTTCTGCCCGGCGGCGGCGGGCTCTCGACCGCGGCGGTCTTCGCCGAGGCGGACCGGCTCGGGCTCGGCCGCGAGCCGGCGGAGCTCGACCAGCTGGCCGAGCGGCTGCGGGCGGCGGCGGGCGCGGGCGCCTCGCCGCTCGGCTTTCCCGAGCTGCTGGTCAACGACCTCGAGCCGGCGGCCCGCTCGCTCCGTCCCGACATCGGGGCGGCGCTCGACCGGCTGCGCGAGGCGGGCGCGCCGCTGGCGATCTTGAGCGGCTCCGGCCCGACCGCGGTCGGCCTCTTCGCCGACCTCGCCGCGGCCCGCGCCACGGCCGAGCGGATCGAGGGCGCCGGGGCGATCCTCTGCGAAGCCGGCGTGGCGCCGCCCGGGACCGAGCCCGAGGCGGCGGCGCCGTGAGGCTGCCGGGAACCGAGAAGCAGCGCAAATACGCGAAATGGGCGGTGATCGCCGCCGCTGTCGCCGCCGCCTACATCGTCTTCACCCAGTTCGTCGACCTGGAGAAGATCCTCGAGGACGTCTCCGAAGCGCTCGGCGCCTGGACGTACGCGCTGGTCGGCCTCTTCGCCTTCGCCGAGACCGGCGCCTTCGTCGGTCTGCTGGTCCCCGGCGAGACGGTGATGATCCTCGGCGGCGCCGTCGCCGGCCAGGGCGCCACCAACCTCTACGCGACGATCGCCCTCGCCTGGGTCTGCGCGGTCGGCGGCGATACGACCAGCTTCTTCATCGGCCGCCGGCTCGGCCGCGAGTTCCTGCTTCACCACGGGCCCCGCTTCGGGCTCGACCACGACCGCCTCCACCAGGTCGAGGACTTCTTCTCCCGCCACGGCGGCAAGACGATCTTCCTCGGCCGCTTCGTCGGCTTCGTCCGCGCCTTCGCCCCCTTCATCGCCGGCAGCTCCGGCATGCGCTTCCGCCAGTTCTTCCCCTACAGCGTGCTCGGCTGCGGGCTCTGGGTGAGCTCGGCGGTGGTGGTCGGCTACCTCTTCTCGCGCTCGATCGACACCGCGCTCAACTACGCCGGCAAAGGGGCGCTCTTGCTGGGGACGCTGATCGTGGTAGTCGTCGGGACCGTCTGGCTGACGCGCTTCCTGCGCGTTGCGGAGAACCGGCGCAAGACGGTGGCGTGGATGGAGGAGCACGCCTGGACGCGGCCGCTGGTCGCCTTCGGCCGCCGCTACCAGCGGCAGCTGCGCTTCATCGGCGAGCGGGCGACGCCGGGCCACGACTTCGGGCTCGAATTCACCTCGCTGCTGGCGGCGCTGGTGGTGGCGCTCTACGTGCTGGTCGCCTACATCGTCATCGTCGGCGGCGATCCGGGGCCGACGCCGGGCGACGAAACCGCCTTCGAAGTCGTCGAACACCTGCACAGCGGCGCCCTGCTGGCGTTCTCCAAGGTGATCACGTTCCTCGGCTCCGGGGCATTCACCTGGGCGCTCACCGCTGTTTGCGGGGCGCTGCTCGCCTGGCGCCGGCGCTGGCCGGAGCTCTGGGTGCTGCTGGCCGGGATGGCGATCTCGACGCTCGGCTTCACGGAGCTCAAGGTGGCGATCGACCGGCCGCGCCCGCCGGGCCTTCATCAGGTCGCCGCCGCCGGCTCCTCGTTCCCGAGCGGCCACGCCGCCCACTCGGTCCTCTACGTCTTCCTGGCGGTGACGGTCGTGCTGCGGCTGCGGCCGGGGATGGCGCGGGGGACGCTGGTCGTCGTCGCCGGATTCGTGCTGACGGCGCTGGTCGGCCTCTCGCGCGTCTACCTCAACGTCCACTATCTGAGCGACGTCAGCGCCGGCTGGGCGCTCGGTGCCGCCGCCTTCTCGCTTTCCGCGATCGTCGCCCTGGTCGTCACCCAGATGCGCAAAACTGCGCCGCAATGATCATCCCCTTCGCGATCACGGGACTGGGGCACCAGTACGTCCTCTACGCGATCGCCGCGGCGATCTGCTTCGTCGTCTTCGTGACGCTGATCCTGAGCCCGGCGCTGAGCTCCTACGGCCGCGTCTGGGAGAAGGCGGCGGCCAGCTTCATGGCCTGCTTCGTGCTGGCGGCGCTGATCGTGATCGGGGTGGTGATCGGCCTGGTGGTCGTCCGCTACTACCCTGAAATCTCCGAATTCTTCGAAGGCATCTAGGCCCAGGCGGCTGAGGCGTCGGGCCGTCCTGGCGCGGCCGGCGGCGATAATGGGAAGGTGACGGCGCCCGCAAGAGTGAGCGAAAACGCTGCAAACCCCGCAGATCCGGGGCTGCTCGACGCGCTCTCCGAAGCGGTCGAGTCGGGCGCCGGGCTGCCCGCGGTGGCGCGCGCCGCGGCGCGGCTGCTCGATGCCAGCGTCGCCCTGATCGATCGCTCGAGCGCGGTCCTCGCGGTCGCCGGCGCCTCGCCCGACCAGGAGCGCCGGCTGCTCGACGGCGGCGAGGGGGTGACCGCGGTCGAGCTGCGGGTCGCCGACGCGGCGGTGGGTGAGCTGCGCTACCGGGCCCGTGCCGCGCCGGACCCGACGATCGCCCGCATGGTGACGACGCTCTTGGCGCTCGAGCTGGAGCGCTCGCGCTCGCCCGAGTGGGAGAGCGAGGAGGTGGCGAGCGCCTTCGTCCGCGCCGTCCTCGCCCGCGAGGTGACCGACCGCGGCGACATCGTCGCCCGCGCCGCCGAGTTGGGCGCCGACCTCGACCGCGGCGCCGGCGTCCTCGTCCTGCGGGCGGCGCCGCGCGCGGCCCAGACCGGCGAGTGGCGCCAGCGCGTCCTCACCCTGGTGATGCGGACCCTGCGCTCGCTGGCGCCGGGATCGCTGGCGGCGAGCGAGGAGGGCGAGTCGGTCGCCGAGGTGGCGGTGATCGTGCCCGCCGAGGACGACGAGCGCCTCGCCCGGGCCGTCGCCGGCCTCGCCCGCGAGCTCGACGACAGCCTCTCCGGCTTCCACCTGACCACCGGCCGCAGCCGCCGCTGCGCCGACCCGGTCGACCTATACCGGGCCGGCTCCGAGGCGCGCCTCGCGGTCAACGTCGGCGAGGCCGAGGGCCACTCGATCCTCGCCTTCGAGGACACCGGCGCCTACCGCCTGCTGCTGCCGGCGATGAGCGACGACCCGGGCGAGCTCGAACGTTTCTACGCCGAGACGATCCAACCGCTCTCCGACTATGACGAGCAGTACGAGACCGAGCTGGTCGCCACCGTCGAGGCCTACCTCGACAACGACGGCAACGTCGCCGCCACCGCCAAACAGCTCTTCACCCACCGCCACACGATCCGCTACCGCCTGGAGCGCGTCCGCGAGCTCTGCGGCCACGACGTCTCCTCGACCGAAGGCCGCGAGAAGCTCGGCCTCGGCCTCAAAGCGATGCGCGTCCTCGGCATCGCCTCCCCCCGCGGCCCGGCGCTCGAGCCGGGAGCGAAGGGCGGCAAGGTGTCGCGGAATACGGAGGACTAGGGCTTAAGATTCGAGGTCGTTGGGGAGTGGTGTAGTGGGCAACACGCGACACTTTGGATGTCGTATCCCCGGTTCGAGCCCGGGCTCCCCAGTGGGAATGTTCTGTCTGCATCGCCTGCCATGCTTGATCGGTGGGCAGAGGCGGACCCAGCTACACCGAGGCCGAAGCGCGTGAAGCGATCGCGACTTCCTATTCGTGGGCATCGAGCCTGCGGAAGCTCGGCATGTGCAGCACCGGCGGCAGTTGGCGGGTGCTGAAGAAATATGCCGAGCTCTGGGACATCTCGACCGCCCACTTCGATGCCGGGAAAGCAAGGCGCCAGATGGGAGCCCGGTACGTCGCTCGCCCCCTCTCGGAGGTCCTGGTCGAGGGGTCGAGCTATCCGCGCAAGGATGTGAAGCGACGCCTGTTCGAGGAGGGGATCAAGGAGCGTCGTTGCGAGCGGTGCGGTCAGGGCGATCTTTGGCGAGGGCGACCGATGTCGCTGATCCTCGACCACGTCAACGGCCATCGCGACGATCACCGGCTCGAGAACCTTCAGATCGTCTGCCCGAACTGCGCGGCGACCCTCGACACGCACTGCGGACGCAAGAACCGGATCTGCCGCGCGCCACGCAAATGTACGCGGTGCGATCGAGAGTTCGTGCCGAACTCGCGCACTCAGCGCTACTGCTCGCGCGCCTGCGGCACTCGGTGGGATCGCAGTCCGATACGTGGACGAGCGAATCCAGCCTCCCGCAAGGTTGCGCGGCCGCCGCGGGAGCAGTTGATGGCCGAGCTCGAGGCGACGAGCTATCTCGCCGTCGGCCGCAAGTACGGCGTCTCCGACAACGCCGTGCGCAAGTGGGTGAGGTTCTACGAGCGGGAGCGGGAGCGAACCTCCGATGGGAGGTAGTCGCCCAGCGGGACCGCTCCTAGCCTCGAGGGGTGGACGACTCCGACGAGCGCCCCGGTGGGGGTGGGACCTTGGCTTGGCTGATTCCGACGCTCGGTTACGTGGTCGCCCTCGGGGTCTGGGGGATCGCCGGGAAGCTGGCGCTGCGGACGCTGTCGTGGGGAGACGTGCTGGTGGTGACCGCGGTCGTCTACTCGCTGACCGCGATCGTGCTGCTGGCGATCGGCCGGGCCGGGGTCCAGATCGAGTCGAATACCTGGTGGGCGCTGGTGGCGGCGGTCTGCGTGGTCAGCGCCCTGGTGTTCTTCTACCTGGCGCTGGAAGGGGGAGAGGCGAGCAAGGTTGTGCCCGTCTCCGCCGCCTACCCGGCGGTGACCCTGGTGCTGTCGGCGATCTTCCTCTCGGAGAACATCTCGCCGGCGAAGGTCGGCGGGCTGCTGCTGGTGATCGGCGGCGTGATCGTGCTTTCGGTCGCCGATTGAGTCAATAGGGTTGCCGCATGGAGGTTGGAGGAGCGTCGCTCGATCCGCAGGTGCGCGAGGCCCTGGGCCGCAGCTGGAAGGCGGTGATGGCGATCGGGGTGATCCTGATCGTGGTCGGCTGCATCGCGATCCTGGTGCCGGCGGTGGCCTCGGTCGGGACCGCGATCTTCATCGGCTGGCTGCTGGTGATCCTCTCCGCCTTCCTCACCGCGGCGGCGTTCTCGGCGCACTCGGTCGGCTCGGTCGCGGTGCGCCTGGCCTGGGCGCTCTTGACCTTCATCGTCGGCATCTGGCTGATCGTCGAGCCGCACAACGGCACCCTGACGCTGACCCTGGTGCTGGGGATCTACTTCCTGCTGATGGGGTTGACGCGCATCACCGTCGCCTTCCTCGGCCGCGGCCAGCCGAACGCCGGACTGGTCGGGCTGAGCGGGGCCTGCGGCCTTTTGATCGGCATCCTCGTGCTCGTCAAGTTTCCGAGCTCGGCCGACTGGGCGATCGGCCTGCTGGTCGGCATCGACCTGATCTTCGCCGGCTGGACCCTGACCTCGGTGGCGCTGGTGGGACGGGACGTGCAACGGGGAAGCACCGCAAAGACGCGCCTGAGCTGAACGTGACGGCCCAGCCGGGGCGCCCTGCCGCGCTGTCGAGCGCTCGTTAAATACGATCCACTCAGTGAGTTCGCCCCTCGTGCTTGTCATGGCGGCGGGAGAGGGCACGCGAATGCGTTCCTCGACGCCGAAGATGCTGCATCCCGTCTGCGGGCGGCCGCTGGTCGCCTGGCCGATCATCGCCGCCCGCGAGGCCGGCGCCGGACGCGTCGCGACGATCGTCTCGCCGGGCCACGACATCTCCGCCGGCCTCCCCGACGGGGTCGAGACGGTCGAGCAGCCCGAGGCCGACGGCACCGGCGGCGCGATCAGGGCCGCGCGCGAGCTGGTCGCCGCCGCCGAGACGGTCCTCGTCCTCTCCGGCGACGTGCCGCTGATCTCGGCCGAGACGATCGCGGCGCTGCTCGCCGCCCATGAGGGCGCGGACGCGGCGGCCACGATGCTGACGATCGAGCTCGACGACCCGGGCTCCTACGGGCGCGTCGTTCGCGCCGCCGACGGCTCGGTCGAGGCGGTGGTCGAGGCAAAAGCCGCCGGCGACGCCGACCCCGAGCAGCTGGCGATCCGCGAGATCAACGCCGGCACCTACGCCTTCGCCGCCGCCCCGCTGGCGGCCGCGCTCGACGGGCTCGCCAACGACAACGCCCAGGGCGAGTACTACCTCCCCGACGTCTTCCCGGCGCTGCGCGCCGCCGGCCACTCGGTCGCCGCCCACGTCGCCGACGACCTCGCGGTGACGATGGGGGTCAACAACCGCGTCGATCTCGCCGCGGTCGAGGCGGAGGCGCGGCGGCGGCTGCTCGAGCAGCACATGCTGGCCGGCGTCACCGTGGTCGACCCGGGCTCGACCTGGGTCGACGCCGGGGTCGAGATCGGCGCCGACGCCCGCCTCGAGCCGGGCACCAGCCTGCGCGGCGCGACCAGCGTCGGCGGCCACTCGGTGATCGGCCCGCACAGCACCCTCGTCGACAGCGCGGTCGGGGTCGAGTCGACCGTCGTCCACTCCTACCTGACCCGCTGCCAGGTCGGCGACGGCTGCTCGGTCGGCCCCTTCGCCTACCTGCGCCCCGACGCGGTCCTCGACGCCGCCGCCAAGGCCGGCACCTTCGTCGAGATCAAGAACTCGCACCTCGGCAAGGGGGCGAAAGTGCCCCACCTCGCCTACGTCGGCGACGCCGACGTCGGCCCCGGCGCCAACCTCGGCGCTGGCACGATCACCGCTAATTACGACGGTTTTCGCAAGCACCGGACGGTGATCGGACGCGACGTCCGGATCGGCGTTGACACGATGCTGATCGCCCCGGTAGAAGTCGGCGACTCCGCTTACACTGGCGCTGGCGCGGTGATCAAGGACGACGTCCCCGAGGGGTCGTTGGCCGTCAGCGAGAACACGCAACGGAACATCGACGGATACGCCGCCGGCAAGGCGGCGAAGATGCGAGAGGAAGGTTCGTGAGCACGATCGAGCAGACGCCTCAGTCAGCGACCGCGCTGCCGCACGATTACTCGAAGCGGATGATGGTCTTCGGCGGCCGCAGCTCGATGGACCTCGCCGCCAAGGTCGCCGGCAAGCTCGAACTCGACCTCGGCCAGGTGACGCTGAAGACCTTCGCCGACGGCGAGGTCTACTGCCGCTACGAGGAGTCGATCCGCGGCGCCGACGTCTTCATCGTCCAGTCGACCGGCGCCAACGAGCAGAGCCGGATGACCCCGAACGACTCGCTGATGGAGCTGCTGACGATGATCGACGCCGCCCAGGGCGCCTCCGCGCACCGGATCATCGCCGTGATGCCGTGGTACGGCTACGCACGCCAGGACAAGAAGTCCGCCCCGCGCGAGCCGATCACCGCCCGGATCGTCGCCAAAACTCTGGAGGCGGTCGGCGTCGACCGGGTCCTGACGATGGACCTCCACGCCGGCCAGGTGCAGGGCTTCTTCCACGTCCCGGTCGACCACATGACGGCGATGCCGATGCTGACCCAATGGTTCATCGACCAGGAACTGACAGAGGAGCTGGTGATCGTCTCCCCCGACGCCGGTCGGGTGAAGACCGCGCGCAACTTCGCCCGCCGGATCGGCACCCAGTGGGCGGTGATGGAGAAGGAGCGGCCCGCCCAGCAGGTGGCCGAGATCGGCTACGTGGTCGGCGACGTGAAGGGCAAGACGGCGGTCCTCGTCGACGACATGATCGACACCGCCGGCACCCTCACCGCCGCCGCCCAGACGGTGCTCGAAGAGGGCGCCGCCCGGGTCATCGCCTGCGCCACGCACGGTGTCTTCTCGGGCCCCGCCTACGAACGCATCGCCGACTCGGCGATCGAGCGGATCGTCGTCACCGACACGCTGCCGCTGCGCCCCGGCGCCCCGGACAACATCACCGTCCTGACGACCGCCAGCACCTTCGCCGATTCGATCCGGCGCATCTTCACCGACGACTCGGTCTCGGAGATCTTCGCCGGCGAGAACCAGCTGTTTTGAGCGCGGGCGGCAAGGTCAGCGCGGCGGCTGGGCGCATATCGCCGGCGCGGTTCGCCATCTCCCCGACGTCCCGGGTAGCGCTGCTACTCGGGAGTCGTGTCGCTGGCGCCCCGCTTGGCGCTTTGCGCCCAGCCGCCACGTCTGACCTTCGCCCGCTCAAGCGGGAAGTGAAGGTCAATTCCAGGATGGAGAAAAGAGAAAAACAGTTGCGCCTGGTCGGTCACAAGGGGGCCGATCTGATCGCGCCCGGCAACACGCTGGACAGCTTCCGCGCCGCAGTCGAGGCGGGTGTCGACACGATCGAGTTCGACGTGGTCTGGCTGCAGGACGCGCACCTGCCGCTGGAGGAGCGCCACCCGCTGGTGGTGGCCCATGACTGGGACGACGCCGCCGGCCGCACGCCGCTGAAGCTGACCGAGGCGCTCGACGCCTTCCTCGAGCCGCCGCTCGACGGGGTCGAGATCGACCTCGACCTGAAGCTGCCCGGCAGGGAGGAGGAGGTCGTCGCGGCGATCCGCGAGCGCGACCTGCTCGGGCGGGCGATGGTCTCGACGATGGAGGGCCACACGCTGAAACGGATCCTCGAGCTGGAGCCGAACCTGCGGCGCGGCTGGACCTATCCGAAAACGACCCGCGACTGGCGCCGCAGCCCCTGGGCGCGGCCGCTGCTGCCGCTGGCACTGGCTGGGATGCGGGCTCGGCTGCCCGGCTGGGCGGCGGAGAAGCTGCCGCAATTCGGGGTCTTCGCGATGTGGGTCTACCACCCGCTCGTCAGCACCCGCCTGGCGCGGATCTGCGAGCTCGCCGGGGTCGAGCTGATCGCCTGGACCGTCGACGACGAGAAGCGGATGCGGAAGCTGGTCGCGATGGGCGTCGACGGCCTCGTCTCCAACGACCCGCGCCTCTACCAGCGCCTCTGACCACGACTTCGATCTTTTCCCCACCCGGCTGGGGAAAAGATCGGTACCCCGATATTTTCGGCCCTATGGGGACCAAAACATCGGTACCCCGAGATTTTGGCCCTAGACCGTGCCGGGGGTCGCGGTCGGGGGTGAGTCGCGCTTGGCGCCCTTCTTGGGGCGGACCGCCGACTCGAGGTCGTCCTGGGTGAAGCCGCCGACCACCTCGCCTTCGAGCGCGTAGCGGTAGAGGGCCACCCCGAAGATGCCGCCGAGCGCCTTCGAGATCAGCAGCGCCACGCACAGCACCAGGGCCCCGATCACGATCAGGGCGCCGCCGGCGATACCGGTCGAGGGCCAGATCACGAAGCCGACGAAGATCAACGCCAGCGCCGGCAGCACCCCGAAGAGGAAGACGGCGCCGCCGATCGCCAGGTTGCCGGTGATCTGCTGGCCCCAGCGCGCTTTGAACAGCGAGGCGGAGCGCTTCAGGGTGGCGATCGGGCCAGTGCCCTCGATCGCGATCACCGGCACGGCGAGGAAGGTGACCAGCGACCAGGCGGCGCCGACCAGGCGGCCGGCGATGTTGCCGAAGGGGCCGCCCTGCTCCTCGAGCAGGCCGATGACCAACCCGACCGCGGTCGAAAGCGCCGCCCAGCCGCAGATCGCCGCGAAGTTGGCGCGGGCGACGGCGAGGCCGTCGGAGACGGTCGCGCTCTGGCCGCGGAAGATGCGGTCGGCGGCGGCGGCGAGGCCGACGCTGAAGTAGGTCCCGACCACGCTCAGCACGTAGATCCCGATCACGATGAAGGGGATCGCGGCGCCGTAGGTGTGCTGGTCGAGGAAGAAGACGCCGGGCCCGAGCAGGACGAGGCCCAGCAGGATCGTCGCGACGCCGCCGTAGAGCGGGAAGCGGATCAGTTCGCGGTGCCCGTTCAGCAGCGCCCAGCTCTTCTTGGTCAGCGCCCAGCCGCGCTTGATGCGTCTCATGTCAGGACATTTCGGCAAGACCGGGGGTCCGCTTGACCCCCCGCGTCTCGAAGTAGTCCCACTCGAGCTCGCCGAGCTCGGTCGCCGGCGAGTCGGCGTAGATCCACTCGCGCATGATCCGGTACCAGTTCCGCTTCGCTCGCAGCTGGCCGAGCACGGCGACGACGCCGATCTCCATCCGCCGCCCCATCAGCTCGTCGGCCGGGATCGACTCGCGCCGCATCAGGTCGTAGTACTCCGAGCGCGGGTCGTTGGTCGACTCGATGATCTTCATCACCCGCTGCGGCGTGATCTCGATCTCGCGGTCCTCGATGTACCAGCCGCCGACCGCCCGCATGTGCTCCATCAGCCGCTCGGCGTCGAGTTTCGAGGGGTTCTTGACGAAGCCGAGCTCGTGCAGCGACTCGCGGAACTGCTCGGGCTCGTTGCGGGAGGCGGCGTCGAAGGCGCGCTGCTCGAGCAGGATCTGCTCGCGGTCGAGCTTCTTCGTCATCCCGAAGTCGAGGAAGGCGACGTGGCCGTCGTCCATCAGCAGGTAGTTGCCGGGGTGGGGGTCGGCGTTGAAGTGCTGCAGGTGGTAGATCGAGCCGAAGCTGCCGCGGAAGACGATCTCGCCGAAGCGGCTGCGCTCGGCGTGGGGCAGCTCCTTGATCTCGTCGAAGCCGATGCCGTGGACCAGCTCGGTGACCAGCACCCGCCGCCGCGACAGCCGCGTCACCACTTCCGGCACGTAGATGAAGGGGTGTTCGCGGTAGGCACGGGCGAAGGTGCGCTGGTTCTGCGCCTCGTACTCGTAGTCGAGCTCCTCCATCACCCGCTCGCGCAGCTCCTCAGCGATCGCCTTGGCGTCGAGCCCCGGCGCGATCGCGCGCGCCAGCCGGACCAGCGTGCCGGCGTTGCGGAGGTCGGCCTCGAGCGCCTCGGCGATTCCCGGGTACTGGATCTTCACCGCGACCTGGCGACCGTCGAGCAACTCGGCCCGGTGGACCTGGCCGATCGAGGCGGCGGCGAACGCCTCGTGCTCGAACTCGGCGAACATCTCGCTCAGCGGCTCGCCGTCGTACTCCTCCTCGAGCACCGTCTCGACGCTCTCCCACGGCATCGCCGGCGCCTCGGTCCGCAGCTTCGCCAGCTGCTCCTGGTAGATCTCGCGGTACTCCTCGGGGATGAACTCGGTGTCGATGAAGGAGGCGAACTGGCCGAGCTTCATCGCCGCGCCCTTCATCTGGCCGAGCGCGCCGACCATCTTCATCGCCGTCTCCATGTGGCGCTGCTCGAGGTGCTCGCGGCTGCCCTCCTCGGAGCGGCCGACGTTGGCGGCTTTGGTGCCCGCGTAGCGGGCGCCCTGGACGCCGATGATCGAGCCGAGCTTGGCCGAGCGGCGGATCCGCCCTTTGGGGATCTTGTTGTCCTCAGCCATCGTGGAAAGCCTGTCACAAGCTTGCCCGGAACCCTCGAAGCTGATTCCTCTATTCTCTCCGGTCCGATGGCTGCCGGACGCTCCACGCTCAATGTCGCCCCGCGGGCCGATTTTGGCTCCCGCACCTCGCGCCGCCTGCGTCGCGAGGGGCTGGTTCCCGGCGTCGTCTACGGCGGCGGTTCCGAGGCGCGCCCGTTCCAGGTCGCCGAACGCGACGTGAAAGTCGTCCTCGCCGAGGGCGCGGCGCTCTTCGACCTGCAGATCGAGGGGACCAAAGAGGTCCCGGTGGTGATCAAGGAACAGCAGCTGCACCCGGTCCGCGGCACCCTCCAGCACATCGACCTCCAGGAGGTCAGGCTCGACGAGGCGATCCAGGCCGACGTCGCGATCGAGCTCGAGGGAGTCGACGAGGCCCCGGGCGTCAAAGCTTCCGGGGTGCTCGAGCACGTCACCCGTGAGATCACGATCGAAGCGCTGCCGACCGCGATCCCCGACCAGATCGTCGTCGACGTCTCGCAGATGGAGATCAACGACACCCTGCAGCTCTCCTCGGTCTCGATCCCGGACGGCGTCACCTTCGTCGCCGACGAGCCGGAGGAGGTCACGATCGTCACCCTCTCGCCGCCCCGCGTCGAAGAGGTCGAGCCCGAGCTCGAGGAGGAGGCCGAACTTGTCGGCGAGGAGGGCGAGGCCGCTGACGGCGAAGGCGAGGCTGGTGGCGACGAGGGCGACTCGGGCGGCGACTCCGAGGGCGAGTAACCCATCTCGCTGTTCCGCCGCCGGCGTGGCGAGACCGGCGATTCAGAAGCTGCGGACGCCGGTGACCGGTTCCTGATCGTCGGCCTCGGCAACCCCGGGCGCGAGTACGAGCGCACCCGGCACAACGTCGGCTTCATGGTCGGCGAGGAGCTGGCGCGGCGCTGGCAGCTCGGCAAGCCGCGTGACAAATTCCGCGCCAGCCTCTACGAGGGACGCACGCGCCCCGGCGGCCCGCGGGTCGCGGTGTTGCTGCCGCAGACCTTCATGAACGACTCCGGCACCGCCGCCGGCCCGGCCCGCGGCTCCCTCAAGGTGCCGCTCGACCGGGTCGTCGCGATCCACGACGAGATCGACATCCCGTTCGGCGAGGTGCGGGTCCGGCAGGGCGGCGGCCTCGCCGGCCACAACGGCTTGAAGAGCCTCAAAGGCGGCTTCGGCAGCCCCGACTACTGGCGGGTCCGGGTCGGCGTCGGCCGCCCTGACTCGACCGACCCCGAGATCGTCTCGGCCTGGGTCCTCGGCCGCTTCCGCGAGCCCGGCGAGCAGGTCGAGGCGCTGGTCGCCGAGGCCGCCGCCGAGACCGAGCGCCTCGTCGAGCGGCTAGTTTCCGAGGACGAATGAGCGAGCAGCTGACCAGCTACCTGCGCGAGGACTCGGGCGTCGCGCTGATCCGGCTCGAACGGCCGGACGCCCGCAACGCCCTCAACACCCAGATGCTCGCCGAGCTGCTCGAGCACCTGGCGGTCGCCCGCGAGGACGAGGCGGTGCGGGTCGTCGTCTTCAGCTCCGCCGACCCGCTCGGCTTCTGCGCCGGCGCCGACGTCCGCGAGCAGCTCGACCACGATGGCCACGTGCGCCGCATGCAGATGTTCTCCGACCTCTACGACTCGGTCGTCGGCTTCCCGAAGCCGACCGTCGCCGCCTGCCACGGCGACGTCGTCGGCGGCGGCGCCGAGATCGCGGTCGCCTGCGACCTCCGCGTCGGCGGCGGCAACCTGCGGCTGCGCTTCCCCGGCGCGGCGCTAGGCATGCCCGTCGGCCCGGCCCGCCTCGTCACCCTCTGCGGCCTCGCCACCGCCAAGTACCTGCTGCTGAGCGCGAAGACGATCGGCGCCGACGAGGCGCTGCGACTCGGCCTCGTCAACCAGGTCGCGCCAGCCGCGGCAACCGAGGAACGGGCCCTCGACCTCGCCGACACCGTCGCCGCCCACGACCCCGCGGCCGTCGCTCGGCTGAAGAACATGCTGCACGAGTGGGACGACGTCGTCGGCCGCTCCGCCGCCGAGGGCGAGGGCCAGGTCGCGCACGTCCGCGCCGGTGCTGGGCCATTCTCGAAGTAATCTGACGTTCTTGACGCGGCGGCCCGAGGCGTCGAGACTGCGCCGGTGTCCGTCGCCGGTCCGCAGGGTCCAGCTCAGCAATCGCGCCTGAGGAAGGCGACCTCGCCGGTCCACTGGCCGAGCGACGAGGAACCGCCGCAGATCGATGAGGACGGGATTGCGCTCTGCCTCTCGGGCGGCGGCTTCCGGGCGATGCTGTTCCATCTCGGCGCGCTCTGGCGGCTCAACGAGCTCCGCTACCTCGGCCGGCTGACGCGCGTCTCCAGCGTCTCGGGCGGCTCGATCACCGCCGCGGTGCTGGGCAGCAACTGGGACCAGCTCGAGTTCGAAGACGGCTTCGCGCGCGGGTTCGAGGAGGCGCTCGTGCGGCCGCTGCGCGACCTCGCCGGGAAGACCCTCGACGTCCGCGCCGGCCTCGCCGGCCTGCTGACGCCGGGGCGGTCGATCAGCTCGGCGCTCGCCGGCGCCTACGACCGCCACCTCTTCCACGGCGCCTCGACCGCCGAGCTCGGCCGTGGCGACCCGGCGGCGCCGCTCTTCGTCCTCGACTCGACCAACCTGCAGACCGGGTCGCTCTGGCGCTTCACCCAGCGGGGCACGTGGGACTACCGCGTTGGCGCCAGGGAGGAGCCGGCCCGCCTCGCCACCGCCGTCGCCGCCTCCTCGGCCTTCCCGCCGATCCTCGGGCCGGCAACCGTGCGCACCGCGCCGGGCGAGTTCGACACGACCGCCGCCGCTCCGGCGTTCCCCGGCATTCCCGGCCTCGACCGGGAGGACTTCATGCGGCGGCCGACCCTGGTCGACGGCGGCGTCTACGACAACCTCGGCCTCGAGCCGGCCTGGAAGAACTGCCGGACGGTGCTGATCAGCGACGCCGGCGGCGCCTTCGCCCCGCAGACCGGCAGGTTCTGGCTGCTCCCGTGGTGGCGCTGGCGCGACTGGGGAACGCAGACGATGCGGGTGCTGAAAACGATCGACAACCAGGTCCGCAGCCTGCGCAAGCACCAGGCGATCGCCGGCTTCGAAGCGCTCCTCGACAGCGCCGAACACCGCCGCGGCACCTACTGGGGCATCCGCGGGCACGTCGCCGACTACCCGCTCCCCTCGGCGCTCTCCTTTCCGGCCGAGACGGCTCGGGAGGCGGCGCTGGTGCGGACCCGGCTGGCCCGCCTCTCGCCGCAGTGCAGGGCGGACCTGATCGACTGGGGCTATGTGATCTGCGACACCGCGATGCGGGCCTGGGTCGTCGAGGGCGCCGAGCGGCCGCCGCTCCTTCCCTCGCAGCAGCCACCCGCGAGCTGACCGCGCCGGGTCGCCGGCGGGCGCTCCCTAGAATCGAATCAAGCGACCCGGATCGGCCGATCCGGGCGTTTTCGCTGCCATGAGCCTGAGACCACTCCTAGACCTCGCCCTCGAGAGCGAGCGCGTCCACGCGCTCGCCGCCGAAGTGCGCGCCGCTGCCGATGCGCGCGCCGCCGCTTTGGCGGGCAGCGAGAAGCTGTCTCTGCGCGCTTCGGCGACGCTGCGGCCGCTGCTCCTCGCGGCGCTGCTCGAGGACGACCGCGGGCTCGCCGGCCGGCCGGCGCTGCTGGTCGCCGCCGACGACCGCTCGGCCCGCGACCTGGCCGCCGACCTGCGCGCCTACCTGGCGCCGCGGCGGGTCCGCTTCTACCCCTCGAGGGGGACCGGCTACGCGAGCTCGATCTCGCCGCCGCCGCACCTGGTCGGGCTGCGGATCGACGCCCTCGACGCGCTCGTCGCCGACGCCGACGCGATCGTCGTCGCCAGCGCCACCGCGCTCGCCGAGGCGGTCCCCGACGCCTCCCTGCGCCCGGCCGGGTTCGCGCTGGCGCTCGGCGAAGAGGTCGACCTCGGCGCCGTCGCCGAGGACCTGGTCGGGGCCGGCTACGAACGCGCCGAGCAGGTCGAGGAGCGCGGCCAGTTCGCGGTCCGCGGCGGCATCCTCGACGTCTTTCCCGCCACCGAGGAGCGGGCGGTGCGGATCGAGCTGTTCGGCGACGAGATCGAGTCGATGCGCTGGTTCTCGACCTTCACCCAGCGCAGCCTCGGCGACGCCGAGCGAGTCGAGCTGGCGCCGGCCGCCGAGCTCGACTCAGAGCACCGTGGCCTCGCCGAGCTGGCCGCCGCCGAGGCGGCCGAAGCCGCCGAGGGCAACGGCGCCGGCGGCGACGACGGCCGCCTCGCCAACCTCGCCGAGCTCTTGCCGCTCGACCGCTTCCGCGCCCCGCTCGACCTCGTCCCCGAGGCGGCCGCGGTGGTCCTCGCCGCCGCTGAAGAGATCGAGCCGGCGCTGCGCGACAACTGGGACGACGTGACCACCGCGATGCACGACGAGGACGCCCGCCACCTCTACGTCGACGTCGCCGAGCCGCTCGCCGCCCGCGCGGCGCTGGCGCTGAGCGGGGTCGGCGAGGACGACGAGGCAGCCTTCCGCGCCTCGCGCGCCGAGTCGCCGGCCCGCAGCGTCAAGGAGGCCGAGGCCGAGCTCGAGAAACTGGTCCGCTCCGGCTACCGCACCGTGGTCGCCTTCGAGAGCCGCGGCGAGGCCGAGCGCGCCCGCTACGGCCTCGACCGGCTCGACGCCCGCCTGCTCGACGGCGGCCGCCTCTCGCCGGAGCCCGGCCTCAGCTTCGCCGAGGCGCGCCTCCGCGAGGGCTTCGTCAGCCCCGAGCTGAAACTTGCCGTCTACCCGTACCGCCGCCTCGTCCACCGCCGCCGCGCCGACGAGCCGGCGCCGGGCGGCGGCCGTGGTCGACTCGCCTTCAGCGACCTGCGGGTCGGCGACTACGTCGTCCACGAGGACCACGGCGTCGCCCGCTTCGCCGGCTTCGAGACGCGCGAGATCGGCGGCGTCACCCGCGACTACCTCTACCTCGAATACAAAGGCGAGGACCGGGTCTACGTCCCGACCGAACAGCTGGCGAAGCTCTCCCGCTACGTCGGCGCCGGCGGCTCGCCGACCCTCTCGGCGCTGGGCGGCAAACGCTGGCAGAACATGAAGGCGCGGGCCCGCAAAGCGGCCGGGGCGCTGGCGGGCGAGCTGCTCAACCTCTACGCCGAGCGCCGCTCGCGCAGGGGCCACTCCTTCCCGCCCGACGGCGAGTGGCAGATCGAGATGGAGGCCGCCTTTCCCTACCGTGCCACCGCCGACCAGCTGGAGGCGATCGAGGCGGTCAAGGGCGACATGGAATCGGAGCGGCCGATGGACCGGCTGGTCTGCGGCGACGTCGGCTTCGGCAAGACCGAGGTGGCTCTGCGGGCGGCGGTCAAGGCGGCCTCCGACGGCAAGCAGGTGATGGTCCTGGTGCCGACCACGATCCTCGCCCAGCAGCACTTCGGCACCTTCCACGAGCGGCTCGCCGACCTGCCGTTCCGGGTCGAGAGCGTCTCGCGGCTGCGCCCGGCGGCGGAGACGAAAACCGTGCTCAAGGACTACGAGGCCGGCAAGGTCGACATCCTGATCGGCACCCACCGCCTGCTCAGCCGCGACGTGCGGGCGCAGGAGCTGGGGCTCGTCGTCGTCGACGAGGAGCAGCGCTTCGGCGTCAAGCAGAAGGAGCTGCTGCGGCAGCTGAAGCTGAAAGTCGACGTGCTGGCGCTCTCGGCGACGCCAATCCCGCGGACCCTGCAGATGAGTCTCGCCGGCCTGCGCGACATCTCGGTGATCGAGACCCCGCCGGAGGGCCGCCGGCCGGTCCGTACCTACGTCGGCCCCTACGACGAGGACCTGGTCCGCAAGGCGATCGAGCGCGAGATCGAGCGCTCCGGCCAGGCCTTCGTCCTCCACAACCGGATCGACTCGCTGCCCGAAACCACCGAGCGACTGCGGGCGCTGGTCCCGGCGGCCCGCTTCACCGAAGCCCACGGCCAGATGGAGGAGAAGTCGCTCGAGGACACGATGCTCTCCTTCCTGCGCGGCGACGCCGACTGCCTGGTGACGACGACGATCATCGAGTCCGGGCTCGACATCCCGACCGCCAACACCCTGATCGTCGAGCGCGCCGACCAGCTCGGGCTGAGCCAGGCCTACCAGATCCGCGGCCGGGTCGGGCGCAGCCGCGAGCGCGCCTTCGCCTACCTGCTCTACCCGAGCGCCGAGGCGCTGACCGAGGAGGCCGCGGCACGGCTCTCGACCCTCGCCGACCACACCGAGCTCGGCTCCGGCTTCCGGATCGCGATGCGCGACCTCGACATCCGCGGCGCCGGCAACCTGCTCGGCGACGAGCAGTCCGGCCACGTCGCCGCGGTCGGCTTCGAGCTCTACTGCCAGATGATCGACGAGGCGGTGGCCGAGGCCGGGGGAGAGGGCGGCGGCGAGGAGGCGCCGGAGCCGGTCCGCCTCGACGTCCCCGTCGACGCCTACCTGCCGCCCAGCTACGTCCCCTTCGAGGCGGCCAAGATCGACATCCACCGCCGCATCGTCTCGGCCCGCGAGCCGGGCCAGCTGCGGGCGATCCGCGACGAGCTCGACGACCGCTTCGGGCCGCTGCCGGAGGAGGCCGAGAACCTGTTGGCGCTGCAGCGCGGCCGGATCGAGCTCGGCCTCGCCGGCGCCCGCAGCGTCGAGTTCCGCGGTGGCCGCCTCAGCGTCACCGGGATCGAGCTCGACTCCGAGGGCGCCGGCGTACTGGCCGAGCAGGTCGAGGGGGCGGTCTACGAATGGCGCGAGCAGACCGCCGCGGTGCGGGTCCCAGGCGAGCCCAAGGAGCGGCTGGCGGCGGTGCTGGCGCTGGCCGCCGGCCTGCGCGAGGCGCGCCGCGGTGCCGAGCAGGCGGCGGCCTAGCGACCCGAGCGCGGGCCGCTTAGTAACTGCTTATTGATTTGCACTAAGCTGCCGAACTCGTGGCTGCGAAAGCGGGGCAGAGGAAACGTCCGCCAGAGGGCGGCGGGCAGGGACGACAGCGGCTCTGGCTGGTGCTGTTCGCCGCCGCCTTCGTCGTCATCTTCGTGATCTTCGCCGTCGCCCAGGGGATCGGCGCGGAGAGCGTGCCCTCCGGCGACGCGGCGATCGTCCGGGGCGGACCGCAGGGAGACGTCACGATCAGCGAGGCTGAAGTTGAAAAGGGGATCGAACAGCAGATTGGCGCGTCCGAAAGCGAAAGCAAAGGAAAACCGCCGAAACCGGGCTCGAAAAAATACGAAGAACTGCAGGAAGCGGCGTTCCAGGAACTCCTGCAGCTGATCTGGATCCGCGGCCAGGCCGAGGAAGAAGGCGTCACCGCCACCCCGAAACAGATCGAACAGGAACTCGCGCAGATCAAAAAAACCAACTTCCCGACGCCGAAGTCCTACAAAGAATTCCTCGAAAAAACGCAGTTCACGCAGGAAGATGTGAACGCGCGCGTCGAACAGCAGATCCTCGGCACCGAAATCCAGGAAAAAGCCAAAGGCGAAGCGCCGGTCCCGACGCAGGAAGAAATCCAGGCCTACTACGACCAGGAAAAGGCGAAACAGTTCACGACGCCGGCCAGCCGCGACGTCCGCCTGATCGTCAACAAAGACAAAGCCAAGGTCGAAGCGGCAGCGAAGATCCTCGAAGCCGACAACTCGCCGAAATCCTGGAAAGAAGCGGCCGCCAAATACTCATCTGACCCGACCACCAAAACCACCGGCGGCCTGCAGAAAGGGATCACCGAAGAATTCGTCAAAGGCCCGCTGAAGGTGGCGATCTTCGACGGCGCGACCGGCGAACTCTCGGGCGTGATCCCGTTCCAGAAAAATTATCTGCTGGTCGAACCGGTCAAGATCAACCCGGAAGGCGCCAAAACGCTGGCCGAAGTCCGCGCTCAGATCAGCGAAACCCTGAGCGCCAAAAAGAACGAAGAATTCTTCGCCGAATACGTCAGCGACTTCGACGAGAAGTGGACCGCTCGCACCTTCTGCGACAGCCAATACGCGACCGCGAACTGCGCCAACTTCAAGGGCACCGGCCGCCCCGAAGGAGCCGATCCGGCCTGCTACGAAGCCGACCCGAAAAAACCGCCGACCGAATGCCCGTCGCCGGTGACGCCGACCAAACCGGCCCTGCCGGGCACGGTCACCAAGGACAAGCCGAAAGGCGAACAGTTCGTCCAGAGGCCGCTGCCCGAAGCCACCAAAGCGGCTAAAAAAGGCGCGAGCGCGCTGCCCGAAGGCGTCGAAGAAGCGCCCACCGGCGAATAACGAGCAGGGTAGTTCCGACGCACTGCGGGCGGCGTCAGGCGTGTCTTTCTAATCCGGCTGCGCTGATCTCTGCGGGTCGGAAGTTCTCAAGCGTCTCCCTTGCACTTCATTTCTCCTGTTAGTCAGGAAATGCTTAATGATTTGCACTAAACTGACTCGCGATGGCGGCGGACGCGAGGGAGAAGGGAGTTCCGCAGGATCCGGGGCGCGGAAGAGCGCGGCTCCGGGTCGCGCTCTTGATCGCAGTCATCGCCGCCGTCGCTGCTGTCGCCGTGATCCTCGTGGCAAGCAGTGAGGGAGGCGCGAGCGGTGTGCCCGCCGGCGATGCCGCGATCGTCAGGGACGCACCGAGCGGCGATGTCGACATCACCGAAGCGGAAATCGAAGATTGGATCGCTCGGTACAGCCGCGCAATCGAAGCAGAAGGCGGCAAGGAACCGAAGCGTGGCTCGAAGAGATACGGGGATTTTCAGGAAGTGGCCCTGGAAGCCCTTCTGCAAGCGGTCGTGATTCGCGGTCAGGCCGCTGAAGAGGGCATCGGCGTGACGCCGAGCCAATTGAAGCGGGGGGTCGCCCAGTACGAGAGAACGCATTCCCCGACGGCCGAAGCCCACGAAGGCTCCCTCGAGACGACGGATCGCACGCAGGGGGAATTGAACGACGAAGTCGAAGTGCAGATTCTCGGCGCCAAGCTCGAGGAAAACGCGACAGCCGAAGTGCCGGACGTGAAGCCGGCGGAAGTCCGGGCGTATTACGAGAAGGAAAAGGCGAAGCGGTACTCCCTTGCGGCGAGCCGCGACTATCGCCAGATCCTCAACGAGGACAAGTCCAAGGTCGAGGCGGCGAAGAGGATGCTCGAAGCCGATCCCTCGCCGAAGACCTGGAAGCGAGCGGCGGAAGAATACTCATCGGGCTCGTCCAGGTTCATCGGCGGGTTGCGAAGATTGGTCACCGAAGAATCGGTTGAGGAACCGCTGAGGGCGGCGATCTTCGACAGCGCGATCGGCGAGCTGACCGGCCCCGTCCTGTACGAGGGCGACTACACATTGATCGAACCGATCAGGTCCAACCCCGCGCGTTCGACGCCTCTGGTCGCGATGCGCGGGTACATCACCCGAGATCTGAACCACCTGAGACGGGCAAGGTTCTACCGCGAATACTTCGACAGCACAATGAAGAAGTGGGTGTCCCGAACCTCTTGCGGGGTCGAATACCTGTATGACCAATGCGTGAACTTCACGACCCCCAACTAGCTCCGAGGGTGTTGCGGGGGCCCCCGCGGTAGGGGTCCTCTGGCTGCTGGATTTATGTCATTTTCCCTGATCGACCGGGCGTCCTGGCTTGTGGGCCTCCGAATAGGATTCGCGCCTCGATGAGCGTCATCAAGACGATCCACGCCCGCCAGATCCTCGATTCGCGCGGCAACCCGACCGTTGAGGTTGAGGTCGCGCTCGAGTCTGGTGCCACTGGTCTCGCGGCGGTTCCCTCCGGCGCCTCGACCGGGGAGTTCGAGGCGGTGGAGTTGCGGGACGGGGGGCACGCTTGGGGCGGCAAGGGCGTGAGCAAGGCGGTCGACCACGTGAATGGGGAGATCGCCAAGGCGCTGGTCGGGGCGCGGGCGGCGGAGCAGGGGGCGCTCGACGAGACGATGATCGAGCTCGACGCGACGCCAAACAAGGGGCGGCTGGGGGCGAACGCGCTGCTCGGGGTTTCGCTGGCGGCGGCGAAGGCCGCTGCTGCCGATTCCGAGCAGCCGCTCTACCGGTATCTGGCCGAGCTCTACGGCGGCGGCGAGCCGACGGTGCTGCCGGTGCCGATGATGAACGTGCTGAACGGCGGCGCTCACGCCGACAACTCGGTCGACTTCCAGGAGTTCATGATCGTCCCGGCTGGGGCCTCGAGCTTCTCCGAGTGCCTGCGGGTCGGCGCCGAGGTCTTCCACGCGCTGAAGAAGTCGCTCGCGGCGCAGGGTCATTCGACCGCCGGCGGCGACGAGGGCGGCTTCGCGCCCAACCTCGAGTCGAACGAGGCGGCGCTGCAGGCCGTCCTGGCCGGCGTCGAGGCGGCCGGCTACGAGGCCGGCAAGGATGTCTTCATCGCCCTCGACCCGGCGACCAGCGAGGTCTTCTCCGGACGGCTCCTACGTGCTCGAGCACGAGGGCCGCACGCTGAGCCCGGGGGAGATGGCCGACTACTGGACCGACGCCTGCTCGCGCTACCCGATCGTCTCGATCGAGGACGGCATGGACGAGGAGGACTGGGATGGCTGGAAGCTGCTCACCGAACGCCTCGGCGACCGCGTGCAGCTGGTCGGCGACGACCTCTTCGTCACCAACCCGGCGCGGCTGCGTCGCGGAATCGAGCTCGGCGTCGGCAACTCGATCCTCGTCAAGGTCAACCAGATCGGCACCCTGACCGAGACCCTGGAGGCGATCCGCATCGCTCGCGAGGCCGGCTACACGGCGGTGATCTCGCATCGCTCGGGCGAGACCGAGGACACGACGATCGCCGACCTCGCCGTCGCCACCGGCGCCGGCCAGATCAAGACCGGCGCCCCCTCGCGCTCGGACCGGGTCGCCAAGTACAACCGCCTGCTGCGAATCGAGGAGGAGCTCGGCTCCGCGGCCACCTTCCCGGGCACGAAAGCCTTCGTCCAGCGCACCTCTTAATGAAGGAGAGTGCCGGCCAGCAGCGTAGCTGCGGGCATGGCATCTCAGGCCTACGCCGGCCGGTCCGGGTCCCGGCGCCGACCCGCCCCCGGCAAGCGTCGCGTCGCGGCCCGCAAACGCCGTCCCGCCGCCCGCTCGGGCCCGAGCCGGATCAAGTGGGACCGTGTCGGGCGGATCGCGCTGACGTTGGTGCTGGCCGCCGTCCTCTACTCCTACCTGAACCCGGCGATCGACTTCGTCAAGACCTATACCGGAACGACCGCGGCGAAAGCCAAGTTCCACGAAGAGCTGCGCGAAAACAAGCGCCTGCACGAACAGATTCAGTCCTCGGGCGACGTGCCGGTGATCGAAGGGGAGGCCCGCGAGCAGGGGCTCGTCGCCGAAGGCGAGCGGTCGTTCCGAATCAGCAGCGGCCTGCGCTGATTCGCGGCGCGGGGACGACCCGTGGTTAGCGCCGGCTCCTACCTGATCAGCGCGATCCAGCTGCTGGTCCTCTGCGGGGCGATCGGCTTCAGCGCCTACCGGCTGCGGTCGCGGCTGTTGCCGGGCTGGGATGGAGGGGCGGCGCGGCTGATCGAGGTGCTGGCGGCGGTCGCGCTGGTGACCTGGCTCGCCGAGGCGCTCGGCACCTTCGGCCTCCTCTACCCGGGCACCCTGCTGGCCGCCGCGCTGGTGCTGGCCGGGGCGCTGGCTCTGTGGCTGCCGGTGCCGGCGGCGCGGCCGCAGCGCGAGGCGCTGCCGGGCGAAGACCCGTGGCTGCTGCTGGCGATGGCCGCCGTCGTCGCGATCGTCGTCTTCACCTGGGCGGTGACGACCAAGCACGCGCTCGACCGCGGCATCTTCAACTTCGACTCGCTCTGGTACCACATGCCGTTCGCCAACTCGATCGCGCAGAGCCACTCGACGACCGGGATGGACCACGTCGAGACGGTCTTCACCAACTGGTTCTACCCCCAGAACTCCGAGCTCCTGCACGCGGTCGGCATCCTCCTGGTCGGCCGCGACACGCTCTCGCTCTTCCTCAACTTCGGCTGGCTCGCGGTCGGCTTCCTCGCCGCCTGGGTGATCGGCCGCCCCTACGGCCGCGGCGCCCACGCGGTGGTCGCGGCGGCGATCATCTTCGGCTGCCACACGCTGGTCGTGCGCGACCCGGGGGCGGCGAAGAACGACATCGCCGCCGCCGTCCTCGTCCTCGCCGGCATCGCCGTCCTCGTCCACGCCTGGAGCCGCGATCGCGACCGCTTCGTCGGCTGGCCGCTGGCCTTCGCCGGGCTGGCGATCGGGTTGGGGGCCGGGACCCGGGTCACGGTGCTGGCGATGGCGGCGGCCCTGAGCCTGGCGGTGATCGTCCTGGCGCCGGCCGGGCGGCGCGGCACGGCGGCACTCTGGTGGTTTGTCCCGGCGCTGCTCGGCGGCGGCTACTGGTACCTGCGGAACCTGATCGTCGCCGGCAACCCGATCCCCGAGGTCGAGAAGCTCGGCCCGATCTCGCTGCCGCACCCGGAGCGCCTCCAGGAAGGGCGCCCCGACTTCGACATCGTCCACTACGCGACCGACACCGGCGTCTGGCGCCACTACTTCGCGCCGGGGCTCCACGACGCCTTCGGCCCGCTCTGGCCGCTGGTCATCCTCGCCGCGGTCGCCGCCGCGATCTGGGCGATCGCCCGCGGCCGCGACGCGATGCTGCGCTGGGTCGGCGGCGTCGCCCTGTTCGGCCTCCTCGCCTACCTCTTCACGCCGCTCAGCGCCGCCGGCGCCGACGGCGAACCGGTCGGCTTCGGGATCAACATTCGCTACGTGATCCCCGCCCTGCTCGCCGGGATCGTCCTCGTGCCGCTGCCCCGCTTCCTCGACCCACGGCCGCGCCGCTACGCGCTGATGGTGCTGTTGGTGGTCGCCTTCTTCCTCACCGACCGGCCCGACGAATCGCTCCACGACCCGGCCCGCGCCTTCGCGCTGCTCGCCGTCGTCCTGCTCGTCGCGATCCCGGCGGCGCTGCTCTTCGCCCGTGGCCGCGGCGTCGCCGCCGCGCCGCTCCTCGCCGGTGCCGGCGCCCTGGCGTTGCTCGTCGTCGTCCTCGGCTATCCGGCCCAGCGCCATTACCTGGAGGGCCGCTTCGCCAACAGCGGCGCCCCGGACACCCAGATCCCCGGCATGGACCTCGACTCGAGCTACCGCTGGGCACGCGGGGTGAAGGACGCGCGGATCGGCCTGGTCGGCACCACCGCCGGCTTCGCCGGCTACGGCTTTTACGGCACCGACCTCTCGAACCACGTCGTCTACCTCGGCGAACCCGGTCCGCACGGCGCCTACAACGCGCTGCCGAGCTGCCAGGCCTTCCGCGCCGCGGTCAACGACTCCGACCTCGACTACCTGGTCACGGCGCCGTTCCTCAACTTCCTCCACCCGAGCCATCCGATCGCCTCGCCGGAGGCACGCTGGCTGCGTGGCGAGGACGCGGTGAAGCGGGTTCTGGGCAGCGGCCAGGTCACCGTCTGGAAGGTCGACGGCCCCCTCGACCCGGCGGCCTGCGGAGCGGCCAACGCGCCGCTCCGAGAAATCCCCGACACGCCGGCGACCTGAGCCTGGGCCGGCTCGCTCAGCCCGGCGGCGGCTTGCGACCGCGGCCGCAGGCGACCTCGCAGGCCTCCTCGGCGCCGATGAACGGCGCCAGCGTCAGGTAGGTGAGGACCGGCGCCAGCTTCGGCAGGTCGGCCGGCCGGCCGCTCCGCACCGCCTCGAAGAAGATCCCGAGCACGCCCCCGACGGTCGCCTCGACCACCAGCTCCGGGACCTCCGCGGCGCCGGTGATCTCCGGGGTCAGCAGGCCGCGGATGATCGCCATCGCGGTCCCGTCGCGCAGCGCGATCGCCTCCGGGCCGGCCGAGTAGACCTCGACCATCCGCAGCCGTGCCAGCTCCGGCTCGGCGGCGAAGAAGCCGAGGGTCTCCTCGAAGCCGATCCGCACCGCTCCGCGCCAGCTGCCGGCGCGGCGGACCGCCGGCAGCGTCGCCGCCTCCGCCTGCGCGCCGCTCGACTCGAGCGCCGCCGCCAGCGCCTCCGCCTTGCCGTCGAAGTAGTCGTAGAAGGTGGTCTGCGAGATCGAGGCGGTGGCGGCGATGTCGGCGATCGTCGTCCGCGAGTAGCCCTTGGCGGCGACCGCCCCGGCGAGGCCGCGGATGATCCGCTGCTCGACGCTGTAGGCGGCGAAGGGGGGCGCCGTCGGCACCGGTGCGGCGACCAGCAGCCGGCCTGGCCGGCGCAGCTCGCGCGGCGGCGGCGGAAAGCTCGTCGCCCAATCCCAGAGTGGCTCGAGCAACCGCGGCAGCTCCTCCTCGCGGTGGGTCAGCAGGCGGGTGTAGATCACCTGGTGGAAGCCGCCGACGATGCCGCGCAGCAGCTCCACCGGCAGCGGCCCGCGGCCGGGAGCCGAGTCGAACGCGGCACGGCCGAGCTCGGTGATCTGCGCGACCGCCGCCCTCACCGGCTCGACCCCGGCCTCGCCGGCGGCGTAGGCCTCGAGCAGGCACATCCGCGCCGCCAGCGGCTGCGCGGCGACCAGTCGCAGGAAGGCGTCGAGGCCGGCCCGGCCACGCTCGACCGGGTCCCCCTGGCGGCCGAGCTGAGCGGCGGTGGCGGCGATCGCCGCGACGACGATCTCCTCCTCGGCGGCGCGGAAGCAGTCGAGCTTGTCGTCGAACTGGTCGTAGAAGGTGGCCCGCGAGACCCCCGAGACCCGCAGCAGGTCCTCGACCGAGGTCGCTTCGAAACCCTTCTCGGCGGTGCTGGCGACGATCGCCGCGAACAGCCGCTCGCGCTGCTCGCGGCGGGCGCCGTGGCGGTCGTTGCTGCGTCCCGGCGGCAGCCGGCGCTCGCGCAGCTTCTCCGCGTCCCCCCAGGGCGTCGGCAGCATCCCGGGACGATAGTCGGCGGCGCCCGCCTCGCCGCGGATCTGCCCCGCCAAGCCGACGGCTAAATACGATGCTGTCTTCAACTTGATCGACGATTTTGGCCCATCTCTGGCCCTTCATCAAGCGAGGTAAGCGGAGTCGGCGAGATCGGGAGGAGAATTCTTTGGGGTCTCTTATTGACTAACCAGTACGACCTTGTATAAGTTGCCCGTCGCCGACACCCGGGTTTCCAAAAGCCCGCTGGTCCGGCAGGGACAAGTCCAGGGAAACGAGCCAGGGAAACCGCCGCTCGTCCGGCCAGGGAACGAACAGGGGGAACATTGAGTCGCAACGCGCTACCGAGGCCGAAGGGCGCCGTCCTCGCGACCCTGCTGGGTGTCGCCTTCCTGCTCCTCGCGGTGGTCCTGCTGGCGCGCGCCGCAAGCGCCGGCGCCGCCGGCTGCCCGAACGAAGCCCTCCGGCTCGGGCCCGCTGCTGCCCTGCCCGCCTGCCGTGGCTACGAGATGGTCTCGCCGGTCGAGAAGGGCGGCGCCAACATCACCGGCAACTTCGGGGTGCGGCCCTCGCCCGACGGCGACACGGTCTCCTATTACTCGACCGCCTCGTTCGCCGGCTCCCCGGCGAGCCCGCTCGCCAACGCCTACATCGGGCGTCGCGGCGCCGACTGGACGACCGAAGCGATCGACCCGCCGCTCGAGAACCCGGGCACGATCCTGATCGCGACCAGCCCGCAGAGCTCTCCGGACCAGGGGATCACCCTGCAGGCCAGCACGGTGGCATTGACGCCGGGCGCCATCGCTCGCGGCTCCAACATCTACCTGCGTGACAACGCGACCGGCCAGCGGACGCTGATTGACGCCACTCCTGGCTCCGGACTCTTCAAGCTCTTTCAGCTCGGCATCGGCGGCATCTTCGCCGGCGCCTCGAGCGACTGGAGCCACCTCCTGTTCCAGTCCTCGGTGCCGATGCTCCCTTCGCCGACGCTGCTGCCGACCATCCCCCATCTCTACGAATTCAGCGGCGGCGAGCTGCGGTCCGCCGATCAGCTCCCGAACGGCGATATTCCCGAACAGGGGATCTCGTTCCCGTCCTCGACGACGATCCCATACGCGCATCGGATCTCCGCCGACGGCTCGCGCGTCTTCTTCGACGCGTTCGGGCCCGGCGGACAGCTCGGCACCTACATGCGCCAGAACGGAACCACCCTGGCGGTATCGGTGCCGGAAGGGACGGAACCCGAAGAAGCCGAAGCCGGCAGCTTCCAGCTCGCCAGCGCCAACGGCTCGGTCGTCTATTTCCTCAGCCCGGCAGAACTCGTCTCCGGGGTCGAAACGGGAGGTAGTAACGCGCTCTACCGCTATGAAACGGCGAGCCGCACGCTCACTGACCTGACGCCCACGGCGGAACCGGGAGGTGCCCAGGTGAACAGGGTCCTCGCCGCCGGCGAAGACGGCTCCTCCGTCTACTTCAGCGCCAACGCGGCGCTGACCGAAGCAGCCGAAGATGCTGCCGCTGCGCCGGCTGCCATACCGGGCGAAACCAACTACTACGCCTGGCACGAGGGCCATCTCGAGTGGATCGCGCGTACCTCCCCCGAAGCGACCCCGTTCCCGGAACCGTCCGAACATATCGCCAGCCCGAGCGGCCGCTTCTTCGCCTTCTCCTCGTACTCGCAGTTGACCCCAGCGGACGTTCCCAGCCCTGCCTGCGGTGCCGACCCGGTTCTCGGCACGCCGGAATCCTGCCGCGACGTCTACGCCTTCGACTCGGTCACCGAAGCACTCGTCTGCATCACCTGCGTCGGGCCCGGGCGCGGCGACTCGGCGGTCGGCGGTCAGGAGCATCACGAAACCGGCATCGGCGACGAATTCCCGCGCTCGGTGCTCGACGACGGAACGGTCTACGTCGACACCCCCAACAAGCTGGTGCCACGCGACGCCAACGGCGTCGGCGACGTCTACGGCTGGCGCGGCGGTGAACCGCAACTGGTCTCGACCGGAACCGGCGTCGCGCCTTCCTTGTTCGGCAACGCGACCCTGAACGGCAGCGACGTCTTCTTCCTCACCAACCAGCAGTTGGTCGGCGAGGACGTCGACGACAGCGTCGACCTCTACGACGACCGCGAAGGCGGCGGCCTGGCGTCGCAGTACCTGGGCACGCCGCCGGCGGCTTGCGAAGCCGAAGGCTGCAAGGGCGCCGGACCGGCGCCGCCCGACGGTCTGCGGCCGGGTAGCGCCTCAGCGGCGCCGAACGCCTGCGACGGTCTCGGCAAGGCCGCCAAGCAGGCCCGCGATCAGGCCCGGCGACTCAGTCGTCAGGCGGCTGGGGCGGCGCGCGGCGGGGGTGCCGCGAAGGCCCGCGCCAAGCAGCTGCGCAAGCGCGCGGCCGCGGCACGCCGCCACGCGAAGAAGCTCCAGATCCAGGCCAAGCGTTGCGGGGGGAAGAAACGATGAAGCGGAAACTGACGATCGCCCTCTGCGCTGCGGCGCTCGCCGCCTTGGCGCTCCTCCCGGCCCTGGCCCGGGCGGAATTCGGGATCGAATCCTTCGAAACCTCGCTTCGCGCGCCGGACGGCACGCCCCTCCTGCAGGCCGGCGGCCACCCGGATCAGACGACCACCGTCCACTTCAACACGTTCAAAGAACCGGGGACCGAACCGGGAACCGAAATCGAGCGACCGGACGGAGACATGAAGGACGTCGACGTGACGCTACCGCCCGGCCTGATCGGGGACCCCGGCGCGACCTCGAAGTGCAGCCAGGCGGATATCGCGCGCGAAATCGTCGCCCAGTGCCCCCCGGCGAGCCAGGTCGGAATCGCGAGGATCACGAACTACTTCGACGAAGGACCCTCCGAACCCCGCCTGCCGCTGTACAACATCGAACCGCCGCGCGGCGTCGCCGGCCAGTTCGCCTTCAACATCGACCGCGACGTCGTCTACATCGACGCCAACGTCACCGTCGACGGCGAATACAGGCTCACCGCCGACATCTCGAACATCTCCCAGGGCCTTCCCCTGGGCGATACCTCGGTCACTTTCTGGGGTGTGCCTGCGGCCCATGCCCACGACGCCGAACGCTTCGAACGCGGCGCCTTCGAACCGACCGAACCGCTTCCGGTGCCGCCAGGGACCCCGGAAAAGGCGCTGATGAGCAACCCGACCTCCTGCACCGGGCAGCCGCTGTTCACCTCCGTCCGCGCCGACTCGTGGGGGGCGCCGGGGCTGTTCAGCTTCAGCGGCTCCGATCGGGACCCGAACGGCACTCCGCTGGTCATCTCGGGCTGCGACCAGGTCCCCTTCGAACCAACGCTGACGGCCCAGCCCACCACTGCTGAAGCCGATGCGCCGAGCGGCCTCGATCTCGACCTGCGGGTGCCGCAGAACGAGTTCGCCGAAATCAGCACCGCCCACCTGCGCAACGCGGTCATCACCCTGCCCGAAGGAATGGCGCTCAACCCGGCCTCGGCCGGCGGCCTCGCCTCCTGCTCTCCGGCTCAGATCGGGATCGGCAACGACGAGCCGCCGACCTGCCCCGACGCGGCCAAGGTCGGCTCGGTGCGGATCGACTCGCCGCTGATCGAAGCGCCGCTCGAAGGCGGCGTCTACTACGCCGAGCCGCACCAGAACCAGTTCGGCTCGCTGCTGGCGATCTACCTGGTCGTCGACGACCCGGTGACCGGGGTGCTGCTGAAGATCCCGGCGAAGATCGAAACCGACCCGGTCAGCGGACGCCTCGTCGGCCGCTTCGTCGATGCGCCGCAGCTGCCGTTCGAACGTCTGCGGGTCGACTTCTTCGGCGGCCCGCGGGCGGCGGTGGTGACGCCGCCGACCTGCGGCACCTACACGACCCGCGGCGAATTCAGCCCCTGGTCGGGGACGGCGACGGTCGTCTCCAGCGACAGCTTCAAGATCGACCGCGGGCCGAACGGGCAGCCCTGCCCGAGCGGCCGCTTCGACCCGGGCCTCGAAGCCGGCACCGCCGATCCGGCGGCCGGCCGCTACAGCCCCTTCGAAGTGCGGATCTCCCGCGGTGACGGCAGCCAGCGGCTGAGCACGGTTTCGGCACGGCTGCCGAAAGGACTTTTGGCCAGGCTCGCCGGGATCCCGTACTGCGCCGATTCGGCGCTGGCGGGGATTCCGGCGACGGAAGGGACGGGGGCGAGCCAGCTCGCGAACCCGTCCTGTCCGGCAGCCTCACGGCTCGGGTCGGTGGCGGTTTCCGCCGGTGCCGGCCCGAGCCCCCTCTGGGTCAAGACCGGCTCGGCCTACCTGGCCGGTCCCTACAAGGGCGCACCGCTCTCGCTGGCGGTGGTGACGCCGGCGCTCGCCGGGCCCTTCGACCTCGGCAACGTCGTCGTCCGCGTCGCCCTCCGGGTCGACCCGGAAACGGCGCAGGTGACGGCGGTCAGCGACCCGCTGCCGACGATCCTGCAGGGGATCCCACTCGACCTGCGGGCGGTTCAGGTGAAGCTCGACCGCGCCGAATTCGTTCGTAACCCGACCTCATGCGCGGCGCAGGCGGTGAGCGCGACGCTCGTCTCGAGCGCCGGCACCCAGGCGAGCGCCAGCCAGCCGTTCGCGGCGAGCTCCTGCGGCGGCCTCGAATTCTCGCCGCAGCTCCGCCTCTCGCTGCGCGGCGGCACCCGCCGCGGCGCCCATCCGGCGCTGACCGCCCAGCTGCAGACCAAGCCCGGGCAGGCGAACTTCCAACGGGTCTCGGTCGCCCTGCCGCACTCCGAGTTCCTCGCCCAGGAACACATCAGGACGATCTGCACGCGGGTCCAGTTCCGCGCCGAACAGTGCCCGAAGGCGTCGGTCTACGGCTACGCCGAAGCGAAGACGCCGCTGCTCGAAAAACCACTGCGCGGGCCGGTCTACCTGCGTTCCTCCGACCACGAGCTGCCGGACCTGGTGGCGGCGCTGCGGGGCCAGATCGAGATCGACCTCGACGGCCGCATCGACTCACACAACCAGGGCATCCGGACGACCTTCGAGAGCCTGCCGGACGCGCCGATCTCCTCCTTCACGCTGAAGATGCGGGGCGGCGCCAAGAGCCTGCTCTCGAACAGCACCGGCCTCTGCGACGCGAGGCATCGGGCAACGGTGCGGATGGTCGCTCAAAACGGCGTACGGGCCGCCAGCTCCCCGGCCCTCGCCGCCCGCTGCGGCTCTCGGAAGGCGAAGTAGCCTGCCGAGAGCCGCAGCCGGGTACCCTCGGCGGATGAGTAGCTATCCGCTTGCCAACGCCCTTTACCAGTGGGAAGAGGGCGCCCGCGAGCTGGCCGCGATCGACGACCCGCGCGAGCGCCGCCTCGCCGACCGCGTCGTCGAAGCGATCCGCGATGAACTGCGGCGCCGCATCGGCCCCACCTTCAGCGCCGGTGAGCTGGCCGAGCTCTACGGCCAGGGGACCGACTGGGCCCTGCGCGTCGCCGGCGACATCGCCCCCGCGGTCGAAGGCCGCGCCCAGACGCTCGCCGACGCCGCCTTCTGGCGCTACCTGCGCGGGGCGACGGACTTCGCCGGCGGGCGCGAGCTGGTCCCTTAGGACAGAGCGTTAGGCGCGGCGAGCGAGCAGCGCCCGCAGGTCGGCGGCGATCGCCGCCGGTTCGTCGTCGAGCTGCGCCCAGGAGATGCGAGTCAGCCCGTAGCCGGCGACCGGCAGCCGCCGGTCGCGCTCGCGGTCGTCACGGAAGGCGGTCCGCGTGCTGTGCGCTTCGAAGCCGTCGAGCTCTGCGATCTCCCTAGTCCCCGGCCAGCGGCAATCGACCTTGTAGCGCCGCCCGCCGAGCACGATCCACTCGTTGAGACGTGGGATCGGCAGGCCGTGGGCGCGGAGGAAGGGAAGGAAGCGCTCCTCGAGCTTGCTCGCCGGTGCGCCGGAGGGCGATTCCTCGAGCCGCTTTAGCGCCGCTTTGACGGTGCGGCAGCCGCGGCGGCGGTATCGCTCAATCAGGGCTGGTAGGGAGAGGAAGTCGAAGCGTTCACGATATTCCGCCTGGCGCAGGAGGCCCTCGACCAGGGGACGTCCCCTCCCCCCGCACAGTCGAAGATCGTCGGTGGGACCGAGGTGACCGGAATCCCGAATTCGACGGTCATCTCATCGTCGGGCAGGCAGCGCGAGGAGTTCCGGCGGATTCCGGGCACGTGCCGGGATTTGCTGGGCACGGTCACGTGGACCGATCGAATGCGGTAGCTCCGCAAGCCCCAGAGCGACGCGGCCGCCCCTCCCGCGAGAGCAGCCGGTGCCCAACCGCGAAGACGCCAGCGTGAACGGAGTGCAGACGTCCTGCGCGGAGACGCCGGCTGATCGCCGTCTCCTCAAACCCCAGCGCTTCGAGTTGCTGTCGCGCGACCACGCCATGCTGCCGCCCCGCCAACTCAGCGATCGCCGAGTCCCGCCTCTGATGAGGTTGCCTTTTCGGGCGCATATCGCCTGAAAAGGCAACCTCGACGGAGGCGGGCGGCTGGGGTGGCGGTGCGGCACCGGGCATGGGCGGAGCGTGACGGGCGGCGGCGCGCGGGTGGTGCGCACTTCGTGGCGGCTCTGGCGCTGGTTTGTGCCCGAAGGCGCGCCGGGGCTCCGGCGTTCGCTACGGACGGGGGTACCCGAAGGCTCGGGGCTGGCTACGGCCCTGCGGGCCGGAGGCTAGTCGTCTGAGTCGTCGTCGCCGTCGTCGTCGTCCGACTCGGGGTCGCTGCCGGCGCGGCGGATGACGATCTGGTCGGGCTCGATGCGGACGGTGACGTCGCGCTTGCCGGCCCAGCTCTCGGTGTAGACCGGGTTGTCCTTGACCGCGGCGTCGAGCCAGAGGCCGTAGCCGTCGGTCTCGCCGTGGTCGAAGGTCGCCTCGTACTCGCGCCGGCGGCCGCGGCCGCCACGGCGCCCGCGCCGGCGGCGGCGGCGGGGACGGGCCTCGCCGTCGGAGTCCTCCTCGTCTGAGTCCTCGTCGGGCTCCTCCGTCGCTTCGGCCTCCTCGGCCTCCTCCTCGGCGGCGGTCGCCGCTTCGATCTCGGCTTCGATCTCGTCGCGGAGATCGATTTCGCTCGAGCCGGCGTTCTCGTCGTCGGGCGAGAGGTCGTACTGCTTGCGGAACTCACGCAGCTCGCTGGCGGTGATTTCGAGCTGGTGAGCGATCCAAGCGTCCGTGCGGCCCTGGTGGACCCAGGCGCGGATCTGGTTCAGTTGTGGCTTCAGGCTGCGTCGGGGCATCGGCGGGCGAGTCTATTGGACCTGGACACCAGTTCGCGGCGCGCTTCGGGAGACCAAGGTCGGCGGGCGACCACTAGGACATCAGGAAGGCGAGCGCCTCGAACATCGCCACCACCACGACGATGACGGTGATCGTGAGGCAGACCGCGAGGACGCTGAAGCGGACCTTGCCGTGCTGCTCGGCGTGCTCGATTTTGCGGGCACGGGAGCGGTTGGCGGCGCGGCGCCGGAGCTGCTCGCGGCGCCGCCGCTCGAGGGAAGTCTCCTGCTCGAAGGCAACCTCGAACTGGGAGATGCTTTGTCGCATTCGCATGGTTGGGGGGCCCGAGAAGGGCCGCGGGCACCGTAGCAAAAGATCTTGCAAGGCTCACGTTTCGCTCACGCAGGGCAGTGGCCCCAGAGGCCGCGCCCGTCCCGCGCCGCCTGCCGCTGCAGCGCCGCAAACCGCTCTGCGAAGCGATCGTTCGGGGGGATCGTCAGCGTCCGGGCGAGCCCGCGACGGAGCAGCTCGGCGTTGAGGAAACGCTCACGTTGGGTGGCTCGTTTCGGGTTATCGGAAAGCCGACCGCCGCCGGACTCGGGCAGCAGCCAGACGTAGGCGAGCAGGCGGCCGTAGACGTCCCGCGGTTCGACCCCGACCACAGGCGCACCCGCCGCCCTTCGACGACCCGGTGCTCGAAGGCCGAGGCCTGCGGCCCAAAGCACTGCACCGGCGTGTCCGGCTTTACCGTCTCCGGGGTGTCGACGCCGATCAGGCGGACGTCCTCGGCCTCCTCGGCCCCGTCGAGCCGCACTTCCAGCGTGTCGCCGTCGACGGCGCGCACCACCGTGCCGCGGGAGGTCGCCGGCGGCTGCGCGTCCGCGGAATCGCTCGACCCCGCGTCCCAGGGCCGCAGCAGCACCACGGCGGCCGCGACGAGCAGCAGAGCGCTGCCCCAGCGACCGCCGTGCGCCCCCACCTAACGACTAGGGGGTGCGCCGCACGTTGGCGAGCAGCGTCTCTTTGATCTGCTCGACGATCGCGTTGGCTTCGCTCCACTCGCGTTGCCAGACGTTGCGGCCGAAGATCACGCCGGAGCCACCCGCCTGCATGATCTCGCGGGTGTGGTTGAGGACGGTCTCGTCGTCGACCTTGGAGCCGCCGGAGAGGACGACCAGCGCCCGTCCCGCGGACTCGACGCAGTGGCGGATCGCCTCCACCTGGTCGACGTCCATCTCGTTGTAGGGGGCCGGCGCCTCCTTGTCCTTGTCGGAGTCGATCACCGGCATGTTCAGCTTGACGATGTCGGCGCCCATCTCCATCGCCATCCGGGCCGCGTAGTCGATCGCGTAGAAGGAGTTCTGGCCGCCCTTCGCCTCGACCGCTTCGCCGCGCGGGTAGGACCAGACCACCAACGGCATGCCGAAGCGGTCGCAGTCCTGGCGGACCTGGCGCAGCTGGGCGAGGTCCTCGTCCTGGCGCGGCGAGCCGACGTAGAGCGTGTAGCCGATCGCGTCGGCGCCGAGCCGCACCCCGTCCTCGACGCTCGAGTTGCAGGAGGAGAACGCCTTGGCCCCGGAGGGGATGTCGGTCTTGCCGTTGACCTTGAGGATCAGCGGCACCCGCCCGGCGTAGTCCGGGTAATACTTCTCGGCCATCCCGATCTGGCAGGCGAGGGCCGAGTAGCCGGCCTCGGCGGCGAGCCGGAACTGGTAGTCGGGATCCTTCGAGGCGGGGTTGGGGAAGAAGTCGCGCGGGCCGTGCTCGATGCCCTGGTCGATCGGCAGCAGCATCAGCGTCCCGTTGCCGGGTCCGAACTCGAAAAGAAGGCGGTGAAGACGGGCTCGTTTGCCGGGCGGCAGCGTCGCGAGCAGCGATTTCTGCTCGGTCAGACTCTTCAACTCCACGGTGCGATTCCTCCTCGGGATGGGGTGTCCGGGGAGTATGGCATCGCAGAGGCGGTGGGCAGCGGGCTCAGGGGGTTTATTCTCGGAACATGAGCGAGACTGAGCTCAGCGTCATCTGCAAGAACTGCGGCTCCGAGGTCAGTCCGTTCGTGACCGAGTGTCCCTACTGCGGAGCGCGCCTGCGCAAGCGGGCACCGAAACTCGAGCGCCGCGGTGAGGGCTTCGAGGCGCAGCGCCCGAAGCGCCGCCGGCGGTTGCTGCCGCGCCGCCCCACGGTCGCCTGGGCTACCGGCCACAAGCCCTACGCGACGGCGACCGTGATCCTCGCCTCGGCGGTTCTGCTGTTGGTCCAGAAGGCGGTCGGCGACGGGCTCGCCACCTACGGCGGCCTGGTCGTGCCGCTGGCGGGCGAGTGGTGGCGCTACCTGACCGCCCCTTTCGCCTACGTCGACGTCGGCTACCTGTTCGTCGTCGCGGCGGGGCTGGCGATCTTCTCGACCGGGGTCGAGCGCCGGCTCGGCACCATGCCGACCGCGGTCCTGCTGCTCGCCTGCGGCTCCCTGGGGATGGTCGCGGCGACCGCGGTCGCCAACGCCCAGGGCGAATTCATCGTCGTCGCCGGCGGCAACGGCATGGCGCTCGGCTCGGTCGCCGCCTGGTTCGCGCTGCGCCGCTCGGAGGCCTCGGGGGCGATCGACCAGGAGTACGACGTGATCGGCGTCGCGGTCGCCGCCGTGGTGCTGATCGTGCTGCCGTTCTTCGCCCCGACCGCGGACTTCGTCGCCGGCCTGGTCGGCGGCGCCGTCGGCGGCCTCGCCGGGCTCGCCGCCTCGGCCTTCCACTCCGATTCCGACTAGCGCCGCCGGGCACGGCGATCATCTAGCCTGCGGCTCGTGCCCGACGAGCGTGACTTCGAGGTCGCGATCGACCGCCTGCTCGACCCCGAGCGCTTCGCCGAGGCCGAGCGGGTCGTCGCCCGCGCGGCGCCACAGCTGCAGAAGGTGCTCGCCGCCGCGCTCGCCGAGGGCGGCTGGTTCAGCGAGCCACACGAAGCCGAGGCGCTGAAGGCGGCGACCACCCCCGACCCGGAGGAGCGGCTGGCCGCGGTCCGGGCGCTGCTCGCCGAGGAGGCGCGGATGGGGATGATGGTTGGCGTCGCCGTCGGTTGGGCACTGAGAGAAGAGATGGCCGGTCCCGCCGCGGACCGCGACCCCGAGAGAGATGGAGAGAGCTGAGACATGGAGATCACCTTCCACGGGCAATCCTGCTTCGAACTTTCAGACGGCGAGAAGACGGTCCTCACCGACCCCTTCCTGAAGCCGAACAATCCCGTCGCGGTCGCCACCGCCGAGGAGGTCAAGGCCGACGTGATCGCCGTGACCCACGGCCACGCCGACCACATCGCCGACGCGATCCCGGTCTCGAAGGCGACGGGAGCCTCCGCCGTGGCGATCGTCGAGGTCGCCGACTGGCTCGGCTCCCACGGCGTCGAGGAGGTCTCCGACCCGAACCTCGGCGGCACCGTCCGCTTCGACTGGGGCTGGATCAAGCTGGTGCCCGCCTGGCACACGAACACGATCCCCGGCTCCGAAGAGGCGCCCTTCAGCGCCGAGAAAGGCGTCGCGATCGGCACCTGCGCCGGCTTCGTGATCGAGATCGGCGGCGTCACCGTCTACCACGCCGGCGACACCTGCCTGTTCAGCGACATGAAGCTGATCGCCGAAAGAAATCCGCCGGACGTCTTCCTGCTGCCGATCGGCGGCCACTACACGATGGACCGCCACGACGCGGTGATCGCCTGCGAGCTGGTCGGCGCCAAGACCGTGATCCCGATGCACTACGACACCTTCCCGCCGATCGAGACCGACGCCGAGGCGTTCAAGGCCGACGTCGAGTCGCGGACATCCTCGCAGGTGGTCGTCCTGAAGCCGGGCGAGTCGCACACGGCCTGAAACTGGCCAGCCGGCCAGTTCGGATGTAACCTCGTCGGAGCCGTGGTGCGCGCGGAGTGCCGCGGGGCGACGAGGGAGGAACAGATGGAGGCGAAGGAGGCCGGCGGCAGGCAGGCGAGGACCGAGCGCGCCGACTACCAGGAGACCGCCGACCCAGGCCTGAACGAGGCCGCCGACCGCACCGCCGACGTCAGGCTGCTCGGCTATGGCGAGCTCTACGACCTCTGGGAGCGCCAGCAGTGGCAGACGCAGGAGCTCGACTTCAGCCAGGACCGGGTCGACTGGCACGAGCGGATCGGCGCCGAGGAGCGCTTCCAGCGGATGTACGGGCTCTCCTCGTTCTTCATCGGCGAGCAGAAGGTCGCCGAGGAGCTGGGGCCGATCATGCGCGCCGCCCCGACCGAGGAGCAGAAAGTCTTCCTCTGCACGCAGATCGCCGACGAGGCGCGCCATGTCCGCTTCTTCGAGCGCTTCTACCGCGAGGTCGGCGTGCTCGAGGCCGACGGGCTGGCGGAGATGCTGACCGAGACCTCGGCCCACCTCAACGAGGACTTCGGGAGGCTCTTCGACGGGATGCTCGGCAGCCGCACCGAGCGCCTCTCGCAGGAGCCGGGCGACACCGAGGCGCTGGTCGAAGCGGTGACGCTCTACCACATGGTGATCGAGGGGATGCTGGCCCTCACCGGGCAGCACTTCATCATGGACTTCAACGAACGCGAAGGGACGCTGCCGGCCTTCGTCGAGGGGTTCGGGAGGGTCGCCCGCGACGAGCACCGCCACGTCGCGTTCGGCTCGGTCTTCCTGCGCGAGAAGGCACACGAGGACGAGCGCTACAAAGCGGCGATCCAGCGGTCGCTGGAGGAAGCGCTGCCGATCGCCGAGGGGGTGCTGGCGCCGCCCTGGGCCGAGGGTGACGACGCCGAGATCTTCGGCTACACGATCGAGGAGACGCGGCAGTTCGCCGGCACCTGCCTGATGCGGCGGCTGAAGGTGATCGGGCTCTGATCGGCCCGGCTAGCGGCGGGCGCCGGCCCGCCGGGTCCTCCTAGGGGAGGAGTTCGGCTTCGCCCGCTTCGGGTTCGACGGTGACCGGGGGCGGCGCCGTTTCTGCGACCGGCGGCGCGGCTTCTTCGACCGGCGGCGGGGGCGGCGGTTCGGTGGTCGTCGTCGGCGGCGTGGCGGTCGTGCTCGTCCCGCTGGTGCCGACGGTGACGGTCACGGTACCGGTGCCGGTGTGGGCGCCTGGGGTGACGCCGGTCGAAGGCGTCGCCGGGGTGACCGCTTCGGGGCTGGTGCCGAGGCCACCGGTGCCGTCGTCGACGCTCGAGCCGGCGGCCTCTTCGGTTTCGGCTTCGCCGATCGCCGGCGGCGTTTCCGCTTCGGCTTCGGCGACCGGGTCTGCGGCCGGCGTCGTCGTCGCTTCCTGCTCCGCGACGACCGGCGCCTCCGCTTTGACGGCGGCCGCGATGTGGGCCTTCGGCGTCACCACCGCGGCGGTAGCGACGATCGGCTGTTCTTCGCCGCTGGGGGCGACGCCGCCCGGTTCGTTGGTGGCGATCCTGGCTGCCGGCGGTGCGGCCGGCGTTACCGGGGAAGTGCTGTGCTGCTGCTTGTTGACCTCGACCGCGCCGGCGGTGAGGACCGCGGCCGTCACCATGCCGGCAACCGCCTTGGTGCCGAGCGCGCCGCCGAGCGCGCCGAGCCCGCTGGCGGCACCGCCGCCGCCGAGCGCGGCGCTGACGCCCGAGCCGACGCCGGCAGCACCGGCTCCGGCCGCTCCCGCGGCGCCGGCGCTGGCACCGGCGCTGCTCGCCCCGGCGCCGCCGAGACCGAGCTTGGAGAGGATGAAGCCTTTGAAGGCGATCAGCGGGCCGACCGGGAAGAGCGCCGCCAGCGCCTTCTCGTTGGAGCGGATCTGCGAGCGGAAGTCGGAGCATTCGTCGCACTCGCGGATGTGGCGGCGCACCGGGGCGGAGACCTTGCGCATCCCCTCGGCCGCTTCGCCGAGCTCGACCCGGACCTCGCCGCAGGTCAGCAGGCGCGCCTGGCTGGCCTCGGCCAGCGAGATCCGTGCCCGCACCAGCAGCGACTTGACCGAGGGCACCGTGGTGTCCATCGCGGCGGCGATTTCCTCGTAGGAGAGCGCGTCCATCTCACGCAGGAGGAGCGCCGAGCGCTGCGTCTCCGGAAGCTTGTTGACGTCGCTGATGATCTGCCGGAACTCCTCGCGGTTGTGGACCTTCTCGGCGGTCGAGGCGGCAGCCACTTCGGGCACCATGTCCATCGATTCCTGGGCGTCGGCGGTCGGTTTGCGGAGGTGGTTGAGGCAGCGGTTGCGGGCGATCCGGTAGAGCCAGGGGCGGAGGTTGATCTCACGCTCGTCGGCCAGCATCGCCCGGTAGGCGTTGACGAAGACCTCCTGCAGGACGTCCTCGGCGTCCTCGGTCGAGCCGAGCATCTGGCGGCAGAAGCCGAGCAGCCGGCCCTGGTAGCGGTCGACGATCGTCTCGAAGGCGCCGGCGTTGCCGCTGCGCGCCATCGCGATCAGCTTCTCGTCGCCCTGCAGCTTGAGCAGGGGCGAGCGACGGGCGAGTAGACCGCGGCGACTGGCGTGCGTTAGTGCTGATGCCTCCAAGTTTCCCCTCCAGAAAGCAACTGCTGGACTGGTTCTGGGCTTTGAGACACCGTAACAAGGGTGGAGTTGCGCACCGCAAACATTTATTGCGCGTTGAAAGAGCCCCGAGCGGCCGGATTTCGCCTCGGCGTCGCCGTTCGCGCCCCTTCTCGGGCTCGGCGTTCGTCTTTAGGACGCATATTTCGTTCCAGCGACGAACGCGGTCGCGGGTGGTTGGGCGGGCTACGATCGGCGGGCCCGGGTGGCGAAACTGGTAAACGCGGCGCCCTTAAAAGGCGCTTCTCCTGATGGAGATCGCGGGTTCGAGTCCCGCCCCGGGCATTCTGACACGGTTTGGTGACGAACCGCGACACCGTCTCATGTCATATAGGCTCTGACGATGGCTGAGCACGGGGGGCGGATCGTCGCCAAGACGCTGAAGTCGAGGGGCGTCGAGAACCTCTTCACGCTCTCGGGCGGCCATCTCTTCTCGATCTACGACGGCTGCAAAGCCGAGGGCGTCGGGATCATCGACGTCCGCCACGAGCAGACCGCGGCCTTCGCCGCCGAGGGGGTCGCGAAGGCGACTCGGGGGATCGGGGTCGCGGCGCTGACCGCCGGCCCGGGGGTCACCAACGGCATCAGCGCGATCGCCGGCGCGCAGGCCAACGGCTCGCCGATCTGCGTGCTCGGCGGGCGGGCGCCGGAGATGCGCTGGGGCTCGGGCTCGCTGCAGGAGATCGACCACCTGCCGTTCGTCGCGCCGCTGGTCAAGTCGGCGGAGACGGCAAAGGAGACCGGCCGGATCGGGCCGCTGACCGCCGCCGCCCTCGACCTGGCGCTGGCGGCCCCGACCGGGCCGACCTTCGTCGACTATCCGATGGACGTCGTCTTCAGCGAGGGCGAGGTCGAGATCCCCGACCCGGCGCTCGCCGAGCCGCGGGCCGCGGCCGGGGTGGAGGAGGCGGCGGCGCTGCTCGCCGCCGCCGAGCGGCCGGCGGTGATGGCCGGCAGCGGCCTCTACTGGGGCCACGGCGAGGAGGAGCTGCGGGCGCTCGCCGAGGCCCTCGGGATCCCGGTCTTCCTCAACGGGCTCGGCCGCGGCTGCCTGCCTGCCGACCACGACCTCGCCTTCAGCCGCGCCCGCGGCACCGCCCTCGGCGGCGCCGACGTCGCGCTGGTGATCGGCGTTCCGCTCGACTTCCGGCTCGGCTTCGGCGGTGCCTTCGGCGAGGAGACGAAGCTGGTGCGACTCGACGTCGCGCCGAACGAGCTGACCCGCAACCGGACCCCGGACGTCGACCTGGTCGGCGACGTGCGGGCGACCCTGGCGGCGCTGGGCGAGGCGGCGGGGGAGGGGACGCGGACCCGGCCCTGGCTCGAGCAGCTGACGAACGTCGAGCGCGAGCGCCGCGCAGGGGAGCAGGCCGAGCTCGAGGACGGGCGCTCGCCGCTGCACCCGGTCCGTATATATGGAGAGCTGAACGAGGTGCTCGACCGCGACGCGATCGTGATCGGCGACGGCGGCGACTTCGTCTCCTACGCCGGCCGCTTCATCGAGACCCATGAGCCCGGCTGCTGGATGGACCCGGGGCCGTTCGGCTGCCTCGGCGCCGGCCCGGGCCAGGCGATCGGCGCCAAGGTCAGCCGTCCCGACCGCCAGGTCTGCCTACTGCTCGGTGACGGCGCCTTCGGCTTCGCCGGGATGGAGTTCGACACGATGGCGCGCCACGGCATCGGCGTCGTCGGGGTGATGGGCAACAACGGCATCTGGGGCCTCGAGCACCACCCGATGCAGTTCCTCTACGGCTACTCGGTGGCGGCCGAGCTGCGGCCCGAAACGCGCTACGACGAGCTGGTCGAGACGCTCGGCTGTGAGGGGATCCTGGTCCGCGAGCCGGGCGAGCTGCGGCCGGCGTTGGAGCGAGCCTTCGCGTCAGGGGCGCCGACCCTGGTCAACGTGATCACCGATCCGGCGATCGCCTACCCGCGCAAAGCGAACCTCGCCTAGCAGCCCTCAGAAAAAGAATCGGCCGTCACGAGGACGGCCGATTCAGGCTGGTCCCTCAGGACGGGCAGGGGTACGTCTTCAGGGACCATGTATTAGATGGGCTCAGACGGCGGGAGGCGCCATGATGCGGCAATCGCCCAAGCCCTGTAACCGGGTGCAAGGAGAGGCGAACCCCTATCTCGTCCCCGGCGAGATCAAGTATGCGGAAGCGCGCCCGCCTCGTCCAGTGGGAGAGGACGCCAGTACTAAGTTTTAAGTACGAAATTCGGCCAATTCTTGTTGTTCGCCGAGGCGAATAGCCCATTTGGCCTATCGCCATGTACGCCACTGTTCGCTTGGTAGGGAGAGCTTTTTCCCTTGATGGAAAGTATCTCACAGGTCAGGCAGAGGCGCTGCTTCTCGGTCCTGGAGCGCCGTTTCAGCGACCGGCGGCCTCGATCGCGGCGCCGTAGAGGATGTCGTGCTCGGAGACCGTGATCCGGTCCAGGCCGAAAGCTCTCATCGCCTCGACGAGGATCACGACACCGGCGACGATCGTCGGCGCCCGGTCGGGGTGCAGGCCGGCGATCTCCCGCCGCTCGGCCAGCGGCACCGAGGCGAGGCGCGAGAGCATCCGCTGGATCGCTCGCAGTCCGAGCTCGTGGCCGTGGACCCGATCGGGGTCATACGGCTCGAGCTGCAGGTCGATCGCCGCCAGCGAGGTCGGCGTGCCGGCTACCGCGATCCCCTCCTCCGGATCGGTCGCTTCCGCCGCCGCTTCCTCGATCAGCCCGCGCACGTCGGCGGCGAGCGCTTCCAGCTCGGCCGCCGTCGGCGGGTCGCTGGCGATGTGCCGCTCGCTGTGGCGCACCACCCCCGCCTGCAGCGAGGTGTGGAAGGAGATCTCCTTTTCGCGGCCGACGATCAGCTCGGTCGAGCCGCCGCCGATGTCGATCACCAGCGTCGGCACCCGCGGCTCCTCCTCCGAGCTCGCCCCCAGATAGGTCAGCCGCGCCTCCTCCTCGCCGTCGAGCACCCGCGCCGTCAACGCGAACCGCTCGCGCAGCTCGGCGACGAAGGCGCCCCCGTTCGAGGCATCGCGCACCGCGCTGGTCGCGATCGCGTCCACGGTCTCGACCTCCAGCTCCCGCACCGTTTCCAGGTAACCCCCGATCGCCCCGCAGGCGTCCTCGATCGCTTCCACAGCCAACCGGCCCGACAGATCGACCCCGCGCCCGAGCCGCGTCACCGTGCTCCGCCGCTCGACCTTCCGCACCCCCCGCTCCGCCACGTCGGCGACCAGCAGCCGCGCCGAGTTCGTGCCGACGTCGATCACCGCGACCCGCTTCGAGCCCTCAACCATCCGCGCCACTCTAGAGACCGCCCGCGCCCGGCCCCAGCGGCGCAAACGCCTGTCCGAGCGCACCGCCATCACCGGAACTCAACCTCGCGGCCGCCCTGACGTTGCTACGATTCTTGGTCCGCCGCGGGGTGGAGCAGCCAGGTAGCTCGTCGGGCTCATAACCCGAAGGTCGCAGGTTCGAATCCTGCCCCCGCTATGGCCTTAGTAGCGCAAAGCTCGCTGAGGTTGCTCGCTTGACTGAAGGCGCTCGATACGAGCGCCTTCAGTCGTATTTGATGGGCATTTCGGTCGATCTCCAGCTGCAGGCGGAAGGCCTCGAAGACGGTGCGGCGCTGCTCCGGGTCTGCCGCTTTGAGCGCCTTCGAGAGATCGGGCAGCGAGTCGAGAATCGCGGCGGCTTCAACAACATCAATGCCCCCGCCGTTCCGGCTCGACTGCTCAAGCTGAGCAACCAGCGCCTCGACCTCCTCCCGCTCTGATTTGAGGGCGCGAATTCGCTCCCCGACGAGGACCGGATCGACCCCGGCCTCGATTGCTGCGAGCTGCCGCTCGATCCGCCGCTCGACATCGGTGAGCTGCTGGTTGGCGCGCTCGCGCTTGCCTCCGTCTTCGTCTTCGACCGCAGCGGCCAAGGTCGATGCCTGCCGGCGGAAGTGGTCGAGGCGATCGGCACCGAAGACGCGCGTCCCGAAGAACGCATCGACGAGGCCCACGAGGTTGTCCTCGCGCACGTACTGCCATTTGCCGTGGCCGGTCGCCTCGGCGGCGGTGTCGCCGTAGGAGCGGCGGTAGCCGCACGTGTAGTAGGTGTTGCCCTTGCGGCTCTTGCCGTGCATCCGCAAGGGGTTGTGGCCGGTGGCGCAGTGGACGACGCCGCGCAGCAGGTAGAAGCGGTTCTGCTTGTAGCGGCGGCGGTTGCCGCTGTTGCCGGTGCTCCGCGCTTTCATCTCGGTCCGCACGCGCTCGAAGTCCTCGTCTGAGATCAGCGCCTCGTGGCGCCGCTCGGCTTCGATCCATTCCTCGGCGCTGCGCCGGACCATCGGACCTTCGCCCTGCTTGGCCGCGCGGAAGTCGAGCCGGTTCCAGTAGAGCCGCCCGGTGTAGACGGGGTTTTCGAGCATCGCCCGGATCGTCGTCTTCGACCATTTGCCCGAGGTGTTCCGCTTCGAGTCGACGTGGCGGGGCGGGGGAGGGCCACCCGGACTGTTCAGATGGTCGGCGATCTACTTGTAGCCGGAGCCGGAGATGAAGCGCTGGAACATCTCGACGATCACCGGCGCCTGCTCAGGGTCGCGGACGAGCCGCGACTTCGTATCGCCGTTGCGCGCCCGCGCCGGGTCGGGGTGCGGCTCGTGTCGCAGCCGGTAGCCGTAGGGGGCGCGGCCGCCGTTGCGGTAGCCCTGACGGGTGTTCTCGGTCTGCCCGCGGCGCACCTCGCGCCCCAGCTTCTCGACCTCGAACTGGTCGAGCGCCTGGAACATGTGGCGGATCAGCCGCCCCTCTGGGCTGGTCTGGTCGCCTGCCGTCAGCGCGTAGAAGACCTCGACGCCCGCACGCGTCAGCTCGCGCTCGTAGCTCAGCGCGTGGAAGAGATCGCGGCTGAGCCGCCCGGTCGCGTAGATGATCACCGCGTCGAAGCGCCGGGCATCACGCTCCTTCGCCTCGCGGATCAGGTCGCCCCAACCGACCCGATCATCGCGCCGTCCCCGCTCCTGATCGGTGAAGTCGCAAACGATTCGGCCACCAAGCTCGGCAACTTTGGCCTCGCATTCCTTCCGCTGCGAGGGGAAGGAGAGCGTGGGGTCCTGCTTGTCCTTGGTCGAGAGTCGCCCGTACCAGGCGAATTTGCGCATCATGGCCTCCTTCGGAGGTCGGCGTTGGTGGGCAGAACGGGAGCTAAACTGGCGGGCATGGCAACGCGTGACCAGCTGCACCGCGAGGTGGACGAGTTGAGCGAGCCCCAGGTTCCGCGGGCGCGGATCATCGTGGTCGATGAGCCCGAAGCCGAGGACAACGTTGTCGGTCTGCCCGAGACTTGGAAGAACTTCGAGGACGGCACGCCACAGCCGAATTGGGTGGCGTTGCTGCACGAGGCACGTCGCGGCCGGCGTTGACCCTCGTCGTCGACGCCACCGTCACGATCACCTCGATCGGTAGCGCCGAGGGCTTCAAAGCGTTGGGCGATGACGATCTCGTCGCCCCCGCGCTGATGTGGTCTGAGGCTCGCTCGACGATCCACCTCGGGCTGCTGAACGGCAAGGTCAGCGCTGAGCACGCGACCCTCCAGCACGAGCGGCTCGAAAGCTGCCCTGTTCGCCGCGTCGATGACCGCGAGATTGGATGGACCGCCTGGCGACTCGCCGAGCAGTTCGGTTGGGGGCGAACCTATGACGCCGAGTACGTCGCGCTGGCGCAGATCCTCGGGTGCCGATTGGTGACGCTCGACGGCCCTCTGCGCCGGGGCGCAGATCGACTTGGTTTCGTGGTGTCGCCGGCCGAGCTTTGAGCAGGTGGGGAGCGCGGGGGCCGCGGGTACGCTTGGGCCGTGACCGCAAGGGAGAAATTGCTGCGCGAAGTCCTCGCCCTTGACGAGGCCCAGGCAGCGCGCGCTCGGATCGTCGTTCCCGCCGGGCCGGCGGAGCCAGAGACGGCACCGCTGCCGGCCGGATGGGGGGAGACCCTGACCGGCGAGCCGATGCCGAAGGTTGCGGCTGCCGTCCGGCGCTCCCGCGACTCCCACTGAGAGCCGCGCTCGCCTGCGCGAGCCGGAACGATCGCTGCTGAGCCTCATGCGGACTCCTTGAGCGAGCGGTCGACGAACTTGCGCACCCGCTCCGATCGTGAGGACGCTGCCGTCCGCAGACGGCGCGGCGTCGTCAGGCCGCGGTCGAGGGCCTGGCGGATGGCCATCTCGATCTGCTCGGGCTGTGCACCCGCGTCGAGCGCATCGATGATCGAGCGCGCGGGGTTGGTCGCCGGCAGGCCGGCGATGCTCTGAATCTCTCTTTTCGTCGCCGGCCGGAAGGCGGTGTGGAGTTTCACGCCTTCCCGTGGTCTGATGCCGCGCACGTTTCGCGGCACCGTGAGGTGGACGGCATTCGGGATTACGTCGGAGAGGTCGTGCAGCTCCAGGGCGCTCTCGTGGGAGACGACCGCGCCCGCATTGCGCAGCGGCAGCCAGCCCACCATCACGTGCTCGTGGGGGCTGGAAGGGAAGTGGCGCAGCCGGTAGAGCCCGCGGCGAATGTGCAGGTAGCGGCCGCCTGGCCGTGCGTGGTGGCGCAGGGTGCTGCGGTCCATGCCGGCGGCGATCGCCTGCGGGGCGGTGAAGTAGCCCGCTTGTGCCTCCGCGTTCATGTAGATCGCGTCATGGTCAACGCCCGACACGCGGAGGACTTTATCATCCGAATTGCGGACTTAATCGGAGCGCTTCCGTTTGTGGGCGATCAGCAGGTCGAGGATCGCTTTGGTCTGCTCGCGCCGGAGCTGGGCGTCGAGCGCCGATCCCGGTTCGGTGAACTCGACTTCGAACCGCGGCTCCAGCTCCTCGATCGGACGGCCGCTCGTGCCGCCTCGCTTTGCTGATCGGGAATCTGCTCGCTGAGGGCGAGCAGATTTGCTCTGCCGGGCAGAGCACGATCCCTTGCCGTCCTTGCCCCCTGAATCAGGCATCGGGGCTCCCACCGAGCCAATCTAGCCGCTCCGCCGAACCTCTCGTGTTACGGAATATCGGCGCGAAGGGACCCTCGCGCTCGAGGTCTTCGAGCAGGCAGATCGATACCGCCGCCTCTGGCTCGCGGGCGAGGCGCGGGTCGGTTCCCAGCATCGCGATCGTCGTTGCCCGGCGTCGCTCCAATACCGCCCGACTGCCGCCGGTAAGAACGCAGAGGATCTGCGGGAACGCTGGATAGCGCTCCCGCCACAGCGGCTCGCCGTTGGCGCCATTCAGTCGATGCAGCTCGGCGTAGCGCGCCAACTCGGTGGCGAGCCGATCGACCGAGAGGGTGGCGCGGTCGACCTCCAGGAAGCGCTGCTCGATTCGCGACTCCGTCGTCCGCGATCCGAAGGTAGGTGAAGACCGCATCGGCGATCGAGCATCCGACGCCGGCGGCCTCGGCCGCGACTGAGTAGGTGGGAGATCTCGTGGCGCCAGGCAAACGGGCCGAACTCGTCGCCGCGATCCCGCGCCGCTTCGAGGAAGCAGATCGCCGCGTCGTTGACGGCGAGGGTATGGGCCTGAAGCGGACCGGCCGCACCCTCGGCGCCGATGAGGCGCGGCTCCCCATCGAGCGCGCCGGCTCGGCGGGCGACTCGCGCTCCCAGCTCGGTCACGTGCCAAAGGCGACGGTGGGAGCGCGGGGAGCGGACGAAGCCGGCGAGGCCCGCGTCGCCGAGCCGCACGAGCACTCGCTGCGCCCAACGCTCGCCGCTGCCGGGCAGGTGGATGGCCCGGACCTGCGCGGCCGAGAGCGATCCGGTGCTGGGCAAGCGAGGCGACGATCTCGATGCCCTTCTCCGTTGCCGCAGTTTCGAGGCTCGTCGCTCTGTTCATCCGCGATCCGCCTCTCCGGGGACCCACACCGACCGCGGTTGAGTAGGCGCTCGACCGTCCGACGGCAGAGAAGCGCGCTCCTGGCCTGCCTGTTTCCGTCGCTTGCGCAGCGCCGCAAGGATGCGATCGTCGAGAGTTTCCAGGTGCTCCATAACCTCCGCGCTTTCGGCTCGCGCCGCCGGGCCGCGGCTCGACTCGGCACCATTTCGCGCTCGGCGGCTCGGCCACGTCCTCGACCCGGATCCCCTCCAGGCGCGAACGGCCGGGAGAGCTCGCCGCGGTGGGTGACCTGGGCGATGAAGCGGTAGCGGGCGAGCTGGGTGAGCGCCTCCGGGTTGACCCGCCGCCCCACTCCTTGGTGAACAGCGCCGCCGCTTGGGAGTTGAGTGCGCGAGGTCAGCAGGTGGGAGCGATTGGTCGTGAGCGCATTCAGCGTCTGCGGGCTCAGCCGCTCGGGGTTCTGGTTCAGGAAGATCGGCCCGCAGGCCGAACTTGGCGCGACTGCTCGAGCAGCGCAGCGAGGTTGCTCGAGGCGACTCCGTCATAGGTCTGGACCTCGTCGAAGAAGGCGCCAGAAGGGCTTGCGCGCTCCGGCGGCCGCGGTCTCCGCACGACCTTGCGCGGCGTGGAGGAGCTCGAAGAGCGAGCAGGCCTGCGACCAGCCGCTCGCGGGGGCCACCGGCGCCCGGGCAGGCAAGCACGATCGAGCCCGTCGTCCATCGCCTCGCGCACCCGGAAGGTGCCGTTCCCCTGGCCGAGCAGGGCGGTAGTCGCCGTCGAGGCGCGGAGCCGGTCGACGAGGTTGGTGAGCGGCGTGATCGCCTCCTCGGCGAGAGCAGTGGGAAGCGCTCGAGCCAGAAGCCCTGCGGGGTGTGCGGGCAGGAAGGGCAGCACGGCCGCCCGCCAGGACTCGTCGGTGAGGAGCGTCGGGATCTGGAAGATCGTCGGGGCGAGCTCGTCGGCGGTAGCACGCGGGCGATCGCGCGCGAGTGCCGAGGCGGCCTGCGTGGTCAGGTTGATCGCCCGGGTGCGACGGCTCCCCCCAGCGCAGGGCGGCGGTGAAGGAGGCGACGACCGCCTCGACCCGCTCCTCGGACGGCGGCGTCGTCGCGTCCGCTCAGCTCGAAGAGGTTCCAGCCGGGCTGGCCGTCCAGGCGCTACCCGGCCCGAGGTCGATCTCGACCACCCGCCCGGCGAGCCTTGGGATCGGTGAGATGGGGTTGGATCCTCTCCAATGCGTCGCCATGGGGGTCGAGGAAGAGACCGCCGTGACCGGAGCGGACCAGGTGCGTGAACATCGCGATCGCGGTCTCGGTCTTGCCGTAGCGCGAGCGGCCGGCGACGTAGGTGAAGAAGGTGTCCTCGGTCCGCGGACCCCGACCAGCCGCCCGCCGCCCTCGCCGGTGACCCGGCCGATCGGGATCAGGTCCGTGCGCCCGGGCACGAACCCCGCCAGGGCCGGGGGCCGGGGCAGGACCGCGCCGGAGCGGAGCACCTCCTCAGACCGGGCAGGCGATGGTCGGAGGCTTCAGGAACCCGGCGACCTCGGCCGCGGTGACGACGTTCTTCCGGGCGGGCCGGAAGAGCCCGGTGGCGAGACGACGATCGAGGCGCGCCCGTCGGATCGGGATATCGGAGCCGAGGAAGCCGATCGCGCGGGATGGGGGCCCGGGAGACCCGCAGTCGGTTGCGGTCGCCCATCGGGCGCGAAGGAGCGAGCGGAGGTTCCGCATCACACCCCTCGCCCTGCCTTTCCCCCTGGCGGCCTGACCCGGAGGATGACCTGCGCCTCGAAGAGCGTCGCGCCCTCGCGCAGCTTCGCCTCCAGGCCCTTGCCGAGCGCCCGGCGGTCGAAGACGTCGACGGGATCGGTGCGGTGCGGCGGGCGCTGCTCGCCCCCCAGTTTCTCCAGCAGCGGGCGGCCGTCGTGGCGGCGCCGTGCCTGGCGGCGCATCCGCGCCCGCAGCCGTCCCTCGCGACGGCCGACCACGGGGAGCAGGTCGACGCAGAGCACCGCCTCCTCGCCACGGTCCCGACGCAGGACCGGCGATCGCGGCGGCGAACGGGGTCAGGGGGTCGGGGTCGAGGTCGAGACGATTGAGGGGCTCGACGCTCGCTTGGGAGAGGCGCATCTCGGACCGCAGCCTGACTTCGGGCTCTGCCTGCCGAACCTTCGGGAGGATCTCGTCGAGGTCGCGGAGCTCGGCTCCCTCGAAGCGGCGAAGGGCGGAGCGCAGCAGCTCTCGCGAGCGGCCGGGGACTTCAAGCAGGTAGACGAGGCGGCCTTCGCGATCGTTGGTCAGCTCGATGCGGAGCGCTTGAGAGCGGCGGTCGAGCCAGCCGCGCAGGCCGCGGTCGCTCCTCGCCAGCTCGGCGGCGAACCGCTCGACCGTGTCCCAGCTCGGATCGAACTCATCGGCTGGCACCACCGCGACCGCGGTTCGCGCCGCCAGCGAGCGGCGCGTGGCGCGGAAGCGTTGTGCAGCCAGCGCGGAGGCGATAGCGAGGGCGCCGAGAGCGAGGGGCGCGAGCTTCGCCGCGGAGGCGAGAAGGTGATCGACGCTGAGGCTCGAGGCAGCGCGCCATAGCGCGATGACCACGAGCCCGGCGAAGATCGCCAGCATCGGCCTCGGATCGCGACCGTCGCCCTTCATGCACTTACCTCTGGGTGACGTAGGTATGTCGGCAGATCGCCGAGACCGCGATCGGCGCTGTCATGCGGGATCGAGCCGGTTGCCGCGAAAGTCAGCGCGACGCACGGGCGAACGCAGGCCGACCCCACGGCCGGCCCGGCGCTCGACCGCGAGCGGATGCCCTTTTCGATTGTCTTTGGCGAGAGTGCCCACGCCACAACAAAGGGGCGAGGAGCGAAAGTGCACCCCCCAAATCATCGTTTCGGCCAAGTTGCCCACACCTCTACAGGGGGACGAGCGGCGAAAGTGGACCCCCTTTTGTACGGAAGGGCCGATCTGGCGCGGCTTGCCGACGTGCCGCTCTCCGGCCGGGATTCGATGCTCGACGAATTGGGCCATCACTAGACCTGTCGTACGAGCCGACCAGATCCGGCACTTTTTCCAATTGCCAGGCGGCGAGAGCGTTGCCAGTGCCTGCCGGTGTCTGGTGCGAGGTGGGTTTGGGTGGGGCGAGCCTGAGCTGGGGCGCGCGCTGAGGGTGCTCCTACGGCGACCGTCGTTTAAGCCCCGACGATCTGCTCAAACCGCGGCATGGCAGGAGCGCTCGACAATGGCGAGATTGGGCCGGAGCTACTGGAACCTCCGAGGCCGGAACGGCGGTAGCGAGCGCGGCTGACCCTTGTGTAATCCAGAGGGCCCTAACTTAGGACGCTAATCCCGCGCCTCGGCTTCGAGGCGATCCGCCTCTCCTTCTAAGGCAGGGATGAAGTAGGCCAGGCTGCGCGGGGCAAGCGGATCGCGAGGCCTTCTCACGTCCTCTGGGATCTCAATGTTCAAGGCATCGAGGAGTTCACGTTGCGTGCCGTCTACCTTCGCGTTGATCCGTTCAAGTTTCAGCTCGGCGCGGATAGGGCGATTTGGCGCCCACTAGGGTTCTGCCTGATCTTTAGCGCCCGCGTGAAGTATGTAGCCCCTTGCTCGACAAGATCGAGGAGTCGACCGTAGAGCAGCGCCACCCGACGCCAGTTTCTGTCGGTCAGGCGGTCGCGCACCTCCATCGGAGGCAGTGATAAGAACGCTGCGAGATCGTCCGAAAGCGCCTCGGGGGTGTCGAAGTCGGTGTGCGCCACGCAGCCACGGTAGCTCGACCGTTTGTGCCGTCTACTGATTCTCCCCGCACCCTCCGCAAGGATCTGCCAAGTAGGGATACGTCTTGTCGGTACGCTCAGACTGATGCAGGGGAGATCCACGACGCCGCAGGAGAATGACGCTGATGCCGCCTGCCGGGTCTGTGGTGAGGTCAAGAAGCTGACGTTCGAGCACTTTCCTCCCCGGAGCGCAGGCAACCGGCAAAGGGTCGAGATGCACGACATCGCGTCATGGCTCCGCCGCGAGGACGACGGGACTCTGGAGAAGGGTCGGATTCTCCAAAGAGGATCGGGCGCCTACTCGCTTTGCGGGGACTGCAACAACAGATCGGGTCGTCTTTACGTACTGGAGCTTGCGCGGTGGACGAGGATCGGCCATGACGTGCTGTGCGAGCTTGAACCCGCGCGCTTTGATGATCAGGTCGAGCCGTTCTACGCGGCCTTGGAGATCAAGGATGTGTACCCCGGCCGCTTCATGAAGCAGATGGCGACGATGCTGCTCGCTCTATCGCCAGACCCGGTCGCACGCAAGCAGGCCGAGTTGCGCGAGTACGCCAGGGACCCCAAGGCCGTCGGGTTGTCGCCCCGCTATCAGTTCTATCTCGCTCTTAATGCCGGTCCAAATGCTCGATACAACGGTGGCTCGGTGACGATGACGCTCGGGGCCGGTGCGGTTTTCGCCCTAGAGCTGGCCTTTCCACCGTTCACTTATGTCATCAGCATCAACGAGGAAACGCCCGCTCTCGAGACCGGCAACATCACCAGCTTTGTAGATGTTGGCGTCGATCAAACCGCGAACGTAGCGATGCAGTTGAGGGTCGGCTTCACTCACACGGCCCTTCCGTTAGATCTCCGATCCAAAGCGGCTCTCGACAAGGACATCGCTGCCAACGAAGCGGCCGCTGCCGATCTGGCTGAAGCCAGCTAATAGGAATCTCAGCAACGGGCCACATCGCGTGACCATGTGTGACGCTCTCGACTACATAGGACAGCATCTGCTCGGCCCGGTTCTGGCAGCGGTCATAGGGGGACCCCTTGCCGCACTCACCTTTCGCTACTTCGGCATTGGGAGGGAGGTCGCCGAAAACGACGCCCGCGCGAGCGAGCTTGACGAGGACCTGCGCCGCTGGGTCCGCGATCGAGATCGGCAACTCGATGCTCAGTTGCGCGGCATCGTAAATGGTGCTGGCAATCAGCTATATGCCGGCTCGCTGCGAAACAACGCTATTGCGGCGATGCGTCAGGTCCTGCATGAATATCGCGACGAGGCAACGAGCAAGGTCCGGGAGTTCTCGGCTCTCGCCCGTTCAGAGGGCAGGTGGCACGCACGTCGCCGCAGGCGGCGCGGATTCGAGCCGCGCGCGCTCGGCCTGCGTGGACAAGAACGTATTCGGCTTGGCCGATGGCGACAGCGGCCCTACCTGGTGGGTCCTGGAGGTGAGGAGCCTGACCTCGTTGTTCAGGATGACCCAACTGCCGAGGAGCCGAGTATCGCCCCGCTGGAGACCGATAGTGGCATGACCTGGGCAGCGGCGGCAGCCCGTCGCACGATCTAATCCCGCTTGGCGTCGCCCGCGGCTGCCATCGTCCGCGACGATGAGCGCGCAGGGCGAGTCAGAGCCGGTGCCTCCACGAGGAATCGCTTCCTCCGGTAGCCGGCCGCCAACCATGAGCAGCCGCCAACGGGCGGTGCTGGAGGGGTTGATCAATTTTGGACCAAAGGACGGGCCGGGCCGACTGGGGGCGATCTATGAAGGGACTCTGGTGAGGCTGGCAGATACGGCGGCACCCGATGGCGCCGCGTACGCAGCGCATGGTGCGAGGGAGCTGATGGAGAAGCTCGGCTGGAGGGTCAACGACGGCGAGCCCGAGCGGCGGGGAACGCTTGGCGATCGCACTAAGGACATCGAGGTTGCCTACGAGAACGCAGCGAAGGCACTGCCGCCCGAGCGGGCGCTTTGGGATGGAGCGGCGCTGATTCCAGAGGTCGTCGCCGTGATGGACGCTATCGAGCACATGGCTGAGTGGAAACGAAGCCACATCGTCAGTCGTCGCACCCACGCAGCCCTGGTGGTCGATTTCTCGATCGGCAGGATGCCGGAGCACCTGCGGGTCCCGAAACGCAAACAGTGGATGGAATTGCGTGAATTTTTCGCGGATGTTGCCCATCATCGGAAGATTGAGCGAAGGCAACAGACGCTGTCCGACGTTGCGGAGCGATTCCGGGAGCTGGAGGACTTCCTCTACGCGCGCTGGGCACCGCAGACGGTGCGCGACTTCGCCGAGATTGACGCTTTGATTGAACCGGGGGGCCACTGATGCCAAGCAACGAGGTGCTTGAGCAAGCACTGGAGCTGATCGGGAGGGGCCCCTCGCAGTACGACTACTTCTTCGACAATCTCAACGATCCGTCCTGGATTGAGCCACTCCTCAAACGGGGGTTCTTCACCTCCCCGCCACCGCCCGTAGTGGTTTCGGGCGAAGGCTCGATGCACCCCTACTGGGCGGAGTCACAGTTCCTCCTACGTATGGCCGAGCGCGACCCGCGCTCAGTGGCCGCAGCGGTGAAGGTCATCCCCCCCAGCGAGAACGTCCGGGTGGTGACGGACATCTGCCGGATCGGGGTAGAGCTTCCAGCTCCGATGCGATTGGCGGTCGGAAAGCAGGTTCGCGAGGAGACTCGCGAGCGGCCGATCTTCTTCCTGCTGCCGGAAGCGATGAGCGAACTGATCGTCTCCATCGCGGCTGGAGGAGAGTCGAAGTTTGCGTTGGGCTTCGCTGCGGAGCTACTGGAATTGCGGATGCCCGAGGCGGAGGGCCTGATGCCAGCATCCCCGACGGGGCGGGTCGATGCCTACGAATACGAGCGGTTGGTCCGCAAGTTGATTCCCGAACTGATCCCTTCGAGCGGCTTCGAAGCGATCGACCTTGCGGCGGACCTACTGCAGGAGACGATCGAGGCAGGCGGACGGCGCGAGTCGCCTCGTGACTATTCCGAATATTGGCGACCTGCGATCGAGGACGACCCTGGGAACCACGGGGATGACGTGACCCAAGGTCTCGTAGCGGCCGTCCGGAATGCCGCGCTCGATCTAGCCGACGAGGACCCTGCAAGGCTGGACGAGATCGTTGAACGCCTGCGGGCCCGTGGATGGCACATCTTCACGAGGATCGCCCTGTATCTCTGCGCCGAGCGGCCCCAGGCCGACCCCTCGTTCGCCCGGCAACTAGCCATAGAGGCACCACTGCTTGAGGAAGGGCCGCTCGACCGCGAGCGGGACCAGCTCGTCGCCGCCGTTTTCGGTGATCTCGACCCCGACCAGCGTCAGATCTACCTGTCGAGGGTCGAGGCCGGCCCACGGAATCGTTCGGACGAAGACCCGGAGCGGGAGCGTCAACGGACAGAACTTTGGCAGCGCGACCGCATGGCATCGCTCGCGGACCGTTTGCCCGACAGCCTGAAGCAGAAGCTCGAGGAATTGACCGCGCTCTACGGAGAGCCCTCGCCCGACCGCGTTCGAGTGTCGGCGGGCTACTGGTCGGGACCGACCTCGCCGCTCAACGAGCAGGAGATGGCAGGGATGGCCGCAGCGGAGGTGCTCGACTTCGTCGCCACTTGGAGGCCCGAGGAAAAGATGATGACTCCGACCCCCGAGGGCTTGGCACGAGTACTCGGCGACCGCGTGAAGGCCTCCCCACAGGACTTCGGGGCGGTTGCGGACAGGATTGTCGACCTCGACCCGACCTACGTGCGCGCGGTGCTGGGAGGCCTGGAGGCAGCGGCGAAGGAGGGTGACGCCCTACCGTGGCCCGAGACCCTGACCCTGATTGAGGTCGCGGTCAGCAGCCCGGAGCTTGAGGAGACCCCGGAGATACGGGAACGTCACGATCTCGACCCCGACTGGCGCTGGGCGCGCAAGGAGGCTGCCAGCCTGATCGAGACCGTGCTCCAAGGTGACCTCCTACCCCCGGAGCTCTCGGAGCGAGCGTGGGGTTCTTTGAGGACTCTCAGTTGGGACAGCGAGCCGGACGCGGGTTATGAGCAACGTTTCGGCGGGTCGAACATGGACCCCCTAACCCTTTCGCTGAATACGATCCGGGGGGAGGCAATGCACGCTGCGGTCGCGTTCGCGATCTGGGCGGCTCAGCATGACGACGAGGAGTCCTTGGAGGAGGCGCTCGCCAATTTGGACGAGCACCTGGATCCGATCGCCGAGCGGTCGATGACGATCCGAGGCGTCTTTGGCTCCCGTCTGCATCAACTCCACTCGATGGTTCCAGGGTGGATCGGGGAGCGTGTCGACGCCCTCTTTCCCTCCGATGAGGCTCTGCGACCACTACGCCTCGCTGCTTGGGACACTTATCTGGTCTGGGGACGTCCCAGCCCTGCGCTCTTCGACATCCTTGACAACCAGTACCGCACTGCCGTTGAGGAACTGCCGGTCGAGTCCGACCGCAGGGAGGCGGCTCGCAGAGACCCGGGCGAAGCCCTGGCTGAGCATCTCGCGACGTTCCTGTGGTGGGGCTCCCTAGGAGCCGAGTCCGGCGGATTGGCCGAACGCTTCTTCCAAACGGCCGAGCCGACGCAGGCGTCCCATCTGTTGGAGGTCCTCGGCCGCTCGATGTCCGAAGAAGCGAATCGGCCAATCTCATCGGAGGTTGTGGGGCGGCTGGAAGATCTCTGGACCGCGATCCCGGAGTGGATTTCCGGTCGGCCCCGAGAAGAGCGCTCGCTGATCCTCGCAGCCTTCGGTGAGCTTTACGCTTCAGGCGTCTTCGACGAGGCCTGGGCAGATCGTGAACTGCTTCGGCTCGCGGGGGACGGAGTGCTTGCCGGGGCCGAATATGTCGTTTTCGATCGCCTGGTGTCCCAGGCGTCCGCTTCAGCGGAGACCTCAATCAGGTTTGCTCTTGCCTTCGTTGAGAATCCGCCCAAGCCTTGGTCTATTGACGCTCATCGAGACGACCTTGGCGCCATTGTCGAGGCTGGTCTAGCGAGCCCCCAGAGAGAGCTGGCGGTCCAGTTGGTTAACCAGTTGGTCGCGAAAGGACGGCGCGAATTCCGTGAGTATCTGCGTGGGTCCGAGTAGGCCATCACGACTTCTCGGTGCCCGCGAAGGAGTCGATTGCCATCTCGCCTACGCATTCGTCCTACGCCGAGCTTCGGCGGCGGCCGATCCGGAACGAGCCCCAAGGCAGCCGCGCCACCGGCGGCGGCTCCCAGGCAAGACCGTCGAGCAGCTCCTGCGGCTCGACGCCGAGCCCGCCCGCGAGCTTGAGCAGCGTGTCGGTGCGTGGCAGCGATTCGCCGCGCTCGATCTTGCTGATGTCGGTCCGGTGAACCGACGAGCGGAAGCTCAGCTCCTCCTGGGAGAGGCCGGCGCGGCGGCGGCAGCGGCGCAGGTTCTCGCCGAAGCCGACCGCGACCTCGTAGCGCGGCTTCATTGGGGCGTTCCAGCTACGGCGAAGGGCTCAATATCCATCGCGCCCGCCGTGCGGATGCTGGGCGTCCAAAGGAGCCCGTCGAGCAGCTCGTCGTAAGGGATTTGAAGCGAGCCGGCGAGCTTGACCAGCGTGTCGGTGCGAGCAACTCGTTGGCCTCGCTCCAGTTGCCCAATCGCCGTGCGGTGCAAGTCAGCCCGCATCCCCAGCTCTTCCTGCGAGATGTCACCGGCGCGGTTGCGGCAGTAGGCGAGGTTGGCACCGAAGCGGCTGGCGAAGGCATCGCTGCCGCCTGTCATCGTGCGGCCCCGATCTGCTCGCGCAGGGCGGCCAGCGCGTCGTGCTCGAAGACGACGCGCTCGTACTCCTCTTCGCGGTCGCTAGCTTCGGCCAGCTCACGGACGAGGCGCCGGACCTCAGTGTCGGGGGCGATCCTTCCGGCGTCGACCCCCGTGATCAGGCGTCCGTAAGCTGCGGCGTTGGCACGCCAGCGGCAGGCGTTGGGGTGATCGGGGTGGGTCCGCAGGTCGTCCTCGCGTCCCGCCCTGCAATACGCGAGGGTGCTGCGGAGGAATCGCTGCTGCTCGTCGGTCAGATCGAGGGCGACGATTTCGCTGCCGCCCGTAGGGTTCTCGGTAGCCATGAGGAGATGTGCCTCCTTGTGGTTAGGCCCTCGGCTGGCGCTCCAACGCTGGCCGGGGGCCGCTGTCAATTTGCGGTCGGCGACCGTAGCGCTCGACACGCGAGATTCAAGGCGACTTTTCTGAGGCACCCTTTGCGTGGCCCGGCGCTCCTCCTACGCCGCTCGCCGCTTCCCCGCTTGTGGAGCGAAATCCACGGTCGCTTCCAGCGGCACGGCCAGTGCGCTTCTTAGATCAGATCCTGCCCCCGCTATTTCACGAAAGGCCCGCAAATGTGGGCCTTTCGGCTTTTCTAGAGAGCAGGTCTCGAAATCGGCCGTGGGGCAAGGTGCGGTCGACGACAGCGACGACAAGGCGTCGCGCGCCATGGGGGTGGCAGGTTCGAATCCTGCCCGCTATAGGACGAAAGCCCCCGTTTGCGGGGCTTTCGTCGTTGGGGCTGTAGGCAAACGTCTCGCCGGACCGTCCGCAAAGGCGGGGGATTGGCGCCGCGACCTGGATTTCGCTCCGACCCGATGCCTTACTATTGAATAGTGATAAACGTGTCGATTCAAGCGCTGGCTTGAGGACGCCCACGGACGCTCCGGGGCAGAAGCCGCGAGTGCAGTCCGCGGCTCGCACTGTTGCCATCCTGCTTGCCATCGCGCGCAGTCCGAACGGACTGACTCCGCCTGAGATCAGCGAGCAGCTCGATCTGAGCCGCCAGGCGACCTACCATCTCCTGCATACGCTGCTCGAAACGGGCGTCGTCGACCGTGCCGAGGGCAACCGGCACGTCCTCGGCCTCAGGGTCGGCACGCTGGCGGAGGGGTTTGCCCGCCAGCTCGAGCCGGCTGAGCGCCTGACGCCGATCGTGCGAGCGCTATCGCAGGCGACGGGCGAGACCGCATACGCGGCAGGGTGGCGATCTGGCGAGATCACCACCTTCACCGTGGTTCGCGGCACCAATCCAGTGCAGGCCTCCGAGGTTTCTCCAGGCTATTCCGAGAATGCACACGCCCGTGCCTCAGGGAAGCTGCTCCTCGCCTTCGCCCCCGATGCCGTCCGCGACGCCTACCTCGACGAGCATGAGCTCGCCGCCCTGACGCCCAACACGATCACCAGCCGGGCGGCGCTCGAGCGCGAGCTGGCCGGCATTCGCGAACATGGCTACGCCGTCGACGAGGAGGAGTTCGCGCCCGGGCTGTGCTGTCTCGCGGCGCCCCTCGACGCCGGCGATTCGCCTTTCGTGCTGGCCTTGTCGGCGCCGCGGGAATACTTCCTCGAGCAGCGAGAGCGCTATCTGTCCGAACTTCGCAATTTCGCCGACGGCGCGGTAGGGGATGTCACTATCTGAGCAGAACATCACCTGTTGACAGGTCTCAGCATCTTTCAATAGGCTCCTCCAATGGACATAACGGCAGTCGACGTCGCGCTCTGCTCCTTTCCGCTGCCCTCGGTGATTCGTCTCGGGCCGATCGAATATCGATCGCGCGACTACGTGGCATTGCGTCTGCGCAGCGAGGACGACGATCTGGTCGGCTACGCGGCGGGCTACACGCGGGGAACCCCGCTCTTCGAGGGAGCCCGGATGCTGGCCTCGTCGGTGGTCGGGACGGCCGTCGCGAAGCGCAAGGCGACGATCGGCTCGCTGATTGCCGCACGCCGGCCTGGCCACGCGGCTCTGGTGCGGCCACTGAGCCTGCTCGAGATGGCCCTGACCGACCTCTCCCTGAAGCAGGCAGGCAACTCTCTGCACACCCTTTTCGGCGGAGCGCGCCGAGCGATCCCGGCGCTGGCCGTCTGCGGTTACTTCATCGACGATCGCGGCGACGAGGCGATTCTCGACGACCTGGTGAGGCTCGAGAGCGAGGGCTTCGGACAGCTGAAGTTGATGCTCGGCATGCGCCCGATCCCCTGGATGCGAACGTTTCTGGCACGGGCGAAAGAGCGGTTGAGAGCCGAGACGGTTCTCGGTGTCGATCTCCTCTACTCGGTGGCGAGCGTCGAGGAGGGCCTGCGGCTTCTGCCGGCGCTCGAGGACCTTGGGGTGGGGTTCGTCGAGGATCCCTTCGATCCGGCCCGATGGCGCCAGCTCGTCACTTTGTCGGAGCAGGTCGCTATTCCGCTCGCTGTCGGCGAGGATGTGGTGAGCCCGCTCCAGTACCGAGACCTGCTGGAGGCGGCGGGAATCCTTCGCGTCGATCCCTCTACCTGCGGGGGGTTCGCGGCCGCGATCCAGGGGATTGAGCTCGCCGCGGCCGCGGGAGTGCCGGTGATCCCTCATGGCATGCCCGGTGGCTGCTCGCAGCTCGCGGGCGCGTTCGCCGCCGTCTCCGCCGTCGAGGTGACGCCCGCCGAGATCGCGGCTGACGGTTTCGACCGCTTGGTGGAGCTGCCGTACGATCTGCGCGACGGCGTCGTTCACCTCGACGATCTTCCGGGCAACGGCGTCAGGTTGGACTGGGAGGGAGTGGTTGCCGCGGCCGGGGCGACCTGGTCGACCGACGAGGGGGAGTGAAATGCCCGATCTCTCCGGCCGGCGCGCGGTCGTGACGGGCATTTCGACCGGGATCGGCCAGCGGATCGCGATCTCCATGGCGGAGGCGGGTGCCGACGTCGCCGGGAACTTCCTCGGAGCAGCGGACGACGGGGCGCCGACCGAGCGCGCGATTCGACGGGCCGGGGTGGACGCGATCGTCGCCCCGGGGGATACCAGCGACGGCGAGGCCCTCGCCGAGTTCGCCGAGGAGGTCATCCGGCGTTGGGGGGGCATCGACATCTGGATCAACAACGCCGCACGCCTCCTCGTGCGACCGTTCCTTGAGACGAGCCCCGGCGAATGGCAAGCTCTGCTCGCGGTAAACCTGCTCGGCTACGTCAACGGCTGCCGCGCCGCTGCCGCCGACATGGTCAGGCGGAACGAGGGTGGGCGCATCGTCAACATCGGCTCGGTGGTCGCCGACCAACCGGCAGCCGGGCTGGTCGCGTACGCCACCGCAAAGGCGGGAGTCGCCGGTCTGACCCGGGCCCTTGCGGTTGAGCTCGGGCCATCGGGCATCACCGTCAACGCGGTGGCGCCGGGTGCCACCGACACCCCCTTGAACCGGATCGCCTACACACCTGCGGTCCGGCGCCGGTACGAGGAGCGGATTCCGCTCCGGGGTATCGCCGAGCCGGATGAAATCGCCGGTGCAGTCGTGGCGCTGCTTGGCGACGACACTCGCTACGTCACGGGGCAGGTCCTTGCCGTGGATGGTGGCCTGACCCTCAACGGCAGCGTCGGCCATGGCGACTGAGCTCGAGCTGGTAGCCGACGGCTTCACCTTCCTCGAGGCTCCGCGCTGGCGCGATGGACGCCTCTTCGTCTCCGACTTCTACGCCCATGTGGTTCGCAGTATCTCCCCAACTGGGGAGATGGAAGTCGTCTGTGAGGTGCCGGGGCAACCTTCGGGGCTCGGCTTTACGCCCACCGGCGAGATGCTCGTCGTCTCGATGCTCGACCGCAAGCTGATGCGTTTCGGAGCCGAGGGGCTGGTCGAGGTCGCCGAGATCGGTGATCGGTCGCCCGGGCGCCTGAACGACATGGTCGTCGATGCCCGCGGTCGCGCCTACGTCGGCAACTTCGGGGCCGAGCCGACGTCGCCAACGCCACTCTTCCGGGTTGATCCCGACGGATCGGTTCACGTGGCGGCGATCGACGTTGTCTTCCCGAACGGGTGCGTCATCGTCCCCGGGGGCCGGGAGATGTTGCTCGCCGAAACTTTCGCGTTCCGGATCACCGCCTTCGAGGTCGCCGCGGACGGCTGGCTGGGAAGACGCCGACCGTGGGCTCGCTTCACGCCCGATGCCGCCACCTCCTGGGAGGAGGTGGAGGCATCGAATGTGGTGGCGCCGGACGGGATCGCGCTCGATGCCGCCGGTGCGCTCTGGGTTCCCGACGCCAAGGCACCAGGTCTCATCCGCGTCGCCGAAGGGGGCGAGGTCCTGGACCGGCTCGATACCGGCAATCTCGCCGCCTACGCTGTGGCCTTTGGTGGCCCCGATGGGCAGGACCTCTACGTCTGCGCGGCTCCACCGCTCGGCGTCGGCGATCCGGAATCCGAACATCGCAGCGTCCTGCTTCGCGGCCGAGTCGACGTACCCGGCGCCGGCTTCACGCGATGACCTCCACCGCGGTCGCCTTCCGCCACGCCGGCTTGACGGTTGCCGATCTCGAGCGCTCGCTGCGGTTCTGGCGCGACGGCCTCGGTTTGGAGCTGGTCTTCACCCAGCGCAAGTTCGGTGGGTATATGGAGCAGGTGACCGGAGAACCGGACGTCGACGTCCACCAGGCCCATCTGCGCTTCTCCGACAATGCCGCCTGGATCGAGCTGCTCGAGTACGCCTCGCCTCCGGGCCGGCCTGCCCGGCCGAGGCCCCGGGATCCTGGGACGGGCCACGTCGCCGTCACCTGCGCCGACCTCCGCGCTGTCCTGGCCAACCTCGAGGCACACGGCGGCGCGGCGATCAACCCTCCGACGGTCCTCGACAGCGGTGCCAATACGGGTGCGGTGGTCGTCTACGTACGCGATCCCGACGACCACATACTCGAGTTGGTCGAGCTGCCGAGCTGAGCCTCAGCTGGGCAACCGCGAAAGCAGGCCGCCGTCGACGCGGTGGATGCTGCCGGTGATCGCGCTGGCGTCATCGGAGAGCAGGAAGACGATCAAGCGGGCTACCTCGTCGGGCTCGATCAGGCGTTCGATCGGGTGTGATCCCGCCACCGCATCCGCCGCCTCGCCGGCTTCGACTGCGACGTTCATCGGGCTGCGGACGACGCCGGGGGCGACGGCATTTACGCGGATGCCGTCGGTCGCGAGCTCGACTCCGAGGGCATGAGTGAGGCCGACGAGCGCGGCCTTGGACGCTGAGTAGGCCACGGCGCCGGCGACGCCAGTCGAGGCCATCACCGAGCTCACCGTGACGATCGCGCCGCCACCGTGCCGGCGCATCTGCGGGATCACGTGCTTGGAGAAGAGAAATGGTCCCTTTACGTTGGTGTCGAGGATCGTGTCCCAGATCGCCTCGTCGAGCTCGGCCAATGGGATCAGCTCTCCCAGAACCCCGGCGATCGCCGCGAGCAGATCGATGCCGCGGAATGCCTCTGCCGTCACCTGCACGGCCTTGCTTACCTCCGCCTCGCAGCGGGTGTCGCCTACGAGCGAAAGCGCCTCGCCGCCCCGTTCTTCGATCGCCGAGACCGTCGACCGCAGCGATGCCTCGTCGCGATCGAAAGCGGCAACGGACGCTCCCGCGGCGCCGAGCGCGATCGCGGTGGCGGCGCCGATTCCGCTCCCCGCCCCCGTAACCAGGGCCACCTTTCCCTGGGCGCCGCTCACGCCGGAGAGCGCCATCGCACGACAGTCGCTCCCCGGGGAGGGACATCGATGGTCATCTCCGTGCGGCCGCCGCTGTTCCTCACCGGCACGGCAGCGCCGGTCCGCAGATCTTCGGCCTCGGCTGGAAATGGCTGCGCCGTCGCCGTGAATCGGAGCGCCGGGGCGTCGCCGTGGTTGATGACGAAGAGAAGGCGACCCTCGCCCGCGAGCCCGGTGCGCCACTGGACCTTCTCGCCATCGCGCTCCTCACACTCGAGGTCGGGGCGGGCGCCCGCCTCCTCGACCAGGACGCCGACGAAGGCCTCGAAGTCGGGGACTCGCTGACGTGCGTGCGCGAGCCCGGCGAAGGCTCCCAGCGCGAAGACGCGGCCGCGGCCGATCGCGCGGCTGACGAGAACGGGGCCGTCGGGGCCCTCCGCAAGGACCGAGACTCCCTCGCGTCCGAGCTCCTCCAGCCACATCGCCGTCCGCAAGGTGCCATTCCAGCTGCCGACCCTGCACTCGAACCCGAGTGGATCGATCTCCGGCTGCGTGGTCTCCATGAATGACGGCACCCAGGCCGGAGTGGGGCTCGGCGGGACGATGGTCCGGCGCCCGCGGCTCTGGATGCCGAGAGCCTCCCCGAACGGGCGCTCGCCGGGCTCACGGTAGAAGCCAAGCTCGTCGTAGGCGTCGAGCTCCGACTCGACCAGGAGCATCCCGCCCTCGCTGACCCAATCGACGAGGGCGCTGCCCAGCGCGGGGTCGACCACGAGCGGAAACGGCATGATGACCAAGCGGTAGTCGGCCAGCCGCCCGAAATCTCGAGCCTCGATCACGTCGTAGGGCACCTGGCACGCCTCCAGTGCCTTGAGGTAGCTGTGGGTGCTGGGCGTGGCGTGTTGCGAGCCGTTGCCGTGCTGGGCCCAATCGAGCTGGTAGGTGCGCGGTTCGAAGATCACCGCGACCGAGGCTGAGTCCGGCGCGTAGGAATCGAAGAGATCCCGGTGTCGGTCGATCACCTCCCCCGTCTTGGCCAGCGCCTCGACTCGCTCCTCGGCGTGGCCGTCGTTGCCGATGATCCCGAAGCCGGATGACTCCCGCCCGAACACCTCGTCCCGCCAGCACCAGAGATTGATCGTCTTCGCCCCGCGCCCGATCATGCTCCAAAGCCAGCGCTGCTGAAGGTCGCCCGGGACCGGATCGCGGACCTCCATCGCGCCTCGCCCGGACCCGCCCTGCAGCTCGCCCACCCAGAAGATCTTCTCGCCGGCCGCGGATCGCGAAGCCTCCACCCGAGCGCCGAAGTCGACGTTGGAGAGGTTGAACCAGACCGGAAACACCGAGGCGCCGTAGCCGTCCAAGATCTCGACGAAGTCCGAATCGTTGCCGCGCGAGAGGGCCTGCTCGTGGTCGTCGATCGGAACGTTCAGGCTCGCGGGGCTGGCGCCGTGGGCGACCAGGAGGTGGTGGTCTGGAACGACCTCCCGAAGCCGGGCATGGCGGAACGCCATGTGGTCCGACGCCCTCCAGGTGAGGAAGCGCAAAAACTCCATCTGGTCGGTGTAGGGAGTGCCGGGCATGGAGGCAGGGCGCACATCTCGCCAGTCTCCATACCGGCGTCGCCAGGCGGAGGAGAGCCCCGCGAGGGATCCGTGGCGGTCCTCGAGCCAGCCGGTATAAGCGCGCTGGGAGTGGTCGCACATGCAGACGTAGCCGCCGGCCTGGCGCGCCCAGCGGGTCTCGTTCCAGAGGTCCCAGGCGATCACGTTGGGCGCCGTCGAGTAGCGCGACCCCAGCTCGCTCAGGAACCGGCCCATCGCTTCGCGGACCTCGGGATTGTCGGTGCAGCCGCCGGGCGTGAGGCCGACGTTGCACTCGACCCGGAGTTCCGATTCGACTCTGCGACCCCTGTGGTCGACGAGCTCGCTGCCAGGGATCTCACGATGGATCCAGAAGGGCTGGATCTCGGCGACGGTGTTGATCACGACGCCGAGCCCGGCAGCGTCGGCGGCTTCGATCAGCGCGTCGTAGTCCTCGAAGCGGAAGCGGCCCGGCTCGGGCTCGATCCATCCCCAGCAGGCCCAGAGATAGACGGCGTTCAGGCCGGCTTGCCTGATCGCCTTCATATCGTCGATCCAGTGCCGCCCTTCGGGGAAAGGCGGCCGGTAGTACTGCGCCGACAAGATCATTCCCAGCGCGACTGTATCAGCATTTAAAATGTACATCAGATTATGATATTTTCTTGCCGTGGAATTTCCCGTGCGGATAGCCATCGCGCCGCCACCAGAGATGGAGGCGGCCCGGCTGGAGGAGTTGCTCGAAGCCGAGCGCTCCCGTGGCCGCGCTCTGCGGGAGCAGGGCACGATCCTGCGGATCTGGAGGCTGCCCGGGGCTCGGGCCAACGTCGGTGTCTGGAGCGCCGAGAAGGCGACCGACCTGCACGAGGCAATCGCGAGCTTGCCCATGTTCCCGTGGATGCGAACCGAGGTCGCGGCCTTGGCGACCCATCCGCTCGAGCTGGACTAGCGGACAAGACGTCAGCAACGACTCGGAGGAATCGATGGGCACGAAGCCACAATCGCCGGCAGCAGGAAAAAAGCGGGCTTGGAGTGCGGCCGACCGCGAGCTCTTCGCCGATGCCTATCGGTCAATGCTCCGCATCCGCGGCGTCGAGGATCTGATCCAGTCCCTCTTCCTGCGTGGCGAGATCTACGGAACGACGCACCTCTGCAGCGGTCAAGAGGCCGTCCCGGTCGGGGTCTCGAGCGTCCTCGACAAGCGGGATCGCGTTGCCGGTACCTACCGCGGCCATGGGCATGCGATGGCGCTCGGCATTACCGCCCAGGCGCTGCTCGACGAGCTGCTGGGCAGGGCGTCGGGGATCAACGGCGGCCGCAGCGGTTCGATGAACATCACTTCGCTTCGCCACGGCTATCTCGGCAGCTACGGAATCGTCGGCGGCTCGATCGCCGCCGCGACCGGGGCGGCCTTGGCCCTGCGCGGCAAGGGTGGGGTGGCCGTCGCCTACTTCGGCGACGGGGCGACGAACCAGGCCTACTTCTTTGAGTGTCTGAACTTCGCCCACGTGCTGGACCTGCCGGTGCTTTTCGTCTGCGAGAACAACCTGTACATGGAGTACTCGCTGACCGCGGACCTGAGCGGTGGCTCGATCGTGGCCCGGGCCGAGTCGCTCGGAGTTACCGCCGAGAAGATCGACGGGATGCGCGTCTGGGACGTCCGCGAGGCAGCGGGCCGGGCGGTGGGGCGGGCGCGTTCGGGCGGCGGACCGACTCTGATCGAGGCCAGCACCTACAGGTTCGTCGGTCATTCCCGTAGCGACCCCGCCAAGTATCGACCCGAAGGCGAGTTGGACAGGTGGCGCGAGCGCGATCCGCTGAAGCTCTGTCGGGAGCGGCTCGAGGAGGAGGGGGTACCGCCCGAGGACCTGGATCGGATCGAGGCCGAGGTCGGGGCAGAGCTGGCTGCAGCCGAGGAGGCCGCCCTTGCTGCGCCGTGGCCCGACCCGGGCTCGCAGCCGCCCGAGTTCGCCGAGGAGCTGCAGGCGTGAGCAGCGAGACGACGACGGTCATCACGATGCCCCGACTCTCCGACTCGATGGAGGAGGCGACGGTCCTCGAGTGGCTGAAGGCCCCCGGGGAGTCCGTCCTGCGAGGCGAGCCGCTGCTGGAGATCGAGACCGACAAGGCGACGATGGTCTACGAGGCAGAGGTCGGCGGCGTCCTTGGTGAGATCCTCGTCCGGGCCGGGGAGAACGCCGCTCTCGGCGCCCCTTTGGCAGAGCTGCACTCCTCGACGCCGTCGCCTCAGTCGGATTCCGCCGCGAAGCCGACCGCCAGCGCCGCGAGTGCGCCTCTTGGTCCGAAACCGCCGCCCATCGCCAGTCGCCAGCGGGGAACCGCCCGCGTCCGTGCCACGCCGGTGGCGCGACGCGTGGCGGTCGACCTGGGTGTCGCGCTCGAGCTGTTGATCGGCACCGGCCCGTCGGGGCGCATCGTCCGTAGGGATGTCCTTGCGGCAGCCGCCGAGCGTCCGCCCCTCGAGACCGGCTCGCGAGAGGACATCGCCGCCGACGAACGGGTGCCGCTGACTTCTACGCAGAAGACGATCGCTCGCCGGATGGCCGCCTCGCGGGCCGAGATCCCGGACTTCACCCTGACCATGGAGGTCGACATGAGCGCCGCCCTGGAGTTGCGCGACGACATGCTGGCGGCACTGCCCGGGGTTCGCCTTTCCGTCAACGACCTCGTCGTCAAGGCGGTGGCGCTGACGCTGCGCGAGCAACCTCGCCTCAACGCCTCCTGGGGCGGAGACCACGTGATTCGCCATCGACGAGTGAACGTCGGGGTCGCGGTCGCCACCGACGAGGCCCTTGTGGTCCCTGTCGTGGCCGACGCGGATCGCAAGGGGCTGCTCGAGATCGGAGCCGATGCGCGGCGCCTCGCCGAGCTTGCCCGTCTGCGGAAGCTGACCCCGGAAGAGCTGAGCGGCGCGACCTTCACGATCAGCAATCTGGGGATGTTCGGGGTGAAGAGCTTCGATGCCGTCATCGATGCGCCCCAAGTCGCGATCCTGGCGGTCGGAGCGACCGCGCGACGGCCCGTCTTCGGCGTCAATGACGAGGTGATCGCCGAACAGGCGATGAGCCTGAGCCTGAGCTGCGACCACCGCGCGGTCAACGGAGCCGATGGCGCTCGCTTCCTCGCCGCGCTTCGGAACGTTCTGGAGAACCCGGTCCTTTTGACCCTGTCGCGCCCTGACGGCGCGAGCGAGGAGGTGTGAGGTGAGTGAGGTCGAGTTTCGCGCCGCGATCCGCGAAGCGCTCGAAGCGGAGTTGTTGAGCGACGAGCGAGTGATCCTGTTCGGCGAGGACGTCGCTGTCGCCGGCGGGGTATTCGCGGTAACCCAGGGTCTCCACGACCGCTTCGGGTCCGAGCGGGTCATCGACACGCCGATCTCGGAGCTGGCGATGGCCGGGGCGGCCTACGGAGCCGCACTGTGCGGGACGCGCCCGGTTCTCGAGATCATGTTCGGCGACTTTCTCCCGCTGGCGATGGACAGCCTCGTCAACCAGGCTGCCAAGTTCCTCTTCCTCGATGGCAGCCGCGGTTGCCCGCTGGTCATTCGATGCGTGGTTGGCGCGGGCGGACGGTTCGGCCCGATTCATTCGCAGACTCCGATCTCCTGGCTACAGGGCGTGCCTGGGGTGAAGCTGGTCGCGCCCTCGAATCCGGCGGACGCCAAGCTCTTGCTGCGGGCAGCGATCCAGGACGACAACCCGGTCGTCTTCTTCGAGCACAAGCGCCTCTACTCGAATAAGGGCCCCACCAGTGACGAGGCGGTTCCGCTCGCCAGCGCCGCGATCAGTCGACCGGGTGGCAACGTCACGATCGTCAGCGCGATGAAGGGCGTTCTGGATAGCCTCGCCGCCGCCGAGGAGCTGGCCGCCCAGGGGATCGACGCCGAGGTGATCGACCTGCGAACGATCCGGCCCTTCGATGCCGAGACCGTCCTGGGGTCGGTCGCGAAGACGAATCGAATCGTCGTCGTCGAGGAGGGGCCGCTGACCGGAGGATGGGCCGCCGAGGTGCTCGCCCGAGTTACGACGGAGGGACTGACGGATCTCGACGACGCCTGGCGGATCGCGCACGGGGAGGGGCCGGTTCCCTACAGCCCTCCGCTCGAGGACGCTTTTCTCCCGTCGGCGGGACGGATCGCCTCGGAGGTGCTGGAACGGCTCGGGTAGCGCCACCACCCGGACGAATGTAGGATTGTAGAACCATCCAAGAGACGAGGACGATCCTGTGGCAAGCATCAGCATCGAGAAGCTGTCGAAGATCTACCCGGACGGGACGCACGCGGTTCGCGGTGTGGACCTGGAGATCGAGGACGGTAGGTGCCTGGCTCTCGTCGGTCCTTCGGGTTGCGGCAAGACCACCCTGTTGCGAATGATCGCCGGACTCGAGTCGGTGACCGGTGGCACGCTGCGGATCGGAGATCGCGAGGTCGAGTCGCTCCCGCCGCAGGAGCGCGACATCGCGATGGTCTTCCAGAACTACGCGCTCTATCCACACATGAGCGTTCGCGACAACATGGCCTACGGCCTCAAGCGGCGTCGAATGGCGAAGGCAGAGATCGGGCGCCGAGTTGCCACCGCGGCGGAGATGCTGGAGCTCACCGACCTGCTCGAGAAGAAGCCCGCGGCTCTCTCCGGAGGGCAGCGTCAGCGCGTGGCGATGGGCCGGGCGATCGTTCGCGAACCGGCGGCCTTCCTGATGGACGAGCCGCTTTCCAACCTCGACGCCAAGCTGCGAACCCAGATGCGTGCGCAGCTCGGGCGGATGCGGCAGGAGCTGGAGGTGACCACCGTCTACGTCACCCACGATCAGGTGGAGGCCCTCACGCTCGGCGACCAGGTGGCGGTCATGCTCGATGGCGAGGTGCAGCAGCTGGCGGCCCCGCGTGACCTGTACGAGTCGCCGGCAAATCTCTTCGTCGCCAACTTCATCGGCTCGCCGCCGATGAACACGATCGAAGCGGCGGTCGAAATGAGGGGGAGGGAGGTCTATGTCGCCTTCGCCGGCAATCGGATCAAGGTGCCCGAGGCCGAGGTCGAGCGACGCCCGGCCCTGGTCGGCTGCGACGGATGCGCGATTGCCCTCGGCATCCGGCCGGAGCACGTCTCGATCAGTCGAGGTGCTGAGGCTCCGAACGGCTCGGTCATCACCGCAACGCTCGAGCTGAGCGAGTTGTTGGGTGGCATCGTCGACCTCCATTTCCCGATCGCGGCTCGCGCTGTCGTCGCTGACCCGGAGCGGCTCGATGGCGGCGATCTCGGCTCCGGCGCCTCCGGGGCGCGCTCTGACTTCATCGTCCGGATCGCCGCTGACGACGTCTCCCGCGGGATCGAGGTCGGCGACGAGATGCGGCTCTGCCTGGATCCGCGGAGCTTCCACTACTTCGAGCTCGATTCCGGCAGATCCCTAAATTAGGGGTTGCTTTTCTCGATCGTCACAAAGTAGTATTGTAGGATAATCCTGGTTCCCCTGGAGAGGAGAGTCCTGTGGCGAAGGCGATAGCCCGTACCGAGAACCAGATGCGTTCTCGTGTCTCACTTTTTTGCCTGCTGGCGCTGTTGGCGCTGGCCGGTCTCGGCGTCGCTGGCTGCGGGGGCGGCTCGGATTCCTCTTCTTCGTCCTCGAGCGCGGAGGTGAGCACGGCGACCAAGGGCCCGGTCAAGCTCACCGTCTGGTCCTGGGACCCGACCACCCCGACCGTCGTCAAGGCCTTCGAAGCGAGCCATCCGGATTACACGGTCGACGTCGTCAACGTCGGTGCCTCCACCGACGAGTACACGAAACTGAGCGCCGCCCTGGCTGCCGGCAAGGGCGTGCCCGACGTGGTCAACATGGAGTTCCCCTACGTCTCCTCCTTCGTCGCCAAGAAGGCGCTCTTGGACCTCTCTCCCTACGGCGCCGACGAAGTCGCCGGCGACTTCGCCCCCTGGTACATGGAACTCGTCTCCCAGGGCGGGGAAGGCATCTACGGCCTGCCGCTGGACGCCGGCGTGATGGGCTACCTCTATCGCCAAGACATCTTCCAGAAGGCCGGCGTGACGCCGCCCAAGACCTGGGGCGAACTCGCCGCCGTCGCCGCCAAGCTGAAGGCGAGCGACCCCGCCGCGGTGGCCGCCCCCTTCGCGCCCGAGTGGGGCTGGTTCACCTCGCTGCTTTGGCAGGCCGGCTCGCGTCCGTTCGAACTCGACGGCACCACCATCAAGATCGACATCGCCGACGCCCCGGCGCTCAAAGTCGCCAACTTCTGGGACGGCCAGATCGAGGAAGGCAACGTCAAGGTCGCGCCCAGCTTCACCAACCAGTGGTTCTCCGATCTCGACCGCGGCACCTTCGCCGGCTGGATCGCGGCGGCCTGGGGCCCGGTGCTGGTCGAACCCGGCAGCTCCACCTACGGCAAGTGGCGGGTGGCGCCGCTGCCCCAGTGGTCGGCCGGAGAAGACGTCCAGCCGCTCTACTCCGGCACGGTCTACGCCGCGACCAGCGCCAGCGAGCACCCCGCGGAGTCAGCCGAACTGGTCAAGTACATCACCGCCAACGAGAAGCTCGTCACCGCCAACGAGAAGGAGACGCCCTACCAGTTCTACCCGCTCAAGGCGCTCTACGAAAGCAAGGCCTGGCTGAACCAGGACCTGCCCTTCTACGGCCCCCAGAAGGCCAACCAGGTCTACGCCGAAGCGGCCGATCACGTCGACGGCGGCTATGAATCAGGCCCCTTCCAGGACTACGTCTCCACCCAGGGAGACAAGTACATCGCCGACAACCTGAGCAAGGGCGGCTCGCTCGTCGATGCCTTGGAAGAACTGCAGACCAACGTCGTCGCCTACGCCAAGCGCCAGGGCTACACGGTGGAAGAATGAGCACCCGCCCGGCGGTAAGGGTCGGTCAGGGCTGGAGGGCCCGCCTGCTGGTGGCGCTCTCCGGCGTCGTCGCCCTCGCGGCGATGGCGACTCCGGCTGAGGCCAGTTCTCCGAGCTGGTGGAACTACACCCGGCCGGCGAGCTACGAATCGATTGCGGTCGAAACCGCGTTCACGACGGCGGACGGCACCAACCTGGCGTGTATCCTGCGCCGGCCGGGGATCTCCGGAAAACCTGCTCCGGGCCGCTTCCCTTCCCTGGTCGTTCAGTACTGGCCCTACGCGCTGGTCGGGCCGTACCTGACCGCCGAGCCGGAATTCTTTACCGAACGCGGATACGCGACGGTGACCTGCAACGTTCGCGGCACCGGGAGCTCCGAAGGAACGTACCCCGGCATCTTCCAACCGCTCGAGACCCAGGACAACTTCGAACTGATCGAATGGATGGGCTCGCAGTCATGGTCGAACGGACAGGTCGGGCAGGAGGGGCAAAGCTACGGTGGCATGACCAGCCTTCGAGTTGCCGCTCTGCGGCCATCGCACCTGAAGGCGATCGCGCCCCAGTTCGTGGGAGACAGCGTCTACTCGGACGTCCTCTATCCCGGCGGCATTCGATCGAGCAACGGGATGGAAATCGCAGGAGCCATCGACGAACTCTCCGGTGGCCGCACCGATCCAGCGGCGCAGCTTCAGCTGTGGGAAGAACATCCGCTCCGTGACGCCTACTGGGATCAGGTCGACATCGCTCCCAAGTGGCCGAAAATCGATCTGCCCACTCTGGTTCAGGGTGGCTGGTACGACTACTTTCGTAAGGGGGATGTACGAACCTTCGAAGGTCTGAAAGACGCGTGGCTGGTCGATGGGCCTTGGTATCACTTCGGCGGCGTCGACTGGACCACCGACAGTCCTCCGGCAGAAAATCTCCCGCGCGGCGTGTTCCTCGCCTTTTTCGATCGCTGGCTCGGAGGCGCTCCGAGCGCGCCCAACCCCCCCACCAGGGTCCGGGCCTTCGAGCTCCCCGAGAACGGGGGCCACGGCTGGAGGCAGCTCGACGACTTCCCTCCGAGTGACGTCGAGGAGGTTCCGGCGACGCTAGCTACGGGCGGGCGTCTGGCCCGCGCTGCGGGACCGGCCGGCTTCCGTAGCTACCTGGTTGACGCTAACGACGGTCCGGCGGCGATCTGCTCTCCGGAGCCAAGCCCGGAAATGCCCAGCCCCTGCGATCCCTTCCAGGATGAGCAGGCTCTCGACGCCAATCGCCTCACCTTCACGTCCTCGGCTCTGAGACATGACGTCGTGCTGGCTGGCACCCCCGTGGTCCATCTCAGGGCTGCTCTCACCGCGACCAATGGAGCATTCGCGGTACGAGTATCCGATGTCTCACCGGACGGCACCGTCCGAGAGGCAAGCGTCGGCTATCTGCGGGCAAGCCATCGTCTCTCCGACTACCACGAGGCGGCGATCGTGCCCGGCAGGTTCTACTCCTATTCAGTCGAGATAGAGCCGCTGTTCTGGCGGTTCCAGACGGGTCATCGACTTCGGATCAGCATCAGCAGTGGCGACACTCCGCGGATCGACCCGGTCGCCGAGTCGGGGGAAGTGACGATCAAGACCGGTAGCGGCGGCTCCTTCGTGGAGTTCCCTGTTCGCCGCTAGCCGGGCCCGAGCCGTCTGATCGTCTGCCGTCCCTTCAGCACCCCTCCTGCCATCCAAACCCATTAGCAATCTCAGATCATGGGGAGAGAGATATGTACTCCGTAATACGAAGCATCTTCCGGCTGACACGTCTTCTTTGTGTCGCCGGCGTCCTGTTGGCGATCGGTTCGGCGTCGGCGAGCGCGGCCGCAACGCCGGCCACTATCACTGTCGACCCTGCGACTCAGCTTGGCGTGGTTCCGACTGGGGCGACCGGCGTCAATGCTCCGGCTTGGAATCCCTATCTCACGGCACCGATCACCGTGCCACGTCTCTGGCAAGCCAGGATAGGAACGCTGGTTTGGCAGGTTGGACCGGCGACCGATCTGTACGACTGGAAAACCGGCAAACTCAAGCCCGACCCTGCGCCGGAAGGGCGACCCTGGGGATTCCCGCTGGACGGGCCTCTGATGACGCCCAAATATAGCTTCGACGAATTCGCCCAGCGGGCGAGGGCGGCGGGCGCCGAGATGACGGTTCGCGTCAACTACGGAACCGGCACCCCCGAAGAGGCGGCGGCCTGGGTCGAGTATGCGAACAAGGCTCGGCACTACGGGGTCAAGCGCTGGGAGGTAGGCGAGGAGATGTTTATCAACGGCTATCTCGGGGTCCCCTGGATGCCGGACGGTCACGCCGACAAATCACCGGCCGCCTATGCGACCAATGTCCTCCAGTTCATCAAAGCAATGAAGGCTGTCGATCCGAGCATTGAAGTCGGTGTCGACCTCGCCCCCGCCGCCGCTCCGACCAGCGCTTATTGGAAATGGAACGAAACGGTGATGTCGATCGTGGGCTCCGCCCCCGATTTTGCCGATCTCCACTACTACCAGGTGGCACCGACCGACGAAGCGCTGATGACGCGGGCGAGCAATGCGCCGGCAACGATTGCGCGGGTGCGCGCCCTGTTGGATGCCAACACCGCCCCCGGAGACCACATCAACCTTGTCGTCGGCGAGGCCAACTCGAATACCTTTGCGACCCCTCAGCAGGTTCGGTTCGCGAATGCCGTCTATCTCGCCGATTTTGGTGCCACTCTGTTCGAAAACGGAGTCTCCGGTTTTGATTGGTACGCGCTCTACAACGGCGCTGAAGGTGATCACACTACCGGTCTATCGGACCTCGGACTGCTCTCGAGCGGCGAATGCCTCGACGGTATCTGCCAGCCACCGGTCGGGACTCCGTACCCGCCGTTTCACGGCATGCGGCTACTGGGGACGGCGATGGCGGCCGGCGATGTGATGCTCAAATCGAGCTCGTCCGACCCCCTGATCGCTGTACATGCGGTCCGGCGCAACGGCGACTTGGTGTTGCTGCTGCTCAACAAGAGCCCGTCCACAACCTACGTGGGCAACCTCGTGACTCCGGGCTTTGACGCAGGGCTGGTCGTCCCGATCGGCTACACCGACGCAACCGGGAAGCAGTTCTACCTTGGCGCGCTCGGCTGTGCTTCCAAGGGAGTCACTATTCCGCCTTCCTCGATCATGGCGGTCCAGGTTGGTGACCGGCACGGGCATTTCCTGCCTTGCCGCTAGGAGTCACCATCGAGTACCAGGCGGCTCCCGTGGCGAAACGCCGCGGGAGCCGTTTGTGGCTTACGGGGCTGGATCCATCCCCTTAATCGTCACAAAGTAGTATTGTAGGATAATCCTGGTTCCCCTGGAGAGGAGAGTCCTGTGGCGAAGGCGATAGCCCGTACCGAGAACCAGATGCGTTCTCGTGTCTCACTTTTTTGCCTGCTGGCGCTGTTGGCGCTGGCCGGTCTCGGCGTCGCTGGCTGCGGGGGCGGCTCGGATTCCTCTTCTTCGTCCTCGAGCGCGGAGGTGAGCACGGCGACCAAGGGCCCGGTCAAGCTCACCGTCTGGTCCTGGGACCCGACCACCCCGACCGTCGTCAAGGCCTTCGAAGCGAGCCATCCGGATTACACGGTCGACGTCGTCAACGTCGGTGCCTCCACCGACGAGTACACGAAACTGAGCGCCGCCCTGGCTGCCGGCAAGGGCGTGCCCGACGTGGTCAACATGGAGTTCCCCTACGTCTCCTCCTTCGTCGCCAAGAAGGCGCTCTTGGACCTCTCTCCCTACGGCGCCGACGAAGTCGCCGGCGACTTCGCCCCCTGGTACATGGAACTCGTCTCCCAGGGCGGGGAAGGCATCTACGGCCTGCCGCTGGACGCCGGCGTGATGGGCTACCTCTATCGCCAAGACATCTTCCAGAAGGCCGGCGTGACGCCGCCCAAGACCTGGGGCGAACTCGCCGCCGTCGCCGCCAAGCTGAAGGCGAGCGACCCCGCCGCGGTGGCCGCCCCCTTCGCGCCCGAGTGGGGCTGGTTCACCTCGCTGCTTTGGCAGGCCGGCTCGCGTCCGTTCGAACTCGACGGCACCACCATCAAGATCGACATCGCCGACGCCCCGGCGCTCAAAGTCGCCAACTTCTGGGACGGCCAGATCGAGGAAGGCAACGTCAAGGTCGCGCCCAGCTTCACCAACCAGTGGTTCTCCGATCTCGACCGCGGCACCTTCGCCGGCTGGATCGCGGCGGCCTGGGGCCCGGTGCTGGTCGAACCCGGCAGCTCCACCTACGGCAAGTGGCGGGTGGCGCCGCTGCCCCAGTGGTCGGCCGGAGAAGACGTCCAGCCGCTCTACTCCGGCACGGTCTACGCCGCGACCAGCGCCAGCGAGCACCCCGCGGAGTCAGCCGAACTGGTCAAGTACATCACCGCCAACGAGAAGCTCGTCACCGCCAACGAGAAGGAGACGCCCTACCAGTTCTACCCGCTCAAGGCGCTCTACGAAAGCAAGGCCTGGCTGAACCAGGACCTGCCCTTCTACGGCCCCCAGAAGGCCAACCAGGTCTACGCCGAAGCGGCCGATCACGTCGACGGCGGCTATGAATCAGGCCCCTTCCAGGACTACGTCTCCACCCAGGGAGACAAGTACATCGCCGACAACCTGAGCAAGGGCGGCTCGCTCGTCGATGCCTTGGAAGAACTGCAGACCGACGTCGTCGCCTACGCCAAGCGCCAGGGCTACACGGTGGAAGAATGAGCGGCGATTGATTCGACGATGACTCCGAGAACCGACTGACGCGGATGAGGGTCCACCGCCTGAGAATCCCGGCTCCCCTGCTGCTCCTGGCGCCGTTTCTGCTGCTGTTCGTGGGGTTTTATGTAATTCCGATTGTCTGGGCCGCGCGGATGAGCCTGTTCGAGAATCGACTGATCGGGGGCGAATCATTCGTCGGGCTCGAATCCTTCGAACGAGCGATCCACGATCCGTCGTTCACCAAGGGTTTCGAGCACGTCGGCATCCTCGGACTCGTCCAGGTGCCGCTGGCGGTGATGTTCGCGCTGGTTCTGGCCCTGACGATCGACGGCCGGGCGCTGCGAGCGCGCGGCCTCTACCGGCTCGGGATCTTCATTCCTTTTGCGGTGCCCACCGTGGTGGCAGGAATGATGTGGGGTTTCATGTACGACCCCAACCTGGGGCCTATCGGGCAGACGATCGAAGGGATCGGCATCACGCCGCCCGACCTCCTTTCCGCTAATTGGGCGCTGCCTTCGGTCGGCAACATCCTCACCTGGTCGGGCGTCGGGGTCGGGATGATCATCCTGTTCACGGCGCTGAAGGCGATCCCTGGGGATCTCGCCGAGGCCGCGGCGGTGGACGGCGCGAGCAACCGCGACATCATCCGCACGATCAAGGTCCCACTCGTACGTCCCGTGATCGGGCTGTTGCTATTGCTCTCGGTGATCACCACCCTCCAGCTGTTCAACGAGCCGTTGATTCTCAACCAGCTCTCACCGCTCGCGGTGGGACCTGACTGGACGCCAAACATGTACGCCTATGCGCTTGCCTTCGAAGCGTCGGATCCCAACTACGCCGCTGCGGTCGCGTTCGTGCTGGCAGCGATCGTGGTGATCGTCTCCTATGGAGCCATTGTGATCGCCAGACTGAGGGGGTCCGAGGCGTGATCGGCCGCCGGAGACCCATTCTCGAGGACGCTGCTGTGACCGGGGTGACTCCAGCCAAGCGGCTTCTGGTGAATCTCTTCATGGTCGCCGTGCTCGCCTACTTCATGCTGCCGCTGGTCTGGGTTCTGATCGCATCGACCAAGAGCAACGGTGACCTGTTCACGACCTTCGGGCTCTGGTTCGGCAAGACCTTCGAGTTATTCGACAACATCGGCGATCTCTTCTCCAAGGACGGCGGAATTTTCTCCCGCTGGCTCCTCAACACCGCCTACTACGCCGGCTTCAGCGCGTTGGGGGCCGCTGTGACCTCGGCAATGGCCGGCTACGCGCTCTCGAAGTACCGCTTTCGCGGACGCGGCCTGATCCTGGCGATCACCTTGGGGGCGATCATCGTGCCCCCTCAAACCCTGGTTCTACCTACCTTCCTGATGCTGAGCAAGATCGATTTGGCCGGCAGTACGTGGTCGGTGATCCTGCCGATGATGGTGAACCCGATCGGGGTGTTCCTGATGAAGGTCTACGCCGACTCGGCGGTGCCCGACGAGCTGATCGAGGCCGCTCGGGTCGACGGCGCGGGAGACCTGCGGATCTTCTGGACGATCGCCTTTCGCCTGCTGCTGCCCGGTGTGATCACCGTGTTCCTACTCACCTTCGTCGCCAACTGGAACAATTTCTTCCTGCCGCTGGTGATGCTGACCAACGATCACCTCTACCCGGTTACCGTCGGCCTCGCCAACTGGAACAAGCTGGCCGCCGCCGGCCTCGAAGTCTCGTACTCGACCGTGGTCACCGGTGCGCTGATATCGATCATCCCCGTGATGGCGGTGTTCGTGGTCATGCAGCGCTACTGGCAGAGCGGTCTGACGGCGGGTGGAGTGAAGTGACTGCACGCGAACAGGTATCGCTGTACGACGCGGAGTCGGAGCTCCGCGTCGTTGCCCAGCCGATCGACCATCCCGAGTGCGTCGCCTGGTATGGCGGCGAGGTCTTCTGCGGGACGGAGGGCGGCGCGATCCTCGCGATCGACCCCGCCAGCGGAGGGATCCGGACTGCGGCGGAGACCGGTGGGTCGCTGCTGGGGATCGCCTTCGGGGCTGACGGCAGCTGCTACGCCTGCGACCGCGGCGGCGGCCGAGTGCTGCAAGTCGCACCCGACGGCACGGTCGAGACCTTGGTCGAGGCCGTCGAAGGGCGCCGGTTGGTCACCCCGAACTATCCGATGCTCGATGACCGGGGAAGCCTCTGGGTGACCGAGTCCGGCAGCGGTTTTCGGACCGGCGACGGCTTCCTCTTCCGGGTGGCCCCTCGAGGCGAGCCGGAGATAGTCGACGACGCCTGTCGCCAATTCCCCAACGGCCTTGCTCTCTCGGAGGACGGGAACCGGCTCTACGTCGTCGAATCGGCCTGGCCCGGCGTTGTCAGCTATGCCCTCGACGGCAATTCGATCGGCGAACGAGAGGAGACGCTGCCGCTGCCGAGGATGGTTCCCGACGGGCTCGCCTTCGACAGCGTGGGCCGGCTCTACATCAGCTTTTGGCGCCCCGACTGCGTGCTGCGCTGGGATCCCGGCGCAGGTACGTCGGAGCTCCTGATCGAAGACTGGACGGCCGAGTTCCTCTGCACCCCGACCAACATCTGTTTCGGGGGAGCGGATCTCCAGACGCTCTTCCTGGGCTCTTACAGCGGCTGGGCGATCACGGCGCTGCAAGGAGTGCCGCCCGGCTTGCCGATCCGGCTGCCGGCGGGTCCCGAGGTCTGATCAGGTTCGCGCGACGGCGGCCTGGACCTCGGCTATCGCCTCGACGTTGTGCTCGCGGATCCTCTCCTCGGCTTGGGCCAGCGGGAGGTTCCAGACGTCGTCGACCAGCTTCTTGTGCTGTTGGTGGATTCGGGCTTGATCCCGGTACTCGATGGTGGTTTGGGCCAACGCCAGACGGAGCTCCCTGACCACCGATTCGAAGGCCTGCTCGAGCGAGGCGCTGCCGGAATCCTGGACGATCGCCCGGTGCACCTGCAGGTCGGCGAGTACGAGCGCGTCGAGCTCGGCCTGCTGCGGGAGGTCTCGCATCTGCCCCAACGCGACGTCGACATAGCTGCGGGCAAGCTTGCGGACGTGGATCTCGCGCACCGCCTCGGCTTCGATTGCCTGCCGCAGCAGATATGCGTCGTTGATGTCTGCCGCCGTGAACTGGCGCACGAATACCCCGCGATTCGGCTCGTGGACGGCGATCCCCTCGCGTGCGAGTGCCTGCAGGGCGGCGCGCACCGAGTGTCTGCCGACCCCGAACCGCTCCGCCAGCTCGTGCTCGCGCAGTGGCGAACCGGCTGGGAGCTGGCCGGCGTAGGCCATCGACGAGATCGCCTCGATCAGCGCATCGACGGTGGAGAGGCGCTTGAACGGGGTCTCGACGGAGCTCGGGTTGGCGTTCATGGGTCGTCCGATTGTCGCCTAATCCTCGGATGGTCGCAAGGAAGCCGCGCCCGGCGCCGTCAGTGGTTTGGGCCTCACTCGACCCATGCCGTCGCCTCGACCTCGACGTCGAGAGTCGGCAGCAACAATTCCGCGCCGCCTACACAGGAACTGGCGGGGAGGGGGCATCCCTCGAAAAACTCGCGGTGAGCGCGGCCGGCCTCGTCCCACCGCTCGATGTGCCGCAGGAAAACACGGGTACGGACGATTGCCGAGCGCTCGAGGCCCAGTTGGTCCAGCGCGGCTCCGATGATCTCCAGGGCACGCTTGGCCTGCTCATAGGTGTTGCCCGGGGCGACGACTTCGCCGTCCTGGTCGAGCGCCACGGTTCCGCCGATCTCCACCAAGGGACCGACCCGCACCGCGCGAACGTAGCCGAAGCTCTGCGCCCAGGCGCTAACCGCTGGGATCGATTGCCGCATCTCGAACGCCTCCTCGTACCTTGGTGATCGTGTATCCGCCGTCGACGACCAGTACAGCGCCGGTCACGAACGACGCCGCGTCCGACAGCAGGAACGCGATCGGAGCGGCGATCTCCTCCGGCTGCGCGAGACGCCCTGCTGCGTGCAGCTGGCTGATCTCGCCGAGGTCGATCGTCCCGGCTTCCTCGAGCTTGCGAGTCATCTCGGTGTACACATAGCCGGGAGCCACGCCGTTGACGCGGATTCCCCAAGAGGCCCACTCGACCGCCAGCGTTCGCACCAGCTCCTCGATTGCCGCCTTCGCGGTGGCATAGGCAAGGCGCCTGGGATGGGCGATGCGCGCGGTAACCGAGCTGAGGCAGACGATCGCGCCACCACCCGCATCCCGCATCCGGGGCGCGAGGGCCTGGCACCAGAACAGGGTTCCATCGAGGTGGACGTCGAGCACCGAGTGCCAGTCCTCGGGGCTGATGTCGACGCTGGCGTCCTCCCGAGCGTTGCCAGCGGCGATCACCAGGCCATCAACCTGGTCGCACCAGGAATCGATTTCGCTTGCGGCTGCGGCTACCTCAGCGGAGTCGATGACGCTGGCGGTTACCGGCAAGACTCGATCCTCGCCGAAGGCTCTACGGAGTCCGAGCGCGGCTTGGTCATGGCGGATGTCGACCAGCGCAACTGACGAACGAGGGTCGGCCGCAAGGAGGTGTTCCGCTACGGCCGCACCAATGCCCCCGCCCCCACCGGTAATGATCGTGCAAGGCATCGCTTTATCCTACAATCCTACATCCATACACGTCAAGACGTCGGGAATTTCAGCGCGACCGTGACCGACGTAGGAGAGTTGAGAAGCCGTGTCCCAGCCCATCGTGATTTCTGATCGTCGGCGGCAATCGATTGACGGATTCGGTGTCAATCTCAATCCGATCGGCCACTGGCGCGGCGGCCGTCTCCGGCCGGTTCTCGACATGTTCCTCGACGACCTCGGCGCCTCCCACTTTCGGGTCGACCCCTACGGCCGCAGCGATTTCCTCGACCCGAACGAGCTGCGCCGGTCGCGAGGCTGGAACGAGAGGGTGGAGGAGCGGGCGTTTCGGCATCCGGACCTGCTCGACAGCTGGGCGACGATGCGCTACATCGAGCACCGCGGCGGCTCAGTTGTGGTCTCGCTCAGCGGGCTCGTTCCGCCGGCGCTTTGCGCGGCCGACGGCGTCACCCTGACCGACTTCGAGGGCTTCGCCGAGCTTTGCTCGGCGTTCGCGCGCTGGGGTCGCGAGAGCGAGGGAGTGCGAATCGACCGCCTGGCGCCGGTGAACGAGACCGATATCGGCCCCCCGGAGGGCCCCCTGCTCGACCCCGCGTCGTCGATCGAAATGCTCGAGGCGGTCACTCGCCGCCTGGCCGGAGACGGCATCTCGGACGTCGGCCTCGTCGTCTTCGACCAGGCGCTCTACGACACCCGCTGGCTCGAGGCGCTGCTGGACCGTCCCGACCTGCATCCGTCGGTTGCCGCTTTCAGCTTCCACAAGTACAGCAACGCTGAACTGGCGCCGGCACGAAGGCTCATCGAAGCTGATCCGAGCGCGGCCAATTGGCGACTCTGGCTGACCGAGTACGGTGATCTCGATCAGACCGGTGAGCGGGAGTGGGGAGTCGCGATGGCGCAAACCCGGCGACTGATCTCCGCCCTCCTCGACGGCGTCACGGCAGCGATGATCTGGGATGCCTACGACAACGTCCACAAGCACGACGATTCCTGGTCGATCTACGGCCTGTTGCGAACCGGCGATCGCCAATCGGAGATCGGGTACCCCGTCGACCATGGCGGCCTGGTCGGGTACGCGCCGAAGCCGCGCTACTACGCCGCTAGGCACATCTATCGCTTCGTCCCGCCTGGCAGCGAGGTGATCGAGCTCGTCGAAGGCGACAGCGCGACGATCGCCTTTGCCCTACCGGACGGCGGCGTCACCATCGTCGCGCTGAACGAGGACGATGAGGAAAAGGCGATGCGGTTCGAGGGTGCGACCGGTGCGCTTCCGCGGCTCGAGCGCTATCTCTCGGACGAGCGGCAGCGCTGCGCGCACCAGGGCGCCGAGCCCTCGGCGCGGACCATCGAGCTGAGTCTCCCCGCTCGGAGCCTCGTCACACTCAGCACCATTCGTGCCGACGCCCCGACGCTGGATGTGAGTCCGCGTGTCTGAGCCGTCGGTTGCGGTCGTCACCGGCGCCGGGTCGGGAATCGGCCGGGCGGTCGCACTCCGCCTCGCTGCCGACCACGATCGCGTGCTTTGCGCCGACAGCGAGATCGCAACCGCCGAGCAGACCGCCGCCGCGATCGCCGAGGCCGGCCACGCCGCTGAAGCGGTCTCGACCGACATCCGCGACAGCGAGCAAGTCGACGCCCTGATCTCAGTGGCCTCGGAGCTGGGACGGTTTGCGACGCTGGTCAACAACGCCGCAGTCCAAGTGGAGCGGCTGCTGGAGAGGACCAGCGACGACGACTGGGACCGGGTGGTCGGCGTCAATTTGACCGGGACGTTCTATTGCTGCCGAGCCGCCCTGGGGCGCATGGGCAAGCATGGCGAAAGCAGCATCGTCAATCTCGCGTCGGTGAACGCATCTTGGTCAGAGCCCCAGCTCGGGGCCTACAGCGCGACCAAGGCGGGGATCCTGGCCCTCACCCGCAGCGTCGCCCTCGAGGGCGGGCCTGTCGGCGTACGTTGCAATGCCGTTTCTCCCGGCTACGTCGACACCGGAATGGCGCAGCGGTACTTCGACGCGCAGGTCGATCCAGCTGCTGCCCGCGCCGAGGCGATGAGCCTGCAGATCCTCGGCCGCCTCGGCGAGCCCAGCGAGGTGGCCGAGATGGTCGCGTTCCTGGCTTCGCCGGCCGCTTCGTTTTGCACCGGGCAGAACTATGTGGTCGACGGCGGTCTGACCCTCGGGGCCGCGCCCTGACAGTTTCATTGGCCCGAAGCCACGTGGCGGCTTTCTGGAGAGCAGACAAGAGGTCCCTAAATGGGCCGTGGGTAAGCTGAGCATGCGGGTCACCTCGAGCGCTCCACCTAGCGCTCGAAGCGATCCAGCCGGCCCTCCCAGGCGCGGCGGTGAGCCTCGATCCAGTCGCCGGCTTCGCCGAGCGTCGCGGCCTGGTCGAGCCGGCATTCGCGCGCCCGGCCGACCTTCTCGGTCTCCACCAGACCGGCGCGCTCGAGGATCCCGACGTGCTTCTTGATCCCGTTGATGGTCAGCCCGGCCAGCGACGCGAGCTGGCTGATCGTCGCCGGGCCACGGCCGAGGCGCTCGAGGATGCCCCGACGCGTCGGGTCCGAGAGCGCGAAGAACGTCGCGTCGAGCGTGGGCGATAGTGCACCGATCGGCGCACTATACCCTCCGAGTAGGAGCCGCGAGCGACGCGTTCCGCATCCTCCCTTCGCGAGCGACTCGGATGCGGAAGGCCGGACCGACGCTCGTCTCGATGGGGCAAGAAATGGGGCAAGGTGCCCCACAGATTCCAGCCGATCTCAGCCGAACTCGATTCGGCAAAAAACCACTTGAAACCGCGCTCCACGTATCCCAGCCGAACTGCGGATTCGGGCTCATAGCCCGAAGGTCGCAGGTTCGAATCCTGCCCCGCTATACCGAATCCTGCGACCGGCTCCCCACCGGGGCTATCGCTTCATTCCCAGGGGCCCCGCGAACGTCTATGACGGCCGCTCCCGAATCGCTTCCTCCCACCTAGCGAGCCGAATGCACGGCACCTGCCGGTCGTGACCTCCAGCTGCATTACGCTGCTCGCCAACGCAGAATTCGAGTATCCATGGCCACCGCAGAGATGATTCAAGAGCTGATTCGCGCCCACGTCACCGGGGACGCTGACCGCTTCCGGCAGGTCGCGATGCAGGTCGCCTCCAGGGAGGCGCGTTCAGGGCACCGCCTCGCCGCTGGCAAGATACGCGACCTGCTCGATCAGCCTCGGATCGAGCCAAGCTCCGAGCCGACGCCGATCATGCGTCCCTCACGCGATCTGCAGGGGGTTCTCTCGGCGTCATTCCCCGACCTGAGCCTCGGCGACATAATCCTGGAGGGCGAGGCCGAGCACGCTCTCGCCCGTGTGCTGGCCGAGCAACTTCAGTCCGGCAAGCTGAACGAGTGGGGGCTCACCCCGCGTCGCAGACTCCTTCTCCACGGCCCCCCCGGATGCGGAAAGACTCTCGCCGCGAGTGTCCTGGCTGGCGAACTTTCCCTGCCTCTTTTCCGCGTGCGAGTCGAGACGCTCTTCTCTCGCTATATGGGCGACACTGCCGTGCTGCTGAGCGAGGTCTTCGCGCAGGCGGGTGAGAAGCGGGGGGTCTATCTCTTCGATGAGTTCGACGCGATCGGTAAGCATCGGAGCGACGACAACAACGTCGGCGAGGCCAGGCGGATCGTCAGCACCTTCCTGCAGCTCCTCGACGCCGATGAGAGCAGCTCGATCATCATCGCGGCGACCAACGAGAGGGGGGTGATCGACGCCGCGCTCTTCAGGCGCTTCGATGACGTCGTCCCGTTCGAGCTTCCCGGCCAGCCGTCGCTGCGCTCGCTGTTACAGCTGCGGACCGCGAGCTACGGGTTCAAGCCGAAGGCGATCGAGGAGTTGGCCCGCAAGGCACAGGGCCTGTCGTATTCCGACGTGACGGTTGCGGTGGTGAACGCAGTCAAGGACATGGTGCTGGACGGTCGCAGCGAGCTGCGCCCCGCTGACGTCGGCGCCGCGATCGACGAGCTGACGAGCAGCCAACGCACCAGCTCGCCGTAGATGGCGGACAACCTTCCCCATCTCCCGCTCCCGGCGCCGGAGCGACAGCCGCACAGCGTCGTCACCGGGCGTACCGATCCAGAGATACCCGATCGCGATCCACGGGCTCACTCCCGGCAACTCGCCTCCCAACTTGATGCCCTTGAGGGCTCGCTCGCCCGCATCGACCTGACCGCGCGTCCCGAGGATGCCCGCGGCTTTCTCTACGCCGCCACCTTCGCCAAGGATTCGGACGCTCGGATCACCAGTCTGGGAGACAAGGAAACCGGCAACACCGTGGTCGACTTCAACAGTGCATCGGGACGGGCGCTGGTCTACACGCCTCGACCCACGCTCTCGGCGCTGCGATCGAAGATCGCCGAGTACGGTGATCCCGAGGACCTCACCAAGACGGGCAAACCCCGCAATCTCCCCTTGGTGGCTCCGCTCGAGACGCTGGGCTCCGTGAGCCTCGTCGACCTCAGCGACGGGTGGCTTCGCCAAGACGCGCTTCCGGAGTCGGAGTGGGTCGAGCTTTGGATCGCAGGAGGTCAACTGGGAGATCCGGCCGAACGCGAGCGTCGCCGCCGGGCGCTCGCGGAGTTCGTCGGGAGATACGGTCGACTCCAGGATGCCGTGGTGTCCGGTGACCTGCAGGCATTCACCGCCACCGAGCACGACATCTACCTCCTGAAGCTGCCCGAAGCGGCGCTCCGGGACCTGCCGCTGCAGCTGCCGGAGGTCTTCCACCTCGGCCCGCCGCAGCGCTCGGTCGTGCCTCAGATGCTCGAGCTGCAAAAAGACGATCTCCTCATCCCGGAGGTCGAGCAGGTCGCCGATGAGGCGACGACCGTCGCGATCCTCGACACCGGAGTCGCAGAAGCCCATCCGCTGCTGGCTCCTTTGATGGTCGGTCCCGGCTCCTCGTCGATCGCAGGCGATCAGAGCTCCGGTGACTCATATGGCCACGGCACCAAGATGGCCGGGCTGGCTGCCTACCGCGATCTGGCTGATGGGCTCGCCGGCGGCGCGGCACTGTCGCCTCGATGTCGGCTCCAGAACGTCCGCATCTTCGACGGCAAAGAGCATGCCGATCCTGATCCGATGCTCGAACGCACCCGGGACGCGGTTCTCGAGGCAGAGCAGATCTCCGTCTCGCGACGTGTCTTTGCCATGTCGATCGGCGCCGAGACCAGCCAACCCGGTGCCTCGACGCTCTGGAGTGTGGCGGTCGACCGCCTGGTCTACGCGGGCGGCGGTCGACTCTTCTGCGTCGCGGCGGGCAACGTTCCCGTCAAAGAACTGCCCAAGCCTGGCGACTATCCCACCAGCAATCTCACCTTCGGACTGGCTTCTCCCGGCGAGGCCGTCAACGCGCTGACGGTCGGCGCCATCACCGATCTGACGGTGATGGACCCCGGTGCCGATGGGCGTTCTCCCGTCGCGGCCGCGGGCCAGCTGAGTCCGTCGTCTCGCTGTGACGTCGGCGGCAACCGCCCGATCAAGCCCGACCTCGTCTTCGAGGGTGGCAACCTCAGCGCCGATGCGATGGCCTGCCGTCAGGACCGCGCGATGCAGCTGCTCACGACCTGCAGCGAACATGCGATCGGCCCCTGGCTGACGACGGCCTCGATGACCTCCGCCGCCACCGCCAAAGTGGCCGGACTGGCGGCGGAGGTCTGGCAGGAGAATCCCTCTCGACACCCTGAGACCATCCGCGGACTTCTCGTTCACGCCGCCCGCTGGACTCCGGCGATGCGTAGTCAATTCCCCAATTCACGCGATCTCTATCGGGCGGTCGGATATGGCACGCCTTCTGCCGACTCGGCGCGCTGGTCGGAGCGCAACCGACCCACCGTGATCTTCGAGGGGAAAATCCATCCTCTGCGGAAACTGCCACTCACGGTCGGTGAAAAAAAAGGCAAAAAAGGGAGGGAAATGCACTTTCACAAATTGCCACTTCCCGACCAGGAGCTCGAAGCCCTTGCCGACTCCGAGCTCGAGCTCACCGTGACCTTGTCCTATTTCGCTCAGCCGAACGAGACCCGGGGAGTGCGCTATCTCTCCGCGCAGCTGCGCTGGGAGATGCAGCGCCCCTTCGAGTCAGAGCCCGACTTCCGCAAACGCATCAACAAGCTCGAGCGGGCCGAAGGCGAGAAATTCAAATCCGGTGCCGAGCGGATTAAGTGGGACATCGGCGGCGACCTAAGGAACCGCGGCACGGTCCAGTCCGACCGGACCCGGGTCCCCGCGACCGATCTGGTCGGCTCCCCGGCGATCGCCGTCTGGCCCGTCGGGGGCTGGTGGACCGACCGCAAACTCAAAGGCGATCCCGCCCTCCATTACTCGCTGATCATCACCCTCGACGCTGGGGGATCCGAGGTCGATCTCTACACCCCGATCGAGAACAAGGTCACCGTCCTGGTCTGACCTCGCCGATCCGACCAAAGGTTCCAGGTCGTTTATTCGTGGTCTCAGTTCGAGAGGAAAACGGAGGTAACCGGCCGACCCCGATCGCCCTGGAAGCCCTCAGGGGAGCATCCGAGTCTCTTGGAGCCGGTAGCCGGTCGCAGGAAGGTGTCCAAAATCCGCCCCGCTATCCCATGAAAGGCCCGCAAATGCTGGCCTTTCGGCTTTCGGAGAGCAGACGAAAGGCCTCAAAAACGGCCGTGGGGCAAGCCCTGGGGCAAGGTGATCTCGAAACGAGGCCGGAAGGCCTTGCCCTGGGGCAACCGGTCCGCTTACTGCAAATCTGGCCCCCGGGGCGAAGTCCCTTTCGGATTCGCCGTCCGGGGCCGTCTCTGACCTCAACCTGAAAGGAGACCGAGGGACCGATGCTCGAAGCACGATCCGCCGCCAGCAGCGCGAGCCGATTTCGCAGACCGTCTCGCTCTTCGGGGGCGGTTATCTCGAGCACCCGTGCCGAGGTCGAACCGGCACTTGTGGAGATGATCGCCCGCACCGCGATCTCCGGGGAGGGCGAGTCGATCGCGCTCGCGGTCGAAACCCGCGAGGGCGGTCCGCTGCTCGGCGAAGTCACCTTGGCGCTGCGCTCATACGAGCACCGCCAGGTCGAGATCGGCTTCGCCTTCCACCCCGACGCCGGTGGCAGGGGCTACGCGACCGAGGCGGCGCGCGAGATGCTCCGTCTCGGCTTCGAGGAGCTGGGCGCCCACCGCGTCTTCGGTCGCACCGACGCGCTCAACGAGCGCTCGGAAACGAAACGGTCTTCGCGATCCTCGCGAGCGAGTGGGACGAGGCTGCTGCTGGCTGAGATCAACGACGAGGCCAACCCGAGCGGAAGGCGGGCCGACTGGCGCTGCACGACTTCCGGTTGTCGAGGACATCGGCTGGGACCGCGAGGACCCTCGCGACTCGATTCGGCTGACGATGCCGCCGACCGACCTTCGCCGCGCCCTCGGGCGGTTGCAGGCAGAAGCCGAAGGCGTGTTGGCGACGCAATCCTCGGAGGTCCTGGCGGCCGGCGCCTCCGGGCCGCTCGAGCGGCGGGCCAACCACCCGAGCCGGTCGCCGACCTCGCCGCCGTGACCCGCTGAGGGAGCTCGTCACCTGGAGATGGCTCTTGGCGAGGGGTGATGCGCTGGACTTGGCTCGCTTCTCTCGCCGGCGCCCCCTCGCCAAGAGCCGGGTTGAGGGTGGGCGCGGGCGGCGAGCGCCTCTAGTTCGAGATCGCAGACACGGTCTGGCGGCCGTGCTGCCGAGAGATGGTCCAGCGACGATTGCTGCAGCCGCGCCGCGCGTCCCCGCTCGACCTCCCAGCGGGGGTTGGCCGGTATCTGCTCTAGACAGACTAACGTGCGTTCGATACTCTGACGGACGCAGAAGTCTTTGTCCAAGGGAAAATATATATTTTTACCATCTGAGCGCTCTAGTGATTATCCCAAAGATCGAGAGAATCAGGGAGGCACTCCGTTGACCGGGCCGCCGAACCTCGCGACGGCGCTGGAGAGCCGAGCTCAGCGGACCCCTGACCGGGTCTTCCTTGCGACCCCGGGCATGGCGCCGGTGACCTTTCAGGAGTTCAACGCGAGCGCCAACCGTCTTGCCCACGGCCTGCGTGAGAACGCGGGCATCGGCAGCGGCGACTGCGTCGCGATCATGATGCGCAACTGCAACGAGTTCTTGGTCGCTTCCTACGCGCTGAAGAAGCTGGGGGCGATCGAGGTCGCGATCAACACCGACTTCCGCGGTCCCGGCCTCGCCCACACCCTGAACCTGACTGCCTGCCGGGTCCTGATTGCCGGCGCCGACCTCGTCAGTTACGTCGGGGAGGTCGCGTCAGACCTGCCGCACCTGCGCCAGGTGCTGGTCGCTGGCGAATGCACGGCGGAGGACGCCGGCGCTCCCGGGTGGTCGCTGGGGGCACTGGCCGAGGCCTACGCAGAGCGCGACGACGACCTGCCGCCGGACGGCCACCATGAGATCTCGGCGGTCCTCTTCACCTCCGGCACGACCGGGCCTTCGAAAGGGTGCGTGCTCTCCCAGCGTTACGCCCTACTGACCGCGCAAGACCACATCGAGGCGCTGCGGCTGAATGGGGAGGACTGCCTCTACAACCCGTTCCCGCTCTACCACCTCGACGCCACCTACCTCTGCGCCTTGCCGGCAATCGTCAGCGGCTGTCGCGCGGCAGTCGCCTCGCGGTTCAGCGCCTCTCGCTTCTGGGATGAGATCCGCGAGGTCGGGGCAACGGTTTTCGACTTCATGGGGGCGACCCTGACGATCATCGCCAAGGCCGAGCCAGGGCCCGGCGATCGCGACAACCCGGTCCGGATCGCCTGGGGAGTGCCAATGCCCGACCCGGTCAGGCGCCAGGAGTTCGAAGACCGCTTCGACCTGCGGCTGGTCCACAACTACGGCCTCACCGACGGCGGCGTTCCTTGCTGGGAGAGCATCGACGAGAAGGAGCCCCAGGGCTCTTGCGGCAAGGTGCGCAAGCACTGGGACCTGAAGATCCTCGACCCGGAAGGATGCGAGCTGCCCGTCGGCGAGGAGGGGGAAATCGCGATCCGGCCGCTAACCACCGGGGCTGTCATGGACCGCTATTGGGGAATGCCCGAGCAGACCTTGGAGGCGTTCCGGGGCCTCTGGCTGCACACCGGCGACATCGGCAAGATGGACGCTGAGGGCCACCTCTACTTCATCAGCCGCCAGACGGACGCGATTCGCCGGCGCGGCCAAAACATCTCCACCTGGGAGGTGGAGCAGGTGATCAACCTGCACTCCGCGGTGGCGGAGTCGGTCGTCTTCGGCGTCCCCAGCGAGCTGAGCGAGGAAGACGTCAAGGTCGCGGTGGTGGTGCGCGACGGATGCGAGCTGAACAGTGAGGAGCTGCTCTCTCACTGTGAGGGAAAGATGGCCAAGTACATGGTCCCGGCGTACGTCGAATTTCGGGAGGAGATCCCGAAGACGGCGACGGGAAAGCCGCAGAGATTCAAGCTCATCTCCGACGGCCCAGTGGGAGCGCGAAGGGAATCGTAGCTCCGAAGCAACGGGAGGCGTGTGTGGTGTGCGGTGACGACGCCGAGAACCACACCGTAAGAAGAGACCATCTCTATTAGAGAGGACCAACCAGACGTGGAGAGCAAATCGATAGCGCCCGGCGAAGGCATCGCGAACGAACCCTCCGTCTCGCCACCGGAGCAAAGCGGCAGCCTGCAGCGCAACGCGGTGCCACCGCGAGTGGTAGCGATCACCTCGATGGCCGCAGCGGGTCCCGCCGCCGGCATCGTTTTGGCGCTGCCAGTGATGGTCAGCTTCGCGGGCCGTGCCGCGATCTTCGCCCTGGTCGTGACGCTGGTGGCGATGGCCTGCATGACCAATACCTTCGCCGAGTTCGCGAAGCGGATCCCCTCGGCAGGATCCCTGTTCGCCTGGAACAGCGCCGGGCTCGGGTCGAATTTCGGCTTCGTCTTCGGTTGGTTTTTCGTCGGCTGTTACCTCCTGATCGCCGCCGAGGGATTCTCGGTGTTCGGCGGCTTCCTCAGCGAATACCTCGACGCGAGTCTCTCGCTGAACATTCCCTGGTGGCTGCTCAGTGCCGTCTGCATCGTCTACACGTTGGGCTTTGCCTGGCGTGGGGTAAGCGTCAGCGCCGAGGCGGCGTTGATCCTGCTCGTCTTCGAGGTGGCGGTGATGCTGGTGCTGGCGCTCTGGCTCTTGATCTCTGGCCACTCCCAGCCCCACCTGAACGTCTTCGACCCCAGCACCTCGCCTGGCGGCTGGGCGGCGATCGGTCTCGCGATCAGTTTCGGCATCGTCGGCCTCGCCGGTTTCGAGGAGGCGGCAACCCTCGGGGAGGAGGCTGAGAATCCACGGCGATCGGTCGGCCGAGGGCTCTTCGCCGCGGTCTTTCTGCTCCAGGCCTTCTTCATCTTTGTCGGCTGGATGCTGATCGACGCCTACCCGGGCGGCGCGACAGCCTTCGCCGAAGACCCGAATGGAGTCCAGACGTTGGCGACTTCGGTCTGGCACAGCTTCGGCGGCATCATCACCGTAATCATCATCTCGAGCATCCTCGCCTTCACACTGACCGCGTTCAACGCGGGCGTGCGGGTCATCTACTCGCTCAGTCGCGTTGGGGTCATGCCGGCAGTCTTCAAGAGGACCACGAAGTTCAGTACGCCCGGCCCCGCGATCGGACTGCTCGGCGTGCTGACGATTCCCCTCTGCTTCATCCTCGGCGCGGCGACGGGTCCGATCGAAGCCTTCGCCTATTACGGCTTCATGGTCTCGATTGCCTTCGCGATCATCTACGTGCTGACCAATGCGGCGCTGATCAACTACATCCGCAAATACACCCCGTCGGAGTTCTCGATCGTCCGCCACGCCCTGATCCCCCTGGCCGCGGCGGTGGGGGTGGGCTACGCGCTCTACCGCACCGTCCACCCGCTTCCGCCGGCCCCGCTCAGCAACCTCCCGTGGGTGGTCGCCGGTTGGGCCCTGATCGGGGTCGGGATCCTGATCTACCTCCGGGTTTCCGGCAAGGCGGCCGTCGACGACGTGGGCAAGGCGTTCGCGTCGGAGTGGAGCAGTGCCGAGGAGGCGGCGGATGCCTGAGGCAGAGGTGCTGGCCGAAGGTCTCGCTCACCCTGAGGGGCCGGACGTGCTCCCTGGAGGGCGGGTGGTCTTCGTCGAGAGCTTCCGCGGCCAGATCTCTTCCTGGAGTGAGGACGAGGGGGTGCGCTCCTATGCCGAGGTTGGAGGCGCCCCCAACGCCTGCATGGTGGGTGACGACGGTCTTTACGTAACCCAGAACGGCGGCGTCCTCGGCAGCTGGCGGTCGCCACAGCCGGTGCGCCCGTCGATCCAGCGAGTCTCCCCGGACGGCGCGGTCGAGATCGTCGCCTCGAGTGCCGGCGGCGACCCGCTCGTCGCGCCCAACGACCTCACTTTCGGGCCGGATGGGAGCCTGTACTTCACCGACCCCGGTCACTGGGACGTCGATCACCCCGACCCTGGGCGGATAGGCGTGATCGAGGAGTGGGGGCGAGCGGAGAAGCTCGAGGACGTCGGCCCGACCTACCCGAATGGGATCGCGGTGGAGGCAGACGGCAGCATCGTCTGGGTCGAGTCTTACACCCGCCGGGTCTCGCGCCGCCGTCCTGGGGGATCGATCGAGATCCTGGTTACCCTCCCGAAGGGTCACATTCCCGACGGGCTCAAGGTGGCCGAGGACGGCAACCTCTATGTCACCACCATCACCTCGGGCGGCGTCGACGTGATCTCGCCAGATGGCGAGCTGCTGGGCTTGATCGAGACTGGCGGCGAGCCGCAGAACTGCGTCTTTGCCGGCAGCCAGCTCTACGTCACGGATTTTGGCCTGGTGTCCCAGTTCGGCGACGAGGGGCTGCGGCTCGGCGCCGCCGCCGGGCGGTTGCTGCGCGTCGATGCGGGGGTTCGCGGGATGCCACTCTTCCGCGGCGCTCTGGGGATCGCCTGATGGACGGCCCGGTGCGAGTCGGGTTCGTCGGCTGTGGTTGGTGGGCGACCGCTGCCCATTTGCCGGCGATCGAGGCTCGCGAGGACGCCGAGATCGCGGGCCTGGCGGAGGCCGACCCCGGCCGCCGCGCTGCGGCCGTCGAGCACTTCGGAGTCGAGCTCGCCTTTGCCAGTGCCGAGGAGCTGCTCGACGGCGCCGGGCTCGACGCAGTCGTGATCGCCGCGCCGAATGCCCTCCACTATCCGGTTGCCCGGTTGGCGCTCGAACGCGACAAGCACGTGCTCCTAGAGAAGCCGATGGTGCTCCAGCCGGCAGACGGCGAAGCCCTGATCGCGCTCGCCTCGGCGCGCAAGCTCGGGTTGGTGATCGGCTATCCGATGCACTTCAATCCGCAGGCGCTGGTCTTGCGAAAGGCGATCGCGGAAGGACGAATCGGCACCATCGAGCACGTCTCCTGCCTCTATGCCTCAGTCATGCGCGAGCTCTACAAGGGCGAGCCGGAGAGCTACCGGGAGATGTTCGGCTACCCGGTTCACGGACCGGCGCCTGCGACCTACGACGACCGCGCCCTCTCGGGGGGCGGGCAGGGACAGTCACAACTGACCCACGCCGTCGGTCTGCTCTGCTTCCTGACCGGTCTGCGGCCCGAGAAGGTCGCCGCATTCAACAGCTCGTTCGAGCTCGGGGTCGATCTCACCGACTCGCTCGCGGTGAGCTTCGCGGGAGGCGCCACCGGCTCGGTCGGGACGACCGGGTCGGTCCTGCCGAACCATGAGGAGATCGTCCGTTACGAGATCTTCGGCAACCAGGGACACATCGTCTTCGACGTCAACCAGGGGATCGCTGAGATCTACGACGCCGGCGGAGCCGAGCGCCTGCCTGAGATCACGATGGAGGAGCGCATCCCCAACCACGCCCCGGTCTCCAACCTGGTCGAGCTGGCTCAGGGCCGGGGGGAGAACGGGTCGCCGCCGGAGATCGGCTTGAGCGCGGTGGAGATCGTCTCGATGATGTACCGCTCCGCCGAGACGGGACAGGTGGTCGCGGTCGAGGATCTGCGCGCGCCCTGATCGTTGCTCTGAGCTACGATCATTACAACGAACAACCGATCAGCGATGTGGTCTTCATCGCTGTGAACAAGGGATTGGTTGCCAGCTATTCACAGAACGCTCATTAGCCGCTTTTGGTTGCTTATGCCACGATGACCAAGTCGAAAGCGAGAGAGCTGGCGGGGACCGAAGGCAAGATCCTCGAGGCGGCGAGCCACATCTTCGCCACGCTCGGATACCACGGCGCGGCGCTGCGCGACATCGCCAACCTGGTCGGTGTGCAGACCGCGTCGCTCTACCACTATGTGGACAACAAGCAGACGCTGTTGTTCAAGGTGATCGTTGGTGCTCTCGAGCACCGCAAGGAGGCCGTGCTGCGGAGCCTGGGGGAGGCCACCGCACCGACCGAGCGGCTGGCGGCTCTAACTCGCGCCCATGTCGAGTTCCAAGGTGACTGGGCGGACCAAGCTCGGGTCTGCCACGACGAGATCCGCAGCCTCGACGCCGAGAACCGCGGCGCCGTCACGGCACTGATAAGCGACTACGACGCAGTGCTCGAAGCAATCCTGCGCGACGGTGAGCGCGAGGGCGATTTCGAGGTCGACGACGTGGCCACCACCGCGCACGCTTTGATCGACTCCTGGGACGGTGTCTCGATCTGGTACCGCCCGGGCGGGCGCTGGTCGTTGGCGGAGATCGGTGAGCTCTACGCGCAGCTGGCGATTGCGGCGGTATCGGTTGAGCCGCCACCCGCCGGCGAGACGGTTGCGCCCGAGGTCGAGGAGCCGATGCACGCGACCCGGGAAGAGATCCTCAACGTGGCGACCGAGATCTTCGCCGAACGGGGATACCACGGGACGACGGTGAGGGATATCGCGACGACCACCGATGTCCAGCCGTCGGTCATCTACCACCACTTTGGCAGCAAGGAGGACCTGCTCTTCGCGATCCTGCGGACCTCGATGCTCACCTCACTGGACGCGGCTCGCACGGCGGTCGCGGCGGAGCGCGGCTCGGTCGGAGAATTGAGTGCCCTGATCCAGGCGAACGTGCGAGTCGATGCGCTGCGGCCGTTCGCCGCGATCGTCTCCGACGCCGAGCTCGACGCGCTCTCGGAGCCGCACCTGGCGGCGATCAGGGAGCTGCGGCGGGAGTACGAGAACCTGATCGCCGGGATCATCGAACGCGGCCGCGCCGAAGAGCTGTTCAGCGTGCCCTCGACCAGGCTCACGGTCTATGCGATCGCACGGATGTGCAACGGGGTCGGCCAGTGGTGTGATCCGAGCGACTCCGACCAGGTCGAGCTGCTGGGGCAGCGCTACACCCATCTGATCCTGGCGAGCCTGGGTTACTCGGCGCCCGGCTCCGGTTCGCGGCGCCGGCAGTAGTCGCCGCGACTCAGCGGCCTTTCCAGACCGCCGGCCGCCGTTCGGCGAAAGCTGCGGGGCCCTCCGCCGCATCCTCGCTGGCGAGAACCCTCTGCCAGCCCAGCTCCGAGCGCTCCCAGGCCTCAGCCTCGGAGCTGGCGATCGCAGCCCTGGCGACGGCCCGGCTCTCCCGCACCGCGATCGGCGCGTTGGCGACGATCTCCTCCGCCAGCTCGAAGGCGCGGGGGAGCAGCGCACCGGGCTCGACCACCTGGTTGACCAGCCCGAGATCGAATGCTTCGCCGGCACTGACGGAGCGCCCGGTGAGAATCAGCTCCATCGCTCGCAGGGGCGGGATCAGGCTCGGCAGCCGCTGCAGGCCTCCGGCCCCAGCGAGTATTCCACGGGTCACCTCGGGCAATCCAAAGCGGGCCGTGGTGGCGGCGACGATCAGGTCGCAGGCGATCGCGATCTCGCAGCCGCCGGCCAGTGCAACCCCGTTGACGGCGGCAATGACCGGCTTCTGGCGCTGGCCGCGCACCATCCCGGCGAAGCCGTAGGGCTCGACCTCTGTGATCTCTGCCATCCGGCCCGCCGCGATCGCCTTGAGATCAGCCCCGGCCGAGAAGGCAAGGTCGCCGCTGCCGGTGACGATGCCGGCCCAGAGCTCTGGATCGGCCTCGAACTCGGCGACATGCTGGTTCATCAACTTCGTCACCTCGGGGTCGACGGCGTTGCGCTGTCGCGGGCGGTTGATCGTCAGCAGGGCGATCCGGCCCCGGCGCTCGAAGCGGACGGCGGGTTCCTCGGTCACTACGCGAGCTCCGGCGGCGGGACCTGAGCGGGAAAGGAAGGCCGGCGCATAGAAGACACTCCGATCACATAGAGTTCTAACGGTTGTTCAATAGCCTATGGAGGTAAAAAACGGCTGTCAAGCTAACTCTAAGGCGTAATTTCTGTTAGCGTCCCTTTCGAGCGTACTACTCGCACCGCTACTTCGTTGAAAGTGCGCGCATCGATCAAGGGAGGACCTCGTCAGATGAGCACCGCATTACTCGACTTCCGGATCAAGGTGCCACTCCGGGACGATTCTTCGGACCCCGGCGTGGCGGTATCGGCCGACATGGACCGCTACGGCGCGTTGTACGGAATCGACGACCGGCTCAATCTCACCGTCGAGGACCTGCTCGCCGAGATGGAGTCCTTCGACGTCAGCGGGATCCTGCAGAACGAGTACGAGGACGGAGCCGATTCCCGACCCCGCAACGAACGCACCGCGGAGCTTGTCGCCCGCCGGCCGGACCGCTTCCTCGGTGGGATCCCAACCGTCGACCCCCGCCACCCCGAGGCCCTGGGCGAGCTCGAATGGGCACATGACGAGTTGGGGCTCCGCGGCTTGATAATGCAGCCCGCCTTCCTCGACGTCTCGCCGGCCGATCGACTCTGTTACCCGCTCTACGAGTTTTGCTCCGACCGCGGCACGCCGGTCACGCTTCACACCGGCGTCAACTTCTCGTCGAGCGCGAAGATGGACTATGGGCGGCCAATCTGGATCGACCACGTGGCCTGCGACTTTCCCGAGCTGACGATCGTCTGCAACCACGGCGGCTGGCCCTGGGCGATGGAGGCTGTCGCCATGGCCTGGCGCCACGAGCACGTCTATCTCGAGTACGGCGCGATCTCCCCGAAGTACCTGGCCGATCCGCGAGGCGGCTACGGGCCGCTCCCGCATTGGATGCGGACGCAGGTGACGAGCAACATCCTGCTCGGCACCGATTGGCCGATGCTGCGCTACGACCGCCTGCTCGCCGAGCTGCCCCAGCTCGAGCTGACCGAGGACGCCTACGAAGCCTATGTGAGAGGCAACGCGCTGAAGATCATCGAGCGCGTCTGGCCCGGCAGCAAGACCGGCGACGGAGCCGTTCGGGGGCAGGCGTAATGAAGACCGTTGGACCCGGTCCCGCCACGATGCGAGGGGACGGATCCGTGCAGACGCTCGAGCGTGGCCGCCCGGCTCCGGCCGAGGGGCTGCGGGAGCGGGCCGAGTGGATCCGGCTACGGACCATCGACCTGGTCGAGACCGCGAAAAGCGGTCACTACTCGAGCGTCTTCTCCTGCGCCGAGCTGTTCGCCGTCCTCTACTACCACTCGCTGCGGCTGCGGCCGGGCGAACCGAGCTGGGCGGATCGCGACCGCTTTCTGCTCGGCAAGGGCCACGCGGCGATCGGCCTCTACCCCTGCCTCGCCGACCTTGGGTTCTTCCCTGAGGAGTGGCTGACCGAGTACACGCGGCTCGGTAGCCCGCTCGGCGACCACCCGGACATGCGGAAGGTGCCGGGCATCGACTTCAGCTCCGGCTCGATCGGACACAACCTCTCGGTCGCCGCCGGCATGGCCCTGGCCGAGCGCCACGCCGGGCGCGATACCCGCACCTGGGTGATGATCGGCGACGGCGAGCTGCACGAGGGGCAGGTCTGGGAGGCGGCGATGTCGGCGGCGCATTTTGAGCTCGGCAACCTCGTCGCGATCGTCGATCTCAACGGCTGGACGCTCGACGGCCGGACCGAGCAGGTGATGGGGATCGAGCCGGTCGCCGAGAAGCTCCGCTCCTTCGGCTGGGCGACCGACGAGTTCGACGGCCACGACGTCGACGCGGTCATGGCCGCCTTCGACGCTGTCCCGGACACCGCTGCCAAGCGGCCCACCGCGCTCTTGGCTCGCACCAGCAAGGGCCACGGCGTCAGCTTCATGGACGAATCGCCGGCCTGGCACCTCGGTTACCTCGGGCCCCGCGACCGCGAGCGCGCGGTGGCCGAGGTGAAGGAGCGGATGCGATGAGCGCCGGTTCGCCGCAACTGCTCGACGATCGCAGCTGGAACATCCTCACCTCACAGCCGATGGTCGCTTCGCTGGTCGCCGGCGAGGTGCTGGCCGGGATCGCCGATGCCCGCGAGGACGTCGTCGTCCTTACTGCCGACCTGATGCTCTCCAACCGGACCAGCGACTTCGAGGCGCGGCATCCCGACCGCTTCTTCAACCTCGGCATCGCCGAGCAGAACATGTTCTCGGTCGCCGCCGGGATGGCGACCTGCGGCCTGCGCCCCTACGTCTCGACCTTCGCCTCGTTCGCCTCCCTGCTTTGCGCCGAGCACATGCGTACGGACCTCGCCTATCCGGGGCTGCCCGTCCGCATCCTCGCCCATCACGCCGGGATCGCGATGGGCTTCTACGGCACCTCGCACCACGCCACCGAGGACATCGCGATCACCCGGGCGATCGCCGGGATGACGGTGGTCGCTCCCTGCGACGCCAACGCGACCCGGGCGATTCTCGAGGCCACCATCGACTATCCCGGTCCGGTCTACGTTCGCCACGGCCGCGGGCGCGAGCGGGACGTCTATCCAGCGCCGCCGGAGATCGTCCCCGGGCACCCGATCGAGCTCCGCCACGGTGCTGACGCGACCGTGATCGCGACCGGTATCGGCGTCCAGGCGGCGCTCGGAGCTGCCGGCGAGCTCGCCGCGGAGGGCATCGAGGTGACGGTGCTCGACGCGATCTACCTGAAGCCGCTCGCCCCCGAGCCACTGCTCGAAGCCGCAGCAACTGGGCTCGTCGTCACCGTCGAGGAGCACAACACGATCGGCGGCCTCGGCGCCGCGGTCGCCGAAGTCCTGGCCGAGCGCGGCTCCCCGGCGCGCCTCGTCCGCCACGGCCTCGATGACCTCTACGCCGCGGTGGCGCCGCCGACCCATCTCTACAAGCACTACGGGCTGAGCCCGGCGGGAATCGCCGAGGTCGTCCGCGGCGCGCTCGCGTGAGAGCCGATCGTGGACGTCTCGAGACACGCGGACCGGGTGGCGATCGTCACCGGTGCGGCCTCGGGGATCGGGGCGGCGACGGCGGCGCGGCTGCTGGGCGAGGGCGCCTCGGTCCTGTTTGCCGACCTCGACGAGGCGGGTCTCGGCGCCCGCATCGAGGCGCTTGGCAGCGTGCCCGGCGATCGGGTGGAAGCGTGTGTCGCCGACGTCAGCTCTGAGTCCGACGTCGCGCGGATGATCACGGCGGCGGTCGAGCGCTTCGGCAAGCTCGACGTCCTCGTCAACAACGCCGGCGTCGGCCGCATGGGCCACGTCACCGAGGTCGAGCCGGAGCAGTGGCGGCGGGTGATGGCGATCAACGTCGACTCGGTTTACCTCGCGTCCCGCGCGGCCCTGCCGTACCTGGTTGCGACCGGCGGCTCGATCGTCAACACCGGCTCGATCTCCGGCCTCTTCGGCGACTACAACCTCGCCACCTACGCGACCAGCAAGGGCGCCGTGGTCAACCTCACCCGCAACATGGCGATCGATCATGCCGGCGAAGGAGTACGCGTCAACTGCGTCTGCCCGGGGCCGATCCGAACCGAGATCACCCGCAAGATGATGGACGAACCCGAGATGGCGACTGCCTACGCCGAGACGATCCCGATCGGGCGGCCGGGGGAGCCGGAGGAGGTGGCCGCCGCGATCTCGTTCCTGGCGTCCGCCGAGGCCTCGTTCGTCACCGGGCACGAGCTGGTCATCGACGGTGGCGTCACCGCAGCCACCGGCCAACCGAATTTCCGGGCATTGGTATGGCCGAAAGTGGAAGCGGCAAGACGCAGGCGCGAGCGCGGGACCTGAGCCTCCGGGCGATAGCGCACCGACAGGTTTTTGCCGGCGCCAACGTCTCATCTAATGGTGCGGCAAAAGGCCGTGCCGCGACACGGAATCAGGACCGCTGAAAGGAAGGCTTATGGAGGAACAGAGCAAATTGATCTACTCGTTCGGCGTCTCGGCCGACGGCTTCTTTGCCGGCCCCAACGGCGAGATCGACTGGGCGATCCCGAACGAAGAGCTGCATCTCTTCCACAACGAACAGACGGCGGCGCTCGAGGCCAGCCTCTGCGGGCGCGGACTCTACGAAGACATGTTGCCCTGGGAGGAACGGGTCGGTGACCCGTCGGTGACCGGGATCGCGCTCGAGTTCGCCGAAATCTGGAAGCGGCAGTTGAAGATCGTCTTCTCGAGGACGCTCGAGGCCGTCGAGGGCAACGCCATATTGATCGAAGGCGATGCGGTTGAGGAGGTGACCAAACTGAAGTCCGAGCGGGGCGGCGACCTGGGGGTCGGCGGAGCCGGCCTTGCGGCCGGCCTGATCGCTCACGATCTCGTCGACGAGTTCCGTCTCTTCGTCAACCCGGTGCTAGTCGGCGGCGGCACGCCGTATTTCCCGCCGCTCAGCCAGCGACTCGATCTGGAGCTGACCGAGACCCGCCGCTTCGGCTCGGAGATCGTCTATTTGCGGTACCAGCGAAGCCGCTGATCGGCGGCGATTGCTCGACGGCTCCGCGCCGGCCTGGGCGGCGGCGGTCGCCTCGGCCCGGGCGGCGAGCGATGAGACGATGCCGGGGATCGGCTCCGACATCGCCAAGCCCGGCGTCTCCGAGTCGGCCTACCCGGAGACGCCCGTCGCGGCCCTGCTGTCGCTGACCGACGCGCTCACCGACCTGGCGGACGACTTGGCGCTGGTCCGCTGCCCGGGTGCTGCTCTTCACGAGTCCGGAGGATCACGACGTCGACCCGCGCTCGTCGGAGGTCCTCGCGGCCAGTGTCTCCGGGCCCCTCGACCGGGTCGAGCTGAAGCGCTCGTTCCACGTCGCGACGCTCGACTACGACGGCGCAACCCAGCCCCGGTAAAGGACGCCGACGCCTTCCGGCGGACCGTCGACGCAGTCACCGCGATCCTCACCCTTTGGGTCCAATCCCCGAGGGACCTTCCGGTGAAAAGGCTCTGCGAAGCCATCCAAAGGTCCAAATGACCTTGACTTAGAACAATATAACGTTATGGTCGATTCTCAACCAATTCCCGCTCCTCTAGGAGGATGAGATGAGGAAGCTGCTAGCAGCAACGCTGCCCGTTCTCGCTGCCATCGCGGTTCTGGCTCCGAGCGCGATGGCGGCGGAAGGGACCGTCACCCTCAAGTTCTTTGATCAGAACGGCAACGGGACGGCACTGACTCCGGCACAGGCGAAAACCGTGATGCACGGCGCCGGCGGCTGGGACACCGACGCCCTGCTCAACCCGACCACCCTGCAGGACGTTTACGAATATCCGCTCTACAACGAAAGCTCCAGCCTGCGCTTCGACATCCCCAAAGAAGCGGTCGCCTTCGCGGTTTCCTGGCCGACCAAATCGGAGGGCTACTCCTACGTCATCGTCGACAACGGCGGCGGCGGCTTCACCGCGAAAGGGACCGTCGTCTTCAACTACCAGGCGGCCAAAGACGCCAAACGGCGGCTCGACGAAGCGCTGACGGCGCGCCCGACCTACGCCAAATCGGCCGCCTTCAACACCGCCTACGAAGAAGCGAAATCGAACCTCACCCTGGCCGAAGCGGCGAGCACCGACAGCGACCGCGGCAAATATGGGCAGCGGGCGCTCGACGCGGTCAGCCGCGCGAACGACCTGATGCTCGCCGAATACGGGCCGAAATACGCCCACGACAACAAAACCGAACAGTGGGCGGGCCTGACCGTTGACGACACCTCCGTCTACTCCAAATGGGCCAGCCTCGGGTCCGAAATGACCAGCCCGATCGGTTGGATGCGGATCGTCTTCGACCCGAGCAAAGACGGCGGCAACCCCGCGTACTACAAAGCGGCGGTCGAAGCGGCCGACGCGGCGGGCCTGAAGATCCTCGGCCAGCCGGTCGACTCGTTCTTCGCTAACCAGTACACGCGGGCGCAGTACCTCGAACGCTTCAAAGCGTACGTCGACGCCTACCCGCAGGTCGATGCCTGGGAGGTCGGCAACGAGGTCAACGGCTGCTGGGTCGACAGCAAAACCACCGCCGAAGGCGAATGCAAAACGACCCTGGTGCCGGAAAACGACCGGATCAAGAACAAGATCCTCGACGCGGCCACCTACGTGCACGAAAAACGGCCGGAAGCGAAGGTCGTCCTCACGCTCTACTGGCAGATGGGCGGCGACGCGGCGAAGTGGTCGACGTTCAACTGGGTCCGCGCCAACCTCAACGAAACGGTCCGCAAAAAGATCGACGTCGTCCTCCTCTCGCAGTACGTCGAGGACGCACCGATGGGGATCGCCTTCGACGAGGTGATGCAGGAGCTCCACAAAGAGTTCCCTTCGCAGAAGATCGGGCTCGGCGAGCTCGATTACTGGTCGACCGACACCTCGCGGGTCTGGTGGGCGTTCGAAGAAACGAACACGCTGGCCGGGCGCCGGCAGCTCGCCGCCCAGTACTACGCGGCCGCCGCCGGCTACCCCTACAGCGTCCTCGGCGGCTTCTGGTGGTACTACGCCGAGGAGGTGCCCGGGGACGCCGAACTCCAGACGGCGATCAGCAGCGTGGTCGACACGATCACCGCGCCGTAGGCACGCGAACGGCCCGGCAGGGCGTCAGGCGCCCTCGTCCCAGATGAGGACGAGGGCGCCGTGGGGGCCGAGCTCGACTCGCTCGGGGGAGTGGGGAAGGAGGGCGTCGGCGCGGACCTCGGTCACCGCGGAGGCCTCCGCCGGCAGCACCAGCGGCGCCGCCACTGGATGGGGCGCGTGGTTGGTGAGGACGAGGAGTCCGCCGCTCGCGCCGCGCAGTGAGCCGCCGGTCAGGTCCGGATGCTCCGCCCGCGCCTCGTCCTTCGCTGCGGCGCGCTCGAGCAGGCCCGCGTAGAGGCCCCAGCTCGGATCGGCGGGGCCGTGGGCGTCCTCGGCGTCGGCGAGCAGCAGCTCGAGCGGATAGGCGCAGGTGACGACCCGGCCGGCGCCGGCGGGGGCGCAGACCAGCGCCGGGTTGCCGGCGGCATCGACGGCGACCACCTCGGTGCCCGGCTCGGTCGTGAGGACCACGCCGCGGCCGTGAAGGCGGTCGCCGCCGGCCGGCAGCGGCAGCTCGTCGCCGGCGCCGAACGGCCCCCACTCGCCGAGGAAGCGGAGCCCGGTCGCCGCCCCGGCGGGCGCCCGCTCGACGATCCGGCAGCCGGCGACCGCCTCCATCTCCGGGATCGCCGAGTCGGCGGAGAGCGAGAGGTAGAGACTGCCGCCGCCAGCGAGGAACTCGCCGGCCCCCGCCCAGAAGCTGGTGCGGACGTGGAGGAGCGAGTTGGTGGTCGTGGTCAACGGCGCCGGCAGCAGCAGCAGGTCGACTCGCGGCCAGGCGTCGTCGAGCGTTTCGCGCGGGAACGAGACCGCGGCGCCGCCGCGGGCGGCGAGGACGAAGGCGTTCAGCCAGGCGCGGACCAGGGGCTTGACGTCGCGCTCGGGGCTCCACGCCGCCTCGGCCGGCGCGTAGAGGCCGGCCGGCTCCGCGTCGAGCCCGTAGGAAGCCGGGTCATATGGGGCGACGTACTCGTGCGGGACGAGGCAAGCGGCGCTCGTCACCGGGCCCCGCGCCGCGTAGGCGTCGAGGTCGACCCGCCGCAGGCGCGCCGCGAGGTCGCCGAGGACGCCGGCCCGCGGCCGCTCCTCGCCGTCGTGGGCGAGCAGCCCGAACTGGGTCTCGTGCGCCATCCGCACGTAGGGGGCGCGCCGGTAGGCGGCCGGCTCGGCGTCGATCCAGCACCACGGATAGAAGCCGATCGCACCGCGGCCGAAGCTCGACCAGGCCAGGAGCCGGTCGTAGGCGGCGATCGCCTCGGGGTCGAACTGGGCCGAGGAGGCGCCGTACTCATGCAGCATCACCGGCCGCCGCGCGCCTGCCGCGAGCGCCACCTCGAAGGCGGCGGCGTGGGTCATCCGCGTCGCCAGCAGCGTGTCGGGATAGAGCTCGGGCGAGTAGATCGGGTAGGGGTGGACGCAGGTGAAGTCGAGCTCGGGCGCGACGACGTCGGCGCGGAACGGGCCGTGGTCGACCTCCTGCGAGGCGGTCCCGATCGTGATCAGGTCATCGGCGGCCACCGCCCGGATCGCCGCCACCAGCTCCGCCGTCCAGGCTCGCGCGTCGGCGTCGGTGGTGTCCTGGAAGAGCCAGATCGGCGGCTCGTCGGTCAGGTCCCAGGCGAGCAGGGCGGGATCGCCGCCCCAGCGCCGTGCCAGCTCGCCAGCCTGGGTCGATTGCAGGGCGCGCAGTTCCGGGTCGGCATGCGGGTGGCGGCCATCGCGCCAGGGGATGTCCCAGACCGCGTCGCCGACCTCGCCGCCGACCAGCAGCACCGGGTGCAGCCGCAGGCCATGCCGGCGAGCCGCCGCGAAGACGCGGTCGAGCTGCTCGAGGTGACGCTCGTCGAGCTCGCCCGGGCGCGGTTCGATCGCGCTCCAGATCAGGTCGATGCGGACGCTGTCGAGCCCGAGTGCCGCGATCCGGCCGAACTCGTGGTCGAACTCGTTGCTGTCGACTCGCCAGGGCCAGTCGGGTCCCTGCACCGGAACGTAGTGGACGCCGACCGGGACGACGCTGCGCTCGCCCTCGCGAAGGAAGTGCGGACCGCGCTTCAGGCGGGCGCTCGGCTCGCCGCTCATTCGCGCGTCGTCACCTTGGTTGCCAGCGTGAAGCGGCCCGGGTCGCGACCCTTCTCGCGGGCGATCCGCCAGGCCAGGAGCTGCAGCGGGATCACTGCGACCGCCGGCGAGAGCATCGCCGGCAGGGCACCGATCGCGATCGCGCCGTCCGGCAGCTCGCCGGGGTCGGCGCCGGCGATCACCAGGCAGCCGGCACCGGTGGCGGCGACCTCGGAGGCGAGGCCGAGGTCGAGGTCGCTGGTCGCCTCCTCGGTGGCGACGACGGCGATCCCCAGCTCCGGCCCGGCCAGCTCGAGCGGGCCGTGGCGGAACTCGCCGGCGTCGAGCGACTCGGCCTGGACCTGGGCGGCCTCCTTCAGCACCAGCCCGCCCATCTCGGCGGCGGCACGGGCGGTGCCGCGGCCGACGATCACGAGCGAGGGCCGGCCGGCCACGGCGCCGTGCACGCGCTCGGCCAGCGCCACCGGATCACGCAGCAGCGCCGTGGCGGCGTCGGCGGCCGCGCCGGCCTCCTCGGCGCCGCGGGCGGCGATCTCATCGACCGCGCCGCGCTCGGCGGCGACGACCGCCCGGACCAGCGCCTGGGCGACGACGAAGGTGGCGGCGAAGGTCTTGGTCGAGGGACCCTGCTCGGCACCGGCGGCGGTGTCGAGCGGCACGTCGGCGGCCGCCGCCAGCGGGTTGTCGAGCCCGTTGGTGATCGAGACCAGGAGCGGCCGTGCCTGCCGCTCGCCGAGTGCCGCCGTGATCCGCACCAGCTCGATGCTGTTGCCGGACTGGCTGATCGCGACCAGCACTGTTTCGGGGCCGAGGCTGTCGAGGCGGAAATGGAGCAGCTCGGCGGCGTTGACGGTGGTCGCGAGGACGCCCTGGCGGGCGAGCACGCTGGCGGTCGAGAGGCAGGCGTCGAAGGAGCTGCCCATCCCGGTGAGGACGAGCCGGCCCCCCGAGGCCGCGATCGCCGCGAGCTCAGCCAGCGCCTGGCGCTGCCCGGCCAGGGCCGCGCCGGCGTCGCGCAGCGCAAGCGGCTGCTCGCAGATCTCCGACAGAAAAAGATCACCGGCAGGCGCGGAGGCGCCGTCTTCGATCATCCCGCTCCCTTCACAGCTCCGGCGGTCAGGCCCTCGATGAAACGCCGCTGCAGAGCCGCGAAGACCAGCAGCATCGGCAGGATCGTCAGCACCGTTCCCGCCATCGTGTCGGTCCAGTTGACGCTGTTCTTGCGCGACAGCAGGGCCAGTCCCAGCGGCAGCGTCCGCATGTTGTCCGATTCGGTCACGATCAAAGGCCAGAGGAAGTCGTTCCAAGCGGTGACGAAGGTGAAGATCGCCAGCGTCGCCACCGCCGGCTTGGCCAGCGGGAAGATGATCGTCCGCAGGATCCGCAGCTCCGAGGCACCGTCGAGCCGGGCCGACTCGAGGATCGAGTCCGGGATCGACGAGATGTACTGCCGCATCAGGAAGATCCCGAAGACCTGGACCGCGCTCGGCGCGATCAGCCCGAAGTAGGTGTTGGTGCCGATCAGCGAGGAGGTGTTGTGGAGTTCGACCATGATCCGGTAGAGCGGGATCAGGTTCACCTGGAAGGGCACCATCAGCGTCGCCAGCAGGGCGAAGAAGAGGATGTTGCGGCCCGGGAAGCGGAGCTTGGCGAAGGCGTAGGCGGCGGCGGTGCCGAAGACGACGTTGAGGGCGACGATGCAGACCGAGACGATCACGCTGTTCAGCAGGTAGCGCGGAAACGGCAGCACCGTGAAGACGTCCTTGTAGCCGTCGAGGGTGAACGGGTGGGGGACCAGCTGCGGCGGCGAGGCGAAGACGTCGGCCGGCAGCTTCAGCGAGGTCGAGATCGCCCAGACGAAGGGCCCGACCATCAGCACTGCGCCGGCCAGGAGCGCCGCGAAGACGAACGCCCTCCTGCTCGAGAGCATGCTCATCGCTGCCTCCACTCGAACAGCCAGAACTGCAGCAGGGAGATCGCGCCGAGGATCAACAGCAACAGGTAGGCGACCGCCGAGGCCATCCCGAGGTCGAGTTCGCGGAAGCGGTGGACGAGGTCGTAGACGATCGTCGTCGTCGCTTCGTTGGGCCCGCCCTGGGTCATCACGAAGACCTGGTCGAAGACCTGGAAGCTGCCGATCAGCCCGATCACGAAGACGAAGAGGATCGTCGGCCTCAACCCCGGCAGGGTGACGAAGCGGAAGCGCGACCAGGCGCTGGCGCCATCGACCTTGGCGGCGTCGTAGAGGTGGCCGGGGATCGACTGCAGGGCGGCGAGGAAGACCACGGTCTCGAACCCGAGCCCCTGCCAGATGCTGGCCGCCGCGACCGAGGGCAGCGCGGTCGAGGAGTCGGCGAGCCAGGCATGACCGGGGACGCCGAACAGTTCGAGGAAGGAGTTGAAGATCCCGTCTTCGTTCAGGATCAGCTTCCAGACCACGGCGACGACGACCAGCGAGGTCGTGACCGGGAGGAAGTATGCGGTGCGGAAGAAGGCGCGGCCCGGCACCTTCTCGTTCAGCAGCAGCGCCGCCACCAGGCCCAGCGCCGGGCCGATCGTCATCCCCAGCGCGACGAAGATCACCGTGTTGGTGAAGGCACGGGTGAATTCGGGGTCGGAGAGGAGGTGGGTGTAGTTGTCGAAACCGACCCAGTGCGGCGAGGTGAGGCCGTTGTATTCGGTCATGCTCCAGTAGGCCGAGAGCGCGATCGGGATGAAGAGGAAGGCGATCGCGACGGCCATCGCCGGGGTGATCAGGGCGTAGCCCTCCCCAACCCGCCGCAGCCGGGCGCCGCTCAGAGTCGACGACATCGGGCGCTGCTGCCTATTCGCCGGATTCCCCGAGCAGGTCGTCGACCCGGCCGGCAGAGGATTCGAGCGCCCCCGCGACCGACTCGTCTCCGGTCAGCGCCGCCGTCACCGCGCCTTCGACCGAGCGGTCGATCGAGGTCCAGGAGCGGACGTACGGGTACGGGGTCGCCGATTTCAGCGCCTGGCGGAAGATCTTGAACGGGGCCTGGCCGCCGAAGAAGGGGTCGGGCTTGTTCAGCTCGGGGCTTTCCAGCGCCGCTTCGGTCGCCGGCGCGGCGCCGGCCTCGGTGAAGACCTTGAGCTGCTGTTCGCGTTCGAGCAGGAACTGGACGAAGGTCCAGGCGTCTTCGGTATCGGGCGCGTTGACCGGGATCGCCAGCCCGGTGCCGCCGAGGTAGCTGCCTTCCTGCAGGCCGACCGGCGCCGGCGCCACCCGCCACAGCCCCTTCTGGTCGGCGACGCCTTCGCGCAGCACACCCATCATGTAGGGGCCGTTGACGAACATCCCGATCCGTTCGTCCTCGATCCCGGGCAGCCCGGTGGAGTCGCCCTGGTCTTTGCCCCAGTAGATGCCGCTGCCGTCTTCGAGGAAGCCGTTCATGAATTCGAGCGCGCCTTCGCCGGCCGGCGAGTCGAAGGCCGCTTCGGTGTTGTCGGAGCTCAGCAGCGAGCCCTTGTTCTGCAGTAGGTACTGGTCGTAGTGGAAGGTGTCGGGGAGGATCTGGAGGGCGTACTTCTGCGGCTTGCCGCTGGAGTCGTCTTCGACCAGTTCCTTGGCCGCCTGGCGGAACTGGTTCCAAGTCTTGGGAACCGCGATCCCCTTTTCCGCGAACTTGTCGGCGCGGTAGTAGAGCGCGTAGGCGTCGAAGTCGTAGAGCATCGTCACGAATTCGTCGTTGTAGGTCATCGACTTCAGGGCGCCGTCGGAGTACTGGTCCTCGATCGGCTTGCCGTTGAGGTCGCCGCCGGAGAGGGTGCTGAGGTTGGCCAGCAGGCCCTTGGAGGCGTAGGTCGGGATCCAGGTCATGTCGAGCGTTGCCACGTCGGGGGCGTTGTTCGAGGAGACCGCGACCGAGAACTTGTCCTGGATCGTCTCGTAGTCGAAGGCCTCGTAGTCGACCGCGATGTCCGGGTGGAGCTTGCGGAATTCTTCGACCGCGGGCTTGATTGGCGTCGCCGAGCCGTAGTAGTCCCAGACCGTGATCGAGTGACCGCCATCGCCGCCGCTGGATCCTCCGCAGGCGCCGATCGTGATCGCCGCCGCGAGGACGGCGGCGGCGAGGGCCGCAAGCTTCTTCATCCCGTTTACTCCTCCCCCGGGCCTCATCTCAGCCCTTTGGTTTGAGGCCGCCGGCCCGCGCATCGATGCGCGGGCCGTCGGCGTCGACGTAGTACCGCGCCCGGTCGCCGCGGACGACGCCGCGGCAGAACTCGATCGGGACGCCGTCGCCCGAGAAGGCGACGAGCTCGACCAGGAGCGCCGGCCGCTTCGGGTCCTGCCCGAGCAGCTCGGCCTCGCGACGGGTCGGCAGGATCGGCTCGATCGCCTCCCGCGCCCGCACCAGGCTGACGCCGTAGCGCTCGGCGAGAAGGCCATAGAGGGACTCCTGGGCGAGGTCGTGGTCGAGCAGCCCGGGGAAGCGTTCGGCCGGAAGGTGGACGGTCTCGAGCAGCAGCGGCTGGCCGCCGGCGCTGCGCAAGCGCTCGACCTCGATCGTCGCCGTGCCCTGGCCGAGCTCCAGGTACTCGGCCACGCGCGCGTCGGCGCTGCCGGCGCGGGCGCCGATCAGCCGCGTCTGCGGCGAGAGCCCGCGCGCCTCCATCTCCTGGGTGAAGCTCGTCAACGCCGCCAGGTCGCGCTCGATCGGCGGCGCGGTGACGAAGGAGCCGCGGCCCGGGGTGCGTTCGATGCGACGTTCGCGGCGCAGCTCGTCGAGCGCGCGGCGGACGGTGATCAGGCTGCAGCCGTACTGCTCGGCCAGGTCCTTCTCGGTCGGCAGCTTGTCGCCGACTTCCCACGCCCCTTTGTCGAGAGCGGAGCGCAGCTCGAGGTAGAGCTGGTGGTGGAGCGGGATCGGCCCCCGCGAGAGGGGCTTGCCAGCGAGCGGCCCAGAATCAGGTTGCAGTGAATTCATATAACGATATGATGTTAACACTATCGCTGGCGAATCGGCAACCGAACCCGCGGAGAGGAGCGCCAAGGCGCGCGCCCTGGCGCTCGATCTCGGCGCCAGCCGGATGCGTGCGGGCGCGGTCGCGGCCGACGGGACCATCCTCCGTCGGCGCGAGTCTCCGACTCCAGCCGACGGTTCCCCGCAGGGGCTGGTCGGCTCGATCGTCGACCTCCTCTCGGCCGTCGTCGCCGAGCTCCCGGCCGGCGCTGTGGCCGACCTGGGGGGGATCGGAGTCTCGGCGGTCGGCCCCCTCGACACCGTCCGCGGAGTCCTCCTCGGGCCGCCGAACCTCGGCGCCGGTTACCGCGGTCTCGAGCTGTCCTCGCCGCTGCGCCAGCACTTCGGGCTGCCGGTCGCGATCGAGCGCGACACCAACGTCGCCGCCCTCGCCGAGCGCTCCTTCGGAGCCGCCCGGGGCCGGGACGAGCTGATCTACCTGACTGTCTCGACCGGGGTCGGCGGGGGCGTCATCTCACGCGGGCGGCTGCTGGTCGGCGCCAAGGGCTTCGCCGGAGAGCTCGGTCACGTCCCGGCCGGCCTCGGCGGGCCGCTCTGCAGCTGCGGCGAGCGCGGCCACCTCGAGGCCTACTCCTCCGGCAGCGGGATGGCGCGGCGGGCCGGCGCGACCGACGGGGCCGCGGTGGTCGCCGCGGCCGACGCCGGCGACGCCGTCGCCGCGGAGATCGTCGGCGAGGCGATCGAGGCCTTTGCCGGCGCCCTCGTCGGGTTCGTCAATGCCTTCGACCCGGAGCTGATCGTGGTCGGCGGCGCTGTCGCCCGCGGGCTCGGCGAGCGGCTGCTGGCCCCGGCGCGCGAGAGGGTCGCGCGACACGCGCTCGCTCCTCCTTCGAGCGGCGTCGAGATCGTCGCCTCCAAGCTCGGCGACGACGTCGGCCTCGCCGGTTGCCTGCCGCTGCTCGAATCGGAAGCAGCCGAACGAATGGAGATCTAGATGGCAGCAGTCACCTTCCAGGGGGTCGAAAAGCGCTACGGCGGAGGCGCGGCCGCGGTCAAGGACCTGAACCTCGAGGTCCGCGACGGCGAGTTCATGGTCTTCGTCGGCCCTTCTGGCTGCGGCAAGACGACGGCTCTGCGAATGACCGCCGGGCTGGAGACGGTCAGCGGCGGCGAGATCGCGATCGACGACGAGGTCGTCAACGACGTCGCCCCGCAGCGGCGCGACGTGGCGATGGTCTTCCAGGAGTACGCGCTCTACCCGCAGATGAGCGTCTACGACAACATCGCCTTCGGCCTGCGGATGCGGAAGCTGCCGCGGGCCGAGATCCGCGGCCGGGTCGAGGGAATGGCGCGAACGCTGGGGATGGAGGAGCTGCTCGCGCGCAAGCCGCGGGCGCTCTCCGGCGGGCAGCGCCAGCGGGTCGCGATGGGGCGGGCGCTGGTCCGCGAGCCACGCGTCTTCCTGATGGACGAGCCGCTCTCGAACCTCGACGCGAAGCTGCGGGTGCAGATGCGCTACGAGGTGACCCGGATCCAGCGTCAGCTGGGGACGACGACGATCTACGTCACCCACGATCAGGTCGAGGCGATGACGATGGGGACGCGGGTGGCGGTGATGCGGGGCGGCGAGCTGCAGCAGGTCGACAGTCCGGAGACGCTCTACGAAGCCCCCGCCAACCTCTTCGTCGCCGCCTTCATCGGCAGCCCGGAGATGAACCTGCTGCGCGGCCGGGTCATCGCCGGCACCAACGGCCCCGAGCTGCTACTCGGCGAGCAGCGCCTCTCGCTGCCGGGTACGGTGCCGGCCTCGGCGGAGCTCGCCTCGCGCGAGGGAGCGGAGGTCGTCGTCGGCCTGCGGCCGGAGGCGCTCTCGCTCTTCGACCCCGAAGCGCCCGGACAGGCGCGTCTGGCCGGGGTGGTGCTGGCCTCGGAGATGCTTGGTGCCGACCGCCTCGTCCACGTCTCTGTGCCGGTCCCCTCTTACAGAGACGAGCTGACCGCCAGCGCGGAAGCCGATGGCGAGGACGACGTCCCGGCCCCCGGAGGCCCGTTGGGCGACGGCGCGAAGCCGATCGTCGCCCGCTTCGACGCCCTCGCCAGCCACCCGTCACCGGGCGAGCGGATCGAGCTGGGGGTGGCCGTCGAGCGGGCCTACTTCTTCGACCCGGCGAGCGGGCTCGCGATCACGGGCTCCGCAGGTTCTCCGCCGGCTGCGCGCACGCCAACCACGGCTCACCACGCTCAGCGGCGACGAGGAGGCCCGAGGTAATTGCCCTGCGCGAAGTCGATCCCGTAGTCCTCCAGGAGAGCCAGGCTAGACGCGTCCTCGACCCCCTCGGCGATCGTCTTGTATCCGAATTCTCGTGCCATCGCGACGATTCCCCTGACGAGACGGCGGTCGGCCTCGTTCGTCGCCAGGTTGCGGACGAAATCCACGTCGATCTTCAGGTAAGTGATCGGTAGCGTCTTCAGGTAGGTGAAGCTGCCGAAGCCGGTGCCGAAGTCATCCAGGGCGATCTGGCAGCCCATTTCGTCGAGCCCGCGGGCGAAGGCTTCACCCGCTTCGGCATTTTTATCAACGCGGTCTCGGTGATCTCGAAGACGAGCTTTGTCGGGTCGACCCCACCCTCGCTCAACTCGCGTTCGATCAGGGACAGAAGATCGGAGTTGCTGATCGAGTCGGCCGAGAGATTGGCCTCCACCCGCTGACCGCCGGCGGCGAGCCGGACCGCCTGGCCGATCACCCAGCGGTCGATCTCGCCGACCAGGCCATACCGCTCTGCGACCGGCAGGAAGCTTCCCGGCAGGATCGTCTCGCCGCCCGGGCCGACCATCCGCAGGAGCAGTCCTCGCTCGGCTCACCACCGGCTAGTGGCTTGACGGGCTGGGAGTAGAGAATCAGTCGATCCTCGTCGAGGGCGTCTCGGATGCGACCGATCCAGGCAAGGGTGTCGAGTTCGCGTCTTGCTTCCCCCTCCTGGGCCTGTTCAACGCTGCGGTCCCCGAAGACGACGACGACTCCGTGGACCTCCTCGTCGCGTTTCAACGGCGCGGCCGAATAGGAGACCGGGAGGATCGTGCCGTCCTTTCGGGTGAACGCCTCGTGCGTCATCCGCACCGGCCGACCCTCGGTTCTCACCTTCAGGAGCTCACATCTCTGCTCAGGGTGAGGCGAGCCGTCGGCGTTCTGAAAATGGATTGCATCGTGCATGGATTTTCCGCTCAGCTCCTCGCCGCTCCATCCGAGCATCCGCTCAGCGGCGCTGTTCATGAACTCGAGCCGCCCCTCGGTGTCGAGCACATAGAGGCCCTCGACCATGTTGTCCATCACCGCGGCGCGGAGGTCCTCGGCCTCCTCCCGCTCGGTGACATCGAGAACAACCACCCCCACTCCGACCACCTCGTCCTTGACCCGCACGGGGTAGTAACTCGCGAGCCAGTTGCGGCGATCGGAGTCCCCGTCGCGCGGGCGCGTCAGGTCGAGGTTGAGGACCGGTTTGCCACTCTGGAGCACGGAGCGGTAGGTGTCCTCCATCTGAGCCCATACCTCCGGGACAACCTCGCCGAGCAGGCTGATCCACGAGAGCGCCAGCCGCTCGGCGCGCGCCGCGTCGCCCCCCGGCGACACCTGCCGGATGTCGAGAAGCCCGGCGGCGGGGACCAGGGCAGTGACTCGCTCCGGACCGTCGATTCCTACCCGCTCGTCGATCACCACCGCGTCGACCGCGGCGCCACCCGCCCGGTCGAGAAAGTCGACCGCTGCCCCGACGCAGGGCGCTCGCGATCCGGGTCGCCTGCGCAGATGCCAGATCGCGTGCGCCCCGCGGTCTCTCAGGGCCGCTGCGAAGGAGACGGTGAAGGAGTCGTGGAGGACGACGACGTCCCCCGAGCGCACCCTTTCACCGAGGGCGGGCTCGGCGAGCTCGGCGCCGCGGGCGCATGCGGCCCGCGCCGCGGCGCCGAGTGGCCGGGGCGAGGGGACCCCGGCCAGCATCGCGTCGAGCTGCCGTGCCAGCTCCGCCGGGGGCTCGGCGGCGTCCACGGCAAGGGGAGCGACCTCGAGGTCGCCGTGCAACATCGCCCGGAGGCGCCGGCCGGCCGCATGGCCGCCGGAGAGGGCGGCGGCGCACCAGACGACGCGGCCGGCGAGGGAGTCAGTCCCACAGGAACGCAGCCAGGCGAGAACCCGTCGCTCGTGGAGCCCGGTGGGAACCCCGATCCGATCTCTGCGCACCGCGGCCATTCGTGCTCTTGGTAGGCCGGTGGTGCTGGGTTGTCAATGGTCGTGGCAAGGCCCCGACGGCGGGCTTGAAGGCGTCCGTGTGGCTTACCGATGGGATTCGCGCTTCGGACAGCGAAGGCCCGCTCGATGGCAGTCTGAAAGAGGCGGAGTTGCATCCCAAACCACTCGACGCCGGCGTCGATCGCTCGGCGTCCTGGCGGCCGGCCTTTGGCTATCGGCGCTGGGGCACCAAGCCAACCATGCCACGGACAGAGTGTCCCAACTGCCGGATCCGAATCCGCGGCGCGGACCCGCCGATGCATTGCCCGCGTTGCCTCGCGCGCGGAATGGGGCGCTTCGAGCTGATCGCGCTTTCGGAATAGGGGAGCTTCAACCGCCGCGCGAGCCGGCTCGGTTGCCTCCCCGGACTCCGTGATGAGCTGGATCTCGCCGAGGCCGCTTGGAACGGCGCTCTTCGTACCGATTCGTGATCCCAAGCTGGGTTCCGGGCGTGGGCCTAGACTGGCCAAGCGTGGCTCGCCGGGGGATAAGTGCGGTGGTGATCGCGGTCGCCCTGCTGGTGGCGATCGCCGCGCCCGCGGGCGCGGCGGGGCTGGTGACCAGCGTCGTCAACGGGGACGAAGCTGCGGCCGGGAGCTTTCCCTACCTGGCCTGGATCTACTACAGCGACGGCATCGACAACCGGACCTGCACCGGCTCGGTGGTCGCCAGCGACGTGGTGCTGACGGCCGGTCACTGCGTGCTGAGGAACGACGGGACCAACAATCTGGATCCGGCCCGGTTCGTGGTCGTGACCGGCAACGTCCACCACCTCGCGGAACCGCACACGACCTCGACGGTCAAGAGCTTCGCGGTGGCGCCGAATTTCCGGCTCGAACCGGGCGCGAGCCACCCGGCGTACGGAGACGCGGCGGTCCTGATCCTCGATCAGCCGACGCCGTCGCCGGCGGTGCGGCTGGCGACCTCGCAGGTATGGAGCACCGGCACGCCGGTGGTGATGGCGGGCTGGGGGGAGAGCGGGATCCCCAACGCCGGGGACGTGCTGCGCGTCGGCAAGAGCACCGTTCAGAGCACGGCGTACTGCACCGCGCACCTCGGTGAGTTCGACGCCACCCAGCTGCTCTGCGCCCAGGACACGGTCGAACATCGCTACTCCGGGTGCCACGGGGACTCCGGGGGCCCGCTGCTGATGACCGCGCCGGGGACGGTGGACGAACCGCTGGAGATCGGCATCCAGTCGTTCGGCGCCGACAACTGCTCGCCGGAACTGCCGTCCTACCTCTCCCGGGCGGACGTGGTCGCCCCCTGGGTGGCGGCGGAGATCGCCGCGAACCCGCCGCCACCACCGTCGCCCGCGCCGCCGCCGCCGACTCCAACCGGCGACGCGACCCCCCGCGAACCGCTGCCGGTCGTCAGCGCCGGCAAGGCCCGGGCCGAGGCGACCGCGACCCTGCGCCGCAGGCTCGGCCCGCGCTTCGCCGGCCGCCGCGAATACGAGATCGCCTGCGACGAGGTCAACCTGCACAAGCGGAAATGCCGGGTCCGCTGGAAGACCGGCGACACTCGCTACCGCGGCATCGTCACCGTCTTCGGCGCGTTCGTCTCGGGCACGGTCGTCTGGGAGACGCCCTTCACGATCCACGCCACCACCTGTGCGCCGCCGAGAGGTGGACACGGGCGGCCGGTCTGCAAAGGGAAGACGTTCCGCGGTTGAGCGGCTCGCCGACCCAGGCGACGTGGCCATCGGCGCGGCATTTTCGGGGACGACCCGCGAGCTGAAGCCTCCGGCCGCCACAATCAGCCGATGGAGTACGTCAGCCGGGTGCCGGCGCCGCCGCTCGACCGTTTCATCGACGACATCTACTGCCTCAGCGGGGTGCCGCGGCACCGCCGCATGAACGTCCCGCCGATGCCCTCGGCGCACCTCTTCCTCAACCTCGGCGGACCTGCCCGCCTCTGGGACCGCGACCCCTCGGTGCCGCCGGTCGTGCTCGCCGACGGCTGGTTCATGGGCGTCTGGACCCGGCGTTTCCTCTTCGAATACCCGCAGCGGGTGCGGCTCGTCGGCGTGCATTTCAAGCCCTGGGGGATCTCGCCGTTCGTCGCGATGCCAGCGAGCGAGCTGCGGGACCGATGGGTGCCGGTCGACGCCGTCTGGCAGCGGTCCCTGGAGCGGATGCGCAACCAGATCGGCGAAACCGCCTCGGCCACCGAGATGCTGCGGGTGTTGGAAGGAGAGCTGCGGTCGCGACTTGCCGCGGCACCGTCGCGCGGCCTCGCCCTCGTCCAGCACGCGGGCGGCCGCCTCGCGACTTCTCATGGCGGGGTCCTGGTCGGTGCTCTGGCCGAGTCCGCCGGAGTGAGCGGCAACCACCTCGCGACCCAGTTCAAATCGCATGTCGGGGTCACCCCGAAGCGGGTGGCGCGGATTTACCGCTTCGCCCGGCTGATCCTCTCGGTCGACGCCCGGAGTCCGGTCGATTGGTCGCGGCTCGCCCAGACGGCGGGCTACTTCGACCAAGCCCACTTCAACCGGGAGTTCAAGGACTTCACCGGCCACACCCCGACGGAATACCTGGAGCTACGGCGCCGGTTCCCCGCCGAGCAGGGGTTCCCACCGGACAACGGCCCGATGCCCGCCGATTGATTTTTTACAAGACAGGCGCCCTCGGATGCCGCAAGATCGGCGCCGATCAGCAACACGAAACTCGAGGAGACCTGAATGGGCGCTGTGATCATGCACAACGTGGTGTCGGTGGACGGCTTCATCGCCGATGAGAACGACGATGTCGGGCCACTCCACGAGTGGTACTTCAGCGGCGACACGCCGATCGTCGAAGGCGGCGAGGGGGGCTACGACCATTCCGGATCCGGCAGCGGCTTCAGGGTCTCCAAGGCATCGGCGGAATATGTGCGGTCGATGTGGCAGGCGATCGGCACGATCGTGATGGGCCGCCGGCTCTTCGACCTGGTAGACGGCTGGGAGGGTCAGCCGCCGGCCGGCGAGCACGTGGTCGTAGTGAGTCCCATCGGCCCAGGCCCGAGGGCTGGCACCCCGAGGCCTCCTATCACTTCGTCGACGACGTCACCGCTGCGATCGACAAAGCCCAGGATCTCGCCGGGGATCGAGCCATCGCCGTCAACGCCGGCGAGGTCGGCAGCCAGATCCTCGCCGCCGGGCTCGTCGACGAAGTGGCGATGGACGTGGTTCCGGTGGTGTTCGGGTCCGGCAGGCGCTACTTCGCCGGCATCGACGAGCAGCTCCTATTGGAGGATCCGCACGTGAACATCCAGGGCGAGCGGGTGCTGCACCTGAAGTTCAAGGTCCGGCGTTAGACGCCGGTGGCACCGGGCGTCGTCGCGCCCACCCCGGCAGGCGCCATCTCGTCCGCGACATCCTCGGACGCCAGGTCGCGGGCGTGATCCCGACCCGGTCTGCGGGCTCGAAAAGCAAGGCTTCAGTTAACTCGCGGATGTTCCGTGAGCAGCGCCTTTGCCGGCAGCGCGGCCAGGCCCTTCGAGACGAGGTCACGCTCATCGCAGCTGACAAGACGATGGCCGCCTTCGTCAGCGGCGGCAGCATAGGCTGCGTCGTAGACAGAGATCCTGTGGCGCTCGGCGACCTCTGCCGCCCTCGTCAGGAGGGTGTCCGTGGAGGTGACGACGCCGCCGTCGTCGGCCAATCGCTCGACCGCTGCCAGCAGCGGCGCTACCAACTCAGGTGCGCGCCATGCCCGTACGGCGACATTTGCCAGCTCATAGCGGGCGAGGTCGAGCGTTACGAGGGTTATGGCGTCGTCTCCCAGCAGGTCGCGCGCCGGCTGGTGATGATCGTCCTCGGAATCGAAGGCAGCGAGCAGAACACTCGCGTCGAGGAGGAGCGTCGTCACCGACCGGGCCGCGTCGCCTTCACCTGCTCCGCAGCGCGGCCGCCGTGGGGCGAGGCGTGGTTGAGCAGCGATCGCATCGCCACTGCGCGGCCCTCGCGGCGCCGGCGCAGTGCCGCGTCGGCGAAGTCGCGCATGACTGCGCTGCGGGTCGTGCCGCCACGGCGCGCCTCGGCATCAACCTCGGCGAGGAGATCGTCGGGAAGGGAGACCATGACCTTTGCCATGCGGCCAGTATACCCAGGTATACTCGACGCTTCGCGGTGGTAAGAAGAGGTCGCAGGTTCGAATCCTGCCCCCGCGGTAGGAAGAAAGCCCCCGCGAACGCGGGGCTTTCGACGTTTATGGAGGTGGATCCGATTCCATGTCGAGAAGCGTGACCGGCTCCGCTCACACAGGTGAAGGGCCGCGACGGGCGCGGCCCGTTGACACCAGGAGGCCAGGATGAGCAACGGAATCAGGATGGATCATGCCGGCGTCGTGGTCGAGGATCTTGCGGCCGCCGTCGCCTTCTTCGTCGAGCTGGGCCTCGAGGTGGAGGGCGAAACGACGGTCGAGGGTGAGTGGGTGGACCAGCTCGTCGGGCTGGAGGGAGTCCGAGCGGACCTCGCCTTCGTGCGGACCCCGGACGGCCGCGGCCGGGTCGAGCTGTCGACGTTCCAGACGCCGGCGGCCACCAGCGGTGCGCCGAGGGCGCCGGTAAACACCCCGGGCATCCCCCGCCTCACCTTCGTCGTCGACGGCCTCGACGACGTCCTCGAGCGCCTGGGCCCGCACGGCGCCGAGCTCGTCGGCGAGCTGGCGCAGTACGAGGACATCTATCGCTACTGCTACATCCGCGGCCCCGCCGGCGTGATCATCGGGCTGGTCGAAGAGCTGCGCTGAACGACGCTCCGGGAGCTGATCTGCGCGAGCAGCTCGGTGGCAGATGCCCTGTGTGGGCCTGACGGGGCGAGCGCGGCCGCCCTCGCAAGATCGTCCTCGGCGGCTTGCAGCCTGCCCAGGCCGGCGAGGGCGCGACCTCGCTCCCGAAGGGCGGCGAAGAGAAACGGAGCTTTCCGGGCATTGTCGATCGCGCTCGACAGCACCTCCACGGCCTCCTCCTCACGGCCCATCTGATTCAGCCAGTCGCCCCGCATGACCGCGACGTTCCATCGCTGGTCCGGTTCAGGCGACTGGCTGGCAAGGCGCTCCGCTTCGTCCAGGAGCTCGGCCGCGACAGTCAGTCGGGGACGGCGCAGACTGCGATCGAGATCGAGTGCGATCAGCGCCGAGACGGCCCGCAGCTCATCGGCCCTGTCGGCGAGGAATCGGGCCGAGGCTCGAGATCGGCGGAGGTGGTGGCGGGCGCTGCGCGCGAGTCGGCGGGCAGCGGCGTGGTCGCCGGCGACCAATGCCTCGTGGCGTTCGGTGCCGCGAAGAATCCCAAGGCACATCTGGAAGCGCATCTGGGCGTCGAGGTCGCCTGAGGACCGCGCGTCTCGCATTCCCTCCCTGAAGGCTTGCTCGGCCGCTTCGAACCGGCCGCGGTTCTTGAGCCAGACCCCGAGGTCCAAACGGGCGCCCAGTGCGGCCCGCGATTGCCGGGACGGATGGAGATCGACCGACGTGCGCAGGTATCGGAGCGCCCAGCCGGACGGTCGCCGAGAGGAGAGCTCGAGGATCAGAGCCAGGAAGCCGTAGCTCTCGGCCAGGCCTTCCGCATCGTCGAGACGGCGGAACGCACCGATGGCCTTGCGAGCGGTCTCCCGGGCCTGCACTGAACTCTTGCCGCCTGTAGAGGGCTCCGGCGCGGCTCAGCGTTGCCCGGGCGATGTCGAGCTCGGGCAGTGGTGCCGATTCCAGGACGCCGTAGACGTCATTCGCCAGCGCTGGCCGGCCGCTGAGGCTGAGGATTCGTCCGATAGCGCTGGCCTGCCGGTTCCAGGGAGCGGCGTCGAGCGATCTCGCGAGGATGCGACGCCAGGGACTTGACCCACCGGCTGGCACGGCGGGTACGGAGAGCGTCTCGCCAACCGCATCGAAGACCTGGTCGGCATCCGCTTCGACGCACCGCACGGCGATGCCCGGTCCGAAGAGCCCTTGGAGCCGCTTTCGCTCGCGCGCAGCAAGGGTGGTTTCCCTGGCCGAGGCGGGCTTCGTGATCCAGAGGACGCTTCGAATCGAGGTGCCTGCCAGGATCGGCTGGATGTCCAGATCCCGACCGCTGTAGCCGACGAAGCAGATATCGCGGCCGCTCAAAGCCTCCTCGAGGTCCTGGCGCTGCTTCACCGACGGGATTCGCCTGCCGATCTGGGTCAGGCGGATGGTCACCTCCTCTGGATCGGAGATCGTTCCGTGCGGCTTGCTCAACGTTCGCCGGCTACCGGGGCTCGGTCGCGCTCTCTCGATGGCCTCGTCGAAGTTCGTCGTCACCACTCGGGTCGAGCCGTCGTCGAGGAGCCGCGCCAGAACCGCGTGGTTGTAGTTCGGGGCCGCCCTATCGACGAACGAGAGAAGCCTGCTGACCGGGATCTCGGTTGCCGCGAGGATCGCCTCGATCACCATCTCGAGTGGAAGCGCCGACCACTGGGACCCTCGGAGCAGGGTCGATGGGGGCCCCGACAGCGCCGGGCTCAATTGCCTCCGGCATCCGTGCCAGAGGGAGGTGAGGGCGGCCTGCTTGAGCTCTGCCGCGATCGGCAGGCCGGTCGGCGACCTCGCCGACACGAACGAGCCGACGAAGAGCGTCAGCTCGCCCGATGCCGAAAGCCGGAGGATCTCGGCGGCCACCCTTCGGGGATCCGCGGCCGATTCCGCCTCGCGCGTCCCCTGCCGCCGCCCACCCATGGCTTCATTTTCGCGGCCTCCCCCAGGTGGCGGAGCTGAGCCGATCTCCGGATCGGCGGTCGAGGCTGCGGCTCCGCAACGCTGCTCAGCCCGAGGTGCCGAGTTCCTCGAGCAGCGGCGGTTCTTCCTTGCCTTCGATGCCCTTGGTCGCCGCCGTCACCCTCAGTCGCAGGAAGCGGACGGAGGTCGGGGGGAAGTGGAGCCTGTCGACGGTGCCCTTGGTGCGGCCCGAGATCCTCGCCAGCGGCGTCCAGTGGTCGCCGTCGCCGGAGCCGAGCAGGACGTAGTCGGTCGCGCGGCGGGTCAGGACCGGGTGGGCCGGCGGGTGGACGTTGGGCTTCGGCGGCGGCTGCCAGGCTCGGCCCCAGCGGAGGGTGGCTCGGTCGAGGCGGTGGGCGCCGTCGAGGGGGACGGTGAGCGAGGCCGGGAGCGAGGCCGCCTGCCACTGGGTGGCCGGGCTGCCGTCGACCGCGGCGAGGGCGGGGGCGCCGGGCTCGGTCGGAGCTGGCGCTCGCCGCGGTGCAGCGGAGGGGATCCTGGGTCGGGGCGAGGTCCGGGCGACGGGTCGGAAGCGTGAGCGAGCGGCCCGCCGAGATCCGGCGGGTGGCGCCCGACTCGGCGCGGACCGGCAGCGGCTGGCCGGACTTCAGCTCGACGGTGGTGTGGTGGGCGCCGATCGTGAGGTCGAAGACGCGGCCCCGCCAGCGCAGGTGATGGAGGACGACGGTGCCGACCTGGGCGTTCAGGCTCGGGTCGAGTCGCACCGCGCCGCCGTCCCAGCGCAGGCCCGAGTAGCCGTAGAGGAACTCCTGCAGGAAGCCGCCGATTCCGGTCATGAAGGTGAAGGCCCCGCCTTCGCGCGTCTCCGAGAACTGGTTGAAGACGTCTTTGATGAACGGTTCGTAGCTGCGCCGGGTGAAGACGTAGGAGGAGCAGCCGGGCACGTTCAGCGCTGCCGTGTCGATCATGCTGACCGCGTCGGTCATCGAGGGGCCGCCGGGGTCGCTGCGCGGCACGTAGTAGTCGAGGTCGGCGAGCGCGGCCCTGCGCGGCATCGGCAAGTCCCAGGGGTACTGCACCAGGGTCACGTCGGCCTGCTTGACCAGCTGGCCGCCGTAGCCGTCGAACTCGGGGTGGATCCCCTGCGAGCGGTCGAAGGGGACGGCGAGGCCGTCGGCGATCTTCGACCAGCGCGGCGGCGCCGGCTGGCCGAGCGCCCTGGCGGCGCTCGCCGCGTCTTCGAGCACGGTCCTGGCGGCGACGTTGGTGTAGGCCTCGTCCCTCACGTTCGGGTTCTCCTCGTCGGGCCCGGTGACGTGGTCGAGGTGGAAGGCGCCGTCGTCGCCGCGCTTCGCCCGCGAGGCCCAGAACTCGGCGGCGCCGGAGATCACCGGCCAGCCGCGCGAGCGCAGCCATTCGCGGTCGCCGGTCGCCAGGAAGTACTGCCACTGGGCGAGGGCGACGTCGGCGACGATGTGCTGCTCGTAGAGGCCCTCGCTGTTGACCGAGACCGGCGGCGGGATCTGCTCGGTGCCGTCGAGGGCGCTCTCCCAGGGGAAGCGGGCGCCGGACCAGCCGGTCTGGGTGGCGTGGCGTTCGGCGGCGGCGAGGCGGTCGAAGCGGTAGTCGTTCATCGCTTCCGCCAGCTCCGGGTGCTGGGCGAGGAGCGAGGGGAACATCCAGGTCTCGGCGTCCCAGAAGACGTGGCCGTTGTAGCCGTTGGAGGAGAGGCCGGCGGGGGAGATGCTCCAATCGATCCCCGCGCCGGTGCTCGACCAGAGGTAGAACTGGCTCGCGTTGACGTCGTCGGCGAGCGTCTTATTGCCGCGGACTTCGATCCTGCCGTGCCAGAGCCTCGCCCAGGCGGCGTCGTTCTCGGCGAGCAACGCGCCGTAGCCGGCGGCGGCGGCCGCCGCGGCGCCTTCGCGGGCGGCCTTGGCGGCGTCGGAGCTTTCCTGGGAGTCGGCGACGGCGACGAACTTGGTCAGCGTGTAGGTCTGGCCGGCGCTGACCGGGAACTCGAGCCGCTGGCCGACGCTCTCGGGCTTCGAGGCGTCGAGCGGCTGCGGGGTCGCGGCGACGTTGGCGCTCGCCACGAGCCGGTCGGCGAGGGTCGCTTCGATGCCGGTCCCGACCGCGGCGATCGTCACCCAGTCGCCGGCCGCCGCCGCTTCCCAGCCCTTGCCGACCTCGGTGCTCAGCTTCCCGCGCTTGCCTTCGGCGTTGATGTTGGCGGGCGTGCCGTCGATCCGGTCGCTGACGGTCGCGGTCCCCGACCAGTGCGGCGTCAGCCGCAGCCGGACCAGGCCGACGTTCGGCCGGCCACGGTCGGTGAGCACTTCGTAGGCGAGGTCGGTGAGGTGGCCGTCGGGCGCCTTCCAGGTGGCGCTGGTGGTGACGATGCCGGTGTGCAGGTCGAGCGTCTGCTTCCAGTCCCGCGTCCCCGGCGCTTTCGGGTCGAAGGGCCTGCCCCCGTCGGTGAAGGTGAGGGTCGACCAGGTCGGGATGTTGGCGCGCTGCTGGACTTCCTTCGGCGGCTGCGCGTAGAAGCCAGCCAGCTCCGACTGGGCGGGCACGGTGCCGGGCGCGTAGCCCTGGCCGGCCGGCGGCACGCGGACCCCGAGCAGGCCGGAGCCGGTGAAGGTCGGCGCGTAGTCGGAGCCGGTTCCGGTGGCGGTCAGGGTGAAGTCGCCACCGCCGCCGCGCTGCCGTGATCGTGGCCCTGCCCCGGCTGGCGCGGGAAAGGCCAGCGCCGCGGCGAGCGCGGCAACCGCGAGCACACTCGCCAGGCGGGTGCCCACAGATCGAGGTGCCCTCCAGGTCCCCGTGGCCACACCAACCGAGTTCCCACGCGGACCGCCTTTTGAAACATCGAGCGGACCTGGGGACCGAGCCGGGCCAACCGGCCGCGGTTCCGCCACCGACCTGACTCAGACGTTGATCGTCCCGTCGGGGTCGAGGATCAGCGGCGCCCAGAAGTCCGGCCCGGTTGCGACGCCGGGCATGACTCCTGGAATTCCACCCTGATCCCGCGCTCGATACTGGTATTCGCCGGCCGGCAAGCCGATGCCCTGGCTCTGGTCGCGAAGCTGCTTGAAGGCATCGACGACGGCGCTCTCACCGCTTCCCTCGCCGGTCCCGACCGGCTGCGGATCACCCTCGGCGGGCGCGTATCTGAAGGCGTAGATCACAGCCTGAGACTAGCCCGCCGGACCAACGGCCGGCGTTGGGTCGCGATCGGCGCGCTCGTGTCGGATCAGAGCCTTCAGATCGCCCGGGCCTCCGCGGCGCCGATCCCCTTCCCGGAGACGCGCTGGACCCGCGACTCCAAGACCCCGTGGTACCAAATTGGCGCACGAGGCGAGCTTCCGTGGGCCACATTGTTGTGGAACCCCGGCGATCAACGCGCTTTGATCGCAAGCGACGGGAGGTGCGCTGGGGCGCACTGACGAAAAACCGATCGCAGGAGCGGGGGAGATGGCGGGGACCAGTTTCGAGAGCCGTTGCGGGTTCGCTCCGCTGGCACCTGCCGTGGACCGTGGGCGACCGGAGGGGTGGCTGCGGTGACGGAGAACACGCCGAGCGCCCGTTCGGCCGCCGCCGACGCGGCGATGCGGGCGACACCGAACCTGGCACGGACCGCGTGGAACCACCCGGAGGGCATGGACTACCCGGAGTGGGTCGCCGCCGGCCGGCGGTTGGGCGTGATCGGGCGGGGCAGCCAGTGGTGGATCGGCGACTGGCTGCTGTTCGGGACGGCGAAATTCGGCGAGCGGTACGTGGAAGCCAGCAAGGTGACCGGCTACGACCCGAAGAGCCTGCGGAACATGCGCTACGTGGCGTCGCGGTTCCCCGTGTCCCTACGTAGGGACAATCTGCAGTGGAGTCACCATGCGCTGCTCGCGGCGCTCGAAACCGAAGAGCAGTCGACATGGCTCGATCGCGCGATCGAGGACCGCCTCTCGGTCGCCGACCTGCGCTCGGAGATGAGGACGGCGGTGCGGAGCGAATACGCGCCGGCCGAGACGGCGGAGCAGCCGAGCTCCGAGGAGGTGGTGGTGACCACCGAAGAAGCCTCGCTCGAAGTGACCGCGGTGATCGTCGTCTGCCCGAACTGCGGTGCCAACGTCCCGTTGGAAGACGACGAGGACGAGGCGGCCTGAGCCGGAGATGTCGATGCGCGGCGACATCCGGCGCTGGCTCCTGCTGACGGCGGCGCTCGTGGTCTTGGCCGGCGCTCTGGCCAGCTCGGCGACCGCGGTAACGCTCCCGGACAACCGCGCCTACGAGCTGGTGATGCGCTACGAAAAGGACGGGCACGAAGTCGACCTGAACGGCGTCCTCGGCGGCTACGGCTACGCCTCGCGCGACGGCAACGCGATGGACTGGCAGGCGATCGGCGGCTGCTGCGATGCTGAATCCGCCTCACAGGAGACCTACCAGTCCTACCGTGGCGCGAACGGCTGGCAGACGAAGTCCCTGAAGCCGCCGGGGGAATCGTCGGGCATCGCCGGCCTGTTCGGCGAAGGGGCGATGCCGGTCTTCTGGACGCCGGACCTGCAGCGGACGATCTTCCGGCTGCCGAAAACCTACCCGCCCGGCTCCATCCATCCCAACGGGCAGAGCGACCTCTACCTGCGGGGGCCGAACGGCGACCTCACGCTGGTCTCCCAGGGGCCGGCGGGGAGCGGCGACGAAGAACGCGGGGCGGTGTTCGGCGGGGCGACGCCCGACGGCGACAGGGTCGTCTTCAGCAGCCCCGAAGCGCTGACCTCCGACGCGACCGGCCTCGAATTCCCTGGGCAGTTCCAATACCTCTACCTCCGCGACGTCTCGGCGGGAACCACGACCTTGGTCGACGTCGACCAAAGCGGCACGCTGCTCGGCGCCCGAGGCGCGGCACTCGGCGACGCTGGCTATCTCTTCGGAGGACTGATTCCCGCGAACAATTGGGGCACCAGCACCAACGCGATCTCGAGGGACGGCTCGAAGGTCTTCTTCGAGGCGCCGCTTCCCGAAACGACCGGCGCAACCCTCGACCGTGGGGAATCCCACCTCTACATGCGCAACCTGCCGGCCGCGACGACCACCGCGATCGACGATCCGGGCTCCGAAGGCTGGGCGCGGTACGAGGGCGCCAGCGAAGACGGCTCGCTCGTCTTCTTCACCAGCAACGAGGGGCTCGCCGGGGCGCCGGCCGTCCCCGAGCTCTACGCGTTCAACACGACCGGCGCCGCGATCGGGCCGGTGCCGAGCATGTCGGCGCTGCCGATCTCACTCGGCGAGGACGCCGTCAGGCCGACGACGAGCCTGACCGCGGAAGCGCTGCCGGGCGAAGAAACGCTCGCGGTCGCCAGCACGGCGGGCTTCGGGGCGGGGCGCGGGGTGACGATCGAAGGCGAAGCGCTGACCGTCAAGGAAGTGCCCGGTCCGAACCAGCTGGTGCTGACCCAGGCGCTCGCCAACCCGCACCCGGAAGGGGCGACCGTCACCGAGCCGGCCGCCGCCGTGCTCGGGATGACCGCGATCGCCAACGACGGCTCGCGGGCCTTCTTCGTCTCCGACGACGTCCTCGCCGACAACCAGACGGCCGGGTCCGGGGCCGTCGAAGGCGAACCGAACCTCTACCTGTACGACGTGCGAAGCGGGGCGACGACGTTCGTCGCGACGCTCGGCCCGCTCGACGTCAACACCTGCGAACCGAGCTGCGGAAGCGGTCGGGCGAGCATGCTGGTCGGCGAGCCCGACCTCTCCCGGCGCGCCTTCCCGACCCCCGACGGCTCGGCGCTGGCGTTCGAGTCGGGCGGCGACCTGACCGGCGACGACCAGGCCCTGCAGACCCGCCTGACCGCGCCGGTGATGCCCGGCGAACACACCCTCCAGGTCGAAAGCACGGCGGGAATGTCCCCCAAGCAGTTCATCCTGCTCGGCTCCGGCGCCGGCGCCGAGCAGGAGAAAATCGAAGCGATCGACAGCGCGACCGAACTGACGGTCAGCGAATACGACGAAAGGTCCAACTACGGCGTGGTCGGGGAATTCGCCGCCGGCGAACCGGTCGCCCGGCTCGACATCGAGGTCTACCGCTACCTCGCCGGCGGCGGGCTCGCCTGCCTCTCCTGCGCGGGACCGGCGACGTCGCCGGTCGGCATGGCGTTCCTCGGCGCCTCCTCCGGCGGCAGCTACGGCCCGCCGGGCCAGAACGTGCCGATGAGCGAAGACGCCTCGATCGTCTTCTTCCAGTCGGCGAATTCGCTGGTGCCGGGAGCGCAGGCGGCGCGGCCGGGACACGAAGCCGAATCGATGAACGTCTACGAGTGGAGGGGCGGGCAGGTCTCGCTGATCTCCGACGGCTCGCCGTCGGGATCGGTGCTGGACGGCACCACGCCGAGCGGCAACGACGTCTTCATCTCCACCCGCTCGCAGCTGACCAGCGGCGAAACCGGGAACTGGATCAACGTCTACGACGCGCGGGTCGGCGGCGGCTTCCCCGAACCGCCGGGCGAACCGGCGCCGTGTGTCGGGCAGGGCTGCCGCGCGTCCGGCGGCGCGACGCCGTTCTTCGAAGTGCCGGCCAGCAGCCTCGGCGCCCGCGAAGAAGGCGGCGCGGCCGAAGGCGGCAGCTTCGAGGTCGCCCCGCTGAGCGCGGCGCAGCGAGGGCGGCTGGCACGCAGCGGCCGGCTGACGCTGAGGGTCACGGCGACCGCGCCGGGCATGCTGATCGCGGAGATGCGGGCGAAGATCGACGGCAAGGACGTGCGGGTCGCGCAGGCCGCGACGTCGCTCGACGAACCGGGCACGGCGAAGCTCCACCTGCTGATCAGCGAGGCGGCGCGGCGAGCGCTGGCGCAGCAGAGGTCGCTGGCGCTGCAACTCGCGGTGACGTTCAGCGGCAGCCCGACGGCGGCGACGGCCAACCTGAAGCTGCACGCCGCCGGCGCGCCGCGAAAGGGCAGGCATGGCTGAGCTCGGCAAGCGACTGACCGGTGCCGGGCTGCTGCTCGCCTGCCTGCTGGCGCTGCTGGCGGCGGCGCCCGCCGCCGATGCCGCCGGCTTCGGGATCGGCTCCTTCTCGACGACCGCGTCGACCGGGCAGGCCGGCTCGCACCCGGATCTGTCGACCACCTTCGCCCTGCGCACCGACGCGCTCGGCAACCCGATCGGCTTGATGAAGAACCTGCGGCTCGAGCTTCCCGCCGGCGTCGTCGGCGACCCGCTGGCGATCGAACGCTGCTCGTTCCGGAGCCTGCAGACGGGGAGATGCACGCCGGCGTCGCAGGTCGGCAGCTTCACGCTCTCCTTCGTCGCCTGCCGCGGCCTGACGACGCCGCTGATCGCCGTCGCGGAAGCCGGCGCCACCGTGCTCGAAGTCGCCAACACCGAAGGGATTTGCACGGAAGAAGGCGACGGCGGCGTGCTCACGATCGGCTCGGGTGCCTCGGCCGAGACCGTCAGGGTCACCCAGCTCTTGACGAACAACACCGTCGAACTGGCGGCTCCGCTCGAACACGAACACGCCAGCGGCGAGGCCGTCACCCACATCGCCAAACCGCTCGAAGGGCCGCTGCCGCTCTTCAACCTGGAGCCGTTCCCGGGCCGGGTGGCGACCTTCGGCACCTTCCTGCTCGGCGTCACGATCCTGATCCAGGCTGACATCGGTCCCGACGGCCGCCTGGTGACGACGCTGGAAGACGCCTCGACGATCCTGCCGCTGGCCGGCGGCGGGGTGACGCTCTGGGGCGTTCCGGCGGCCCCGAGCCACGACGAATTCCGCTGCAACGAGTTCGGCTTCGAATGCGGGTTGCCGGTGACCTCGCAGCCGGTGCCGTTCATGACGCTGCCGACCGAATGCTCTGGCCAGCCGCTGGAAAGCCTGATGACGCTGGAATCGTGGAGCGGCGAAACCGAGACGCGTTCGGCGACCCAGCCGGCGCCGTTCGGCTGCGACCTGCTCTCGGTCGACCCCTCGTTGCAGGTGAGGCCGGAAACCACGCAGGCCGACTCGCCGTCGGGCTACGAAGTCGAAGTCAGCGTGCCGCAGCGCTCCGAACCGGACGGGCTGGCGACCCCCGATCTGAAGGACATCGCGGTGACATTGCCGGCCGGGACGTCGCTGTCGCCGGCTTTCGCCAACGGGCTCGAAGCCTGCTCGGCGGCCCAGTTCGCCGCGGCCGGCTGCCCGAACGCATCGCGGATGGGCACCGCCGAAATCATCAGCCCGCTGGTCGCCGAACCGCTCAAAGGCTCGGTCTACTTCGGCACCCCGAGCGCGAGCGCGAAGTATCCGCTGCTCGTCCGCCTCAGCGACGCCGACATGGCGATCGAGCTGGCCGGGCGCGCCGAGCCCGATCCCGGCAGCGGGCGGGTGACCGCCGTCTTCGAAGACGCGCCGCAGCTGCCGTTCGAACACTTCCGCCTCGCCCTGTTCGGCGGCCCCGGCGCTCCGCTCGACAACCCCCAGTCGTGCGGGACGGCGAGCAGCTCGGCGGCGATCACCGCCTACGGCGGAGCGACCGCGGCGCCGTCCTCGAGCTTCACGGTGAGCGGCACCTGCGGGCCGGGAGCGCCGTTTGCGCCGGGCTTCCTCGCCGGCACCAGGCTGCCGCAGGCCGCCGCCTTCAGCCCCTTCTCGCTGACGATCTCCCGGGCCGACGGGGAACAGGAACTCGGCTCGTTCTCGACCCAGCTGCCGCCCGGCCTGACCGGCCTGCTGGGGTCGATCCCCCGCTGCCCCGAACCGCAGGCCGCCAGCGGGGACTGCGGCCCGGGCTCGGCGGTCGGCACCGCCACGGTCGCCAGCGGCGCCGGGTCCTCGCCGCTCTACCTGTCGGGGCCGGTCTACCTGACCGGGCCCTACGGGGGCGCTCCGTTCGGGCTCGACGTGGTGATCCACGCGGCGGCCGGCCCGATCGACCTCGGCAACGTGCTCGTGCGCTCGCGCCTCTACGTCGATCCCGGCAGCCTCGCGGCGCGGATCGTCTCCGATCCGCTGCCGCGGATCGTCGGCGGCGTGCCGCTCCGGGTCCGCTCGCTGAACGTCTCCCTGGACAAGCCCGGGTTCATCATCAACCCGAGCAGCTGCGCCGCCCAGGCGATCACCGGCACGGTCCTCGCGGCGGGCGGCGCCAGCCATGCGGTGTCGACGCCGTTCAGCGTCCTCGGCTGCAGGGGCCTGCGCTTCGCGCCGCGGGTCAGCGCCTCGACCGGGGCGCACGGGAGCCTGCGCGGCAACGGCGCCGGCCTGCTGATGCGGATCGATGCCGGCGGCGCGACCCGACCGACGTTGCGCACCGTCTCGATCACCCTGCCGCCCGCCCTGCGGCCGCGGCTGAGCACGATCCAGCACGCCTGCCTGCCGAAGGGCGCCTCGCTGGAAGCCGCCTGCACCGGTGACTCGATCGTCGGCAGCGCCAGCGTCGAGACCCCGGCGCTGCCGCAGGCGCTGAGCGGCAACGCCTACCTGGTCGCGCACGGCGCGACGGCCGACCCGACGCTGACGCTGGTCCTGCACGGCGAAGGGATCTCGGTGCAGCTCGAAGGCAGGCTCTCGATCTCCCGCAGCCGGGAAATCAAGGCGATCTTCGAAGACCTGCCCGACGTCCCGATCGACGAGCTGACCCTTTACCTGCCGCGCGGCCCGCACTCGATGCTCGGCGCCGTCAACCACCTCTGTGCGAAGCAGCCGAAGCTCGCCTACGCGCTGAGCGACCAGGCCGGGCAGTCGAGCAGGGCGTCGGCCCGCATCGCGGTCAGCGGCTGCCCGAAGACGAAGAAGCGGGCGAAGAAGTGACGGCCCGCAGGCTGACGTTCGCCGCATTTCTGCTGCTGGTGGTGGCGATGATCGCGCCGGCCGCCGCGAGTGCGAAGCCTCGGATGAACGCCGCGTTCAGCCCGAACCGGCTGGGCGCGAGCACCACGATCAAGCTCGGCTTCGACGTCGGCTCGACCGCCTCGCCGCTGGTCGGCGTCGAGCTGCACCTGCCGAGCGGCGTCACCTCGGGGTTCAACCAGCTCGGCGTCGACACCTGCGATGCCGAACAGCTGCAGGCCAGCGGTCCCAGCGCCTGCCCACGGAACTCGGTCGTCGGCCGCGGGCGGGGAGCGGTGAGCGTGCCGGTCGGGTTGGACCAGATCCTCGAGCCGCTCGCGATCAGCATCTTCATGGCGCCCGCGGTCGAAGAACAGACCTCGATGCTGTTCTACGTCGACGGCACCGACCCGGTCATCTCCCAGCTCGTCTTCCACAGCTCGATGCTCGGCGACGAGCCGCCCTTCGGCGCCGAGATCACCACCGAGGTCCCCGAAGTCCCCGGCCTGCCCGGTTCGCCTCCGGCGGCGCTGGTGAGCATGCAGACCGAACTCGGCCCCAGGGGCCTGCGCTACACCAAACAGGTGAACGGCAAGACGGTCAGCTTCTCACCCGAAGGCTTCGACGTACCGCCGAGCTGTCCATCGGCGGGCTTTCCGTTCGCTTCGACGTTCACCTTCGCGAACGGCGTCCGGGAATCGGCGACGACCCGGGTGCCGTGCCCGAAGCGGCGCCGTTCGACCAAACGGTGAAGATGGGTCATGGTGATGTTTCGTCGTCACCAACAGTGAAAGGAGCAAGTCGATGTTGAAGAAGAGAAGGAGGGTCGCCCTGCTGTTCGCCTGCGTGGCGCTGTGCGTGGCGGTCGTGGGCGGAAACGTGGGTCAGGCGCAGGCGCGCAGGGGGAAGACGATCGCACTGCAGGAGACCGCGGTCCTGAGGCTGACGAACAACGACGTCAACGTCCACGAAGCCTCGGGGTCGGCGTCGGGCACGTTCGACAACATCCGGGTGCACCTGCGGATCAACGTCGAAGATGCTTCGAAGATGACCGCGCAGTTCTCCACCAACGGCTCCCGCGGCGGGCTGACCGGCATCGGTGTCGCCAACTACAACGTCTCCGGCAGCATCCTCAGGTTCAGCGGCACGTCGCGGATCACCGGCGGCTCCGGCGCCTACACGAACGCGCGCGGGCACGGGATCCGCATCGAAGGCGTGATGAACCGCCTCAAGGAAACGTTGACGATGTCCTTCAACGGGAACATGTCCTACTAGACGTACCGCTGTTCGGGGTTCGGTGTTCCGCCGTTCGCTGTTCTGGTGTGCCTCTGTGCCGCCGTAAACCGTGAGTCAGGCTAGGCACCACGACGTGTCACTCGAATTAGGCTGAGGCCGCCGTGTGATGCCACGATGAATCGATGAGTGAACTGCTCACCGATTCATCGCTTGGCATCGGTCAGGAGGGTTCCGTGGACCTGCTGACCACGCTCACGGACCGTGACTCTTTCCGGCCGGTGCGGTCGGCCGTCGGCGACGGTGTGATCGCCGGCTCGGCTCGGATCGAGGGCCGTCCCGTACGGGTGTGGGCGCAGGACGTCAGTCACTTCGGCGGCTCGCTGGGAGCCGCGGGCGGCGAGACGATCGCCCGCACGATCCGCGGCGCCAGCCGGGCGGGCGTGCCGGTGATCGGCGTGCCGCACTCGGGCGGCGCTCGCCTCCAGGAGGGGGTGGCGGCGCTCGGCGCCTACGGCGCGATCTTCCGCGAGCAGGCGCTCGCCAGGGTGCCGCAGATCACCGTGATCCCGGGGGCGTGCGCCGGCGGCGCCGCCTACTCGCCGGCGCTCGGGGACTTCGTGATGATGGTCGGCGACGGCGCCCGCCTCTTCCTCACCGGTCCGGCGGTGGTGGAGCAGGTGACGCGCGAGCGGATCAGCGCCGAGGAGCTCGGCGGCCCCCGCGTGCAGGGCGGCAACGGCGTCGCCCACCTGACGATCGGCGACGCCTTCGAGGCGGCGCTGACGCTGCGCGAGCTGCTCGCCCACCTGCCCTCGGCGCTCGGCGAAGAGGCTTCGCGGACGGTGCCGGTCGACGCCCCGGCGGGGAGCCCGGCCGATCACCTGCCCGCCGTCACCCGCCGCGTCTACGACGTGCGCCGGGTGATCGAGTCGCTGGTCGACGAAGGGCGCCACCTCGAGCTGGCGAGCCGCTGGGGCCGCAACATGGTCACCTGCTTCGCCCGCCTCGACGGGCGCTCGGTCGGCGTGATCGCCAACCAGCCGCGCCACCTCGGCGGCACGATCGACGGCGCCGCCTCCGAAAAGGGGGCGTGGTTCGTGCGGCTCTGCGACCGCTTCGGCTTGCCGCTGGTGGTGCTCGTCGACACGCCGGGCTTCCTTCCCGGGGCCGGCCAGGAGCGCGGCGGGATCATTCGCCAGGGCGCCGACCTGCTGCGCGCCTTCGCCCGGGCGACGACGCCGAAGCTGACCGTGACGCTCCGCAAAGCGTTCGGCGGCGCCCACATCGTGATGAACTCGCGCGACCTCGGCGCCGATCTGACGCTGGCCTGGCCCGGCGCCCAGATCGGCATCATGGGCGCCCACCAGGCGGTGGCGATCTCCGAGCGCCGCGCGATCGCCGCCGGCGCCGACGTCGAGGACCTCGCCGCCAGCTACGCGCTGACCAACCTCGAAGTCCACGTCGCCGCGGCGAAGGGCTTCGTCGACGAGATCGTCGCCCCGGAAGACACGCGCGAGCACCTGATCCACGCGCTCGACACGCTGCAGAGCGGCTACGGCGGGGGCGAACGCAGGGTCTGGGCGCGATGAGCCGGCTGCTGCAGACCTATCTCTCCCGCTCTGTCGAGGGGACTCCCGAGGCGATCGCGCTGGCGATGGGGGAGGAGCGGCTCACCTACGCCGAGCTCGAGCGCCGGAGCAATCAGCTCGCGCGGGCGCTGCGGGAGGCGGGCTGCGAGCGCGGCGACCGCGTCTGCCTGGTGCTGCCGAAGTCCCCGGCCGCGATCGTCGCGATCCTCGCCACGATCAAGGCCGACTGCGTCTACGTGCCGATCGACGTCGAGTCGCCGGTGCCCAGGAGCGCCCGGATCGTCGAGTCGTGCGAGCCGCGGCTGCTGCTGGTGGACGCGGGCACGGCCGAGCTGGGAACGCAGCTGGCGGCGGCGACGACTGGCGGCGTGGCCCTCGGCGCCGTCGACGATCTCGGCGCCGCCGACGGGCCGTCGCTGAGCTTCGCGGCCGCCGACTGGCAGCGCCTCGACGCCGAGCCCCGGGCCTGGGCGAACACGCCGGACGACCTCGCCTACCTGTTCTTCACCTCCGGCTCGACCGGCGTCCCGAAGGGCGTCGGGATCACCCACGCCAACGTCGTCGGCTTCACCGAGTGGGCGGTCGACCACTTCGGGATCGCCGCCGAGGAGCGGATCTCGGGGCACCCGCCGCTGCACTTCGACCTCTCGACGCTCGACATCTACTGCACCCTCGCCGCCGGCGCCGAGCTGTGGCCGGTGCCGCCGGAGGTCAACGGCCGGCCGGCCGAGCTGCTCGACTTCATCCGCGACGCCGAGCTCCAGCAGTGGCACTCGGTGCCCTCGGCGCTGACCTTCATGGCCAACCTCGGCGCCCTCGGGAGCGACGACCTGCCGCGCCTGCGCCGCGTCCTCTGGTGCGGCGAAGTGCTGCCGACGACGACGCTGATCCATTGGATGGAGCGGCTGCCGCAGGTGCAGTTCACGAACCTCTACGGGCCGACCGAGGCGACCATCGCCTCGAGCCACCACCGGGTGGTCAGCTGCCCCGAGGACCCGGCCGCGCCGATCCCGATCGGGGTCGCCTGCGGCGGCGAGGAGATCCTCGTCCTCGACGAGCAGATGCGCGCCTGCGACCACGAGGAGATCGGCGACATCTACATCGGCGGCGACGGGCTCAGCCCCGGCTACTGGCGCGACCCGGAGAAGACCGCGGCCGCCTTCGTGCCGCATCCCTCCTCGGCGGAGGCGGGCGCCCGCCTCTACCGCACCGGCGATCTCGGCCGCCTCGGCCAGGACGGGCTCGTCTACTTCGTCGGCCGCGCCGACTCGCAGATCAAGCACCGCGGCTATCGCATCGAGCTCGGCGAAGTCGAGGCGGCGGTCACCGCCCAGGACGGGGTCGAGGAGTGCGCGGTGGTCGGCGTGCCGACCGAGGGCTTCGAGGGCACCGCGATCTGCTGCGCCTACGTCGCCGAAGGCGAGCTCGCTGCGGAGGAGCTGAACGAGGCGCTGCGGGAGGCGCTGCCCGCCTACATGGTGCCCTCGCGCTGGGCGCCGGTCGCGACGCTGCCCGCCACCGCCAACGGCAAGATCGACCGCAAGGTGCTGCGGCAGCGCTTCGACGCCGAGCTGCGCGGCGAGCGGCAGGCGGCCGACGGGCGCGGCGCTCGACGCGTTCGGCGCCGGCCTGCTCGACGGCGGCGACGCCGAGCCGGTCGGCAACGGCGGGATCGGCGCCGCGCCACGCGGGACGAGGCTCGCCGAGGAGCTCGCCGGGCGCCCGCGCTCGCAGTGGCGCGAGGTGCTGCTGGCGCTGGTCGGGGCGCAGCTGATCGCCGTGATCGGCTCCGGCAGGGCCGGTCTCGCCGACTCGGATCGGACCTTCGAGGAGCTCGGCGTCGACTCGCTGGCCGCGGTCGAGCTGCGCAACCGGCTCGGCGACGCGACCGGCCTGCGGCTGCCGGCGACGCTGGTCTTCGACCACCCGACGGCCGCCGCCGTCGCGACCTACCTGCTGGCGCAGGTCGAGGGCGGGGGGGACGGCGGCGAAGAGGGGGAGCTGCGGGCGGCGATCGCCTCGATCCCGATCGGCCGCCTGCGCTCCGCCGGGCTGCTCGAGCCGCTGCTGGAGCTGGCCGGCGCCGGCGACGAGCCGCTCCCCGAGGAGCCGGTCGACGCGGAGATCGACGAGATGGGCGTCGAGGACCTGGTCCAGCGGGCGCTCGAGACGCAAACGACTCAGGTGGAGGCGAGCTGATGGCCGAGAACGTCGGACGAGCTACGGGGGGAAGCGGGCCCGACGTCGTCGAGGCGCTGCGCGAGGCGGTTCGCGCCAGGGACCGGCTGCGGGTCGAGAACCAGCGGCTGCGGGCCCGCGCCGAGGAGCCGATCGCGATCATCGGCATGGGCTGCCGCTATCCCGGCGGGGTGCGCTCGCCGCGGGAGCTCTGGGAGCTGGTCGCCGCCGGGCGCGACGCGATCGCGCCGTTCCCCGCCGACCGCGGCTGGGACCTCGACCGGCTCTACGACCCCGACCCCGACCACCGCGGCACCTCGATCGCGCGCGAAGGCGGCTTCCTCGATCGCCCGACCGAGTTCGACGCCGACTTCTTCGGGATCAGCCCGCGCGAGGCGACGGTGATGGACCCGCAGCAGCGGCTGCTGCTCGAAATCGCCTGGGAGACCTTCGAGAGCGCGCGGATCGCGCCGCGGACGCTGCAGGGGTCGAAGACCGCCGTCTTCACCGGGGTCACGAACGAACGCTACGGCTGGGGCACGACGCCGGCCGAGGCGGAGGGCATCCGCCTCACCGGCTGCGCGCCGAGCGTGATCTCCGGGCGGATCGCCTACTCGTTCGGGCTGGACGGCCCGGCCCTCTCGATCGACACCGCCTGCTCGTCCTCGCTGGTCGCGATCCACCAGGCCTGCCAGGCGCTGCGGAACGACGAATGCACGCTCGCCCTGAGCGGCGGCGCGACGATGATGGCGACCCCGTTCATCTTCATCGAGTTCAGCCGCCAGCACGGGCTGGCGCCCGACGCGCGCTGCAAGTCGTTCGCCGCCAGCGCCGACGGCACCGGCTTCTCCGAGGGCGTCGGGCTGCTGCTGCTGGAGCGGCTCTCCGACGCCGAGCGCAACGGCCACCGGGTGCTGGCGACGCTGCGCGGCAGCGCCGTCAACCAGGACGGCGCCTCGAACGGCCTGACCGCGCCCAACGGGCCCTCCCAGGAAGAGGTGATCCGCGAGGCGCTCGCGGTCGCCGGGCTCTCGCCGGCCGACGTCGACGCGATCGAGGCGCACGGCACCGGCACCTCCCTGGGCGACCCGATCGAGGCCCAGGCGATCCTCGCCACCTACGGCCAGGGGCGGGCCGACGGGCCGCTGCGGCTGGGGTCGATCAAGTCGAACATCGGCCACACCTCCGCCGCCGCCGGCGTCGCCGGCGTGATCAAGATGGTGATGGCGCTCCGCGAAGGGGAGCTGCCGGCGACCCTCCACGTCGAGGAGCCGAGCCCGCACGTCGACTGGTCGGCGGGGGAGGTCGAGCTGCTGCGCGAGCCGCAGGACTGGCCCGCGAACGGGCGGCCGCGCCGCGCCGGCGTCTCCTCGTTCGGCGTCAGCGGCACCAACGCCCACGTGATCGTCGAGGAGGCGCCGCGGCGGCCGGAGGAGCTTCAGCAGGGAGACCGGCAGGGGCAGGACGCCGGGGAGCGGGACGGCCGGGCGGCCGAGCAGGGGCGGGGGCCTGCTCGGCCGAGCGCTCCGCCGCTCGCGGTCTCGGGACGTAGCGAGGAGGCGATGCGGGCCCAGGCCGACCGCCTGCGCTCCCACCTCGTCTCGCATCCCGACCTCGACCTGGCCGACGTCTCGTTCTCGCTGACGGCGACCCGCGAGGGCTTCGAGCACCGCGCCGTCGTCCTCGGGGACGACCGCGACGGTCTGCTCGCCGGGCTCGAGGCGGTGGCCGGTGGCGGCGATGCGCCGGGAGTCCACGAGGGCCAGGCGAGGTAGCACCAGGACCGCCTTCGTCTTCTCCGGCCAGGGCGCGCAGCGCCCGCGCATGGGAAGCGGGCTCGCGGCAGCCTTCCCGGTCTTCGCCGAGACCTTCGAGGAGGCCACGCGCCGCCCTTGAAGAGCGGCTCGGTGTCCCGCTGCGGGAGATCATGAGCGCCCCCGAGGGCTCCGAGCAGGCCGCCCTCCTCGACCACACCGAGGTGACCCAGGCGGCGCTCTTCGCCCACGAGGTCTCCCTCTTCCGCCTGCTGGAGTCACTCGGTGTCGCGCCCGACCTGCTTGATCGGGCACTCGATCGGCGAGCTGGTCGCCGCCCAGGTTGCCGGCGTCCTCAGCCTCGAGGACGCAGCAACCCTGGTCGCCGCCCGCGGCAGGCTGATGGGGGCGCTGCCGGCGGGCGGGGCGATGCTGGCGGTCGAAGCCGAGGAGTCGGAGCTGGGGGAGCTGCCCGAGGGCGTCTCCGTGGCCGGCGTCAACTCGCCCTCCTCGCTCGTCCTCTCCGGCGAGGAGGCAGTGCTCGACCGGCTGCAGGAGGAGTGGCGGCAGCGCGAGCGGCGGACCAAACGACTGCGCGTCTCCCACGCCTTCCACTCGCACCTGATGGAGCCGATGCTGGAGGAGTTCGGCGAGGTGGCGGTGAGCCTCGAGATTCCGGCCGCCGCAAGATCCCGATCGTCTCGAACCTGACCGGCGCCCTGGTCGGCGAGGAGATCGCCGACCCGACCTACTGGGTGCGACACGTGCGCGAGCCGGTCCGCTTTGCCGACGGCGTCGCGGCCCTCGCCGAGGCAGGCGTCGGCCGCTACCTGGAGCTCGGCCCCGACGCGGTGCTGAGCGCCCCGGTCGCCGAGTGCCTGGAGGACCTCGACCCCGACGGAGACGAGCCGCTCGTCGCCTGCTCTCAGCGCCAGGGCCAGGACCAGGCCGGGAACCTGCTCGCCTTCCTCGCCCGCGCCCACGTCGACGGCGCCGATCTCGACTGGGGCGCGCTGCACGAGGGCAGCGGCGCCCGCGCCGTCGACCTGCCGACCTATGCCTTCCAGCGCGAGCGCTACTGGCTCGAGTCGCGACCCGCCGCCGATCCGAGCGTCGAGGGCCTGGCGATCGCCGCCCATCCCCTGCTCCACGGCGCCACCCAGCTGGCCGAGCGGGACGAGTGGGTCCTCAGCGGCCGGATCTCGCTCGCCGCGCAGCCGTGGCTCGCCGACCACTGCGTCTTCGGCTCCGTCCTCCTGCCCGGCACCGGGCAGATCGACCTGGCCGCGAGCGCCGGCCGGCTGGTCGGCTGCGAGACGATCGACGAGCTGACCTTCGAGGTGCCGATCGTCCTGCGGCCGGAGGGCTCGCTGGCGCTGCAGGTGACGGTCGGCGAGCCCGACCAGTCGGGCGGCCGCGAGGTGGCGATCTACACCCGGGCCGACGGACCTGAGGAGGAGGCCGGCGAGGCGGCCTGGACGCGCCACGCCAGCGGCAGCGTCAGCCCGACCGCGGCCGATGCCGCCGCGCCGGCGCCGCTGGGCGCCTGGCCGCCGGTCGAAGCGACCCCGATCGACGTCGCGGCGCTGTACGAGATGCTCGACGAGGTCGGCTTCGGCTACGGCCCGGCCTTCCGCCGTGCGGTCGCTGCCTGGAAGCGCGGCGAGGAGACGTTCGCCGAGGTGGAGCTCGACGCCGCCGCCTCCTTCGGCCAGGGGTTCACCATCCACCCGGCGCTGCTCGACGCCGCCGGGCACCCGACGCTCGAGTTCCTCGGCGCCGGCTCCGGCGGCGAGCTGCCGCTGCCGTTCTCGTGGAGCAACGTGACCGTGCGCCAGGCGGGCGCCTCGACGCTGCGGGTGCGGATCACGCCGGCCGGCGAGGACGCCGTCCGGATCGCCGCCTTCGACTCCGCCGGCACGCCGGTCCTCAGCGCCGACTCGGTCGCCTCGCGACCGGTCGCTGCCAGCCAGCTGCGCGGCGCCAGCCGCGACCTCAGCGACTCGCTCTTCTCGATCGAGTGGGCCGAAGCCGACGAGCCCGCCGAGCCGGGCCCGCTCCGCTTCGCGATCCTCGGCGAGCCTCCGGCGGGGGCGCCGGCCGCCGACCGCTACCCGGACCTCGAGGCGCTGGCGAGCGCGGTCGAGGCCGGCGAGCCGGCTCCGGACGTGGTCGTCGCCGCGGCCGCCGCCGACCCGACGCTGGAGCCGGCGGCGGCGACCGAGCACGGCGTCGGCGCGACGCTCGAGCTGATCCAGGCGTGGCTCGCCTGCGAGCGGCTCGGCGACGCCAGGCTCGCGCTCGTCACCCGCCAGGCGGTCGCGGTCCGCGACGACGAGCCGCGCGACCTGGCGGCGGCGGCGGTCTGGGCGCTGGTCACGAGCGCCCAGGCGGAGCACCCGGACCGATTCCTGCTCCTCGACGCCGACGAGGAGGCGATCCGCTGGGAGGCGCTCGCCGCGGGCGAGGAATCGCAGCTGGCCTCGCGCGCCTCGGCGCTCTTCGTGCCGCGGCTGCGCACCGCCCGCGAGCAGACGCTCGCGGTGCCGGCCGCGGAGCCCTCCTGGCACCTCGACGCGGGCGAGGCCGGGATGCTCGAGGGGCTCGAGATCCGCCCCGACGGGCGCGCCGAGCGGCCGCTTCAGCCGGACGAGGTGCGGATCGCGGTCCGCGCCGCCGGCCTCAACTTCCGCGACGTGCTGATCACCCTCGGCCAGTACCCCGGTCGCGCCTCGATCGGCAGCGAGGCCGCCGGGACGGTGCTCGAGGTCGGCGCCGCCGTCGCCGACCTGGCGGCGGGCGACCGGGTGCTGGGGACGATGGACGACGCCTTCGGCCCGCTGGCCGTGACCCAGCGCCACCGGGTCACGCCGATCCCCGCCGGCTGGTCGTTCGTCGACGCGGCGGCGGTGCCGATCACCTTCCTGACCGCCTACTACGCGCTCGTCGACCTCGCCGGCCTCGGCGCCGGCGAGACGATCCTGATCCACGCCGCCGCCGGCGGCGTCGGGCAGGCGGCGGTGCAGATCGCCGCGCACCTCGGCGCGACCGTCTTCGCGACGGCCAGCCCGCGCAAGTGGGAGGCCCTCGAAGGCCTCGGGCTGCCGCCGGAGCGGATCGCCTCCTCGCGCGACCTCGAGTTCCGCGAGAAGTTCCGCGAGACGAGCGGCGGCCGCGGCGTCGACGTCGTCCTCGACGCCCTCGCCGGCGAGTTCGTCGACGCCTCGCTCGACCTGGTCGCCGACGGCGGCAGGTTCATCGAGATGGGCAAGGCCGACATCCGCGAGCCCGACCAGGTCGCCGCCGGCCATCCCGGCGTCCGCTACCGCGCCTTCGACCTCGTCGAAGCCGAGCCGCAGCGGCTGCAGGAGATGCTGCGGGAGCTCGGCGCCCTGTTCGAGCGGGGCACGCTGCGCCTGCCGCCGATCCGCACCTGGGACATCCGCCGCAGCCTCGACGCCTTCCGCCACCTGCGCGAGGGCCGCAACATCGGCAAGGTCGTGCTGACCCTGCCCCGCGCCCTCGATCCGGAGGGGACGGTCCTGATCAGCGGCGGCACCGGGGGCCTCGGCGCGCTGGTCGCCGAGCGCCTCGCCGCGAGCGAGGGCGCCCGCCACCTGCTGCTGCTGAGCCGCCGCGGCGCCGCGGCGGACGGCGTCGGCGAGCTGGTCGAGCGGCTCGCCGAGCTCGGCGCGAGCGCCACCGTCGTCGCCTGCGACGTCGCCGATCGCGAGGCGCTCGGCGGCGCGCTCGCGGCGATCGACCCGGCGCACCCGCTGACCGCGGTGATCCACACCGCCGGCGTGCTCGACGACGGCGTGGTCGAGAAGCTCGACCGCGCCCAGGTCGCGCGGGTGCTGCGGCCGAAGTCGGTGGGCGCGATCCAGCTGCACGAGCTGACCCGCTCGGCCGACCTCGCCGAGTTCGTGATGTTCTCCTCCGTCTCGGCGACGATCGGCGCCCCGGGGCAGGGCAACTACGCCGCCGCCAACGCCTTCCTCGACGCGCTCGCGCAGCGGCGCGGCGCCGAAGGCCTGCCGGCGCAGGCGCTCGCCTGGGGCCTGTGGGGCGAAGCGGGGATGGGCGAAACGCTCGGCGACGTCGACCGGGCCCGGCTCGCGCGCCAGGGGATGGCGCCGCTCTCGAACGACGACGGGCTGGAGCTGCTCGACGCCGCCCGGGCGATCGGCGGCGCGGCGCTGGTCCCGATCCGGCTCGACGCGGGGGCGCTGAAGCGCCAGGCGCAGGCGGAGGCGCTGCCGCCGATCTTCCGCAACCTGGTCCGCGCACCGGCCCGCAGCGCCGCCTCCGGGGTGGCGCTCGCGCAGCTGGCGAGCGCCTCGGGCGTCGAGGCCGAGCGCCTCGCCCTCGACCTGGTCCGCGGCCACATCGCCGGGGTGCTGGGCTACTCCTCGCCGCAGGCGGTCGACCCCGAGCGCCCGTTCAAGGACCTCGGCGTCGACTCGCTGGCCGCGGTCGAGCTGCGGAACCGGCTCGGCGCCGCCACCGGGCTGCGGCTGCCGGCGACGCTGGTCTTCGACCACCCGACGGCCGCCGCCGTCGCTGCCTTCCTCCTGACCAAGGTCGAGGGCGCCAGCCCGGGCGCGGCCCAGGGCAACGGCGAGGAGGCGAGGCTGCGGGAGGCGCTCGCCTCGATCCCGCTCGCCCGGCTCCGCTCCGCCGGCCTGCTGGAGACGCTGCTGGAGCTGGCCGCGGCGAACGGCGACGCCTTCAGCGAGGAGGCGATCGGCGAGGAGATCGACGAGATGGACGTCGACGACCTCGTCCAGCGGGCGCTCGAGACCCAGGCGACGCAGGTGGAAGCGGGCTGATGGGCGCGGGCGGCGCCAAGCCGGGCGGGGACGCCGGGAAGGCCGCCGGGCCCGACGTCGTCGAGGCGCTGCGCCAGGCGGTCCGCGCCAGGGACCGGCTGCGGGCCGAGAACCAGCGCCTGCGGGCCCGGGCCGAGGAGCCGATCGCGATCATCGGCATGGGCTGCCGCTTCCCCGGCGGGGTCGGCTCGCCGCAGGAGCTCTGGGAGCTGGTGGCGGCCGGCCGCGACGCGATCTCGCCGTTCCCCGCCGACCGCGGCTGGGAGCTCGAGGACCTCTACGACCCCGACCCCGACCACGGCGGCACCTCGATCTCGCCCGAAGGCGGCTTCGTCGAGGACGTCGCCGAGTTCGACGCCGGCTTCTTCGGCGTCGGCCCGCGCGAGGCGCGGGCGATGGACCCGCAGCAGCGGCTGCTGCTCGAATGCGCCTGGGAGACCTTCGAGGACGCCCGGATCGCCCCGCGCACGCTGCGCGGGTCGAAGACGGCGGTGTTCGCGGGCGGCGGCCCGTCGGACTACCTGGCCCGCGCCGCCACTCCCGCAGAGCTCGAAGGCCTCAGCCTGACCGGCTCGGCGGTCAGCATGATCGCCGGCCGGCTCGCCTACCTGATGGGGCTGGAGGGGGCGGCGATGACGATCGACACCGCCTGCTCGTCCTCGCTGATCGCCCTCCACCTCGCCTGCCAGGCGCTGCGCGACGGCGACTGCGAGGTGGCGCTCGCCGGCGGCGTGACGGTGATGCCGACCCCTTTCATGTTCCTCGAGTTCAGCCGCCAGCGGGCGCTCTCGCCGACGGGACGGTGCAAGGCCTTCTCGGCCGCCGCCGACGGCGTCATCTGGGGCGAGGGCGCCGGCCTGCTGCTGCTCGAGCGCCTCTCCGACGCCGAGCGCAGCGGCCACCGGGTGCTGGCGACGGTGCGGGGCAGCGCCGTCAACCAGGACGGCGCCTCGAACGGCCTGACCGCGCCCAACGGCCCCTCCCAGGAACGGCTGATCGAAGCGGCGCTGCGGAACGCCGGCCTCGGCGCGGCCGACGTTGACGCGGTCGAGGCGCACGGCACCGGGACCACGCTCGGCGACCCGATCGAGGCGGGGGCGCTCCTCGCCACCTACGGCCGCGAGCGGGCCGCGGGGCCGCTGCGGCTGGGATCGGTGAAGTCGAACATCGGCCACACGCTCGCCGCGGCCGGCGCCGCCGGGGTGATCAAGATGGTGATGGCGCTGCGCGAAGCGCAGCTGCCGCCGACGCTGCACGCGAGCGAGCCGAGCCCGCACGTCGACTGGACCGCCGGCGAGGTCGAGCTGCTGCAGGAAGCGGTGCCGTGGCCGCGCGGGGAGCGTCCGCGCCGGGCCGCCGTCTCCTCGTTCGGGGTCAGCGGCACCAACGCGCACCTGATCCTCGAGGAGCCGCCGGCGCCGAGCGCCGCGCCGGCCGTCGACCCGCACCCGGAGCCCGGCCCGGTGCCGCTGCTGGTCTCGGCGGCGACCGCGTCCGGGGTCGGCGCCCAGGCCGAGCGGCTGCGGGCGCACCTCGACGCGCACCCGGACCTCCCACTGCGCGACCTCGCCTACTCGGCGGCGACCACGCGCGAGCACTTCGGGCACCGCGCCGCGGTCGTCGCCGGCGACCGGGCGGAGGCGGCGGCGGCGCTCGCCGCGCTCGCCGCCGGCGGGACCGCTGCGAACCTCGTCACGGGGCGGGCCGTCCCGGGCGCGACCGCCTTCATGTTCACCGGCCAGGCCGCCCAGCGGCCGCGGATGGGGGCCGGCCTCTACGAGTCGTTCCCTCCCTTCGCGCGGGCGCTCGACGAGGTCTGCGCGGAGCTCGACCCGCACCTTGGCCGCTCGACCCGGGAGCTGATGCTCGGCGAGGCGGGGTCGGCCGAGGCCGAGCTGCTGCGCGACACCGCCTACGCCCAGCCGGCGATCTTCGCCCTCGAGACCGCGCTCTGCCGGGCGCTGGCGGCGCTCGGCGTCCGGCCGGCCTGGGTGATCGGCCACTCGATCGGCGAGCTGGTCGCCGCGCACGTCGCCGGCGTCCTCTCGCTCGCCGACGCCTGCAGGCTGGTCGCCGCCCGCGGGCGGCTGATGGGGGAGCTGCCCGCCGGCGGCGCGATGCTCGCGGTGCAGGCCGACGAGCGCGAGCTGCGCGAGAGCATCGAGGCCGAGGGGGCCCTCTCGCTGGCCGCGGTGAACGGGCCGCGCGCCTGCGTCGCCTCCGGCGAGGAGGAGGCGATCGAGCGCCTCGAGCGACTCTGGCAGGAGCGCGGCCGGGCGACCAGCAGGCTGCCGGTCGGGCACGCCTTCCACAGCGCCCGCATGGAGCCGATCCTCGACCCGTTCGGCGCGGTCGTCGCCGAGCTGGAGCCGAGCGAGCCGGCGATCCCGCTGATCTCCAACCTCAGCGGCCGCCAGGTCGGCGCCGCCGAGATCGCCAGCCCCGACTACTGGGTGCGCCACCTGCGCGAGCCGGTCCGCTTCGCCGACGGCATCGCGGCGCTGCGGGAGGCCGGCGCGACACGCTACCTCGAGCTCGGGCCGGACGCCGTGCTCGGGCCGCTGGCCGACGAGTGCCTCGCCGCCGCCGACGAGGGCCTGCTGATCGCCTCGGCGCTGCGCGCGCGCCGCCCCGAGCCGGAGGGCTTCGCGACGTTCCTCGCCGAGGCGCACGTCGACGGCGTCGAGATCGACTGGGAGGCCTTCCACGACGGGTCGGGCGCCCGCCAGGTCGACCTGCCGACCTATGCCTTCGAGCGCAGCCGCTACTGGGTGGCCCCGCGTCCGCGCGCCGGCTTCGCCACCGGCTCCGGCCACGACCTGCTCGATGCGACGCTGCCGCTCGCCGGGCGCGACGGCTTCGTCTTCAGCGCCGGCTTCTCGCTGGGCGCGCAGGCGTGGGTCGGCGACCACGTCGTCCTCGACACCGTGATCCTGCCGAGCGCGACGCTGATCGACCTGCTGCTCGCGGCCGGCGCCGAGATCGGTTGCGAGGAGGTCGAGGAGCTGACGCTCGAAGCGCCGGTGCTGCCGCCGGGCGAGGGGGAGGTCGAGCTGCAGGTGCGGGTCGACGCCGCCGACGAGCTCGGCCGCCGCCCGTTCGAGATCCACTTCCGCCTCCGCTCGGCCGCCGCCGACCAGCTCGACGGCGAGGACGGCGGCTGGTCCCGGACCGGCAGCGGCGTGATCGCGCCGCGGGCGGAGGAGCCCGCCGCCGAGCGGATCGAGCTCGGCGCCTGGCCGCCGCCCGAGGCCGAGGAGCTCGACGTCGAGGTGCTCGCCGGCCGCGCCGCGCGGGTCGGCAAGTTCGACTACGGGCCCGCCTTCCAGGGCCTGCGCGCCGCCTGGCGCCGCGGCGACGAGGTCTTCTCCGAGGTCGAGCTCGACGCGCCGCGGCTCGCCGAGGCCGGTCGCTACGGCATCCACCCGGCGCTGCTCGACATGGCCCTGCACGCGGGGATGACCGAGCTCGGCGGCGAGGAGGAGGCCGGAAAAGGCAAGGTCATCTTCAGGTGGGCGGGCGCCCGGCTGCACGCGGGCGGCGCCTCGCAGCTGCGGGTCCGCGCCCGGCCGGCGGGCGATGGGATCTCGATCGAGGCCTTCGATCAGGCCGGGGCGCCGGTGCTCGCGGTCGACGCGGTCGCGATGCGAGCGATCGACATCGACCGTCTCGCCGGTGCCCTCGGCGGCGGCCGCGACTCGCTGCTGCGGGTCGAGTGGAGCGAGCTGGCCGGCGCGGATCGCGAGCCGGGCGACGAGCGGCTCGTCGCCCTCGGCCCGCTCGATCGGCTCGGCCTCGGCGCCGGCGGCGCCGGCATCGCTGCCGCCCATCCGAGCCTGGAGGCGCTGGTCGAGGCCGTCGAGCCCGGCGCGGCCCCGCCGGCCTCGGTGCTCGTCGATCCCGTCGCCTGGAGCGGCTGCGAGATCGGTGCGGGCGGCGCGACCGGAGCCGAGCTGGCCGCGGCGATCCAGGCCGCGACCCGCGGCACGCTCGAGCTGCTGCAGGGCTGGCTGGCGCAGGACCGGTTGGCGGATTCGCGCCTGGTCCTCGTCACCCGCGGGGCCGTCGCGACCGCGGCCGAGGAGGCTCCGGACCTGCTCGCCGCAGCGCTCGGCGGCCTGGTCCGCAGCGCCCAGTCCGAGCACCCGGGGCGCCTCGTGCAGGTCGATGTCGACGGCACGGCGCGCTCCTGGGAGGCGCTGGCGGCGGCGCTCGCCGCCGAGGAGCCGCAGCTGGCGATCCGCGAGGGCCGCCTGCTGGTGCCGCGCCTGGCGCGCGGCGGCGGCGAGGCAACGGCCGAGGAGCCGGCAGAGCTCGACCCGGACGGGACCGTCCTCGTCACCGGGGCGACCGGGGCGCTCGGCGGGCTCGTCGCCCGCCACCTCGCCGCCGAGCACGGCGTCGGCCACCTGCTGCTGGTCAGCCGGCGCGGGGCAGAGGCCGAGGGCGCCGGCGAGCTGCAGGCCGAGCTGGCGGAGCTGGGATGCGAGGCGCGGGTCGCCGCCTGCGACGTCGCCGACCGCGAGGCGCTCGCGGCACTGCTCGACTCGATCCCGCCCGAGCACCCCCTGACCGGCGTCGTCCACGCCGCCGGCGTCCTCGACGACGGGGTCATCGAGGCGCTCGACGGGGAGCGGCTGGAGCGGGTGATGCGGCCCAAGGTCGACGCGGCGCTGAACCTCCACCAGCTGACCGCCGGCGCCGGGCTGGCGCGGTTCGTCGCCTTCTCCTCGGTCGCCGCCACGCTCGGCGCGCCCGGGCAGGCGAACTACGCGGCCGCCAACGCCTTCCTCGACGCCCTCGCCGAGCACCGCACGGCGGCCGGGCTGGCCGGCACCTCGATCGCCTGGGGCCCGTGGAGCGCCGGCGCTGGCATGGCCGGCGCGCTCGGCGATGCCGACGCGACCCGGCTGCGGCGCGCCGGCATGCGCGAGCTCTCGACCGCGCAGGGCCTCGACCTGTTCGACCAGGGGTGGGCGCGGGCCGGGCTGGTCGTCGCGGCGAGCCTCGACTCGGCCGCGCTCCGCGCCCGCGCGACCGCGGGAACGCTGCCGGCGGCGCTGCGCGGCCTGGTGCGGGTGGCGAAGCCGCGCGAGGCCGGCGGCGGCTCGCTGGCGCGGCGGCTCGACGAAACCGAGCAGGCCGAGTGGCCGGCGCTGATCCTCGGGCTGGTGCGGTCCCACGTCGCCGCCGTCCTCGGGCACGGCTCGCCGGCGGCGGTCGATCCGCGGGAAAACTTCAGCGACCTCGGCCTCGACTCGCTCGGCGGGGTCGAGCTGCGCAACAAGCTGGCGCAGGAGACCGGCCTGCGGCTGCCGTCGACCCTCCAGTTCGACCACCCGACGGTCGAAGCCGTCGCCGCCTTCCTGCGCTCGCAGATCGACGGCTCGGAGCGGCGCGCCATCGCCCGGGCGCCGCGGGCGACGCGCGAGGGCGACCCGATCGCCGTCGTCGGCATGAGCTGCCGGCTGCCGGGCGGCGTCGACTCGGCGGCGGCGCTGTGGCGGCTGCTGGCGGAGGAACGCGACGCGATCAGGCCGTTCCCCGACGACCGCGGCTGGGACCTCGAGCGCCTCTACGACCCGGACCCCGATCGCCCCGGCACCTGCTACTCGCGCGACGGCGGCTTCATCGACGGCGTCGCCGACTTCGACGCCGGCTTCTTCGGGATCGGGCCGGGCGAGGCGCTGGCGATGGACCCGCAGCAGCGGCTGACGCTCGAAACCAGCTGGGAGGCGCTCGAGCACGCCGGCATCGACCCGGCGTGCTGCGCGGCAGCGAGACTGGGGTTTTCGTCGGCGCCAGCGCGACCGACTATTTCACCCGCATCCCCGGCGACCTCGAGGGCTTCCGGCTGACCGGCACGACGATGAGCGTGATCTCCGGCCGGCTCGCCTACGTGCTCGGCCTGGAAGGGCCGGCGCTTGCCGTCGACACCGCCTGCTCCTCCTCGCTGGTCGCGCTCCACCTCGCCTGCCAGGCGCTGCGCGAGGGCGAGTGCTCGCTGGCGCTCGGCGGCGGCGTCAGCGTGATGACGGCGCCGGGCCTGTTCGTCGAGTTCGCCCGCGCCCGCGGGCTCTCGCCCGACGGCCGCTGCAAGTCCTTCGCGGCCGCCGCCGACGGCGTCGGCTTCGGCGACGGCGCCGGGATGCTGGTCCTCGAGCGCCTCTCCGACGCGCGCCGCAACGGGCACCCGGTGCAAGCCCTGGTCCGCGGCAGCGCCGTCAACCAGGACGGCGCCAGCAACGGGCTGACCGCGCCCAACGGGCCCTCGCAGGAACGGGTGATCCGGCAGGCGCTGGCCAGCGCCGGGCTCGACCCGGCCGACGTCGACGCGGTCGAGGCGCACGGGACCGGCACGACCCTGGGAGACCCGATCGAGGCGGGGGCGCTGATCGCGACCTACGGCCAGGAGCGCGCCGACGGTCCGCTGCGGCTCGGCTCGATCAAGTCGAACGTCGGCCACGCCGTCGCCGCCGCCGGCGTCGCCGGGGTGATGAAGATGGTGATGGCGCTGCGCGAAGAGGAGCTGCCGGCGACGCTCCACGTCGACCAGCCGTCGCCCGAGATCGACTGGTCGGCGGGCGCGGTGGAGCTGCTGCGCGAGCCGGCGCCGTGGCCGCGCGGAGCCAGAGTCCGCCGTGCCGGCATCTCCTCGTTCGGGGTCAGCGGCACCAACGCGCACCTGATCGTCGAGGAGCCGCCGGCGCTGGAGGGAGCGCCGGCCGGGTCCGGCGCGGAGCACCACGCGCCGGCGCTCGCCCTGCCGCTCTCGGCCCGCTCGGAGGCGGCGCTGCGCGGGGGCGCCAAGCGGCTCGCCGCCCACCTGCGCGAGCGCCCCGACCTCGATCTCGCCGACGTCTCCTTCTCGCTGGCGAGCACCCGCGCCCGCTTCGAGCGGCGCGGCGTCGTCACCGGGACCGACCGCGACGGCCTGCTGTCCGGGCTCGACGCCCTGGCCGTGGGCCAGCCGGCGCCGGGCGTCCACGCGGGCCAGGCGCGAGCCACCGGGACCGCCTTCCTCTTCTCCGGGCAGGGCGCCCAGCGCCCGGGCATGGGCATCGGGCTCGCCGCCGCCTTCCCGGTCTTCGCCGCCGCCTTCGACCTCACCACCGCGGCCCTCGAAGAGCAGCTCCGGATCCCATTGAGGGACGCGATGAGCGCCCCCGAGGATTCCGAGGAGGCCGCCCTCCTCGACCACACCGAGACGACCCAGGCGGCGCTCTTCGCCCACGAGGTCTCGCTCTTCCGGCTGCTCGAGTCGCTCGGCCTGCGCCCCGACCTGCTGATCGGCCACTCGATCGGCGAGCTGGTGGCGGCCCACGTCGCTGGGGTGATGTCGCTGGAGGACGCCGCCACCCTGGTCGCGGCCCGCGGCAGGCTGATGGGCGCCCTGCCGGCGGGCGGCGCGATGCTCGCCGTCGAGGCCGCCGAGGGCGAGATCGAGGACCTGCCCGAGGGCGTCTCCCTGGCCGCCGTCAACTCGCCCTCCTCGCTCGTGCTGTCCGGTGGGGAGCCCGAGATCGAGGACCTGGGGGAGGAGTGGCGGGCGGGTGGCCGCCGCGTCTCGCGCCTGCGCGTCTCCCACGCCTTCCACTCGCCGCTGATGGAGCCGATGCTGGCGGAGTTTGCCGCGGTGGCGGCGAGCCTCGACTTCCAGGCGCCGCGGATCCCGATCGTCTCGAACCTGACCGGTGGCCTGGTCGGCGAGGAGATCGCCGACCCCGGCTATTGGGTCCGCCACGTGCGCGAGCCGGTCCGCTTCGCCGCCGGCGTCGCCGCGCTCGCCGAGGCGGGCGCCGGCCGCTTCCTCGAGCTCGGCCCGGACCCGGTCCTCGGTGCCCCCGTCGCTCAGTGCCTGGAGGACCGGGACGGCGAGCAGCCGCTGATCGCCTGCGCCCAGCGCTCGGGCCAGGGGCAGGCCGAGGCGCTGCTCGCCTTCCTCGCCGGCGCCGACGCCGACGGCGCCGAGGTCGATTGGGCGGCGCTCCACGAGGGCCGCGGCGCCCGCACCGTCGAGCTGCCGACCTACGCTTTCCAGCGCCAGCGGTACTGGCTGAACCCGAAGGGCGAGGGCGCCGCCGCCGGCCTCGGCCCGCGGGGCGCCGAGCACCCGCTGCTGGACACCGCCACCCACATCGCCAACGAAAACAGCTGGCTGTTCAGCGGCCGCATCTCGCTCGCCACCCATCCCTGGATCGGCGATCACGTCCTGCTCGACACCGTGGTCGTCCCCGGCACCGCCTTCGTCGAGCTGGTCCTCGCCGCCGGCGCGACGATCGGCTGCGAGACGCTCGAGGAGCTGACGCTGCTGGCGCCGCTGGTCCTCGAGGAGGGCGAGACGGTCGAGCTGCAGCTCAGCGTCGCCGACGCCGAGGCGGGCAGGCGCGAGTTCGCCGTCTCCTCCCGCGCGGCCGGGGCGAGCAGCGAGGCGGGAGCCGAACCCGCCTGGACGCGCCACGCCGCCGGCGCCCTGGAGACGTCGGCCGAGGCGCCGGTCGTCGCCGGCACCGACGACGGCGGCGGAGATTGGCCGCCGCCCGGCGCCGAGCCGCTCGACATCGACGGCGTCTACGCGGACCTGGCGCGGGTCGGCTACGCGTACGGGCCCTCGTTCGCCGTGATCAGGGCGGCGTGGCGGCGGGGCGAGGAGCTCTTCACCGAGGTTGCGCTCGACGACGGCGACGCCGCCGAGGCGCGCCGCTTCGGCCTCCATCCGGGGCTGTTCGACGCGGTCGTCCACGCCGGGGCCGTGCTCGAGCCGAGCGACACCGAGGGGGCGGAGCCCGGCAAGGGGCGGATGCTGTTCAGCTGGGGCGGCGTCCGCTGCCTGGTGCCCGGCAGCACCTCGCTGCGCGTCCGCATCGCCCCGGCTGGCCCGGCCGCCTGGAACGTCAGCGCCTTCGACGAGCGCGGGGCCGCGGTCCTCGCGATCGACTCACTCGCCCACCGCCCGATCGAGCAGACGCAGCTGACCGCCAAGCGCCGCGCCGGCGGCGCCCTGGCCCGGGTCGAGTGGCGCGAGCTGCCGAGCGCCGGTGCGGCGGGCGTGCCGGTGGTGCCGACCGTGCTCGGGGAGCTCGACGCCGGTGGCATCGCCGTCGACCGCTACGCGGACGTCGCTGCCCTCGGCCGGGCGCTCGACGACGGCGCTTCGCCGCCGCCGCTGGTGCTGGCGGCGCTGCCGCGCAACGACGGCGCGCCCGGGTCGGCGGCGAGCGCCGAGGCGGCGACGCTGGCGGCGATCGAGCTGCTGCGCGAATGGCTCGCCGACGAGCGCCTCGCCTCGGCCCAGCTCGCGCTGCTCAGCGAAGGCGCGGTCGCAGCCGCCGGCGGCGACTCGCCCGACGCCGTCGCCGCGACCGTGCTCGGCGCCCTGCGCAGCGCCCAGGCGGAGCAGCCGGGGCGGATCGCGATCGTCGACCTCGACCGCAGCCCGGCGTCCTGGCAGGCGTTGGCCGGCTCCCTCGCCGGCGAGGAGCGGCAGCTCGCCCTGCGGGACGGCGTCGCCTACGTGCCGCGGCTGGTCGCCGCTGCCGCTCCCGCCGCCGAGCGGCTGCCGCTCGACCCTGAGGGAACCGTGCTGATCACCGGCGGCACCGGCGGGCTCGGCGCCGCGCTCGCCCGTCACCTCGCCGCGACCCACGGCGTGCGGCGGCTGCTGCTCGCCGGTCGCGCCGGGCCGGAGGCCGCCGGCGCCGCCGAGCTGCGGGCCGAGCTGGCCGAGCTCGGCTGCCAGGCCGAGCTGCGCTCCTGCGACGTCGCCGACCGCGAGGCGCTGGCCGCGCTTCTCGACTCGGTGCCGACCGAGCATCCCCTGACCGGCGTCGTCCACGCCGCCGGCGTCCTCGACGACGCGCTGCTCGCCGACGTCGGCGCCGCCCAGCTCGAGCGGGTGATGCGGGCGAAGGCGCGCGGGGCGGAGCACCTGCACGAGCTGACCCGCGACCGCGACCTCGCGGCGCTCGTCTTCTGCTCCTCGATCACCGCCAGCACCGGCTCGCCGGGGCAGGCGAGCTACGCGGCGGCGAACGCCTACCTCGACGCCCTCGCGCAGCGGCGCCGCGGCGAAGGCCTCCCCGCCGTATCGATCGCCTGGGGGCCGTGGAGCGAGGTCGGGATGACCCGCGGCCGCGACGAGGCCGACCTCGCCCGGCTGCTTCGCAGCGGCGTCGCGCCGCTGCCCGTCGAGCGCGCTTTGGAGCTGTTCGACCAGGCGCTGGCGAGCGCGGAGCCGGTGCTGGTCGCGGCGCAGCTGGAGACCGGGGTGCTGCGGGCGCGGGCCGCCGAAGGCACGCTGGCGCCGCTGCTCAGCGGGATGGTGCCGACCCAGGCCCGCCGCGCGCAGGAGCACGACGCGCTCGCCCGCCGGCTGGCGGCGACGCCGGCCGAGCAGTGGAGCGAAGTCGTCACCGATCTGATCCGCGCCGAGGTCGCCGCGGTGCTCGGGTCGCAGTCGGCCGCCGCGGTCGACGCCAGCCGTCCCTTCGTCGAGCTCGGCTTCGACTCGCTCGACGGCGTCGAGCTCCGCAACCGGGTGATCGCGGCGACCGGGATCAAGCTGCCGGCGACGGCGATGTTCGACCACCCGACCGCGGCGGCGCTCGCCGAGCACCTCTGCTCGCGGGTCGCCGAGGACGCCCGCAGCCACTCGCAGACGCGGGTCGACGAGGCGCTCGGCGCGGTCGAGGCGCTGCTCGGGCAGCTCGCCGAGGACGACGAGGCGCGGGTCCAGGTGCAGGAACCGCTGAGCCGGTTCAGCGACCGCCTGCAGACCTTCCTCGCCGATCCCCACGAGGGCGCGGCCGACCTGGCCGCGGCCAGCGACAGCGAGATGTTCGACGTGATCGACGCCGAGGGCGCGCGTTGACCGCGGCGGGCGACGGCCACAGCGACGAGGAGACGCTGCGCAGCTACCTGCGCAAGGCGACCACCGAGCTGACCTCGCTGCGCGGCCGCGTCCGCGAGCTGGAGGGGGCGGCGCGGGAGCCGATCGCGGTGGTCGGGATGGCCTGCCGCTACCCCGGCGACGTCGCCACGCCGGAGGAGCTGTGGCGGCTGGTCGACGAGGGGCGCGACGCGATCGCCCCGTTCCCGGCCGACCGCGGCTGGGACCTGGAGGAGCTCTACGACCCCGACCCCGACACCCCCGGGACGGTGTCCAGCCGCGAGGGCGGGTTCCTCCGCGACGTCGCCGACTTCGACGCCGAGTTCTTCGCGATCAGCCCGCGCGAGGCGCTGGCGATGGACCCGCAGCAGCGGCTGATGCTGGAGATCGCCTGGGAGGCGTGCGAGGACGGCTGGATCGACCCGGAGGCCCTCCGCGACACCCCGACCGGCGTCTTCGCCGGCGTCATCCACGACAACTACGGCGGCGGCGTCGACGTCAAGTCGATGCCGACCGGCACCGAGGGGTTCAAGTACGGCGGCACCGCCTCGAGCTTCTTCTGCGGGCGGATCGCCTACACGCTCGGCCTGCAGGGACCGGCCGTCGCCCTCGACACCGCCTGCTCGTCCTCGCTGGTCGCGCTGCACCTGGCCTGCCAGGCGCTCCGCAACGAGGAGTGCTCGTTCGCGCTGGCGGGCGGCGTCACGGTGATGACGACGACCAGCCTGCTGACCGCCTTCAGCCGCCAGCGGGCGCTCTCGCCGGACGGCCGCTGCAAGGCGTTCGCCGCCGCGGCCGACGGCGTCGGCTTCGCCGAGGGGGCGGGCGTGCTGCTGCTCGAGCGGCTCAGCGACGCCTGGCGGAACGGCCACCGGGTGCAGGCGATCATCCGCGGCAGCGCGGTCAACCAGGACGGCGCCAGCAACGGCCTGACGGCGCCCAACGGGCCATCGCAGGAGCGGGTGATCCGCGACGCGCTCGCCAGCGCCGGCCTCGACCCGAGCGAGGTCGACGCGGTCGAGGGGCACGGCACCGGCACGCCGCTCGGCGACCCGATCGAGGCGCAGGCGCTGCTCGCGACCTACGGCCGGCGCCGCGCCGACGGCGACCCGCTGCGGCTCGGCTCGATCAAGTCGAACATCGGCCACAGCTCGGCGGCGGCCGGCGTCGCCGGCGTGATCAAGATGGTGATGGCGCTGCGCCACGAGAGCCTGCCGCGGACCCTGCACCTCGACCAGCCCTCTCCGCACGTCGACTGGACCGACGAGGTGCGCCTGCTGAGCGAGGCCGAGTCGTGGTCGCCGGGGGAGCGGCCGCGCCGCGCCGGCGTCTCCTCGTTCGGCGCCAGCGGCACCAACGCGCACCTGCTGCTGGAGGAGGCGCCGGCGCCGGTCGACTCCCCGATTCAGGCTCCCGCCGAGGACGGCGATGGCGACGGCGAGCCGGCCGCCTTCGACCCGGCGGCGGTGACCGCCTACCCGCTGCTGCTCTCGGCGGCGCGCCCGGAGAGCCTGCGCCGCCAGGCGGCGCGGCTGCGCGACCAGATGCTCGCCGAACCGGAGCTGGAGCCGCGCGACGTCGCCTGGTCGCTGGCGACGACGCGGGCGCGGCTCGGCCACCGCGCGGCGGCGGTCGGAGCCGATCGCGAGACGCTGCTCGAGCGACTCGCGGCGATCGCCGCCGGCGAGCGGGCGGCGGGGACCGTGCGCGGCTCGGTGGCGCCGGGCAAGACCGTCTTCGTCTTCCCCGGGCAGGGCGCGCAGTGGGAGGGCATGGCGACCGCGCTGCTCGACGCCTCGCCGGCCTTCGCCGACTCGATCGCCGCCTGCGGGGAGGCGCTCGCGCCGCACCTCGAGTGGTCGCTCGAAGACGTGCTGCGCGGTCGCCAGGGGGCCGCTTCGCTGGAGCGCGTCGACGTCGTCCAGCCGGCGCTGTTCGCGGTGATGGTCGCGCTGGCCGACCTCTGGCAGTCGCTCGGCGTGCGGCCGGCGGCGGTCGTCGGGCACTCGCAGGGCGAGATCGCCGCCGCCTGCGTCGCCGGCGCCCTGTCGCTGGCCGACGCCGCCCGCGTCGTCGCCCTGCGCAGCCAGGCGATCGCCGAGCTGCTCGCCGGTGGCGGCGGCATGGTCTCGGTGGCGGCGCCCGGCGCCGAGGTCGAAGCCTGGCTGGGGGAGTGGGGCGGGCGCCTCTCGCTGGCCGCGTTCAACGCCCCCGGGATGGTCGTCGTCTCCGGCGATCCGGCGGCGCTCGACGAGCTGGTCGCGGCCTGCGACGCGCGCGCGGTGACCGCTCGCCGGATCGCCGTCGACTACGCCTCGCACTCGCCGCAGGTGGCCGCGATCGAGGCGCGCCTGGCGGACGTGCTCGCCCCGATCGAGCCGCGCGGCGGCGCGATCCCGTTCTTCTCGGCGGCGACCGGCGGCCTCCTCGACGGCGCCGAGCTGGGAGCCGGGTACTGGTACCGCAGCCTGCGCGAGGCGGTCCGCTTCGAGCAGGCGACCGGCGCCCTGATCGAGCAGGGGGCGACGACCTTCGTCGAGGTCAGCCCGCATCCGGTCCTCAGCTTCGCCGTGCAGACGACGATCGACGCTCGCGCCGAGGAGGCCGCGGTGACGACGCTCGGCACCCTGCGCCGCGACGAGGGCACGCCGGAGCGCTTCCTGACCTCCGTCTGCGAGGCGCACGCGCACGGCGTCGAGGTCGACTGGGAGGCGCTGTTCGCCGGCTCCGGCGCCGAGCGCGTCGAGCTGCCGCTCTACGCCTTCGAGCGCCAGCGCTACTGGCTGCCGAGCAGCGGCGGCCCCGGCGACGTCACCTCGCTGGGGCTGACCGGCACCGATCATCCGCTGGTCGGCGCGACGCTGACGCCGGCGGGCCGGGACGAACGGATCCTCACCACCAGCCTCTCGCGGGCGACGATCCCCTGGGTCGGCGACCACGTCGTCCTCGGCAGCGTCGTCCTCCCCGGCACCGCGCTCGTCGACCTCGCCCTGCAGGCCGGCAGCCAGACGGGGTGCGACTCGCTCGAGGAGATCGCCTTCGAGGCGCCGCTCGTCCTCGACGAGCGCCCGCTGGTCCTGCAGGCGACGGTCGCCGAGCCCGACGAGGCGGGCCGGCGGGCGATCGCGATCTACACGCGAGCGCCCGACGACGCCGAGGGATCCGAGCCGCAGTGGACGCGCCACGCGAGCGGCGTCCTCGCGCCGGCGGTCGAGGATGCCGCGCCGGACGCCGCGGTCGAGCGGCTCGGCGCCGAGCCGTGGCCGCCCGCCGACGCCGAGCCGGTCGCGGCCGAGTCGCTCTACGACGAGCTGCTCGAGCGCGGCTTCGAGTACGGGCCGGCCTTCCAGGGGGTGAGCGCGGCCTGGCGGCGCCAGGGCGAGGTCTTCGCCGAGGTCGCCCTCGACGAGGCGCAGCGGCCCGAAGCGCCGCGCTTCGGCGCCCACCCGGCCCTGTTCGACGCCGCCCTGCACGCGCTTCACCTGCTGGCGGCGCCGGCCGAGGACGAGCTGCTGCCGCTGCCGTTCGCCTGGAGCGGCGTCCGCCTCCATGCCGCCGGCGCCGCGACGCTGCGGGTGCGCCTCGCGGCCGGCGCCGACGGGGCCTTCGCGCTCGCCGCCGTCGACGCGGAGGGGGCGCCGGTGCTCTCGGTCGAGAGCCTGGTGACGCGGCCGGTCGACCGGCGCGCGCTGAGCGGCTCGCCGGCCGGCGCGGCCGAGGGCGGATCGCTCCTGACCGTCGAGTGGCGGGCAATGCCAGCCGCGAGCTCGACGCAGCAGCCCCGGGTCGCCTCGATCGGCGGCCATGCCTCGGCGCCGGCCGGCGCCGACGACCACTACAGCGACCTCGAAGCGCTGGCGGCGGCGACCGCGGCGGGCGCGCCGGACCCCGACCTGGTCGTCGTCCCGGCCTGGCCCGGCGGCGATGAGGCCGGCGACGCCTACGAGCGCACCGAAGCGGTCCTCGAGCTGCTGCGCGAGTGGCTCGCCGAGGAGCGTCCCGCGAAGCTGATCCTGCTGACCCGCGGCGCGCTCGCGGTGGGCGACGAGGAGGCGCCCGATCCGGCGCTCGGCCGCGGCGCTCGGGTTGGTGCGGAGCGCCCAGGCCGAGCATCCGGGCCGGCTCGTCGCGCTCGACCTCGATCCCGACCCGGCCGCCGACCGGCAGCTCGACTGGGCGGCGATCGCCGCCACCGAGGAGGTCCAGCTCGCCGTGCGCGGCGAGGACCTCCACGTCGAGCGCGTCGTCCCGGCGCCCCAGATGGCGCCCGCGCCGTCGCCGTCGCCGCTCGACCCCGACGGCACCGTCTTGATCACCGGCGGCGGCGGCAAGATTGGCGTTCTCCTGGCCCGCCACCTGGCCCGCGAGCACGGTGCCCGCCACCTGCTGCTGGTCAGCCGCGGCGGCGGCGGGCTCGACGCCGCCGAGGAGCTCGCCCGGGAGCTCGCTGACGAGGGCTGCGAGGTCCGGGTGCGGGCCTGCGACGTGGCCGATCGCGAGGCGCTCGCGGCGCTGATCGACGCGGTCCCGCCCGAGCACCCGCTGACCGCGGTGATCCACGCCGCCGGGGTGCTCGACGACGGCCTCGTCGACGGGCTCACCGCCGAGCAACTGCGGGCGGTGATGCGGCCGAAGGTCGAGGGCGCAATGAACCTCCACGAGCTGACCGCCGGGCTCGGACTCGCCCGCTTCGTCCTCTTCTCCTCGGCGTCGGCCCTGCTCGGCTCGGCCGGGCAGGGGAACTACGCGGCGGCGAACGCCCAGCTCGAAGCGCTCGCGCAGGTCCGCCGCCGGCAGGGGCTGCCCGCGACCTCGATCGCCTGGGGCCTGTGGCGGGAGGCGAGCCGGATGACGGCGGGCATCGACGCGACCCGCTCGGCGCGGATCGCCCGGCTCGGGATGACGCCGCTCGAGACCGAGCGGGCGCTGGAGCTGTTCGACGCGGCGCTCGGCGCCGAGCAGGCGGTGCTGGCAGCGGTCTGTCTCGACCGCTCGGTGCTGCGCGGGCACGCGCGGATCGGCATGCTCTCGCCGCTGCTCAGCTCGATCGTCCAGGTGCCGGCGCGGCGGGCGCGGCAGGGCGGCGCGCTTGCCCGACGCCTGGCGGGGCTGCCGGAGAGCGACTGGGACGAGGTGCTGCTCGAGGAGGTGCGCGGCCACGTCGCGACGATCCTCGGCTACGACGCCGCCGAGGCGGTTGCCGCGGACACCGTCTTCAAGGACGTCGGCTTCGACTCGCTCGCCGCGGTCGAGCTGCGCAACCGCCTCACCGACGTCGCCGGGCTGCGACTGCCCGCCACCCTGGCCTTCGACCACCCGACCCCGCGCGCGGTCGCCGCCTTCCTCCGCGCCCGCCTCGAAGCGGCCGAGGGGGCGCCGCGCTCGGCGCCGGTCCGGGTGGCGACGAGCGAGCCGATCGCGATCGTCGGGATCGGCTGCCGCTACCCAGGCGACGTCGGCTCGCCGCGCGACCTCTGGGAGCTGCTCGCCGCCGGCGGGGACGCGATCTCAGGGTTCCCGGAGGATCGAGGCTGGGACCTCGCCAACCTCTTCGATTCCGATCCCGACCGGCGCGGCACCTCCTACGCCCGCGAAGGCGGCTTCCTCCACGACGCCGGCCGCTTCGACGCCGGCTTCTTTGGCATCAGCCGCCGCGAGGCGAGCGCGATGGACCCCCAGCAGCGGTTGATCCTCGAGGTCGCCTGGGAGGCGCTCGAGGACGCCCGGATCGACCCCGGCTCGCTGGCCGGGAGCGACACCAGCGTGCTGCTCGGGGCCAGTTCCTCCGGCTACCTCGCCGCCGCCAGCGAGCACGAGGGCCTGTCGCTGACCGGGACCACGACCAGCGTCGTCTCCGGCCGGCTCGCCTACGCGCTGGGGCTGGAGGGCGCCGCGGTCTCGCTCGACACCGCCTGCTCCTCCTCGCTGGTCGCGCTCCACCTCGCCTGCCAGGCGCTGCGCGGGGGCGAATGCGGGCTGGCGCTCAGCGGCGGCGTCACCGTGCAGGCGACGCCGGGGATGTACGTCGAGTTCAGCCGCCAGCGGGGCCTCTCGCCGGACGGTCGCTGCAAGTCCTTCGCCGCCGGCGCCGACGGGACGATCTGGTCCGAGGGCGCCGGGGTGCTGGTCCTCGAGCGCTTCTCCGACGCGCAGCGGAACGGCCACCAGGTGCTGGCGACGGTGCGCGGCAGCGCCGTCAACCAGGACGGCGCCAGCAACGGGCTGACCGCGCCGAACGGGCCCTCGCAGGAACGCGTGATCCGCCAGGCGCTGGCCAACGCCGGCCTCGGTCCGGCCGACGTCGACGCGGTCGAGGCGCACGGCACCGGGACCACCCTCGGAGACCCGATCGAGGCGCAGGCGCTGCTCGCCACCTACGGCCAGGAGCGAAGCGACGGGCCGCTTCGCCTTGGCTCGATCAAGTCGAACCTCGGCCACGGCGTCGCCGCGGCCGGCGTCGCCGGGGTGATCAAGATGGTGATGGCGCTGCGCGAAGGCGAGCTGCCGGCGACGCTCCACGTCGACGAGCCGAGCCCGCACGTCGACTGGTCGGAGGGGGAGGTCAGCCTGCTGACCGCGCCCGAGCCCTGGCCCGCCGGCGAGCGCCCGCGCCGCGCCGGCGTCTCCTCGTTCGGGATCAGCGGTACCAACGCCCACGTGATCGTCGAGGAGGCGCCACGCCACGAGGAGGAGCCACGCCACGAGGAGGAGCCGCGGGCGGACGCCGAGGAGCGCCCGGCGCCGGTTGCGGTCGCCTTGCCGCTCTCGGCGAAATCGGATCAAGCGCTGCGCGAGGGGGCGGAGCGGTTGGCCGCGCACCTGCGCAACCGCCCGGACCTCGCGCCGGTCGATGTGGCGTTCTCGCTGGCGACTACCCGCGCCCGCTTCGAGCGGCGGGCCACGGTGGTCGGAAGCGAGGTCCAGAACCTGTTGGCCGGGCTCGACGCCCTCGCCGCGGGCGCCACGGCCACCGGCCTCCACGAGGGGACCGCGAGGTCCGCCGGGACCGCCTTCCTCTTCTCCGGCCAGGGCGCCCAGCGCCCGGGCATGGGCAGCGGGCTGGCGGCAGCCTTCCCGGTCTTCGCCGCGGCCTTCGAGGAGACCACGGCGGCGCTCGAGGAGCGGCTCGGGGTCCCGCTGCGGGAGATCATGGGCGCCGCCGAGGGTTCCGAGCAGGCGGCCGGCCTCGACCGCACCGAGGTCACCCAGGCGGCGCTCTTCGCCCACGAGGTCTCCCTCTTCCGCCTGCTCGAGTCGCTCGGCCTGTACCCGGACTTCCTGATCGGCCACTCGATCGGCGAGCTGGTCGCCGCGCACGTCGCCGGCGTTCTCAGCCTCGAGGACGCCGCGACCCTGGTCGCCGCCCGCGGCAGGTTGATGGGCGCGCTGCCAACGGGCGGGGCGATGCTCGCCGTCGAGGCCCGGGAGGAGGAGCTGGGGGAGTTGCCGGCGGAGGTCTCCCTCGCCGCCGTCAACTCCCCCTCGTCGCTGGTCCTCTCCGGCGAGGAGGCGGAGATCGATCGGCTGCAGGAGGAGTGGCACGGACGCGAGCGGCGGACCTCCCGCCTGCGCGTCTCGCACGCCTTCCACTCGCCGCTGATCGAGCCGATGCTGGAGGAGCTGCGCGAGGTCGCCGCCGGCCTCGATTTCCAGGCACCGCGGATCGCGATCGTCTCGAACCTGACTGGCGCCCTGGTCGGCGAGGAGATCGCCGACCCCGACTACTGGGTGCGGCACGTGCGCGAGCCGGTGCGCCTCGCCGCCGGCGTCGCCGCCCTCGCCGAGGCCGGCGCCGGCCGCTATCTGGAGCTCGGCCCCGACGCCGTTCTCAGCGCCCCGGTGGCCGAGACCTTGGAGAGCCTCGACCACGATCGCGAGCAGCCGCTCGTCGCCTGCGCCCAGCGCTCGGGCCACGGCCAGGCCGAGGCGCTGCTCGCCTTCCTCGCCGACGCTCACGCCGATGGCGCCGAGCTCGACTGGGGCGCGCTGCACGCGGGGAGCGGCGCCCGCGCCGTCGACCTGCCCACCTACGCCTTCCAGCGCGAGCTCTACTGGCAGAGCGGCGGCGCGCGCGGCAGCCTCGCCGACGCCGGCCTGCAGAGCGCCGAGCACCCGCTGATCGCCGCCGCGACGCCGCTCGGGCCCGACGGCGAATGGCTCTTCAGCGGCCGCCTCTCACTTGCCACGCACCCTTGGATCCGCGACCACGCGGTCTTCGGCGCCGCCCTGCTGCCGGGGACGGGCTTCCTCGAGATCGCCAACGCCGCCGCCCGCCGCCTCGCCTGCGAGACGATCGAGGAGCTGACGCTCGAGGCGCCGATCGTCGTCCCCGAGGACGCCGCGGTCCTGCTGCAGCTCCGGGTCGAGGCCGTGGACGCGGACGGGCGCCGTGGCTTCACGCTCTACTCGGACCTCGAGCAGCGGGCCGAGGAGGCCCTGGAACCCCCGGCCGACTGGGTCCGGTGCGCGAGTGGCGTGCTGGCCGGCGACGCCGCGAGCGCCGAGTCGCCGGCCGCCGGCGCCCCGTGGCCGCCGCAGGCCGCCGAGCCGATCGACGTCGAGCAGCTCTACGACCGCCTCGAGGAGGTGGGGCTCGCCTACGGCCCGGCGTTCCAGCTGGTGCGTCGCGCCTGGCAGCGCGAAGGTGAGCTGTTCGTCGAGGTCGGCCTCGACGCCGACGCAGCTCGTGAGGCGGCCGCCTTCACGATCCATCCCGCGCTTCTCGACGCCGCACTCCACCCGGGGCTGCTGGCCGATGGCAAGGGCGGCACCCGGCTGCCGTTCTCCTGGCGCGGCGTGCGGATCCAGCAGCCGGGCGCCGGCGCACTGCGGGTGCGGGTGACCGAGGCGGGCGACGACACCTTCGCGATCGCGGCGACGGACGAGCTCGGCGCTCCCGTCCTCGCGATCGAGGCGATCGCCGGGCGACCGGTCGAGCCGGGCCAGATCGAGGCGGCGAGCACGGTCGGCGACCCGCTCTACCGGCTCGGCTGGACCGAGGTCGCACCCGGCGAGCCCACCGCGTCGATCGCCCTGCTCGGCGACTCCGAGCCGCCCGAGCTCGACGGCTTGGAGCGCTACGCCGACCTCGAGGCGCTGCTCGCCGCGATCGAGGCCGGCGCCGACGCACCCGAGACCGTCCTCGCCGCCCCGCCGGGCTGTTCCTTATCCCGGAATAGCCTGGAAAAGGAACAGCCTGGGAGCGTCGACCTGCTCTCGTGGGCGCTGGCGCTGCTGCAGCGCTGGCTGGCCGAGGAGAGGCTGGCGGAGACGCGGCTGGCGATCGTCACGACGGGGGCGCTCGCGGTCGCGGCGGAGGAGCGACCCTCGCTGGCGCTGGCGCCGCTGGTCGGGCTGCTGAGGAGCGCCCAGGCCGAGCACCCGGGCCGCTTCGCGCTCCTCGACCTCGACCTGAGCGCCGCCTCGTGGCGGGCGCTGCCGGCGCTGCTCGAGACGGACGAGCCGCAGCTCGCCCTGCGCGAGGGCAGGGCGCACGCTCCGCGGCTGGTCCGCTCCGCCCCCGATCGCGGCGCCGATGCGGAGGGACGCTTCGACCCCGACGGCACGGTGCTGGTCACCGGCGGCACCGGGGCGCTCGGCGGCCGCGTCGCCCGGCACCTCGCCGAGCGCCACGGCGTCCGTCACCTCCTGCTCGCGAGCCGCAGCGGCGGCGAGGCCGAGTCGGCCCCGCGACTGGTCGAGGAGCTGGCGCAGGCCGGCTGCGAGGTCACCGTCGCCGCCTGCGACGTCGGCGATCGCGACCAGGTCCGGGCGCTGCTCGACTCGATCGCCGCCGAGCACCCCCTGACCGCTGTGATCCACGCCGCCGGCAGCCTCGAGGACGCGACGATCGAGACGCTCGACGGCCCGCAGCTCGAACGGGTGATGCAGGCGAAGGCGGGGGCGGCGCGGCACCTGCACGAGCTCACCCGCGCGTTGCCGCTCAGCGAGTTCATGCTCTTCTCCTCGGCGGCGGCGACGATCGGCAGCCCGGGGCAGGCCGCCTACTCGGCCGCCAACGCCTACCTCGACGCGCTCGCCCACGCCCGCCGCGCCGAGGGCCTGCCGGGGCGCTCGCTCGCCTGGGGGGTCTGGGACGACCCGGCCGGGATGGCCGGGCAGGCGGGCGCCGGGGGCATGGAACGCTTCCGCCGGCTCGGCATGCTGCCGCTCGAGCGGGACCGCGCCCTGGCGCTGCTCGACGCCGCGCTGGCGACCGACGAGCCGCTGCTCGTCCCGGTCGGCCTCGACCTGGCGAAGCTGCGCGAGCACGGTCGGCTGGGCGTGCTGCCGGCGCCGCTGCGGGGACTGGTGAGGGCGTCGTCGCGCGGCGCCGGCGGCGCCCGCCTCGCCCACGAGCTGGCGGCCGCGGAGGAGTCGCAATGGGAGGCGATCATCCTCGCCGGCGTCCGCGCCCACGTCGCCGCGGTCCTCGGCGAGGGCTCCGCCGACGCGGTCGATCCGCAGCGGCCGTTCAACGAGCTCGGCTTTGACTCGCTGGCCGCCGTCGAGCTGCGCAACCGCCTCAGCCGCGACAGCGAGCTGCGGCTGCCGGCGACGCTGGTCTTCGACCACCCGACGCCGGCGGCGGTCGCGGCGCTGCTGCGCTCGCGGCTGACCGGCAGCGGCGCCGCCGCGCGGGTGGCCGTCCGCCAGAGCGCCGACGTCGAGGAGCCGATCGCGATCATCGGCATGGCCTGCCGCTATCCCGGCGGCGTCGGCTCGCCGGAGGAGCTCTGGGAGCTGCTCGCCGCGGGCGGCGACGGCATCTCGCCGTTCCCGGCCGATCGCGGTTGGGACCTCGAGCGCCTCTACGACCCCGACCCGACCCACCTCGGGACCTCCTACGCTCGCGAGGGCGGCTTCGTCGAGGGCGCCGCCGAGTTCGACGCGGAGTTCTTCTCGGTGACGCCGCGCGAAGCGCTCTCGATCGATCCGCAGCAGCGGCTGCTGCTCGAAGGGACCTGGGAAGCGTGCGAACGCGCCCGCATCGCCCCGACCTCGCTGCTCGGCAGCGACACCGGCGTCTTCGCCGGGGTGATGTACCAGGACTACGGCGTGCTGGCCAGCGCCAGCACCAAGCGCGACGAGATCGAGGGCTACCTCTCGATCGGCTCGGCCGGCGGCGCCGTCTGCGGGCGGGTCGCCTACGCGCTCGGGCTCGAGGGCCCGGCGCTGACGCTCGACACCGCCTGCTCCTCCTCGCTGGTCGCGATCCACGAGGCCTCGCAGGCGCTCCGCCACGGCGAATGCTCGCTGGCCCTGGCCGGCGGCGTCACCGTGCTCGCGGCGCCGACGGTCTTCGTCGAGTTCAGCCGCCAGCGCGGCCTGGCGCCCGACGGGCGCTGCAAGTCCTTCGCCGGCGGCGCCGACGGGACCGGCTGGTCGGAGGGCGTCGGCATGGTCCTGCTGGAGCGCCTCTCCGATGCGGAGCGGAACGGGCACGAGGTGCTGGCGACCGTGCGCGGCAGCGCCGTCAACCAGGACGGGGCGAGCAACGGCTTGACCGCGCCGAACGGTCCTTCGCAGGAACGCGTGATCCGGCAGGCGCTCGCCAACGCCGGGCTCTCGCCGGCGGATGTCGACGCGGTCGAGGCCCACGGCACCGGCACCTCCCTCGGCGACCCGATCGAGGCGCAGGCGCTGCTCGCCACCTATGGCCAGGAGCGCGCCGACGGCCCGCTGCGATTGGGCTCGATCAAGTCGAACATCGGCCACACCCAGGCGGCGGCGGGAGTCGCCGGCGTGATCAAGATGGTGATGGCGCTGCGGCACGGCGAGCTGCCGCCGACGATTCACGTCGACGAGCCGAGCCCGCACGTCGACTGGTCGGCGGGCGCGGTGGAGCTGCTGACCGAGGCGGAGCCGTGGCCCGCCAACGGGAGCCCGCGCCGGGCCGGCGTCTCCTCGTTCGGGATCAGCGGCACCAACGCCCACCTGATCGTCGAGGAGGCGCCGCGCCGCGAGTTGGAGCCGCAGGCGCATGGGCCGGGACGGAGCGATGCGCCGGCGCCGGTCGCGCTGCAGCTCTCGGCGAGGTCGGAGGAGGCGCTGCGCGGGCAGGCGGGACGGATGGCCGAGCACCTGCGCGCGCGTCCCGAGCTGGCGCCGGCGGACGTGGCGTTCTCGTTGGCGACGACCCGCGCCCGCTTCGAGCACCGCGCGGTCGTCACCGGACCTGATCGCGGCCGCCTGCTCACCGGCCTGGCTGCTCTGGCCGCGGGCGATGCCGCCCCCGGCGTCCAAACGGGCCAGGCGAGGAGCACCAGGACCGCCTTCGTCTTCTCCGGCCAGGGCGCGCAACGGCCGGGAATGGGCACCGGGCTCGCGGAAGCCTTCCCGGTCTTCGCCGAGACCTTCGAGGAGGCGACGGCAGCGCTCGAAGAGCGGCTCGGGGTCCCGCTGCGGGAGATCATCGCCGCCCCGAAGGGCTCTGAGCAGGCCGAGCTGCTCGACCACACCGAGGTGACCCAGGCCGCCCTCTTCGCCCACGAGTTCTCCCTGTTCCGCCTGCTCGACTCGCTCGGTCTGAGCCCCGACCTGCTGATCGGCCACTCGATCGGTGAGCTGGTCGCCGCCCACGTCGCCGGCGTCTTCAGTCTCGAGGACGCCGCGACCCTGGTCGCGGCCCGGGGGAAGCTGATGGGCGCGCTGCCGGCAGGCGGGGCGATGCTCGCCATCGAAGCCTCCGAGCCGGAGCTCGGCGAGCTGCCCGAGGGCGTCTCCCTCGCCGCGTCAACTCGCCCTCCTCGCTGGTCCTCTCGGGCGAGGAGGCAGAGATCGACGGCCTGCAGGAGGCCTGGCGTGCGAAAGAGCGGCGGACCCAACGGCTGCGCGTCTCCCACGCCTTCCACTCCCACCTGATGGAGCCGATGCTCGAGGAGTTCGGCGAGGTGGCGGTGAGCCTCGAGTACCGGCCGCCCAAGATCCCGATCGTCTCCAACCTGACCGGCGCCCTCGCCGGCGAGGAGATCGCCGATCCCGGCTACTGGGTTCGCCACGTGCGCCAGCCGGTCCGTTTCGCCGCCGGCGTCGCGGCCCTCGCCGAGGCAGGCGTCGGCCGCTACCTGGAGCTTGGCCCCGACGCGGTGCTGAGCGCCCCGGTCGCCGAGTGCCTGGAGGATGTTGATCCCGACGGAGACGAGCCGCTCGTCGCCTGCTCTCAGCGCCAGGGCCAGGACCAGGCCGGGAACCTGCTCGCCTTCCTCGCCCGCGCCCACGCCGACGGCGCCGAGGTCGATTGGGCGACGCTCCACGACGGGAGCGGCGCCAGCGCAGTCGACCTGCCGACCTACGCCTTCCAGCGCGAGCGCTACTGGCCGGAGCGTGACCACGAAGCCGATCGGCGCGACGGGACCGGCCATCCGCTGCTCGGCCGGATCCTGCGGGTCGCCGCTCGCGACGAATGGCTGCTCAGCGGCCAGGTCTCACTGGCGACGCATCCCTGGCTGGCCGACCACGGGGTTCTCGGGACCGTTCTCGTCCCCGGCACGTTCTTCGTCGAGCTGGCGCTGCTCGCCGGCGCGCGGACCGGCTGCGAGGCGGTCGAGGAGCTGACGCTGGAAGCGCCGCTCGTGCTCGGTCCGCACGAAGCCGTCGCCCTGCAGGTCCAGGTCGGCGAGCCCGACGAGGAGGGCCGCCGCGAGATCGCGATCCACTCCCGGGTCGGCGAGGCCGGAAGCGACGGCGAGTGGCGGTCCCACGCCGGCGGCAGCCTGGTGGCGACCGCCCGGGAGCCCGCCGCAGTCCTCGGCGAGGCCTGGCCGCCGGCCGGGGCCGAGCCGATCGCCGTCGAGGATCTCTACGAGAAGCTGGCGGCAACCGGCTTCGCCTACGGCCCCGCCTTCCAAGGCGTGCGCGCCGCCTGGCGCCGGGGCGAGGAGGTCTTCGCCGAGATCGCGCTCGGCGAGGCCGAGGCCGCCGAGGCCGCCCGGCTCGGGATCCACCCGGCGCTGCTCGACAGCGCCCTCCACGCGCTCGTCGGCGACCATCTCGATCCGGGCGCCGCCGTGCCGGTCCCGTTCAGCTGGCAGGGCGTCCAGCTCGACGCCGGCGCCGCGACCTCGCTTCGCGTGCAGGTGACGCCGACCGGCGAGGACGAGCTGCGGCTCGGCGCCTACGACGCGAGCGGGGCGCGGGTGCTCGCCGTCGCGGCGCTGAAGTCGCGTCCGATCGAAGCCGAGCAGCTGGCGGCGGCGCGGCGCTCCAACGACGACGCCCTCTACGAGCTCGAGTGGAGCGGCATCGCGCTTCCCGAGCTGAACGGCACGCCGTTCCGGCTGGCCTCGCTCGGGGAGGACCGCTTCGCCGCAATCGACGCTCGCTTCGCCGACCCTGGCGCGCTCGCCGAGGCGATCGGCGACGGCGAGCCGGCTCCCGACCTGGTGCTGGCGCTCGCCTCACCGGCCGCTGACGGGGACGACCTGACGGCGCGGGCGCTGGCCGTTGCCGCGGGGGCGCTGGAGCTGCTGCAGGCCTGGCTCGGCGACGAGCGGCTGGGGCGGTCGCGGCTGGCGCTCGTCACCCGCGGCGCGGTCGCGGTCGACGCCGAGGAGGCGCCCGACCCGGCGGCGGCGGCACTCTGGGGGCTGGTCCGCAGCGCCCAGTCGGAGCACCCGGAACGCTTGCTGCTGGTCGATCTCGGCGAGGGCACCGAGGACACCGAGGCGGTTCCCTGGTCGGCGGTGGCGGCCTCCGAGGAGCCGCAGCTCGCGGTCCGCGGCGGCCGCGTCCACGTGCCTCGCCTGCGCTCCGTGCCGAGCTCCCCGGCGCCAGGTGAGAGCGACGCCGGCGCCGCGATCGACCCGCGCGGGACGACCCTGATCAGCGGCGGCACCGGCGGCCTCGGCGCCCTGCTCGCCCGCCACCTCGTCAGCTACCGCCGGGTCGAGCACCTGCTGCTCCTCAGCCGCACTGGCCCCGAGGCCGAGGGCGCCGCCGAGCTGGTCGCCGAGCTCGAGCAGCTCGGCGCCACCGCGGTGGTCGCCGGGTGCGACGTCGCCGACGCCGAGCAGCTGGCGGCGGTCGTCGACGCGATCCCGGCCGAGCAGCCGCTGCGGAACGTGATCCACGCCGCCGGCGTCCTCGACGACGGCACGATCGGCTCGCTGAGCGCCGAGCGCCTGGCGGCGGTGATGCGCCCGAAGGTCGCCGGCGCGGTCAACCTGGGGGCGCTGGCCGCCCGGGCGCCGCTCTCGAGCTTCGTCGTCTTCTCCTCGGCGACGGCCACCCTCGGCTCGCCGGGGCAGGGCAACTACGCCGCCGCCAACGCCTTCCTCGACGCCTTCGCGCAGCGGGGCCGGGCCGCCGGCCTGCCCGTCAGCTCGCTCGCCTGGGGGCTCTGGAGCGATGCGTCGGGCGGCATGGGGGGTGGGCTCGACGAGAAGGCCGCCGCCCAGATCGGGCGGCTCGGGATCGTGCCGCTGAGCGTCGAGCAGGGCCTCGACCTGTTCGACGCGGCGCTCGCCGCCGACCGGGCGACGCTCCTGCCGATGCTCCTCGACCTGCCGGCGCTCCGCGCTCAGGCCCGGAACTGGGACCTGCCGGCGCCGCTGCGGGGGCTGGTCGGCAACGCCGGCCGGCGCTCGCAGGATCACGGCCCCTCGCTCGCCGACCGCCTCGCCGGGGTGCCCGAGGAGCAGCGGGACGAGCTGGTCACGGAGCTGGTCGCCGGCCACGTCGCGGCCGTGCTCGGCTACGACTCGAGCGAGGCGATCGACCCCCGGCGCAGCTTCGAGGAGCTGGGCTTCGACTCGCTCGGCGCGGTCGAGCTGCGCAACCGCCTCAGCGCCCTGCTCGGCCAGCGGATCTCGGCGACGCTCGTCTTCGACTACCCGACCGTGGTCGCCGTCGCCGGGCGGTTGCGCGAGCTGGTCGGCGACGTCGGCGAGCCGGTGCGGCGGATCGACGTCGAGCTCGACAACCTCGAGCGCGAGCTCGCCGTGATCGGCAGCGACGCCGAGCGCGAGCGGGTGAGCCAGCGCCTGCAGCGCCTGCTCGCGGCCACCGCGGCGCCGCTCGCCGACCATGCGGTCCAGGCGACGATCGAGTCGGGCAGCGCGGCGGAGCTGTTCGCGCTGCTCGACGAGGAGCGCGGGTCATGAGCGAGCCGGGACCGGCAGGCCCTGGGCGGCGGCGCGAGCGGCGGCGAGGAGGCCGAGGCGATCCGTTACCTGCGGCGGGCGACGGCCGACCTGATGACCACCAGGCAGCGCCTCCGCGAGATGGAAGAGGAGGGCCGCGAGCCGATCGCGATCGTCGGCATGAGCTGCCGCTACCCGGGCGACGTCGACTCGCCCGAGGGCCTCTGGGACCTCGTCGCCGGCGGCGTCGACGCGATCTCCGGCTTCCCCGAGAACCGCGGCTGGGACCTCGAGAACCTCTACGACCCCGACCCCGAGCACCTCGGCACCTCCTACGCCCGCGAGGGCGGCTTCCTGCATCGCGCCGCCGAGTTCGACGCCGGCTTCTTCGGGATCAGCCCGCGCGAGGCGTTCGCCACCGATCCGCAGCAGCGGCTGCTGCTCGAATGCGCCTGGGAGGCGCTGGAGCGGGCGGGGATCGAGCCCGGCGCCGTGCGCGGGTCCGACGCGGGCGTGTTCGCCGGGGTCATGTACCAGGACTACGGGGTCGCCGCCGGCGCCAACGGCCGGCACGACGAGTTCGAGGGCTACGTGATGTTCGGCTCGGCGAGCAGCCTGCTCTCCGGCCGGGTCGCCTACACGCTCGGGCTCGAGGGTCCGGCGGTCTCGCTCGACACCGCCTGCTCGTCCTCGCTGGTGGCGATGCACCTGGCCTGCCAGGCGCTGCGCAGGCGCGAGTGCTCGCTGGTGCTCGCCGGCGGCGCGACGGTGATCTCGACGCCGAACCTGTTCGTCGAGTTCAGCCGCCAGCGCGGCCTGGCGCCCGACGGCCGCTGCAAGTCCTTCGCCGGCGGCGCCGACGGCACCGGCTGGTCGGAGGGCGTCGGCCTCGCTGCTGCTCGAGCGCCTCTCCGATGCGGAACGCAACGGCCACGAGGTGCTGGCGACCGTGCGCGGCACCGCCGTCAACCAGGACGGCGCCAGCAACGGGCTGACGGCGCCGAACGGGCCCTCGCAGGAACGCGTGATCCGCCAGGCGCTCGCCAACGCGGGGCTGTCGCCGGCCGACGTCGACGCGGTCGAGGCGCACGGCACCGGCACCACGCTCGGGGACCCGATCGAGGCCCAGGCGCTGCTCGCCACCTACGGCCAGGAGCGAAGCGACGGCCCGCTGCGACTGGGCTCGATCAAGTCGAACCTCGGCCACACCCAGGCCGCGGCGGGGGTCGCCGGGGTGATCAAGATGGTGATGGCGCTCCGCCACGGCGAGCTGCCGCGGACGCTCCACGTCGACGAGCCGAGCCCGCACGTCGACTGGACCGAAGGAGAGGTGCGCCTGCTGACCGAGCCCGAGCCCTGGCCGGCGGACGGGCGCCCGCGCCGGGCCGGCATCTCCTCCTTCGGGATCAGCGGCACCAACGCCCACGTGATCGTCGAGGAGGCGCCGCGCGGCGAGCAGGAGCCCGAGGGCGACTCCGGGCGCCGGCCGGTGCGGCCGGCGACCCTGCCGCTGGTGGTCTCGGGCCGCAGCGAGGAGGCGATGCGGGCCCAGGCCGGCCGCCTGCGCGAGAACCTGCTCGCGCATCCCGACCTCGACCTCGCCGACGTCTCCTTCTCGCTGACCGCCAGCCGCGAGAGCTTCGAGCACCGCGGGGTGGCGATCGGCAGCGGCCGCAACCGCCTGCTCGCCGGACTCGAGGCGCTGGCCGCCGGCGAGGCTGCTCCCGGCGTCCACGAAGGCACCGCCCGCAGCACCAGGACCGCCTTCCTCTTCTCTGGGCAGGGGGCCCAGCGGGCGGGGATGGGGACCGGGCTCGCCGCCGCCTTCCCGGTCTTCGCCGCCGCCTTCGACGAAGCGACGGCGGCGCTCGAAGAGCGGCTCGGGATTCCCCTGAAGGAGATCATGAGCGCCCCCGCCGACTCCGAGGAGGCGGCGCTGCTGAACCACACCGAGGCGACCCAGGCGGCGCTCTTCGCCCACGAGGTCTCCCTCTTCCGCCTGCTCGAGTCCTTCGGCCTGCGCCCCGACCAGCTGATCGGCCACTCGATCGGCGAGCTGGTCGCGGCCCACGTCGCGGGTGTGATGTCCCTCGAGGACGCCGCCACCCTGGTCGCGGCGCGGGGAAGGTTGATGGGGGCGCTGCCGGCGGGCGGGGCGATGCTGGCGGTCGAAGCCCGGGAGGCCGAGCTGGGGGACCTGCCGGAGGGCGTCTCGCTGGCCGCGGTCAACTCGCCCTCCTCGCTGGTCCTCTCCGGCGCGGAGCCCGAGATCGAGCGCCTCGAGGCGGAGTGGGGCGGACGCGAGCGGCGGACCACCCGCCTGCGCGTCTCCCACGCCTTCCACTCGCAGCTGATGGAGCCGATGCTGGAGGAGCTCGGCGAGATCGCCGCCGGCCTCGAGCTGAATCCGCCGCGGATCCCGATCGTCTCGAACCTGACCGGCAAGCCGGTCGGCGAGGAGCTGGCGGACCCCGGCTACTGGGTGCGCCAGGTGCGCCAGCCGGTCCGCTTCGCCGCCGGCGTCGCCGCCCTGGCGGCGGCCGGCATCGGCCGCTACCTGGAGCTCGGCCCGGACGCGGTCCTGAGCGCCCCGGTCGCCCAATGCCTCGAGGAGACCGGCCTGGCCGCGGAGCCGCTCGTCGCCTGCGCCCAGCGCTCGGGCCACGTGCAGGCCGAGGCGCTGCTCGCCTTCCTCGCCGGCGCCCACGCCGACGGCGCCGAGGTCGACTGGGAGGCCCTGCACGAGGGTCACGGCGCCCGGACCGTCGAGCTGCCGACGTACGCGTTCCAGCGGCAGCCCTACTGGCTGGCGGCGGAGAACGGGGCCGGTGACCTGCGGGCGGCGGGCCTCGAGGACGCCGGCCACCCGCTGCTCGGCGCCGTGGTCGGCCTGGCGGGGGAGGGGGGATCGGTCTTCACCGGGCGGCTCTCGCTCGCCAGCCATCCCTGGCTCGCCGACCACGCCGTCTTCGACCTCGTGTTGCTGCCGGGCACGGGCCTGGTCGAGCTGGCGCTGAACGCCGGCGCCCGGGTCGGCTGCGAGCTGCTCGAGGAGCTGACCCTGGAGGCGCCGCTGGTCCTGCCCGAGAGCGGGGTCGTGCAGCTGCAGGTCGCGGTCGCCTCGCCGGCGGAGGAGGGCCCGGGGCGCCGGGTCGAGATCTTCTCGCGGCTCGAGGGGGCCGAGTTGGGAGAGGGGGGCGAGGGCGGCTGGGTGCGGCACGCGGTCGGCGTGCTGGCGCCGGCGCCGGACGAGCCCGAGGCCGGGAGCCTCGGCGCGGAGTGGCCGCCGGCGGGCGCCGAGCCGCTCGACCTCGCCTCCCTCTACGACCGCCTCGCCCTGGCCGGCTTCGGCTACGGCCCCGCCTTCCAGGGCGCTCGCGCCGCCTGGCGCCGCGGCGAGGAGCTGTTCGCCGAGGTCGCCCTCGACGAGGAGCAGGCCCGCGAGGCGTCCCGCTTCGGCCTTCACCCGGCGCTGCTCGACGCGGCGTTCCATCCGCTGATCGGCACCACTGGCGAGGGGCTCGAGGCCGGCAGGCTGCCGCTGCCCTTCCTCTGGTCGGAGGTGCGGCTGGCGCGGGCCGGGGCCGCGTCGCTGCGGGTCCGGATCGCGCCCGAGGGCGAGGAGGCGATGCGGATCGATGCCGTCGACGAGACCGGGGCGCCGGTCCTCTCGATCGGCTCGCTGCTGCCTCGCGAGGTCGATGCCTCGCAGCTGGCGGGTGCCGGCCGGCGTGGCGACGATCCGCTGTTCGGGCTGGCCTGGTCGGAGGTCGAGCTGCCGACTGACGGGGACGCCGCCACCGGTCTCGCGATCCTCGGCGACCTCGAGCTGCCGGACCTCGACGCCGACCGCTTCTCCGACCTCGCCGCGCTGCTCGACGTGATCGACGCCGGCGCCCGGGCACCGCAGGTCGTCCTCGCCCGGCCGCCGGCCGCCGGCGGGAACGAGGCGGAGGCGGCCCGATCGGCGACCGCCGCGGCGCTCGCGCTGCTGCAGGCCTGGCTCGCGGCCGACTCGCTTGGCGACGCGCGCCTGGTGATCCTCACCGAGGGCGCGGTCGCCGTCGATCCCTCCGAGCGCCCCGATCCCGTCGCCGCCTCGGTCCGCGGCCTGGTTCGGAGCGCGCAGGCCGAGCACCCCGGCCGTTTCGGCCTGATCGATCACGACGGCCGGGTCCCCGCGGCGGCCCTGGCGATGACCGCCGAGCCCGAGCTGGCGCTCCGCGGGGGCAGGGCCCACGCCCCGCACCTCGAGCGGCTCGCGCGCGGGGAGGAGGAGATGCCCGGGCTCGACCCCGACGGCACGGTCCTCATCACCGGGGCGACCGGCGCCCTAGGCGCGCTCATCGCCCGCCACCTCGTCACCCAGGGCGCCCGCCGCCTGCTGCTGCTCAGCCGCCGCGGCGAGGCCGCCCCCGGCGCCGCCGAGCTGGTCGAGGAGCTGACCGCCGCGGGCTGCGAGGCGACGCTCGTCGCCTGCGACGCCGCCGAACGCGCGGCGCTCGCCGGCGTGATCGACGCGATCCCGCCCGCGCACCCACTGACCGCGGTGATCCACGCCGCCGGCGTGATGGACGACGCGACGATCGAGAAGCTCGACCGCGAGCAGCTCGACCGCGTCATGCGCCCGAAGGTCGACGCCGCCCAGAACCTGGACGAGCTGACCCGCGGCCTCGACCTCGCCGAGCTCGTCCTCTTCTCCTCCGCCGCGCCCCTGCTCGGCGGCGCCGGCCAGGGCAACTACGCCGCCGCCAACGCCTTCCTCGACGCGCTCGCCCAGCGGCGTCGGACCGAAGGCCTCCCCGCCGTATCGATTGCCTGGGGCCTGTGGGGCGTCGCCGAGAGCCGACTCGCCGGCGACCTCGAGGTCGGCGAGCTGGAAGCGCTCGGGCGGTTGATCCGCGCCCGCACCGCGATGCTGCCGATCGAGCCCGATGCCGGCCTGGCGCTGTTCGACGGCGCCCGGGCGAGCGGCACTGCCCTGGTCGCCGCCGTCCAGCTGGACATGGGGACGCTGCGGGGGCTGGCGCGCGAGAACATGCTGCCGCCGCTGCTGCGCCGGCTCGTCCGCGTCCCGAGCCGGGGCGGGAAGGCGGGCGGCGGCTCGCTGGCGGTCCTCCTCGCCGGGGTGGCGGAGCCCGAGTGGACGGCCGTCCTCGACACCCAGGTCCGCCGTCACGTCGCCGCGGTGCTCGGCCACGAGTCGCCCGAGGCGATCGACGCCAAGCGCTCCTTCAAGGACCTCGGATTCGACTCGCTGACCGCCGTCGAGCTGCGCAACCGCCTCGGCCGCGCCACCGGGCTGCGGCTCAGCCCGACCCTGGTCTTCGACCACCCGACCCCGGACGCCGTGGTCGAGTTCCTGCGCGCGAGCGCCGGCCAGGAGGGGGCGCGGGCGCCGGCCGCGGTCCGCGCCACCGGCTCCGAGGAGCCGATCGCGATCGTCGGCATGAGCTGCCGCTACCCCGGCGACGTCGATTCGCCGGAGGCCCTCTGGGACCTGGTCGCCGGTGGCGTCGACGCGATCTCCGGCTTCCCCGAGAACCGCGGCTGGGATCTCGAGAGCCTCTACGACCCCGACCCCGAGCACCTCGGCACTTCCTACGCTCGGGAGGGCGGCTTCCTGCATCGCGCCGCCGAGTTCGACGCCGGCTTCTTCGGGATCAGCCCGCGCGAGGCGACCGCGATGGACCCGCAGCAGCGGCTGCTGCTCGAATGCGCCTGGGAGACCTTCGAGAGCGCCGGGCTGCCGCCGGCGTCGGTCCGCGATTCCGACACCGGCGTCTTCACCGGCCTGATGTACCAGGACTACGGGATGGCGGCGACGACCGGCTCGCTGGCGGCGGAGACCGAGGGGTATATGACGACCGGCAGCGCCGGCAGCGTCGCCTCGGGCCGGCTCTCCTACCTGTTCGGCCTCAAGGGCCCGGCGCTGTCGGTCGACACCGCCTGCTCCTCTTCGCTGGTCGCGATGCACCTCGCCTGCCAGGCGCTGCGCGGGGGCGAATGCACGATGGCGGTCGCCGGCGGCGCCTGCGTGATGCCGACCCCGTTCCTGTTCGTCGAGTTCAGCCGCCAGCGCGGCCTCTCCCCGGACGGCCGCTGCCGGTCGTTCGCGGCGGGGGCCGACGGGACCGGCTGGTCGGAGGGCGTCGGCCTGCTGCTGCTCGAGCGCCTCTCCGACGCGGAGCGCAACGGCCACGAGGTGCTGGCGACCGTGCGCGGCAGCGCCGTCAACCAGGACGGCGCCAGCAACGGCCTGACCGCGCCGAACGGCCCTTCGCAGGAACGCGTGATCCGCCAGGCGCTGGCCAACGCCGGCCTCGGTCCGGCCGACGTCGACGCGGTCGAGGCGCACGGTACCGGGACCACCCTCGGGGACCCGATCGAGGCGCAGGCGCTGCTCGCCACCTACGGCCAGGAGCGCGCCGACGGCCCCCTTCGCCTCGGCTCGATCAAGTCGAACATCGGCCACGCCCAGGCGGCTGCCGGGGTGGCCGGGGTGATCAAGATGGTGATGGCCCTGCGCGAAGGCGAGCTGCCGCCGACGCTCCACGTCGACGAGCCGAGTCCGCACATCGATTGGTCGGCGGGCGCGGTGGAGCTGTTGCGCGAGCCGGCGGCCTGGCCGCGCGGCGACCGGCCGCGCCGCGCCGGCATCTCCTCGTTCGGGATCAGCGGCACCAACGCCCACCTGATCGTCGAGGAGCCGCCGCGACTTCAGGCGGACCGGCAGGGGCAGGACGCCGGGGAGCGAGACGGCCAGGCGACCGAGCAGGGGCCGGTGCCTGCGCGGCCGATCGCCCTGACGCTCTCGGCCAGGTCCGGGGAGGCGATGCGGGCCCAGGCCGACCGCCTGCGCGCGCACCTCACTTCGCACCGCGACCTGGACCTCGCCGACCTCTCGTTCTCGCTGACGGCGACCCGGGAGGGCTTCGAGCACCGCGCGGTGGTGCTCGGGGGCGACCGCGAGCGCCTGCTCGCGGGCCTCGAGGCGGTGGCCGGTAGCGGCCACGCACCAGGAGTCCAGCAGGGTCAGGCGAGGTCGACGAGGACCGCCTTCGTCTTCTCCGGGCAGGGCGCGCAACGCCCCTGCATGGGCAGCGGGCTCGCGGCAGCCTTCCCAGTCTTCGCCGAGACCTTCGAGGAGGCGACGGCGGCGCTCGAAGAGCGGCTGGGAATCCCGCTGCGCGAGATCATCGACGCCCCCGAGGGCTCCGAGCAGGCCGAGCTCCTCGACCACACCGAGGCGACCCAGGCGGCGCTCTTCGCCCACGAGGTCTCCCTGTTCCGCCTGCTCGACTCGCTCGGTCTGAGTCCCGACCTGCTGATCGGCCACTCGATCGGGGAGCTGGTGGCGGCCCACGTCGCCGGGGTGATGTCGCTGGAGGACGCCGCGACCCTGGTTGCCGCCCGGGGCAGGCTGATGGGAGCCCTGCCAGAAGGCGGGGCGATGCTGGCGGTCGAAGCCGAGGAGTCGGAGCTGGGGGAGCTGCCCGAGGGCGTCTCCGTGGCCGGCATCAACTCGCCCACCTCGCTTGTGCTCTCCGGGGAGGAAGGTGAGATCGGCGGCCTGGAGGAGATCTGGCGCGATCAGGGCCGCCGCGTCTCCCGCCTGCGCGTCTCCCACGCCTTCCACTCCCACCTGATGGAGCCGATGCTCGAGGAGTTCGGTGAGGTCGCCGCGAGCCTCGAATTCCGGCCGCCCAAGATCCCGATCGTCTCCAACCTGACCGGCGCCCTCGCCGGCGAGGAGATCACCGATCCCGGCTACTGGGTTCGCCACGTGCGCCAGCCGGTCCGCTTTGCCGACGGCGTCGCGGCGCTCGCCGAGGCAGGCGTCGGCCGCTACCTCGAGCTCGGCCCCGACGCGGTGCTGAGCGCCCCGGTCGCCGAGTGCCTGGAGGGGGTCGGTCTGGACGCGGAGCCGCTCGTCGCCTGCTCTCAGCGCCAGGGCCAGGACCAGGCCGAGGCGCTCCTCGCCTTCCTCGCCCGCGCCCACGCCGACGGCGCCGAGGTCGATTGGGCGGCGCTGCACGAGGGGAGCGGCGCCCGCGCCGTCGACCTGCCGACCTACGCCTTCCAGCGCGAGCGTTACTGGCTCGACGGCCCGCGCGGAGCCGGGGACCTGCGGTCGGTCGGCCTCGAGGACGCCGGCCACCCGCTGCTCGGCGCGGTGGTCGGCCTGGCCGGCGACGGCGGCTCGGTCGCGACCGGGCGGCTCTCGCTCGCCAGCCATCCCTGGCTCGCCGATCACGCGGTCTTCGACGTCGTCCTCCTGCCGGGCACGGGCTTCGTCGAGCTGGCGCTGAACGCCGGCGCGCACAGCGGTTGCGAGGTCCTCGAGGAGCTGACCCTGGAAGCGCCGCTGGTCCTGCCCGAGGACGGGGTCGTGCAGCTGCAGGTCACCGTCGGCGAGCCCGGGGAGGACACCGGGCGCCGGCGGGTGGAGATCTTCTCGCGCCTCGAGCGGGAGCCCGGCGCGGCCGACGGGAGCGACGGCGAGTGGGTCCGGCATGCGAGCGGGGCGGTGGCGCCGGGCGACGCTGCGGCAGGCGGGGGCACCGACCTCGGCGAGCAGTGGCCGCCGGCCGGCGCCGAGCCGATCGCCATCGAGCCGCTATATGAGCGCCTGGCGCAGGTGGGCTTCGGCTACGGCCCCGCCTTCCAGGGCGTCCGCGCGATCTGGCGCCGCGGCGAGGAGCTCTTCGCCGAGGTCGCCCTCGACGGCGAGCAGGCGCGCGATGCGGCTCGCTTCGGGGTGCACCCGGCGCTGCTCGACTCGGTCTTCCACCCGGTGATCGGCACGGTCGGCGATCGGCTCGAGGCGGGCAGGCTGCCACTGCCCTTCCTCTGGTCGGACGTGCGGCTGGCCCGGGCCGGGGCTGCGTCGCTGCGGGTGCGGATCGCGCCCGAGGGCGAGGAGGCGATGCGGATCGACGCCACCGACGAGACCGGGGCGCCGGTCCTCTCGGTCGGCTCGCTGCTGCCGCGCGAGGTTGATGCCTCGCAGCTGGCGGGCGCCGGCCGGCGTGGCGACGATCCGCTGCTCGGGCTGACCTGGTCGGAGGTCGAGCTGCCGACGGACGCGGACGCCGCGACCGGTCTCGCAATCCTCGGCCCGCTGGAGCTGCCGGACCTCGAGGCCGATCGGCATCCCGACCTCTCCTCGTTAACGGTGGCGATAGAGGCTGGCGAGCCGCCGCCGCAGGTCGTCCTCGCCGCGGCGCCCAGCGGCGAAGGAAACGAGGCAGAGGCGGCGCGCGCGGCGACCGCCGCGGCGCTCGGCCTCCTGCAGTCCTGGCTCGCCGACGAGACCCTCGCCGACGCCCGCCTGGTGATCCTCACCGAGGGAGGCGTCGCGGTCGACCCCGCCGAGCGCCCCGATCCCGTTGCCGCCTCGGTCCGGGGCTTGGTACGCGGTGCCCAGGCCGAGCACCCCGGTCGCTTCGCGCTGATCGACCACGACGGCGTCGTCCCGCCGGCTGCCCTGACCCCGAGCGCCGAGCCCGAGCTGGCGCTCCGCGGAGGCAAGGCCTACGCCCCGCACCTCGAGCGGCTCCCGCGCGGGGAGGAGGAAATGCCCGGGCTCGACCCCGACGGCACCGTCCTCGTCACCGGGGCGACCGGGGCGGTCGGCAACCTCGTCGCCCGTCACCTGGCCACCCAGGGCGCTCACCGGCTGCTGCTGCTCAGCCGCCGCGGCGAGGATGCGCCAGGCGCCCGGGAGCTGGTCGCGGAGCTGGCCGCCGCGGGCTGCGAGGCGACCGTCGTCGCCTGCGACGCCGCCGACCGCGCGGCGCTCGCCCGCGCGCTGGACGCGATCCCACCCGAGCACCCGCTGACTGCGGTGATCCACGTCGCCGGCGTGCTCGAGGACGCCACCATCGAGAAGCTCGACGCCGAAAAGCTCGATCGGGTGATGCGCCCGAAGGCCGACGCCGCTCTCAACCTGGACGAGCTGACCCGCGAGCTCGATCTCGCCGAGCTCGTCCTCTTCTCCTCCGCCGCGCCCCTTCTCGGCGGCGCCGGCCAGGGCAACTACGCCGCCGCCAACGCCTTCCTCGACGCGCTCGCCCAGCGCCGTCGCGCCGAAGGGCTCCCCGCCGTCTCGATCGCCTGGGGCCTTTGGGGGGTCGACAGCGAGATCGCCGGTCAGCTCGAGGGGACCGAGCTCGAACGCTTCGCCCAGCAGGTCCGGGCGCGGATGGCGATCCTGCCGATCGAGCCCGATCGCAGCCTCGACCTCCTCGACTTGGCCAGGGCGGCTGGCGAGGCCCTGGTCGCGCCGCTGCGGCTCGACCCGACGACGATGCGAGAGCTCGCCGAGCGGCAGGCGCTGCCGGCGCTGCTGCGCCAGCTCGTCCGCGCCCCGGAGCGCCGTGAGCGAGCCTCCGAGGGCGCCCTCGCCCAGCAGCTCGCCGCCGCACCGCCGTCCGAGCGACCGGCGCTCGCGCTGGCGGCCGTCCGCTCCGAGCTGGCGGCGGTGCTCGGGCATGAGTCGCCGGCGGCGATCGACCCGCAGCGCAGCATGCACGAGCTCGGGATCGACTCGCTGAGCGCGGTCGAGCTCCGCAATCGCCTCAGCCACGCCACCGGCCTGCGGCTGCCCGCCTCGATGATCTTTGGCTTCCCGGAGCCCGCGGCGCTGGCCCAGCACCTCTGCGACCTGCTCGCCGAGCGGGGCGACGCCGGCGCCGCCGCGGAGCCGCCGCCCGCGGCGGTGGTCGAGGGCACCCTCGGAGCCCTGCTGCGCGTCGCCCACGAGCGCGGCGCGATCCTCGACGCGGTGCCGATGCTGGTCGAGGCGTCGAAGCTGGCGGAGTCGTTTGGCGCCGCCGCCGACCTGCCCGAGCCGCCGGCCCTGCTGGCTCTCGGGCAGGGCGAGCACCCGGAGAAGCTGATCTGCGTCCCGTCGTTCATGCCGGGGTCCGGGCCGCACCAGTTCGCGCGGCTGGCCCGCGGCGTCGGCGGGCGGCGGGGGGTCCTGGCCCTCTCGCTGCCGGGGTTCCGCGCCGCCGAGCCCCTCCCCGCGACCTGGGCCGCGGCGATCGACGCGCTCGCCCACGCGCTGATGCCGATCGCCGAGGCGGGGAGCTTCGCGCTCGCCGGCTACTCGGCCGGCGGGACGCTCGCCCACGCCCTCGCCGAACGCTGCTGCGAAGCGGGGCTCGAGCCAACCGCCGTGGTGATGATCGACACCCACATGTCCTCCGAGGAGGCGGCGCGCCGGGCGACGCTGGCGGCGGTGCTGGGGCGGATGGTCGAGGAGCGCAACGAGCTGATCGCGCTCGACGACGTGAACCTGCTGGCGATGGCCTGTTACCTGCGCCTGCTGGACGAATGGGAGCCGGCGCCGCTCGAGGTGCGCTCGCTGCGGCTGACGGCGGCCGAGTCGTTGGGCCAGGCCGCCACCGGGCCGCTCCCCGATTGGCAGGCAACGGCCGACGCGGTCGAGGCGCCCGGTGACCACTTCTCGATGATCGAGCTCGACGCGGCGACGACCGCTGACGCGGTCGTCGACTGGCTGGCCGGTGTCGCGGATTTGACGCCGCGATGACACCGTTCCTACCATCACACAAAGGGTGAAACCGACATGAGGAGAGGCGCAGTGAGTACTTCCAAATCCGGTAACAAGAGACGTTGGATCGATCGCCTGACGCTGGCCGACCGTCGCGCGCGGGCATGGGACGATGCGCTCAACTGGGGCTCGACGCCCGAGGATCGTGCCCTTCACTATGCGTGTGACGACTACGTGCGCGCACCGCAGAAGCACTACTACCGCGCGATCGACGTCGACGCACCCGCCGAGGTCGTCTACCGGTGGCTGTGCCAGCTTCACATCGCCCCCTACAGCTATGACTACATCGACAACTACTGCCGCCGCAGTCCCCGCCACCTGATTCCCGGCGCCGACGACCTGGAGGTGGGTCAGAGGTGGTTCGTGAAGATCTTCGAGCTGGTCGAGTTCGAGCCCGGGCGGCAGCTGACCATGCGAATCGCACGCGCGCGCTGGTTCTGGGGGGCCGATGTCGGTTGCACCTACCTGCTGGTGCCGCGGGGCCCGGGCCGCTGCCGGATCGCGGTCGACGTGGTCACCTACGAGAAGCCGGGGCGCTACGCGGAGTTCCGCCGCAAAACCTACCCCTACGCGGAGCTGTTCATGATGAAGAAGCAGCTGCGCACGTTCAAGAAGCTTGCCGAGAAGGAAGCGCGCGAGCTCGGCGTGACGGCGGCCGCCGCCGACGGGCGAGAGGTGCCGGCGACCATCTCATGATCGAGACCGCCGAGCAGACGAGCCGGGTCGTCGCGATCGAGCCGCGGCATACGCGGGCCACCGCCGACGTCCTCTTTCGCTCGTTCGACGCCCTCTACGACTACCACCGCTTCCCCGGTGCGTATCCGAGCGTCGAGTTCGCCGAGCGGATCGCGAGCGGCCTGATCGAAAACCCGGCGATCTGGGGTGTGGTCGCGCTCGCCGGCGAGCGGGTGCTGGGCTCGAGCTTCCTCGACGAGCGGGGCCCGATCAGGGCGATCGGCCCGGTCAGCGTCGATCCGCTGGCGCAGCAGGGCGGGGTCGGCCGCCAGCTGACCGAGGCGCTGCTCGAGCGGGCCGACGGCGCCGACGACGTGCGCCTGCTCCAGGACGGCTTCAACCGCACCTCGCTGGCGCTCTACGTCGCGCTCGGCCTGCAGGTCCGCGAGTTAGTCCTCCTGCTCGCCGGCCAGCCGCAGTCGGAGCCCGACGGCGCGGTCGAGGTGCGGGTCCTCGACGCCGCCGACCTGGCCGCCTGCGAGCAGCTCTACGCCGACGTCCACGGGCACGAGCGCGGCGCCGAGATCCGCGACTCGCTCGCCGATCCGCTCTGCGCGCCGCTGGTCGCCGTCCGTGGCGGGAAGGTCGTCGCCTACGCCACCACGCTCACCTACTTCCCCGCCGCGCACGCGGTCGCCCGCTCCGAGGCGGACCTGCGGCAGCTGATCCTCGGCGCCGCGGCGCTGGCCGGCCGGCCGCTCTCGTTCCTCGTTCCCGCCTCCCAGGGAGCGACGCTGCGCTGGTGCCTCGACCAGCGCCTGCGGATCGTCAAGCCGATGAGCTACATGACCCTGAGCGACTACCGCCGACCGACCGGACCATGGCTGCCCTCGACGATGTATTAGTCGATTTGACCGTCTCGCCGCGACCCTCGCACCCTTTTTTTTGACTTTTCGGTCGAGGCGTACCTACACTCACCAGGCGATGTTCAACGACGCATCCAGTAGCGGCGCGCTGCCGCGTGTGTGTGTGATCGGGGCGGGCTCGTCCGGGATCACCGCGGTCAAGGCCCTGCATGAAAGCGGCATCCCGTTCGACTGCTTCGAGCGGTCCGACACGGCCGGTGGGATGTGGGTCTACGAGAACAGAAACGGCGTCTCGTCGGCCTATGACGACCTCTGCATCAACACCTCGAAGCCGATGATGCAGTACTCCGACTTCCCGATCCCCGACGAGGTTCCGGACTTCCCCCATCACACCCACCTGGCGCGTTACTTCAACTCCTACGTCGACCACTTCGGCCTGCGCGAGACGATCACCTTCGAAACCAACGTCGAGCACGCCCACCGCCGCGACGACGGCCTCTGGGAGATCACCCTCGACAGCGGCGAGACGCGGCTCTACGACGTGCTGCTGGTCGCCAACGGGCACCACTGGAACCCGCGCGGGCCGGAGCCGGCGGTGCCGGGCACAGAGACCTTCCCGGGCGAGCAGCTCCACTCCCACTACTACCGCAAGAAGGAGATGTTCGCCGGCAAGCGCGTCGTCGTCGTCGGGATGGGCAACTCGGCGCTCGACATCGTCGTCGAATCCTCCTACGTGGCGGCGGCGACCAACCTCGTGGTCCGCGAAGGCGCGTGGATCGTCCCCAAGTACATGTTCGGCCGGCCCTACGACCAGTACCCCGAGCATCCGCAGCTGCCGATGAGCGTCCGGTTCCTGATCCGCGGGACGCTCCTCAAGTGGTACATGGGCAATACCGAACGGCTCGGGCTGCCGAAGCCGCGGCACAAATTCAACGCCACCCACGGGACCGTCTCGAACCGGATCTTCGACCGCTTGGCGCACGGCGCGATCGCGCCGAAGCCGGCGATCGAGCGGATCGACGGCTCGACCCTCCACTTCGTCGACGGCACCAGCGTCGATGCGGACGTGATCGTCTGGTGCACCGGCTACAAGATCACCTTCCCGTTCTTCGACGAGGAGTTCATCTCGGCGCCGGAGAACCGGATCGAACTGTTCCGGCGCGCCTTCGACCCGGACATCCCGAACCTCGCCTTCATCTGCCTGCTGCAGCCGCTCGGCGCGACGATGCCGCTCGCCGAGGCGCAGGGCAGGTGGGTCGGCGACTACCTGTGCGGGCGCTATGCGCTGCCGCCCCGCAGCCAGATGGTCGCCGACATCAGGCGGGACCAGGACTCGATGCGCTCGCGCTACGTGAAGTCCCCGCGCCACACGATCCAGGTCAACGTCGCCGACTACTTCTACCAGCTCGAGAAGGAGCGGCGCGCGGGTGCGAAGCGGGCGCAGAGGGCTGGCTTCGCGCTGCCGGTGACGCCACGCGCGGCCGCTCTCGAGCCCGTCTGACGCGGCCCGCGCCCGAGCGATGACGATTCGGCCAGCCGCCTTCGAGGCGCGACTCGATCCGCAGGCGCAGGACCTGCTCGACGTGATCCGCGCCTCCGGCCTGCCGCCGACGCACGAGCTGCCGATCGAGCAGGCGCGCGAGCGGGTGCGGGCGGCGCTGATCGGCCGCGGCCGCGCCACGCTGCCGCTCCTGGCGGTCGAGGATCGCGCCTGCCCGAGCGCCCACGGCCCGATCCCGATCCGTCTCTACCGGCCGCGCGAGGGCGTCCTGCCGCTCGCCCTGTTCATCGGCGGCGGCGGCTTCACGCTGAACGACCTCGACACCCACGACCGGCTCTGCCGCCGGCTGGCGAAGCGCTCCGGCTTCCTGCTCGCCGCGCTCGACTACCGCCGCGCGCCCGAGCATCGCCATCCGGCGCCGGTCGAGGACGCCTACGCCGCCTATCGCTGGCTGCTCGATCAGGCCGCTGAGCTCGGCTGCACGAGCGGGTGCCGGGCGATCGTCGGCGAAAGCTCGGGCGGGACGACCGCCGCCAGCCTGGTCCTGCTGCTCCGCGACGGCGGCGCGCCGCTGCCCGCCTTCCAGGCGCTCGCCTATCCGATCACCGACGTCTTCGGGCGCCAGCCCGCCTACGCGGAGCGCGGCAACGGCTACATGCTCGACACAGCCGAACTGGCCTGGTTCCTCGACAACTACCTGCCCGACGGCTATCCCCTCGATGACCCCTACCTGTTCCCGATGGTCGCTGCCGACCACGGCGGGCTGCCCGAGACGCTGGTGATCACCGCCGAGTTCGATCCGCTGCGCGACGACGGCATCGCCTACGCCGAGAAGCTGGCGCGGTCCGGCGTCGCGGTCGAGCACCTGCACGCCGCCGACCAGCTGCACGGATTCCTCCTGCTCGACGGCGCGATCGACCGCGCCGGCGAGTGGATCGACACGCTCGGCGACGCGCTCAGGAGTCGGGCCGGGAGCCCAGCCCCGGCACCCGCCGCAGGGCTCGGCCCGAGGCCCTGACCAGCTCTTCCGAGGACGGGACTTCGCCCGGGTCGATCATCATCTGCAGCATCAGGCCGTCGCTGATCGCCATCAGCACCGAGGCCAGGGCGACCGCGTCGGGCTCGGCGAAGTCGCCGCCGATCGTCTCCGAGATCATCGCCGCGACCTCGGCCCGCTGCTTGCCGTAGTGGACGGCGAGCTGCTCGCGGATTGTCTCCGAGTTCGAGCTGCGTGAGGCGAGCTCGATGAAGCCGACGAAGTACGGGCGCAGCGTCTCGAAGTCGTCGAGGATCCGCCGCAGCGAGGTGGCCAGCGTCTCGGCGGGCGTCGCGTCGGGATCGCGCGTCAGCGTTTTCGTGACCGTCGCCGCCCACTCCTGGAAGACCGCGGTCGCCGCCTCGTCGAGCAGCGCCTGCTTGGAGCCGAAGTGGTAGCCGATCGAGCCGAGGTTGGTGCCGGAGGCGACGACCAGGTCGCGCGCGGTGATGTTGGCGCTGCCCGATTCGCGCATCAAATTCTTGGCTGCTTCGAGCAACGCTTCGCGATGACCTTGACGAGAATTTCTAGACATTTGTATAAGACAGTTGTATAAGACGTGTCCAGCCGACGGAATTTCCCACCCACGGATATCAGATGCCTCGCACGCCAACGCCACATTCATCGCCGCTCTCATCGTCGAAAGATGGGGGCGGGAGGGAGCTGCGGCGGGTCGTCGAGGCCGACGTCGACGCCCTCTCGAGCGCCCTCGCCGACGCCTTCTACGACGATCCGATCTACTCGTGGCTCTTGCCCGGGGACAGCACCCGGCGGCAGCGGCTGCGCGTCTTCTTCGAGCTCGAGCTGCGCATCTTCGGCCTCGACCGAGGGGTCGCCTGGACGACCGCCGAGCTCGACGGCGCGGCGATTGTCGCTCCGCCCGGGCGCTGGCGGCTGCCGACCAAAGCCGCGGTCAAGAACTTCCGCCGGTACCGGACCGTCTTCCGCTCGCGGCGGGTGGCGGTCAGGGACTTCAGGTACCTGCTCCACATCGAGAAGCACCACCTGCGCGAGCCGCACCACTACCTCGCGGCGGTCGGGGTGGCGCCGTCGGCGCAGGGCCAGGGCCTGGGAACGCTGCTGCTGGGGCCGACGCTCGAGGCCTGCGACGAGGCGCACCTGCCGGCCTACGTCGAGGCCACCTGCGAGCGGAACGCCCGGCTCTACGAACGGCTCGGGTTCGCCCGGACCCGCGAGCTGCGCTTCCGCGACAGCCCGCCGCTGATCCTGATGCGGCGCGAGCCGGAGGCCCGCCGATGACCCTCCAGCGTCGTCGCCTGACCCTCGTCTCGCTGCTGCTGGCGAACTTCGTGATCAACATCGACACGACGATCGTCAACGTCGCCCTGCCGACGCTGGTTCGTGAGCTGCACACCTCCAACAGCGAACTGCAGTGGATCGTCGATGCCTACAACCTCGTCTTTGCCTCGCTGCTGCTGGCGGCGGGCAGCGTCAGCGACCGGATCGGGCGCAAGGGCGTCCTGCTCGCCGGCCTCGCCGTCTTCGGACTGGCCAGCGTGGCGGGCGCGCTGTCGACCGACGCGACCCAGCTGATCGCGGCTCGCTGCGTGATGGGCGCGGGTGCGGCGATGGTGTTCCCGTCGACGCTCTCGATCATCGCCAACGTCTACCAGGGCCGTGCCGAGCGGGCCAAAGTGATCGGGCTGTGGGGCGCGGTGGCGGGGATGGCGATCGCGATGGGCCCGATCATCGGCGGCGCCCTGCTCGAACATTTCTCCTGGCCCTGCGTCTTCTACGCGATGGCCCCGCTCGCCGCGCTGACCGGCCTGCTGGTCGCCCGCTACGTGCCGAAATCACGCGACCCGATGGCGCCGCGTCCGGACCGGGTCGGGGCCGTCCTCGCGACCGCCGGGGTGGGGCTGCTCGTCTTCTTCCTGATCGAGGCGCCGAACTACGGCTGGACCAGCACCCGCACCTTCGTCGGGCTCGGGCTCGCCTTCGCGGTGCTGGCGGTGTTCGTCCTCTGGGAGCGCCGCCTCCCGGCGCCGATGCTCGACGTGCGGCTGTTCCTCAACTCGCGCTTCTCGGCCGCCTGCGGCGCCGTCACCGTCGCCTACTTCACGCTCTTCGGCTTCATCTTCCTGGTCACCCAGTACTTCCAGTTCTTCCGCGACTACGGGCCGCTCTCGACCGGGCTGCACATGCTGCCGGTCGCCTTCACCGTCGGCGTCGGCTCGATCGTCGGCACCAAACTCGCGGTCCGCATCGGCACCAAGCTGATCGTCACCGTCGGCCTGGTCGCGGTGGCGGTTTTCTACGCGTGGGCGTCGACCAACGTCACCTCGACCCCCTACCAGACGATCTTCGTGCAGATGTCGATCTTCGGGATCGGCATGGGGTTCACCGCGGCGCCGGCGACCGAGGCGATCCTCGGGGTCGTGCCGGTCGAGAAGGCGGGCGTCGGATCGGCGGTCAACGACACCACGCGGCTGCTCGGCGGCACCCTCGGCGTCGCCGTGATCGGCAGCATCTTCGCCTCCCTCTACACCAACCACATCGTCTCGAGGCTGCCGGCGACGCTGCCCCACGACGCGCTGTCGGTGGCCCGCGGCTCGGTCGGCGGCGCGCTCGCCGTCGCCGACAACCTGTCCAGGAACGGCTGGACCGAACTGGCGCCGGTCGTCCGCCACGCGGCGACCGCCGCCTTCAACCAGGGGATGAGCACCGGCTGCCTGGTCGCCGGCGGCGCCGCCGCGGCCGGCGCGGTCTTCGTCGCCATCGCTCTGCCCTCGTTCCCCGAGCGCAGCGGCTCGCAGGTCGCCGACTCCCAGCTCGAAGACAAGATCGGCGCCGAGGAGAGCATCGCCGCTCCCCCGGCGGTGACCGGATCGTGAGCGGAGGGACACGGTGACCGGGGAGACCCTTGCGGCAGGAGGCCAGCAGCCGGCGGAGGTGCTTCGTCAGCGGCTGGTCAGGTGGGAGGACCCGCTGGCGGCGCTGAAGATGGCGGCCGGCATGTCGCGCGACGAGCTCCTCGCGGCCTTCGCCGCCGATGACTTCCCGGAGCCGCCGATCGCCTCGCTGCTCGACTTCGGCGTGGTCGAGGTGGAGGCCGGCAGAGCCGTGCTGGAGCTGCGCCCGGCCGAGTTCCACTGCAACGCGATCGGCGTCATCGCGGCCGGGGTGACGGCGACGGTCCTCGACGCCGCGATGTGGATCGCGGTCCAGGCCGGGGCGGAGGAGGGGACGATCGTCAGCACCGTCAACTTCAACATGCACCTCCTCCGGCAGCTGCCGCCGACGGTCGACGGCGTCCGCGCCGAGGCGGAGGCGATTCACATCGGGCGGTCCGCCAGCGCCGCGCAAGCCCGGCTCGTCGACGACTCGGGCAAATCGTACGCCCATGCCACCTCCGGACTGGTAGCGCTCAGCGGATGACAGTCGCCGCGCGCGGGCCTTGGGAATGATCGAGGCGATCCTGCCATCGCTGGTGGCCTGCGCCGAGACTCGCCGGCTGCGCGGCGACCATCCTCTCTACGGGGAGGAGTCGCGGCTGGTCGAGCGGGCCGGCGAGAAGCGCCGGCGCGATTTCGCGACCGGTCGCAACTGCGCCCGCGAGGCGATGGGCGCGCTCGGGGTCGGGGCGGCGGCGATCCCCGGCGGCGCCCACGGGCAGCCCCTCTGGCCGGCGGGGCTGGTGGGCAGCATCACCCACTGCGAGGGCTACTGCGCCTGCGCGCTGGCCCGCGCCGGCGAGGTCGCCGCGATCGGCATCGACGCGGAGCCGAACCGGCCGCTCCCGGGCGGCGTCGAGCTCGCCAGCATCGCCTCGCCGAGCGAGTGCCGGGCGGTGGCGGCGCTGCAGCGCGTGCATCCGCAGATCCGCTGGGACAAGCTCCTGTTCAGCGCCAAGGAGTCGGTGTACAAGGCGTGGTCGGCGGCCTGCGACGAGCGCTGGCTCGATTTCGACCAGGCGGCGGTCAGCTTCGACGCCGCCGCGCGGACCTTCGTCGCCGATCTGCTGGTCGCCACCTCGGCCGCCGGCGGCCGGCCGCTGTCGGCGATCGCCGGCCGCTGGGCGAGCGACGGGAACCTGCTGGTCACGGCGGCTGTCATCTAATGTGCGAAGGAATACTTAGTAGTGGAGATTCTTCCACTACCGGTACAATCCCTGATCAAGAGGCGATGGCGGAGGCCGGGCCTTCGGACAACCAGGAGGCTTGGCGCGATGGCTGTTAACCGGAGGTTCTGCTGATGTCGGTGATGCCGGTTCGTCCCAGCCTCGCCGCGCCGACGGGACAGCGGGCGGAGATCTGCGACCGCCTGCGCTCGCGCCTGCCGGAGATCCAGGACGCGATCACCGCGCGGCTGCTCGAGTCGAAGCTCGGCCCGACGGTCGTCGGCGAGGCCGACCTGGAACGCGGGCAACGGGAATCGGTGCGGGCCTGCATCGACCTGACCCTGCTGGCGATCGAACACGACGCCGACTGGGAGGAGGTCCCGGTGCCGGCGGCGGCGCTGGTGCAGATCCAGCGCGTCGGCCGCCTCGGCCTCTCCCTGCAGACGGTGCTCGGTCGCTACACCGACGGCTACGACGTGCTCTGGGACTTCCTGCTCGAGGAGATCGAGGTGGCGCCGTTCTCCGAGCTCGAGCGGGCGGCCCTCCTGCACACCGCCTCGCGCCGCCTGGCGCTGGTGGTCGCCAAGATGCTGCCGCTGGTCGCCGCCAGGCACGCCGAGCTGGCGACCGTCGGGGGCCAGTCCCGGCGGGCTCGGACCGCGGGCATCGTCGAGGCGCTGCTCACCTCGGCGATGGTCTCGACCGACGAGCTCGACTACAACGTCGACGGCTGCCACGTCGGGATCGTCGCCTCCGGGGCCCGCGCCGAGACCGTGGTGCGCCGCCTGGTCGCGGCCGATAGCCGCGCCTCGCTGATCGTCCCGCGCGCCGACGGCTCGGTTTGGGCCTGGCTGCAGGCGACAGACCTACCTGGCCCGGGGGCCTTCGAAGTCGACCTCGCCGAGTCCGAGGGGGTGCGCCTCGCGATCGGGGTGGAGGCCTCGGGCCGCGCCGGCTTTCGCTCCACCCATCGCCAGGCTCAGGCGGCGATGCAGGTGGCTCTCTGCCAGCGCAGCTTCATCACCCGCTACGCCGACGTCCTGCTCCTGGTCCCGGCGGTGACCGACCGCGAGTGCGGCGATTCCCTGATCTCCATCTACCTCTCGCCGCTGGAGGAATCGCGGGAGCGAAACCCCTCCCTGAAGGAGACGCTGCGCGCCTACTTCGAAGCCGAGCTGAACACCTCGGCCACCGCCGCCCGCCTCAACGTCGACAGGCACACGGCGATGACCCGCCTGCGGGAGATCGAGGAGCGGCTCGGCTGGCTGATCCACCTCCGCCACGCCGAGCTCGAAGTGGCCCTGCGGCTCGACGAGCTAAGGCAGCGCGAAACGGTCGACGGGCTGAGCGAAGAGTTGGATGAGCTCGGCTCGGCCCGACCCTCCGGTTCCCCGGAGTGAGGCTTCGCTCGTACATTGGTACCGATAGGTACCGAAGTATTGACAGGCCGTCGCCGCGAGCTAGGCTCGCGACCAACGCTCGTCGCTTCGTACGGGCACTCCGGGGAGGAGGAGTCATGGGTCAGAACCGGCGGCTGCGGCTGGAGATCTGCCTGGCCGCGCTCAGTGCGGTCCTGTTCCTGGTCACGATCGCGTGGCCCGAGTGGATCGAGGAGGTGTTCGGCGTCGATCCGGATCACGGCGACGGCTCGCTCGAGTTGCTGATCCTGGGCGTGACCGCGGTCTGCGCGATCGTCGCCTCGCTCCGCGCCCGCTCCGACTGGCGGGCGCTGCGCGACGGCGCCGAGGACCCGGCGCGATGACCGCGAAGCTCACCGGCGGCAAGACCCGGCGGCCCAGCGACCACCAGCCGAAGTCGCTGCCACGCTCGCGCCGGCGGCTCGCCGAGGGCGGCCTCGATCGTCGCCATCCGCCGGCGCCGATTCCGTTCCGCAAGGGACGGCGGGTCAAGCAGAGCCCGGCCACCGGCACCGAGCCGACCGGCCCCGGCGAGGAGCACCGGATCGAATTCAAGGAGTACACGCCGCTCGGGACGCCCGCGAACGGCGGCCCGATCCCGCCGGACCCGAGCGGCGCGGACGGCTCGGCCGGGGTGGTGCTCTACACCGGCAACTCCTACCTGATGGCCTCGACCGACGGCGGCGCGACCTTCACCGAGCACGACACGACCAAATTCCTGCCCGCCGCGGTCGGCCGCCCGGTCGACCAGGTGATGATCTACGTGCCGCAGCGGCGGCTGTTCGCCTGGATGATGCAGCACAGCACGACGGTCGGCACCGGCGACGGCAACTTCCGCCTGGCGGTGGCCGGCGCCGAGGACCTGGCCAGCGACGTCGAGGGGTCGTGGACCGTCTACGACTTCACCTCGACCGATCTCGGGGCGCCGAAGACCGCGACCGACCGCCAGGACCTGGCCTTCAGCGAGACGCGCCTCTATATGACGACCAACCTCTCGGGGAAGGGGCGGGTGGTGATGACCCTGGACCTCGAAGACCTCGCCCAGGGTCGCTCGGTCAGCTGGGCTCGCACCGAACCGCTGGAAGGGATCTTCCAGTTCTCCGACCTCTCGCAGCAGAACAGCAAGGACGTCGTCCACTCGGTGGCGATCTCGAGCACCTCCAAACTGCGGGTGATGACGCTCGACGACGGCGCCGGCACCTACGGGTTCCACGACGTCACCGTCGGCCAGTTCCCGGTCAGCGCCGACCTCGCCTCGCTCGATCCCGACGGGGTCGACTGGCTGACCCGGGGCGTCGCCAACGTCTCGGCCTCGGTCGTCCAGGGCTCCAGCCTGTGGACCGCCTGGGACGCCGCGGCGAGCGCCAAAGGCGACAGTCCCTTCTACCCGCAGGCGCACGTGCGGCTGGCACGGATCGACACCGGCACCTGGAAGGTGGCCGAAGAGATGCAGGTCTGGAACCCCGACTACGCCTTCGCCTACGGCTGCCTGGCGATCAGCCCGCGCAGCGAGCTCGGGTATGGCGTTGCGGTCGGCGGACCGAGCGACTATCCGAACTCGTGCTTCGGCATCCTCGGCGACTTCGTCGTCTACTTCCGCGACGGCTCGACCGCGACCCCCGGAGCAAGCTCCGAACCGCGCTGGGGCGACTACCTCACGGTGCGCCCCTCGGCGCGCGACGGCAGTCGCTTCTCCGCCTTCGGCTACTTCGTCAAGAAGGCCGGCACCGGCGCCAGCCAGCGCCCGTTCTACCTCGAGTACGGGCGGCCCTGAGGTAGTCGCCGGTGAACGTCCTCGCCGCAGGCGGGAGCAAAAGTCGGGCGGGGCGGGTAGAAGAGTCGCGGTGGCGACCTACGTGCTGATCCACGGCGGCGGCGACCGCGCTTTCTACTGGCGCCTGCTCGAGCCCGAGCTGCGCGCTCGCGGGCAGGAGGCGGTCGCGATCGACCTCCCCTGCGAGGACGACTCGGCCGGCTTCCCCGAGTACGCCGAGGCGGTGGTCGAGGCGCTCGGCGAGCGCCAGGGCTCGGACCTGGTCGTCGTCGCGCAATCGCTGGGCGGCTTCACCGCGCCACTGGTCTGCGCACAGGTGCCGGTCGGCCTGATGGTGCTGATCTCGGGGATGGTCCCGGCGCCCGGCGAGCGGGGTGACGACTGGGGCGCGAACACCGGCTACCCGGGTCCGCAGGGAGCGAGCGAAGCGGAGATCTTCTACGCGGACGTGCCCGAGGACGTCGCTCGGGAGTCGAAGAAACGGAGCCGCGGCCAGTCGGATGCGCCCGGGGAGCGGCCGTGGCCGCTCGACGCCTGGCCGGAGGTGCCGACCCGCTTCCTGCTCTGCCGGCAGGACCGGATGTTCCCGCCGGATTGGATGCGCGAGGTGGTGCGCGAGCGGCTCGGCATCGAGCCCGACGAGATCGACAGCGGCCACTGCCCCGCCCTCAGCCGGCCCCGGGAGCTCGCCGAGCGGCTCGAGGCATACCGCCTCGAGGTGGGCCTCTCGTGAGCGCCAAGCGCGGCCTCTTCATCCCGCCCTTCGACGACCTCGCCGACCCGCGGCAGCTGGTCGAGCTGGCGCAGCGGGCCGAGCGCAGCGGCTGGGACGGCTTCTTCCTCTGGGACCACGTCGACTACCGGCCGCCGGTCGAAGCGGTCGCCGACGCCTGGATCGCGCTGGCGGCGATCGCCGCCGCCACCGAGCGCCTCCGGCTCGGGCCGATGGTCACCCCGCTGTCGCGGCGCCGCGTCCAGAAGGTGGCCCGCGAGACCGCGACGCTCGACCGGCTGAGCGGAGGCCGGCTGACGCTCGGCGTTGGCCTTGGCAGCGATCGCAACGGCGAGCTCGAGCCGTTCGGCGAGGAGGTCGATCCGCGCAGGCGCGCCGAGCTCCTCGACGCGGGCCTCGACCGCCTCGCCTCCTTCTGGGGCGGCGAGTTCCAGCCGCGCCCGCTGCAGGCGCCGCGGATCCCGGTCTGGGTCGCCGGTCGCTGGAAGACCCGCCGCCCGCTCGAGCGCGCCGCCCGCTGGGACGGCTTCTTCCCGATCGAAGTACCGAGCCCCGACGCCCTGGCGCAGCTCGCCGCGGAGATCCGCGAGTTGCGCGACGGCGCCGGTGGAGGGTTCGACCTCGTCACCGAGATCCCGCCCGGCGACGCGGCCGGCCCCTGGGAGGCGGCCGGCGCGACCTGGGTCCTCACCGATTTCGAGCAACGGCCGGGACTGGCGACGGTTGAAGCCGTGATCGACGCCGGCCCGGGCGGCCAGCCGCGAGCCTAGACTGCGCTGCGTGTCGGCTCTCCCTCGGCTCGTCTCGGCGATCGCGATCGCGGTCTCGCTGCCGCTGATCGCGGCCGGGGTGGCGCTCGGCGCAAGCCCGGAAGGGGGGCCGATCGTCCGGGTCGAGCTGGGCCTGAAGGCGAGCAACGGCCTCCACGCCAATCTCGAAAACTCCGAAGACGGGACCGTGACCCTCGAGCTCAGCCGCAAGGACCAGGTCGCCACCTACGAAGTTCCGGGCGAAGCGACCGAAGCCGGGCTGAAGGTGCGCTTCGGTCGACTCGGCCTGATCGACGTCTCCTTCACGCCGACCAGGACCCTCGACTCGACCGCGCCGGGGAAGGGGTGCACCGGGGCGCCGCGGACCCTGCGGGAAGGCGTCTTCGCCGGCACCATCGAGTTCACCGGCGAGCGGGGTTTCGTGCGGCTCGAGGGGGCGCAGGCGACCGGGTCGATGAGCGTGATCTCCCCGTGGGAATGTCCGCAAGCCGAAGCCACTGACCCGTTCGGCCGCGCGACGCCCCCGGCCGCGACCAGCTCGCGTGAGGGGGGCGAAAGGAACGCGGCGACGATCAGCGGCGCCAGCCGTGCCTGCTCCTGCTACTTCGCCGCCGGCGTCCACCGAGGTCGAGGCGGCGGCGGCAGCATCTTCCTCGCGGCGAAGCTCGAAGAACGCGAAGGGATGAAGATCCAGCGCGCCACCCAGGTCCGCGCTTCGGCCTCCGCGTTCGACTACGACCCCGCCACCGGCACCGCGAGGCTGCGCCCGCCGAGCCCGTTCAGCGGCAGCGCGACCTTCGAAGCCCGCCCGCACCGGCGGCCGCTGTGGCAGAGCTCGATCCGGGTGCCGCTGCTCGGCGCCGACCCGATCGACACCGGCGGGCCGGGCTTCCGGGTCGCCCTTCGCCCCGAGTGGCAGTTCGGCTAGCAGAAGCCGACGAGGCCGCGGACCCCGCGGATCTTCGCCCGCACCTCGGCCGTCGTCAGCCCGTGCTTGCGGGCGGCCTCTGCGAGGCCCAGTTCGTGGGCCTCGAAGGCGAGCTGGCGCAGCCGCTCGACGGTGGCCGTCGACATCGTCGGGACCGGGACGCCGGCCAGCGCCTGCGGTCCGAGCAGCTTCGCGATCCGCAGCCGCACCCTGACCTCGGCTGGCGATAGCCCGGTCGCCCTGGCGATCGCCTTGGTCCCGTGGAACCGAGCCGCGGCCGCGGTCACGCGCTTCAACTCGCGCAGCGCGGCCAGCGGGTAGACCGGTGGCGGCAGCGGCCCGGGGGAGGGCTGCGAGCGGCGGCGTACTTCGCGCAGGGCGGCGCTCATCAGCTGCAGTTCGTTGGTGTAGACGGTCACCGTCCGGTTGCCGGTCCCGACGTCGACCGCGGTCGGTTCGTAGGCGACCGCCAGCCCGCCGCCGCGCAGCCGGAAGACGCGGTAGGGCACGCGGTCGATCGCGAGCGGGTTGCGGGCGCAGCTGGTCGCGGTCTGCACCTGCGCCGGGTCGGAGCAGCCGCCCTCGCCTTCCGGGAATTCGCAGTCGCCGTAGGAGATCGCGGCCTCTTCGCTGGTCACCCGCATCCCGGCGAAATAGGCGCCGAGCCAGTAGGGGTCTTTCGATGCCTCGCTCCCGCCGCCGACGCGGCCGGCGGCCGAGCCAACCAGCAGCAGGGCGAGCGACGCTGCGAGGAGAACGATCCGCCCGGCCCGATTCATCGGCGCCATCTTAAGCGGGCAGCTGCCGCCGTTGGCGCCGATCACCGGCGGGCGAAGACGATCGGATTTCTCGGCTTCGTTGGATGCGGTGGCGGCTTCGCCATCCCTCCAGAGCGCTTCGCCGAACCCCCACGAGGCGGCTGATCTGCTTCGTCGAATCGGCCCCGCGTCGGCCGAGACGGTTCAACGAAGGCCCACTCACAGAGCCAAATCCGAATCCGGCGAAGCTTCGCCGAATACGACGAAGCAACGAAAAACCCCTGCAAATGGCAGTAAAAGGGGTTGACACGGGGGTGATGCGGGGCTATCTTTGAGACTCCTTTTTCGCTCCAGACCGCCGATTCCCCCGGTTCACCCCGGCCCTCAACTCCCATCTCCCGGCCCTTTCCCCGCCCCCCAGGCGCGCCGAAAGCTGCCCCCGGAGTCGAGAGACGAAATGGCCTCCACGAGCGAAACCTGTCGGCGCGATTAGCGAACCGCTCTTCGCCTTTACAGAAGGAGTGCCTCATGACGTTCGAGCTGGCCATTTTTGGTTGCGGTCCACAGGCCATCGCACAGCTCTCCGCCTGCCAGCTGTCCAACGCGCACGTCCGAGCAGTCGCCTCCTCCGACCAGGCGAGGGAGATGCTCGAGTTCCCGGCCACCCGGAGCAGCCGCCCCTGACCAGGGGCCCGGTTGCGGCCGCAAGGGGTTCGAACCCCCCAGGTGGCACGATCCGCCGGCGACCCGCCGGCGGGCAGCTGCGACGACGCACCAGCGTCGTCGCCCTCACGAAGGAATGGTCTTCATGACCAAGCAATTCAGGATCGGCCTGTTCGGTTGCGAGGAAGGAATCTGGGAGTGTGCGCTCGCGGACGCCGGCTTCCTGCAGACGGAGGTCGTCGCCGTCGCCGACAGCGACCGCAGCAGGGCCGAAGAGCTCGCCCGGCGCCTCGGCGTGCGGGCGGTCGTCGTGGGCGCGGAGATGGTGGAGGCGGAGATCGACGTCCTCCTCGTCAGCCGGCCTTTCGAGGAGGCGCGGGACGTCGTCGGTTGCGCGGCGATGCGCGGGGTCTTGGTCATCCACGCGGAGGCGTACGCGGGTCCGACGAATCCTGGCCCGATCGTCCTTCGAAACTCGTTCGGACCCCCGTTCAGGGTCGGAGTCGTGGGCTGCGGCTCGCTCGACTCGAGGTTGCGTATCCGCGCCGCACAGGGGCTGTTCGCCGACGGCGTCCAGGTCGTCGCAGTCGCCGATCCCGGGCTCGTCGACGCCCGGTTGGTGGCCGCGGACTACGGGGTGCGGCACGCCTTCGGCTCGCTCGAGGAGATGCTCGAGAGGATGGATCTCGACGCTGTGATCGTCGTGCTTCCGCCGGGCTTGCAGGCCCAGGCAACCATCACCGCGCTCGAGCACGGGTGCCACGTGCTCTGCCAGGCGCCCTTCGGAAGCACGCCGGGGGAGGCGGGGCGGATGATCGAGGCGGCCGGGCGCGCCGGCAGGATCCTGATGGCCGGATCCCTGGCTCCGCTCCAGTACGCCTGGTCGCGGGATTTCGTCGAGCTCGGGAAGCTCGGAACTCCTGAGCTGCTCACCGCGGAGTATCGGTGCCCCGCCAGCACGCCCCACCCCGAGGGCCTCGGCGCCGAGCTGGCCGGTCAGCTTCTCGCGGCCGGCCTGCCGATGCTGGCGTCGCCCCCGATCGCCGTCAGCGCGGTCGGCTGGTGGGACGAGGGCCACGGCAGCTGCGGCTCCACGATCGATCTCGCGCAGAGGATCAGCATGATGGTCGACTGCAGGAACGGAGCCCGCGGCCACTTCGTCGTCGACTCGGGTTGGCGGGGGCTGGAGAGCCAGGCCTCGATTCGGTGCGAGGGCTCGAAGGGGACGCTGTGGACGCCGTGGCTGACCACCGCGACCGCCGGCCCCAACGATCAGCCGACCTTCGTCGATCGCAGCGGCAGGAGCGTACGAGGTGAGGTTCCGGCCACCGATGTGGAGGCCATCGTCGCTCAGCTGAGCGACTTCGTGGAGCGGGCGAGGGGCGGCTCCGAGCCGCTGCGCTCGGATCTGGAGCTCGCCGTCGACGTGCAGGAGGTGCTCGACGTCGCCGACCGGTCGTCCGCGTTGGGCGGACGGGAGCTCCTGTTCTAACTGGCCGCCCGGGGCACGCCGAAGAAACTTCGGCTTCGCCCGATCGGGGCGTCCGCTTCGCCGGTCACCTGGTAGGGGTTCGCCAGATCCCTGCGTCCAAGGCCGCGGCGCTTCGCCGAAGCGCCGCGGCCCCCGCGGCGGGCGTCACGCCGCGGACCGCCCCCAGAGCCAAGAAGTGGCCCAACGCCGCTTCGTTGAATACGACGAAGCCACGAAATCCCTGCAAATCAGTGTAAAAGAGGTTGACAGAGGGAGAATCCCGAGCTACTTTTATGCTTCCTCTTTCGCTCTAGACCGCCATTTCCCGGGCTAACCCCCGACTCCCAGCTCCCATATCCCGGCCCTTTCCCCGCCCCCAGGCGTGCCGAAAGCTGCCCCGGAGTCGAGAGACGAGATGGCTCCACGAGCGAAGGCCTTCAGCGCGAATAGCGATCAGCGCTTTCGCCTTTCACAGAAGGAGTGGTCTTCATGACCGAAATGTCCAAGGTCGCCATCTACGGCTACGACACGCATACCTCTGGGGAGTGGCTCTGGTTCGAGGACAACCTCGACGCCGAGGTCGTCGCGGTCGGCGCCCCCGCGCACGAGGTCGACGACATCCGCTGGCTCGCCACCGCCCTCGACGCGTCGCTGTGCTCCTCGCCCGAGGGGCTGTTCGAGGGGGAGCCGTTCGACACCCTGCTGGTGACCCAGCCGCTGGAGGAGGCCAAGCGGGTGACGGCCGCCGCGCTCGCGCGCGGGTTCCGCGTGCACACCGAGGTCGTCCCTTCGACGGTCACTCGCTCGGGCGGCGTGATCGCGGCGTTCGGTCGTGACGTTCACGACACCGATCGGCTGCTCACGGTCGGTCGACGGCAGCGCATCGAGCATCTCGCTCTCGGCAACTGCGTGATGCCGGCGGTGGAGGAGCTGGCCGGGCTGCTCGACGCGGTCCCGCACCGGTCGCTGGAGGACATGGTCGACGCCGGCGACATCAGCGTGCTCTACCTGTCGTTGCCCTGGAGCGCCGCCCAGGAGGCGATCGACTACGCGAGCAAGCGCGGCATCCGCGTGGTCTGCGACTTCCTCCCGGAGCCCGGGTCGCTGGCGATCGATTCCGCGTCGGCGGACGCCGCGGACTCCGGCGCCGCCACCGCCGGGAAGCGGATCGACCGCGTCAGGAGGGTCGCGCTGTACGCCGGCACCGAGCAGACGTCGGAGCTGTTGATCCGGCGGATGGTCCAGTTGATGAACGGCAGCGGCGGCTACCCCGTCGCCTACATCGACGGCGACTTCGACCGGGCTTGGAGGATCGGCGCGGACTTCGACATTCCGACGTTCCCCTTCATGGGGGAGGCGATCGTCTGGGCCAACCCCGACCGCCTCATGCTGGCCGTCCCACCGGCCGGGCACGCGCGTCCGATCGTCGAGGCGCTCGAATCCGGCCTCAACGTCGCCTGCGCGGCGGTGACGCCGCGGGTCCTCCCGGCTGCGGTGGCGTCCGGGGTCGAGCCCTTCGGGTACGCCGTCCTCGGCTGCCGCGACGAAGCGACGGCGGAATACATCCGGACCGTCGCGCGGGTGCTGCCCGGGCGGGGCGGAGCGGTGGTCGCGGTCGCCGACGGCGAGTTCGGAGTCGCCCGGGAGCTCGGCGACGATCTCGGAGTGCCCGCGTTCTGCACCATCGACGCGGTGATCCGCTGGCCGGCAGTCCACGGAGTGCTGATGGTCGGGTCGCCATCCGATTACGAGGAGGAGATCGTCCTCCTCCTCGAGTACGGCCTTCCGGTCTTCCGCAACCTGGATCCGGCCGCGCCGCTCCCGCGCCCGATCTAACCCACGGGGCGGCTCCCCGCGGAGCCGCCTCGGGCCGCTCGGGGCTTCGAACCCCCGGGCGGCACCACCCCGCCGGCAACCGCCGGTGGGCAGCAGCGACGGCATCCTGCCGTCGCCCTTCTGGAAAGGGGGCCACTCCATGGCCACCAAGCTTCTGCCGTCCGAGCAGACCCTTCGGATCGCCGTCTTCGGCTGTGACGCGCTGGTTTCGATGGCCCGGGTTCCGGTGTCCGCCGAGGGCATCGAGTTCGTCGCCGTGGCCGACCACAACCTAGGGGGCGCCCAGCGGGTCGCCGACGCGCTCGGGGTGGCGAATGTGTACGGCTCGCTCAAGGAGATGCTCGAGGAGGCCGAGTGCGAAGCCGTCTTCGTGGGCGGGCCGCCGGAGCGGCAGGGATGGGCGATCGTCCGCGTCCTCATGCAGGACAAGTACGTGCTCGCGGTGGAGCCGTCGGGGATCGCCGAGAGGGACGCGTGCAGCATCGTCCGAGCGGCGCGTCGCTCCCGCGGCGCCTTCGCCGTCGGCTACCAGCACACGCTGGAGGTCGAGCGATCGCTCCAGGCTCCGAAGCTGGGCGGCCGCGCCGACCGGGACCAGCTCGCCGGCAGCTCGCTGGAGTCGCCCCCGCCCCCGTACCGTGCGGTCGGCGACGAGCTGGGCCGGCGCTTCTGGGTGGCGATGCGGGCACTCGGGCTGGCCCCGGCCGGGATCGTCGTGCTCGACCAGGTCGACGGCCTGTTCGGGGTTCACCACGCCTTCGCCCACGAGACCGGCGAGGTGTTCGTCAAGGGCAAGCTCCCGAACCCCGACGCGGACCGGCTTCAGATCGACTGCGAGGGCTCGGGTGCCTCGCTCGAGCTGCCGCTGACGGATGCTCGCCAGGGGCGGCCGGCGGAGATCACCATCGCCGAGCTGCTCGACGGACCATCGGTTTCCGCCGTCACCATCACCATCGGCGGACCGGACGCGTCCTGGGAGGTTCAACTGAGTCGCCACTCTGAGCCCGATCTGGCCCAGGTCGCCTTGGAGCTGATTCGTCCGGGTCAGGGGTCGTTCCATTTGGGCGATTGGACGGCTCCGCTCACGCACACCCGGGAAGAGCTCCTGGCCGCGGTCTCCCTGTTCATCTAGCTCGCCAATCCGACCGAACGGTTGGCGGGCCGGGGGCTTGCCCTCCTCCCACCACGAAAGCCGCCCGCCCCACCTTTGAGGGGCCACGAGGTCTGAGCCCTCGGGGCGGCACTACCGCCGGCGTGCCCGCCGGCGGACCCAAGGCGAGACCACTCGCCCACCTCACAGAGAGGCAGTGATTCAAACCGCGGGGGCAAAGCCCCCGCGCGGGCACAAGCAACACCGCCACCGGCAACCGCCGGCGGCAACGACGCGGCGAGAACCGCCGTCTCACAGAAAGGGCCATCAAAATGGCCACGAGTAACAACCAGCACCCGCTCCCCGAGTTCCCGGCGGGGACGTTCTTCCCCGGGGGCAGGAGCCCCGAGTTCCCGATGGGCACGGTCATCGTCCCGGTGAACTCCGTCTGGAGCCACATGAACTCCCTCTCCGGCCCCATCAAGCACCTGGAGGCGCGCGGCTACCGAGTGATCGTCGCCGCCCCCCCGAAGATGCAGGCCGCGGCCGAGGGCTACGGCTTCCACTACGAGCGGGCCGGTTCGGACTGGTCCGAGGACCGCGAGACGCTTCGCAGGATCGCCGACGCGCGCTTCGGCGTCGACGGCAACCCCGGCAGCAACGACGCTTTCAACGAGCTGCTGTTCGGCGAGGTCCTGCCCGAGCAGGCCGCGGCGATGGCCGCCGACATCCAGCGAATCGCCCAGCGGTACGGGACGCCCGAGTTCCTCCTCCACGACGTCTCCATCCCCGGGTTGCTCGGTGACCTGCTCGGGGTCCAGGCGATCCCCGTCGACAATGGCCTCGGGCCGCTGATCGGCGAGCTGCACCCGATCATGCGCGAGAAGCTCAACGAGATCCGGGCGAGCCTCGGCCTCCCGCCGGAGGCCGTCAACAAGCCCTCCGACTGGCGGCCGCTGGTAACGCCGATGGACCCGGGGCTGTTCTTCGGTGGCCGGGACGACATCCAGGGCGTTCAGCCCGCGATCGGAACCCCGAAGCGGCAGGGGCTGCCCCCGGGCTACGAGCCCGCCAACCCCGAGTGGAAGAACGTCTACGTCATGCTGGGGAGCACCGGCTGGAAGTCGGAGGAGGTGCGCTTCAGGGACGGCATCCGCGAGGCCAACATCCTCGCCCTCAAGAGGCTGAGCCAGATGAACGTCAACGTCATCGCCTCGGTCGGCCCCGGCAACGAGGAGTTCTACCGGCAGTACGCGGGAGAAAACACCGAACTCGTCGGCTACACCGACCAGCCGGCATGCTTGGAGTGGGCCGACGTCTTCGTCGGCCACGGCGGCTTCGGCGGCGTCCGGGAACTCATCAAGACCGAGACCCCGACGCTCTTCCTCCCCCAGTTCGGCGACCAGCAGTCGAACGCCGACAGGGTCGCCAACGAACTCGGCATGGGTCACGTCCTCGACCCGCACTCCAGCGACTCGCCCGCCGAGCGCGAGCAGAAGTTCGACGCGATGATCGACGACCTCCTCACCCATGGGGATCGATTCAAGGAGGCGATCCACACCTTCAACGAGGGGCTGGCGAACCTGCCGACCTGGGATGACATCATCGACGACTTCGGAGGACCGGCTCAGGCACCGGGGGGCAGCACGCCCACCGGCCCGGGGTCGGACGGCCCGGGGTCGGACGTGCCCGAGTCGGACGGTCCGCGGCGAAGCGGGCCGATCGTCATCCAGGGCTGGGTCGAAGACTCCTGGCAGGCGCGCGATGACGGTGAGTCGGACGGCAGCGGCGGAGGCGACTCCACCGACGCCGACGGGCCCCGGGCGATCGGCGCCGGCGCCGAGTCCTCGGACACCGCCGCCAGCGGCTCGAGCGAGGTCGGCACCGACTCCACCGACGCCGACGGGTCCGCCGAGGCCGAGTCCTCGGACACCGGCTCGAACGAGGTGGGGATCGACTCCACCGAGGCCGACTCCTCGGACACCGGCAGCGGCTTCGAGGCCGACACCGCCGCCGGCGTCAAGGGCGGGGACCGCTCGGGCACGGAGTCCTCGGACACCGAGGGTTCCGGAGCCACCGACTCGGAGGCCAGCGCCTCCGAGGAGACGGCGGCGGGTGAGACCGAGGCGCCGATCGAGACGGCCGAGGGCTCGCCGGTCGAGGCGCCGGAGGGACCGGCGGAGGCCGAGGTCGAGCAGCCGGCGACGCCGGAAAAGCAGCCGGTTGAGGCCGAGGAGGAGCCCGAGCCGGTAAACGAGCCGGTCGAGCCCGAGGCGACGCCGGCTGAGCCGGAGGAGTTCGAGGAGGAGCCCACCGAGGAGCCGGCGAAGCCCGAGAGCGATCCGGCCGACCGGCCGGCCGAGCCCGAGGCGGCGGCGGAGAAGCCCGAGGCGACTCCGGTCGAGGAGCCGGCCGCGCCCGAGGAGAAGCCCGAGGCGACGCCGGAGGACAAGCCGGTCGAGGAGCCGGCCGCGCCCGAAGAGAAGCCCGAGGCGACGCCGGAGGACAAGCCGGTCGAGGAGCCGGCGGAGCCCGAGGCTCCCGAGGCGGCGCCGGCCGAGGAGCCGGCGGAGGCCGAGGGGACGCCGGAGGAGGAGCCGGTCGAGCAGCCGGCCGAGGCGCCTGAGGAGCAGCCGGCCGACCGGCCGGTCGAGCTCGACGGGCCCGAGCTGGAGCCCAAGCTGCCGCTCGAGCCGGCCGACCAGCCGGTCGCGGATGACCCGGCGGATGACCTCCGCAGGGCGTTCGGCAAGGTCGAGGACGACACCTTGGTGCCGACCGACGAGGCGATCGCGCTGATCTGGTGGGAGTCCGAGGGCGAGCCGGCCGAGGAGCCGGCCGCGCCCGAGGCGCCCGAGGTGGAGCCCAAGCTGCCGTTCCAGCCGCCGGCGGCGCCCGAGTCGACGCCCGAGGGCGAGCCGGCCGACCCGCCGGCCGCGCCCGAGGGGAGGCCCGACGAGGAGCCCACGGACGAGCCGGCTGAGCAGCCGGTCGCGCCCGAGGAGCAGCCCGTCGCCCCGCCCGAGGAGGACGAGGAGGAGAACGGGCCCTTCGGGTTCGCCTTCTAGCCGAGCCCTGACGGCGCCGCTCTGAGCGGCGCCGTCTCAGGCTCCCAACCAACCAAGCAAGCCTCCCGGCCCTTCGGCGGGCCGGGGGGCTTGCCCCCTCCTCACCTCCAACCACCACCACAGCCGCCCACCTCACAGAAAGGCAGCCAGCAAGCAATCACCGCCGGCAACCGCCGGCAGATTCGACGCGGCGACAACCGCCGCCTCGCAGAAGGGGCCACCAAATGGCCAGAAAAAAGAAGTTCATGTTCCTGGCGGGGACGTTTCGCAACTCCGCCAACGCGCTCTCGGGCTTCGCGCGGAAGATGCTGGAGCGGGGGCACGAGGTGCTCGTCGTCGGGCCCGAGAAGCACCGCGAAGCGGCGGTCCGCAACCGCCTGCCGTTCGAGCCGGCTGGCTCGGATCTGACCGCGGATCCGCAGGTGGCTCGGGACCTCGGCAACCTGCGTTACGGCGACGGCGACGCGCCCGGCGACAACGACGCGTTCAACAGGGAGCTGGTCGGCAATCACCTGCCGCGACACGCCGAGAACCTGGTTGGCCGGCTCGACGAGATCGTCGAGCGGTTCGGGCCGGACGCCATCTTCCACGACGTCACGGTCCCGGGCTGGATCGCCGAGCGGTATGGGGTCTCCGGCGCCCCGGTCGACTCCGGCATGGGGCCGGTGATCGCGAGGCTGCACACCGACGTGATGGGCCCGGCGATCAACCGCATACGAGCGGAGCTCGGTCTGCCGGAGGAGCCCGCGAGCTCGGGGCGCCTGCTGACGCCGGACCCGGGCATCCTCTTCGGCGGCTCCGACAACGTCCAGGGGTTTCAGCCGCCGCCAGGAAGGAGCAGGGGCGCCGTGCCCCCCGGCGCCTACCAGACCGATGGTCTCAAGGCCTACGTGTCGTTGGGGCCCGCGGAATGGAGGGGCTCGAAGTTCGACGCGGCTGTCCTGCGGGCGACCGAGCTCGCCGTTCGGTCGCTCGAACGGTTCGGCATCGATTCCGTCGTCGCGGTCGGCCCCGGCGAGGCGTCGCGCTACCGGCACCTCGCGGGCGATCACGTCCTCATCGAGGAAATCGCCGACCAGTTGGCCTGCATGGAGAAGGCCGATTTCGCCATCCTGGACGGCGGCTACGGCGGGATCCTGAATGCCCTCAGCTCCAAGGGCAAAGGCAGGGATCCGGTTCCGGTTCTCTACGTCCCCCAGCACGGCGACCAGGTGCTGAGGGCCAAGGAGCTAGATCGGCGCGGCCTGGGCCTGACGGTCGACCCCAACAACTGCAGCCCATCCGAGTTCACGGAGAAGGTTCAGCAGATAATCGACGAGCGAGCCGAGCTCGCCGAAGCCTCGCGGGTGCTCCAAGCGGGGCTCGACGGGCATCTCACCGTGGACGAGGTCGCGGACAGCTTCGTGGGCCCGGTGCAGGCGCCGGAAGGCACCGCGCCCACCCTTCCTCCGGAGGGCGCCGGCCCGGTCGTCATTCAGGCACGGGTCGTCGAATCCTCCTATGGGAACGAGGGGGCGCGAGATGACGGCGAGTCGACCGGCTCCGGCTCCCGGTCCTCGACCCTCGAGCTCGAAGCAGGAGCCGACGCCGAGGCCGACAGGTCTGCGGAGGCCGGCACCGCCGATGCCGACGGGTCCGCCGGAGCCGACTCGGACGCCGGGTCGTCAGACGCCGATCGCAGCGAAGCGACCGCCGCCGACGCCGGTCCGTCGGACGCCGCGGCGGTCGGCTCGGAAGCGCCTGCGGCGACTGCCGAAGTCGAGGTCGAGCCCGCCGCGGTGCCAAGCGATTCCGAGGGCCCCACCGAGCTCGGCACGATGCCGGAGGAGCAGCCGGTCGAGGCCGAGCCGTCGCCCGCAGGGCAACCGGCCGAACCGACGCCGGCCGATCCCGAGCCGGGGTCCGAGCCGATCGCGCCGCCGGCCGATCCCGAGCCGACGCCCGAGCGCGAGCCGGTGGACGGTCCCGCCGACGTCGAGCCGGCGCCGGAGGAGCAGCCGGTCGAGGCCGAGCCGTCGCCCGCAGGGCAGCCGGCCGAGCCGACGCCGGCCGATCCCGAGCCGGGGTCCGAGCCGATCGCGCCGCCGGCCGATCCCGAGCCGACGCCGGAGCACGAGCCGGTCGACGGTCCCGCCGACGTCGAGGAGCAGCCGGTCGAGGCCGAGCCGTCGCCCGCAGGGCAGCCGGCCGAGCCGACGCCGGCCGATCCCGAGCCGGCCGAGCCGACGGCGGCCGATCCCGAGCCGGTCGCGCCGCCGGCCGATTCCGAGCCGACGCCGGAGCGCGAGCCGGTCGATGGTCCCGCCGACGTCGAACGGACGCCGGAGGAGCAGCCGGTCGAGCCCGAGCCGACGCCGGAAGGGCAGCCGATCGAACCGACGCCGGCCGATCCCGAGCCGGGGTCCGACCCGGTCGCGCCGCCGGCCGATCCCGAGGCGACGCCGGAGCGCGAGCCGGTCGACGGTCCCGCCGACGTCGAGCGGACGCCGGAGGAGCAGCCGGTCGAGCCCGAGCCGACGCCGGAAGGGCAGCCGATCGAACCGACGCCGGCCGATCCCGAGCCGGGGTCCGAGCCGGTCGCGCCGCCGGCCGATCCCGAGCCGACGCCGGAGCGCGAGCCGGTCGACCAGCCGGTCGTGCCCGAGCCGGTCGCACCGCCGGAGGAGGACGAGGAGGAGAACGGGCCGTTCGGATTCGCCTTCTAGCCCCAGGCGGAGGTGCCGCCCTGGGCGGCGCCTTCTTCCGACAGGCAAGCGCGGCAAGCCTCTCGGCCCGGCAGCGGGCCGGGAGCTTGCCCATCGTGTTTCAACCAGAGATCCAGGAAGGATCGAAAATGTCAACCAACTCACAAGACGCCCAGTTCGAGAAGGACGTCGACCATCTCATCGCAACACTCGCCGAAGCCTCATGGGTGGTGGCCGACGCCAGCGTCAACCGCACGTTCTTCAGGCGGGGGGTGGCCCGCCCGATCGTGGAGGCCGAGCGCGAGCTGGAGGGGCTCCGCGCCGAGTTGATTCGCCTCTATCGCGAGCTCGACCCCTTCACCGGCGCTCAGCTCCGGCGGGAGGTGAGCGTTGCGCAGGCCTCCGTGAGCAGGGAGGTCATGTCCGTGAGCAACGAGGTCGAAGCGCAGCCCATTCACCGGCGCGCCAGCTACCAGCCGGACACCGGCAACCTGCGCCACAGGGTGGAAGGGGCCTTGAACGCGATCATCCCGCCGGCCCCGACGAAATCCGCTGCGAACAGCCCGGCCGACCGCGCGCCTCGCGGCTCGCTCCTCCCTCCGGCGGCGAGGGAGTTCGCCCGAGGGGGCGCCGCGACCGAATCCATCGGGGAGCATCTCGACAGTCGCAACCAGGAACACTGGAAGGAGCAGATCAAGCGCCACGGCGTCAAGCCGGCGATGCGCGAGCTGACGCGGCAGGCAGGCGGCGACCCGCTCGCGGCAACCCGTCTCGCCACCAGGGCCCTGGGGGGCCCGCTGCTGGGGTACGAGCTCGACCCGGAGACCCGCGAGCCGAAAGAGCTCGCCGTGGTCAACCCCAACCACTCGGCGCTGGTCCTCGGAAAGTCGGGGACCGGCAAGACCGAAAGTGTGCTGGCGCCATATGCCCTGGGCAGGCTGGCACAGGGGCACAACCTGATGCTGGTGACCCCGCAGGTCGACACGATCGCCCACGTCGTCCCCACCGGCAGGGCCCTGACCGGACAGCCGGTGGTGCCGGTGATCGACTTCGGGGGCGAGATCGTCGCCGAGAGCTCAGAGCTCTTCGTCGCCTGGGACGTCACCCGCAAATGCCTGACGCTGGACGGCGCCAACGAGTTCGCCAAGGCGTTCGCCGGCGAGCACCTGAAGGCACGGCAGAATCTGAGCAACCCCGAGTACTGGGGCGGACTCGTCGAGGACCTGTACAGAACCGCCGGGCACATCGCGGCCGCAATGCGGGAGGCTCATGGGCTCGACCCGTACGTCAACGGCATGGCCCGCGTCTACGACCTGATCAAGACCCCGGGCAAGGAGCCGCTGGGGAAGGAGCCTCCGGCGGCCGTACGGAGAGCGCTCGCGCACTCTCCGGCCGCGCTCGAAAAGATGGAAAGTCTGTACGAGGCGGCCAGCTCGTATGCGAGCGAATTCCACCCGCGGCTTCAGCAGATCGCCTTCCAGGCCTACGTCCTGCGGGCCAACGGCATTCCCCTGAGCGACGAGATCGTCGGCGCAGATCCCCGGCTCCCAGACGAGGAGCGCAGGCGCAAGCCGATGCCGCTCGAGGAGCTGAGCGAGCAGCTCCAGTACGTCGCCACCAGCATGGGGGGGAAGCCGGGGGCGGGCCAGCGCGATCCGATGGTCGGCGTCCTGAGGACGTTCAGGTCCCTCGTCCCCGAGCACGAGGCTCTGGTCATGTCGCCGAAACGAGGGGTCAGGGAGGTCGACCCCAGAGAGCTCGTCGAACCGGGTGCGGGGCTGTCGGTCGTCACCTACTCGCAGACGAAGAGCACCGGGCTGGCCGCCGGAGCGTTCACGTCGGAGGCCCTCGCCCACGTCGTCGACGAGAACGTGAAGCGCCGCATGCTCTCCCTGATGGGGAGCGCCCAGTCGGTGGCGAACTTCGGCATCGTGGTCGACGAAGGGAGCGCCGGAGGAAACATCCCTCTGCTGCCGGACGTCCTCACCAACTTCCGTCAGCTCGGTATCTCCGGAATGCTCTCGATGACCAGCGTGACCCAGCTCGAGATGGTGTTCGGGGAGCACGCGGGAAAGTTCCTCGACGCTCCGCTGGTCATCGATGTAACCCCGAGCCCGGCGAGGGCGGCCGAGTTCGCGAAGCTCTTCGGGGAGCGCGTCGTCAGGCGCCGCACCAAGTCGGACAGCTTCGGCGCGACCGGGGGCTCCTCCACCTCCTCGGAGCAGATTTCGAAGGAGGACGTCCTCCATCAATCCGACATCGCGAACCTCGGTCTCGGCCTGGCCATGGTGCAGTACCAATCGCGCGGGGAAGGCAACCTCTTCTTCATCGCCGGGATCCCGCAGCTCGCGGCCCCGGAGAGCCCGGTGGGGGCGGCCGTGGCCTATGTCGCCGAGCATCCGGAGCACTTCGAAGCGGTCCAGGAACTGCTGGAGAAGATCCGGCCGGATTACGCCGAGATGGTCGCCCTGGAGAAGGATCCGATCGCGGCGATCGGAGCGGGGACGCCCGAGGCGCTCAAGGCAGCTCTCGCCGAGCCCGAAATGGACCCGGCGGAGCCGGTGGGCAGCCCCGAGGCCGAGGCGGTCGAAGCGCCGGCCGCCGAGCCGGTCGAGACGCCGGCCGCCGAGCCCGCCGAGAATCCGCTGGAGGCTCTGAAGCAGCTGGTGGCCGAGCTGGAGGCGGCCCAGGCGGAGCTGGTCAAGGAGGCCGCACCCGAGCCGGTCGATGCCGCCCCCGCGGCCGAGCCGGCGGAGGCCACCCCGGCGCCCGACCCGGTCAAGCCCGAGCCGGCGCCCGAGCCGGTCAAGGATTCGGCGCCCGAGCCGGTCGAGCCGCAGCCGGCGGCGGAGCCGGTCGAATCCGAGCCGGCGCCCGAGCCGGTCAAGGATTCGGCGCCCGATCCGGTCGAGCCCGAGCCGGCGCCCGAGCCGGTCAAGGATTCGGCGCCCGACCCGGTCGACGCCGCTCCGGCGGCTGGGCCGGAGCAGGAGCCGACGCCCGAGCCGGCAGAGGCGCCCGCGTCCGAGCCGGCGGACGGAGACCCCGTCACCGAGCCGAGCTACCCGGCCACCGAGCCGGTCGACGCCGCTCCGGCGGCTGGGCCGGAGCAGGAGCCGACGCCCGAGCCGGCAGAGGCGCCCGCGTCCGAGCCGGCGGACGGTGACCCCGTCACCGAGCCGGTCGATCGGCCGGCGTCGGAGGAAGAGCCGGTCGAGGCTGAGCCGCGCCCGGTGGAGCCGGCGGACGTCGAGCCATCGGAATGGAGTCCGGTGCGGGACGACGATCAGGGACCAGAAAGGATGTGATCCAACGCTGAGAGGGGCCGCGCCAGCGGCCCCTCTTGCCCCTCTTCAGCGCCGATGATTTGGCGCTGGGGAGGGGCCTCCCTTTTTTTGCCACTTTCCTGAGTATGTTGATCAACTATTCGACAAAGCGAACGCGAGGCCCGCGGCTCCTCGGCGAGCTACGTCGCCGGCCGCCCGCAGGCGCTTGGCGCTAGCGCTGGATCGCCGGCTTGGGGCGGCGCTCTAGCCAGTGCTCGTCGACGAAGCCGGGCTGGAGCACGTGCTCGATCGCCAGCACGGCGGCGCCGGCGGTGCCGGCCCGGTCGCCGAGGGCTGACGGGGTGATCTCGAGGTGGCGGGTGGCGAGGGGGGTGGCGCGCTGGTAGACGACCTCGCGGACGCCGGCGAAGAGCTGCTCGTGGGCCTCGGCCATGTCGCCGCCGATCACGATCACGTTGGGGTTGAAGGCGTTGACGAGGCCGGCGAGGACGGTGCCGAGGACGCGGCCGCCTTCGCGGACCAGCTGGACGACGTCCGGCTGGTGGGCGCGGGCCAGCTCGACGACGTCGCGGCTGTTCGCAGCCTCGCAGCCCAGCTCACGAGCCGCGGCGGCGAGGGCGCCGCCGCCGGCGATCGCCTCGAGGCAGTTGACGTTGCCGCATTTGCAGACGGTCTCGGTCTCGGCGGCGACCCGGATGTGGCCGATGTCGCCGGCGGCGCCCTGGGCGCCGCGGTAGATCTGACCCTCGGTGATGACCCCGCAGCCGATCCCGGTGCCGACCTTGACGAAGAGGAGGTCGCGCTTCGAGGAGAAGTTGGTGAAGTGCTCGCCGATCGCCATGATGTTGACGTCGTTGTCGACCAGCACCGGCACCTCGAAGCCGCGTCGCAGGCGCTCGGGGATCGAGTAGCCGTCCCAGCCCGGCATCAGCGGCGGGTTGACCGGGCGACCGGCCTCGAATTCGACCGGGCCGGGGACGCCGACGCCGATTCCATGGACTTCCTCGGGCCGCCGCTCGGCGCGACGGAGCAGCTCGCCGAACTGCTCTTCGACGGTATCGAGGATGCGCGGGCCGGAAGAGATGTCGAGGTCCTCGGCGAGCTCGGCGAGGACGTTGCCGGAGAGGTCTGAGACCGCCAGGCGGGCGTGGGTCGCGCCGAGATCGGCGGCGAGCACGACGCCGACCTCGCCGGCGAAGACGAGGCTGCTCGGCGGGCGACCACCCCCGGATGGCTGGTCGGACGCCTCGCGCACCAGGCCGCACTCGACAAGGCGCTCGACGCGCTGGCTGATCGTGGCGCGGCTGATCCCGGTGAGGCGTCCCAGATCCGCCCTGGTGATGCCGTTTTCCCTGCGAATAACGTGGAAGAGGTTGCCCGAGGTGGGTAGGGCCAGGGTGGGAGAGCTGGTCGCCATCGCGCTACAGGTTAGCTGACCAAAGTACGGGTCTTACGCGGAGTGGTTGAACATCTTTTGCGTACGGACTTGACAAAAGGTGCTATGGTCGCGACGCGGCTGTCGGATGCCGTGCGTACGACTGGGAACGAACAGCACCTAGAGGAGGAGAGCAGTGAGGAAATTGATCGTGTTGGGCGCCTTTGCGCTCACCGTTTGCTTGGCGGTAGCGGTCGCCGGGTGTGGTTCGAGTGACAGCTCCAGCGGGGGTGGAGGCGGCACGGAAGAAGGCGGCGGCGACCAGGCCGTGATGAAAACCGTCGAAGCCAGCCTGCACGAACTGGAACACAAAGTGCTCGCGAAAGGGCCGAACGGCGAAACGCCGGCGCCGGCCACCGCGGTGAAGCTCTCACCACAGGAAATCGACAAGATCAAGGCGATGCATGCGACCGCCGCGATCTGCCTTCACGAAGGCGGCAGCGACTGGTCGATCGCCCAGGTCGACGGTCTCGAAAGTACCTTCAAGGAACTGGGTATCGAAGTGATTGCGGTGACCGACGCGAACTTCAGCCCGTCGAAGCAGGTCACCGACATCGAAACCGTCTTGACCAAAAACCCGGACATCATCGTCTCGATCCCGACCGATCCGGTGGCGACCGCGAAAGCGTACAAGAAGGCCGCTGAACAGGGCGTGAAACTGGTCTTCATGGACAACATCCCGGAAGGCTTCAAACCGGGTGTCGACTACGTCTCCGACGTCTCCGCGGACAACTACGGGAACGGAGTCGCCTCCGCCGACCTGATGGCCGAGAAGCTGGAAGGCCACGGCAAGATCGGCCTGATCTTCCACGAAGCCGACTTCTTCGTCACCAAACAGCGCTACGAAGCGTTCAAGGACACGATCGAAGAAAAGTACCCCGAAATCGAAATCACCACCGAACAGGGGATCGCCGGCCCGAACTTCGCCGGTGAAGCCGAAAAGGTGGCCTCCTCGATGATGACCCGGGAACCGGACCTGGACGGGATCTGGGCGGTCTGGGACGTGCCGGCCGAAGGCGTGCTCTCGGCGACCCGGGCGAACGCACGGGACGATCTCGTCGTCACCACCCAGGACCTCGGCCGCAACGTCGCGATCAGCATGGCGCAGGGCGGTCCGGTCTTCGGGCTCGGCGCGCAGCGGGCCTTCGAACAGGGCCAGACCGAGGCGAAGCTCGCCGGCTACGGGCTGCTGGAAAAGAAAGCCCCGGCGTACGTGGCACTCAACGCGCTGCCGGTGACGGCGAAGAACCTCCCGAAAGCGTGGGAAGAAGTTTACGGCCAGCCGCTCCCAGATGAAGTGAAAGAAGCAACCGAATAACCCACCAGTAACGGTAACCACGGACAGAAAGGAAAAAGGAGAATGTCGGTACGAACAGTGAATGTGGGCGTGATTGGCGCCGGGTTCATGGGCAAGGCACACTCGCTCGCATACGCCGCGATGCCGATGTTCTTCTGGCCGGCGCCCGCCATCCCTCGCCGCCACACGATCGCCGAGGTCGGCGACGAGGCGGCGAGGGAGGCGGCGCTGCGCTACGGGTACGAGCGCTCGACGGGCGACTGGCGAGCGGTGATCGAGGACCCCGAGATCGAGCTGGTCGACATCGCGACCCCCAACGACTCGCACCCCGAGATCGCGATCGCGGCGGCCGAGGCGGGCAAGCACATCCTCTGCGAGAAGCCGCTGGCCCGGACGGCGGCGGAGGCGCGGGAGATGCGCGACGCGGTCGAGCGGGCCGGCGTCACCAACATGGTCGCCTTCAACTACCGCCGCACCCCCGCCGTGGCGATGGCGAAGAAGCTGATCGAGGAGGGCGCGATCGGCGCCGTCCGCAACTTCCGCGGCACCTATCTGCAGGACTGGTCGAACGACCCCGATCTGCCGCTCTCCTGGCGCTTCCGCAGCGAGGTGGCCGGCTCCGGCGCGCTCGGCGACATCGGCACCCACGTGATCGACTTCGCCCGCTACCTGACCGGCGAGATCAGCGAGGTCCACGCGATCACCGAGCGCTACATCGGCGATCGCCCGGTTCCGGAGGGGGGTGCGGACCAGCTGGCGGGCGCCTCGAAGCTGAGCGACGCCCGCCGCGAGCCGGTCGACGTCGACGACGAGGTGCTGATGATGCTGCGCTTCGAGTCCGGCGCGGTCGGCTCGATCGAGGCGACCCGGGCCGCCCACGGGCGCAAGAACTACCTGACCTTCGAGATCCACGGCGAGCTCGGGACGCTGGCCTTCGACTACGAGCGTCGCGACGAGCTGCGCTTCTACTCGACCGAGGAGGCGGCCGACCGCCAGGGCTTCCGGACGATCCTCACCGGGCCTCCGCACCCCTACGGCGACGGCCTCTGGCCGATCGCCGGGCTCGGCATCGGCTACGGCGAGACGAAGATCGTCGAGTGCCGCGACCTGATGGAGGCGATCGTCACGGGCACCGCGGCCGACCCGAGCTTCGAGGACGGCTACCGGATCGCCTGCATCAGCGACGCCGTCCTCGAGTCCGCCCGCGCGGGCGGTTGGGTGACGGTGCAGCCCGCCAGCCCCGCCATTGCCTGATGAGCGCGCCGCTGCTCCGCATGAACGGGATCGTCAAGTCGTTCTCCGGGACGAGGGTCCTCGACGAGGTCGACTTCGAGCTGCAGGCGGGCGAGACCCACGCCCTGCTGGGCGGCAACGGGGCCGGCAAGTCGACCCTGATGAAGATCCTCGAGGGCGTCTACTCGCTCGACGCCGGGACGATCGAGATCGACGGCGAGGAGATCCAGCTCGGCAGCCCGCAGGCCGCCCGGCGGCACGGGATCGCGATGATCTTCCAGGAGTTCAGCCTGATCCCGACGCTGACCGTCGCCCAGAACGTCTTCCTCTCCCGGGAGCCGCGGCAGGGCGGCCTGCTCGACGACCGGGCGGTGGTCCGCCAGACCCGTGAGCTGCTCGCCGAGCTGGAAGTCGAGATCGACCCGCAGACCACGGTCAGCCGGCTCGGCGCGGCGAGCATGCAGCTGGTCGAGATCGCCAAGGCGCTCTCCCAGGACGCCCGCATCCTGATCATGGACGAGCCAACCGCCTCGCTCGCCCACAGCGAGGTCGACGCCCTGTTCCGGATCATCGAGCGGCTGAAGGAGCGGGGGATCACGATCGTCTACATCACCCACCGGCTGGAGGAGGTGATCGCGGTCGCCGACCGCGTCACCGTGCTCCGCGACGGCCGCCTGGTCGAGACCCGCCGGGTCGCCGACCTCGACATCGAAGGGCTGATCGAGCTGATCGTCGGTCGTGCGGTTGAGCAGGCGCTCGACCGCCGCGGCCGCTCAATCGACCGCTCCGGCACGCCGGTCTTCTCGGTCCACGGGCTGACCACGGCGAGCGGGCTCGAAGAAGTCGACCTCGAGATCCACGCCGGCGAGATCGTCGGCCTCGCCGGGCTGATGGGCAGCGGCCGCAGCGAGCTGGCGCGGTCGGTGTTCGGGATCGACCCGCGCCGCGCTGGCGAGATCCGGCTGCGCGGCGAGAAGGTGAAGATCCGCCGGCCCGCCGACGCGATCAAGCACGGCATCGTCCTCGTGCCCGAGGACCGCCGCCGCGAGGGCCTGGTGCTCGCCCACAGCGTCCAGCGCAACCTCACCCTCTCGATCCTGCGCTCGCTCTCGACCGGCGGCTTCCTCAACGACCGCGAGGGCGCCACGATCTCGCGCGAATACGTCGAGCGTCTCGACATCCGCCTCCACTCGCTGGGAGTCCCGGTGCGGCGGCTCTCCGGCGGCAACCAGCAGAAGGTGGTGCTGGGCAAGTGGCTCGCCACCGAGCCGGACGTCCTGATCCTCGACGAGCCGACGGTCGGCGTCGACGTCGGCACCCGCTCGCAGATCGTCGGCCTGATCCAGGAGCTGGCAGCCCAGGCCAAGGCGATCCTGATCATCTCCTCGGAGCTGGCCGAGCTGCTCGCGGTCACCGACCGCATCGTCGTCCTCCGCGATGGCAGGGTCGACCGCACGCTGGAACGCGACGAGGTCGCCGACGAGCCCCAGCTGCACCGGCTGGTCCAGGAGGCGGCGGCATGACTTCGCTGCGGGAGATGATGGGGACCGCGCCGCGGACGACGTTCGACCGCCTGCGCTTCGAATGGCGCCAGTACATCGTCTACATCGGCTTCGTCGCCCTCTTCGTCGCCTTCGCGATCACGCTCGGCGACCAGGGCTTCACCGAGTCCAACAACCTGCTGAACATCGTCCGCCAGACGGCGACGATCTCGGTGATGGCGGTCGCGATGACCTTCGTGATCGGCGCCGCCGAGATCGACCTCTCGGTCGGTTCGGTGGCCGGCCTCTCCTCGGTGATCTGCGCGATGGCGCTGCACTCCTACGGACTCGTGCCGGGCATCCTCGCCGGTCTCGGGATCGGGCTGGCGGTCGGGGTCATCAACGGCTTCCTGGTGGTCGGGATCGGCATCCCCTCCTTCCTGGTGACGCTGGGGATGCTCGGCATCGCCCACGGGACCGCGCAGTGGATAACCGACTCGGCGCCGCAGCCGATCCTCAACCAGACCTTCAACAACTGGTTCGGCTCAGGCGAAATCGGGCCGATTCCGGGTCTCGTCGTCTGGACCGTGGTCGCGGTGATAATCGGCCACATAATCCTCCGCCACACGCGGTTCGGCCGGGGGACCCTGGCGACCGGCGGCAACTCCGAGGCGGCCCGCTTCAGCGGCGTTCCCGCGGCGCGGATCAAGTTCACGGTGATGCTCGCCTCCTCGGCCGTCGCGGCGATCGCCGGCATGCTCTACGCCGGCCGCCTCGAGTCCGGCCGCTTCCAGTGGGGGGAAGGCGACGAACTCTCGGTGATCGCCGCGGTGATCCTCGGCGGGACCAGCCTGTTCGGCGGCCGCGCCTCGGTGATCGGCGCCCTGGTCGGCTCGCTGATGATCGGCCTGATCAACAACGGGCTGACCCTGATGGGCCTCGAATTCAGCCAGCAGCAGATCGTCCGCGGGGCGATCATCATCGCTGCCGTCGCCCTCGCTCCCCGTGACTGAGCGGAGCCGGACACCGATCGGGGTCGGCATCGTCGGCACCGGGTTCGCGGCGCGGGCCCACCTCGACGCGCTCTCGCGGCTGCCGGGGGTGAGGGCGGTCGCGGTGGCCGGCCGCGACCCGGACCGGGTCGGCGAGCTCGCCACGACCCATGGGCTGCGCGGCTACGCGGACTGGTCGCAGCTGGTCGCCGACAACGAGGTCGAGGCGATCCACGACTGCTCGGTCAACCGGCTCCACTTCGACGTCAACCTGGCGGCGCTCGAGGCGGGCAAGCACGTCCTCTCCGAGAAGCCGCTGGCGATCAGCTCCGAGCAGAGCTCGGTGCTCGCCGCGGCGGCCGTCGAGGCGGCGGGGCGGGGCGTGGTCAGCGGTGTCTGCTTCAACTACCGTCACTACCCGATGGTCGTCCAGGTCCGCGAGATGCTGCGCTCGGGCGAGTACGGCCGGCCGCACTTCGTCCGCGGCGAGTACCTGCAGGACTGGCTGCTGCTGGAGACCGACTGGAACTGGCGGATCGAGCCGGAGGAGGGGGGCGTCTCGCGCGCCACCGCCGACATCGGCACCCACCTCGCCGACCTCGCCCAGTACGTGCTCGACGACCCGATCGAGGAGGTGCTCGCCGACCTGTCGACGCTGCACGCGGCGCGCGAGCGCCCCGGTGCCGGCGGGCCGCGGAGCGTCGCGGTCGGCGGCGAGGACTTCGGCTCGGTGCTGCTTCGCTTCCGCAGCGGCGCCCGCGGTACGCTGAGCTTCTCGCAGGCCAGCGCCGGGCGGAAGAACGGCCTCAGCTTCCAGATCGACGCCGCCCGCGCCAGCTTCGGGTGGGACCAGGAACGGCCGGACCGCCTCTGGCTCGGCCGCCGCGAGGGCGCCAACCTCGAGCTGCTCCGCGACCCGGACTCGCTGCTGCCCCGCGCCGCCGCGCTCGCCCGGCTGCCGGCCGGCCACCCGGAAGGCTGGTTCGACGCGCTGCGCAACCTCTGCGCCGACTTCTACGGGTCGATCGACGCCGGTCGCAACGGCGCCGCGGCGGCCGGCGAAGTCGCCAGCTTCGCCGACGGCCACGCCCGGGTCGCCTTCGTCGAGGCGGTCCTCGCCTCCGACCGCGAGGGGCGCTGGACGGCGGTGCCGGTGGCCAGCGGGGTGGCGAGTTGAAGCTCGGCTTCCTCACCGTCCTCTATGCCGACCGCCCGCTCGAGGCGGTGCTCGACCGGGCGGTCGCGCTCGGCGTCGACGCGGTCGAGCTCGGCACCGGCGCCTACCCGGGCGATGCCCACGCCCGCCCCGAGGAGCTGCTCGCCGACCGCGACCGGGTCCGGGCGCTGCGGCGCGCGGTCGAGGAGCGCGGGCTCGAGATCAGCGCCCTCAGCTGCCACGGCAATCCGCTCCATCCCGATCCGGCGATCGCCGTCGGCCACCACGAGGTCTGGCGGCGGACGCTCGAGCTGGCGGAGGCGCTCGAGGTCGAGGTCGTCAACACCTTCTCCGGCTGCCCCGGCGCCGGGCCCGGGTCGAAAGCCCCGAACTGGGTCACCTGCCCCTGGCCGCCGGAGTACGGGGAGCTGCTGGAGTGGCAGTGGGAGGAGCACCTGATCCCCTACTGGAGCCGCGAGGCCGAGCAGGCCGCGAGCCGCGGGGTGCGCGGCGTCGGCCTCGAGATGCACCCGGGCTTCATGGTCTACAACCCCGAGACGCTGCTGCGGCTGCGGGCGGCGACCGGGGTGCGGATCGGCGCCAACTTCGACCCCTCGCACCTCGTCTGGCAGGGCATCGACCCGATCGAGGCGCTGCGCGAGCTCGGGCTCGCCGGGGCGATCTTCCACGCCCACGCCAAGGACGTCCGCGTCGACCCCGCCAACGCGCGCCGCAACGGCGTCCTCGACACCAAGCCCTACGAGCGGGTGCTGGAGCGCTCCTGGTCCTTTCGCACGGTCGGCTACGGCCACGGCGAGGAGTTCTGGCGGGACCTGATCTCGACCCTGCGGCTGGTCGGCTACGACGGCGTGCTCAGCATCGAGCACGAGGATCCGCTGATGTCGGTCGACGAGGGGATCGAGAAGGCGGTCGCGCTGCTGCGCGGCGTCCTGCTGCGCGAGCCGCCGGCCGAGATCTGGTGGAGCTGATTGCGGCGGCGGACGCCGCCCTAGGAGAGAGGAGCCGATGGTGAGACTTGGTTACTGCGCGAACGCTTGGGGTGGGGTCTACGGCCACCCGGTCGGGGTGACGAGCCTCAAGGACAGCTGGTACCTGACGCCCGGCGACACGCTGGGAACGCTGCGCGAGGTGGCGGCGGCGGGGTACGAGGGCGTCGAGCTGTTCGACGGCAACGTGGCCGAGTTCGCCGACGACCTCGGGGAGCTGCGGGCCGGGCTCGATGCGGCGGGGCTGGCCCTGGTCGGCGTCTACAGCGGCGCCAACCTCGTCTATCCGGAAATCCTCGGCGAGGAGCTATGGCGGATCCGCCAGGCGTCGCGCTGGGCGGCGGAGCTCGGTGCCGAGCACCTGGTGGTCGGCGGCGGCGCCCAGCGCAGCGGGCCGCCGACCGACGCCGACTTCGCGAACCTCGCCGCGGCGCTCGACGAGATCGCGGCGATCGCCGAGGACGACGGGGTCACCGCCAGCTTCCATCCCCACCTGACGACGATCGTCGAATCCCCGGATCAGGTGGCGCGGGTCTTCGAGGCCTCGCGGATCGCCTTCTGCCCCGACACCGGTCACCTGCAGGCCGGCGGCGGCGACCCGGTCGAGCTGGTCCGCGAGCTCCGCGACCGCATCCACTACGTCCACATCAAGGACCTCGACGAGTCGGGTGGCTTCGTCCCGCTCGGCGAAGGCGTGCTCGACGTCGCCGGCGTGATCGAGGTCCTGAAGGAGACGGGCTTCGACGGCTGGCTGACCGCCGAGGCCGACGGCTGGCAGGGCGATCCGGGCGTCGGCGCCCGGGTCAGCCGCGATCGGCTGCGGGAGATGCTCGATCTCCGCGATCACGGTGCCGTGAGCTAGGCATAGGTATGTCGTAGGGGTGGGGATCGGGGGGACCCTGCCCGCTGCACCTCGTCGGGTGGAACGGCCGTGCGGCTTTACGCCTCGGACCTCTCCGGCCCTCCTCATGCTGATACGCGTGCAGGGTCCCCCCGATCCCCACCCGAAGAAAGCAACAAGCTCGAGACACCAAGGGACGGAAGCTCAACCGGGAACGCCCGCAGCTTTTTTCGTTAGCTGCGGGACGTTGCGTGGTTTTCAGCCGGATTCGTTGGGAGCGGTGGGGCACCCCACCGCTCCCCCACCAAACGGGGGTACTTCTCACGGCAAACATTAGACTTTTGCCTGTTTGTCGTCATAATCCCGAACCGAGATGGGAAGGGACCTACACCCGGTGCTGGAGGAGCTGACCGCAGCGGTGGCGGCCCGCAGCCGCGGCTCGCGCGACGCCTACCTGGAGCGGCTTGCCGCGGCGCGCGCCGCCGGACCGGCGCGGGAGGCGGCTGGGTGCTCGAACCTCGCCCACGGCCTCGCCGCCTGCGGCGAGGAGGAGCGGGAGATGCTGGCCGGCGAGCGCGGCCCGAGCATCGCGATCGTCACCTCCTACAACGACATGCTCTCGGCCCACCAGCCGTTCGCCACCTACCCCGGCGCCCTGCGGCGGGCGGTGATGAAGGCCGGCGGCGTGGCGCAGGTGGCCGGCGGCGTGCCGGCGATGTGCGACGGGATCACCCAGGGGCGGGCCGGGATGGAGCTGTCGCTGTTCAGCCGCGAGGTGGTCGCGATGGCGACCGCGGTGGCCCTCGCCCATGACACCTTCGACGGCGCCCTGCTGCTCGGCGTCTGCGACAAGATCGTCCCCGGCCTCCTGATCGGGGCGCTCTCCTTCGGCCACCTGCCGGCGATCCTGGTGCCGGCCGGGCCGATGCCCTCGGGGCTCCCGAACGCCGAGAAGAGCCGGGTGCGCCAGCTCCACGCCGAGGGCAAGGTCGAGCGCGGCGAGCTGCTCGCCGCCGAGTCGGCGGCCTACCACTCTCCCGGGACCTGCACCTTCTACGGCACCGCCAACTCCAACCAGCTGCTGGTCGAGGCGATGGGGCTGCAGCTTCCCGGCGCCAGCTTCGTCAACCCCGGCACCGACCTGCGCTCGGCCCTGACCGCGGCGGCCGGCGGGCGGGTGGCCGAGATCACCGCGCTTGGCGGTGAGCACACGCCGATCGGCGAGATCGTCGACGAGCGCGCGGTCCTGAACGGGGTCGTCGCCCTGCTCGCCACCGGCGGCTCGACCAACCACACCATGCACCTGGTCGCGATCGCCGCCGCCGCCGGGATCGAGCTGCGCTGGGAGGACTTCGCCGAGCTCTCGCGCCAGGTGCCGCTGCTGGCCCGGATCTACCCGAACGGCGGCGCCGACGTCAACCACTTCCAGGCCGCCGGTGGCACCGCCTTCCTCTTCGACCAGCTGCTCGGGGCGGGGCTGATGCACGGCGACGTCGCCACCGTCGCCGGCCCGGGGCTCGAGCGCTACACGCAGCGCCCCGAGCTCGCCGCGGACGGCGAGCTCGACTGGCGGCCGGCCGCCGCCGAGAGCGGCGAGCGGGAGGTGCTGCGGGCGGCGTCGGAGCCATTCGCGCCGGAAGGCGGGCTGCGGCTGCTGCAGGGGAACCTCGGGCGGGCGGTGATCAAGGTTTCGTCGGTTGCACCCGAGCACCGCAGCCTGACCGCGCCCGCCCGCGTCTTCGAGGGCCAGGCGGAGCTGCTCGCCGCGTTCGCCGCCGGCGAGCTCGGGGGCGACCTCGTCGCGGTCGTCCGCGGGCAGGGCCCGCGCGCCAACGGGATGCCGGAGCTGCACAAGCTGACGCCGGCCCTCGGCGTCCTGCTCGACCGCGGCCAGCGGGTCGCGCTGCTCACCGACGGGCGGATGTCCGGGGCCTCGGGCAAGGTCCCGGCGGCGATCCACTGCACCCCGGAGGCCGCCGCCGGCGGGCCGCTGGCGCTGCTCCGCGACGGCGACCTGGTCGCGCCTCGACTGCGAGGCGGGCCGGCTCGAGGTGCTCGGCGGTCGACCTCGCGGCGCGCTCGCTCGAGGCGGCGCCCGCGCCGCCGATCCCCGAGCCGTTCGGGCTCGGCCGCGAGCTCTTCCAGGGCTTCCGCGAGACGGTCGGCCCGGCCGACCACGGTGCCTCGGTCTTCTCGACTCCCGCCCTCGTAACGCAGCCGGTGAGCGCATGAACCGGCTGACCTTCCTCGGCGCCGACCCGGTCATCCCGGTGGTCACCCTCGAGCGGTCCGAGGAAGCGGTGCCGCTGGCGGCGGCTCTCCTGGCGGGCGGCCTGAGCACCATCGAGGTCACCCTTCGCACCCCGGTAGCGCTCTCCGGGATCGCCGCGATCGCCGCCGGGGTGCCGGAGATCTCGGTCGGCGCGGGCACGATCCTGGACGCGGCGCAGGCGGAGCGGGCCGCCGGCGCCGGGGCCGGCTTCCTGGTCAGCCCCGCCTCGACTCCATCCCTCCTCGATGCGATGGCCGCCACCGGGCTGCCGTTCCTGCCCGGCGTCGCCACCCCGAGCGACGTGGCTCTGCTGCTCGAACGGGGGATCGGCGACATGAAGCTCTTCCCGGCCGCGGCGCTCGGCGGGCCGGTGTTGCTGAGGGCGTTGGCCGCTCCTTTCCCGGAGGCGCGCTTCTGCCCGACCGGCGGCATCTGGCCGGAGGACGCGCGGCAGTACCTGGCGCTGGAGAACGTCGCGGCGATCGGCGGCAGCTGGGTCGCCGATCGCGATCCGGCGGCCCCGGACTGGACGGCGGTGAGCGCGGCGGCCCACGCCGCGTCCGCCCTGGTGCGCCGATGACGTCCTCGGCGACCCTGGTCCCGGGCAGCCCCGCCCGCGGCCAGGAGGTCGTGCCCTGCACCCTCGTCGTCTTCGGCGCCACCGGCGACCTCGCGCGCCGCAAGCTCTTCCCGGCGCTCTACAACCTCGCCCGCGACGACCTGCTCCCGCCCGGGTTCCGGCTGGTCGGATGCTCGCGCAGCGAGTTCTCCGACGAGCGGTTCCGGGAGCGGGTGGCGGACTCGGTGGCGCGCCACTCGCGGCGCCCGCCCGACGCCGGCCTGCTCGCCGAGCTGCTGCCGCGGTTCCACTTCCTCGCCGGCGCCGCCGACGACGGGGGATTCCAGACGGCGCTTGATGCTCGCCTCGGCGAGCTCGAACGGACCTCGGGCGAGGGCGGCGACCGTCTCTTCTACCTCTCGATCGCGCCCGAGCTGTTCTCGCCGGTGGTCGAGCGGCTGGGGGAGCGGGTGCGGACGGCGGGCGCGGGCTCGACCAGGATCCTGATCGAGAAGCCCTTCGGGCGCTCCGCCGCCGAGGCGCGCGCCTTCAACCGCACCGTGCTCGCCAACTTCGCCGAGTCGCAGGTCTACCGGGTCGACCACTACCTCGGCAAGGAGGAGGTGCAGAACATCCTCGCGCTGCGCCTCGCCAACGCGATGATCGAGCCGTTCTGGAACTCGCGGGCGATCGCCAGCGTCCAGATCACCGCCGCCGAGGAGATCGGCGTCGGCTCGCGGGCCGGCTACTACGACGGGGTCGGCGCCCTGCGCGACCACCTCCAGAACCACCTCCTGCAGCTCGTCTGCATGGTCGCGATGGAGCCGCCGGCCGACCTCTCGGCCGCCGCCGTGCGGGACCAGAAGGTCGCCGTCCTCGACGCGGTCCGGCCGCCGCGGCCCGAGGACGTCGTCTGGGGGCAGTACGGGCCGGGCCAGGTCGGCGGCGCGGCGGTGCCCGGCTACCACGAGGAGCAGGGCGTCGCCCCCGGCTCCCGCACCGAGACCTTCACCGCCCTGCGGCTCGAGGTCGAGACGCCCCGCTGGGCCGGCGTGCCGTTCTACGTCCGCACCGGCAAGCGCCTCGCCGCCAAGAAGACCGAGATCGCGATCTCCCTGCGCCCTTCGCCGTATCCCGCCTTCGCCGCCGCGGCGGGCGCCGAACCGGTGGCGAACCAGCTCCTGATCGGGCTGCAGCCGAGCGGGGCGATCGAACTGACGCTGGCGACCAAGCGCCCGGGGGCGGGCATGGAGCTGGCGCCGGCGACGTCCGTGGTCACCTCTCCGGACCCCGGCGGCGAGGCCTACGAGCGGCTCCTGCTCGACGCGATGAGGGGCGACGCGACCCTGTTCACCCGCAGCGACGAAATCGAGGGACAGTGGCGTGTCTGCGACCCGGTGCTGGGCTACCTCGCCGAGAGGGCCGGCGATCTCCCGAGCTATCCGGCCGGCTCCCAGGGACCCCAGGAGGCGGGCAGGATCCTCGCCGAAGGCGATGCCTGGCGCACCATCTAAGCTCCGTGCCGACGCCTTGCCCCCTCACGAGGACAGCTCGGGCCTCGCGGTCGACGGCGCGGGGAAGATGCTGGCGCTGATCCGCGAGCGCCGGGCGACCACCCGCGCCGAGCTGGTCGAGCTCACCGGCCTCGCCCGCTCGACCGTCGCCCTGCGCGTCGACGCCCTGCTGCGGCTCGGCTACCTGCGGGCCGAGGAGCTGGCGAGCTCGAGCGGCGGCCGGCCGCCGACCGTGCTCTCGCTCAACCCGGCCCTCGGCTGCGTGCTGGCGGCCGACTTCGGCGCCACCCGCGCGCATCTGGCGCTCTGCGATCTGGAGACCGGCATCCTCGCCGAGCAGTCGCACGAGACAGGGGTCGGAAGCGACCCGGTGCGACTCCTGACCTGGCTGCGGGACCGGCTCGGAGAGCTGCGCGCCGAGGCGGGGACGAGCGCCGGCGAGCTGCTCGCCGTCGGCCTCGGCATCCCGGCCCCGGTCGACGTCGCCAGCGGGCGCCCGGTCAACCCGCCGCTGATGCCCGGCTGGAACGACTTCCCGGTCGCCGAGTGGCTGACCGGCGAGCTGGGGGTGCCGGCGCTGGTCGACAACGACGCCAACGTGATGGCGCTCGGCGAGCACCGCCTCAATTGGTCGGAGACCGACGACCTCGTCTTCGTCAAGGTCGCGACCGGGATCGGCTGCGGGATCATCGCCCGCGGCGAGGTCTTCCGCGGCGCCGCCGGGGCGGCCGGCGACCTCGGCCACGTCCGCGCCGCCGGCGGCGGCGAGGTGCTCTGCGCCTGCGGCCAGCGCGGCTGCCTCGAGGCGATCGCCTCCGGCCCGGCGCTGGCGGCGGCGCTCGGGCAGCGGGGGGTCGAGGCGAGCGGTGCCCGCGGCGTCGCCGAGCTGATCCGCTCGGGCGAGCCGCAGGCGGTGGCCGCCGCGCGCGACGCCGGCCGCGAGATCGGCGGCGTCCTCGCCACCATCGTCAACTTCTTCAACCCGGCCGCGGTCGTCTTCGGCGGCGAGATCCCCGACGCCAGCGAGGACCTGCTCGCCGGCGTCCGCGAGGCCGTCTACCGGCGCTCGCTGCCGCTGGCGACCCGCGGGCTCGACGTCACGCATTCCGCCGGCGGGCACCGGGCCGGGATCATCGGCGCCGCGGTGATGGCGATCGACCGCGTCCTCGACCCGGGCGCCGTCGACGTGATGCTCGAGCGGGCCGCGTAGGTCCGCCGGCCCGATGTCGCACCGGGACTCGATCGGCAGCGCCGAGACGATTGGCGTCGACCTCGGCGGGACGAAGGCGCTGGTCGGCGTCTTCGCCGGCTCGCACGAGCTCTGGGCCAGCCGGGAGCGCTCGCGCGGGCTGAGCGAATCGGAGCTGGTCGAGATGCTCGTCAGCAGGATCGAGGAGGCCCGCGAGGCGCACCCGGCCGTGGTCGCAGTCGGGCTGGGGTTGCCGGCCAGGGTCGACCAGCGGCACGGGGTCGCGATCTCGGCCGTCAACCTGCCGATCTCCGGCCTGCCGATCCGCGAGCTGATCGGTGAGCGCGTCGGTCTGCCGGTGGCGATCGACAACGATGGCAACGCGGCGGCGCTGGCGGAGCACCTCCACGGCGTGGCACGGGGCAACGACAACGTCGCGATGCTGACGATCGGCACCGGGGTCGGCGGCGGCCTCATCCTCGACGGTCAGGTCTATCGGGGCGCGACCGGGGCCGGGGTCGAGCTCGGCCACCTGGTGATCGAAGCCGACGGGCCGCCCTGCCAGGGCGGCTGTCCCAACCGCGGCTGCCTCGAGGTGCTCGCCTCGGGCACCGCGCTCGGCCGGGAGGGACGGGCGGCCGCCGAGCGAGCGCCCGGCTCGGCGCTCGGCCGGCTGCTCGCCGCCGGTGGGGCGGTCGACGGCCGCGTCGTCACCGAGGCGGCGCTGGCCGGCGACCGCCTCGCGACCCGGGTCGTCGAGTCGATCGGACGGCGGATCGGCATCGCCTGCGCGAGCATCGCCAACGTCTTCGAGCCCGATGTGATCGTGGTGGGCGGCGGCGCGATGACGGCGGGAGATCTCCTCCTCGACCCGGCCCGGCGCGAGCTGGGTCGTCGGGCCCTCGAGCCGATGGACGCGACGCCGATCCTCGCCGCGAGCCTCGGGAACGACGCTGGGGCGATCGGAGCCGCGGCTCTGGCTCAGGCGGCGGCCGGGCTGATCCCCGCCGCAGCCTGACTAGTCCCGCCCGAGCATCCGCGGCTCGACGATGTGGACGTGCCAGGGACGGCACTCCTTCTCGTCGCGGCCGCCGAGTCGCACGCGCACGTCCGGCGGGTGCTCGGCGACCTGGAGGGCGCGCAGCGAGCCTTCGTGCATGTCGCGCTCGAGGCTGAAGAAGATCGCCTTGCGGGCCGGGCAGGGCCAGTCGGCCTCCTCGGTCCCGGGCTTGGCCAGCCGTGCGGTCAGGACCCGGTCGGCGAGGCGGACCAGCTTCTTCTGGACGCGCTCGTCCTCGCAGACGAAGACGACAAGCGGCGGCGTGCCGAGGGACTGGTAGCGCTTGAGGAGCGAGGCCCAGCCGGCGATCAGGCCGTCGTAGCGCCGCAACCGCTCCTCGACCGAGGCGGGATTGGAGAGGCGCTCGATCTCGACCAGCAGGTCGAGGCGCAGCGGCGGGTCGGCGAGCGGCAGCCGCAGCTCGACGGTCGCCTCGGGGCTGACCGGCTCGAAGCGCTGCGGCTCGTAGTCCTGGAGGACGCGTTCGCCGACCGTCAGCTCGGTCGGGCGGATGTCGAGCCACTCGCCGCGCACCCGCCGCCGCGGCGGCTCGAGGCGGCTCTCGCGCGGCCCCCGCCAGCCGCTCACCGCGCGGCCGCCGACCCGCTCCAGCGCCAGCACCCAGCCGTTGCGTGGAGATCGCGGAGGATGCGGCGCGGGTCGGTGATCTGCGGCTCGCGCCAGCTCGCCTCGGCGTCGACGTAGGGGCCGCGGCGGCCGCTGTGCTGCTTGGCGAGCTCGAAGCCTTCCTTGGTCAAGCAGTAGACCCGCTGCTGGGCGCCCGCTTCGGCGAGCTGGAATTTGAAGCGCCGCAGCAGGCCCGCCTTGGTCATCTTGTTGAGCGTCTGCTGGGCCGCCCGCAGCGAGCTGCCCCGCCACCAGCGGCGGTGGATCTGGCTGGCGAAGAGGAAGCGGTGCGACCAGAGCGCCGCCAGGATCTCCAGCTCGCGGGCGGTCGGGTCGCCGCGGCGGTCGGCCGGCTGCGGCGTCACCTTGTCCCAGATGATCCCCCGCACCTTGTCGAGGTCGAGCTCCGTGTAGCTCTCCGGCGGCGGCCCCGTCTGCGGCGGGGCGGCGCGCTCGTTGGGGCGCTCGAGCGAGCTGGCGGCGGGGTCGAAGGTGAGCTCCTCGCCGGCGACCGCGTCCGGCTTCGCCGGCAGCTCCTCCGCCTTCGGCTCGTCCGGCCTCAGCTCCTCCGTCTTCGCCTCGGCGTCCGGGTCCCTCGGCTTCCGGCCCCTCGGCGCCGGCGTCGCCGGCACGACCTCCGGCTCGATCCGCTTGGTCGGCGGTGCCTCGAGATGGCCGCCGCCGTCCAGCTCCGGCAGCGGGTCGGGGAGGCGCTCGGGGACGAAGCAGCCGCGCGCTCGCTGAGCCTCGAGATGGCGGCGGATGCTCTCCTCGTCCTGCTCGAGCGGAAAGGTCTGGGCGAGGAAGGCCGGCGCCCTGGCGCCGTGGCTGATCCAGGAGCAGACGGCGTGGTGGTTGGGCAGGTTGAAGATCGTGTCCGGAGTGACCCGCAGCCGCTCCTGCTCTTCGGGGTCGGCGTGGATCATGTCGGCGTAGACCGACATCGCGATGCTCGACATCTCCCGCGCGTCCTGCGCTTCGCCCATCGAGAACATGCAGCGCTGGCGCAGCAGGCTGAGCATCCCGGCGCGGATCTTCGGGTCCTGGATCTGCTCGCCGTACTGCCAGGCGGCGACCACCTCGAGCCCGGCCGAGCGCAGCGTCGCGAGGGCGTCGGCGAAGCTTTCGTTGATCACCAGGTGGGCCTCGTCGACCTTCAGCGCGACCCGCACGCGTTCGTGGTCGGGCCGCTGCTGCTGGCGCTGCAGGGTGGTGTAGAGGCCGTTGAGGATGAACTGCATCATCACCCGGCAGTTGTCGGAGCCGAAGGTGCCCATCTTGCCGTCGACGATCAGCGTCTCCCGGTTCCGCACCACCTCGTCGAGCGAGAGCTGCTTCGGATGGCGGAGGACCTTGTCGAGCGACTCGACCAGCAGCCGCAGCAGCTTGTTGCGCGGCGCGTCGAGCTTGGCGGTGGTCTGCGCGGCGGCGTCGCGCAGGTCGGCCGGCAGCTCGCGCCCGAAGAAGGTGACGGTGTCGGTGAAGCCCGATTCGGGCATCAGCGCGGCCACCACCTTCTCGCGGAAGTTGGTTTCGGCGGGCAGCAGGATCCGGTACATGTCCCAGAGCGTCGCCGGCCGGCCGAGGACGCCGCTGCGGCTTGCCCCGACCGCCGCCTGCGCCGCCTGCCGCAGGTAGCGGTCGGAGGAGCCGCGGATGTCGCCTTCCATGTTGACGTCGCGGAACGCTTCGACGATTTTGTCGGCGACCATCGCCGGGTCGCCCTCCGCCAGCAGCGGGTTGATCCCGAACTCCGGGTGCTCGAGGTCGAGGTAGTGGACGGTGCGGTCGGGCGGCACCATCGAGAGCGCCTTCAGCGCGTCGCCGGGCTTCGGCATCAGCACGATCACGGCGCAGTCGGGATCGAGCGCGTCGACCTGCACGGTGCGGCAGAGGACCGAGGTCTTGCCGGTCTTCTGGCCGCCGATCAGCCCGAGGCCGTCGGTCTTGTCCTCGGGGAAGATCCCGATCCGGCCGCGCTCGTCCCGCATCAGCGTGTGGTGCTCCTCGCGGCTGATCTCCGGTGGCGCCGCCAGGCTCGGGACCGGCGAGCGGGCCAGGACCGCGCCCTTCAGCGCCGGGCTCGGCACGTGCCAGAGGGTCGCCGCCTCGATCGAGGAGAGGACGCCGCGGCGGGCGTCGGGGACCGGGTCGCCGAGGCCGATCTCCATCCGCCGCCGGTAGACATCGGTCATCCCGACCGGGATCCGGGGCACCAGCCGGTTCTCGCCCGCCGACTCGCCGCGGATCGTGCCGGCGATCGCGCTGCAGGCGGGGCGCGTCGCGGCGCCGATCCGGATGTCGGTGAAGAACAGCGGCCGGTGCTGGACCCGCATCCCGCCGACCAGCTCCTGCCGCAGCGCCTCGGAGCGCAGGCCCGGGTCGCTGGGGTCGAAGTTGCGCGCCGACTCGTAGCGGCGCTCGTGCCGCATGAAGCGGCGCCGCGAGACACGGTCGAAGAAGGCCGGCGTCGGGGTCAGGGCGATCTGGACCATGCTCGGTTCGCCGAGCGCGGTCATCTGCTGCAGGGTGGCGTCGACGACGTTGCGCCGCGGCTCCTCCATCTCGCGCAGCGCCTCGACGAAGTTGTGGCGCTTCTTCAGCCGCAGCACCCGGGGCGGCACCTCGAGCTCGCCGCCGGCGGTCAGGCTGCTGTTCGGGTAGCAGGCTCGCAGCGTGCCGGTCACCGCCTGCTGGAGCTCGGCCGGGCAGACGATCGAGAGGCGGCCGACCAGGATCCCGTCGGCGTTGCGCCGCGTCACCACCTCGAGCGCCATGCCGCGCTGACCGATGGCCAATCGCCGCCACCAGCGCTCGAGCAGCTGCTGGTGCCAGGACTCGAGCATCCGCCGCACGTCCTCGGGCTGGGTCTGCTCGGTGCGGAAGGGGAGCAGCTCGAGGCGCACCTGCTGGCGCCTGGCGCGGGCTCGGATCCGTCCGGCGACCAGCAGCACCGCGCCGAGCAGGAGGATTGCCAGCGGCCAGCGGCCGTAGCGCCAGGCGGTCGCCGGCGCCTCGGCGAGGCCGTCCTGCGCTTCGCGGGCGACCCCCTTCACGTGGTGGGCGCCGGCCTGCTTGCCGCTGTCGCCGAGCACGCCGAGGTCGGCGTGGGAGAGCAGCCAGGCCATGCCGCCGAGCCAGAGGAGGATCGCGATGCCCCCGAGCAGCAGCATCGTGCGGGGCCGTAGCAACATCAGGCGTAGGCCTCCAGCAGGGCGCCGACGGCGAGGCAGGCGAGCGACAGCGCCGCCACGATCAGCAGCCGTCGCGGTGCGAGGTCGTCGCGCCGCGCCTCCAGATACAGGCCGAGCGCCAGCGAGAAGGCGGCCAGCTCGAACGGCCCGTGGGCGGCGATCGCCGCGAGGATGCGGCTGCCGTAGGCGCCGATCGCGGCGCCGGTGAGGAGCACCTGGAAGCCGCAGCCGACCAGCAGCACCAGGTCGCAGACCGACGCCGCCGCCCGCCCGCCGACGCCGGCGATGCCGCCCGCCACCTTCCTGGCCAGGCAGGCGGCGAGGATCGCGATCAGGACGCGGGCGTTGTTGAGCAGGATCGCGCCCGCTTCCCCGAGGCGGTTGGGGACGCCCGGGAAGGTGAAGCCGAGGAGGTCGCGGGCATCGGCCGCGGCGACGAGGCGGACGGCGAGGGCGATCGCCAGCGTCCCGGCGGTCAGCGCGGCGGCGACCCGCCCCGCGTCGAGCAGCTCGTCGTGGCGGAGCACCCTCATCGGCGGATCGAGCTCCAGATCGCGTCCAGGGTGATCGCGGCGGCGTCGCGCGCCGGCTCGCCGGCCTCTTCGCCGAGGTCCGGTACGTCGGGCATCAGGATCAGCGGCGCGCCACGGCCTGCGGCCAGCGCCGTCAGCTCCTCGGCCGGCGCCGTCCGCCCGGCGCCGTCGTGGCGGGCGACCAGCATCTCCCGGCGCTCCCGGTCGATGCCGAACAGCTCGAGCGTGCGTCGCCCGCGCCGGGCCCCGCTGAGCGTCGCCGGGACGACCCAGGCGACGTGGCTCGCCGCCGCAAGGACCTCCCGCTCGGGCGCCGTCCGCAGGGTGCCGCAGTCGACGACCGTCAGCGCGTGCGCCTGGCGGGCGTCCCGCAGCAGCCGCGCCAACGCCTCGCGGTCGGCGTCCGCGTCGAGCTCCGGCCCGCCGCTGAGGAGGCGCAGCCCGCCGTCGCCTTCGGCGAAGATGCCGCCGGCCGGCGGCTCCCCGGCGCCGATCAGGTTGGCCGCTCCCGCGAGCGAGCGCGGCGCCTCGAGCCCGGCGTAGAGCGAGAGCCCGCCGCCCGGCCCGCCGACGTCGGCGAGCAGGACCGGGCGCTCGCTGCGCTCGGTCGCGTGCCGCGCCGCGAGCAGGGCCAGGGTGCTGGCGCCGGCGCCGCCGCAGAGCCCGCAGACGGCGACCAGTGGCGCCGCGGCGCGGGTCGGGGGCGGGGTGGCGACGGCTTCGGCCCGTTCCTCGGTGCGGGCCGCGGTCATGACTGCGGCTCCCAGCTCGAGACCGCCCAGCCGGCGGCCTTCAGGTCGACCTTGGCCAGGACCACCTGGTAGGTGTAGGCGCTGTCCGGCAGGCCGCCGCCGCCGAGCCCCTGGCGGATCACGACGACGGCTTTCCGCGAGGCGCCGGAGCCGCTGACGTCGATCGCGATCACGTCGGCGTGCGAGTGCAGCGAGGCGCCGACTCGTTCGGCGCCGGTGCGGGCCCGTGCCTCGGCTGCGGACAGCCCTGCCCGTGCCCCGCCGACGCTGAGCGCGATCGCCCGGGAGTAAGCCGCCGTCAGTTCGTCGGCGTACCAGTTGCCGGCGGCCACGGCGACCGCTTCCAGCACCGCTTCCGGGGTCTTGCGCAGGGAGGCCGGCGGCGCCGCCGGCGTTGGCCCGCCTGGCGACCGGTGCTGGTAGGCGACGACGTAGCCGCTGCCGGTGTCGCCCCAGCGGGCCAGGAAGCGGCGGTAGGCGTCGTGCGCCGCCGCCGCCGTGCCGGTGTAGAGCACGGTCAGCCGCAGCCTGCCATCGGGCGCGACTTCGCCGAAGTCGATCGTCAGGCCGTCGCCGCGGAGCGGCAGGTGCTGGAGCGCGGACGTTTCCTCGAGCTGCCGGCGGCTGCGGGCGCGAACGGCGGGGTTCGTGTCCTCCGGATCGCGAGCCACCGCCGGCCGCGACGCGTGTCCCGGGTCGGGTTCGCTCGTCGTCGCCTGGGTGTCGGTGTCGTAGGGGTCGCTGAGCCCGCAGCCGCTCGCCGGTACCGCGAGCACGGCGACGAAGAGCGCGGCCGCCAGCCAGCGCCCGCCGTGGCGGCTCGCGCCGCGTCCCACTTTCGCCCTGCGTTTCACTTGCCACCCTTCTTGGGCGGTTCGGGCGGGATCATGTAGCCCCAGGGCGAGCGGCCCTCGGCCGCGCTCGGGGAACCGACCACGCGCTCCACCTGATCACTCTGGTTGCCGCCGATCTCGGAGATCTGCCCGTTGCCGAGCACCCGCTCGACCAAGCCGACGTGGGAGTTCCAGAGGATCATCGCGCCCGGTACGGGACTCGATCGCCAGAGGCCGTGACGATGGGCATAGGTTTCGAGGTCCGGCACCCAGAACGGACTCAGGCCTTCGCGGTACATCACGTCACGGATGTGGATGCCGGCTTTTTCCCAGACCCAGGTGGCGAACATCGCGCACCACTCGCCGCAGGGCCCGTAGTGGTTGCAGTTTCCTCCCCACTCGACGTCGCCGACCCGTTCCGCGGCGATCGAGGCGATCGAGCCACCGCGCGGCCCGCTCACCACCGGCAGCCCGGCGATTTCCCATTCCTGGGCCCGTGGAATCACATGGCAGTACTCGTTGATCGAGCCGGTGCAGTGGTCGACCTCGTTGCAGTCGCCGATGTAGCCGCAGACGGCCTGGTGGGTGCCCGGCGAGTAGAGGTTTTCGTCGGCGCCGCCTTCCTTCAGCAGCTTGGCGGCGGCGGCGATCGAGTCGAAGTCGTCGTAGGCGCAGCCTTCGTTCTCCGGGACTCCAGCGCAGCTCGGCAGCGTCTTGCGGTTGAGCGGATATTCGTCGGGTCGCTGGTCGCGGATCGGCCAGAAGGCGTGCTGGTAATAGGGCCAGGTCGATTCGAGGAACTCCATCGGCCCCATCGCGTGCGACCCGTTGGCTCCGGATCGCACCGCCGGGTTCTCCGAGAAGGTGCTCTCCTGGAAATGGATCGAGGCCAGCAGGTAGGGGTTGACCTTGTAGTAGCTCGCGGCCGCCGTGTACATCGGCCAGTAGACCGGTGGGATCGGGGTGCCGATGGTGCTTCCCCCGAAGGGGTTCTCGAACACCGAGAAGAGCATGTAGATCGGCACGACCACCACCAGCACCACCAGGGTCAGCAGCGCGAACAGGGCGAGGGTCGCCTGGGCGAGCAGCTCGATCGCTCCCTTGGCGGGATTCTTGCCTTCGAGGGCCTGCCGGCCGACCTCCAGCTTCGGGTTCTTCAGGACTTTCAGGCCTTTGGCGAGGACCCCGGTGCCTTTGACGGCTTTCCCGGCCGCCGCCGCGGCTGCTGCTGCTGGAGCCGCCATCCCCGCGCTCCCCTAGGCCCCTTCGATGCCCTCGACGCCGCCGCGACGGACCAGATCGGCGATTCCCTCCCAGACCCCGCCCTGCTCTTCGACCGCCTGGTCCCGCAGCGGCGTGTCCCGCAGCGGGTCGGAGGTGAAGCACCAGTACTCGGTCGGGCCGACCCGCAGCGAGACGCGACCTTTGCCGCGGGTCCCGTTGACCCAGAACATCTGGGAGTGCGAGCCCTTGATGGTGTTGAGGCGCCCGATCAGCGCCGCCTCCTCGTCGGAGAGCCGCAATGCCTCCTGGACGAAGGGAATCTCGTCGGGATGCTGGTTGAGGAGCAGCTGCATGGTCGAGTTGCGGATCAGCGCCAGGCCGTGCTCGGAGGAGAAGTCCGAGAGGTGCTGCGACATGACGATCAGGAAGAGGCCGAGGTGGCGGGCGCGGCGGGCGAGGTCGTTGGCGTACTCGCCGGTCTCCTTGCGGCCGACCAGGTGCCATCCCTCGTCGATCAGCAGGACCGTCTTGCCGGTGAACATCGGCGCATCCGGCCTGCTGGCGAGCTCGCGGTTCTCGTCGCGGTGGCGTTCGATCGCCCGGGTGACGTACTCGAGGATCGAGAACATCACCGGCTTCAGCACCACCTCCGGGCAGCGGCGGGTGTCGAAGACGACCAGCGGGCAATCGGAGGAGACGGTCGTCTCGCGGTCGAGCAGGTAGGCGTAGGAGCCCTCGCCGCAGAACTCGCCGAGCCGCTCGGCCAGGTTGCGCAGCACCGAGGAGACGTCGATCGCCCCCTGCTCCTGTTCGTCGCGTGAGCGCTGCAGCAGCTCGTCGCGGAGCATCGACTCGCGCGGGGTGAGGCCGGACTGGGCGGCGAGCGCGTAGACGGCGCGGATCGCGGCGCCGAGCTGCGAGCGCTCCATCGTCGTCAACCCCTCGTCGCCCATCATCACCCCGTGCAGGGAGACGAGGAAGGCGATCTTCTCGAGGCTCACCTCGGCCGGGTCGGGGACGTCCCAGGGGTTGATCGCCGAGGGGCTGTCATCGGCGCCGATCTCGATCTGCTGGGCGCCGTCGACGAGGCCGGTGAGGATCGAGTAGTGGCCGGCGCGGTCGAGCACGAACCCGCGGGCGCCGTGGGCGATGCAGCGGGCCATGATCACGTTGGCGGCCATCGTCTTGCCGGAGCCGCTGCGGCCGTTGACGAGCATCGTGAAGTTGGAGTGGGTGCGGTCGTAGGGGTCGAGGCGCTCCAGGGTCCGCCCGGGGTCGCTGAAGGCGAACGGGATCCCCGCGGGCGAGCCGCAGCTGGTCCCGACCAGCGGCACCGTGTCGCCGACGTTGCGGGTCGCGTAGCGGCGGGTGCGCCCGGCGAGGTCGCGCCCGAGCGGCAGCGTCGAGCGCCAGAGGTCGTACTGCTGGAACTCGCCGCGGCTGACCCGGCAGTCGGACATCGACTCGATCTGGTCGCTGCAGTAGTCGACCGCCTCGCCGAGATGGACGAGGTCCGGCTCGGGCCCCCGCGCCCTGATCGACTGGTAGATCGAGACGCGGAAGACGGTCGCCCGCTCGTGGCCGGCCATCTCCTGCAGCAGCTCCTGAGCCTCGCCCTCCTGCGTGTAGCGGTCGTAGTCGGGGACCTGGCCCTTCGACTCCGCGGTGCGGTTGACCGCGAACAGGCGGCGGTAGCCCATCTTCACCCGCTGGCGCTCGCGGCGGCGGTCGAGCGCGTGGACGTAGACGCTCAGCGTGTAGGGCTGCCAGGTCATCATCGCCCCCATCAGCCAGCCCATCGTGGTCGTGTCGGCGGTGCTGGCGGCGTAGATCGTCTGCTCCAGGTCTTTGTCGATTTCGACGTGGTGGCTGTTGCGGTCGAAGTCGAGGCTCGAGCGGGCGATCATCTGGCGCAGCTGCTCGGCCGCGGCCCGCGCGTCGTCGCGCTCGCGGTTCGCGTCGAGCTCGCCGAGCACCTCGGTGCCGAGTTTCGGCGAGCGCCGGTGGGAGTCGGCGGCGGTCGGGTTGAAGCGCCGCCAGAGCAGGGTCGCCACCTCCTCGCCGTTGAGGAGCCGGCACGGCATCGCCAGCCCGTCGAGCTCGGCCCGCAGCGCTTCGGTGTGGGCGAGGCTCTCGCGGATCGCGCGGCGGTGGACTTTCAACTCGCGTTCGAGCGAGCCGACCGGCAGCTTGAAGCGCCGCGGCCGCAGATCGTTGACGAGGTTGCGGGCACCGGGGCCCTGCGGCACGAAGGGGACCACCACGTAGGCGTTGAAATCGACCGCGGCCTGTTCGTCGGAGTGCAGGCGCAGCGATTCCTCCATCGCCGCGTACATCCGCCAGCGCGACAGCGACAGCGGCTCGAGCGGCCCGCCTCCCTGTCCCGGCGCCTCGCCGGCCCAGGCTGCCACCTGCTCGCGCGCTTCGGCCAGGACCCGCTCGAGGTTGACCGGCCGCGCCTCGACGTAGAACTGCAGCGACTGGTCGGGGCGCAGGCGGGAGACGAGGTGGCAGAAGCCGGAAGCGATCCGCCGGCGGTCCTCCGCGGAGAGGATCAGCGGATTCGGCGGCACCACGCGCAGGATCCGGACCAGCGCACCCTCGCTGGTGACGGCGACGCCGGTGCGGTCGAGGGCCTCGATCGCCAGCAGGTCGCCGGCCTCGCCCAGCTCCTCCTCGCTGCGCGGCTTGCGTTTCGCGGCGATCATCTCAGGACCTCCCCCAGAGCGCCGAGAGGTCGAGCTCGTCGAGCCGCGGCTCCCTGCCGCTGCTCGATGCTTCGGTTTCCTCGCGGCTGACGGTGTAGCCGCGCGCGGAGCTGCCGCCGCCCGGGGCGAGGCGGCCCTGCCGACGGCGCCATGCGATCGCCGAGCGGAGCAGCAGCCAGAGGTCGAAGTCGGTGCGGCTGGCGAACAGCGCGGCCGCCGCCGGCAGCGCGACGGCGTAGATCGAGGTGACCAGGGTCACCGTCGATCCGAACGGGCTCACGTAGAAGCCCCAGACGACCCCGATCCCGAGGCCGATCAGGACGCCGAGCCATTGCCAAACCGTCAGCTCTGCGATTCGCAGCTTCGAGTCGAGGTGCTTGTAGGCGGTGTTCATCGATTCCTCCTCCGTTTCAGGTCTGAGCTACTCGGCCTCGGGGGGCGGGCCGGCCGGCCGCGAAGAGCGCCCCGTAGGCGTCGGTTTGGGCGGGCCGGGCGGCCGCGTCGCCCGGCCCGTGCCCGATTTCGCGCCGGCGCTTTCGACGTCGGAAGGCCAGCCATTCCTGCCGGCGCCGGCCGGCGTCGGCGCGTGGCGCGACTGCCAGAGCGAGACCCCGGCGGCCCGTGCGTTCTGGTCGGCCACGCCGATCGTCCGGTAGGCGGCCGCCGCCTCGGGTGAGAGACCGCGGGCCAGCTCGGCGTCGGACATGCGGCCCATCACGTGCCGGTCGGCGCCGCTGTAGCGGCCGACGTGGCTGGCTACGGCGTTGGCGTCGAGGCCGTGGCTCTGGATCGTGTCGAGGGCGTTGGCGACGTCGCCCGCGCTATGGAAGGTGCCCCGCTCACGCAGCCGATCCATCCGATCGAGGCTTCTGCCATGGGCCTCCCGGTGACCGGGCCGAGTCGGGATCCCGTCGTGACCCAGGTCGGTCCGGGGCGGCTCGGCGGGGCCGCCGCCCTTGTCCGGGCCGCTGCCGTTGCGGTCCGGCCGATCGGTCGGCGGCGGGCCGGAGGAATCGGTCGGACCGGAGGAATCGGTGCGCCCCCGCTCTTTCTCGAGCTTCGCTTCGGTCTCACCCAGCCAAGCCTCGTTTGAACGATAGGCGTCGGACGAGGAGGACACCGAGCGCCCCGCACTGACCCGGGCTCGTTGGGCCGAGGAGAGGTCGCTGGCCGCCCCATGCAGGTCGCGATAGGTGGCGTCGCGGGCACGCTCTGCCAGGCTGTCCCTGGTGCCGCCAAAGCGGTCGGGGACGGCGCGCGACAGCGCGCTCAACCCGAAGCGGCTGGCCATCAGAGCCGCGAGGTGGCCGGCGAAGCCGCTGCCGCCCGTCTGCAGGCCGGCGAGCCGCATGATCGAGCGCGACGTCGCCAGCATCAGCCAGAGCAGGCCGGCCACGGTCAGCGGCGCGATCACCTTGTCGACGAATCCTTTGTTCCCGGTGAAGAGGATGGAGTTGACGGCGATGTGGGCGTAAACGTCGATCTCGACCGCCCAGCCGAACTGGACGGCGACGATGCCGGCGCACCACTTCGCCATCCCGTTGGCGAGCCAGGCGAGCGTCGGCAGAGGCCAGACGGCCAACGCCAGCGGCATGCCGCAGACGATGCAGACCAGCGCTATCCCCAGCATCACCTTGGTGACGAAGAGGGCCAGGACGACCACCGCGACGACGAGCGAGATGATCATCGCCATCAGCGCCGGGACTCCACCGAAGAGTCCAGCGAGATTGCCGACCGCCAGCAGCTTGGTGACGTCCCCGAGCCTGTCGCCGGGGATCAGCACGTCGACGGCGATGTGGGAGAGGGCGACGCCGTTTTCGACCAGGAAGGGCCAGGCGACGATGATCATCGCGGCGGCGGTGGTGCGGAGGGCGCCGTCGAGCCCGAACGCCCCCTTGCCGGCCCCCTGGCCCGCCATCCCCGCGCACAGGTAATGGATTACGGTGAGCGTCAGCACGGCGCCGAGCGAGGCGAAGGCGATGGCCCGGGTGGTCTGGAAGACCGCACCCGCGCCTTCGCTCGACGACAGGTCGATGGTGGGGACCTTGATCAGCCACTTGATGAAGGGGCCGGTGATGTATTCCCCCTTCAATCCGAAGATCGTCTCGACCGCCTTGTTGGCCATCGAGCCGATTCCCGGGATCGCCTGCGCCGGCTCGGCCGCGAGCAGGAAGAGGACGGCGGTGAAGGCCAGCGCGGCGCCGATCCGAAGGAGGCGCCGCCGGTCGTTTGCGATCCGCGCCACAGCTGGTCCTCAGGCGATCAGCCCGTTGCCGAGCAGGACGCCGCCGCCGGCGCACGCCGCCAACGCCATGATCCGGACGCCGGTCTGCTGACCGAGGGCGAGGAGGCAGGCGCCGAGCAGCAGCCCGAGCGTCGACAGCGAAGCCAGCGTCAGCGTGGCCGGGCCCTGGACCTTTTCGATCGCCCCGATGAACTTTCCGAATTCCGCGTTGCCTTCGCTGCCCTTGCCCGGCGACAGCAGATGGGGGCAGACACCCGCCAGCAGCAGCACGACGACGGCGATCGCGTAGAGGAGGACGAGCGCCGTGCCGACGGTCGTCCTGTCGAATCGAAGCCTGTTGATCATCCTTTTCGTCCCTTCACTCGATGTCTTGATGTCTTGATTTCCTGATTTCCTGACGCCCGTCCTGGCTATTCCTCGAAGCCGAACTCGCCGGAGGCCCCTTCCGCCGGTGCCGACGGAGGCGGCGCGCTGCTCGCCGGCGGAGCCGATTCCGGCGGCGGTTCGTAGGTCGGTTCCGGTTCGGGTGGCGCTTCCGGTTCCGGCTCCGGTTCGGGTTCGGGGGCCGGTTCCGGCGGTGGCGTCGGAGGCGCAGAGTGGGAGGGGGTGGAGTGCGCCGAGGCGCCCGCGTGGCGGGTTCGCGGGCGGTGCCCCTTGCCGCGGCCGTTGCGGCTGGGACGGGGTCGATGCCGGTGCGGTCGCTTCACGGTGCGGTGGTGCGGTAGATGACGGTGCCTGGGTCGGCGCTGCGGCCGCCGCTGGTGGGTCCGGCCGGGGGGCGGCGTCGCCGGCCGGTCGCCCCTCGGCCGCTGGGCATCGTGGGAGGCCGGTGCCTGGGCCTCGGCCGCGTGCTCGCCGCCGCCTCCCGAGCCGCCACTGCTGGCGAGGGCGATCGCGCCCACCGCGACGAGCACCGCGAGCAGGCTGAGCAGCGTGAGCAGGCGCGGGCGGCGGAGCGAGACCGCACCGCGGCGCGGACGACCGGGCGAGCCCGCGTCGCGGCCGAGCCCCTCGGAGAGCACCGAACGCGCGGAGCGGCGGCGCAGCGGCGGCGGCGCCAGCCGCTCGCCCTGGGCCGGGCCGTAGGCGTCGAAGAGGTTCCCCTCGGCGTGCTGCGGCGGCCGCGGTTCGGGCGGGGGAGTGGACTGGTCGTCTTGTGAGTTGAGATCGGACATATCGAGTCACGTGGAATGCCCACATCGACTCGATTGACCGCCGTTCGGTCCCTGCCCCCCTCAATTTCGCCGCTGCCCGCCCAGCGACCCGGGCGCGCCCGCGGCGCGCCCCGTGATCGGCTTCAGCAAGCCGAATCCACGGCGTCCTGCGGGCGCGGTGGCTGCTCGGCGCGACCACGGTCTGGCCGTCAGCGCCCGCCGTCTGCGGATGCCGCTGCAAGGTTTTCACCCCCTATCAGGGGTGAAATCGCTGCAGCGCGCGGGCGTCGGCGCGGTTCGAGCACTCGCCGTGCCCGCTGCTCCCGGCGGTTCCGCCGCGCAGCGCATTTTATTTGACACCCCGCTCCGAGCGGGTGTAGCCTATTGCGCAAGTCGCGCGCAGAGCCGGACCGTGGAGGAGCGGCCGAGGCGCCGATTCGCAAACCGCGAACGGGAATGGGGTTACGAATGGTGAGTCGCAAATCTGGTCTGCTGGTCGCCCTGCTCGTCCTTCTCATGGCCTTGGTCCTGGCCGCGTGCGGCGGCGGCTCGGATTCGAGCTCGACCGCGAGCGAAAGCACGGCTTCCGAAGAAGCGAGCTCGGGCGGCGAAGCAGAAGGCGCGAGCGAAGAATCAGGCGCCGAAGGCGGTGAAAGCTCGGAAGCGAAGGTCGCGATCGTGCTCACCAACCCGGAAAACTCGAGCTTCGGTCAGACCGCCGTCAACGCGGCGAAGCAGATCGAATCCGAACTCGGCAACGAAGTCACGATCCAGGGTGGCCTGACGCCCGCAAACGAGGCCCAGACCTTCGAAGGCTATGCCTCGCGCGGCACCGAGCTGGTGATCATCGACGGCGCCGAGATGCAGCAGGCGGCCGAACAGGTGGCGCCGAAATACCCCGAAACCGACTTCGTCGTGATCAACGGCAACGCCGAAGCCTCGCCCAACCTCTCCTCCGCCACCTACGCCTGGGAAGAGGTCGGCTTCCTGGCCGGCGTGACCGCCGGCACGGCGACCAAGTCGAACAAGGTCGGCCAGCTCTCGAGCCTCGAAATCCCGCCGATCGAAGGCATCTACCAGGGCTTCGAACAGGGCGTCAAGCAGGTCAATCCGAAGGCGACCACGATCAACACCTACACCGGCAGCAACACCGACCCGGGCAAGGCCCAGAGCGCCACCTCGGCTCAGGCCAGCCAGGGGGTCGACGTCGTCTTCACTGTCGCCACCGGAGCCGACCCAGGTGTATTCAGCGCCGCCGAAGACAAAGGGATCCAGGTGATCGGCTATGGCATCGACGAGTCCAACCTCGGCGAAGGCGTGATCCTCACCTCGACCCTCGTCGACTACGAAGGCACGATGTTCGAAATGGCGAAGAAGTTCGACGAAGGCGAACTCGAACCGACCGTCTACACCTACGGGTTCGAAGACGAAGCCTTCTCGCTGGCGCCGGTCACCAACGCTCCGTCCTCGACCGCGAAGGAAATCGAAAAAGTCGGCGAAGAAGCGACCGCCGGCAAATTCAAGATCAAGCCGTTCGAAGGCTGAGCGGCAGCGGGCACGGCTCCGAGGAGGAATCGGACCTTGCCGGCAGAGGCCCCTGACCTCCGGGGCGAGCGGGCGGCGACCGCGCCGCTCGCCCTGGTGCCGTGTCGAGTGGTCGAGGACGCCGCCAGGCGCGGCGAGGGCCAGCCAGAGAGGGCGAACGTTGCCTGACACGGCACTACAGTTGCGCGGCGTCAGCAAGCGCTTCGGCCTGGTGCAGGCCAACGACGATGTCGACTTCGCCGTCCGGCCGGGGGAGATCCGCGGCCTGGTCGGCGAGAACGGCGCCGGCAAGAGCACCCTGATGGCGATCGCCTCGGGCCTCTATGCGCCGGACGCGGGCGAGATCTGGATCGGCGGCGAGCGCCGCCGGCTCGGCGGCCGCGAGGACGCGATCGAGCTCGGCATCAACATGGTCCACCAGCAGTTCATGCTGGTCGACGACTGCACGGTCGCCCAGAACGTCGTCCTCGGCCAGCCCGGCGGCCCGCTGCTGAGGATGCGGGAGGTCGAGGCCGGCGTCCGCGAGCTCGGCGAGCGCTACGGGATCGAGGTCGACCCGGCGGCGAAGGTCGGCGCCCTGACCCCGACCGAGCGGCAGCGGATCGAGATCCTCGCCGCGCTCTGGCGCGGCCGCACGGCGCTGATCCTCGACGAGCCGACCTCGGTCCTCGCCCCGGCCGACATCCAGCAGCTGTTCGCGACGATCCGGCGGCTGGCCGCCGAGGGCTGCGCCGTCGTCTTCACCAGCCACAAGCTGCGCGAGGTGATCGAGGTCTGCGACTCGATCAGCGTCATGCGGCACGGCAGGCTCGTCACCACCGTCCCCCGCGCGGAGGTCGACGCCGAGAGCCTGGCGACCCTGATGGTCGGCAAGCGGCTCACCGAAACCGCCGACACCTCCCTGGTCGGGCTCGAGGACTCCGAGGACGCGGCGGCAGCCGCGCCCGTCCGTCCCCGCGCCCGCGCCGGCGAGACGGTGCTGCGGGTCACCGACGCCGAACCCGGCGACGGCGTCCCGGAGCTGACCTGCGGCGCCGGCGAGATCATCGGCGTCGCCGGGGTCGAGGGCAACGGCCAGCAGGTGCTGGCGGCGGCGCTCGCCGGCCTCGGCAGGCCGGGCCGCTACCGAGTCGAGCTGGAGGGGGAGGACGTGACCGCGGTCGGCGCCCGCGAGCGGGCGGCACGCGGGGTCGCCTACGTCCCCGAGAACCCGGCGGCCAACGCCCTGGTCCCGAGCTTCCCGGTCACCTGGAACCTGGCGCTGCGGATCTACCGCTCGCCGCGGCTGCGCTCGCTGCGCTGGTTCGTCGACATGAACGCGCTGCGCTCGCGCGCCGCCGAAGCGATCGCCGCCTTCGACGTGCGCGGCGCCACCCCCGAGCTGCGCACCGCGGCGCTCAGCGGCGGCAACCAGCAGAAGGTCGTCCTCGCCCGCGAGCTCGACCGCGAGCCGCGGCTCCTGATCGCCGTCGACCCGACCGTCGGCCTCGACGTCGGCGCCGCCCAGAACGTCTACACGGCGCTGCGCGAGCACCGCGACCGCGGCGCCGCGATCGTCCTCATCTCCACCGACCTCGACGAGATCGAGGACTTGAGCGACCGGATCGCGGTGCTCTATCGCGGCCGGGTCGCCGGCGTGCTCGAGACGGCCGGCGTCGAGCGGCGCACGGTCGGCCTGATGATGACCGGCCTCGGCGCCGCCCCGAACGGCGACTCGGCGAGCGCCGCTCCGGAGGAGGACGGCGATGTCCGCTGAGAGCCCATTCCAGAATCCCACGCGCACGTCTGGCGGCGGCGGACACACTGCGCGGGGCGGCGTCCTCAGTCGGCCAAATAGCGCGGGGCTATTCGGCCTCCCTGCGTCCTTGCCCCGCTTGGTCCGGCGCTCGCCATACGCACACGGGGGATTCTGGAATGGGCTCTAGGCGGCTGCTCGAATCGCCGCTCGCCGGCGCGATCCCGGCGGCGATCTTCGCGCTGCTGGTCAGCGGCCTGCTGGTCGCGATCGCCGGCGTCTCGCCGATCAGCGCCTACAAGGCGATCTGGGAAGGCGGGATCGGCAGCGACAACGCCCTCGGCGCCACCGCGGTCGCCACCATGCCGCTGCTGTTCGCCGCCCTCGCCTTCGCCGTCACCTTCCGCGCCGGCCTCTACAACATCGGCATCGAGGGGCAGCTCTACATGGGCGCCCTCGCCTCGACCGTCGTCGGCATCTACCTGCACGCGCCGCGCGGGATCGTGCTGCCGGCGGCGCTCGTCGCGGGCGCCCTGGCCGGGATGGCATGGGGGATCCTGCCCGCCCTGCTCAAGGTCTGGCGCGGCGTCAACGAGATCGTCTCCAGCCTCTTCCTCAGCTACGTCGCGATCTACATCACCGGCTGGCTGCTCGACGGGCCGCTGGAAGCGCCCGGGCTCGGCGTCGCCCAGAGCGAAGTGGTCCCGGCAGCGGCCCGCTTCCCGGAAATCATCGCCGGCTCGAAACTGACCTGGGCGATCGTCCTGGCGCTGGTCGCGGTGGTCTTCGTCTGGCTGCTCTTCCGCACGCCCGTTCGGCGTCGACCTGCGGGTGATGGGCGGCAGCCGCCGGGTCGCCGACTACGTCGGCATCGACGTCTCGCGGACGACGATCGTCGCCTTCGCGATCAGCGGCGCCCTCGGCGGCCTCGCCGGCAGCGTCGAGCTGCTCGGCAACCAGTACTCGCTGGCCCCCGATTTCTCGTCCGGCTGGGGCTACACCGGGATCGCGGTCGCCGTGCTCGGCGCCACCGCGGCCTGGGGGATCGCTGCCGGCGCCGTCTTCTTCGGCCTGATCGGCGCCGCCGCGGTGCAGCTGCAGTTCACCGAGCAGCTCTCGCCGGACTTCGCCCTGGTCGCCCAGGCGGTGGCGCTGATCGTCGTCCTGCTCGGCCTCAAGCTGCAGGGCAACCTGCTGCTGCGGCGCTCCAGCCGCCAGGCGCTGGAGGCGGAGGCCGACGGCGACGAGGCGCACGCGGTGGGAGGGGCGACGGTCTCGTGACCGAGCTCCTGACCAACGCCGTCGCCGCCGCGACGCCGCTGATCTTCGTCGCCCTCGGCGGCCTGATCGCCGAGCGCGCCGGGGTGATGAGCATCAGCCTCGAGGGCTACATGCTGACCGGCGCCTTCGCCGCCGTCGCGATCTCGAACCAGAGCGGCATCTGGGCCGGCGTCGCCGCCGCCGCGCTGGCCGGCGGCCTGGTCGCCCTCGTCCACGCCTACCTCTGCATCAGCGCCCGGATCAACCAGATCATCTCCGGGCTGGCGCTGAACCTCTTCGCGCTCGGGATCACCGGCTTCCTCAACAGCTTCGTCTTCGGCGAAGGCCAGGCGGGGACGCAGGTGCCGGGGTTCTCGCCGCTCGAGATCCCCGGCCTCGCCTCGATCCCGGTCGTCGGCCAGGCGCTCTTCGACCAGCCGCCGTTCACCTACGTCGCCGCGGTGCTGGCGGTGCTCGTCTCCTTCTTCTTCTGGAAGACGCGGCCGGGGCTGACCCTGCACGCGGTCGGCGAGCACCCGGCGGCGGCCGAGACCCGCGGCATCCCGGTCGCCCGCTGCCGCTACCTGGCGGTCGTCGTCAGCGGCATGCTGGCCGGGATCGGCGGCGCCGCCTACTCGATCGGCATCCTCGACTCGTTCGTCGACAACATGACCGCCGGCCGCGGCTACATCGCCCTGGCGGCGATCATCTTCGCCGGCTGGCGGCCGCTCTGGGCGGTCGGCGCGTGCCTCCTCTTCGGGCTCGCCGACGCGGCCCAGGTCTCGGCCAACGTGCTCAACATCGACCTGCCCTTCGAGCTCTTGGCGACGGCGCCCTACGTGGTGACGATCATCGCCCTGATCATCCTCGGCCGCCGCGGGCGCACGCCCGGCGGCCTCGGCGTCCCCTACCTGCGGGGCGCCCGGTGAGCAACGACTTCAGCCAGGAAACCACGCGAGGAGAGAGATGGCCTACCAGGTAGGAGTGGACGTCGGCGGCACCTTCACCGACCTCGTCGTCGGCAACGGCGACGGCGCGGTCTTCAAGACCAAGACCCCCTCGATCCCCGGCGACGAGTCGGCCGGGATCCTGACCGGGCTCGGCGACGCCGCCGGCCACTACGAGCACGACCTGGCCGGCTTCCTCGGCGACGTCGAGGTGCTGGTGCTCGGCACCACCGCGGTCACCAACGCGATGCTCGAGTACGACGGCGCCAACACCGGGCTGATCACGACCGGCGGCTTCCGCGACATCATCGAGATCCGCCGCAGCTACCGCGAGCACCTGTTCGACATCCGCCTGCCGGCGCCGCACGCGATCGTGCCGCGGCAGAAGCGGCTCGGGGTGACCGAGCGGGTCGACTACGAGGGCAAGGTCCAGATCCCGCTGGACGAGGACGAGGTACGGGCGGCGGTCGAGCGGCTGGCCGAGCTCGAGGTCGAGTCGGTCGCCGTCTGCCTGCTCTTCTCGTTCCTCAACCCGAGCCACGAGGAACGGGTCCGCGAGCTGGTCGCCGAGCAGCTGCCCGAGGTGCCGGTGACGCTCTCCTGCGAGGTGCTGCCGCAGGTGCGCGAGTTCGAGCGCCTCTCGACGACGCTGGTCAACGCCTACACGCGGCCGAAGATCGAGATCTACTTCCACAAGCTCAGCACCCGGCTCGCCGACGAAGGGTTCGACGGCGAGCTGTTCGTGATGCACTCCAACGGCGGCATGGTCGGCGTCGACTACGCCGCCGAGCACTCGGTCGAGCTGCTGCTCTCCGGCCCGGCCGGCGGCGTCGTCGCCGGCGCCGAGGTCTCGACCCTGGCCGGCTACCGCGACGTGATCACCGTCGACCTCGGCGGCACCAGCTACGACGTCTGCCTGGTCAGGGACTCCGAGCCGGCGACCGGGACCGAGCAGTGGGTCAGCCGCTACCGGATCGGGACGCCGATGGTCGACGTCCACACGGTCGGCGCCGGCGGCGGCTCGATCGCCTGGATCGACGACGGCGGCGCCCTGCGGGTCGGCCCGCAGAGCGCCGGCGCCCGCCCGGGGCCGGTCTGTTACGGCCGCGGCGGCGAGGAGCCGACGGTCACCGACGTCGACCTGATCATGGGCTACCTCAGCCCCGACTACTTCCTCGGCGGCCGCATGAGCCTCGACGTCGAGGCGGCCCGGCAGGCGATCGAGGAGAAGATCGCGAAGCCGCTCGGGCTGGAGACGATGGAGGCGGTGAGCGGGGTCTTCCGGATCATCAACAACTCGATGAGCAACGCGATCCGCCACGTCACCGTCGCCCGCGGCCGCGACCCGCGCGACTTCGCGATGTGCGTGTTCGGCGGCGCCGGCGCGATCCACGCGGGGGCCCAGGCCCCCGACCTCGGGATCCGCACGATCCTCGTGCCGAAGGCCGCCTCGGTCCTCTCGGCGCTCGGCAACCAGATGGCGAACTTCAAAATCACCAAGGTCCGCAGCTTCATCAAGCGCACCGACGGGATCGAGCTGGAGGAGCTGAACCAGCTGTTCGGCGAGATGCTGGAGGCGGCCGAAGCCGATCTCGGCCGCCAGGACAAGGTCTCCGAGCTGCTCAGCCAGCGCTATATGGACATCCGCTACCAGGGCCAGACGCACGAGGTGACGGTGCCGGTCCGCTCGCGGACCCGCCGCCTCACCCAGCTCAACCTGAACACCGCGCTGGGCGAGTTCCACGAGCAGCACGAGCAGCTCTACTCGTTCAAACGGCCGGACCAGGCGAGCGAGGTGCTGAACCTGCGCCTCGACCTGATCGGCCGCCGTGAGACCAGCAGCCTGCGCGGCGAGGCGTTCGGCGCCGAGGACCCGGCGGAGGCGCTGCGCGGGGAGCGCGACGCCTACTTCCCGAGTCGCGAGGGCTTCGTCTCGACCCCGGTCTACGACGGCGAGAAGCTGACCCCCGGCCACCTGGTGGTCGGGCCGGCGATCATCGAGGAGCCGGACACGACGATCGTCGTCTACCCCGACCAGGAGGCGATGGTCGATCAGTACCGCAACTACGTGATCGAGATCCAGGCCGGGAGCGTCGCATGAATCCCGCGGTCGCAAGCGGCGCCGGCGAGCGGGCCGAGGTCGATCCGGTCACCGCCGCGATCGTCGCCGGCAAGCTCGGCGCGGTGGTCGACGACATGGCGACGACGCTCGCCAACGTCGCCCCCTCGCGCCTGCTCAGCACCAGCCGCGCCTTCGCCTGCGCGCTGCTCGACGAGCGCGGCGAGGTGGTGACGATCGACGCGCCGACCTACCTGCCGACCGTCCAGGAGACCGTCGCCCGCTGCCTCGACGCCTACCAGTTCGACATCGCCTCCGACGACGTGATCGTCACCAACGATCCCTACGGCGGCGGCTCCTCGATCCACCACCTGACCCTGGTGGCGCCGGTCGGCGTCGAGGAAGAGACGGTCGCCTACCTGGCGGTGCAGGCGCACATGGCCGACATCGGCGGCACCGTGATCGGCAACTACAACCCGATCGCCTGGGAGCTCTGGCAGGAGGGCGCCCGCTTCACGCCGCTGAAGGTCGTGATCGAGGGCAAACGGCGGCGCAGCGCGATCGACACGCTGCTCCTCAACGGGCGCCAGCCCGAGACCTACCGCGGCGACCTGGAAGCGGTGCTGGCGACCGCCAACGTCGGCCGCGAGCGGATCGTCCGCCTGGTCGCCGAGCAGGGGCTGGAGCGCACGCGCCAGGGGATGGAGACCAGCATCGCCTACGCCGAGCGCCGCTTCCGGGCGGCGCTGGCGCGGCTGCCGGAGGGCGAGTTCGGCGGCGAGGCGACGCTCGACCACGACGGCCAGGACCGCCGCGACCTGACCGTGCGGGTCAGCCTGCGCCGCGACGGCGAGGACGGCGTCGCGCTCGACTTCTCCGCCACGGACGAGCAGTCCGCCGGCTTCGTCAACAGCCCCCGCGCCAACACCGTCGCCTTCGCGCTGCTGCCGCTGCTGGGGCTGATCGACGACTCGGTGCCGCGCAACGCCGGCCTGCTGCGGGCGCTCGCGGTGACGACCAAGCCGGGGACCCTGGTCGACCCCGCCTACCCGGCGCCGACCGGCTGGTGCCGCGATCACGTCGGCTGCGAGGTCGCCGAGAGCGTCGGCAAGGCGCTGGCGGCGGCGCTGCCCGCCGAGGGCGGCGTCCTCCACGCCAGCCAGCCGCTGCTCTTCGCGGTCGAGCAGCGGGCGGTGGTAGGCGGCGTCGAAGAGCAGCTGCGCCGCACCGATTTCGTCCAGCTCGTCCAGCCCGGCGCCGCCGCCAGCTCCCACGGCGACGGCTGGGGCGCGCCGGGCACCCTCTCGCGCGGCCTCTTCCCCTCGATCGAGGAGTTCGAGGCCGAGAACGCGGTGGCGGTCGAGCGGCTCGAATACGTGACCGACTCCGGCGGCGCCGGCGAGCACCGCGGCGCCCCCGCCACCGAGGCGGTGATCCGGCTCGGTGGCGAGGACGGCGAGCGGCTGTTCGCCGCCTCGGCCGGCGTCGCCAACGCCCCCGCCGGCTGGGCGGGCGGGGCGCCGGGCGCCGGCGCCGAGCTGCGCGTCGCCGCGGGCGGGGGAGAGGAGGCGGCGATCGAGGGGGTCGTCTTCGACCGGCCGCTCGACGGCGCCGCCCGGCTGCGGTTCCGCGCCGCCGCCGGCGGCGGCTGGGGCGACCCGCGCCGGCGCGACCCCGAGCGGGTCCGCGCCGACGTCCTCGGCGGCTACGTCTCCGAGGCGGCCGCCGCCGATCTCTACGGGCAGGACGTCAAGACGAGCGAGGAGGTGGCCTGATGGCAGTCGACGTCGTCTTCGGCGAGATCGTCCGCGAGTACTTCGAGTCGGTCGCCAAAGAGATGAACACGACGATGGACAACACGTCGGTCTCGCCGGTCTTCAACGAGACCCACGACTGTTCGGCGGGCCTGTTCTTCTTCGACGGCCGCGAGGTCAGCCTGATCGCCCGCGCCAACGCCGAGCCGGTCCACATCTTCGCCTCGGTCCACTCGGTCGAGGGGCTGATCAGCTACTACCGCAACGACCTCGCCAACGGCGACATCGTGATGGTCAACGACCCCTACTTCCACGGCAGCCACATCCCCGACTGGACCGTGGTGAAGCCGGTCTTCTACGAGAACAAGCCGGTCTTCTTCCCCGGCATCCGCGCCCACATGGTCGAGGTCGGCGGCCCCCAGGCCGGCGGCTACAACCCGGCCGCCCGCGACGTCTGGCAGGAGGGCTTCCGGCTGGCGCCGATCAAGCTCTTCGAGCGGGGCGAGCTGCGGCGCGACTACGTCGAGCTGCTGCGCGCCAACAACCGCACCCCGGAAATCATGGAGGGGGACCTGAACGCGATGCTCGGCGCCTGCCGGGTGGCCGAGCGCCGGGTCCGCGAGATCGTCGACAAGTACGGCTTCGAGGCGGTGCTGGAGGCGGTCAACTACACCCTCGACTACAGCGAGCGGCGACTGCGCAGCGAGATCTCGAAATGGCCGGACGGCGACTTCCACGGCCGCAGCGTCCTCGACAGCGACTTCGCCGGGACCCGCGACATCGAGGTCGAGTGCACGATCCACGTCCGCGGCGAGCAGGTCGACGTCGACTTCGAGGGCAGCCACGAGCAGACCCGCGGCTACATCAACAGCCGCCCGGGGAACTCGGGCTCCTGGGTCTACAGCGCCTTCAGCGCCGTCTTCGACGACATCCCGATCAACTCTGGCTTCTTCCGGCCGATCTCGCTGACCCTGCCGGAGGGGACCGTGGTCAACCCGGTGGCGCCGGCGCCGGTCGGCAACTCGACCGTCTGCGTCGGCAACGACATCGGCCAGGCGACGATCAAGGCGCTCGAGGAGATCGTCCCGAAACGGGTCGGGGCGGCGACCCTCGACCTGGTCACCGATGCCTTCTTCGGCGTCGACGTGCGCCAGCCCGACGCGCCGTTCTACGTCTCCTTCGAGTACTGGGCGACGCCGATCTCCTCCGGCGCCGCCTACGGGGTCGACGGCTGGGGCGCCTGGTCGACGCCGCACTGCTCGCTGAAGATGCCGACGATCGAGCTGACCGAGGTCCAGTACCCGATCCTCTACCTGCGCGGCGAGTACACGACCGACTCGGCGGCGCCGGGACGCTGGCGGGGGACGCCGGCGCTGCAGACGGTGCGCAAGAACCCCGACGGCTGCGTCGTCACCCACGTCATCAACATCCAGGGCTACCGCCACCCGCTGCAGGGCTTCGCCGGCGGCTCCGACGGGGCCGGCAACTGGGCGGTCGTCGACTGGGGAGGTCCGCAGGAGACGCTGATCGACGAGGTCGCGATCAACTACGAGAGCCAGCCGGGCGAGCTGATCCTCTACCAGTCGGGCGGCGGCGGCGCCTGGGGGCCGGCGCTCGAGCGCGAGCCCGAGGCGGTGCTGCGCGACGTGCTGAACGAGCTGGTCACGGTGGCGGCGGCGGCCGAGCACTACGGCGTCGTGATCGACCCCGAGCGGCTGGTCGTGCTCGCCGATGAGACCGCCGCGCGGCGGGCGGAGATGGCGGCTTGAGCACGGGCGCCTCTGGCGCCACTTCGCTGGCCGCCGCCGGCCGGCGCCACCAGTGGCTGGCGCTGGGCTTCGACGAGAGCTATTTCGACGCCGACCCGATCGTCGTCGCCGGCGGCGAAGGGCCGTACCTCGTCGACGCCGGCGGCCGTCGCTTCATCGACGCGCTGGCGCTGCAGTCGGCCGGCGTGCTCGGCCACAACCACCCGCGCCTGGTCGAGGCGATGCGCGAGCAGCTGGGGCGGATGACGAGCAACGTCGCCGGCACCCTGCCGTCGGACCGCAGCGTCGAGCTGGCGCAGCGGCTGAGCGAGCTGAGCGGCGGCGAGCTGACCCGCGCCTTCTTCATGCTGAGCGGCTCCGACGCCAACGACGCCGCGATCAAGCTCGCCCGCCAGTACTGGAAGAACCGCGGCCGCGGCACCAAGTACAAGACGATCGTCCGCCGCCACGGCTACCACGGCGGCACCCTGGCGACCAACGCCGCCAGCGGCAATAACCGCTACCCGCACAGCGCCTTCGAGCCGCTGCCGCAGGGCTTCGTCCACGTCGAGTCGCCCTACCCGCGCGAGTGCCGCCTCTGCGCCGGCGACGGGCCGTGCACGCTGCGCTGCGCCGAGGCGGTCGAGCAGCAGCTGCTCTACGAGGACCCGGAGTCGGTCGCCTGCGTGCTGGTCGAGGGGACGATGGCGGTGGCCGGGATCGTGCCGCCGCCGCCCGGCTACCTGGCGCGGCTGCGGGAGATCTGCGACCGCCACCAGGTGCTGCTGATCGTCGACGAGGTGGTGACCGCGATGGGGCGGACCGGCGAGTGGTTCGAGTTCCAGCGCGAGGGCTTCGTCCCCGACGTCGCCGTCCTCGCCAAGGTGCTGACCGCCGGCCACATGCCGCTCGGGGCGCTGCTCGCCCGCGAGGAGGTGGCGGCCGAGTTCCAGGGGGAGCCGGAGCGCCGCTTCCTGGCCGGCACCACGCTCGGCGGCACGCCGCTCGCCTGCGCGGCGGCGCTGGCGACGATCGAGGTGGTGGCGGAGGAGCGGCTCGCCGAGCGGGCGCTGTGGCTCGGCGAGCAGGCCGAAGCGCGGCTGCTGGCGCTGCGGGAGCGCTCGCGGATCGTCGCCGAGCTGCGGGTCCGCGGCACCCTGATCGCGATCGAGTGGGTCGCCGATCGCGAGGCGGGGACGCAGTTCGCCGACGCCGGCGCGGTCAAGCGGCGGGCGATCGAGCTGGGCCGCGAGCGCGGCGTCCACTTCTTCGGCGGCCCACCGCAGTCGCTGCTCCTGATCCCGCCCTCGAACATCGAGGAGTCGGCCTTCGAGCAGCTGCTGGCGGCGACCGAGGCGGTCGCCGAGGGAATCGAACGCGAGTTCCCGGCCTGAGGGCCGGTGGAGAGGAGCCGGGATGCCGGAGGCGGTCAGCGAAGGGGTGCGGATCAACTACGCCGACACCGGCGACGGCGAGCAGGCGGTGCTGCTGCTGCCGGGGCTGGGAATGAGCCATCTGACCTGGGGGGTCCACGCCGAGGCGCTGGCGTCGCGCTACCGGGTCCTCTCGGTCGACCCGCGCGGCTCCGGCCGCAGCGAGACGCCCGACCACCCGTACACGGCGGCGACCGCCGCCGCCGACGTCGCCGCTGTCCTCGACGCCGCCGGGGTCGAGCGCGCCCACCTGGTCGGCCAGTCGATGGGCGGGATGATCGCCCAGGACTTCGCCCTGGCCGCGCCCGAGCGGGTCCGCTCGCTGACCCTGGTCTCGACCTACGCCGCCACCGACAGCTGGTCGCGGCGGGTGCTGGCCGGGCGGCGCGGGCTGATCGAAGCGGGCGGGCTGCCGCTGCAGTTCTCGATGTCGGTCTTCTTCGTCTTCTCGCCGCGCGCCTTCCGCCAGATCCCCGAGTTCATCGAGGGCATCGAGGCGCGCCTGGCGACCAACCCGCCCGACGAAGCCGCCTACCTGCGCCAGGTCGACTTCTGCCTCGGCCACGACGCGAGCGCCGGGTTGCCCGCGGTCACGGCCCCGACCCTGGTCGTCGCCGGCCGCGAGGACTTCATCACCTCGGCGATCCAGAATCGCGAGCTCGCCGCGCTGATCCCCGGCGCCCGCTACGAGGAGTTCGACGACTGCTCCCACGGCCTGATCTGGGAACAGCCGGAGCGCTTCGGCAAGGTCCTCGCCGCCTTCCTCGACGAGGTTGGCTAGCTGTCTGATTCTTCCGGAATTTCGGGTCCGGATCGACTGATGCGGGGGCGAGGCCCGGGCCGCTCCGGGCTTGGGTCCGCATGGGAGATTTGAGCCAGCGCCAGAAGGTCTTGCTCGCACCCGTTCTCCTCGTCCTCCTCGTCGCTGCCGCCTACGCGATCGGGGATGCGATCCTCGCTCCGGCGCCGGCCGCGAAGGACCCGGGATTCATCGACACGGTGATCGCGAGTCGCGCCGTGGTCGCCGCGATTCGCGTCGCGATCGTCTTCGCGAGCTGCTTCGTCGTCGCCTCGGTCGTCGCGCTCGATCGCGCAAGGGCCAGTGGTTGACGCGGGTTGGACCGGTGCGCGTGTCGGAGGTCGCCGGCTTCAGCGACGAGAGCGAGCATCTGGAACGGCTGCTCGAAGACGCCGAGAAGACGATCGAGCGTCAGAGGGCTGATATAACGGAAGCCGGTCAACTGCTGGATCGCAGCAAACCGCGCGGGGAGCGAGCGGGATGAGTCCAGAGCTTCAGAGGGAAATCGAAGACTATCTTCGCCGCAGCGAGCGCACGCTCGCCGAAACGACCCGCGAAGCGGAGCGGATCAGGCGGTCCTTCCGGGAAACGCAGCGACGGCTGAACCACCATCGCCGAAACCTTCGTCGCCTCGGCCTGCTCCGCGACTAGCTACTTCGCGGCGACCGGGCGGCGCTGGCGGCCGGCGGCTTCGGGGCCGCGGGTGGCGGCGTCGAAGTGGCGGTTGGCCTGCTCCTCGAGGCGTTCGTAGATCGTGTTGAAGACGTCGATCGCCTCTTCGCGGAACTGCGGCGCCGACATGTAGTCGTCCGGCAGCTGCGGGTCGAGCGCCGGGAACTGGCGGAAGGCGTGGACGGCGCGGGTGCGGACCTGGAAGGCTTCCTCGTCGCTCATCGAGCGGCGCCGGGCGTAGGGCTTGAACTCCGCCAGGAAGTCGCGGTAGCGCTCGGAGAGCTCCTCCAGCGGCCAGAGCCGGGAGACGAAGGTGCGGAAGTCGAGCGCTTCGGCCGGGGTGCCGATCAGGACGCCGCAGTAGCGCTGCACGTCGAGGTCCTCGATCACCTCGACCGCCTCGGCTTCGCGGTTGTGGGGGGAGACCCAGGTGCCGTCCTGGAGGGCGCCGAAGCCGAGGAAGCGCAGGCGGCGGGAGAGGCGGCCGCGCTTCAGCCGCTCGTCCTCGGGGATCGCGTGCCAGACGACGGTCCAGCTGTCGGCGGTCAGCGGCCCGGAGCCGAGCGAGAAGATCCGCTTGTCGCCCTCTTTCAGCAGCTTGCGGCTGCGGGTGGTGAGGGTGTAGAAGGCGAGCCGGCCGACCCGGCTGCGCTCGAGCAGCTCGCGGTTGACGAGCCGGATCAGCGCGATCCGGGCGGCGCCGGCGGAGAAGCCGAACTCGCCGAGCAGCTCGACCAGGCCGCCCGACCAGAAGCGGCGGTTGCGCGGGCGCAGGTAGGTGCCGAGCATGGTGATCACCAGCTCCTGCGGCTGCAGGCCCGAGCCGTTGCGGCCGTTCCCGGCGGGCGTCATCGACGCCTTCGCTCAAAAGTACCCATCCACTGACCAACTTTATTCGTCGGACCGGACCACCGCCGGCGGTCCCGGGCAAATAGTTGACTCTCCACCCGGGCAGCAAGTATTCTACGCCTCAGCCGGGAGAGATGTAAATGGTTGCCGCAAGCCCGAGACGGAGGCCGCGCGAATGGAATCGAGGTACTGGAACCCCCGCATCGAGACCGGCGGTCGCGAGGCACTCGAGGCCCTGCAGCTGCGCAAGCTCCGCGACCTCGTCGCCTGGACCTACGAGAGCGCTCCCTGGCAGGCGGCGAAGCTGCGCGAGGCGGGCGTCGGGCCGGACGAGATCCGCACCCTCGAGGACGTCCGCCGGATCCCCTTCCTGACCCGCGAGGAGTGGATGGAGAGCCAGATCGCCGAGCCGCCCTTCGGCGCGGTCCTGGCGCAGCCGCGCGAGGCGGCGATCCGCTACCACACCACCTCCGGCACCAGCGGCCGCCAGCCGCTGGCGGTGCTCGACGGGCCGCGCGACTGGGAGTGGATCGCCGAGATGTGGTGCTACGCCCTCTGGGGCTTCGGCCTGCGGCCGCGCGACACGGTCTTCTTCGCCTTCAGCTACGGCACCTTCGTCGGCTTCTGGGGCGCCCACTACGCATCCGAAAAGATCGGCTGCCTGACCCTCGCCGGCGGCAACATGGCGACCGAGGCGCGGGTGCGGATGATCGACGAGGTCGGCGCCACCGCCGTCTGCTCGACCCCGACCTACGCGCTGCGGATGGCCCAGGAGGCACGGCGGATCGGCCTCGACCTGGCCGCCGGCCCGGTCGAGCGGCTGGTTCTCTCCGGCGAGCCGGCCGGCTCGATCCCGGCGACCAAGGCGCTGATCGAGGAGCAGTGGGGAGCGAAGGCCGCCGACACCGCCGGCATGACCGAGGTCGGGACGATCGTGATGTTCGAGTGCGACGACCAGCCCGGCGGCGCCCACATCATCGAGGACCACTACCTGGAGGAGGTGCTCGATCCCGAGACCGACGAGCCGATCGCCTACGGCGAGCTCGGCGAACGGGTCGTCACCTCGTTCGGCCGCGGCTTCATCCCGGTGCTCCGCTACCGCACCCGCGACCTGGTCTGCCGGGTGCCGAGCGAGCGCTGCCGCTGCGGCCGCTGCTTCGACATCTACGAAGGCGGCATCCAGGGGCGGGTCGACGACATGAAGGTCGTCCGCGGCACCAACGTCTACCCGCGGGCGATCGAGGAGATCGTGCGCCGCTCGGTCGACGACCTCGAGGAGTTCCAGGTCCGCTTCTACACCGAGGCCGGCATCCGCGACGAGATCGAGGTGCTGGTCGACCTCGGCGAGGCCGGTGCCGCCGAGCCCGACCTGGCCGAGCTCGAACGGCGGCTGGCCGAGGCGCACGAGGGGCTGCGGATCGGCACCCGGGTGGTCGAGCCCAACTCGCTGCCGAAGTTCGAGCTGAAGGCCAAGCGCGTGCTCGACGAGCGCCACGTCTGGGGCGCCGAGCAGGAGAGGAAGGTGATGTAGATGGCCGCCGAGTCCCCCGCCGAGCTGAGCCGCGGCGAGCAGCGGCTGCTCGACTGCTACGAGGAGCTGGTCGCGACCCTGCGCGAGGACGGCGAGGAGCTGCCGCCCTACGCCCGCCGCAACGCGATCAAAGCCGCCGCCGTCCTCTGGCAGGTCGCCAACGGCGCCGGCCGCCAACCGGGCCAGATCTACGACGCCGGCGCCTAGCCCGGGACGCCCGCGCCTAGCGCCGGAACGCGGGCGCCTCGCGCCGGGCTGTTCCTTATGCCGGAATAGCACCCATAAGGAACAGCCAGCGAGGATCTAGGGCGTGTAGACGGGGCGCCAGCGGGCTTCGTCGCGGGTCGCCGGCCCGAGGTCGTCGAAGCTCCGCGGCGGCGACTTCGGCGGGCCGACGGTGCCGTCCTGAGGTTTGCGGCGGCCGGAGCGGTACTGGGGGATCCAGGGGTCGGCCGGGTATTCCTGGTCGGCGGCCGCGTGGTGGGTCCAGTGCGGGTCGTAGAGGTGGGGGCGGCCGAGCGCGCAGAGGTCGGCGCGGCCGGCGAGGATCGTCGTGTTGACGTCCTCGGCGCTCGAGATCGCGCCGACGGCGATCGTCGCGATCCCGACCTCGTTGCGGATCCGGTCGGCGAACGGGGTCTGGAAGCTGCGGCCGTAGGCCGGTTCCTGGTCGGCCGAGACCTGGCCGGCGGAGACGTGGACGACGTCGACGCCGTGGTCGGCGAGCAGCCGCGCGAGGGCGACCGCGTCGTCGCCATCGAACCCGTCCGGCACCCAGTCGGTGGCCGAGATCCGCACCGAGACCGGCAGCTCGGCCGGCCAGACGGCGCGGCAGGCGTCGAGCACCTCGAGCGGGAAGCGGGCGCGGCCGGCGAGGTCGCCGCCGTACTCGTCGCGGCGCCGGTTGGTCAGCGGCGAGAGGAACGAGGAGAGCAGGTAGCCGTGGGCGAAGTGGATCTCGAGCAGGTCGAAGCCCGCCGCCCGCGCCCGCTCGGCGGCGGCGACGAACTCGGCGCGGACCCGCTCCATGTCCGCGCGGGTCGCTTCGCGGGGGACCGGGCTGTGCGGGAAGTAGGGGATCGGGGAGGGGGCGAGCGTCTCCCAGCCGCCCAGCTCGAGCGGCTCGTCCCCGCCCTCCCAGAGCAGCTTGGTGCCGCCCTTGCGGCCGCTGTGGCCGAGCTGGGCGCCGACCTTGGTGGCGCCGTGCAGGTGGACGAAGTCGACGATCCGCCGCCAGCCCTCGACCTGGTCGTCGCGGTAGAGGCCGGCGCAGCCGGGCGTGATCCGCCCCTCGGCGGAGACGCAGATCATCTCGCTCATCATCAGCCCGGCGCCGCCGAGGCCGCGGCTGCCGAGGTGGACGAGGTGGAAGTCGCCGACCCGCCCGTCGACGGCGCTGTACATGTCCATCGGCGAGACGATCACCCGGTTCGCCAGCTCCAGGCCGCGCAGCCGGAAGGGGAGGAACATCGGCGGCCGGTGGGCGTCGCCGGGCGCGGGCGACGGTGGCTCCGGGGCGCCGGCCAGCTCGCCCGCGGCGAATTCGTCGTCGACGTCCTCGACGAAGCCCGCGTCCCGCAGCCGCAGGTTCTCGTAGGTGATGCGGCGGCTGCGGGTGATCAGGTTGAAGGCGAACTGGCGGGCCGGCTGGCCGACGTAGCGGGAGATCCCCTCGAACCACTCGAGGCTGGCCTGGGCGGCGCGCTGGGTGCTGGCGACGACCGGCCGCCGCTCGGCCTCGTAGGACTGGAGCACGGCGCCGATCTCGGCCCCGGGATGCTCGTGGAAGGCCCAGGCGAGGGCGATCGCGTCCTCCATCGCCAGCTTCGTCCCCGAGCCGATCGAGAAGTGGGCGGTGTGGGCGGCGTCGCCGAGCAGGACCGTGTTGCCGTCGTGCCAGCGGGCGTTGCGGACCGTGGGGAAGTTGAGCCACTTCGAGTTGTTGGCGAACACCCGGTGGCCCTCGAGCACGTCGCCGAAGTGGCGGCGGGTGAACTCGATCCCGATCTCGTCGCTGACCCCGGGCGGCAGGACGACGTCCTCGTTGGCGTCGAGACCGGCCCGCCGCCAGGTCGCCTCGTCGGTTTCGACGATGAAGGTGCTCATCCCGGCGTCGTAGGGGTAGCCGTGGATCTGGAAGACGCCGAGCTCCGTCTCGACGATGTAGAACTTGAACGCCTCGAAGACGAGGTCGGTGCCGAGCCACATGTACTTCGAGTGGCGAACGTCGATCTCCGGCTCGAAGCGCTCGGCGCGGGCTTCGCGCGAGGGCGCTGTTGGCGCCGTCGGCGGCGATCACCAGGTCGTAGTCGGCGAGCCGCTCGACTGGCGCCTCGGTCAGGAACTCGATCTCGGCGCCCAGCTCGAGCGCCCGCTGCTGGAGGATGTGGAGCAGCTTCTTGCGGCCGAGGGCGGAGAAGCCGTGGCCGCCGGAGCGCTGCACCTCGCCGCGGTAGTGGACGTCGATGTCGGTCCAGCGGGCGAAGTTGGCGGTGATCTCGGCGAAGGTCGGCGGGTCGGCCGTCTCGAAGGCGTTCAGGGTCTCGTCGGAGAAGACGACGCCGAAGCCGAAGGTGTCGTCGGCGGCGTTGCGCTCCCAGACCGTCACCTCGTGGCCGAGGCGGCGGAAGAGGATCGCCGAGTAGAGGCCGCCGGGGCCGCCGCCGACGATCGCGACCCTCATGGCGCCTCCCCCCGGCCGGCGAAGAGGCCGCGGGCGATCAGCTCGCGCTGGATCTCCGAGGCGCCCTCGTAGATGCGCGGCGCCCGCACCTCGCGGTAGAGGTGCTCGAGCAGGTGTCCCTCGGCCAGCGCCTGGGCGCCGTGCACCTGGATCGCCGCGTCGACCGCTTCCTGGGCGACCTCGGTCGCCAGCAGCTTGGCGATCGCCGAGACCTGGGTGACCGGGCGCACGCCGGCGTCGTAGGCGCGGGCCGCGTGGTGGACCGCGAGGCGGGCGCCGTGGACGCGGGCGAAGACGTCGGCGAGCCGGTGCGAGACCGCCTGGAAGTCCTTCAGCCGGCCGCCGAAGGCGCGCCGCTCGGCGGCGTGATCGGCGGCGGCGTCGAGCGCCGCCAGCGCCATCCCGACCGCGAAGGCGCCGACGCTGGGACGGAACATGTCGAGGGTCAGCATCGCCACCGCGAAGCCGCGGTCGACCTCGCCGAGCATGTTCTCCTCGGGCACCCAGACCTGCTCGAAGAGGAGGCGGCCGATCGGGTGCGGCGAGAGCATCCGCAGCGACTCGCCGCTGAGGCCGTCGCTATCGCGCGGGACCAGGAAGGCGGTCAGGCCGCGGGCGCCGGCGCCGTCGGTGGTGCGGGCGAAGACCGAGTAGACGTCGGCTTCGGGGGCGTTGGAGATCCAGATCTTCTCGCCGCTGAGGCGGTAGCCGTCGCCGTCGCGCTCGGCCCGCATGGCGAGCGCGGCGACGTCGGAGCCGGCCTGCGGCTCGGTCAGCGCGAAGCCGGCCGCCGCCTCGCCGGCGGCGATCCGCGGCAGCCACTCGGCGACCAGCTCGGGGCGCCCGGACTGCAGCAGCGGGAAGGTGCCAAGGCCCTGCAGCGCGAACGCGGTCTCGGCGGCGGTCGAGCCGCGAGCCAGGCCCTCGCGGATCAGGCACAGGTCGAGGGCGGAGACGTCGGGGCGCCAGCCCGCCTTGGTCTCGCGGAAGAGGCGGCCGAGCAGGCCGTGCTCGGCGAGCGCCGCGAGCAGCGGCCGGTCGATCGTTCCCTCCTCGTTGGCGGCGGCGAGCGGCGCCAGCGTGCCGGCGGCGAGCTCGGCCGTCTCGGCGAGCAGCGCCCGCTGCCCTTCCTCGAGGTGGGCGTCGAAGGGGGAGACGGTGGCGGGCGCCTCGCTCAACTCGCCTCCTCCGCCGGGACCACCGCGACCGCCATCAGCTCGATCAGCGCCTCCTCGTCGAAGAGGCGGGTGACGCCGAACAGGCCGCTGGCGGGGTAGTGGCGACCGAAGTGCTGCTGCCAGACCTTCCCGAGCGCCGACAGTTGGGCGCGGTAGTCGGCGACGTCGGTGACGAAGATCTGGATCGAGACGATGTCCTCGGGGGTGCCGCCGGCGGCACGCAGCGCGGCGACCACGTTGGCGGCGCAGACGCCCAGCTGGGCGGGCAGGTCGTCGCCGCTGATCTTCCCCTCGGCGTCGAGCGCGGTCTGGCCACCGAGGTGGACGAGGCGGCCGGGGCCGGCGACGACGGCGTGCGCGTAGCCGACCGGGGGGACCAGCTCGGGGGCGGTGACGATCTCGTTCGGCATCTCAGCTTCCTTTCCATCGGGGTGCGCGGCCCTCGCTCCAGGCCCGGTAGAACTCGGCGTGGTCGTCGCTCTTCATCAGCAGCGCCTGGGTGATCGCCTCGAGCTCGATCGCCCCGGCCAGGTCCATGTCCTGCTCCTTCGCGATCAGGCTCTTGGTCAGCCCGTAGGCGAGCGCCGGGCCCCCGGCGAGCCGCGCGGCCAGCGCCGCGGTCCGCTCGCCGAGCTCGTCGTCGTCGACCAGCCAGTTGGCGAGCCCGATCCGCTCCGCCTGCTCGGCGCCGAGCTTGTCGCCGAGCAGCAGCAGCTCGGTCGCCCGGCCGAGGCCGACGATCCGCGGCAGCAGGTAGGCCGAGCCCATGTCGGCGCCGGCCAGCCCGACCCGGGTGAAGAGGAAGGCGAAGGAGGCCGAGCGCGAGAGGATGCGCAGGTCGCTGGCCAGGGCGAGGACCGAGCCGGCGCCGGCGGCGATGCCGTTGACGGCGGCGATCACCGGCAGCGGGCACTCGCGGACCGCCTTCGTCGTCGCCCCGGTCATGCGGGTGAAGGCGAGCAGCTCGGCGACCTCCATCTTCAGCAGCTCGGCGATGATCTCCTCGACGTCTCCGCCGGAGCAGAAGCCGCGGCCCTCGCCGCGGAGGATGACGACGCGGGCGTCACCGCGCAGCGGCAGCTCGGCGAGCACGTCGCGGAGGTCGGCGTAGGCCTCGAAGGTCAGCGCGTTCAGCTTCTCGGGCCGGTTGAGGGTGATCGTCGCGACGCCGCCCGAGACCGCGAGGTCGAAGTGGCGCCAGTCGGCGTCGGCGGTGAACGGCGCCGAGGCGCGGAAGCGGGTCATGCCTGGATGCCTCCTCCGTCGAGAATCAGGGTCTGGGCGTTGATCGAGCGGGCCGCGTCGGAGGCGAGCCAGAAGACCGCCTCGGCGACCTCCTGCGGGTCGAGCAGGCGGCCGAGCGGTGCGGCCGCAGCGATCGCGGCGACGCTCTGCTCGGCGCTGCGGCCGGTGCGGGCGGCGATCCGCTCGACCGTGCGGTCGGTCATCGGCGTCGCGACGAAGGTCGGGCAGACGGCGTTGACGCGGATCCCGGTGCCGGCGACCTCGGCGGCGATCGCCCGCATCAGCCCCACCGCGGCGTGCTTGGAGGCGGTGTAGGCGGGGTGTAGGGAGCGCCGATCCGGCCGGCGGTCGAGGCGACGGTGACGATCGCGCCGCTGCCGCGCTCGCGCATCGCCGGCAGCGCCGCCCGCGAGCAGAGGAAGGCGCCGGTGGCGTTGACCGCCAGGTGCTGCTGCCAGCTCTCCAGCGTGGTCCGCTCGAGCGGCGCGCTCTCCGAGAAGCCGGCGTTGTTGACGAGCACGTCGAGCGGGCCGGCCGCCGCGAAGGCGGCGGCGACCGCATCCTCGTCGCCGACGTCGCAGACCCGGGTCTCGATCGGGCCGGTGGCGCCGCTGTGCAGCTCGGCGGGGAGGCGCTCGAGGGCGGCGGCGTCGCGGCCGAGGGCGACGACGCGGTCGCCGGCGGCGGCGAAGCGGGCGACGACCGCGCGACCGATCCCGCTGCCGCCGCCGGTGACCAGCACCGAGCGGCTCACGCCCACTTCTCCCTAACGAGCATCCTGGCCAATACTATACAACACAGCCAGGTAACCTGTTGCATATTCAAGATCCCGGTGTTGGCGAGGCCATGGCGCCGCGAATGCTGCGACGCCTGAAGCATTGGTGTCGCTATGGCGACGTCAATGCTTCAGGCGCGCGGCGGGCGAGGGTCAGACCCGGCTGCGGGACTGCCAGCCGCGGGCCAGCAGGGCGCCCATGCCGGCGCGCTCGACGATCGCCTCCGAGGCGCGCTGGGCGCGCTCGTGCAGCGCCGCCGGCTCCTCGCTGAGGAAGGTCGGCTCGCGCTCGTCGAGGACCGGCCGGCCGTCGACCAGCACGGTCCGCACGTCGGCCGCCTGCGCCTGGTAGACGATCGTCGCCGGCAGCAGGTGACGCGGGTACCAGTGCGGGGCGGAGGTGTCGAAGAGGACGAGGTCGGCGCGCTTGCCGACCTCGAGCGAGCCGATCTCGGCGTCGAGGCCGAGCGCCCGGGCGCCGTCGATCGTCGCCATCTCGAGCGCCTTCTCCGCCGTCAGCGCCCCCGGGTCGGCGCTGGTCAGCTTCGCCACGTAGGCGGCCTGCCGCATCTCCTGCATGATCGAGACGTTGGAGCTGGTGTTGGCGTCGTCGGTGCCGAGCCCGGCCGTGATCCCGGCGGCGAGCAAACGCGGGATCGGCGCCGCGCCGGAGCCGAGCAGGCTGTTGCAGCTCGGGCAGTGGGCGACCTTGACGTCGTGCTCGGCGAGCAGGCGGATGTCGCGGTCGTCCAGCCAGACGCAGTGGGCGGCGAGCATCCGCTCGCCGAGAAACCCGAGCGCGTTCAGGTACTCGGTGGCGCCGAGCCCGGGGCCGCTCTCCGGGAAGACGCGCGAGTTGAGCGGCGACTCGCAGTGGTGGATCGGCACCACCGTGTCGTGGCGCTCGGCCAGCTCGCGCGCCGCCGCCAGCGCCTCGGGGCTCGCCAGCTGGGCCATGATCGGCGCCGGGCAGACGCTGACCCGGCCCTCGGCGGCGCCGTGGTGGGCGGCGATCAGCGCCTCGATCCGGGCCAGGGCATCGTCGAGCGGCTCGCCGAGCGTCGCCAGGTCGAGCGTCTTGTCCGGGACCTTGGCCATGTAGGCGCCGAGGATTCCCTCCCAGGCCGTCGGCGCAGTGTCGCTGAACATCCGCCCGAAGAGGACCCGCAGGCCGCTGCCCTCGTAGACCGCCAGCGTCGCCTCGGCGCACTCGGCGACCCGGCCGGCGTCGTCGCCGTTGTTGACGCCCCAGTTGTCGGTGATCGTCGTGATCCCCGCCCGCGCCGCCTCGCTCAGGTTGAGGGTCGCCGCCAGCGCGCAGTCCTCGGGCGTGTAGGCGGAGGTGCCGGCGTAGTAGACGTTGACCAGCCAATCGAAGAGGGTGCGGTCCTGTTCGAGGCCGCCACGGAGGAGGATGTCGATGACATGGGAGTGGGTCGAGATCATCCCCGGCATCGCGACGCCGCCGCGGCCGTCGATCCGCCGTGCCGCCGCCGGCGCCGCGCCCGTGCCCAGCGCCTCGATCCGGCCGCCCGTGATCGCCAGCCAGCCGTCGTCGAGCTGGCGGCGCTCGCCGTCCATCGTCAGCAGCGTCACCCGGTCGAGGACGAGGTCGGTCATCGGCCCCATCATAATAGTGCACGCATCACTCCAGCGACATGTATTATGAGTTCGGTGAGGACGAGGGACGGAGACTCGGGGAGGTCCGGCGATGGCGGTTGAGCGCATCCCGGGCGACGAGGGCCTCTTCTTCGCCAACCTCACCTTCGCCGACGTGCAGCGCATGCTCGACGACCCGCGGCCAGTGGTCCTTCTGCTGCCGGTCGGTTCGACCGAGCCGCACGGCCCGCACTCGCCGCTGGCGACCGATCCGATCATCTCGATGGCGATGTGCCTGCGGGTGGCGCGGGCGCTGCGCGACGACGACCAGGTCCAGGTCGCGATCCTGCCCGACGTTGCCTACGGCGTCACCCGCTTCACCGCCGCCTGGCCCGGCCACATCCACGTCGAGGAGGAGACGCTGCTCGCCTTCCTCCGCGACATCTGCGTCTCGCTCGCCGAGCAGGGCCTGAAGCACGTGGCCTTCGTCAACAACCACTTCGAGCCCGCCCACGTGAAAACCCTGCACCGGGCGATGGACAAGATCGAGGAGCGGACCGGGAACGTGGTCGGCTACCTCGACCTGACCCGCAAGCGCCGCGCCGCCGAGCTGACCGACGAGGTCCGCGAAGGCGGCAGCCACGCCGGCCGGTACGAGACCTCGATCGTGCTCGCCGCCCGTCCCGGGCTGGTCGACGAGGAGGCGATGCGCGCGTTGCCGCCGGCGCCGAAGAACCTCGCCGCCGAGATCGCCGACGGCAGCACCGACTTCGTCGCGATGGGCCTGCCCGACGCCTACAACGGCACCCCCGCCGAGGCGACCGCCGCCGAGGGCGAGGAGAGCCTGGCGGCGCTGGAGCGGATGCTGACCCAGCAGCTGCGCGACCTCGCCGCCGGCACCGGCGGCCGCGACGGGCCCGGCCTCTACTTCCGCGTCTGACCGGGGATGAGCACGACCGAGATGAGCAACGAGAGGACCGAAACCCAAATGGACCCCGTCACCTTCGAGCTGATCCGCCACAAGCTGCTGCGCGTCACCGACGAGACGATCATCGCGCTCGAGAACGTCTCCGGCTCGCCGATCACCAACGAGGGCCACGACATGATGGCCTCGCTGTATTTGCCGAACGGGGACCTGATGGTCGGCGGGGTCGGCTTCCTCCACCACCTGACCAGCGCCGCTCAGGCGGTCAAGCACGTGATCGCCAGCTTCAGCGAGGACCCGGGGATCAACGAGGACGACGTCTACTTCTTCAACGACTCCTACACCGCCGCCCTGCACCCGCCGGACGTCTACATGATCTCGCCGATCCACTTCGAGGGCGAGCTGACCGGCTTCGTCGCCAACTTCGTCCACGTCACCGACATCGGCGCCGTCGACCCCGGCGGCTTCTCGCCGAACGCGGTCGACAACTACCAGGAGGGCTTCCAGACCAAGGGCCTGAAGATCGTCGAGGGCGGCAAGCTGCGCAAGGACGTCGTCGAGACCTTCCTCAACATGGTCCGCGACCCCGGCATGACCCAGCTCGACATGAAGTCGCAGCTGGCCGCCAACCACGTCGCCAAGCAGCGGATGAAGCGGATCTACGGCGACTACGGGGTGGGGACCGTGCACGGCGTCGCCGACGAGCTGATCGAGCAGTCCGAGCGGCTGGTCCGCGAGCGCCTGCGGGAGCTGCCGAACGGCGCCTGGCGGCTGCGCGAGTACATCGACCTGCCCGACGACACCTGCCGGGTCGAGCTGGCGGTGACCAAGGAGGAGGACACCCTCAGCTACGACTTCACCGGCACCAGCCCCGAGGCGAAGCTCGGGATCAACTGCTGCTACTGGGCGACCTGGGGGGCGATGTTCGCGCCGATCTTCCCGCTGCTGGCCTGGGACATGACCTGGAACGAGGGCGTCGCCCGCCCGATCGAGCTGATCGCCCCCGAGGGGTCGGTGGTCAACTGCGTGCGGCCGGCGCCGATCTCGATCGCCACCGTCGGCACCGTGCAGATCGTCAACAACCTCTCGACCCTGGCGCTCTCGAAGATCTTCGGCGCCAGCGAGCGCTACCGCAACCGCGCCACCGCGGTCTGGCACGGCAGCCACGCCCACGTCGAGACGCACGGGATCGGCGCCGACGGCAACTTCTTCATCGCCCCGCTGACCGACACCTTCGGCGGCGCCGCCGGCGCCCGCGCCTTCGCCGACGGGGTCGACGTCGGCGGCGAGATCCCGAACGTCGTCTCGCGCTGGGCCAACGCCGAGAGCCAGGAGCTGAACACGCCGCTCGTCTACCTCTTCCGCCGCGTCGTCCGCGACTCCGGCGGCCCCGGCAAGCACCGCGGCGGCGTCTGCCACGAGTACGCCTTCGCCGCCGACCTGCCCGGTGGCGGCGAGCTCGGGCTGACCCTGTTCGGCAAGGGGACGCGGGCGCCGATGAGCCTCGGCCTGTTCGGCGGCTACCCGGGCTGCAACGTCCGCTACTCGACCTTCCGCGACGCCAACGCCGCCGACCTGCCGGCCAGCCTCGAGGAGATCGAGGCGGGCGAGCGGATCGACCAGTTCTGGGGCAGCGTCGACCTGCGGCCGCAGGACATCCAGTTCGTCCGCTTCATGGGCGGCGGCGGCTACGGCGACCCGCTCGACCGCGAGCCGGCGGCGGTCGCCCGCGACGTCGCACAACGGCCTCGTCTCGCGCACGGCGGCCGAGGAGATCTACGGCGTGGTCCTTAACGGCGCGGGCGCCGACGCCGAGGCGACGGCGGCGCGGCGGCTCGAGCTGCGCGGCGAGCGACTCGGCGCCGAGCTCGACCCGGCGCTCGGCGAGCGCGCCGCGGTCGCCCCCAGCGGCCGGCCGCTCGGCGAGTACCTGCAGCTGCGCGAGGACGACGCCACCGAGTGCACCTGGTGCGGGCGCGAGCTGGCCGCCGCCGGCGAGCCCTGGAAGCGCGGCGCCACGGCGCTGCGCTCGCCGCTCTCGAAGTCCGGCGTGAACCGCGGCACCGACGCCGACTTCGTCCTGCTCGAGCACTGCTGCCCGGGCTGCGCGACGCTGCTCGACACCGAGGTCGTCTGGCGCGACGACCCGCCGCTCGACGACGAACCCGGGCGCCTGGCCGGGGGAGGGGAGGGCCGATGAGCACCACGGCCGGGGACGGCGGCGGCGAGCAGACCTACGTCGTCGCGATCGACATCGGCGGCACCGGCACCGACTGCGTGGTCGTCGACGGGGCCGGCGAGGTGACGCTCGGCAAGGCCTTCTCGACGCCGCCCGAATTCGCCACCGGCATCCTCGACGCGGTCGCCTCGGCGGCCGAGGCGCTCGACCTCAGCCGGGCGGAGCTGCTCGCCCGCACCTCGCTCTTCCTGCACTCGACGACGGTCGCCGAGAACGCGGTCGTCGACGAGACCCTGGCGACCGGCGGCGTGCTCGTCTCCGAAGGCTTCGAGGACACGCTGTTCTCGATGCGCGGCGGCTACGGCCGCTGGTCGGGGCTGACCGAGGAGGGCAAACGCAACCCGATCGACACCGACAAGCCGGAGCCGATCGTGCCGCGCTCGCTGATCCGCGGCATCCGCGGCCGCAACGACGCCCAGGGCAACGTCCGTGCCGCGGTCGACCCCGAGCAGGTCGAGCGGGCGCTGAACGAGCTGCTCGCCGCCGGCGCCGAGGCGATCGGCGTCAGCTTGATGTGGTCGATCGCCAACCCGGAGACCGAGAAGGCGGTGGCCGAGGTGGTCCGCCGCGTCTGCCCGGACGCCTTCTTCAGCGCCTCGCACGAGCTGGCGCCGATCGTCGGCGAGTACGAGCGGACCTCGACGGTGGCGCTCAACATCCGCCTCGGCCCGGTCGTCCGCCGCTACCTCGACACCCTCGCCGCCGGCCTGCGCGAGGAGGGCTTCGAGGGAATCCTCCTGGTGATGCAGGCCTACGGTGGCCTGCTGCCGTTCGACAGGGCGGCCGAATCGCCGGTCGGGATGATCGAGTCCGGACCGGTCTCCGGCCTGGTCGGCTCGAAGAGTCTCGGCGAGGCGATCGGCGCCCGCAACATCATCGCCGCCGACATGGGCGGCACCACCTTCAAGGTCGGCGTCGTCCGCGACGGGCTGATCGAGTACCAGCGCGAGTCGATGGTGCTGCGCTACCACTACGCGCTGCCGAAGATGGACATCGTCTCGCTCGGGCTCGCCGGCGGCAGCATCATCTCGGTCGACGAGCGCGCCGGCACGCCGCAGATCGGCCCCCGCAGCGCCGGCGCCCACCCGGGGCCGGTCGTCTACCAGCACGGCGGCGAGGAGCCGACCGTGGTCGACGTCGACGCGATCCTCGGCTTCTTCAACCCGCGCTTCTTCTTCGGCGGCCGCGAGGAGCTGAACGTCGACGCCGCCCGTCTGGCCTTCGAGGAGAAGGTCGCGAAGCCGCTCGGGATGGACGTCCTGGAGGGGGCGCAGGCGATCTACCGGCTCGCCAACAGCCTCTTCCACGACCTGCTCCACAAGACGACCGTGCAGCGCGGCCTCGACCCGCGCGAGTTCGCCCTCTTCTCGTTCGGCGGCACCGCCGGCATGCACGTCGCCGCCTACGCCGAGGAGCTGGGGACGCCGCGGATCGTGATCCCCTACTCGGCCTCGGTTCACGGCGCCTTCGGGCTGATCACCTCCGACATCGCCCACGAGGACCAGATCACCCAGCCGATGACGGCGCCCGCCGACGTCGGCGAGGTCGCCGGGATCTACGAGGATCTCGAAGCGCGGATGGTCGAGCAGCTCGCCGAGGAGGGGTTCAGCGGCGAGGCGGTGACCCTGCAGCGGGCGATCGACATGCGCTACCGCCGTCAGGTCCACATCCTCACGGTGCCGATGGACTCCGCCGGGCCGGTCGACGAGGCCAGGCTGGAGGCGGCGATCGAGCGCTTCGAGGACCTCTACAAGGAGAAATACGGCGAGGAGTCCGCCTACCGCGAGGCGGGGATCGAGCTGGTCAGCTTCCGCCTCCGCGGCGAGGGGCTGGTCCGCAAGCCGGAGCTGCGCCACGCCGACGCCGGCGGCGCCGACGCCTCGGCGGCGATCGTCGACCGGGTCGAGGCCTGGGTGCCGCTGGCCGAAGAGATGCGCGAGGTCGACGGCTACGACTTCGAGAAGCTCGAGCCCGGCAACGCCTTCCCGGGGCCGGCGATCGTCTGGACGCCGATCACCACCGTGGTCGCCGGCGAGGGCCAGCGGGTCGAGGTCGACGAGTACAAGAACCTGGTGATCGCCACCTCGGTCGGCCTGGCGCGCGAGCGCGAGGGGGCGCTGGAGGCGGGCGTGTGAGCGAGGCGGACGCCTCCTCGTTCGGCCTCGGCGACATCCCGCCCGAGTTCAATGTCGCCGAGTGGGTCCTCGACCGCCAGGTCGAGGCGGGGAACGGCGGCCGGACCGCGCTGATCTGCGGCGAGCGCCAGGTCTCCTTCGCCGAGCTGACCGAGCTCGCCGACCGCGCCGCCGCGGCGTATCGCGCGGCGGGGCTGCGGCCCGGGGAGCGGGTGCTGCTGGTCCTCTCCGACGTACCCGAGTTCGTCGCCGCCTGGTACGGGGCGCTGAAGGCCGGCGGGGTGACCGCCGAGGCCTACACCTTCCTCCCTGTCAAGGACCTCGCCTACCTGCTGCGCTACTCGCAGGCGCGGGTGGTGGTCGCCGACGCGGACGACGCTCGAGCGGGTCCGCGAGGCGGTCGTCGCCAGCCCCTGGGAGCACACGATCCTCGCGGTCGGCGTCGCCGCCGCCGAGCTGGAAGCCGGCGAGCTGGAGTGGGAGGCGGCGCTTGCCTCGGCGCCCGCCGACCTCGAGCCGCTGCCGATCGGCCGCGACGAGATCGCGATCTGGAAGTTCACCACCGGCAGCACCGGCCGGCCGAAGGCCGCCGTCCACACCCACGCCTCGCCGCGCCTCAGCGCCGAGTGGTACGGCCAGGGGGTGCTCGGGCTGCGCCCCGACGACCTCGTCCTGCCTGTTCCGAAGCTCTTCTTCGGCTACGCCCGCGACCTGACGACGCTCTTCCCGCAGGCGGTCGGCGGCGCCGGCCTCGCCTTCCCGGAGCGCTCGACCCCAGAGCGCCTCTTCGAGCTGATCGAACGCCACCGGCCGACCGTGCTGGTGACGGTGCCGACGATGATCCAGCAGATGCTCGACCTGCCCCGGGCCGGGTCGCGCGACCTCTCCTCGCTCCGCTTCTGCACCTCGGCCGGCGAGGCGCTGCCGCCGCCGCTCCTCACCCGCTGGCTCGACCGCTTCGGGGTCGAGGTGCTCGACGGCCTCGGCTCCTCGGAGGCCTACCACGTCTACATCTCCCAGTACCCGGGCCAGTCGCGCCCGGGGACGCTCGGCCGGCTGGCGCCCGGCTACCAGGCGCGCCTCCTCGACGGCTCGGGCGCCGAGGTGGGGGAGGGGGAGACCGGCGAGCTGTGGCTGCGCGGCGGCACCGCGGCGCTGATGTACTGGGCCGACCGCGAGAAGAGCCTCGCCACTTACTTCAATGAAGAGATCCGCACGGGCGACCTGCTGTCGCGCGACGTCGACGGCTACTTCACCTACCGCGGCCGCGCCGACTCGCTGCTCAAGGTCGGCGGCATCTGGGTGGCGCCCGACGAGGTCGAGGCCTGCCTCGGAGCCCACCAAGCGGTCGCCGAGGCCGCCGTGGTCGGGGTCGACCGCGACGGCCTCACCATCACCCGCGCCTACGTGGTCGTCGCCGACGGGGCCGTCGGGGACGAGCGGCTCGCCGACTCCCTCCGCACCCACGTCCGCGAGACCCTCTCGCCGCACAAGTACCCGCGCGAGGTCGTCTTCCTCGAGGCGATGCCACGCACCGGCTCCGGCAAGGTCGACCGTGCCGCGATCCGCGAGCTGGCCGGGGTCGGCTCGGCTGGTAGCTGAGCAGCGAACGGGGTCGCTGGCGCGATGCCAGCGACCCTTGCTCACATCGGTTCTAACTACGGACCGGCGACGAAGCCAACCGCGGTGCCGTTCTCTGTCTCCAGCGTCCAGGCGGCTTTCAGCGTTACCGACATCGGGCAAATGCCGGATTCGGGGGACTTGGTGAAGGTCTGTCCCGCTCCCACGGTGATCGTCGCCGGGAACACGTTTGTGTTGAAGGTGCCCGTTAGGGCTGCTCGTTCGTACGTGCAGTTTGCGAATAACCAGAATTCCGTCGAGACCATGCGTAAATTTCACGTTTTTGCGAGGGGTTTCTGTGCAGGCACCACCGCTGGTCGACCAGTTGTCACCGCCGATAGCGGACAGGCACCAGTCGAGGTTTTCGAATGTGAGAGTTGAACTGGGGATTTTTCTGAAAAGTGGTTACGCATTGCCCGCCGGTCCCCATGCCACTGGCTTCGGCGCTTGTCACTGTCGCTTCTAACGTCGTGCCGTTGTTCGAGTGGATGTCGGCTGTGAGTTTCGATTTTGGGCAGGTGATATTGCCGAATGCGGTTTCCAGCACGATGTTTCCCGAGTTTGTACCGAGAATGGGTTCGGTGACCAGCGTCCCGTTCGCCTCACGCAGTGTCGGCACCGCGGCCGAGGCGAGCGTCGGCGGCACCGCGAAGGCGACGAACGCCGTCAGCGCCGCCAGAGACAGGATCAATTTCCTCCGCATTTGAGATCATTCCTTCCTCGAGATGTCCGGCTTGCCGGACGTTTTCTGACCTCCGGGCGCCTTGAGTTCGACCTCTGTGCGTCCGGAGGGTTTGTGTTCGTAATTGGAACGAACAGTTCGTGCAATGCTTGTACTTACTTGACCTGCTGGGGGTCAAGTAACGAGGATCGTTGCTTCATAACCTCGACCCGACCTTGGGGAGTGCTGGCGCTGGGTCAGCGCGGCAGGTAGGTGAGCAGCACCACTCCCGAGTCGAAGCGCTGGACATCCTCGAGCCGCATCCTCACCGTCCCCCGGTCGCCGAGCACGTGCAGGTTGGCATCGCCCCAGACGATCGGGTTGAAGTAGATCTCGAACTCGTCGACGAGCCCCTTCTCGGCAAGCGCGTAGGCGAACTCGCCGCTGCCGTGCACGAACAGGTCGCCGTCGACTTCCTCCTTCAGCTTCGGGATCGAGTCTTCGAGGTCGCCTTCGAGCAGGGTCGAGTTCCACTCGAGCTCGCCGGTCAGCGAGTTCGAGGCGACCCACTTCCGCATCCCGTTGACCATGTCGGCCCATTTGCCGGTCTCCTTCGGCCAGAAGCCAGCCAGCCCTTCGTAGGTCTTTCGTCCCAGCACCAGCCCGGCGGATGCTGCCTGCCGTTCGAACGAGTAGACCCCGTGGTCGCCTTCCGGCTCCACCCACTCGCCGACCGGGTCGATGACCCCGTCGAGCGTTGCCTGCGTGGTCGCGATCAGCTTTCCCATCTCTGGTTCCTCCTTCGGTCGCGGGCGCCCGTTTCAGGCGCCCTCTACCCAAGCGACGAACGGGGGAACGCGAAATCGACAGCTGGGGCTATTTCGCCCGGCTCCCGCACTGGCCCCGGACCAGCGGATGCGGGTTGTGCTCCTTGCCGTTCTGGCCGTTCATCTTCACGATCGCGCGGTGCTTCCCAGCACATATGTCAGTGGAGTTGACCAGCAGGCTCTTCTTGCCACCCCTCATCTTCAGCACGAACTTGGTGATCGGGGCGTCGGGGGTTGCCGAGAAGGTCGTCCTGATGCCTTCGTGAATGGAGTCGATCCGGCCGACCAGGTTGACGTCGATCGCGCCGTGGAGGGCGACCACCAGGTCGGGCAGGGGATTGTTCGAAGAGCGCAGGAAGACCGGCCCTTCGAGTGGCTGGTCGAGCAGCGGGGTGACCACCTGGGCCCGCCCGTAGACCGACCCCGCCGGGCATTGGTTCGCGGCGAACTGGACGCGGGTGCAGATCGTGTTGATGTGGTTCTGCGCGAGGAACTCCGAGTGCGGCAGGGCGACCGAGACCTTGCGGAAGTTGGCTTCGTTGCGATGCGTCTGCAGGGTCGCGGTCAGCGCCGGGTACATGCCGCGCTTGGTGCCCCCCTTCAGCTGCAACTTCAGGGTCGGACCGAAATCGAGCGCGGCGCATTCGCCGACCTGGAACCTGTCGCTGGGCGTCGCCGCGGCGCCGTGAACAGAGGTGACCGAGGCGATCTCCGACTGTTCGGCGCAGTTGGTGGGGTTGATGACGAAGTTTTCCCTGTCGATCGATACGTGGATCGTGCGGTAGGAGATTGGAACCCCCTGGAGGATCTGCGGCAGCGGATCCGTTTTAGCCGTCACCTGGGCGGTGTTGGGATCGATGTAGAGGCCGGTGCGAACCACGACCGTGCCGAGGTCGAAGGGGCCCGCCTGGGCCGGCACCTTGGTGACGATGCTGTAGGGAGCTCCCTTGTATGGACCGGCGAGGAAGATGGCCGTCGGCGCCTTGCCCGGCTGGGGGACCCAGAGCGGTTGGGTGCCAACGCCGGACGCGACCGCGACCGAGCCGATCTGGCTGGCGGTCGAGCAACCGCCGGTGGCGGCGTCTGCGTCGGAGCAGAGGGGAACGCCTTTCAGCTTCGCCAGCTGTCCCTTCGGCAAGGTGAAGTCGAAGCTCGAGATGTTGTCTTCGCCGTCTTCGCGCTTCAGGTTGAGGACCATCGGCGAGAAAGCCCCGGCGACGGGATTGGTGACTCCGGCTTCGAGCTTGGGGGAAAAGCCGCCGCGGTTGCAGCCTTCGTTGATCGCAATCGGCTGGGCTTCGCCGCTGACCGGCGGGTTTCCGGACCACGGCGTGAATTCGTAGCTCGCCGTGTACCTGCCGCAGCTTTCCGGATTCTTCAGCGGTGCCTTCGGGCCGCCCTTGAACTCGAGGTCGATTTCTTCGACCGGCAGCTGGGGGGTGTTGGCGAATTCCGTCGTCACCTGACCGTCGGGCCCGGTGGTGATCTCACCGGGCAGCTTCAGATGGAGGCCCCGCTCGTCGGTCACCAGCCACAGCCGGAAGAGGTGCCCGGGCTCCGGAGTGCGCTGGTAGACGGCGCCGTGGATCGCTTCGGGGAGGGCAGGAGAGACGAACGTCGCGGTGGCCAGCTTCGAACCCTGCGGACAGTTCGCATCGACTTCCTGTCCGAGCCCGACCTGGGCTACCGAGCAGGCTTCGAGCCCGTCACCCGCGCTCTCGGAGATAGTCATCCCTTTCGGGAGCGTGACCTTCGCAGCCCGCATCATCGAGGTCGACGGCAGCGTCGGCGCTTCCGTCTGCGGGATCCGTAGCTTCGCGCTGAGACCGGTCGGCGCACCGGCCGCGTGACTCGAAGTTTCGATTCTAAGTTCGGGTTCGAACGAGAGGACGTCGCAGCCGGTGGTCGGCGGCAGCGAAACAGGTGGGGCGCTGAAGATCTGCCCCGGCAGCTGGTAGCTCGTCGCCGAGATCGCGATGCTCTGCGGCTCGCAGGCACTGGGGTTGGAGAGGAACGCCGTCGGTGAGAGGCCGCTCTGGCGTTTCCCTTCCGGCGCCAGACAGGCGCTGTTGAGACTCCCGCAGGCGATGGCTTCCAGCGGCGTCAGCCGTTCCGGGTCATGGCTGTGGTCCGCAGGATTCCCCCAGATGGTCGCCTTCGACGAGATCAGAGCCGCTTTCCCGCTGGCGTCCTGGACGGTGGCGGTGACGCCGTAATCGCCCGAGCTGCGCACCGACAGATCGATGAAGATCGGGTAGAAGAAGGCGACGAATCCGAGTTTTGCCACCTGGTCACGGCTGGTCGTCTGCAGGTTGTAGAGGGGCTCGAAGGCTTTTCCCAAACCGCTTGGCAGCGTTTCGACGACCCCGACTTGGGAGTCGATCGGGCAGGCGCCGAAGGCGATGAGTTGCGCCGCTTCGCAGGTGGGGAACTTGGCGGGACTGCCGACCAGGCCCGGTGGCAGTTCAACGGAGAGATCTTCCACCCTCGCGTTCGCCTGGGGGCGGCCTTCGGAATCGATGCGGCTGTTGAGAGCGAAGCTCGTCGTGAGGTCCGGATGCATGCCGGCAGCAGCCGTCGTCTCGGACGCTTCGGCGCTTTCGAAGCCGAAGTTGAGATCCGCAGCTGCCGCTCCTCCCGCATCGACCGCGCCGACGATGAGCGCACAAGCGAAGATCAGCGACAGGACCGTGATCTTTCGAAACAGCGGCTTCATTTCGCTGCCCCCTTCTTGTGGTGATGCCCGTTCTGGCCGTGGTGATGCCGCTTCCTCCGATGGCAGCTGGGCCGCTTGTGCTTGCCCTTCTTCCCGCGCTTGCCGGCTTTGCAGGGCTTTCGATGGGTCTTGACGTTCCCCGCACCTCGGAGGGCGCTCGAGGCTGCCCCTCCCAGGTTCGGCGGTCCGCTGCCGGCCGTTTCGCATATCTGCGACTCGCACGGGTCCTTCGCCGGCTGGGGGAAGCCACCGCCGATTCGAGCGTCGTAGAGAGCTTCTTCCCCACCTTCGCCGGCCTGCGCGACCAGCTGGTCTCCGGTTCGAAAGATCACGTTGGAGCCATCTGGGCTGATCGAGAAGAGGATGTTGGGTTCCTGGACGGCCGCTTCGGGGAATTCGGAGCTGGCGTGGAAGAGCGAGTGACCTGACGAGATCAGGTTGATGACTGGCGGACCCGAACCGTTCGTCTGCCATTCGTAGATGTCGTTGACTCCGTCGACGTCTCGCGGCGCGAGGCTTTCCGTCGTTTCGAAGAAAACCCGTTCGCCGTTGACGGTGATGTTGTCGACCACCATCGCCTGGCCACCAAACGGAATGTTCATCTGCTTGACCGCCTGCAGCCGCGCGTTTGCAATCGGCGGCTGACCATTCGAATTGCATGAGACGCAGAGGACCGAGCCGGTTTCGGCGTCGTATCGGTAGATCTCCGTGAACCCGTTGTTCGCATAGGGCGTCAGCTGGGCATGTGACTCGAAGACCAGGAACCGCCCGGTTGGCGTCGTGCGCGAGGACTCACCTCCTGGACCAGCACCTTCTTCGCGATTCGCCGAGACAGCGTTGCTGGTCCAGCGATTCAGGGCGGGGGTTTCGCTTTCAAAGGAATTTCCGGTTTCCGCAGCCAGATCGAGCGGCGATACCGTGCCGACGTAGGCCAGCGGCCTTTCCAGGGTCCAGGCATAGAGGTTCGGTTGTCCAGCTTGCGCCGCGGCACCGGCCAGCACTTTCTGCGAGAGGAAGTACGCGTGGGAGCCATCGGCCGAGACGTTCACCAGTTCGGCGTCGCCGGCTTCGGTGACGAGCGTGCGGGCGCCGGTCCTGGTATCGAACCGGAAGACATTGCCGTCCTGGACGTAGAACATGAACTCGCCGTTGTCGGAGAGGCCGGCGAAGGTCACGGTCGCGGTGGGAACGCTAGCCGTCGACGCAGGGAGTTCCGGGAACACGTAGCGGGCACCTTCGGCGCCGGCGTTGATCGCGACGACCTTGCCGCCCGCGTTGCTGGCGGTAACCATGCACTGGAGCGTCCTTCCCCGGTCTTCAGTCGTGGGCACGTAGAACGATTCCGTCGCGCCCGCGATCGGGACGCCGTTCCTCAGCCACTGGAATTCGAAGCCGGGTTCTTCCGTCCAGGTGCCAGGGTCGCAGAAGAGGAAGCCACCGACGCTCGGGGAGCCGCCGACGGCCCCCGGCGTCGTCAAGGAGGGCGGAGTGGCGACTGGGGCCGGCGGAACCACGACCCGTTCCGCGACCGCCTGCGTCACCCCATTGGCGTTGCTCGCCGTAACGCGGCACTGAACGGTCGCGCCTTCGTCTTCGGCGACGACGGTGTGCGTCTGGGCGGTCTGACCGCCGATCGCTGCTCCGTTTCGGAGCCATTCGTACGTGAACGTCGGGCCGTTCGCCCAGCTGCCTTCGTCGCAGCTCAGGGTTTCGCCGACGCTCGGCGTGCCCGAGATGCTCGGGTTCGCGGTCGCGCTTGGCGTCGACGCGGCCACGGGCGTGTTGAAGGAATCGGCGATGGCGGTCCCGCCCGCATTGGTGCCGCTCACCTCGCACTGGATCGCCGTGCCCGCGTCAGGCGACGCAAGCAGGTAGGTCGATTCAGTCGCGCCGGCAATCGGGCTGCCGTTGCGCAACCACTGGTAACCGAAGGTCGGGCTGCCGGTCCAAATGCCAGCTTCGCACGCGAGGGTCTGGCCAACGGTCGGAGTGCCATTGACGTTGATGAATTCCGGCTTTGGCGGGCTCGGGGATGGAGTGGGCGCTACATTCGCCGGAGTGCTGGTGGCTCGGCTGCCGCCTTCGGCGCTCGCCGACGTCACCTGGCACTGGATCACCTTCCCGGCATCCGTCCCGGAGGTCGTATAGGTGGCGCCCGTCGCCCCTCCAATCGGAGCTCCGTCGCGCAACCACTGGAAGCTGTTGGTCGCCGCTCCGGCGGTGGTGTCGCAGCTCAACGAAGCGCCGACCGTGAAGGCATCGTTCGAGGCCACCTTGCGGGTCGTCGCGTTTTCGACCCGTGCGTACGTGACGCCGCTAACCTTGAATGCGACGGTCGATGCATCCTTGGAGACGCCCTCGTATTCCGCGTCTTCGCCGGCGCCGGGCGTCACGTCATTCGGAAGCAAGGAGACGACCTTGGTCGGCCCAGAGGCGCCACGGTCGTAGATCGCCGCCGTGCCCGTCGGCGGAGCGTTGGGTTGGAGCTGCCTTTTCTGGCACAGCGCTTCTTCGGAGCACCAGAATCCTCCGGTGGTGAAGATGACGTGAGTCCCGCCTTCGCTGATGTAGCGGCCCTGGACTTCGGGTTCGACCACCACTTCGGATCCCAGCCTGCCGATCCCCAAAGGTTCGAATGAGCCGTTAGGCTTGCCGAGGTAGGAGGCCGTTCCGTTTTCCCCCAAGGTGCCGGTGATTTCGCCGGACCGGCCAGGCACCGCAGTGATGAGCGCGTAGCCCAGGTCGCTCGAGACGCCGCCCAGAGTTGGCTCCCTCGATTCGTTCCCGGAAGGACTGAGCCGGCGAGTCACCGTCCAACCTGCGGCGGTGCGTTCGGTTTCATAGAGATCGTCGGATCCGTTGCCGCCCGGTGGTTCCAGAAGCGCACCCGTTTTGAGGGCGAAGATCGCCTTGTCACCATCGACCGAGGCAAGATGGGTGGGAAAGAAGTTGTATCCCGGACCGGCCGATTCAATTCCGAATATGGCTCGAACGCCAAGCGGCGTCATCAGCTCGTAGGCCCGGCAGTCCGGTAGATTGGCCGAGGCGCCGGTCCGAAATGCTTCGTTGGGACAGGCTGCAGACGCCGACCCGGCTCCCCCGAGGAGTACCGCCAAAAGGCTCCATGCGACCAACGAAATCATCCTCAAGCACGTAAGCGACCATCGGTCGACCGTGTGCGTCGCCTTCGACATCGATTCCCCCTTGCTCAGAATTCCCCGGAGCAATTCCCTGGCTGCCCCTGCGTGGCAGTCCAGACCGAAAGTATCGGTACGAACCGGTCGCTGTCAAGGCACGGGTCGGTATGTCGAACTGCACCGGAGGGAGCCGCTTTCGTAAAGCTGGGCCGCCGACGGACGCCGGCGACCCAGTACTCACAGCGGGTTGAATTAACTGACGAAACCGACCGCGGTCCCGTTCTCTGTCTCGAGGGTCCAGGCGCCTTTCAGCGTGCCCGACGTCGGGCAGAATTCGGGACCGGCAGACTTGGTGAAGGTCTGCGACGCCCCAACGGTGAGGGTCCCCGGGAATACATTTGTGTTCGCGGTACCCGTCACTGCCGCTCGTTCGTAGGTGCAATTGCCGAGCGTGGAGTTGTCCAGCGTGAACTTGAGATTTTTGCGCGTGGCCCCGCAGGCGCCACCGCTGATCGACCAAGCGTCACCGCCGGTGGCGGAGAGACACCAATCGAGATTTTCGACTGTGACTTTGAACTGCGGGTTGAGGAAAATGGAGCTCGTGCATTTCCCTTCGCTTCCGGAGCCCGTGAATTCGGCCGTTGTCACTGTCGCCGACAGGGTCGTATCGTTGTTCGAGATGATGTCGGCTGTAAATTTCGATTTCGTGCAGGTGACGGTCCCGAGGCTCGTTTCCAGCAGGATGTTGCCGGAGTTTGTGGCCAGGACGGGTTCGGTAACGAGGGTCCCGTTCGCCTCCCGCAGTGTCGGCACCGCGGCCGAAGCCAGCGCCGGCACCACCGCGAAGGCGATGAACGCGGTCATCGCCGCCAGGGACAGGATGACTTTCCTGTGCATTTGAGATACTTCCTTCCGTGAGATGTCCGGCTAGCCGGACGTTTTTCTGGCCCTCCGGGCGCCTTGAGTTCGACCTCTGTGCGTCCGGGGGGTTTTGTTCGCCATTGGGACGAACATTTTCGATCAATGCGTTTCTACTGTCGTCCGGGGCGCTCGTCAAGGCAACGGGTCGCAATTTTGCGTACCGAACGCAAGTCCCTCCGGTGACGCGCGCTCCCTATCCCCGGTCTACGAGCGCTCTGAGGCTGATCGGCCGGCGGCTGATCGAGTACGGGCCGCGGCGACTCGTCACCGACCTGGTGCGTGACTCGAACCGTTGCTCCCGGTGAGACGATTTGCTGATCAGCCGAACGTGGCTTCGCGCTCCGCCAGCCGTGCCACGTTGCGGACGATCAACCCGACCAGCGGGGCGTAGAGAAGCGCGGCGGCCGACCAAGGCGCTGAGCGACCCTCGACCGACATCTCGATCCTCGAGCGGCCACTGGGGAGCGCCGTGACCCGGTGGCTGACGCGCAGGCCCGACACCTGCCACGACCACGACTCGCCCGGCGCCACCTCTACGATCCGCGCCGGGATCCGGATCCCGCCACGCAGCACGACGTGGCCGTCGGCCCCGGCCGTCACCTCCGGTGAGCCGAGCCCGTCGGCCCCGGCAACGTGCGGCGACCACTCGCGCCAGCGCTCGGGCCGGGCCAGCAGCGCCCAGACCAGCTCGGCAGGGACGTCGCAGTCGACGGCCCCGGCCGGGGGCATCCAGTTAGGAGGGATTGCCGAGCGCCGACTCGATCTCGTCGAGCACCCGCTGCTCGTGCCCGGTGACCCCGTCCTCGGAGCCCTTCTCCTTCTTCGCCGCCGCCACCCGGCGGCCGACGGTGAGGACGAACTGGCGGTAGGCAGCCGCCTCCTCGGCGCTGGCCTTGCCGTCGACGAGCGCGAGCGCTTCGCCGATCCGGGCCAGCCCGTGCTGCTCGAGCTCCTCGTGCGAGTGGGCGCGGGTGTGGTCGACCTCGGGCCGGTGGGCGGTGATCTCGTCGAGCAGCTCCGACTCGCCGTGCTCGCTGCGCGCCTCCGCGTAGACCTTGGCCATCGCAAACGCCTCGCGGAAGCTGCCGCCGCGCTCGGCGTTCATGACGATCATCCCGGCGCTGGTCGGCCCCTCGCGGACGGTGTCCCACTCGGCCTCGCTGAAGTCTGCCTTTCCGGTCATCCGATCCTCCTTGGTTGGGGCGCCTCGGCGCGCGCGGCGGGGTGGAGGCGGACGGGGTCGATCCAGAAGCGGACCCCGAACCGCAGTTGCAGGAGGGTAGAGCGAAGCAGCGCCTCGCGCGCCGGGTCCCAGGCGAGGCCGAGCAGTCGCCGCACCTGGGCGGGCAGCATCCCGATCGTGATCAGCCGGACCGTCTCGGTCAACGGATAGGCGGCGGCGCGCGCCCAGCCGCTCAGCGGCGGCTCGAAGACCATCGCCAGCGCCTGGTCGCGCCCTTCGGCGGAGATCCAGAGGCGGCCGTCGTCGAGGCGGTCGCGGACGTAGCGGCGCAGGTCGCCGAGGGTCGCCGGCATCGAGTCCGGCGGCAGGCCGAGAACCTCGCCGACCCGCCGGTATTCCGCCCAATAGCACTCGCGCTCGGCCGCGGGCAGGCGGCCGAAGACGCGCTCGTAATAGAGGAGCGCCGAGTCGGCGAGGCTGGCAAGGACCCAGAGCCCGAGCTCCGGGTCGGCGGCCGCGTAGGGGGTTCCGGCGCGGATCGGGCCGTAGTCCTCCGGCACCTCCCCGCGCACCCGCTCGTGCATCGAGCGGACCAGCGCGCCGGTCTCCTCCGCCTCCTCGCGGCTGCCGAAGTAGATCCGCGACATCCGCTCGTCGGTGCTCTGCAGGCGGGCGATCGGGTCGTCGAAGATCGTCGAATGGCGGCGGAAGCCGACCACGGCGAGGGGATCGCAGGCCTGCATCAGCAGCGCCCGGATCCCGGAGAAGGCGACGACCCGCTCGCGGTGCAGGCGGCGGACCATCGAGTCGGCGGCGAAGAAGCCGTCCACCTCCTCGGCCCGCGCCGGTCGTTCCTGGCCGGGGAGCAGCGAGACGAGTTGCGGGGCGCCGAGCACTTCTCAAATGTAGCCGTGGGCGGGCGCCGGCCTGCGCGGCGCGCCTCAGCGGCCGAGGACCAGCGGCACCTGCTCAAGCTGATCGTCGCCGTAGATGAGGACGCCGGCGACGGCGACGGTGGGGATCCCGCGGACGCCGCGGGCCCAGGCGGCGTCGGTCAGCTCGCGCAGCCGCGCTTTGACCGCCGCCGAGGCGACCGCCGCCTCCAGCGCCGCGCCGGGCAGGCCGACCTCGGAGGCGATCGCCGCCAGCGCCGGCACGCCCGAGGTGTCCTCGCCGCGGCCGAACTCGTGCGCGTAGACCGCGTGGACGAAGGGGTCGAGCGCGCCCAGCCCTTCGGCCCAGACGCAGGCTCGCATCGCCGCCAGGCCGTCGAGCGGCCAGCCGTCGGGCCAGACGAAGGGCGGCACGCCGTAGCGCTCGGCGCGGGCCTCGAGCTCGGCGACCCGCTGCTCGCGCTGCTCGCTTTCCGCCCAGGAGCCGAAGCCGCGGGCTCGGAAGATTCCCCCGAGCAGGACCGGCCGCAGCAGGGGAGGGTGGCCGAGGACCCGCTCGGCGCGGGCGACCGCGAGGTGCGCGTAGGGCGACCCGAGGTCGAAGTAGAGCTCGACTTCCTCAGCGGGCATCGTCGTCGGGGTCGCCGATCAGGTGCAGGAGGACGTCGACGATGTGGCGCCGGCGGCGGCGCAGGAAGGCCGGGTCGTCGTAGGTCTGGCCGTGGCGGCGGAGGATCGTGTCGCGGTGGGCGACCGGCAGGTAGCCGAGGGCGATCAGGCACATGATCACCTCGCCCGGGTCGAAGCTGCGCAGGCCGTGGGCGCGGGCGCGGTGGCGCAGGGTCGCGAAGGCGTCCTCCATCACCGTCGATTCGACCTCGGCCTCGCGCAGGCGGTGGCCGCCGGCGAGCGCCTCGCGCTCGATGATGTCGACGTAGGTCGGCCGCTCGCGCAGGAACTCGAGGTAGTCGCCGACCGAGCGGCTGAGCGCGGCGCGCAGCGGCTCCGCCGGCTGCTTGGCTTCGGCCCACTCGACCAGCGGCCGGAAGGCGGGCTCGAGCGCGGCGCTGCGGTCGCGCGCCATCCGCTCCAGCACCGCCCGGTAGAGCGCCTCCTTGGAGCCGAAGAAGTAGCTCGGCGTGCCCCGCGAGACGCCTGCCTCCTCGCCGATCTCGGCGAGGCTGGCGGCGTCGAAGCCGCGCCCGGCGAAGAGCCGCTCGGCCGCTTCGAGGATCGCCCGCCGCGAGCGCTCGGCGTCCCGAGTCTTGACCGGCGCCTCCATCGGTCTAGCGCCGCACCCGCATCGTCACCTGGCCGAGCGCGCAGGGACGCTCGTCGGCGTCGGCGAACACCTCGACCGCGGCGACCAGGGTGCCGCCGCCGGGCCGCGGCACCGTCGCTCGAGCGACCAGCTCCTCGCCCGCGGCGGGACTCAGCATCGTCGTCGAGTAGTCGGTGGTGACCAGGTGGGTCCCGGGCTCGCAGCTGGTCGCCGCCGCGGCGCCGCCACAGATGTCGACCAGGGCGCCGATCGCGCTGGCGGGGAAGAGGTTGTCGACGCCGAAGCCGATCTCGGGCCGGAACGGCAGCCGCACCTCGGCTCGGTCGCGGCCAACGGTGACGCAGCGGGCGCCGAGCGTGCGCCGGAACGGCATCGCCTCGAGCCAGGCCCGCACTTCCGCCCCGCGCCCGGAGCGGTCCTCGGCTTGGGCGATGGTCTCGGTCACACAACTAACTTATCACTCAGCAAGTTAGGCGGTGTAGCCGGCGAACGGCAGCGGGAAGTGGGGGTTGCGTCCGGACGGCGGATCAAGTACTTTCCACTACGGAAAGTACTTGTCAGGAGGTGACGCTTTGCCCGATACGCCCAACCAAAGAGACGCCCGCTCTGCGCTGCGGCGCGTCGATCGCCAGCGCGAGCTGCTCGCCGACCGCTTGGCGCCGCCGCTCTGGTACGTCGGCGGCCAGGCGCTGGCCTTTCTCGCCCTCTTCGTCCTGCCCGGCCTCTCGCAGTGGCCGGGCCACGAGCTCTCCGGCACGGCGCTGGCGATCGCGATCGCCGCGGCCGTCGTCGGTCTCAGCCTGCTCGACTCGCGGCTCGCCCACACGGCCGGGGTCAAGCTCGGCTCCGAGCGCCACCGCGCCTACGCCTCCGCGCGGAGCGCGACGCTGCGGGCCGGCACGATCACGCTGCTCGCCAGCCTCCTCACCTGGGTGGTCGCGCTCGCGGTCTCCTGGATCGCGGCGCTGGTGCTCGGGGTCGGGCTGGCGCTGGTGGTCGCCCGCGCCCGCCACGGCATCCTCGAGGCGGTCCGCGAGGACATCCGCGCCGGCCGCACCGGGCCGCGATGAGGAGGCCGGCGCTCGACCTGACGATCCACCCGCCGACCCGGCTCGAGGTCTGCGCCCTGCTGGCGGGCGCCGACTGGGTCGAGTTCGCGACCGTCCGCGACGCGGTCGGGGTCAGCGACTCGGTGCTCTCGAAGCAGTCGCGGGTGCTGGAGGAGGCGGGCTACCTGCAGGTCCGCAAGGGCGCGGTCGGGCGCCGGCCGCGGACCTGGTTCCGCCTCACCGCCGCCGGCCGCCGCGCCTTCGCCGCCCACCTCGAGGCGCTGCAGGAGATCGCCGCGACGGCACGCCGGAACGGGGACCGAGTCTCGACTTCCTGAAGGGCGGCGGCCGGCGCGGTACCGTCGGCGGCGTGTCCGTCCCCGTGCTCTTCGCCGTCGACGAAGACCCGGCGCTGCTGGGCGCCGTCGAGCGCGAGCTGGCCGACCGCTACGCGCGCGGCTACCGGGTCGCCACCGCCTCCTCCAGCGAGGAGGCGCTGCGCGCGCTCGGGTCGCTAAACGACGCCGGCGAGGAGGTGGCGCTCGTCCTCGCCGCCCAGTGGCTGGCCGGGATGACCGGCAGCGAGCTGCTCGGCAGGGCCCGCGCCCTGCACCCGCACGCGCAGCGCGGGCCAACTCGGCCGGCCAGGCGGCGCTGCACCTGGCTGAATACGCGCGCCGGGTGACGCTGGTCGTCCGCGCCGCCTCGCTCGACGCGGCGATGTCCCACTACCTGGTCGAGCAGGTCGACGGGACGCCGAAGATCGAGGTCCGGCTGGCGACCGAGGTGATCGGGGGTGGCCGCGACGCGGACGACTGGCTCGACTGGCTGGTGCTGCGGCCCCGCGACGGCGGCGAGGAGGAGACGGTCAGGGCCGACGCCCTCTTCCTGATGATCGGCGCCGATCCGAACAGCGGCTGGTTGCCGGCCGAGGTCGAGCGCGACTCCGGCGGCTACCTGCTGACCGGCGCCGACCTCGACGCCGAGCGCGGCTGGCCGCTCGAGCGCGAGCCGCTCGACCTCGAGACCAGCGTCCCTGGCGTCTTTGCCGCCGGCGACGTCCGCCACGGCTCGTTGAACCGGGTCGCCTCGGCGGTCGGCGAGGGCTCGATCGCGGTGCGGCTCGTCCACGAGCTGTTCGAGGCGGAACGCCGGTCCCCGCGCCAGCCCGCCTGACCGTCGGCGCGGCCCCGTTCAGCGCCGCGCCGCGTCGAGGCGCTCGAAGCGCGCGAGGAACTCGCGCCGCGCCCGCGGCGGGTCCCAGGGCTCGATCTCGATCTCGAGCGGCTCGAAGCCCTCCAGCTCCGGCCAGGGGTCGGCGACCGCGGCGAAGGCACGGCGCTCGGTGGCCAGCAGCGAGCGGTCGATCGGCTTCATCTCGGCCGGCTGGGGGACGAGGTCGAAGCGCTCGCGGATCGCCGCCTCGACCAGCTTCTCGGCTTCGCGATAGGGCGGGCCGAGCGCGCTGCGGTGCTTGAGCGGGTGGGGGAGGTCGACCAGGTAGGCCTCGCCGGCGTCGTGCAGGAGCGCCGCCAGCGCCTCGGCCGGCGAGGCGCCGCGCTCGGCGCAGACGTCGCTGACGATCGTCGAGTGCTGGGCGACCGAGTAGAAGCTCCGCGCGTGGCCGCCGAAGCGGCACTGGTTGGCGAGCGATTGGGCGATGTCGCCGATGTCGATGCTGGCCGGGTCCGGGTGCAGCGGGTCGAGCCAGCGCCCGGAGACGGTCTGGATCGAGCCGTCCGGCTGCGAGGGCTTGGCGAACTCGGGGGTCTCGGCCGGCGCGTCGCTGATCGGCCCGTCTGCTCCGGCGGTGGTCATCGCCGCGGAGCCTAGCCAGCGGCTGCGCGTCAGGGCCGGCCGCGGCGCGTTTGTACCCTGGCGGGCGTGCCCGCGCAGAGCCTCGATATCGAGACCGTCGATGGCGTCGCCGACTCCTTCCTCGCCCTGCCCGAGGGCGAGCCGCGGGCCGGCGTCCTTTTCCTGATCGACGCCTACGGGCTGCGGCCGCGGATCGAGGAGATGGCGGCGCGGATCGCCGCCGAGGGCTACGCGGTGCTGGCCCCGAACGTCTTCTACCGGGCCGGCCGGGCGCCGGTGCTCGAGATGCCGGACTTCAAGGACGCCGCCAGCCGCGAAGCGTTCATGGCGAGCGTCAAGCCGCTGATGGCCGCGCTGACGCCGGCGGCGATGGCGAGCGATGGCGCCGCCTACCTCGACGCGCTCGCCACGCGGGCGCCGGGCCGGGTCGGGCTGACCGGCTACTGCATGGGCGGCCGGCTCGGTTGGCGGATCGCCGCCGCCGATCCCGACCGCGTCGCCGCGCTCGCCTGCTTCCACACCGGCGGCCTCCTCACCGACGCCGAGGACAGCCCGCACCGCTCCGCCGACCAGCTCCAATCCGAGCTCTACTTCGGCTTCGCCGACCAGGACAAATCCATGCCGGCTGAGCAGATCGCCGAGCTGAAGCGAGCCCTCGAGGTCGCCGGCGCCGCCTACCGCGCTGAGGTCTACCCCGGCGCCCAGCACGGCTACACGATGTCGGACACCGCCGCCTACGACGAGAGGGCGAGTGAGCGGGCGTTCGCCGAGCTCTTCGGGTTGCTTGGGCGGACCCTTCCGGCCTAGGCAGAGGTCTGCGGGAGGGCGGGTGGGGGTCGGGGGACCCTCCTCTCTCGGTCTGTCGTCGTTCGAAGTTGGGCGGGCTGTCGCCCCGGACCGCCGTTCTCCTCAACCGCAAAACGTTCGGAGGGTCCCCCGACCCCCACCCGCACCAGATGTCTAGCTGCAAGGCACCGAAGCACGGAAGCTTTCAAACGGGAACGCCCGCAGCTTCTCTCGTTAGCTGCGAGACGTGGCGTGGTTTTCAGCTGATTCGTGGGCGAGCGTCGGTGGGACCCCCGAACGTTTTGCGGCTGAGGAGAACAGCGCTCCGGGCGCCAGCCCTCCTTACTTCGATCGACGACAGGCCGAGTGAGGGGGTCCCACCGACGATCGCCCCCACCAAACCCTGACCCCTAGCCCGTCCCACAGCCATGGACTCGCCGTGCTCGCAGGTGTAACTTCGTACCGTGCCGCACAAGGCTGCAGATCGCATCCGCAACGTGGCGCTGGTCGGGCACCGGGGCGCTGGCAAGACCAGCCTGCACGAGGCGATGCTGTTCGAGGCGGGGGCGATCAACAGGCTGGGGAGCGTCGCGGAGGGTTCGAGCGTCTCCGACCACGCCGAGGACGAGCAAGCGCGCGGCTGCTCGATCGACGCCTGCGTCTCCTGCTTCGCCTACGCCGACCGCGAGATCAACCTGATCGACACCCCCGGCGAGCCGAGCTTCGTCGCCGACGCGGCGGCGGCGCTGCGGGTCGCCGACTCGGCGGTGGTCGTCGTCAACGCGACCGCCGGGGTCGAGGTGCAGACCGAGCAGCTCTGGCGTCGGGCCGACGAAGAGGGGCTGGCGCGGCTCGTCTTCGTCAACATGCTCGACCGCGAGCGGGCCGACTTCTTCGCCGCCCTCGACTCGCTGAAGGCGGCCTTCGGCCCGCACGTGGTCGCCACCGAGATCCCGATCGGCGCCGAGCACGACGTCCGCGGCGTGATCGACCTGATCGACATGGAGGCCTTCGTCTACGAGGGGACCGGGCGCGAGAACGCGCGCGCCGAGCCGATCCCCGACGAGCTGCGCCCGCGCGCCGAGGAGTACCGCGAGATGCTGATGGACGAGGTCGCCGAGAACTCCGACGAGCTGATGGAGCGCTACCTCGAGGGCGAGGAGATCGACCACGCCGAGATCGTCACCGCGCTCAAGCGCGGCGTCACCGAGGGCCACCTGTTCCCGGTCACCTGCGGCGTCGCGACCAAGAACCTCGGCACCAACCGGCTGCTCGAGGCGCTGGTCGAGGACCTGCCCTCGCCGGCGATGCGGGGCCCGCTGCAGGCGCTCGGCGAGGGCGGCGCAACTCTCGAGATCGCCCCCGACGAGGACGGCCCGCTCGTCGCCTACGTCTTCAAGACGACCGCCGACCCCTACACCGGCCGGATCAACATCTTCCGCGTCTACAGCGGCACGATCCGCTCCGACTCCCAGGCCGTCAACGTCAGCCGCCACCAGCGGGAGCGGATCGGCCAGATCGGCCAGCCACTGGGAAAAGATCTGAGGCCGGTCGCCGAGCTCGGCGCCGGCGACATCGGGGCGGTGGCGAAGCTGAAGGAGACGCGGGCCGGCGACGTCCTCTGCGACGAGCAGCGCGAGGTCGCGATCGCGCCGCTCGACCTGCCGGCCCCGGTGATGGCCTTCTCCTATGAGGCAAAGTCGAAGGGCGACGAGGAGAAGGCGGCGACCGCGGTGCGCCGGCTCGGCGAGGAGGACCCGACCCTCGACGTCCACCGCGACCCGCAGACCGGCGACCAGATCATCGCCGGCCTGACCCAGGTCCACGTCGAGGTGCTGGTCGAGCGGATGAAGACCCGCTTCGGCGCCGAGGTCGAGCTGCACCCGCCGCGCGTCCCCTACCAGGAGGCGATCCGCCAGCCGGCCGCCGCCCGCGCCCGTTACAAGAAGCAGACCGGCGGCAAAGGGCAGTTCGCCGACTGCGCGATCGAGATCGAGCCGGGCGAGGAGGGGGCCGGCCTCGAGTTCATCAACCGGATCAAGGGGGCGGCGATCCCCGGCGGTTTCATCCCGGCGGTCGAGAAAGGGGTGGTCGAAGCGATGCGGCACGGCACGGTCGCCGGCTACCCGGTCAAGGACGTCCGGGTCCGCCTCGTCGACGGCAAGCACCACGACACCGACTCCTCGGAGATGGCCTTCAAAATCGCCGGCGCGATGGCCTTCAAGCAGGCGATGGAAGAGGCCGACCCGGCGCTGCTCGAGCCGATCGTGAAGCTGACGATCAGCTGCCCGGACGAGGTGGTCGGCGACGTGATCGGCGACCTCAACTCGCGCCGCGGTCGGCCGTTGGGGATGGAGGCGAAGGGCCGGGCGACCGAGGTGAAGGCCGAGGTGCCGATGGCCGAGGCGCTCGAGTACGCGCCGGACCTGCGCTCGATCAGCGGCGGCCGGGCCGACTTCACGCTGGAGTTCGAGCGCTACGAGGAAGTGCCGCCGCACCTGGCGACGAAGGTCGTCGACGCGGCCGGCATCGGCGCCGCCGCCCTCAGCGGCTGAGCCGACCGCCCATTTTGCGGCGAGCCCGGTCCGGTGGCGGGGGAGAATCGCCATGCCGCCGTTCCTTGGCCTGTCGTGCCCGTCGAGCGAAGAACCGATGCCATGGAGGCGACCGAGGAGCTGGTCCAGGCGCTGCTCCGCACCTCGCTCTCGCTGCAGGACATCTACGCCTCGCTGATCGAAGCTATCCCCGACAACGCCTTCCCCGGCGAGGACCCGGCCGAGGTGCTGCTGGAGATGCTCGGCGGCAGCGCCTGCCTGGCGATCGAAGCGGCCGGCCTCGAAGTCTCCCGCGCCGCGACCGCCCTGATCGGCGCCGTCCTCGACCGCGACCTGCGCGCCGCGGCGGCGCTGGCGAAGGCAAAGCCCGCCCGTACCGGGCCGTGAGGTTCGTGTCCATGATTGTGTACGCTCCTCAGATGGCCAAGACTGTTTCGGTGCGCGAGTTGCGAGCCAATCTCAGCGGCTACCTCGACCAGGCCAGTCGTCACGAGCAAGTGGTCGTAACTCGCAACGGGAAGCCGGCGGCGGTGATCATCTCGGTCGACGAATACGCCGGCCTCGAGGAGACGGCCGAGATCCTCTCCGACCCCGGCACCGTGGCGGCGATCGAGCAGGGCCTCGCCGAGATCGGGCGCGGCGAGACGGTCAGCCTCGACGAGCTCCGCCGCGAGCTCGCCGAGCGTCGCGCCACCGGTTGACCCCTTGGCCCGCCTCGTCCTCGCGCGACGCGCTCGCCGCGAGCTGCACGAGCTGAGCTGGGCGCAGGCCGACGCCGTCGCGGGAACGCTGGCATTGCTCGAGCGCGAACCCGGTGCCGGGGAGCCGCTCCGGGGCCGGCTGCGCGGCCTGCTCTCGCTTCGCGTCGGGCCCTACCGGGTCATCTATCAGGTGGTCGACGGCGGCAAGACGGTTCGGGTTGTCGCGATCCGTCACCGCGCGGTTGCCTATGACGCCGATCCGCGCTAACCGAAGGGTTGATCCGCGCCCCGTCGATTGCCGATAGGGAAGGGACCGACGGGGGCGCTAGCTTGCCGCGCGCCCATCAATCCAGCAATGCAACCCAAGAGAAGGGGAGATGTCTTGATCAAGCGAGCACTGGCGGCGCTGGTCGCCTGCCTGGCGATCGCGGCGGTCGCGGCCGGCTGCGGCGGCGGTGGCGACAGCACCAGCAGCGGCGACAGCACGAGCGGTGGCGAAGGCGGCTCGGCGCCGACCAAAGCGGCCTTCATAAAAGAAGCCGACGGCGTCTGTCGCAAAGCTGACGGGAAGCTGAACGAAGAAGTCACCGAATACGCCGAAGAACACAACATCCCGCTGGAAAAGGAACCGACCAAGGACCAGCAGGTCGAACTGTACGAAGCGGTGGTGCTGCCGAACATCAGGGCGCAGGGCGAAGAAATCGCTGCGCTGACGCCGCCGGAAGGCGAAGAGGAAGCGGTCGAAGAAATCACCGACGGGCTCAGCGAAGGGGTCGAAGCAGCAGAAGAAGACCCGCAGCAGCTGACCGAAGGGAAGAACCCGCTCGGCGACGCCAGCACGAAGGCGAGCGACTTCGGCATGAAGGTCTGCGGCGCCGAAGGCTGATCGCCACCCTGACGGCGGTGGAAGCACGCCCCTGGCCAGCTGGCCAGGGGCGTATATGCTGAGCGGCCGATGGACCTGACGCTGTCACCATCGGAGGAGGGGTTCCGCGACGAGGTTCGCGCCTGGCTGCACGAGAACAACCCGGGCGCGGAGCCGGAAGGCAGCCTCGACGAGCTGATCGCCTTCCGCCGCGAATGGCAGCTGAAGCTGCACGAGGCCGGCTGGGCCGGGATCTCCTGGCCGAAGGAGTACGGCGGTCGCGGCGCGACGATGATCGAGCAGGCGATCTTCGTCGGCGAGGCTGCCGCCCAGGAAACGCCGAGCCCGGCCAACGTGCTGGGGCTGGCGATGGGCGGCCCGGTGGTCATCGCCCACGGCACCGAGGAGCAGAAGCAGCGCTACCTGGAGCCGATCCTGACCGGCGAGGAGATCTGGTGCCAGGGCTTCTCCGAGCCCGAGTCGGGCTCCGACCTCGCCTCGCTGAAGACGCGGGCGGTCAAGGACGGCGACGAATGGGTCGTCTCCGGGCAGAAGGTCTGGACGACCCTCGCGCAGTTCGCGAAGTGGTGCATGCTGGTCGCCCGCACCGATCCCGACGCCCCCAAGCACCAGGGCCTCACCTACTTCCTGATGGACATGGAGCAGGACGGGGTGGAGGCGAAGCCGCTGGTCCAGATCACCGGCGAGGGCGAGTTCAACGAGGTCTTCATGAACGAAGCTCGGATCCCGGAGGAGAACGTGATCGGCGGCGTCGGCAACGGCTGGGGGGTGGCGATCACGACGCTGATGAACGAGCGCGCCGGGCTCGCCTTCGGCGCGATCGCGCAGATCCAGAACAACCTGACGCGGCTCGCTCGGCTGGCCCAGGAGGTGCGCGAGGAGGGCGGCGGCTCGGCCGCCGACGACGCCTACTTCCGGCAGCGGATCGCCCAGCTCCACATCGAGGCCGAGACGATGCGCCTCAACGCCTACCGCGGCCTGACCAAGACGATGCAGTCCGGCACCCCCGGCCCCGAGGGGTCGCTCGGCAAGTGGCAGTGGGCCGACATCAACCAGAGCCTGACCGAGCTGGCGCTGGAGATCGAGGGCGCCTACGCGCCGCTCGCCCGCGGCGCCGAGAACGCGGTCGGCAACGGCGCCTGGCAGTACCGCTTCCTCCGCTCGCGGGCCAACTCGATCGAGGGCGGCACCACCGACATCCTCAAGAACATCATCGCCGAGCGGGTGCTCGGCCTGCCGCGGATGCGCTGAGCGGCCCGAGCCAAGGCAGGAACCAACCGTGTACTTCGACCTCAACGACGAGCAGCGGGCGATCCAGGAGACCGCCCGCGAGTTCCTCGCCGCCCGCTTCAAATCGGAGCGGATCCGCGAGCTCGCCGCCTCCGCGGACGGCACCGACGCCGCCGGCTGGGCGGAGATCTCGGAGCTCGGCTGGCCGGGGCTGGCGCTGCCCGAGGAGTGGGGCGGCCAGGGTCTCGGGACCGTCGAGCTGGCGGTGCTGTTCGAGGAGATGGGCTTTGCGCTGGCGCCTTCGCCGCTCTTCTCCAACACGGCGGTCGGGCTGGCGCTCGCCGACGGCGCCTCCGACGAGCAGAAGCAGAGCCACCTGCGGCCGCTCGCCGAGGGGACCCGGCGCGGCGCCCCGGCGCTCTTCGACGCCGGCACCACCGCGACCCCTGGCGCCTACGGGATGGCCGGCCGCGCCGACGGCGACGGCTTGGTCCTCGACGGCGAGAAGGTGCTCGTCCCCGACGCCGCCGGCGCCGACTTCTTCCTCGTCGCCACCGGCGACGGCCGCCGCCACCTGGTCGAGGCCGGCGCCGACGGGGTGACGGTGAGCGAGGAAGAGTCGATCGACAGCACCCGCCGGCTCTCCTCGGTCCGCCTCGACGGCGTCCGCCTCGGGCCGGAGGCGACGCTGCCCGGCCACGGCGGCGCCTACGAGCGCTCCTTCGAGCTCGCCTGCGTCGCGCTCGCCGCCGAGTCGACCGGGGTCGCCCAGCGGACCCTCGAGATGGCGGTCGCCTACGCCAAAGACCGCCAGCAGTTCGGCCGCCCGATCGGCTCCTACCAGGCGGTCTCGCACCGCTGCGCGCAGATGCTGCTGGAGACCGAGAACTCGCGCTCGGCGGTCTACGGTGCCGCCTGGGCCGCCGACGCCGAGCCGCAGGCGCTGCCGCGCGCCGCGGCCAGCGCCAAGGCCTATGCCTCCGACGCCGGCTGGCGCGTCCCCGACGCCTCGATCCAGGTCCACGGCGGGATCGGCTTCACCTGGGAGCACGACCTCCACTTCTTCCTCAAGCGCGGGCGCGCCAACGCCGCCCTCTACGGCGACGCCCGCTGGCACCGCGAGCGGGTCGCCGCGGCGATCTTCGCCGGCGCCGCCCAGCCAGCCGCGGCGTGAGCGCGCTGGAGCGGATCTCGGTCGCGGCGATCGGCACCTCGGTCGCCGACCTCGAGGCGGAGACGCTGCGTGCCGAGGCGGCCGGCGTCGAGTGCGTCTGGGCGCCGGAGCTGTTCCGCAGCGCCGATTCGCAGGCCGCCTACCTGGCGGCGAAGACCGAGCGGATCGGGGTCGCGACCGGGATCGTCTGGGCCTTCACCCGCAGCCCCTTCATCCACGCCGTGACCGCGCTCGACATCGACGAGATGTCGGGCGGCCGCTTCCGGCTCGGGATGGGCGCCGGCGTCAAACGCCTGAACGAGACCTGGCACAACGCCGATTACGGGCGCCCGGCGCCGCACCTCCGCGAGGCGATCGAAGCGACCCGGCTGATCATGCGCCAGGCCGGCGAGGGGGCGCCGATCCGCTACCAGGGCGACTACTACGACATCGACATCAAGGGCTGGGTGCGGCCCCACCCGCCGGCCCGCGAGACGCCGCCGCCGATCTACACCGCCGCCGTCCAGGCGGGGATGGCGCGGATGGCCGGCGACGTCGCCGACGGCCTGATCGGCCACCCGATCCAGAGCCTGCGCTGGATCGACGAGATCGTCGTCCCCGCCTTCGAGGAGGGCCTGCGGCGCTCCGGCCGCGAGCGCTCCGGCTTCGACTACCTGCCGACCGTCTGCTGCGCGATCGACGACGACGAGGGCCGGGCGCTCGACATGGCGCGCCGCACGATCTCCTTCTACGCGACCGTCAAAACCTACGCGCCGCTCTGGGAGATGCACGGCTTCGAGGCCGAGGCGGCCGCCGCCGGCGACGCCTTCCGCCGCGGCGACCTGGCGGCGGTGCCGGCGGCGATCAGCGACGCGATGGTCGAGGCCTACTGCGCCGCCGGCCCCCTCGACAAGGTGCGGGCCCGGGTCGAGGCGACCGCCGAGCGCGCCGACGGCCTCTTCCTGACGCCGCCGACCTACTTCATCTCCCCCGAGGAGCTGAGCGAGTACCAGAACCGGATCATCGACGCCTTCGGCCCCGCCGCCTGACCGGCGTGGTTGTCTTTCCTCACCCATAGGTTGACAAAGGACAACCACATCGCCCAGAGGTTGAGAAAAGACAACCAGACCGAGGGGAAGGGGCGGGACCGCGAAGCCGAGGTGCTGGCCCGGGTGCGGGCGATCCCGCTCGGCTCGGTCGCCACCTACGGCGACGTCTCGCCCGGCGCCCCGCGCTTCGCCGGCACCGTCCTCTTCGGCGCCACCGAGCCCGACCTGCCCTGGTGGCGGGTGGTCCGCGCCGACGGATCACTTGCCAAGGGCGCCCGCCAAAAGCGCCGGCTGCGGGCCGAGGGCGTCCCGTTCCGCGGCGAGCGAGTCTTGATGAGAGAGGCTCGGGTCAGCAGACTCGACGGCGACTGATCTCGCCGCCGCTGCCAGCGCAGAACTCCGGCGCCGGGCCGAGCACCATCTGCCGCTGCCAGATCGAGGCGTCGCCGCCAAGCCTCGTGAGCAGGTCGGCGGTCGCTTCGCCCGGCCGCTTGTAGAGCCAGCGGGCCTCCGCCGGCGGCTCGCGCCAAGCGGCGGCGCGGTCGTGGCTCGGCCGCCGCCGGCCGTCGACCGCGGCCTCGTTCAGCGCCCCGAGCGCGGTCCAGTCCTCGACCAGGTACCAGTCCTCGTAGCCGTCGCCCTCGGCGCCGGACGCGAACGGCAGCTCGGCGAGGGCGAAGCAAGCGGAGGGGACGCCGATCTCGGCGTGGAAGCGCCGCTGTGCCTCCTCGTAATCCTCACGCTCGACCCCTGCCGCCGGCCGGTGCCAGAAGACGTAGGCAAGCAATCAGCCCTTTTCCATCTCGCGCTGGACGTCGGCCTCGGTGATCCGGTTGGCCGGGCCGTAGGCCTTCCAGCCCTTGACGACGATCGCGATCCCGACCCCCAGGGCGACCCAGACCGGCCAGAAGTAGCCGCGGTCGCCGATCGCCCAGATCACGACGCAGACGACGAACGCGAAGAGGCCGGCGCCGAGAATGCCCTTGAAGTCCTGCTTCTGCTTCAACCGCTGGATCGCGAGCTCGCGCGCCTGGTCGGGCTTGTCGATCCCGTGCTCCATCGTGACGCCCTTGTCGACGGTTTCCTCTGCCACGACACGAGTCTAGCCGCGCCGCGACGGCATTTCGAGCCGTCGCGGCGCTTCGGGTCAGCGGGAGGTCAGGGGCAGACGACGATCAGGTGGAAGTCGGCGTCTTCGTTGCCGCCGCTTTTGTCGCGGGTGTGGACTTCGATCGCGTTGACGTTGGCCGGCGAGATGTTGGTCTGCACGTAGCCCGGGCTCGGCACCGTCTGACCGGCGTTGTTGCGGCCGGCGACGTTGGCGCAGACCGAGACGTTGCCGGGGAAGATCACGTTGACGGCGCCGCCGCCCTCGGTGACCGAGATCGAGGGGTCGCTGGCCCGCGCCAGGGTCGCGTTGCCGGGGCCGTTGGGGTTGTTGACGACCGCCCAGAGCGTGTCCATCGCCCGGTGCGCGGACGGCACGATGCCGAGCTTGTCGGTGTTGATCTGGTAGCCGGTCAGCGTCTGGTGCTTGAGCTTGCCGCCACCGATCGACTGCTTCTGAATCGAGTTGCCGTTGATCTGGCCGGCCGCGTAGGCGGTGCCGCCGAGCGCGGCGACCAGCGCGACCAGGGCGACGACCATCGCCGGCGAAGGCCGCCTCTTCCAGAGGGTCCGCATCCTGTACTCCCTTCCAGTTGACGATTCGTTGAGGGGCTACCCAGCTAACCGCCGCGCATGCCCGCGGCTGCGGTGGGGCGGTGCCTCGCCGACGGTCAGGGGGCGGGGGAGACCGGGGCGAGCGCTTCCAGGGCGCTCGCCCCGGTGGCGCTGCCGCCGGTCGCCTCGAAGCCGGCCCGGACCCGGGCGGCGCCGGGACCGCAGCCCTGCGCCCGCTCGACCGCGGCGGCGAGGCGCTCCGGGGTGAGTCGGCGACGGGCGACCCGCGTCCCGGCCCTCGCCTCGACCACGTGCGCCGCGACCTCGAGCTGGTCGCGCCCCCAGGGGACGATGCAGACCGGCACCCCGGCGGCGAGCGCCTTCTGGGTGATTCCCATGCCGCCGTGGCAGACGACGACGTCGGCGCGGCGCAGCAGCGGCCCGTGCGGGAGGAAGCGGGCGACGAGGGCGTCGCCGGGGTCGCCGAGCTCGGCCGGGTTGACACCGGCGGTGGTGACGACCAGCCGCCAGCGGTCGCGCAGCCCGGCCAGGGCCGCGGCGGCGATCGCGCCGTCGTCCTGGAACTCCGAGGAGCAGGCGACGAGCGCCAGCGGCCGCTCGCCCTCGGGCAGCTCGACCTCGGTCTCGGCCGCGGTGTCCCAGCTGCTGGCGCCGACCATCACCACCTTGGCCGGCAGCGGCCGCGGGTACTCGAACGGCTCGGCGGTCCAGTAGAGGGTGAGGTCGCCGCGGTGGCGCGCTTCGGCTGCCGTGGCGAGCGGCGGCAGCCCGGCCGCGGCGCGGCCGGCGTTGACGGCGGGCAGCCGCGAGGTGCGGTCGAACCAGCTCGCCAACGGGCTCAGGGCGCGGTCGCGGAGGCGGCCGCTGAGGCCGCCGCGCGGCCGCAGCCCGAGCCCGAACGGCGGCAGGCCGGGGGCGCTGTATTCGAGCAGCGAGGGCTGCGATTCGGCCCAGCGCAGACCGCGCCGCTCGGCCAGCGCCTTGGCGCCGAAGGTGGTCGAGTCGACGAGCACCGCATCGGGCTCGGTCGCCGCCAGCGCCGCTTCGAGGTCGGCCACCTCGTGCGGGGCCCGCGCCGCCAGGGTCGCGAAGGAGCGCCGGCCGGACTGGACCTGCGAGGGCGCCAGGTGGTCGTCGTGCTCGATCGCTTCGATCGCCGGGTCGATCGGCTCGCACTCGAGGCCGGCGGCCCGCACCGCCTCGACCTGCGATCCGAGCGTCCGCACGTGCACCTCGGCGCCGCGCCGGCGCAGCTCGAGCAGCGGCCCCATCATCGGGTTGAGGTGGCCGCGGGCGGGTGAGGTGTAGGCGAGCAGCCTCAACGGACCGCCCCCGCTGCCGCGCCGCGCCGCGCCGCTTCGACCAGGGCCCGGATCTCCGCTTCGGCGGCGGCCCGGCCGAGGCCCTCGCGACGGCGCAGCAGGTGCCAGACGTAGACGTCGGTGACGGTCGCCAGGGCGGCTAGGCGCCGCCGCCGCTCGCCCGCCTCGAGGCCATCGAGGTCGGGTGCGAAGCTCTCCCGCACCCAGCCGCGGTGCATCCGGGCGCCGCTCTCGGTCACCTGGCGGACCAGCGGATAGCGCTCGGCCGAGCCGAGCCAGCGGACCACCTCGTCGCCCTGCTCCTCGTAGTGGTCGACGAGCTTTTCGACCGCGCCCTCGACGTCGCCCGGCTCGACCCGCCGGTTCTCGACCGCGGCGGCGGTGGCGTCGCCGATCGCCGCCTCGATCAGCTGCTGCTTGGAGCCGAAGTGGCGGATCACCGAACGGGTGCTGCAGCCGGCGCGCGCGGCGACCGCCTCCAGCGAGAGGTCCTCGTCGCCCTCGCGAAAGGCGGCGACCGCCGCGTCGAGGATCGCCCGCTTCCGCGCCGCCGTCGACTCCGCCCGCTGCGTCTGGCTATAGCTCCGCGGCGCCATTTCGTGTCACCTTAGATGACACGAAATGAAGAATCAAGTGGCTTCAGGCCGGGAGAGCGGAGGCGAAGCGCTCGAAGGCGGCGATGTCGGTCACCGCGGGGCCGTGGCCGGGGAGGATCAGGGACGGGTTGAGGCCGGCCAGCTTGCGGATCGAGCGGCGGTTCTCGACCGGGTCGGGGGTCAGCTCGGCGGGCGGCTCGTCGAGCTTGGTCCGCGTCGTCAGGAAGGTGATGTTGCGAATCACGTCGCCGCAGATCGCGACCCGGTCGGAGTCGCGGAAGAAGATCACCTCGCCGGGCGCGTGCCCGGGGGCGTGGACGACCCGGAACTCGCCGACCTCGTCGCCCTCCTCCAGCACCCGGCCCACCTCGTGGGGCGGCCCTTCCCACATCGCGCCGAAGAGCTTCGCGTTGGGCGCGTTGCTCGCCCGCACCGGGCGCCTGCCCTCCATCGCGTCGACGTCGTCGGCGTGGCAGGCGAGCGGCACGCCGCGCGCTTCGCAGACCGCCTTCGCGCACCCCTGGTGATCGGGGTGGACGTGGGTCAGGGCCAGCATCGAGATCTCGACCCCCTCGAGCTCGGCGAAGATCCGGCGCTTGTCCCAGCGGCGACCGGCGTCGATCAGCACGTCGCCGGCGAGGTAGACGTTGATCAGCGGCCGCGGCTGTTCCTTCAACCGCCAGACCCCCGGTGCCATGTACTTCATCCCTGCCGCCCCCTGTCTGGCCTGGCCGCGTTTAGTGCCGTATCCCGAGCGTCGAGCGGGGCTCGCCGCTGTGCTCGGCGAGCTCTTCGAGGCGGGCGATCTGGCGCTCGCCTTCGGCCCGCGCCGGGTGGCCCTCCGGCAGCGGCGCGATCAGGCGGCGGATCCGGTTCCGCACCTGCAGCGCGAAGTGGGGGACGACGGCGCCGGCCAGCGCGCGGATGTCCTCCGGCGTCAGCTGCTCGGCGTTGCTCAGCAGCTTCGGGTTCTCGGCCTCGCTCATCCTTCGCCGATCTTGGCCAGCTCGGCCAGTTCGTTGGCTTCCGCCTGTTGCTTCACGTCGATTGCCTCCTGGTCCCCGATCACCCAGACGTGGTTGTAGTAGGCGCGGGTCGGGTTGGTGGTGTAGCCGGGCTTCACGTCGAGGAGGTAGCTGCGCACCTCGGCCGGCAGCGTATCGGCGCCGTCGGTGAGCAGCAACGGCCCCCAGGTGCCGGAGCCCGAGAGCGGCGCCGCGGCGGCGGCGTCGAGCGGCGCGTCTTCGCGGGCGAGGACGAAGCCGTGGCCGGGGTCGTTGACGTCCCAGCCGAAGTCGCCGTCGGCGAAGCGGGCGAAGGCGAGCGCGTTGCGGACCGGGTCGCTGCCGGAGACGCGCCGCACCGGCGGGCCGAGCTTGCCGATCTGCTTCAGCACCTCGCCGGAGATCGCGGAGGAGGGGCCGAGGACGTAGACCGGGACCTTGGCGTGCGCCTTCAGCGCGGCGGCGGTCGGCTTCGGGAGCGCGTCCTTTTCGGCGTAGAGGACCGGGTCGCCGGAGCGAGCCGCCCAGGCGGCGGCCGGGGCGGCGAAGGCGGGCTGCTCGAGCGGGGCGACGAGGATCGCGTCGGGGGGCGAGCCGAAGAGGCGTTCGCGGAGGTCGGCGATCGCGGCGGCGACCGCCGCCGGATCTTCGCCGCCCGCGCTTTCGCCTCCTTCGCCGGCGCCGGTCTGCTCGCCGCCGGCGGCACGGATCGATTCGATCCCAGTCACCGAGTCGGGGACGGCGGCGCCGCCGAAGGCGAAGCCGTGGGCGCCGCTGGTCGCCCCGCTGCCCCCCGGCTGCAGCGCCGCCAGCGCGCTTTCGGTCACCTCCGGGACTTCGTCGGAGCCGGAGAAGAGGAGCGGGGCACGGACCGGCGGCGCCATCAGCACCGCCGCGGCGATCGCCGCCGGCCAGTCGGCTTCGTCGACCAGCGTCACCGCCGCCGGCCGCTGCTTGGCGGTCGCCGAGGGGAAGACCGCGAGCGCGACCGCGGCCGCGTTTTCGGCCGGGCTGGCGCCGCCGACGCGGGTCGTGTTGTCGGTGGCGAAGGCGGGATAGCCGAGCTGTTCGCTGGTTTCGGCGGCGGGCGAGGACGGTTCGGATTCCTCGCTCGCTCGTCTGCTCCTGGACCGGGGCCGGGGTGGGGGCGGCGGTCGTCGTCTCGTCCTGCGGGCCGCCGCCGGAGCCGGCGACGACGGCGAGGACGATGAACCCGATCGCGACCAGGACGAGGCCGCCGATCAGCGACCAGAGCGCCGGGGATGCGGCGCCGCCGGCGCGGCTTGGGCGGGGGCGGTGGAGGCGGCTCGGGTGCCGTGGTCACCGGCCCGGCCGGCACGCCTTCCCCGGCCGGCTTGTCCTCGCCGCCCGGCTCGCGCCCCGGCGCCTTCGCCCCCGACTCGACCCTCGCGCGTTTGTCTCCGCTATCCGGAGACAAGTGCGCGCGGGTGGCGGGATCGGCGGCTCCCCGCTCCTCGGTCGACCCCTCGGCCGCGCTCGGCGCGGCCTCCTCGCTCTCCTGCGGCTCGGGGACGTCGGCGTTGATCGGCTTATCGGCGCTCACCCGGCCGAAAAGTACCGACCGATGCGCCCGTTGGTTGGAAGGGTCGGCTAAGCTTTCGCGACTGGCTGACTGACCAGTCAATCAACAGCCGTGGGCCGCAGGGACTCGCGGCGAGGCCGAGAGGACTCCATGGACTTCGCCTACACCGACGAGCAGCTCTCCTACAAAGCTCGCTGCCGCGCCTTCGCCCGCGACGTGATCCGCCCCGCCGCGCCCCAGCACGACCGCGACGAGAGCACCCCGTGGGAGGTGATCCGCGAGGCGCGGAACCAGGGCTTCGGCACGCTCGAGGCGATCCAGCGCTCGGCCACCGACGAGCAGGGCCAGATGCAGGTGATCTGGGCCGAAGAGTCGCACTGGGGCTGCGCCGGCACCGCGCTGGCGATCAGCGGCTCCGGCCTCGCCGCCGCCGGCATCGCCGCCAGCGGCACCCCCGAGCAGATCATGCGCTGGGTTCCCGACTGCTTCGGCGACGCCGAGACGATCAAGCTCGGCGCCTACGCGGTGACCGAGCCACAGGCCGGCTCCGACGTCAAGAGCCTGAAGACGACCGCCAAGCGCGACGGCGACGAGTGGGTCCTCGACGGCACCAAGGTCTTCATCACCAACGGCGGCATCGCCGACGTGACCGTGGTCGTCGCCGCGGTCGACCCCGAGCTCGGCACCCGCGGCCAGGCCTCCTTCGTGGTGCCGAAGGGCACCCCCGGGCTGGCGCAGGGCAAGAAGGAGACGAAGCTCGGGATCCGCGCCTCGCACACCGCCGAGGTCGTCCTCGACGACTGCCGGATTCCGGCCGACCACCTGCTCGGCGGCGAGGAGAAGCTGCAGAAGAAGCTCGAGCGCGGCCGCTCCGGGCAGAAGTCGCGCTCGGCCGACGCGCTCGCCACCTTCGAGGTGACGCGACCGATCGTCGGCGCCTCGGCGCTCGGGATCGCCCAGGCCGCCTACGAGTGGACGCTCGAATACCTCGACGCCCGCGCCGAGGGCGGCGTGCCGATGCTGCAGACGCAGCGCATCCAGCAGACGCTGGCCGACGTCGCGACCGAGATCGAAGCAGCGCGGCTGCTCGTCCAGCGCGCCTCCTGGATGGGCCGCAACGGCGTGCCGATGCGCGGCGGCCAGGGCTCGATGTCGAAGCTGAAGGGCGGCGACGTCGCGATGTGGGCGACGACGACGCTGATGGACTTGGTCGGGCCGGACGCCTGGAACACCGAGTACCCGCTCGAGAAGTTCTTCCGCGACGCCAAGATCTACCAGCTGTTCGAGGGCACCGCCGAGATTCAGCGGATGGTCATCTCGCGGATGCAGGCACGCGAATACGCCGAGCGGCTCGAATTCGGCGCCGAGGTCGCGGCTGCGGCGATGAAGAGCGCCGAGTCCAAGGAGCCCGTCGCCGCGTAGCAGTTGGGCGCGTTTGTTCCGCTAGGTCGAACAAACGCGCCCCAACCGGCGTCCTTGGGCCGCCGCCTATCCTGGCGGGCGTGCCCGCCCACGACCACGATCACGCCGGCCATAGCCACGGCTACGGCGCCCATGCCCTCGAAGCGCGGCGCGAGGACAGCCGCCGGCGGATGTGGGTGGCGCTCGGGATCAACCTCGTCCTCTTCGCGGTCGAGGTCGTCGGCGGCATCCTCGCCGGCTCGCTGGCGGTGCTCGCCGACGCCGGCCACCTGCTCTCCGACGTCGCCTCGATCGTCCTGGCGCTGATCGCGGCGCGGCTGGCGGCGCGGCCCGCCTCCGGCCAGCGAACCTTCGGCTACATGCGCTCCGAAGTGCTGGCGGCGCTCGTCAACGGGCTGCTGCTGGTCGCGGTCAGCGTCGGCATCGGCGTCGCCGCCGTCGGCCGCCTCTCCGACCCGCCGCCGATCGAGGGCGGCACGGTGCTGGTGCTCGGCGTCCTCGGCCTGCTCGGCAACCTCGTCGCCACCGCCGTCCTCGCCCGCGGCGAGCGGGCCGACGTCAACCTCGAGGGGGTGCTGCGGCACTCGGCGGCCGACGCGCTCGGCTCCTTCGGCGTCGTCCTCGCCGGCCTCGTCGTCCTGCTCGGCGGCTCCGACATCGTCGACCCGATCGTCGGCATCCTGATCTCGGTCCTCGTCCTGCTCTCCTCCTGGCGGCTGATCAAGGAACCGTTCGAGGTGCTGATGGAGGCCGCGCCCGCCGACGTCGACGTCGACGCGGTCGGTGCCTCGATCTGCGGGATCGAGGGGGTCCGCTCGGTCCACGACCTCCACGTCTGGACGGTGACCGCCGGCTTCGGCGCGCTCGCCGCCCACGTCGTCGTCGCCCGCGGCGCCGAGCGCGACCTGATCCGCCAGCAGCTCGAGCTGCTGCTGCACGACGACTTCGGCATCGAGCACACCACCCTGCAGATGGAGGAGGAGGCCGAGGGCGGCCTCCTCCGGGTCGAGAACGCCCCCGGCTGATCAGCCCGCTGCAAGGCGACTTGCGCAACGCCGTTTGCAGGGGGTTTTTGCCTGACGAACCGGGCGAGGGGCTGCTCTAGCCTCGCCCGACCGTGACCCTCGCTCGCCCCGCGGCGCGCGCCAAGACCCTGACGCTCGCCTTCGCCCTCGCAGCCTCGCTGCTCGGCCTGCTCGCGCTTGCCGGGTCGCCAGCGCACGCCGCCGATCTCGGCGAAAAGCTGGAAGCGACCGAAGGCCAGCTCGAAGAAGTCCGCGAACGCAAGGGCGTCCTGACCTCGACGATCTCCCGCTACGGCGACCGGATCGAAGCGCTGAGCGGCCAGGTGGCGGCGATCCGCGACCGCCAGGCGACCGCCCACGAACGGCTGCTCATCAGGCAGGCCGAACTGGGCCAGGCGCGGGCGGCGCTGGCCGGCGCCAAAGCGAAGCTGGTCGGCGCCCGCGGCCACCTGCAGGTCGCGCTCGGCGCGCTGCGGCGGCACCTGGTCTCGATCTACGAGTCGGGCTCGCCCGACCTGCTGAGCGTGCTGGTCGGCGCCGGCGACATGGAAGACCTGGTGGCGAGCGCCGAATACCTGCAGCGGATCCGCGGCCAGGACGAAGCGGTGGTCGGCCGGGTCCGCGAGCTGCGCAACGAAGTCCGCGACCTGGTCGTCGCCCGGCTCAACTCGAAGGTCCGGATCGAACGCGCCCGCGACTACATCGCCGGCTTCGCCGAACGGCTGCTCGCCGACCAGGCGGCGCTGCAGAACCGCCAGGGCGCCCTCCTCGACGCCCGCGGCCAGCGCGAAGCGGCGCTCGGGCAGATCGCCTCCCACGAAGAAGAGCTCGACGGCTCGGTCGAATCGATCCAGTCCCAGATCGTCGAACAACTGCGCGAAACCGGCTCCGGCCCGCTGACGAGCGGCCCCTGGGCGAGCGCGGCGTCGGGGATGATCTGGCCGGTCGAAGGCCCGATCGCCTCCGGCTTCGGCCCGCGCGACATCGGCGCCGGCTACGAGTTCCACCCCGGCATCGACATCGCGGTGCCGGAAGGGACGCCGATTCACGCCGCGCTGAGCGGCACCGTCGCCTTCACCGAGTCGGAGGCCGAAAGCGGCGGCTACGGCAACTACACCTGCATCGAACACGGCGGCGGCCTCTCGACCTGTTACGCGCATCAGTCGCAGTTCGACGTCTCGCCTGGCCAGTCGATAAGCCAGGGAGACGTGATCGGGCTGACCGGCTGCACCGGCTACTGCCTCGGCCCCCACCTGCACTTCGAGGTTCGTATATTCGGGGAAGTAACCGATCCAATGGGTTATTTATAAGCCGAATCGGTTACCTTGACCAAAGGACCATGGTCCGTCAGGCACACAAGTACCTGGTGGGGGCAGTGTCGAGCGTCACGCTCGTCTCGATCGCGATCGCCGCTTTCGTCTTCCTCGTCTCCGCTCAGGTCTTCACGGATTGGCCGCTCGCCGTCCTCGGCGGGGGCAACGACAAGGCTGCGATTTCCGAGGCCTCAGCGCTCGGCGGCGATTCAGGGCCGGCGGTGGCGGCGGCGAAAACCGTCGTCCCGGGGGCCGCGCCGACGGCCGCCGCAACCGCGACGACCGGCGGCAAAGCCGGCGGCCCGTCGGGCGGGACCCGCGCCGACACCACGCCGCAGCCCGACGTCGGCGCCAGCGAGATCCCCTCGAACGGCGGCGAACCGGTGGCGACGGTCCCCTCGACCGGCACCGGACAGGGGGACACGGGCTCCCAGGGATCCGAAGGCGGCTCCGGCTCGAACCAGGGTGCCGGCTCGGAATCCGGCTCGGGGTCGAACCAGTCCTCGCCGGGCTCCTCCTCGGGCGGCAACGCGAGCTCCAGCGGCGGCGGCAGCGGCGCCAAGGGCGGCAGCAGCAGCGGCTCGACCCCGAGCGCGCCCAGCGCGCCGGCCGAATCGCCGCCGGCAAAGGCGCCCTCGACCTCGGCCGCGGTCACCGAAACGGTCAACGAAACTGTCAATTCGGTCGACGAAACCGTGACCGGCGGCGCCCTCCAGGAAAGCGGCGTCACCGAAGTCACCGAAAGCGTCGTCAACGGCGTCGCCGGGCCCGAATCGGTGGTCGGCAAAACCGTCGACGGAGTCGGCGAAGCCGTCGGCGGTCTGCTGGGCGGGAGCAAATAGGCGCAGCCGGCGCGACCGGCGCTCGGGAAGGCGCCGGGATCGTCACAATGCCGGTCCGATGGAGGCACGAGCCGGACAGGCCGATCCTGGCGTGGGCGATGCGCTCGCGGCCGTCGCGACCGACCCGGTGAGCGGCGACCCGATCGCCGGCTCCGCCGTCTACCCGCTCGGCAGCCGCGTCAACGCGGCCGGCCACCTCGAGGTCGGCGGCTGCAACGTCCTCGAGCTGGCCGAACGGCACGGCACCCCCGCCTACGTGTACGCCGAGGACGACCTGCGGGCCCGCGCCCGCGCCTACCGCGAGGCCTTCGAGGCGCGCGGCGCCGACTACGAGGTCGTCTTCGCCAGCAAGGCCTTCCCCTGCACCGCCGCCTACCGGCTGTTCGCCGCCGAGGGGCTGGCGGTCGACGTCGCCTCCGGCGGTGAGCTGCACATGGCGCTCCACGCCGGCTTCGACCCGGCCCGGATCGTCATGCACGGCAACAACAAGACCGACGAGGAGATCCTCGCCGCGGCGCGCGCCGGGATCGGCCACCTGGTGCTCGACTCCTTCGACGAGATCGAACGCTGCGAGCGGCTGCTCGACGAACCGCAGCCGGTGCTGATCCGGGTGACGCCCGGCATCAAGCCCTCGACCCACGACTTCATCACCACCGGCCAGCTCGACTCGAAGTTCGGCTTCGGGCTCGCCGACGGCCTCGCCGCGCGGGCGATCGAGCGGGTGCTGGCCTCCGAGGTGCTGGATCTGGTCGGGCTGCACGCCCACATCGGCTCGCAGATCTTCGAGCTCGAGCCCTACACGCTGGCGATCCGGGCGCTCGGCGAGCTGGCCGGCGAGTGGTGCCGGGTGGTCGACGTCGGCGGCGGGCTCGGGATCGCCTACGCGGCCGACGACGAGCCGCCCGCGATCGACGCCTACGTCAACGTCAAGGTGCGCGGCGTCGCCGAGGTCTTCGGCCCCGGCGTCAAGATCCTGGTCGAGCCGGGGCGCTCCCTGGTCGCCAACGCGGGGGTGACGATCTACCGGGTCGGCACCGTCAAGGAGGTGCCGGGGATCCGCACCTACGTCGCCGTCGACGGCGGCATGTCGGACAACCTGCGGCCGATGCTCTACGGCTCCCGCTACGAGGCTCTGGTCGCCGACCGCGCCGCCGCGGACCCCGGGACGCTGGTGACGATCGCCGGCATGCACTGCGAGTCCGGCGACGTCCTGGTCCGCGACGCGCTGCTCGCCGACCCGGCCGTCGGCGACCTCGTCGTCACCCCGGCGACCGGCGCCTACGGCCACGCGATGGCGAACAACTACAACGGCGTCCCGCGCCCGCCGGTCGTCTTCTGCCGCGACGGGGAGTCGCGCGTCGTCGTCCGCCGCGAGACCTACGAGGACCTCACCGCCCGCGATGTCTGAGCAAGGGGGAGAGGGACCGAAACCCGCGGTCCGCGTCGGCCTGCTCGGCCGCGGCAACGTCGGCGCCGCCTTCGCCGAGCTGCTGGCCGAGCGCGGCGACGCGGTCGAGGCGGCGACCGGCGAGCGGCTCGAGCTGGCCGGCGTCCTGACCCGCAGCGAGGGGGAGTTCGAGGCGATCCTCGCCGGCTCCGACCTGATCGTCGAGCTGATGGGCGGCACCGACCCGACCCACCAGCACGTGCTGGCGGCGCTGCGCGCCGGCAAGCCGGTCGTCACCGCCAACAAGCAGCTGCTCGCCCAGCACGGCGACGAGCTGTTCGCGGCCGCCCGTGAGGCCGGCGTGCAGCTGCGCTTCGAGGCGGCGGTGGCGGCGGTGATCCCGATCGTCCGCACGATCCAGGAGAGCTTCGGCGTCGCCGAGATCGCCCGCGTCTTCGGGATCGTCAACGGCACCACCAACTTCATCCTCAGCGAGATGGCGGCCCGCGGCTCCTCCTACGGGGAGGCGCTGGCCGAGGCGCAGCGACTCGGGTACGCCGAGGCGGATCCGTCCGAGGACGTCGACGGCGCCGACGCGGCGGCGAAGATGGCGATCCTCGCCCGCCTCGCCTTCCACGCGCCGGTGCAGCTCGACCAGGTCTCCTACGAGGGGATCGAGGCGATCACCCCCGACGACCTCGCCTACGCCAAGGAGCTCGGCCTCTCGCTGAAGCTGCTCGGGGTCGCCGAGCGGCGCGAGGGTGGGATCAGCGTCCGCGTCTTCCCCTGCTTCCTCTACGGCCGCCACCCGCTGGCGCCGATCGAGGGCTCCTTCAACGCGGTCACGATGCAGGGCCCGGCGCTGGGCGAGGTGACGATGTCGGGCCCCGGCGCCGGCGGCCTGCAGACCGCCTCGGCGGTGCTCGGCGACGTCGTCTCGATCGTCGCCGGCGAGGCACCGGTGCACGAGACCCGCGAGCAGCTGGCGGTCGTCTCCGACGTGCCCTCGGCCTTCTACCTGCACCTCGAGGTCGCCGATCGCCCCGGCGTCCTCGGCCGCATCGCGATGGTCCTCGGCGAGCACGACGTCTCGATCAAGAGCGTCGTCCAGCGCGGCACCGGCGAGGAGGCGCGCCTGGTGATGGTCTCCCACGAGTGCCTCGAGTCGCGTTTCGCCGCGGCGGTCGCGGCGCTCGCCCGGCTCGAGGAGCTGCGCGCCGCGCCGCGCTACATCCACGTCATCGAGGAGCAGGAATAGTGGCCGTCCCAGCGATGGCCGGCGGGGGGACGCGACGGTGCCGCAAGGGCTGATCGAACGCTACCGCGAGCGGCTCTCGCTGGAGCCGGGCGACCCGGTCGTCACCCTGAAAGAGGGCTCGACGCCGCTGATCGCCTCGCCGCGGCTCTCCGAACGGGTCGGCGCCGAGGTCTTCCTCAAGTTCGAGGGGGCCAACCCGACCGGCTCCTTCAAGGACCGCGGGATGACGGTCGCGGTCTCGCGGGCCAAGGGGCGCGGGGCGGAGGCGGTGATCTGCGCCTCGACCGGAAACACCGCCGCCAGCTGCGCCGCCTACGCGGCACGGGCAGGCTTGCGCGGCGCGGTGATCGTCCCCGAGGGCAAGATCGCGATCGGCAAGCTGGCCCAGGCGCTGATGCACGGCGCCCGCGTGGTCGCCCTGCGCGGCAACTTCGACGACGCCCTGCGGATCGTCCGCGAGCTCTCCCAGAAGCACCCGATCGAGCTCGTCAACTCGGTCAACCCGCACCGCATCGAAGGCCAGAAGACCGGCGCCTTCGAGATCGTCGAGGAGCTCGGCGCGGCGCCCGACGCGCTGGCCATCCCGGTCGGCAACGCCGGCAACGTGACCGCCTACTGGCGCGGCTTCCAGGAGGTCGGCACCGCCCCGATCCTCTACGGCTTCCAGGCCGAGGGCGCGGCGCCGCTGGTGACCGGCAAGCCCGTCGAGCAGCCGGAGACGATCGCCTCGGCGATCCGGATCGGCAACCCGGCCCGCTGGGAGGAGGCGATGGCCGCCTTCACCGCCTCCCGCGGCCGCGTCGCCGCGGTCTCCGACGAGCAGATCATCGACGCCTACCAGTGGCTCGCCTCCTGCGTCGGCGTCTTCTGCGAGCCCGCCTCGGCCGCCTCGGTCGCCGGCCTGCTCGCCCACGGGCTGCCGACCGTCGAGGGCGCCCCGCCGCCCGAGCGGGTCGTCTGCGTCCTCACCGGCCACGGCCTCAAGGACCCGGACACGGCTTTCTCCAAAGCGCCATCGGTGATCAACTGCGAGAACGACCTCACCGAGGTCGAGCGGGTGGTGTTCGATTAATCGGTTCGGTAGCGCTGTCCCTGAAAGGTATAGTTGAACTGAACCGATGGATCCGCTCAACCCCTTCGTTTTCAGCCGCCCGGTCGATCCCGGCGACCTGATCGATCGCGACCGCGAGTCGGAAAAACTGCTGGCGCTGGCCGAAGGCGGCCACGCGGTGCGGCTCTCGGCCCCTCGCCGGTACGGCAAGACGAGCCTCCTGCGGCGGGTCGGCGAGGACGTCGAGCGAGCGGGGATGAACTACGTCGAGGTCGATTTCTACGGGGTGCTGTCGGAGATCGAGGTCGCCGAACGGCTCGAGGACGGGTACGCGAACCTGCGATCGACCCCAGGCAGGTTGGCGCGGGCCGCGATCCGCACTCTGCGGCCAGGACTCAGCGTCGGCGGCGGACCGGTCCGGATCGAGTCCCGACCACGGATCGAGCAGCAGACTTCGCGGCTGGTGACCGGTCTGCTCGATCTTCCTCTCCGCCTGTTCGAGCGAACCGGCATGCGGACGCTCGTGGCCTTCGACGAGTTCCAGGCGTTGCTCGAGGTCGGGCCTGGGATCGACGGCCTCTTTCGCAGCCGCATCCAGCGCCACGGGGACGCCGCCAGCTACATCTTCGCCGGCTCCCATCCGGGCCTGATGGCGCACCTGTTCGGGTCCCGTGAGCGACCTTTCTATGGCCAGGCGAGGCCGTTCGAGCTGGCACCGCTTCCCGACGCCGAGATCGCCGAATATGTCGGATCGCGCTTCGAGTCAACGAGGCGCGACGTCGGGGTCGCCCTCGATCCGCTGCTCGATCTGGCAGCAGGTCACCCGCAACGCGCGATGCTCCTCGCCCATCACCTCTGGGAGCAGACGCCGCTCGGCGAGGGCGCCGACTCGGAGCGTTGGCAGCGGGTGCTGGTGACGGTCTTCGCCGAGTACGACGAGGCTTTGCGGGCTGCCTGGGACTCGTTCGAGACCAAAGAGCGGGCCGTCTACGCCGCGCTGGCGACGGCGGACGGTGGGCTCTTCTCGGCGCGGACCCTGACCCGCTTCAACCTCTCCAAGAGCAGCGCTCGCTATGCGCGGGAAGCGCTCGTGCGTGCCGGGCAGCTGCGCAAGGTCGGCGACGCCTGGCACCCCGTGGATCCTCTGCTGGCGCGCTGGGTCGTCGATTTCCAACACAATGCCGGTGAGGATCTGCTCCGATGACCGCCCGCCACCGACTCGTCCGCGTCCCCGCCAGCTCGGCGAACCTCGGGCCGGGCTACGACGCGATGGCGGCAGCGGTCTCGCTGCACCTCGAGCTGGAGGTGGAGGAGACCGGGGAGTTCGGCTTCGAGCCGGGCGGGCTCGAGGTCTCGACCGGCCGCGACAACCTGATCGTCCGCGCCTTCGAGTCGCTCCACTCCGCCGACGGGATCAACTTCCGGCTGCGCAGCGAGATCCCGCTGGCGCGCGGACTGGGGTCGAGCGCGGCGGCGATCGTCGCCGGGCTGGCCGCGGCCGACCACCTCTTCGAGCTGGCGCTGACGAAAGCGGAGCTGCTGGCGCGGGCGACCGCGATCGAGGGGCACCCCGACAACGTCGCGGCGGCGATCTACGGCGGCTTTGTGGTCTGCGGGGCGGACCCGGACGGGACGCCGTTCGCGGCCCGCTTCGACCCGCCGGAGGGGCTCGAGGGCGTCGTCGTGATCCCGCCCGACGAGGTCTCGACGGCGCGGGCGCGGGAGGCGATCCCGGAGGTGGTGCCGCTCGCCGACGCGCTCGCCAACGTCTCCGCCGCGGCGCTCCTGGTGCTGGGGCTGCGCTCGGCCGACCTCGACCTGGTCGGCCGCGGCCTCGCCGACCACATCCACCAGCCGCGCCGCCGCTCGCTCTACCCGCGCTCGATGGAGATCGTCGACGCGGCCCGCGAGCTCGGGGCGCTGGGGGCGACGATCTCCGGTGCCGGCCCGACCGTGCTGGTCTGGACGACCTGGCAGGACGCCGGCGGCGTCGCGGCGGCGCTGCGCGACCGCTGCGGCGGCTGGGCCGAGGTGCGGCGGCTGCCGTTCAGCCCGCTCGGCGCCGACGTTCCCGAGCTGTGAGGGCTGTTCGCGGACCGCGAATTGCGGATCGCGAACATCGGTCCAAACGGCCGTCGGCCAATCTAGGATCGCCTTCATGCCCTCCCGAAAGAAGCTCTCCTCAAGCTGCTCCTCCCCCTGACCGTCGCGGCCGCGCTGCTGGCACCGCCCGCCGCCGCCTCGGCGACGATGGCCTTCGTCCGCGGCGCGGCCACGCAGACCGTTTACACCGCCAACGACAACGGCAAGGGCGTCAAGAAGGTCGACAAGGGAAGCAACCCCAAGGTCGCGCCCGACGGCGACTCGCTCGTCTACTGGCACGAAGGGTCCGGCCACCGCCCCGAAATGAAGCTCGCCGAAGTCGGCGGCGGCGCCGGACAAACGCTGATGACCAACTGGCAGGAACCGTTCGAACTGAAGTGGTCGCCCGACTCCGAATTCGTCCTCGCCGAGCGCGGCGGCGAACTCGGCAAGCGCAAGCTGGTCCTGATCACGGTCGCGACCGGCGCCCAGAAGGTGCTCGCGAGCGGCTACTTCATCGGCTTCGGCTTCGACCCCGAAGGCAAGGAAGTCGTCTACGCGAAGGCGAGCAAGGAAACCAACTTCCCGCCCCACAGCGACATCTACCGGGTCGCCGCGGCCGGTGGCAAAGCGACCCAGCTGACCAGGGATCACCTCTCCGAGTACCCGCTCTGGGGCCCGACCGGGAGGATCGCCTTCGTCAAGCTGCTGGGCGCGAAGACGCGCCGGTACGCCCCGAAGAACGAGCTCTATCTGATGAATCCGAACGGCAAGGGCGTCAAGCGGCTCACCCACACCAACGTCGGCCAGCTCCTGCAGGGCCTCTTCCCGACCGCCTGGTCGGCGAACGGCAACCGGCTGCTGGCCCAGTTCGGCGGCGAGGACACCAGCTACGCGGTCGGCGTCAACGTCCAGACCGGCGCCCAGAGCCCGATCCTGAAAGGGCGCCAGCCGGGTCTGACGGGGCTGATCGGAGCGGCGCTCTCGTCCTCCGGCAAGACCGTCTACGGCTCCACCGGTGGCTTCGAGACTGGCGAAAAGGAGAACGTCGTCAGCGTGCCGTGGAGCGGCGGCAGGCCGAAGATCCTGGTCCGCAACGCCAGCTCGCCGAGCTGGAGCTTCTAGATCCGCGCCGCCAGCTCGGCCCGCTCACTCGAGCAGGCCGAGCTGGCGCAGGATCGAGACGCTGTCGGAGTAGACGTCCTTGCGCTTGACGAGGCCGGCGGCGAAGGGGATCGAGTCGATTCCCTCCCAGCGCAGCCGGCGGCCGGTCGGGCGGGCGACGATCGAGCCGCGCTGCATCGTCCGCGTGTGGGTCGCGGTCGCGTCCCATTCCTGCACGACCAGCGCCTCGCGGACGTAGAGGCGGCGGGTCTCGAAGGCGAGGTCGGGCCAGGTCTCGAAGATCTTCGCGATGTGGGCGCGGACGTCCTCGCCGGCCACCGCCTCGCCGGCGGTGTGGTTGGCGAAGACCATGTCGGGCGCGTGCATCGAGACGATCGCCTCCAGGTCGTGGGCGTTCCAGGCGGCGTTGTAGCGCTCGATCGTCCCCTGCAGCGCGGCGGGCGAATCGTTCGGGTTGCCGTTCACGGTCTCTCCTTCCGCTGGCGGCCGAGCCGTTCTATGGTCGCACCGGGGACCGACGAAACCCCGGCCTACTTAACCGAAGGGGGAGCAATGCCCGGCTTCACGATCAAGCACCGCGACGAGTTCGAGTCGATGGAGGGCTCCGGCGACGCCACCTGGCGGCTGGCCCGCAAAGCGCTCGGCACCTCGACCTTCGGCTTCAACCTGGTCGAAATCGAGCCGGGCGGCGAAATCCCCGAGCACGACGAGAGCGGCAGCGGCCAGGTCGAGCTGTACGCGATCCTCGAGGGCGACGCGGTGCTGCGGATCGCCGGCGAGGACCATCCCGCTCCGGAAGGCACCTTCGCCTCGCTCGAGCCGCCGGTCTCGCGGACGATCCTCAACCGCTCCGACGCCAAGGTGACGGCGCTCCTGATCGGAGTCGATCCGTGCGGCTCGTACTCCTCGCCGTCCTGGGCCTGAGCGCTTTTCCCAGCAAATAGCGAAAAACGGTGGATCCTCCGGAGCCGTTCTCCCACCCTGCCCTATCATTCCCGGACCGTTGACCCGTCGCGCGCCCGCTCGAAGAAGGCGCGGATCCCGGGAGGTTCATATGTCGAAGCAGCCCCAGTCAGGTGCCCGCGCCGCCGTCGAGCGCTACTCGCCGGAGCGCCCCTACAAGCCGCGTGTCTCTCCGCCCAGCGTCGAGGACAAGGACGCCTGCGCGATCTACGCCTCGGTCCGCAAGGACGCGGTGCCGAGCCACGAGCCGCTCGAGCTGGCGATCCCGGCGATGCAGAAGATGCTCCACCGCGCCGGCAACGTCGAGGGCGAGGGGGACGGCTGCGGCCTGCTGCTCGACATCCCGCGCAAGATCTGGGCCGAGGAGGTCCGCAGCGGCGGCCATGACCCCTCGCTGACCCTCGACGACGCCTTCGCCGTCGCCCACGTCTTCATCGAACGCAAGCAGGACCTCGACCGGGTCATGCACGACGCCCGCGAGCTGCTCGCCGAAGGCGGCTTCCGGATCCTCGCCGAGCGCACCGGCGTCGTCGACTCGCCCGCCCTCGGCCCGACCGCCCGCGAGGAGGAGCCGGTCTTCTGGCAGCTCGCCGGGCTCGTCCCCGACGCCGAGCGCCGCGACGCGGTCCTCTTCGAGCTGAACATCGAGCTCGAGCGCCAGCTCCAGGTCCACGTGCCCTCGTTCTCGGCCAACACCTGCGTCTACAAGGTGATGGGGACGCCGAACGTCCTCGCCGCCTACTACCCGGACCTGCGCGACCGGCGCTACGAGACCGTCGGCTGCTTCGGCCACAACCGCTACTCGACCAACACCTGGCCCTCGTTCAAGCGGGTGCAGCCGTTCTCGACGCTCGGCCACAACGGCGAGATCAACACGATCGAACAGCTGCGCCAGGAGGCGAAGATGCTGGCGGTGCCGATCACCCCGGGCTCCTCGGACTCCCAGGACCTCGACCGGACGATCGACACCCTGGTCAGCCGCGAGGCCCTCAGCCTGGCCGAGGCGATGGAGATGATCGTGCCGCCGATCGTCCACGAGATCCGCCGCCTGCCGGAGGACCTGCACAGCTTCTACATGTACCTGCGCCAGTCGATGGGCCCGTTCGCCCAGGGGCCGGTGGCGCTGATCGCCCGCCACGCCGACGAGTGCGTGTTCTCGGCCGACGCGATGGGCCTGCGGCCGCTCTGGCAGGTGGAGACCGAGGAAGACTTCGTCTTCAGCTCCGAGCCGGGAGTGGTCTCGGTGGCGAAGATGGTCTCCGAGCCGAAGCCGCTGGCGCCGGGGGAGAAGGTGCTGGTCGAGATCGAACGCGACGCGCGCCGCTCGACCCTGCACCCGCACGACGCGATGCTGCGGATCGTCCGCAACCGCTGGCTCGAGCGCAACGGCGTCGAGGCCGTCGCCGCCTACGAGCGGGCGCTGGAGACCGGCGGCCCGCTCGAGGGCGAGGACGTCCCCGGCTACTCGGAAGCCGGGCCGGCCGAGCCGGTCAAGGTCGAAGACCGCGTCCTCGCCGGCTTCGGCTGGCAGCGCGACGACGTCAAACTGGTCCAGCAGATGGCCTCCAACGGGGCCGAGCCGGTCGGCTCGCTCGGCTACGACGGCCCGCTGGCGGCGCTCTCGCCGGAGCGGCAGAACCTCGCCGACTACTTCAAGGAGACGGTCGCGGTCGTCACCAACCCGGCCCTCGACCGCGAACGCGAGCTCGAGCACTTCTCGACCCGCGCCCTGTTCGGGCGCCGGCCCTCGCTCGACTTCGCCGGCGAAGACACCGGCACGATCGAAACCGAGTTCCCGGTCATCCTCGGCGGCCACCACGGCCTGGCGCCGCTCAGCGACAAGACCTACCGGGCGATCGCCCGCAACCATCACACCTACCTGCTGGAGGACCTCTGGGAGGAGTTCCGCGGCCGCGCCTCGGCGGTCGACACCTCGCTGCTGGAGTCGGAGACGACCACCGGCGCGATCGAGCGGATCAAGCAGGAAGCGGTGAAGAAGGTCCGCGACGGGGCCGAGCTCCTGATCCTCACCGACCGCACCGTCTACGACGGCGAGCGCCGCTACCTCGACCCGCACCTGGCGACCTCGGCGGTCGACCAGGGCCTGAAGCAGTTCAAAGTAGACCGCGGCGAAGAGAACCTGCGGCGGCGCTGCGGGATCGTCCTGCGCTCGGCGGCGATCCGCAACGTCCACGACGTGATGCTCGCCCTCGGGCTCGGCGCCAACGGCGTCTGCCCGTACACGATGGTCGAGGTGATCTGCGTCGAGGACTACGAGAACGACGTCGACAACCTCTGCGCGGCACTCCGCAAAGGGATCGAGAAAGTGATCTCGACGATCGGCATCCACGAGGTGCGCGGCTACGCCCGGCAGTTCTCCTCGATCGGGGTGAAACCGGAGCTGGCGGAGATCTTCCAGACCGAGTCCTTCGCCTCCTCGGCCAAGGCCGGGACCGGCTTCGCCGAGCTCGACGCCGACACCAACGAGCGCGCCCGCGCCCTCGCCGGTGACGACGCGGCGGCCAAACCGGCGAAGACCTTCCGCTTCTACCCGAAGGTCTACAAGGCGGCGATCGCGACCGCCAACGGCAGCGGCAGCTACGAGGAGTACTCGGAGAAAGTCCGCGAGCTGGAGAAGCAGAGCCCGATCTCGATGCGCCACATCATCGGGCTGAAGGGCGACCGCGAGCCGCTGGCAGACGCCTCGGCGGTCGACGCCGGCGTCGGCCACCACGACTACCCGATCGTGATCTCCTCGATGAGCTTCGGCTCGCAGTCCGAGCCGGCCTTCCGCGCCTACGCGGAGGCGGCGAAGGCGACCAACATCCTCTGCATGAACGGCGAGGGTGGCGAGATCAAAGACATGTACGGCCGCTACCGCAAATGGCGCGGCCAGCAGGTCGCCTCGGGCCGCTTCGGCGTCTCCGCGGAAATGCTGAACAGCTCCTACGTCGCCGAGATCAAGATCGGCCAGGGGGCGAAGCCCGGCGAGGGCGGCCACCTGCCGGGCAAGAAGGTCTCCGAGAAGGTCGCCGCCGCCCGTAACGCCTCGCCCGGCACCGACCTGATCTCGCCCTCCAACAACCACGACCTCTACTCGATCGAGGACCTGGCCGAGCTGATCGACGAGCTGAAGACCGTCAACCCGGACGTGCGGGTCTCGGTCAAGGTGCCGGTGGTGCCGAACATCGGCACGATCGGGCTCGGGATCGCCAAGGCGGGCGCCGACATCATCACCCTCTCCGGCTTCGAGGGAGGCACCGGCGCCGCCCGCCAGCACGCGCTTCGCCACGTCGGCCTGCCCTCCGACATCGGCACCCGCGCCGTCCACCGGGCGCTGATGGAGGCCGGGCTCCGCAACCGGGTCGAGATCTGGGCCGACGGCGGCTACCGGACCGGCCACGACATCGTCAAGCTGCACTGCCTCGGCGCCAACCGGGTCGGCTTCGGCACCCTGGCGATGGTCTCGATCGGCTGCACGATCTGCCGCGGCTGCCAGCTCGACACCTGCCACGTCGGCATCGCGACCCAGATCGAGACCGAGCAGCAGGCCGAGGAGCACGGCCTGAAGAAGTTCACGCCGCAGGAGGTCGACCGCGCCGCCGAGCAATGCGCCCGCTTCTTCGGATCGATGGGCGAGGAGGTAAAGCAGGTGGTCGCCTCGCTCGGCTACGACCGCGCCCAGGACCTGGTCGGCCGCTACGACCTGCTCGAGCAGGTCGCCGCCAAGGACTCGATCGACCTGGCGCCGCTGATCACGCCGCTCGAGGAGTACCTCGACCTCGAGCCGCTCGACCTGCCGGTGGCCGAGGAGCTGGCCGACGCGCGGGCCGAATCCGGCCTCGTCGTCGCCCGGCCGATCCGCATGGAGACCAAGCAGGCCTCCTCGCAGATCGCGGCGCTGGCGCCGGAAGTCTGTGCCGGCCGCACGCTCACCAGCGACTTCCCGCGCCCGACCGACGCCAACGACCGCGTCCTCGGCACCGAGCTGGCCGGAGCGATCGCCCGCTCGCGGATCTTCGAGGACGGCCCGGCCTCGAGCGACGAGATCCTCGCCCGGCTCGACTTCAACGGCGGCTCGGTCGCCGGCCAGGGCCTCGGCGCCTTCAACGCCTACGGGGTCGCGATCCGGGTCGAGGGCGGCGCCCAGGACGGCGTCGGCAAGACGATGCTGGGCGGCACGATCGCGGTTATGAAGGGCAGGGGCGCGAGGGGCAAGCGCCTCAACGGCTCGGTCGGCAAGTCGTTCGCCTACGGCGCCCAGCGCGGCAAGCTCTACGTGCAGGGCTCGGCCGACTCGCGCTTCTGCATCCGCCTCTCCGGGGCCGACGTGGTGCTCGGCGGCGAACCGGAGGGGGACATCGACGACAGTCGCGGCTGCGTCGTCGACCGCGCCAACGCCAAGGGGTTCGCCTTCGAGTACATGACCTCGGGGCGCGCCGTGGTGCTCGGCGACATCGGCCCCTGGGCCTGCGCCGGGATGACCGGCGGCCGCGTCTACATCCGCTTCAACGCCTTCGGGATCGACCCCGAGGCGATCGAACGGCGGCTCGGCAAAGGCGCCAAAGTCGAGCTCAAGGACCTCGATGCCGAGGGCCTGATCGACGTCGACGAGCTGCTCAAGGGCTACTGCGAGGAACTGCGGGCGACCGGCCAGGACGACCAGGCCGAGCGGATGATGGAGCTGGCCGCCGACGCGACCAGCAACTTCCTGATGGTCTCGCCGCACAAGGTCCAGGCCGACCCGAGCATCTCCACCGAGTAATCGGCCTCACAGCTCAGACGATGTCGCGGAGGGTGCCGCTGTGCGGCTCTTTCGGCGGCCGCGGGGGGGCGGGGCCGCGGCGGCCGGAGCGCTCGAAGAGGTCGGCGATCGTGCGGATCTCCTGCAGGAGGCCGTCGAGGAGGCGCTCGGTCTCGCCGTAGATCCGCACCTCCGACGCGGCCCGCTCGGCTTCGACCTGCTCGACCCGCTCCTCCAGCTCCGCGGTCCGCTCCTCGACCTTGCGCAGGTCACGCTCGAGCTTGCGCTCGCTCTTCTTCATCCGTTTGCGGACGTAGAGGCGGGTCTCCTCGCGCATGTCGTCGAGCTCGCGCCGCAGCTGCGGATCGATCTCGGCCTGCTCGGCGAGCATCTCTTCGACCCCCAGCCGCAGCCGCTCGATCTCCTCGTGGAGGAGCGCCCGGGCGCGGTCCGCGGCGGCGGAGATGGAGGGGTTGGGGGGCACCGGCGGTTGCCCGCCGGCCGCTGAGGCGTCGGTCACAGGTGTGACTCTACGGGCGGCTGTGGCCGGAAATCCGGGCACCGCGCCGCGGCGGGGCGGGCGCCCGGGCGCGGGACGGCGGCCCGGTCACTTAGAATCGCGCCGCGATGGGCCCGATCAGTGCCGAAACCGAGGTCGACGCCAGCCGCGAGGCGGTGTTCGCGCTTCTCACCGACCTCTCGCTGCGCCCCTCCTTCACCGAGCACTTCCTCGGCCACTTTCACCTGACCAGGATCGATCCGGTCGGGATCGGCGCCGGCGCCCGTTTCCGCGTCGAAACGCCGTTCCGCTCTCCCTGGGCGGACACGACGATCGTCGAGCTCGAGGAGCCGTTCAAGATCGTCGAGAAGGGCCTGGCGGGGCGCTCCAACCGGATCGGGACGACCACGGTCTGGGAGCTGACCGGCGCCCCGGGCCGGCTCACCAAGGTCACGGTCTCGACCTGGACGACGCCCACCCATCCGGTCGACAAGCTCGTCGAGAAGCTCTCCGGCGCCGATTTCTTCCAGCGCCGCGGCTGGAAGGAGGCGCTCCACCAGCTGCGCGAGATCGTCGAGGGCGAGCGCCCGGCCGCCGAGCGGATCGCGGTCGCCGGCGGCAACCGCTACGCGACCGGGATTCCCTAGTTTTGGCGCTCCCAGCCGGCCCGTCGGCCAGCCGGCTTTCCCCGCGGCCTTCTTAATAGACTCCGCGCCGCCGATGTCAGCGCCCCGCAGAATCGTCCTGCCCCTGCTCTTCGCCCTGGCCGCCGTCGCCTTCGGGCTGACGATGTCCGCCTGCGGCGGCAGCGAGTCCCACAACGTGGTCGAGGGCGAGGTCCTGAAGCTCGGCGAACTCGAGTACACGGTGACCTTCTCCCGCTACCTCAACCCCAACGACAGCGAGGACGCGGCCTACCTGCAGGGCCAGGAAGAACCGCAGAAGGAACACTCCTTCTTCGGCGTCTTCTTCGAAGTCCAGAACAAGACCGAACAGACCCAGAAGCTGCCGGCCGAAATGACGATCACCGACCAGGAAAAGAAGGCCGAATTCAAGGCGCTCCCCAGCGAAAGCATCTTCGCCTTCCCGATCGGCGGCACGGTCGAATCGCAGGAACAGATCCCCGTCCTCGACTCGCCGGCCCAGCAGGGCGCGATCGAGGGGTCGGTGGTGGTCTTCGAAATCAACGACGCCGCGTCGTCGAACCGGCCATTGGTGCTGCATTTGGAAAGTCCTGAAGGGGAAAAGGGCGAAGTGGAGTTGGATCTTTAGGAGGGCTGTTCGAGGGGCGCCTAGGGATCAGGGTTGGCGGCGGGGGGCGATCGCCGGTAGGACCCCCTCACTCGGCCTGTCGTCGATCGGAGTAGTACGGCTGTCGCCCGGAGCGCCGTTCTCCTCAGCCGCAAAACGTTCGGGGGTCCTACCGACACTCGCCCCCAACACGGAAGGCCCGAGGGTGCGGGCCAACCCCTTCTCTATTTAGCTGACAAGGGACGGGAGCTGGCCGGCTAGATCCCCGGCGAGAGCGGCCAGCGGCGAACCCCCGCCGAACCTTCGTCCCTAGTTGTAGTTCCTAAGCACGTTGTTCATCCGGGCCTCCTTGGAGGCTGGGGGTGTCGAGCCACCCAGCACCAAGGAGAAGACCCGGATGAAGCTTCACGCTAATGCCAAGCTCGGCCCGAAGGGCCGGCTTGTGATCTGTCGCCGCGTTCTCGAGGAACGGTGGTCGCTCACGGAGGCGGCCGAGGCCGCCGGAGTGAGCGAGCGCACCGCTGGCAAGTGGGTGCGCCGTTATCGCTTAGAAGGCGACGCCGGCCTCGCAGACCGCAGCTCGGCCCCGAAGCGGGTCCACAACGCCACGCCCTCCGAGCGGGTCGATGCGATCGCCGCCCTGCGTCGTCTGCGGCTGACCGGACCCGAGATCGCCGAGATCCTGCAGATGTCGACTTCAACCGTCTCGGCGGTGTTGAGAAGGATCGGCCTCGGCAAGCTCTCCCGCCTGGAGCCCGCTGAGCCGATTCGCCGCTACGAGCGCTCCCGCCCGGGTGAGCTGATTCACATCGACGTCAAGAAGCTCGGCCGGATCGCGGGTGGGGCCGGGCACCGGATCGTCGGCCGCAAGGCTCAACGCCGCAACCCCGAACGCCGGGACGCCAAGGGCGTAGGCCGCAAGAGCGTTGGCTGGGAGCGCGTGCACGTCTGCGTCGACGACGCCACCCGCCTGGCCTTCGTCGAGGTGCTACCCGACGAGAAGGCCACGACGGCGATCGGTTTCCTGCGGCGAGCGATTGCCTTCTATCGCTCCCACGGCATCGTCGTCGAGCGGGTGATGACCGACAACGGCCCTGCCTACATCTCCTTCGCCCACGCAGCGGCCTGCCGCTCGCTCGGGATCAGGCACATCCGCACCAAGCGCTACCGGCCGCAGACCAATGGCAAGGCCGAGCGCTTCATCCGCACGATGCTCAACGAGTGGGCCTACGCGGCCGTCTACGGGAGCTCAGCCGAGAGGGCCGCGGCCCTCTCGGGCTGGGTCGAGCGCTACAACTTCTCCCGACGACACGGCGCCCTCGGCCACCGGCCGCCGATTCAGCGGCTGCGGGAGCTCGAGCGGAACAACGTGGCTGGCAACTACACCTAGTCAGCTTCAAGCCAAAGGGGGGTGGGGCCCCATTCGGCATTCGTTGGGGCGGGGCGTCGGGGTCCCTCCCCCGGACACTCAAGAAACAACGAAGTTGCGTTTCTGTCCGGGGGAGGGACCCCGACACCCCGCCCTCGCCAACCCCGTCCCTAGTCAGCCCTAAATCCCCGCCGACAACACTTCCGCCGCCGCCGGCGCCGCCACTTCCCCGCCAGCCGCTTCCGCTTCGATCAGCAACACCCCGATCGCCAGCTTCGCCTTTTCCGCCGGCGCGAACGCCGAGAACCAGGCGTCCTTGATCTGGATCGGGTTTTCCTGGTTCTCCTGGCCCGGTTTCGGCCCCAGCTCGGCGGTTCCGGTCTTGCCGGCGACCTGGGCCTCGGGGATCGCGCCGGCGGTGCCGGTGCCTTCGGTGACGACGCCGATCATCAGTTCGGTCAGTTCGTCAGCCAGCTTCTTCGACATCACCCGCGTCGATTCCGGCTTCGGCCGCAGCATCTTGTTCTTGACGATCGAGGTCGGCTCGCGGACGCCGCCGTTGGCGATCGTCTGCGCGACGCTCGCCATCTCGAGCGGCGTCGCCTGCACTTCGCCCTGCCCGATCGCCGAGACGCCGAGGTCGATTTCTTCGCCGATCTCCTTCGGGATCGTCGACTCGGGCGGGTCGACTTCGCGGATCAGGTTCGGCGCGTAGAGGGTCAGCGGCGAGTTGAAGCCGAAGCGCTCGGCGGTGGCGACCAGGTCGTCGTTGCCGATCTTCGGCCCGAGCGGGGCGAAGACCGAGTTGCAGGACTCGGCGAAGGCCTCGCGGAAGGTGCCGCCGCAGTACTCGCCGTTGGCGTTGTTGAGGAAACGGCCGCCGACGTTGATGCCGTTGTTGATTTCGAATTCGTCGTCGAGCGAGACGACGTGGTCCTCCAGCGCCGCCGTGGTGGTGACGATCTTGAAGGTCGAGCCGGGTGGCTGTGGCGCCGAGTAGGCCTGGCCGGCGAGGGCGCGGATGTCGCCGCTCTTGGCGTCGAGGAGGGCGATCCCGCCGGCCCGGCCGGCGAGCGCGCCGACGGCGACGTCCTGCAGCGCCGGGTCGATCGTCGTCTTCACCGGCGCCCCCGCTTCCGGCTTGGCTTCGCCGAGCGTGCGCGAGGTGCCGCCGCCCTTCGTCGGCACCGCCAGCAGCTTGCCGCCCGGACGGCCGGCGAGGCGCCGGTTGAAGGCCTGCTCGAGGCCGCTGATCCCGACCGGCGTTTCCGGCGGGTAGCCCTGGCGGGCGAGCAGCGCCTCGTCTTCTTCGGGCACTTCGCCGACTTCGCCGGTGACGTCGATCATCGCCGAGCCGAGCGGGTGTTCGCGTTCTTCGGCCGGGCCTTCGGCGAGCGCTTCGCCGTTGCCGGCGATGATCGCCGACCGCGGCGCCAGTTCGACTTCCGCTTTCAGCTCCTCGCCTCCGCGCAGGCCGGGGAAGACGAGGCTCCCGTTCCAGTCGATCCCGCCTTCGTCGTATGGGAGGTCGACCTCGTCTTCGATGCGGCCGAAGTCGACGGTCGAGATCAGGACCGAGATCGGGACGACGGTCTGGCCGTCGCGCGAGATCGAGCTCTGGGCCGAGCCGGCGGCCAGGCCGCGCTGGGTGGCGACGAATTCGGCTTCGCGGTAGGCCTTGGCGAACTCCTCGAGGCCGACCCTGGCGCGCGAGCCGTCGTTCAGCTCCCGGTACATCGCCTTGAAGTCGTGCGCCGCCCAGGCCGCCGCGAAGCGATTCGCGGCTTCCTTTCCGGGCGAGCCGGGGGCGCCGATCGCCGCTCCGGCGACGAACGCGACCACAGCCACCAGCGCCAGCGGCAGCGTACGGGTGACCAGGCGGCGGCGCCGCTCAGCCTCACGGGTCCTCCTGTTCACGGATGAAAGGTAGTCGAGCGGTTCCCGGAAACGAATCGTCGGCTGCACGACGCCAGTACCGGGGCTGCGGAGGCGGCGATTGCGGGATGCTTGTATTCAGCAATGACCGTGCTCGATTGGGCGATCGTCGCCTTCACGCTCGCCCTCGGGCTCTGGGGATACAGGCAGGGGCTGATCGTCGGTTTCCTCACCCTGCTCGGGTTCGCCGCCGGCGCCGCGATCGGCAGCCGGGTCGGGCCGCTGGTCCTCTCGCAGGGCTCCGACTCTCCCTACGCGCCGCTCTTCGCCGCGCTCGGGGCGCTGCTGGCCGGGGCGGTGACCGCGGTCGCGGTCGAGAGCTTCGCCCTCGGGCTGCGGGCACGGGTGCTGGCCCGGCGGCGCCTCCTCCACCGCGCCGACGGCGCCGGCGGGGCGGCTCTGATCGCCACCGTCGCGCTCGGCCTCGCCTGGGTCTTCGGCGCCGTCGCCCTGCACGCGCCGGGCACCGCGCGGCTGCGGGCCGACGTCCAGGAATCGGTGATCCTGCGCAGCCTGAACGACGTCCTGCCGCCCTCCGGCCCGGTCCTGAACGCGCTCGACCGGGTCGACCCGGCACCCTCGGTGACCGGGCCGGCGACGCCCTCCGAAGCACCCGACGCGAAGATCGGCGCCGACCCCGACGTGCTGCGCGCCGGCGGCTCGGTGGTGCGGGTGCTGAGCACCGCCTGCGGGCTCGGGGTCGAGGGCTCGGGCTTCGCCGTGCGGCCGGAACTGATCGTCACCAACGCCCACGTGATCGCCGGCGCCGACGACACCACCGTCACCACCCAGGGCGGGGTGGAGCTGGAAGCGACCCCGGTCTACTACTCGCCCGCCCAGGACCTGGCGCTGCTGCGGGTCGAAGGGGCGCGGCTGCCGACGCTGCCGCTTTCCCCGGAGCGCAGCGGCGGCGAGGAGGCCGCGGTGCTCGGCTACCCGGAGAACGGCCCCTACCGGGTCGAGCCGGCGCGGGTCGGCGAAACGCGGCCGACGATCAGCGAGGACTCCTACGGCAACGGCCCGATCAACCGGACGATCACGGCGCTCCGCGGCGGCGTCCGCAGCGGCAACTCCGGCGGGCCGCTGGTCGACCCGCGGGGACAGGTGATCGGCGTCGTCTTCGCGGCCACCACCGGCGGGCCCGCGGGCGGCTTCGCGGTGCCGGCGGAGGAAGTCAACCGGGCTCTGGCGGGGGTCGCCGCGGGCGCAGTCGACACCGGTCCGTGCACCCGCTAAGAGCGTCTTTACTCCCTGCAAATAGCGAAATTCGGGACGCCGAGCCATGCCGTTCAGTAAGGTCAAGACGATGCAGCAGGCCAGCTTCACCCAGGCCCCGCAGCAGGCACCGCAGGCCCCGCTTCCGGAGGAGATCTGCCCGCACTTCCACGCCGCGATCGAGCTGATCGGCAAACGCTGGACGGGGGCGATCGTCTGCGCCCTGACCGAGCGGCCGATGCGCTTCGGCGAGCTCCGCAAGGTCGTCCCCGGCCTCTCCGACCGCCTGCTCTCCCAGCGCCTGCGCGAGCTCGAGGAGCAGGGCCTGGTCGAGCGCGAGGTCGAAGCCGGGACCCCGGTCCGGGTCACCTATTCGCTGAGCGCCCGCGGCCAGGAGCTCGGCCCGGCGATCCGCGAGCTCAAGTTGTGGGCGAAGCGCTGGCAGTGCGCGGGATAGCGCTGGCGCCCGCGCCGCAGCCGCGTCACCTCCGCGTACTAGCCTGATTCCGTGGATCAGCTGCCGCCCGTCGACCCCGGGCAGATCGAGCTCGAGGTGCCGCGCCCGAGCACCGACCCGAACCTCCCCGGGCCGTTCCCGGTCGGCCGCTACGCCGGCAAGCTGCAGGAGGAGATGCGCAAGCGAGCCCGGGTGCTGCTGGTCGGCGAGGTGACCGGGGTCGGGCGCAGCCGCGTCCAGGCCTACTTCGAGCTGCGCGACGGCGACGGCGCCGTGCCGTGCGCGATCTGGCTCAACGACCTCGAGCGCGCCGGCCTGCCGGAGGGGGCGCTGCGCGACGGCGCCGAACTGGTGATCGCCGGCGGCCCCGACTATTACCCGGGTGGCGGCGCCGCCTCGCCGAGCTTCTGCTTCCGCGCCACCCACGTGCGGCTGGCCGGCGAGGGCGACCTGATGCTGAGGCTGGAAGCGCTCCGCAAGCAGCTCCGCGGCGAGGGCCTGTTCGAGCTGCAGCCGCAACTGCGGCGGCCGCTGCTGCCGCGGACGCTGGGCGTGGTGACCGCCGAAACCGGCGCGGCGCGGCGCGACCTGGTCGCGGCGCTGCAGCGGCGCGGCTGGGCGGGAACCGTGGTCTGGGCCTTCGCGCCGGTCCAGGACCGCCGCGCGGCGCCGGCGATCACCGCCGCGATCCAGGATCTGGCGGCGCGACCGGAGGTCGAGGCGATCGTCGTCACCCGCGGCGGCGGCAGCCTCGCCGACCTCTGGGCCTTCTGCGACGAGACCCTCTGCCGCACGGTGGCGATGCTGCGGGTGCCGGTGGTGAGCGCGGTCGGCCACGAGCGCGACTCGACCCTGATCGACGACGTCGCCGCCCTCGCCTGCTCGACTCCGACCCACGCTGCCGAAGCCGCGGTGCCGCTCGACTGCGTCGCCGCCCGACGCGAGCTGGGTCGCTGCGGCAACGCGCTGCGGCGGGCGGCGGAGAGCGCGGTCGGGGCGCGGGCGCGGCACCTCGGCTCGCTGGCGCGTGGGCCGGCACGGGCGCTGCGGCGCGAGCGGGCGGCGCTGAACCAGAAGATCCGCGAGATCCGGGCGGCGTCCGAACGCGGCCTGACCGAGCGGGCGACCTTCCAGCGGCGGATCATCGCCGTCGTCCTCGAACGGGCGCGGCGGCGGGCGGTCGAGCGGAGCGCCGCGGCGCGGGCCGAGGAGCGCCGCCGCGGCGCAATCCTCGAGCGGGCCGCGAGCCGCGACCTCGCCAAGCGCCGCGAGGCGCTGCGCCAGGCGGCGCTGACGCTGCGCGCCCACGACCCGGAGCGGACGCTCGAACGCGGCTACGCGCTCACCGAGAGCGCCGCCGGCGAGCCAGTCACCAGCGCCGCCGCCGCGGCCGCCGCCGGCGACGTAAGACTGCGCTTCGCCGATGGACGGGTCGAGGCAAGAGTCGATGGGGAGGTCGAGCGCGATGGCTGAGACGCCCGAGACGCCTGCGAGCTACGAGGCCGCGGTCGAGCGCCTCGAGGAGATCATCGACCGCCTCGATTCCGGCCAGGCCGGGCTGCGCGAGACCTTGGAGTTGTGCCGCGAGGGGCGGGAGCTGGTCGGGTACTGCGCCGCCGAGCTCGATGCCGTGGGCGAGGGGCTCAAAGAGCTGCGGCTCGATGAGTTGGCGGCCCGGCTCGATCCCGACAGCGCCTAGCGAACGGCTCAGGTCGCGTCGGGACCGCTGCACAGATTTCCGAGTGCGGGACATCCACGGCACAAAGCCCAATCTCGCCTCTCCGGCGGCGCCACCGGGAAGTCGCCGCTGTGGATGCGGGCGATCGCCTGCTCGAGGTCGGTGCGGCCGACGTCCATCTCGGCCGGGCCGAGCAGGGTGAGGACCGGCTCGTCGGGGCGCTCGAGGAAGACGTAGGCGACCTCGACCTCGGTGGCGGCCAGCGACTCGGCGGCGGCGAGGGCGTAGATCGTGCGCTGGGTGGCGTAGTGGCCGGCGTGCTCGGCCGGGGTCGAGCCGGCGAGGCGGTCGGTCTTGTAGTCGACGACCAGCGGCGGGGCGCCGTCGCGCTCGACCAGCAGGTCGATCGAGCCGCGCAGGACGGTGCCGCCGACGCCGAGCAGGATCGGCACCTCGGCCCGCACCCGGCGGGCGCCGGCGATCCGCTCCGCCCGCAGCGGCGAGGAGAGCCAGGCGCGGATCGGGTCGAGCAGGTCGGCCGGGTCGAGCCCCTCGCCGTCGAGCCCGGCCGCGGCGGCGTGCCTGCGCGCGAGGTTCGTGGACGGCTCGCGCCAGCCGTTCGCCTGGCTCCACTCGAGCAGCGCATGCACCGCCGCCCCCCGCGCCGTCCGCTCTTCGCGCGCCGACGGCATTCCCTCGACCGCCTCACCGGGCAGCGCGTTCGTCGTTTGTATGCCTATGCCGTCCAAACGACGAACGCCCGCGCTCGCGACGCCAAGCACGCGCTCCAGGTAGAAGCGGTAGGGGCATTCCTCGTAGGCGGAGATCGCGGTGTAGGAGAGGGGGCGGCTGGGGACGATCGGCGGCCGGCGCTCGACCAGCGGCGGCGGGCCGGCGCCGAGCTCGCGGGCGGCGGCCGCGTCGCGGCGGAGAGCTCGCAGCTCGGCGGCGCGCTCGGGGGAGGGGAGGTTGGCGCGGACCGCGATCGTCGAGGTCTCGAAGCTCGCTTCGAGGCCGGCCCGCGGCTCCGGCGGCGGCACCGTCACCTGGCCGTCGGCGTCGCGGGCGACCGCGAGCGCGTCGACGATCCGCTCGATCACCGGCGTCCCCGCCTTCAGCTCTCGGCCCGGCTCCGGTTTGACGACGCCGCTCAGCAGCAGCCGCTGCCGCGCTCGCGTCGCCGCCACGTGGAACAGCCGCAGCCCCTCTTCGGAGTCGCGCTCGCGGCTTTCCTCGAGCAGCTCGCCGTAGCCGTAGAGGTTGACCGCGGCGCTGCCGAGGCGGCGCAGTTGCATCCCCACCCGCGGCGGCTGCTCGCGGCCGAGCAGGAGCAGCGGCGGCCGGGCGCCGGCGAGCAGGCTGCGCGAGAGGTCGGGGACGGCGACGACGTCGAACTCGAGCCCCTTGGCGTTGTGCACGGTCATGATCCGGACGCCGTCGTGGCCCTCGGCGGCGGTCGCCGCCTGCGCCTCGGCGTCGCCTTCGGCGCGGGCCGCGAGGAAGTCGAGGAAGCCGCGCAGGTCGCGGCCCTCGCGCCCCTCGTACTCGCCGGCCAGCTGCATCAGCTTGCGGACGTTGGCGAAGCGAGCCTCGCCAGCCGGGCGCATCAGCACCGCCAGGTCGTAGCCGGTCAGCGTCACCGCCTCCTCGATCAGCGCCGCCAGCGCCAGCCGCGGCGCCCGCTCGCGCAGGCCTTCGAGGCGGGCGGCGAAAGTCCCGAGCAGGGCCAGCTCCTCCTCGTCGAGACCCTCCAGCCGCTCCGGCTCGGCCAGCTCGGCCTCGCCGAGGCCGACCGCTCGCTCGAGCGCCGGCCAGACGTGACGCTTGCGCCCCGCCGCCATCCGCAGCAGCCAGAGCGTGTCGGGGGCGGCGCCGACGGCGGGCGAGGCGAGGGCGCCGAACAGCGCTTCGTCGTCGAGCGGGTTGGCGACGGTGCGCAGCAGGGCGGTGACGTCGGCCACCTGCTGCTGCGACCAGTAGCCACGGCCGCCGACCACGTAGGGCCGCAGCCCCGCCCGCTCGAGCGAGTCCTCGTAGGCGTCGAGGTGGGTGTAGGCGCGCAGCAGGACGACCATCGCGCCGCGCGCGACGCCCGCCTCGGCGAGCTCGCGCAGCCGCTCGGCGACCGCCCGCGCCTCGGCCAGGCAGTTGAGCGGGGTCGAGCCGTCGATTGCCGGCTCCAGGTCGATCGCCTCCTCGTCCCAGCCGTCGCGGGCGGTGAGCAGCAGCTCGACCGCCGGCCCGCCGCCGGGCGGCGCCTCGGCCGGCGCCGGGGCGCCGGCGCGGAGCGGCCGGTAGCGGCCGCCGAGCAGCGCCCCGCCGAGCAGGTTGACGGCGCCGATCACCTCCGGCCGCGAGCGGAAGTTCCCGGACAGCTCCATCAGCTCGGCATCGCTGCGGCGCTCGACCTGCTCGCGCTGGGCGCGGAAGACGTCGAGGTCGGCATGGCGGAAGCCGTAGATCGACTGCAGCTCGTCGCCGACCACGATCAGCTGCGCGCGCGGCCCGTGCAGCGCCTCGACCAGCCGCAGCTGCAGGCGGTTGGTGTCCTGGAACTCGTCGACCAGCAGGTGGCGGAAGCGGTCGCGGTAGGCCTCGCCGATCTCGGCCCGCTCGAGCAGCCGCGCGGCGAGGATCTGCAGGTCCTCGAAGTCGATCCCGCCGCGCCGCTCCTTGGCCGCCTCGAAGCGGCCCGAGTAGAGCTCGAGCAGGGTCGCGACGTGGCGGTAGGCCTCGCCGCCCTCGCCCGCCTCGGCGCAGCGGCTGATCGCCGCCTCGACCGCCTCCCGGTAGCCGGCCAGCGGCTTGGCGCGGCTTTCGGTGCGAAGCGCGCGCATCTCGTCGAGGCCCGGCGGTGGGCCCGGCTCGGCGAGCCGCTCGACCGCGCGCCGCAGCGGCTCGCATTTCGGGTCCTCGGGGTCGGTCTCGGCGAGCGTCGCCTCGGCCTCCTCGCGAACCCGCCGCAGCGCTCCCTCGAGGTCGGTCGCGGGCGGCTCCGGCAGCCGCGGCTCGGCGACGCCGCGGCTGCGCAGCTCGTCGTGGACGCCGGCGACGATCGCCCGCAGCCCCTCGATCTCGAAGGCGGCGAGGGTTTCCTCGCGCCGCGGGTCGCCGTCGGCGAGGAACTCGGCGAGCGCCTCGTCGAACGCCTCGCGGGCGGCACGCGCCGCCTCCGGCCCGTCGAGGACGCGGAAGCCTGGGTCGATCCCCGCCGCCACCGGGTGCGCCGCGAGGAGCCGGTTGCAGAAGCCGTGGATCGTCGTCACCCAGGCGCCGCCGAAGCTGGCGAGCAGCTCGCGCGCTCGCCGCTCGCCGCTCTCCGCCCGCCGCGCCAGCTCGGCCCGGATCCGCGCCCGCAGCTCGGCGGCTGCTTTGTCGGTGAAGGTGAAGGCGAGGATCGCGTCGGGGGAGACGCGCTCGTCGCAGGCGAGCCGGCAGTAGCGGTCGACCATCACCCCGGTCTTGCCGGTGCCGGCGCCCGCCTCGAGCAGCACGTCGCCGCCGCGGGCGCCGATCGCCGCCGCCTGCTCCGGGGTCGGCTGGCGGGCCGCCGGCGCGTCGGCGTTGATCGCCGCCGCCGCCCCCTCCGTCTCGCCCGCCTCGGCCCTTCGCGCCTCGGTGCTCACCGCTCCTCGACTTCCCAGTCGTCCTCGTAGGCCGGCGCCCGGTCGCGGCGACAGATCGGCGCGAACTCGCAGAACTTCGGGCACACGTCGTGGCCGCGGAGGGGGGCGCGGGGACCCGGGTCGCGGCTGATCTCGCCGGCCCGGATGCGGGCGACGATCGTCGCCGCCCGCCCCCGCGTCTCCTCCAGCAGCTCGCCCAGCTCCTGCTCGGGGACGACGTCGCGCGAGTAGAGGTCGTAGCCGGCCAGGTCGGCCGCCGACTCGGCGGCGACGACGCCGCGCGGTCGCCGCGTCGAGGTGCCGCGCAGCGGGTGGTAGATCGCGCCGACCGGCGTCACGCCCCACAGCTCCTCGGCCGCCAGCAGGTAGAGCGGCAGCTGCAGCTTCGCCCGCTCCTCGAACTTCTCGCGCGGCGTCACCGAGCCGGAGAGCTTGTAGTCGACGACCACGGCGCGGCCGTCGGCGGCGCGGTCGACCCGGTCGATCGCCCCGTGCAGCCCCCAACCGCCGAGCTCGAGCGCCGGCCGCTCGCTGTCGATCTCGGGGCCGCCGAAGCCGGCCTCGAGCAGCCACGGGGTAAAGCCGCCGGTCTCGCGCGCCGCCTCCTCGCCGAGGAAGCGTTCCAGCAGCCGCTCGACCCGGCGCCGCATCGCCCGCTCGGCCGGGTGGTCGCCGAGCTCGCGCTCGGCGACCACCTCGGCGAGGATCGCGCGGCCCCGCTCGTCCCAGGCGGCGAGCGAGCCAGGGCGGGGGAGGGGGTCGCCGCCGGGGCGCTCCTTATATAGCCGGTCGAGGGTCGCGTGCATCAGCCCGCCCTGGACGAGCGGGTCGGGCGGCGGCGCCAGCGGCTGCGGGTCGAGCTCGTGGTTGGCGAACCAGCGATAGGAGCAGAGGTCGAACTCCTCGAGGGTGGTGCCGCCGTAGGCGGCGACGGCGGCGAGCGAGTCGAGCACCGCCGGGTTGGTGAGCGGGCCGGGGGCGCGAGCCGCCGCCTCGGCGCGGCGGGCGGCGTCGAGCCGCGACTCGAGCCGGGCGGCGAGCTCGCCGCCGAGGCCCGCCGCGCCGAGCAGCCCGGCGGCGTCGGCGCTCGGCCCGTGGGCGGCGAGGGCGCGGGCCAGGGCGTGCTCGGAGGGCGCCTCGGCGAGCGGCTCGACGACCTGGGCGAGGTCGCGGGCGATGGTGATCCCCGCCTCGACCGGGTCCGGCTCCTCGCCGCTCGGCGGCGGCGCCAGCAGCGCCCGCACCGAGTCGAGGTAGGGCGAGCGCGCCTCGGCGGCGCCGTTCTCGTCGCTGTCGCGGTAGGAGAGGTGGAGCGTGCGGCGCGGCAGCGCCAGGCAGGCCTGGAACAGGTAGCGCTCCTCGGCTTCGCGGTCGTGGCGCGGGTCGAGCCCGAGCGACTCGCGCTGGCGCTCGGAGAGGAAGGGGTCGGCGCCGCGGTCGCGGCGCGGGAACTCGCCGTCCTGCAGCGAGCCGACGAGGACGTGGTCGAAGCGCCCGGCCCGCAGCCGGTAGGGGCTGGCGATCCGCACCCGTCCCTCGACCGGGCCGCTCCAGGCGCGGAACGAGAGGCCGGCGATCGTCGCCGGCAGCTCCTCGGCGCGCGGCGCCAGGTCGCCCAGCTCGGCCAGCTCGCCGAGCGCCGCGGCGATCGCTCCGGCGGCGCGCAGCTCGAGCCCGTCGCCGGGGCCGAGCCGCGGCCCGTCGCCCTCGCCGCGCAGCGGCCGCGAGGCCATCACCGCGGCCAGCCGCCCGACCGTCGTCGCCAGCTCGGCCGGCGAGCGCTGCGCCGCCTCGCGCAGCCGCAGCAGGTCGCGCGGCGGCTCGCCCTCCTCGCCTTGCCAAAGCAGCAGCGCCTCCTCGACGCCGTCGACCCGGCGCCGCCGCAGCCGCCGCTCGAGCCAGTCGACCCGGCCCGGGCTGAACCCCGATGGCCCGCGCAGGTAGCGCAGCAGGTCGGCCGCCCGGCGGCCGCCGAACTCGGCCTCGAGCAGGGCGACGAGGGCACCGCCGACGGCGGTGCCGGCGACCGGCAGCTCGGCCTCCAGCGCGGTCGCGATCCCGTTCGCCTCGAGCGCCGCCTGCAGCGCCGGGCCGCGGCGGCCCGGGTCGCGCAGGGCGATCGCCACCTCGTCGGCCGCGGCGCCGCCCTGCAGCAGCCGCGAGACGGCCGCCGCGATCGCCTCCGCCTCGCCGCGGACGCCGGCCGAGCGCAGCAGCGTCAGGCTCGGGTCGGGCTCGGTGGTCGGCGCCCCGGGCAGTCCGAAGCCGCGGGCGAGCGCGTAGAGGAGGTGGGACTCGGTGTTGGCCGGGTCGGGCTTGCAGAGCCGCTCGCCGAGCCCCGGGACCGCGGCCCGCAGCTGCTCGATCAGCCCCGCCCGGGCGCCGCCGCCGACGACGGGCATCCCCTCCTCGAAGGGCACCGCGATCGTCACCTCGGTGGCGGCGGCGAGGGCGGCGACGAGGTCGAACTGGTTCGGGGTCAGGTCGTCGAGCCCGTATAGGAAGACCGGCCGCCGCCAGAACGAGGCGTCCTCGCGCAGCGCCGCGATCGCCGCCCGCGCGATCCCGTGCGAGTCGACCCGGCCGAGCCGCTCGCGCGCCTCCGCGTAGGCCGTGTAGATGGTGGCGACGTCGCCGAGGTAGGCCGAGCCCTCGAGCGTCGCCGCGCTCGCCTCGACCGCTTCCGGCTCGATCCCCGACGCCTGCAGCTCGCCCAGCAGCCGCTCGGCGGCGGCCGCGAAGCCGGGCCGTTCGGCCGAGCGCCGCAGCGGCCGCAGCCGCGGCAGCCGCGCCGCCGTCGCCGCGGCCACCAGGCGCAGCCGCTGCGCCGCGGTCAGCTCCGCCCCCGGCGGCGAGCCGGCGGCGGTGGCGACGGTCCGGAACAGGGCGCCGAAGGTCATCGCCGAGCCGCCGAGGACGGCGCCCTCGGCGCTCAGCTCGCGCTCGAAGGAGAAGACGTCGTCGGCGTTCGGCAGCACCAGCACCGGCTCCCGCTCGATGACGGCCTCGAACTGGCGCAGGACGCCGCCGCGCTTGCCCGCGTTCGGGGGCCCGTGGATCAGCTGCAGAGGCACCGACCCAGCCTATGAGGGTCGGCGGCGCACCCCCGGCCCCGACCGCCCCCCGAGCCGCCGCAAACTGCGGCTCCGCGCCCCCACTTTTGCCGTCTACCATCCCCTCTACATTCCGCATCAGCCCATGTCCCTCTGCTTCGTCGATCCAGCTGATGCGATCCGCGCGATCGCCGATTCGATCGGTCGCGAGGCCCGCCGCCAACTCCTCGGCGAGGCCGTCCGCGCCTGGGTCGACGAGATCCCCGACTCCGAGCTCGAGGTCCACTACGCGAAGGCGATCTCCGAGCTCGACGAACACGACCTCTCGATGCTCGCCGCCTGGCACGGCTCGCTCGAGGTCGGCACCCCGATCCCCAATCGCGACTTCCTGATGGGCGCCTTCGGCTCGCTCGGCGAGAACCGCCGCGAGGCCCTGAAGCTCGCCGCCGGCTTCCGCGGCGAGGAGGCCGTCGACTCCGGGGTCACCGAGGAGGACGCTCTCGAGCTGGTCCTGGGCCTCCTCAGCCCGCCGCGCCTGATGCACCTGGCCGTCGAGGCCGTCGAGCTGTACATCTGGGATCGCGCCGGCTCCGACAACTAGGCATCGCGGTGGAGGGCGAGCAGGGGTCCTGCCTGTCGTTTGGTACTCAATTCGTACCTAAGCGTTGCCGTTCGCAACCCCTGGCGCCAACGCTCGCTACGCTCTCCGCCGATGGCCTTCGGCTCCCTACGCGCCCTTGGGGAGACCCAGCTGCAGATCCAGTTCACGCGGTCGAGCATGTACGACACGCAGGCGCTCGGGATCCTGGCCCTCAACGCGGCTCTGGTCGCGGCGGTGATCGCGGCGAAGGACCTGATCGGGCACCTCTGGTGCCTGAGCCTGATCGGCTTCGTGCTGTCGAGCATCCCGAGCATGGGGGCGCTCGGCTACATCGGCTTGCGGGGGCAGGAGGGCTTCGGTCCGAACGTGAAGCCGCTCCTGGTCCCTGCGCGAACCCTCTCGACTGCCGATATGGACAAGGTGCTCGCCTCCTCGCTCGCCGACGCGATCGTCGACAACGACCTGCATCTTCGGAACAAGCGCCGCCGAGTCGGATTCAGCGTCGCGCTTCTGATCCTGACGATCGCCTCAATCGTTTTTTCCGCGCTCGCCTTTTGAGGGAGTAGAATCGGAGCATGCCTCAGGTCCCAAACGTCAGCGTCGAGGAGCCCGTCAGCCCGGTCCAGCCGCCGGCCAAGGTCATCGAGGACGCTCCGAAGACGATCGAGGTCGATCTCGGTGGGAGCACCCTGACCGTCACGCAGGGCACCGTTCCCTCGGGGCTTTTCCCACTCCCGCGTTTCCTTCGCCGCCTGGTTCCTTAGCTTCACAATTTCGCGCTCAGGCTGCCGAGCGGAATAGCTACCCTCGGGGACGTTGGCTACCGAGACGAGAAACGAAGCGCCGGCGATCGCGCATCCCAGCGAGGAACCGACCGAAACGCTGTCGATAGTGGCGCCGCCGCTGCCGCCGCAGGTCCTGCTGATCTTCGGAGCCACCGGGGACCTGGCGCGGCGCAAGCTGCTGCCCGGGCTGCTGCACCTCTGCCAGGCCGGTTTGATGCCGGATTTCCGGGTCGTCGGGGTGTCGATCGAGGACCTCGACGACGAGGGCTTCCGCGACCTGGCGGCTGACGCCTGCCGCCAGTTCGCCCACGACGCCTTCGACGAGGAGGAATGGAAGGACTTCGCGCGGCGGCTCTCCTACGTCCCGGTCGACCAAGCGCCACAGCGGCTGCCGAGCCTGGTGGACTCGGCGCGCGAGGAGCTCGGCGAGGAGACGGGGCTGCTCCACTACCTGAGCGTGCCGCCGAGCGCCGCCGGCGAGGTGATCGCGATGCTCGGCGAGACCGGCCTCAACGAGGGGGCGCGGGTGATCATGGAGAAGCCGTTCGGCACCGACCTTGCCTCCGCGCAGCGTCTCAACGGCCTCGTCCACGAGGTCTTCCGCGAGGAGCAGGTCTACCGGATCGACCACTTCCTCGGCAAGGAGGCGGCGCTCAACATCCTCGCCCTGCGCTTCGCCAACGGGCTGTTCGAGCCGATCTGGAACCGCGACCACATCGACCACATCCAGATCGACGTGCCGGAGACGCTCGGGGTCGGCTCGCGCGGCGCCTTCTACGACCAGACCGGCGCCTACCGCGACATGGTCGTCACCCATCTGATGCAGATCCTCGCCTTCGTCGCGATGGAGCCGCCGACCGCGCTGGCGCCGGAGGCGATCACCGAGGAGAAGAACAAGGTCTTCCGCAGCCTGCGGCCGCTCGACCCCGACTGGGTGGTGCGCGGCCAGTACGAGGGCTACCCGGCCGAGATCGGCGTCGAGCGGTCGAGCACCGAGACCTTCGTCGCCCTCCGCAACGAGATCGACAACTGGCGCTGGAGCGGGGTCAAGTTCTACCTCCGCACCGGCAAGATGATGGGCGAAGGGGCGCGGATCATCTCGGTCGCCTTCCGTGAGCCGCCGCAGAGCATGTTCCCGGCCCACTCGCGGGTCGGCCGCTACGGCCCCGACCACCTCACCTTCGACCTCGACGAGTCCTCGCGCGTCTCGCTCTCCTTCTACGGCAAGCGCCCCGGGATGGGGATGGTGCTGGACAAGGCGAGCATGCAGTTCTCGCTCGACGAAACCGGTCACCGCGGCGAGACCCTGGAGGCCTACGAGCGGCTGCTCCGCGACGCGATGGCCGGCGACCACACGCTCTTCACCACCGCCCGCGACATCGAGCGGCTCTGGGCGGTCTCGGCGCCGCTGCTCGAGGATCCGCCGCCGGTCAAGCCGTACCCGCCGGGCAGCTGGGGGCCGGCCGAGATCGGTGCCCTGATCGCGCCGAACAGCTGGCGGCTGCCGTTCGCCCGCCGCTGGCGCGAGCACAAGCCGGCGAGCTGAGCCCGCCGCCGCGCTCAGCCGAGGGCCGCGCGGATCGCCGGGATCGCCTGCTCGTTGTCCTGGAAGTGGACGGCGCGCATCCCCAGCGCTTCCGCCGCCTCGATGTTGACCCGAATGTCGTCGACGAACAGACAACGCTCGAGCGGCACCCCGATCCGCTCGCTGGTGATCTCGTAGATCCGCGGTTCCGGCTTGCGGTGGCCGACGAAGCCGGAGTCGACCACCTCCTCGAAGATCTCGTCGACGGGCAACATGGCCCGCCAGTGCGGCTCCCACTCGCGCACGTTGTTGGTCAGCATCGCCATCCGCCTGCCGCTTCCCCGCAGCTCGCGCATCAGCTCGATCATCGGCGGATTCGGGTCGAGCCCCTCGAACAGCGCCCAGCGGAACCGGTGGACGTGCGTCTCGCGGCCGAGCAGCTCTTCCAGCGCCGCCCCGAGCTCCGCCAGGAACCTCTCTTCGCTGACCTCGCCCCGCTCGAGCGGGAACAGCGGGTTCTCGCCGTTCCGCTCTTCGAGCAGCCGCATCGCCGCGCCGAGGTCCTTCGATTCGATCCCGAACTCCTCCTGGATCTTGGCGAAGGCCTCGAACAGGGGCGTCGTCAGGACGCCGCCGAAGTCGCAGACGACCGCCTCGATCGGCGGCCGCTCAGGCACCGGTCCGGGCGACCTCGTAGTGGCCGAGGCCCTCGCGGCCCTCGACCGACCAGCGGAAGAAGGCGATCGTCGCGTCGAGACCCTCGCGCTCGACCCGCACCGAGCTGATCAGGGTGCCGGCGCCGCGCAGCGGCGGACCTTCCTCGCCGCCATCCCAGAGCTCGAGCGTCGCCCGCCGCTGGACCCCGTCCTCGCCGTACTCGGTCGAGAGCAGCGCCTCGCCGAACTCGACCGGGACGCCGTCGTTTTCGCAGAGGACGGCGGCGATCGCCTCGTCGCCGTGGTCGCCGCGGCCGTCGGGCAGGGTCGAGGTCAGCGCCAGCAGGCCGCCGTCCGAAAAGACGATCCCGATCGACCGCCGCACCACCGCCGCTCGCGTCTCACCCTTGGCCATCGATCCGGCAGCCTATTGTCCTCGGCCGAGATGAGCGGACCGGAAACGACCGAGCTGAGGATCCGCGACGCCGACCCGGCGCGCGACGCCGCCGCCTGCGCGGCGATCTACGCGCCCTCGGTCGAGGGCAGCGCGATCTCCTTCGAGCTGCGGGCGCCCGGCGCCGAGGAGATCGCCGCCCGGATGCGCGACTACCAGCGCACTCATCCCTGGCTGGTCGCCGAGCGCGGGGGAGAGGTTGTCGGCTACGCCTACGCCTGCCAGTTCAACCCGCGCCCCGCCTACCGCTGGAGCGCCGCCGTCTCGGTCTACGTCGCCGCGGCCGAGCGCGGCAGGGGCCGCGGCCGCGCCCTCTACGCGGAGCTGTTCGCGCGGCTGCGGCGCCAGGGGCTGCGGATGGCCTGCGCCGGGATCACCCTGCCGAACCCGGCCAGCGTCGGCCTGCACGAGGCGCTCGGCTTCGAGCCGGTCGGCGTCTACCGCGAGATCGGCTGGAAGGACGGCGGCTGGCAGGACGTCGGTTGGTGGCAGCTGCAGCTGGCGCCGGCGCCCGCCGGAGAGCCGCCGGAGCCGGCGCCGCCGAGCTGAGCGGCCCGCCCGGGTACCATCTACCTATGCCTGACGAGCAGACCACCGCCCCTGAGGCGGCAGCCCAGAACCAGCCCGAGCCGACGCCGCAGAGCGAGGCCGCGCCCCCCGGCGCGCCCGCCGAAGTGCCGACCGAGGAAGACGTCTACGAGGCGCTCGAGGAGGTCATCGACCCCGAGCTCGGCCTCGACTTCGTCTCGCTCGGCCTCGTCTACGACGTCGCGATCGAGAAGGAGGAGGTCTACGTCACCTTCACGCTGACGACCCCCGCCTGCCCGATCGGCCCCCAGGTCTCCGAGCAGATGAAGGAGTTCGTCGGCGACCTGCCGGGTGTCTCCGCGGTCCATCCGAAGATGGTCTTCGACCCCGCCTGGAGCCCGGAAATGATGAGCGAGGACGCCAAGTTCGCGCTCGGCTTCTGAGCCGCGCCGAATTGCGGATCGTCGTCCTCGACGACTACCAGGGCGTAGCGTTCGAGCACGGCGATTGGAGCAGCCTGCCGGCCGAGTGCGAGGTGCGGATCGAACGCGAGCACCTCGCGGATGACGAGGCGGTCCTGGCGGCGCTCGCTGGGGCGGAGGCGGTCGTCGCGATGCGCGAGCGCACCGCCTTCACCGCCGAGCGCCTCGCCCGGCTCCCGGACCTGCGGCTGCTGGTGACGACGGGGATGGGCAACGCCGCGATCGACATGGAGGCGGCGGCAGCGAACGGGGTCACCGTCTGCGGCACCGGGATCATCGGCAACGGCACCGTCGAGCACAGCTGGGCGCTGATCCTCGCCTTCGCCCGCTCGCTGCCGACCGAGGACCGCAACGTCCGCGACGGCGGCTGGCAGACGACGGTCGGCACCGACCTGGCGGGATCGACGCTCGGGCTGGTCGGCCTCGGGCGGCTGGGCTCGGCGATGGTGCCGGTGGCACGCGCCTTCGGGATGGAGGTGATCGCCTGGAGCCAGAACCTCGACCCCGCCGCCGCGGCTGAGGCCGGCGCCGAGGCGGTCGGCAAAGAGGAGCTCTTCTCCCGCGCCGACGTGGTCAGCGTCCATTACAAGCTCGGCGAGCGCAGCCGCGGCCTGGTCGGCGCCCCGGAGCTGGCGCGGATGAAGCGGACCGCCTTCCTCGTCAACACCTCGCGCGGCCCGATCGTCGACACCGTCGCCCTCCTAGACGCCCTCCACACCGGCCGCATCGCCGGCGCCGCCCTCGACGTCTACGACGACGAGCCATTGGCGCCCGACGACCCGCTCCGCGAGGCTCCACGCACGGTCCTCACCCCGCACCTCGGCTACGTCACCCGCAACACCTACGACGTCTTCTACGGCGACGCGGTCGAGGACATCGAGGCCTTCCTCGCCGGCGCCCCGGTCCGCGTTCTAGCCGCCCCCTGACGTGAGCTTTCCCCAGCGCTCGGCGATAATGCCGGCATGGGGTGGGGATGGGGGAGGCTGCGCGAAGCGCCGTGGACGCTGTGGGCGCACTTCGCCCTGTCGATGATTCCGTTCGGGCTGATCGAGAACCGCGCCCATCTCTGGATCCTTGCGGTCGTCCTCCCGTACGGGCTGGTGATCAACTACTTCCTGCTGCGCGGCAACCTGTACGTCTGGTGGTTCCTGGTCGTAATTGCGCTCGGCGGCATTCCCTTCGGTTTAATCAACGGCAACTGGCCGTGGGAACTCCCAATAGGGCTGGCCCTGCTCGCGCTTCTCCTTGCCCCTCCATCGCGCCGCTACGTCTTCTCGACGAAGGAATCGCCGCCGCCCGAAGACGGGTCGCGGATGCGCTACTGGAACCCCGATCTCGGCGCCTGGCAGGGCCGGACCAGGACGCCGCGCAAGCTACGCAAGGCGCAGGCGGTGTCCGTCCCGGCCGGCGGCGCCGCCGCGGTGCGCTCGTCGCGGGCCCGCGACCTCAGCGAGTGGGACCCGGCCATGCATGCTGACGAGGAGCGACCCGCCGGCTGGTACTTCGCCCCCGGCGACCTGGCCCGCATGCGCTACTGGGATCCCGAGGCGGGCGATTGGCTGGGCGTCGCCCGCGTCCCCGGCCGGATCCGCCGCCGCGCCGAACGCGCGGCGGCGGAGTGAGAACTCACGCTGCAGCACCTTCACCCCCTATAGGGGGTGAAAACCTTGCAGCGCCGATATGGGTTGGACTTTGACCTCGCTATATCCAGGTCAAAATGCGCAGCGCGTTCGGCTGCGGCGGCGAGCCCGGAGCGCTCAGCTCTCCTCGTGGCGCGGCAGCTCGTGCGAGCCGTCGCCCTTGCCGTTGGTCGGCACCTCTTCGGCGGTAGCGTCGAAGTCGTAGTCGCGCATCGGCCGGCCGCCCGGACCGGGCCGCGGGCTTGAATCGCCGGGTCCGCCGCTGCCGAACGGGCCGCCCCAGCCGCCGAAGGCGCCGCCGCCGGCCGAGCCGCCGACCACCGCGATCCGCCCGACCGTGAAGCGCCGCAATACCGCCCGCGCCAGCGCCCGGGTCGGCGGGATCAGGAAGAAGAGGCCGAAGACGTCGGTGATGAAGCCGGGCGTCACCAGCAGGGTGCCGCCGATCACGATCAGCACTCCGTCGACCACCTCGCGTCCGGGGAAGCGCCGCTGCGACAGCGCCTCGTTGAAGCGCCGCCAGGCGCCGCGGCCCTGGTGTTTGAGGAGCATCGAGCCACCGACCGCGTCGAGCACCAGCAGCGCCACGGTCGGCCAGACCCCGATCAGCTCGCCGACCTGGATGATCACGAAGATCTCCGCGATCGGCAGGACGATGAAGAGGATGACGAGAAACCACATGCCCCAAGCGTAGCCATGCGGCCGCGCCGGGCTGTTCCTTATGTCGGAATGGCCGACATAAGGAACAGCTGGCGGGCTCAGGCCGTGGCGGCGGCGGTGCCGGCGGCCGCCTCGAGCTCGGCCAGCGCCTCGTTGATCCCGTCGCCGATCGCTTCGATGTCCTCCATCGAGTCGTAGTCGGCCAGCAGGCCGAAGCCGACCTTGCCGTTGTAGCTCATGATCGCCACCGCCAGCGCGTGGTTCTCGGGCAGGAAGGCGACGGGGTAGACGTCCTGCAGTTCGCGGCCGATCACGTAGAGGGGCAGCTGCGGCCCCGGCACGTTGGTGACGATCATGTTGAAGAGCCGGGTCGAGAAATTGATCCGCGAGGCCTGGGCCAGCAGGGTCGGCGGCGCGAAGTCGTTGAAGCGAGAGATCACTTCCGCCCCCAGCGCCTGTTTGGAGCGCTTCAGGCCGGCCATCTCTTCGCTGATCGTCCGCAGCCGGCGCACCGGGTCGACGACGTAGACGGGCAGCGGCCCGCGCATCAGCGCGATCCGGTTGCCGAGGTTGCCGCGCTCGTCCTCGCCGCGGATCGAGACCGGGACCAGCGCCCGCAGCTCGAGCCCCTCGGTCCGCACCCCACGCCGGTGCAGCCAACTGCGCAGCGAGCCCGTCACCACCGCCAGGACGACGTCGTTGACGGTGCCGCCGAAGGTGTCCTTGATCGCCTTGAAGGTCGCCAGCTCCGAGCTCGCCCAGACGTAGCGCCGGTGTGGCCCGATCGGCTGGTTCAGCGGCACGTCCGGGGCCGGGTCGGCGAAGGCGCCGGCGATCTCGGTCAGGCCCTCGAGCGCCTCGACCGCCCGCCGCGCGGTCGTCTCCGGGTGGCGCACCGCGTCCACGGCTCGTTGGGCGAGATGTACCGGGGTCCCGATCGCGTCGCTGACCCCGCGGGCGACCAGCTCGGCCGTCCCCGGCGCGCTCTGCGGCACCCAGTCGTCTTCGATCTCGAGCGACTCCGGGACCGCCTCGAAGTCGAAAAGCACGGTGCCGATGTCGACGCCGGAGATGCCGTCGACCATCGCATGGTGGGTCTTGGTGAGGATCGCGAAGCGGTCGCGCTCGAGCCCCTGCACCAGCCACATCTCCCAGAGCGGCTTCGAGCGATCGAGCTGCTGAGAGAAGACCCGCCCGGTCAGTCGTTTCAGCTGCGCTTCGCCGCCGGGGCTCGGCAGCGCGGTGTGGCGGATGTGGTAAGTGAGGTTGAAGTTGACGTCGTCGGCCCACAGCGGCCGGCCCATCTCCAGCGGTGGCACCACCAGCTTCTGGCGGAAGCGCGGCACCATCGCCAGCCGACCGCGCACGTGCTCGACCAGGTCGGTGTATTTCGGCGGCGGCCCCTCGAAGATCAAAAGCGCGCCGACGTGCATGTGCGCGCTCGATTTCTCGTTGGTAAGGAACGAGGCGTCGACCGCGGTCAGCCGGTCCAGATGTCGGCCTTCGGTCCCACTCACCCGCTCTTCCCCCTGCTCTCGGCGCCAGTCATGCGCCTAGGCTAGCTACCCTGCAGTCATGGCAGCAACCACCACCGCCGCCCCGAAACGAGTCCTGCTTGCCGCCCCGCGTGGCTACTGCGCCGGCGTCGACCGCGCCGTGCAGACGGTCGAGCGGGCGCTCGAGGCCCACGGCGCGCCGGTCTACGTGCGCAAGGAGATCGTCCACAACAAGCACGTGGTCGAGGAGCTCGCCGAGCGCGGCGCGATCTTCGTCGAGCAGGAGACCGAGGTGCCGGAGGGCGCGATCGTCGTCTTCTCCGCCCACGGCGTCGCCCCGACGGTCCACGAGAACGCCGCTTCCCGCGGCCTGCGGACGATCGACGCGACCTGCCCGCTGGTGACCAAGGTCCACGTCTCCGCCCGCCGCTTCGCCGCCGACGGCTACACGATCATCATGATCGGCCACGAGGGCCACGAGGAGGTCGAAGGGACGACCGGCGAGGCCCCCGAGTCGATCGTCCTGATCGAAACCGCCGACGAGGTCGCCGACCTCGAGGTCCCCGATCCCGAGAAGGTCGCCTTCATCACCCAGACGACGCTCTCGGTCGACGAGACCGCCGAGGTGATCGCCGCTCTGCGGGCCAAGTTCCCGGCGATCGTCTCCAGCAAGTCCGACGACATCTGTTACGCGACGACCAACCGCCAGATCGCGGTCAAGCAGCTCGCCCGCGAGTGCGACCTGGTCCTGGTGATCGGCTCGACCAACTCCTCCAACTCCAACCGCCTGGTCGAGGTCGCCCGCGAACACGGCGCCGACTCGCACCTGATCGACAACCACACCCAGGTCGACGAGGCCTGGCTGGAGGGAGTCGAGACGGTCGGCATCACCTCCGGCGCCAGCGCCCCCGAGGAGCTGGTCGAACGCCTGGTCGGCTTCTTCCGCGAGCGTGGCGCCGACGATGTGTCGGAGCTGCGGACCGTCCACGAGGACGTGCGGTTCATGCTGCCGAAGGAGATCCGCGAAGAGCTCGCATCCCGCTCTTGACGCGAATCCCAGCGCGCGTCGAGAGTCGTGCCGAGGCCCTGACGGGCGCCGGTTTCACGATCCTTCCCGGCCCGTTCCCGGCAGCGGGGGAGGCCTTCGAGGCGGCTGCCGCCCTGCTCGACGCGGTGCCTCCCGATCTCGACCGCTCCGCGCTCGAGGTCCTCGGCGACTTCGTCATCCCTCCGGCGGACGGGCCGCCCAGTCGCGACTTTCAAACCCTGCATTTCGATTTCGGCCTGCCCGTCGACCCCGTCGTTCCCGCTGACGTGGCCCGCTACACGGCGCTCCACGCTCCGATCGACCACGTTCCGAGCACGGCCCAGACGCGCCTCGTCGCGCTCGACGCGCTTCTCTCCCAGGCCGAGTGGCCCGAATCCGGCGATCTGGTCTCACGGTTGACCGCTTACGGTGAGACCCACGGCAACCGGGCCGACGCGCAGGGCTACGTCGAGGGAAGCCTCGCCCGGATCGTCGAGGCCGCGGCCGGCGGCGAGCCGCAGCTGCCGAGCGTCAGGGCCGATCCGGACTTCCTCTGCGGCAACGAGTTCGGCAGCCTGACGGCCGAGCTCGACTTCTTCGCCGGGCACGGGCTCGCGGTTCTCGACGCCCAGCGACAGGTCACGATCGACCCCGGCGCCGTCCTCGTCTTCGACAACCTCGCGCTCGCTCACGGTCGGCGCGGCGCACGCCAGCCGGGCGGGCTCCTGCAGCGGGTCTTCGGCCACCGCGGGCTCGACGTCGACGGACAGCGGCAACTGCGGGACCGCGTCCTCGCCTCGTTCAGCGCCGACCCCGCCTGCCGCGCCGGGAGCTAGGCGCGTGGGCGAGATCTTCGTCAGCCGGCACGGCGAAGGTCCCGAGCTGCTGCTCGTGCACGGCGGCGCCAGCCCGAGGACCACCTGGGAGGCGCTGACGCCGCTCGAGGCCCGCTGGACGTTGGCGCTCGCCCACCGGCGCGGCTACGGTCCGAGCCCGCCGGGGCGCCACGACTTCGACGTCGACGCCGCGGACCTGGCGCCGCTGCTCGCCACCCGCCCCCATCTGGTCGCGCACTCCTACGGCGGGCTGGGGGCGCTGATCGCGGCCGCCGCCCAGCCCGACCGGGTGAGGTCGCTGACGCTGATCGAGCCGCCGCTCTTCCACATCGCCCCGGGCGACCCGGACGTCGAAGAGCTGGAGCGGCTCGGTAACGAATTCCTCGCCCGCGGCCTGGCGGCCGAGCCCGAGGGGCTGCGGCGCTTCCTGCGCATCGCCGGCGTCGAGGACCTGCCCGAGCAGGGCCCACTCCCCGAGCGCGTCGCCAATGGCGTGCGGCGAGCCGAAGGCGGCAGGCCACCGGGCGAGGCCAGGCCGGACCTGAGCGCGTTGCGGGCGGCGGGCGTCCCGGCCCTGGTCGCCTCGGGCGGCCACACCGCGGGCCAGGAGCGCGTCTGCGCCGCGCTGGCCCGTGAGCTCGACGGCCAGCACCTCGTCTTCGACGGCGCTGGCCACTTCGTGCAGCGCTCGCCGGCCTTCCAGGCCCGCCTCGAGGCTCATCTGCAGGCGGCGGAGGAAGCGATCCGGGTCGAGCGCCGCTAGGGCGTCGACCCCTCGTTGCCGCGCTGGTCGGCCGGCGCGTAGCGGTTGTGCAGCATCAGGTCGTTGCCGTCGGGGTCGGTGAACAGGGCCATGTGGCAGACGCCGGTGTCGAAGGTCTCGCCCTGGAACTGGACGCCCTTGGCTTCGAGGTCCTCGCGGGCCGCGGCGACGTCGTCGACGTGGAGCGCCGGGTGCGCGTTTTTCGAAGGCTGGAACTCCATCCCCAGTCGCGCCGGCTCCCAGATCCCGAAGCAGGTGTCGCCGACCCAGAACTCGTATTCGGCCTTCGGGTCGGCACGCAGGCCGAGCGTCTCGACGTAGAACTCGCGGCTGCGGTCGGCGTCGGTCGAGGGGACGCCGATGAAGTCGAGCTTGCTGATCACGTTCTCCTCCTTGGTTCAGGGCAGGCCGGCGGCGAAGCTGAGCGACCAGATTCGCATACCGGCGCTCGGCCGCAGGACGAGGTCATGGGCCTCGTGGCGAGGATGCTCCGCGATCGTCCGCAGGCCGGGCGTGGGATCGCCGGGCAGCGTCGTCCAGCGGCCGTCGATCTCGACCTCGATCTCGCCGTCGCCCTCGACCGTCGCGTAGGCGCCTCCCGCCTGGTAGTCGAGCGCCAGCGCCTCGCCGTCCTCGCCGGCGATCCAGGGTCGCTCCCAGGAGCCGCCGGGGAAGAGCTCGGAGGTCGGCTCGATCACCAGCGCGCCCGGCTCGTCGCTGGGCCGCAGCGGCGCGATCGGCGCCGGCAGCTCCCGCAGCGCGTCGAGCTCGCGCAGCTCCTCCTGGATCGCCTCCTCGGTCGCCCGGTATTCGCCCTCGCCGAAGTGGGCCCAGCTGAGGGCGCCGCCGAGGCTCCAGAGGAACAGCGAGGGCCAGCCCTTGCAGCCGTAGGCCGCCCACAGCTCGTGCTCGGCGTCGATCGCGACCGGGAACTCGACCCCGAGCGAGGCGAGGGCCGCCGCCACCGGCTCCGGCTCGGCGGCGAACGGGAAGCGCGGCGCCTGGACGCCGATCACGCTGAGGCCGGCGTCGCGGTAGCGGCGCCCCCACTCCTCGACGTAGGGGAGGGTGCGGACGCTGTTCAGCTGGGCGAATTCGACGAAGTGGACGAGCGCCGGGCCGCCGGCGGTGAGCGCCGGCATCGACTCCGGCTCGCGACCGATCCAGGTCAGCCCGGCTGGCAGGTCGGGGGCGGCGATGTTGTCGCGGCCGGGGCGCACGCCGCGGGACGTTATCCTGGGCGCTCTTGACGGAGCTCGGTGCCTTCCTGCTGCCCCTGGTGCCCCTGCTGGCGCTGGTGGCGTTCCTTCTCCTCGGTCGCTACCCGGGCGCCGATGCGATCGTCCGCCTCTCCCAGCGGTTCGCCGGTCGCGCCCGCCGCGCCCTGCGCCGCCTGACCCGCCGCCAGCGCCTGCCGCTGCCACCGCGTTCGTTCGCGCCCGGCGGCGGCCTGCTGATCGCGCTCGGGTTGGCGCAGCGCCCGCCGCCCGCCCTCTCCTAGTCGCAGGCAAGCAGCCGCCTCCGCTTGCGCGGCGGCGGCCGTCCAAGACGCGCGCTCGCGCGCATGCGTGCGCGCGCCCAGGCAAAGGAGAATCGAATGAACCTGAAAACCGCGATAGCGGGGGTCGTCGCGATCGTCGTCGCCGTCGTCCTGCTGATCGTCCTCAGCAGCGGCGGCAGTGACAGCAGCAGCGACACCGACGCCGGCAAGGTGCCGGTGATCGAAGTGAACAAGCAGGGACACCCGGTGGGCGGGATCCAGGACCTCACCTACCACAAGGGCGACCAGATCCATTTCAAGGTCGAGGTGCCGTTCGAAGAAGAGGTCCACCTGCACGGCTACGACATCCCCAAGGAGGTCCCGAAGGGCGGCGGCACCGTCACCTACGACCTGCCCGCCAGCATCGAAGGGGTCTTCGAGGCGGAGCTGGAGGACCGCAAGGAACAGATCATCCAGCTGACGGTGGAACCGTGAGCATCAGCTCGCTGTTCGCCCTCCCCTTCGGCCACGCGCTGGTAGCCAGGCAGGATCTCCCGATCCCTGCCTGGCTCTTCGCCTGGGGGGCGTCGATCGTCCTGATCGTCTCCTTCTTCGCCCTCTCGGCCGCCTGGCGCAAGCCTCGCTTCGAGGAGCTGCACTGGCGGGCGCTGAGCGAGCGCCTCTCGCGCGGCCTGCTCGGCCTGCCGGTCCAGATCCTCTGCGGCGCGATCGGGATCGTCCTCCTGGGGATCGCGATCTACGCCGGGCTGGAAGGGACCGAAGCGCCGGACCGCAACTTCGCCCTCACCTTCCTCTTCGTCACCACCTGGCTCGGCTTCCCGATCTTCTCGGCGGTCTTCGGTGACCTCTTCCGGCCGTTCAACCCGTGGCGGGCGGTGGGCCGCGCCGCCGGTGCCGGCTTCCAGGCGATCGCCGGCCAGCGCGCCCACCACCTGCCGTACCCACGCCGGCTGGGTCGCTGGCCGGCGGCGATCGGGCTGCTGGCGACGGTCTGGCTGGAGGTCGTCTACGGCGCCAGCGGCGGCGTCTCGGTCGGGCTCGACCCGCACTCCTGCGCCGTCGCCGCCTGCTTCTACAGCGTCTACGCGCTGGCGATGATGGCGGTCTTCGGGGTCGAGGAGTGGTGCGAGAACGGCGAGGTCTTCTCGGTCTACTTCGGGATGTTCGGCCGGCTCGGGATCTTCGGCGTGCAGGACGGCCGGCTCGGGCGCCGCCGCCCGTTCTCCGCCGCCGCCCGCTGGGCGACGATCCCCGGCTCGGCTGCCGTGGTGATCGCCTCGATCGCCGCCACCAGCTTCGACGGCGGCCAGGACGGCGCCTTCAAAAGCGCGATCGAAGCGGTCAAGGAATGGATGGAAGGCGGCCTCACCCCGACCACCTCGGCGCGGCTCACCGACACCCTCTTCATGCTCGCCTGCTTCGCCGGCGTCGGCCTCATCTACAACCTCGGCCTGCGCGGCATGCGCAGCGTTCCCGGCTCGCCGTCGCTGGAGCGGCTGCGCAACGGCTTCGCCCACACCCTGATCCCGATCGCCCTGGCCTACCTGATCGCCCACTACTTCAGCCTCTTCGTCTTCCAGGAGCAGGCGCAGTTCACCTACCTGCTCTCCGACCCGCTGGGGACCGCCAACACCGACCTCTTCGGCACCGCCAACGCCGGCATCGACTTCAAGGTCCTCAGCTCGAACGCGATCTGGTACGTGCAGGTCGGCGCCCTCGTCGGCGGCCACGTGATCGGCCTGATGCTGGCCCACGATCGCGCCCTCGCCTACTGGCCCGACTACCGCCGCGCGACCCGCTCCCAGTACTGGATGCTGGCGGTGATGGTCGCCTTCACCTGCTTCGGGCTCTACCTGCTGTCGGCCGGTAACGGATGATCGACCGATGGCGTTAGCCGCCCACATCGTCTACCTGCCAGTGGCCCACCTCGGCCACTGGCTATGGATCTTCTACGTGATCCCGATCCTGATCGTGGTCGGCGGCATCGTCTACACGACCCGCGTCGGCAAGCGCCGCGAAGCGGAAGAGCGCGAAGGGAAGCGCTAGGACCGGGTGCGGGCGAGGGGTGGGGATCGGGTGGGGTCTGCCCGCTGCACCTCGTCGGGGGGATCGCCTACCGGCTGACGCCATGGGGCTCTCCGGCCCTCCTCATGCTGATACGCGTGCAGACCCCACCCGATCCCCACCCGTCAAACAGTCACGCTCGGGACCCTCGGAAGCTCAAAGCAAGCCGAGGGCCGCAAGCCTTTCGTCCCTCCCTGGTCTTGCTCTTGAGCTTCCGAGGGACGGAGGGAGCCGGGGGACCCTGCACGCGTATCAGCATGAGGAGGGCCGGCTAGCTTCGAGGCGCCAGCTCTGCGGCAATTCACCCGACGAGGTGCAGCGGGCAGGGTCCCCCGGCTCCCTCCGTCCCTCACGGACCGCTTCGCCTAGCGAGCCGCGAACCGCTAGAGGATCTCAGCAAGCCGCCGCTCGAGCGCCGCCGAGACCTCGTCGCGAACCGGGCCCTCGGCCAGCCGTTCGACCAGCGACTCGAGGAAGCCTTCGATGATCAGCCGTTTGGCGAGCGCCTGGTCGAGGCCGCGGGCGGTCAGGTAGAAGAGCTGGTCGCGGTCGACCTGGGCGATCGCCGCCGCGTGGGTGCAGCGGACGTCGTCGGCGAGGATCTCGAGGCCGGGGATCGCGTCGGCGTGGGCGTCGGTCGAGAGCAGCAGGTTGCGGCTCTCCTGGAAGGCGTCGGTCTGCTGGGCGCCCGGGTCGACCTTGATCATCCCGCGCCAGACGGCGGTCGAGCCGGCGGCGAGGACGCCGCGGAAGGCGAGGTCGGAGTCGGTGTTCGGCGCCGCGTGCTCCTGGGTCGTGTCGTAGTCGAGGTGCTGGCCGGGGCCGCCGGCGTAGCCGCCGGTGACGCGGGCCTCGGAGCCGGGGCCGGCGAGCTTGGTCTCCATCCGCACCTTGCCGTTGCCGGAGCCGAAGCCGAGCGCCGCCCAGTCGAGCCGCGCGTCGCGCTCGATCTGGGCCCGCTGGGTGGCGAAGATCCAGGCCTTCTCGGAGACGTCCTGGGTGTTGACGTAGCGCAGCGTGGCGCCGTCGCCGACGCTCAGCTCGACCACCGAGTTGAGCACCCCGTCGATCTCGTCGGACGGCGAGGACCAGTGCTCCCAGACCTCCGCCTCGGCGCCTTCCTCGAGCACCACCAGCGTCCGCCAGGAGAGCGCGCCGCCGTCGGCGTCGAGCGGCACCTCGATCCGTACCGGCTCGCTCAGCCTCACGTTGCGCGGCACCAGGACCAGGACGCCGTCGCGCCACTCGGCCTCGTTGCGGGCGACGAACGGGTCCTCGATCGGGACGAGGGAACCCAGTCGCTCTTCGAGCAACTGGGAATGGGAGTTGAGAGCGTCGGTCAGGCGGACGACGGTTGCTCCCTCGGCGCCGTCGACCTTGGCATCGACGCGATACCGACTGATAGGAGTCGAGGTCGAGCCGCGCCAGGTCGGTGAATTCCCAGCCCTTCGACTGGTGGTCGGGGAGGGGGAGGCTCTGCACGAGAGAGGCGCCCCGCCGGCGCCTCTCCTCGAGCCAGGCGGGTTCGGTCGCCAGCTCAGCCAATCGAACCCTCCATCTGCAACTCGATCAGGCGGTTCAGCTCGACCGCGTACTCCATCGGCAGCTCTTTCGTCACCGGCTCGATGAAGCCGTTGACGATCATCTTCGAGGCCTCCTCCTCGTCGAGCCCGTGGGCCTGGAGGTAGAAGAGCTGCTCGTCGCCGATCTTCGAGACCGTCGCCTCGTGGCCGACGTCGGCGTCGTTCTCGTCGATGCGGATCGTCGGGTAGGTGTCCGAGCGCGAGTCCTCGTCGAGCAGCAGCGCGTCGCAGACGACCTTCGAGCGCGATTCGGTCGCCCCGTCGGCGACCTCGAGCAGGCCGCGGTAGGTGGCGCGGCCGCCGTCCTTGGAGATCGACTTGGAGAAGATCGAGGACGAGGTCTTCGGCGCCCCGTGGATGATCTTGCCGCCGGCGTCCTGGTGCTGGCCGTCGCCGGCGAAGGCGATCGAGAGGATCTCGCCGTGGGCTTCGCGCCCGAGCAGGTAGATCGACGGGTACTTCATCGTCAGTTTCGAGCCGAGGTTGCAGTCGACCCACTCCATCGTCGCCTTCTCCTGCGCGACGGCGCGCTTGGTGACGAGGTTGTAGACGTTCTGCGACCAGTTCTGGACGGTCGTGTAACGGACCCGCGAGCTCGGCTTGGCCATGATCTCGACGACCGCCGAGTGCAGCGAGTCGGTCGAGTAGACCGGCGCCGTGCAGCCCTCGATGTAGTGGACGTCGGCGCCCTCCTCGGCGATGATCAGCGTCCGCTCGAACTGGCCCATGTTCTCGGTGTTGATCCGGAAGTAGGCCTGCAGCGGCATCTCGACCTTGACCCCGGCGGGGACGTAGACGAAGGAGCCGCCCGACCAGACGGCCGAGTTGAGCGCCGCCAGTTTGTTGTCGTTGGGCGGGATGATGGTCGCCCAGTACTCGCGCACCAGGTCCTCGTGCTCGCGCAGCGCGGTGTCCATGTCGGTGAAGATCACGCCCTGTTCCTCGAGCTTCTCGTTCACCTGGTGGTAGACGACCTCGGACTCGTACTGGGCGCCGACCCCGGAGAGGAATTTGCGCTCCGCCTCGGGGATCCCGAGCCGGTCGAAGGTGTATTTGATGTCCTCCGGCACCTCGTCCCAGTCGCGCGAGTTCTTATCCGAGGCGCGGACGAAGTAGTGGATGTCGTTGAAGTCGATCTGGTCGAGGTTGCCGCCCCACTGCGGGGTCGGCCGCTGTTCGAAGTGTTCGAGCGCCTTCAGCCGGAAGTCGCGCATCCACTGCGGCTCTTCCTTGAAGTCGGAGATCGTTTCGACGACCTCGCGGCTCAGCCCCTTCGGCGCTTTGTAGGCGTAGCCGGTCTCGGGATCGTTGAAGCCGAACTTCTCCTTGTAATCGGCGTTGATGCCGGCCAGCTCTCGTTTCTCAGCAAGTACCTCGGGCGTTGCCATGGTCTAGGAGACCTCCAGGGTGATCGAGTCGCCCTCGACGGCGACGGGAAAGGTTTGCACCGGCTTGAAAGCGGGGAGCGTCTTCGGCCTGCCGGAGGTGAGGTCGAAGAGGGAGCCGTGGCGCGGGCATTCGACGGTGCAGGTGGCGGGGTCGAACTCGCCCTCGGCGAGCGGCCCGTCATCGTGGGAGCAGCGGTCCTCGATCGCGTACAGGCTGCCGTCGCAGTTGAAGACGCCGATCTTGCGCCCGTCGTGCTCGACCAGGCGCATCTGACCGGGACCGAGCTCGGCGGCCGGGCAGACTGAGATCGTGGTTGCTGCGGTGTCGGTCAAAAGAGGTGCTTTCCTCCCGCTACGGATAGGCAGATAGTGCGGGATGCGACTTAATCCTACTTCTCCAGTCGGATTTTAGCGGGGCGGGTGGCTGGGGCTCGGACGGGCGGGGGGCCGGGCCCGCGGGCCGCCGGCGCGCCGGTCGCGCGATCTTCACACCGAGGCGATGACTTTCGCGCCGCGGTCTGGTCTGATGGGCAGCGAAGGAACTTCGAGCGGAGGAGATCATCAGATGAGCACCAGGACCAGCTATGAGCCCGGCACCCCCAGCTGGGTCGAACTGAGCGGCACCCCGGACGTCGACGCCAGCGCCAGCTTCTACGGCGCGCTGTTCGGCTGGGAGATCCCGGAGCTGCCGAACACGGCCGAAATGGGCGGCTACCGGCGCGCCAAAAAGGACGGCCAGGACGTCGCCGGCGTGATGCCGAAGATGGAGGACGACCAGCCCTGCTTCTGGGCGACCTACGTCTCGGTCGCCGACGCCGCCGCGACCGTCGCCAAGGCCGGCGAGGCCGGCGGGCAGACGATCGTCGAGCCGATGGACGTGATGGACCTCGGCAAGATGGCGGTCCTCACCGACCCGACCGGCGCCGTGATCGGGCTCTGGGAGCCCGGCACCTTCGCCGGCGCCGAGCTCGTCAACGAGGACGGCAGCTTTGGCTGGAACGAGCTCAACACCCGCGACACCGCCGCCGCCCGCGAGTTCTACGGCGCCGTCTTCGGCTGGACGGTGGAGGAGCAGGACATGGGGGAGATGGGGACCTACTACGTCTGGAAAGGCGACGGCGACGCGACCCGCGGCGGGATGCTCGACTTCAGCGCGATGGCGCCAGCCGAGGCGCCGCCGCACTGGCTCGTCTACTTCACGGTGCCCGACGCCGACGCCGCGGTCGCGACGGCCACCGGCAACGGCGGCTCGGTGATCAACGGCCCGGTCGACATCCCCGTCGGCCGCCTGGCGATCCTCCAGGACCCCCACGGCGCCGTCTTCGCCGTGATGAACCCGACCGAGGAGACCCGCCGGGAAGCTCCGTAGTCGCCGGCCGGCCGGAGCGGCGCGCTAAAGCGCCGCCGCTTCGGTCGGGTCGCCGACTTCCCCCTCGTCCTCCCATTCGGCCGGCTTGCCGAGCGAGGCGGACTTGACGATCTTCAGGCCGAGCATCGCGCACTTCATCCGGGTCGCCGAGATGTCGATGCCGAGCAGCTCGAGCACGTACTCCTTCGGCAGCTTCAGCAGCTCCTCGCGGCTCATCCCGACCAGCTCGTCGGTGAGCAGCGAGGTGGCGGCGGTGGAGATCGCGCAGCCCTTGCCCTCGAAGGCGACCTCGGCGACGCGTTCGTCCTCGTCGAGCCGGATCGTCACCCGCTGCTCGTCGCCGCAGAACGGGTTGTTGTCCTCGAACTCGAGGTCGGGATCCTCGAGCGCGCCGAAATTGTGCGGGCGCTTGTAGTGCTCGAGGATCTGGTCTCTGTAGAGGTCGTCCATCTCCACCGAGGCTAGCGAAAGCCTTTAGCCTCACCTGGCAGGTTCAGACAGGGGAAAGGAATCCAGATGTCATTTCGCTTCGCAGGGGCGCTCGCAATCGTGCTCGCTTCTCTCATCGCGCTGGCCGTCGCGCCGGTCGCCGGGGCGGCCAAGCCGCACAAGACCCGGCTCATCGTCAGCAAGAAGGCCCCGGCCTTCCATGGTTCGATCAGGTCCCCCGACGAACGCTGTGTAATCGCCCGCACGGTCGTCGTCAACCGCAGGCTGAAGGGAAAGGTGAAGCACATCGGCACCGCCTCCACGCTTCCGAACGGCCAGTGGACGGTGAGGGTCAGGTTGACCTCGGGCGAATACTGGGTGACGGTGCGGCCGATTGCCGGCAGGTGCGGCGGCGCCCGCTCGAAGCCGGTGGTGGTCGACTGACCGCTTAGAGGCCGAAGACGCGGCGGGCGTCTTCGAGGCCGTCGACCAGGCGGTCGATCTCGGCGCGGGTCGTGTAGACGCCGAAGCTGGCGCGGGCGGTGGCGGCGACTCCGAGCCGGTCCATCAGCACCTGGGCGCAGTGGTGGCCGGCGCGGACCGCGACGCCGTGGCGGTCGAGGATCTCGGAGACGTCGTGGGCGTGGACGCCCGCGAGCTCGAAGGAGACCGGGCCGAGCCGCTCGGGGCCGCGCGGCGGCCCGAAGAGGCGCAGGCCGGGCACCTCGGCGAGCCGCTCGAGGGCGTAGTCGGCGACCTCGCGCTCGTGGGCGCGGACGCTCTCCATCCCCAGCCCGTCGAGCCAGCGCAGCGCCGCCGCCAGCCCGACCGCCTGGGCGATCGCCGGCGTCCCCGCCTCGAAGCGGGCCGGCGGGTCGGCGAAGGTGGTGCCCTCGCGGGTCACCTTGCGGATCATCGAGCCGCCGCCGAGGAAGGGCGGCATCTCGCGCAGCAGCTCGAGCCGCGCCCAGAGCACCCCGATCCCGGTCGGCGCGTAGGCCTTGTGGCCGGTGACCGCGTAGAAGTCGACGTCCAGCTCGGCGAGGTCCAGGGGGAGCTTCGGCGCCGCCTGGGCGCCGTCGACCAGCACCAGCGCGCCGGCGTCGTGCGCCAGCCGGGCGATCTCGGCCAGCGGGTTCTCGGTGCCGAGCACGTTCGAGACGTGGGCGACCGCGACCAGCTTCGGGCCGCGCTCGAGCAGCGCCGCGAAGGCCTCCATGTCGAGCCGGCCCTCGTCGTCGATCGGCGCCCAGTCGATCTCGGCGCCGGCCCGCTCGGCCAGCTGCTGCCACGGCACCAGGTTCGAGTGGTGCTCCATCTCGGTCAGCAGCAGGCGGTCGTCGGCGCCGACGTTGGCGTCGCCCCAGGCCCGCGCGACCAGGTTGATCGCCTCGGTCGCGTTGCGGACGAAGATCACCTCGCGCCGGTCGGCGGCGCCGAGGTGGGCGGCGACCGTCCGCCGCGCCTCCTCGTAGAGCTCGGTCGCCTCGGCGCTCATCGTGTGGGAGCCGCGGTGGACGTTCGAGTGGTGGCGGCGGACGTAGTCGTCGACCGCCTCGATCGAGGCCAGCACCTGCTGGGCGCTGGCGCCGCTGTCGAGATAGGCGACCGGCTGCCCGCCGACCTCGCGCGCCAGCGCCGGGAACTGGGCCCGGACGGCCTCGAGCGGGTAGGCGCCGGCGGAGACGGTCACGCGCTCGCCGCGACCTCCTCGCGGATCCAGCCGTAGCCCTTCTCCTCGAGCGTAGTGACCAGCTCCGGGCCGCCTTCTTTGACGATCCGGCCCTCGAACATGACGTGGACCGAATCCGGCTTCACCATGTGCAGGATGCGCTGGTAGTGGGTGATGATCAGGACGCCCATGTCGGGGCCGGCGAACTTGTTGACGCCATCGGCGACGGTCCGCAGGGCGTCGATGTCGAGGCCCGAGTCGGTCTCGTCGAGGACCGCGATCTCCGGCCGCAGCAGCGCCAGCTGCAGCAGCTCCATCCGCTTCTTCTCGCCGCCGGAGAAGCCGTCGTTCAGGTAGCGGCTGGAGAAGTCTTTGGGGATGTTCGCCAGCTCCATCGCCTCCTGCGCGGTGCGGGCGAAGTCTTTGATCTTGATCGGGTCCTCGCCGCGCGCCTCGCGCTTGGCGTTGATGATCATCCGCAGGTACTTGGAGACCGAGACGCCGGGGATCGCCACCGGGTACTGGAAGGCCATGAAGAGGCCCGCCTGCGAGCGCTCCGCCGGGTCGGCCGCGGTGATGTCCTCGCCCTTGAAGGCGATCGAGCCCGCGGTCACCTCGTAGGCCGGGTGGCCCATGATCACGTTGGCGAGCGTCGACTTGCCGGAGCCGTTCGGCCCCATCAGGGCGTGGATCTTGCCCTTCTCGACGTCGAGGTCGAGCCCCTTGAGGATCTCTTTGTCCTCGACCTTCGCGTGCAGGTTGCGTATCTCCAGCTCAGCCAATCTCACTCCAGTCCTGGGGGTTTCGGGAAATCTCAGGCGGCCTTGACGACGTCGGCCTCGCTGCGCCCCTCGGGCCGCGAGAACTCGACCAGCTCCGCCAGCGTGGTGCCGGCCAGCGCCCTGGTGACGCCGCCCTGCACCCGCGTCCACAGCAGCTTCGTCGAACAGGCGCGGTCGCCGTCGTCCTCGTGCGAGCAGAGGACTTTGCCTTCGGGCGCGTCGTGGAAGCACTCCATCGGGGCGATCTGCCCTTCCAGCGCCTGCACCACCGCGTCCATCCGGATCTCCTCCGCCGGCATCGCCAGGCGATAGCCGCCGTGGGCGCCGCGGGTCGAGGTGACGAGGCCCGCCTTGCGCAGTTTCGCGACCAGGTGCTCGAGATAGGAGAGCGGCAGCCGCTCGGCGTCGGCGACGGTGCTGAGCGAGATCGGCTGCGAGGAGGGCTGGCGGCCCAGCTCGACCATCAGGCGCACTCCGTACTCGGCTTTGGTCGAAAACAGCATCTGAGCCAAATCCTACCGAAGCGGTCGGTTTTACGTCGCTCACGGCTCGATCAGGCCGCGGCGGATCGCGTAGCGGACCAGCTCGACCCGGTCGCGCATGCCGAGCTTGCGCATCGCGTTGGCGCGGTGGTTCTCGACCGTCTTCTCCGAGAGGTGCAGCAGCTCGGCGATCTGCCTGGTCGTGTTCGCCTCGGCGACCAGCTTGACGATCTCCTCCTCGCGCGGGGTCAGCTCCTCCTCGCCGCTGGAGCCGCGCTCGAGCACGTCCTTGATCAGCGTCCGCTGCGCCTCGGGGGTGAGGAAGGGCTCGCCGCGCTCGACGGCGCGGATCGCCGCCAACAGATCGGTGTCGGCCTGCGCCTTCAGCACGTAGCCGGAGGCGCCGGCTTTCAGCGCCTCGAACAGGTAGCGCTCGTCGTCGTGCATCGAGAGGATCAGCACCGCGACCTCGGGCGCCTGCCGCTTGATCTCGCGCGTCGCCTGCAGCCCGGTCAGGTTCGGCATCCGCACGTCGAGGATCGCCAGGTCGGGCCGCTCGCGGACCGCCAGGTCGCGCGCCTCGGCGCCGTCGGCCGCCTCGGCGACGACTTCGATGTCCGGCTGGCGCTCGAGCAGCAGCCGCAGGCCGGAGCGGACGATGCCGTGGTCGTCGGCGATCAGGACCCTCATCGCCGCCGATTCTCCCGTCCCGCGTCGGCGACCGCGTCGCCCGGCGTCGCCGACTCGCTCGGCACCAGCAGCCGCACCGTCGTCCCCGCCTCCGGGCGCGACTCGATCGTCAGCTCGGCGCCGACCAGCAGCGCCCGCTCGCGCATGCCGGCGATGCCGAGCCCGCGCTGGGACTCCTCGAAGGCGAAGCCGCGGCCGTCGTCGGCGACGGTCAGCTCGACGCCGCCGTCCTCCGCGGCGCCGCAGCGCCACCTCGATCCGGCCGGCGCCGGAGTGGCGGCCGGCGTTCGAGAGCGCCTCCTGGGCGACCCGGTAGACGACCAGCTGGGCGTCGTCGCCGAGGTCGGAGAAGTCGCCCTCGGCGGCGAAGGTCGCGTCGGCCTCGCCGCGGTCGAGCTGTTCGACCTGGCCGGCGACCGCCGCCGCCAGGCCGAGGTCGTCGAGCGCGGTCGGGCGCAGCTGGCGGGCCAGCTGCAGCAGCTCGCCCATCGCCTGGTTGGCGAGCGCTTTCGTTTCCGCCAGCTCCGGCTCCAGCGAGGGGGGCGCGTCGGCGCGCGCCGCCTCGAGCCGCAGCAGCAGCCCGGTCAGCGACTGGTTGACCTCGTCGTGGAGGTCGCGGGCGACGCGGGCGCGCTCCTCCTCCTGGGCGTGCAGCGCGGCCGAGCCGGCGCGGCGGCGCTCGGCTTCCAGACGCCGCATCATCCGCAGGAAGGCGAGCTCGAGCCGCTCCACCTCCTCGGTCTCGCCGACGCCGTCGATCGAGGCGGGGAGGAGGGGGCCGGGGCGGCTGAGGTCGACCTTCTCCATCTCCTCGATCAGCCGCTCGAGCGGGGTGAAGCGGCGGTGCAGGAGCAGCTGGTTGACGAGCAGGGCGCTGGCCGCGGCGGCGACGCCGATGCCGATCGCGGCGAGCAGGTGGAGGTTGCCGATCAGCCCGGCGACCAGCGCCGCGGCGCCGACCAGGGCGGCGTTCAGGGCGAGCATCTGCGAGAAGAGGGCGCGTCGCCTCACCGGCCAAGCGTAAGGCGCGATGCCGCGCGTCCGATGCGCCTCTAGGGGCTGGCCGGAGCCGGTTAGGGGACTGGCCCCTATGGGCAGATTCCCGCCTCGGCGGCAATACTTCAAGTCACCACTTCGACCTTAGGAGCATCCACGCGATGAACACCACCAAGCAATCGACCTTCAGCGCGACGCTGCGGACCACGATCCTGCTCGCTTCGCTGACCGGCCTGCTGGTCGTCATCGGTGCCCTGATCGGCGGCCCCTCGACGGCGGCGATCTTCCTCGGCATCGCCCTGCTGATCAACCTCGGCTCGTACTTCTGGAGCGACAAATTGGCGCTCTCGATGTCGAAAGCGCAGCCGATCGAGGAGTCCGACAACCCGCGGCTGTTCGAGATCGTCCGCGAACTGACGACCCGCGCCGGGCTGCCGATGCCGCGCCTCTACATGATCCCCAACGATCAGCCCAACGCCTTCGCCACCGGCCGCAACCCGAAGCACTCGGCGGTCGCGGTCACCCGCGGCATCACCAAACTGCTCTCCGAGGACGAGCTGCGCGGCGTCATCGCCCACGAGCTCACCCACATCCGCAACCGCGACATCCTGATCCAGTCGGTCGCCTCGGCGATCGGCGCCGCGATCACCTACCTCGCCTACATGCTGATGTGGTTCGGCAACGACGACAACTCGCCACTGGGCGCGATCGCCGCGATCAGCCTGGTCCTGCTGGCGCCGATCTCGGCGACGATCATCCAGCTCGCGATCTCGCGCCAGCGCGAGTACGCGGCCGACGCCGGCGGCGCCGAAATCTGCGGCAACCCGGAGTCCCTGGCGAGCGCGCTGCTGCGGCTCGAGCAGGGGGCGCAGGCGATGCCGATGCAGGTCAACCAGGCAGCCGAGCCGCTGTTCATCGTCCGCCCCTTCAAGGGCAAGGGCATCGCCGGCCTGTTCTCGACCCACCCGCCGATCGAAGAGCGCGTCAAACGGCTGCGCCAGATGCGCCCCAGCCTCTAGACCGACCTCGCAAAGTTTCCTCGTCCCGCCGTGGCCGGCGCCGGAGCCTCCCCCTTCGTCGGGCTCCGGCGCCGGCCTTTGGCGTTTTGGCGCCGGAATTTGGGTCGAAGTCCGTATTCAAGGGACCGTAACGGGGGCGAAACCTCCGGCCCAACGCCCTTGAGGATTCGAAATCTGCCCACGCGACCGAAATGTCCGCTATAGATCTAAAAACCATGACGACTCAAGTCAAGCGCGAAGCGGAGCACGACGCGACCAAGCTCTTGGAAGCGGCGTGGGGCAGCACTATCCCCGTCGATCCGGTTGCTATCGCAAGGGATGCCGGGCTTCGAGTGGTCGAAGCGGAACTTGACGAGAACACCTTGGGTGCGTTGGTGAAGCAGCCGGGCCACGATCCGGCGATTCTCCTCAACCAAAATGACAGTGCGAATCGTCGCCGCTTTACTTGTGCCCATGAGTTAGGACACTTCGTGCGTCGCTTGGAAGAAGAGGAGCAATACGCGACTGTGGACCTGCGAAACGGGCGCTCCTCAACGGGCGAGGTCACGGACGAGGTCTATGCGAACGAGTTTGCCGCTTCCCTGCTCATGCCGAGTGCTGCGGTCCACGCTTTCGCGAGGGAAGGCTTGGGCGACCTCGAGATGGCGATTCGGTTCAAGGTCTCGAGGCAAGCGATTCAATTCCGTCTGAAGAACCTAGGGTTGGCTGTGAGTGGGAATGCACCGCAGGGACTAGCAGCGGCGTAAACAGAGGAGTCATGTGGCGACGGACGGGCCCAGCGGGAGCGGGTCAGAAAGTGCGCCGCGGCAGGATGCTGCCGCAGCGCTTAGCGAAGCGATCGAGAGCATTGCGACCGGTGCGGTCCGGGACTCGACGCTTCCTGAGCATCTCCGCCACTTGCCCGAGCGAGAGCGTGCGCAGGAACTCGATCTCAAACGACTGTTTGCCACTCAGGAACACGAGCTTCGCGAGTACTACGCAACCTGGATTCTCAAGATCCTTGCTACCGAGTTGGCGATCACCGACGCTGTCTTCGTAACTTTCGCTTGGGTGGGAGAGGGATGGGATCTCTCGCCAGGCGTTATCGAGATTTGGCTCGCCGCGACGGTCGTTCAGATAGTCGGGATCGTGCTGGTGGTGACGCGACATCTCTTTCCCGAACGTGACCGTCAGGCAAGGAAAGCCGCAATCGCTCGTCTATCGCGGTAGATCTGACCGCAGGCGGATCGCCGCGCGATTCGCTCGCTATACTTTTTGAAGTAAAAGCTGATCCGAATTCGGGAGATTTAGGAAATGTCCACTGATACTCGCGCTTCGATCGAGGAGATCCAGCCCTTCGAGGCCCAGCAGGAGATCGAAGGCGGCGGCGTCGTGCTGATCGACACCCGCGAGCCGCACGAGTACCAGGAGGCCCATCTCGAGAACGGCAAGCTGGTGCCCCCGGGCCTGCTCGCCGACGAGATCGAGGCCGCCGCTCCCGACAAGTCCGCCCGCGTCATCGCCTACTGCCGCTCCGGCAGCCGCTCGGCGCTCGCCGCCGCCCAGATGCAGGCGCTCGGCTACACGAACGTCGCCTCGATGGAGGGCGGCATCCTCGCCTGGCAGGAGCAGGGGCTGCCGGTCGTCAGCGCGAACGGGATGACCGCCGAGCAGCGCGAGCGCTACTCGCGCCACACGCTGCTGCCCGAGGTCGGCCCCGACGGCCAGGTGAAGCTGCTGAACGCGAAGGTGCTGCTGCTCGGCGCCGGCGGCCTCGGCGCGCCGACCGCGCTCTACCTGGCCGCCGCCGGTGTCGGCACGATCGGCCTCGTCGACGACGACGTCGTCGACGCCTCCAACCTGCAGCGCCAGGTGATCCACAACACCGAACGGATCGGGATGCCGAAGACCGAATCGGCGCGGCTCTTCATCGAAGGGCTGAACCCGGACGTCGAGGTGGTCGAGCACAACGGCCGTCTCGACGCGAGCAACATCCTCGACATCATCGGCGACTACGACATCGTCGTCGACGGCGCCGACAACTTCCCCACCCGCTACCTGCTGAACGACGCTTCGGTGCGGCTGCGGATCCCGGTCGTCTCCGCCTCGATCCTCGGCTTCGACGGGCAGGTCTCGACCTTCGTCCCCTACGAGGGCCCCTGCTACCGCTGCCTCTACCCGACCCCGCCGCCGGCGGAGCTGGCGCCGAGCTGCTCGGCCAACGGGGTCCTCGGCGTGATGGCCGGGACGATGGGCACCCTGCAGGCCAACGAGGTGATCAAGCTGGTGCTCGGGATCGGCGAGCCGCTGGTCGGCCGCCTGCTCCTCTACGAGGCGCTCGGCACCCGCTTCACCGAGCTCAAGGTCCGCCGCGACCCCGACTGCCCGATCTGCGGCGAGCACGCCGAGGAGATCCCGGAGTCGGAGATGGGTCAGTTCCCCGACTACGACCTCTTCTGCGCCGGCGCCGGCGGCGACCGCTAGCCGGTCCGCTCCAATAGGATCACCGCTCGATGGCGACCGTGCGAATCCCACCGGTGCTGCGCCCGAAGACGGGCGGCGCCCCCGAGGTCGAGGCCGACGGCGGCAACGTCGGCGAGGTTCTGAAGGCGCTGACCTCGGCCCACCCCGGCACCGCCGAGCAGCTGTTCGGCGAGGGCGGTGAGCTGAACCGCTACGTCAACGTCTACCTGAACGACGAGGACGTGCGGGTGCTCGACGGGCTCGAGACCGCCGTCAAGGACGGCGACACCGTCGTGATCCTGCCGGCGATGGCCGGCGGCTGAGGCGCCTGCGAATCTGCGCCTGACGTCTTCCTCGGTCGAGGAGCGGGGGTCGCGAGACGGAGAAGCTCGGCGACTTCGTGGTGCTCAGGCGACAAGGACCCGGCCCTCCCGAAGGGCCCGCTCGACCAACGTGCCCGCGACCTTCGCGCGGCGTCGCGCCTTCTCCTCGTCGATGACGACAACATCTTTGGTCACACTCTCCACCTCTGGCTCGATCACCAGGAAGTCGAGGTCGCTGTGGCGATCGGCGTCTCCGCGCGCGTGTGAGCCGAAGAGGATCACCTGAGCGCCCGGCGGGGCGGCGGCGGCGAGCCGTCGCCCGGCCTCCGCGATCGTCTCCTCGTCGATCATGGGCAGAAGGTAGCGCCGCGGCCAGTCTTACCGCTCCAGCACCAGCCCGAGGAACTGCTTGGTCCGCTCCTCGCGGGGCGAGTCGAGGACCTGTCGCGGCTGTCCCTGCTCGACGACGACGCCGCCGTCCATGAAGACGACCTGGTCGCCGACCTCTTTGGCGAAGCCGATCTCGTGGGTGACGACGAGCATCGTCATCCCTTCCTCGGCAAGCTCGCGCATCGTGTCGAGGACCTCTTTGACGAGCTCGGGGTCGAGCGCCGAGGTGACCTCGTCGAACAGCATCACGTGCGGTTCCATCGCCAGCGCCCGGGCGATCGCGACGCGCTGCTGCTGGCCGCCGGAGAGCCGTTCGGGGTACTGGCTCAGTTTGTCGCTGAGGCCGACGCGCTCCAGCAGCGCCTTCGCTTTCTCTTCGCTCTCGGCCTTCGACTTGCCGAGCACCTGGCGCGGCGCCAGGGTGACGTTCTCGAGCACGGTCTTGTGGGGGAAGAGGTTGAACTGCTGGAAGACCATCCCGACCCGCTGGCGGACGAAGTCGACGTTCCAGCTCTGCTCGCCGGTGCCCGAGTTCGGTCCCTTGCAGATGTCCTGGCCCTCGAGGAAGATCTCGCCCTCCTCCGGCGGCTCGAGCAGGTTGACGCAGCGCAGCAGGGTGCTCTTGCCGGAGCCGCTCGGACCGAGGATGCAGACGACTTCGCCTTTGGAGACGTCGAGGTCGACCCCCTTCAGCACCTCGAGCGAGCCGAACCGCTTGTGGATGCCCCGCAGGCTGACCATCGCTTCGGCCATCGTCAGGCGACCTCGATGTGGGCGCCGCGGGTGATTTTGCCCTGGTTGCGCTTGATCAGGATGTCGACCAGGCGGGCGGCCGGCAGGGTGATCGCGAGGAACATCAGGCCGGCGAGGATGACCGCCGAGCTGTTGAAGGTTTCGGCGAGGATTTCGCGGCTGACGAGAACCGCCTCGCCGAGCGCGACGACGCTCGCCAGGGTCGTGTCCTTCAGCAGCGAGATCATTTCGTTCAGCATAGGCGCCGGGATCTTCGTCACCGCCTGGGGGACGACGACGTGGCGCATCGCCTTGCCGTAGCTCATGCCGAGTGAGCGCGCCGCCTCGAACTGGCCGCGCGGCACGGCTTCGATGCCGGCCCGGTAGACCTCGGCCATGTAGGCGCCGTAGACGAGCGTCAGCCCCATCACCGAGTACCAGAAGGGATCCGGCTGCCCGAACCACTGCGGGATGCGAATGTCTTTCGGGAGGAAGTTGAGGTAGGGGATGCCGCCCGAGATCAGCAGCAGGATGATCAGGATCGGGATCGCCCGGAGGACGTCGATGTAGGCGATCGTGAGGACCCGGAGCGGCGCGAATTTCTTCCCCGGCAGCTGCCGGATCAGGGCCAGGACGAGGCCCCAGGCCAGGGCGAGGATCACCACCACGGCGAACAACAGCAGGTTCTTGAAGAACCCTTCCAGCACTTCGCTGAAGTGGTCCCCCATGATCGTGAAATCGAAGTACTGATGGAAGAATTCGCTCATCGCCGTCTCCTGCTGGCTTTCGTGGACATGAAAAAGGGGCGCCGTCGCCGGCGCCCCTTCTCTACATCAGACCGTGGCCGGTCGCAACGTCATTCGGCTTCGCCCGAGAGGATCGATTTCGGCGGTTTCAGGTGGAACCACTTTTCGTAGATCTTGGTGTAGGTCCCGTCGCTGATCAGTTCCTGCAGGCCGCCGTTGATTTCTTCGAGCAGCGCGGTGTTGTCTTTGGCGACGGCGATTCCATAGTTTTCTTCAGTCGGGACTTTTTCGGCGATTTCGAGGCCACCCGATTTTTCCACCGCGTTCTGGGCGACCGGGGCGTCGATGATCACCGCTTCGACGGTGCCGGCCTTCAGCGCGTTGACCGCGTCGGGGCCTTCGGGGTAGGGCCGGAGTTCGGAGGCGTTGGCTTTTTCCTTGCCGAGTTCCTGCCCGGTGGTGCCCTGCTGAGCGCCTACGGTCTTGCCTTCGAGGTCGGCGAGTCCGGTGATGTCGCTTCCTTCTTTGACCAGGACCGCCTGTTCGGAGGCGTAGTAGGGGTCGGAGAAGGCGACCGCCTGTTCGCGTTCGGGCGTGATCGTCGCGGCCGAGATCACCGCTTCGAACTTGCCCTGGCCGACGTCGCGGAAGATCGTTTCGAACGAGGTGTCCTGGACTTCGGCGGTGCGACCCATCTTTTCGGCGATCGCTTCGATCAGTTCGATGTCGAAGCCGGTGTATTCGCCGGGTTTGCCCTGCTCGAACGGCGGATAGGGGATGTCGGAGCCGACCGTCAGCGGTTCGCCGCTGGCTTCTTCTTCAGCGGTTTCTCCACCACCACCGCCGGCTGCTTCGGTTTCGGCCGCGGTTTCGCCGCCGCCGCTGCTCGTCGAACTACTGCCCCCACCGCATCCCGCCACGGCCAATGCGAACATCGCCGCGAGGAGAACCACGAAGAGCGCGGTCAGCCGCGTCTTTCCCATTAAGCATTCCTCCGATTCAGAAATTTTGAGAACCCGGGCGAAGATACTCAAGTTCGGAACCGGGGTCATTGTCCATCGGGCCAAGATCCATCGCTACACTTTCTGAAGTGAGGGGGCGCGGCAATGGCTGACCAGATGCTCAACAGACCCTGCGGGGGTTGCTTCGGCAACGTGGTCGAGTCGATCGGCCATACGCCGCTGGTCGAGCTGCCGAAGCTGACGCCGAACCCCGAGGTGAAGATCTACGCCAAGCTCGAGGGCCACAACCCGACCGGCTCGGTCAAGGATCGGGTGGCCAAATCGATGATCGAGGCGGCCGAGGCGGAAGGGGCGATCGAGTCGGGGCACACGATCCTCGAACCGACCTCCGGCAACACCGGCATCGCGCTGGCGATGATCTGCCGCCGCAAGGGCTACCCGCTGAAGGTCGTGATGCCCGACAACGTGACCGAGGAGCGGACCCAGCTGTTGCGCATGTACGGGGCGGAGATCGTCTACTCGGAGGGCGCCAAGGGCTCCAACGGCGCCGTCGAGGTCGCCCTCGAGATGGCGCAGGAGCCGGGCTATTACATGCCCTACCAGTACGGCAACGAGGCCAACCCGCTGGCCCACTACAACGGCACCGCGGTCGAGATCCTCGAAGAGCTCGACGAGGTGACCGCCTTCGTCGGCGGCCTCGGCACCGGCGGCACGCTGATGGGCAACGGCCGCCGCCTCAAGGAGGCCAACCCGGAGACGCTGATCGTCGCCGCCGAGCCGATGCAGGGCGAGCTCGTCCAGGGCCTCCGCTCCCTCGACGACGGCTTCATCCCGCCGATCATCGACCTCTCCCTGCTCGACCGCAAGATCATGGTCGCCAACCGCGATGCGATCGTCTGGACCAAGCGCCTGCTCGACGAGGAGGGCGTCTTCGCCGGCGTCTCCGCCGGCGCGATCGCCGCGATCGCGGTCCGAATCGCCGGCGAGCTCGACTCCGGCAACGTCGTCTTCCTGATCCCCGACGACGGCTGGAAGTACCTCTCCTCCGGCGTCTACACGAAGCCGCTCGAGGAGATCGAAAACCTCGACTCCACCGTCTGGTGGTAGTCGGCCGCTTCGTCCGTCGCCGGCAATGGGAAGGATCGCGGCCCGCGGGCTGGTCCTCGCTGTAATGGCGACGGCGGTCCTGCTGGGGACCGCGGTCCAGCCCGGGTGGGCGGCGGTCGGGGGCGGGGCGAAGCCGCCGGCGGGGTTCTTCGGAGTCGTCCCGCAGGGGCCGCCGTCCGCCGCCGACCTGGCGCGGATGGAGGGCACGGTTGAAACGGTGCGGCTGCCGGTCTACTGGTCCGAATGCGAGCCCCAGCGCGGTCGCTACGACTTCGGGACGGTCGACGCGGAGGTCGGCGCGGCGGCCGAAGATGGGATCCGGGTGCTGCCGTTCGTCTACGGGCGTCCTGATTGGCTCGGCGCTGACCAGGCGACGCCGCCGCTCGGCCACGTCGCGGGCCGCGAGTGGGCGAAGTTCCTCCGGGTCCTGGTCCGGCGGTACGGCCCCGGGGGCAGGTTCTGGGAGGAGCACGAGCCGGCGGTTCCGATCCGGCGCTGGCAGGTCTGGAACGAGCCGAACTTCCGCCTCTACTGGCAGCCGCGGGTCTCGCCGCACGGCTATGCGAAGCTGCTACGAGTCTCGGCGGGGGCGATCCGCGGTGCCGACCCGGCGGCGAAGATCGTGCTGGCCGGGATCGCGCCGGTCGGCGCCGGGATGAAGACCTGGGTCTTCATGCGCCGGCTGCTGCGGGTGCGCGGGGTGCGCGGCGACTTCGACTTCGCCGCCCTTCACCCCTACTCGGCCAACGTGCGGGAGCTCGACTACCAGCTGAGCCGGGTGCGGGCGGCGATGGCGGCGGGCGGCGCCGGGCGCAAGCCGCTGATCGTCACCGAGATCGGCGTCGCCTCGACCGGCGACTACCCGTCGGCCTTCGTCGTGGGCTACGACGGGCAGGCCGAGTTCCTCTGGCAGGCCTACTCGCGGCTGCTGGCGGTGCGTCGGCGCTGGCGGCTCGCCGGTGCCTACTGGTTCACCTGGCAGGACCTGCCGAACGCCGATCCGCACTGCTCGTTCTGCCAGGGGGCGGGGCTGGTCGACCTCGCCGGGGACCCGAAGCCGGCCTGGGCCGCCTACCGCCGCCGGGTGGCGTCGGTGCGGCTCAAGTAGCCTCGCAGCCGATGAAGATCTCCCAGCAGCTGATCGACGAGATGGTCGCCCACGCGCGCGAGGACGTGCCGAACGAGTGCTGCGGAATGATCGGCGGGCGCGACGGCGTCGCCGAGCGGGTGGTGCGGGTGGAGAACGCGGCGGCCAGCCCGCTGCGCTACGAGATGGACCCGCAGGGCCAGTTCGACGCGCTGAGGGAGATCGAAGCCGACGGCGGCGAGCTGCTCGGGATCTACCACTCCCACACGAAGAGCGCCGCCTACCCCTCGCAGACCGACGTCAACCAGGGGCAGAACTGGCCCGAACAGGTCTACGTGATCGTCTCCCTCGCCGATCCCGAGGCACCTGACGTGAAGGCCTTCTGGCTGCAGGATCTGAAGATCGCCGATGCGGGGCTCGAGCTCAGCTAGGGCACTCGCCGCCGCGCTTCTCCTCGCCTGCTGCGCGGCGCTGGCGCCGGCGCCGGCGGCGCTCGCCAAGGGCCGCGTCGACGCCTCCTTCGGCAGCGGCGGTTCGGTCGACCTCGGAGCCGACCTGGCGAAAGGGGCGGGCCTCGGGGCGGTCGCGGTCGCCCCCGCCGGCGAGATCTTCGTCGCCGAAGAAATCCTCGGGGCCTTTTGCCAGCGGCTCTGCTCCTACGGAGTCGACCTGAGGCGGTACAGCGCCGACGGGACCCTCGTCCAGGCCGTCGTCCCCGGCTCGACCATCAGCGGCTCGACCTCGTCCTTCCTCGTCAGCATCGACAGCCGCGGGCGGCCGCTGATCGCCTGGGAACAAGGGGGAAGGCGGGTGCTGGTGCGGCGCCTGGAACCCGAAGGCGGCGTCGACCAGAGCTTCGGCGAGGCGGGCACGCTGACGCTGCCGTGCAACTGCCACCTGAAGTCGCTCGAACCGCTTCCCGGCGGTGGCGTGCTGGTCGCCGCTGCGCGCGCGGTCGGCGGCCCTGGAAAGCCCCGTGGCTCGCAGCAGCTCATCGCCGAGCTTCGGCCCGACGGCTCCGGCGTCCCGCGCTTCGGCCGCGACGGCTTCGTGCGCATCTGGATGCGAGGTCGCGGCGGCGCCAAGGCGATGCCAGGGGCCGGCGGCTCGGTGCTGCTCAGGAGCAGCGCCTGCTGCGGCGAGGAGGGCCCCGGCGTCGAGCTGCTCAGCCGGCTGTCGTCGCGGGGGCGGCTCGAGCGCCACTTCGGGCTCGCCTTCGAACGCTCGCTGCCGGGCATCTACGGATCGCGGCTGAAGAGCTACTGGCAGTCGACCAGCGTCGAATCGAGGCCCCGCGGCGGGTTGCTCGGGTTCGCCTCCGGCTGGGTGCAGGCGCGGGTCTTCGGGCTGCAGGAAGACGGCCTGCTCGACCGCTCGTTCGGCCGGCACGGGGTGACGGTGCTGCCGCTTCGCTACGCCGACGCGGCGCCGGATGGTGCCGGCGGACTGCTCGTCGTCGGCCTCCGGCGGGGCGGCTACGTCGTACGGCGCGTCGGCCACCAGGGGATGCCGGACCCCTCCTTCGGCACGCTGCCGCTGGCGGGCGCCGACAACGAAGAAGGTCTCCAGATCTACCCCCAGGGAAGCGGCAGCGCGATCGTCCTCGCCCGCGACCTCTCCGCCTGCCGGCAGGACTGCGCGAGCGACCCGAAGCTGTTCCGCGTCGCGTGGTGAGAAGATGCTGAGTGATGACCAGCTCGACCTCACATAAACACGGCGGCCACAGCCGCGGCGCCCACGGCAAGGGCGGCAACGGCGACTCCCACGGCGGCGGCGGTGGGGGAGGCGGGGGAGGCGGCAAGCTGGTCAAGGTCGCCTTCGCCCGCAACCAGTCCGAAGCCGAACTGCTGCAGGGGCTGCTGCTCGACAGCGGCGTGCCGAGTATCCTCAAACGCAGCGGCGGCTTCGACAACCCCGACTTCCTCGCCGCCGGCCCGCACGACGTCTGGGTCAACGTCCAGCACGAGGAGGAGGCGAAACGGATCCTCGCCGAGACGATCGTCGCCGGCGAGGACGAGGGCGAAGAGCGGCAGGAGCTGGAAGCCGAAGTGCTGGGCCGCAACGCGTCGAGCGGGCCCTCGCCGGGGCAGCTGGCACTCTGGGTCGGGATCGCCGCAGTCGTCGCGATCGCCCTGATCTGGGTGCTCTACGAACTCAGCTGACGGCCGTGGCCGGTGAGATGGTCAAGGTCGCCTTCGCTGCCGACGGAGTCGAGGGCGCGATGGTCAGGGGTCTGCTCGAAAGCGCCGGCATCCCGGCCTTCCTGCAGTCGAGCGCAACCAGGGTCGACGGCTCCGAGCTCGCTTTCGGGATGCTGGCGCGCGGCTCCGGCGGCGGCCCCCAGGACGTGATGGTCCCCGCCGAGCACGCCGAGGAAGCGGCGGCGCTGCTGGCGGAGCCTCCCGCCGCGCCCTAGGGGATCGACGTCGCGGGCGACTGAAGCATTTTGGTCCGCCGGCGACCAAAATGCTTCAGCGGAGGCGTCCGTTGACGGCGGCTCAGCGCAGCGAGCCCTCGCCGGCGCGGGTGATGTTGCGCAGGTGGTCCCGCCAGGCGTCCTCGATGTCGCGGAAGCGGGCGTCGAAGGCGTCTTCGAGGGTGACCGCGGGGCCGCCGGGGAGGAGGCCGTCGACGAGCCGCTCGCAGGCCTCGGGCCCGCGCTCGTTCTCGAGCAGGTCGAAGATCGTGCCGCCGAGGATCACCGCGTCGCGGCGCGAGGGCGGGAAGGAGGGCCGGCCGCTCTCACGCAGGCGGCGCAGCACGGCGGCGCGGTAGAGGCCGACCTGGCGGGCGAAGTACTGGGCGCCGCCTTCGACAAGCCAGGCCCAGCGCAGGTAGCGGTAGAAGCGGCCCGGGGTCCACGCTGGAGGAAGCGCCGGGTTGTTGGCGGCGACGACCAGCTGCGCGTAGAGCCGCTCGGCGGTGCCGCGCAGCGCTTCCAGCGAGTCGTCGCCGGCGGCCCGCCGTTCCATGTGTGCGTCGTTCAGCACGTGGATCTCGGTCGCCATCGCCCAGCCGGCCAGGTAGCGGCGGCCGGCCGGCGCCGCCGACCAGCGCGCAGCCGGCAGGAACGGGTGGGCGGCGGTCAGCCAGAGCGGGTTGGTGTGGACGACCACCGTCACCTCGCCCGGCACCTCCGCGAACCGATCTTCCAGCCGCAGCCGCAACGTCTCCATCCGGTCGAGCGTCTGCTCGGCGAAGGCGGCGTCGTCAGAATCGTGCCGCGCGGTAAAGCTCAGCGACTCCGTCTCTACCCAGGTCACGGGCAGAGCTTAGGCGTCGCTGCGGTTGGGAGCTGCAAACCAGCGCTCAGACGAGCGCCGGTTCCCGCGTCTCGCACAAGTCCATGATCTCGGCACGAGCGCGGTCGAACTCTTCGTCCGCCATCACCGGGGTGCCCTCGAAGGGCAGGTCGCGGTCGATCTCGACCCAGGAGCGGCAGCCGTGGTACTCGTCGCGGACCCGCACGGTGACCGGGCGGGGGATGCGGTGGACCCGCAGCAGCATGATGTGCAGGGGGTGCCGGCGCTTCCAGGCGAGGCGCTTTTCGGCGTAGTCCGGGGTCCAGATGTAGAACGGGGAGAGGCCGTCGAGGGTGCGGCGGTCTTCGATCGTGATGTGATCGGTGACCTCGGCCCAGGAACGCAGCCGGACCCGGTCCGGCTGCGGGATGCCGCCGTCCTGGATCAGCGCCTTCGGCGGCGGTTCCTCGTCGGGCCAGACGCCCTCCTCGAGCGCGCGTCGCAGCTCAGGGTGGTGCGACTCGCGGACGAGGTCGTTCCGCTGGTGATCGAAGGTCGGATAGAGGAAGAAGCGCTCGTGCTCGAGCTCGAAGTGCTTGTTCTCCTCGCGGATTCCACCCTTGCGCAGGGTCAGCAGCTGCTCACCCTCGGCGAGGGCGCGGACGGTTACGGCCCATTCCTTTAAAGCGATCGGCATTTGTAATCAGTACCTGGTGAAGGTTGGGTTGGAAGTAAGAGCGAGGCCGCGGAAGAATTCCGGCCCGTGGGGGCCATCTGCCTCGCCGAGGGCGCGGATTCTAGACGAGGTCCCGCGAATCTCAAAATAAATTTCGACGGAAGATTGGCGCTGTAACGCCGAATCAACAGAAATGTGACGCTTGTACGTTTCTGCGTCGGTACTCGGGGTCGCTTTGCGGGAACCGAGTCTCAGCCGGACGGGGCGCCGTGACCACCGCCGCCCGGGGTCTCGATCCGCAGCCGCTGCCCGGGTCGCAGCTCGCCACTGGCCTTGCTCGGCAGCGGCTCGCCGTCGAGCAGGTTGCGGCCCGGGGCGCCGTCCTCGCCGCCCTCGCGGCCGCGCGGCGCGTGGCGGCGGCGCTCGGTGATCAGCGAGTAGCGCATCGGCGCCAGCGCCTCGAGCTCGCGGGCGATCCCCTCGCCGCCGCGCCGCTCGCCGGCACCGCCGCTGTCGCGGCGCACGGCGAGCTCGCGGACCCGCAGCGGGAACTCGGTCTCGAGCGCCTCGACGGGCGTGTTCAGCGTGTTCGACATCGCCACGTGGATCGCGCTCGGGCCGTCGCCGTCGGGGCAGGCGCCCTGGCCGCCGGCGAGCGTCTCGTAGTAGGTGAAGTCCTCGTTGGCGAGGGTCAGGTTGTTCATCGTCCCCTGCCCCTGGGCGGGGACCGGGCGGGCGCCGGCGAGCGCGGCGATCACCAGGTCGGCGACCCGGCTCGAGGTCTCGACGTTGCCGGCGACGACCGCGGCCGGGTAGCGGGCGTTCAGCAGGCAACCCTCAGGTGCGAGCACCTCGATCGGGCGGTGGGCGCCGGCCGAGGGCGGCGCCTCGGGGTCGGTGAGGACGCGGACCGCGAAGAAGGCCGCCGACTTCGTCACCGAGAGCGGGCAGTTGAGGTTGCCGTCGACCTCGGGGTCGGTGCCGGAGAAGTCGAGCCTCAGCTCCTCGCCCGAGACGGTCGCCTCGACCCGGAGCGTGACGTCGCGCGGCTCCCCGCGGCCGTCGTCTTCGAGCACGTCTTCGGCGGCGTAGGTGCCGTCGGGCAGCGCCGCCAGCGCCGCCCGGGTACGGCGCTCGGAGTAGGCGAGGATCTCCGTCATTCCGGCTCGCAGCGTCGCGGCGCCGTGGCGCTCGGCGAGCTCGGCGAGCCGCTGCTCGCCGATCCGGTTGGCGGCCTGCTGGGCCCGCAGGTCGGCGAGCCGCTGGCGCGGCGCCCGCATCTCGTTGGCGAGCCGCTCCAGCTCGGCCGCGCTCGCCCGGGTCGGCGGGATCACGACGCCCTCTTCGTCGAGGGTCCGCGAGTCGGCCGGCATCCCGCCCGGGGTCGGCCCGCCGATGTCGGCGTGGTGGGCGCGACAGGCGGCGAAGCCGAAAAGGTCGCCGCCGAGGCCCCCGCCGAGGAAAAGGGGCGAGACGAGGGTGATGTCGGGCAGGTGGGTGCCGCCGCGGTAGGGGTCGTTGAGGATCCAGGGCTCGCCCGGTCGCTGCTCCTCGCCGAGCACCGCGGCGACCGCGTCGGGCATCGAGCCGAGGTGGACGGGAATGTGCTCGGCCTGCATCACCAGCTCGCCGGCGGCGTCGAAGAGCGCGGTCGAGCAGTCGTGGCGCTCCTTGATGTTGGCCGAGTAGGCGGAGCGGATCAGCGCCGCGCCCATCTCCTCGCAGGCGGCGCGCAGGCCGCCGATCAGGACCTGCAGCGTGATCGGATCGAGCCCTTTGCTCGCCGGGCTGTTCCTTTTGTTCGCCTGTCGGACATAAGGAACAGCTCCACGGGTGGCTTTGATCGTGCCGGCCTCGTCGACTGCGGCGCGCCAGCCGGGCGGCAGGACCAGGGTCGCCTCGGGCAGCTCGAAGACGACCGGGCCCTCGGCCTCCTCGCCTGCGTCGGGCTCGCCGCGCAGGACCGGGGTCTCGACCCACTCCTCGCCGAAGCGGACCCGGCGCGAGCCGCGCCGCAGCTCGCCGCCGCCGGCGACCGGGCGTGGTTCGGGGCCGGGGACGACGAGCGCCAGGCGGATGTCGACCAGGACGACCTCGCCGTCGGGGTCGCGGTGGCCGTAGCGCTCCTCGTGCAGCCGCGCGAACTCGGCGGCGAGCGCGGCCGGGTCGGGGTCGGGAGGGCCGGGGACCGGCAGCTCGAAGGCCTGGCCGGCGTAGCGCATCTCGTAGACGACCTCGGGCCGCGCCGCCTCGCCGAGGTCGCCGCCGGCCGCCTCGATCAGCGCCTCGACCTCGGCGGCGACCCGCCCGGCGGTCAGCTCGGAGCCGCCCAGCATCACCGTGCGGGCGGTGTCGCGGCGACGGTCCGAGGCGCAGAGGCCGAGCGCCGAGAGGACGCCGCTGGCGCGCGGGCAGACGATCCGCGCGATCCCGAGCTCGGCGGCGATCGCCGCCGCGTGCATCGGGCCGGCGCCGCCGAACGGCAGCAGCGCGAAGCGGCGCGGGTCGAGGCCGCGCTCGACCGTCACCACCCGCAGCGCCCGCACCATCTCCTGGTTGGCGACTCGGAGGATCCCGGCGGCGGTCTCCTCCGGCTCGAGCCCGAGCTCCTCGGCGAGGCCGCCGACCGCGCCGGCGGCCGCCTCGGCGTCGAGCTCGACGCCGCCCGCCAGCCGCGAGTCGGCGGCGAGGTTCCCGAGCAGCAGGTTGGCGTCGGTGACGGTCGGATCGTTGCCACCGCGGCCGTAGCAGGCGGGCCCGGGCTCGGCGCCGGCCGAGCGCGGTCCGACCCGCAGCGCGCCGCCGGCGTCGCGCCAGGCGATCGAGCCGCCGCCGGCGCCGACCGTGTGGACGTCGACCATCGGCAGCTGGATCACGCGCCCGGCGATCCGCCGCGAATCGGTGCGGCGGACGGCGCCGTCCTCGACCACGCAGACGTCGCAGGAGGTGCCGCCCATGTCGAAGCCGAGTGCGTCGGGCTCGCCGGCGGCGCGGGCGAGCAGGCCGGCGCCGACCGCGCCGCCGGCGGGGCCGGAGAGGACGCTCCAGGCGCCCGCCCGCGCCGCCTCCTCGGCGGGGGCCACACCGCCGGAGGACTGCATCACCAGCGGCTCCGGCAGCCCGGCCGCCGCCGCCGCCTCGCCGAGGCGGCCGAGGTAGCGGCCGAGCAGCGGGCTGAGGTAGGCGTCGATCGCGGTCGTCGAGGTGCGCTCGTACTCGCGGAAGCGGGGCAGGACCGCGTGCGAGGCGGAGACGTGGATGCCCGGCAGGCGCTCGCGCAGGCCCGCCGCGAGCAGCTCCTCGTGACCCGGGTCGAGGTAGGAGAAGAGCAGGCAGATCGCCACCGATTCGGCGCCGGACTCCGCGACCAGCGCCGCCAGCCGCTCCGGCTCGCCGTCGGCCAGCGGCTCGACCACGCCCTCGGGCCCGGTCCGCTCGGCCGCCTCGAAGCGCAGCTCGCGCGGGACCAACGGCACCGGCTTCGGCGCACAGAGCCGGTACAGCTCGGGCCGGTCCTGGCGGCCGATCTCGAGCAGGTCGGCGAAGCCGCCGGTCGCGATCAGCGCGGTGCGGGCGCCGCGTTCCTCGAGCAGCGCGTTGGTGCCGACCGTCATCCCGTGGGCGAAGACCTCGACCGTGCTCTCCTCGCCGGCGCCGGCCCGCTCGAGCACCGCCGCCACCGCCGCCATCACCCCCTCGGACTCGTTGCCGGGGGTGGTCGGCACCTTCGCCGTCAGCACCGCGCCGTCGTCGAGCAGGACCGCGTCGGTGAAGGTTCCGCCGACGTCGACCCCGAGCAGCATCCCGGCCGGGCCGCCCTCAGTCCCAGATCTCGTGGCGGGCGCCGCCTGCCGACTCGACCACCACGTGGACGCCGTCGAGAGCCGGGTCGGTCTGCGGCGCGTCGGCGCGCAGGTGGCCGCCGCGCGACTCGCGGCGGTCGAGCGCCGAGGTGGCGATCGCCCGCGCCAGCGGATAGGGGTTGGAGATCAGCCGCGCCAGGTCGTCGGGGTTGCGGACCGGGCCGGCGTAGCGCCAGACCACCTCGCGGGTCTCATCGGTGGGCGGCTCGAAGCGCCAGCCCGGCGGCTCCGGGGGGCTGGCGTCGCCCTCCTCGGCGACCGCCGCCGCCGCGGCCCGGTTGCCGAACACGAAGCACTCGCTGAGCGAGTTGGAGGCGAGCCGGTTGGCGCCGTGCAGGCCGGTGCAGGAGGACTCGCCGACCGCCAGCAGCCCCGCCAGCGAGGAGCGGCCGTCGAGGTCGACGGCGACGCCACCCATCATGTAGTGGGAGGCGGGGGAGACCGGGACCGGCTCGGAGCGCGGCTCGAGGCCGGCGGCGTCGAGCGAGGCGAAGACGTTGGGGAAGCGGGCCGGGTCGATCTCGCGCAGGTCGAGCTGGACGAAGTCGGTGCCCTCGAGCCGCATCTGCTCGAGGATCGCCCGGGTCACCGCGTCGCGCGGCGCCAGCTCGTCGGTGAACCGCTCGCCACGGCCGTCGAGCAGGCGCGCCCCCTCGCCGCGGATCGCCTCGGTGATCAGCTTGCCGTCGTACCGGGTGCCCGGCAGCGCCAGCGCGGTCGGGTGGAACTGGCAGAACTCGAGGTCGGCGAGGTCGGCGCCGGCGGCCGACCCGAGCACCATCCCGGCGCCGATCGCACCGCGCGGGTTGGTCGTCCGCCGCCACAGCGCCGCGGCGCCGCCGGTCGCCAGCACCGTCGCCGCGGCGGCGATCGTCCCGGAGCTCGTCAGGACCCCGTGGCAGCGCTCGCCGTCCGACCAGAGGGCGAGCGCCGAGGTCCGCTCCATCACCTCGATCCGCTGGTTGGCGGCGACCATCGCCGCCAGCTTCGAGGTCAGCTCGTGGCCGGTGGCCGAGCCGCCGGCGTGGACGATGCGGCGCGCCGAGTGGCCGCCCTCGAGGCCGAGCGCCAGCCGGCCCTCCTGGTCGAGGTCGAAGACGACCCCGCGCGCCTGCAGGTCGCGGACCGCGGCCGGCGCCTCGTCGCAGAGGACGCGCACCGCCGAGGGGCGGCAGAGGCCACGGCCGGCGGCGATCGTGTCGGCGGCGTGGGCGCTCGGGGAGTCGTCGGGTTCGAGCGCCGCGGCGAGCCCGCCCTGCGCCCAGAAGCTGGCGCTCTCCGAGAGCGGCGTCCGCGAGACGAGGCAGACGCGGCCGCCCAGCTCGGCCGCCCGCAGGGCGGTCCAGAGGCCGGCGGCGCCGCCGCCGACGACCGCGACGTCGAACTTCGGGCTGGCGTTGATGCCGGTCAGCCCTCTCGGCGTATGCCGTCGAGCTGTCCCTGCAGCCAGGCCGCGGCGGATTCGCGTGCTCGCACCCGTTCGTCCTCGACCTCTCGCTCCGACCGCGCCGCGCGCTCCTCCGCCGCGGCGACCCGTTCCTCGGCCGCCTCGGTTTGCGCTTCGATCTCTCCCAATCGCTCCTCGGCCGCGGCGATCGCCCGCTCCTTCGCCTCGCGCTCGCGCTCCAGCTCCTTCTCCTGCTCGAGCCGCAGCGCTTTCAGCTCACGGTCCTGCTCGGCCCGCGTCCGCTGGAGGTCGGCCTCGAGGGCGCGGATCTCCGCTTCCAGTCGCCGCTCGGCTTCGCTCGCGGTGCTCGATGCCGCCTGCAGCCGCTTCTTTGCCTCCTCGATCCGGGCCTCGAGCCCGCCCCCGGGACTCGCTGCGGTCGGTGGCTTTCCCTCGCCTCCCGGCTGCGCGTTCATCGCCTCAATCTAATACTGAGGGGCGAGGCGCGTCACGGCCGGTCGCTGATCGGCTCCGGCACGGGGCCGACGAGGTCGCGGTAGGCGGTCAGGACGCGGGCCGCCATTCGCGCCGCCGAGAGGGTCTCGGCGCGGGCGGCGCCGGCGACCCGCGGGTCGGCGGCGCCGAGGTGGCGGCGGGCCAGCGCCGCCCAGCCGTCGAGCTCGAACGGGGCGCAGAGGCAGCCGTCGATCCCGGCCAGCGCGTAGGGCGAGATCCCGACCGGGGTCGAGAGGACCGGCACGTCGCAGGCGAGCGCCTCGACCGCGACTAGGCCGAAGCCCTCGTACTCGGAGGTGACGAGGACGGCGTCGGCGGCGTTGACCCAGGTCGGCATCGCCTCCGGCTCGATCGCGCCGCCGGTCAGGAGGTCGGCCTCGACGGCGGCGGCGAGGGCGGCGGCGCGATCGTGGCGCTTCGCGGCCCGGGCCGGGTTGGCGGGGAAGAGCAGGTAGCGGCCCTCGGGGTCGAGCCCGAGCGCGCGGCGGGCCTCGGCGCGCGGCCGCGGCCCGAAGCGCCCGAGGTCGGGACCGCAGGGGAGGACGGCGGCGCCGGGGACGTGCGGCAGGCCGGGGCGGTCGTCCTCCGGGGCGAACAGCGAGCGCGAGACCGCGACGACCAGGTCGCAGCGCCAGGCGAGCCGCCGCGAGAGGGCGCCGACCAGCGGGTGGCGGACGTCGGTGCCGTGGAAGGTGACGAGCAGTGGCCGCGCGCCGGCCAAGCGCGCGCACCAGCCGGGCAGCCCGTAGTGGGCGTGGACGAGGTCGAAGCGCTGCCGCTTCAGCAGCGCCCGCAGCCGCCGGGTCGCCGGCGCGTACTCGCCGCGGCCGGGCGGGAAGCTGAAGACGTCGACCTCGACCCCGAGCTTGCGCAGCTCATCGATCTGGTCGCGGACCCAGCGGCCGCGCTGCGGCGTGCCCTCGTCGGGCTCGAAGTTGGTGACCACGAGGACGCGCATTCGCGGAGGCTATCCGCGCACGTTCCGACGGGACTCAGACCGCCAGCAGTCCCACGGCGAGAATCCGCCGCTGGCTAACGTAGGTTCAGCGAAAAGCTCAGGTAGGCAAGGAGACTCGAGTGGGGAGTAATCGATACGTAAGGCGGGCGGACGGTGGCGGCTGGGACGTAGTCAAGGAGGGGCACCGTCGAGCGACGGCTCATTCTTCGACTAGGCGGGACGCCGTCAAAGCGGCGCGAAAGCTGGTTCGCGAAGAAGGCGGGGGCGAGGTGCGGATCATGAATCGCACCGGCAAGGTCGTTGAGGCAGACACGGTGCCGCGTCGGGGCAAGCGAGCTGCCTAGCCACTTGATGGCTTCGGTCTCGCGATCCTAAGCAGGGGGTCGCCCAAGGGGTGCGTCCTGGCGTCGAAGAAGAGGAGCGGGTCGGCTCTCAGCCGTCCGAATATCTCTACCTGCCTTGCGAGGAGTGCCTCGTGTGAGCCTGGAAGCATGGACACGGCGACGGGGCGGTTCGGATGCTCACTCAGCGCCTCTGCAAGATGAGCATCGTGCTCACTGAGGCTGCTGCCGAAGACCACGACTGGGAGTTCGCGCTCCGCCAGCCGTTCGAGCGCGTGCGACAGATACCCATTCCGTTCAATCGTGAAGAGCTTGTCGGCGGCGGATCCCTCGGTGACCAGGAGCGGTCGGGCGGTCGAGTCGCGGTCGATCGGCCTACCGAATTGGTCGAGTAAGGAGTCGAAGTTCCGCCGCAGCTTCCAGGTCGCGCCCGACTCGGCAACGACGAGGTGGAGCGCCCCATGGAGGAAATAGACAGGGACGCTTCCGTCGGGCACGACCGCGCGAGCGGGATCGAACTCGCAACGGTTCCGAAAGCGAAAGTGATCCATGAATGGGGCGAACCGGCCATCGCATCCAATTGACCAGTAGAGCAACAGGTCGTAGCTGGTCGTGAAAACCCACTCGAATTTGAGCAGCTGACTGCGGATTGCGCGGCGGGTCTCCAGAGGAACGCTTTCGCGGTTGATGTGAACATCCTTGATCGCGTTTCCCAGCGCCCCCTGAAGGTTGCGGTACTCCGAGAGCAGCTCCTTGGTTGGCAGCTGGAGAGCTCGATTAACTTTGACCGCCGTGAGAAGGTCACCGAGGACCCGCTCAAAGTTCGGCGATTTGGCGAACAGCCGGCGCTCCGCCTCGGTCAGGGCGGACTTCTCGGCATGGTCGTAAAGCGATCGGTATCCGAACGGCTCCCAGACATTGATGCTCATGCCATTCCCGAGCAGGAGGGTGTCCCACGGATGGGCGGTGGCGATGTCTCGCCAGGTCAGCAGCGTGCCGTCGGGGACCGTCACCGGCCGGGTTCTAACAGGTACGAGGGCGGTAGCGGAATCTGTTTTTCCCCAACTGACCCGAAGCTGAAGAATCATCTTCCTCGGCGTCCCGAGGACCGCGGCGACCGCAAGATAGACGAGCTGCGCGAGCTGCACGTCGAGCTGAACTGTTTCGCTCTGAGCGGGCTCATCGCGGCGGCGTGGGAAAGCCGTCACAAAGCGGTTCCCAACTTGGCTCCGCCGCGTCTTGTTCGGTGCGCCGCTGCCACCGAGCATCCCTCCCTGAAATCGAGAGGAGGCGAAGCGATGCTCTACATGTGGTTCGGATATCTGCACGCCGCGGTGGTCGAGCGGGTGCGGCGGATCCAGCGGCTGGCCGGAGGCGAGTCGGGGCAGGGGACGGTCGAGTACGTCGGCCTGATCCTGCTGGTCTCGTTGCTGATGGTCGGGATGGTGGCGGCGATGAAAGGCTTCCAGGGCAAACAGGGCCTGGAGCTGGCCGACGTGATCGTCAACAAGATCAAGGAGGCCGTCGACAAGGTCACCTTCAAATAGGCGATTGGCGCTGTTCTCGGATAGCGAGAGGAAAGCGCCAATTCCGCCCGCGGCAGCGCTTCAAGAACCGTGCCGAGCCGAGGAGGTCGACTCAGTCGGAGGGCGCCGCGGCGGGCCGCCAGCCGATCGCCGGCGCGATCTCTTTCGCCACCGTCTCCAGCAGCTGCGCGTTGTATTCGACGCCGAGCTGGTTGGGGACGGTGAGGAGGAGCGTGTCGGCGGCGGCGACGGCGGCGTCCTCGGCCAGCTCGGCGGCGATCCGGTCCGGCTCGCCGCTGTAGCTGCGGCCGAAGCGGGCGATCGCGCCGTCGATCGGGCCGACCTGGTCGCCGCCGCCGTCGCGGCCGAAGTAGAGGCGGTCCTCATCGCTGGTGATCGGCAGCACGCTGCGGCTGACCGAGATCCGCGGCTGCCAGTCCCAGGCGGCCTCGGCCCAGGCCTCCCGGAAGGCGGCGATCTGCCCCGCCTGCAGCTCGTCGAACGGGGTGCCGGCGTCTTCGAGCAGCAGCGTCGAGCTCATCAGGTTCATCCCCTGCTGCGCCGCCCAGACCGCGGTGTCGCGGCTGCCGGCGCCCCACCAGATCCGTCGCTCGAGGCCCGGCGAGCGCGGCTGGATCGGCAGCATCCCCTGCGAGGGGCGGCCGCCGGCGTCGGCGGGGACGACCCCGGCCCCGGCGATCGCGGCGCGGAAGAGGGCGGTCTTGTCGCGGGCGCCGTCGGCGTCGGTCTGGCCCTCGGCGGGGACGTAGCCGAACGCCTCGGCGCCGCGCCAGGCCGGCTCCGGCGAGCCGCGGCTGATCCCCAGCTGCAGCCGGCCGCCGCTGAGCAGGTCGGCCGCCGCCGCCTCCTCGGCCATGTAGAGGGGGTTCTCGTAGCGCATGTCGATCACCCCGGTGCCGATCTCGATCCGCTCGGTCCGCACCCCGATCGCCGCCAGCAGCGGGAACGGCGAGGAGAGCTGCGGGGCGAAGTGGTGAACCCGGACGAAGGCGCCGTCGAGCCCGATCCGCTCGACCTCCGCGGCCAGCTCGACGGTCTGGGTCAGCGCCTCGGCGGCGCTCGGCGTCCGCGAGCCGGGCACCCGCTGCCAGTGACCGAAGGAGAGGAAGCCGATCTTCTTGGCGGGGGTCTCGCTCACCCGACGAGATTAGGAGAGCGCCGGCCTCGGCCGGCCGGGCGCCGACCGACCCCGGCGTGACAAGATCGCGCGATGCCCGCCTCCCGCAGCTACGACCGCGCCCCGGCCGACATCCGCCCGGTCGCGATCGACACCGGTTTCGTCGAAAGCGCCGACGGCTCGGCGCTGATCTCGGTCGGCCGCACGCGGGTGATCTGCACCGCCTCGATCTCCGAGCAGGTGCCGCGCTGGATGCAGGGCCGCGGCAAAGGCTGGGTGACCGCCGAGTACGCGATGCTCCCCGCCTCGACCGGCGAGCGCAAGCAGCGCGACATCTCGAAGGGCAAACAGGACGGCCGCGGGGTCGAGATCCAGCGGCTGATCGGCCGCAGCCTGCGGGTCGTCGTCGACTTCAAGGCGCTCGGCGAACGCAGTGTCTACGTCGACTGCGACGTGCTCGAAGCCGACGGCGGCACCCGTTGCGCGGCGATCACCGGCGGCTTCGTGGCGCTGCGGTCGGCGCTGCAGCGGCTGGTCGATCGCAAAGTGCTGGAGACGATGCCGCTCAACGGCTCGATCGCCGCGGTCAGCGTCGGCCTCGTCAACGGCCGCGCCCTCTGCGACCTCGACTACGGCGAGGACTCGAACGCCGAAGTCGACGCCAACGTCGTCATGACCGGCGACGGCGGCCTCGTCGAGGTGCAGGCGACGGCCGAGCGGACGCCGCTCTCGCGCGCCTCGCTCGACGAGCTGCTGGAGCTCGCCGAGGGCGGGATCGCGCGCCTGCGGGAGGTGCAGGAGCGGGTCGAGTGATCCTTGCCACCGGCAACCGCCACAAGCTGGCCGAGATGCGGGAGCTGCTGCCGGGGGTCGAGCTCGAGCCGCTACCGGAGGGGTTCGAGATGCCGCCCGAGGACGGCGACAGCTTCGAGGCCAACGCGCTGATCAAGGCGCGCGCGGCCCACGCGGCGAGCGGCGCTCAGGTCGTCGCCGACGACTCCGGGATCGAGGCCGAGGACCTCGACGGCGCCCCCGGCATCTACTCGGCCCGCTACGCCGGCGTCGGCGTCGGCGACCAGGTCAACCTCGACAAGCTGCTGCGCGAAGTCAACGCCGCCGGCGGCGAGCGGCGGGCGGCCTACGTCTGCGCGCTGGCGCTGATCGACGCCGACGGCAGCGAGCACGTCTTCGAAGCGCGCTGCGGCGGCTACGTGCTGCGCGAGGAGCGGGGGACGGGAGGCTTCGGCTACGACCCGATCTTCGTCCCCGACGAGACCGGCCCCGAGGACGACCGGACGATGGCCGAGATCTCGCCCGCCGAGAAGAACGCGATCAGCCACCGTGGCAAGGCGGCACGGTTGCTGGCCGCGCACCTCGGCCCGGCCGGCGGGCGCTGAGGCCGCGGGGCCGACCGATGATCCGGACGAAAAGCGGCGCCGCCGGCCTCTCGATCGCCTCCAACGCGACCCTGATCGCGTTGAAGCTGGCGGCCGGCGCGCTGACCGGCTCGATCGCGATCCTGACCGAGGCGATCCACTCGCTGATCGACCTGGTCGCCTCGGTGATCGCCTTCGTCTCGGTCCGCAAAGCCGACGAGCCGGCCGACGCCGAGCACCCCTACGGCCACGAGAAGGTCGAGAACCTGGCCGCCAACGTCGAGGGAATCCTGATCCTGGTCGGCGCCGGGATCATCGTCTACGAGGCGACCCACCGGCTGGCGGTCGGCTCCGAGGTCGAATCGCTCGGGATCGGCATCGCGGTGATGGCCTTCTCGACGCTGGCGAACCTGACGGTCTCGGGGATCCTCTCGCGGACCGCGAAGCGGACCGAATCGCCGGCGCTCGAGGGCGACGCCGCCCACCTCCGCACCGACGCGCTGACCTCGGCAGGCGTCCTCTTCGGCCTGGCGCTGGTCCAGATCACTGGCGACGCCGCCTTCGACTCGATCACCGCGCTGGTGGTCGCGGTGGCGATCGTCTGGGCCGGGATCCGGATCATCCGCCGCTCCTCCGGGGTGCTGGTCGACGAAGCCCTGCCGGAGGACGAGATGGATCGGGTCGAGGCTGCGCTGGCGGCGGCGCGGACGCCGGAGGTCGCCGGGTACCACAAGCTGCGCGGCCGCCGTGCCGGCAGCCGCCGCTGGGTCGACCTCCACGTCCAGTTCCGCTCCGGCACCAGCCTCGAGGAGGCCCACGAGATCGCCCACCGGATGCGCGACGAGGTCGAGGCAGATTTCCCCGCCGCCGAGGTCCTGATCCACGTCGAGCCCGAGACCTCCCTGCGCGAACCCGACGACGCCAGCGAAGGCCCCTACCGCTCCGGCTGAGCGAGGCCTGCGCTGCGCGCCTGAAGCATTGGCGTCGCTATAGCAGCACGAATGCTTCACTCGCGCGGCGAGGGAGCCGGGCTCAGTCCTCGTCCTGGTGATAGGCGGGCGGCAGCAGGTTGACGGCGGCGGCGCCGCCGACCGCGAGCAGGACCCAGGTGTAGCCGGTATAGCCGCTGATCGCGAAGAGGATCGCGGCGATCGCGCAGATCGCGACGGTGATGATCCAGGAGGCTCGGGCGAGGGTCATGGTCGGTATCTTCGCCTAGATGGCTGACGCCGCCGCGACCGCGACCCCGACCGATGGTTCCGCCGATGCGGCGCTCGCCTTCCTGACCGAGATGTCGCCGGGCCTGCGCGGGGCGGCGATCCTCGACGGCGACGGCGCGGTGCTCGCCGCCAGCGGCGACGCCGAGGCGTGGGGAGAGGCGGCGCGGGCGCTGCTCGCGGCCGCCGACGCGGCCGACCCCGAGCCGGCCGAGCAGGTCCACGTCGGCAACGAGTCGGGCGAGGTCTTCGCCCTCCGCCTCGATGGGTTGGTCGCGATCGCGGTCACCGAGCGCTTCGCGCTCGCCTCGCTGATGCTCTTCGACATGCGGCAGGCGCTGCGGGACCTGGCGGCCGCCCGCCGCGAGCGAAGCGGGGAGGAGGGCTGATGCCGCCGAAGCCGCACCGGGTCCTGCTCGATCGCGTCTCCGGCTACGCCGACGAGGCCGCCGCCTACATGCGCCGCCGCAAGATCGCCCGCCGTCCGTTCGCCCGCCTCTACTACGCCAACGGCCGCGCCGCCGAGCACGACATCGACAGCAGCAGCGGCATCGCCCTCTTCGACGCCGCCGACGCGCTGGTCGAAGCCGCCGGCAACGTCCGCCGGAGGCGAACGTGAGCGCCGCCGACGCGAACGGCGAGCTGATCGCGCCCGAGGTGGCGGCGCGAGTGATCGCCCGCGCGCTCGCCAACGGCGGCCGCTTCGCCGAGGTCTTCGCCGAAGCGCGGCGTGGCTTCTCGATGACGATCGACGAGTCGCGGCTGGAGTCGGTCCAGTCGGCGGCCGAGGAGGGCGCCGGCGTTCGGGTCATCGACGGTGCCACCACCTACTTCGCCCACGTCGACGGGCTCGACCCGGCCGACCTCGAGCGGGCCGCCGACGAGGCGGCCGCGGCGCTCCGCAGCGGCGCCACCGAGCCGCGCGGGCTCGGCGCCTTCGCCGCCAACCCGATTCCGATCGAGCGCCGGCCCGAAGCGGTCGACGCGGCCACCAAGGCGGCGCTGCTGCGCGAGCTCGACGAGCGCGGCCGCGGCACCGGCGCCGAGGTCGCCCAGTTCACCGCCTCCTACGCCGAGGCCCGCCGCCGCGTCGCGGTCGCCAACTCCGACGGCCTCTTCGCCGGCGACGACCGCACCCGGACCAGGATCGGCGCCCAGGCGGTCGCCCGCCGCGGCGAGGTGGTCGAGACCGGCGCCGAGACGCTCGGCGCCCACCGCGGCTTCGAGCTGCTCGAAGACGACCCGGCGCAGATCGCCGAGCAGGCGGCACGCAAGGCGCTGACGCTGCTCGACGCGCGGCCGGCTCCCTCGGGCTCGATGCCGGTGGTGGTCGGCGGCGGCTTCGGCGGCGTCCTCTTCCACGAGATGACCGGCCACGGGCTCGAGGCCGACCACATCCAGAAGGGCGCCAGCGTCTACGTCGGCAAGATGGGCGAGGCGGTCGCCCAGCCGCTGCTGAACGCCTACGACGACGGCCGCCTGCCGGGAGAGTGGGGCAGCGACGGGATCGACGACGAGGGCGCGCCGACCCAGAAAACCCAGGTGATCGCCGAGGGCCGCCTGGTCTCCTACCTCTACGACCACGTCAGCGCCGAGCGCGAAGGCCACGAGCCGACCGGCAACGGCCGCCGCGAGAGCTTCCGCCACCTGCCGCTGCCGCGGATGACCAACACCTACATCGCCCCCGGCGAGGCCGAGCCGGAGGCGATCATCGCCGAGGTCGAGAAGGGCTTCTACGCGGTCTCCTTCGGCGGCGGCCAGGTCGACCCGGCGACCGGCGACTTCGTCTTCGGCGTCTCCGAGGGCTACCTGATCGAGGGCGGCAGGGTGACCGCGCCGTGCCGCGGCGCGACCCTGGTCGGCAACTGCCTCGACGCCCTGGCGGCGATCGACGCGGTCGGCACCGACTTCTGGGTGAAGACCGGGATCTGCGGCAAGGGCGGCCAGAAAGTCCCGGTCGGCACCGGCCAGGGCCACGTCCGGGTCGGCCGGATGACCGTCGGAGGCACCGCCCGATGAACCGGAAAGATCGGTACCCCGATCTTCCCCGGGCCCTGGCAAGGGAAAAGTCGAAGTGAGCGAGCTGAGCGAGGCGACGCGGCGGGCGGTCGAGGCGGCGCAGGCGGCGGGGGCCGGTGAGGCCGAGGCCTACGCCGCCCGCGAGGCGGGCCGCGAGGTGCGGGTCCACGGCGGCGAGGTGGAGAGCCTGACCGCGGCGACCCAGAGCGGGATCGGCGTCCGCGCCTGGATCGGCAACCGGGTCGGCTACGCCTACGGCACCGACCTCTCCGAGGCGGGCGTCGCCGCGATCGCCGCCCGCGCCGCCGAGGCGGCCGGGATCGCCGACGAGGACGAGTTCGCGGCCCCTCCCGAGCCGGCCGAGATCGAGGCCCTGCCCGGCCTCGACGACCCCTCGATCGAGACCTGGGAGACGCCGCCGCGTCGCCGAGCTGGCGCTGACCGTCGAGCGCACCGCGCTCGCCGCCGACGAGCGCATCGCCGGCGTCGAGACGGCCGTCTACGCCGACTCCTCCGAGCGGGTCGCGATCTCCTCCTCGGCCGGGGTCGCCGGCGAGTACGAGAGCTCCAGCTGCTTCGCCTACCTGCAGGCGCTGGCCGAGGGCGACGACGGCCGCGAGACCGGCCTCGGCTTCGGCCTCGCCCGCGGCCCCGACGGCCTCGAGCCGGAGGCGATCGGCGCCGAGGGCGCCGCCCGCGCGCTGGCGATGATCGGCGCCACCAAGCCCGAGTCGCGCGGCTGCCCGGTCGTCCTCGACCCGACCGTCGCCGCCAGCTTCGCCGGCCTGATCGGCGGCGCGCTCTCCGCCAACGCCGTCCAGCGCGGCCGCTCGCCGTTCGCCGGCCGGATCGAAGAGGAGCTGGCGAGCGCCGCCTTCGTCCTCCACGACGACGGCCGCGACCCCGAAGGCGCCGCCTCGGCGCCCTTCGACGGCGAGGGCCTGCCGCGCCGCCGCACGGCGCTGATCGAGGACGGCCGCCTCCGCACCTACCTCTACGACACCTACACCGCCAACCGCGAGGGCGGCCACTCGACCGGCTCGGCCGCCCGCGCCGGCTACCGCTCGCTGCCCTCGGTGTCGCCCTCGAACCTGGTCGTCGGGACCGGCGCGCTGGCCGAGCCGGAGCTGCTCCGCGAGGCGGGGCAGGGGGTCTACGTGACCGACGTGGCCGGCCTCCATTCGGGCGTCAACCCGGTCACCGGCGTCTTCTCGGTCGGCGCCTCGGGACGGGCGATCCGCGGCGGCGAGCTGGCCGAGCCGCTGCGCGAGTTCACGATCGCCGGCGAGCTGCTGCCGATGCTGCAGGCCGTCCAGGCGGCCGGCGCCGAGGCCCGCTGGGTGCCCTTCGGCGGCTCGGTGAAGACGCCGCCGCTGCTGATCGCCGAGCTAGCGATCAGCGGTTCCTGAGCATCTTCTGGCTTCAGGGCACGGTTTCCGCCTTCAACGTTGTTAGATTGCGCCGCGACTTCAACCCCCGAGGAGGAATCTCGACGTGACCAAGGCTGAGTTTCTGGACCAACTTGCAGGCGACGAGCGGCTGGGCAGCAAAAAAGCCGCGAGCGACGCCCTCGACGCCGTGCTCGACGCGATCACCGATGCGCTCAGCTCGGGCGACGAGGTGAGCTTCACCGGCTTCGGCAAATTCCACGTCGCCGAGCGCGGCCCGCGCCAGGGCGTCAACCCCCGCACCGGCGAGCGGATCACGATCCCGGGCGGCAAAGTCCCGCGCTTCTCGGCTGGCTCCGCGCTGAAGACCAAAGTCAAGGGCGGCTGAGGCAGCCTCCCTAGCCTGGCCCTGTGAAAGGGCCTAACTTCGCGGATCGGCTGGCGGCGCTCGTCGACGAGCGCCGCAGCCAGATTTGCCTCGGACTCGACCCCGACCCGGCGCAGCTCGCCGGGGCCGGGGCCGGGTCCGATCCCGTTTCGGGGGCCGATGCCGGTACCGCCGGTGAGGATGCCGCCGAGCGGGCGGGAGCAGCCGTCGCCGCCCACTGCCGGGCGCTGATCGAGCGCGCCGGCTCCGCCTGCGTCGCCGTCAAGCCCCAGCTCGCCTGCTTCGAGCGGCTCGGCGCCCCCGGCTGGGCGGCGCTGAAGGAGACGGTCGCGGCCGCCCAGGAGACCGGCCTGCTGGTGATCGCCGACGGCAAGCGCGGCGACGTCCCGGTCACCGCCGCCGCCTACGCGCAGGCGCTGGTCGGCGAGACGCCGACCCCCTGGGGACCCGTGCCGGGGCTCGGCGCCGACGCCTTCACCGCCAACCCGCTGCTCGGCCGCGACGCGCTGGAGCCGCTGATCGCCGCCGCCGAGGAGGCCGGCGCCGGCGTCTTCGCCCTGGTCCGCACCAGCAACCCCGGCGCCGCCGACCTGATGGACGCGCCGGCGCCGGAGCGGCCGCTGCACGAGCGCCTGGCGGCGCTGGTCGCCGAGCTGGCGCCGCGGCTGGCCTCCGAATCCGGCCTCAGCGGGATGGGCGCGGTGGTCGGCGCCACCGAGCCCCAGCACATCGCCCGGCTGCGGGAGCTGATGCCGCGCTCGGTTTTCCTGCTGCCGGGAGTCGGCGCCCAGGGCGGCCAGCCCGACCTGCTCGGCGCTGCCTTCGCCCCCGGGCCGGCCGCGGCGCTCGTCTCGTCCTCTCGCGGAATCGCCAACGCGGCCGATCCGGCCGCGGCGGCGGAGGAATTGAGGGGAATCGTGTGGAAGATCTCGGGCGGCTGAAAACGGCAGACCCGCCGCTACGATCTCGCCCCGACTCCGTACCCGGCCCGCGCTTCGATGAAGAAAGCCACCAAATACCTGACCCGCCTGCTGGCCCTGCTGGCGATCGCCGCCGTGGCCGTCGCGGTGGTCGTGATCGTCTCCAACTTCCACGACGAATCGAAGGACAAGACGTCCACGGGCAAAGCCCACCCGTCCCAAAAACACAAAGCGCAGCCGCAGCGGACCAAAGCGAAGACCTACACGGTGCAGAGCGGCGACACCCTGACCGCGATCGCCCACAAGACGGGTGTCCCGGTCGCCGAACTGCAGGCCCTCAACCCGGAAATCGACCCCCAGATCCTGATCGCCGGAGAGGTCCTGAAACTGAGATGACCGATTCCCGATCAGCGTGTGACCGGGGGCACGACTGGCCGAGCAGATCAAGGACGCAGGGTGCAGCCTTTGCCGGGTGGCAAAGGCAAACCCGAGGACGCGGATATGCGAAGTGCCAGGCGGGTCATCCGGGCGTGCGGGGATCGGGAATCGGTCATCTCAGATGACGTGGCGGCGGGCCGCCGCCACGATCGCGTCGGCGCTGCTCGCCTGCGCGCTCTGGCTCTGTTCCGCCGCCCTGGCGGCGCCCGCGACCGGCGCCGCCGGCGGGGAAGGGACGAAGCACCCGGAGCATCAGAAGCCCAAGAAGCCGGAGCACAGGCACCCGACCCCCGGCCCGCCGGTCCTGGCCCGCTCCTGGGGCCTGATCGACGGCCGCACCGGCGAAGTCATCCTCTCCCACGCCGGCAACCAGCGGCTGCCGATCGCCTCGACGACCAAGCTGATGACCGCCTACGTGGCGATGAAGGAGATGCCGCTCGACAGGATCGTCCGGGCGCAGCCCTACGAAGCCGAATTCGGCGAGTCGCTGATGGGCCTGCGGACGGGGCAGAGGATCAGCGTCCGCGACCTCCTCTACGGGTTGATCCTGCGCAGCGGCAACGACGCCGCCAACACGCTGGCGATCGCCGCGGCCGGCTCGGTCCCCAGGTTCGTCGCCCAGATGAACCGCTACGCGGCCGCGCTCGGCCTCTCCAACACCCACTACGAGAACCCGGTCGGGCTCGACGACAAGAAGAACTACTCGAGCGCCCTCGACCTGATGACGCTGACCAAACATCTGTTGAGCGAGCCGGCCTTCGCCAGGATCGCCGACGCGCGGGAAGCCGAGCTGACCAGCGTGCGGCCGAAGCGCCACATCGAGTCGATCAACCAGCTGCTCCAGGAAGCCCCCTGGATCACCGGCGTCAAGACCGGCCACACCTGGGGGGCGGCCTACGTCCTGGTCGGCTCCGGCCGTAAGGACGGCACCGAGCTGATCTCGGTCGCGATCGGCGCCCCGACCGACGAAACGCGCTTCTCCGACAACCTCGAGCTGCTCGAATGGGGCTTCCGCCAATACCGTCAAGAGCAGGCGATTCACCGCGGCCAGCCGCTCGCCGAAGCGGCGATCTCCTACTCCGGCGGCTCGCTGCCGCTGCGCGCCGCGAAGCCGCTCGAGGTCGGAATCCGCAAGGGGCAGAAGATCGAGGTCGACGTCGAAGCGCCGCACGAAGTGACCGGGCCGATCCGCCGCGGCAAGCAGCTCGGTCGGGCGACCGTCTACGTCGAGGGCAGCCGCGCCGGCTCCGTTGCCCTGCGGGCCGGGCGCGGAATCCCGAAGGCGAGCTTCGTCGACCGGGCCCGTGATTTCCTCCGCAACGATTGGATTCCGATCGCGGCGGCGATCTGCGCGATACTGCTGTTCGGGATACTGCTGTTCGTGAGACGGTCCCGGCGCAAGCGGCGCAAGAACCGAGGGGGACAGACCGGGGGGTACGCCAAGTGATCCTGACGGTGACGCTGAACGCGGCGATCGACCGGACCGTTGCCGTGCCCAACTTCCGCCTCGGCCGCCGCCACCGCGCGGTCGAGAGCCGCACCGTGGCCGGCGGCAAGGGGATCAACGTCGCCCGGGCGCTGAGCATGCTCGGCCGGCCGGTGATCGCCGCCGGCATGGTCGGCGGCCCGACCGGGACCCGGGTGCTCGAACAGCTGCACGAAGAGTCGGTGCTCACCGACTTCGTCCGGATCGCCGCCGAGACGCGGATCAACCTCGCCGTGATCGACCCGACCTCGGGCGAGCAGACCGAGATCAACGAGCGCGGCCCGGCGGTCAGCCCGGAGGAGGTGAAGAAGCTCTTCGAACGGATCGGCTACCTGGCCGGCGGCGCGAAGATCTGCGTGCTGGCCGGCTCGCTGCCCCCCGGGGCCGGCGACGACCTCTACGCGAAGCTCGTCTCCGACCTGACCCGGCGCGGCGTCCCGGTCGTCCTCGACGCCGAGGGCGAGTCGATGCTGGCCGGGGTCCGCGCCGGCGCCTCGATGGTGACGCCGAACGAACGCGAGGCCGAGGAGCTGGTCGGCCAGGAGTTCGCCGAAGACGGCTCCGACCTCTGGATCGGGCTGCAGGAGATCGTCCGCCTCGGCGCCGCGGAGGCGGCGGTCACCCGCCCCGAAGGCTGCGTCGCGGCGGTCGGCGAGGGCGCCAACCGGCGCCTGCTGGAGGTCCACACCGAGCCGCTCGAGCCGGTCTCGACGGTCGGCTCCGGGGACGCCTTCGTCGCCGGCTACGTGGCCGCCCGCTACGAGGACCGGACCCCCGAGGAGTGCCTCGCCTACGGGGTCGCCTGCGGGGCCGAGTCGACCCAGCACTTCGGCGCCGGAACCGTCGACCGCAACCAGGTCGAGAGGCTGCTCGGAGAGGTCGCCGTCCACGATTTGGAGGTCCCCGCCGAAGTGTAGGCTGGATGATTCACTCGCCTGCCCGACCGCCAGCCCTGGAGGACTAACTTGGAAATCGAAATCGGACGCGGAAAGAAGGGGCGGCGCGCTTACGGATTCGACGACATCGCGATCGTTCCTTCGCGCCGGACCCGCGACCCCGACGACATCGACATCACCTGGACCCTCGGTCCATACCGCTTCGACATCCCGCTGCTCGCCTCGGCGATGGACGGCGTCGTCAGCCCCGACACGGCCGTGCTGACGAATCAGCTCGGTGGCCTCGGTGTGCTCAACCTGGAGGGGATCTGGTCCCGCTTCGAGGACGCAGAGGAGAGACTCGAGGCGATCGCCGCCGCGCCCAAGCACGAAGCGACGCGGCTGATGCAGGAGATCTACGCCGAGCCGGTCAAGGAGGAGCTGATCGCCCAGCGGGTGGCGGAAATCAAGGCGCGCGGGGCGGTCGTCTGCGGCTCGCTGACGCCGCAGAAAGTCCGCGACCACTTCGAGGCGGCGGTCGAGGCCGGCCTCGACGTGCTCGTCATCCAGGGCACGGTGATCTCCGCCGAACACGTCTCGACCACGGTCGAGCCGCTCAACCTGAAGGAGTTCATCGCCGAAGTGCCGGTGCCGACCGTGGTCGGCGGCTGCGCCTCCTACTCGACCGGGCTGCACCTGATGCGGACCGGCGCGGTCGGCGTCCTCGTCGGCGTCGGCCCGGGCGCCGCCTGCACGACCCGCGGCGTGCTCGGGATCGGCGTCCCGCAGGCGACGGCGATCGCCGACGTCGCGGCGGCCCGCTCGCAGCACATGCTGGAGACCGGCGAGTACGTCAACGTGATCGCCGACGGCGGCATGCGGACCGGCGGCGACGTCTCCAAGGCGATCGCCTGCGGCGCCGACGCGGTGATGGTCGGCTCGCCCCTGGCCCGCGCCAAGGAGGCTCCCGGTCGCGGCTTCCACTGGGGGATGGCGACCTTCCATCCCTCGCTGCCGCGCGGCACCCGCGTCTCGACCAAGCAGGACGGGACGATGGAGCAGATCCTGCTCGGCCCGGCCCGCGAGAACGACGGCACCTTCAACCTGATGGGGGCGCTGAAAACCTCGATGGCCACCTGCGGCTACGAGGACATCCGCTCCTTCCAGCGGGCCGAGGTGATGGTCGCGCCGGCGCTGATGTCGGAGGGCAAGAAGCTGCAGAACGAGCAGCACGTCGGCATGGGGTCGAACGGACGGGCCGCAGTATCCGCAGGCGTCGCAGTCTCGGATGACTGAGCCGCTCGTCGCCGGTGTCGACGACGAGCGGTCCGCGGCCGCTGCCGGGGAGATTCCCGCTGACGACGTGCGGGCGCTGGAGGAGGTGCTGGTCCTCGACTTCGGGGGCCAGTACTCCCAGCTGATCGCCCGGCGGATCCGCGAATGCGGGGTCTTCGCCGAGCTCCTGCCCTCGACCACGCCGGTCGAGCGGATCCGCGAGCGGGCGCCGAAGGGGCTGATCCTCTCCGGCGGCCCGGCCTCGGTCTACGACGAGGGGGCGCCGAAGTTCCCGACCGAGCTGCTCGACCTGGAGATCCCGCTGCTCGGCATCTGTTACGGGATGCAGGCGATGGCGCTGGCGCTCGGCGGCCGGGTCGAGCCGGCTGAGTCGGGCGAGTTTGGCCGCACCGAGCTGACCCTGCGCGGCGACGGCGGTCGCCTGCTCGCCGGCCTGCCGGCGGAGCAGACCTGCTGGATGAGCCACCGCGACTCGGTCTTCGAGGCCCCCGAGGGGTTCACGGCGCTGGCCTCGAGCCCGAGCTCGCCGGTCGCCGCCTACGAGCTGCCGGACCGCGGCATCTACGGCATCCAGTTCCACCCCGAGGTCGTCCACACGCCTTACGGGACCGAGATCCTGACCCGCTTCCTGCGCGACGTCGCCGGCTGCGAGCAGCAGTGGTCGCCGGAGTCGGTGATCGCCGACCAAGTTCAAAAGATACGAACCCAAGTGGGTGATGGGAGGAGGGTGATCTGCGGGCTCTCCGGCGGCGTCGACTCCTCGGTCGCGGCGCTGCTCGTCCACAGGGCGGTCGGCGAGCGCCTCACCTGCATCTACGTCGACCACGGGATGATGCGGCTGAACGAGTCCGAGCAGGTGGTCGAGACCTTCTCCCAGTTCGGCATCCCGCTGGTCCACGTCGACGCCGAAGAGCGCTTCCTGGCGAAGCTGAAGGGCATCGAGGAGCCGGAGCGCAAGCGCAAGATCATCGGCGAGGAGTTCATCCGCGTCTTCGAGGACGAGGCGGCGAAGCTCGACGACGTCGGCTACCTGGTCCAGGGGACGCTCTACTCCGACGTGATCGAGTCCGGCGGCTCCGACCACGCGGCGACGATCAAGTCCCACCACAACGTCGGCGGCCTCCCCGATGACTTCGACTTCGAGCTGGTCGAGCCGCTGCGGATGCTGTTCAAGGACGAGGTGCGGGCGGTCGGCGCCGAGCTCGGGCTGCCCGAGCGGATGGTCTGGCGCCAGCCCTTCCCGGGGCCCGGCCTGGCGATCCGGATCGTCGGCGGCGAGGTCAACCGGGAGCGGCTGGACATCCTCCGCGCCGCCGACGCGGTCCTGCAGGAGGAGATCCGCGCGGCCGAGCTCTACCGCCAGCTCTGGCAGTCGTTCTGCGTGCTGCCGGTGGTCAGGTCGGTCGGCGTCCAGGGCGACGGCCGCACCTACGCCTACCCGATCGTGATCCGCGCCGTCACCTCCGACGACGCGATGACCGCCGACTGGGCGCGGCTCCCCTACGACCTGCTGGAGCGGGTCTCGAACCGGATCATCAACGAGATCCGCGACGTCAACCGCGTCGCCCTCGACATCTCCTCGAAGCCGCCCGCCACGATCGAGTGGGAGTGAGCGCGGAGCTGCGCTTCGTCGGCGCCGTCGAATCGGCGCTCGTCGACGAGGGCGAGGCGCCGAAGCAGCCCGACGAGGGGGCGCCGCCGGCGACCCTGCGGATCGAGCCCGAGTACGCCGCCTGCTGCGAGGGCCTGCGGGCCGGCGAGCAGGTCCTCGTCCTCACCTGGCTCGACCGCGCCGACCGCGCGGTGCAGGCGGTCCACCCGCGCGGCGACCCGAGCCGGCCGCTGAGCGGCGTCTTCGCGACCCGCTCGCCGGCGCGGCCGAACCCGATCGGCCTGCACCGGGCCGAGGTCGTCTCGATCTCCGGCGACGCCGGCGACCCGCGCCGGGTCAGGCTCGACGCGCTCGAGGCCCTCGACGGGACCCCGTCATCGACGTCAAGCCGGTGCTGGCGGCCGATACCGCGCTCCGCTGAGCTCCTCAGCGGTTTCCGCCACAGCTGGCCGGGTAGCCAGCGCAATGGTTCGAAGTCTCGATCCAATTCCACCGAGGAGAGACAAATGTCCACCGCAACCGTGGTGATCGTCATCGTCGCCGTGGTCGTGATCCTGGTCCTGCTGGGCCTCGCCGCCTCGCGACGGAGGCGCCGCAGGCAAGTCGACAGGGCCCAGGGCCGGGCGCTGCACGACGACGTCGACCGCCATCGCAGCCACGCCGAGCGGGCGCGGGGCGAGGCGGACCTCGCCGAGGAGCGGGCGAAGCGGACCGCCGCCGAAGCCGAGCTCGAGGAGCGGCGCGCCGTCGATCGCGAGCGCGAGGTGGACGAGAGCCGGTAGGGGCCGGAAAGCTGCCGGGGAGGATCAGAGGGCGGCGAGGGCGACGACCGCGGCAACTCGCTCGTCGCCCTCGCGCTGCTCGTCCTCGAGCCGGCCGGCGCTGCGCCGCTGGGCGGCGAGGACCTCCCGCTGGGCGTCGGCGAGCACCGCCGTCACCTCGCGCCAGCCGCGCTCGTCGAGGGCGAGCGGCATCCAGCTCAGGTAGGAGCGCGGCGCCGCCCGGTAGTAGTGCTCGGTGGCGCCGCGGCGCTGTGCGGTCTCGACCAGCTCCAGGCAGCCGCAGCGATCGAGGGTGCGGGTGTGGTAGGCGACGTGGCCGATCTCGACGCCGAGCTGCTCGGCGACTTCGCTGGGGCTGGCGACCCGTTCGCTGAGGATCTCGAGGATCCGCACCCGCAGCGGGTGGGAGAGGGCGCGGACCAGGTGCTGGTCGATCGCCTCGGGGCGGGTGGCGGGCTGCGTCGCGGGCATCGGGGATGAACTACCTAAAACTGCTGGCAATCGGCAAGCGCCGGCGGCGGGGGCGAACCCCGAGTTTCCGGGTTCCGGCGGGTGCGACCTGGCCGCTCGTACGAGCGCAGCGCGCTTAAACGCAAACTGGATTCATTCTCATTAAGCTGTGCGGGCGATGCGCTTCCGCCTGCCGCTCGTCGGCCTCCTCCTGCTCGTCCCGCTCGCCCTGCTGAGCAGCGGCTGCGGCGGCGGTGGCGGCGCCGCGGCCGCCGCGGGCAAGCTGAACGTGGTCGCCGCCGAGAACTTCTGGGGCTCGATCGCCGCACAGCTGGGCGGCGAAGAGGTGCAGGTGACGAGCATCATCACCAACCCGGCCGCCGACCCGCACGACTACGAACCGACCAGCACCGACGCCAGGACCTTCGCCGGCGCCCAGCTCTCGATCGTCAACGGGATCGGGTATGACGAATGGGCCTCGAAGCTGCTCGCCGCCAGTCCCGACTCGGGTCGAGCCGAACTGGACGTCGGCGACGTCCTCGGCTTGGAGAGCGGCGACAACCCGCACCAGTGGTACTCGCCGACCTCGGTCCACCGGGTGATCGACGCGATCGTCGCCGCCTACGAAAAGGCGCTGCCGGACAGGGCCCTCTACTTCCAGCAGCAGAAGGCGAGTTTCGAAGGCGCCGGCCTGGCCGAATACGAGCGGCTGATCGCCCAGATCAAGTCGCGCTACGGGGGCACGCCGGTCGGCGCCTCGGAGAGCATCTTCGAACCGCTCGCCGGCCCGCTCGGGCTGCGGCTGCTCACCCCGACCGGGTTCATGGACGCGGTCGCCGAGGGCACCGAACCGACGCCGGCGGAGAAGGCGGCCGCCGACGAACAGCTCGAAGACGGGCAGGTGAAGCTCTGGGTCTACAACAGCCAGAACGCGACGCCCGACGTCGAGCGCCTGAACGAGGCGGCCGAAGCGGCGGGGATCCCGGTCGCGACCGTGACCGAGACGATGACCCCGGCCGGGGCGAGCTTCGAGGAATGGATGACGCGCGAGCTGGGCGGGATCGAGGCGGCGCTGAAGCGGGGGGCGGGCGGCTGACCGCCTCCTCGCGCACCGAGCCCGCCGCGCCGGCCGCGCCGGCCGCCGCCGCCGCCGAGGCGGTCCGCCTCGAGCGGGCCGCCGCCCGCCGCGGTTCGGGGTCGGTCTGGTCGGGGGTAGACCTGCGGATCGGCGAGGGCGAGTTCGTCGCCGTCCTCGGCCCCAACGGCGCCGGCAAGTCGACGCTGCTCGACGTCGTCCTCGGCCTGCTGCCGCTCAGCGAGGGCGCGGCCAGCGTGCTCGGCCGGCCGCCCGGCGCCGCCCGCGCCGAGATCGGCTACCTGCCGCAGCGCCGCAGCTTCGACGCGGCGACGCGTATCCGCGGCCGCGAGATCGTCCGCCTCGGGCTCGACGGCTCGCGCTGGGGGGTGCCGCTGCCGGCGCGGTGGAGCGCCGCCAGCCGCCGCGCCCAGGCGCGGGTCGAGGAGATGATCGCCCTGGTCGGCGCCGAGGCCTACGCCTCGCGGCCGATCGGGACGCTCTCCGGCGGCGAGCAGCAGCGGTTGCTGATCGCCCAGGCGCTGGTCCGCCAGCCGCGGCTGCTGCTGCTCGACGAGCCGCTCGACAGCCTCGACCTCTCCAACCAGGCCGCGGTTGCCGGCCTCGTGCAGCGGATCTGCGAGACGCAGGGGGTGACGGTGCTGCTCGTCGCCCACGACGTCAACCCGATCCTGCCCTACCTCGACCGGGTCGTCTACTTCGCCGAGGGGCGGGGGATCGAAGGGCCGCCGCGGACGGTGATCGAGGGCGGGACGCTGAGCCGCCTCTACGGGGCGCCGATCGAGGTGCTCGAAGCCTCCGACGGGCGCCTCGTCGTCGTCGGCACCCCGGAGCCGGCCGGTCACCAGGACTGCCACCACCCCGAGCCCGACGGGGAGGGCGGATGAGCGCGCTGGCCGGCATCTCGATCAACCCGGTCGCCGACTTCGAAGCGATGAGCGAATACGCCTTCATGGTCAACGCGCTGTGGGCGGGGACGATCGTCGCGGTGACGGCCGGCGCGGTCGGCTGGTTCATGGTCCTGCGGCGGCAGACCTTCGCCGGCCACACGCTCTCGGTGATCGCCTTCCCCGGCGCGGCCGCGGCGACGCTGGCCGGGCTGCCGCTGGCGCTCGGCTACTTCGGCGCCTGCGGGCTCGGGGCGCTGGCGCTGGCCGGGGTCAGCCGGCCGGCCGGCTCGCCCGAGTCCGGCGGCGGCGCCAACGAGTCGGCGGCGATCGGCACCCTGCAGGCCTTCGCCCTCGGCCTCGGCTTCCTCTTCGTCAACCTCTACAGCGGCCAGCTGGCGAGCCTGCAGTCGCTCCTCTTCGGGACCTTCCTCGGGATCACCGGCGGCCAGGTGCAGACCCTGCTCTGGGTGGCGGTGGCGGCGCTGCTGGCGCTGGCGCTGATCGGCCGGCCGCTGCTCTTCGCCTCGCTCGACGGCGCCGTCGCCCGCGCCGCCGGGGTGCCGACCCGGCTGCTCGCCGCCGCCTTCCTGCTGCTGCTCGGGCTGGCGGTGGCGGCGACCGCCGAGATCACCGGCGCCCTGCTCGTCTTCGCGCTGCTGGTGACGCCGGCGGCGACCGCGCAGCAGCTGACCGCGCGGCCCGGGCTCGGGATTGCGCTCTCGATCGCGATCGCCCTGCTCGTCACCTGGATCGGGCTGACGATCGCCTTCTACTCGCCCTACCCGGTCGGCTTCTGGGTGACGACGCTCTCCTTCGGCAGCTACGTCGCGGTGCGGCTCGAGGTCGAGGCGGCGCGGCGCTGGGCGCCCGGGAGCAGCGCGGCACGGCTGGGGGAGGGCGCCGCCTGATGCTCGCCCACGAGTTCATGCGGAACGCCTTCCTGGCCGGCACCTTCGTCGCCCTCGCCTGCGGCCTCGTCGGCTACTTCGTCGTCCTCCGCGCTCAGGTCTTTGCCGGCGACGCGCTCAGCCACGTCGCCTTCACCGGCGCCCTCGCCGCGGCGGCGGCCGGCCTCGACGTCCGCCTCGGGCTGTTCGTCGCCACCCTCGGTGTCGGCGCCGGAATGGGAGCGCTCGGCCGCCGCGCCCGTCCCGACGACGTCGTGATCGGCTCCGTCTTCGCCTGGGTGCTCGGCCTCGGCGCGCTTTTCCTCTCGATCTTCATTGCCGGCTCGAGCGGCTCCGACGGCACCGCCGCGGTGCGGGTCCTGTTCGGCTCCGTCCTCGGGCTCTCGGCCGGGGAAGCGCGGCTGGCGGCGGCGATCGCGGTCCTCTCCTGCCTGGCGCTGCTGGCCCTGGCCCGGCCACTGCTTCTGAGCACCCTCGACCCGGAGGTCGCGCGCGCGATCGGCCTGCCGGTGCGGGCGCTGGGGATCGTCTTCCTGGTCGTGCTCGGCGCGGTGGCGGCGGAGGCGACGCAGGCGGTCGGGGCGCTGCTCCTGCTCGGCCTGCTGGCGGCGCCCGGCGGCGCCGCGCGCCTGCTCAGCGACCGCCCCTGGCAGGGGCTGGCGCTCTCGGCGGCGATCGCGGTCGGCTCCACCTGGGCCGGCCTCGTGCTCAGCTACGAGATCGACTCGCTGCCCGCCGGCACCGCGGTCGTCGGCGTCGCCACCGCGGTCTTCGTCGCCGCCGGCATCGTCGATTGGCAGCGCCGCGGCCGGCCCGGCCTGCCGCCGGCGATCGCTGGACCAAGGGCTAGCATCGAATCGTGACCGCGACGGCCAAGATCCCCTGGGCCGAGCACGCCCTGGCGACCCTGCAGGAGGCCGGCCACCGGCGCGGCGGCGCCCGTACCGCGGTGGTCGAGGCGCTCGCCTCCCACGACTGCGCCGTCACCGCCCTCGACCTCGACGACGAGCTGCGTCGCCGCAGCCCCCGCGTCGCCCGCGCCAGCGTCTACCGGGCGCTCGAGCAGCTCGAGCAGCTCGGCCTGGTGCGGCGCCTCGAGGTCGGCCGCGGCGTCACCGGCTACGAGCGGGTCGACCCGACCGGCCACCATCATCACCACGCGATCTGCCGCGACTGCGGCCGCATGGTCCCCTTCGAGGACCGCTCGCTGGAGCGGGCGATCGGCAAGCTCTGCGAGGAGATGGACTTCGACGTCACCGAGCACGACGTCGTCCTTCGCGGCCGCTGCGACCGTTGCACGAACTGAGCCGGTACAGATTGAGGGCGCTCAGGCGAAGGCGTGGCGCGGACGCAGGGAGGCTGACGCCGCGAGCGCACTTCGGTGCGTGAGCAAGTCAGCCGACCGAGGACAAAGCCACGCCGAGCCTGTGCGGCCTCAGCTGTAGCGGTCCCATTCTTCGAGATAGGGCAGCGGGTCGAAGGGCTGGCCGCCCTCGTACCAGCCCGGCGCGCTCCACATCTCGAAGTGCAGGTGGCAGGCGGTCGCGTCGCCGGTCTCGCCGACGATCCCGATCGGCTGCCCGGTACGGACGATTTCGCCGGCCTGCAGCGGCGAGGGTTCGGCCAGGTGCGCGTACATGAAGTCGATCGAGCTGCCGTGGCCGTCGATCACGATGTAGTTGCCGGCCAGCGCCTGGTAGCCGGAGTACTGGACGGTGCCGCCGCGGGCGGCGACCAGCGGCGTGCCGCAGGCGGCCATCGTGTCCTGGCCCTGGTGGGTGTGGCCGTCGCGGCCGGCGCCGAAGCGGCCGGCTCCGATCCCGAATTCGTGGGCGCCGAGGACCGGGAAGGCGAAGCGGTAGAAGGAGAAGCCGAGCGCGAGCGGCGTCGAGGTGGTCGAGCGGCGCGCCGCCGGGGCGCCGGGCGTCTGCGGCGAGACGCGGAACGAGTAGCGGCCGTTCGGCGCTGGCCGGTTTTCGTTGGTCGAGCCGTCCCAGCGGATCGTCTGCGGCAGGTTCGGTTCGACCCCGGAGAGGTAGAAGGTCTTGATCGCGTTGCCGCCGCCGTCGACGACGTCGACGCGGATGTCGTTCTGAGCCTGGGTCGAGCCGATCGTGAACCTGATCCGGGCGGCGCGGTAGCCGAAGTAGAAGGACTTGCGGGGGGCGGTTTCGGCGGTGAGGAGGGAGATCGCGCCGGCGGTCGGCGCTGCGGCGGGGGCGCCGCTTTCGCTCGGCGGCGGCGGCGCGCTGCCGCTCGGGGTGACGGCGCCGCCCGTTTCCGCCGCGGCCGCCGCCGGCAGGACCAGCGTCAGCGCCGCGGCCAACGTCGCGATCATCGATTTCGTCCCGGGCCGCCGGCCCGGCCGTCTCCTGTGCAGCAACAGCCCTCTCTCTCGATTGCCTGCGGAGTTAGCTGACGGGCTCGCGCTGAAAGAGATGCGCTACGAGCGAAGTTCGCCCGATTCGCCCCCGGGACCTGCAAGGTCCCCGCGGGTCCTCCGCTCCCTTCCGGCGCGGCCGGGAGGGACTCGGCACTGCATTTGCGATGATCCGCCGGCAGCGGATCGCCACTGGCGCGGCAGCATACCTCGCGAGATGGCTATCATCCCCCGGCCGCGCTGGTTCTGCCGCGCGGTTTTTGTCGCGATGAAGACCTTCGTAGCCACACCCGCCAACCGCCAGCGAGACTGGTACGTCGTCGACGCCGAGGGCAAGACCCTGGGCCGCCTGGCGACGCAGATCGCCGACGCTCTGCGCGGCAAGCGCAAGCCCGAGTACACGCCCCACGTCGACACCGGCGACTTCATCGTCGTCGTCAACGCCGAGAAGATCCACGTCACCGGCGACAAGCTGGCGCAGAAGACCTACTGGCGCCACAGCGGCTACCCGGGCGGGATCAAGTCGCGGACCCTGGGGGAGATGCTCGAGCGACGGCCGGAGGAGGTCATTCGCAAGGCGGTGAAGGGAATGTTGCCGCGCAACCGACTCGCCCGCCAGCAGCTGACCAAGCTCAAGGTCTACGCCGGCCCCGACCACCCGCACGCGGCGCAGCAACCGAAACCGATGGAGACGAACTGATGGCAGACGACGAGACGAAACGCGACGAGGAGACCCCGGAGGAGAGCTCGCCGCCGGAGGCGTCCGAGTCCGCCCAGGAGCAGCCAGCCGAGGAGCAGCCGGCCGCCGAGGAGCAGCCCGCCGCCGAGGCGCCGGCCGAGCCCGCCGAGGAGTCGGCCGCCGAGGCTCCTGCAGAGCAGGCCGAGGAGCCCGCCGCCGCGCAGGCCGAGGAGCCCGCCGCCGCGCAGGCCGAGGAGGCTTCCGCAGAGCAGACCGAGGAGGCTCCCGCGGAGCAGGAGGAGCAGCCCGCGGCTGAGGAGCCCGCCGAGGCCCAGACCGAGGAGGCTCCCGCCGAGGAGCCCGCTCCGCCGCCGAGCAGGCCGAGGAGCCCGCCGAGCAGCGGTCCGCACCGGCCGCCGCGGAGCCGAAAAAAGACGTCATCCCGGGCGCCGACCTGGAGCCGATCGCGGTCGAGCCCGACGCGCCCGAGCTGAGCGCCGAGGAGCGCGCCCGCCTCGAAGCCGAGGAGGAGGAGCGCGCCCGCCGCGAGGCCGAGCTCGCCGCCGCCGAGGCCCAGTCCGACGCCGCCAACCGCGCCCCGGCGAAAATGGAGAGCGGCGCCCGCTTCCTCGCCACCGGCAAGCGCAAGAGCTCGATCGCCCGCGTCACCCTGGTTCCCGGCGACGGCAAGTTCGAGATCAACAAGCGCAGCCTCGAGGAGTTCTTCCCGCGCCCCCTGCATCAGACGATGGCGCGCCAGCCGCTCGCGGTCAGCGGCTACGAGGGCAACGTCGACGTCCGCGTCCGCGTCCACGGCGGCGGCATCAGCGGCCAGGCCGGCGCGGTTCGCCACGGCATCTCCCGGGCGCTGACCGAGATCGACGCCGAGCTGCGCGGCGACCTCAAGCGCCGCGGCTTCCTGACTCGCGACGCGCGGGTCAAGGAGCGCAAGAAGGCCGGCCTCAAGAAGGCCCGCAAGCGCCCGCAGTTCAGCAAGCGCTGAGGTCCGGTGGGAACGACTGAGCGCAAGCTCTTCGGTACCGATGGGGTCCGAGGAGAGGCTGGGACGTTCCTCACCGCCGAGCTGGCGACCGCCCTCGGCCGCGCCGTCACCTCGACCCTGGAGGCCGACCGCCCTCAGGTCCTGATCGTCCGCGACACCCGCGAGTCGGGCCCGATGCTGGAGGCGGCGCTGGCCGCCGGCATCGCCGCGGCGGGCGGCGACGCGCTGCTCGCCGGGGTGCTGCCGACGCCGGCCGCGGCGATCCTGGTCCGCCGCCTCGGCCTCGACCTCGCCGCCGTCGTCTCCGCCTCCCACAACCCCTACCGCGACAACGGCATCAAGTTCTTCACCGCCCAGGGGCTGAAGCTGCCAGACGAGGAGGAGGCGCGGATCGAGGCGCTGCTCGAGGCCGAGCCGGAGCCGGTCGAGCCCGGCCGGGTGCGCGAGCTGGAGGGCGGGGCGGAGGACTACCTGCGCGAGCTGACCGCCCACTTCCCGCTCGACCTCAGCGGCCGCAGGGTCGTCCTCGATTGCGCCCACGGCGCCACCCACCGGGTCGCGCCGGCGATCTTCGAGCGGCTCGGCGCCGAGGTCGAGACGATCGGCGTCGAGCCGGACGGCCGCAACATCAACGACGGCTGCGGCTCCACCCACATGGAGCAGCTGGCGGCGCGCGTGGCGGAGTCCGACGCGATCCTCGGCTTCGCCTTCGACGGCGACGGCGACCGCGTCCTCGCCGTCGACGGCAGCGGCCGCGTCCACGACGGCGACGAGCTGATCGCCCTCGCCGCCCGCGGCCTCGCCGCCCGCGGCGAGCTGGGCGGCGGCGTCGTCGTCACCGTGATGACCAACTACGGCTTCCACCGGGCGATGGAGGAGGCCGGGATCGAGGTCGCGATCACCCAGGTCGGCGACCGCTACGTGATCGACGAGATGCGCCGCCGCGGCTGGCGCCTAGGCGGCGAGCAGTCGGGCCACATCATCGGCGCCGATTTCGTCTTCACCGGCGACGGCATCGCCGCCGCCCTGACCGCGATGCGCGAGCTCGGCGGGGCGGGGCTGGAGGAGGCGGTGCCGATGGAGAAGCTGCCGCAGGTGCTGGTCAACGTGAAGGTGGCGGACCGGGAGGCGATTGCGGGCGCGAAGGTCGTTTGGGATGCGGTCGAGGCGGAGAGCGCGGGGTTGGAGGGGCGGGGGAGAGTCTTGGTGCGGGCGTCGGGGACGGAGCCGTTGGTGCGGGTGATGGTGGAGGCGCCTACTGGGGACGAGGCGAATGAGGTCTGTGGGCGACTGGTTGACCTCGTTAGGCAGGAGCTGGCGTAGGGGGGATCGTCGGTAGGACCCCTCACTCGGCCTGTCGTCGATGGGAGTGGAACGGCTGTCGCCGCGAGACGCCGTTCTCCTCAGCCGCAAAACGTTCGGGGGTCCTACCGACGCTCCCCCAAGGAGACGGCAAGAAGGACGAATCCCTCCCCCTTGATTTGAGCTTGCGGTACACGGGCCGGGGCTAAGGGTTGGTCGGCCAGCGCCATGCGGCACAGGGTGTGGTTGTCCTTTCTCAACCATGGGTTGAGAAGACAACCACGGGACGGCTGGGTTGAGAAAAGACAACCACGCTCCCCGCCGCGCCCACGCTTCGCGACTACGGCGGCTCTCTCCGGCCGCAAGGCCCCGTCCCTCGCAAGCTAAAGACAAAGGGGGTGGGCGACTCCTTCGAGGTTCGAGCGTTGGGCGCTACCGGTGGGGGTCGGGTGGGGTCTGAACGCGTATCAGCATGAGGAGGGCCGGGGAGCTCCGGGGCGTCGGCCGCACGGCCGTTCCACCCGACGAGGTGCAGCGGGCAGACCCCACCCGATCCCCACCGTCGCACCGCCCCTGTCCATCGTCGAATCCCTCCCGGACCCACCTCCGATCCCACCCCGCACCCCCACCCGTCTAACCTGTTCGACCTCTCATGTGCGGAATCATCGGATACGTCGGCGCCCGCCCCTGCGAGGAGCTGCTCCTCAGCGGCCTCGAAAAGCTCGAATACCGCGGCTACGACTCGGCCGGGATCTCGCTGCTCGACGGCGAGGGCCGTGACGTCGAGAGCGTGCACGCGGTCGGCAACCTGGCCAACCTGCGGGCCGCGGTCGCCAAGCGGGTGAACGGCAGCGGCACGCTGTCGGACGCCGCGACCGGCATCGCCCACACCCGCTGGGCCACCCACGGCCGCGTCACCGAGGAGAACGCGCACCCGCACGACGACAGCTCCGGCCAGGTCCACATCGTCCTCAACGGGATCGTCGAGAACCACGCGGCGCTGCGGCGGCGGCTGCAGGAGGAAGGCGAGGTCTTCACCTCGGAGACCGATGCCGAGGTCGTCGCCCACCTGATCGCCAGCCACTACGACGGCGACCTCGCCGCCGCCGTCCGCGCCGCCTACTCGGAGCTGCGCGGCCACTACGCCTTCGTCGCCATGCACGCCGCCGAGCCGGGCCGCCTGCTCGGCGCCCGCAAGGAGTGCCCGCTGGTCGCCGGGGTCGGCGAGGGGGAGACCTTCCTCGCCTCGGCGATCCCCGCCTTCCTCGCCGACACCCGCACCGCGATGCCGATCGAAAACAACGAGATCGTCGAGATCGACGCCGACGGGGTGCGGATCACCGACCCGGATGGCACCCCGGTCGAGCGGGCGCCCGAAGAGGTGACCTGGGACGCCGACGCCGCCGAGAAGGGCGGTTACGAGACCTTCATGCTGAAGGAGATCCACGAACAGGCCGACGCGGTCGCCGAGACGGTCACCGACCGCCTGCCCGAGGACGACGGCGTCGACCTCTCCGACGTCGACCTCGACGACGACTTCCTCCGCGGCCTGCAGCGGATCGTGATCGTCGCCTGCGGCACCAGCTACCACGCCGGCCTGGTCGGTCGGTACGCGATCGAGCAGTGGGCGCGGGTCCCGGTCGAGATGGACGTCGCCTCCGAGTACCGCTACCGCAACCCGGTCGTCGGCCCCGGCGACCTGGTGATCGGGATGACCCAGTCCGGCGAGACCGCCGACACCCTGGCGGCGATGCGGCTCGCCCGCGAGGCCGGCGCCAAGGTGCTGGCGATCACCAACATCATGGGCAGCCAGGCGACCCGCGAAGCCGACGCCGTCCTCTACATCCGCGCCGGGCTCGAGGTCAGCGTCGCCGCGACCAAGACCTTCGTCGCCCAGATCGCCGTCATGTACCTGCTCGGGCTGCGGCTGGCCCAGCTGCGAGGGACGCTGCCCACCGAGCGGATTCGCGAGCTGGTCGCCGAGCTGAGGGCGCTGCCGGTGAGGATCGACGAGACCCTGCAGATGACCGAAGGGCCGGTCCGAGAGATCGCCGAAAAGCTCGCCGACCGCGAGTTCTTCCTCTACCTCGGCCGCCACATCGGGCTCGCGGTCTGCCTCGAGGGGGCGCTGAAGCTGAAGGAGATCTCCTACATCCCGACCGACGCCTACGCGGCCGGGGAGATGAAGCACGGGCCGATCGCGCTGCTCGACGAGTCGACGCCGGTCGTCTGCGTCGCCACCGACAGCCCGGTGCTGGCGAAAATCCTCTCCAACGTCGAGGAGGTGCGTGCCCGCGGCGCCGAGACGATCGCGGTCGCCACCGACGGCGACGAGCGGGTCCGCGAGGTGGCCGACGCGACGATCGAGGTCGCCCGCACCGACTGGATCCTGCAGCCGGTGGTCGCGGTGCTGCCGTTGCAGCTGCTCGCCTACGACATCGCCCGCCTGCGCGGATTGAACGTCGACCAGCCCCGCAATCTGGCCAAGACGGTCACCGTCGAGTAACCGGGCGCCGCCCGATCATCTAAGGTGCGCGGCTCGATGAGGCGTCTCGTCCCCCGTCTGGCCGCCCTCGCGGCGCTGCTCGCTGCCGCGACAGCGCTCCTCGCCGGCTGCGGCGGCGGCGGCTCCTCGGGCAAGGACCCGGCCGAAGCGGCGCCGCCCGACTCCTCGGTCTTCATCCAGGCGACGCTCCGCCCCGACGACGAAGTCGCCGCCAACGTCAACTCGCTGGCCAAGCAGGTCGCCGGGATCAGCGACGTCGGCGAATACATCGTCGAAGAACTCGAGTCATCGGCCGCCGGCGGCGGCGACGAGCTCGACTTCGAAAAGGAAGTGGACCCCTGGCTGGGCGACGAAGCCGGCCTCTTCCTGCGCGAATACGACGGCAACGATTTTCACGCCGCCGGTGCCGCGCTGCAGATCGGAGACGAAGGCGAAGCCGAAGAATTCGTCGAAAAGCACGTCGTCGAAGGCGAAGACGAGGAACTCGAAGAAGGCTCGTTCGAAGGCGTCGACTACAAGGTCGAGGAAGACGGCTCGACGTTCGGCTTCACCGAAGGCCTGCTGCTGTTCGGCGAGGAGGAAGCGAGCTTCAAGGAGGCGGTCGAGGCGCTCGACGGCGAAAACCTCGCCGCGAGCGACGCCTTCTCGGAAGCGAGCGACGAAGTGCCCGACGGCGCGGTCGGCGACGTCTTCGTCGACATCGGCAAGCTGATCGAAGAAGCCGGCCAGGGGATCGACTCGGAAACCCAGCTCGGCTTCGAAGTGCTGGGGATCGAACCGGAAGGCTCGACCGCGCTGATCAGCCTGGTGCCGGGCAGTGACCACCTGGAGATGGACGTCAGCTCGAACGCCAGCACCGGCACCACCGTCGGCGGCGACGCCAGCGCCCTGCTCGAAAAGCTGCCGGCCGGCTCGATCGGCGCCTTCGCCAGCGCCGAATACGGCAAGACGCTGCAGGAGATGGTCGACCGGATCGACGAAAACGGGATCCCCGGCGAGCTCCGGCCGCACGAGTTCAAGCGGGCGATGGCGCAGTCGGGCCTCGACCTCGACTCGCTGCTCGGCTCGATCGGCGACGTCGCCGGCTTCGCCGAAGGCAACAGCGAAAGCAACCTCGGCGGCGCCGTGGTGATCGAAACCAGCGACCCGGCCGAAGCCGAAAACACGGTCAAGAACCTCAGCCTGCTGCTGCGCGCCACCGGCGTCGCCGGGGTCAGCGCGCTGAGCAGCGGCGGCCTCAACGGCTTCTCGATCCGCTCCGACGAACTCGGGCCGAAGCCGCTCGTCGTCGCCGTCGCCGACGGCAAGCTGGTGATCTCCTACGGCCCCAAGGCGGCGACCGCGGCGCTCTCCGAAAAAGCCGGCACGCTCGGCGAAGACCCGACCTTCGCGGAAGCCAAGAAGGCGCTCGGCGGGACGCCGATCAGCGCCTTCGTCGACGGCCCCTCGGCGCTGACCCTCTTCGACGCGCTCGCCTCGCCGCTCGAAAAGGCCGAAATCGAAGCGTTCCGGCCCTACCTCGACAAGATCGGCTACCTGGCCGCGGGCGGCTCCAGCTCCGGTGAAAAGGCGACGGCGACGGTGATCGCCGGCGTCGCCAAGTAAGGCGTCGCCGGGTCCGCCATCTAGGCTTGGCGCCATGCCCACCGGCGTCGGCATCGACCTGCTGGAGATCGAGCGCATGGAGCGGGCGCTCGAGCGCCACCCGCGCCTGGCCGAGCGCGTCTTCAGCGCCGCCGAGCGCGAGTACGCGGCGCAGCGGGCCCGCCCCGGCCGCCACCTCGCCGCCCGCTTCGCCGCCAAGGAGGCGGTCGCGAAGGCGCTCGGGCTGCGCAGCGTGCTGGGGCTGGGGGAGATCGAGGTGGTGGCCGGCGAACCGCCGACCGTGCGGCTCTCCGGCCGCGCCGCCGAGGCGGCCGCCGGGCGCCGGGTCGAGATCTCGCTGACCCACTCCCGCGACAACGCCGCCGCCGTCGCCTTCGCCCACCAGGAATAGCGACGTGGAGCCCTGGCTCGATCCGCTCTACGACGCCGAGGGGATGCGGGCGACCGACCGCTGGGCGATCGCGGAGCAGGGCGTCCCCTCGTTGCGGCTGATGGAGGCGGCCGGCGGGGCGCTGGCCGACGCGGTGGTCGAGCTGGCGCCGCGAGGCCCGGTGCGGATCGTCTGCGGCAAGGGCAACAACGGCGGCGACGGCTTCGTCGCGGCGCGGCTCCTGCGTGAGCTCGGCTTCGAGGTCGACCTGCTGCTGCTCTGGCCGGCCGGCGAGATCGAGGGCGACGCGGCCGCGAACCTGGCCCGGGTCGAGGCGCACGAGCTCGGCCCCGACGAGATCGTCGAGCGGCTGCGCGGCTCCGCGGTCGTCGTCGACGCGATCTTCGGCACCGGCTTCAGCGGCGCCCCGCGGGAGCCGGCGCGGGCCGCGATCACGGCGATCAACCACTGCTGGGCGCCGATCGTCGCCTGCGACATCGCCTCCGGCGTCGACGCGTCGAGCGGCGAGGTCGAGGGCGAGGCCGTCGCCGCGACCGTCACCGTCACCTTCCACGCGGCCAAGCTCGGCCAGCTGGTCGCGCCCGGCAAGTGGGCGGGCGGCAAGCTGCGGGTGGCGCCGATCGGGATCCCGGAGGGCGCCACTACCGCGCCGGCCGCCGGGGTGATCGCGCCGGCGGTGCTCGAGCTGCTGCCGAAGCGCGGCTCCCGCTCGACCAAGTTCAGCTCCGGGCAGGTGACGATCGCCGGCGGCTCGCTGGGGCTGACCGGGGCGGTGCGGATGTCCTCGCGGGCGGCGATCCGCGGCGGCGCCGGCTACGCGACCGTCGCCGTCCCCGCCGACCTGCAGCCGGTCTTCGCCAGCGCCGACCCGGAGGTGATGTCGAAGGCGATCCCCGGCGGCGAGGGCTGCTTCTCGGCGGACTCGGCGGAGCCGCTGCTGGCCGCCTTCGAGCGGGCCGCCGCCGGCGTCCTCGGCCCCGGCCTCGGCCGCGACGAGGGCTCGCTGGCGCTGGTCCGCGCGGTCGGGCCGCGACTCGAGTGCCCGCTGGTGATCGACGCCGACGGGCTGAACGCCTTCGCCGGCCGCCTCGGCGAGCTGGCCGGCCGCCCGGCGCCGACCGTCCTCACCCCGCACGCGGGCGAGCTCGGCCGCCTGCTCGAGCGCGACGCCGAGGAGATCGGCGCCCACCGGCTCGCCGCCGCCCGCGAGGCCTCCCGCGCCGCCAGCGCGGTGGTCGTGCTGAAGGGCGACGACACGATCGTCGCCGACGGCGACCGGGTCGCCGTCAACGCCGTCTCGGCGCCGGCGCTGGCGACCGCCGGCACCGGCGACGTCCTCTCCGGGCTCACCGCGGCGCTGCTCGCCCGCGGCCTCGAGCCGTTCACCGCCGCCTGTGCCGCCGTCCTCGCCCACGCCCGCGCCGGCCGCGAGGCGGCGCGCCGGATCGGCGCCGCCGAGTCGGTGATCGCCACCGACGTGATCGCCGCGATCCCGGCCGGGCTGCGGCCGCGAGGGCACTGGTGAGCGCGGCGACGGCCGCGTCGAATAATCTCGCGCCCATGAAAACGGCTGCCGAGATCATGGACGCCGACGTCTCCAGCGTCGGACCCGACGACGACGCCCGCGCGGCGATCGACCTGCTGGCGAAGACCGACCACGGCGCAGTCGCCGTCGTCGACGATGCGGATGTCGTGATCGGCATCGTCAGCGAGTCGGACCTCGTGCTCAGCGACGAGGAGTCCGACCTGCACCTGCCGCACTACCTCAACATCATGGGCGGGATCGTCTTCATCGGCTCGATGAAGGGCTTCGAACACAAGCTCGAAAAAGCCTTCGCGACCAAGGTCTCGGAGTTGATGACCGCCGACCCGATCACGGTCAAGACCTACGAGAACGCCGATCGGATCGCCCGCAAGATCGCCGACTCCCACCACAACCACCTGCCGGTCGTCGACGACGACGGCCGCCTGGCGGGGATGGTGACCCGCGCCGACGCCCTCGCCGCGGTCGTCGACGACTACGGCTCCGACTCCGACGCGGACTGAGCATGGAGCGGGCGGTCGCCCGGATCGACTTCGGCGCGGTCCGCGCCAACTGCGCCCGGCTGCGGGCCGAGCTCCGCGGCGGCGCCGAGCTCTGCGCGGTCGTCAAGGCCGACGGCTACGGCCACGGCGCCGCGGCCTGCGCCGAAGCGGCGCTCGCCGGCGGCGCCACCCGGTTGGCGGTGGCGACCGCGCGCGAGGCCGAGGCGCTCGCCCGGCGGCTCGGCCACGTGCCGCTGCTGACGATGGGGGTGCTGGCCGAGAACGAGGTCGACATCGCGCTCGGCGCCGGCGCCGAGGTCGCTCTCTGGGACGAGCGCTTCCGCGCCGTGCTCGCCGGACGCGCCCGCGCCGCCGGCCGCCCGGCCCGGGTCCACGTCAAGTACGACAGCGGCATGGGTCGGCTCGGCAACTTCTCCGCCGAGGAGGTGATCGCCCTGGCCCGCGCCTGCGCCGCCGACCCCGATCTCGAGCTGGCCGGCGTCTGGACCCACTTCGCGACCGCCGACGAACCCGGCTCCGACGACGGCTACTTCGAGCGCCAGCTCGAGCGCTTCGACGCGGTCGCGCGGGCGGTCAAGGCAGAGTTCCCCGAGGCGATCGCCCACGCCGCCAACAGCGCCGCCGTCTTCCGCGAGCCGCGCTCCCACTACGACCTGGCGCGCTGCGGCGTCGCCGTCTACGGCCTCGACCCGTTCCAGGGGGACCCGGCCGAGCGCGGGCTGGCGCCGGCGCTCTCGCTGCGCAGCTACGTCGCCGCGGTCAAGCGCTTCCGGGCCGGGCAGAGCGCCGGCTACAGCCGCTCCTGGCGGGCGCCGTGCGACACCTGGGTCGGGGTCGTCCCGATCGGCTACGGGGACGGTGTGCGGCGGGCGCTCTCCAACCACGCCGAGCTGCTGGTCGGCGGCTCGCGGCGGCCGCTGGTCGGGATGATCTCGATGGACAACCTGACCGTCGACCTCGGCCCGGAGACCGACGTCGAGCCGGGCGCCGAGGCGGTCCTGATCGGCCGCCAGGGCGGCGAGGAGGTGCGCGCCGAGGAGCTCGCCGCGCGGCTCGGGACGATCAACTACGAGATCACCTGCGGCATCTCGGCGCGGGTGCCGCGGCGGCCGGCGTGATGGTCGAGGCGCTGCGCTCCTCGCCGCTGGTCAGCGCCGCCGCCGCGGCGCTCGCCGCCGAGGCCGAGGTCTGGATCGTCGGCGGCGCGGTCCGCGACGCGGCGCTCGGCGCGGAGGTTCGCGACCTCGACCTCGCCCTGCCCGGCGACCCGGGGGCGGTGGCGCGGGCGCTGGCCGGGCCGCTCGGCGGCCATGCCTTCGAGCTCTCCGAGGAGTTCCGCACCTGGCGCGTGGTCGTCGGCGGGCGCGGCTGGCAGGTCGACTTGACCCCGCTCCGCGACGGCTCGATCGAGGCCGATCTCGCGGCCCGCGATTTCACGATCGGCGCCGTCGCGGTGCCGCTCGGCGGCGGCGAGGCGCGCGATCCCTACGACGGGCTCGGCGACCTCGAGCGGCGGATCCTGCGGGCGGTCGGCGAGCGCAGCTTCGCCGAGGAACCGCTGCGGCTGCTGCGGGCGCCGCGACTGGCCGCCGGGCTCGGCCTCGCCGTCGACCCGGAGACCGCCGAGCTCGCCCGCGACGCGGCGCCGCACGCCGGCGAGCCTGCCGGCGAGCGGCAGCTGGCCGAGCTGCGGCAGCTGCTCGGCGGCCCGGACCCGCTGCGCGGGCTGCGGCTGATGGACGAATTCGGGGTCACCGCGGTCGTCCTCCCCGAGCTCGCCGGCCTGCGGGGTGTCGGCCAGGGCCCGAACCACCACCTCGACGTCCACGGCCACACGCTCGAAGTGCTCGAGCGCACGCTCGAGATCGAGGCCGACCTCGAGCGCTTCGCCGGCGACCGCGCCGCCGAGGTGGCGGAGCTGCTCGCCGAGCCGCTCGCCGATGAGATGGACCGCGGCACCGCGCTCCGCTTCGGCGCCGTCTTCCACGACATCGCCAAGCCGCAGACCCGCCAGGAACGGGACGGCTTCGTCGGCTTCCGCGGCCACGACGCGCTCGGGGTCGAGGTGATCGGCGAGATCTTCGCCGGCCGCCTGCACGCCAGTCGCCGCCTCACCCGCCACCTGCAGGCGCTCACCCTTCATCACCTGCGCCTCGGCTTCATGATCCCGGAGCGGCCGCTGTCGCGGCGCCGCGTCCACGAATACCTGCGGGCGACCGAGCCGGTCGGAGTCGACGTCACCCTGCTGACCGTGGCCGACCGCCTCTCGGCCCGCGGCGCCGGGCCGCTGGCGAGCGAGGAGATGGTCACCGCCCACCTCGACCTCGCCCGCGAGATGATCGCCGCCGCCCTCGACTGGCGCCGCGACGGCCCGCCGCCGCCGCTCCTGCGCGGCGACGAGGTCGCCGCCGCGCTCGAGATCGAGCCCGGCCCCGAGCTCGGCGAAGCGATGGCCGAGCTGGAGGCCGCGCAGTACGCCGGCGAGGTCGGCGACCGCGACTCGGCGCTGGCCTTCCTCGCCTCCCTGACCGCGTAGAGCTGTTCCTTTTCCCGGAATAGCCTGGATAAGGAACAGCTGGGCGAGGGTGCGCCGCCCGACTGCGCCGATGCGGCCTGTGTACAGTTCCCGCCGCATGGCCAAAGAGGAAAAGATCGAAATGGAGGGCGAGATCACCGAGGCCCTCCCGAACACCATGTTCCGGGTCAAACTGGACAACGGGCACGACGTGCTCGGCCACATCTCCGGCAAGATGCGCCGTCACTACATCCGCATCCTCCCCGGCGACCGGGTGAAGATCGAGCTCAGCCCGTACGACCTCGATCGAGGTCGGATCACCTACCGCTACAAATAGGACGCCACGGCGGCCCGCTCGTCGGGGTCGGCGAGCTCGCAGACCAGCGTCGACCAGGCGAAGTCCCTGGCACCGAGGCCGGTGCCGTTGCGCGGGTCGTAATACTCGCGCAGGCCCTGGCGGGCGACGGCGCCGATCACGCCCTCGGCGAGGCGCGCCGCCTCGGCCTCGTAACCGAGTCGGCGCATCCCGAGCCAGACCAGCCAGGCCGAGTTGACCCAGGTCGGGCCGCGCCAGTAGCGGCGGATCGGGCCGTGGCCGCCGTCCGGCTCGTAGCTCGTCTCCTCGACAGCGACCGAGGGCGGCGCCACCGGCGTGAGGAACTCGCGCGGGTTGAGCAGGTGCTCCTCGACCAGGCGGCGGCCGATCGCCTCCGGCAGGTCGGGCAGCGCCAGCGGCGCCAGCGAGGCCCAGGTGACGGCCCGGGGGCGGATCGAGCCCGGCTGCGCCTCGTCGACGAACAGGCCGCGTCGCTCGTCCCAGAGCCGCTCGACCAGGGCCGGGGTCGCCGAGGGGCGGCCCGCCGCCTGCAGCGAGAGCGACCAGAGCGTGTTGACCAGCGTCTCGCAGAGGACCGGGTGGCCGGCGTCGCGGATCCGCCGCGCGTCCCAGCCGAGCTTGCGGTTGCGCCGCACCAGCAGCGCAAAGCCGAGCCGGCCGTTGGCGCGCCACCTCCAGACCGGCTCGAACTTGGGCGAGGCGTCGAGGCCCGACTCGTCCGGCTGGACGATCCAGAGCAGGCCGTCGCCTTCGAGTTCGCGGTTGGCGACGAGCCAGTCGAGGTGGGCGGCGATCCGCGGCTCGGCGGCCGGGTCGCCGACCGCGATCCGCCAGGCCCAGGCGAGCAGCGGCGGCTGGATCGACCCCGTTTGCAGGGCGCCGCGATGGGGGACGTTGTAGAAGAGGAGGCGGGGGAGCTTGACCGGCTCGCGCCAGAAGATCGTGTGGCCGACGAACCCGTCGGGGCGCTGCACTTCCAGCAGGCTGCGCAGCTCGGCGGCGGCCCGCTCGCGGTCGAAGCGGCGCCAGACGATCGCCGCGAAGCAGGAGTCCCAGTACCACTGCCACGGATAGCGGTGCGGGCTCGGCTCGGTGTAGGAGAAGCGCATCCCGTCGCGCTCGCCCTGGCGCCAGTTCTGGCGCAGGACGCGCTCCGCCTCGGCCAGGACCGTCGTGCGGGGATCGGACTCGACCACGGGCATGCGCGGCGACACTAGATGATCCGTGGGGTGGCCGACAGGGGTTTGGCGGGGATCGTGCAAGCGGGCCGGCGCCTCCGCATCGGCGGCCCGAGGTGGGCAGAATCCCCGCAACTGGCCACCGCGGCCGGTGTTGCCATCCCCAAATGCCCCTAGCCGAGAAGAACAGACGCCCTGGCCGCGCCTGGCCGCCGCTGGCGCTTGCCGTCTGCCTGCTCGCGGCCGTGATCTACGTCGCCGCGCCAAGCGCCGCCGATTCGGCGCCGCTGCGCGTCGTCACCCTCGGGCAGACGTCGGAAACGCCGCCGCCGTCCTGCCCGGGCAAAATCGTCAATAACGTCGAGATCACGCCCTGCCGGGTCGAGGGACACGTGACCGGCTTCCAGGCGATCGCCGAAGGAACCCCGAAACCGTACGAGGTCCCGTTCGACGGCAAGATCGTCGCCTGGTCGATCACCCTCTCCAAGCCCTCGACCAAAGAATCCGAAACGACGACCAACGAGGTCGGCTTCTTCGACGAATTCCTCGGCACCCCCTCGGAGGCCCGGATCGGCATCCTCAAGCCGATCGAAGGCACCCAGCCGCCGAAATACACCCTCGTCCGCCAGAGCCCGCTCGAGGTCCTCAACCCCTACTTCGGCACCACCCCGATCTTCGCCCTCGAGCGCCCGCTCTCGGTCCTCCAGGGCCAGATCGTCGCCCTCACGATCCCCACCTGGGCGCCGATGTTCGCCTTCAACGTCTCCGCCGAAAACACCTGGCGCGGCAGCCGCCTGGCCGAACACTGCTCCTCCAAAGAAGACATCCAGAACGGCCATCCGCAGCAGGGCGTCGGCAAGACCAAGTCCTACGGCTGCTACTACTCGAACGCGCGGCTGCTCTACACCGCGACGCTCGTGCAGAAACCGTAGGCCTTCCGCGCGAGACTCCTTACCCGCGTGACCCACGCGCGCGGGTTTCGCTGCCAGGGTCGGCGGCGTGTCGCACGCGCTCCACGCACTGATCTGGATCGTCTCGCTGATTCCGCGGGCCGAAGGCCCGTTGCCGAAGACCATCAATATCTCGACTCCGTTTGCGATCGCCGGGGCGTTCGGCGTCATCGGCGCGCTCGTCCGTCCGGGCGCGAACGCCGCGCGGCGTGACCTGCTCTCGAGGCGCTGGAGCCTTCTGGGCCTTGGGGCTGGTTTCTCGTTCTACGGATTTGTAGTTACGTATCAGCTACTATCGAAACTGTGAAACGTCTTGTCATCAAAATCTCGAAGGAGTGGGCGGGGGTCCTGACGATCGGCCTGCTGATCGCGATGCTGATCTTCGAAACGGGCAGGGCCTTGGTCTTCCTGTTTCTCCTCGTGGTGACCGGCATCCCGTTTTACCTATACGAAGATCCGCCCCGCTGGCTTCTGCGCAGCCCGTTGGGCCGCTGGCTGCGGCGGTGAGAAGAACGGTGCCGAGAACGGCTAAAGCGGTTTCTGGCGCAGCCCGCAGTACGGGCAATCGCTGACGTCGATCCCGATCAGCTGGTCGCAGCGGCTGCAGGCGCGCAGGTTCTCGGGTGAGCGCGGCAGCTCGGAGGCCGAAGGGGCCAGCGGCAGGACCATCGCGACCGGTTCCATCTCCTCGCCGGTCTCGCGATCGACGTAGGTGGTGCCGGGCTCGGCGTGGGCGATCGCCTCGCGGCCCGAGGCCGGGGCGCGCATCCGGTAGAGCTGGCGCTCGTTCATGGCCGGGAAGGTTATTAGGTTGGGCGGGTCCGATGCGCGTCCTCGTCTTCCACAGTTACATGCTGCGCGGCACCGGCAGCAATATCTACAACGCCAACCTGGCGCCGGCGCTGGCGCGGCTCGGCCACGAGGTCCACCTGCTGAGCCAGGACCGCGAGGTGCGGCTGCCGAGTGTGCGGCAGCACGTGCCGGAGATCGGCGGCCTGCTGCCGGTCTACGTCAAGGACCCCTACCCCGGCTTCGAGGTGAAGACCTTCGCCGAGCTCAGCGAGGCCGAGCTCGACCGCTACCTGGAGGCGAACGTCGCCGCCGTCCGTGCCGTCGCCGCGGAGGCGGGGGGAATCGATCTGGCGCTCGCCAACCACGCGGTGATGGGCCCGGCGATCCTCGCCCGCGCCGGTGTCGCCCCGTTCGCCGCCAAGATCCACGGCTCGGCGCTCGAGTACACGGTCAAGCCGGACCTGGGCCGCTTCGGCCCCTATGCCAGCGAGGGCCTCGGCGCCGCCAGCGGCGTCCTGGTCGGCTCCCGCCACACCGCCGAGTCCCTGTGGGCGGCGCTGCCGGGGCTGAGCGGCCTGCGCGAGAAGACGCGACTCGGGCCGCCGGGGGTCGACGTCGAGGCGTTCCGGCCGGCGCCCGGGCCGCGGCCGCCGGCGGTCTTCTTCGTCGGCAAATTCATCGCCTCGAAGGGCGTCGACCTGATCCTCGCCGCCTGGCCGCTGGTCCACGGCCGCCACCCCGAGGTGCGCCTCCAGGTGGCCGGCTTCGGCGCCTTCGAGGAAGCGGCGCGGCGGCTGCAGGCGGCGCTCGACCGGGGCGACCTCGCGGCCGCCGCCGAGATCGCCCGCCGCGGTCGCGGGCTGGAGGGCGGGGAGGAGGCGCCGCTCGGCTACCTCGCCGACTTCCTCGCCGATCCGCCGGAGGGCTACGCCGAGCTGTCCCGCGCCGCTGCCGGCTCGGTCGAGTTCCTCGGCCGGCTCGAGCACGACGAGGTCGCACGGCTGCTGCCGCGGGCCGAGGCGCTGGTGATGCCGAGCACCTTCCCGGAGGCGTTCGGGATGATCGCCGTCGAGGCCGCCGCCGCCGGGGCGCTGCCGGTCTCGGCCGGCCACTCGGGGATGCTCGAGGTCTCGCGCCAGCTCGCCGCCGAGCTGCCTCCGCAGGTCGCCGAGCTGACCTCGTTCCCGCTCGGTCCCGGCGCCGTCGAAGCGATCGCCGCCCGCCTCCTCGCCTGGTTCGACCTGCCGGAGTCCGAGCGCGAGCGGGTCCGCGCGACCCTGGTCGAGACGGCATCGAGGCTCTGGAGCTGGGAGGGCGTCGCTCGCGGCGTCCTCGCCGCCGCGGCTGGCGAGCTGGGGGCGCTTCCCGCTCCCTGAGCCGGCCCGTCAGAGCTAGTGCCGAACGGCGCTTGGCGGCACGAAGCTTCGCGCCGCGGAGTCAATAGAATGCGCGCCGCCCCGATGTACGGACGCCTGCCCATAGTCAAAATGCTGCTCGCCACGCTGGCCGGGACGGTGGCCATCTCGGCGGTGATGCTCTCGATCAACTGGGACGGCCAGGAGGCATCGACCGCGGCGCCGAAGATCGACGACCTGCTGAACGTGATGATCGTCCTCTCGTCGTTCGTCTTCTCGCTGGTGATGGTGATGCTCTTCTACGCGCTCTACAAATTCCGAGCGAAACCGGGCGACGAATCCGACGGCGAGCCGATCCACGGCAACACCCGGCTGGAGATCGCCTGGACGCTGATCCCGACGATCATCGTCCTCTTCGGCGGCGCCTACAGCTGGAAGGTCCTCAACGACATCGAAGACAAGGGCTCGAACCCGATGACCGTCGACGTCTTCTCCCAGCAGTACGCCTGGAGCTTCGGCTACCCGGGCAAAGGGATGAAGTTCATCGAGGGCGAAATGCACGTCCCGGTCAACCGCACGATCCAGTTCAAGATGCACTCGCAGGACGTCATCCACTCCTTCTGGGTCCCCGAGTGGCGGATCAAGAAAGACAACGTCCCTGGGATCACGACGACGGCGATCGTGACCCCGGACAAGGTCGGCACCTACCAGCTGATCTGCACCGAGCTGTGCGGCTTCGGACACGCCTCGATGCGGGCCAAAGTGGTGGTCGAGTCGCCGCAGAAGTTCGAAGAATGGGTCAGCGGGCTGGAAAAAGAAATCCCCGAATCCTTCCTCGAATCGATCAAACAGGACACCGAGACCAACCCGGTCGAACCGCTGACCGCGGGCGGCGCATAATGGAGGCGAGCAGCTGATGTTGGAAGCGATCAAGCGTCCCGGTTGGTACCGAGCAGCCCTCGGGGTCCTCGCCGGTGCCGCTTTCGGCTTCGGCCTCGTCGTCGTCCTGCGGGCGATCTCCGGGCTGCCGATCTGGCAGACCGAACAGACCGGCTACCCGCACGTGATCGTGCCGCTGATCTCCGGCTCGTTCGGCTTCCTGCTCGGCCTCGGCTGCTTCGACTACTGGCTGCGCTGGGCGGTCGGCGCGCCGACCATCCCCGAGGACCACTCGCAGCACGGTGCCCACAGCTGGAAGGACTACTTCCGCTTCAACACCGACCACAAGGTGATCGGCATCCAGTACATCTGCACGACCTTCTTCTTCTTCTTCCTCAGCGGCCTGATGGCGATGCTGATCCGGGCCGAGCTGGCCCAGCCGGGCACCCAGATCGTCGACGCGGCGACCTACAACAGCCTCTTCTCGACCCACGCGGTGCTGATGATCTTCGTCTTCATCATCCCCGTCTTCGCCGGGATCGCGAACTACGTGCTGCCGCTGATGATCGGCGCCCCGGACATGGCCTTCCCGCGCCTCAACGCGCTCAGCTTCTGGATGCTGCCGGTCGCCGGACTGCTCTTCGTCGGCAGCTTCCTCGCCCCGGGCGGCGCCTTCGACGCCGGCTGGACCGGTTACGCCCCGCTCTCGACCGGAGCGCCGCTGGGCCAGTCGTTCTTCAACCTCGGCGTCCAGTTCGCCGGCGCCTCCTCGATCGCCACCGCCCTCAACTTCCTGGTCACGATCATCACCATGCGGGCGCCGGGGATGACCTTCTGGCGGATGCCGCTGCTGGTCTGGGCGAACCTCTCGACCTCGCTGCTGGTCGTCGCCGCGACGCCGTTCATCGCCGGCGCCCAGTTCATGGTCCTCTTCGACCGCATCCTCCACACCAACTTCTTCGACTTCGCGGCCGGTGGCGACGTGATCAGCTACCAGCACATCTTCTGGTTCTACTCCCACCCGGCGGTGTACATCATGATCTTGCCCGGGTTCGGGATCATCAGCGAGGTGATATCGACCCACGCCCGAAAACCGATCTTCGGGTACCGATTGATGGCCCTGGCGCTGATCGGGATCATCGTCCTCAGCTACTCGGTCTGGGCGCACCACATGTTCGTCGCCGGCATGTTCAGCTGGCTGCGGGTGCCGATGATGTTCACCACGCTGCTGATCGCGGTGCCGACCGGGATCAAGATCTTCTCCTGGCTGGGAACGCTCTACTTCGGCAAGATCCACACCTATTCGACCGCGATGCTGTTCGCCCTGGCGTTCATCGTCACCTTCACGATCGGCGGCATCTCCGGCGTCATGCTCGGCATGGTGCCGATCGACATCCACGTCTCCGACACGTACTTCATCGTCGCCCACATCCACTTCGTGCTGTTCGGCGGCTCGGTGTTCACGATCTTCGCCGGCATCTACCACTGGTTCCCGAAGATGACGGGGCGGATGTACGACGAGAAACTCGGCCGCGTCCACTTCTGGGGCACGCTGGTCGGCACCTGGGGCACCTTCATCCCGATGCATTGGGTGGGGATGGACGGGATGCCGCGGCGGGTCGCCGACTACGCCTCGCAGTTCGGCAACTGGAACCTGCTGATCAGCTGCTTCGCCTTCCTGCTCGGCGCCGTCCAGCTCGTCTTCCTCTACAACATGATCGTCAGCTGGCGGTTCGGGCCCCGGGCCGAGGCCAACCCGTGGCGTGCCAACTCGATCGAGTGGCAGGTCTCCTCGCCGCCGCCGATCTTCAACTTCGACGAGATTCCGCGCGTCGTCGGCGGCCCGTACGAGTTCGGCGTCCCCGGCGCCCGCCACGCAATCATGCCCGGCGAAGGCGCCGAGGTGCCCGAGAAACAGCCCTCCGTGGTGGGCACCTCATGAGCCCCGAGGTCGAGGCGCAACCGCTGCTGGTCTTCCTCAACGAGGTCGCCGGCGGCCGCAAGCTGCTGGCCGCGGTGCGCGAGCGGGTGCAGGGCGGCACAGTCTCCAACGTCGTCGTCGCGGCGCCGCAGAACCAGCCCTCGGTCGGGCAGCTGATCGACGCCGGCGAGCTGCGCGAAGCGGCGCGCTCGCGGGTCGAGGTGACGATGGCGGTCTTCCGCGAGTTCGGCATCGAGTCGGTCGGCGAGGTCCTCGATCGCGATCCCTCGTTGGCACTCGACGACGCGCTCCGCGCCCACGAGCCGGGCGAGGTGCTGCTCTCGGCGCTCTCCGGCCAGCGGCTCGGCCTCGCCCGCAAAGACTTCGTCGCCGGGGCCGAAGGGCAGGTCGAGAAGGCGGCGGCGAAATTCACCCACATCCCGGTGCGGATCGAAGACGACGCGATCCGCTGGGACGTGATCCACACGCTCGTCGTCGCGACCAAGACGGTCAACGCGCCGGAGCTCGTCAACCGGCTCAAAGAGCGCGCCAAGGTGCAGCCGCACCGCTACACGATCGTCTGCCCGCGGGCCGAGGACGTGCCCGAGAAGCAGGTCGTCCGCGACCTCGCCGCGACCCTCGCCGAGCTCTACCGGGCGGAGATCGACGCGACCGGCCAGCCGATGAGCCCCGACCCCTTCCTCGCCGTCAAGAACGGGATCGAGCACTACCGCGTCGACGAGGTGCTGCTCTCGACCTTCACGGGCGAGTCCTCGCGCTGGCTCGAGGAGGACCTGGTCGGCCGGGTCCGCGAGATCACCGACAAGCAGGTCCAGCACATCGAGGTCGGCAGGGCCCCCGCGGCCGTCGCCGCCGCCGTCGCCGCCGAAGGAGGTGAGCACTGATGGAGTCCGCGTCCGTCCCGCTTCCGCACGGTGCCGGTCAGGCCGAGGAGCACCACCACCACGGCCCGCCGGAGGCGAACCAGAGCTCGCGGATCGACCGCCAGACGCTCGGCATCCTCCTCTTCATCGTCTCCGAGGTGATGGTCTTCGGGGCCTTCTTCGCCTCGTACTTCTTCCTCCGGGTGGTCGTCAACCCGGCCCAGTGGCCGCCGGAACCGTACGAACTGCCGGTCGCCGTCGCCGGCCTCAACACCGCGATCCTGGTCTCCTCGAGCTTCACGGTCCACTACGCGCTCGAGTCGATCCGCCGCGGCAATCGCACCGGCATGAAACTCGGCCTCCTCCTCACCTGGATGCTGGGCGCGACCTTCCTCTTCATCCAGCTGAACGAGTACGCACACATCGGCTTCAGCGCCCGCGACCTCGCCTTCGGCACGATCTTCTACTCGCTCACCGGCCTCCACGGAGCCCACGTCTTCGTCGGCCTGCTGCTGCTCTCGTTCGCCACGATCCGCGCCTTCCGCGGCCACTTCGGCCCGGAGGCGAAGGATCACCTGGGTGTCGAGGTGCCGGGGATCTACTGGCACTTTGTCGACATCATGTGGTTGATCGTTTTTCTGACGGTATACGTGCTGTAAGACAGGGGCGGACGCTGCAAACCTGCGCCTGGCGTTGTCCTCGCTGAGGCGGCTGCAAATCTGCGTCTGGGGGTGTCCTCGGTCGCTCGCCTCGGGTCACGCACTGGAGTGCGCTCCCCTCGGCTCGCTCCCTGCGTCCTACCCAGACTTGATTTTCGCCGCCTCAGACTCCGCGGTCTCAAAAGCGAGAGACTGAGGCCGTGGAAATCAACGAGGACGCGGTGTTCAAATGGGTCGTGATCGTCGGGGCGGTCGTGGCGTTCTTGGTCGCGGTAACGCTCGTGACGTCGGATCTGGTCGGGGCGATTCTGTTGGGGGTGTTCGTGATCGCGGGGTGCGTGTACGCGTATCGGTGGGCGGTGCGGAAGCGACGCGAGAGCCGTGACTGAGAATTTACGAATGCAGACAATATGTTGCATTCTTTCCGCTAGTCTGCTTCCATGGCAGTCACGATGCGAGACCGATGGACGGACGACCGGCTGGACGACCTGAACGGGAAGGTCGACGACGGATTCAAGCGGATGGACGAGCAGTTCGCCCGGGTCGATAAGAAGTTCGACCGGATTGACGCGAGGTTCGAACGGCTCGACGAAAGGCTGGCACGGGACTTCGGTCGCATCGATTCGCGCCTGGACGCCCTCGGGCACCAGATCATCTGGGGAGCCCTGATGTTCTCAGGGGTGCTCGTGGCCGGCTTCGTGGCGATCCTGACCAAGCTCTGAACGGCGCCAGAGCTCGATGATCGCCAGGGTAATGGCGATCGGGACGGTCGCCGGCAGCTCGTCGAAGGTGAAGAAGAGGAGGTCGAAGGCACAGCCGACGACGGCCGCGACAAGGGCGGCGCGCAGCTGCCAGATTCGTTCGCGGGAGAGGAGGCCGCCGAGGGTGGCGGCGATGAAGACGTCGCCGAAGCCCATCACCGCCGAGCCGAGGTGGACCAGCTGCAGCTTCGGCAGGTGGGCGGGGGGCGCGACGGTGTTGAGGACGCCGTTGGGCTGCTGGAGGAGTTCGGTCCCGACCAGGTAGGCGTCGATCAGCGCCATCGCGAAGATCCCGAGCTTGAGCCAGCCCTCGGGCACGACCGCGGCCAGCAGCCAGCCGAGGCTAACGCAGGCGAGCGCCGAGAGGACCAGCGCCGCGGCGTGGCCGGAGAACGTCCCCTCGGTCGCCCAGGCGAAGGCGAAGAGCGGCACCGCGAGGAGAGCGAGCCAGGGCCGCCCGCCGCGGACGACGAAGCCGAGCGCGAAGGCCGCCAGCGGCGGCACCGCGATCAGCGCCAGCCAGGTGAAGAAGTCGGCGGAGCCACTGTCGAGGGCGATCACCCCGATCGTGAGGATGATCGGCAGCGGCAGCCAGAGCGCCCACCAGCGGCTGCGGAGTCGCTCCAGCGCCGGGACCACGGCGGCACGGGGGAGGGCTACGAGCAGCGCCTGGACGAGGCTCAGGCAGCCGATCGAGAGCCAGAAGGGCACTTCAGTCCTCTAGGCGGCCGGCTCGGTCATCGCGGCCGGCTCGGTCATCAGACGGCGCCAGCCGAGGTCGTGGCCGTCCCCTCGCCCTGCGCGCGCCGCTCCGGCGCGGCCGGCGCCGGGCTGGCTCCGCGCGGCTCGAGGCGGCCGGCGGCGGCGACCGTCCACAGCATCGCCAGCCAGTTGCAGGTGGCGATCGCGATGTGGACCCAGACGATCTCGGTCGGCAGTTCGAGGTACCACTGGAAGCCGCCGACGGCGCCCTGCAGCGCCAGCAGGCCGAGGACCACGGTCAGCGGCTTCAGCGCCCGGCGGTCGCCACCGGGGCGGCGGAGGAGGAACCAGACGGCGATCGCCGCCAGTCCGTAGACGGTGGCGACCACCGCGTGGCGCTGGACGACCCATTCGAGCGTCCCGGTCCCCTCGAAGTCGAAGCGGTGGACGAGCTCGCCTTCGTTGGAGCCGGCGTGCGGCCCGGAGGCGGTCGCGATCGTCCCCAGCAGGATCGTCAGCTGGCCGAAGGGGATCAGCGCCCGCACCGCCCAGACCCCGAGCCGGTCGCGCGAGCGGCGCCGCTCCCAGGGCTCGTAGCGCGAGCACCAGAAGAGCGCGAAGGCCGCGTCGAGCAGCATCATCGAGAGGATGAAGTGCGACATCACCAGCCCCGGCGCCAGGTGGTACTTGACGACCAGGGCGCCGAGGATCGCCTGGCCGATCACGCCGAGCGGCAGGAGCACGCCGAACAGCGCCAGGTGCCAGCGGTAGGGGCGGCGGAAGAAGGCGAGCACGGCAGCGGCGATCACCGCGATGCCGACGAAGCCGGTGAGGATGCGGTTGCCGTACTCGATCACCGCGTGGGTTTCGAGCGGCGGCGTCGTGCCGCCGTAGCAGCGCGGCCAGTCGGGGCAGCCGAGGCCGGAGTCGGTGAGCCGCACGCCGGCGCCGGTGAGGACGATCAGGGCCAGGGCGGCGAGCGCGACAGCCGTCACCTGGGCGTAGCGGTGGGGGGAGATCTGCAGCCGGTCCCGCATCGAGGAAATCATCGCAGCGCCGGGGCGCCGCCTTCCTCAGCCTGCTTCTTTACCGGCGACTTCTTGCAGGTATTCGACGAGCTCTTCGAGTTCGTTGGCCGGGATCGTCTTGCCGAATTCCTGGGGCATGATGTTCGCTTCGTACCCCTGGGCGATTTCGGCGTTCGGTTCGACGATGTCTTCTTTGATCTCTTCGGCGCTCTGGCCGGGCAGGACTTCGTCGAGGTTGGGCCCGGTGACGCCGCTCGTGCCGGCGGCGGCGAGCGTGTGGCAGCCGCCACAGCCATTGTTGGCGAAGACCTGAGCACCGGGGCCGCCCGGGACTTCCGGCGGCTTGGCGCCGGGCACGCCGGCCCATTCGCCGACGTAGGCGGCGACGTCGTCGAGGTCCTGGCCGGTGACGATGTCGCGCGGCATCGAGACCGCCGGGTTTCCGTTGTCGGGACGCGGGAACTCGACCTGTGCCTTGACGATGCCTTCGATCGTGTCGCTGTCCTCGCCGATTTCCCGCGCTGCCGCGAAGGCGTCGTCGAGGTTCGGCCCGACTTCGGCGCTCGTGCCCGCCTCGGCGAGCGTGTGGCAAACGCCGCACTTCTTGACGAAGAGCGTCCGCCCGCGGGCGGTGTCCGCGGTCGTCGTGCCGCAGCCGGAGACGGCTACGACGAGGGCGCCGAGCAGGGCCAAGACCAGCAGCGGTCGGGTGAGTTTCGAAGCGCTTCGCATAGGGCGGCGGGCGCGCCGGAGTCTATATGTCGAGCCCCGCGAACCGCGTCCCGTCCCAGGCGTCGTTTTGGGTAATCTTGAGGCGATTGATACTAGGTCTGAGCGACGAAGGGAGGCGGTCGCAGATGCTCGTAAGCGATGGGATGTCAGAGGTCTCGGTCACCGTAGGGCCCACTCACACGCTGCGCGACGCGGCCCGCAAGATGGTCGAGCGGGGCACCGGCGCGGCGATCGTCGAGGACGGTGAGACGCCGACGCCCGGCATCGTCACCGAGCGCGACCTGCTGACCTCGATCGGCGCCGGCGAGGACCCGGATGCGGAGCTCGTCTCCGCCCACATGACCGAGTCGGTGATCGCCGCCTCACCGGATTGGAGCCTCGAGCGGGCGGCGGCGGAGATGTCCCGGCGCGGCGTCCGCCACCTGGTCGTCTTCGAGGACGGGGTAGTTGTGGGGATCCTCTCGATGCGCGACATCGTCCGCGTCTGGACCTCCGACGGCGCGACGTCGGGGATGACGCCGGGCTGAGGGGAGAGACCGAGGCAGAGGCGGAGTCGGCAAGGCGGCCTGAGACGTCGTCTCAGGCCTTCTGAGGGCGGCGAGGGCCGGGGCGCCTAGTCGTCCAGGTGGATCTGTTCGATCGGCAGCGCGGCGCTGTGGACCTTCTGGCGCCGCGGCAGGCCGAAGTAGCCGCGAATGCCGCCCCGCAGCAGGCTGCGGAAGGCGAGCAGGATGATCACGGCGCCGGCCAGCGAGTAGAGGTAGGGCGAGAAGATGAAGCCGAAGGCGTAGATGCCGACGAGGAGGCCGACGGCACCGAGCGCGAAGAAGGCGGGCGCCCAGGACGCCTTCGGCGTGAAGAGCTGCTCGCCCGGCTCGGGCACGTGACGGTGCTCGGGGCTCATCCGGTCGCCAGGTAGAGGGCGGCGACCACGAAGCAGAGGGCGAAGACGCCGGCGGCGATCGCCGCGGTGAGGAGGCCGGCAAGCAGGTTCCCGCGTGCGTTCTCGCGATCCACACGCGGATTTCTATCAATTCGCCCGGCTCGGAGAGCTGCCGGGGAAGCTGCTCAGACGTTGGCCGCGATCGCGATCGAGAGGAACAGCAGCGCCAGATAGGCGAGGCTGAACAGGTAGGTGCGGAGCGCCCAGCGGCGGTCGGCGACCCGCAGCAGCCGCACCGAGAAGTAGACGAAGGCGGCGCCGAGCAGCATCGAGGGCACCAGGTAGACGATCCCAAGGCCGCCGGCGCAGAACGGCAGCTGGGTCACCGCGTAGAGGAGGATCGTGTAGAGGAGGATCTGACGCCGCGTCTCGTCCTCGCCGCGGACCACCGGCAGCATCGGGATCCCGGCCCGCGCGTACTCGTCCTTCATCAGCAGCGAGAGCGCCCAGAAGTGCGGCGGCGTCCAGAAGAAGACGATCGCGAAGAGGTAGAAGGCCATCCCGGAGAGGCTGCCCGTGGTCGCCGCCCAGGCGACCAGCGGCGGCACCGCGCCGGCGGCGCCGCCGATCACGATGTTCTGCGGGGTCGAGCGCTTCAGCCAGAGGGTGTAGACGAAGACGTAGCCGAGGAAGCCGGAGAGCGAGAGCGCCGCCGCCAGCGGGTTGATGGCCAGCGTCATCAGCAGGAAGGAGGCCGCTGCGAGCGCCACACCGAACGAGATCGCCTTAACCGGGGAGACCCGCCCCGAGGCGACCGGGCGGTCGGCGGTGCGGGCCATCATCTGGTCGATGTCGCGGTCGATGGCGTGATTGACCGCGCCGGCGCCGCCCGCCGAGAGGGCACCGCCGATGCAGGTCAGCAGCACCAGGCCGATCGACGGCGCCCCCGCCGTGTACATCGTCGTCACGGTCGTGAACAGCAGCAGCGACTGGACCTTCGGCTTGGTCAGCGTCAGGTAGTCGCGGACGGCGGTCGAGAAGGGGCTGCGCGCGACCGTCGTCGGGTTGGGCGCGGAGGTCGCGCCGGCACCGGCGTTCATGCCGTCAGGCTACCGGCTGGCGGTCGCGAGCCTCGCGCTCGCGACGGGCGGTGCGGCGGGCGACGGCGTCGCGGATGTCGCGCATCGGGCGCTCGCTGCGGACGTCCGGGAGGACGTCGAAGTTGTGCGGGTCGGGCGGCGAGAGCGTGAACCACTCGAGGGTGTCGCCGCCCCACGGGTCGTGGCCGGCCGCGGCGCCGCGCTCGCGGCTCGAGATCGCGTTGCAGAGCTCGATCACGACGCCGATGAAGATCACGAAGGCGCCGATCGTCGAGAGGAGGTTCCAGAAGCTGACGCCGGTGCCGCCGAAGTACTTGTAGGCGTCGACCACCTGGCCGGACACCTGGCCGGCGAAGAAGAGCGGCACGAAGGTCAGGACCATGCCGAGGATCAGGGTCCAGAAGGAGATCCGGCCGAGGTACTCGCCCATCGTCCGGCCGGTGATCTTCGGGTACCAGTAGTGGAGGGCCGCGAAGCCGCCGAAGACGGCGCCGCCGACCAGCGCGAAGTGGGTGGCTGCGGTCGCGTCGACGGTGTTGTGGAGCTGCCAGGCGGCGCCGACCAGCGACTGCTGCAGCTCGGCGGCGAGGCCGACGGTGATGCAGCAGAGCGCGCCGATCGCGTAGAGCAGCGCCGAGCGCACCCGCAGCGTGCCGCCGACCATCGTCGCGATCAGGTTGAAGAGCAGGAGCCCGAAGGGGACGATCAGGAGCAGCGACATCAGCATCGCGAAGTACTGCCAGCCGATGCCGATCGGGGCGGTCAGCATGTTCTGCATCCAGGCCAGCGTCCCAATCACCGCGACCGCCGCCAGCGAACCCATCACGTAGCCGCGGTTGAAGAGCGGTTTGCGGGAGAAGGTCTGGACGATTTCGGCGATTGCGGCGAAGGCGAAGATCAGGATCGTCATGTAGACGCCGGTGAAGAAGATCCAGCTCAGGTGCTGCCAGAGGATCGGCGAGCCGCCGGTGTCGTCGGCGAAGAAGATGCCGTCGTAGTGGCGGTCGATCTCGAGCATCGTCAGCGCCGCCAGGAAGACCGGCCCGATCACGGTCATCAGCCAGCAGCAGACGTTGGCGGCGAAGGCGAAGATCGGCGCCCGGCGCCAGGCCATTCCCGGCGCCCGCAGCCGCCGCAGCGTCACCCCGAGGTCGAGCGCCAGGAAGACGAGGCCGAGCGTCGCCAGGCCGACCCCGGTGATCCAGACGTCGACGCCGTTGTTCTGCAGGAAGGCGGTCTCGCTGAGCGGCGGCAGCGGGTTGATCCCCGCCTCCGACGGCGTCCAGAGGAAGGCGATGTAGAGGACGACGCCGCCGGCGACCCAGAGCGCGACGCCGACCTGTCCGAGCCGCGCCAGCGCCGTGCCGCGCGCCCCCACCTGCAACGGCGTCACGTAATAGAAGAGGCCGAAGACGAACGGCAGGGCGAAGAAGAAGATCGCGGTGGCGCCGTAGTAGGAGAGCATCCGGTTGAAGGTGACCGGCGCCAGGAAGGTGTTTTCCGGGATCACCAGCTGCAGCCGCATCAGCAGGAACTCGACCAGCGCCAGGAAGAGGAAGCCGCCGGCGCCGGTGATCAGGATCCGGCCGAGGACCTTGTGGTCGGCGCTGGTCGCGAGCTCGGCCCAGGCCGGGCGCCTGCTGGGGAAGCCGTCGACGACGAGCTCGGGGGCGGCGCGTTCCTCGCTAGACATGAATTTCACGCTCCACTCCCGGCGCGAAGAACCAGATATGCACGCTTGGTCGCTCCGCGCTCATGGCACTTCTCCGTTTTCGATCTCTTTGACGACGGTTTCCTGCGCCGCTTCGATCTCTTCTTTCTGCTTCTTGATGAAGGCTTCGTAGGCGTCCGGCGAGACGACTTCGACCTCGGTCCGCATCTGCGCGTAGGCCTGCCCGGAGAGGGTCGCCGACTGGCCGCTGAAGTCGCCTTCGCTGTCGGCGCTGAAGACGACGTGGTGGGTCTTGCCCGGCACCGCGTCCGCCTTCGGGGCGAGGTCGCCGACGCCCCAGGTGTGGACGACGTCGGTCGACTCCAGCTTCAGCTTCACCGCGGTGTCGACCGGGACCACCAGCTTGTAATAGGAGAAGGCGCCGTTCGGGTAGTCGTAGCGCCAGATCCACTGCTGGCCGGTGGCTTCGATTTCGAGCGGCTTGCTGAGCGGCTGGCCCTTCTTCGAGACCAGGCCGCCCTGGCCGGTGGTCGGCGTTTCGCGGGCCTGGTCGGTGAGCACGACGCCGACCAGGAAGAGGGCCAGCGCCAGGGCGGTGAGCACGGCGGCGACCGGCACCTGGATGCCGCTCGGCGCGGTCAGCTGCCGCGGCTCGCTGCCGCGGGCGGCGCGGAAGCGGCGCACCACCCCGAGCACCGCGAACAGCACCACGAGCACGATGATGATGGCGGCCACGAGGCCGACCCACATCAAGGCGTCAATCTGGTCGCTGCCGGAAGAGTGCGGGGACAAGGCGCGGCCATTCTATTCACGCACGGCGGCGCAGCGGCTCCCGCCCGGCGGCGGCGCGGCCGTCGCCCACGGGTCACGGCCGTCGGGCCGCAGCGCCCGCCGCGAGGCGCGTTCGCGCCGCCCGCGCCGCGCTACCTATACTCGCCGCGCGATGAAGCGGCGCCTGAGCGGACCGAGCGCGCTGGGCCTTGCCGTGCGTGCCGGCGCGGGCACAGCCCTGGCGGCCGCGATCGTGGTGCCGCTGGTCCGCAAGCGGCTGCGGATCCCGGCGCCGGTGACGATCGTCGCCTGCGCCTCCGGGCCGTTGGCGCTGACCGTCCTCGCGAAACGCTCGCGCTCGCGCGACGTCGCCCTCTTCGCGATGCAGATGTGGGCCTTCGCGGTCGTCCACGAGCTCCCCTACGACGACCCGGAGAAGCTGCGCCGTCGTCTCCACACCAGCTACCCGATCGTCAGCGACCGCCTGATCGGCTTCGGCAAGCTCCCCAACGGCCGCCTGCAGCGGGCGGTCGCGCGGCTGCCCTTCTCGCGCGGAGTCGACCGGGTCCTGACCTGGGCGCACTGGCTCTGGTTCTTCGAGCCCTACCTGGCGCTGGTCCTGGTCCTGCTCCGCAACCAGCGCGGCTTCCCGCGGGCGGCGCGGCAGATGGCCGCGGTCTTCGACCTCGGCTGCGTCGTCTACTGGCTGGTGCCGACCGCGCCGCCCTGGTGGACGGTCGAGAACGGCCACGCCGGCGAGGAGCAGGTGCGGCGGATCATGGTCGAGGTCGGCGAACCGACCTGGGGCCGCGCCTGGGAGACGATGTACAAGGCGCTCGGCGGCAACCCCTGGGCGGCGATGCCGTCGCTGCACTTCGCGACCTCGGTGATGGGGGCGATCTCGCTCTCGGAAACGGGCCGCGCCGAGGGGGCGCTGGGCTGGACCTACGCCGGGACGCTCGGCTTCGGGCTCGTCTACCTGGGCGAGCATTACGTCACCGATCTCCTCGCCGGGGCGCTTCTGGTCGGCCTCGTGCGGCGCGGCGAGCCGCTCGTCGAACCCCTCGTCCAGGCGGTCAACCGCGGTCTGCAGCATTTAGAGGGGATCGCCAGCCAGTAGCTTTCCTCGCGGTGCCTGAAACGGAACCGGCAAACGGCAACGGCGACGCCGAGATGCCGCTGCTGACGACGAAGCGGATCGTCCAGACGCTCGTCCTCATCGCGATCCTGCTCGGCGGGATCTATTTCCTCTTCCCGAAGATCGCCGGCTTCGGCGACGCGCTCGGCAAGCTCGACGACGCCGACCCGATCTGGATCGCGATCGCGATCGGCCTCAACGTCCTCGCCTACGCGACCTACATCGCCCTCTTCAAAGCGGTGGTCGGCGGCGAGGCGCTGCGGCTGACCTGGACCGAGACCTACGAGATCAACATGGCCGGGGTGGCGGCGACGCTGCTGTTCTCGGCCGGCGGCGCCGGCGGCGTCGCCCTCACCTACTGGGCGCTCCGCAAAGCGGGGATGCAGCGGCGCGACGTCGGCCGCCGGATGGTCGCCTTCGTCAGCCTCCACTACGCCTTCTACCCGCTGGCGCTGATCGTCTTCGGGCTGCTGCTGCGGACCGGCCTCGTCCACGGCAAGAACTCGGTCGAGCTGACGATCGTGCCGGCCGCGGTCGCCGGCCTCCTGATCGTGATCGGCGTCCTGATCGCGCTGATCCCCGCCGACCTCGAGCGCCGCCTGGCCCGCTACACGAGCAACGACAAGGCCCACTCCTTCGTCCGCAGCGCCGCCAAAGTGCCGGCCACTGTCGGCGAGGGGTTCCGCTTCGCGCTCAGCCTCTTCGCCCACCCCTCGCGCGGCGGCCTGGCGCTGATCGGCGCGGCTGGCTTCTGGGCGTTCAGCATCGGCGTGCTCTGGGCCTCCTTCCACGCGCTCGGCGTCCAGGTGCCGCTGGCGGTCGTCGTCCAGGGCTACTTCCTCGGCATGGTCGCCAACCTCTTCCCGCTGGCGCCGGCCGGGGTCGGCGCCGTCGACGCGGGCATGATCGGCGCCTTCGTCCTCTTCGGCATCCCCGAGGAGACGGTCTTCCCGGCGATCCTCGTCTTCCGCCTGATCTCCTTCTGGATGCCGATCCCGCCGGGGGTCGTGGCCTTCTTCCAGCTGCGTCATCGGGTACATCTGTGGGAAGAAGAGGGGCTGCCGATCGAGCGCGGCGGGACCGCCACATCGGAGCTCGAGCCGGCGGTCGGACCGCTTGTCGACGAGCGCCTCGGCGAGTACTATAAAAAGTAAAGTAATGGCCGTGGATACGATTCAGAGAGGCTCCAGGTAGACCAGATGAGCGAGAGCAAGAAGATCGAGGACGTGATCATCGTCGGCGGCGGCCCCGCCGGTTACACGGCGGCGCTCTACACGGCGCGCGCCAACCTCGAGCCGCTCGTCTTCGAGGGCTTCCAGTGGGGCGGCCAGCTGCAGAACACGACCGACGTCGAGAACTACCCCGGCTACCCGGAGGGGATCATGGGGCCGGAGATGATGTCCCAGTTCCGGGCCCAGGCCGAGCGCTTCGGGACCCGCTTCGTGACCGACGACGTCGACCGGGTCGAGCTCTCCGACGGCGGCGTCCAGAAGGTCTTCCTCGGCGACGAGGAGCACCGCGCCAAGACCGTGATCCTGGCGATGGGCGCGGAGCCGCGCCGGCTCGGGGTCCCCGGCGAGATCGAGCTCGGCGGCCGCGGCGTCTCCACCTGCGGCGTCTGCGACGGCGCCTTCTTCAAGGGCCACCGGGTGCTGGTGATCGGCGGCGGCGACTCGGCGATGGAGGACGCGATCTTCATCTCCAAGTTCGCCGACGAGCTGACGATCGTCAACCGCCGCGACGAGTTCCGCGCCTCGAAGATCATGCACGAGCGGGCCGGCGAGAAGGAGAACATCGACTTCAAGACCCCCTACGTGCCGGAGGAGTTCGTCGCCGGCGACGGACGGCAAGCTGGCCAAGGTCCGCCTCCACAACGCCGAGACCGGCGAGCAGGAGGAGATCGAGGCGACCGGCGTCTTCGTCGCGATCGGCCACATCCCCCGCTCGGAGGTCGTCAAGGGCCAGGTCGACACCGACGAGGACGGCTACATCCGCGTCGAGCCCGGCTCGACCCGCACCAACCTGAACGGCGTCTTCGCGGTCGGCGACGTCGTCGACCACACCTACCGGCAGGCGGTCACCGCGGCCGGCACCGGCTGCATGGGGGCGCTCGACGCCGAGCGCTTCCTGCGCGACTCGCCGCCGCCGGTCGAGGCGCACTGGTTCCCCGGCGGTGAGCCGGCCGAGATCGCGACCGGCTCCTGATGGCCGCGGAGTGCACCCACCTCGACCAGGTCCGGGTGCTCGAGCCACCGGCCGAGATCGCCGGCTGCGAGGAGTGCCTGAAGATCGGCGGGACCTGGGTCCACCTGCGGATGTGCCAGACCTGCGGCAAGATCGGCTGTTGCGACAACTCGCCGAACAAACATGCCACCGCCCACAACCACGAGACCGGGCACCCGATCATCCGCTCGGTCGAGCCGGGGGAGGCCTGGAGCTACTGCTACCCGGACGAGCTGATGATGGAAATCGCCGCCGAGTAGGCGGCGCGTTCGTCGTTCGTCCCGCCTAGCGGGAGCAAAGGCGAACGGTCAGGCGGCGCCGAGCTCTTTGGCGACAAGCGCCGAGAACTTCCGCTGCGCTTCCAGCGTCACCGGGCCGGGGGCGGCGCCGAGCTCTCCGCCGTCGACCGAGGTCACCGCCTGCACCTCGCGGGCGGTCGAGGCGAGGAAGGCCTCGCTGGCGCCGAGCAGGTCGCCGAGCGGCCATTCGCCCTCGCTGACCGGGAGCGCCGCGACCAGGCGGTCGCGGGTGATCGAGGCGAGGATGCCTGCCTCCAGCGCTGGCGTCCGCAGCTCGCCATCGGCGACCCAGAAGATCGTCGAGGTCGGCGCCTCGAGCACGGTCCCGTCCGGGCGGACTAGCACCGCCTCTTCGGCGCCCCGCTCCCTGGCGAGGCGGGTCGCCTGCATGTTGGCGCCGTAGGAGAGCGACTTGACCCCGGTCAGGATCACGCTCGGGCTGTAGAGGACCGAGGCCAGCATGATCGCCTCGGCATGGGCCGGGACCGGCTCGATCGTCGCGATCCGGCGGCCGCCGCGGGTGACGATCAGCCGCAGCGAGGCCTCGACCTCGCCGGCCTCGGCGAGCAGCGCCTCGACCTCCTCCTGCAGCTCGGTCAGCGGCAGCGGCAGCTCGATCTTCTCGGCCGAGCGCTGCAGGCGCCGGTAGTGGTCCCCCAGCGCGTACGGCCGGCCGCCGTAGAGCCGGATCACCTCGAAGACGCCGTCGCCGCGGTAGAGGCCGTCGTCCTTGAGCGGGATCGTCGCCTCGGCGGTCGCGGTGATCCTGCCGTCGACGCTGGCCAGCTCGGTGGGCGCGGAGCTCATCGCCGCGAGGCTACCGAGCGCGAGCGGGACGCAGCGGACCGTCCTATCCTTGGTCGGTGCTGTTCGTGCTGGGGACGCTCGGATTCGTGGCGCTGATCGTCGGCGCCCTGCTGCTCGTCGGCCATTTCTCGAAGGCGAGCGCCACCGAGCTGCTCGATTGGCAGCCGACCCGCTCGCCGGCGCTCGAGGCGCAGAACGAGGTCGACGACGTGCGGCAGATGCTCGAGGCGCAGAACGAGATGCGGCGGCGGCGGGGGGTGGCGGAGATGAGCGAGGACGAGCTGGAGGCGGCGGTGCGGGAGGACGAGCGCGTGCGGATGCGGGGGCGGGGGGGTTACGGGACGGGGTAGGGCGCGGGAGGGGTCGGTGTCCCTCCTCACTCGGCCTGTCGTCGCTCGGCGGATTCGGCTGGCCGCCCGGGCCGCCGTTCTCCTCAGCCGCAAAACGTTCGGAGGGACACCGACCCCTCCCGCGCTCAGGCCGCGGCCGGGTAGCCGCGCCTCGCTTGCTTGGAAGCTGCGGGCGGTGGTGGGGGCTGGTGGCCGTTGCGGGAAGGGCCCTCCGGCAACCTCGCGGCGGCCTACCGATCCGGCCTCGCTACTGCCGCCCGCGACCAAGCCGGCCTACCGCCCCGGGCGGCCGACGCGTCTGCGATTTGCCGGCTATCAGGCGGTGGATCGCAGACGCGTGCTCTCCGGCGGGCTCGCGGCGGGTGGACTCGGCGCCGATCGGGCCGATGGCCAGGGCCAGGAGGGCGGTGCCGAGACCCGTGCCCAGGCAGAGCCACCAGCCGCGGCGGAGGCCGGTGAGCAGGTCGGTGCCGGTCGACTCGAGCAGGGCGACGAGGATCGCGACGCCGATCGCGGAGCCGAGCTGGCGCGCCATCCCGAAGACGGCGGAGCCGGTGGCGAAGCGGCTCGGGGGGAGCTCGGCGGTTACCGCCGCCGGCAGGGTGCCGAGGGTGAGGCCGACGCCGGCCCCGCCGAGCATGAAGCCCGGCAGGAAGCTCGACGCGTAGGAGGAGCCGGCGTCGACGGTGGCGAGGATCCAGGCGAAGCTGGCGGCGAAGACGAGGCCGCCGGCGACCGCCACCGGCCGCTGGCCGACGCGGGCGCCGAGGCGGCCGGCCGGGACCGCGAAGAGCGCCGCGGTCAGCGGCCCGGGGGAGAGGGCGAGGCCGGCGCGCAGCGCCGAGTAGCCCCACACTTCGGTCAGCAGGAGGACGCCGGAGAGCAGCATCGAGCCGAAGCCGGCGAAGAAGACGAGCGTCGCCAGGTTGGCCAGCGCGAACGAGCGCACCCGCAGCAGCGGCAGCTCGATCACCGGCGAGTGGTGGCGGGCCGAGCGCCAGAGGAAGCCGGCGACGAGGAGGATCGCGGCGAGGAAGGAGCCGACGGTGCGGATGTTCGCCCAGCCCCAGTCCGTCCCCTTGACGATGCCGAGGGTGAGGATGCCGATCCCGAGCGCCAGCAGCAGCGCCCCGAGCAGGTCGGGGCGGCCGTCGTCCGGTTCGCGGACCTCGTCGAGCACCCGCCAGCCGACCAGCGCCGCGGCCAGCCCGATCGGCACGTTGACGAGGAAGATCCAGTGCCAGCTGATCTGCACCAGGAGGCCGCCGAGCGGCGGCCCGAGCGCGGCGGCGACGGCGCCGACGGCCGACCAGATGCCGATCGCCATCGCCCGCTGCTCGGGCGGGAAGGCCGGCAGCAGCAGCCCCAGCGTGGTCGGCACCATCATCGCCCCGCCGGCCGCCTGCAGGACGCGGGCCGCGTCGAGGGCGAGCACGGTGGGAGCCGCGGCGCAGAGCGCCGAGGCGAACGAGAAGAGCAGCAGCCCGAGCAGGAAGACGCGCTTGCGGCCGACCCGGTCGGCGATCCGCCCGGCCGGCACCAGCAGCGCCGCGAAGACGATCGCGTAGGCGTTCAGCACCCAGGAGAGGCTCGCCAGCGAGGCGCCACCGAAGGCTGCCGCCAGATCGGGGAAGGCGATGTTGACGATGAACAGGTCGAGGCTGGCCATGAAGAGGCCGACCGAGGTGACCAGGAGGACCCGCCAGCGCTGTTCCATCACTGCTCCGTTCGCGTCGCTTGCCTTTCGCAAGGCACCGTATAACAGGAAGCTTGCAAAAAGCAAGTCGCGGTCGTAGAATGGCCTCGATGCCGATCAAGGCCTTCGCCGACCTCAACTGCTCGATCGCCAAACCGCTCTCGGTCCTCGGCGAGCGCTGGGCGCTCCTGGTGATCCGCGACGTCAGCCTCGGCCGCCGCCGCTTCGACGAGATCCAGGCCTCGCTCGGCGTCGCCACCAACGTCCTCAGTCAGCGCCTCGCGACCCTCACCGAGGAGGGGATCCTCGAGCGCCGCGCCTACAGCGAGCACCCCGAGCGCTTCGAATACCGGCTCACCGAGAAGGGCCGCGACCTGATGCCGGTGCTCTGGTCGCTGATGCGCTGGGGCGACAGGTGGACCGCCGAGGAGGGACCGCCGCTGGAGCTCGTCCACGACGACTGCGGCCACGTCACCCAGATGGTGCCGACCTGCTCGGCCTGCGGCGAGGAGCTCGTCGCCGGCGGCGGTCACATGCACGCGCAGCCGGGACCGGGGGCAAGCGAGCAACAGCTGGCCGGGTGGCGCGGGCGCTGATCGTCGGCTGTGGCTGCTGCGGGCGGTCGCTCGGCGAACGGCTGCTCGTCGACGGCTGGGCGGTGCGCGGGACCAGCCGCAGCGAGGCGGGGCTGGAGGCGATCGCCTCGGCCGGAATCGAGCCGGCGCTCGCCGACCCCGAGCGGCCCGCCACTCTGCTCGACCTGGTCGGCGACGTCGCGGTCCTGGTGCTGGCGCTCGGCTCGGTCGCCGGGGCGCCGGCGGAGCTGGCGGCGATCCACGGGCCGCGGCTCGAATCGCTGGTCGAACGCCTCGTCGACACGCCGGTCCGCGGCGTCGTCTACGAGGCGAGCGGCGCCGCCGACCCGGCGCTGCTCGCCGGCGGGGCGGAGGTCCTGCGCGACGCCGAGCGCACCTGGCGGATTCCGGTGGCGCTGGTCGAGGCCCCGCGCGAGGACCCTGGCACCTGGGTCGAGGCGATGGCCAACGGCATCAGCAGGGCGATCTCGCCGGCCGGCGGCTAGTCGAGGCGCTCGATCAGCTCGGCCAGGATTCGCGCCGTGGCGCCCCAGATCAGCGCCCCGTCGACCTCGTAGGTCGGGGTGTGGATCGGGACGCCGCGGCGGATCAGCCGCCGCATCGTATAGCCCTCGCGCAACACCGCCAGCGAGAGGGTGAGGACCGTCTCGACCTCGGTCGGGTTCGGCTCGAGGCCGAGCTCGAGCGGCTCGGCGACGGTGCCGACGAAGGGGTGGACGCGGTAGCCGGTGACGAAGGTCGAGACCGGCGTCACCGCCCCGACCACGGTCACCGCGGCCGGGTCGAGGGCGATCTCCTCCTGCGCCTCGCGCAGCGCCGTCGCCGCGAGGTCGGCGTCGCCGGGGTCCTGGCGGCCGCCGGGGAAGGAGATCTCGCCGGCGTGGCGGCGCAGGTCGGCGCGGCGCTCGGTGAAGATCAGCCCCGGTTCCTCGGGCCAGCCGTAGAGCGCCAGCAGGACCGCCGCGTCGGTGCCGCCGCGCGAGGGCTTCGCCGCCGCCTCGGCCGGCGTCAGCAGCCGCTCGGCCAGCCCTCTGCTCAAAGCGCGGCGCCGTCGACGTAGGAGGCGCGCTCGGAGCAGAGGAAAACGATCGTCCCGGCGGTCTCCGCTTCGCTCGGCCCCGGACGGACGGCGTTGACGAGCACGCCGCTGCCCGCGTAGCGATCGGCGAAGAGGCGCGAGAGCGCCAGCTCGGCGGCGCTGCCGCAGACGTTGACGATCCGGCCCCAGCCGCGCTCGGCCATCGCCGGCGCCACTGCCCGCATCGCCGCCAGCGGCCCCAGCACGCCGTGCTCGAAGGCATCGGCCCAATCGGCCCCGGTCATCTCCTCGAAGCCGGCACCGGCGTCGGCGTTGACGAGCACGTCGAGCGAGCCGAGGCTCTCCGCCGCGCCGGCCAGCGCCCCCGCGTCGGCCCGCTCGAGGACCACCACCGAGGCGCCCTCGGCGCGCAGCAGCTCCGCCACCGCCGCGCCGAGGCCGTCCTCACTGCGGCTGACGACGGCGCAGCCGCGGCCGGCGATCCCGAGGTCCATCTAGGCCGCCTCGACCCGCTCGACGACCGTCACCTTCGCTTCGCCGGCCAGGACCCTGTGGACCGGGCATTTCGCGGCGATCAGCAGCAGCCGCTGCCGCTGCTCGTCGTCGAGGTCGCCGGGCAGGTGCAGCGCCACCCTGAAGTGGTCGGGGACGTGGTGGTCATAGCTGACGTCGACGTCCACCTCGACCTTGCCGACCTCCCAGCCCTTGCGCTCCGCATACATCTCGACCGTGATCGCGGTGCAGCCGGCGAGGCTGGCGGCGAGCAGCTGGGTGGGGCGGGGGCCGGTGTCGGTGCCGCCGCGATCGGGCGGCTCGTCGACGACCAGGATGTGGCCGCCCTCGAGCTCGACCTCATGCGCCAGCCCCTCGATCCGGCGGGCGACGATCCGCAAGCTCAGCTCCGCTCGCGGCCCTCGAACAGGGCCGGGTCCTCGACGTCGGCGTAGCGGGCCATCGCGAAGGCGAGGTCGGAGGCGCGGTTGACGAAGTGGATCACGGTCTCGCTCGCCAGCTGGCCTTCCGCGGCCAGCTCGGAGATGCGGCGCTCGGCGCGGCGGATCACGGTGCGGGCGACGTCGAGCTGGGCGGAGAGCCGGTTGCCGCCGGGGATCACGAACTTCGGCGGCAGCTCGACCGCCGCCATGAAGCGGTCGATCAGCTGCTCCAGCTCGGCGACCATCGCCTCGGTCGTGCGGCTGACCCCGTCCTGCAGGCGATCGGCGGCCTCCGGCGCGGTCGCCAGCTCGGCGCCGGCGATGAAGATGTCGTCCTGCAGGCGCAGGATCGCCCTCGCCAGCTCCTCGTCCTCGCAGAGGGCGCGGGCGGCGCCGAGCTGAGAGCAGGCCTCGTCGAGGGTCCCGTAGGCCTCGGTCCGGCCGTGGTGCTTGGGGATGCGGCCGCCGTACCAGAGCGAGGTGGTCCCGTCGTCGCCCTTCTTCGTGTAGATCTTGACCATCGGGCCTCCTCAGCGCACCGGGTTGAAGGCGAAGCCGGTCATCACCTTGGGGAAGAAGTAGGTCGACTTCGGCGGCATGTTCTCGTCGGTCTCGGCGACCGCGCGGACCTGCTCGATCGGCACCGGGCGAAGGATGAAGCCGACGTCGTAGCCGTCGTCGAGGTGGGCGCGGGCGTCGGCGACGCTCTTCGCGTATTCGAGACCGCGGCGGGCGTCGATGTCCTCGTCGCTCATCCCCAGCAGGCCTTTGAGGACGAGCGTCTCGAGGATCGCCGAGTCGAGCCGGCGGTAGGCCTCGGGCTTGTCGGCGAGCTGGCGGTCGAGCTCGGCCAGAGCCTCCCCTTTCAGCCGCAGCCGGTAGGCGGTGCGGTGGTGGCTGTCGTAGAGGCCGAAGACGCCGACCCCCTCCTCGCCGGCCGGGTCGAGTTCCTCCGGCGCCACCTCGGTCGCCTCGAAGAGGCCGCGGATGCCGCCGCCGAGCTGCCGCTGCTTCTCCTCGTCGCCTTCGAGCGAGAGCAGCCGGTGGGTGGGGAAGACGGTGAGGCCGGGGTCGTCGAGCCCGGTCAGCGACATCAGCGTGTAGTCCTGCGGGCCCTCGCCGCCGACCTCGTCGCGGAAGGCGCGCGCGGTCTCGTAGCGGTGGTGGCCGTCGGCGATCAGCAGCTGGGCGCCGGCGAGCAGCTCGGTGACCGCCTGGTGCACCGCCTGGTCGTCGACCTTCCAGAGCCGGTTGACGGTGCCGTCCTCGTCCGTGACCTCGCCCCACGGCTCGGCGGCGAGCGCCGGCTCGACCAGCGGCCAGGGGTCGGCGCTCGACAGCGAGAAGATCGGCGAGAGGTTGTAGCCGGTGGCCCGGGTCAGTTCGAGACGGTCGACGAGCGGGCCGGGGTGGGTGCGCTCGTGGGGGCGGATGCTGCCGCTCTCGTAGTCCTCGACCCGGACCCGGGCGAGGACGCCGTGGCGGCTGTGCCGGCTGCCGTCCGGGGCGGTGTAGTCCTGGGTCAACGCCCACAGCGAGGGCTGCTCGTCCTGAACCAGGGCGCCGTCGGCCCTCCAGCCCTCGATCCGCGCCGCGGTCTCCGCGTAGGGGTCGCCGCTCGGTTCGTGATCGGGGTCGGCCGGGTCGAACGGCACCGGCAGGTCGATCGCCACCGCGTTGTAGGGCGAGCGGTCGAGCAGCGCCCGCCGCTCGGGCGCGTCGATCACGTCGTAGGGCGGCGAGGCGACCGCCGCCAGCGACCCGACCTTGCCGAGGTCGTAGTGCAGCGCCTTGAAGGGGAGCACCTCCGCCATCCGAGCAACCTACACTTGCGCGGTCGGGGCGTGGCGCAGCCTGGTAGCGCGCCGCCTTTGGGTGGCGGAGGTCCCCGGTTCGAATCCGGGCGCCCCGATTCAAAACGCAATCACTTGGAGGAGCCGATGCCGGACACCACCTGCCACATGTCGATCTCGCTCGACGGCTTCGTCGCCGGGCCCGACCAGAGCCGGGAGAATCCGCTGGGGAAGCGCGGCAGGGAGGTCCATGGCTGGCACCTCGGCGACGAGCGCGCCAACGACGCCGACGCGACGGCGGAGGGCTGGCTGATGCGACCGCGCGGCGCCTACGTCATGGGCCGCAACATGTTCGGGCCGATCCGCGGCGAGTGGGACGAGGACTGGGATGGATGGTGGGGCTCCGAGCCGCCCTACCACGCGCCGGTCTTCGTGCTCACCCACCATGCCCGTGAGCCGATCGAGATGGAGGGCGGCACGAGCTTCCACTTCGTCACCGAGGGCTTCGACGCCGCCTACGCGCAGGCGGGTGAGGCGGCCGGCGAGGACGGCATCGACATCGCGGGCGGCGCCTCGGCCGTCCGTCAGGCGCTCGCCGCCGGAGTGATCGACGAACTCACGCTCGACGTGGTCCCCGTCCTGTTCGGGTCCGGCGAGCGGCTGTTCGACGGAGTCGAGTCGCTCGGGCTCGAGCCGGTCGAGGCGCTCCACTCTCCGCTCGCCACGCACATCCGCTACCGGCGCGCGGAGTGAGGAGCCGAGCTTCGGTGTCTAGTACAGGCTCGCGCTCACCTGGGCTCGGGCGCTGTACTTCTTCTTGACCCGCGTTTCGCAGCGGGTGCGCTTCGCTTTCGAGCTGGCCTTTCGGCACTGCTTCAGCCCTTTGGCCCGCTGCTGCTGACGGCGCGCCTTGGCGCGCTTTTCTTCCTCCAGCTTCTGCGCCGCCGCTTCGTCTTCCTGGCGCTTCTTCGCCGCAGCGGCTGCGGCCGCTTCCTCGTCCTGCCGCTTCTTGGCGGCGGCCGAGGCGGCGGCTTCGTCCTCCTGGCGCTTCTTCGTCGCGGCGGCTTCGTCCTCGCGCTGCTTGGCTTCGACTTCGGCCGCGGTGACGGCTTTGATCTCGAGTGGCGCGGCGGTGAGGATCGTGAAGCTCAGTTCGACACCGGTCGTCTCCCGGACGCCTGGGGCGCCTTCCCTTTCGCCGACGGGGATCGCCTGGCGCTTTTCGCCGGTCAGGGTTTCGTATTCGCTGGGTAGCTGTACGGCGCCAGCGCGCTGCAGGAGCGCGCTGAAAGACGTGGCAACCTGGTCGATCGGGCCCACGGGGGAGAGGAAGGAGCCGAACGCGTCGACTTCCTCGCCTCCACACTCGAAGTACATGTATTCATCGCCGGCCGGGTTGAGGAGCATGCCCACCTGGTGAGTCGCCTGGTCGATGAAGACGAGCTCGGCGTCGATCAGTTCGGTTGCGATTTCGCCCGGGGCTGCACCTTCGGACTGGCAGGCGCGGCCATCGTCGGCGCCGCCGCTCGCGGCGCATCCGGTGAAGACGTATTCGGCGATCGCCGCGCGCGCACCGGTGATTTCGCCTTCGCCGTGCGAGGCCTGGCAGTTCACGATCGAGGTGAAGTCGCTCATCTCCGCGCTCACTTCGCCGCCGTCGGCCTCGAACGGGATCGGGAAGGCCGCCCCCGAGGGGACGAATTCGAGCACCGGCGCCGCCGCGCTCGCGCTTGCCGGCACCACCGCCAACGCCAGGGCGGCGGCCAATGCCGCCGCGCCCACACAAAATCCCCGCAGTTGCCGCGCTTGCAACCGTCGTGAAGCCATGCTTCGCCTCCCCTTGCCCGAGTGACAGCCTCCGGGCGAAATCGTAGCGTCCATCCCCACCGTCGTGGCTAAAGCGCGTTTGCGTAATTGCCGATCTCACGGGTATGGATGTCGATGTGTCTGCGAGTGGTTCGGCTCCTGGCCTCGCCGCCCAGCGGCGGGTGGAGCGGGCGGTGTTCGAGACCGACCAGCACCGGTTGGTCGGCGACGTGACGCTGCCGCAGGCCGGCTACCAGCGCCGCTTCTCGGATTTGCTCAACCGCACCGAGTTCGAATTCATCCCGCTGACCAACGTCGAGATCACCTTCCTCGGCGACGGCACCACCCTCAGCCGCGGCTTCGTCGCCCTCAACAAGCGCCACGTGCGGGTCTGCTACGAGCTCGAGGAGTAGCGGCCGGCTGCCTCAGCCGCGTTGCGAGCGCAGCCGCTCGCCGTTCATGTAGCCGCCGATGTCGGCGAGGAAGGCGAGCACGACGATGAACCACTCGAAGCCGCTCACCTTGTCGCTGCCGACGTCCCACATCACCGCGTAGGCGAGCGTCGTCCAGGGCAGCAGGAAGAAGCCGAGGAAGGGCAGGATCCAGCTGTCGTAGGCGCGCGAGAGCAGGTCGCTGAAGAGGAAGAGGACGAACAGCGCCAGTCGCGGCGAGATGAAGGCGAAGAGGACGACGAAGCAACCCATTGGGAGACCGTATCCGCTGCGGCGGCGCCCGGCGCCGGCCGGCGCCCGAAAGTTCACCGATTCGTTAGCTCCACGGCGTACCCTGGACGTAGGAGGTAACGAAAAGAATGGACATTGGAAGATTCATCACGATGCTGAGCCCCGAGAAGACGAAGCTCCCCTCGCCTGAGGAGGCGCTGCCGGGACGCAGCGAGCGGCCGTTCCCGATCCCGAAGCAGCACGCCGTGCTCGGCACCCCGCTCGAGCCCCCGTTCCCGGAGGGGATCGAGGTCGCCTACTTCGCGCTCGGCTGCTTCTGGGGCGCGGAGCAGCTGTTCTGGGAAATGGACGGCGTCTACTCGACCGCTGTCGGCTACCAGAACGGGACCACCCCGAACCCGACCTACGAGGAGGTCTGCAGCGGCAAGACCGGCCACGCCGAGGCGGTGATGGTCGCCTACGACCCGGCCAAGGTCTCCTACGCCGATCTGCTCAAGGTCTTCTTCGAGGAGCACGACCCGACCCAGGGCATGCGCCAGGGGAACGACGTCGGCACCCAGTACCGCTCGGGGATCTATTTCACGGGTGACGAGCAGAAGGCGACCGCCGAGATGGCGCGCGAGTCCTACGACGAGGCGCTGAAGGCGAAGGGCCACGATCCGGTCACGACCGAGATCGAGCCGGCCGGCCCCTTCTACTACGCCGAGGAGTACCACCAGCAGTACCTGCACAAGGTCCCGAACGGCTATTGCGGCCTGAAAGGGACCGGAGTCGCCTGCAGCATCCCCGCCGCAGCGCGGTGAGTCCGCGCCCCGGGCGCGGCGGTGAATAGCATCCCGCGCCCGTGGCACCGGACTTCGGCTCCTACATAGTCGGCTGCCTGGCCGTGATCGGAATCGTCGCGGCCAACGGCCTCGGCGGCTACTGGCTGCGGCGCTGGATCGTGCCGGAATTCTCCGGGGCGCTGGCGCGGCTCGGCGACGTCACGATCGGCGTCGCCCTGCTCGTCGTCGAGCTCGAGATCCTCGGCACGTTCAGCATCCTGCGGCTCGGCTGGATCATCGCCTTCTGCATCGCGGGGGGGCTCCTCGCGGCGCTTCTCGGCCAATGGAAAGCGCCGGCGGAGCGGCGCGAAGTGGCGGCGCCGCGGGTCCAGAACCTGGCCCTGCTGATCGCGATCGCGGTCGCCTCGTTCGCGGTCGCCGAGTGGACCTTCCCCTCGCAGCTGGCGCTCGACCAGGGCATGTTCGGCGGTGACACGACCTGGTACCACATGCCGTTCGCGGCGACCTTCGCCCAGGAAGCCTCGACCGTCCACCTCCACTACACCGACCCGCTGCGACTGGCGGCGTGGTTCTACCCGCAGAGCTCGGAGCTGATCAACGGGGCGGCGATCGTCCTCTTCAAGAGCTCCTGGCTCTCGCCGCTGATCAACCTCTTCTTCCTGGCGATCGCGCTGCTCGCCGCCTGGTGCATCGGCCGCCCCTACAAGGTCGGCCCGGCGACCCTGGTCGCGGCGGCGATCATCCTCGACTCGGGGGTGATGATCGAAACGCAGCCGGGGGAGGCGCGCAACGACATCCTCGGCCTCGCCTTCCTGATCGCCTTCGCCGCCTTCCTCATCAACGGCCATCAGCGCCGAGCGCCGGCCGAGGGGTCGGCCGTCCAGGACACGCCCGAGCTGGGCGCGGCGCTGCTCGACAAGGGGCCGCTGATCCTGGCCGGGATCGCCGGCGGCCTGGCGATCTCGGTGAAGACGACCTTCCTGGTGCCGGTGGTGGCGATCGCGGTCGGCGTCTTCCTCTTCAGCGGCCGCGGCCGCCGCTGGACGACCGCCTGGGTGATGGGCCTGCCGATGCTGATCGTCGGCGGCTACTGGTACCTGCGGGCGGCGATCAAGAGCGGCGGCAACCCGATCCCGATCACCAAGTTCGGGCCGCTGCACCTGCCGGTGCCCGATCAGATGCCACTCGACCCGCGGCCTCGCTTCAGCGTCGCCCACTACCTCGGCGACCCGACGATCTATCGGCGCTGGTTCTTCCCCCAGCTCGACAACGCCCTCGGACCGCTCTGGCCGCTGATCCTGATCGTCGCCGTGGCGGCGGTGCTGTTCATCGTCTGGCGCTCCCGCAACATCATCCTCCGGGTGATCGCCGCGGCGGCGCTCCTGACCGCGATCGTCTACCTCTTCACGCCCCTCACCGCGGCCGGGCAGGAGGGCTCGCCGACCGGCTTCTTCACCAACACCCGCTACCTGATCCCGGGCTTGGTGCTGGCGATGACGATGCTGCCGATCTCCCGGTCGCTGCGGGCGCCCGACGGCCGCGCCCGCTGGACCCTCTACTTCCTCACGGTCGTCTACGTCGTCACGGTGCTGACGACGCCGCGCTGGTACCCGACCTACATCTTCGGGACGATCTTCATCACCCTGGCGCTGGTCTGGGCGCCGGGCGGGCTCGGCCTGCTGCGCGTCCGCCGCCTGGTCTCGCGGACGATGGTGACCGCGATCGGGGTCGCGATCATCTTCCTCGCCGTCGTCCTCGGCCGCGCCCAGGAGGTCCAATACGCCGACCAGGCCTACACCAAGGCGACCCTCTTCCTCGGTGAAGGCGGCCCGATCGAAGCCTACGAATACGCCCGCCGGCTGAGGGACCGGAAAATCGGCATCATCGGCGACAGCGAGATCATCTTCGGCCAGTTCGGCTTCTTCGGCGCCAACCTCTCCAACCACGTCGAATACATCGGCCAGAAGGGCCCCCACGGCTCCCTCCGCCTGCCGACCAGCTGCCGCCAGTTCCGCCGCCTGGTCGACGAAGGCGAATACGACTACCTGATCATGAGCCAATACACCCAGGACGTCGAAGGAGCCGAATACCGCTATCCGATCTACGCCTGGATCAAGAAATCCCCCGGCGTCAAGAAGGTCGTCGAAGAGCCCGAGATCGTCCCCCAGCCCGACTACGTCTTCAAGGTCGTCGGCAAGGTCGATCCCGGCGAATGCAAGCCTGAATAGCGCCGGCCGCAGAGCGGCGAGCGCCCCCGCTCGGCCGATCCGCATCTACCCTGTCGAGCCGAGCCCCCGTAGCTCAGTGGACAGAGCACCGGACTTCTAATCCGACGGTCGCTGGTTCGAATCCAGCCGGGGGCGCTGAACCTGACGCTGGTCGAACGAACTGCCACTAGGGGATCACCTTCCGGTGGCGGAGTTCGTCGAACCGCTGGGCGAACATCGAGCTGGTCTCGACAAAGTCGTGGAAGCCAAGCCGTCGGGCCTTCGAGCTGTCAGCAATAAGGTCGTAGTCCCAGGAGAGAACCGCGTCGGCAAAGGCCCACGAGGAGACTTCGGCGTAGGAGTGCTGCAAGCCGTGCTCGCTGGCGAGCCGGTGCCACAGATCCTCCTTGTCGGCCATCGTCTCCGCCAACGACATCGGCAGCGGCGGTGCCACCTCGAGATCGAAGTAGGCGGCGATCTTTGGCCACATCTCATCCCAGCGGAAGAGGTCGCCGTTGGCGATGTTGAACGCCTGGTTGGCGGCCCGCTCACCGGTCGCCGCCCAAACCGTCGCCCGCGCCAACAGGTCGGCGTCGGTCATCTCCAGCAGGCTGTCGTAGGCACCTGGCTTACCGGGAAAGCGCAAGGGCAGCCCGAGGTGCTTGCTGATCGACGCGTAGACGGCGATCGCGTTGACGAGGTTCATCGGCGTGCCGAGAGCGAATCCACAGACGACGGAAGGCCGCAGGGCAGACCAGGTCCACCCCTTGCCGCTCTGCCGATCTTCGAGGAACTGCTGCTGGTCGACGTTGAACTCCGGCGGCATGTGGGGCGGGTCGTCCTCGCGGGCCGGAGTCTTGAATGGGCCGAGGTGGGCTCCATAGACTTTGTAGCCCTGCATCAGGCTGACGTGGCGGAGGGTGGGAGCCGCTTCCTCGATCGTCTCCACCGCATTCGCCAGCATCGCCAGGTTTGGCTCGACCAGCTCAGCCCAGCTCGGTCGCTCCTGGTAGGCGGCGTAGAACACGTGGGTGACGTCGCGCAGCCCGCTCAGCTTGCTCCGTGCGTCGTCCGGATCCAGGAGGTCGACGGCGATGTGGTTGACCCGACCGTCCGGCTGGCCGCCCCGCCGCGAGAGTCCGACGACATCCCAGTTGCCCAGCTCGCGCAGGTGCTCGACCAGCTTCCCTCCGATCACCCCTCGCGCGCCCACCACGACCGCTTTGTTCGAAGGCTCTTCGATTGCCATTCCAATCTCCTATCTATCCATCGCGATTTACCGATTTATAATTCAGACTATCAGTGCATTGGGAAATCACGATTCCTCGATATCATCGTCGGGTGGCGATCGCTCACGCCAAGCAAGAGGACGCGCAACTGCTCGAGGTATTCGCGGCACTTTCCAATCCAACCCGCCTGCAGATCATGCGCTGGCTGGCAGAGCCGGACGCGCATTTCGCTCCGCAGGACGAACCGGCGGAGGAGGTGGGCGTCTGCGTCAAGCAGATCCAGGAAAAGGCCGGGATATCCCAATCCACCGCCTCTCAATTCATGGGCATCTTGCGTCGGGCGGGACTCGTGTCGAGTCAACGAATCGGCCGTTGGACCTATTACAAACGCGAGGACGACCGGATGGCCGAGCTGCCGGCCCTGCTGCGAGAGCTCTAGGGCCCGGCGCCAGCGCCTGCGATCAGCGCTGCTGAGCCCCGAGCGAGACCGGCGCCCGTTTAAGCAGCGCCGTCGGGTTCGGATTGTGTTCGGCGCGGGGCACTTTCGTGCGTGATGGGCTCCACGGTCTTTACGGTGGTCGAACCGACCCTCGGCGAAGTCGGGTTCGCGAAATCGGCGGGCTGCCTGGAGCTGCTGCGGCCGCCGTGCCTCGCGAATCAGGTCTCGCCCGAGGCGGAGGATCGCCGTCGGCGATCAACTCGATGACGCGGGGGTCGATCTCCTCGCGGGTGTCGCGCACCCGCTGGATCGACGGTCCCAAGCCGAGCGCCCTGGACCGCCGAGGCGGCTGATAGAAGGCAGCGGTGGACGATCGTAAGTGGTGGATCAAGGCCAGGACGCCCGAGTCCCGCGAAATAGTCGGGCGGGTCAAGGTTGCGACCCGGCTGTCATCCCGGCTCAGCGCTCTCTGCTACGACGAATCGGAGCAGATCCAAAAGGCCTTCGAAGAGCTGATCGGCAAGCCGGTCGATGATTCCCTCTCGCTGATTCCTCCTTTCTATGCCGATCACGGCCTGAACATCACGGTCGGTCAAAGGGTCCACATCGGCTACGAGTGCATGTTCACGGGCCATGCGCCGATCGACATCGCGGATGAGGTGATGATCGCCAACAAGACCAACCTGGTCACGAGTGGGCATCCCGTGCCGCCCGATCAGCGGTGGGACTATCTCACGGGGGCACCCATCACTATCGACACGAACGTCTGGATCGGGACCGCCGCGACGATTCTCCCCGGCGTCAACATCGGCGCCGGCGCCGTCGTTGCGGCCGGCGCCGTCGTCACCCATGATGTCCCCCCGGCGACTCTTGTCGCCGGGGTTCCGGCGACGGTCATCAGGGAGCTGGAGTCGGCCGCGCCCTCATTGACCACCTGATCGCGCGCTCGGCCGTCGCTTCCCACGGCTCGATACGCGCTTGGCCGGCGCCGCACCCGATAGGCGCGCTGGTCGTCGCCCGCACCTCGTCCGAGCTGTCCGTGCCGTCGCCGGGCGGCGCCCTGATCCAAGGCGATGGGGCCCACCTCGATGCGAGCGGTCGGGTTCGTCTTGTGTTTGGCCGGGGGCGTCACCGCAAACGTCGGCGAGGCGCCGGCCAGCTTGGTGGCGGGAATTTCACTTTCAAACGCCAAATCACCCTTCCGGGGCCCCGTTCCGCACCGCTCTGAGCGATCGCGGATGCATCAAGCGGGGCCCCGGCCGCGGCGCCACCCCGACTGCTTTCTGAGGGTGGGCGACTGCTGGCAAAAACTCCCAAATCGATCCGCCGGTCATGTCTCTACCTTCAGGCTGGCCGGTTGCGGCCGGCGATGCAGAAAACCAAACGAAAGAAGTTCAGATGCAGTACGAATTGCGGGCGGTCCGCACGGATTCGCTCTCAGTAAGGCAGGCGGTCGAAAACGTCGAGGGCGCCGCGATCACCGAGGGCTTTACGACGGAGCCCACGTCGAGGCTCGGCATCATCGTAGGTGCCGGCGACGCGGAAACGGCGGAACGGTTCGTCGACGACCCGAACCTGAATCCGGAACGGGAGACCGTCTACATGGCGGCGATCGGCCCTGTCGGCGACCACTTCCCGGCTCGGGTGCGGTCGTAGCCAGAATCCCCACGTCCCGGCCGCGAGGAGGCGTCGGGACGTGGGGATGCCAGCCTCAGCGGAAGGTCCCCGGCGGCATCGGAGGCCTGACTGCTCGTTTCGATTTGGGTAGAGGCGCCTATCGTCCCAACGCGCCGCCATTCCAGCCCGCCGACGACGAGGGAGTCGAGCTCCGCGGCACGGCTCTGCTGGCCAGGTCCTAATCGGCCGTTACCGTCGTGCCTATGGCACAGGCAACCAAGCTCACCAAGTCCGAGATCGGCCGGCGTCGCGCCGCAGCGGAGCGGATGCGGGGGCTTTTCGCCGACGTTGCGCCGGATCGCAGCTTGGTCGACGAGTTGATTGCCGATCGCCGGACGGAAGCAGCGGCCGAGAGCGGCGGGTCGTCGGTTCGTCGGCGCCGCAGTGGCTGAGACCGTCCCGGCGTGGGTTCTCGACGCCTCGGCCCTGATGGCGGTCCTCCATGCGGAGGATGGTGCGTCGATCGTCGTCGAGGCGATCGGAGAGGGCGCTGCAGTGAGCGTTGTCAACTGGGCCGAGGTCCTGTCCAAGCTCGCCGAGGCTGGAAAAGACCCGGAGGCCGCCGCAACGGAGCTACGGCGGGCCGAAGGAGCTCGGCGGGCGCTGTCGATCGAGCCGCTGACGGCGGCGGACTGCGTGGAGGTCGCTCGACTTTGCATTGGCGGAGCGGCTCGATGTTCCGGCGCTAACGGCCGATCGCAAATGGCTCGAGGCAGATGTCGTGGCCGCGGTTCACCTGATCCGCTGAAAACTTGGTCCCGAAATTGGTCCCCGACTCCACCGAACTCAGCCGAACTCCTTGGACGCGATCGAGCGCTATCTGCCAGATTCGCCTCCCTGGACACCTTCCGGCAGATCTTCTAATCCGACGGTCGCTGGTTCGAATCCAGCCGGAGGCGTCGGCGGCCGGAGTAGCGCCTTCCGGGTCGGCGGTGTCCTCCGCCGAAGAAGCGCCCTGCCGTGTCCAAGCGCTTTTCGCTTTGTCAGACTGGCGTCCGTGTCAAGCGTTCCGCGAACCAACCGCTGGCGGGTTGCTTGCTTCGATCTTGACGGCACCCTTGTGCGCGGCACCACCGTCAGCCAGCACCTAGCCGACCGCTTTGGCCAGACCGAGCAGATGGCTGAGCTCGAGCGCCGCTACGCGACCGGGGAGATTTCCAACTCAGTCGTTGCCGAGTTACAGGCTCGCAACTATCGCGGCATCCCTCTCCCACTGGTGGTCGGCAAGCTCAGCGACATCGTCTGCATCGACGGCATCGACGCTACGCTCGCGAACCTCCGCGAGCGAGGAATCGAGTCGATTCTGGGCACGGTGACGTGGACCTTTGCTGCCGAGGAGTTTCGCCGCCGGCACGGGTTCGCCGCTGTCTCTGGCACCGAGATCGACCTCGACCCAGGTGGAGTTCCAACGGGAGGGGTGAAACGCCAGTTCGACGAGTGGGACAAGCTGGAGTTCGTCGCGTCTTATTGCGATGCGAATGACATCGACCTCGCCGAGTGCATCGCCGTTGGCGACTCACGATCGGATGTCCCGCTCTTCGAGGCGGTCGGCTTCTCGATTGCGCTCAACGCCACGTCTCAGGCTCGCGAGGTGGCTTCGGTCGCTCTCGATACCGAGAACCTGATCGACATTCTCGACCTCATTCCCTGGGAATAACTCTGGCGTCGCACAAGGCTCGCTTTGTGGGCGGTCACCCGAATCGCCACGAGGCGCTCTGCCGTGCCAGCGAAACCGGCTCAGCCTCGATGCGGGCCGTCAGATTCGCATTGTGTTCTGCTCGGGCCGCTCAGGCTTGTTGGCCCTTACGGTGGTCGAACCGCGGATAGAGAGAAGATCTCAACGATCGTAGGCTCGGCCGCGGGGGAGCACGCGTTTGACCCGGATCGCCTAGTTCGGCGCGTCAAGGTCAACGATCACGCGCCAGTCCCCAACCCGGAGCCGTCGCTCGGGCCGGCCACGAAGCTTCTTCAGTCCTCTGCTGGCGGCGGGATCGGTCGCCAGATCCTCCAAGGCCCGGACCACTCTTTCGCGCACCGGAGGATCGAGGCGCTCGAGATCCTTCTCGACCCTTCGGGCCAAGAGGACGCGCCAGCGCGCCTCGCTCACTCGATGCCGTACTTGCGCCCGACGTCCTCAAGTGACGTCGTGCGCCCGGCAGCGAAGTCGGCGTCTGCCTCCGCGACCGCCGATTCGTCCCCCGTCGTCCAGGGCTCATCGTCCTCCGGGGCGTCGCGGAAGGCGACGACCACAGGGTCAGCCCTCATATCGAGCAGGCGAAGCGTCTCGTCAGCCTCGGCCTCCGAGAGATTTGAGATCCGCTCCATCAGCTTCTCCTTTGCGGTCATGGCCCAAAGCGTAGCGTCGAATAGAGCCCGAACGGCGCGGTAGCGAAACCCGCTCCGCCTCGATCCGTGCCGTCAGGTTCGGATTGTGTTCGGCCGAGGGCGCTGAACCTCCGCTGGTAGAACAGCGGAATGAGCACGTCCTCGCAGGGGCCGGCCTACGACCGGATCGGCGTCGGCTATGGCGAGGTTCGGCGGCCCGATCCTTCGATTGCGACGCAGATCGAGACGGCACTGGGCGACGCGCACACCGTCCTCAACGTCGGTGCCGGGACGGGTTGCTACGAGCCGCTGGACCGGGAGGTGACGGCCGTGGAGCCATCGGCCGAGATGATCGCCCAGCGACCGTCCGGCTCCTTTCCGGTCGTTCAGGCGAGCGCCGAAGAGCTGCCGTTCGGGAACGGCAGCTTCGACGCCGCGATGGCGATCCTCAGCGATCACCACTGGAGAGGTCGCGCCGTCGGCCTGCGTGAGATGAGTCGAGTTGCGCGGCAGCGGGTTCTGATCCTCAATGCCGACCCCAGCCTCGCCGCTCGTTTCTGGCTCACGCGGGATTACCTCCCGGGGGTGATGGGCCTGATTCCGGAGCAATACCGGCAGGCCGGTTACTGGCGTGAAGAGCTTCGAAGCCTGCTCGGCGAGGTGACGGTTCGCGCTGTCCCGGTGCCGCGCGATTGCCAGGACGGCTTCTACCAGGCGTACTGGGGTCGTCCCCGTGCCTACCTCGATGCGAGTGTCCGTCGTGGAACTTCCATCTTTCATCGACTCCCTGAGTCGGAAGTCGGTGTCGCGATGGAGCGCCTCGCTCGAGACATCGAGGACGGGACCTGGGAGGAACGGCATGGCGATCTGCATGGGAAACCCGAGCTGGACGTTGGGCTGCGGTTGGTCGTCGCCGAGCTTCCGGTGGCGACTTGCGGGAGCGCGTGACGGGGCTACGCGACGAGTGAAGGATCACGTCCGTGGTTTCGACGGAAGGTCCGCAGCTCCACCGCCGCGCTGACGAGGATGGGTTCGAGGGACGTCGCTAGCTGCTCCAGGGCGTCGGGGCGAAGGTGCCGGGCGGTCGGACCCATCCGGAGGAGGTCCGTCGCCTCGGCGGCGGTGAGTTTCAGCTGCCACTCGATCGATCGGGTGGCAAGCTCCCCAAACCACGGCTCGAGCTGCCGCCGCAGGCCGGCGGCCTTGTCGGGGTGGATCGAGAGCGTGTGAAGCTGCCGCAGCTCGCGGAGATGTCCTGTGGCGGGCGTCGCGACCAGCAGAGTGCCGTCCGGTCGCACCACCCGGGCGAGCTCGGGCCCGTTGCGAGGCGCAAAGGTGTTGAGGGCGAGGTCCACGGTGCGTTCGCCGAGGGGGATCCGCGACCAGACGTCCGCCCGGACGGCGGCAAGCGATGGATGGGCGCGCGCGGCACGGCGGCAGGCGGCCCTCGAGAGGTCGATCGCGACGCCGAGGGCGCCGCCCGCCTCGCGCATCACCTCCGCCTGCAGCCCACCCGTTCCGGCTCCCAGGTCGATGATCAGCGAGGGATCGTGGGGCGCTCGAGCGAGCGCGGTCTCGACGATCGCCTCGGTCAGCATCGCGAGATGGCCGGCCCGCTCGATCTCGACGCGCGCCGCGACCATCGCCGCGTCGTCGCCGGCGGCACGGCCGACCGGGCCGTCGAGGAGCGAGACGTACCCCTCGCGGGCGATGTCGTGGCGGTGGCCGTTTGCGCACTCGAGGGCGCCCGGCGCGGGCGAAAGCCTGTGCCCGCAGTTGGGGCACCGCAGAAGCTCGGCAACGCGGGCGAGTGGCCGCGGGACGGTGGACGGCAAGGCAGCAGGCGGGTCGCTCGTCATGCTCAGCGCCCTTTTCCGCTCAGCTCGCGAAGCCGCGCTGCGCTGCGCTCGTCCATCGGCACGAAGGTCTCGATCGCGAGGCTTGCCGCCGTCACCTCCAGCGGCGCCCCGAGGGTGGCGATCACGGTGAAGAGGCTGACCTCCCCGAGCGGCGTGCGCAGGTCCAGTGAGACCACCGGCTGGGTCGCCTGGCCGGCCGGCGGACGGTCGGGGAGATAGGACTCGACCTCCTCGATCAGCTGGCCGAGGGCCGGATCGGCATCCTCGCGGCTCCTTCGCTTCAGCTTCTGGATCAGCGGCGCGTTGCAGGCCGCGGTCATCGAGGAGATCTTCGGCAGGCCGCCGGGGTGGACCCCGAGCCGGAGCATGTTGATCGGAGGCTCGAGGAGCTCGGGATCGACCCCCTCCCAGAGGAGCGACGCGGCGCGATTCGCCTCGATCAGGTTCCAGAGCCCGTCGACGATCAATGCCGGGTTCGGCTCGTGCGCCTCCAGCAGCCTGCTCAGCGACTCCCGCAGCGGCTGCATCACCTCGCCGTCGTAGGGCTGCTCCAGATAAGGAGGAGCAAAGCCTCCTGCGAGCAGCAGGCGGTTGCGCTCGGCGATCGGCAGGTCGAGGTGCTGGGCGAGGTGGATGAGGAGCTGGCGGCTCGGTCGCGAGCGGCCCGTCTCGACGAAGCTCAGGTGCTTGGTGGAGAGGTTCGCGTCGAGCGACAGATCCATCTGCGTGAGCCGCCGCTGGGTGCGCCAGAAGCGGATCAGCTCACCGGCGGTCTGCGGCTCCCTCTCGGTCTGGACGGCCACCGTGCCAACGGTAGCGCTCGCTCGGCCCGGCTCGATTACCTCCGATGTAACGGGAAAGCGACCTTTTACAACGGAGGTAATGGACGGCCGGTCGTCCCTGGGGGACCGTTGCCTCACCAGCACGACTCTCAAAGGAGGCAGCGGAGATGAGCGAAGCAATCGAGACCGGGAGAACGCAGGCAGAGCAGCTCGCCGAGCGCTACGCGGCGGTCTGGATGGAGCCGAATGGCGACCGCAGGCGGGAGATGATCGCCGAGCTCTGGAGCGAGGACGCGATCCACATCCTCCAACCCACGCAGGAGGCCTACGAGGCCGCCGCCGAGCGGGCCGTCAACCCGACCTGGCAGGTGCGCGGCCACGACGAGCTCGAAGCGAGGGTGACCTCGGCCTACGAGGATTTCGTCGCGACCGGCCAGATGACCTTTCGGTCGCGGGACGGCGCTAAACGCCTTGGCGATGTGGTCACCTGGCGCTGGGAGGGAGTCTCACCGGATGGCGAGGTGCTCGGCGTCGGCCTCGAGTTCGTGATCCTCGCCGCCGACGGCCGGATCGCGACCGATTACCAGTTCGTCGAGTAAGCATCGACCCAGAACGACCGAAGCCGGTCTCGTGCCGTCACGGGGCCGGCTTGCCGGCTACCACGCTGGCTCGCGCCTTTCCGGTGACTGCAACGTACTCCTGGCGGTCTCCCGCCGTGAGGTCCGGATCGCGATCCGCTTCGCGCAGCGGGAACGCGACCTCCACCGCGAGACCTCCCTCGGGCCGAGCCTCGGCGAGCAGGGTGGCGTCGTGAGCGGTTGCGATCGCGCGGACGATCGAGAGGCCGAGGCCGTGGCGGCCGTCGATCGGCGCGGTGCGGTCGGCGCCGAGGCGCTGGAAGGGCTCGAACAGGCGCTCCACCTCGGCGGCCGGGATGAGATCGCCGTCGTTGGCCACCGAGAGGAACGCCGCGCCGGCCCCGGCGCCGGTCCTCACCCGCACCCGGCCTCCGGGCAGGTTGTGGCGCACGGCGTTGTCGACCAGGTTGCGGACGAGCCGCTCCGCGAGGGCGGCGTCGCCCGCGGTGGGCGCGGGCTCGATCTCGGTGTCGATCCGGACGCCGAAGAGCCCCGTTCCCTCGGGCAGGTCGCGGAGGACCGCGGCGACGACCGCGGCGAGGTCGAAGGGCTCCCGCCGGTCGAGGCCGCGCTCGCTCGAGGCGAGCGTCAGCAAGGACTCGAGCAGCCGCTCCTGCTCCTCGCCGAGCGTTAGCAGCCGTCGCGAGGTCGCCCGGAAGGAGTCGACCGTCGCGGTGGGGTCGGTGAGCGTCTCCTCGAGCAGCGCCCGCCACAGGGTCATCGGCGTGCGCAGCTCGTGCGCCGCGTTGGCGACGAAGCGCTGCTGGGCGCCGAAGGCGGTCTCGAGCCGGGCGAGCAGGCCATCGACGGTGTCGGCGAGGTCCTTGAGCTCGTCGCGGGGCCCGGTGAGCGCGAGCCGCTCGTGCAGGTTGCGCTCGGAGATCTGCCGGGCGGTCGCCGTCATCGCCCGCAGCGGGCGCAGGACCCGGCCCGCGACCAGCCAGCCGAGCGCGATCGAGACGACGGTCATGATCGCCAGCGCGATCCCGGACTGGACCAGCAGCTGGTGAAGCTCGGCGCCGCGATTGTGTTCGACCGGGGCCAGTCTCGCTTCGGCGACGTGGCGCACGTAGCGGGCGACTTCCGGGTTCGCCAGCAGATGCTTGAGGGGGCCCGGGTCGATCGAACCTTTCGCAGTCCCGGTCGGGACGACGATCAGGTCGATCCCGGTGGCGCTGCGGAAGAGCAGGTAGGTGATCGCGAGCAGCATCGCCCCCGAGACGAGGAACAGTCCCCCGTAGAGCAGGGTCAGGCGCAGGCGCACGGTCCCCGCGGGCGGGTGCAGCATTCGACCCGGGGTGAGTCTGGCGAGCGAGGGGCGGGGCATCGTCAGATCCGGTAGCCGCCCTGGGGGACGGTGACGATCAGCGGCGGCTCGCCGAGCTTCGCCCGCAGCCGGTTGATCGTCGACTTGACCGTGGTCGTGAACGGGTCGGCCTCCTCGTCCCAGACCCGTTCCAGCAGCTCCTCGGCGGAGACCACGCGGCCCTGCGCGGCGAGCAGGTGCTCGAGCACCGCGAGCTCCTTCGGGCTCAGCGCCAGGCGCTCGCCGGCCCGGGTCGCGACCCGCCGGCCGGGGTCGAGGCGCAGGTCGCCCTGCTCGAGGATCGGCGGCAACGGCGGTTGCGCGCGGCGTGCGAGCGCGCGGATCCGGGCCAGCAGCTCGGCCTGGGCGAACGGCTTCGGCAGGTAGTCGTCGGCGCCAATCGAGAGCCCCTCCACCCGCTCGGCGATCGTGCCCGAGGCGGTCAGCATCATCACCTTCGTCCCGCCGCCCCGCGACACCAGCGTGCGGCAGACCTCGTCGCCGTGCAGGCCGGGCAGGTCGCGGTCGAGCACGACCACGTCGTAATCGATGACTCCGGCGCGGATCAGCGCCTCCTCGCCGTCGGGTGCGACGTCCGCGGCGATCCCGTCGCGGCGCAGAACCCGGGCGACCGACGCGGCCAGCTCGGCGTGATCCTCGACCACCAGAACTCTCATCGTCTCCTATCGCAGGGTACTCAGCACGGTCCCTCCAGCATGCCGCCCGCCGGTCACAGCACGGTCACAGCTCCGATGACCGCCGTGTGACCGGCCGTCTCCTAAAACGGCAGGCGGATCAACCCGAAAGGAGCTGGAATGAGGAAGACGGACTGGCTGGTGGCTTTGACGCTGGCCCTCTGTGGCATCGGGCTGGTGGCCTGCGGTGGGGGCGGCTCGAGCAGCGGCGGTGGCGGGAGCACCTCCGACGAAGAAGCGGCGCTCGAATTCACCGAATGCATGCGCGAGCACGGAGTCGAGGTCGAAGACCCGAAGCCGGGGCAGAAGAACATCGAAGTCGGCGACCGCAACGACCCGGCGGCCAAGCAGGCGCTCGCCGCCTGCAACGGCAAGCTCGGCAGCGCCGGCCAGGAGCTCTCGTCCGAAGAAGAGGAGGAATTCAGGGAAGGAGCCCTGGCCCTGGCGGAATGCATGCGCGAAGAAGGCGTCGAGATGGGGGATCCCGAATTCCTCGGCCCCGGCAAATTCCACCTCGACATCGAAGGGATCGACACCAGCTCCCCCGCCTTCGAAGCCGCGCGGGACGCGTGCGGGAACAAGCTGCCCGAACTGCCCGACATCAGCGTCGGTGGCTAGCGTGGATGACGAGCAGGCGGGATCGGTGCGGCGCCGGCTGGCGCCGGCGGCTTTGGCGACGGTGGCGCTGCTGCTGGTGGCCGCGGTCGCCCTCGTCGGCGGCTCCGGGGGAGCATCGGGACCCGAGCCGGGGGCCAAGGCGACCGCGACCGGGACGGTTGCCCGGCGCACCCTGGCCGAACGCCTTACCGCCACCGGGACGGTCGGCTACGCCGGCGAGACGACGGTGCTCGCCCGCCTCTCCGGGACGGTCACGGCGCTGCCGGCGGTCGGCGACGTGGTCCGCCGCGGCGAGCGCCTCTACGCGCTGGCCGGCGAACCGGTGCTGCTGATGTACGGGGCGGTGCCGGCGTATCGGACGTTGGCCGATGGGGTCGGCGACGGCAGGGACGTCGAGCAGCTCGAGCGCAACCTGGCGAGCCTCGGCTACTCGCCCGGCACCGTCGATGAAGAATTCACCTCGACGACGGCGGCCGCGGTGAGCGCCTGGCAGGAAGACCACGGACTGGAGGAGACGGGGGAAGTCGAACTGGGGCGGGTCGCCTTCCTATCCGGGCCGCAGCGAGTGACCGAGCTGGAAGCGAGGCTCGGCGAAGCGCTCGGCGGTGGGGGCGGGGGTGGCGCAGCGGAAGCCGAACCGCCCTCGACCCCGGTGCTGGGCAGCAGCTCCACCCGCCGCGTCGTCGGCGTCGAGCTCGACGCCGATCAGCAGTCGATCGCCCACCGCGGCCAGGCGGTCGGCGTCGTCCTCCCCGGGGGCACCGAAGTGCCCGGTGAGGTGCGGCGCCTGGCCGCGGTCGAATCGTCGAACGGCGAAGGCGGGCAGGGCGAAGAAAGCGAAGCGGGAGTCGAGGCGACGATCTCGGTGACCGGCAAGCGCCGCATCCCCTCGCTCGACGGAGCCACGGTCAGCGTCCGCTTCACCGAGCGGGTCCGAAGGCAGGTCCTGTCGGTGCCGCTGACCGCGCTGGTCGCGATCGGCGGCGAACGGTTCGCGGTCTACGTCCGCGAGGGCGGTGCAAGGCGGCAGTTGGTCGTCACCCCCGGCCTCGCCGCGGACGGCTACGTCGAGGTGGAGGGCAAGGGGCTGCGGGCGGGGATGAAGGTCGAGACGGGCGAATGAGCGCGGCGGGTGGCGAGCGTGTCCCGGTGCTCGAGCTGCGCGATGTCCGCAAGACCTACCCCGGCGGGGTCGAGGCGCTGCGCGGGGTCTCGCTGTCGATCGAGCGCGGCGAGCTGGCGGCGATCGTCGGCCCCTCCGGCTCTGGCAAGTCGACGCTGCTTCACCTGATGGGGACGCTCGATCGCCCGAGCGGCGGCACGATCTCACTCGAGGGCCGCGAGCTCTCGCAGGCCTCAGACGACGAGCTGGCCGGGATGCGGGCGACGAAGATCGGCTTCGTCTTCCAGCAGTTCTTCCTGCTCGAGGCGGCGCCGGTAATCGACAACGTCGCCGACGGCCTGCTCTATGCGGGCGTTCCGGCCGGTGAGCGGCGCAGTCGTGCCGCCGACGCATTGGCCCGGGTCGGCCTCTCCCACCGCGAGCGCCACTCGGCCGCGAAGCTCTCCGGCGGCGAGCGCCAGCGGGTCGCGGTGGCGCGGGCCGTGGTCGGCGAGCCGGCGATTGTCCTGGCCGACGAGCCGACCGGCAACCTCGACACCCGCACCGGCGATCAGTTGATGGAGCTGCTGCGCGGCCTGAACGAGGGCGGCGCGACCCTGGTGATCATCACCCACGACGAGCAGATCGCCGCCTCGGTGCCGCGCCGGGTGGCGGTCCGCGACGGGCTGATCGAGGGCGAGGACCGGTGAGCCGCCTGCTGCCTCGCGACCTCTTGCGCCTGGCGACGGTCGGCCTGCGCACCCGCAAGCTCCGCGCCGCCCTCTCGGTGCTCGGGATCTCGATCGGGATCGCCTCGCTGGTCGCGGTCCTGGCGATCTCTGAGACCAGCAAGGCCGACCTCTTGGCAAAGATCGAAAAGCTGGGGACGAACCTGCTCACGGTCTCACCCGGTGAAACGCTCTTCGGCGAAGAAGCGAGGCTGCCGGCGGCGGCCGGCGCCCGCATCGGGCTGCTCGACTCGGTCGACGCGGCCGCGGCGGTGACCGCGGTCGAAGGGGTGACGGTGCGCCGCAGCTCCTTCGTCCCCGAAGAGATCACCGGCGGGATCTTCGTCGAGGCCGCCGACCCCGAGCTGTTGGGGACCCTCGAAGGGACGATGGCGGCCGGGCGTTTCCTCGACCGGGCGAGCGAGCGCTACCCGGCGATCGTGCTCGGGGCGAAGGCGGCGAAGCGGCTCGGGATCAGAAGCCTCGCCGGGATCGTCCAGGTCTACCTCTCCGGGCGCCTCTTCACGGTGGTCGGGATCCTCGAGCCGCTGCCGCTGGTCCCCGAACTCGACTCGGCGGCCCTGATCGGCTACCCCGCCGCCGCCCGCCTCTTCGGCAGCGAGCGCAATCCCTCGGAGATCTACGTCCGCGCCGGGGAGGGCGAAGCGCGGGTGCGGGCCGCGGCGGCGCTCCTGCCGAGCGCCGCCGACCCCTGGGGGGCCGAGGAAGTCGCGGTCAGCCGCCCCTCCGATGCCCTGCAGGCCCAGGCCGCGGCCGAAGGCGCCTTCACCTCGCTCTTCCTCGGGCTCGGTGCGGTGGCGCTCCTCGTCGGCGCGATCGGGATCGCCAACGTGATGATCATCTCGGTGCTCGAGCGGCGCTCGGAGGTCGGCCTGCGGCGGGCGCTCGGCGCCCGCCGCCGCCACATCGCGGTGCAGTTCCTCGGCGAGTCCTTCGTGCTCGGGGTCCTCGGTGGCGTCGCCGGCGTCCTGCTCGGCGCCGGCGCGACCGCGGTCTACGCCGTCTCCGAAGGGCTGGAGCTGCTGGTGCCGCCGGCGGCGATCGGCGGCGGCCTCCTCGCGGCCTGCCTGCTCGGCGCCCTCGCCGGCCTCTACCCGGCGACGCGCGCCGCTCGCCTGACTCCGACCGAGGCGCTGCGGACGGCGTGACGCGCCCGATTTCCGATCGGTTCGCCGAGCGACGGCAGAGGAGCTCCCGCGCGCAGTCGCGCCGCGTCTACTCCTCCGCCGGCAGGCGCCGCAACGCCCGCCGGCGAGCCCTGGCTCGCGCGGTTGCCGCCGCCCTCGTCCTGCTTGCCCTGGCGCTCGCGTGGAGCTCGATCGGCGACCACGGTCTGCCCGCGGCTGGCGGCTCGGCAGCAGGTCCGCCCGAGGGCCATCCCGCGAAGCTCGGCAGCCGGGACGGCTACGTGCCCGTCGGCGCCTCGCTGCCGCTGTCCAGCGGCGAGCCTGCGGTCGCGAAGCTCGACCCGGCCCTCCTCGCGGCTCTCCGCCAGGCCGCGAGCGACGCCCGCGCCGATGGAATCACGCTGCGCGTCAACGGTGGCTGGCGCAGCGCGCGCTACCAGCGGGAGCTGCTGCGCCGCGCGGTGAGGACGTACGGCAGCGTCGAAGTTGCCCGGCAGTACGTCCTGCCGCCCGCGCAGTCCAGCCACGTCACCGGCGAAGCTGTCGACGTCGGCCCGTCCGACGCCGCCAGCTGGCTCTCTCGGTACGGCAGCGAATACGGGCTCTGCCAGATCTACGCGAACGAGCCCTGGCATTTCGAGCTGGCGACGGCGCCGGGCGGGACCTGCCCGGCGATCACCAGCAACGCCGCGGGCGGCTAGGTCGACCGCGAACCGCGCCAATCCGCAAGACTCGATCGCGATGTCACCACAGCTCATGATTCCGGTGGCAGACACTCGGCTCTTCGCCGTCGAGGATCCGGGTGGCGCGCCTGCCCTGCTCTTCCTCAGCGGCGGCTTCGGCACCGTGCAGAACTGGAACCGCGTCATCGGCCTGGTCGACGGTAAGTACCGCTCGGTGAGGTTCGACGCGCGGGCCCGTGGGAAGTCAGGCCGCTCGGCCGACTACTCCATACAGGCGGCGGTCGACGACGTGGGAAGCGTGATCGAGGCGACCGGCATCGAACGGCCGATCCTCGTCGGCTGGTCGCACGGCGCCACGATCGCGGTGCGATACGCCGCCCAGCACCCCGAGCAGGTTGGCGGGCTGGTGCTGGTCGACGGCGCCTACCCGATCACGATGTTCGACGAGGCCGGCAAGCAGAAGGTCCGCGCCCAGTTCCGACGCCTGGGGTGGATGATGCGAATCTGGCGGCGCTCGGTCGCTCGGCCCGGATGTCTGCCGCCGAGTCCGCGGACGTCGTGATCGAGATGGACGCCGTCAACGGCGAGCTCGGGCCCGACTTCGCGGCGCTGGAGTGCCCGACCGCCTTCGTGGTCGGCACCGGAGCCCACTCGGGCGCCACCGAGGAGGAGATGCGCACCGTGCGTGCCGCCGTCGCCGACGCCGTCGCCAGCAACGAGCGCGTGTGCGTGTTCGCGACGACGCCCCACAAGCACACGCAGATCCTCAGCAAGGCCCCCGAGACCGTGGTCGCCGCGATCGAGGACGTGATCGCCGCGGCATAGTCGATGGTCGGCGGGCGCCGTGCGGGGCGGCGCCTCCGGGGTCTGCTGGCGGGATCGACTGCTACGGTGAATGAGTCGGGTTTGGCTATCTCGCCTCCCGAGAGGTTCCGTTTCCTCTTCGTGCCGTTGGCGCTTCGGGGTCCCAGGATCTCCCCAAGACGTCAATTCAGGAGTCACGAAAATCACATCTTTTGCCGATCTCGGCACCTCCCAGCAGGTGGTCGATGCCCTCAGCGCGCGTTCGATCACCCATCCCTTTCCAGTTCAGGAGATGGTCATCCGCGACGCGCTCGCCGGCCATGACCTGCTCGTCCAGTCCCCCACCGGCTCAGGCAAGACGCTCGCCTTCGGCGTGCCGCTCGTCGACCTGATCGAACGGGAGGAGGAGGGGCCGCAGGCCTTGATCCTCGCTCCCACCCGCGAGCTGGCGGGGCAGATCGTCACCGAGCTGACCTCGCTGGCGGCGGCACGTCGCCTGCGGATCGCCGCGGTGTACGGCGGCGTCGGCTTCGGCCCGCAGATCGCCGCGGCCCGCCGGGCCGACATCCTCGTCGCCACCCCCGGGCGGCTCGAGGACCTGATCGATCGCGGCGCGGTCAGCCTCGACGCTGTCGACCTGCTGATCCTCGACGAGGCGGATCGGATGCTCGACATGGGCTTCCGGCCGGCTGTTGACCGGATCGTCGACCAGACCTCCCCCGATCGCCAGACCCTCTTCTTCTCGGCGACCCTGGCCGGCGCCACCGGCAAGGTCGCGGCCGCCTACACCTACGATGCCCGCTCGCACGTCCATGAGCACAGCGAGGAGGTCAAGGGAGACGTCGAGCACCGCTTCCTCGCCGTCGAGTCGCAGGGGGTCAAGCTCGACCGGCTGATCGAGCACCTGCACGAGGACGGCGCCGGTCGCTCACTCGTCTTCGTCCGCACCAAGCGTGGCGCCGATCGCCTCGTCAAGCGCCTCCGCAGTCGCAACGTCGAGGCGGTCGCGATGCACGGCGACAAGAGCCAGAGCCAGCGCGAGCGGGCCTTGGATCGATTCGAACGCGGCAAGGTGATGACGCTCGTCGCGACCGACGTCGCCGCCCGCGGGATCGACGTCGCCGACGTCGAGCTGGTCGTCAACTACGACGCTCCGGAGGACCGGGACACCTACGTGCATCGCACCGGGCGCACCGGCCGAGCCGGGGCGACCGGAACCAGCGTCAGCTTCGTCCTCGCCGACCAGGCCAAGGAAATGCGCAGCATCGCGACCTCCCTCGGCATCGGCGAGGGAGAGCCTGCCCGGCCCGCGAAGGCTGAGGCCGGCACCGACTCGCGCACCGGCTCCGGCGCCGGCCGCTCGTCGACCAACCGCCGCCGGCGTCGTCGCCGGCGACCCGCCCGGGCAGCGGCCTAAGCGATGGCCGTCGCCGCCGTCAGATGGAGCTGCGCCCGCTGCCGCGTCTCGGTCGGCCGGATCGACAGCAAGCCGGCGGCGATGCCCGACTGCTGGACACAGGCGGGGCAGCAGATGTTCTGCCTCTCCTGCAGCCGCGCCCTGGCCGGGGAGGCAGCCACCGAGGCTGCCGCGGCGGGCTCCTCCGGCGAGGAGCTGGTACGGATCCGGCGCAACGCCCTGATCGAGTTCGAGATCCACCGCGACCCGGAGGCACCCAACCGCACGATCGCCCGCGCCTGCCATACCTCGCCGGCGGCGGTCGCGGCAATCCGCGGCGACCTCGCCCCGTCCGCCGTGGCGGTCGCCGGCACCGAGCTCGCAGGCCCCGGGTAGAAGGCGACTCGCTGTGGAGATCGGGATCGGCCTCGCGATCGCCGTGGCGCTGCTGACCAATCTCGCCTCGCTGCTCAAGCACCGTGGCTGCCAGCACGCGGAGCCGGTCCACATCGGGCGCCCGCTCGCGAGCATCCGCAGCTTGGCGCAATCACGCTGGTTCGTCGCCGGCTGGGGGATCGCCGCGCTCGCCTGGTTCGCCCACATCGCGGCGCTCTCGCTGGCGCCGATCTCCCTGGTGCAGGCGGTCCTCGCCGGCGGCGCGGTGACGCTGGCGGTTCTCTCCCAGCGCCTGTTCGGAGACCGCGTCGAGCGGCGGCAGTGGTTCGCCCTGTTCCTCGGCGCCGCCGGCCTGGCGCTGCTCGCGGCGACGCTTCCCCGCATCCATGGCACCCATTCGGGCTTCTCGCTGGCGGCGATCTCGAGCTTCGAGGGCGGCCTCGTCCTGCTCGCCGCCGGCATCGCCCTCGGCCACCGGTCGGGGCGCCTCGCGGCGCGAAACGGAGTCCTGCTCCCGGTCCTCGCCGGCCTCCTCTTCGCCCTTGCCGGGATCGCGATCAAGGGACTCACCGGCGGCGCCGACAGCTCGTGGCCGCTGATCGTCTCCCTGGTGGTCCTGACGATCGGCTGCGGCGGCCTCGCCCAGTACACGGCGGTCGCCGCGCTCCAGGGCGGAGGCGCGATCGAGACGATCGGGTTGATGGGGCTGGTCGCCAATGCGGCGCAGATCGTCGGCGGCATCCTCGTCTTCGGCGACCCCCTCTCGCCGAGCCCGCTCGGCATCACCCTCCAGGTCACCGCCTTCGCGATGGTCTGCATCTCGGCCCTGCTGCTGCCGTCGGCGGCGAGCGGCCCGCGCCTGCAGCCCCGGCCAATCGCTGGCTAGGGCGCACCGGGTGAACCGGATCAGCTGCTGGCGCGAACGACCAGCTCGACCAGGCCGCTGACCACGTCGTAGACGTAGCCCGACACCCGTACGCGCGGCGGGACGGAAGCCGCCGCGCGCAGGCGGCCGACGTCGGTCTCGACGGTGGCTATCGGGTCGAGGACCGCGCGGTCGCGCAGCACCGAGTCCTCGATGCCGGTTCGTTCGGCGTAGCGGTGGCGGAATCGATCGTCGGCGAGGGCCCCGGCTCCGCATTGGGTGTGGTGGATCACGGCGACCTCGAACAGCGGGCCGTTCGGAAAGACGCTCTCGCCGATCTGAGCGATGAAGGCGACGTCGTCGATCACCTCCGGGGTGACCCGGCCGCCGACGTTGCGGACGACGATCGCATCGCTCAGCTCGAGACCGAGGACGTGCGCGGGGTCGACGCGGGGGTCGAGGCAGGTGACGGCGAACAGGCGCAGGTTGGGAAGGACGACGGCGCCTTCGTGAGCGCCGCGGGCGGCGAAGGCCCGGTTGCGGGCAAGCGCGGTCTCCATGCCGGTCGTGGCTGCTTCGCCGTGGCCTGCCTGGGGCGGTGGAGTGCTCATCGTTTCGAAACCCGGATCGGGCCGCGCGCCCGATTGGAGAAAGGAACCCCAACCCCTCTGCCAGTACCAAAATATACCGCAGGGAGGGCTTGTATCAAGGCCCGATCCGTCTGTATAAACGCCGGCCGCAGAGAGGCAATCGAGGATCGGGGTGGTGCGGATGGGTGTGTTGTTTTCGGGAAGTGAGACTGAGGTCGCGATCGCCGGAGGCGGGCCGACCGGATTGATGCTGGCGGCCGAGCTGGCGCTGGCGGGAGTCGAGGTCGTCGTGCTCGAGCGACGGCCGGGGCAGGAGCTGGAGGAGTCGCGGGCCAGAGGGTTGCACGCGCGGACGCTCGAGATCCTCGATCAGCGCGGGATCGTCGAGCGGTTCGTCGACGAGGGGCAGAAGCATCCCGCCGCGATGTTCGCGGCGACCACCCTCGACCTCGGCGACCTGCCGACCCGCTTTGCCTACACGCTCGGGCTGTGGCAGAAGCACATCGAACGGATCCTGGCCGAGTGGGTCGCCGAGCTGGGCGTACCGATCCGGTACGGGACCGAGGCGGCGGGCTTCGCGCAGGACGAGGACGGCGTCGACGTCGAGCTCGCCGACGACGACTCGCTGCGGGCCAGGTACCTGGTCGGCTGCGACGGCGGGCGCAGCGGGATCCGCAAGGTCGCCGGCATCGACTTTCCCGGCTGGGAGGCGACGCGGAGCGTGCTGATCGCCGAGGTCGAGATGGCCGAGCGGCCGGAGTACGGCCTCCGCCACGGTGAGATCGGCATCAGCGGCATCGGCCCGGGGGTGGAGGGCGACTCGGTGGGCGTAGTCGTCACCGAGCGGCAGCTCGAATCCGGCGAGCCCACCCTGGACCAGCTGCGCGAGGCGCTCGTCGCGGTGTACGGGACCGACTACGGGCTCCACAGCCCGACCTGGATCTCCCGCTTCACCGACGCGACCCGCCAGGCCGCCGCCTACCGCGAGGGTCGGGTCCTGCTCGCCGGCGACGCCGCCCACATCCACTACCCGGCCGGTGGCCAGGGCCTCCAGCTCGGCGTCCAGGACGCCGTCAACCTCGGCTGGAAGCTGGCCCAGGTGGTGAAGGGGATCTCTCCCGCGGCGCTGCTCGACAGCTACCAGGCCGAGCGTCACCCGCCGACCGCACGGGCGCTGCGGGAGACGATGGCGGCGACCGTGCTGCAGCGCGGCGACGCGCGCACGGTCGCCCTCCGCGAGACGCTCAGCGAGCTGGCGGAGATGGACGAGCCGCGCCGCCACCTCGCCGCGCAGCGGGTCGGCCTCGACATCCAATACGACCTCGGCGAGGGACACCCGCTGCTCGGCCGCCGCATGCCCGACCTCGATCTCGCCACCGCCGACGGACCGCGCCGCGTCTATGGCCTGCTTCACCGGGCGCGGCCGGCGCTGCTCAACCTCGGCGAGCCCGGCGCGGTCGACGTCGGCCCCTGGGCCGACCGCGTCCAGCTCCTCGACGCCGAATACGCGGGCGACTGGGAGCTGCCGGTGCTCGGCGAGGTCGCCGCTCCGGCCGCGGTGCTGATCCGGCCCGACGGCCACGTCGCCTGGGTCGGGGAGGGCAGCGACCACGGGCTCGGCGAGGTGCTGGCAACCTGGTTCGGCCCGCGAATCGCTTCAGCCGGCCGGCTCCCGGGCCCAGCTCGGCACCCAGGTCGGGGAGTCGAGCGGCGGCTGAGGGTTGGCATCGACGTATTCGCGCAGCGCCGTCAGCGCCGGGTGGCGGTCGGCGCGGCTCCAGACCAGGGAGTGCGGATAGACGGGCGCCGGGTCCCGCACCGGGATCCGGCGCAGGTCGTAGCTGGCCGGCCACAGGTACTGCGAGCCGGCGCCGATCAGGGTCGACAGCGCCGCCGAGTCGGCGATCTCGGCGAGCAGCGCATCGTTGCCGAAATGGGGGCCGACGACGTCGATCTCGAGCCCGAACTCGGCGGCGAGCTCGTCGTAGAAGTCGCTCCACTCGGTCTCGGGAGCCATCCCCGGCATCCAGATCCGGTTCCCGGCGAGCTCGGCCGGCGTCACCGCGGCGGCGCCGGCGAGCGGATGGCGCGGCCCGACCAGCAGCTGGTGCTCGTCATCGATCACCCGTCTCGAGCGGAGTCCCTTCGGTAGCCAGCCCGAGGTGTTGCGGACGGCGCGGAAGGTGGCGTCGATCTCCCCCGAGGCGACGGCTTCGATCGCCTCGCTGGCGTTTGCGTCGGCGAGGGTGACGAGGTCGAGCTCGACCTCGGGATGGGCCCGGTAGAAGTCGTGGAGGAGCCCGGCCGGGGCGATCCGGCGGCTGATCACGTCGACCCGCAGGGCGCGCTGGTCGGGGCGCACCGAGGCGGCGGCGCGCTCCTCGGCCGCGAGCAGCTCGCGGGCGTGGGGGAGGAAGGCCCTGCCGTCGATCGTCAGGCTGGCGCCACGCGGGGTGCGGGTCTTCAACTCGGTCCTCTTCAGCGGCCTGATCATGGCCACCGAGGTGCCGCTGGCGGTGCTGATGCTCGACCAGCTCGGCTTCCCGCCGTGGCAGTTCGGCCTCGCCTTCGCCGCTCCCTGCGTCGGCGGCCTGCTCGGCTCGCGGGCGGCACCCCGCCTGGTCGCCCGCTTCGGGCAGCGTCGGGTGATGCTCGCGACCGGCACGCTGCGGGTCTTCTGGCCGCTGGGCCTGGCGCTGATGCCGGTCGGCCTGCCGGGGCTGGCGCTGGTCTTCGGACTGCAGCTGGCGCTGGTCACCTGCATCGGCGTCTTCATCCCCGCCTTCGCCACCTATCGGCTCCAGCAGACCGAGTCGGAGGTGGTCGCCCGGGTGCTGTCGGCGTGGTCGATCTCGAGCAGCGCCACGATCGCCGCGCTGACCGCGATCTGGGGTCTGCTCGCCGGCGCGACCAGCCCCCGCGCCGCGATCGCGATCGCCGGCCTGCTGCTGCTGGCGACCCCGATTCTGCTTCCGTGGCATGGTTTGCGGTCGGGAGGAGATGGCGAGCGGAGCTTCGAGACGACCGTGGCACCGGCTCGGCCTGGGACTGATGGTCCTGGCCGCGGCGTTGCTGAGCGCTGGGCTGGCCCGCGGTGAGGTCGCCCAGAAGAACAACATCCGACTCGCCTTCAACGTTGAGTTCAGCCCCCACGCGCTGCCCCGCGAGCAGCCGGCGCCGATCAGCGCCAGCTTCAGCGGCAAGGTCAGCGCCGTGAACGGCGCGGTGCCGCCGCGGGTCAAGCGCCTCTCGATCGCCTTCAACCGCCGCGGCACCTTCTCGACCCGCGGCCTGCCCGTCTGCCGGTCCGGCGAACTGCAGTCGGTGACGACCCAGGGGGCACTCGCCCGTTGCCGCGGCGCGCTGCTCGGCCGCGGCCAGTTCGGCGCCTTCGTCGAATTCCCCACCGGCAGCTTCGCGGTGCACGGCCCGACCCTCGCCTTCAACGGTCGCCGCGGCGGCCGGCAGGTGATCCTCCTCCACGTCGACGTCAGCACCCCGATCCAGGCGGCGCTCGTCCTCGTGATGAAGCTCTCCCACCCACCGCAGGGGCAGTTCGGGACCGTGCTCAGCACCAGCGTCCCGAAGCTGGCGGGCGGCGCCGGCTACCTGACCTCGATCGAGCTGACGCTCCAGCGGCGCTACCGCTTCGAAGGCCGCACCCGCAGCCTGCTCAGCGCCGACTGCCCGGCGCCGGCCGGCTTCACCTCGGCCGTCTTCACCCTCGCCCGCGGCAGCTTCGAATTCGCCGGCGGCGGCCAGGCGAGCATCAACCTGACCAGGACCTGCAGCGTCGCCAGCGGCGGCTGAAGCGAGCCTGCGCCAGCTCACGGCCGAGCACCGCCGTCTCGATCTGACCGGGGGCCATCGTCCTCTGCGTGTCCGGTTCGGGCCGGGCGTTGCAGATGAAAGTTTGGCCGGCCGAGCTGCGATATATACGTACCGATCGGAGTACGGTTCCGAACCTAAAAAGGGATCTCCAGCGATCGGGATCGCCGGACATGGCAGCTCACATGATCAAACTCAACCATCGATTCCTAGTTGAACTGGGCCTCGGCCGCCTCGACAAGCGCGAGGAGGACGTCATCAACCGCCGTATCTACGAGGTGCTCGAAATGCGGGTCGGGATGGCGCTCTTCAACTCGCTGACCAAGTCCCAGCAGGACACCTTCGAGCGGGAGCTCGACGAGGGCCCGGAAGAGGCACAGGCCTACCTGGCCCGGACGGTGCCCAACTATGCCTCGGCCGTGCGCACCGAGCTGGAGGTGATCGCCACGGCGATCGCCGAAGGCGTGCGCCAGGGCGCGGTGGCGGGCGAACCCGCGGGCGTGGACCAGAGCGACGATGAATAGCCCGATCCCCGAGCCCCACGCCGGCTACGCGGCGCGGATCTGCGAGCTGGTCGCCTCCGACCAGGCTTCGCTGCGGACGCAGATCGCCGACATCGCCGGCCTCTCGCCCGACTACGCGACCCGGCTGGTCGAGGACCCCTCGATCATCTGCGTGGCGGGCGAGCGCGGGTCCGGCAAGACGACGGTGCTGACCACCGCCGCCGCTCAGCTGGCGGCGGACGGGCACTTCGTGATCCCGCCGATCCGGCCCGAGTACTTCGTCGCGCCGGCGTCGCTGGTCTCCGCCACGGTGGCGCAGCTGCGAACCACCGTGCACGCGAACTGGCTGGACGGCGACGAGGCGATCGACGACGACGCCTCGATCAGGATGACGACGGCGATCGAGCGCACCCTCCGGCAGGCGAACCTGATCCTCTACGACGGCGCCGAGTCGCAGATGCTGCGAGCCGACGAGCAGGCGGCGGACCGCTCGCTGGCGGCCGCGGCGGACTCCGACTTCCTCGACGAATGGCGGACGATGACCTCCCTGGTCCGCGAGATGGCCGCGGCGCGGGGGACGGAGAACCCGCTGATCGTGATTCCCGTCGACGACCCCGACCTCTCGCCCGGAACGCTGCGCCAGATCCTTCTCGACCTGCGGCTGATGACCTCGGTGGACGGCGTCATCGGGATCACCTGCCTCGACATCGACGAGGCCCGCGCGGTGCTGGCCGACGCCTATCTCAGCTCCTACCGCGGCTCGCCCGGGAGGGTCCTCGCCTCACGCGTCGTCGACGCCCAGATCGCCAAGGCCCTCCCCGACGATCGCCGGGTGACGATCGCCGGCCTCGACCGCGAGCACAAGCTGGCCTTCAAGGCGCTCGACCTGCCGCTGCCGTCGATCGAGGACCTCTGCAGCTCCTACCGGTTCGGCGGCGATTACGGGTCCGACACCCTGGCCAGCGTCTTCCGCCTGCCGGACGGGAGCCCGGGGCCCTACGCGAACGCCCTGCCCTCGAACCCGCGCGACCTGCGGGCGCTCGCCTACCGGCTCTCCGCGATCCCCGACGATTCGCCCGCCCGGGTCGGCGAAGCAGCGATCGAGCTCTGCCGCACCGCGATCGCCAACGGGATGAAGCAGTCGGGGATGACCGACGCGGCGCTCTGGCCCTCCGGCCCGCCCTTCGAGGTGCTCGACGAGCCGACCGACGGCCGCCCGAGCTGCCAGCTCCGCTTCAACGACATCACCGTGCTCAGCGCCAGCACCGTGGAGCGGGTGATGCCGGGCGGCAAGGACGAGGACTCGGCGACGAGGATCGCGGTCGGGTACTCCTCCGCGGTCGAAACCCGCCTCCGCGACCGGGGCTCGAAAAAAGAGGCGCTGCAGCGACTCGATCGCGCCCTCAGCTACGCGGTGCTGCTGGTGCGGGAGTTCTCCGAGTACTACGGGGTCGTCGAGTGCGCGACCAGCGGCTCGGTTCCGATTCGCGGCGGCGAAGTCGGTTCGTCGGGGTACTTCGGCGTCCGGATCGACGGCGTGGCGACCGACAACCGCTTCCTCAACGCCCCGCCCTGGGAGGCCTACTACGACTACTTCGCGCTCGACGAGTCGCTGCGGATCCTCGTCCCGGTCGCCACCGACGAGCACGAGCACACCGATCGCCGCCTCGTGATCGAGGCCTACTTCGTCGATTTCTGCCGGGCGATCTGCGCGGTGCAGCGGGACCGTCGCCTGCCGGCCGAGCCGGCGCGGGTCAGTCGCCTGGTGCGGGAACGTGGGGAGGAGGAGGCGGCGGACTTCCTCGACCGGGAGCTGATCGATCTGTTCGCGGAGTTCGAGGCCTGCATCGCCACCGACGTCGAACGCGACCGCCGCGACGCGGTGCGGCCGGACGATTTCAAACGCTGGATCGAGGTCGGGCTCGTGAACATGTGCCACAACCGGCTGCTGCGGGCGTCCTTCATCGATCGCCTGCTGGTCGAGCGGGAGAGACTGCTTTCGCGCAACTGGCGGCTGCAGACCGCCAACAACGATGCGGCCGAGGTGCTCGAAGACCGAATCAAGGAACGGCTCGACGAGCCGTGGGTCCAGTCGCTGATCGAAGTCGTGCTTCGACTCGATCACGAACGCGGACAGAAGCTCCTGCTCTCCCACCGAACCGCCCTGGAAGCGGTCGAGCGCAGTCGTCACCGGCTGCTCGGCGAAGCGGCGCTGACCCCGCTCGACGCGGGCGCGCCGGTCGAGGCGCCCGAGCGCGAGGCGACCAGCGAGTACGAGATCGCCCTCGAAATCCTCGATCAGCTCGAGGCCGAGGCGCGGGCGGCCTCCCGACGCTCGAATCCCTAGATGTTCGCGCTCGAGTGCGCGTCGCTGATGACGCGCAGGTTGAACCTGTTGTACGAGCCGATCGCTGATTCGGACCAGCAGGCCGTCTCGCAGTCGCTGGAAAACGGCCGGCACCGCTGCCCCGGGGTGATTCCCGACGCCGTCACCGACGCCGTCGAACGGCTCCTCGAGAACGCTCGGCGGAGGCGCACCGACCAGCTACTGGGGCTGTGGGCGATCGCCGCCACAGAAGTCCGCGAAGCGAAGAGCCCGGCCCAGGAAGCGTGGCTCGCCCAGCACGCCCGTCGGCTGCTGCCGCGCCGGGCGGTCGAAGTGCTGCTCGGCTTCGACCGCGACGGGGTCCTCGGGCTGATCGGCTCGGAGAGCGTCATCGAGGAGGAGCTGATCCAGCGTGAGCTCGGCTACTTCGACAATCACCTCCACTCGGGCGCGGCCGATGAGCTCGGCGATCTGGTCGAGCGGCTGGTCCCTCGCGTCGCCGACTCGGTCGCGCCGCGAAAGCTCCAGGCCGCGGTCGGACCCGCCGACCTCGGTGCCGGCGCCGACCTCAACGCCGGGCCGGTGGTGCTGGCGCTGGCGGCGGCCTGCACCGTCCTCGGCGGCCCCGACGAACCGGCGGGACATCGCGACGAATCGCTACTGGTCCACACCGATTGGTGGCGGATGACGAAGCTGATGGCCTACGAGGAGAGGAACCTGCGGGCTGCCGATTTCGCCGCCCAGCGGCGGCCGATCGAAGCGATCGCCGTCCGCAGCGGGGCGGCGCCACGCCTGTCGGCTCTCTACGGGGCGCTGGAGAAGGTGTCGGCCGGCGTCAGCCTGCCGCACGACAAGTCCGTCGCGGCCCGGCGCGGGCTCGTCGCCCTCTGCGCCCTGCACGACCTGGTCGCGGTGCCGCCGGGCTCGAACCTCGGCAACTTCGTCCGCAAGTTCGAGCTGATGCGGTGCGTCAGGGGGCTGTTCGGCGAAGACCGCGGGCGCCTCGAATCGGCGCTGCGGACGATGTACACCTACGGCAACGTGACCGGCGTCGAGCTGCGGAAGTCGATCGTCGCCGAGTCCGAACGGACCGTTTCCGTCGGCGGGATCCTCACCGAGATCAAGAAGGACATGGCCGAACACGCCCGGTCCGCGCTCGATGCCTGCGAGAAGCTGGGGACCGAGGAGCTGGTCGTGCGGATGCCGCTGACCTTCACCCGGCGCGACCCGGAGCCGGTGGACCTCAAATTCGAGCCGCGCGACTCTGTCGCCTACCGGGCGCCGGTCGCCGAGACGCTGGCCGTCGCCGACGCGATCGTCCTGGCGACCGCGGAGGAGCCCGAGGCGCGCTTCGTCGGCGCGGTCGACGTCGTCGGCAACGAGAAGAAGGTCCCGAACTGGCTCTACGCGCTCGCCTACCAGCGGATCGCCGGCGCCTCCAGCCTCGAGTTCACCTGCCACGCCGGCGAGTACTTCGCCGACAGCCTGGAGGGCCTGCGGCGGATCGCCGAGGCGGCTCAGTGCGACCCGGCGAAGGTCACCCGGATCGGCCACTGCCTCTCGCTGGGGGTTTCACGGGGAACCGAGCGGGGCGCCAACAACGAGGCCGGCGTCCTGCTCGAGAGCGCGGTCTGGGCCTGGTTGATGCTCGGCGGGAGGGCCGAGCTGGGGCTCGGTCACAGCCCCGCGGCGCAGGCCCCGAGCGGTTTGCCTCGAGGGCTGGCGCGCGCGATGCAGCAGATCGCGCACCGGGTCTTCGGCTCCTCCGCCCTCGGTGTGGGAGACGTCTGCGACTGGTACCTGCGCCGGTTCGACCCGGACAGCGTCGCTCCCTGGATCCCGGAGCTGAGGCAGCCGAGCAGCCTGAAGACGGAATGGAGGCGGTCACGCGAACGGCGGCGGCTGCCGAGGCCGGCGACGGTGGCGGAGGCGATGCTGGCGGTGACCATCTACAAGATGGAGACGGAGGTGAAGACCCCGACCGGCAGCGAGCGGATCGGCTACCAGCCGCAGGTCGGGCTCCCCGGGTCGCTGGTCGAGCGCACGCGCAAGCTGCTGAACGAAGCCAGGCCGTTCGCCGCGGCGGCCGTCAAGCACTGGCTGCTGTCGAGCGGCATCGTGATCGAGTCGTGTCCGTCCTCGAACGCGGCCCTGGTCAACATCCCGATCGACGCCCACCCGATCTGGAGCTACCACCGCGAAGGGCTGGTCTGCTCGGTCAACACCGACGATCCCGCCCTGTTCGGCGCCGCCCTCAACGAAGAGTACGTTCACGCGGGCATGGTCGCCGAGGAGGACGGCGGCGACGGCGCCGACTTCGTCAGGGAGCTGGCCGAGACGAGCCGCACCGTCGGCACCGTGCAGCGCCCGCTCTGCGACCCCGGCGAGCAGCCGACCGACGCCTATCGGGCGGTTCTCGGCTCGATCGCGCCCTTTTCGGGCTGACGCCGGCGGCGCCGCTCAGCGCAGCGGCAGCGGGCCCGGGGCGAGGACCGCCGGGTCGTGGCCGGGGCGCACGGTAAGGCCCTCGTCGCGCATCGCGCGCAGGCGCGCCGCCGACCGTTCCTGCGCCTCGATGTCGTCGGCGAAGATCGGGAAGCGCCCGTCGTCGAAGGTGGCGGCGAAGTGCACGACGTCGCCGCCGATCACCAGGCTCTCGCCGACCAGGACCGACTGGTGCCCGGGGGTGTGGCCGGGGGTGAAGAGGAGCTGGACCGAGCCGTCGCCGAGCAGGTCGTGGTCGCCGTCGACCAGCTGCAGCCGCTCGCCCAGGCCGGCGTAGTCGCGCGCCAGGTAGAAGTTGCGGGCGATCGCCTCCCGCTCGTGCGCCGCCTCCCACTCGCGCCTCTGGATCACGATCGGGAGCGAGGCGGGGAGCAGCTCGAGGCCACCGGCGTGGTCGAAGTGGAGGTGGGTGACGACGACCCGGGTGAGGGTGTCGAGGTCGACTCGCTCGGCGACGCTCGCCTCCTGCTCGAAGCGGAAGAACCCAAGCGATCCGGCGCCGTCGTAGTGGCCCGCGGGGTCGGCCACCGCCGCCGGATGCAGGCCGGCGTCGACGAGGATTCGCTCGCTGTCGGTCTCGATCAGGTAGGCGGGGACCGGGAAGCGGTCCCAGCGATCGTCGTCCTCCCCCTGGCGCCAGAGCCCGGCCGGGGAGAAGAACGCGCCGACGTCGAGCATCTCGACCTTCACGCCCGTGACGGTAACCGGGAGGGCGATATCGATTGCGACTTTGCCGTTACCGTTTGCGACATGCGGATCGCCGTCCTCGCGATGCCAGGCTGCTTCGACTCCGGCCTCGCCACCGTCCTCGACGTGCTACGCGCCGCCGAGCGGCTGCGGCCCGAGGTCGACCGCTCGATCGAGCCGATCGAGGTGCGGACCGTCGCCGCGGCGGCCAGGCTGACGACCGGCGGCGGCCTGCGGCTGGCGCCCGACCACCTGGTCGGCGACCAGGAGCTGCTCGCCTGGACCGACCTGGTCCTCGTCCCCGGCCTCGGCATCGCCGGCGCCGCCGAGCTGCGCGACGCGCTCGCCTCGGTCCCGGTGCGGCGCGCCTGCGGTTGGCTGGCCGGGGCCGGGGAGGGGCCAGCGCTGGCCGCCGCCTGCACCGGGACCTTCCTCCTCGCCGAGGCGGGCCGGCTCGACGGCCGTGCCGCGACCACCACCTGGTGGCTGGCCGCTGACTTCGCCCGGCGCTACCCGAAGGTCGAGCTGGAGATGTCGCGGATGGTGGTCGAGGACGGCCCGGTCACCACGGCGGGAGCGGCCTTCGCCCACATCGACCTGGCGATCAGCGTCGTCTCCCGGGTCAGCCCGCGGCTCGCCGTCGCCGTCGCCCGGGTGCTGCTGATCGACCAGCGCCCCGCCGCCGGCGTTGCGGCGGCGGTCGGGCACCTGGCCAGCTCCGACGCGCTGGTCGTCGAGTTCGAGGAGTGGGTGCGCGAGAATCTCGAGGGCGGCGAGCTGACGGTCGCCGCCGCGGCGGTCGGGATCGGCACCAGCCGGCGCACGCTCGAGCGCCGCTGCCGCGCCAGCACCGGCCTCAGCCCCCACCGCCTGATCGGCCGCCTGCGCCGCGAGCGCGCCAACCACCTGCGGCTGACCACCGAGCTGAGCCACGACCAGATCGCGCCGCTGGTCGGCTACCGCCACGGCTCGACCCTGCGTGCTCTGCTGCGCCGCGCCGGCTGAGGCGCCCGCGGCGCCCGCCTCCGACGTCCTCGCACCGCAGGGTTTACGCGGCGGGACCGATTAACATCCGGCCACGGGCGATGGTGACGGCGCCGGCCTGCTCAGCCGTCGGCGAGGTTGCGAGTCGAACGGTCCAGAGGCGGAAGGGCAGGGGCGAGTTCTTCGCGCCTCGTTCGAGCCGCTCCAGCGAGGAGCCGAACGTGCACGCGGGCAACCTGCCGGTGGCTGCCGATCTCGAAGTGGCCGCCGCTTGTGAACTGGAGGAACGCGATTCCGGGCACTTCTGCCTGGTCGCCGACGCGGCCGACGGGGGTACCTTCGCGATCCTCGCCGACGTCCTCGGCAACGGGCCGCTGGTCGCCCGCGCCTCCGCCTACCTGCGCTCCTGCTGTGCGGCGATCGCGCCGCGGGTCAGCAGTCCGGCGCAGCTGCTGGTCGCCGCCAACCAGGCGCTGCTCGAGCTGCCGCCCGGGCTGCGAGAGCTGGCCAGCTCGGTCTGCCTCCACTACCGGCCCGACGGCGCCACGGTGTCGTGGGCGCTCGCCGGCCATCCGTCGCCGTTCCGGATTCCCGAGCTCGAACCGCTCGACGGCAGGCAGCCGACGTCGCTGCTCGGCATCGGACGGCGGCCGGAGCTGGAGACTCGGACCGTCGAGCTGGCCCGCGGTGCGGGGGTGGTCGCGTTCACGGCCGAGACGATCGACACCCCGCGCAGCCGGCACCGGCTGGGGGAGGAGGGCCTGATGGCGATCGTCGCCGTCAACCTCGACCGGTCCGCCCGCGAGGTCGCCGACCGCGCCCACGCGGCGGTGGTCGAGTGGAACGGCGCCGGCGACCAGGAGGAGGTCTGCATCCTGGTCATGCGCCGCGCCGGCGACGGCGATTGAGTGCGGCGACCACCCAGCCGCGGGCGGGTCGGGGGCTCAGGCGGCGCCGGGGCCGGCGCCCTCGGTGTGCGAGGTGGCGGCGGCGACCGCCTCCTCGGCGCTCCTTCCTTCGTCGCGGGCGACGATGTAGGCGGCGTACCACGTCGACCAGTGGTGTGGGGGCGCGGTCGGCTCGTATTCGCCGTGGTGCTCCTCGGCCTCGCGCAGCAGCTCGGTCAGTCTCTCGACGTCCATCTCGCTCCTTTCGGTGGCTGGAGAGAGGACCATCGCCCGGGACCGGTCCGTTTCTCGAATACGCTTGCCTGCATCTTGCGCCGTCTCGCCGCCGTCGCCTTCGCGGTCTCCGTCCTCGCGACCGCCGCCCCGGGCGGCGCTGCCGCCGCGACCCCCGACCTGCCGTTGAAGAACGGCGACTTCGCCGGCTCGGTCGGGATCGGCGGCGGGCGGACGATCTACCTCGAGTGCTACGGGCAGGGCTCGCCGACGGTGGTGCTCGACTCGGGGCTGCGCAACGGCGCCTCGATCTGGGCCGAACGGACGCCGGAAACGCCGCCCGGGCCGACGGTGCTGCCGGGTGTCGCGCGCTTCACCCGCGTCTGCGCCTACGACCGCCCCGGCACGCTGATCAACTTCGAACCGCCGCAATTCAGCCGCAGCTCGCCGCTGGCGATGCCGCGCACGGTCGCGGGCGCGGCCTCCGACCTCGGCGCGGTTCTCGAAGCGGCGAAGGTGCCGGGGCCCTACGTGCTCGTCTCGCACTCGACCGGCGGCCTGATCGACCGCCTCTACGCCGCCGACCACCGGCGCCGGGTCGCCGGGCTGGTGCTCGTCGACGCGCTGGCCGAGTTCATCGAGGGGCCGCTGGACGAGGCCCAGATGGACGCCTACGAAGCGGTCAACAACGATCCGATCGAAGGGCTCGACTACCCGGACCTCGAGAGCTACGACTTCCGCGCCGGCTTCGCCCAGCTGCGCAGGGCCACCAAGAAACATCCGCTGCCCGACGTGCCGCTGACGGTCCTCTCGCACGGCAAGCCGTTCGGGATCCCGGCAGGGCTGCCGGGCGGGTTGACGCCGGCGGCGGTCGAGAAGGCCTGGAGGATCTCCCAGGACGAGCTCGCGAAGCTGACCCCCGACGCGGTCCACATCGTCGCCAGGAACAGCTCGCACTACATCCAGCTGCGGGACCCGAAGCTGGTCATCGACCAGACCCGTCGCGTGGTCGAAGCGGTCCGGCACGAGCGCGGCAAGCTCGACTACTGAACGCCCCGCCGCTCCGAGCAGGATCGCCGGGTCGTCCTCGTCGACCTCACCGACCTCGGCCGGCCCTGGATCGCCAACTGCCGCGGCGAATGGCAGCAGCGCTGGCGCCAGGCGCTGGCCGACTTCAGCGACCAGGAAGTCGCGACCGCCGCCGCCGTCCTCGACCGGATCGCGACGATGATCGACGAGGTCCACGAGGAACGGCACGACTGAAGCATTGACGTCGCTCCAGCAACGTCAATGCTTCAGTCACGCTAGAACGCGAACGCCAGGCTCATAGGCCAGGGGGGTGGCGGGCGACGAAGCCGGCCGTCGAGGTGGGGGCGAGATGCCAGCGGGGGCCGGTGCCGTTCGCGTCGCCGACCGTGTCCCAGCGCAGGCCGGCGATCTCGGCGAAGGTGTGGCCGGCGTTGGCGTAGACCGTGATCCACTTGCCGGGGCCGGGGTCGCCCCAGCCCTCGAGCGCGCCCGAGGTCAGCGGTTCCGGGATCAGGGCGCCGCCGAACAGCGCGAAGCTGACCGAGCCCGAGCAGTCGTAGCCGTTCGAGTAGAAGCCGCCGTGGCCGCCGCCCCAGATGTAGGGCCGGCCGACGATCGTGTTGGCGTTGTTGATCACGCCCTTCACCGCTTCCGGGGCGTCGGGCGGGGCGAGCGCGATCCCGCTCAGCAGGATCGCGCTGGAGCCGCCGAATTCGTCGGCGCGGACGTGGGCGAAGAGGTCGCCGCGCCTGGCCGCATCGCTCGGTTCGTAGGAGCCGTTGCTGCCGGCCGAGGCGGGCGGCATCTTCCCCGGGTCGGTGATCGGCTTCGGCGGCGCCTCGGCCACTTCCCTTGCTTCCTTCGCCTCGCTCCGCTCCAACCTTTCGACTTTCCAGCGGGCGCCGAGCAGCGCCAGGCTGTTGCTGAGCGTGTCGAGCGCGTCGCCGGCTTCCGAGTGGGCGAGCGCGGCGACTACAGTGGAGCGCAGCGCTTGCAGGCCGCCTGCGTCCTGGCCCTTGTCGGCTGTCGCGGCGGCGGGTAGGCAGAAGACGACGATCGCAAGCGCTGCGGCGACGCGGCGGAAGCGTGTGAGTAAGGGCGCCATCTCTGCCGGAAATCCTCGTGGAAGCCTAGTGGGCAAAGATTGAGATCGTGAAAATTCTCCTGATCCCGGTGGCGATCGCCGCCTTCATCGTCTTCCTGCTCGTCCTCGGGGCGATCGGGCTGGGGATCGCGATGACCGTGATCGCCGTGGTCGGCAAGTTCTTCCAGGGGATCGCCTGGGTGGTGCGGCTCTTCAGCAGGGGTGGACGGCGGCTGCGCTCGCGACGACTTCGAAAGCAGAGCCCGGAATCCGCTTCAGCTGATTGAGGTTCTCGTCGTCCCAGCGGCGGTCGGAGGAGCCGCCGAAGTACCAGTTGGAGCCGTTGTCGGCGACGATCAGTCCGTAGCGCTTCATCGCCAGCGCGATCGTCCTGGCGGCGCCGCTGAAGCCGCCGAGGCCGTAGCCCGGCTTCAACCGCAGCCGCGTCCCCATCGCCGGCGCCACGCCGGAGTCGGTGTCGCCGGCGCAATGGCTGGCGGGATGGACCCAGGCGTTGCGGGTGCTCTCGACGGTGACCCGGATCGCGTGGTCGAGGTGGCCGGCGGCGGCTTCGTCGTAGCGGACCAGGCCGGGAAAGATCGGCAGCCCGGCGGCGTCGGCGGAGGTCCAGCCGTCCGGGCGCAGCGCGGCCGAGTTGAGGTCCCAGGCGACGCCGGCGTCGGCGTTCCAGTGCGGCTTCGGCTGCGCTTGGAAGAACGCCCGGTAGAGCTCGTAGAGCTTGCATTCGCCGCGGTCGACGACCAGCACGTGGCGGTCGCCGTCGCTGCCGTTGCCGCCCTCGACCGGCGCCTTGGCCGGCACCGGGAAGGGGCCGGGGCTGCTTTCGGAGCCGTAGGCGGTGTAGTGGACCGGCAGCTGCGGCTGGCCGGAGTCGACCACCGCGTAGGGGAAGCCGTAGGGGCGGGGGGAGCCGAAGTCGGGGTGGAGGAGGTCGCCGCCGTGGCTGTCGATGTAGGCGATGATCGCGGCCGAGTTCCTGGCGCGCGGAGCCTTCGAGATGTCCTGGTTCCAGGCCGCCTCGGTGGGCAGCGACCTGGCGGTGGGGGAGAGGCCGGCGGGCGGCTGCGGGAAGACTTGGCACGGGCCGAGGTCTCGGTACGGGCCGACGGCGGTACTCGGCGTGGCCGCGACGGCGGCAACCGCGGCGAGCGCCGTCGCGACGGTCGCGAGCACCGCGACGCGCTGCAGCGATTTGTGTCGCCCTGGCGACCAAAATGGCTGCATCGGGTCAGCTCTGGCTCGGGGGTGGGCCCTCGCGGACGGCCGGGGTCGGCGGCAGGCCCTCGCGGACGGTCAGGCGGCCGATCTCGAGCTCCTCGATCTCGAGGCGCTTGACGTTGAGGCGGCCGATCCTGGCCTTGCCGATCTCCAGCCGCCCGACCGTGAGGCGGCCGATCGCGAAGCCGCCGATCGCGGCGGCGCCGACCGCGAGGGCGCCGATTGCGGCGGCGCCGGTGGCGGTGGCGGGGCGCGCCCCGCCGCGCTTGTGGGTGGCGATCGGCAGCTTGGCGACGAGCGTTTCCAGAGTGGCCATCGCGCGAGACTAGCGCGGCTCGCCCTGCTCGGCCAGCGCCTCGCTGCCGTCGAGTAGCCACTCGTGGACGCCCTGGCGCGCCGCTCGCTCGATCCCGTCGAGCAGCCACTCGAGTCCCTGCTCGAAGTCGGGCGCGGGGGCGACGGCGAGGCGCCCGCTCTTCGCCCGCTCGGCGAAGATGCGGCCGACCCGCGCCAGCTCGCCGGCCTCGATCGCCGCCTCGACCTCGGGATCGATCGCCGGCCCCGGCGCTTTGCCGGCGGCGACCGCGGCGCGGCGGGCGCGGATCGTCCGCTGCCGCGAGCGCAGCCGCAGGCAGTGGCCGATCACGTAGTCGTCGACGGCGGCCAGCGCCGCGGTGCCGACCTTCGGGTCGACCCCCAGCGTTTCGACCACGCTCGCCGACTGCTCGATGTGGCGGGCGAGGTTGATCCGGACCAGGGAGCCGGCGGGGCGGGCGGAGACGCCCCAGGGATGGGCTTCGAGGGCGGCGCGGGTCCGCAGCGCGATCTGCCGCAGCGCCTCGCGCCAGTCGCCCGGCAGCGGCTCCGGGACCAGCATCTCCCGCGCCACCTCGTCGCGCATCAGTTCGAGCAGCTCCTCCTTCGAGGCGACGTAGGTGTAAGGGGTCATCGTCCCGACCCCGAGCCGCTCGGCCAGCCGTCGCATCGAGACCGCCTCGATTCCCTCTTGGTCGGCCAGCTTCACGGCCGCCTCGACGATCGCCTGGCGGCTGGTCGCAGTTGCCTGGGGGGGCTCCGCGGGCATCGCCCGTACAGTGTACAATCATCGCTCCGTACGGCGTACGGACTTCCTTTTCGGCCCGGTCTCGTCCGCCCTCCGCCATGCCAGCAGCGATCTCCGTCAACCAACTGCGCAAGTCGTTCGGCGACTTCGAGGCCGTCCGCGGCGTCAGCTTCGAGGTCGCGAGCGGCGAGGTGTTCGGCTTCCTCGGCCCCAACGGGGCGGGGAAGACGACGACGATCAACATGCTCTGCACGCTCTCCAAGCCGAGCGCCGGCTCCGCCGAGGTCGCCGGCTTCGACGTCGCGGCCGCCCGCGACGACGTCCGCCGCCACATCGGCCTGGTCTTCCAGGACCCGACCCTCGACGGCTACCTGACCGCCGCCCAGAACCTCGAGCTGCACGCCGAGCTCTACGGGGTCGAGCGCAAGCTGGTGAAGCCGCGGATGCAGCAGGTGATGGAGATGGTTGGCCTCTGGGAGCGTCGCGACACCCAGGTGATGACCTTCTCCGGCGGCATGCGGCGCCGGCTCGAGATCGCCCGCGGCCTGATGCACTCGCCGCGCGTCCTCTTCCTCGACGAGCCGACGATCGGCCTCGACCCGCAGACCCGCGCCTCGATCTGGGGCTACATCCGCGAGCTGCAGCGGCAGGAGGAGATCACGATCTTCATGACCACCCACTACATGGACGAGGCCGAGTTCTGCGGCCGGATCGCGATCATGGACCACGGCGAGATCGTCGCCCTCGACACGCCGGTCGCGCTCAAGGAAGGGGTCGGCGCCGACCGGGTGCGGATCACCACCGACGACGACGAGGCGGCGATCCGCGAGCTCGCCGCGCGCTTCGACCTCGAGGCCGGGATCTCCGAGGAAACGGTCTCCTTCTACGTCGCCGACGGCGAGGGCTTCGTGCCGCGGCTGTTCGCCGAGCTCGGCGTCCCGATCCGCTCGGTCAACCTCTCGCGACCGACCCTCGACGACGTCTTCATGTCGCACACCGGGTCGACGATCCGCGACGCCGAGGAGGACGGCGGCAAACAGCGCAGCCGGATGGTCGGGCAGATGATGAGCGGAATGCGACGGTGAGCTCGGTCCTCGCCAACGGCGGCGACCCGGCCGACGGCAGCGCCCCGGTCGTCCAGGTCCGCGTCCCCGGCCGCAGCTTCCGCAGCGAGCTGCGGGCGATCAAGGTCGTCTGGCGGCGCGAGCTGATCCGCTTCCGCAGCGACCGCCTGCGGATCGTCACCCAGCTGGTGCAGCCGCTGCTCTTCCTCTTCGTGCTCGGCTCCGGCCTGCAGCAGCTCTCCTCGGCCAGCACCCACGGGGTCGACCTGAAGACCTTCATCTACCCCGGCATCCTCTGCATCTCGGTGATGTTCACGGCGATGTTCTCGGCCGCCTCGATCGTCTGGGACCGCGAGTTCGGGTTCCTGCGGGAGATGATGGTGGCGCCGGTCCGCCGCAGCTCGATCGTGATCGGCAAGTGCTTCGGCGGCGCCACCGTCGCCGCCTCGCAGGGGCTGATCCTGCTGGCGCTCGCCTGGGCCGTCCACGTCCCCTACAGCGTCACCCTGGTGCTCGGCGTCTTCGGGCTGCAGCTGCTGCTCGCCTTCAGCATCACCGCCTTCGGCGTCATGGTCGCCGCCCGGATCAACCAGATCCAGTCGTTCATGGGCGTGATGCAGCTGGTGATCATGCCGATGTTCTTCATCTCCGGCGCCCTCTTCCCGGTCACCGACCTGCCCGGCTGGCTCGCCGTCCTCAACCGCCTCGACCCGCTCACCTACGCGGTGGCGCCGATGCGCAGCCTCGTCTTCGACCACCTCGACCTCTCCAAGGGGGCCGAAGCGGCGCTCAACCCCGGCATCACCTGGTTCGGTTGGACGGTCCCGGTGGCGCTCGAGATCTTCGTCGTCTTCGCGCTCGGGATGACGATGCTGGGCATCGCAATCTGGGAGTTCAACGCCGGCGAGTAGGAGTAGCCTCAGCGCCGCCGATTGAACCGAGCCGAGAGGAGGCCGTGATGGAGACCACGGGTGGAGAGTCAGGAGGGCGGGGTGGGCGGATCGCGTTCGTCCAGTCGCTTTGGCACCGGGACATCGTCGACGAGTGCCGCGACTCGTTCCTGGCGGAGATGGAGGCGCGCGGGGTGCCGGCCGGGCAGATCGACCTCTACGAGGTGACCGGCGCCTTCGAGATCCCGCTGCACGCGCAGCGCCTCGCCGAGAGCGGCCGCTACCGGGCGATCGTCGCCTCCGGGCTGGTCGTCGACGGCGGCATCTACCGCCACGAGTTCGTCGCCGAGGCGGTTATCGACGGCCTGATGCGGGTCCAGCTCGACACCGGCGTGCCGGTCTTCTCGGCGGTGCTGACCCCGCACCACTTCCACGAGCACGCCGAGCACCAGGGCTTCTTCCACGACCACTTCCAGGTCAAGGGCCGCGAGGTGGCAAAGGCCTGCACCGAGACGATCGACTCGCTCGCCCAGCTGGCGCCCGCCGCTTAGCCGGCACGGCCGCAGGGTAGGGAGGCCGCGGTGGAGATCGCGCTGATGATCGAGGGCCAGGAGGACGTGACCTGGGAGGACTGGGTCGGGCTGGCCGGTGCCTGCGAGGAGAACGGGGTGGGGACGATGTTCCGCTCCGACCACTACCTCTCGGTCGAGGACCGGCGCGAGCGCGGCTCGCTCGACGCCTGGGCGACGATCGCGGCGCTCGCCGCGGTGACCGAGACGCTGCGGCTGGGGACGATGGTCTCGCCGGCGACCTTCCGCCACCCGGCGGTGCTGGCGAAGAACGTGGTCACCGCCGACCATGTCTCCGGGGGCCGGGTCGAGCTCGGGATCGGCGCCGGCTGGTGGGAGCGGGAGCACGAGGTCTACGGCTTCGAGCTGCCGCCGATCGGGCCGCGGATGGAGGCGCTCGAGGAGCAGATGCAGGTCGTCATCGGCCACTGGGGGCCGGGGCCGTTCGACTTCGACGGCAGCTACTACTCGGCCAGGGAACTGGACGCGCTGCCGAAGCCGGTGCAGCAGCCGCGGCCGCCGCTGATCCTCGGCGGGCGCGGCGGCAACCGCAGCCTGCGCTTCGCCGCCAGGTACGCCGACGAGTACAACACCGTGATGGCGAGCGCCGAGGAAGTGCGCGACATCCGCGCCCGCCTCGACGCCGCCTGCGAGGCCGAGGGCCGCGACCCCGCCAGCCTGCCGCTCTCGATGATGACCGGCTGGATGGTCGGCGCCGACGGCGACGAACTGCGCGACCGCGCCGCCCGGCTCTCGGAGTGGAAAGGCGAGGGCGGCGACGGCGACGCCTACCTGGCGGCGCTGCCGGAGACGACGATCAAGGGCACGGTCGCCGAGGCGGTCGAGCAGCTGCGCGAGCTGGAGGCGGCGGGGCTGACCCGGGTGATGGGCCAGCAGCTGCTGCACCGCGACCTCGACGCGGTCGCGCTGATCGGGCGCGAGGTCGCGCCGGCGGTCGCCTGATGCGCTTCGCCAAGCTCGGCGGCACCGGCATCGACGTCTCGGTGATCTGCCTCGGCTGCATGGGCCTCGCCGACCCGGCGCTCGGCTACCACCCCTGGGCGATCGGCTGGGAGGGGAGCCGCGAGATCATCCGCCAGGCGCTCGCGGCCGAGGTCAACTTCTTCGACACCGCCAACGTCTACTCGCGCGGCTCCAGCGAGGAGTACCTGGGGCGGGCGCTGAGCGAGCTCGGCGCCGACCGCGACCAGCTGGTGATCGCGACCAAGGTCAACGGCCGGATGCGCGAGGGCGCCAACGGCGCCGGCCTCTCGCGCAAGGCGATCCTGACCGAGATCGACCACAGCCTCGAGCGGCTGGGGATGGACTACGTCGACCTCTACCAGGTGCACCGCTGGGACTACGAGACGCCGGTCGAGGAGACCCTCGAGGCGCTGAACGACGTCGTCCGCGCCGGCAAGGCCCGCTACATCGGCGCCTCCTCGATGTGGGCGTGGCAGCTGGCCAAGGCGCTCCGCATCCAGGGCGAGCACGGCTGGGCCCGCTACGTCTCGATGCAGGACCACTACAACCTGCTCTACCGCGAGGAGGAGCGCGAGGTGCTGCCGCTCTGCGCCGACGAGGGCCTCGCCACGATCCCCTGGAGCCCGCTGGCGCGCGGCCGGCTGGCCCGGCCCTGGGACGAGGAGACCGCCCGCAGCGAGAGCCGACGAGTTCGGCAGCCGCCTCTACCGCGACGAGGACCGCGAGATCGTCGGGCGGACGCTGAGCGTGGCGGCGCGGCTCGGCGCCAAGCCGGCCCAGGTCGCGCTCGCCTGGCTGCTCTCGAAGCCGGTGGTGACGGCGCCGATCGTCGGGGTGACGAAGCCCGAGCACCTCGCCGACGCGGTCGCCGCGGTCGACCTCGAGCTCTCGGACGAGGACGTCGCGACCCTCGAGGAGACCTACCGGCCGCACCCGGTCGCCGGCCACGTCTGAGGCGCCTCGATGGCTGAGGTCCACCGTTTGCGTGCGGGTGAGGGTGAGCGGCTGCGCGAGGTCCGCCTGCGGGCGCTGCGCGACGCGCCCTGGGCCTTCGACTCGCCCTACGCCGAGGAGGTCGAGCTCGACGCGTCGTTCTGGGAAGGGCGGGCGCAGCAGTCCGAGGAGGGGGAGGGGGGCGCCGTCTTCCTCGCGGTCGACGGCTCACGCGTGGTCGGGATGGCCGGCGGCTTCGTCCCGGATGCGGAGGCCGGTGCGGAGCGAGGCCGTGCCGCGGTCCTCTGGGGCATGTGGGTCGATTCGGCGGCCCGGGGCGGCGGCACCGGCCGGGCGCTGGTCGAGGCGGTCGTCGCCTGGGCCGAAGCGATCGGCGCCGCCGAGCTGCGGCTCTCGGTCAGCGAGGTCGAGGCCGCTGCCGCCGCGGCGGCCCTCTACCGGCGGGCCGGCTTTGTCGACACCGGCGGCCGCGAGCGGCTGCGCTCGGACCCGTCGATCACGCTCGCGGAGCTGGTGCTGCGGCTGGGCGCGGGGGCGGCGTGACGGTCGCCGGCCGGGCCGCTCAGACGTCCCAGGTGTCGCCTTCGCGCAGCAGCTCGTCGACGTCGTCGAGGCTGGCGGCGGCGTGGGCGGCCTCGAGCTCGGACTGGCGCTCGGAGCCGTAGACGGGGCGCTCGACGTCGCGGAAGACGCCGATCGGGGTCGGCCCGGTGGGGCTCTCGGTGAGGCGGGCGAGGGCGGTGGCGTGGCTCGGGTCGGCGACGTTGGCGTCGTGGACCACCAGGCCGCGCTCGCCGGCCTCGGCGACGTCGACGACTTCGAGGCCGCCGGCGCGCGAGGGGACGACGCCCTTCTCGAGCTCGGCGCCGAAGCGAATCGGCTGGCCGTGCTCGAGCCGGATCTGGTTGTGGGCGCCGGCCTTGCCGCGGACCGCGTCGAAGGCGCCGTCGTTGAAGACGTTGCAGTTCTGGTAGATCTCGACGAAGGCGGCGCCCGGGTGCTCGGCGGCGGCGCGCAGGGTGTCGCGGACGTGCTGCTTCTCGATGTCGATCGTGCGGGCGACGAAGGAGGCGTCGGCGCCGAGGGCCAGCGCCAGCGGGTTGAAGGGGTGGTCCTCGGAGCCGAACGGCGTCGACTTGGTCACCTTGCCGGTCTCCGAGGTCGGCGAGTACTGGCCCTTGGTGAGGCCGTAGATCTGGTTGTTGAAGAGGAGGATCTTGATCGGGACGTTGCGGCGCAGGGCGTGGATCAGGTGGTTGCCGCCGATCGAGAGCGAGTCGCCGTCGCCGGTCACGACCCAGACCGAGAGGTCCTCGCGCGAGGTCGCGATCCCGGTCGCCAGCGCCGGCGCACGGCCGTGGATGCCGTGCATCCCGTAGGTGTCCATGTAGTAGACGAAGCGGCCGGCGCAGCCGATCCCGGAGATGAAGACGGTCTTCTCCGGCGGCACCCCGAGCTCGGGCATCAGCGTCTGGACGGAGTTGAGGATCGCGTAGTCGCCGCAGCCCGGGCACCAGCGGGTTTCCTGGCCGGACTGGAAGTCGGCCTTGGTCAGGGTCGCGGTGCCGCCGTTGCCGTTGTGGCCGTTCTCAGTCATCTGCTCCCACCTGGTCGAGGATCGCCTGCTCGAGCTCCTCGGCGAGGATCGGCAGCCCGGCGACCTTGTTGTGGCCGACCGCGTCGACGAGGTACTTGTCGCGCAGCAGGCTCAGCAGCTGGCCGCTGTTGACCTCGGGCACCAGCACCTTGTCGAACGAGCGGACCACCTCGCCGGTGTTGGTCGGCATCGGTTCGAGGTGTCGCAGGTGGGCGGTGGCGACCGCGATGCCGCGGTTGCGGACCCGCCGCGCGGCGGCGCCGATCACGCCCGAGGTCGAGCCCCAGCCGATCACCAGCAGCTCGGCGCCCGCGTCGGCGTCGACCTGGAGCGGCGGCAGCTCCTCGGCCAGCTTCTCGAGCTTCTGCGCCCGCAGCTCGGTCATCAGCGCGTGGTTCTCGGGGGAGTAGGAGACCTTGCCGGAGCCGTGCTCCTTCTCGAGGCCGCCGAGCCGGTGCTGCAGCCCGGGGGTGCCCGGGATCGCCCAGGGCCGGGCGCCGTGCTCGTCGCGCGCGTAGGGCAGGAACTCGTCGCCGGCGTTCGGCTTGGTCGCGAAGTCGGGGTCGATCTCCGGCAGCTCGGAGACCCGCGGCAGGCGCCAGGGCTCCGAGGAGTTGGAGAGGAAGGTGTCGGAGAGGAGGATCACCGGGGTCCGGTAGCGGACCGCGATCCGCGCCGCCTCGACCGCCGCCGCGAAGCAGCCGGCGGGGGTGGAGGGGGCGATCACCGGCAGCGGCGACTCGCCGTGGCGGCCGTGGATCGCCATCAGCAGGTCGGCCTGTTCGGTTTTCGTCGGCAGCCCGGTCGAGGGGCCGGCGCGCTGGACGTCGATGATGATCATCGGCAGCTCGGTGGCGACCGCGAGCGCGATCGTCTCCGCCTTCAGGTCCATCCCGGGGCCGCTGGTCGCGGTGACGCCGAGCTTGCCGCCGAAGGAGGCACCGAGCGCCATGTTGGCGGCGGCGAGCTCGTCCTCGGCCTGCACGGTCCGCACCCCGAAGCGGTTGTGGCGGGCGAGGTGGTGGAGCAGTTCGGAGGCGGGGGTGATCGGATAGCTGGCGAAGAACAGCTGCAGGCCGCTGCGGACGCTGGCCGCGATCAGGCCCATCGCCAGCGCGTTGGCGCCGTTGATGTTGCGGTACTCGCCGGGGTCGAGCGGCGCCGGCGCCACTTCGATCGGCGTCACCGCGATCTCGGTCGTGTCGCCGAAGTTGTAGCCGGCTTTGAAGGCGGCGATGTTGCCGGCGAGGATCGCCGGCCGGCGGGCGAACTTCGTTTCCAGCCAGGCGATCGTCTCCTTCCGCGGCCGCCCGTACATCCACGAGATCAGCCCCAGCGCGAAGAGGTTCTTGGTCCGCTGCGCCTCCGCCGGTTTCAAGCCTTCGATGCCCTCGGCGGCGCGCGTCGTCAGGGTCGTCATCGGCACCCGGAAGACCTGGTAGTCGTCGACGGTGCCGTCCTCGAGCGGGTTCGCGGCGTAGCCGGCCTTGCGCAGGTTGGCGTCGGTGAAGGCGTCGTCGTTGACGATCAGCGTGCCGCCGGCCTGCAGCGCGGCGATGTGGGCTTTGACCGCCGCCGGGTTCATCGCCACCAGCGTGTTCGGGTGGTCGCCGGGGGTGAGGATGTCGCGCGAGGCGAAGTGGATCTGGAAGGCGGAGACGCCGCCGGGGGTGCCGGCCGGGGCGCGGATCTCGGCCGGGAAGTCGGGCAGCGTCGAGAGGTCGTTGCCGACGTGGGCGGTGGCGGCGGTGAAGCGGTCGCCGACCAGCTGCATCCCGTCGCCGGAGTCGCCAGCGAACCGCACGATCACGGTCTCCGGCTTCTTTGCGGTCGTCTTCATCTCCGAACCCCCGCCTTGGATAATGCCGGGTCCGGCCCCTCGGCTTCAACCTTTGTGCGACAAATGGGGGTGAGGACCTGGGGAGATCTCCAAGAGATGCTGGAAATAGGCAACATCGAGGCAGCCCGCGGCCGGCCGTGGCGTCGACCCACCGGACGTCTTCCGGGTGATCGACAACTCGCTGTCGCCGGCGCTGACGATCGAAAGTGGCGACGAGGTGCTGTTCCGCTGCCCGGGTCTGCCGCTGCCGCCGGCGGCGACGCTGACCGACTGGGAAACGGTCGACACCTCCCGTCCCCACACCCTGGTCGGCCCGGTCCACGTCAACGGCGCGGAGCCCGGCGACGTCCTCGTCGCCGAGATCGTCGAGGTGCGGCTGCCCCGCACCTACGGCCATGCCACCGTCGTCCCCGGCTACGGCCTGCTCGGCGACGAGGTGACCGAGGCACACATCCACAACTTCAGCTGGAAGGAGGGGGCGAGCCGGGTCGAGGTCTGTTCCGGCGTCGAGGTTCCGCTCGACCCCTTCTGCGGCATCCTCGGCGTGATGCCGGCCGAGCCCGGCGAGCACCCGACCCTGCCGCCGCGATCGACCGGCGGCAACATCGACATCCGCCACCTCAGCGCCGGCGCCACCCTCCATCTGCCGGTCGCGGTTCCGGGCGCCGGCTTCTTCGCTGGCGACGGCCACGGCGCCCAGGGCGACGGCGAGGTCTGCGTCTCCGCCCTCGAGACCGCCGTCGAAGCCCGCATCCGCCTCTCCGTCGACAAGCGGCGCTCGATCTCCGGGCCCCACTTCGCCACCCCCGGCCCGCTCAGCGTCGATGGGGGAGAGGCCGGTTACTACGCGACGACCGGCATCGGCCCCGACCTCCGCGAGTGCAGCCGCGACGCCGTCCGGGCGATGATCGAGTGGCTGGTCACCGAGCACGGACTGCTCTGGCGCGAGGCCTACGTCCTCTGCAGCCTCGCCGTCGACCTGAAGATCTCAGAGATCGTCGACGAGCCGAACTGGCTCGTCTCGGCGGTGCTGCCGCTGAGCGTGTTCAGGCCGGGTCCCTGACCGCCGGGTAGGGCGTCCAGAGCGGCGACTCGAACGGGCACGAGTGGGTCCAGACGGTCTCTGCCAGGCGGGCCGCGAAGGCGCCCATGTCCTCGCAGCAGGCGCGGACGACGTCGGCGGCGCTCGCGCCTGGGCCGAGGGCGAGGGCGGCGGTGGCGTCGAGGAGCTGCTCCTGGGTGAGGGCGGCGGCATGGCGCTCGCGGGCGGGGACGGCGACGAGGGCGACCGGGTCCCCGTTCGGGCAGAAGGTGCCGAAGCGGGAGACGAAGACGAGCACCTGGTCGAAGCCGGCCTCGGCCTCCTCGACCGTGAATGGGGTTCGCAGGCGGCCGAGCCAGTAGCTGACCTCCGACCAGGTGAGCTGGGTGAACTGGGCCGGGGTGAGCCAGAGGACGGTGGCGGCGACCTCGGTCCCGGGGCTGGGGAAGATCGTCGCCGGCAGCGCCCCGTAGAGGGCGACCGTGGCCGAGGCGCCGACGTCGAAGTCGCGCAGCCAGCCGGTCAGCGCCAGCACCGTCCGGTCCGCCACGGCCTCGAAGTGGGCGAACTTCCGCTCGAGGACCTCGGGAGCGGCGTTGGAGCCGATCGCCAGCAGCGGCACCCGGGCGCCGGCGGGGTCGGCGTAGCGGCGGATCAGCGCCTCGCGCTCGTCCTCGGTCATCGCGGAGAGGAGGCGCGCCTCGCCGTCGCGCAGCTCGTAGGAGCCGGGCGGCCGCGCCCAGGGGTAGCCGACCGCGTGCTCCAGCGCCTCGGGCTCGAACTGGCGGGCGGGGACGGCGGCGGCAATCGCGGCGATCATCGCCCGGAACTCGTCGTCGCCGAGCGCCAGCCGCGCCAGCAGCTCGGGCTCTTCGATCGTGGGCCAACCCGTCATCGCTGAAGCATTTTGGTTGCTGGGGAACGGAAAAGCTTCAGCCGGGCGGGCTCCACCGGTCGCGGCGAGTTGCTAATCTACAACCATATGGTTGTAAGTTCGGAAACGGAGCGGAGCACCGACCTCGTCTTCAAGGCGCTCGCGGACTCGACCCGCCGGGACATCTTCGGCCGGGCCTGCGAGGCCGAGCTGTCGGTCTCGGCGCTGGCCCGGCTCTACCCGATCAGCTTCGCCGCGGTGCAGAAGCACGTGGCGACGCTCGAGCGGGCGGGGCTGATCAGCAAAGAGCGCCGCGGCCGCGAAGCGGTCGTCCGCCCCGAGACCGCCGCGCTGCGCCGCGCCCATGCCGCCCTCGAGGAGCTCGAGTCGGCCTGGCGCGGGCGCATCGAGCGCATCGACCAGATCCTCGCCAAACCCGAGAACGGAGACGCCTGATGCCAGTGACCGACGTGAAGAAGGACCTCGACGCCCTGACGATGACGATCACCGCCGAGTTCGACGCCAGCGTCGAGCGGCTGTGGCAGCTGTGGGCCGACCCGCGCCAGCTCGAGCGCTGGTGGGGACCGCCGAGCCACCCCGCCACCTTCACCGAGTACGACCTGACCCCCGGCGGCCGCGCCGCCTATTACATGACCGGCCCCGGCGGCGAGCGCTTCGACGGCATCTGGCGATTCGACGAGGTCGAAGAGCCGAGCCGGCTGCGCATCGCCGACGACGTCGTCGGCGACGACGGCAAGCCCACGGACGGGGGGCCGGCGACGATGGTGGTCACCCTCAGCGAGGCCGACGGCCGCACGACGATGACGGTCGAGTCCGGCTTCGCCGACCGCGGGAGCATGGAGAAGACGCTCGAGACGGGCTTCGACCAGGGGATGCGCGAAACGGTCGGCCAGATCGACGCGCTGCTGGCCTGATCCCCGATCTCCGGCCGCGACCGCCGCGAACGGCGGTCGCGGCGCTCAGGGAGTCGCCGGCAGGTTGGTGAACGCCTGGTAGCTGCGGCAGGGCTCGCCGCGCAGGCCCGGGCACGGCGGCAGCCCGGTCGGCACGCTGACGCCGGGAACGACCGGCAGCAGCAGGTTCGAGGGGGTCGCGCCGCCGTAGGCGATCGCCACCTGGGTGCTGCCGGTTTCCGGTTCGGCGTGGTCGAAGGCCCAGATCGGCTGGGTGCCGTTCGGGGCGGCGATCGTCACCCGGATCCGCGAGCCGGCGCGGTAGGCGTGGCCCTCGTAGTAGAGCGGGATCGTGACCGGGACGAATTCGCTCGCCGGCAGCGGTTCGACGTCTGCTTCGCGGAGGCTGAGGACCGGCTCCAGCGGGGTGCTCTTGGCGGCGTCGAGCTTGCGCTCGTTGCCACGCACCCAGCCGTTCTGGACGAAGGTCTCCTTGCCGTCTGGCCGCACCTCGCTGATCGTCGCCTGCAGGTCGACGTTGGGCGCCGCCGAGCGGACCCAGACGTTGACGGCGCCGGCGCCGATCACGGTCGTGTTCTGGGTCAGCGGCGCGGTCAGGTAGGAGACGGCCTTGCCGGCCGGGTTCTGTTCCCAGTGGTATTCGGGCGATGCGGTCCAGAGGCCGCCTTCGCCGGAGCTGGTGTTGCCGGTGAAGTCGGTCTTCGGCAGAGCGTGGGGGTCGGCGGCGAATTCGTCGGCGGCCTGGGTGGCCGGCGCGCCGGCGGCCAGGGTGCCGCCCGGCGAGAGGTACCAGGCCTTGGCCTGGGTGCCGGCGATCGGGAACTGGTTGAAGGACTGTTCGAAGCCGGGGTACGGCCGGCCGGGGCCGAGCAGGCCGCCGGCGCCGCTGTCGAAGAGGACGCGGATCGGCTTCGTGCCTTCGAAGGCGGCCTTCGCCAGGCCGTAGGTCGGCAGCAGCTGGATCGGGTCGACCGGCAGCGTCAGCAGCGGGATCCCCATCGCTTCCTGGAAGATCAGCGGCGCGCCGGCGTGGATCACCGCGCCGCCGACCAGCGGCGACTGCTTCGCCACGTAGATCTCCAGGAAGTCGTACCAGCGGTTGAAGGTCGCCGGGTCGAGCGAGTCGATGTGGTTGCCGTTGGTGAACGTGAACCACTTCTTTTCGGTGCCGGTGAAGTGCTCGGCGAGGTCCGGGCAGTGGCCGCCGGTCTGCTCGTCGGTCCACTGGCAGGCCATGAAGGTCGGCACGTCGATCTTGTGGACGAAGGTGATCGGCGAGAGCGGGTCGGCCACTTTCGGTTCGTAGTGGCTGTTTTCTTCGACCTTTTTCAGCAGGTCGACCGCTTCCGGGTGCAGGGCCTGGTTTTCGGCGCAGGTGCTGTCGCCTTCCTGGATCTTTTCGTAGGCCCATGCCTGGCCGTGGCCGGGGGCCGCCGCTTCGGCGTCGTGGACCCGCTCTTTGGCCCATTCGAGGGCGAAGCCGGTGTTCAGGATGCCGCCGGGGTAGAGCGTCGTCTGGGTGTTGTCGATCACCGAGAGCGGCGAGATCGCCGCCAGGTGCGGCGGCTCGGTGGCGGCGGTGAAGAGCTGGCTGATGCCGCCGTAGGAGATCCCCATCATCCCGACTTCGTGGTGCAGGACCCAGGGCTGGTGGGCGATCGTCTCGACCACGTCGTAGCCGTCGAGGCCCTGCAGCGGCTCGAAGAAGTCGAAGGCGCCGCCCGAGCAGCCGGTGCCGCGCATGTTGACGTCGACGACCGTGAAGCCCATCAGGTTGGCGATCAGCGAGATCCCGCTTTCCGGCCCGGCCGGGTTGGCGTAGCCGTAGCCGGCGTACTCGATCAGGGTCGGGGTCGGGCCGGCGGGGATGTGGGGCAGTTCGATGCCGGGGATGACGTGGGTGACGTCCTGCGGCGGGTGCACGTCGATCGCCAGCTTGGTCCCGTCGCGGGTGGTCAGGTAGCTGTAGCCGTGGTCGGGGATCGACTGTTCGTAGACGGAGGTGCTGGGCGGCGCCGACTGGTCGGGGAGGACGGTCAGCGGAGCCGGCTTCTTCGCCACCGGCGACCTGCACTGTGTAGCCGGGGCCTGGGGCGACTTCGCGGAAGAGGACGCCGCCGAGTTCGTCGGCGGGCTTGCTCGCGACTTCGTTCGCCGGCGGCGTCGTAGAGGTTCACCTGGGCGCCCGGTTCGAGGCCGGTCGCGTAGACCTGTTCGACGCTGCCGTGGGCGTCGATCGGGGCGGCGAGGGCGCTGCCGGGGAGCAGCAGGAGGGCGACGAGCGCGCCCAGCCACGTCAGCCAAAGCGCTACCCGGCGCCGGCCTCCCAGCCAGTGGTTCTCCCGGTCCCTACCCAAGATTGGGTATTAGTACCACACCGCACGGGGAATGCAAAACAGTTTCTGTGTGGCGCCCGGCGTGCCGGGGCTCAGCCGACCCGCAGCCGCTGCCGCGCCCGTGAGTAGCGGGCGTCGCGGAGGATCCGCTTGGCGGCGTTGTGCCCGGAGGCCGCCATCACGCCGCCGCCGGGATGGGTCCCGGCGCCGCACAGGTAGAGGCCGTGGACCGGGGTCGCGTACCCCGACAGCAGCGGCGAGGGGCGCATGAACGCCATCTGGTCCATGCCCTGCTCGCCCTGGAAGATCGAGCCGCCGGTGAGGCCGAAGATCCGCTCGATGTCCGGCGGCGCCAGCACCTCGCGCTCGACGATCGCGTCGGGCACGTTCGGCGCGTAGCGGGCGAGGTGCTCGATGCAGGCGTCGGCGTAGCGCTCGCGCGCTCCCTCCGGCCAGCCCTCCGCGGTCGGCGGCCCGTACTGGGTGAACATCGTCATCACCCAGCTGCCGTCGTCGGTGAGGCTCGAGTCGATCGCCGAGGGCAGCTCGCACTCGACGTAGGGGTTCTCCGCCGGGCGGCCGCCGAGCGCGTCCTGCCAGGCCTGCTCGAGGTACTCGACCGAGGGGCAGAGGTTGACGCCGGTGTGGCGCAGGGTCTCCTGCATCTCGGCGTCGACGCCGACGTACTGCGGCGGCTCCGAGAGCACCATGTTGATCTTCACCGAGCCGCCGCGGGTGCGGTAGCGGCGCATGTCTTCGACGACCTCCTGCGGGAAGTTCTCGGCGCCGGCGAGGTCGAGGATCGTGTTCTTCGGGTGGGCGCCGGAGGCGACGACGCCGGCCCGCAGTACCTCGCCGTCGGCGAGGGTGACGCCGACCACCCGTTCGCCGGCCACGTCGATCGAGGCGACCTCGGCGTCGGTGCGGATCTCGGCGCCGGCGGCGCGGGCGGAGGCGGCGATCGCCTCGGAGATCGAGCCCATCCCGCCGACCACGTGGCCCCAGCTCCCTTTCACCCCGTTCAGTTCGCCGAGCGCGTGGTGCAGCAGGTTGTAGGCGGTGCCGGGGGTGTTCGGGCCGGCCCAGACGCCGACCACGCCGGTCGAGGCGATCGAGCCCTTGATCGCCGGGTGCTCGAAGTAGTCGTCGAGCAGGTCGGCGACCGACATCGTGAACATCCGGACCAGCTCGTGGACGTCGCGGCGCGAGAGGCCGGCGGCGCGGGCCGCCTCGCGGGCCAGCGAGAGCAGGTCGCCGGGCTTCTTCGAGCCGAGCGCCGGCGGTTCCCGCAGCAGCATCGGGCCAAGGAAGTCGGCGACCCGGAAGAGGCGTTCTTCGAAGTCGGCGAAGTTGTCGGCGTCGTGGGCGGAGACCGGCCGGATCGACTCGGCGGTCTTGTCGTAGTCGTCGTAGAAGACGACCGGGCCGTCCTCGGTCAGCGCCGCGTAGGCGGGGTCGAGCGGCACCGCCCTGTAGCCGAAGTCTTCGAGCCGCAGGTCGCTGACGATTTGCGGCTGCAGCATCGAGACCACGTAGGAGGCGCGCGAGACGCGCTTGCCGGGCCAGACTTCCTCGGTGACGCAGGCGCCGCCGAGGATCGGCCGCCGCTCCAGGACCAGCACCCGCTGCCCGGCTTTCGCCAGGTAGGCGGCGGTGGTGAGGCCGTTGTGGCCGCCGCCGACGACGATCGCGTCGTACTCCCGCGGCGCCCCGCCGTTGCGGGCTCCCGGGCTGGTGGTGGACGGGGTTGCGGGGGTCGTGCTGGAGGTCGCCATGGGCGGGCAGGCTACCAGAAGTTTGTGAATTTGACTACAAGGTAAACTGGGACGATATGAGCTCGATGAGCGGTGCCAACCAGGGCGGGTCGGGATACGACGCGGATCGCGGCGACGGGGCGGGCGGGCGGCCGGCGGGTGCGGGCGGCGGCGACGTCCCAGGCGTCTCCGTGGGCGAGGCGGAGCGGCTGCAGAGGCTCGCCAAGCGCCACCTGATGCTCCACTTCACCGAGATGTCGGTCTACGCCGAGGAGGACGTGCCGATCATCGTCCGCGGCGAGGGCTGCCACGTCTACGACGTCGAGGGTCGCCGCTACATCGACGGCCTCTCCGGGCTCTACTGCGTCAACCTCGGCCACTCGCACGGCGAGGAGATCGGCGCCGCCGCCCACCAGCAGATGCGGATGCTGCCGTTCACCAGCAACTGGACGGTCGCCCACCCGCCGGGGATCGAGCTGGCCGCCCGCCTCGCCGAGCTCTCGCCGCCCGGCCTCGACCGCGCCTTCTTCACCTCCGGCGGCGCCGAGTCGGTCGAGTCGGCCTGGAAGCTCGCGGTCCAGTGGCACCAGGCGAACGGCGAGCCGCAGCGGCGCAAGGCGATCGCCCGCCGCGAGGCCTACCACGGCGTCACCCTCGGGGCGCTGTCGCTGACCGGGCTCGAGGAATGCCAGGAGCCGTTCGAGCCAATGGCGATCCCGACCACCCACGTCGCCAACACCAGCGCCTACCGGCACCCCGAGGGCGATGACGAGGCGCGGCTGACCGCGGCGCTGCTGGCCGAGCTCGAGGCGGCGATCGAGGCCGAGGGGCCCGACACGGTCGCGATGCTGATCGCCGAGCCGGTCCAGAACGCCGGCGGCTGCATCGTCCCCCCGGCCGGCTACTGGCAGGGCCTGCGGGAGATCTGCGACCGCCACGGGATCCTGCTCTGCTCCGACGAGGTGATCTGTGCGTTCGGCCGCCTCGGGCACTGGTTCGGCGCCGAGCGCTTCGGCTACGTCCCCGACCTGATCCTCTTCGCCAAGGGCCTCACCGGCGCCCACTTCCCGATGGGCGGGGTGCTGATCTCCGACCGCGTCGCCGAGCCCTTCCTCGACGGCCGCGCCCTCTACCTGAACGGCTTCACCTTCGGCGGCCATCCGGTCGGCGCCGCGGTGGCGCTGGCCTCGCTGCGGGTGATGGAGGAGACCGACGCGCTCGGCAACGTGCTCGCCAACGAGCCGCTGGCGCGGGCCGGGCTCGAATCGCTGCGCGAGATCCCGATCGTCGGCGATGTCCGCGGCATGGGCCACTTCTGGGCGATCGAACTGGTCCGTGACCAATTCTCCAAGGAGCCCTTCGAGGGGCCGGCGGCCGAGTGGCTGCTGAAGGACGTCCTCTCCGAGGAGCTCTGGAGCCGCGGCCTGATCTGCCGCCTCGACGACCGCGCCGAGCCGATCGTCCAGATCGCGCCGCCGCTGGTCGCCGACGCCGCCCTGATCGAGGAGATCGTCGCGATCCTCCGCGCCGCCCTGACCGTCGCCGCGGAGCGGATGGGCGAGCGCCCCGAGCTGAGCGCCGCTTAGCGGGGCGCCGCCTCCGGCTGCCCGAGGAGCGCCGCGACCCGGCGGAGGACCTGATCAGGCTGCCGTTCGAGCTGGCGGTCGGTGACGCGGAGCGTTCTGATCCCTTCCTCGAGGAGGAAGGCGTCCCGCTCACGGTCGGTTTCGAAGGCGCGGCGGCTGCCGTGGGTCCAGAAGCTGTCGATTTCGACCGCGAGGCGGGCAGTGGACCAGTAGGCGTCGAGCTCGTACCGTCCGAAGAAGTAGTTGGTGGCGGGTAGCGGCAGGTCGCTGCGCTCGATCAGGGCTAGGAAGTCGCGCTCGGGGTTCGAGCGCAGCAGGCGATGCCGGCTCGGCCGGTGCGCGCCGAACGCGGCGAGCAGGCGCTTCGAGCCTCGGTGCTGGCGGCTCCGGGCGCAGACCGCCAACAGCTCGAGACCGTCGAAGTGTTTCGACTTTTCGGCCTGCTCGAGCACCTTCGCGAGCGGTTCCGGTTTCAGCACTTCGGCGAGGTCGAGCAGGGTCCGGGCCAGGCTCGTCACCGGAATCCCCCCGACGAACGCGCGATCGACGGCGACCAGGTTTCGGGCGCGGTGGACCTTCACCGGGTCGCGATCCCGCAGCCGCCGGGGGCCCGACGCGGTGACATGGAACGGCCGCGGCGGCGTGCTCAGGATTCCCCAGAGCCACCCCGCCGACCAATAGCTCAGCAGCGATCCCGGCCCCACCGCCAGTACTGCCGCCAAGCATTCCCCGTGTTTCGAGAGGTTCGTGTGGCCCACCGCGTAGACGCCGTGGTTGATCTGATGCAGTCGCCCGACTTCCACCGCCCGCTGCACCGACGCCCGCGTGTACCCCAGCAACGCCTCCAGCTGGCGGATCGAAACGACCCCATGCTGCCGCCGGGCGAGCTCCGCCAATTCGCTACCGTCCCGCCGTCCCGGGCCGACTGGTTGTCTTTCGTAACGCACACCGTTACAAAGGACAACCAGTCCTCGGTTTCTCCCCCTGGGCCGGGACGGTTCGTCCCTCGCAGCGGGTTTAGCGGGCGAGGGCGTCGAGGGCGATGCAGGCGGTGGGGGTGAGGAGGGCGGGGTTGACCTCGAGGAGCTGGAGGGACTCGGCGAGGAGGAGGTCGCCGAGGGCGGCGCCGAACTTCGCCGCGGCTGGGAGCGCCAGCGGTCGGCCGCCGCGGGCGCGGAGGAGGACCGGGGACGCCTGCAGGGAACGGAGCGCGTGCTCGACCCGGGCGGGCGAGGCGGGGAGGGGGACGATCGCGACGTCGTCGAGCGCCTCGGCCCAGATGCCGCCGAGGCCGACGGCGAGCGCCGGGACGACGCCGTCGCGGTGGGCGGCGAAGAGCAGCTCGACGCCGCCGCGGCGGTCGACCATCCGCTCGACCAGGAGCGTCGCGCCGGCGGCCTCGGGGAGGGACAGCAGGCGCTCGGCGGCGGCGCGGACCGTCTCCGGGTCGCCGAGGTCGAGCGCCAGGGCGCCGGCCTCGCTCTTGTGCAGGAGGGAGGGGGAGGAGAGCTTCAGTGCGACCGGGAAGCCGAGCTCCCAGGCCGCGGCGGCGGCGCCGCCGGCGTCGAAGGCCTGGCCGCCGGCCGGCACCGCGAGGCCGGCCTCGCGCAGCAGCCGCTTGGCGTCGGCCTCGCTGCGCCACTCGCCGCCGCCGACTTCGATCGGCGCCGCCCGATCCGCGCCTGCGCCGGCCGCGGCGGCGATCTCGCGCAGGCGCTCCGGGTCGGCCGGCGGCGCCCGCAGCGCGGCGGCGCAGGCGATCGCCTCGCCGAGCCCGGCGGCGCAGGCGACGTCACGGGCCGCCAGCGCCGCCGCGGCGCCGCGCTCGAGCAGCTCCGGCAGGGTCGAGGCGAAGAGGACGGCGGCGCCGCTCCCCTCGGCGCCGGCCAGCAGCGCGCGCCGCACGCTCTCCCATTCGGCGGCGATCTCCGGGTCGAGGCCGTCCGGCTGGTCGAAGAAGAGCAGCAGCTGGTCGATGCCCGGGTCGGAGCCGACCGCGGCGGCGATCTGCTCGAGCACCGCCGGCTCGTCCCAGAGCAGCGAGGTGTAGTCGAGCGGGTTGGCGATCGTCGCCGCCGCCGGCAGCAGCTCGGCCAGCCGCGCCCGGGTCGCCGGCGCCAGCTCCGGCAGCTCCAGCCGCCGCCGCGCCGCCAGGTCGGCGGCGATCCCCGAGTCGCCGCCGGAGCAGGTGAGGATCGCGAGGCCGCCGTCGCGGCGCGGCCGCGAGCGCGGCGCCGCCAGCGCTCGGGCCAGCTCGAGCAGCTCGCCGGGGTCGCTCGCCAGGGCCGCGCCCGCCTCCTCTAGCAGCGCCGCGAAGACGCGCTGGTCGCCGGCCAGGGCGCCGGTGTGGGCGCCCGCCGCCCGCGCCCCCGCCGCCGAGGAGCCGACCTTCAGCGCCGCTACCCCGACGCCGCGCTCGGCGCAGCGGGCCAGCGCCCGCGCCAGCCGCTCGCCGTCGCCGTCGGACTCGAGGAAGAGGGCGATCGAGCCGACCCCCTCGAGCTCGCAGATCGCCTCGATCCAGTCGCTCGCCTCCAGCACCGCCTGGTTGCCGGTCGAGACGACGGTGTGGAAGCCGATCCCGCGCCGCGAGCCGAGCGCGTTGACGCCGACGTTGCCGCTCTGGGTGACGAGCGCCACCGGTCCGGCCGGCGGCAGCGCCGCCGAGTCCCCCCAGAGCGGCGCCTTCGTCGCCGTCGAGACGATGCCGTTGCCGTTCGGTCCGCAGACCGCCAGCCCCGTCGCCAGCGCCGCCTCCCGCAGCTCGGCTTCCAGCTCCAGCCCCGCCGGCGTCTCGCCGAACCCCGCCGAGACGACGATCGCGCCGCCGCAGCCGCGCTCGCCGGCTTCGCGGACCACCGCCGGCACCGCGGCCGCCGGGATCGCGACGAAGACCGCGTCGACCGGCTCCGGCAGCTCCGCCAGGCTCGCCACGCAGGGCCGCCCATGCACCTCCCGGCGCCCCGGGTTGACTCCCCAGACCTCGCCTTCGAAACCCGCCGCGCCCAGGTTCCGGAGCACCGTGTCCCCGTAGGCCCCGGTGCGCTCGCTGGCCCCGACCACCGCCACCGAGCGCGGCCGCAGGAGCGGCGCCGGGTCCGGGCGCCCGGCCGCCGCCGGCCGCTCAGCGGAGGATCGCGCCGACGCCACGTCGCTCCAGCCCGCGGGCGACGATCAGCCGCTGGATCTCGCTCGTCCCCTCCCAGATCCGGTCGACCCGCAGCTCGCGCAGGAAGCGCTCGGCGACGTTCTCACGCATGTAGCCGCGGCCGCCGAAGGCCTGCACGCAGCGGTCGGCGCAGCGCCAGGCGGCCTCGGAGACGAACAGCTTCGCCATCGAGGCCTTGGCGTGGACCAGCTTCGGGTCGGCGCCCTCGTCGGCGAGGCGGGCGACCTCGAGGGTCAGCAGCCGGCCGGCGGCCGCGTCGGTGGCCGAGTCGGCGAGCGGGAAGCTGACCCCCTGGTAGTCGAAGATCCGGCTGCCGCCCTGCTCGCGGCCGGTCGCCCAGGCGACGGTCTCCTCGAGCAGCCGGGTCATCGCCCCGAGCCCGTGGGCGGCGATCCCCAACCGCTCCTCGGTGAACCAGGCGCGCTGCATCTCTTCGCCGCCGCCGACCTCGCCGACCACCGCCCCGGCGCCGAGCGCGACGTCGCGGAAGCGGATCGTCGGGTGGCCGTCCGGGTAGCTGTGGGTGAAGCGCGGTTCGGCGATCGTCTCGACCCCCTCGGCATCGGCCTCGACCAGGAACAGGGTCGGCAGCCGCTCGCCGCCGCCGGGCACGTTGGCCATCACGATCAGCACCGAGGCGACGTCGCCGGAGGTGACGAACCACTTCTCGCCGTTCAGGACGAAGCCCTCGCCGTCGCGCTCGGCGACCGCCTCGATCCGCGACGGGTCGGACCCGGCCTCCGCCTCGGTCACCGCGTAGGCGTCGCGCAGCTCGCCGCGCAGCGCCGGCCGCAGGTAGCGCTCGGCCTGCTCGGGGCTGGCCTGGGCCCAGACGTTGTAGGCGTTGGGGACGTGCCAGTGGATCGCGTTCGTGGAGCGGCCGAACTGCTCGGCGACGTAGAACCACTGGGTCAGCGTCCAGCCCTGGCCGCCGTGCTCGGGGGCGTGCAGGCCGCCGGTCAGGCCGGCGGCGAGCGCCTCGCGCTTGACCCGCTCGATCGCCTCCATCGGCAGCCGCCCGTCGCGCCCCTCGGCCTCCAGCTCGAGCGGGATCAGGACCTCGTCGGTGAACCGCCGGGCCCGCTCCTGGAGCTCCAGGGTCGGCTCGTCCGGCGGATTCGCGTGCATCGCTTCCGCAAGGTATCATGCGATTAACTACAAGGTCAATTGGCGCCCCAAGCGGGCCTGAGCGAAGGGATCGAGGGTGACGGACGCGACCGGAGGTGCGATGCCGGGGACCGGGCAGGAAGCCGCGATGAGCCTCAGCGCCGAGCAGCTGGGGGCGACGCTGCAGCCGCTGGAGCGGGCGACGATGCTGCCGCAGGCCGCCTTCCTCGACCCGGCGATGCTGCGCTGGGAGCTGCGGAACGTCTTCGCCGGCGGCTGGATCTGCGCCGGCCACGCCTCGCTGGTCGCCGAGCCCGGCGCCTACATCAGCCGCGAAATCGGCGCGCAGAGCTTCCTCGTCGTCGGTGGCGAGGACGGCGTCCCGCGCGCCTTCCACAACGTCTGCCGCCACCGTGCCTCGCGCCTGGTCGAGGAGCCGGAGGGCAAGGTCCGCCGGCGGATCCAGTGCCCCTACCACGGCTGGTCCTACGACCTCGACGGCAACCTCCGCGCCGCCCCGCACATGGACGGCGTCGAGGACTTCGACCCGCAGTGCTTCGGCCTCGCCGAGATCAGCTGCGCGGTGGTCGGCGGCCTGGTGATGGTCGACCTCAGCGGCGAAGGCGGTCCCGCCGAGGAGCACCTCGGCGACCTGCTCGGCCACCTCGAGCACTACAGCAACGCCCGCCTGCAGCGGGCCGGCGCCCGCAGCTACGAGGTCGCCGCCAACTGGAAGGGGATCGCCGAGAACTACAACGAGTGCCTGCACTGCCCCGGCGTCCACCCGGAGCTGAACGCCCTCTCCAACTACATGAGCGGCGAGGGCCTGTACGGGGCCGGCGCCTGGTGCGGCGGCTCGATGACGCTGACCGGCGAGGGGGCGGAGACGATGGGGACCGGCGGCGGCCACGCCGGCAGCCGGCCGCCGATCGCGACCCTCGACGACGCCGACCTGCCGACCATCCTCTACTTCGCGCTCTTCCCGAATGCGCTCGTCTCGCTGCACCCCGACTACGTGATGCTGCACACGCTCTGGCCGCGTGAGCCGGGCCGCACCGACGTCACCTGCGAGTTCTTCTTCGAGCCGGAGACGATCGCCGCGCCCGGCTTCGACCCGAGCGACGCGGTCGGCTTCTGGGACCAGGTCAACCGCCAGGACTGGCACGTCTGCGAACAGAGCCAGAAGGGGGTGAGCTCGGCCGGCTACAGCCCCGGCCGCTACTCGGTCGAGGAAAGCGACGTCCACGCCTTCGACGCGATGGTCGCCGCCCGCTATCAGGAAGGGCTCCGGGAGGTGGTCGCATGAACCCCGTCGCCGAGCAGCTGGGGGAGCTGGGCCTGCCGCAGCCGCTCTCGGAGCTGGCCGCGAAGGAGTGGGACGCGATCGTCGTCGGCGGCGGCCACAACGGCCTCACCGCCGCCGCCTACCTGGCCCGCGCCGGTCGCTCGGTGCTGGTGCTGGAGCGCCGCGAGCGGCTCGGCGGCGCCTGCACCCTCGAGCGCCCGTTCCCGAACCAGGACTACGTGGTCAGCCCCTGCGCCTACGTCGTCGGCCTGCTCGACGAGCTGGTGATGCGGGAGCTCGACCTGCGCGACCGCGGCCTGCGCTTCTTCGTCGCCGACCCCAACCTCTGGGTGCCGTTCGACGACGGCACCTCCTTCGGCCAGTGGCTCGACGACGAGCACACCCAGCGCGACCTCGAGGCGATGGGGCTCTCGAAAAGAGACATCGACGGCTACTGGGCCTACGAGCACCTCTTCGACGAGGTCCGCCAGCTGCTCCGCGCCGGCGCCCGCGACAGCTGGGTGGGGGAGTCGCCGAGCCGGGCCGAGATCGAGGAGCTCCTGAACGGCAACCAGGAGATGATCGACCTCGTCTTCGAGGCCTCGATCGGCGACGTCCTCGACTCCTACATCGGCGACCAGCGACTCAAGGACGCCCTCTTCGGGCAGGGCGTGATCGGCACCTGGGGCGGCCCGTACGACCACGGCACCGCCTCGATCAAACTGATGCATTACCAGGGCGACTTCGAGGGCCAGGGGCCGGTCTGGGGCTACGTCGAGGGGGGCATGGGGATGGTCAGCTTCGCGATCGCCGACGCCGCGATCGACGCCGGCGCGACCCTCGCCTGCGGCGTCCCGGTCGCCGAGATCCTGCCCGGCGAGGGGGTGCGGACCGAGGACGGGACGCTGCTGCGCGCCGCCAACGTCGTCTGCAACGCCGACCCGAAGGTGGCGCTGCGGCTGCTCGGCGACGCCGAGATCGACGCCGACTTCAAGGCCCGCCTCGAGGCCTGGAAGGTGCGCAGCCCGGTGGTCAAGTTCAACGCCTCGCTCTCGCGGCTGCCGAGCTGGACCGCGGCGCCGGGCGAGGACTGGATGGCGCGGGCGACGATCGACGTCAGCGGCGGCATGGCGGAGTGCCAGCGCGCCTTCGAGCGCTGCGACGCCGGCGAGCCGGCGGTCGGCTTCGGCGAGATCTACATCCAGACCGGCTACGACCCCTCGCCGGCGCCGCCGGGCAAGCACCTGATGGCGGTCTTCGGCCAGTACGCCCCGTACGAGATCGCCGACGGCGACTGGGACAGCCGCCGCGGCGACGTCCAGCGCCAGTTCGTCGACCTGATCTCCCGCTTCGCGCCGGACCTCGGCGATTGCATCGAGGACTGCGAGGTGCTGGGGCCGCCGGACATCGAGAGCCGGATCGGGCTGACCGGCGGCAACATCTTCCAGGGCGAGGTGACCCCGGACCAGATGTGGGAGGGACGGCTGCCCTCGCGCACCCCGGTCCCCGGCCTCTACCTCTGCGGCGCCGCCACCCACCCGGCCGGCTCGGTGATCGCGCTCAACGGCCGCAACGCCGCCGCCGCCCTGCTCGCCGACCTCGGCGAGCCGGCCGAGCTCGGCACCCCGGCGCTCTGAGGGCGCGGTTAGGCTCGGGCGGATGCCGGAGAGCGACGCGCGCGAGCGGATCCTCGAGGCCGCCTCCGACCTGGTCGCCGCGGAGGGGATCGACAACGTGCGGATCGCCCGGGTGGCGATGCGAGCCGGGGCCTCGACGGCGCTCGTCCACCACTACTTCTCGACCCGCGAGGAGCTGCTCGAACAGGCGCTGCTTCACTCCTTCGAGCAGGTCGGCGACGAGCGCTTCGCCGCCGAGGAGGACGGCGCCGTCTCCCGCAGCGCCACCGCCGCCCTCGCCGCGGCGATCGAGGAGTGCCTGCCGGTCGCCGGCCGGCTCGAACGCGACTGGGTGCTGTGGGTCGAGCTGTGGCTGCGGGCCGCCCGCGAGCCGGAGCTGCGCCCGCTCGCGGCGCGCCTCTACGAGCGCTACCACGAGTGGCTCGCCGCGGTGATCTCGACCGGCGTCGCGAGCGGCGAGTTCACCGCACCCGCCGACCTCGACGCGCTCACCGACCGGGCGATGGCGATGCTCGACGGGCTCGGCCTGCGGGCGCTCCTGCGCGATCCGACGATGGACATCGAGGCCGCCCGCCGGCAGGTCGCCGAGCTGCTCGCCGCGGAGCTCGGAATCGACGCCATGGCCCTTGCGCCGGGCGCCGCCGCCGGTTAATCTGAACCTCCATTCAGTAAACCCTCGGGCCGGGAAACCCGGGGCGATTTGGAGGAAGAGGCGACGGACGTGAGTCCTCGGCCGACCATCGATCACATTCGCCGTCCGCAGATCCTCGCGGCTGCCGCCGAGGTGATCGCCGAGCGCGGGGTGGCGGCGACCCGGATCGCCGACATCGCCGACCGCAGCGGCGTCAGCCCGCCCGCCGTCCTCTACTGGTTCGACTCGAAGCAGCAGCTGCTGGCCGAGGCGCTGGTCGCCGACGACGACCAGTTCTACGAGGAGCTGCGGGAGCGGCTCGCCGGTGCCGGCGACGCCCGCGAGCGGCTGGCGGCGCTGTTCGAGGCGGCCGCCGACGGCGCCCACGACTTCGCCCTCTGGATGGAGCTCTGGAACCAGGCGCTGCGCGACGAGGAGATGCGGAAGACGCGCGAGCGCTTCGACGCCCGCTGGCGGGCGGAGATCGAGGCGATCGTCCGCGACGGCCAGGAGGCCGGCGAATTCGGCGCCGCCGACCCGGCGATGGTCGCCCTCTCGCTCTCGGCGCTGATCGACGGGCTAACCGTCCAGGTCGCGCTCGGCGACCCCGAGCTCTCCGATCGCAAGCTGCTGCAGGCGGTCACCGTCAGCGCCGAGCGGCTGCTCGAATGCGAGCTGCCGGCCGGGAAGGCGGGCGGGCGCTCATCGCCGTGAGCGGCGGACAGCGCGGGCCGCCTGCCGCCCTTCCCGGGCGGGCAGCTCGACGCGCCGTCGCTTCCTGCGGAACAGCGCCGCGCTGGCGCTCGGCGCCTCCAGCGTCGGCGTCCTGCTCGGCTGCTCGGACACCACCGTGCCCGGCGGCTCGGACCCGCACAAAGCCCCCGGCGGCCTGCCGCTCGCCCGCCCCGACAACCCGGTGCGGCTGCCGATCTACCCGGACAACAGGGCGATCCCCTCCGGGCTCGAACCCGAGGACGGGCCGCTGCAGCTCTTCAACTGGGCCGAATACCTGAACGTCGAGGTGGTCAAGTCGTTCGAAAAGAAGTACGGGGTGGACGTCCAGCTCAGCACCTTCTCGACGATCGACGAAGCGATCGCCAAGCTCGCCTCCGGCGCCGTCGGCTACGACGTCTTCGTCCCCACCCAGCCCTACATCTCGCTGCTGGTCGCGGGGAAGATCGTCCAGCCGCTCAACCACACCTACCTGCCGAACCTGAAGCGCGAAGTGTGGCGTTCGCTGCAGAACCCGTGGTACGACGTCGGCGCCCAGTACACCGTCCCCTACACGGTCTTCTCGACCGGGATCGCCTGGCGCAACGACTTCCTCCCCGACTACGACCCGGCGAAGATGTCGAATCCCTACCAGAGCTTCTGGGAAGCGACCGACATCGCCGGCCGCGTCGGCCTCCTCGACGACCAGCGCGAAGGGCTCGGGATGGCGCTGCTGCGCAACGGCATCACCGACGTCAACACCGGCAGCCCGCACCACGTCGACGCCGCCCGCGACGCCCTCCAGGAACTGATCGGGCTGGTCAACCTGCGCTTCTACACCAACGAGTACCAGCACATCGCCGATGGCTCGATCTGGCTGCACCAGGCCTGGTCCGGCGACATCGTCGCGATCCCCTACTACCTGCCGAAGGGGACGCCGGTCACCGCGGTCTCCTACTGGTGGCCCGAGGACGGCCGCGGGCTGATGGGGAACGACTGCTTCGCGGTGCTGAAGGGCGCCCAGCACCCGGTCCTCGCCCACCTCTTCCTCAACCACCTGCTGGAGATCGAAACGGCGCTGCTGAACATGGAATTCACCGGTTACCAGCAGCCGCTCACCGAGATGACCCCGGAGCGGGTGCTGGAAGCCGAACTGATCCCGGAAAACCTGACCTCGACGATCGTCCGCGAGGCGCAGTTCGAGCAGGGCTACCTGCAGGGGCCGCTGAGCGCCGAAGGGATGGGGATCTGGGAAAGCGCCTGGTCGGAAGTGAAGACGACGTGAGCGCCGAACGCTCGCTGTGGCGCGGGCTGTCGATTCCCGGCGTCGTCTGGCTCTTCCTGTTCGTCGTCGTCCCCGCCTACGCGGTGGTGGCGGTCGCCTTCGGCAGGATCGACACGCTGCTGCAGCCGGTCCCGGTCTGGAACCCGCTCGACTGGAACGTCGGCTTCGTCAAGGAGGCCTTCAGCGGCGTCGTCCCCGGCGGCACCTACTGGTCGGCGACCCGCAACACGCTCCTCTACGTCAGCGCCACCGTCGTCCTCTGCTTCGCGATCGGCTACCCGGTCGCCTACTACGTCGCCCGCCTCTCGGGCCGTACCAAGGGCCTCCTGCTGCTGCTGATCTTCCTCCCGTTCTGGGTCAGCTACCTGATGCGGATGCTGGCCTGGATCGGCCTGCTGGCGCCGAACGGCTACGTCAACGAAGTGCTCGGCACCTTCGGCTTCGGCCACACCGATTGGCTCGACGGCAACCCCTTCTCGGTGATCGCCGCCCTCACCTACGGCTACATCCCGTACTTCATCCTGCCCGTCTACGCCGGCCTCGACCGGATCGACATGCGGTTGATGGAGGCCTCGCGCGACCTCGGCGCCTCGCGCTTGTGGACCTTCCTACGCGTCACCCTGCCGCTCTCCTGGCCGAGCATCCTCGCCGGCACGGTGCTGATCGTGCTGCCGATGTTCGGCGACTACTACACCAACGATCTGATCTCCGGCTCGCCCAACACCAACATGCTCGGCAACAGCGTCAACCTGCTGGTCCAGGGCGGCTCGCAGAAGAACCTCGGCGCGGCGATGGTGCTGGTGTTGATGACGATCCTCGCGATCGGGATGCTCTATTACCTCTGGGAGACCAACCGCCACGCGAAGCGGGCGCGGGCATGAGCACCACCACCGCCCCATCCGAGGCCGACGCGACGCTCACCCGGCCGCCGGCGGTGCGTCCGAGCCGCTGGCCGGCCTGGCTGACGAACCCGTGGGGCCGGCCCCGCTTCCTCGCCGCGACCACCTGGATCTACATCGCCTGGGCGCTCCTGCCGATGCTGGCGGCGATCGCCTTCAGCTTCAACGACGGCCGCTCGCGCAGCGTCTGGCAGGGCTTCTCGACCCGCTGGTGGTGGGGCGACCCGGACCTCTCGGTCTTCCACGACCCGACCTACACCAACGCCCTCGTCCACAGCCTCGAGCTGGCGGCGCTCGACATGGCGATCGCCACGCCGCTCGGCTTCCTGCTGGCGATCGGGCTCTCCCGCTGGCGGGGCCGCGGCTCGGGCAGCGCCAACTTCCTGATGCTGGTGCCGCTGACGACGCCGGAGCTGGCGATGGCGGTCTCGCTGCTGCTGGTCTTCACCCAGCTCTCGATCCTCCCCTTCAGCGCCGTCCACCTCGGCACCACCGCCCAGGTGATCGGCCAGGTCACCTTCTCGATCTCCTACGTGGTCGTCATCGTCCGCAGCCGGCTGGCGCAGATCGGGCCCGAATACGAGGAGGCGGCGCGCGACCTCGGCGCCTCCGCCCGGCAGTCGCTCCAGCACGTCCTGCTGCCGCTGCTCTTGCCGGCCGCGTTCGCCAGCGCGCTGATCGTCTTCGCGCTCTCGATCGACGACTTCGTGGTCACCCAGTACATGGCCTCGAGCGGCGAAACGACGACGGTGCCGATGCTCCTCTACGCCAATGCGCGCGGCGGCGCGACCACCCCGGCGCTGAACGCGGTGGCGACGATCATGGTGCTGGTGACGCTGGTCGGCGTCGGGCTCGCCTACCTGGTGTTGCGCTGGTTCGGGCGCCGCTCCGGGCACCAGGAGTCGGCGGCGATGACCGACCTGACCGGACTCGAGTGAAGGGAGAGGGACGATGGCGACGGCGATAGCGACTGGAGGTGGTGGGGCGCTCGAGCTGCACGAGCTGGAGAAGCGCTTCGACGAGGTGACCGCGGTCGACTCGATCTCGCTCGACGTCGCCGCCGGCGAGTTCTTCTCGCTGCTCGGGCCGAGCGGCTGCGGCAAGACGACGACGCTGCGGATGGTCGCCGGCTTCGAGCGCCCGACCGGCGGCGAGATCCTGCTCGACGGCACCAGCCTCGCCACCGTGCCGCCCGACCGCCGCAACGTCAACACGGTCTTCCAGAGCTATGCCCTGTTCCCGCACCTGAACGTGCTCGACAACGTCGCCTTCGGGATGCGCTACCAGAAGGTGCGCCGCAAAGAGCGCGAGCGCCGCGCCAAGGAGGCGCTGGAGCTGGTCGAGCTCGGCTCGCTCGCCGAGCGCCGCCCGCACCAGCTCTCCGGCGGCCAGCAGCAGCGGGTGGCGCTGGCGCGGGCGCTGGTCCTGCGGCCGGCGGTGCTGCTGCTCGACGAGCCGCTCGGCGCCCTCGACGCGAAAATCCGCCGCCAGCTGCGGCTGGAGCTGAAGTCCCTGCAGGAGGACGTGGGGACGACCTTCGTCTTCGTCACCCACGACCAGGAGGAGGCGCTCAGCATGAGCGACCGGATCGCGGTGATGAACGGCGGCCGGGTCGACCAGGTGGGGACGCCGCTCGAGGTCTACGAGGACCCCGAGACCCTGTTCGTCGCCGACTTCCTCGGCGTCGCCAACGTGATGCGGGCCGAGGCGGTCGGCGGCAACGGCGCCGGCTGCATGGTGCGGGTCGGCGAGTTCGAGCTGCGCGCCGGCTGCGGCGAGCTCGGCTACCGTGGCGCCGCCTCAGTGGTGGTGCGGCCGGAGCGGCTCGAGGTGGTGCCGCTGGCGGAGCGACCCGGCGAGAACTGCCTGCCGGGGATGGTCGACAGAACCGTGTTCGTCGGCTCCAACCTGCAGGTGATGGTGCGGCTGGTCACCGGCGAGATCGTCCAGGCCTCGATCCCCAACCACGGCGAGGGGCTCGAATTTCACGAGCAGGGAAAGCCGGTGATGGTGCATGCGCCGGCTGAGGCGTTGAGGGTTCTGAGTGGCGATGCCACTCCTGGGCGGGACGGTTCTTCGAGCTAGGCAGAGGTCTGCGGGAGGGCGGGTGGGGGTCGGGGGACCCTCCTCTCTCGGTCTGTCGTCGTTCGAAGTTAGGTGGGCTGTCGCCCCGGACCGCCGTTCTCCTCAACCGCAAAACGTTCGGAGGGTCCCCCGACCCCCACCCGCACCAGATGTCTAGCTGCAAGACACCGAAGCACGGAAGCTTTCAAACGGGAACGCCCGCAGCTTCTCTCGTTAGCTGCGGGACGTGGCGTGGTTTTCAGCCGATTCGTTTGGGCGAGCGTCGGTGGGACCCCCGAACGTTTTGCGGCTGAGGAGAACGACGCTTCGGGCGCCAGCCTTTCTTACTTCCATCGACGACAGGCCGAGTGAGGGGGTCCCACCGACGCTCGCCCCCACCAACCCTGACCCCTACCCCTTCTTCGCCCCGGGCACCGGAACCGCTTCGAACTCCCTAAACCCATTGCAGTTCGTGTTGAAGTTCGAGGTCAGCAGCCCCGAGAAGCGGTTTTCGAAGAAGCTGCCGGTCAGGGTCACGATCGACGGCGTCGCGCCGGTGGTGGCGAAGTGGGCGACCACGGTGCCGTTCGGTGCGATCGGAACTTCTTTGATCGAGGAGGTCGATTCGATCGTCACCTTGTTTTTGTTGTCCGGCGTTTTGCAGATCGCTTCCAGCGAGGCGGTCAGCCCGCGCAGCATGCGGCCGTTGTCGGTGACCCGGAAGTTGACCGGGAATTCTTCGCGTTCCTTCTTCAGCGAGTAGGCCCACGGCCCGGTCTCGACGTTGGCGCTGGCGCCTTTTTTCACCTTCCGCACCGATTTGCCCTTCGCTTCCAGCGGCAGGGTGATGCCGACGCCGACCAGCACCGGGCGCAGGACCTTGTGGCCGACGCCGAGCTTGACGAAGAAGGTGTTTTCGCCGAAATCGTTGCCAGGTTCTTCGCCCAGCGTCTTCCATTCGGTGCCGGTCCATTGCTGCATGGCGACTTTGGCGTTTTTCAGCCCCGCTTCGCCGCTGAAATCGACTTTGCTGAGGTAGCCGCCGAAGACCTGGTCTTCGAAGCGGATTTCGGCTTCTTCGTCCTGGGGGATGACCACGAAGGACTGGACGGGCCCGGTTTCGAAGCCGGTCGCGCAGCCTTCGCATTCGCGGTGCGCCTGCCAGTAGACGCGTTCGTGGAAGAGCGCCGGCGGGTTCGGCGAGGTCGGCAGTTCGAGTTCGGATTCGCAGTTCGGCGAGCCTTTGACCGCTTCCGCTTCGGCTTCGCCGGCTTCCCCGAAGCCGCTCGTGGTCAACAGCCCGTTGGCGGCGAGGGTCGCGCTGGTCGAGAAGTTGACGCCGTATTCTTCGCTGCCGCCGATCACCGGGATGAATTTTTCTTCCGGCAGCGGCGGCGGGATCACTTCTTCTTCGCCACCTTCTTCTTCACCGCCTTCGCCTTCTTCTTCACCACCTTCTTCTTCTTTTTCTTCAGGTGGTTCGGTTTCTTCTTCTTCGACCGGTTCTTCGGCGGTCCGGTAGGCGGGGCAGGTGTAGGTGACCTTCAGGCCTTCTTCGACGGCGGGTACGTTGCTGCCGTCGGGCGGGGCGACCGGCGTGATCGCCGGGTCGCCGGGCAGCGCCGCGGCGTTGCCGACCACCAGGCCGAGCGCGAACAGCGCCGCGATCACCAGCGGGATCAGGGTCAGCTTGGCGCGCCTCATACCGCCACCTCTGTTCATGCCGCCACCATCCCGTGCGGGTCGAGCACGAACTTCTTGGCCGCGCCTTGGTCGAAGTCCTGGTAGCCGTCGGGGGCTTCGTCGAGTCTGATCACCGTCGCGTTCACCGCCTTGGCTATCTGAGCCTTGTCGTTGAGGATCATCTGCATCAGTCCGTCGTGGTAGCGCATCACCGGGCACTGGCCGGTGGTGAAGCTCTGCGACTTCGCCCAGCCGAGGCCGATCTTCAGCGACAGCGAGCCTTCCTTGGCGGCGTCGTCGACCGCGCCCGGGTCACCGGTCACGTAGAGGCCCGGGATGCCGAGCTTGCCCGCGGCGCGGGTCACTTCCATGATCGAGTTGAGGACGGTCGCCGGCGCCTCGTGGCCCGAGTCGCCGCCATGGCCGTGGGCCTCGAAGCCGACCGCGTCGACCGCCGCGTCGACCTCCGGCACGCCGAGGATCTCCTCGATCTGGTCCTTCGGGTCGCCCTTCGAGACGTCGACGGTCTCGCAGCCGAAGCTGCGCGCCTGCTCGAGCCGCTCGCCGATCAGGTCGCCGACGATCACCACCGCGGCGCCGAGGATCTGCGCCGCGTGGGCGGCGGCGAGGCCGACCGGGCCGGCGCCGGCGACGTAGACGGTCGAGCCCGAGGTGACGCCCGCCGTCACCGCCCCGTGGTAGCCGGTCGGGAAGATGTCGGAGAGCATCGTCAGGTCGAGGATCTTCTCCAGCGCCTGCTCGGGGTCGGGGAAGGGGAGCAGGTTCCAGTCGGCGTAGGGGACGGTCACGAACTCGGCCTGGCCGCCGACCCAGCCGCCCATGTCGACGTAGCCGTAGGCGGAGCCGGGGCGGTCGGGGTTGACGTTGAGGCAGACGCCGGTGTCGCCGGTCTTGCAGCGCCGGCAGCGCCCGCAGGCGATGTTGAACGGCACCGAGCAGAGGTCGCCGACCTCTATGAACTCGACTCCCGGCCCGACCTCGATCACTTCGCCGGTGATCTCGTGGCCGAGGATCAGCCCTTCCGGCGCCGTCGTGCGGCCGCGGACCATGTGCTGGTCGGAGCCGCAGATGTTGGTCGAGACGCATTTGAGGATCGCGGCGTGGGGGAGCTGGCGGCCGACGTTGGCCGGGTTTACCCCGGGGCCGTCCTTCAGCTCGAAGCCCGGGAAGTCGATGTCCTGGACTTCGACCTTGCCCGGTTCGATGTAGGCGACGCCTCTGTTGTCAGCCACCGGTCAGCCCCTCAGAACGCCGCGACGCCGGCCTCGGCGACCTCGTGGTCCTGCTCGACGCTGCCGCCGCTGACGCCGATCGCTCCGACCACGTTGTCGCCGTCCGTCAGCGGAATGCCGCCGGCGAAGATGATGAGCCGCCCCTGGTTGGAGGCGTGGATGCCGAACAAGGGCTGGTTCGGCTGGCAGAGGGGCGCCAGGTCCTTGGTCGACATGTCGAAGGAGCGGGCGGTGTAGGCCTTGTTCTGGGCGATGTCGATCGAGCCCAGCCAGGCGCCGTCCATGCGGGCGAAGGCGGTCAGGTTGTTGCCGTCGTCGACGACCGCGATGTTCATCGGCACGCCGATCTCCTCGGCCTTCGCCCTCGCGGCCTCGACCACCCTCATTGCGGCGTCGAGCGTCACCTCACTTGCCATCGCTCCTCCTTTGCGGGTTGCTTCCGGAAGCTCGAGGCTAGGCGCGGCGCGGCGGGGTGTCACCCGCCGCCGGGGGTTGCAAAACGTTGCGGTCGGCGACCACGTCGACCAGCAGCCGGTAGGGATCGTGCCCGATCACCGGGCCGAGCAGCCGCCGCAGCCGCGAGACCTCAGCCCGCAGCGTCACCGCTTTCCAGTCGTCGCCGTAGACGAGGGCGCCCAGCTCTTCGCCGCTCAGTCCCTCGGGGTGGGTGGCGAGGTGGACGAGGATCTCGCCGTGGCGCTGGCTGAGCGGCGTCTCCCATTCGCCGAGCGAGACGAACAGGCGGCCCGCCTCGATCCGCATCTCCAGCGGCGCCTCGGGCGCTGCTTCGCTCGAGCTCTCCTCGTTGCGCGGGCGGATCACGATGGCGCCGCGCTCGGCGCCGAGCGCGGCGGCCTCGACCTCGAGGTTGGCGGGCAGCGCCAGGCTGCCGTCGCGGCGCAGCCGCAGCCGCGACCCGAGCCAGCCGCGCGGCGTCGCCGCCAGCACCCGGCCGGATTCCGCGACCAGGGCGCTGTGCTCGCAGCCGCTGCCCTTGACCCAGTCGAGGTAGGCGGCGCGGAGCTCCTCGTCGCGGCTCCAGCTGCGCGCTTCGATGCGGTCTTCGGCGACCCGGGCGACGGCGGCGACCAGCGCCAGCGTGTGCGGGTGGCCGGTGCGGAAGTCGCCGGAGACGTCGAGCACGCCGAGCAGGCGGCCGCTCTCCGGCTCGCGGATCGGCGCCGCGGCGCAGGTGAGGCTGTGCAGGCGGCGGCTGAAGTGCTCGGCGGCGAAGATCTGGACCGGGGCGTCGAGCGCGATCGCGGTGCCGACCGCGTTCGTCCCGACCGCCGCCTCGCTGCAGAGGTGGCCGGGGAGGAAGCCGGAGCCGGCGGCGCCGTCGAGCGCCACCGGGTCGCCGCTCGCCCAGAGCAGGACCCCATCGGGGTCGGAGAAGACCGCGAAGCAGCCGCTCGCGAGCGGCTCCTGCAGCAGCCGCTCGATCTCACGCAGGTGGGGGGCGGCGGGGTTGCTGGCGAGCGCCCGCGCCGTCGCCCGGTGGTCGAGGACGGTGGGCGCGTAGCCGTCCGGGTCGACCCCGGCGGCGGTGGCCCGGGTCCAGGAGCTCGAGACCACCGAGCGCAGCAGGTTGGGCGGTGCCCCGCGCTCGATCGCGACGTTGTGGGCGCGCCGGAGCAGGCCCGCCAGCCGAACGGTATCGGTCCCATTTTCGACTGCTGAGCGTGAGATACGACCAGTCATGCAACTCCCCAAGACCAGCCTAACTGGCTTTGAAGTCAACCGCACAAAGTTCCTACTCCGTCGCGGTGCGGCCCTGGCCGGTCGGGGGCGGTTTCTTATAGCGAACAAGCTGGCCCGGGCCGCGCCCCGAAGCTGCCACCAAGGCGCCGGACGCTAGGCAATCATCTATTAATCCACAAACTTTGCATAGTCGTGCTAGCTTCACCGGAAGTGGCCGAGATGCGGCCAACTCTTTGGGAGGAGAGGGTTATGAAGTGGAGTCGATTCGCCGCGATTCTGTGCGTGTTCGCGTTCTTCGCCGTCGTCGCGGGGCAGGCGTGGGCGACCAAGTACGTCGCGCTCGGGGACTCGTACTCGTCGGGGACGGGGACGCGGACCTTCTACGAACCGAGCTGCCAGCGCTCGGAAACCGCCTATCCGTTCCTGCTGCACAAAGCGCATCCAACCTGGACCTTCGTCAACGCGACCTGCTCGGGGGCGACCACCTCGAGCCTGCTCAGCAGTCAGGTCTCGAGCGTCACCTCGGACACCAACTGGGTCACCTACACGATCGGCGGCAACGACGCCGGCTTCTCGGAAGTGATCACCGAATGCGCCCTGCCCTCCTGGGCCTCCGACTGCAACGGAGCGATCAACACCGCGCAGGCGTTCATCAAAAACACCCTGCCCGGCCGGCTCGACTCGGTCAACAACGCGATCAAGTCACACGCCCCGAGCGCGCAGGTCGTCGTCCTCGACTACCCGCGCCTCTTCAACGGTGAAGACTGCAACGCCTTCACCTTCTTCAGCTCCAGCGAGGAGACGCGGCTGAACGAAACCGCGGACCAGATGAAGAACGTGATCAGCGCCGCGGCGACGCGGGCGGGCTCGAATTTCATCTTCCGCGACGTGATCCCGCCGTTCATCGGCCACGCGGTCTGCGACGGCGGCGGTGGCTCGTCGACGGAGTGGATCAACGGCCTCTCCAACCCGGTGGGCGAAAGCTACCACCCGAAGGTCAGCGGTCACGCCAGCGGCTACTACCCGGTGGTCCACGGGGTCACCGGCTGAGTTTTCTCGGATCCCGGGCGGCGCCGGACCTCCGTCCGGCGCCGCCCCGCTCGCTCGCATCAGTAGGGAGCGGAGAGTCCTGCGAGCATCGGGAAGTGGCGGACGTTGGTGGTCAGCAGCTCGGCTTCGAGGAGAAGCGCGGTGGCGGCGATGAGGTAGTCGGCGACATCGATGCCCCGGTGGGCCCGACGATGCCGATTGGCGAGCTCGCCGGCGGACCTCGTCACCTCTTCCCCGACCGGTATCCAGGCGAGGACTGAGAAGAACTGCTCGAGTGCGTCGACCTCCTTCGCTCGAACGCCGGCAAGCAGCTCGAAGCGAACGATCTCGCTGGCGAGGAGTTGCTCGTCTGCTGCGACCAGGTCATTCAAGAGCGAGACGGCGGGCGGGATCCCGCGGAGATGGTCGATTGCGACGCTGGTGTCGAGCAGCTTCACTTGACGCCGAGTCGCGCCAAGCGCTCGTTGACGTCGCCGCCGCGCATGGCGTCGACATACTCGGCACCGCTCGAGTGGCGGCCGCGCCAGGTGCCCGCGCTCGCCCCGAGGGCGCGGAGCTTGTCGCTCCGATCGGCTTCGCCAAAGGTGGCGCGAACAGCGCGACGGATCAGCTCCGAGCGCGATGCCCCACTCTCAGTTGAAGCGCGGTCGAGCAGGGCGAGCTCCTCTGAGCCGAGATATATCTGCGTCCGCGCCACGACGCCATTATACACCTAGTGGTGTCACCCATTTTCCTCGTCCAGCTGGGGATCAGCGCCGAGGAGGCGATGCGGCCGAGCGAGGTGCGGGAGCGCGGCTGAGCCCCGGCGGGGGCGCTCGCCGGCGGAGGTAGCATCGGCCGATGCGAGTGGCGGTGATCGGGGGCGGCGTCGGCGGGCTGGCGGCGGCGATCGCGCTGGGGGCTCGCGGGATCGAGGTCGAGGTGCTCGAGCAGGCGCCGCAGATCGCCGCCGTCGGGGCGTCGCTCTCGCTCGGCCCGAACGCGGTCCGGCTGCTCGATGAGCTCGGCCTGGGGGAGGAGCTGCGCGAGGTCGGAGCGCTCCCCGACAGCGTCGACCTGCTGCGCTGGAGCGACGGCTCGCTGCTCCACCGCAGCGTCCTCGGGCCGCCGATGGAAGACCGCTTCGGCGCCCCGCAGCTCGACTTCTACCGGCCTGACCTGCACCGGGTCCTGGCCGCCGCGGCGCCGCCCGGCAGCGTCCGCTTCGGTGCCGAGGTGGTGGGCGTAGAACAGGACGAGGCCGGCGCCGCCGCGCTGCTCGCCGACGGCAGCCGCGTCGCCGCCGACGTCGTGGTCGCCGCCGACGGCGTCCGCTCCGGCCTCCGCCAGCAGCTGGTCGGCGCCGAGGACCCGGTCTTCTCCGGCACCGTCGTCTATCGCGGCATCGCCCGCCGCGAGGACGTCGCCCACCTGCATCCGCCGCGGACCAATCTCTACTGGCTCGGCCCCCAGCGGCACGGCGTCTCCTACTGGCTCTCGGGCGGCTCGCGCCTGGCGGTCACCCTCGCGACCAGGGAAGCCGAGTGGTCGCGCGAGTCCTGGACCCTCGAGGCGCCGGTGGCGGAGGCGCTCGCCTTCGTCGAGGGCTGGGACGACGCCTACCGCCAGCGCCTGCGGTGCTGCCCGCTGATGCTGCGCAGCGCCGTCTACGTGCGCCGGCCGCTCGACCACTGGTCCTTCGGCCGGGTCACCCTGCTCGGCGACGCCGCCCACGCGATGGAGCCCTTCCAGGCCCAGGGCTCCGCCCAGGCGATCGAGGACGCCTACGTGCTGGCGGCCTGCCTGGCGGCCGGCGATGGCGACCCGGCGAGCGCCCTGCGGCGCTACGAGGAGATCCGCATGTCGCGGGCGACCGAGCTGCAGGGCTCGGCGGCGGCGGCCGCCGGCGACTTCTACCTCGACGATGGCGCCGAGCAGCGCGCCCGCGACGCCGCCTACGCGACGCTCCACGAGACGCGGCCGTGGGGCCCGCGCGAACCGCTCTGGGACTACGACGTCCGCGCGGCCCTCGTCCCCCACTGAGGGCGCAGGGCGGCGGCTGACGGGACTCGAACCCGCGGCTGCCAGGACCACGACCGCAGCCCGGAAAGGTCAGGATTACCCCGGCTTGGCGATGGAGCTGACGTAGTAGAAGCCGGCCAGGAAGCGTTCGGTCTCGATCGTGCCGTAGGAAGCGAGGTCGCTCCAGGGATCCGAGTAGGCGTCGCCGGGCCCAAGCCTGACGAGCAGGCGGGCGATCGGGTCGAGCAGGCGGTGCCAACGGCTCTTGGTGAGCCCCATGTCCATGATCACGACGCGACCGCCCGGCCGAAGCCGCTCCCATCCCCGTGCCAGTGCCGGGCGCGGTTCGGGCAGCGCCGAGTAGCTGAGGCTGAAGAGCACCCCGTCGACGTCATCGTCGACCTGGAGCTGGGTGGCGTCCTGGTGGAGCAGCTTCACATTCGACCAGCGACGCCGCTCGATCAGCCTGGCCGCCTCGGCCAGCATGCCTTTCGATGCATCGACGCCGATCACGGTTCCGCCCGGGCCGACCGCGTCGACCAGGTAGGGGAAGTTGCGCCCGGTGCCGGCGCCGATCTCGAGAACGGTGTCGCCGGGCTTCAGCCCGAGTGCCGCCACCGCCTTGCGCCTGGCGACGGGGAAGATGAGATACAGCGGCTCGAGCGCGCTGTAGAAGCGCGCGACGCGATCGTACTGGCGGCTGTTGGCGCTTTGCGAGCGGCGTGTTGGGTGCCCGGCAGCTTCGCCCATCGGGGCGAAGGGTAGACGCCCTTCCTAACGATCTATCGCGGCGAGCCCGGCGCCGCGCGGGAGAGGAAGCACTAAATGCCCTGATCCAGTCGCGCGTGCTCTATTTTCATCAAGGCCGCTCGCTCGATGGAACGTATCTCAGACTTTTCTAGGTGCCAGAGAGCGGCAAGTTTTTCGCGGGATACCTTCCTGTGGAGATTCCATCCGTATCGGCGAATGATGAGGTCCTGCTCGCGCTCGTCTAAAACGTGCTTACAGCGCTCGAAGGTGTCGAAGCGAAGTCTCCCGCGGCGGCGCGGAACTACGACAGGGACCTCCTGTCGCTCGATGACCTTCATCGCCTTCCGATCCTCGAGGATCTTCTCGGACAGCGTGTAGAAGTTCTCCCTTGATCCCCGCACGTGTTCAAATCGGACGAAATCCAGCCCGCCAAACAGTCCAAGAACGCGTAAGTGGTACCGGATGTTTTGCATCGGCTCCATGAGCTGCTCCGAAATCTGCGAGCAACTCACCCCTCCCTGGGTGCGATACATCATCGCCAGCGCCTGTACCCGGCGCGGGTGGGACAGCACCCCGTCGATGCTTGCGTTCGGCCTAATCGTCGCCATGGGAAGGACGTTCGTCGAGGCCGGCGAGTACCGTCTGACACGCCTCGATAACCAGTCGGCTGCGCTCCTCCATCTCGCGGCTGCGGCTCCACTCGCGTTCTTCGCTAGCTCGCTGTCCCGCGGCGCTGTCCTGCATTCGGTTGAGAACCCGCCGCAACACGTCGGGCGGCGTCGTCAACTCGATAGTTCGGCCGATGCCGTCATCCCAGCCCAGATCATTCAGCACTAGGCGCAGGTCGTCGGAATACTCTTGCGCGAGGCGCCCGGCTGTCTCGTAGTCCTCGGCCTCGACCGCCAGCCACACATCAGAGATGCCGCTAAGGCGAACATAGATCAGGTCGTATAGGGCGTCTCGCTGGGCAGCGCTGAGGTGGATCATGCCGGAACGCAGAGCCTTGATGAGGCGAAGAAGAAGTAGCGCTCCTTTAACCCGCGCATCGCCCGCCGTTCGACTACATACAGAACCTCCATTCTGGCCAGCTCATTGACGTGATAGCTCACGTTTCCGATCGAGCCAGGTCTATCGAAGCTGTTGAAGAGGTCGTTCGATGTGACGGGCCTCCCGATCCACATGAGCGCTTCGACGATCGCCACCTTCACGGGGTGGACGGTTTGGGAGACGAGCCATTGCCAGTCGAATTGCTCGCCTCCCGCTGCCGTCTGGTTGCCGCCGATAGCTGTCGTTAGCTCACTCGACGGCACTTCGGGGGGCGGTTTTGGAAGGAAAATCGGTTCATGACGTGCTCGACCTGACACCACCCTTTGGGCGGCCCGAAACAGTGACCCAGAGAAGGATCAAGACCCACCCCGCGGTTGGTGCTCAGTTAGATCGGTTCGGGGATGCTCGGAGCGTCCCTTGGCAATCTAAAGTCGATTGACCAGTGAGAAGATTTCAGAAGCGCGAGGGTCGTGTCAAAAAGAGTTTGCGCACTAGTCAGCGTTTGCTGGCGGCGCCGGCGCCGTCCGGGCCCGCTCGAACCCCCACTCGGCGACGATGTAGGACCGGACCTCCTCGCCCGACGTCGAGCGGCGGTTAGCAGACTCAGCGTCGATCTCGTGAATCCGATCCCAGTACCGCTCTTGCTCCTCGGCCAGGTCTTCGCGTCCTTGCCGGTCAAGGTTGAACCAGCGCCAGGCGAGCATGACCTTGGGGTCGTCGTTGAGCTTGCCGGCGGCTAGGGCGGCCATAATCTCGGCCGTGGAATGTTGGACGATGAGTCCCGCGACTTCCTGACGCTGATCCGGACTCAACGCGGCGGTCGCCGCCTCGTCGTAGTCGGCCATCTCGACGGCCCGGAAATAGTGCAAGTCCGCATTCCGTCGCTTCTCGATTTTGGCGATTTCGACGGAGTTTGCGTCAAGCATTTCCTTGAGGTGATGATGGACGTTCTGCCGGGTCTCGCCGATCAGGGTGGCGATGTCATCGGCGGTGTAGACGCCTTCGTTCAGGAGCGTCAGGACTTCAACGCGGACGCGGTGGCCAAGGGCGTAGCTGACTCGTTCGTCGACGCTCTTGCCGCGCTGGCCAGACCTCCCGGTCTTCGTCTTCACCGCACCCTCCTCCTCTACTCGATTTAGCTTCCGCACTCAGCAAGCGTCGAGCATAGCGCGGGCATAGGAGACTTCACAGGTTTCAGGAAATGCTTGCTTGTCAGCGTCTGCCGGATACTCGGACGCGTTTTAGCATTTGCCTCCGCTCCTGGCGGCTCGCGCTGGGCTGATTCAGGAAGGGGGGTGAAGCGCATGAGGATCGCGAAAGTGACGGACGTCTGCGTGCCGAGCTACATGACGATGAAGAACGCCTAGATAGGGCGAGCACGGGGGCCGGTCTCGGCCCGCCAGGTGGGCGATGGGGATCGGCCCCACTTTTTCGCGCCGTTCCCGACGGCTTCCTCAAGCGTACCCGATGACTTGTGAAGTTTCCTATGGAGCTAAGACCTCCCAGGACAGACGATCTGTCCCGTGGGCGACCTCGGCACCAACCTGCGTGATGCCCGCAAACGGCTCGGCCTGACCCAGGAGCAGGTCGCAGAGCGCAGCGGTGTCCACGCCACGGAGGTCAGCCGAATCGAGGCGGGCAAACGCGACCCGCAGGTCTCGACGATCCTCAAGCTAGCGAAGGCAGTCGAACTCCCTCCAGGGAAGTTGCTCGAATAGGGATCAGGATCAGACCGCCATCAAATGAGCCGCGCTCGCCGCGGTCGAAAGGTCCGGTCTAGGCCGCGTGAGCGAGTTCGCCAAAACGGAGCTGCGATCAAGGAACTCGTCCAGATGCTCGAGGCCGGCTCCCGGCGATGGGCCAGCAAGTGGTCGGCCTACCTGAAAGGGCGAATCGCAGCGCCTCCGCTTTACCCCGGTAAGACGAGGAAACTCAATTAATGATGATGCGAGGCGAAAGATCGCCGCATTTAATACGCGCCGCTTTGCAAATGGCATGACGGGGGCGGCCGCAGGGGTCACCTGTCGAGCCCGGAGGGGGAGGCGCGATGAGCAGCACTTGGCTGCCCAGTTTTGGCAGGATGAGGAAACCGGCAGCTGGGCTTGCAGTGGCCCTTGTGATGGTCATAGCCGGGTTTACGGCGAACTCAGCGAGGGCGACCATACTCGGATTTCAGTTCAGTCCCGGATATACGGAAAGCTTCGCGAACATGGAAGCAGTCTCACGCTCCGGGGCACACTACTGGCGCCTCAACTTCTCATGTCACGGTAACTGGTCCGAATACGATCACGAGCTGGAACGGGCCTGGGAACATGGCTTGGCCGTAATCGCTGACCTCGTCGGCGGTTGCGCAGGTGAACACGGCTTTCCCACCTACGAAGTGAGCGCTCCTTCCGCGGCATGGAAACAGTGGGAAGCTTGGCTGTTTGAAATAGTTCAACACTACGGCGAAAACGGGACTTTCTGGTCGGGCAAGGCGAATCCGACCCCGATAACGATCTGGGAGCTTTGGAATGAGGAGAACCTAGGCAGAAATGATCCCAATGGCCGAGCATCGGCGCTTGAATACGGTCCATTCCTTAAGCGGAGTTCCGGTGCGATCACCGAAGCGCAAGGCCACGCGGTCACCGTTCTGATCGGTGGCCTGATCACGACGAAAACGGCAGAAGGCAATCTGAGCGTCGGAGAATTTCTAAGAGAACTACATACCGTTCCCAACGTCGGCGAAAAATTCTCGGGACTAAGCCTCCACCCCTATGCCTTCGGCAATGGCTCAACCGAACGCGTCGAGAACAACATCACCGAAGGTAGGAATAAACTGTCTGAATGGTTCTCGGCGAGTAAGCCGATCTGGATCACGGAGATCGGCTGGCCCGTCGAACCGGAGGCGCCAATTGACTCAGCTCACGAACGAGTGTCGCCGGCAGAACAACGCAATCTGCTCGACGCCGTTTTTAGCTGGGTAGAAGCAAGGCAGTCAACGCTAAACATCGCGTCGTTGCTCTACTACTTCTACCGCGATGTGAACTGGGAAAACGGAGGGTGGGGAGGCTTCACGGGCCTGCGGAAGGAAAGCTCGCACTCCTTTACGGAACCAAACTTCAGGCCCGCGTGGTACGCCTATCAAGAACATGCTCATGTTGGCCGCTGGCCAATCCCGGCGACAGTCGCAAGCGCTGCGGCATCCGAAATAGGTCTCGAAAGCGGGGTCGCGAACGTCAGCGTAAATCCAAACGGGCTTCCCACCCACTTCACGCTCGAAATCGGGAAGACCACGGCCTACGGAAGCACTTACGCGGTTCCAGTCCCCCAAAGAGAACAAGAAGAACACGTAGCGCAGTGGAGAGAAGCAACGGTTTCCGACCGTATGCCGCTGCCATCCCTACAGCCCGCCACCACGTACCACTATCGCGTCGTCGCACAAAATGAAAATGCTGAAGCGAGCGTCAGTGCCGATGTCGCATTCGCTACGGAAGCTCCTGCTTCTCAATGGGGCGTGTCCGATGGCCCGTCGGAATCCACTTGGGCGTATTACCCGGCTGGCAACTCGCGGGTCTGCTTCGACTTTCATGCTCCGGCGCCGGGCTTCAACTCGGGCTGTGCGTCGGGCGGCGCAGCGGCAGAAGCTGGAGCAACACCCTCGGTAATCCGCGACACCAGTTCGGGACTGCAATGGGTCTACTACACGGCAAGTAAAGGTCGCCTCTGCTACTACGTCTACCACCCTGGCGTGGGCTTCACCCCGGGGTGTGCTGAAGGTGGCCCTGCCGTAACGCAGGGGACGAATCCCTCGGCGCTCCTCGACCCCGCCTCCGGGATCCAGACGATCTACTACAACGGCGCCGGCGGCGAAGTCTGCGAGTACGTCATCCATCCCGCTTCAGGCTTCACCCATGGCTGTGCTGCTGGCGGCCCGGCGATGTCTACGCATACGAGTCCGTCGGCGCTCTTCGACCCGCTAAGCGGCTTACAGTGGATTTACTATGCGGCGAGTAACGGGAACGTATGTGAGTACGTCTTCCATCCGGCCTCGGGCTTCACCCATGGATGCGCGGAAGGAGGTCCGGCGGTGGCGGTAGCTACCAGCCCAACCGTGATGCGTGACACCGGAACCGAAAGGCAATGGATCTATTACACGAGTATGAAATCTGAAATTTGCCTCTATTCTTATAGCCCCGCCGGTGGCTTCACGCATAGCTGCCCTACGCCCGGACAGAAAACGGCCCTCGCGGCTACTCCGGCCGCAATTCGCAACGGCGTCAACGGCCAGCAGTGGATCTACTACACGAGCGCTAAAGGCGAACTCTGCCTCATCAGCTTCCAGTCGTCAGGCGAATGGACCTCCGCCTGTCCCGGCGGAGGTGAAGGAGCAAGCTCCGAGCGACCGCCAACGGCGTTGCGGAACGAAGCTAGCGGAAATCAGGCGGTCTACTACCAGGGTGCCGACTCCCAGCTCTGCGCCTACGAATTCTATTCGGCGAGCGGGACCTGGAGCCACAGCTGCCCGGGACCTGCGCCGTTCGTCGTGACTTCTGAATACGCGACGGCACAGTGGGGGGCTATCGATAGCCAAACGGAAACTGAGTGGGCCTATTACCCGGGCGCGAACTCACAGCTGTGCCTAGACTCGTACTCGCCCCACATGGCATTTAACTTCGGCTGTGCAACGGGCGGTCAGGCGCCTGCAGCTGGCGCCGTCCCGTCACTTATCCGTGAGCCTGACTCAGGTATTCAGTGGATCTACTACACCGGTAGCAACTCACGCCTGTGCTACTACGTCTACAACCCTAGCTCTGGCTTCACGCCGAGCTGCCCTGAAGGAGGTCCGGCGATAGCGGCAGGCACGAGTCCGTCGGCGATCTTTGACCCCGTAACCGGCACGCAGACGATCTACTACAACGCTATCGGCGGGGAAGCATGTGAGTACGTCTTCCAGCCGACCACCGGATTCACGCACGGTTGCGCCGCAGGCGGGTTGGCAATGATGGCTGGAACGAGTCCCTCAACTGTGCTCGATCCTGATACCGGTGTGCAATGGATCTATTACACCGGGAGCAATTCGCAGGTCTGTCTGTACGCATTCCATCCTGGCTCCGGCTTTACGCATGGTTGCGCTGAAGGAGGGCCGACGGTGGCGTCGGCGACGAATCCATCGGCGATGCGCGACGCGGGAACTGAGCAGCAGTGGATCTACTACACCAGCGCCAAAGGGGAACTCTGCCTCTATTCCTACACGCCTAGCGGCGGTTTCGCTCATTTCTGCCCTAGCAGTGAACCGGTCGCTTCCACCGCCTCTCCCACCGCGATCCGAAACGCGGTAGACGGGCAGCAGTGGATCTACTACACGAGCAGCAAAGGTGGCCTATGCCTCACTACGTTCCTCTCGACTGGCGAATGGAACACCGCCTGCCCAGCTGGAAGCGAAACGGCCAATAGTCATCGCGCTCCAACGGTGTTGCGAGATGCCAGCACCAAGAACCAGGCAACCTATTATCAAGGAGCCAATTCGCGTTTGTGCGTCTTGGTATTCAACAACTCGAGCGGCACCTGGTCGCATGCTTGTCCGGATGGCGGTCAAGCGGTATCGGCTGGTGCAACTCCGGCGGTAGTATCTTCGGCCGCCGAAAACTTCATCTACTACAGGGCGGTCTCGACGCGCGCCTGCATGTATGCGTATGGGACCAGCGGGGGTAGCTGGACCTCCGAATGCGCACAGAGCACGGCCCCGCCGGTCGCTGGCGGATCGAATCCCTCGGTCACCTATGACGGCGCCGGCGGCGAACAGTGGTCGTATTACGTGAGCGAAGGAGGCAAGCTCTGCCTCAATGCCCGAAACGTCAACGCGCAATGGAGTAGCAGTTGCCTCGAAGGCGGCCAGTCGCCCGCTACGGGGACGAGCCCCGCAGCTGCACGGAATCCGGTCACCGGGGAACAATTCGTTTACTACCCCTCGCAGAGCCAGCAGCTCTGTCTTTACGCACTCTCCGGTGGCAGTTGGCATCCGGGCTGCGCAGAAGGCGGGAAAAGCATCGCGGCCGGCACGACTCCGTCGGTGCTCATCGACCCGTCGACGGGCACGCAGTGGATCTACTATACGGCGACGAACGCTCAGGTGTGCTACTACGTCTTCCACCCGGCGTCGGGATTTACGCCTGGGTGTGGTGAAGGCGGCCAAGCGGTTGCGACTGGGGTCAGTCCCTCAGCAGTATTGGACTCCAGCTCTGGTATCCAATCGATTTACTACGCCGGCAGCAACTCACAGGTCTGCCTCTACGTTTTTCACCCCGCGACCGGGTTTACTCATGGCTGCGCAACGGGTGGCGAAATGCCTGCGGCAGGGTCCCGCATGTCCGTACTCCTTGGCGCCAGCGGAGAACAGTGGATTTACTACTCAGGGGCAAATTCCAAGGTATGTCTGTATGCGTACAGTCCCTCAGCGGGGTTCTCCGGCGCCTGCCCAGAAACGGCTCAGCCGATCGGCGCCGGGTCCAGCCCGAGCGCAACGCGCAACGCGAGCAACGGCCAGCAATGGATCTACTTCAGGGGAAGCTCGGGCAGGATGTGCCAACTGATATTCGACCCCGTTAGTGCCTTCCATTCATCCTGCAGGGAAGAAGGCGCGTTAGTCGGCTGACAGACCGTCCCGCCGCGGCGAGTCTTCCTTGAGGCCAGCCGCAGAGGCACCCGCCTCTGCGGTTCGCTGCGGTAATAGACTTCATTGTCGATCGAGGCCGAGAGCTTGGGAGCATGGGTGGACCGGATTGTGAGCACAGTGGTATCTCTCTTAGTCGCTGCTCTGGCGATTTCTTTCGGTCCTTCAATTCCGCACGGATCGACCGAACGATCCTTCGTGGTCGATCATCAACGAGCGCTTCTTCTAAGGCCCGAAGCGCCCAACGGGAGATTGGTTCTCTACATTCATGGAGCTAGCGGAAGCGCCGAGGCGATCAACGAACCGCCCGTGCTTTCGCTGACCAAGGAACTCTTGCGAGATGGTTTTTCGGTCGCGGCGAGCGACGCACATGGACCCCAGAACTGGGGCGATCCGGCGAGCGTCGCTGATTACGTAAGACTTGATCGTCGCCTCGGCTTCAAGCACGTGCTCATCCTGGCGCAGTCAATGGGAGGGCTCGACGGGCTGCAACTCGTCGATCGGCTTCACCCGGAAGCGTGGGCCGGTATCTATCCCGTTTGCAACGCACGTTCTTCGTATAAGAGCGCGGAATTGCGCCCCTTCGTTGAGGAAGCATGGCCGGGACCTCCTCCGAAGGTCTTGAGTCCGGTTGAACCGAAAGACGTAGCAAGCCTCCCGGTATTGATTTGGGCATCCCCGGAAGACAAGGTCGTTTCATTCAAGGAAAACTCTGAACTTTGCGCGCATCGCTTGCGCAGCCGTGGCGCTGATGTGAAGCTGGTGCGAACGGAAGGCGATCACGGAGATCCCTCGAACTTCCACCCGAGATGGCTCGCAAAGTTTTTCGAACGCGCGTCCGAATCAACGCCAGCTCACAAGCCAGGGTCTTAGGTGAACGAATTCGAGCGCGGTCGCACTTGACGCCGGCCCACAATGGAAGTCGATCTGTGGGCCCGTTCTCGCTGCCCGCACCACGTTCAGGCACTTCCGAATTTAGCTAAGCGAACGGCTTTCGATCAGGGGCAAATTAGGGGTAGGGACTTATAGTCTCCGCGCCGTTTTTGGCTTTGCATGAGGGGTGGCTGACGGGATTCGAACCCGCGACCGCCGGCACCACAAGCCGGAGCTCTACCAGCTGAGCTACAGCCACCTCGCCGGAGTCAATCTAGCGGCTGGCACGGGGCGTGAGGAATGCGGGTCCGCCGCGAATAGGATCTGCGGGTGAAAGCAGGGACCTCGCTTACCCAGCAGGTGCTCGAGGCGATCGTCAGCGCGATTCGCGTCGGCACCTATGCCAACGGCCGCCTGCCGCCCGAGGACGAGCTGGCGGCGCAGCTCGGGGTCAGCCGCACGACCGTGCGGCGAGCTCTGCAATCGATGGAGCAGCTGGGGATGATCGACCGGCGTCCGGGGCGGGGCACCCATCTGCGCAGCCACGCCCGCCCGGACATGCTGGCGCTGCATGGCCTGGTCCCGTTCCCGACGCTGCTGCGGGAGCTGGGGCACGAGGTGGTCTCGAAGGTCTCCTGGCGGCTGCTCGACTCGGTGCCGCCGGAGCTGGCGCGGCACGCGGGCGCGGGCGGTGTCTGCGACAGCTACGAGCTGAACGTGGTGCTGCTCGCCGACGAGGTGCCGGCGGTGGAGATGCGCGCCTGCTTCCCGGCCGCGGTCCTCAACGGGACTCCCGCCGACGAGGACCTGCAGACCGGCTCGGTCCTCTATCTCGGCGAGCGTTTCTTCGCCCACAAGATCGACCACGCGCTGGCGCGGATCGAGCCGCGCTCGGTCGGCGCCGGGGAGGATCGGGACGGCGGCTCCGGCCGGACGCTCGAGCTCGAGCCGGGCAGCCCCTACCTGGAGCTGCACGAGGTCTTCTACTCCGGCGAGGAGGAGCCGCTGGCGGTCAGCCGCGTCGCGATCAACCCGGCCTACATCACCTTCTCGGTCTTCCGCCGCTCGCTCTGAGGACGCTCAGCCGGCGAACCGGGTGAGTGGCAGGCCCGCGTGCTCGGAGGGGGCGGCGAAGAGCGCGCCGGCGAGGGTCTCGGCGGCGAGCGCCTCGGGCGCCAGCTTCCATTTCGCGGTGGTGACGAAGAGCCGGCGCCGGTCGGCGCCGCCGAGGGCGGGGCAGGTCGGATTCGAGGTCGGCAGGCGGAGCTCGGCGTCGAGGCTGCCGTTCGGCCCGTAGCGGCGCACGGCGCCGCCGCCGAAGAGCGCCACCCAGACGCCGCCGTCGGCGTCGACCGCGAGGCCGTCGGGGAGGCCGTCCTCGGCGGCGACCGCGGCGAACGGGCGCCGGTCGCCGAGCCGGCCGGCGGCGAGGTCGAAGTCGAAGGCGTCGATTCGCTGGGTCGGGGAATCGATCAGGTACATCGTCTCCGCGTCCGGGCTCCAGCCGAGGCCGTTGGAGATCGTCAGCTCGGTGACGGCCGCCTCGATCGCACCGTCGGGCTCGACCCGGTAGAGCGCCGCCACCCCCGGCTCGCGGTCGACCGACATCGTCCCCGCCCAGAGGCGCCCGGCCGGGTCGCATTTGGCGTCGTTCAGGCGGTTGCCGTCGCGGTCGGGCTCGACCTCGGCGAGCGTGGTCAAGCCGCCGTCGGCGTCGATCAGCTCGAGCCGGCGCTCGACGCCGGCGACCAGGCCGCCGCCCCGGCGCGAGATCGCGAAGCCGACCCGGCCGCCGAGCTCGCGCTCGCGTCGCAGCCCGGTGGTCTCCGACCAGGAGTGGACGACCTGCTCCTGGATGTCGACGAACAGCAGCCGCTCGCCCTCGCCGTCCCACCAGGGGCCCTCGCCGAGCGTGCAGCCCGGCTCGGCGACGACCTCCGCTTCGAGCTGGGCCGGTGCCGCCATCAGGCGGCTCCCGCCGCCTCGTCGAGCGATCGGTAGGCGATCTCCTCGCGCCGGCCGGCGGCGGCCGCCCGCAGGATCGTGTCGCAGACCTCGGCGCAGCGGTAGCCGTCCTCGAAGGTGGCGCCGAGCGGCGCGACCTCGTGGTCGCCGGCGATCGCGCCGAGCATATGGGCCAGCTCGTGGGTGAACGAGTCGCCCCAGCCGAGCGGGTGGCCGGGCGGGAACCAGTACTCGGAGAAGGGGTGGTCGCGCTCGGTGACGAGGATGTCGCGGAAGCCCTTGCCGAACTCGCCGAAGCGGAGGTGGTTGAGGTTCTGGACGTCGAAGCGCAGCGAGGCCTTCGAGCCGTCGATCTCGATCCGGCTTTCGTTGACGCTGCCAGCCGAGACCCGCGAGGCCTCGAAGGTGCCGATCGCGCCGTTCTCGAACTCGACCACCGCCTCGAAGGCGTCGTCGACGTCGACCGCGAAGCCGGAGCGCTCGCCGACGAAGGTGCGGGTCAGGGCGGAGACGGACTTCGGCTCGCCGACCAGGAAGCGGGCGGCGTCGATGTGATGGGAGCCGAGGTCGCCGAGCGCGCCGGAGCCGGCGGCGCCGCGCTGGAAGCGCCAGGAGGTCTTGCGCTGGTCGGGATCGACGGCGGAGGCGTCGAGGAAGGCGGAGCGGAAGTGGTGGATCTCGCCGAGCTCGCCGGCCGCGATCATCTCCCGCGCCAGCCGCAGGGCCGGGAAGAAGCGGTAGTTGAAGGCGGTCATGTGGAGGACGCCGGCCGCGGCGGCGGCCGACCAGATCGCGTGCGCCTGCTCGGCGTCGACGCCGAGCGGCTTCTCGCAGAAGACGTGCTTGCCGTTGCGGGCGGCGGCGATCGTCGGCTCGGCATGGAGGTTGTTGGGGCCGGCGTTGTCGAACAGCTCGATCCGCTCGTCGGCGACCTGCTCGCGCCAGTCAGTCGTCGTCTCCTCCCAGCCGAGCCGTGCGGCGGCGGCGGCGAGCTTCTCCTCGTCGCGGCCGCTGATCGAGAGCAGCCGCGGCTCCGGCACCGGCGGCTGGGCGACGGCGCCGACCGAGCGCAGCGCGAACGAGTGGGCGACCCCCATGAACTGGTAGCCGAGCATCCCGACTCCGATTTGACGACGACTCATCTCGCTCCTCTCAGCGCAGGCCGGCGGCGACGCCGGCGCGGGCGGTTTCCATGTTCTCGCGATCGACGATCACCGGTCCGGTGCTGACGTCGCCAGCGGGCCGCAGCCCGTCGCGGACGAAGAGGGCCAGCGAGGCGACCCCAAGGTACCCCTGCAGGTACTGCTGGGAGTCGACGGTGAACTCGAGCCGGCCGGCGGCGATCGCGTCGAGCTGCGCCGGCGCCAGGTCGAAGCTGGCGTGGCGGACCGCCGCGAGGCGGCCGGCCTGCTCGAGCGCGGCGATCGTCGCCTCGCAGCCGGGCGGGCCGAGCGTGCAGACCGCGTCGAGGTCGGGAAGCTCCTCGACCCGGGCGGCGATCGCGGCGACCATCGCCGCCGGGTCGTCGCCGGGGACGCGCAGCTTCTCGACGGTCGCGCCGGCGGCGCGCAGGGCGTTGCTGAAGCCGGAGCAGCGGGCGAGGTGGCAAGCGTTGTCGACCAGGTAGTGGTCGACGCAGAGGGCGCGGCGCGGCAGCTCGCCGCCAGCGAGCAGGCGGGCGGCGACCGCCTCGCCGCCGGCGACGTCCTCGGCGCCGATGTAGAAGAGGTAGGGGATGCGCTCGGCCGGCGGCCGCGGGTCGGCGGCGTTGACGGCGATCACCGGGATGCCGAGCGCGACCGCCTCGCGCAGCGGGCCCTCGACGGCCTCGGCGTCGGGGATCGTGCTGAGCAGGCCGGCCGGTCGCTCGGCGACCGTTTCGCGCAGCAGCTCGGCCATCTCGGGCGGCGAGAAGCGGGCCGGCGCCCGATGGTGGACCGTGCACCCGTAGCGGGCGGCGGCATCCGCGAGGCCGCGCCGGTAGACGGCCCAGAAGGGATCACCGAGGATGTCGTGGGTGACCGACCAGAGCCGCGGCTCGCCGGTGCCGAAGACGACGTCCTTGCCGCCGCTGGGATCGGGCGCGCTGGTCATCGAGGGAAGGATATAATCATTAAATGACTGACGAGTCCGGAATCCATTCGCGGGGGAGCCTGGCGGGCGAGGTGGCGATCGTCACCGGCGGCTCGCGCGGGATCGGCCGCGCGATCGTCGAGCTCTTCATGAGGGAGGGCGCCAGGGTCGTCTTCTGCGGTCGCGACGCCGGGGTGGGGGAGGAGGTCGAGCGCCAGCTCGGCTCCGCCGACGCCGCCTTCCTCGCCGCCGACGTCGGCGTCGAGAAGGACGTCGCCGCGGTCGCCGCCGGCTGCCGCGAGCGCTTCGGCGACGCCACCGTGCTCGTCAACAACGCCGGCGTCAACGCCAACTTCGACGCCACCGAGATGAGCGAGGACGAGTGGGACCGCTTCTTCGCGATCGACCTGAAGGCCGCCTGGCTCGGCGCCAAGCACGTCCTGCCGGCAATGCGGGCGGCCGGCCGCGGCTCGATCGTCAACGTCTCCTCGCTGCACGGCTTCGTCACCCTCGAGGGCTTCTTCCCCTACGCCGCCGCCAAGTCCGGCCTGCTCGGCCTGACCCGCAGCCTCGCCCTCGACTACGGCGCCCACGGGATCCGGGTCAACTGCGTCGCCCCCGGCTTCATCCGCACCCGCCTCGTCCAGGAGAGCATCGACCGCGCCGAGGACCGCGCGGCCGCCGAGCGCAAGATGGTCGCCGGCGTTGCCCTCGACCGGATCGGCGACCCGCTCGAGGTCGCCAACGTCGTCCGCTTCCTCGCCTCCGAGGAAGCCAGCTACGTGACCGGCGCCTCGCTGCTCGTCGACGGCGGCCTCACCGCCCGCCGCGCCGGCTGACCGCCGCCGCCCGGAGCGGCCGCGTTCGCCCTTTGTCAACCAGAGGTTGACAAAGGGCGAGCGGCGTGGGACCAGGCGTCGGGCGGGGGCGATTTGCATTCGCCGACATCTAGTGATTAGATCACCGTATGAGTTCGCCGACTTCGGCGCCGGGGACGGAGAACGAGGTTCTCGTCACCTGGCCGGACTACGACCTCGAAGCCCAGGGCCTCGGCGGCGCGCTGGCGGAGGCCGGGCTGGAGGTGCGGCTGGAGCCGAAACGCGGGCGGCGGGAGACCGAGGAGATGCGCGAGATCGCCGCCGGGGCGGCGGCCGCGATCGTCAGCACCGATCCGTTCGACGCCGAGATCCTCGACGCCTGCAAGGCGCTGCGGGTGATCGCCCGGGTCGGGATCGGGGTCGACTCGATCGACCTCGAGGCGGCGACCCGGCACGGGGTCGCGGTGACGGTGACGCCCGGCGCCAACGAGGAGACGGTCGCCGACCACACGCTGGCGCTGATGCTCTCCGCGGTGCGGCGGATCTGCGAGCACGACCGCAGCGTCCGCGCCGGCGACTGGAACCGGACCGGCGCCCACACCCCCTGGAACCTGACCGGCTCGACGGTCGGCCTGGTCGGCTACGGGCAGATCGGCCGCCTGGTCGAGGACCGGCTGCGCGGCTTCGACGTGCAGGTGCTGATCGCCGACCCCGCCCTCGGCGACGACGACCCGCGCCGCTGCTCGCTCGACCAGCTGCTGCGGGAAGCGAACGTCGTCTCGCTGCACGTGCCGCTCCTGCCGGAGACCTTCCACCTGATCGGCGCCGATGAGCTGGCCGCGATGCGGCGCGACGCGATCCTCGTCAACACCGCCCGCGGCGGCGTCGTCGACGAGGCGGCGCTGCTCGACGCCCTCGCCGCCGGCCTGCTGCGCGGCGCCGCGCTCGACGTCTTCGAGGACGAGCCGCCCCGCGCCCCCGAGCTGATCGACCTGCCGAACCTCGTCCTCAGCCCCCACAACGCCGGCATCAGCGTCGAATCGATCGAGGAGATGACCCGGCGGGCGACCGCCTCGGTGCTCGACGTGCTGTCGGGGCGGCGGCCGAAGCACCTCGCCAACCCGGCGGTCGCCGACGGCGGCCGCTTCGGCACCCTCGCCCCCTCCGGGAGGAACGATGGCTGAGGCGCTCGCCGCGCCAGCCTCGCTGCGCGAGCGGATCGCCGCCGGCGAGCGGCTCGCCGGCACCACCCTGACCCTGCCCGGCGCGGCGCTGGTCGAGCTGCTCGCGGAACCGTTCGACCTCGTCTGGATCGACCTCGAGCACGCGCCGCTCGGGGTTCGGGACGCGCAGGAGATGATCGTCGGCGCGCAAGCCGCCGGCACCCAGGCGCTGGTCCGGCTCCCCGCCCGCCAGCGCCGCGAGACCGTCGCCGCGCTCGACGCCGGCGTCGATGGCGTCGTCTTCGCCGACGTCCCCGACGCCGCCGCGCTCGCCGCGGCGATCGAGCCGCTCACCCACCCACCCGCCGGCAGTCGCGGGTGGGGGCCGCGCCGGCTCTCGACCCGGGGCCGCAACAGGCCCGGCGCCCCTCCCCCGGCGCCGGCGGTCTGGGCCCAGGTCGAGAGTTCCGGCGCGGTTGAGCGGGCTGCCGAGATCGCCTCGGTGCCGGGCCTCGACGCGGTCTGCGTCGGCCTCGCCGACCTCTCGGTCTCGCTCGGGGCGCCGCTGCAGCTCGACGCGCCGGCGGTCGCCGAGGCGGTCGCCGCGGTGCGCGCCGCCTGCGCCGACGCCGGCACCGCCTTCGCCCTCGCCGGCCCGCTCGACTCCGCCCCCGAGGTGCTGCTCGAGGGATGCGCGATCCTCGTCCACAGCACCGACGCGAAGCTGTGCGCCCAGGCCGTCGACGCGGCTGCGGCCTGGATCCACGCCACCCTCCAGCCCGAAGAGGAGCTCCCGACCCGATGACCGAGTACCTGAAGCAGGCGCCGCTCTACAGCGAGCAGGTAAACGACGAAGTCCGTCGCACGGTGGGCGAGATGCTGGCCCGCATCCGCCGCGAGGGCGAGAAGGCGATCCGCGAGTACTCGCGCCAGCTCGACGATTGGGAGCCGGAGTCGTTCCTGGTCGACGCCGACGCGATCGAGAAGTCAACCCGCGACCTCGACACCGAACTCGCCGAACACGTCGCCTTCGCCCAGGAGCAGGTGCGGAAGTTCGCCACCGCCCAGCGCGAGACGCTGACCGACCTCGAGGTCGAGACGCTGCCCGGCGTCACCCTCGGCCACCGCCACATCCCCGTCGGCACGGTCGGCTCCTACGTTCCCGGCGGCCGCTACCCGATGCTGGCGAGCGCCTTCATGACCGTGATCGTGCCGAAGGTCGCCGGCGTCGAGCGGGTGATCGCCTGCGCGCCGCCGCAGCGCGGCGAGGGCGTGCACCCGGTGATGCTGCACGCGATGGCCAGCTCCGGCGCCGACCAGGTGCTCTGCCTCGGCGGAGTGCAGGCGCTGGCCGCGCTCGCCTTCGGGATCGAGGGGCTGGAGCCGGCCGACATGATCGTCGGCGCCGGCAACGCCTACGTCGCCGAGGCGAAGCGGCAGCTGTTCGGCGAGGTCGGGATCGACCTGCTCGCCGGGCCGACCGAGATCGCGATCATCGCCGACGCCGCCGCCGACCCGGAGCTGGTCGCGACCGACCTGCTCGGCCAGGCCGAGCACGGCCCCAACTCGCCGGCGGTCCTGATCGCCCTCGACCGAGCCCTCGGCGAAGAGGTGATCGCCGCGCTCGGACGCCAGCTCGAGGACTGGCCGACCCGCGAGGTCGCGGGCGCCGCCTGGGAGGCGCACGGCTCGGTCGCCGTGGTCGAGGACCGCGCCGCCGCCGTCGCCCTCTCCGACCAGATCGCCCCCGAGCACCTCGAGGTGCAGGTGGCCGAGGAGGAGATCCCCGCCTACCTCGAGGAGCTCCGCAACTACGGCTCGCTCTTCCTCGGCGACCAGGCGACGGTCGCCTACGGCGACAAGGCGGTCGGGACCAACCACGTGCTGCCGACGATGCGCGCCGCCCGCTACACCGGCGGCCTCTGGGTCGGCAAGTTCCTCAAGACCTGCACCTACCAGCGGCTGACCGAGGAGGGGACGCGGCGCGTCGCCCCGGCGGTCGAGGCGGTCGCGACCGCGGAGCGGATGGAGGGCCACGCGCTGACCGCGACCCGTCGCCTGGAAAAGCTCGGGGAGCCGGCCGCCCGATGAGCAGCACCAGCACCGCCACCGCCCCGGCCCAGTTGGCTCTGACCGGCAAGGCGATCGCCGTGGTCGGCGCCAGCCGCGGCATCGGCGCCGCGGCGGCGGTCGGCTGCGCCACCGCCGGGGCCGAGTCGGTGACCGTGATGGGCCGCACCGAGGCCGGGCTGGAAGCCGTGGCCGACCGGGTCGCCGCCGCCGGCGCCGCCGCCGCCGTGCAGCGCTGCGACGTCACCTCGGTCGACTCGCTCGACGCCGCCTTCGCGGCGCTGCCACGGGTCGACGCGGCGGTGATCGCCGCCGGCACCAACCAGCCGATGCCGTTCACCGAGGTCACCCCGGAGGTCTTCGACCGGATGCTCGCGGTCAACGTCCGCGGCGCCTTCTTCGCCGCCCAGGCGGCCGTCCGCCGGATGCTCGACGACGACGGCGCCGAGGGCGGCGTGGTCGTCTTCGTCTCCTCGCAGATGGGCCACGTCGGCGCCCCCGACCGGACCGTCTACTGCGCCACCAAGCACGCCCTCGAGGGCCTGACCAAGGCGATGGCGGTCGAGCTCGCCGGGCACGGCATCCGGGTCGTCTCGGTGGCGCCGACCTTCGTCCGCACCGAGATGACCGCCGCCCAGCTCGACGACCCCGAGATCGGCCCGGCGCTGCTCGGCCGCATCCCCCTCGGCCGCTTCGGCTCGGTCGACGAAGTCGCGGCGGCGATCGCCTACGCCGCCTCGCCGGCGGCCGGCCTCCTGACCGGCTCGAGCCTCGTCCTCGACGGCGGCTGGACGGCGCAATGAGCATGCAGCTCGCGGCCAGCCCGACCAACTGGGGAGTCGACTTCGCCGACGCCCCGACCAACCCGCCCTGGAGCGAGGTCCTCGACGCGATCGCCGCCGGCCCGCTCGACGCGCTCGAGCTGGGCCCGGTCGGCTACCTGCCGGAGGAGCCGGCGGCGCTGCGCGAGGCGCTCGCCAGCCGCGGCCTGACCGCGGTCGGCTCCTTCCTCTTCGACGACCTCCACGACCCGGCCGAGCTCGACCGCGTCGCCGCCGTCGCCGGGCGCGCCTGCGCGGCGATCACCGCCGCCGGCGGCAGCGTCCTGGTCGTCATCGACAGCCCCTCGCCGGCGCGGGTCGCGACCGCCGGCCGCTCCGACGCCGCGCCGCGCCTCGACGACGCCGGCTGGGCGCAGCTGGTGGCCGGGATCGAGCGGGTGGCGGCGATCGCCCGCGCCGCCGGGCTGCGGCCGGCGGTTCACCCGCACGCCGGCGGCTACCTCGAGTTCGAAGACGAGATCGAGCGGCTGGTCGCCGACACCGACCTCGAGCTCTGCCTCGACAGCGGCCACCTCGCCTACTCCGGCGCCGACCCGGCGGCGGCGATCGCCCGCTTCGGCGACCGCCTCGCCCACCTCCACCTGAAGGACGTCGACCGCGAGGTGCTGGCGGCGGTGCGCGCCGACCGCCTCGACTTCTGGGCGGCGATCGAGCGCGAGATCTTCTGCCCGCTGGGTGCCGGCGTGGTCGACCTCGGCGCGGTGACCGAGGCGCTCGAGCGGGTCGGCTACGACGGCTTCGCGACGATCGAGCAGGACCGCGTCCCCGGCACCGGCGCGCCGGTCGAGGACCTCGAGGCGAGCGTCAGGGTGATGACCGAGATCAGGGCGGCGCGCTGATGCCGGCGCCGATCGGCCACATCGGGGTGACCGTGCCGGACGTCGACGCCGCCATCGAGTGGTACCGCGAAGCCTTCGGCTGGGAGCTGATCGCCGGCCCGTTCGACGTCGACAGCGCCGAGGGCCCCGAGATCGCCGAGCAGCTGCGCGACGTCTTCGAGACCGAGGCGGTCGCCTTCCGCCAGGCCCACCTCGAGGCCGGCCCCGGACTGGCGCTCGAGCTGTTCGAGTTCCGGACGCCGCCGACCGCCGCCGCGAGCGGCTTCGAGTTCGACCGCGCCGGCCCCTTCCACCTCTGCGTGGTCGAGCCCGAGATCGAGGCGCTGGTCGCGCGCGTCGAGGCCGCCGGCGGCCGCCGCCGCACCGAGATCCGCCCGATCTTCCCGGGCGAGCCCTACCGCTTCTGCTACTGCGAGGACCCCTTCGGCCTCGCGATCGAGATCGCCACCCATCCCCACGCCGAGAGCTTCGGCGGCCGGCGGGGCTACGCGCCACCGGCGACGAGCGCTCCCTAAACGACGAGCAAAGGACGGACGCAGCAAATGATTCCCAACATCGGACCCATGGAGATAGCGATCGTCGTGATCGTCCTGCTGCTCGTGTTCGGGCCGAAACGGCTGCCGGAGCTGGGCAGCTCCCTGGGCCGCAGCCTGAGCGGCTTCCGCAAGGGGATCGACGGCCACGACGAGGCCGAGCCGGCCGCGGTCGCCGCCGCTCCCGCCGAGCCGAGCGAGGAGGCCGGTCGTGGCGCCTGAGCAGACCCTGACGATGCCGAGCGAGGGCGTCCGCGACAACTCCGGCTCCCGCGAGCTGCTCGAGCGGGCGATGCTGGTGACGCCGGGCGGCGTCAACACCGCGCGCCGCAAAATCAACCCGCCGCTCTGCGTGCGGCGCGGCGAGGGCGCCTACCTCGAAGACGTCGACGGCAACCGCTACATCGACTTCCACGCCGCCTACGGCCCGATCCTGCTCGGCCACTCCTACCCGGCGGTGATCGAGCGGGTCCGCGAGGAGATCGGCGAGCAGGTCCTGTTCGGGGTCGGCACCACCGAGAACGAGGTGCGGCTGGCCGAGAAGGTGGTCGAGCACGTGCCCTGCGCCGAGCAGGTCGTCTTCTGCAACAGCGGCTCGGAATCGACCTACCACGCGATCCGCCTCGCCCGCGCCGTCACCGGCCGCCAGAAGATCCTCAAGTTCCAGGGCCTCTACCACGGCTTCCACGACTACGCGCTGATCAACGTGATGAGCAAGCCGGAGATGATCGGCAAGCCCGACCCGATGTCGGCCGGGATCCTCGACGCTGCGGTCGAGGCGACGATCGTCTGCCGCTGGAACGATCGCGACTCGGTGCGGCGGGCCTTCGAAGAAGCGGGCGAAGAGATCGCCGCGGTGATCGTCGAGCCGGTCGCCCACAACTCGCCGAGCATCATGCCCGAGGACGGCTTCCTCGAGTTCCTGCGGGCGAGCTGCGACGACGCCGGCAGCATCCTGATCTACGACGAGATCATCACCGGCTTCCGCCACGGGCTCGGCGGCTACCAGGAGATCGCCGGGGTGACGCCGGACCTCGGCACCTTCGGCAAGGCGATGGCCAACGGCTTCCCGATCGCCGCCGTCGCCGGCCGCCAGGACCTGCTCGAGCGCTACAACACGACCGCGACCGGCGACGTCACCTTCGCCGGTACCTACAACGGCGGCACGGTCGGCGTCGCGGCGGCGCTGGCGACGCTCGAGGTGCTCGAGTCCGAGCCGGTCTACGAGCACCTCTACGCGCTCGGCGAGCGGATGCGGCAGGGCCTGCGCGGCGTCGCCGAGGAGGCCGGCGTGGAGGCGATCGTCTCCGGGTACGGCTCCCTCTACGTGATGCTGTTCATGGAGGGACCGCTGCGCAGCTACGACGACGTGGTTCGCAACGACCACGAGCTGTTCGTCGCCTACCGCAAGGAGCTGGTCCGGCGCGGCGTCTTCGAGATGCCGGAGAACATCGGCCGCAACCACATCATGTACGCGCACACCGAGGCGGACGTCGATCGGACCCTGGAAGTGTCCCGCGAGGCGCTCCGCGCCGCTCTGGAGAGCCAAAGTTGACTCCCCAGGGGTTGTGTGATCTAATCACTAGACAACGTGGCTAGCGCTGTCGACAGCCCCAGCCCAACCCCGGCGCCGACCGCCGCCTCCTCCGGCGGACGGCGCCGGGCCCCCCGCTCGCGCCGGCAGGCCGGCGAGCGGGGCGGCCTCGAAAGCTGGCTGCTCTCGGCGCCGGCGGTCCTCTTCGTCTTCTGCTTCTTCGTCGCGCCGGTCTTCGTGATGCTGGTCTACTCGTTCTGGCCGACCACCGACGCCGGCCAGGTCGTCCACCACTTCAGCATCACCAACTACCGCCAGTTCTTCGAGCAGTCGACCTACTGGCACACGCTGCTGACCAGCCTCTGGCTGGTCGGGATCGCGGCGGCGCTGACCGTCGCCCTGACCCTGCCGTTCGCCTACTTCGTCGCCAACAAGGTGCGGCCCTCGCACCGGATCGCCTGGATCCTGGTCGCGATCATGCCGTTCTGGACCAGCTACCTGGTCCGGGTCTTCTCCTGGATCAACATCTTCGGCGAAAACGGCGCCGCCGCGAAGGCGCTCTCGACCGCCGGGATCGCCGACCACGCGCCGAAAGTCCTCGAACTCGGCAAACCGGCGATCGTCATCACCTTCGTCTACCTGCTCTTCCCGTTCGCCTTCCTCTGCAGCTACATCGCGCTCGAGCGGCTCGACCCCTCGCTCCGCGAAGCCGGCTCCGACCTCGGCGCCAGGCCCTGGCAGGTGATGGCGAGGCTGACGCTGCCGCTGGTCGGCGCCGGGATGCTCGCCGGCTTCGCCTTCTCCTTCATCGCGATGCTCGGCGACTACGTGACGCCGCAGCTGATCGGCGGCACCGAAGGCTCGCTCTACGCGAACCTGATGATCAACCAGTTCGGCGCCTCCGGCCAGTGGGGGTTCGGGGCGGCGCTGGCGATCCTGATGATGGTCTGCCTGCTGGTCCTCTTCGCGATCCTGCGGCGGGTCACCTCGACCACCTCCTCGAGCGCCTTCACCCGCAGCTTCACCCCCAGCCGGGCGCCCTTCCTGCGCCTCTACTCGCTGCTCTTCCTCGCCTTCCTCTACCTACCGATCGGGCTGGTCGTCCTCTTCGCGCTGAACGACGCGCCCTACGTCGGCTTCCCGATCACCGGCCTCACCTTCAAATGGTTCGAACAGGTGCTGGAAAACCAGGAAGTGATCAAAGCCTTCTGGACCAGCGTGCGGCTCTCGCTGACCGCGGTCGCGCTGGCGCTGCTGCTCGGCGTGCCGGCGGCGATCCAGCTGGCGCGGACCAGGGGCCGGTTCCGCAACCTGCGCCTCGTCACGCTCTCGCTGCCGCTCCTGATCCCGCCGGCGATCATCGCCCTCGGCATCCTCCTGGCGACCAAAGCGCTCGGCATCGAACGCGGCTACTGGACCCTGGTCGGCGGCCACGCGCTGCTGGTCCTGCCGCTGGTGGTGCTGATCGTGATGGCCCGGCTCGAGGGGCTCGACCGCTCCCAGGAGCTGGCCGCCCAGGACCTCGGCGCGAAGCCCTTCAAAACCCTCTACAGCGTCGTCCTGCCGCAGATCCTGCCGGCGATCGTCGCCGCCGCGATGCTCGGCCTGGCGCTCTCGCTCGACGAGTTCATCCTCACCCTGCTCGTCACCAAGACGACGACGACGCTGCCGCTCTACATCTACAGCGCCCTGAAGTTCCAGGTAGACCCGACGCTCGACGCGATCGCCGCGCTGACGCTGCTGCTCTCGTTCGCCCTGGCGATTCTCGGCTTCTGGGTCAACTGGCGTTTCTCGGCCCGCCGCCAGTCATCCCAGCAGTCCGAGATCGGCACCCTGCTGCCCACCTGAGGAGAGACCGATGAACCCAACGCTTCGCTGCGAAGAACTGAAGATGCGCTACCCCGACACCGACTCCTGGGCGCTCGGGACCGAGGCGGAGGGCGTCAGCCTCGAGGTCGCCGAGGGCGAGCTGTTCGCGCTGCTCGGGCCGAGCGGCTGCGGCAAGACGACGACGCTGCGGATCGTCGGCGGCTTCGTCACCCCGACCGCCGGCCGCGTGGAGATCGCCGGCGAGGACGTCACCGACTCGCCCGCCCACGCGCGGCCGACCAACACCGTCTTCCAGAACTACGCGCTGTTCCCGCACAAGACGATCGCCGAGAACGTCGCCTTCGGGCTGCGAATCAAGCGGACGCCGAAGGCCGAGCGCCAGCGGCGGGTCAATGAGGCGCTGGAGATGGTCGGGCTGACCGAGTTCGCCGGCCGCAAGGTGGGCGCCCTCTCCGGCGGCCAGGCGCAGCGGGCGGCGCTGGCGCGGGCGATCGTCAACCGGCCGGCGGTGCTGCTGCTCGACGAGCCGCTCGGCGCCCTCGACCTGAAGCTGCGCCGCCAGATGCAGGACGAACTGGTGCGGATCAAGGGCGAGACCAACATCAGCTTCGTCCACGTCACCCACGACCAGGAGGAGGCCTGCGCGATCGCCGACCGGATCGCGGTGATGGACGCCGGCCAGATCGTCCAGATCGCGACCCCGCTGGAGCTCTACCGGCGGCCGAAGACGACCTACGTCGCCGAGTTCATCAACGCCGGCACGATCGTCCGCGGCGAGTCGCGTCGCGACGCCGACGTCTTCGAGGTCGCCAGCGGCGCCCTGCGGGTCCGCGGCCCGGCCGAGCCGAGCCTCAACGGCTCGATCGACTTCGCCGCGGTGCTGCCGCCCGACCGGGTGACGCTGGCCCGCGCCAACGGCGCCGCCCCCGACCCGAGCGCCGCCGACGAAGTCAGCGGCCGGGTCGAGCGGGTCGTCTTCACCGGGAGCGTCTTCGACTGCTACATCGAGGTCGCCGACGCGCGCGAGCTGCGGGCGACGCTGACGATCGCCGAGGTGATGGAGCTCGGCGGCGTGCCCGAGCGTGGGACCGAGGTCCGCGCTCGCTGGCTCCCCGAGGACGTGCTCTTCGTCGAGTGCCATGACAAGCAAGCAAGCAGCAACGGGTGAAAAAAGGAGAAGAGAGAACAATGGATGACTTGGACAACCAGGCCGTCCCGGGGATATCGCGGGGAAGCACCCGACGATCATTCCTCGGCAAGTCGGCTGGGGCCGCGCTGGCGCTGACCAGCGTCCCGGCCCTGATCTCCGCCTGTGGGGGCGGCGGCGGATCGGAAGGGTCGGTGAACGTCCTCTCCTACGAGGCCTACATCGACCCCGAAATCAAGAAGCTGTGGGCCGAAAAGTACCCCGACATTACCTTGGTCGGAACGCCCGCGGGCAGCTCCGCCGAACTGCTGACGAAGCTGCGGGCCGGGGGGGCCTCGTCCTACGACGTCGCCTTCACCAACTTCGGCTACTGCCCGCTGTTCTACGAAAACGGGCTGGTCGAACCGATCAACCTCAACGAAATGGACGCGGGCAAGCAGCTCTACGCCCCCTTCCGCGAAGACGTCGACTCCTTCGTTTACCTGGTCAAACCGGGGATCGCCCTGGGGATGCCGGGCGAGTGGGCGCCAACCGCGATGGCCTGGAACACGACCGTCGAATCGACCCCGACCAAGCCCTACACCTGGTCGGACCTCTGGTCGAAGTCGATCCCGAGCGGCAAGATCGGCCTCGAGGGGCTCTCGCCGGAAGGGTTCGTCGCGACCGCGGCGCTGGCGATGGGGGTTCCGCCGAGCAAGGTCTACTCGCTCGGGCCCGCCGAACTGGAAGAAGTGGTCGCCTACATGCGGGAAATCAAGCCGTTCCGGCTGTTCGAAGCCGACCCGCTGATGCGCAACGCCCTGCGCACCGCCGACGTCTGGGCGGGGTTGGTCCCGACCCCGGGCTTCGCCGGCAAGATCAACGAAGAAGCGGGCGAAAAGGTGACCGAATCGGTGCTGCCCGAGGAAGGCTCGGTCGGCTTCATCGACGGCCCGATGCTGGTCAAGGACGCGAAGAACAAAGCCAACGCGATGAAGTTCATCGAATGGTTCGGCAGCGACCCGAAGCTGCGCGACTACGTCTTCTCGGCCTACCGAGCGGCGCCGTGCAACCAGCCGACGGTCGAACGGCTGGAGAAGAAAGGCGGCGAATCGGCGAAATTGGTGAAGGAACTGAAAGGTCCCGAACCGGAAGTCGCGGCGACGATCGTCCAGGAACAGCCGCCGAAGAACCTCAAGGCCTACACCACGGCCTGGGACGAAATCCTCGCCTGAGCCCGTCCCGATCACCCGTCCGGCGTGAAGCCGTCGGACGGGTGATTGAGTCACTTGATCCCCAAGGAAGGAATAGATGCCAGAAGACGCACTTGCAACGCCGCTCGGGGCCTGGGAGCTGCCGGATGAGCTGAAGCTGCTGCGCCAGACCGTCGGCGACTTCATGGAGCGCGAGGTGCGGCCGGCCGAGCACGGCGAGGACCCCGACGCCTACAAGCTGCCGCCCGAGAAGCTGGAGCCGCTGCAGCGCAAGGCGAAGGACGCCGGGCTCTGGTGCCTGGCGACGCCGGAGAGCTTCGGCGGCGGCGGCCTCGGGATGTTGGGCCAGGCGCTGGTCGCCGAAGAGGCGGCCAAGTGCAGGATGGGAGCGTACGTTCCGGCCTGCGGGGCCTTCGGCTTCGACCCGCCGAGCGTCGTCTACGAGTCCGGCAGCGAGGACCAGATCGCCCGCTACGCGGTGCCGACGGTCGAGACCGGCGAGAAGACCTTCATCGCGATCTCCGAGGCGGCCGGCGGCTCCGACCCGGCGCACGGGATCGAGGCGACCGCGGTCCGCGACGGCGACCGCTTCCTCCTCAACGGCTCCAAGTTCTGGATCACCGGCGGCATGGAGGCGCGCTGGGGGATCGTCTTCGCCCGCACCACCCCCGGCAAGGGCCGCGACGGCATCTCCTGCCTGATCGTCGAGCGCGACTACCCCGGCTACCAGGCGATCGAGATCCCGGTGATCCGGCCCTGGTCGCCGGCCGAGCTGGTCTTCGAGGACGTGCCGGTGCCGGTCGAGAACCTGCTCGGCGAGGAGGGGCGCGGCTTCGCGGTCTGCAAGAGCTGGCTGACCCACGAGCGGATCCCGTACTCGGCGGGGACGCTCGGGATCGCGACCGAGGCGCTGAAGATCGCGGTCTCCTACGCGAAGGAGCGGCGCGCCTTCGGCTCGACCCTGGCCGCCAAGCAGGCGATCCAGTGGATGCTGGCCGACTCGGAGATCGAGCTGCGGGCGGCGCGGCTGCTGGTCTGGGAAGCGGCCTGGAAGGCCGACCTCGGCAGGCCGTTCGGGACCGAGGCCTCGATCGCCAAGGTCTATGCGACCGAGACCGCCTACCGGGTCGTCGACCGCTGCGTCCAGGTGCTGGGCGGGATGGGCGTCGCCAAGGAGCACCCGTTCGAGCGCTGGTTCCGGGAGATGCGGATCAAGCGGATCGGCGAGGGGCCCTCGGAGGTGCACCGGATGGTCGTCGCCCGGCACCTGCTCGGCGACGCGATGCGGGGCTGAGGGGCCGGTGCGCTGATGGCGATCGGCTTCGAGCTCGACGGCGGCGTCGCGCTGATCACGATCGATCGGCCGGAGCGGCTGAACGCGCTCGACGCCGAGCACTACCGGCTGCTCTCGGAGGCGTGGGTGCGGGTCCGCGACGAGGAGGCGATCCGCGCCGCCGTCGTCACCGGCGCCGGCCAGCGCTCGTTCTGCGTCGGCGCCGACCTGAAGAGCTTCATCAACGCCCCCGACGAGCTCTCCCAGTTCTGGCTGACCCAGCGCGACCAGCTGCTGAACCGCGGCCTCGAGGTCTGGAAGCCGGTCGTCGCCGCGGTCAACGGCTACTGCCTGGGCGGCGGGATGACGCTGCTGCTCGGCACCGACCTGCGGGTCGCCGCCGAGAACGCCAGCTTCGGGCTCTCCGAGGTGAAGCGCGGGGTGATCCCCGGCAACGGCGGCTCGCAGCGGGTGCTCGAGCAGTTGCCGCGGGCGATCGGGATGGAGCTGCTCCTGACCGGCGACCCGATCGACGCCGAGGCCGCGGCGCGCTGGGGCCTCGTCAACCGGGTCGTGCCGCAGGCCGAGGTGGTGGACGAGGCGCTGGCGCTGGCCCGCCGCGTCGCCGCCAACGCGCCGCTGGCGGTGCAGGCGGCGAAAGAGCTGGCGACCCGCGCCGCCGACCTCGACCTCGCCTCGGGCCTGCGCTTCGAGCAGACGATCCTGCGGCTCCTGCAGTTCACGGCCGACGCCAGGGAGGGCCCGGCGGCGTTCGCCGAAAAGCGCGAGCCGCGCTTCGAGGGGCGATGAGCGAGCCGGCCCGCGACGACCCCATGACGTTTGTCACCCAGAGGGTGACAAACGTCAGTTCGGAGGGCGCGCCGGGCCCGCTCGACGGCGTCCTCGTCGTCGACCTCGGGCAGATCTACAACGGCCCCTACGCGGGGCTGCTGCTGGCGCTCGGCGGCGCCCGGGTGATCAAGGTCGAGCCGCCCCGTGGCGACCTGCTGCGCCAGCGCGGCGGCCGCGTTCGCGGCGCCCTCTACCCGTTCTGCGCGCTCAACTCGAGCAAGGAGGGGATCACGCTCGACCTCAAGACCGAGGCCGGGCTGGGGGTGCTCGGCGAGCTGGTCGAGCGCGCCGACGTGATGATCGAGAACTTCCGGCCAGGCGTGCTCGAGCGGCTCGGCATGGGCCCCGCGACCGCGCACCACCTGAACCCGCGGCTCGTCTACGCGTCGGGCTCGGGCTACGGCAACAGCGGGCCCTACCGCGACTACCCGGCGATGGACATCACCGTGCAGGCGATGTCGGGAGTGATGAGCATCACCGGCTGGCCCGAGATGCCGCCGGTCAAGGCGGGGCCCGCCGTGGCCGATTTCTTCGGCGGCATCCACCTCTACGCGGCGATCCTCACCGCCCTCTTCGACCGCGAGCGGACGGGGCGGGGGAGGGTGGTCGAGTCGGCGATGCACGACGCGGTCTTCCCCTCGCTGATGTCGAGCCTCGGGCTCTTCTTCGGCTCGGCGGGGACGGTGCCGCTGCGGACCGGCAACCGCCACAACGGCCTCGCCGAGGCCCCCTACAACGTGTATGAGACCGCCGACGGCTTCCTCGCCCTGATCTGCGTCTCGGACGCCCACTGGCGGAACCTGATCGAGGCGATCGGTCGCCAGGACCTGGCCGACGACGAGCGCTTCGATGGGATGGCGGCAAGGGTCGCCAACGTCGACGCGGTCGACGAGGTGGTCGCCGCGTACGCGGTCCAGCATGAGACGGAGCCGCTGTTCGAGCACCTGCGCGGCCACGGGGTGCCCTGCGCCCCGGTCAAGGGCATCGACGAGGTGGTCGCCGACCCGCACCTGCACGCGCGCGGCATGCTGCAGGAGATCGAGCACCCGGAGATGGGCGAGATCACCGCCTTCTCGAGCCCGCTCCGCTTCGACGACGAGCCGGCGCCCGCGGTGCGCCCGAGCCCCGGCCTCGGCGCCGACACCGAGGCGGTGGTGCGCGGGCTGCTCGGCTACGACGAGGGTGCCTACGGCGAGCTGCAGCGGGCCGGCGCCTTCGGCCCGGCCGGGGAGTAGGCGGGGTGCGCGGCGCCGCCGTGATCGCCGGGATCGGCCACACCGCCTACGGCAAGCTGCCGGGCAGCACCACGGTCGGGCTCAACGTCGAGGCCTGCCGGGCGGCGCTTGCGGACGCCGGCATCGAGAAGGACGCGGTCGACGCGGTCTGGGCGAAGGTGCCGACCTCGAAGCTCGAGTTCCTCTACGGGGCGAAGGTGGCGGAGGCGCTGGGGATCGCGCCGGCCGCCGGCGGCGTCCTCGACCTCGGCGGCGCCTCGGTGATCGCGATGATCTCCTACTCGGTCCTGGCGATCGAGGCGGGGATGTGCGAGGTGGCGCTGGTGACGAGCGCGGACAACCCGCGCAGCGGCAGCCGCCAGGCCTACGACAAGGCCTACGGGCCGGGGGCGGAGTTCGGCTGGTTCGGGATCGCGCCCGGCTACGCGATGGTCGCCCGGCGCCACATGCTCGAGTACGGGACCACCGAGGAGCAGCTCGGCGCCTACGCGGTGACCGCCCGCCGCCACGGCGCCGCCAACCCGTGGGCGCAGCTGCGCAAGCCGATCGAGCTGGCCGACTACCTCGAGTCGCCGCCGGTGGTCGAGCCGCTGCGGCGCGACGACTGCGCGCTCGTCTCCGACGGCGCCGCGGCGGCGGTGGTGATGAGCGCCGAGCGGGCAAAGCAGCTCGGGGTGCCGGCCCCGGTGCCGATCCTCGGCTTCGGCCAGGGCCACACCGCCGCCGACGTCGCCCTGCGGCCCGACCTGACGAGCACCCGCGCCGCCGACTCGGCCCGCCGCGCCTTCGCGATGGCCGGCATCGCGCCGGCCGACGTCGACGTCGCCCAGCTCTACGACTGCTTCACGATCACGGCGCTGATGAGCGTCGAGGACTACGGCTTCTGCGGCAAGGGGGAGGGGGGCCCATTCGCCGAGTCCGGCGAGACCGCCCTCGGCGGCAGCCTCCCCCTCAACACCAGCGGCGGCCTGCTCTCGGAGACCGGCATGCCCGGCATGCAGATGGTCCTCGAGGCCGCCCGCCAGCTGCGCGGCACCTCTCCCAACCAGGTCCTCGACCCGGGCATCTCGATCGCCTCCGGCCAGGGCGGCGTCATGCACACCCACGCGACCCTCGTCCTCGGCGGATGACCACCCTCGCCGAGCACCAGGCCGCCCACCGCGACGCCCTCGCCGCCGGCCGCCTCAGCTTCCAGCGCTGCCCCCACGGCCACGCCTGGCTGCCGCCCCGCGAGCACTGCCCGACCTGCCTCGCCGAGCCCGCCGAATGGTCCGACGCCTGCGGCGAGGCCAAGCTCGTCTCCTGGGTCCTCTACCGCCGCAGCTTCGACCCCAGCACCGAGGACCGCGTCCCCTACGACGTCGCCGTGGTCGAGCTCGCCGAGGGTCCGCGCCTCGTCACCAACATCGTCGGCCTCGACGAGCACACCCAGCTCCCCGCCGATGCCCCGCTGCGGCTGCGAATCGAGTGGGACGGCGACGTTGCCCTGCCGCGCTTCGAACCGGTCCAAAGCTAAGCGCTCACGGGTCGGTTCCGCCGCTCTTCACCGTGTATCACCGGTGATACCATGAGTCCATGGCGGACGTGAGCATTCGCGAGTTGCGCAACCACGGCGGCGAGATCGTCGACCGGGTGGCTCGGGGCGAGGAGATCACGATCACCCGGGCGGGCGAGCCCGTCGCCGAGCTTCGAGCGGTTCGGCCGCCGCTCTCGGCGGAGGCGCTGCTGAGACGCAGGAAAGGGTTGCCCAGGGTCGACCCACGCCGTCTGCGGGCCGACATCGACGACCTGCTGGATTCGAGCCTGTGAGTGAGGAGCGCCGGGAGACAACGCGAGGCATCCTCGACACCTCGACCGTTCTCCTGCTCGACGAGCTCGACGGGACGGCGCTCCTTCCGGACGAGCCGCTGATCACGGCCATCACCCTGGCGGAGCTGGCGGTCGGTCCCCTGGTCGTCACCGAGGAGGCCGAGCGGGCGCGGCGTCAAGCTCACCTTCAGCTGGCAGAGGCGGATTTCGCTCCGCTTCCCTTCGACGCCGCAGCGGCTCGGGCCTTTGGCGGCGTCTCCTCGTCGCTCCGCCGTGCGGGCCGCAAGACCGCCGCGCGGGCCTACGACGCGATGATCGCGGCGATCGCGCTGGCCAACGACCTGCCGGTCTACACCTGCAATCCCGACGACTTCACGGGGATCGACGGACTCGAGGTCGTCGCGGTCCCGGTGCCCGGGTAGGGCAGCCCTCAGCCGCCGACCGGGGCCGCGTCGCGGAGGGGCCAGCGGGGGGAGGTGGTGCGGGGCGGGGTCATGCGGGCCTTGGTGACGAGGAGGTTCGGCTCGCCGGAGGCGACCGCCTCGGCGAGGGCCGCCTCGAAGTCGGCGCCGACGCCCTCGGTGGCGCGGGTGGTGAGGCCGAAGCCGGCGGCGATCGCGGCGAAGTCGGGGGAGTGGAGCTCGGTGCCGAACTGGTTGTCGGTGGCGTCCTTGCCGTAGCGGAGCATGCCGTAGCCGCCGTCATCGACGACGACAGTGGTCAGCGGGATCTGCTCCTGGGCGACCGCGGCCAGCTCGCCGATCGAGAAGAGGATGCCGCCGTCGCCGTTGAAGCTGACCACCGGCTGCCGCTGGCCGGCGGCGGCGCCGATCGCGGCCGGGAAGGCGAAGCCGAGCGTGCCCCAGCCCATCGGGTAGTGGAGGCCGCGCTCGCGGGCGACCCGGTGCAAGCCCGAGAGCCAGTAACCGGGCACGGCCATGTCGGCGAAGACGATCGCCTCGTCGGGCAGGGCGGCGGCGACGCTCTGCAGGTACTGGGCCGCCTCGGCGGTCTCGGCGGTCGCGGCCAGCTCGGCGTGGGTGCGGGCCTCGCGCTCGCGGAGGTCGCCGGCCCAGGGCTGGCGCGGCTCGGGGAGCAGGCCACGCAGCGCCGGCAGGACCGAGGCGGCGTCGCCCTCGAGGACGACGTCGATCGCGTAGTTCTTGCTCGCGTCGGCGGCGTCGACGTTGACCGCGATGCGCGGCGCCGGCAGCGGCAGGCGCCAGGCCTGGGTCATCATCTGGTCGAGGTCGCTGCCGACCACGATCACCCCGTCCGCCTCCTCGATCAGCGCCGTCGCCTCCGGCTCGTGGGGCGGCAGGTTGAGCAGCAGGGGGTGGTCGGCGGGGAGGACGCCGCGGGCCTGGAAGGTGGTGAGGACCGGGGCGCCGAGCGTCTCGGCCAGCTCGCGCACCATGGTCGCCGACTCGCGGCCGCCGCCGCCGACCCAGATCAGCGGTCGCGACATGCCGCCGACCGTGGCTGCCGCTTCGGCCAGCTCGGCGCCGCCGGCCGCCGCCGGCTGGGGGAGGCGCGGCTGGCGCGGCTCGGCCGCGCTCTCGGCGTCGAGGAAGTCGGCCGGGAACTCGACGTAGACCGGCCCGCGCGGCGGCGCCATCGCCAGCTCGACCGCGCTCGCGATCACCTCGGCGACGTCGTCGGGGTCGCGGGAGATGCGGGCGCCCTTGGTCACCGGCGCGAACAGCGCCGGCTGGTCGACGCACTCGTGGACGAAGCCGCGGTAGACGCCCGGCCGCCGTGCGGTCGAGGGGATGTCGGTGCTGATCACGAGCAGCGGGCTCTTCGAGGCCCACGCCTCGCCGACCGCGCCGATCGTGTTGGCGGCGCCGGGGCCGGTGGTGGTCAGGGAGACCCCGAAGCGGCCGGTGGCGCGAGCGTAGCCGTCGGCGGCGTAGACGGTGCCCTGCTCGTGGCGGCTGCCGACGACGCGGACGCCGCCGGCGATCAGGTGCGGCCAGATGCCCATGTTGTGGATGCCCGGCAGCCCGAAGGCGATCTCCGTTCCCGCCAGACGCAGCGCCCGCGCGACCGCCTCGCCTCCAGTCATCCGCTCGCCCTCCATCGATTCGTCCTTCCGCTCGTCCGTGGTCGTCTGCGCCACCCCTTCCGTCCAGCTGTTCCTTATCCCGGCATGGCCTGGAAAAGGAACAGCGGGAGCTTGACAGGTGACGCGACAGTGATTTAATCACCATATGTCCTCGATCGGCGTCCGCTCCTCGGCCTCCGCTGACGCGGCCGGCGCTGTCCGTCTCTCCTCCTACGTCGGCGGCGAGTGGGTCGAGGGCGACGGCCCGGAGCAGACCGACCTCAACCCGGCCCGGCCGAGCGAGGTCGTCGCGACCTACGGGCTGGCCGGCGAAGCGGAGCTCGAGCGCGCCGTCGCCGCCGCCACCGAGGCCTTCGAGTCCTGGCGGCTGACGCCGATGCACGAGCGGGCGGCGATCCTCAGCGGCGCCGCGACGCTGCTCGAGGAGAGCGCCGAGGGGCTGGCGGTCGAGCTCTGCCGCGAGGGCGGCAAGACGATGCCGGAAAGCCGCGGCGAGGTCGGCCGTGCGATCCAGGTGCTGCGCTTCAACGCCGGCCTCGCCGACCGTGAGCAGGGCGAGGTCTACGGCTCGGCCCGCGCCGGCGAGAGGATCCTGGCGGTGCGGGCGCCGCTCGGGCCGCTGGCGATGATCACCCCCTGGAACGTGCCGATCGCGATCCCGGCCTGGAAGATCGCGCCGGCGCTCGTCTTCGGCAACACCGTCGTCTGGAAGCCGGCGCGGCTGGTGCCGCTGCTCGCCTACCGCTTCATGCAGGCGCTCGAGGACGCGGGGCTGCCGGCGGGCGTCTGCAACCTCGTGCTCGGCGACCCGGAGGCGGCGGAGAAGCTGCTCACCGACGGCCGCATCCGCGCCTGCTCGTTCACCGGCTCGACCGAGGTCGGCCGCCAACTGATCGCCCTCGGCGCCGCCAACGGGACCAAGGTCCAGGCCGAGATGGGCGGCAAGAACGCGGCGATCGTCTGCGACGACGCCGACCTCGAGTGGGCTGCCGACCAGGTCGTCTCGGCGGCGATGCTCTCGGCCGGCCAGCGCTGCACCGCGACCGGCCGAGCGCTGGTCGCCCGCTCCTGCCACGACGCGTTCGTCGACCTGGTGCGCGAGCGGGCGTCGGCCCTGCGGGTCGGCGACCCGGCCGAGGACGCCACCGACCTCGGCCCGCTCGCCTCCGCCGGGCAGCGCTCGCGCGTGCTCGGCTACTTCGAGGCCGCCGGCCGCGGTGGCGCCGAGGTCCTCACCGGCGGCGCCGCGGTCGAGTCCGACTCGGGCGGCTACTACGTCGAGCCGACGCTCGCGGTCGGGGTGACCCCGCAGCACCCGGTCTTCAACGAGGAGGTGTTCGGGCCGCTCCTGACGGTGACCGCCGTCGACTCCGACGCCGAGGCGCTGGCGCTCGCCAACCAGGGCCGCTACGGGCTCTCCGGGGCGATCTTCAGCGCTGACCTCGAGCGGGCGCTGGCCGCCGTCGAGCGCTTCGACGTCGGCGTCCTCCACGTCAACTCCGAAACCTGCGGCGCCGATCCCCACGTCCCCTTCGGCGGGATCAAGGACTCCGGCACCTCGCAGCGCGAGATGGGCAAGGCGGCCCGCGACTTCTACACCGAGCTGAAGACGGTCTACCTGCGCGGCGGCAGGCTCGCGGCGCGCTGACCGTTGCTCGACAATCACGAGACTGCCACGAAGGAGGACGGATGAGTGACCAGATTGGAAGCGCGGCGGTGGAGAGCGCCGAGCGGGCCGGCGAGACGGTGCGGCTGACCGCGTCGCAGGCGATCGTCCGCTTCCTGCAGGCCCAGTACAGCGAGCGCGACGGGATTCGCCGCCGCGTCGTCCCGGCCGTTTTCGGGATCTTTGGCCACGGCAACGTCGCCTCCTTCAGCCAGGCGCTGGAGGAGCTCGGCGACGAGCTGCCCTACTACCAGCCGAAGAACGAGCAGGCGATGGTCCATACCGCGATCGGCTTCGCCAAGGCCAACGACCGCCTCTCGACGCTCGCCTGCACCTCCTCGATCGGCCCCGGCGCGACCAACATGATCACCGGCGCCGCGACCGCGACCGTAAACCGCATCCCGGTCCTGCTCTTCCCCTCCGACACCTTCGCGAACCGCCGCCAGGGCCCGGTCCTGCAGCAGCTCGAGCACCCGAGCGAGGCCGACCTCTCGGTCTCCGACTGCTTCCGCCCGGTGAGCCGCTACTTCGACCGCATCACCCGCCCCGAGCAGCTGCTGACCTCGCTGCCGGAGGCGATCCGGGTCCTCCTCGACCCGGCCGAAACCGGGGCGGTGACGATCACCGTGCACCAGGACGTCCAGGGCGAGGCCTTCGACTTCCCGGTCTCCTTCTTCGCCGAGCGCACCTGGCGGGTCGGCCGCCGGCCGCCCGAGCAGGACGAGCTGGCGGCGGCGGTGGCGGCGCTGGCGGCGGCCGAGCGGCCGCTGGTGATCGCCGGCGGCGGCGTCCGCTACAGCGGCGCCGGCGAGGAGCTGGCCGCCTTCTGCAACCGCTTCGGGCTGCCGGTGGCCGAGACCTTCGCCGGCAAGTCCGGCGTCCCCGGCGCCGAGCTGGCGCTCGGCGGGCTCGGCGTCACCGGCACCCAGGCCGCCTACGAAATCGCCGGCGGCGCCGACGTCGTCCTCTGCGTCGGCACCCGGCTCGCCGACTTCGCGACCGGCTCGCACTCGATCTTCCAGAACCCGGAGGTCCGCTTCGTCGGCCTCAACGTCAACTCCGCCGACGCCCACAAGGTCGGCGCCGCGGCGCTGGTCGCCGACGCCAGGGTCGGGCTCGAGGCGCTCGGCCGCGGGCTCGAGCAGGCGGGCTGGGCGAGCGGCGAGGAGTACCGGGCCGAGGTCCGCGGCGCCCAGCAGGCCTGGGAGGCGGCGCTCGCCGCCGATCTGCGCCCCCGCGACGGCGAGGGCCTGACCCAGGGCCAGGTGCTGCGGGCGCTGAACGAGTCGGCGCAGGCCGGCGACGCGGTGGTCGCCGCCGCCGGCTCGCCGCCCAGCGACCTGCTGCGCTCCTGGGACGCCGAGGACGGCAGCCAGCTGTTCCTCGAGTTCGGCTTCTCCTGCATGGGGCACGAGTTGCCGGCCTCACTCGGCCTGCGACTCGGCCGCCCCGCGGGCGAGGTCTTCGTGGTGATCGGCGACGGCACCTACATGATGTCCAACACCGAGCTCCTGACCGCCGTCCAGGAGGGGCTGAAGATCACCCTGGTGCTGATCGAGAACGGCGGCTACCAGTGCATCCGCGACCTCCAGCTCGGCAAGGCCGACGTCGATTTCGGCAACGAGTTCCGCCGCCGCGAGGACGGCCGCCTCGGCGGCGAGTACCTGACCCCGGACCTGGCCGCCAACGTCGCCAGCTTCGGCGTCGAGGTCTTCACCGCCGATGATCTCGACGGCGTCCGCGAGGGGCTGGCGAAGGCGCGGCAGGCGCGCGGGCCGGCGGCGGTCGTCTGCCGGGTCGAGCGCCACCGCGGCCTGGTCGGCTCGGACACCTGGTGGGACGTCGGCGTCGCCCAGGCGTCGGGCCTCGAGGGGACGCGGGCGGTGGCGGAGGAGCACCTGGAGACGGCGGCCCGCAAGCAGCGCTTCCTCTATTGAGCGAGAAAAGCCGAATAGTGGCGAAAATCAACAAGGTCCGGCCTCCGAGATAGAATCACCGAATGGCTCGACTCCACCGCGAGGCGATGAACGCCCTGATCGCCGACATCGTCACGGGCGCCCGGCGGCAGGGGGAGATGCTGCCCCGCGAGGTCGACCTCGCCCAGCAGTTCGACGTCAGCCGCGGCGTCGCCCGCGAGACGATCCGGGCGCTCGAGGAGCGCGGCCTGGTCACCGTCAAGCACGGCCGCGGCGCCACCGTCAACGAAGCCGGCCTCTGGAACGTCTTCGACCCTGACGTGCTCGGGGTCCTGCTGGCCGGCAAGGACAGCGACCGGATCCTCGCCGAGTACCTCGAGTGCCGGCGCATCCTCGAGGTCGAAGCCGCCGGCCTGGCCGCCGAGCGGGCGACCGAGGAGGACCTCGACGCGCTGCGGGCCGCCCTCGCCCGGATGGAGGAGACGGCCGAGGAGCCGCGCACGGCGACCAGCGAGCGCGTCTACCACGAAGCCGACATCGCCTTCCACCAGGTGCTGATCGCGGCGACCGCCAACCGCGCCCTCGCCGGCCTGGTCGGCCGCATCCACTCGGCGCTGCTGCTCGCCCGCTTCCCGCTGGCTCGGCCGCAGTACCGCGTCGCCCGCTCGCTGCCCGAGCACCGCCGCATCATCGAAGCGATCGAAGCCGGCGACGCCGACGGCGCCCGCATGGCGATGAACGAGCACCTCGACACGATCGTCAGCTACCTCCACGAGCGCTCCGGCGCCAGCAACGGCCGCCGCAAAAAAGCCCGCCGCAAAGCCCGCGCCTAACCGCCCGGCCGCCTCGCCCACCCGTTCGGGCTGTTCCTTATGTCGGTATGGGACACATAAGGAACAGCCAGCGGAGGGACCGAGCGGGCCGGACCGCCCGAAACGGGAAAAGGGGTGGCGCGCCGGCTGATTAGGTGATTAAATCTCTAGCACCGTCCGCGAGGGCGGCCCAGAAGGGTCGCTCGCAGGACGGCACATAGCGGAGCCGCCGCGGGGCGGCGAAGCGAGCCAGATCGCCGCAGGGCGGCGTCCACCACAACCGGAAGCGAGGCTTGAATTGAGCGAGGCGCGTGAGGTGAGGATCGGGATCGTCGGCGCCGGCTACATCGCCCAGGTCCACAGCGCCGGCTACGTCGCGGTCGCCGGGACCTTTCCCGACGCCGGCGCGCGGCCGGTTCTGGCAGCGGTTGCCGACGCGGCGCCGGAGCGGGCCGAGGCGCTGGTCGCCGGCTGGGGCTGGGAACGGGCCGAGTCGGAGTGGCAGGCGATCACCCGCGCCGAGGACATCGACATCGTCGACGTCTCGGTCCCCAACGCGCTGCACGCCGAGATCGCGATCGACGCGCTCGAGCACGGCAAGCACGTGATCTGCGAGAAGCCGCTGGCCGAGGATCCGGCCGCCGCCGAGCGGATGGTCGCGGCCGCCGCCGGCGCCGACCGCGTCAACCAGGTCTGCTTCTACTACCGGCTCTGGCCGGCCGTCTCCTGGGCGCTCGAGCTGGTCGCCGGCGGCGCGATCGGCGAGGTCCAGCACTTCCGCGGCTGGATGCTGCAGGACTACGCCTCCGACCCGAGCCAGGACATGGGCTGGAGGGCGCGCGCGGCGGAAGCCGGCGCCGGCGCCGTCGGCGACATCGGCTCCCACGTCCTCGACATCGCCCGCGCCTTCTGCGGCGACTTCGCCGAGGTGACCGCGGCGACCCGCAGCACCGTCGAGCGACCCGGCGCCGACGCGGTCGCGATCGACGACCTCGGCTCGGTCCTGGTCCGCTTCGAGGGCGGCGCCAGCGGCGTCGATCGAGGCCGGCTGGGCGATGCGCGGCCACAAATGCGACCTCGGCTTCGACCTGATCGGCTCAGGCGGCGCGATCCGCTTCAACTGGGAGCGGGCCAACGAGATCGAGATCCTCGAAGGCGGCGCCGACCCCGCCGGCGGCTTCCGCCGGGTGCTGGTCGGCGGCGCCCAGCCGGACGTCTCGCGCTTCGTCGCCGTCCCCGGTCAGGGGCTCGGCTACCGCGACGCCTTCACGGTCGGCCTCGGCCGGGCGATCGCCGCGGTCGGCGGCGGCGTCGAGGACGCCGGCCCGAGCTTCGCCGACGGCCTCGCCGTCAACCGCGCGGTCGCCGCGATCCTCGCCTCCTCGCGCAACGGGGGGTGGGTCCCGGTTTGACCAGCGCGACGGCCGAGCGGCCGCTCACCGTCGGCGCCGAGTGGCGCTCGGAGCTCTACGAAATGGCCCGCGAGCAGTTCGAGCGGGCCGCGGTCGTGATCGGCCTCGCCGACGAGTACCGCCAGCGCCTGCTCGAGCCGCGCCGCTCGCTGACCGTCAACTTCCCGACCACCACCGACGACGGCCGCGTCCGCAACCTCACCGGCTACCGGATCCAGCACACCCTGACGATGGGGCCGACCAAGGGCGGCCTCCGCTACAGCCCCGACCTCTCGCTCGGCGAATGCGCGGCGCTGGCGATGTGGATGACCTGGAAGTGCGCGCTGCTGGGGCTTCCCTACGGCGGCGCCAAGGGCGGCGTGCGCTGCAACCCGAAGGAGCTCTCGGTGGGGGAGCTGGAGCGGATCACCCGCCGCTACGCCTCCGAGCTGATCCCGCTGCTCGGTCCCAACCAGGACATCCCCGCCCCCGACATGGGGACCGGCGAGCGCGAGATGGCCTGGCTCTACGACACCTACTCGCAGGCCTCCGGCTACGCGGTGCCGGCGGTGGTGACCGGCAAACCGCCGGTGATCGGCGGCACCGAGGGACGCCAGTCGGCGACCGGCCTCGGGGTCGTCTTCGCGATCGAGGCGATGCTCGAACGGCAGGGCCGCGGCATCCACGGGCAGCGGGTCGCGGTGCAGGGCTTCGGCAACGTCGGCGCGGTGGTGGCGAGGCGGCTGCACGAGATGGGGGCGAAGGTGGTCGCGGTCGGCAACGTCGAGGGCGGCCTCGCCGCGCCCGGCGGCCTCGACGTCCCCGCGGCGGCCACCTGGCTGCGCGAGCACGGCTCCTTCCGCGGCTTCCCCGGCGGCCAGGAGGTAGGGCCCGCCGCGGTGCTCGAGGTTCCCTGCGAGGTCCTGGTCCCGGCCGCCTCGCAGCGCCAGATCACGACCGCCAACGCCGACCGTGTCAGCTGCGAGGTCGTCGTCGAGGCGGCCAACGGGCCGACCACGCCGGAGGCCGACTCGCTGCTCGCCGAGCGCGGCATCCTCGTCGTCCCCGACATCCTCGCCAACGCCGGCGGGGTGACGGTCAGCTACTTCGAGTGGGTGCAGAGCCACCAGCGGCTCCCCTGGGCGCTGCGCGAGGTCGAGGGACGGCTGCGCGACCAGATCCGCTCCGCCTTCGCCGCCGTCCTCGACGCCTCCGACCGGCTCGACGTCGACTACCGCACCGCCGCCCTCTCGGTGGCGATCGAGCGGGTCGCCGAGGCGGCGCGGGTGCGCGGCGTCTACCCCTAGGGCGGGCCGCCATGGTCATCCCGGTCGCGCTGGTCGCGGCGATCTGCTTCGGCTCGGCCGACTTCTTCGGCGGCATCGCCGCCCGCCGCGCCGGCCCGTTGGCGGCGACCGCCGTGATCAACCTGGTCGCGCTGGCGCTGCTCGCCGTGCCCGTCGCGATCGCCTTCCCGGGGATCGACGCCGGCCACCTCGCCGCCGCGCATCTGCGGCGGCGTCCTCAGCGCCGTCACCCTGGGATTGATCTTCGCCGCCTTCGCCGCCGGCGCGATGAGCCTGGCGGCGCCGCTGGTCGCCTGCGGCTCGGTCTCGGTGCCGACCCTGACCGCGATCGCGACCGGCGAGGCGCCGAGCGCCCTGCAGGGCGTCGGCATCCTGATGGCGCTGGCGGCGGTGCTGACGATCACCTGGCCGGGTCGCGGCGGCAGCGCCGCGGCCGGCAGCCGGCTCGGCCGCCGGGCGCTGGTGCTGGCGGGGCTGGCGGCGCTCTGCAGCGGCTCGACGCTGGCCCTGCTGCAGCTCTCGGTGGGCGAGGACGGGGGCGCCGCCGCGGCGCTCGGGGCGAGCGGCATCTCCCGCGCCGCCGCGGTCGCCGCCTGCCTGCTGGCGCTGCTCGTGGTCCGGCCGGCGGGCGCCCGGCAGCGCGACCTGCGGCCACCGGCGGCCGCAGCGGGGGTCCTCGAAGCCGCCGGCGCGACCCTCTTCCTGCTCGCCACCTCGCTCGGCAACAGCGCCGTCGTCGCCGTCCTCGTCTCCCTCTACGCGATCGCCACCGTCGCCCTCGCGCAGCTGATCCTGCGCGAGCACCTGAGCCGCGCCCAGGCGCTCGGGATCGCGATCGCGGCGGCCGGCGTCGCCCTGATGTCGGCGGGCTGAGCCCGACGGCGTCGCTGCGCGGCGGCGGCTGATAGCCGGCGTCGCGCGCCGGGTAGGTTTGTGAGATGCCCGACGCCGACACCGAGCTCGACAGCCCCGCCCAGAAACGCCTCGCCGACCTCGTCGCCAAGGGCGAAGAGGACGGCTGCGTCGAACTCTCCGAGCTCTCCGAAGCGACGGCCGAGCTCGAGCTCGACGACGAGCAGTCGCGGGCGGTCCACGAGCAGCTCGAGGAGCGCGGGATCGAAGTCCGCGACGACTGTGGCCGCGCCGCCGCCTCCTCCCGTGTCCGCCACGCCGACCTCGCCGAGATGACCACCGACGCGCTGCAGCTGTTCATGCGCGACGTCGCCCGCTACCCGCTGCTGACCCGCGAGCAGGAGGTCGAGCTGGCCCAGCGGATCGAAAAAGGCGACCTCGAGGCGAAGGAAGAGCTGGTCAACGCCAACCTGCGGCTGGTGATCGCCAACGCCCGCAAATACCAGGGCCACGAGCTCTCGCTGCTCGACCTGATCCAGGAGGGGATCCTCGGGCTGATCCGCGCCAGCGAGAAATTCGACTGGCACAAAGGCTTCAAATTCTCGACCTACGCGACCTTCTGGATCCGCCAGGCCCTGCAGCGGGCGATCGACAACAAATCGCGGACCGTGCGGGTGCCGGTCGCGGTCGCCCAGCGGGCCCGCAAAATCGGCCGCGCCGAACGGCAGCTCGAGGGCCGGCTGGGCCGCGAGCCGAGCGACGAGGAGGTCGCCAAGGAGGCCGAGATCAGCGTCGAGGAAGTGCTGGAGACCCGCGAAGCGACGCGGGTCATCACCAGCCTCGACCGGCCCGTCGACGAAGAGGGCGAGACCGGCCTCGGCGACCTGCTGGCGAGCGAGGAACAGGGCCCGGCCGAGGTGGTCGAGATCGGCCTCCGCGAGCGCAACCTGCGGGCCGCGGTCGAGCAGCTGCCCGAGCGCGAGCGCGAGGTGATCCAGCTCCGCTACGGGATCGACGGCTCCGAGCCGGTGCCGCTGCGCGAGGCCGGCCGCCGCCTCGGCGTCTCGCCGGAGACGGTCCGCCAGCTCGAGCACGAGGCGCTCGAGCACCTGGCCGGCAACCGCGAGATCGCGGCGCTCGCCGAGGCCGCCTAGCCCCGGCTCAACTCCGCCCCGGCGACCGGGGACTCGCGCGCCGCCATCGCGGCGGCGTTGCGCTCGGCCGCGCGGCGGCCGCGGACGCCGGTCGTCAGGCCGCCGACGGCGATCTGCAGCACCCCGCAGAGGGCGATGATCCCCCAGCTGATCCGCGCCGCCTGGGTGAAGGCGGCGCCCGGCCCGACGACCTCGACGTGCTCGGCGATCACGGTGCCGATCACCGCCACCCCGAGCGCCGAGCCGAGCTGGCGGGTGGTCGAGGCGACCCCGGCGGCGACCCCGGCCTGCTCGCGCGGCATCGAAGCGACCGCGGTGTTGGTGATCGCCGGGTTGAGCCAGCCGAGGCCGCTGCCGAGCAGGACGTAGGCGAGGAAGAGGCGGAGGTCGGACGGTTCGCCGCTCGGCAGCGCCGAGAGCAGCCCGGCGCAGAGCACGCAGGCGCCCCCGAGCAGCATCGAGGGCCGCGGCCCGGCGCGTGAGATGAGGCGCCCGGAGAACGGCGCCAACAGCATCATCATCGCCGCCATCGGAATCAGCGCGACGCCGGCGTGCAGGGCCGAGTAGCCGCGCACGTCCTGCAGGTAGAGGGTGTTGAGGAAGAGGAAGCCGCCGAGCGAGACGAAGGTGCAGACGCTGACGATCGCGGCGCCGCTGAACGGCGGCGAGCGGAAGAAGCGGAGGTCGATCAACGGTTCCGGATGGCGCTGCTCCCAGCCGACGAAGGCGAGCCCGGCGAGGAGCGCGCCGGCGAAGCAGGCGAGGATCAGCGACGAGCCCCAGCCGTTGTCCGGCGCCTCGATGATCCCGAAGACGAGCAGGCCGAGGGTCGCGATCATCAGCAGCTGGCCGACCGGGTCGAGCCGGCGCGGATGCGGCGCCCGCGACTCCGGCACGTAGCGGGCGGTCAGCGCGATCGCCGCCAGCCCGACCGGGACGTTGACCCAGAAGACCGCCCGCCAGTCGATCGCCTGGACCAGGATGCCGCCGAGCAGCGGTCCCGCGGCGATGCTGACCCCGGCGACGCCGCCCCACCAGCCGATCGCCTTGGCGCGATCGCCGGGCTCGGTGAAGACGTTGGTGACGATCCCCATCGCGACCGGGGTCAGCATGCTGCCGCCGACCGCCTGGACCATGCGGAAGCCGATCAGCCAGCCGAGGCTGGGGGCGAGGCTGCAGAGCAGGGAGCCGAGGCTGAACGAGGCGAGGCCGATCTGGAAGGTGCGGCGGCGGCCGATCCGGTCGCCGGTCGAGCCGGAGAGCATCAGCAGGCAGGCGATCACCAGCGTATAGGCGTCGATCGTCCACTGGGCGCCGGCGATCGAGGTGTCGAAGTCCTGCTGGATCGACGGCAGGGCGACGTTCAGGGCGGTGACGTCGAGCCCGACCATGAGGATCGCCAGGCAGCAGATCGCCAGCACCAGGTAGCGGTGCGTGCGGCCCTCTGAGACTGAGTCCATCAACTCATTGTCGCGACCCACCGAGCCGGGCCGCCATGCCGTCGCGGCGGAAGTCGAAGATCCGCTCCAGGTCGCGGCGCACGAAGAGGCCGTGGGCGACGGCGCCGAGCGGGCCCAGCGGCAGCGCGTATTCGAGGTGGTCGCGGATGATCGTCGCGCCCTCGCCGTCGGCTTCGAAGGTGTGGCTGTGCTCCCAGCGCGCGTAGGGCCCGCGATCCTGGTGGTCGTGGAAGTAATGGGGCGGCTCCCAGGTGTCGATCCGGGTCCGCCAGCGGAAGGGGACGCCGTGCAGCCGCAGCCGGTAGTCGAGCAGGGTGCCGGCGCCGAAGGCGATCGGCCGCGGGGTGAGCAGGTGGAAGTGGACCCAGGGCGGGGTCAGCGGCTCGAGGTTGTCGGCGTCGGCATAGAAGCCGAAGGCCCGCTCCGGCGGGACCTCGACCCGCTGGGAGCGCTCGAGCAGCTGGACGCGCATCGACCCAGCTTCGCAGGCCGCTACCGTGTGCCGATCCCCCAACGCGTCCTCATCGCCGGTGCGACGGGCTTCGTCGGCGGCCGCCTGGCTCGAGCGCTGGCCGGCGGCGAGACCGAGGTCCGCTGCCTGGTGCGGGATCCCGAGCGGGCCCTGGGCCTGGTCCGGGCCGGCTGCGAGCTGCACACCGGCGACGTCACCGACGCCCACACCCTGGAGGGGGCCGGGGAGGGTGTCGGGACCGCGTACTACCTGGTCCACGCGATGGCCGGCGGCGGCGGCTTCGAGGAGCGCGAGCGGCTCGGCGCCCGCAACTTCGCGCGGATGGCGAAGCGCGAGGGGGTGGGGCGGGTCGCCTACCTCGGCGGGCTCGGCGACGAGCGGCAGTCCGAGCACCTGGCCAGCCGCCACGAGACCGCCCAGGTGCTGGCCAGCGAGGGCCCGCCGCTGACCTACTTCCGGGCGGCGATGGTGGTCGGGGCGGGGTCGGAGAGCTACCGGACGCTGCGCTACCTGGTCGGGCGGCTGCCGGTGATGGTGGCGCCGAGCTGGCTGCGCACCGACACCCAGCCGATCGGGATCGACGCGGTGGTCGAGTACCTGCGGCGGGCGCCGGCGGTGCCCGAGTCGGAGGGTCGCGAGGTGCAGATCGGCGGCCCCGACATCCTCACCTACGAAGACATGCTCGACCACATGGCGCGGGCGATGGGCAAGGCGCCGCGCCGCAAGCTGCCGGTGCCGCTGCTCAGCCCGCAGCTCTCCTCGCTCTGGCTCGGCCTCGTCACCCCGGTCGACACCAAGGTGGCGCGGCCGCTGATCGAGGGGCTGCGGACGGCGACCGTCGTCACCGACCCGTCCGGCGCCGAGCCGTTCGGGATCGAGCCGGAGCCCTTCGACGAGGCGCTGCGCCGCGCCCTCGCCGAGGAAGCCGACGAGGGCAGCCAGCTGTAGCTGCTCGCCACGTCGCTCCAGCTCGGCGAGCCGAGCTGCGGGTGGCCTGCGGCGAGGCGCAGCCGGATCCGGCGTGGGCGTCCCTCGGGTCCTGCTTCGGTTGCGTTCCTGCCTGGCCGCTACCGGTGCTGTGCGGTTGGCACCGCCCGCACCACCCGCCCACCGCGGCGGCCGCCCTTCAAGGGGGGCCGCAGCTGCGGCATCCAGCCGTCGGCTTCGAGCCGCGAGGCGTCGCCCAGCGCCCAGCCGATCCGCTCGACCAGCTGGCCCGAGAAGTGCTCGGAATCGAGGTCGGCCTCCGAGATCCGCTCCTTGTAGACGACCGCGCCTGTCTGCGCGGGGGCGGAGTCGGTGAGTACGAGAATCTGCGGCATCGCGGCCTCCTCTGGGTTCGAAGGGCCGTTGGGGGAACCGCAGGCCCCGGGGGATCTCGGCGGACCCGGCCGGCCCGGCAAGCCCGGCCGGGCCCAAATGCCGAGCGGCGAACCTAGCATATCTCGATAAAGCTGGTCAACTTAATACTAAAAAGAGTCGCCCGTTCGCCGCGGCGCGTGGACGTCAGCCGCCCCGACGTCCTCGCCCCGCCCGCTCGTCTCCCGCGGTCCGGCCGCGCGCCGGGCCGCTCGCATGGACCGCCTGGGCGGGCGGCGGCGCCCGGTGCGTTCGTCGTTTGGACGCCTATGACGTACAAGCGACGAACGCGCTCCGCGGGGCGGCGGGTCAGGCGGCGGCTCGGGCGCCGGCGCCGGCCGGGGCGGTGGCGCGGGCCGGGCGCATCACGGTGAGGGTGACGCCGAGGGCGAGGGCGACGAGGACGGCCGAGGCGGTGATCGCGGTCGGGACGCCTTCGGCCAGGGCGTGGGCGGCGGTGCCGCTGCTCGCCGAGGCGAAGACCGTGATCAGGATGCCGATGCCGAGCGTGCCGCCGAGCTGGTGGGCGGCGTTGACGACGCCGGAGGCGGCGCCCGCGTCGTGGTCGGAGACGCCGGCGATGCCGAGGCTGGTCAGCGGCGTGAAGGCGGCGCCCATCCCGATCCCGATCAGCACCATCGGCGGCGCCACCTGGGTCACGTAGCTGGAGTCGACGGTGATCCGGCTCAGCCAGGCGAGCCCGATCAGCGCCAGGGTGAGGCCGCCGATCAGCACCCGCAGCTCGCCCACCCGGGGGATCAACCGCGGCACGACCCGCACCATCGCGAACACCGAGAGGCTGACCGGGAGGAAGGCGCAGCCGGCCTCGAGGGCGCTCATCCCCTCCGCCCCCTGCAGGAACTGGGTGAGGAAGAAGAACATCCCGAACATCGCCCCGACGGTCAGCATCCGGGCCAGGTAGGCGCCGACCCGCTCACGGCTGGCGAACAGCCGCAGCGGCGTGATCGGCTGCTCGACCCGCCGCTCGTTGAGGACGAAGGCGGTGAGCAGCAGCACCGCGGCCGCGAAGGAGCCGAGCGCGACCGGGTCGCCCCAGCCTTCCTCGGCGGCGCGGACGAGGCCGTAGACGAGGCCGGTCATCCCGAGGGTCGAGGTGATGGCGCCGGTGAGGTCGAAGCTGCCCGTGTGGCGGGTCGTCTCCGGCAGGTGCCGCGGCGCCAGCCAGGCCAGCACGATCCCGATCGGGACGTTGATGAAGAGGCCCCAGCGCCAGGAGACCCAGGAGGTCAGCATGCCGCCGAGCACCAGGCCGACGCTGACGCCGGCGCCGGCGACGCCGCTGTAGTAGGCGAGCGCGCGGGTCCGCTCGTGGCCCTGCGGGAAGCTGACGGTCAAGAGCGCCAGGGTCGAGGGAGCGGCGATCGCCGCGCCGACGCCCTGCAGCGCCCGCGCCCCGAGCAGCCAGGCCGGCGACTGGGCGAGCCCGCCGAGGGCGGAGGCGAAGGTGAAGAGGAGGATGCCGGCGACGAAAACCTGGCGGCGGCCCAGCAGGTCGCCGGCGCGGGCGCCGAGCAGGAGCAGGCCGCCGAAGGTCAGGGTGTAGGCGTTCTGCACCCACGAGAGGGCGGTGGGGGAGATGTTGAGGTCGGCGTGGATGCTCGGCAGCGCGGTGATCACCACCGAGGCGTCGAGGACGACCATCAGGTAGCAGCCGAGGATGATCGCGAGGATCAACGTCGGGTTGGCGGCGGCGCCTGCGCGCCGGTCGCGCCTCGCGAGCAAGCTCTTGAGGGGATTGGAAAACAAGTCGAAGTCCTTCCGGGGTGTTAAAGTGGAGGGGTCCTCCAGGTAATACGGAGGGCGCCTCCGGTTCTGAGGAACGACTATACGGAGGGTTCCTCCGCTTTGTCAAGAGGCAAGCTGAGCTTTCTTGCCGACCCGGCAGCGGACGCCGGGAGAGAGCAGACCACCGATGAGCACGAGCGCCACCGAGATCACCGAGCAGCTGGCACCGCGGCCGAAGCGCGCCGACGCCCGCCGCAACTACGAGAAGCTGCTGGCGGCCGCCCGCGAGGCGTTCGCCGCAGGCGGCACCGAAACGACGCTGGAGGACATCGCCCGCCGCGCCGGGGTCGGGATCGGCACCCTCTACCGCCACTTCCCCAACCGCCAGGACCTGCTGGAAGCGGTCTACCTCGACGAGGTGCGGGCGATCTGCGATTCGGCCGACAAGTACGTCGACCTGCCGCCCTGGGAGGCGCTGACCGGCTGGCTGCGCGAATTCGTCTCCTTCGCCGCGACCAAGCGGGCGCTGGCCGAGGAGATGTTCACCTACATCTCCCGCGACGCCGAAGTCTTCAAATCCTGCGCCCAGGTTGTCTACGGCGCCGGCGAGCCGCTGCTGAAGCGAGCCCAGGAGGCCGGCGTGGTGCGCGCCGACACCGACATCGGCGACGTCACCAAAATGGTCAGCAGCATCGCCGCCATGCGGGCCAGCGACCCGGCTCAGATCGAGCGCGTGATCAACGTCGCCCTCGACGGGCTGCGCCCGACCTCCTAGCCGCTGCGCACCTCAGGGCCTCCATCGGGGCCCCGAAGTCCAACGGGAGGGGACGCCGCGCCCTCGAGCAGCCGCCGTACCATCGCCGGGTGGAATGGCTCGATCTCGGCCCAGGCCGCCCGCGCCCCCTCGCCCTCGAGGCGGACGAAGGTGGCGAAGAGGAGGGCGCCGGGCAGCGGCCGGAAGACCAGCTCGGCAGCGATCCCGAGCGGCGAGTCGGCAGCCAGCACCGCCGCCTCCTGGTCGGCGCGGCGCAGCCGCCAGCCGAGCACCTGCGGCCCGACGCCGGCGCCGAGCCGCAGCCCCAGCGAGGACCAGCCTGTCAGCAGCGCCCGCCGCAGGCCGGCGGGCGCGTCGCCGATCGTCGCGCGGGCCCAATCCGCCGGCGAGCGCTCGGGGTCGGCCGGGTCGACGAGGAAGGCGTCCTCGTAATCGACCCGCGGCAGCTGGGAAAGCTCGCGCAGCTCGGCCGCCACCGCCACCTGTTCCACGTCCGCCGCGATTCTCGAGACCTCGGTCACATCTTCTCCCTTCGATCTGTCTATCCGGTAAGACGAGGAAGCAGCGAAGGATGTGACAGGTAGATGACGAGCGAACCAGACCTGGCGGAGAGCTTCCAGCGGCAGCGGCCGCGACTGACGGCGCTGGCGCTGCGCATGCTCGGCTCCGAGGCCGAGGCCGACGACGCCGTCCAGGAGGCCTGGCTGCGGCTGAGCCGCTCCGACGCGGAGGCGATCGAGAACCTCGGCGGCTGGCTGACCACGGTCGTCTCGCGGATCTGCCTCAACGTCCTGCAGGTGCGGCGCGCCCACCCCGAGGTCGCGCTCGAAGAGGAGGAGGAGGTGGTGGCGGCGCAGCCGTTCGAGGCCGTCGCCGGCCCCGACCCCGAAGAAGAGGCGCTGCTCGCCGACTCGGTCGGCCTCGCGATGCTGGTCGTCCTCGACACCCTCTCGCCGCCGGAGCGGGTCGCCTTCGTCCTCCACGACATGTTCGGCATCCCCTTCGAGGAGATCGCGCCGATCCTCGGCCGCGGCGCCGCCGCCACCCGCCAGCTCGCCAGTCGCGCCCGGCGCCGGATCCGGCGCGAGGAGGGCGAGCCCGAGACCGACCGGGTCCGCCATGCCGAGCTGGTCGAAGCCTTCCTCGCCGCCGCCCGCGGCGGCGACTTCGAGCGGCTGCTGTCGCTGCTCGATCCCGACGTCGTGCTCGACGCCGACCCGGCCGCCGCCGCCCTCGGCACCCGCCCCCGGCTCGAGGGTCGGCAGGAGGTCGGCGGCTTCCTGCGCGTCGCCCGCGGCGCGACGCCGGCGCTGCTCGACGGCGAGCCGGTGGCGGTCTGGGTGCTCGAAGGCGAGCTGAAGGTCGCCTACCGCTTCCGCATCCGCGGCGAGCTGATCGCCGCCGTGGAGCTGATCGGCGACCCCGCGCGGCTCGCCGCCGCCGACGTCGCGCTGCTCGAAGCCTGACCTCGCCTGGGCGAGCTACGGCCGACGGCGGTTGGCGATCAGCGCGCCGACGTCGGCAAGCGGCCCGAGGTGGCCGAGCTTGTCCGGGTTGACGACCGAGCGCACCGCCTGCACCTGGCCGTCGAGGATGTCGAGGGCGACGACGTTGATCAGCTCGCCCTCGGCGCTGAGGAAGCGGGCGCCGGGCTGGCCGTTGACCCAGGTCGGCTCGAGCTCGGCGCCGATCCGGCTCGCCGTCCGCAGCAATGCCACCAGCGCCGCCGCGACCCGCTCGCCGCCGTGCAACGGCGTCCCCAGCGCCGGCGCCTTGCCGCCGCCGTCGCCGTAGAGGACCGCGTCGTCGGAGAGCAGCTCCAGCAGCGCCTCGGAGTCGCCCTCGCGGGCGGCGGCGAAGAAGCGCCGGGTGATCTCCTCGCGCTCGGCCCGCGAGCTCTCGAACCGCGGCCGCCCCTCGTCGATGTGGCGCCGCGCCCGCAGCGCCAGCTGCCGGCAGTTCTCCGGCGTCCGTTCGACGATCTCGCCGATCGCCGCGTAGTCGTAGTCGAACGCCTCGCGCAGCAGGAAGACCGCCCGCTCGAGCGGCGAGAGGCTCTCGAGCAGGACCAGGAAGGCCATCGAGATCGAGTCGGCCCGCACCGCCTCGCCGGCGACGTCGGTCTCGTCGACCAGCAGCGGCTCGGGCAGCCAGCTGCCCAGGTAGGACTCGCGCTCGGCCCGCGCCGACTTCAGCCGGTCGATCGCCAGCCGGGTGGTGATCGTCGTCAGCAGTGCCGCCGGCTCGCGCACCTCCCGCGGCCCGGCCCCCTGGTAGCGGACGAAGGCGTCCTGGACGACTTCCTCCGCTTCGGAGACGCTGCCGAGCATCCGGTAGGCGATCCCGAACAGCCGCCGCGATTCGGTCCGGAACAGCTCCTCGACCTGGTCCCGCTCGCCGTGCTCGCCGTCCACCGCCGACCTCCAGTTGGTTCGCCACCGATCCTGCCTCATCTGAGCTTGACGAGCGAGGGCGCTTCTGCGTGACAGCCTCGCGCAGTCGCCCTCATCCCCGTCACAAATCTCCGCTTCGCGGCGTCATAGATATGACGGCTAGGAAAGGAGCTTCTGATGAGAGTCTTGGTGATCGGCGCCAGCGGGGCGCTCGGCAGCCGCTTGGTGCCGCAGCTGGTCGCGGCCGGGCACGAGGTGTTCGGCGCCCACAACCGGCCGGCGACGGCGGCGAAGGTGCGGGCGCTCGGCGCCCAGCCGATAACGCTCGACGTGCTCGACCGCGGCGCGGTGCGGGCGGCGGTGTCGGAGTACGAGCCGGAGGCGATCGTCCACCAGGCGACCGCGCTGGCGGACATGAAGTGGGGCCGGAGCCTCGACAAGGCGTTCGCGCAGACCAACCGGGTGCGGACCGAGGGGACCGACGCGCTGCTGGCCGCCGCCTCCGAGTACGGGGTGGAGCGGTTCGTCGCCCAGAGCTTCGCGCCCTATCGCTACGCCCGGACCGGCTCGATGGTGAAGAGCGAGGATGACCCGCTCGAGCCGAACCCGCCGAAGAACACCGGCGAAGTCCACGCGGCGATGCGCCACCTGGAGCAGGCGGTCACCGGGGCGGGCGGGATCGCGCTCCGCTACGGCGGCTTCTACGGCGCCGACAACGACGGCTGGGCCGAGCTGGTGCGGAAACGGATCATGCCGGTGGTCGGCAACGGCAACGGGATGATGTCGTTCATCCACCTCGACGACGCGGCGGCGGCGACGCTGCTGGCGCTCGAGGACGGGCGGTCCGCCATCTACAACGTTGTCGACGACGACCCGGCGCCGGTCCGCGAGTGGCTGCCGGTGCTGGCGGAGGCGCTCGGCGCGAAGCCGCCGCGCCACCTCCCGGCCTGGCTGGCGCGGCTGATCGCCGGCGAGTCGGCGGTGGCGATGGGCACCGAAGTGCGCGGCTCCTCGAATGCGAAGGCGAAGCGGGAGCTCGGCTGGGCGCCGCGATACGCGAGCTGGCGCGAGGGGTTTCCGGCGGCGTACGCGGAGCGGCGTCGCGGCCGCGAGCCGCACCGGCGCCGCGGCCTGAGGCGCCGCGTCTGGCGCTGGGAGCGGCCCTGGACGGATGACCTAGTAATGCCGCCGGCTCCACAACCGATGAAGGACGAATCATCAATGGAGCGAAATTCTCGTCTGGAGCGGCGGCGCTGGTAGCGGCGCTGCTGCTCGCCGGGGTCGTCTCGGCGGCCCCGGCGGCGGCGGCGCCATTGGTCACCCAGGCAACTCCCGAGGTGCGGATCGGCGGGGTGATCGGCGACACCGCGACGCTCTCGGCGGGCCAGGGCGAAGGCGGCTCGATCGAATTCCAGCTGCACGGACCCGCGGCGCCCGACTGCACCGGAACCCCGTTGGTGACCTGGAAAGTGCCCGTCACCGGCGACGGCGAATACTCCTCCGGCCAGTACGCGCCGACCGAGGTCGGCAGCTACCGCTGGACCGCGATCTACACCAACGAAGCCGGCGAAGCGGCGCTCGAAGGCGGGTGTGGCGACGCCGGCGAGTCCTCGACGGTGCTCGCCGCCCAGCCGACGATCAGCACCGAAGCGGGCCCTGACGTCGCCATCGGCGCCCCGCTCGTCGACGTCGCCACCGTCGCCGGCGGCCACGATCCGACCGGCACCGTCAGCTTCCGGCTCTATGGGCCGGGGGACGGGGCCTGCGCCGCGGTCCCGGTCTTCACGGTCACCAGGACGCTCGGCGAAGAAGCCGGCGAACCCGGGGTGGTTCGCGCGGGCCCGTTCACCCCGACCGAAGCCGGCGAATACCGCTGGGTCGCCTCCTACTCGGGCGACCCCGACAACGAAGCGGTCGCCGGCAGCTGCGGCGACCCGACCGAGACGGTGACGGTCGCCAGGGCGGTGCCGACGATCGCCTCCCAGGCATCGCCCGGTTTGCGGCTCGGTGACGGCGCGATCCAGGACGCCGCCACGGTCGGCGGCGGCCACCAACCGTCCGGCAGCGTCGCCTTCGCCCTCTACGGGCCCGACGATCCGACCTGCGCCGGCCAACCCGTCTTCACCAGCAGCGCCACGCTCGAAATTGACGGCAGCGCAACCTCCGCCGACTATGTCCCCGCGAACGCCGGGACCTACCGCTGGATCGCGACCTACGGCGGCGACGTCAACAACGAGCCGGCCGCCGGGCTCTGCGGCGCGGGCGGCGAGTCGGTGACGATCGCCAAGGCCGTCCCCGGCTTCGAAGCCAGCGCCGTCGAACGGGTGACGATCGGCGACGAAGTGAGGAGCTGGGCCAGCTTCGCCGGCGCCGTCGGCCCGACCGGCACGATCACCTTCCAGCTCTACGGCCCGACCGACCCGAGCTGCAGCCGCGCGGCGATCTTCACCACCGCGATGCCGATCCACGAAAACGGCAGCTTCGCCAGCGAACCGTTCCTGCCGACCGCGCCCGGCGCCTACCACTGGGTAGCTGCCTACTCCGGCGACTCGAACAACGAACGCGGGCGCAGCGGCTGCGGCGCCGCCGGCGGCACCTCGACGGTCGCCAGGGCGACGCCGGCGCTGAACGCCGCCGCGACGGCAAGCGTCGAACTGGGCGGCGGGGTGGCCGCCGCCATTCTGGTCAGCGACGGCCGGCGGGCGACCGGCACCGTCAGCTTCCAGCTCTACGGGCCGGGCGACGGCTCCTGCTCCGGAGCGCCGGTCTTCGCCGCGACGGTCGCGCTCGGCGCCAGCGGCAAGGCCTCCTCCGGCAGCTTCACCCCGACCGCCGCCGGCAGCTACGCCTGGCGCGTCTCCTACTCCGGCGACGCCGACAACGACCCGGTCCTCGGCGACTGCGCCCCGAGCTCGACCGTCAGGCCACGGCCGGCGGTCAACGCGCCGGCGCCGGCGCCGGCCCGGGCCACGGCGGAGGAGGCGGGGACCGAACCCGACCTGCAGCTGAAGCTGAAGGCGCCGAAACGCGGCCGCGTCGGCGCCCCCGTCACCTATCTCGTCAGCCTCGCCAACGAGGGTGACGCGACCGCCAGGGGCGTCGAGCTGAGCGCCCGCCTGAGCGGTGCCAGGACCGGCGTCCCGGTGGTCGGAGGCGTCCGCTGCAGAGGCGGCCGGGCACTCGCCTGCAAGCTCGGCGCGCTCGCCCCGGGTGCGAGCCTGCGGCTCGAAGTTACGGTCCCGGTCGAGGCCGCGGGCCGGCTGACGCTGACCGGCACGGTCACCAGCGCCGGCGGCGAGGCGCGGCTCGAAAACGACCGCGCCGCGGGCACGGTCGCGATCGAAGCCGCCAAGCGCCCCGGCCGCCGGTAGCGGCGTCGTAAAGCCTCCTCGCCACGGAGAGAACGGGAACCGGGCGACGCCGGTGATCGCGACGCTCGTGCCGCAGAAGCAGATCGTCGCGGTGCGCGGCTCCGACGGGCTCTACACGCGAGTACGAGCTGCTGCTGACGATCACGGTGGCGAAGCCGGCGACGCTCGGCTCGAGCGCTTCCACCTGCGCGCCCAGAATCCCTTCACGAACCAGGACGAACGGTTCGACTATCCGAACGGCGCGGTCGCGATCAGCAAGCGCAAGCCGCCGCTGCTGGCGCCGCCTCCGACGGCTTCCCGACCGAAGCCCAGCTGAAGCCGGTCGGCCGCCACGACGAGCTGCCGAAGCCTTTTGCTCCCTGGCGACAAAAATGCGTCAGCCGTAGTCGGCCGAGGGGAGCTATCCGTCGCTAGGCGAACTCGATCACGCTGCGGATGCCGTCCTGGGCCTCCATCAGCTCGAAGCCGCGGTTGACCTCGTCGAGCGTGATCGTGTGCGAGAGGAAGGGGGCGACGTCGATCTCGCCCGCCAGGTAGCGCTCGACCAGGACCGGCACCTGGTCGCGGCCCTTGACGCCGCCGAACGAGGAGCCGGCGACCCGGCGCCCGGTGATCAGCAGGCGCGGCACGACGTCGAGCGTCTCGCCCCTGCCGGCGACGCCGGCGACCGTGCAGAGGCCCCAGGCCATCCGCGCCGCCTCCAGCGCCTGTTCCATCACGTCGGTGCGGCCGGTCGCCTCGAAGGTGTAGTCGGCGCCGAAGCCGCCGGTCATCTCGAGGATCCGCTCGACGCTGTCGGGGCCGCCCGGCAGCAGGTCGGTCGCGCCCTGGCCGCGGGCCAGCTCGAGCCGGTCGGCGGAGAGGTCGACGCAGATGATCCGCTCGGCGCCCTGCAGGCGGGCGCCCGCCACGGCGCCGAGGCCGACCATGCCGGCGCCGAAGACGGCGACCGTGGTCCCGGCTTCGACCCGGGCGGTGTTGATCGCGGCGCCGAGCCCGGTCGAGAGGCCGCAGGCGAACAGGCAGGCGTGCTCGAAGGGCGCCTCGGGGTCGATCTTGGCGAGCGCGATCTCCGGCATCACCGTGTACTCGGCGAAGGTCGAGCAGCCCATGAAGTGGCGGATCTCCTCGCCGTCGCGGCGCAGCCGGGTGCTGCCGTCGGGCAGGTGACCGAGGTTCTGCTCGCCGCGGATCGCCAGGCAGAGGTTGGTGCGCGGGTCGAGGCAGTGGACGCACTCGCGGCACTGGGGCGAGAAGAGGGTGACGACGTGGTCGCCGACCGCCAGGTCGCGGACGTCCTCGCCGACCGCCTCGACCACCCCGGCGCCCTCGTGGCCGAGCACGGTCGGCGCGTAGCCGGAGGGGTCGGCGCCGGAGGCCGTGTAGAGGTCGGTGTGGCAGACGCCGCAGGCGGCCAGCCGTACCAGCACCTCGCCGGCCCGCGGCTCGGTCAGCTCGACCTCCTGGACCGCGAGCGGCTGCCCGAACTCCTCCAGCACGGCGGCGCGCATCTTCATGGCGGCGATCCTAACGGGGGGAGGGGCCCTGAGACCCGGTCGCAGGTCGGTAACCGGCTAAGCACAATTGAGCAACGGAGGCGCTGGCCGCTGCGTTCGTCTCCGCCGCGACGGCGAGCTCGCCGTCGGCCGTCATGCGTGGCCGATCGCGATGCCGACGCCGGCGACCATCACGCCCGCCATCGTCACCTGGACCAGCGACTGGCTCAGCGCCACCTTCAGGTAGCGCTTGCGGACGAAGGCGATCGCCAGCAGCTCGACCGCAACCACGACGTAGGCGACGAGGAGAGCCTGGTTGACGTCGCCGATCAGGAACGGCAGGGAGTGGAAGGCGCCGCCGAGGAAGGTGGCGAAGCCGGTGATCAGGCCGCGGTTGAGCGAGTCGCCGCGGCCGGTGAGGCTGCCGTCGTCGGAGAGCGCCTCCGAGATGCCCATGCTGATCGCGGCGCCGAGGGCGGAGGCGAGGCCGACCAGGAGGGCGGCGCGGGAGCCGGCGACGAAGGCGGTCGCGAAGATCGGGGCGAGGGTGGAGACGGTTCCGTCGATCAACCCGATCAGGCCCGGCTGGACGACCTGGAGCAGGCGGTCGCGCTCGTCGGCGCCCTTCCAGCGCGAGATCAGTGCCTGTGCCGCGGCCGTCATCGCCGGTCACTATAGCAAGTCACTTAAAATAAGGTTTGCCTAATAAGAGAAAATTAGGCTCACCTGAGAGCCGCTATCCTTAAGCGTGATGACGACCGCCGCCTCCCAGATCCCGACCGCCGAGCAGGAGCTGAGCGCGACCCTGCGCGAGCGCGGCCAGCGGGTCACGCCGCAGCGGCTCTTCATCTACCGGGCGCTGCGCGAGCTCGACCGCCACGTCAGCGCCGAGGAGGTGCTGGCCGAGGTCAGCGAGAGCCTCCCCAACGTCTCGCTGCCGACCGTCTACTCGACGCTCGAGCTGTTCGAGCAGATGGGGCTGGTGCGGCGGCTCGGCGTCACCCAGGGCGCCGTCCTCTACGACCCGCGGCCGGGCCCCCACAACCACCGCGTCTGCGATCGTTGCGGCTCGATCGAGGACTTCGACGCCGAGCTCGACCTGGCGCCTGCGCTGCGCCGCAGCGGCCGCGACGGCTTCCGGCCCGAGCGGGCCGAGATCGTCGTCCACGGGCTCTGCGCCCGCTGCGCGGCCGCCGCCGCGACCTAGGGCGGCGACTGGCTTCGGCGCGAGCCGCGCAGGCCGTCGAGCACGATCGCGAGCACCCGCTTGGCGCTGCGCTGCCGTTGGTGGTGATCGGCGGCCGAGGCGAGGGCGCCGTCGATCATCGCCAGCACCAGCATCACGTCGTCGAGCTTCAGCTCGCCCCTGACCAGTCCGGCCGCCTGCGCAGCCGCCAGCGGCTCGCGGAACAGCGCCAGCGCCCGCTCGGTCAGCCGCTGCACCCGGCTCTCCTCGACCTCGCCGCGGCGGATCGCCGCGATCAGCGTCTGGTCGTGGACCTGTTCGGCGGTGATCAACCGCAACAGCCGCTCGAACGACGCGGCCGTCACCGGCGCCGCAGCGACCCTCTCCTCGAGCCGATCCATCCCCTCTTCGGCGAGCGCCGCCAGCAGCATCCCGCGGCTCTCGAAGTGCCTGTAGACGGTCGCCTGCCCGACGCCCGCCGCGTCAGCGATCTCGGCGAACGACGCGTCGTCGCCGTCGGCGAGCAGCTCCCGCGCCGCGTCGAGGATCGAGCGGCGGCTGCGCAGCGCGTCTTTGCGGATCGTCTTCGTCGTCATCCGGCTTCTACTCGGCGGGCCCGCGCTCGGGCTCGCGCCTTGCCTCGCACCCTATGGGTACGCGGGAATCTAGAGAAACGATCCAGCTCGGCGCGGCTCGGGCGGCGCGCTCAGCCGTGGACGAGGATCGTCGCGATCACGCTCAGGAAGCCAATCAGCATCACTGCGAACATGCCGCCGAACAGCTGAACCATCTGGGCCCGCACAGCGCGGAATTCCTCGCGCATCTCTTTGAAACCGTCATCGACCCGCTTGTCGACGTCGTCCGGTCGCCCGCCGGTCCAGGTCTCCCGTGCCATCGTCGCCATCAGACTTGGGTGAGGATCGTGACGATCAGGCCGAGAAAGCCGAGCGCGAAGGTCGCGAACATGCCGGCGAAGACCTGAAGGATGAGACGGTGCATCGCCGCGAACTGCTGACTCGTTTCGCTACGGATCGCGCGGAATTCCTCACCCACCTCTTTGAATCGGTCGTCGACCCGCTTGAACTGGTCGTCGACCCGCTTGAAGCCGTCGTCGACCCGCCTGAACCCATCATCGACCCGCTTGGTCAGGTCATCCAGTCGCTCGTCGGTCCAGGTCTCTCGTGCCATCGTCGCCACGACGGCACGTTAGCAGAAGAGGAATGTTTTGTCTGCATGATCTAGACGGCCAACGCGGCGATCAGGGCGGCAGTGGCGGCGAGGCTGCTGAGGGTCCGAAGGTGGTTGAGCGACCGCCAGGGGTCGAGGAAGCGCCGCCACTCGGCGGCCGCGGCGGGGCCGGCGGGGTCGACCCGCTCGAGGCGGTCGTTGAGGGGGACGTTGCCGGACCTGGTGACGGCCATCGTGCCGGCGATATAGAGGAGCGCCGCAGCGGCCGGCAGCCAGTGGGCGGCGCCGTCGGCTTCGAGCAGGGCGAGGACGGCGGCTGCCAGGGAGAGGAGGGTCGCACCGAACATCACCAGCAGCAGCGGCGCCCGCGGGGCGGTGAGGTTGATCGACTGCATCGCGGCGACGGCGGTCGGCGCCGGCAGGCGCTCGAGGCCGCTGATCACGAAGGTCGAGAAGGCGTAGAAGACGCCGGCCGAGAGGGCGCAGGCGAGCGCGGCGAGGAAGGTGAGGGCGAAGAGCGGGGCGGACATCGCGGGCTCCTTTCGGGCGGGCGGTCGGGCGTGGGCGGGACGATCAGGCGGTCAGGGCGGGGCCGGCCGGTCGCCGGTGGTTGGCGGCGAAGACGAGCGGCGCCAGCAGCAGCCGCTGGACGGCGACGCCGAGGAACGGGGCGTGCGCCTCCCGGTCGTAGCGGCGGGCGAGCGCGGCGAGGTCGAGCAGGTTGCGCGGCATCCCGCGGCGGCTCATGCGGCCGGCCTCGGCGAGCGCGACGACCTCGGCGAACATCTCCTCCATCGCCAGCGCCGGGCGCACCTCGACCTCGACCCGCGCTTCCTCCTCGCCGGCGTTGGCGAAGCCGTGGAGGATGCCGGGGGCGACCTCGACGACGTCGCCCGGTTCGGCGAGGACGTGGCGCCAGCCGACCCGGAAGCGCATCAGGCCGGCGGTCACCCTGAAGGTCTCGGTCTGGATCGGGTGGACGTGGGGGATCGGCACGGCGCCGCCGGGGCGCAGGCCGAGCTCGAAGGCGAGCAGGTCGCCGGCGCTCGAGGCGGCGGTGTGGCGGAAGCTGAAGCGCTCGCCGGTGACGGGGTTCTCGAGGGTCTGTCCGGGTTCGATCATCGTCGGCTCCTTGGTTGGGCTCTGTAGGGCCCGTCCAGTCTCCGACGGTTTGGCCGGACTGTCTATGCGCAGATATCCGTAAAGCTTGATCGATCGTCCAGTAACGGCGGACGATCGGCAAGAGGGTCTAAGCTGGACCGATGCCGCCGAGCGCCGTCCAGGCCCCGCATCGCCAGCCGCTCGCGGCGGCCGCCGCCGACCCCCTCGCCGAGGCCCTGCAGCCGCTGCAGATGACCGGCGCCTTCTACTGCCGCTCGGATCTCACCGGCCCCTGGGGGATGACGCTGCCGCCGCTGCCCGGCTACGCCTGGTTCCACGTGATCAGCGAGGGCGGCGCCGAGCTCGAGGCGGAGGGCGAGCTTCGCACCCTGCGCCGCGGCGACCTGGCGCTGGTCCCGCGCGGCAGCGGCCACGTCCTGCGCAGCGCCCCCGGCGTCGCCGCGCCGCCGATCCTCGATCTGCCCCGCGAGCAGGTCAGCGAGCGCTACGAGGTGCTCCGCCTCGACGGCGGCGGCGAGCGCTGCCGGATGATCTGCGGCGCCGTCCGCTTCGAGCACCCGACCGCCCGGAACCTGGTCGAGCTGCTGCCGGGGATCATCCACCTCGACGGCGCGGCCGGCACCGACTCGGCGCAGCTGCAGGCGACGCTGGGGCTGATCGCGGCAGAGACGATCGCGCCGCGGCCGGGCGGCGAGGCGGTCGTCACCCGGCTCGCCGACATCCTCGTGATCCAGGCGATCCGCGCCTGGATCGAGACCGACCCGGGCGCCCAGGTCGGCTGGCTCGGCGCCCTGCGGGACCCGCGGATCGGCCGGGCGCTGACCCTGATCCACGCCGATCCGGCCCGCGACTGGACGGTCGCCGGCCTCGCCCGCGAGGTGGCGATGTCGCGCTCGGCGTTCGCCGCCCGCTTCACCGAGCTGGTCGGGGTGCCGGTGCTGCGCTACCTGACCGAGTGGCGGATGCGGCTGGCGCAGAGCCGGCTGGAAGCCGAGGAGACGACGGTCGCCGCGGTCGCCGCCGAGCTCGGCTACGGCTCCGAGGCCGCCTTCGCCCGCGCCTTCAAGCGGGTCGCCGGGGTCGCGCCGCGGACCGCCGCCCGCCGCGGCCGCGCTCAGCAGGACCCGGTCCTGGCGCTGGCGCCGTAGCTCCCCGGCCGCACCGCGCTCCTCGGCCGCGGAGGGCTAACCTCGGAGACCGCAATGAGGCGTGCGCAGAGACCGCGGGGGTGGTTGCGCCAGACCGCTGGGGCGGTGAGCCCGATGGCGGCGACCGCCGGCAAGGTGGCGATGGAGCGGCAGATGGGGCTGCGAGTGCAGCGGCTGCGGGCCGCCGCCGGCGACAAGCTGCGCCAGCGCCGCCACCCGACCCGGCCGAAGATGCGGGCGCTCTCGCTGGCGCCCGGCGCCCGCTTCGTCTGGCGCGAGGTGCCGGCGCCGCCGCTGCCGCAGCCGCTCGGCGCCCTCGTCCACCCGATCGCCGCCGCCACCTGCGACCTCGACCGCGCCCTCGGGCTCGGCACGGCGCCGTTCCCGCAGCCGCTCCACTTCGGCCACGAATGCGTCGCCGAGGTGGTCGAGGTGGCGGACGGGGTGAGCGCGGTCAGGCCGGGCGACCGGGTGGTGGTGCCGTTCCAGATCAGCTGCGGCGAGTGCGAGCCGTGCCGCGACGGGCGGACCGGCAACTGCGCCGCGGTGCCGCCGATCTCGATGTACGGGTTCGGGCTGGGGGGAGGGCACTGGGGCGGCGCCGTCTCGGAGCTGCTGGCGGTCCCGTTCGCCGAGGCGATGCTGGTGCCGCTGCCCGCCGGCGTCGACCCGGTCGACGTCGCCAGCGCCGCCGACAACCTCGCCGACGCCCACTACCGGATCGCCCCGCACCTGCCGAGGCTGCTCGAGCAGGGCCACGGCGACGAGCTGCTGGTGATCGGCTCGCAGTCGCCCCGCACCGACTTCAGTGGCAGCGTGCCGCTCTACATGGGCCAGATCGCGCTGGCGCTCGGCGCCCGCCGGGTCCGCTTCGTCGAGGACCGGCCGTTCCTGCGCGAGCAGGCCGAGCGGCTCGGGATCGAAGCGCTGCCGCCGGGCGAGCTCGACCGCCGCCAGCTCTCGCCGCTGGTGATCGACGCCAGCGCCTCGCCGGCCGGCCTGCAGCTGGCGCTGGCGATGACCGCCGAGGACGGCCTCTGCCAGAGCATCGGCACCCTCCACAAGACGATCGGCATCCCGACCGGGATGATGTTCGGCCGCAACGTCACCCTCCACATCGGCCGCAGCCACGCGCGCCCGCAGATCCCGGCGGTGCTGGAGCTGGTCGCCGGCGGCAAGCTGCGGCCGGCCGCGGTGACGACCGACCTCGCCAGCCTCGACGCCGCGCCGCGGGCGCTCCGCGAGCACGTCCTCGGCGAGGCGACGAAGACCGTCCTCAGCGAGGGCTGAGCCGGCGCCAAAGCCCTAGTGGTTCAGCATCGCCATCCCGGAGTCGTCGTAGCGGTCGCCGCGGACCGCGCCGGGTGAGATCGCCGCGTCGAGCTCGGCGAGCTGGTCGTCGCTCAGCTCCAGCTCCACCGCGGCGGCGTTCTCCTCGAGCCGCTCGGGCCGTTTGGTGCCCGGAATCGGGACCAGGTCCTCGCCCTTGGCCAGGACCCAGGCGAGCGCCACCTGCGCCGGCGTCGCGCCGATCTGCTCGGCCAGCTCGGCGACCCGGTCGGCGAGCCGCAGGTTCTCCTGCAGCGCCTCCTCCTGGAAGCGTGGGTTGGTGCGCCGCCAGTCGTCCTCGGGGAGGTCGTCGAGCGAACGGATCTGGCCGGTGAGGAAGCCGCGGCCGAGCGGCGAGTACGGGACGAAGCCGATCCCGAGCTCGCGGAGGGTCGGAAGGACCTCGTCCTCGGGGTCGCGCGTCCACAGCGAGTACTCGGTCTGCACCGCGGTCAGCGGGAAGGTCGCGTGGGCGCGGCGGATCGTCTCCGGCGCCGCCTCGGAGAGGCCGACGAAGCGGGCCTTGCCCTCGCCGACCAGCTCGCCCATCGCCCCGACCGTCTCCTCGATCGGCACGTTCGGGTCGATCCGGTGCTGGTAGTAGAGGTCGACGTGGTCGGTGCCGAGCCGCCGCAGCGAGCCCTCCAGCGCCCGCCGGGCGTTCTCGGGGGTGCCGTCGACGCCGCGGTCGCGGGGTCGGTCGGGGTTGATCTGAAAGCCGAACTTGGTGGCGATCTCGACCTCGTCGCGGCGGCCGTCGACCGCGCGGCCGACCAGTTCCTCGTTGTCGTAGGGGCCATAGGCCTCGGCGGTGTCGAGGAAGGTGACGCCGAGCTCCAGCCCGCGGTGGATCGTCTCCACCCCGGACTGCTCGTCGCCGGCGCCGTAGGCCCAGGTCATGCCCATGCAGCCGAGCCCCTCGGCGGAGACCTCGAGGCCCTGGCTTCCCAGGGTTCTTCTATTCATCGGTCAGCTCCTTGTAATTGGAAATCTTGCGTTCGACGAAGGCCAGGTGCCGCTGCACCTCCGCCAGCTCGGCCCGGACCGCCGCGCGATGCTCCTCGAGCAGCGCCAGCCGCTCGCGCTCGTTGCCCTCGCCGGCCCGGACCAGCTCCGCGTAGCGGCGGATGCGGGCGATCGGCATCCCGGTCGAGCGCAGGCAGACCAGCGCCTCGATCCAGGCGAGGTCCTCCTGCCGGTAGCGGCGGTGGCCGGAGGCGGCGCGGTCGACGCCGTCGATCAGCCCGGCGCGCTCGTAATAGCGCAGGGTGTGGACGCTGACTCCGGTGGCGTTGGCGGCGTCGGCGATCGTCAGGCCGGCGTCGAGTTGAGCGGTGTCGGACTCCATCTACGTCGAGGATAGGAATTAGAGCGCACTCGAAGTCAAGCGATCGCCGATCGGGTAGAAGTGACGTGTGCACGCGGCGGGCCACAGGGTGGTGGTGATCGGCGGCGGCTTCGGCGGGCTCGAAGCCGCCAAGCACCTCGCATCGGAGGCGGTCGAGGTGACGCTGGTCGATCGCCGCAACTTCCACCTCTTCCAACCGCTCACCTACCAGGTGGCGACCGGGGCGCTCTCGCCGGCGGAAGTCTGTTACCCGCTGCGGGCGATCTTCAAGGGGCAGCCGAACGTGCGGGTGCTGATGGCCGAGGTGACCGACCTCGACCTCGAGGCGCGGCGGCTGACGCTGCGGCCGCCGCCGGGTGGCCCGGAGCGGGCCGAGCTCTCCTACGACAGCCTGGTCGTCGCCGCCGGCTCGCGCTACTCCTACTTCGGCCACGACGATTGGCAGCAGCTGGCCCCCGAGGTGAAGTCGCTGGAGAGCGCGCTGGCGCTGCGGTCGCGGCTGCTCGCCGCCTTCGAGGCGGCCGAGCTGGAGCCGGACCCGGAGCGGCGGCGGGCGCTCTTGACCTTCGTCGTCGTCGGCGGCGGCCCGACCGGGGTGGAGATGGCCGGCCAGATCGCCGAGCTGGCGCGCGACACGCTGCGGCAGGAGTTCCACAACGTCGACCCGGGGGAGGGGCGGGTGCTGCTGGTCGAGACCGAAGACCGGGTGCTTACCACCTTCCCGCCGTCGCTCTCGCGCAAGGCGGCGCGGGCGCTGGAACGGCTCGGGGCGACGCCGCTCCTCCGTCACACCGTGGTCGGCATCGACGCGGAATCGGTGACGGTGCAAGCCGTCGGCGACGAGACGAAGCGGATCCCCGCCCACAACGTGATCTGGGCCGCCGGGGTCACCGCCTCGCGGCTCGGCGGCCCGCTCGCCGAGCAGGCGGCGAGCGAGGTCGACCGCGCCGGCCGCGTCCTCGTCGAGCCCGACCTGAGCCTGCCCGGCCACCCGGAGGTGATCGCGATCGGCGACATGATCCGGGTCCGCGAGCCGGATGGCGAGCCGCGCATCTATCCCGGCGTCGCCCCGGTGGCGATGCAGCAGGGCCGCTACGCGGCGCGCGCGATCAAGACCCGCCTGGCCGGCCAGCAGCCGCCGCCGTTCCACTACCTCGACAAAGGCAACCTGGCGACGATCGGCCGCGCCCGCGCGGTCGCCGACCTGCACCTGCTGAAGCTCAGCGGCTTCCCCGCCTGGTTGACCTGGCTGCTGGTCCACCTCTGGTACCTGATCGGCTTCCAGAACCGGCTGCTGGTCCTGATCCGCTGGTCGGTCAGCTTCGTCAGCCGCGGCCGCGGCGCCCGCCTGATCGCCGGCCCCGGCGAGGACGGCGTCTGGGGCCGGGAGCGGTAGTCACTCGACCCAGGGGTCCTCGACCGGCTCGCCGTCGGCGTGGTGGGTGCCGAAGGCGACGAAGTCGAGGCCGTCGGGGCCGGCCTCGAAGGCGCGAGGGAGCTCGGGGGCGATCCGGATCGCGTCGAGCGCCGCCACCGGCCGGATCTCCTCGCCGAGCTTGACCAGGCCGCGGCCGCGCAGGATCACGTAGATCTCCTCGGCCTCGCGGTGGCGGTGGGCGAACGGCGAGCGCCGGCCCGGCCGCAGCCGGAAGTAGGTGGCGCCGGTCTGCTCGGCGCCGAGCGCGGCGCCGGCGACCCGCGCCTCCCAGCGCTCGCCGAAGCCGTTGGCCGGCGCCGCGTCCTCGACCTCGCCGAGGTTCACCTTCGCGTAGCTGGCGCTCATCACCTTCGCTTTCTACTCTCTTGGCGTGGCCGAGTACTTCCTCGTCAGGCAGCGGCGCGGTCCGGCGTGGGACCCGGCGCGCGGGCGCCGCCAGCAGGCCGGCTGGGACGAGCACGCCGCCTTCGTCGAGCGGCTGACCGAGGCAGGCCGGATCCTGATCGGCGGGCCGCTCGACGACGTCGACGGCGAGTACGTGGCGCTGGTCGTCGCCGCCGCCGACGAGGCCGGCGCGCGGGAGCTGTTCGCCGCCGACCCCTGGCTCGACGGCGTGCTGCGGATCGACTCGGTCGAGCGCTGGAGCGTCTGGATCGGCGCCGAGCGGCTGCCGGGCGCCTGAGCGGCTGCCGCGGGTGTCAGACTCGCGGCCGTGATCGGCGGCGAGCGTGCAGCGGTGACGCGGGCGATGCTCGTGCTGCTCTGCGCCTACTGCGTCTTGATCGGCGCCACCGCGGCCTTCGTCCCCCACACCTTCTACGACGACTTCCCCTTCCTCGCCGACTGGGTCCACCTGCTGCCCCCCTACAACGAGCACCTGATCAGCGACGTCGGCGGCCTATACCTGGGCTTCGCGGTGCTGTTCGGGTGGGCGGCCTGGACGCTCGAGCGGACCCTGGCGCGCGCCGCCTGCGTCGCCTTCCTCCTGACCGCGACCCTCCACCTGATCTTCCACGTCGGCCACCTCGAGGGGTTCGGGACGGTCGACGGCATCGCCGAGATCGCCGCCCTCGCCTCGCTCCTGCTGCCGCCGCTGATCGCGATCTTCGCGCTCCCGGATGTCGCCGCTTGAGGCCGCCGCCGTCTTCGCGGCGGCGCTGGCGGCGGGGGCGATCAACGCGATCGTCGGCTCCGGCTCGCTGATCACCTTCCCGACCCTGCTGGCGGTCGGCTACGCGCCGGTCACCGCCAACGTCTCCAACACGGTCGGCCTCTGTTTCGGCAACTTCAGCGCCGTCTGGGGCTACCGCGAGGAGCTGAAGGGGCAGGAGCGGCGGGCGGTCCTGCTGGCGGCGACCGGCGGCCTCGGCGCGATCGTCGGCGGCGTCCTCCTGCTGGTCCTGCCGAGCGGCGTCTTCGACGCGGTCGTCCCGATCCTGATCCTGATCGCCTGCGCGCTTCTGATCCTGCGGCCGAGCCCGCGCCTGCACCAGGTGCCGCGCCGGATGCGGATCCTGGCGCTGGGCGGGATCGCCTTCTTCGCCGGCGTCTACAGCGGCTACTTCGGCGCCGCCGCCGGGGTGATCCTGCTCGCCGTCCTGCGACTCCTGATCAACGACCGCCTGCAGCGGCTGAACGGCGCCAAGAACCTGGTGATCGGGACCGCCAACGCCGTCGCGGCGTTGCTCTTCGTGATCTTCGCCCACGTCGCCTTCCTCGCCGCGGGGTTGATCGCGGTCGGCTCGATCATCGGCGCCCAGATCGGCTCCCGGTACGGCCGCCGCATCCCCGACGAGAAGCTGCGCTGGGTGGTGGTCACGGTCGGGGTGATCGTCGCGATCGTCCTGATCGTCGATTGAGTAAGAATGGGTCGGTGCCGCCGGACCTGAACGAGCTCCGCGAGCTGAGCGGGTGGGAGCCGCCGCTCGGCGTCGCCTCGGTCTACCTCGGCTTCCAGCCGGGCGATCGCTCCGGTGCCTGGCGGACGGAGCTGCGAAACGGCGCCGAGCGCCTGCGCGAGGAGGCCGAGGGCGCCGAGCACGAGCGGCGGATCGCGCTGCGGGCGACGGCCGAGCGCCTGCTCGAGCGCTACGCGGACGACGCCGAGACGCGGCCGCCGCCGCGCGGCGAAGCGGGCTTCGTCGAGGTGGCGGAGAAGGCCGGTCGTGAGCACTGGTTCGCGGGCGGCGTCGAGCCGCCCTCCTCGACGGTCTCGCTGGACCGGCGGCCGCGGGTCGCCGGCCTCGTCGACCTGCTCCAGCGCGGCGCCGCGGCCGGTGTCGCGGTGATCTCCTCGGAGCGGGTGCGGCTGCTCGAGCTCGCCGAAGGGGAACTGAAGGAGCTCGAGGACTGGGAAATGACCTATTTCGAGCTGGACTGGCGCGAGCGCAAGGCCCAGTCGACCAGCGACCCGGCGCGGGCCCAGGGCCCGAGCTCCTCCGGCCGCGACCAGTACGACCAGCGGCTCGAGCACAACCGCGAGCGCTTCCTGGTCGAGGCCGGCAAGCTGGCCGGCGAAAAGCTGCGGGAGCGGGGGATCGAGCGGGCGCTCGTCTTCGGGCCCACCCGCGACTGGGAGGAGCTGGCGAAGGGCTTCGAGCCGACCCGGGTCGCGGCCGAGCAGGCCGAGGCCAAGGACCTGATCACGGAGCCGATCGGGCGGCTGCTGCCGACGGTCGGCGAGGCGGCCGAGCGGGCCGCGGTAGCCCGCGACCGGGTGGTCGTCGAGCGCGCGCTCGGCGAAGCCGACGCCTCCCGCCCGGGGGCATTGGGCCTGCAGGACACGAGCGAGGCGCTCGCCGAAGGACGGGCCCAGCACCTGGTCTTCGACGCGGCGCTCGGCGAGCCGGCCGAGGAGCTGGTCCGGGCGGCGCTGGCGAGCGGCGCCGGCGTGACGATCGTCCGCGACGAGCTGGCGGAGAACCTGGCCGCCGCCGAAGGCGTCGCCGCGATCCTCCGCTACTGAATGGAGTCGCCCGATCTGCAGGGGCTGATCCGGGCGGTGCCGGACTTCCCGCGCGAGGGGATCTGCTTCCGCGACGTGACGCCGCTGTTCGCCGACGCGACGGCCCTGCGCCGCGCGGTCGAGCTGCTCGCCGGCCAGCTCGACGATCACGGGCCGGTGGCGACGGTAGTCGGCGCCGAGGCACGCGGGTTCGTGCTCGGCGCGGCGCTCGCCGTCGCCGTCGGCGCCGGGTTCGTGCCGGCGCGGCGGCCGGGCAAATTGCCGCGCCAGACCGAGAGCGTCGCCTACCAGCTCGAGTACGGCCCCGACGCGCTCGACCTCCACGCCGACGCGATCGCCCCCGGCGCCCGCGTCGTCGTCCACGACGACCTGATCGCGACCGGTGGCACCGCCGCCGCGATCGGCGAGCTGGTCGCGAAGTTGGGCGGAGAGGTCGTCGCCTACAGCTTCCTCGTCGAGCTGACCGCCCTCGGCGGGCGGCGGCAGCTGACGGCCCCGGTCCACTCCCTCCTCCGCCTCGAGGACTAAACGCGCGGCTGAAGCATTGACGTTGCTATGGGCCCGTCAATGCTTCAGTCGCGCGACGACTTCGTCGATCAGCGCCACGATCTCGCGACCGATCTTGCTCCACGAGTAGCGGTCGACCACCGCGCCGCGGGCGCGGCGGCCGCGCCCGCGGCGCTCGGCCGGGTCTTCGACGGCGGCGAGGATCGCCGCGGCGAGGGCGCCGGGGTCGTCCTCGGCCGGGACCAGCCAGCCGGTCTCCGGGTCGTCGACGATCGAGGCCGGGCCGCCGGCGTCGATCGCGATCGGCGGCCGCTCGCAGGCCATCGCCTCGATCAGGACCTGGCCAAACTGCTCGCGGGCGGCGGCGTGGACCAGCAGGTCGGAGGCGTTGAGGAAGTCGGGGAGGGCGGCGTGGGGGTGCCAGCCGGCGAGGAAGACGTCGGGGACGCCGAGCCGAGCGACGGTCTCGAGCGGGTGCTCGCCCTCCCACTCCCCCGGATAGCCCCCGGCGAGGACCAGGGCGGCCGGGCGCTCGGCTCGCTCGCGGGCGTCGGCGAAGGCCTCGATCAGGAGCGGCAGCCGCTTGACCGCGGTGAAGCGGCCGACGTAGACGAGGACGGTGCCGTCGAGGAGCGGTTCGAGATCGGGCTCCGCGTAGGCGACCGAGCCGGGCTCGCCGCCCGGTCGCCAGCCGCGCGGCCGTTCGACCAGCGCTCGGCGCCAGTGGGCGCGGCGGTCGACCGGGCCGGGGCGGAACTCGGGGTCGTAGCCGTTCGGGATCAGCGCGAAGCGCTCCGGCGCCACGTCGAGCAGGGCGGCGGCGCGCTCGAGCCCGCCCGGGTCGTTGACGACGATCCGCCCGCAGGCGGCGGCCCAGCGCCGCAGCCGCTCCGCCCAGGCGCCGGCGTGCGCCCAGCCCGGCGGCGGCCCGGCGGCGATTGCCTCCAGCATCAGCAGCTCGGTGCCGTGGACGTGGCCGATCACCGGCTGCTCGGGGAAGACCAGCGCGGCAGCCTCGTTCAAGGGGGTCAGGTGGTGGAGGTAGAGAAGCTCGGGGGCGGGGGAGTCGAGGCCGCGGAGGGCGGCGGACCAGGCCTCGACCTGGAGGCCGTACTCGGCGTCCTCGAGGCTGGCGAGGACCGCGTCGGGGGCACCCGGCCGGTCCTCGTAGGAGCCGTGGATCGGCGCCGTGCCGGGCGGGCCGCGGTGGCGAAGCGGGTCAGGCGAGCGCAGCGCCGAGGTGAAGTCGACCGCGACTGGATCGAGGCCGGCGTAGAAGTCGCGGGCGTCGGCGGTCTCGCCGAGGTCGGTGCGCGAGCCGCTCAGCAGCGTCACCTCGAGATCCGTCCGTCGCAGCTCCCGCACCAGCGCCCGCGTCGCGTGGGCCGAGCCGCCGCGGGGATAGAAGTAGGTGCCGATCAGGACCGATGTCACCCGACATGTCTACAGGGCGAGCGCCGTCACCTGGTTATTCGGGGCACCTCGGTCGAGATCAGGATCGCTCCCTCGCCGGTCACGTAGGCCTCCTCGCCGTGCTGGCTGACGTCCATGCCGATCGCCTCCGTCCGCTCGTCGACCCGCAGCGGCATCGCCAGGCCGACCAGCTTCAGCAGCAGGAAGGTGACGACGAAGGCGTAGGCGGGGGTGGCGAGCGCCGCCAGCGCCTGGTGGCCGAGCTGGGCGGCGTTGCCGTAGAAGAGCCCGTCGGAGACGCCGTTCCAGGCGGCCTCGGCGAAGAAGCCGATGAAGATGATCCCGAACAGGCCGGCGGTGCCGTGGGCGGCGAGCACGTCGAGGGTCTCGTCGACCCGGGTGCGGGTGCGCCAGACGATCACCGCGTAGCTCGGCAGCGCCGCCAGGGCGCCGAGCGCCATCGCCCAGCCCGGGCTGATGAAGCCGCCGGCCGGGGTGATCGCGACGCAGCCGACGATGATCGCGGTCGCCGCGCCGATCGCGGTCACCTTGCGGCCGCGGGCGAGGTCGAGGGCGAACCAGACGAGCAGCGTGCAGGCGGGGCAGAGGAGGGTGTTGGTGAAGGCGAGCACGCTCGGGTCCCCGGTCCCGAAGCCGCTGCCGCCGTTGAAGCCGAACCAGCCGAACCAGAGCAGGCCGGCGCCGAGCAGCACGTACATCGCGTTGTGGGGGAGGAGCGCCTGGCGGCCGTAGTCGCGGCGGGCGCCGACCACCAGCGCCGCCGCCAGCGCCGAGAAGCCGGAGCCCATCTCGACCGGGACGCCGCCGGCGAAGTCGAGGGTGCCGTGCGCCTGCAGCCAGCCGCCGCCGAAGGACCAGTGGGCGAGGACCGCGTAGACGCAGATCGACCACAGCGCCGCGAAGACGAGGAAGGCGCCGAACCGCATCCGCTCGACCACCGCGCCGGAGATCAGGGCGACGGTGATGATGCAGAAGGTCGCCTGGAAGGCGAAGAAGACGAGCTCGGGGATGTGGGTGCCGGAGCGGGGGGCGAAGTCGACGCCGCTGAGGAAGGCGTTGCCGAGTCCGCCGACCAGCGAGCCGTCGCCGTCGAAGGCGAGCGAGTAGCCGATCGCGGCCCAGGTGACGGCGGCGACCGCGATCGCCCCGGCCGACATCATGAAGGTGTTGAGGGTGTTCTTCGAGCGCACCAGCCCGGCGTAGAAGAGACCCAGGGCCGGGGTCATCATCAGGACCAGCGCGGTCGCGACCAGCATCCAGGCGGTGTCGCCAGTGTTGATGCCGGCGAGCGCCGCGAGGGCGTGCCCCGCGCTCACTTGTCGACCGGCGTCACCGCGCCGATGTCGACGTCGCCGGTGCGGATCCGCACCGCCTTCTCCAGCGGCAGGACGAAGATCTTGCCGTCGCCGACCTCGCCGGTGCGGGCGCCGTCGCAGAGCGCCGCGATCGTCGGCTCGACGAACTCGTCGGAGACCGCGATCTCGAACCGCACCTTCTCGGAGAGCCCCATCTGCACGGTCGTGCCGCGGTAGGTCTCGACCCGCTCGAGCTCGCCGCCGTGCCCCTGCACCCGGCTCATCGAGATCCCGCGCACGTCGGCGCGGTAGAGACTTTCGAGCACGTCGTTGGCTTTCTCCGGCCGGACGATGCCGACTACGAGCTTCATCCTCCCCCTCCCACTGTTCCGCCTGCGCTGCGCGGGGAGCGTACTAACGAGGGAGGAAGAGCAGCGCGGTGGCGATCTCGCGGCCGCCGACCAGCTCGCGGCCGTGCTCCTCGCGCGGGGTGTTGAGGAGGGCGCCGTCGATGACCAGCGAGGAGGAGCCGCCGCCGTCGAGGTTGATCGCCTCGACCGCGCCGAGCTGCTGCATCGCGGTGGCCAGCTCGTCCATCGCCAGGCCGGCCTCGTCGTCGGCGCGGCCTTCGCAGGCGACGGCGATGATCTCGCGCTCGTTGAGGCCGAGGGCGGCGCGCGGGTAGCGGCCGGCGGTGATGTCGGAGTCGAACTGGCGGGCGCCGGCGGAGAAGCCCTCGGGGTCGTGGCCGCGGCGGACCAGCGAACGGCGACCGCCGACCAGCTTCGGGCCGGCCTGCAGCAGGTCGCCGCGCACCTCGCCGAGCTCGCGGCGGGGCCGGATCGCCAGCTCCTCGCCGTCGGCGTGGACGCAGGCGCGCTCGGCGTGCCAGGGCGGGTCGAAGGGCTGGCAGGGGTGCGCCTCGCCGGCGATCCAGACGTCGCCGAGCGGCGGGCCGCCGGGGCGGACGTAGAAGCCGCCGACGATCGCGTGCTGCCTCTGGTTGCGGCGGCACCAGTCGACCAGCGTCGCGAAGGGGGAGATCACCGCGACCCGCAGGTCGAACTCGCGGCGGTCGAAGCGGGCGACCTGGAGCGTCGTCCCGGCGCCGTCATCGAGGGTCAGCCGCGTCCGCTCGACTGTCGGCGAGGGAGGTTGGCCGGTTACCGGGCGGCTGAGAGTCGATGCATGCATCGCGGGGCGCCTTCCGACCCCATGGAACAGCATCCGGGGGACGGATTTGTTGCCGGGTGGATAAGTGCTATTTGCGGCGTTCGGCGGCGGGCTCGGCTGCGATCGCTTCGTTTGCGAGCACGATCAGTTCCCCGCTCGAGGCGTTCGGGACACCGACCCCGTAGGTGTCGCCGTTCTGGTGCCAGGCGACCGTGCCGAAGTTGCAGCCGGGGCCGCAGCGGCCGGGCTCGTAGACGCCTTCGGTGCCGCCGGCGAGCTGCAGCTTCCTGCCGCTGAAGTAGCCGTCGGTGCCGCTGGAGCCGTCGAAGATCGCGACCACGCAGTCGCTCTTGAAGCGGCATTCGGGTTTCGCCGCGAGCGCCAGGGTGTAGCTGTCGGACGGCGAGCGGAGAACTTCGGCGTGTTCGGCGCCGGCCGGCAGGTGCTCGAGCAGGGCGGGCGGGATGCGGACCGGGACGCCACTGGCGGCGGCCTTTTCGAGCGCCGCTTCGAGCTGGGGCGGCAGCTCGGTCGACGACCTGGTCGAGGTGGAGGTCGCGTCGGTCGTCGCGGAGGACGAGGAGCCGCCGCAGCCGACGAGCGCCGCGGCGGCGAGCAGCGCCGCGATCGCCGCGGTGGCCGAGACCCGGCGCCTCACCGGTAGGTCACCAGCTCGCGGTCGACCGCCTCGAGGTGCGAGTGGTCGTTGAAGGAGATCAGGGTGGTGCCGCTGGCGCCGATCGCCAGCTTGGTGACGCCGGTGTTGACGATCACCCGGTTGAGCGCCGCGAAGGCGGCGGCGGGGGCGCCGAGCAGCGAGCCGACCAGGGCCGCGATCACGCCGCCGGAGGTGACGACGACGGCGGTCTCGCCGCGGCCGAGCGCCGCCGCCAGATCCGCCAGTGCGGCGGCGGCGTCGCCGCTGAACCGGGGCCAGCTCTGCGTCGCCGGGCTACGGTCGGCGGTCTCGATCCAGGCCAGCAGCGCCGGCTCGAGGATCGCCTGGAACTCGCGGCTGCTGAGCGACCCAACCCCGGCGCCGTTGCCGTCGAGCCGGACCGTCGCCTCGCTGTGGTGGCTGAGCACGCTGTCGGAGTCGTACTCGTCCCAGCGCCCGTCGACCGCCGGCGCCGGCCCGGCGAGCGCGGCGGCGGTGTCGATCTGGCGGCGTAAGCCGCCGGTGACGATCCGGCTCGGCTGGTAGCCGCGCTGCGCCAGCGACTCCGCGACCAGCGCCGACTGACGCTGGCCGAGCGGCGAGAGGACGTCGTAGTCGGAGGCCCCGAAGGAGGCCTGGCCGTGGCGGACGAGGAGGACGGTCGGCATCGGTCCGGCCGGATTATCGGGCCTCCGCTGTCAGACTGGCCGCGTGCCCGGTCCCGAGCTCCCCTTCGACCCGATCGAGGAGGCGCGCCGCCACTGGCAGGAGCGCTGGGATGAGACCGCCGCCCGCGAGATGGTCGCCGTCACCTCGATCATGCGCGTCCACCAGATCCTGATGGCCCGACTCAACGAGGTGCTCGAGCCCTTCAACCTCACCTTCCCCCGCTATGAGGCACTGATGCTCCTTCACCTCTCGAGCCGCGGCTCGCTCCCCCTGGGAAAGATCGGCGAGCGCTTACAGGTCCACCGCACGAGCGTCACCAACACGATCGATGGCTTGGAGCAGGCGAGCCTCGTCAAGCGCACCCCCCACGAATCGGACCGCAGAGCGGTCCTCGCCGAGATCCTCCCCGCGGGCCGCGAGGCCGCCGAGCAGGCGACCGCGGCCCTAAACGCCGCCGGCTTTGCCACCGAGCCCCTGAGCGCAGCGGACCTCGATCAGCTCGCCGAGCTCCTGCGCACCCTGCGGGCGGGCGCCGGCGACTTCCCGGCCTAGCTCGGCCCGGCGTGCCCCCCGTTCGGGCGGTGGCCGGGCGGGGCGGGGAGAGGTACGTGGTATTCCTACTATCTGATGGCAGCGATCGAACGGGTGGCGATTCTGGGCGGCGGGCTGATGGGCTCGGGGATCGCCGAGTCGGTCGCTCGGGCTGGGCTGCCGGTCACCGTCCGCGACGTCGACCGGACCGCGGTCGGGGCGGCGCGGAAGCGGATCGACGCCTCGCTCGGCCACGCCGAAGAGCGGGGCAAGATCGACGCCGAGGCGGCGGAGCGGATTCGCGGCGGCATCGACCTGACCACCGAGCTGGACGAGATCGGCGACGCCGACCTGGTGATCGAGGCGGTGCCGGAGAACGCGGAGCTGAAGGCGGCGCTGCTCACCCAGGTGGCGGGGATCGTCTCCGAGGAGGCGCTGATCTCCTCGAACACCTCGTCGATACCGATCGCGCAGCTGGCCGCCGGGGTGACCCGGCCCGAGCGGGTCCTCGGCCTTCATTTCTTCAGCCCGGTGCCGGTGATGAAGCTGATCGAGGTGGTGGTCGCGCTCGACACCAGCGAGGAGACGCTGGCCGGCGCCCGCGAGTTCGCCGAGACGATCGGCAAGCGGGCGATCGTCACCAAGGACCGCTCCGGCTTCATCGTCAACATGCTGCTCGTCCCCTACCTGATGGCGGCGGTGCGGATGTACGAAGAGGGGTTCGCGACCGTCGACGACATCGACGAGGGGATGAAGCTCGGCTGCGGCCACCCGATGGGGCCGCTGACGCTCTCCGACTTCATCGGCCTCGACGTGCTCTACGCGATCGGCGACTCCCTCTACGAGGAGTTCAAGCGGGCCGAGTACGCGCCGCCGCCGCTGCTGAAGCGGATGGTCGCCTCCGGCCGGATCGGCCGCAAGGCCGGCCGCGGCTTCTACGAGTACCAGCGCGAGCGCGCTTCGGCCGCCGTTTAGGCAGCCCGGTAACGCTTCGGCCTCCTCCGACCAAGGAGGGGCATGGAGATAGAGAAAGCGTTGCCACAGCAGTCGAGTGCGCTCAGCCGCAGCATGCGGGTCGTTGCCGCGGCCGAGCACGGGGTGGGGGCCGACCAGTTGCGCTTGATCGGCACCGACCCCGACCTCTTCGAGGCCTTCTACCGCGAGCACTTCGAGGACCTGCAGCGCTTCGTCGCGCGGCGGGTCGGCGACCGCGAGCGGGCCGCCGACCTGACCGCCGAGATCTTCCTCGCGGCGGTCGACTCGGCGCCGCGCTACCAGCCCCGCAAGGGCCCGCCGAAGGCGTGGCTCTACGGGATCGCCCGCGTGCTCGTCGCCAACGAGCGGCGGCGGCGGGGGCGCGAGCGGGCCGGTCAGGCGCGGCTGCGCGGCAGCACCATGCTCGATCACGACGACGCGGCGCGGCTCGACGCGCGCCTCGACGCCGCCGCCCAGGCGCGGGCGCTGTACGCGGCGATGGACCGTCTGCCCGAGGCCGAGCGGGCGGTGCTGGAGCTGGTCGCGCTCGACGAGCTAACGGTCGCCGAGGCGGCGAGCGCGGCGGGCGTACGGCCGGTCACCGCCCGGGTGCGGCTGCACCGGGCGCGGCGCAAGCTGCGCGCCGAGCTCGAGCAGGCCGCCGCGCCCGCGGCACCGGAGGCATCCCAACCAACCACGAACCAGGAGGACCGATCGTGAACCAGCAGAGCCCGACCACGAACTTCGAGGAGCGGCTGCTCGCCGAGCTGCGGGCGGTGGTGGCCGAGCGCGGCGCCGAGGCGGCGACCGCCGGCGCCGGTGCGTCCCCCGCGGCGAGGCGCTGGGCGCCGCGGCTGGCGCTCGGCGGCGGCGCCGTCTGCGCCGCCGCCGCGGCGGCGCTGATCGTCACCGCCGGCGGTGGCGGCACCACCTCCGCCTACGCGGTGGAGCCGCAGGCGAACGGCGATGTCAGCGTCGAAATCCACAGCCTGAAGGACGCCGACGGCCTCGAGCAGGCGCTGCGCGAAGCCGGCGTCCCGGCCGACGTCAACTACCTCGGCACCGGCATGGCGTGCCGCGAACCGCGCTTCCAACCGGTGACCGCGACGGCGCCCGGCGGCGGCGACGCGGCGGGCGGCGAGGAGGTCACCAGCAGCGTCGGCGCGGCGAGTGGCGGCGGCACCAACTTTACGATCAGCCGCAACGCGGTCGGCCCGGGGGAGACCCTGGTCCTGACCGCCTCGCCCGGCCCCGGCGGCAGCGGCGACTCGCTGCAGATGGAGGTCGCCGCAGGCGACGTCGCCCCCTGCCTTGCGGTGCCGGCACCGGCTGGCGCGCCGAGCGGCGCTCCCGAGGACGCTCCCGGCGGTGCCGCCGAAGGTCCGACCACCAGCAAGGTTGGCGGCCCCGGCGCCGGCGCCGGGGAGAAGGGCTTCAGCACCGGCGGCCCGGCCGCCGGCGGCGGCTGAGCGTCACTCCAGGAGTTTCCTGGCCGCGCCGCACCTCTCGCCCGCCGCCACTGCCCGCAGCTGAAGACGACTGGTTAGACCGCCGCGACGGTGGTACAACGGAAGTATGCACAATCCCCTTCGGTCGGAGGCGGATGTGTTCCGCCTGGTAGTCGTGATCGGAATCGGGGCGGCGGTGGTCGTGGCGCTGACGCTGCTGACCCGGCCGGTCGTCGGGGTGATCGCGGCCGCGGCGCTGATCGGCTTCGGGGTCGGGCTCGCCGTCCGCGGCTCGCGCGGCTCGATGCCGCTTGCGTTCGCCCCGACCAGCAACGACGACGAGCGCTTCCGGCTGCTGGTCGTCGCCAACCAGACCGTCACCGGCCGCGGGCTCCTGCACGAGATCGCCAACCGCTGCCGCGAGCGCGACTGCGAGGTCTTCGTCGTCGCCCCGGCGCTGGCCGGCTCACGTGCCGCCCACTGGGCCTCCGACATCGACGACGGGATCGAGCAGGCCCGCGCCCGGCTGGGGGAGTCGCTGGCGGAGATCAGCCGGCTGGGCCTGCACGCCGACGGCGAAATCGGCGACTCCGACCCGAATCTGGCGATCGAGGACGCGCTGCGCCACTTCGCTGCCGACGAGGTCCTGATCTCGACCCACCCCGCCTCGCGCTCGCGCTGGGTCGAGCACGGCGTCGTCGAGCGGGCGCGCGGCAAGCTGGCGCTGCCGGTCACCCACGTGGTGGTCGACCTCGAGGCCGAGCGGGCCCGCGCCGCCGCGATTCGCTGAGCAGCTCGGAGTAGGTTGGGGCCGATGATCGAGCGGCGCCACCGCAACCTCGCGCTGCTGGTCGCCGGCTGCTTCTTCATGGAGATCCTCGACGGCACGATCGTCGTCACCGCGGCGCCGAAGATCGGCAGCTCGCTGGGGGTGCCGGCGACCTCGATCAGCCTCGTCGTCACCGCCTACCTGGTGACGCTGGCGGTGCTGATCCCGCTCAGCGGCTGGGTCGGCGCCCGCTTCGGCGCCCGGCCGATCTTCCTCATCGCGATCGTCGTCTTCACCCTCGCCTCGGCCGCCTGCGCCGCCAGCACCAGCCTGCCGGAGCTGGTCGCCTTCCGCGTCCTGCAGGGGGTGGGCGGGGCGATGATGGTGCCGGTCGGCCGCCTCGTCGTCCTCGCCGAGACGCCGAAATCGCAGCTGATGCGGATCATCGCCTTCCTCGTCTGGCCGGCCCTGATCGCGCCGGTCTTCGCGCCGCTGGCCGGCGGCGTGATCACCACCTACGCCAGCTGGCACTGGCTGTTCCTGGTCAACGTGCCGCTCGGCGCGGTCGCCTTCCTCGCCGCGCTGCGGCTGATCCACTCGCCGCCCGCGCCGCCGCCGCCGCCCCTCGACCGGACCGGCGTCGCGCTCACCTGCGGCGGCCTGGCGGCGCTCACCTACGTCGCCGACCGGGTCTCGCAGGCGAACCCGCAGTGGCTGCTGGTGGCGATCGTCGCCGCCGCGACGGCGCTGCTCCTGACCACCGCGACCCGCCACCTCTGGCTGGCCGAGGATCCGCTGGTCAACCTGCGGACGCTGCGGATCGAGACCTTCGGCGCCGCGATCGGCGGCTCGGCGGTCTTCTGGCTGGCGGTCGGCGCGGTGCCGTTCGTGCTGCCGCTGCTGTTCCAGGAAGTGTTCGGCTGGAGCCCGGTCAAGTCCGGCGCGGTCGTCCTCTTCGTCTTCCTCGGCAACATCGCGATCAAGCCGGCGACCACCTACCTCTACGGCCGCTTCGGCTTCCGCGCCGTGCTCTTCGCCTCGGCCGCCGGGCTGGCGGCGACGCTCCTCGCCTGCGCCGCCTTCACCGCCGGCACGCCGCTGGCGCTGATCGCCTTCGTCGCCCTGCTCAGCGGCGTCGCCCGCTCGGTCGGCTCGACCGGCTACACGACGCTCGCCTTCAGCGACGTCCCCGAAGCGCACCTGCGCGACGCCAACACCCTGCAGGCGACCAACCAGCAGCTCTCCTTCGGGCTCGGGGTGGCGGTCGGCGCCGTGCTGCTGCGCGCCGGCGGGCCGATCGGCGAACTGCTGCCGGGCGGCGGCGGCGAGCAGACCGCCTACGTGGTCGCCTTCGTGCTGCTGGCGCTGATCGCCGCCGCCGCGGCGGTCGCGGCGCTGCGGCTGCCGCCGGAGGCGGGCGACCAGATCAGGGTGAGGCGAGGAACTCGAGCCGGTTCCCCCACGGGTCCCGCGAGTAGAAGCGCCGCGCCGCCGGCAGCGAGTCGTCCCAGCTGACCGGGAACGAGGCCGCCGCGAGCCGGGCGGCGAGCGCGTCGAGCTCCGCCGGCTCGACCCGGATGCCCGGGTGCGCCTTTGAAGCCGGCTCGAACCCCGACTCGACGCCGACGTGGAGCTGCTGGGCGCCGAGCTCGAACCAGGCGCCGCCACGGCCGGCCAGCGCCGCCGGCTTGTCCAGCTCGCGCAGCCCGAGCAGCTCGCCGAAGAAGCGCCGCGCCTCGGGCTCGCAGCCGGGCGGCGCCGCCAACTGGACGTGGTCGAGGCCGAGGATCACCGCACGCCCGGGCGCAGCGCCCAGCGAATCGGCTCGACCGGAGCGGCGTGGAAGGCGGCGGTCGCCTCCTCCTCGCTCATCGCCCCGTCCGGCAGCCGCCGCGCCGGCAGCTCGACCGTGAAGCCGTCGCCGGCGAAGGGCCAGGGGTCGATTGCCGCGACGCCCGGCTCGGGGACCGAGAAGAGGAGGTCGCGGTGCTCGCCGAGCGGCCCGGTCGGGACGCTTGGCAGGATCCGCGCGCCGGGCGGCTGCTCGACCGGGGACAGGGTCGCGGTGAGGAGCGGCGGCTCGACGCCGGTGTCGCTCGGCAGCGCCGGGTCGACCAGCGAGAGCGCCAGCGAGGCGACGTCGAGCGCCTGCAGCACCTCGTAGGCGTGCCAGGCGTTGGCTTCGAACTCGCTCCGCAGCCCCTGCCAGTCCCAAGCCTCGCGCAGGGTCGCCTGCCGCCGCGGCTCCTGCTCGGCGACCACCGCTTCGGCCAGCGGGCGGGGGACCGGGCCGCCGCTGCTCTGCAGCCCCCAGCGGCCGGAGTAAAGGCCGGTCCAGTGGGCGGCGACCAGCGCCCCGGCGAGCGGGTCGCGCGCGTAGACGCCGTCGACGCCGCGGCCGTAGGGCGGCACCGTCGTCTCCAGCGGCAGCTCGAGGAAGTGGGCCGGGCGGCCGGCCTCGGCGTTCACGGCGGGGCGGTCGTCGAGCTCGCGCCAGCCGTCGTCGTGGTGGGCGGCGGCAATCCTCAGCGCCGCGCCGAACGGCGCCGCCGGCGCCGCGAAGCGGTCGTTGCCCCAGCGTTCGGCGAGCTCTCCGGCCAGCGCTCCGTGCTCGTATTGGGTGACGAAGGTGAAGCCGTCACCGCGCTTCGTCACCAGCAAGGTGAGGTCACTTCGTTCACGAGGACGAAGGATAGGCGCGGGCCCCGGCATCCATAAGCTTCGCCGGATGACTGCCGCCTACATCTACGACGCCGTCCGCACCCCCTTCGGCCGCTACGGCGGTGCCCTCGCCGGCGTCCGGCCCGACGACCTCGGCGCCCACGTGATCCGGGCCCTGCTGGGGCGGGTTCCGGACCTCGATCCGCAGGAGATCGACGACGTCCTCTTCGGCGACGCCAACGCCGCCGGCGAGGACAACCGCGACGTCGCCCGGATGGCGGTGCTGCTCGCCGGGCTGCCGACCTCGGTCCCCGGCGCCACCGTCAACCGCCTCTGCGGCTCCTCGCTGGAGGCGGCGATCCAGGCGGCGCGGGCGGTCGAGACCGGTGACGCCGAGGTCTTCCTGGTCGGCGGGGTCGAGTCGATGAGCCGGGCGCCTTGGGTGCTGCTGAAGCCCGAGCGCGCCTTCCCGGCCGCCAACCAGGAGCTCTATTCGACGACGCTAGGCTGGCGGATGGTCAACCCCGAGATGCCCGAGCAGTGGACGATCAGCCTCGGCGAATCGGCCGAGAAGCTGGCCGGGATGTACGAGATCTCGCGCGAGGCGCAGGATCGGTTCGCCCTCCGCAGCCACCGGCTCGCCGCCCAGGCCTACGAGGACGGCGCGATGACGGAGGTGGTGCCGATTCCCGGGGTCGAGCTCGAGCGCGACGAGGGCATCCGTGCCGATACCTCGCTGGAGAAGCTGGCCAAGCTGCGGCCGGCGTTCGTCGCGGACGGCACCGTCACCGCCGGCAACTCCTCGCCGCTCTCGGACGGAGCCTCGGCGGTCCTGGTCGGCTCCGAGGCGGCGGCGGCGCGGATCGGCCGCGAGCCGCTGGCGCGGATCGTCTCCCGCGGCGTCCACGGCGTCGACCCCGACGTCTTCGGGATCGCCCCGGTCGAGGCCGTGAACAAGGCGCTGGCGAAGGCGGGAATCGGCTGGGGAGAGGTCGACTTCCTCGAGCTGAACGAGGCGTTCGCCTCGCAGTCGCTCGCCTGCCTCGCGGGCTGGCCCGAGCTCGACCCGGAGAGGGTCAACGTGCGCGGCGGCGCGATCGCCGTCGGCCACCCGCTCGGCGCCTCCGGCGCCCGGGTGCTCGGCCGCGTCGTCCACGAGCTGCGGCGAAGCGGCGGCCGCTACGGGGTGGCGACCCTCTGCATCGGCGTCGGCCAGGGGCTGGCGATGGTGGTCGAGGCCGTGTGAGCTCTTCGCGGGGCGGCTGATGGCTCCCTGCGAGGTCCGCGCCAGGATCGACGGCAAGGCGGAGGCGCCGCCGCTCGTCCTCCTCCACTCGCTCGGCGCCGGCATCGCGATGTGGGACCCGCAGGTCGCCGGGCTCGGCGACCGGCTGCGGCTGGTCCGCTACGACGCCCGCGGCCACGGCGGCTCGCCGGTGCCGGACGGGCCCTACTCGCTCGCCGACCTCGGCGGCGACCTGATCGCGCTGCTCGACCGCCTCGGCCTCGAGCGAGCCTCCCTCTGCGGCGTCTCGCTGGGCGGCGCCACCGCGCTGTGGGCAGCGATCAACGCGCCGGCGCGGGTCGAGCGGCTCGTCGTCTGCTTCAGCGCCGCCCGCTTCGGCCCGGCCGAGGACTGGCTCGCGCGGGCGGCGCTGGTCCGCGCCGAGGGCGCCGGCGCGGTCGCCGAGGCGGTGGTCGGCCGCTGGCTCACCGCCCCGACCCTGAGCAGCCGCCCGCAGCTGGCGGCGCGGATGCGGGAGATGATCGCCGCCACGCCGGCCGAGGGTTACGCCGGCTGCTGCGAAGCGCTGGCGGCGACCGACCTACGCGGGCGAGCTGGGCGCGATCGGCGCCCCGACCCTGGTGATCTCCGGCAGCGAGGACCCCGCGACGCCGCCCGAGCTCGGCCGCGAGGTCGCCGCCGGCATCCCCGGCGCCGAGTTCGTCGAGCTGCAGGGGGCGGCTCATCTCGGAAACTACGAGCGTCCTCACGAGGTCAACCGCCTGATCCGCCGCCACCTCCTTGATGAAGACAAAACATTCCGCTAGATATGTCATCATGGCGGTGACGATGAGAGAGACCTGGACTGACGAGCGGCTGGACGACCTGAAGGACGGGATGCACCGTGAGTTCGATCAGGTGCACCGCGAATTCGGTGAGGTCCGCGCGGAGATCCGCGAGCTGCGAGCCGAAACCAACTCCCGCTTCGACAAGGTCGACGCCCGCTTCGAAAAGGTCGACGCTCGCTTCGACTCCCTCAATCGCACGCTCTATCTCGGCTGGGGGTCGATCATCGTCACGCTGATCGGCGCGGTCTTCGCGAAAGGCGTCTTCTAACTCAGTCGGCGGCGACGGGCTCGACGGGAGGGCCGCCGCGCTCGACGAAGAGGCGGTGGAGGTCGCGGCCGGCGCGGGTGGGGGAGGCGGAGCGGCGGCGCTGGATGACGAGGAAGACGGCGGTGTCGTCGCCGGCGATCGGGCGGTGGGTGATCGCGCCGCTCGTCTCCAGCGGGTCGCCGACGACGCTGTAGTCGGGGAGGACGGCGGTGCCGAGGCCCTGGGCGACGAGGTGCTTGCCGAGCTCGGCGCCGTCGGCCGAGAACGAGAAGCTGGGAACCCGGCCGCCGCAGAGGCGCTCGAGGTAGCGGTACATGACGTAGCCGGGGCGCATCGCGATCAGCGGCTCGGCCAGCAGCTCGGCGACCGGCACCGCCTCGAGCTCGGCGAGAGGGCTGTCGGGCGAGACGCAGGCGACCGGCTCGCCGCGCAGCAGCTCGATCGTCTCGAACTCCTCCGAGATCGGCTCGCCCTCGAGGTAGTTGATCAGCCCGAGGTCCATCTTCCCTTCCCGCAGGGCGAGGTGGATCTCGGCCTGCTGGGCGGTGACGACCTCGACCGCGGTTTCCGGGTGGGCCTGGCGGAAGGCGCCGATCGTCGGGGAGAGGAGCGGCGCGGTGGCGGCGGTGACGGTGCCGAGCTGGACGACCCGGTTGGTGCCGGCGCCGCCGTCGGCGCTCTGCCGCAGCTGGTCGGCGGCGTCGATCACCGCGTACATCAGCGGCAGCAGGTCGCGGCCGGCGCCGCTGATCTTGGTCCCCGAGCGACCGCGCTCGAGCAGTTCGAGGCCGAGCTCGCGCTCCAGCGCCCGCACCCCCTCGCTGAGCGCCGGCTGCGAGAGGTGGAGCAGCTCGGCGGCGCGGCGGAAGGAGCCGCTGCGGGCGACCGTGGTGACGTATTCGAGCTGCTCGAGGCGCATTCGGGGGAGTGCGTTCGCCCGATGTCAACCACAGGTTGACAAGCGGCGAACGGGTAAAGGCGAGATTGTTGAGCAACTAAGTATAGAAATAGCCGGAGCCGATTGCGGGTTCGGGCATTCCTATTTGACGGAGGTGGGGAGGAGGGCGCACCATCCACCGACTCAATTGATGACCGCCCAGGTCAACTTTGTACGAGCCGACCGGCCCACGAACGGCTCCCACCTCCTCCACACCGATGATCGAGATCCAGGAACTTCGCAAGGTCTTCGCCCGCGGCGAGACCGAGATCGCCGGCCTCGACGGCGTCGATCTCCGGGTCGAGCGGGGCGAGATCGCCGCCGTCGTCGGCCCCAGCGGCGCCGGCAAGAGCACGCTCGCCCGCTGCATCAACATGCTCGAGCGGCCGACCTCGGGCCGCGTCCTGCTCGACGGCGAGGACCTCACCGCGCTGCGCGAGCGCCACCTGCGCGAGGCCCGCCGCTCGATCGGCACCGTCTTCCAGGCCTCGAGCCTGCTCAGCCGCAAGACCGCCGCCGACAACGTCGGCCTGCCGCTCGACTTCCTCGAAGTCAGGCGCGAGGAGCGCGATGCGCGCGTCGCCGAGCTGCTCGAGCGGGTCGGCCTCGGCGACCGCGCCGGCTCCTTCCCGCACGAGCTCTCCGGCGGGCAGCGCCAACGGGTCGGGATCGCGCGGGCGCTCGCGCTCCGCCCTTCGGTCCTGCTGTCCGACGAGGCGACCTCCGGCCTCGATCCGGCGACGACCAGGTCGGTGCTGGCGATGCTGAGCCAGCTCCGCGACGACCTCGGCCTGACGATCCTGCTGATCACCCACGAGATGGACGTGGTCCGCGAGGTCGCCGACCGGGCGGCGCTGATCGAGGAGGGGCGGATCGTCGAGGAGGGGAAGCTCGACCAGCTGATGCGCGACCCGGCCTCGGCCCTCGGCACCTCGCTGCTGCCGCTGCCCGCCGCCGCCGGGGCGGCCGCCGAGCAGGAGCTGTGGGGCGTCCACTACGTCTCTGGCCGCGTCGACCCCGACTGGATCGGCTCGCTCTCGCGCGCCCTCGACGCCCCGGTGGCGCTGCTCTCGGCGGCGATCGAGACGGCCGGCGGCGCCCCGGTCGGCCGGGCGACGATCGCCCTGCCGAGGCGGCTCGACCACGAGCTGGTCCGCGATCGCCTCGCCGCCAGCGGCCTCCACGCCGAGCCGCTCGCCGCCGCCGCGGCCGCCGCCGACGGGGAGGTCTCGACCCCGCTGCCGCTGCCCGCCGCCGGCGAGCCCCTGGAGCGGGTCGCGTGAGCGTCCTCGTCCTCGCCACCGAGACCCCGCTCGGCGAACTGCCCGACCTGCTCTGGCCGGCGCTGAAGGAGACCCTGCAGATGGTCGCGGTGACGATGGCGATCGTCGTCGCGGTCGGCACCCCGCTCGGCGTCGCCCTCCACAACTCGGCCAGGGGCGGCCTCTTCCCGCGGCCCCGCCTCAACGCCGTCCTCAGCTGGATCACCAACCTCGGCCGCTCGCTCCCCTTCCTCGTTCTGATGGCATCGATCATCCCCTTCACCCGGCTCCTGGTCGGCTCGACGATCGGGATCTGGGCGGCGGTGGTGCCGATGACCGTCGCCGGCATCCCCTTCTTCGGCCGCCTGGTCGAGACGGCGCTGCGCGAAGTGCCGCGCGAGGTCACCGACGTCGCCCGCGCCTCGGGCGGCTCGACGATGCAGATCATCGCCCGGGCGCAGCTCTCCGAGGCGCTGCCCGGCCTGGTCGCCGGCCTCACCCTGAACTCGATCGCGATGCTCGAGTACTCGGCGATCGCCGGCACGATCGGCGCCGGCGGGATCGGCTACCTGGCGATCACCTACGGCTACCAGCGCTTCGACACCAACGTGATGATCGCCACCGTCGTGCTGCTGATCGTCCTCGTCCAGATCCTGCAAATCAGCGGCGACCTCGCCGTTAGGAGGCTCAAGCATGGCTAGTGGTACCGACCCGAACCGCGGCTACTCGATCGACACCGGTCGCCGCAACCGACGCCGTCTGCTCGGCGCCCTCGGCGCTCTCGTCGTGATCGTCATCGCGGCGATCGTGATCATCAACGCGACCGGCGGCTCCGACGCCAGCGCGAAGAGCTTCGGCACCAACCTGCGGATCGGCTACAACTCCGCCTTCGGCTCCGAGGAGCGGCTGCTCGACTTCGTCGCCAGCGAAGTCGCCCCCGACTACGGGGTGAAGATCGAAAAGGTCTCGCTCGGCGACCCGAACCAGATCGACCGCGCCGTCTCCGAAGGCAACCTGGCGGCGACCGTCTACGAGCACAAGCACTGGCTCGCCCAGCAGACCGCCGCCCAGGGCACCGAGGAGACCGCGGTCGAGCCGATCTTCAAGTGGGCCTTCGCGATCTACTCGCAGAAGTACAGGAGCGTCGACGAGCTGCCCGACGGCGCGACGATCGGGATCCCCTCCGACCCGCCCAACCAGAGCCAGGCGCTGTGGCTGCTCGAGCGGCTCGGGCTGATCACGATCAAGGACGGGGTGAACCCGACGGAAGCCCTGATCGACGACGTCGACCAGAACCCGCACGACTTCGACTTGAAGGAACTCGAACTCGGGGTGATGCCGCGGGCGCTCGGCGACATCGACGCCGGCATCAGCTACGTCGACTTCTTCGACGCCGCCGGCACCCCGAACAGCGACCAGATCCTCTCGCCGGTCGCCCCCGACACCTTCGCCGGCCAGCTGGTGGTCGGGACCAGGTACCTCGACGACCCGAACATCAAGAAGCTGATCGAGCTCTGGAAGGACCCGAAGATCCAGAAGTACCTGGAAACCGAGGGCGGCCCGGCGCTCTACCCGCTCGACGCCAAGACCGAAGTCGGCGGCTGAGGGAGGCGGACGAGATGGCCGAGCGGATCCCGATCAACGCCTTCGACATGAGCTGCATCATGCACCAGAGCCCCGGGCTCTGGGCGCGGCCCGACGACCAGTCGGTCCGCTACAAGGACCTTCGCTACTGGACCGAGCTGGCGCAGCTGCTCGAGCGCGGCAAGTTCGACTCGCTGTTCATCGCCGACGTGCTCGGCGTCTACGACACCTACCAGGGGTCGGCCGACGCCTCGATCCGCCGGGCGATGCAGATCCCCGTCCACGACCCGGTGGTGCCGGTCTCGGCGATGGCGGCGGTGACCGAGAAGCTCGGCTTCGGGATCACCGTCTCGGCGACCTACGAGCAGCCCTACGCGCTCGCCCGCCGCTTCGGCACCCTCGACCACCTGACCGGCGGCCGGATCGCCTGGAACATCGTCACCTCCTACCTCGACGGGGCGGCGCGCAACCTCGGCATGGACCGCCAGATGTCCCACGACGACCGCTACGAGCTCGCCCAGGAGGTGGCCGACGTTTGCTACCGGCTCTGGGAGGGGTCGTGGGAGGAGGACGCGGTGCTCGAGGACCGCGCGGCGCAGGTCTACGCCGACCCCGCGAAGGTCCACGAGATCGGCCACGAGGGGCGCTTCTTCTCGGTCCCCGGGGTCGGCCTGGTCGAGCCCTCGCCGCAGCGGACGCCGGTGATCTGGCAGGCGGGAACCTCCGCCGCCGGGCGCGCCTTCGCCGCCCGCAACGCCGAGGCGGTGTTCACGGTGGCGCCGAGCGCCGCGACCCTGCGCACCTACGTCGACGACATCCGCCGGATCGCCGGCGAGGATGGCCGCGACCCGCGCAGCCTGAAGATCTTCACCGAGATCTGCGTGGTGACGGCGCCCACCGACGCCGAGGCCAGGGCCAAGTACGAGGACTACCTGAGCTGGACCGACTACGAGGGGGCGCTCGCCTTCTACGCCGGGATCACCGGCATCGACCTCTCCGAGCTCGACCCGCACCAGCCGCTCTCCTACGTCGACACCGACTCCGCCCGCTTCGCGCTGGAGATCTTCTCGAAGGCCGATCCGGACAAAGCCTGGACGCCGCACGAGGTGGCGCGCTTCGTCGGCATCGGCGCGATGAGCCCGGTCCTGGTCGGCTCGCCGCAGACGGTCGCCGACGAGCTCGAACGCTGGCTGGCGGAGGCCGACATCGACGGCTTCAACCTCGCCTACGCGGTGACCCCGGGCAGCTTCGCCGACTTCATCGAGCTGGTCGTGCCGGAGCTGCAGCGCCGCGGCCGCTACTGGCGCGACTACGACGAGGGGACGACCCTGCGCGAGCGCCTCTACGGGCCCGGGCAGACCCGCGTCCGCGACGACCACCCGGCGGCGCAGTACCGACGCGCCCTGGAGGGCGCCGTGCCCGCCTGAGCTTCCGACCCGCCGTCCGAGAGGAGACCCCGATGCCACGACCGATCCGCCTCAACGCCTTCGACATGAACTGCGTCGCCCACCAGTCGCCCGGGCTCTGGCGCCACCCCGACGACCGCGCCGAGGACTACCGCAGGCTCTCCTACTGGACCGACCTCGCCCAGCTGCTGGAGCGAGGGCGCTTCGACGGCCTCTTCATCGCCGACGTGCTCGGCATCTACGACGTCTTCGGCGGCAACCGCGACGCGACCGTCCGCCAGGCGACCCAGGTCCCGGTCAACGACCCGGCGATGCTGATCTCGGCGATGGCCGCGGCCACCGAGCACCTCGGCTTCGGCCTCACCGCCTCGATCTCCTTCGAGCACCCCTATCCGTTCGCGCGGCGGATGTCGACGCTCGACCACCTCAGCGAGGGCCGGGTCGGCTGGAACGTCGTCACCTCCTACCTCGACAGCGGCGCCCGCAACCTCGGCGAGGTGGCCCAGCTCACCCACGACAACCGCTACGACGTCGCCGACGAGTACCTGGAGGTCTGTTACAAGCTCTGGGAGGGGTCGTGGGAGGACGACGCGGTGCTGCGCGACCGCGACGCCGGCGTCTTCACCGACCCGGCCAAGGTGCACGGGATCGGCCACGAGGGCGAGTTCTTCAAGGTCCCCGGGATCCACCTCTGTGAGCCCTCGCCGCAGCGCTCGCCGGTCATCTACCAGGCCGGCGCCTCCGACCGCGGCCGCCAGTTCGCCGCCGAGCACGCCGAGGCGATCTTCACCGCGGCGCCGACCAAGGAGCAGCTGGCCGAGGTCGTCGGCGACATCCGGGGGCGGATGAAGGCGGTCGGCCGCGACCCCTACGACGCCCGCATCTACACGCTGATGACGGCGATCGTCGACTCGACCCGCGAGAAGGCCTGGGCCAAGCACGACGAGTACGAGCGCTACGCCTCCGACGAGGGGGCGCTGACCCTGTTCAGCGGCTGGATGGGGATCGACCTCTCCGAGTACGACCTCGACGACCCGATCGGCGAGGTCGAGTCGAACGCGATCCATTCCGCCGTGCGGGCCTTCCAGCAGGCCGGGGACGACGGCCGCGAGTGGCGGGTCCGAGACATCGCCCGCTGGGGCGGGGTCGGCGGCCTCGGCCCGCGGATGGTCGGCTCGGCGGCCGAAGTCGCCGACCAGATGCAGGAGTGGATCGAGGTCTCCGACGTCGACGGCTTCAACCTCGCCTACGCGATCACCCCCGGCACCTTCGTCGACCTGGTCGAGCACCTGGTCCCGGAGCTGCAGCGGCGCGGCGTCCACCCGGCGGAGTACCCGCCCGGGACGCTCCGCGAGCGTCTCTTCGGCGCCGGGCCGCGGCTGCCCGAGCGCCACCCCGGCGCCTCCTACCGCCAGCTCGGCGCTCCAGCTGTTCCTTTTGTCGGACCTGTCGACATAAAGAACAGCTCGGCGGCGGCGGTTTGAGGCCGGCGATGGGCGCGCTCTCCTTCCACTGGTTCCTGCCGACCCAGGGCGACGGCCGCGGCCTGATCGAGACCGGCGAGGCACCGCCGCTCGGCGTCGCCGGCGGCCTCCGCGAGGCCTCGATCTCCTACCTGACCCGGGTCGCGACCGCCGCCGAGGACCTCGGCTTCGAGGCGGCGCTGACGCCGACCGGCGGCTGGTGCGATGACGCCTGGGTCGTCACCGCGATGCTCAGCGAGACCTCGGAGCGGCTCAAGTTCCTGGTCGCCTTTCGGCCTGGGATGGTCTCGCCGACCCTCGCCGCGCAGATGGCCGCGACCTTCCAGTGGCACAGCGGCGGCCGCCTGCTGCTGAACGTGGTCACCGGCGGCGACGCCGACGAACAGCGGGCCTTCGGCGACTTCCTCGAGAAGGACGAGCGCTACCAGCGGACGGGCGAGTTCCTCGAGATCGTCCGCCGCCTCTGGGACGGCGAGCGGGTCGACTTCACGGGCCGCCACCTGCGGGTCGAGGGGGCGACGATCCACCGCCTGCCGGAGCCTGCGCCGGCGGTCTACTTCGGCGGCTCCTCGCCGGCCGCCGGCGCCGTCGCCGCCACCCACGTCGACGTCTACCTGACCTGGGGCGAGCCGCCCGCCGCGGTCGCCGAGAAGGTCGAGTGGGTGCGAGCGCTGGCGGCCGAGCAGGGGCGCGAGCTGCGCTGCGGGATCCGCCTGCACACGATCAGCCGCGACCGCGCCGAGGACGCCTGGGCCCGCGCCGAGGCGATGCTCGAGGCGGTCCCGGCGGCGACCATCGCCCAGATCCAGGCGCGGCTCCGCAAGTCCGAATCGGTCGGCCAGCGGCGGATGCTCGAGCTGCACGGCGGCTCCGCCGCCGACCTCGAGGTGGCGCCCAACCTCTGGGCCGGCGTCGGCCTCGGCCGCGGCGGCGCCGGCACCGCGCTGGTCGGCTCTCACGAGGAGGTGGCCGAGCGGATCGCCGAGTACGCCGCGGTGGGAATCGACGAGTTCGTCCTCTCCGGCTACCCGCACCTGGAGGAGCTCTACTGGTTCGGCGAGGGGGTGCTGCCGCTGCTCGAGCGGCGCGGCCTCTGGCGAGCGCCGGGCCGCGAGCCCGGCGCCGCGGCGGCCAGCGGCCGCGAGGGCTCCGCCGTCCCCTTCGCCGTCGGGGCGCGGCGATGAGCGCCGCCCGCCAGCGGATCGCGATCGTCGGCGGCGGGGCGGCCGGCGCCGTCGCCGCCGTCCACCTGCTGCGCGAGCCGCGCGAGGCCGGCGGGCTCGAGATCGAGCTGATCGACCGCGAGGGCAGCTTCGGCCGCGGCGTCGCCTACGGCACAGGCAACCCGCTGCACCTGCTGAACGTGCCGGCGGTGCGGATGGGCGCCGTCTCTGGCCACCCGGAGCACTTCCACGAGTGGCTCCGCGAGCGCGACCCGGAGACCCCGGAGGAAGCCTTCGTCGCCCGCGGCGTCTACGGCTCCTACCTCGCCGACCTGCTGGCGCGGGCCGAAGCCGGCGCCCCCGACGTCCCCGTCAACCGGTGCCGGGGCGAGGTCACCGGCCTCGCCACCGGCGCCGGTGGCGAGCTCCTCCTCCGCTTCGCCGATGGGGCAGAGCTCGAGGCCGACCGGGTCGTCCTCGCGCTCGGCCCCCTGACCGGCGGCGACCCGATCCCGGTCCCGAGCGAGCTGCGGGCCGCCGGCGGCTACGTCGCCGACCCCTGGGCGCCCGGCGCCCTCGACCGGGTCCGCCACGAGCGCGAGGTGCTGATCGTCGGCACCGGCCTGACGATGGTCGACGTCGCCCTCTCGCTGTGTGGCGAGGACGGCCGCGGGCCGCGGGTCCGCGCCGTCTCCCGCCACGGCCTCGTGCCGCGGCGCCATCGCCGCGGCCTGACCCGGATCCGCCGCTTCCCGCTGCCGACCGAGAGCGGCCAGCTGGAGCCGGTGATGGCCGCCGTGCTCGGCCAGGTCGGCCGCGTCGCCCAGCAGGGCGACGACTGGCGCGACGTGGTCGACTCGATGCGGCCGGCGACGCCGGCGCTCTGGAAGGCGCTGCGGACCGAGGAGAAGCGCCGCTTCCTGCGCGAGCTGCAGCGGCTCTGGGACGTCCACCGCTTCCGCATGGCGCCAGCCGTCGCCGACCGGCTCAAGGCGCTCGAGGCGGCGGGCCGGGTCAGCTTCGGCGCCGGCTCGATCGTCTCGCTGGAACCGCACGGCGGCGGCGCCCGGGTCTCGCTGCGGACGCTCGGCTGCCACGAGCTCGACGTCCTCGACGTCGGCGCGATCGTCAACTGCACCGGCGCCGGCTGCGACCTGCGGCGCCAGGCGCCGCCGCTCCTGCGCTCGCTGCTCGAGGCCGGCGCCGCCCGTCCCGACGAGCTCGGCCTCGGCCTCGACGTCGCCGCCGACGGGGGGCTGCTCGACGCCGGGGGCGTCGCCTCCGACCGCGTCTTCGTGATCGGCGCCCTCCGCAAGGGGGTCGAGTGGGAGGCGATCGGGATCACCGAGATCCGCGACCACTCGGCCGCGGCCGCGGCCCGCGTCGTCAGCGCCGGCGAGCGCGCCGCCCGCGCCGCCGCGCTGCGCCTGGAGGCCGCCGCATGACCGCCGAGCTGTTCCTTATCCAGGCTATTCCGGGAAAAGGAACAGCCCGATGAGCGGCTCGCGGCTGGCGGAGGCGGGGGTGGGCGCGGCGCTCGCGGAGCTCGCCGCCGGGCGGATGGTGGTGCTCGGCGACGACCGCGAGCGCGGCGGCGAGGGCGACCTGCTGATCGCCGCCGAGCACGCCGGCGCCGCCGCGGTCAACTTGATGACCAAGGAGGCACGCGGCGTGATCTGTCTGGCGCTGGCCGCCGAGCGTGCCGACGAGCTGGGGCTGACCCCGATCGGCACCCGCGGCAACTCGAGCCTCGGCGACGCCTCGATGGTCTCGATCGAGGCCCGCGACGGCGTCACCACCGGCATCTCGGCACCCGACCGCGCCCGCACGATCGCCGTCGCCGCCGACCCGGCGAGCGGCGCCGAGGACCTGGTCCAGCCCGGCCACGTCTTCCCGCTGCGGGCCGTCCCCGGCGGCGTGCTCGAGCGCGAGGCGCGGATCGAGGCCGCCGTCGACCTGGCGACCGCCGCCGGGCTGCGGCCGGCGGCGGTCCTCTGCCAGCTGCTCCGCGACGACGGCCGCGCCGCCCACGACGAGGACCTCGAGCGCTTCGCCGCCCGCCAGGGGCTGGCGATCGTCCGCGTCCCCGAGGTCGTCGCCCACCGCCGCGCCGCCGCCGCCCCGGCGGCCACCGAGCTGCACGACCCGGGCCGCCAGATGCGCGACGTGATGGGCCACTTCGCGACCGGCGTCAGCGTCGTCACCGCCCGCGCCGCCGACGGCTCGCCGGTCGGCACCACCGCCAACGCGATCTCCTCGGTCTCGCTGCGGCCACCGCTCCTGCTCGCCTGCCTGGCCGAGGGCTCCGAGACGCTGGCGGCGATCCGCGCCGGCGGCAGCTTCGCGATCAACGTGCTCGCCAAGCACCAGCGTGAGCACTCCGACCGCTTCGCCGCCAAGGGCGCCGACGCCCGCGCCCACGAGGTCGGCTTCGAGGAGCACCCGCTCGGGGTGCCGGTCCTGCCCGGCTCGCTGGCGACGATCGCCTGTCAGGTCGCGGCGATCCACCCGGCCGGCGACCACGAGATCGTCGTCGGCCGCGTCCGCTCGCTCGCCCATGCCGGCCGGCGCGGGGCCGAGCCGCTGCTCTTCTACCGCGGCGCCTATTCGCAGCTGACCCTGGAGGAGGACGACCTTGCAGCCTGACTCGCGTCCCCAGATCGCAGTGATCTTGGGCAGCGTCACCAGGCCGGGGCGGCTGCGCCGCGCCCTGGCCGTCGCGATCGAGGCGCTGCCGGCGGCCGAGGCGCAGCTGATCGACCTCGGCGAGCTCCGCGTCTCCTTCGCCGACGGCTCCGACCCGGAGAGCTTCGGCGACGACACCGGCGCCCTGGTCGGGAGGATCGGCGCCGCCGACGCAGTCGTCTTCGCTACCCCGGTCTACCGCGGCTCGCTCTCCGGCGCGCTGAAGAACGCGATCGACCAGACGCCGGTCGGCGCCCTGCATGGCAAGCCGGTCGGGATCGTCGCGATGGGCGCCTCCGAGCATCACTTCCTCGGCGCCGAACGGCACCTGCGCGACGTCCTCGCCTTCTTCGGCGCCCGCCAGGCGCCGCTCGCGGTCTATCTGACCAGCGCCGACTTCGACGAGCTGGGCGAGCCGGGGGAGAGGGCCCTGCAGGAGCTGGCGACGCTGTTCGCCGAGCTCGGCCGGATGGTCGCCGCCCTGCAGCCGGAGGCCGCCCGGTGAGCGCCGCGGCCGGCACCGAACTGACCTTCGCGACCGAGGAGCTGCGGCTGCCGCCGGAGTCGGTCGGCGCCCTCGTCGTCGACGCCCACGAGCCGAGCCGGCTCGGGCTGGCGATCCTGCTGCGCCGCCAGCCCTGGGTCGGGCGCTGCCTGCTCGCCGCGAGCAGCGAGGAGGCCGTGCAGCTTGCCGCCCGCCACCACCCCGACGTGGCGATCCTCGACGTCTCCGAAACCGGGCCGCTGGCCGGCGCGATCACCGCCCGCCTGCGGGCGGCGCATCCGGGCATCGGGATCCTGCTCAGCTCGCGCTGCCGCAGCTCGCTCGGCGCCGCGCCCGCCTCGATCGGCGCCCTCGCGTTCATTCCCGCCGGCACGCCGACCGAGCAGGTGCTGGCGACGGTGCGCGCCGCGCTGCTGACCGGCGAGCCGGTCGAGGCCGTCCCGGCGCCGCCGCCGGCGGCGAGCGATGACCCGCTCGCCGAGCTCAGCGAGCGGGAGCGCGAGATCCTCGGCCTGCTCTCGACCGGCGCCACCAATCGCGAGATCGCCGCCCGCCTCCACCTCGGCCCCGACAGCGTCAAGAAGAGCGCCACCGCGCTCTACCGCAAGCTCGGGGTGCGCAACCGCACCGAGGCCGCCCGCCGCGCCGAAGCGGTGCTGGGCGCCGCCGTCCGCTCCCAGGCCGCCTAGCCACCGGGGCCGACGCCTCGGCACCGGGGCCGACGCCTCGGCACCGGCGCCGACTCTAGCACTTCCTCAGTAAGTTGATAGCCTTACTCAACTATTATCCTCAGGAGGAACCGATGAGCCAGACCGACGGGACCAGCCAGACCGACCAGCTGCTCGCCAACGCTCGCGACTACGAGGCCGGTTTCGACCAGGGTGACCTGCCGCTGCCGCCGGCTCGCCGGCTGGCGGTGCTCGCCTGCATGGACGCCCGCCTCGACCCGCAACGGGTGCTCGGCCTTGAGCGGGGCGACGCGCACGTGATCCGCAACGCCGGCGGGGTCGTCGACGACGACGCGATTCGCTCGCTGGCGATCTCGCAGAACCTGCTCGGGACCGAGGAGATCGTCCTCATCCACCACACCGACTGCGGGATGCTGACCTTCACCGACGAGCAGTTCGCCGCGCAGCTCGAGCGCGAGACCGGCCAGCGGCCCGATTGGCACGCCCACGCCTTCGGCGACCTCGAGGGCGATGTCCGCGCCGGGATCGAGCGAATCAGGGCGAGCCCGTTCGTCCCCAACGCCGACCAGGTCCGGGGTTTCGTCTACGAGGTCGAGACCGGCGCACTCAGGGAGGTATCTTGAGCAGATCGATCAATTTCGGAGAGGAGCGGTAGATGGCGTTGCAGCTTGGTGACACGGCGCCCGACTTCGAGGCGGACACGACCGAGGGTCGGATCAAATTCCACGACTGGCTCGGCGACAGCTGGGCGGTGCTGTTCTCGCACCCAAAGGCATTCACCCCCGTCTGCACCACCGAGCTCGGCTACATGGCCTCGATCGAGCCCGAGTTCGCGAAGCGCGGTGTGAAAATCCTCGGCCTCTCGGTCGACCCGGTCGACGCCCAGAACGAGTGGGCCTCCGACATCGGCGACACCCAGGGGACGGCGCCCAACTACCCGATCGTCAGCGACGCCGACTTCGAGATCTCGAAGGCCTACGGGATGCTGCCGGCCGATGTCTCCGGCGACCCCGGCGAGCGCACGCCGGCCGACAACCAGACGGTCCGCAACGTCTTCGTGATCGGCCCCGACAAGAAAATCAAACTGATCCTCGTCTACCCGATGACCACCGGGCGCAACTTCGACGAGGTGCTGCGGGTGATCGACTCGCTGCAGTTGACCGCCGACCACAAAGTCGCCACCCCGGCGCAGTGGAAACAGGGCGACGACGTGATCATCGCCGGCTCGGTCGACAACGAGAAAGCGAAAGAGCTGTTCGGGGAGTGGGAGGAGCCGCGCCCCTACATCCGCATCGTCCCGCAGCCCTCGCGCTCCTCGTAGCCGTCTGATCGTCGCGTCCCACGGGGCGCAACGGGGCCGTCGCATCCAGTGGCCTGGTGCGGCGGCTCAGATCGTCGCCAGGTAGGCGGCGACGTCGGCGAGCATGAACAGGCCGAGCGTCGCGGCCCAGGCCATGTACGCCTTGGCGTGGGTCTCGCCGGCGGCCCACCAGGCGATGTGGCGGTCCCAGCGGCTGACCCAGTGCTCGCGCTGCGGCGTGCGCTCGGGAGCCGGCGGCGGTGGCGGCGTGGCGTCGCCGGGAGGCGGGGTCGGGCTCGGGTCGATTACCGCGGTCTCGCCCTCGTCGCCTCCCTCGTCCTCACCCGCGGCGCCGGCTTTGGCGGCGGGCGCCGGCTTTTCCTCGGTCTCCGGGGCGGCGGGCTCGACCGGCGGGACCGCCTCGCTCTCGCCGGTCTCCGGCTCGGGGCGCGGCGGCACCGGGTTGGGGCCGCGCCGGCGCGGCCGGGCGAGGGCGGCCGGGCGGATGTCGGCGTAGTCGCGCAAGGCGGTGGCGGCCAGCTCGGCGTCGATCGCTTCGCTGTACTGGACCTCGCGGGCGTGGGCGCGGAGCACCGACCAGAGCGCCGCCAGGGCGGCGCCGAGCGCGGCGGCCAGTATCGCGGCGCGGGCCAGCCAGCCGATCCGTTCGTCGGCGAGCACGCCCAGCAGCAGGGCCTGGGCGAGGATCGTCAGCAGCGGCGCCAGCCACAGGCCGAGCCAGGTTTCGCCGCGGCGGCGCTCGAGGCGCTCGAGGGTGAGGAGGTCGGACGGTCGATCGGCCATCCGCTCCGATGATTGCAGCAGCTCCTTAAACGCCGAGAGAAGAGCCGGTTTGGATACCCCTAGGGGGTTTATTTGGGAGCAGCGGCCCAACGGCGTAGGGTGGCCGGCGATGGAGATCGTCCCCTACGAGCCCGGCCAGCTCGAGGCGCTGCTGGCGATGGTCGCGCGCGCCGAGTTCTCGGAATCGATCGTCGCCGAGCCGGAGCGGTTCGGGCGGGGGCTGGCCGCGCCGGGGGCGATCGCGCTGGTCGCGGTCGAGGACGGCGAGCCGATCGGCTTCAGCAACACGATCACCGACGGCGCCTTCCAGGCCTACCTCTGCGTGCTGCTGGTCGATCCGGCGGCGCGGCGGCGCGGCGTCGCCCGGGCGCTGGTCGAGGCGACGCTGGCGCGCTGCGGGGCGATCCGCGTCGACCTGATCGCGACCGAGGAGGCCGAGCCGTTCTACCAGCGGCTGCGCCACCGCGGGCCGTGGCCGGGGTATCGGCTCTACTCGCCGGGCGCTCCCTTCGGGCCGCCTGCGGAGGGGACGCCCGCGGACGGGTAGCCTCGGCGGATGGACCCGATGTACCGGGAGGTCGAGCGAGACGGCGAGCTGGACGCGGTCGCGGTCGAGGAGCCGCTCGAGATCCGGGTCGACGGCGAGCCGCTCAGCGTCACGATGCGGACGCCCGGCCACGACGAGGAGCTGGCGCTCGGCTTCCTCTACGGCGAGGGGTTGATCGACGAGGCGCGGCCGGTCGGGCTGACCGAGGACTTCGCCGCCAACGCGATCGAGGTGCGGGGGCCGCTGCTGCGCGACCCGGGACAGCGGCGCTTCTACACGACCTCTTCGTGCGGGGTCTGCGGCAAGGGGGCGCTGGAGGAGGTCGCCGCGGTCGCCGGGCCGCCGCTGGGGCCGGGGCCGCGGATCGAGCGGGCGCTGCTGGCGGCGCTGCCGGACCGCCTCGCGCAGCCGGCCTTCGAGCGCACCGGCGGCCTCCACGCGACCGGCCTCTTCGACGCCGACGGCGAGCTGCTCTGGAGCCGCGAGGACGTCGGCCGCCACAACGCGATGGACAAGGTCGTCGGCCGGGCCCTGCTCGACGGCGCCCTGCCCCTCGCCGAGCGGCTGCTCTGCGTCAGCGGCCGGCTCTCCTTCGAGCTGGTGCAGAAGGCGGCGGTCGCCGCGGCGCCGGTCCTGGTCGGGGTCGGCGCCCCCTCCTCGCTGGCGGTCGAGCTGGCCGCCGACCGCGGCATGACCCTCGCCGGCTTCGCCCGACGCGGCCGCGTCAACGTCTACACCGGCGCCGACCGCGTCATCGACTGACTCTCGTCGAGGTTGCCGTTTGCCGCGTATATGACGGCAAAGGCAACCTCGACGGACAGCGAACGGCAGAGGCGGCTCAGTCGGGTGCGATTTCCTCGGCGAGCGCCTGCAGCTCGGCCGCCGGGCGGCCGCTGCGGCCGGCGGCCCAGGTCGCGATCGGCGCTGCGAGTCGCTCCGAGGCGTGGGCGGCGGTTGCCGCCAGTTCCAGCAGCTCTTCGACTTCGTGGGGCGGGGGAGGCTCGACGCCGATCCGCTCGCAGAAGGCCTGAACCCAAGTCTCGGGGTCCATCTCAGCCTCCGGCGCCGTGGCCGCGGCGGCGGCCGGCGAGCAGGTCGAGGGCGTGGGGGAGGGCGGCCTCGATCGCCTCGCCTGCCTCCTCGACCGCGGCCGGGTTGCCGGGCAGGTTGATGATCAGCGTTGCGCCGCGGCAGCCGGCGGCGTTGCGGGAGAGCATCCAGTGGGGGGTGTGCTCGCGGGAGGCGAGCCGGATCGCCTCGGCGATCCCCGGCGCCTCGCGGTCGATCACCGCCCGGGTCGCCTCCGGGGTGACGTCGTCGCGGGTGAAGCCGGTGCCGCCGCTGGTAAGGACGAGGTCGACCCGCTCCTCGTCGGCCCAGCGGCGCAGCCAGGCCTCGATCGCGGCGCGGTCGTCGGCGAGCACGTCGCGGCCGGCGACCTCGAGCCCGAGCCGCTCGGCCAGCGCCGCCATCCGCTCGCCGCTCTCGTCCTCGCCTTCGCCGCGCGCCTTCGAGCTGCTGACGGTGAGGAGCGCCGCCCGCGGCGCCGCCTCAGCCACCGCTCCGCTCCTCGAGCCGGTAGTCGGAGCGGCCGCCGGTCTTCTCGAGCAGGACCACGTCCTCGATCCGCACCCCGCGCTCGACGCCCTTGACCATGTCGTAGACGGTCAGCGCCGCGATCGAGGCGGCGGCCATCGCCTCCATCTCGACCCCGGTGCGGCCGACGGTGCGCGCCTCGGCGACCAGCTCGACCAGCCCCGCGTCGACCTCGACCCGCGCCTCGACGTCGACGAAGGAGAGCGGCAGCGGGTGGGCGAGCGGGATCAGGTTCGCGGTCTGCTTGGCGCCCTGGACCCCGGCCAGCCGGGCGACGCCGAGCACCTCGCCCTTCGGGCCTTCGCCACGCTCGACCAGCCGCGCCGTCTGCGGCGACATCCGCAGGCGGGCGCGGGCGACCGCACGGCGCTCGCTCTCGGCCTTGGCGCCGACGTCGACCATCCGGGCGCGGCCGTCGGCGCCGATGTGGCTGAGCTCGCCGCCGGGCTCGGTCACGCGCTCGCTCCCGGCTCCGGTGCGGGTGCCGCCTCGCCCTCGACCCAGCGCCGCTCGCCGCCGGCCTCGACTTCGCGCTTCCAGATCGGCGCCTCCGCCTTGATCCGGTCGATCGCCTCGCGGGCGCCGGCGAAGGCTTCCTCGCGGTGCCCGGCGGAGACGGCGACGACGACCGCCGGCTCGCCCAGCGGCACCGCGCCGACCCGGTGCTCGGCGGCCGCGCCGAGCAGGCCGTGGCGCTCGGCGCAGTCCTCGAGGATCGCGGCGATCCGCGTTTCGGCCATCTCCCGGTAGGCCTCGTAGTCGAGCCGGGCGACCTCGCGGGTGACGCCCTGGAAGCAGACGATCGCGCCGGCGCCTGGGTCGGCGACCCGGGCCTGCAGCGCCGCCTGGTCGAGCGGCTGCTCGCTGACCGCGGCGTGAACCGCGGCGGCGCCGCCGGAGATCGGCGGGATCAGCGCCAGCTCGTCCTCGGCCGCCAGCCGCGTGCCGGCGTCGGCGTAGTCGCGGTTGACCGCCATCCGCACCGTCATCCGCTGCAGCGGCTCGGCCAGCCCCGGCAGCCGCGCCAGCTCGTCGAGCGCCTCGGCGACCGTCGCCCCCTCGGGCAGCTCGACCTCGACCGAGTCGCGGCCGGCACGCTCGCGCAGGGTCGCGAAGAGGCGTACGTGCACGTTCATGGGGCGATGCTAGCCGGCCCCCGATCGCCCGCTAAAAGGTGCCTAGGCAATGCCCCTGCAACGACGTATATATTTGATCTCATGAAAAAGACCCCCCGCCACCTCAAAGCATCTCTCTTCTTACTCTCCACCCTAGTCGCCGCCTTCTTCGCCGCCCCCGCGGTCGCCGGCGCGACGACGGTCCTGGTCCAGGGGACGACCGACATCCGCGACGCCGGTCTGCTCGAAGAAGTGATCGAACCCGGCTTCCACCAGGCCTATCCCCAATACGACATGAAATACACGGCGGTCGGCACCGGCCAGGCGATCGCCAACGCCAAGGCCGGCCAGGGCGACGCGCTCGTCGTCCACGCGCCGACCCAGGAGAAGACCTTCGTCGAAGAAGGCTATTCGCTGGAACCGCGCGGCCGGGCGATCTTCTACTCCGACTACGTGATCCCGGGCCCGCTCGACGACGCCACCCGCGCCAACGTCCTCGGGTTGGCCCCTCACAACGCGGTCAAAGCCTTCCAGCTGATCGCCAAAGCGGGCGAAGAAGGCAAAGCGACCTTCGTCTCCCGCGGCGACAAATCCGGAACCAACACGCAGGAGCTGTTGATCTGGAAACTGGCCAGCGAACAGCCGGGCTCGGAAGTGAAAGTCAACAGCGCCGGCGAACCGCTGAAAACCGGGACCACCGAAGTCGCCCCCTGGTACAAAAAAGGCGGCGGTGGCCAGGCTGAAACGGTCCTCCTGGCGCAGCAGTGCCCGTTCCCGAACGGCGGCTGCTACGAGATGACCGACCGCGGCACCTTCAACCGGCTGATCAACAACGGCTCGGTCAAAGCTCTGCAGATCGTCACGCAGAACAACGAATCGAGCGCCCCCGGCGGCCAGAACCTGCTGACCAACCCGTTCGTCGTCTACGTCATCAACCCGGCCAAAGTGCCGGGCGTGAACATCAACGTCGAAGGCGCCAAAGCGCTGGTCGCATACCTCACCTCGGAAGCCTTCCAGGCCCGCCTGGCGAGCTTCCCGAACACCAGCCAGCCGGCGTTCTTCGCCGACGCCCACCCGCAGATGAGCGCCGGCCCCGGGGTCTCGGGAACGGTCAAAGCGGGGGCGACGATCTCGTTCTCCGGCAGCCTGAAGAACCTGCTGCCGGGCTCGCCGACCGTCGCCGGCGTGCCGATCGCGCTGCAGCGCCTGACGGCGATGACCTCGACCGAAACGCCGAAATACGTGACGATCGCGACCACCACCACCGACACCTCCGGCAACTACACCGTCGGCGCGGTGCAGACCCGCAGTGGCGCCCTCCGTGTCTCGATGCCGACCACGCTCGCCTACCCGAACCTGGCGGTGACGCCGCTGATCGCCGCCGGGGCGCTGACCGAAACCAACATCGCGGTCGGCGAACAGACGGTCCAGTCGAAGATCGGGATCAAGGGCCCGAAGCTGAAAGGGCGCGTGGTTACCCTGCTGGGACAGGCCGGTCCGTCGCTCGAACGTGACTCCGGCGCCACCTTCGTGGTTCAGGGCCGCAAGCTCGGGACCAGGAAGAAGCAGAAGTTCCACGCCCTGAAGACGGTCCGCCCGAAAGCTGGTGCCGCATACAAGATCAACGTGAAACTGAAGGGCAAGAAGGGCGAAGGCAAGTGGAAGCTCCGCGTCCGCTACCGCGACCCGACCGCCGTGCTGCCCGTCACCTCGCGCGCGGTCTCCGTCTCGGTGCACTAGTCGCAGTCCTGCTGGTGATGGCCGCCGCGCCCGCGGGCGCGGCGGCTGCGCCTGGGGTGGTCTTCGAATTGCCCGGCGGCAGCCGGGCGGAAGTGCCCGGCGAAAGGCTTTCGCACGGGGCAGAAGGCTTCGTGGAAGACACCGAATACGTCCTCCGCAGCCGCCCCGGCGAACCCGGTCTGATCGTGCACCCACCCGGCGTGCCGGTAAATACGGCGATCGAGTCGGCCGGGCTGAGCCTCGGCGACTTCGGCTACCTGACGGTGCCACGACAGAACGGCACGAGGTCCTACCTGCCCGCGCGCGACTTCATCGAACCCTCGGAAGTCTTCGAAGGCGGAAAACCGGCGCTGCTCTACGCCGACTCCGGCACCGTCCGCTTCTTCCGGCCGGTCACCGCGGACCCGAACGACGTCAACGCCGAAGACAACATCGCCACGGTGGGCGGCGAAGCGCTGACGATCGGGCTGCACCACGGACAGGTCCTGGCCGTTCGCGGCTCGGCCTCGCCGACCTCGACCAGCGCCGGCCAGGCCGTCCAGCTCAGCGCCTCGGTCGAACCGGACACGGGCGAGACGATCAGCTACCACTGGACCTTCGGCGACGGCGAAATCGCCGACGGCCAGACCGTCAGCCACGCCTACACCGGCAGCGGCACCTTCGAAGCGGTGGTGACGGCGACCGGCGGCGGCGAATCGGGCGGCGAATCCGATCCGATCCCGGTGGTCGTCGGCAGCCCGCCCACCGCGCCTGAAACCGGCGCCGCGCCGACGCCGAAGAAGCCAAAGAAGAAGCGCAAGCCGAAGGGCGCGAACGGGAAGGGGCGCGAAGGGCGCGGCGGCAAGGGGACCGAGAAGAAGCACGGGGACGGCTCGGGCAAGTCGCAGGGCAACGGCAAGGGGTCCAAGGGCAACGGCGACGGGAGCCCGCAGCCGTCCGGCAGCGGCGAAAGCGGCGCCGAAGAGCCCTCGATCCCGGAGCCGAGCACCGCCGTCCCGCTGCCACCGCCGCCGGAAGAAGAAGCGCCCGAATCGACGCCGACGCCGCAGCAGCCTCCGAGGCGTCACCCGGCGGCCCCGCCGGGGGAAACCGTGGAAGGCCGTCTCGTCGCCAGCAACCTCGGCCCGCTGTCCGCCGCCGAACTCGCCGAAGCGGCCGGGTCCGCCCCGAGCGAGGGCTCCGCGTCGGCTGCGGCGGCGTCACCTGGGAGCGGCGGCGGCAGCGTCCCCCTCGTGGGCCTTATCGTGGTCGCCCTGCTGGCCGGCGGCGCGCTGCTCGAGTGGCGCTCGCCGTGGCGGCGGATCCGCTGAGGGACGACGCCGATGCTGACCACGCTGCCGATCGCCGATATCGAGGACGTCATCTTCCACGCGGCCGAAGCGCTGCGGGTGCCGGTGCTGATCGCGGCGCTGATCTGCCTGGCGGCGGTGCTGATCGAATTCGGCCGCTTCCTGGTCGAGGTCGTTCGCCGGAGGGGGCGCAGCTACACCGGCCTGCAGGCGGCGACCGACCAGGCGCTGGTGGCGCTCCGCACCCAGCGCAACTACGGCGCCGCGGCGGTCTCGCTGGAGCAGATCTCGACCGGGCCGCCGATGAGCGAGGCAATCGCGCGGATCGTCTCCCAGTACGGCAGCCCCGACCGCGACGAGCAGGCGGCGAAGGCGCTCGCCGACTTCGACTTCGGCGCGGTGCGCAAGCTCGAGCGCACCCGGGCGCTGGTCCGGCTCGGACCGGCGCTGGGGCTGATGGGGACGCTGATCCCGCTCTCGCCCGCCCTCGCCGGGCTCGCCGAAGGCGACGTCCAGCAGCTCTCCGAAAACCTCCGCGTCGCCTTCAGCATCACCGTGCTGGGGCTCCTGATCGGCGCCGTCGCCTTCGTCATCTCGCTGGTCCGCGACCGCCTCTACGGCCAGGACCTCTCCGACCTGCAGTTCGTCGCCGGGCGGCTGCTGGGGCCGCAGTGATGGCGACCTCGATCCCGCCCGGTCAGCCGCCGGCTCCGCCGCGCCGGCGCCGCACCTTCGTCGTCCCCAACGCCCGCCGCCGCGGCGATCGCGCCGGCGACCCGCTCGAAGGCCTCGTCAACCTCTTCGACCTCGGCATCGTCCTCGCCGTCGCCTTCCTGCTGGCGGCGCTCGCCTCGCTCAAACTGAGCGCGCTCTTGACCGAAGAAAACGTCACCGTCGTCCGCCACCAGAACGGCAGGAACACGGTGATCGTCAAGCACGGCGACCAGGTCCGCAGCGTCCAGCTCAGCAAGCAGAAGGTGGTCGGCTCGGGCGAACGGATCGGCAGCGCCTACCGACTCGCCGACGGCCGCGTGGTGATCGTCGGCAAGCCGGCCAAGGTCGGCGGCGTCGGCGAACCGAGTAAATGAGCTTCATCTGGGAAGGGGTCCGCAAGGCGGTCGACCTGCTCCTCCACGGCGGCTCCGACGTCTACGGGGTGCTCGGGGTGACGCTGCACGTCGCGATCGGCGCGACGCTGCTGGCGCTGCTGGTCGGGCTGCCGCTGGGGCTGATCTTCGGGCTCGGGCGGTTCCGGGGGCGGCGGCTCGGGTTGGCGCTGCTGAACGCCGGGCTCGGGCTGCCGCCGGTCGTCGTCGGCCTCGTCGTCGCGCTGTTCCTCTTCCGCGGCGCGCCGCTCGGCGGCCTCGAACTGATCTACACCGTCAACGGGATCATCCTCGCCCAGGCGATCCTCGCCTTCCCGATCGTCGGCGCCTTCACCGCGGTTGCGGTCGAGGCGGTGCCGCGGGCGCTCTTCGACCAGGCGCGGGCGCTCGGGGCCTCACGCTGGCAGCTGGCGGCGCTGGCCCTGCGCGAGGCGCGGATCGGGGTGATCGGGGCGACGATCGCCGCCTTCGGCTCGGCGGTCTCGGAGGTCGGGGCGGTGGTCCTGGTCGGCGGCAACATCCACAACCAGACCCAGACCCTGGCCAGCGCCGTGCTGACCGAAGTCTCGGCCGGCGAATACGGGACCGCGATCGCCTTCGGGATCCTGCTGCTGGGCCTGATCCTGATCTGCGGCGGGATGCTGACCCTGTTCCAGCACGCCGGCGGCGAGCGGGAAGCCCGCGGCGGAATGCTGCGGCCGGGGTGGAGGGCGTCGTGAGCGGCGCCGGAGGGGTGGGAGGAGCGAGCGATCGCGCGGCGCGAGAGTCCGGCGAACCGGTCCTGGTCGCCCGCGGCCTCGGCGTGCGGCGCGGCCGCCGCGAGGTGCTCGGCGGCGTCGACCTCGAGCTGCGGCGCGGCGAGGTGACCGCGATCCTCGGCCCCAACGGGGCCGGCAAGTCGACGCTGCTCGCCGGCCTGGCCGGGCTGGTGCCGCTCAGCGCCGGCAGCCTCGAGCGGCGCGGGCGACTTGCCTCGGCCGGCCAGACCGCCGCCCTCGCCCGCCGCTCGGTTCGCGCCAACGTCGAGCTGGCGCTCGCCTGGTGGGGCGCGCCGCGGGCCGAGCGCCGCGCCCGCGCCGAGGCGGCGCTGGCGGCGCTCGGGATCGCCGAGCTCGCCGGGCGGGCCGCCGGGACGCTCTCCGGCGGCGAGGCGCGCCGCGTCCACCTGGCCCGGGTGCTGGCCGTCGAGCCGGACCTGATGCTGCTCGACGAGCCGTTTGCCGGGCTCGACCCGAACGTCCGCTCCGAGCTCCTCTACGCGGTCTCCGACCTGCTCCGCGACCCGCGCCGCGCCACCTGCCTGGTCGTCCACGACCGGGCCGAGGCCTGGGCGCTCGCCGACCGGGTGATCGTCCTGCTCGACGGCCGCGCCGTCGCCGCCGGCCCGCCCGACGAGGTGCTCGAGCGGCCGCCGAGCCGGGCGGCGGCTCGCTTCCTCGGCTTCAGCGGCGAGATCGCCGACGCCGAGGGGGTGCTGATGCTGCGGCCCGGCCAGGTCGCGCTCGACCCGGCCGGGCCGCTGCAGGCGACGGTGGCGCGGCGGATCCTGGTCGAGGACGGGGTGCGGCTGGAGCTGGAGCTGCCGGGCGGCAGGGTCTTCGCGCTGACGCCGCCACCCGGGCCGCGGGAGGACGAGCGGGTGCGGCTGCGGGCCAGCGGCGGCGTCTGGTTTCCCGCCGCCGGGACCGCGGCCCGGATGTAGGCTGGAGAGGTGGCATCGGACCTCAGCCTCGGCGAAGCCGCCCGTGCCCTCGGGGTCAGCGTCGACACCGTCCGCCGCTGGGCCCGCGCCGGGAAGATCAAGACGAAACGCGACAGCGCCAACCGCCGCCGCGTGCCGAAATCGGAGGTGACGCGCTTGTCAGGCAAACCGGGACGCCACAAGACCGAGGACACCTTCTCCGCCCGCAACCGCTTCCCCGGCATCGTCAAATCGGTCGAGGTCGACGGGGTGATGGCGCTGGTCGAGATCGAAGCCGGGCCGCACCTGGTCACCGCCGCGATCACCCGCGACTCGGTCGAGGAGCTCGGCCTGGCGCCGGGCAAGCCGGCGGTCGCCACGGTCAAGGCGACCTCGGTGATGGTCGCCACCGACTAGCGGCATCCGGCGGACCAGGTCAATCGATCGACAGCGCCGGGGCGCGCTCCAGCAGTGCCTTGACCGCAGGCGGCTGCAGCTTCGAGTCGCGGGTGACGATCCCGATCGTGTAGCCGACGTCCGGCTCGACCAGGGGGATCGCCCGCATCCCCTCCGGGACGCCGTAGAGCTGCAGCCAGGTGTCGGAGACGATGCTCGCCCAGCCGGCCCGGGCGAAGGCGAGCAGGGCGGTGATCGAGTTGCTCTCGATCCGGGTCCGCGCGGCGGCGCCGCTCTGCCGCAGGGCGGCCTCGACGATGCGGCGGTTCTGCATCTCGGCGGAGAGCAGACACAGGGAGGCGCCGTCGAGCGAGGCCCAGCGCACGCGCTTCGCCCTGGTCGCCTCGGCGGTCAGGTAGACGTAGCGCTCGGTGTAGAGCGGTTGCCCCCGCAGCGGGCCGAGCGGCTCGTTGTCGAGGTAGGTGAGCCCGGCGTCGATGCTGAAGGACTCGAGCCCGGCGGCGATCTCCCGCGAGGAGAAGGAGCGGATTTCGAGATCGACCGAGGGATGCTCGAGGAGCAGCGGGGCGGTGATCTCGGCGATCGCCGGCAGCGCCGTCGGGATCACGCCGAGCCGCAGGCGACCGCCCAGCTCGCCCGTCAGCCGCGCCGCTTCGGCGAGCAGGCCATCGGCGCTGGCGAGGGTCTGGCGCGCCCACTGGAGGAGCTCGGCGCCCTGCGGCGTCAGCTCGTCGTAGCCGCGGCCGCGCCGGACCAGTTCGATCCCGAGCTCGGACTCGAGCTTGCGGATCGCCACCGAGAGGGCCGGCTGGGTGACGTGGCAGGCGGCCGCCGCGCGGCCGAAGTGGCGCTCGCGGGCGAGCGCGGAGAGGTATTCGAGCTGACGCAAGACCATCGAAGCGATGATAAACGCTGTTTATCGAAGCTCGGGCCGAACGCATTGGACCAACCCGGACGGTCGGCCTAGCCTTTGCTGTCGTGTCGCAGAACCTGGTCGAGCTGATCCGCCGCCACCACCGGGAGGGGGCGCCGACCGCGCTCGAGGTTCTGAAGGCCGCCGTCGAGGAGCACGGCGAAGTGACCGACGCCGACCGCCGGCGGGCGGCCGAGGTCTCGGGCCTGCCCGAGGCCGCCGTCTACGGCGTCTCGACCTTCTACGACGACCTGCTGGCGCCACAGGGCGCCCGCCACGTCCGCGTCTGCACCGGCACCGCCTGCTTCGCCGCGGCGGGCGACTCTCACGTCGAGGCGGTTCGGGCCGGGCTCGGCCTCGAGCCCGGCGAGCGCAGCGCCGACGGCTCGGTCTCCCTGGCGGAGACGGTCTGCCTCGGCTTCTGCCACTCCTCGCCGGCGATTCGCGTCGGCGACCTGGTCGACGCCGGACCGGGGGTCGTCGAGCGGGTGCTCGGCGGCGACGCGGTGCCGGCGGCCGAGCCCGAGTGGCGCAGCCTGCTCGCGGAGCCGGTGCTGACCCGCCCCGGCGAATGGGCCGGCCTGCGGCGGGCGCTCGCCGAGCTCGGCCCCGAGGCGCTGCTCGAGGAGGTCGAGGCGGCGGAGGTCCGCGGCCGCGGCGGCGCCGGCTTCCCGGCGGGGACCAAGTGGCGCTTCGCCCGCGACGCGGCGGGCGCGGAGAAGTTCATCGTCGCCAACGGCGACGAGGGCGACCCCGGCTCCTACATCGACAAGTACCTGATGGAGCGCTCGCCCGAGCTCGTCCTCGAGGGCCTGGCCCTCGCCGGCCTCGCGGTCGGCGCCGGCCACGGCTTCGTCCTCACCCGCTCCGAGTACCCGCGCTCGAAGCCCCGGCTCGAGGCGGCGATCGAGCGGGCCCGCGCCGACGGCCTGCTCGGAGAGGACGTGCTCGGCAGCGGCTTCGGCTTCGACGTGACGATCGTCGAGGGCGCCGGCTCCTACGTGGTCGGCGAGGAGACCGCGCTCTTGGCCTGCCTGCAGGGGCTGCGGGGGACGGTCTCGGCGCGGCCGCCGTTCCCAGCCGAGCGCGGCGTCTACGGCCGGCCGACCGTGGTCAACAACATCGAGACGTTGGCCAACGTTCCGTTCATCGCCGCCCGCGGCGCCGCCGCCTACCGGGCGCTCAGCCCCGACAGCGAGACCGCCGGCTCGAAGCTCGTCTGCTTCAACGAGCGCTTCGCCCGTCCGACCGTGGTCGAGGTGCCGTTCGGGATCAGCGTCCGCGAGCTGTGCGAGGAGGTGGCGGGCGGGCTGCGCGACGGGGCGGCGATCAAGGCGGTCCAGATCGGCGGCCCGCTGGGCGGGATCCTGCCCGCCGCGCGCCTCGACACGGCCTTCGACTTCGACGCCCTCGCCGCCGAGGGCTGCATGGTCGGCCACGGCAGCATCCTCGCCTTCGACGAGACGACCGAGATGCGCGACGTCGCCCGCCACCTGCTCCGCTTCGGCGCCGAGGAGAGCTGCGGCAAGTGCTTCCCCTGCCGGATCGGGCTGCGCCGCGCCCACGAGGAGTTCGCGAGCGCCGAGCCGGTCGACCGCGAGCGCTTCGAGGCGCTGCTCGAGGCGCTCGAGCTGGGCAGCCTCTGCGCCCACGGCGGCGGCATGCCGGCGCCGCTGCGCAGTTTGCTGACCCACTTCCCCGGGGAGCTGGGGCTGCGATGACGGCGGTTCAGGTCGATGGGGTGGAGGTCGAGGTCGCGCCGGGCGCGACGATCCTCGAGGCCGCCAAGGCCGCCGACCGCTGGGTGCCGACCCTTTGCTTCGACGAGCGGCAGGCCCCGTTCGGCGCCTGCCGGGTCTGCCTGGTCGGCGTCGAGGGCTCGGCGAAGCCGCTGCCGGCCTGCACGACGCCGTGCCGCGAGGGGATGGAGATCGCGACCGGGGAGGCGACCGCGCGGCGGGTCGCCGGCGCGGTGGTCGAGCTGGTCCTCTCCGAGCTGCCCGAGCCGCCGGCTCCGCACACCGAGCTGGCCCGGGTCGCGGAGCGGCTAGGAGTGGGGGAGCCGCGCTGGGGCGGCGCCGTCCACGACGGCGAGGAGGACCTGCGCCACCCCTACCTGGCGCTGCGGCACGAGCTCTGCATCTCCTGCGGCCGCTGCGTCCGTGCCTGCGACGAGGTGCAGGGCGCCTTCGCGCTGACCGCCACCGGCCGTGGCTTCGAGGCCAACGTCACCGCCGGGCTCGACGCTGGCTTCGAGGACTCGACCTGCGTCTCCTGCGGCGCCTGCGCCGACACCTGCCCGACCGAGGCGATCACCGAGACCCGCCTGCTGCGACAATCGAGGCAGGAGGGTTCGAGATGACGACCACGACCACCTGTGGTTACTGCGGCGTCGGCTGCCGGCTCGAGACGCACGTCTCGGGCGGCCGGATCACCTCGATAACGCCGGCTCTCGACGGACCCGCCAACGAGGGCCACACCTGCCTCAAGGGCCGCTTCGCCCACGGCTTCACCCGCTCGCCCGACCGGCTGACGACGCCGCTCGTCCGCGAGGAAGGCGAGCTGCGGCAGGCGAGCTGGGACGAGGCGCTGGCGCGGATCGTCGCCGAGCTGGAGCGGATCAAGGCCGAGCACGGTCCTGACGCGATCGCCGGCCTCGCCTCCTCGCGGGCGACCAACGAGGACTGCTACGCGATGCAGCGCCTGATCCGCGCCGCGGTCGGCACCAACAACATCGACAACTGCTCGCGGGTCTGCCACTCGCCGACCTCCTTCGCGCTGCGCAAATCGTTCGGCCTCTCCGGCGCCAGCGGCTCCTTCACCGACATCGACCACGCCGAGGTGGCGCTGCTGCTCGGCGTCAACCCGACCCAGGGGCACCCGGTGGTCGGCGCCCGCATCAAGCAGGCGGCGCTGCGCGGCTGCAAGCTGATCACGATCGACCCGCGCCGGATCGAGCTGGCCGACTACGGTGCGATCCACCTGGCGCCGCGGCCCGGCACCAACGCCGCCGTCGTCCACGGTCTCTGCCACGTGGTCCGTCGCGACGGCCTCGTCGACCCGGAGTTCATCGCCGCCCGGACCGAAGGCTACGAGGCGGTCGAGGAGCTGCTCGACGCCTACGACCCGGCCGCAGTCGAGGAGATCACCGGCATCCCCGCCGCCGACCTCGAAGCGGCGGCGCACCTCTACGGCGAGGCGGCGAGCGGCTCGCTGCTGTGGGGGCTCGGCGTCACCGAGCACAAGTACGGCTCCGAGGTCGTCCAGCTGCTCTGCAACCTGGCGATGATGACCGGCAAGGTCGGCAAGCCGGGCTCGGCGCTCTTGCCGCTGCGCGGCCAGAACAACGTCCAGGGCTCCTCCGACATGGGCGCCCTGCCGGACACCTACACCGCCTACCGCTCGGTCGAAGACGAGGAGGTGGCGCGCAGCTTCGAAGCCGCCTGGGGCGTGCCGCTCTCGCGGCCGAAGGGGATGAAGATCCCGGAGATGTTCGACGCGGCGGTAGCCGGCGAGCTGAAGGCGATGTACATCTTCGGCGAGGACGTCGCCCAGACCGATCCCGACACCGCCCACGTCGCGGCGGCGCTGGAAGGGCTCGAGTTCCTGGTCTGCCAGGAGATCTTCCTCAACGAGACGACCAAATATGCGGACGTGGTGCTGCCGGCCTCGGCCTTCCTCGAAAAGGAAGGCACGTTCATCAACGCCGAGCGCCGCTTCCAGCTCGTCGAACCGGCGATCGAGCCGCCCGGCGAGGCGCGGACCGACTTCGAGATCATCACCACGGTCTCGCGGCTGCTCGGGCACGAGATGGGTTGGGAGACGCCCTGGGACGCGCTCGACGAGGTCGCCCGGCTGACGCCGGAATACGCCGGGGTCAGCCGCGAGCGGCTCGGCCGCCGCGGCCTGCAGTGGCCGGTCCGCGCCGACGGCTCCGACTCGCCGACGCTCTACGACACGACCTTCGACCGCCCCGGCGGCCGCGGCCACTTCGCCGCGCTGCCGTACAAGGTCCCCGGCGACGCCGCCGACCAGGAGTTCCCGCTGGTTCTCGTCACCGGCCGGGTCCTCCAGCACTACAACGCCGGCACGATGACCCGACGCACCCCGAACGCCGAGCTGGTCGACCGCGACCTGCTCGAGATCCACCCCGAGGACGCCGCCCGGCTCTGGGTCAGCGACGGCGACCGCGTCTCGGTCCGCAGCCGGGTCGGCCGCACCGAGATCGAGGCGCGGGTGACGGAGCGGATCGAGCCTGGGCACGTCTTCACCTCCTTCCACTTCCCGGAGACGCGGACCAACCTGCTGGTCGGGCAGTCGGCCGACGTCAACACCTCCTGCCCGGAGTACAAGGTGATCGCCGTCGACGTGCGGCCGATCGGCGAGGCCGCTTCGTTCTCGCCCGCGCTTGCCGCGGCGGACTGAGGCGAGTCTGCGGTTGGCGTCGCGATTCGACGCGGATCGCAGGCTCGCGGCTAGAGCAGCTCGATCTCGACCCGCTCGCCGGCGTCGAGGTGGCGCGCCGCGGGCGGGATGATCGCCAGGCAGTCGGCGCCGAGCAGCGAGGTGAGGACGTGCGAGCCCTGCCGCGGCCGCGGCGTCGCCACCCAGCCGTGCTCGGTCAGCGCCAGCTCGCAGCGGACCGCCTCGCTGCGGTCGGTCTCCTTCTCGTAGGAGGCGCCGAGGGCGGCGGTGGTGCGGCGGCGGGCCGGCGAGCCGCCGGCGAGCGCCGCCAGCGCTGGAGCCGCGAGCAGGGTGAAGGTGGCGAAGACGGAGACCGGATTCCCCGGCAGCCCGAAGACGAGCGTGTCGCCCCGGGTCCCGAAGTAGGTCGGGCCGCCAGGTCTGAGGGCGACCCGCCAGAACGTCTGCTCGACGCCGAGCCTCGCGAGGGCGTCCTTGACGTGGTCGTGCTCGCCGACCGAGACGCCGCCGGAGATCAGCAGGACGTCGGCGGTCAGCCCGGGTTCGAGCGCGGCGACGGTCGCCTCGATGCTGTCGCCGGCCCCGCCGGCGCTCTGCAGCTCGGCGCCGGCGCCGGTGACCAGCGCCGCCAGCATCGTCGAGTTCGAGTCGCGTATTCCGCCGGGCGGTAGCGGCTCGCCGGGCGGGACCAGCTCGTCGCCGCTGGTGATGACCGCGACGGTCGGGCGGCGGTGGGCGGCGACCGACTCGATGCCGAGCCCGGCGAGCAGCGCCAGCGCCGCCGGGCCGAGGCGCTCGCCGCGGCGCAGCACGGTCTCCCCGGCGGCGACGTCCTCGCCCGCCCGCCGCACGTTGGCGCCCGGGGCGGGGGAGACGGTGATCTCGACCTCGCCGCCGGCGCGGCTCGTGTCCTCGACGCGAACCACCGAGTCGGCCCCGGCGGGCAGCATCGCCCCGGTCGAGATCGCGATCGCCTGGCCGGGCTCGACCCGCTCGGCAGCGGGGTGGCCGGCCCGCGACTCGCCGGCGATCGCCAGCGTCATCGGCGCCTCGGCGCCGGCCCCATCCAGGTCGGCGGCGCGCACCGCGTAGCCGTCCATCGCCGAGTTGTCGAAGCGCTGCAGCGGCGTCTCGGCGACCACGTCCTCCGCCAGGTGCATCCCGAGCGCGTCGCCGAGCGCCACCTCCACCGCCGGCAGCGGGCCGGCCGCGGCGATCACCGCGGCGCGCGCGTCCTCGAGCGGCGTCGGTCCTCCAGAGGCCATCCCGTCAATTCTCCCCCTTCCACCGCCCCGCCCCGGCGTGGTTGTCTTTCCTCAACCCCAGCGACTCGTGGTTGTCTTTCCTCAACCATGGGTTTAGAAAAGACAACCACGCTCGGGGCGGGTGGAGAAAGGACAACCACCCCGGGGGCTTCGGCGGCGCTTGGGGCAGTGCTGGCGGGTGGGGCCGGGACGCGGCTTGGGGGGAGCAAGGCGACGGTCGAGCTGGCGGGACGGACGTTGATCTCGTACCCGCTCGCGGCTCTCGCCGCGGCGGGCATCGAGGCGGTGGTCGTCGCCAAGCCGGAGACGGAGTTGCCGGCGCTGGCGGTGCGCGTGCTCCTGGAGCCACCGGCGCCGCGCCATCCGCTGCTGGGGATCGTCACCGCGCTGCGCGAGGCCGGCGGCCGGCCGGTCCTCGCCGTCGCCTGCGACCTGCCGCTCCTACCGCCGGAGCTGCTCGCCGCACTCGCCGCGGCGCCCGAGCCGCTCGTCCTCGCCGCCCCCGGCGGCGACCCGCAGCCGCTGCTCGGCCGCTACGCGCCGGCGCTGCTGCCGGAGCTCGAGGCCGCGCTCGCCCGCGAGGAGCCGCTGCGCCGCACCGTCGCCGCCCTGCGCCCGCGCCTGCTCGGCGACGATCAGCTCGCCCGCTACGGCGACCCCGCGGACCTGACCCTCAACGTCAACGACCGCGCGGACCTGGAGCGGGCCGGCGTTATGCTCGCGGGACGATGAGCGGCGGATTCGTCTCCCGCGGGTTCGGCGGCCGGCGGCGCACGTCGGACGACGTTCGCCAGCGACTGCCGCCGGGCCAGTACCTCGAAAAGGGGTTCCCGGTCCTCACCGCCGGCCCGACCCCGCGGGTCGACAGCGGCGAGTGGAGCTTCCGGATCGACGGCATGGTCGCCAGCCCGACCTCCTGGAGCTGGTCCGAGTTCAACGCGCTGCCGCAGGAAGAGGTCCCCTGCGACATCCACTGCGTGACCAAGTGGTCGAAGCTCGACACCAGCTTCCGCGGCGTCTCGGTCGACACGCTGCTGGAGGCGGTCGAGCCGCTCGACGCCTTCGCGATGGTCCACTCCTACGGCGGCTACACGACCAACCTCTCGATCGAGGACCTGAGCGACGGCAGGGCCTGGGTGGTGACCGAGCACGAGGGCGGGCCTCTGCCCCGCGAGCACGGCGGCCCGGCCCGGCTCCTGGTCCCTCACCTCTACTTCTGGAAGAGCGCCAAGTGGGTGACCGGGATCATGGTCATGGACCACGACGAGCCCGGCTTCTGGGAGGCCAACGGCTACCACAACCGCGGCGACCCGTGGCAGGAGCAGCGCTATTGGACCGACTAGGCGACAGCCGGCTGAGCCCCTCGATGCCGGTCGAGGTGCGGGCGCCCGGCCGCTGGCAGATCGCCACCGTCGAGCAGATCCGGACCGAGACCCCGCGGGTGAAGACCTTCCGGCTGCGGCCGCCGATCTGGATCCCGCAGCTGCCGGGCCAGCACTACGACGTCCGCCTCACCGCCCCCGACGGGTACGTCGCCCAGCGCTCCTACTCGGTCGCCTCCTCGCCCGTCGATGAGGGGATCGTCGAGCTGACGGTCGACCGACTCGACGACGGCGAGGTCTCGACCTACTTCCACGACGTGATCGTCGAGGGCGACGAGGTCGAGGTCCGCGGCCCCTTCGCCTCCTACTTCGTCTGGCGCGGCGAACGGCCGGCGCTGCTGGTCGGCGGCGGCTCCGGCGTCGTGCCGCTGATGGCGATGCTGCGCCACCGCCGCCGCACCGCCCCCGAGCTGCCGATGCGGCTCCTCTACTCGGCCCGCACCGCCGCGGAGGTGATCTACGCCGACGAGCTCGGCGAGGACGCCACCGTCACCCTCACCCGCGAGGCGCCGCCCGGCTGGAGCGGCGCGACCGGGCGCATCGACGCCGACCTCGTCGGCTCGCTCGCCTTCGACTCCGGCCCCGCCTTCGTCTGCGGCTCGAACGCCTTCGTCGAGGCGGCGACCGGCTTCCTGCTCGGCGCCGGGTACCGGCCCGAGCGGGTCCTCACCGAGCGCTTCGGTCCGACCGGCTGAGGCTGGCGATGGCGACCGATTCACAGCGGCTGCGAGCGAGCGCTGTCCTCGGCGCCGCGACCGGCGCCCGCAGCTTCGCCGGCGCCGCGGCGCTCGCCCTGCACGGCCGGCCGCGAGCCGGCTGGGCGCGGGCCGCGATTCTCGTTCTCGCCGGCGGTGAGGCGATCGGCGACAAGCTGCCGATGACTCCGCCCCGCAGCGCCCCGCCGGGGCTGGCGGGGCGCATCGTCTGCGGCGCGCTCGTCGGGGCGGCGACGGCCGGCCCCCCGGGTGCCGGCCTCGGCGCCGCGCTTGCCCTGGCGACGACCTACCCGAGTGAACGCGCCCGGGCGCTGCTCGGCAGGAAGACCGGCCTCCCGGACCCGGTGATCGCCGTGGCCGAAGACGCGGTCGCCTACGGCGCCGCGTACCTCGCCGCCGCCTCCGCCCGCCCGCCCGCCGCCTGACGCTCGACCGCCCCGATCCTCTACACAGGAGGGATGGCCAAATCGCCTCCCGACAGCACCGCCGTCGCCGCGCCGGCGCTGGAGCCACCCGAACACGGCTTCGGTGCCTACCGGCGCGTGCTCGGCGCCCGCGGGGTGCTGACCTTCGCGGTCTCCTCGCTGCTGGGGCGGTTGATCGGCGGGATGGCGCCGATCGGGCTGGTCCTCTACGTGCAGCACCAGGTCGGCTCGTTCGCCGCGGCGGGCGCCGCGGCGGCGGCCTTCACGATCGGGCTCGGCCTCACCGGGCCGCTCCTGGCGCGGCTGGTCGACGACCACGGCCGCGTCGTGATCGTCCCGGCGGCGCTCGTCTCCTCGCTGGCGCTGACGGTCCTGGTCGTGCTCGGCGGCGCCGACGCGGCGCCCTGGGCGCTGGTCGCGGTCGCCGGGGTCGCCGGCTTCGCGACGCCGCCGCTCGGCGGCGTCGTCCGCCACCGCCTGCCGGACCTGGTCGCGGCCGCCGACCTGCCGACCGCCTACGCGGTCGACTCGATCCTGATCGAGCTGATGTTCATCACCGGCCCGCTGCTCGCCGGCCTGCTGGCGGTGACGGTCGGGCCGGCGGACGGGCTGGTGGTCGCGGCGGCGATCTCGCTGTTCGGCGCCGCCTGGTTCGCGCGGCAGCTGCCGCCGCACTACGTCGACCCCGACGCCGCTCCGCGGCCCCGCGGCGGCGCCCTTGCCTCGCCCGCGATCCGCCTGCTGGTGCTGGGCGGCCTGCCGGTCGGCGCCACCTTCGGCGCCCTCGACGTGGCGCTGCCGGCTTTCGGCGTCGTCCACGGCAGCGCCGCGCTCGGCGGTCCCTTCGCCGCTGCCCTCGCCTTCGGCTCCCTCCTCGGCGGCGTCGCCTACGGCGCTCGGCCGCGGGCGCTCGGGACGCCGCGGCGCTCGCTGCTGCGGCTGAGCGCGGCGCAGGCGGCGCTGGTCCTGCCGCTGCTGATCGGCCCGGCGGTGCCGGCGATGTTCGTCCTGGCGGCGCTGGCGGGGATCTGCGTGGCGCCGCTGATCAGCGTCCGCACCGAGCTGGTCCGCGAGCTGCTGCCGTCCGGCACCGGCGCCGAAGCCTTCACCTGGACGACGCTCTCGATTGCGGTCGGGGCGAGCGCCGGCTCGGCGATCGCCGGCCCGCTGGTCGAGGCCGGCGGCTGGCGTGCCGGCATCGCCCTCGCCTGCGCCGCCCCGGTCGCCGGCTTCCTCGGCACCTTCGCCCGCCGCCACCTGCTCGACGTGGCGGCGGGCATCGCGCCTGTGTAGGTGATCGGCTCCGGCGCCATTCCAGCCAGCCGGCGCACCTCGTCGACGCCCTCGGCGTCCTAATCCTCACCCCTTGCGCGACGGGTACCACTGGAAGCGGCGCGAGGCGACCGCCGCGCCGGCGACCGTCCAGGCGGCGAGGATCAGGACGTCGACCAGGACCGGGCCGGCCGGCACCACGCCGACGTAGGCCCGGTGCACCATGTCCGCCACGTGCTCGACAGGGAAGACCGAGGCGAGGGCGTTGAGCCAGCTCGGCAGTTCGGAGGTCGGCACCCAGATCCCGCTGATGAAGAAGAGCGGGAACATGAACAGCTGGATCATCGGCTGGGCCGAGTCGGCCGAGTCGACGAAGGTGCTGAGCGCGTAGGCGAGGCCGCAGAAGGCGCCGCTGCCGAAGACGATCGCCAGCACCAGGGTGAGGATGCCGTTCGCTTCCGGCGTGGTGCCGAAGACGACGCCGGCGACCGCGATCAGCAACGCCACCGAGGCGATCGCCATCAGGATCACCGCCAGCGACTGGCTGACGACCAGCGCCCAGGCGGGCAGCGGCGTCGCCCGCCGCCGTTTGAGGATCCCCAGCTCGCGCTGGGCGACGACCGAGTTGACGAGGATCGCCAGGTTCGAGATCGTCAGCGTGAAGACGATCACGCTGGGGACGAAGAAGGCGCCGTAGTCGACTTCGACGCCGTTGACGTCGACGTGGCCGCCGTGGAAGACGCCGTCGAAGATGACCAGCAGGAGCAGCGGGAAGACGAGGGTCAGGAGGCGCGCTTTGCGGTTGCGCCGAAACGCGATCAGCCCGTACTTGGTGGTGTGGAGAACGAGGCTCATGCCTGCTCCTTTCGCTCCGCGCCGTCGCTCGCCGCGGTCAGGTTGAGGTAGACCTCCTCGAGGCTGGGGCGGTGCACTTCGAGCTCGGTCACCTCGGCGCTGCGGCCGTCGAGCCAGCCGCCGAGCCGCTGCAGGTCGGGCAGCGGCGCGACGCTCGACAGCACCACTTCGCGCGAGTCGACCGGGCTGTCGACCAGCGCCAGCAGGTCGGCCGGCAGCTCGCGGGCGGCCATCCCGGCCGGCAGCGTGAAGGTGATCTCGGTCGCCGCGTGGTCGCGGTTGCCGATCGTCCGCGGGGTGCCGACGTCGACGATCTGGCCGGCGGCGATCACCGCGATCCGGTCGGCCAGCCGTTCCGCCTCCTCCATGTAGTGGGTGGTGAGGAAGATCGTCTTGCCGAGCGCCCGCAGGCCGGAGAGCATCTCCCAGGCCTCGCGCCGCGCCGCCGGGTCGAAGCCGGTGGTCGGCTCGTCGAGGAAGAGCAGCTCGGGATCGCCGATCAGCGCCAGGGCGACGTCGAGCCGCCGCCGCTGACCGCCGGAGAGCTCGGTCGATCTTCTGCTCCTCGACGCCGCTCAGCCCGACCTGGCGGAGCGTCTCCTCGACGCCGCGCGGAGCCGCGTAGAGGCCGGCGTAGAACTCCATCACCTCGCGCACGGTCAGCTCGATCTCGCCGGGCGACTCCTGGAGGACGATCCCGACCCGCTCGCGCCAGCTGGTGGTGGCGCGACCGGGGTCGACGCCGAGCACCGAGACCTCGCCGGCGTCGGCCTTCTGGAAGCCCTCGAGGATCTCGACCGTGGTCGTCTTCCCGGCCCCGTTGGGGCCGAGGAAGGCGAAGATCTCGCCGTGCGGGACGTCGAGGTCGATGCCCTGCACCGCTTCGAGCGAGCCGAACGACTTGCGCAGGCCCCTGACTGAGATCGCCGCCTCGGCCGGGGGCCGCGTTCCGAGGTCTGGCGCCGCCGTCGCGGGGCGGATCTGCGTGGTGGTATCCATGGCGGCGAATCTACGCTCGAGACCTGGTCTCTTCATCGGCGCCAGCGCCTAACTTCGGGGTGCACCCGGGGGTGGAGGGGGAATCCACCCGATCGGCCCCCGGGCCGATGAAGCCGAGGCCCGGAACTCCTACGATTTGTCGCAATGAGCGCAGCCGCAACGCCTGAGATCGCCGCCCGCCCCGCGCGGGGCAGCGGCTCCCTGCGGGCGTTCCTGCGGGCGGTCTGGGACCCGAGCCCGGCGCCCGAGCCGAACCTCCTGCACAAATTCACGGTCCGCGGCCGGAAATGCGAGGACACGGTCACCTCGCGGTCACGCTGGGGGCCGGTGCTCGGCATCTGCGCGCTCGGGATCCTCTTCGCCGGCCTCTTCCTCAACCTGCCGGCGCCGGCGCTGCACGGCGAAGGCCTGGTCGCGATCCTCGGCCTGCTCACGGTCGCCGGCGTCTTCTTCGTCGAGTTCGCCTTCGACCCCGGCTCGATCCGCTGGGTGATGGTCCTCGGGCTCGGCATCTGCCTCGGCTCGGCGGCGATCGCCGCCGTCCAGGAGGGCGGCACCGCGGTGATCGGCTGTTACGTCGGCGTCGGCCTCTCCGCCCGGCGGCTGCCGCGCCTGAACGCGCTGATCGTGCTGGTGCCGACGATCGTGATCGTCGACGCGCTGATCCTCGCCGGCGGTGAAAACAGCCTCTTCGTCGCGCTCTGGTCCTCGCTCGGCTTCGCCTTCACCTTCCTGATCTCCCGCCTCGCCCGGGTCACCGAACAGCAGAGCGCCCGCGAACGGTCGCTGATCGAGGAGGAGAAGCGCAGCCTCGCGGCGCGCACCGAAGCGGCGGCGCTGGCCGAGCGCGGCCGCATCGCCCGCGAGATGCACGACGTCCTCGCCCACTCGCTCTCGGCGCTGGCGGTGGAGCTCGAAGGCGCCCGGCTGCTGGCCCGCAGGCACCGGGCGGTGCCGGAGCTGGAGAGCGCGATCGAGCGCGCCCACCAGCACGCGACCAGCGGCCTCGACGAGGCGCGGGCGGCGATCGAGGCGTTGCGCGGCGACGACCTGCCCGGCCCGGAGCGGCTGGCGGCGCTGGCCGAGAGCTTCGCCGCCGGCTGGGAGGTCGAATGCGACGTCGAGGTGACCGGCAGCCCGCGCCCGCTCAGCTCCGAGGCGCGCCTGGCGATCTACCGCACCGCCCAGGAGGCGCTCACCAACGTCCGCAAGCACGCCGACCCGAAGCTGGTCGAGCTGCACCTCGAATACGAGGACGACGGCACCCGCTTCACGGTCGCCGACCACTGCGACCGCGACTGCCCGAACGGCAACGGCAGCCGCCCGCTCGCCGACGCCGGCGCCGGCTACGGGGTGAGCGGGATGCGCGAGCGCGCCGAGCTGCTCGGCGGCGAGCTCGAGGCGGGCCCGACCGAGGATGGCTACCGGGTCGAGCTGTTCCTGCCCGAGGTGAGTCGACTGTGAGCGCGCAAATCGAGACGGTGACTTCCGGGGGTTCGAATCCGGGTCGATTTGCGCGCGATCCGGTGGCGCTGTGAGCGAACCGATCCGGGTTCTGCTCGCGGACGACCAGCGGGTCGTCCGCGAGGGGCTGACGCTGATCCTCGACCTGCTCGACGACGTCGAGGTCGTCGACACCGCCAGCGATGGCGAGCAGGCGGTGACGATCGCCGAACGGCTGCAGCCCGACGTCGTCCTGATGGACCTGCGGATGCCGCGGGTCGACGGCATCGAGGCGACCCGGCGGCTGGCCGAGAGCCGGCCGCGGATCGGGGTGATCGCGCTCACCACCTACGCCGACGACGCCTCGGTGCTCGGCGCCCTGCGGGCCGGTGCCCGCGGCTACCTGACCAAGGACGCCAGCGCCGAGCAGATCGCCGCCGCGATCACCCGGGTCGCCGGCGGCGAGGCGAGCCTCGACGAGGCGATCCAGACCAAGGTCGTCGCGGCGGTGACCGCCGGCGTCGGCGTCGAGCCGGCCGCCGCCGAGCCCGGCGGGGACGAGCTGCCCGACGACCTCACCGCCCGCGAGGCCGAGGTCCTCGGCCTGATCGCCGGCGGCCTCTCCAACCAGGAGATCGCCGAGCGGCTGGTCGTCTCGCCGGCGACCGTGAAGAGCCACGTCAACCACCTGTTCGCCAAGATCGGCGCCCGCGACCGCGCTCAGGCGGTCGGCTACGCCTACCGGCACGGCCTCGTCGCCCATGACGGCTGAGGCGGTGGCGCCCCCGGCTGGGTCGGCGGCGTAGGGTTCCCCTCGATGCCTGCGCGCCAGATCGTCTCCACCGACGCCGCCCCGGCGGCAATGGGTCCCTACAGCCAGGCGGTCCGCCACGGCGACGTCCTCTACTGCTCGGGCCAGATCCCGCTCGATCCGGCCAGTGGTGAGCCGGTCGGCGGCGAGATCGGCGACGAAACCAGGCGCTGCCTGCGGAGCCTCGCCGCGGTCTGCGAGGCGGCCGGGACCGAGCTGTCCCGGGCGCTGCGGCTGACCGTCTACACGACCGAGCTCGAGCGCTTCGCCGAGATCAACGAGGCCTACGCCGAGTTCTTCGCCGCCGGCGAGCCGCCGGCTCGGGTGACGATCGGCGTCGCGGCGCTGCCGAAAGGCATCCGGGTCGAGATCGACGCGATCGTCGCCATCGCGGCGTAGGGCGGCGACGAACTCCAGCCGCGGCGTCCATCGACCCTCCGCGCGTCTCCCCATAGGGTGCAGGCATGGCCACCACCGGGGACATCAGTCGCTTCTGGCATCCGTTCGCCAACATGGCGGAGACGATGGAGCGGGGCCGGATCGTGTTCGTCTCCGGCGAGGGCGCGACCCTGATCGACAGCGAGGGCAGGCGTTACTTCGACGCCACCGGCGGCCTCTGGTACAACGCCGTCGGCCACGGCCGGGCGGAGATCGCGACGGCGATCGCCGAGCAGGCGACCAAGCTCGCCGCCACCACCTGCTTCGACGTCTACGCGCCCGACGTCACCCTCGAGGTCGCCGACCGGATCGCGGCGCTCTCGCCGATGCCCGACGGCCGCGTCTTCCTGACCAGCGGCGGCTCCGACGGGATCGACACCGCCGGCAAGATCGTCCGCCGCTACTTCGGGATGCGGGGCGAACCGGAGAAGACGGTGTTCATCGCCCGCGAGGGGGCCTACCACGGCATGCACGCCTACGGCACCTCGCTGGCCGGCATCCCCGGCAACCACGACGGCTGGGGCCCGCTGGTGCGGGAGGTCGAGCACATCACCGCCTTCAACGCCGAGGCGCTCGAAGAGAAGATCCGCGAGGTCGGCGCCGAGCGGGTCGCCGCCTTCTACGCCGAGCCGGTGATCGGCGCCGGCGGCGTCTTCCCGCCGCCCGAGGGCTACCTGCCGGCGGCGCGCGAGGTCTGCGACCGTCACGGCGTCCTGCTCGTCTGCGACGAGGTGGTGACGGGGGTCGGCCGGGTCGGCCGCTGGACCGCCAGCGAGCGCTTCGGGGTGAAGCCGGACCTGCTGGTGCTGGCGAAGATCCTCACCTCCGGCTACCAGCCGCTCGGCGCCGTGGTGGTCGCCGAGAACGTCGCCGACCCGTTCTTCGAGGGCGACGGCGCCTGGCTCAAACACGGCTACACCTACTCCGGCCACGCGACCGCCTGCGCCGCGGCGCTCGCCAACCTCGAGGTGATGGAGCGCGAGGGCCTGGTCGACCGGGTCGCCGAGCTGGAGGCGCGGCTGCCGGACCTGCTCGGGCCGCTGGCCGAGCTCGACGGCGTCGCCGAGGTGCGGACGATCGGCCTGCTCGCCGGGATACAGCTCGACGCGCCCTGGCTCGAGGAGCGCGGCGTGCCGCTCGCCGCGGTCGCCACCGCGGTCCGCGAGCGCGGCCAGCTGACCCGGCTGCTGGCCTCCGGCGCGCTGCAGTTCTCGCCGCCGTTCGTCTCCACCGAGGAGCAGATCGGCGGCTTCGCCGATGCGACCGCCGACGCCCTCGCCTCCTACGCCTGAGGCTGGCCGCGGCGCGGCCGGCTAGGCGCCGGCGGCTCCGCCGTCCAGCTCGCGCTCCATCTCCGCCGCCAGCTCGGGGTGGTGGTACGGGCCGGGCTCGCGCAGCGCCGCGATCGCCTGGCGCCGGCTGACCTCGTCCATGCCCTGGGAGAGCTTGCGCTTGCAGACGAAGCGGCTGATCGGGATGCGGATCCCGACCGTCAGCGTGGCGACCGGCCGCGCCCAGTCGCGGTCGAGGAGGAGCGGCTCCTCGACGCCGGACTCGAAGCGGGCGACGAGGCGGGTGAGGACGTCGAGGTTCTCCTCGGCGGAGAGGACCTGCGGCTCGCCGTAGAGGTGGGCGACGGTGAAGTTCCAGGTCGGCACCGGGATCGAGCCCGGGACGTACCAGCTCGGCGAGATGTAGCCGTGGCGGCCCTGGACGATGACCAGCGCCTCGCCGCCGCCGTCGAGGTCGTGGATCACCTCGTCGGGCCGGCCGAGGTGGGTGAGCAGCGTCGGCTCCTCGGCGTCCTCGTCGAGCAGGACCGGGTAGTGGGAGGCGACGATCCCGTCCTCGCCCTCGCTGACCAGCGTCGCCCAGGGGTTGTCGCGGACCAGCGCCCGGACCACCTCGGCATCGGTCACCTCATAGGCCGGGTTGGGTCGCATCGGGACATTGTTGCGATGATCGCGGGCGTGCTGAGGATCGAGGCCCCGATCGAGACCGAGCGGCTGCGATTGCGCCCGTTCACGAAGGACGACATCGACGGCCTCTTCGAGATCCAGTCGCGGCCCGAGGTCACCCGCTTCCTCTACTGGGACGCGCGCGATCGGGAGGAAGTGGAACCGGCGCTCGCCCGGCTGATCGCTGCCACCTCGATCGAGGGCGACGACGATTTGATCGCGCTCGCCATCGAACGCCGCGAGGACGGGATGCTGGTTGGCTACGACTCGATCTGGCTGCGCTCGGCCGAGCACCACCAGGTGGAGATCGGCTTCGTCTTCCACCCGGACGCCCAGGGCCGGGGCTACGCCGGCGAGGCGGCGCGGGAGCTGCTCGTGCTCGCCTTCGAGCGGCTCGGCGCCCACCGCGTCTTCGGCCGCACCGACGCCCGCAACGATGGCTCGGCCCGGCTCATGCGCCGCCTCGGGATGCGCGAGGAGGCGCACTTCCGCGAGGCCGAGATCTTCAAGGGCGAGTGGGGCGACGAGCTCGTCTTCGCGATCCTCGACCGCGAGTGGCGCCCCTGACCCCTCCCAGCTGTTCCTTTTCCAGGCTATGCCGGGAAAAGGAACAGCCCGGCGTCAGACGCCGAGGCCGTGGCGGTGGGCGACCGCGGCCGCCTCGGTCCGGCTCCGCACCCCGAGCTTGGCGAGGATGCGGGAGACGTGGACGCTGGCCGTCTTCTCGGCCATGAACAGCTCGGCGGCGATCTCGCGGTTGGTGGCGCCACCGGCGAGCGCCGTCAGCACCTGCCGCTCGCGCGGGGTGAGGCCGAACGGGTCCTCGTCCTCGCCGTCCCCACCGGTGCCGGGGCCGTTGCCGCTAGCCCCGTTCTCCGCCGCCGCGCCGGCCACCGCCGCGACCGGCAGCCGCCCGCGGGCGATCAGCCCCTCGACCTCGGCCGCCAGCCAGGCGGCGCCGAGCCGCTCCGCGGCGTCCCGTGCCGCCGCCGCGGCCTCGGCGGCGGCCTCGCGCTCGCCGGCTGCGGTCAGCGCCTCCGCCGCCCGCCAGCGGTGCACCGCCGCCGGGTAGGGCCGGCGGAGCTCGTCCCAGGCGGCGGCCGCGGCGAGCGCCCGCTCGGCGCTGTCGCCGGCCTCCTGCGCCCGCGCCAGCTCCGCCTCGGCACTCTGCCGGAAGGCGAGCGAGAGCGCGCGAAAGGCCGGCCGACCGCCCTCGGGCTCGGCGGCGGCGCCGGCCCGGGCGGCCATCAGCTCGGCCCGGCCGAGCGCCAGCCCCCGGGCCTCCTCGTCGCCGACGTCGCAGGCGGCGGCGGCGATGTCGGCCTCGACCGTGGCGCCGACGGCGGCGATCGTCGCCATCCGCAGCGTGTCCTCGGAGCAGAACTCGATCCGGTCGATCGCCACGTCGACCGCCCGCCGCGCCTCCTCGAGCTCGCCGCGGCGTCGCGCCAGCTCGGCGGCGAAGGCGCCGGTCGGGGCAATGTACTGCGGCTCGATCGCTTCGGCGACGGCACCGTCGAGCTGGCCGACCGTCGCCCGCGCCGCCTCGAGGTCGCCCTCGCCCAGCTCCAGCGCCGCCCGCCGCAGCAGGAAGTTGATCCGCGAGGTCCCGGAGCTGGGGTGCGAGCGCTGCGGCAGCACCGCCCGCGCCTCCTCCCAGCGGCCGAGCTCGAAGTTGATCTCCGAGCGCACGCAGTTGATCCACAGCTCGGAGCGGTCGCCGGGGGCGACTTCGGTGGCGCCGCGCTCGGCCAGCGCCAGCCCGTCCTCGCTGCGGCCGGCCAGGTGCAGCGCGTCGGCGTAGTTGACGATCGCCATCGCCAGCTGGTCGTTGTTGCCCGCCCGGCGCGCCAGCTCGACCGACTCGCGCATCGCCGCGTCGCCCGCCTCTTCCTCGCCGGAGAAGAACTGGGCCATGCCGAGCCGGCTCAGCACGCCCGCCTTGGTCGCCTCGGCACCGGCGGCTTCGGCCGCCCGCAGCGCCTCGGCCGAGGCGTCGCGGGCCTCCTCGTAGCGCCCCTCGAGGAGCAGGAAGCGGGTTTTCTGTTCGAGCACCTGGGCACGCTCGGGGCTGCCCTCGCCGGGCGGCAGCAGGGTCAGCGCCCGCTCGATGCCGGCCCGCGCCTGCTCGGCCAGGCCGAGCGCCCAGCTGGCGCCGGCGGTCTGGGCGAGGACGCGGGCGACCCGCTCCGGTTCGGCCCCCTCGTCGAGCTCGTCCAGGGCGCGCTCGTAGAGCGCCACCGCGTGCGGCTCGTCGGCGTCGAGGCCGTGCGCGTTGGCCGCCAGTTCGAGCAGCTCGGCGTGATCGATCCCGGTCAGCTGGGCCGGCTCGCGGACCCGGTCCCAGAGGCCGAGCGCGCGGTCGAAGAGCGCCGCCGAGGTGCCCGGCGCCTGCACGCCCCCGGCCGCATGCGCCGCCTGCAGGGCGGTCCGCAGCGCTTCCGGCTGGTCCTCGGCTTTGTGGAAGTGGTGGGCGACGGCGGCGGCCAGGGGGGAGGGGTCGGCGGTGGTGTCGAGCCGCTCCTCGAACGCCCGCGCCAGCCGCAGGTGCAGATCGGCGCGCTCGCCGGGGAGCAGGTCGTCGTAGATCACCTCGCGCAGCAGGGCGTGACGGAAGTGGTACCGATCGTCACGCCCGACGATCACGACCTGCTCGGAGACCGCCTCGCGCAGCCCCTCGGCCAGCGCCCCCTCCTCGAGGCCGGAGACCTCGGCCAGCAGCCAGTGGTCGGCGCGGCCGGCGGCGGCCAGCACCTGCAGCGCCGTCAGCGCCGCGGCCGGCAGCCGCTCGACCCGCAGCAGCAGCGCGTCGCGCAGGGTGGAGGGGAGGCCGCCGCGGCCATCGCTGCCGGCGGCGATCAGCTCCTCGGTGAAGAGCGGGTTTCCCTCGCTGCGCTCGAACAGCCGCCCGACGACGCCGGGCGGCGGCTCGCCGCCGAGGATGTCGCGCAGCTGGGTCTCCAGCTCGGCCCGGCCGAACGGGGCCAGCTCGATCCGCCGCACCCGCTCGCCGCGGCCGAGCTCGGCGACCAGCGGTCGCAGCGGGTGGCGGCGGGTCAGCTCGTCGGAGCGGTAGGCGACGACGGTCAGCAGGCGGCAGTCCTCGCGCAGGCTTTTCGCCAGGTAGGCGAGGAAGGCGCGGGTCGATTTGTCCGCCCACTGCGCGTCGTCGATCCAGAGGACGAGCGGGGCCTCGTCGGCGAGCCGCTCGAGCAGCGCCAGCAGCGCGTCGAGCGGCCGCTGCAGCGAGGCGTCGTCGCCGGCGGGAGTCGTCTCGGTCTCGCCGGAGGCCAGCTCCGGCACCAGCCGCGCAAGCCCGGCTCGCTCGGACCGCGAGAGCTCCTCCAGCACCGGGTCCGCCTCGCGGACCAGCGGCCGCAGCGCCGCGACCAGCGGCGCGTAGGGGATCTCGTCGCTGCCCAGCTCGATGCACTCGCCGCCGAAGCAGCGGCCTCCCGCTTCCCCGGCCCGGGTCAGCAGCTCGTTCAGCAGGCGCGACTTGCCGACCCCGGATTCGCCGGAGACCAGGGCCAGGCGCGCCCGACCGGCGCTCACCTCGGCGAAGGCTGCCTCGAGCTCGGCGAGCTCAACCGCTCGCCCGATCAGCTCGACGGCGCTTACTCGGGCAGCCACCCCTCGATTATCGCCGCCGCAGCCGGGCGAAGAGTCCGCCGCCCCGCCGCAGGTGACGCTGGCTGCGCGCGCGACGCTCGCTGCGAGCATGAGCCTGCAGCTGCGCCTGCTCGATCTCGACGTTTGCCATCAGCATCGTGTTGTGTTGCATCCTCGGCCTCCTTTCTCGCCTTCTCAGCTCTCCCAGGAGTGTGAATCTGAGGAGGCCCCTGCACATCGGGCAGATGCCCACGGTTTCGGCGGTCGACCCCTTAGGCGCGGCGTAAGACCCCTTACTCGCCGAGTGATCGCCACGGAGCGCCGCCAGGGCCCCGTCCTGGGGCGCGATTCAGGACATCGCGCGTTCGCCTGAAGTCTTTTTGTCGCCCAGGCACCAAAATGCCTCAGCCGCTGGAGGAAGACCCGCCCTGCGCGCCGGCCTGCTCGCGCCGCTTCGCCTTCGCGGTCGGTTCGAGCCCGATCAGCGTGTAGTAGCCGACCAGATAGACCCGTTTGCCGTCGGAGACGACCGGGGTATACCCGGCGGTGTCGAGCTGGAAGACCTTCTTGTGGGTGCGGACGTCGTAGCCGAACGTCTTCTGGGTCTTGAAGCTCGAGGTGTAGACGGTGTGACCGATCACGGTCGCGGTGCCGGGGATCGGGCCGCCGACGTCTGCCTGCCAACGGACCTTGCCGGTGCGCGCGTCGAACGCGTAGAACGTGCCGTCTTCGGAACCGATGTAGACGGTCGGCGGCGTCCCCGGCACCTTCGCCACCGCCGGCGAGCCGTAGACGGAGCCGCCGGTCGAGAAGGACCAGTCGACCTTGCCGCTCTTTTCGTCGAGGGCGAAGACGGTGCCGTCGTCGCGGGCGGCGTAGACGCGGCCGAAGGCGATCGCCGGCGAGGAGAAGAAGCCGCCCGAGCCGTAGGGAGGCTGCTTGCTCGTGTTCGTCGCCCAGACCTGCCTCCCGGTCTTCGCGTCGAGCGCGAACATCGAGCTCTCGTAGTCGGCGGCGAAGACCTGGCCGTCGTGGAAGCTTGGGCTCGCTTTGATTTCCCCCGGGGCCTGGAACCTCCAGACCGTCTTGCCGCTCTCGGGATCGATCGCCAGCACCCCTCTCGAGTTGGTGCCGATGTAGAGCAACCCCTCGGCGGGCAGCGGCGAGCTTTCCAGTTCCGCGTGCAGGTCGTCGACCCAGACCTTCTTGCCGGTCTTCGCGTCGCCCGCGGCCAGGTGTCCGTCCAGGAACGCCCCGAACACCTTGCCTTCGGAGTAGGCGGGCGAGGTCACGTCGATCGGCGTTTCGCCTTTGTTGTCCGGGTCGAGCGTCAGTTCCCAGAGCACCTTGCGGTCGCTCAGCCGCACCGCCTTGCCATTGCCGAATTTGTTGATCAGGTAGGCGACCCCGTGGTTGATCGCCGGCGGGAACTCGATCAGCGCGTGCGTGTTGATCGACCAAGCTTTCTTCAGCGGCGGATCCAGGTCGACCTTGTCGACCGGATCGTCTGGCAGGTAGTGCGTTCGCTCCGGCACCCGCCCGAAGTACGGCCAGTCCTGGAACCCGGGGGTCAGGGTCATCGCCGGGATCTCGGCCGCTTCCCCGCCCGTCGACTCCCCGCCGCCGCTCGTCCCGCCCGAATCCGACCCACCCCCACAGCCGGCAAGCCCAATGACCGCCAGGCAGAGCGCGCAGGCGAGCAGCAGCAACTGTCTGGCAACAGCGGAACGCATCGACTTCCACCCCTATCGGCAGCCGGGCGCCGAAAGAACAGCGCAACCGGAGAGAGCGCCGGACGGGAATTGAACCCGCATAACTAGCTTGGAAGGCTAGGGCTCTACCATTGAGCTACCGGCGCGCCGCCCAGCCTAGCCGTCGTTCCGACAATCCGTCAGAATGCCGCCATCACCCCACGGGGAGTGGCGCAGTCTGGTAGCGCACTCGGCTGGGGGCCGAGCGGTCGCAGGTTCAAATCCTGTCTCCCCGATGTAGACAATAAGTTCCGATCCGTCTGCCATCCTTCGTGACCGGCTCCGCCTTGCCCTGATTCGAGGGGCCTGGGACACTGAAGGAGATGAAGATGCTGGTTGTGGACATCACCGCAGCCGACGCCGCCGGACGGCGGCTCGGTCGCTACACGGTCTCAGAGCGCCGCCGAGACGGCTCCTTGGTGCTCGTTCCGGAGACGGTCGAGGAGGTAATCGCGGAGACGGCCGACCGGCCGCTCAGTAGCGATGAGTTTCTTGATGCTCTTGATCGTCTCAGCGCGGCATCTTCTCAGCAGTCCGATTGATGAGCCCGACCTTCGAGGTTCGGGCGAGCTTCGCCCGCGAGTTTTCACGCCTCTCCCGCGAGCAAGATCGCGCTTTCCGACAGGCGGTCGGCAAACTCGCCAATGCACTCGCAGCGGGGTGGCGAATTGCCCCGATCTCTGCGCATCAAGCGCGTGCAGGGCACCAGGGACGTTTGGGAGATGTCCTACTCGGGCGACGGACGGGCCACCTTCCGCTACGGAACAGAGGTCAAGCCCGGTGAGACCCATGTCGAATGGCTGCGCATTGGCGGCCACGAGTCCTTTCTCTCCCGGAGTAGCACTGATCAGCCTTGCCATCGTCGGGTCAAATGCTGTCCAGTCAAGGCGATGCAGACAATAATTTCGGGTCGGTTGCCACGAGTCCGCTTGCAGAACAGGTCCATTCGCGGGCCTCTGCAATCGTCTAGTCGTGCTGGGCGGTGATCTGAAGCCAGTCGACGGGGCCGAGGTCGGTGCCTGGATTGAGCCCGCGCTCGGCGGAGACTGGGGAGCAGTGACCAATCAGGTCCCGCGACTCTTCGACGCCTACGCACGTATCTTTCATCCTGCCTACGACGAGGATGGAGGCCGAGTCAGGTGGGCCGAGGTGGTGCGGCGCCTCGGCCGGATCGCGCATCCCGAAATGCAATGGCACCAGATCGTCGGCACCGTCGACACCTTCGGCCAGGAAACTCGAACTGGGCTGGCGAAATCCCCGATCCAGGAGAATTGGAGATCAAAGACCTCGATCGGCTCTGCGCGCTGCTCACCGAGCACACCGCCGATCCCGATCACTGCTTCTCTGGACTCTGCGAGATCAATCACCACCGGCTCGTCGACAAGGTGGCGTCCGGCAAGTCGATTCCGCCAAGGCTCAAGCTGCCGGTCGGTCGCGACCACCTGATCTTTGAGGGACCGCTCTCGGCCGCAGTTCAGATCGGCGACACCGATCCTCCCGGACTGACCTGGGCGGTATATGTGGAGCCGGGGGCGGAGCCGCCGACTGAGCGCCCCGAGCCGGACCCGACCGATCCTTTCTGGCGCGACGCGCCGAGCCTGATCTGGCCCGCCGATCGCAGCTGGTTTGTCGCCAGCGAGGTCGACTTCGATTCGACCCTCGTCGGCGGCAGCCGCGAGCTAGTCGCTGCGCTCGTCGCCACTCCAGACCTTGAGGTCTACGAGGTTGCCCCCGACACGAAGCTCACGGCCTTCTCGGGCAAGCTCAACCCTGTGCCGGAGCCGGAGCAATGAACGGGGGTCGAGGCTAGCTTGGCACCTGGGCCTCATACCGTCCGGTTAAGGCGATAGCGGCACGTTCAGCGGCGCAGCTCGGCTCCCAGTCGGGTGGCGAGTCGCACCGAGGCTTCGATCTCGACCTTGCGGATCGAGACGCTCTCGACGTTGAGCCCGAACGGGACGCCCAGCCTCCGGCAGAACGCGATCAGGTCGAGGGCCGTCGCGACCGCCTGCTCGTAGGAGGCATCGAGGGTGTCGTCGGCATGGCGCAGCTCGTTCTCGATCCAGCGCGGGACGGTCACCCCGAGCCACTGGAGGAACGTCAAGGTCTTGAGCGAGCCGCAGACTGAGAAGCTGAAGATGATCGGCACCGGTTCGAGGCTCTGCGCGGCGCACTCGAGGTGGTAGTCGGAGATCAGGTTCTTGGCCGCGTTGACGTCGTAGACGATCTGGGTGATGAAGAAAGAGCAGCCCGCGGCCTGCTTCGCGATCAGGCGGAGGTGCTCATCGCCCTGGCGCGCGTGTCGCTCGGAGATCGCAACCCCACCGAGCGGCAGCTCCGGCTGCACCTGGTTGCGCAGCTCGTAGGCACGGGCGAGCGAGGTGTGAACTGCCTTCTCGCGCGAGGAGGAGCCGACGAACACCGCCAGCGCCCGGGACGGCTCCTGCTCGTCCAGCCAGGAGCGGAGACGGTCCTCTCGGTACTTGCCCACCGCGCGGTAGACGATGGCAGGGACCTCCAGCCGGACGAGATCACGGGCGAGATAGTCGGCGGGATCCATCGTCGGCAGGAACGGGAACGGGCGCTCGTCGGGATTGCGGTCGCTTTCGTCGTCGATGTCGTAGAGGACGAGTCCGTCGATCGCCAACGACTGCAGCCGCTCCAGGGTGACGCGGGCGATCTCCGCGGCCTCCTGCGGGCTCGTCGTCAGGCGCGGCGGCGTCACCGCGAAGAGCAGGAACTCGCCCGATCGAGCTGCGATGTCTCGTTGCAGATTCACGCGCGGAACCGTAGCCAAGGCCGGAAGGGCCGAGGCAATCTTCTCGGGACACGAAGAACGATGCAGAACCCAAAAAGGAAGGGGGTTCCGCTTACGCCCGCGGGAGGCTGTAGCACCTATCGTGCTACGCTCGGTCTGTGGCGCGCTCACTTCACGTCCGCCTGGATGACAGCTCAGACACGGCGCTCGCGATCGTTCGTGACAGCGGTGAGATGAGCGACTCCGAAGCCGTGCGGACGGCTCTGCGAGAGGCGGCGGCACGTCGCCGAGCTCGCTCCGCGATCGCAGGGGAGGTCGCTCGGCTGATGGCCGACGATGGCGATCGGGAAGAGATGCGCATCGTCCGCGAGCAGATGGCCGAGCTCGCACCCGATCCGGCCGATTGAGGTGGTCCGCGGCGAGGTCTTCCGCCTGCCATCACCGCGCGGCGCCCGCGGGCGGGAGCAGCGAGGAGCCAGGTTCGCCGTGGTGGTCCAGGCCGATGAGCTGATGGCGCTGAGCACGACCCTCGTCGCTCCGACTTCGACGAGCGCTCGGCCGGCGAGCTTCCGACCGACGATCACGCTGCGCGACGGCGACACGCGCGTCTTGGTCGAGCAGACCACCGTCGTCGACCCGCAGCGCCTCGGCCGGTCAGCCGGTCGCCTCAGCTCCGAGGAGATGAGGGCGCTCGATGATGCGCTGGCGCTCGTTCTCGGCCTCTGAGCAGGGAGCGGAGGTTCAAATACCGTTCGGTTGTGCGAGACCTCGCCGAGCTGCGAGGCTGATCGTGATGGGAGCGGCTCACGGCCTGAGCGTGATGATGCGTTTTGCCCCTGGCTCTCCTGCCGGCGCGCCGGCCCCTGACCGGGTCTGAGTGCTCGCAGTCCGCGAGAATGGACCGACACGGCAGCCGGTGGCGTGCACAGGCGGTAGCGTCGAAGGTGATGAAGTTCGCCCGCCTCGAACATGGCGAGAGCCCGGAGCGTGGCCGCCTCGGCCGCGGTCGGGCGCCGCGGGGGAGCCACGCGGAGTGGGCACCGGCGGCCGAGCGCGAGGATCCGCTGGCGATCCTGCGCCGGCAGGCGGAGACGCGGCTTCCGGAGTTGCTGCCGATCCGATATGGCCGGATGGCTGCGTCGCCGTTCGCCTTCTTCCGCGGCGCCGCTGCCGTGATGGCCGCCGATCTGGCGGGGACGCCGACCTCGGGGCTCGTCGTGCAGGCCTGCGGCGACGCCCACATCTCCAACTTCGGCGGCTTCGCCGCCCCGGATCGGCGTCTCGTCTTCGGACCCAACGACTTCGACGAGACGCTGCCCGGGCCCTGGGAGTGGGATCTGAAGCGAATGGCCGCGAGCATCGAGATTGCCGCCCGCGAGCTCGGCCTCGGTGCCAAGCGGCGGCGGCGCATGGTCGCGGCGGCGGTGCGCCAGTACCGCGACGGGATGCGGGAATTCGCGGCCGAGCCGATGCTCGAGGCCTGGTACGAGCGCCTCGACGCCGATCAGCTGACCGCCCGCTTCGGGACGCGCCTCGACGCCGACGGTCGCGAGCTGTTCGAGAGGACGTTCGCCAAGGGCAGGCGCAAGACGAGCGTTCGCGCGGCCCGGAAGCTGACCAGGGTGGTTGACGGTCGGCTCCGATTCACCAGCGCGCCGCCACTCCTGACCCCCCTGAGCGAGCTGCACGCAAGCGACGATCCGCAGGAGCAGGAGACCTACGTGCGCGAACTGCTCGACGCCTACGCCGCCGGCCTCCACGCCGACGTCGAGCACCTCTTCCGCTCCTACGAGTTCGCCGACATGGCGCGCAAGGTGGTCGGGGTCGGGAGCGTCGGCACCCGAGCCTGGGTCTTTCTCCTCACCTCGCGGGGTGCCGGCGACCCGCTGGTTTTGCAGGCGAAGGAAGCTGTGGCTTCGGTGCTGGAGCCCCACCTCGGCGGAAGCGAGTATGAGAACCACGGCGAGCGAGTGGTGCGCGGACAGCGGATGATGCAGGCCGCGACCGACATCTTCCTCAGCTGGCAGCGCAGCACCGGTCTCGACGGCCTCGATCACGATTTCTACGTGCGCCAGCTCTGGGACTGGAAGGCCTCGGCCGACCTGGCGCGGATGGACGAGCGTGGGCTCCTTGCCTACACGCGTGCCTGCGCATGGTCGCTGGCCCGCTCGCACGCGCGCTCCGGCGACCGCCTGGCGATTGCCGCCTACCTTGGCAAGAGCGACCGCGTGGATCGCGCGATTGCCAAGTTCTCCGTGCGTTACGCGGACCAGAACGAACGGGACCACGAGCGATTGCAGCGGGCGATTGTCGAAGGCGAGCTGGAGGCGCGGGATGGGGTCTGAGGCGGAGAAAGAAGTGGCTTGCCCGTTGAGGCGCTGCGGTGCCGTCTCCCGGGCAGAGGTTCGTGGCGGGACTGCAGCTTGTCGAGGCGGCGAGCTCTCCGGCTGAATCTTCTGGTTCAGGTTCGAAGGAGATCCGAATCTCGGCCGAAATGAGTGGAGAGAAAGCCCCTGCGCCCCCGGCGCTCGTCCAAGGAGTGTCCTGATTCCGATGAACCCGTCCCGAAAGGCGCGCCGGCTGGCCCCCGCGGTCGCCGCCGCCCTGCTCGCGGTCGCCCTGCTCGCGCCGGCCGCCAAGGCCGCCGAAATCCCCTCGCTGGTCACGACCTCCCAGTACAAAGCGCTGGTCGGCTACGTCGAAAAGCTGAACGGTCTCTCGCACGCCCCGGCCACCGCCGCCCAGAAAGCCTCTTACGAGGACCAGCTGGAGAACAAGCACGATGCCACGGTGAACAAGGCGACCGCGCTCTTCGATCGCGGCAAAGCGGCGGCGCAGCGCGAATCGCAGCGTCAGATCGCCACCGGAGTGCAGACCATCCGGCAGACCGAGGCGGGGGAACTCGCCGCCCTGCGGCGTGATTACGACGCGCGGCTGAACCGGGCCGCCGACAACCACGACCGTGCGGTCGCCCGGGTCGAAGACGTCTTCGACAGCCGCAACGCGGCGTTGAGCCGGCAGATCACCCGCCTCCGCAAGCAGAAAGCCGAAGCCGAAGGCCCCCTTCGCAAGGCCACGATCCAGGAAGGGATCGATCGGCGGACCAAGCGGGCGAGCGAAAATCGCAAGCTCCAGCAGGAAGAAGTCGCCGATCTGAAGGCCGGCTACAGCCGCGAAAAGGCAGCGATCCGCGAAGGCAAGCAGTCGGCCACCCAGAGCCTGCAGCAGAACGACGCCGAAGCGATCGTGACCCTGCGCAACCGAGGCAAGCGGATCTACAACAGCACCGTCCGCACGCTGCAGGCGCGGCGCGTGAACCAGTTGAACGACCTCGAACGGAAGCTCAACGCGGGCCGCGCCGCAATCGCGCGGATTCCGGACAAGAGCTGAGCTCCCGCCGCTCGCCGGGGAGTTGGGTTCCCCGGTGAGCGGCTCCTCACCCGGCACCTTCCATCGGCTACGCCCAGCACCGCCGCGTTCGGCTGGCCGGAGCTCGTGGCTACCGACTCGGCGACGCGGTGCTCGGCGCCAGGGACGAAGGCCTTCGCGAGCCCCGACTGCTGACCGCGGCCGCCAGGACCACGGCTGCGGCGGCCGCGATCGCCAGCGCCAGGCTCACCTTCAAGAGCAGCGCGCCGCAGACGGCGCCGGCCAGGATCGCCCCGATCGCCGCTCCGCGCAGCGCCAGCTCAGCCTCGGAGGCGATGCCCGTCGGAGTGTGTGAGACGAAGGCGCTGAGGGTGAGGTTGAGGACGGTGGTGGCGAGATTCGGATCGCCGATCCGCCGCGCGATCGTGTTCCGCAGCCCCATCGCCAGCGAGAGCATCCCGATCAGCAGGTAGGCGATCGGCTCTCCCGGATCGACGTCGGCAAGCGCCGCCAGCAGCGCCGCGATCCCGAGCAGGCCGATCTCCACCGCCATCGCCGACCGCAGCCCGTTGCCGGCGGCGGGGGTCGCCGGGCGGGTCAGCAGCGCCGCGGCCGAGCCGCCGACCAGGAAGGCGCCAAGGGCAACCAGCGGCGCCAGCAGCGGCGCACCGGAGACGCCGGCGATGCCGAGCCCGAGGAAGATCACGTTGCCGGTCTGCATCGCCGCGAAGACCTGGCCGAGGGCGAGGAAGCTGACCGCGTCGACGATCCCGGTCACGAAGGTGAGGACCAGCAGGGTTCTCGTCAGCGGGTCCCGCATTGGTACAGGTTTGATCTCGCACGCTCGCTTCCTGCGCGGCTGAGCGCGCTGATAGCTTCGCGGCGTCGCATCCTCAGCCGCTGCGCCGAACGAACTCGAGGGCCCCGCCTTCACCCGGCCGCCGGGGGCCGCCGGGTCGTGACCTCCTTCGAGCCCCGGGCCGAGCCGCGCGATCTGATCGGCTACGGCCGCGCCGGCGCCGAGGTGCGCTGGCCCGACGGCGCCCGCGTCGCCGTCAACCTCGTCGTCAACTACGAGGAAGGGGCGGAGCGCTCCTTCTGGATGGGCGACGGCGTCAACGAGCCGCCGAACGAGCTGGCGTATCCGCCGCCGCCGGTCCGCGACCTCGCCAACGAGTCGATGTTCGAGTACGGCAGTCGCGCCGGCATCTGGCGCCTGCAGCGGCTGTTCGACGCCTACCGGCTGAAGGTCACCTTCTTCGGCTGCGCGGTCGCCTTCGAGCTCAACCCCGAGGTCGCGGCCTACGTGCGGGAGGCCGGCCACGAGGTCTGCTGCCACGGCTGGCGCTGGGAGGACGTCTCGCGCCTGGAGCGCGAGGTCGAGCGCGATCAGATGCTGAAGGCGATCGCCTCGATCGAGCGCACCTGCGGCGCACGGCCGGTCGGCTGGTACTCGAAAACGCCGCCTTCGCCTGCCACCCGCGAGCTGCTGGTCGAGGAGGGCGGCTTCCTCTACGACAGCGACTCCTTCGCCGACGACGTCCCCTACTTCACCGAGGTGCTCGGCCGCCAGCACCTGGTCGTCCCCTACTCATTGGTCACCAACGACAGCAAGTACCTGCCGGGCCACGAGTTCTCGGAACCGAGCTCGTTCCTCGACGCCTGCCGGCGTGCCTTCGACTACCTCTGGGAGGAGGGCGAGAGGCGGCCGAAGATGATGTCGATTGGCCTGCACCCGCGCTGGATCGGCCACCCGGCGCGGATGTCGGCGCTGCGCGACTTCGTCGAGCACTGCCTCGCCAAGGGCGGCGCCTGGTTCGCGCGCCGCGACGAGATCGCCCGCTGCTGGATCGACCACTCCGGCCCGGCGACACCGACGCCTTCGGAGTAGGGACCGAAGCTCCGGCCAGTCCGGCGATTGCCGCAGGCGATTCGAGGGCGAGGCCCCTCCACGGTCGCCGCGCGCTCAAGTAGAGGCGCAGCGGTGCCGATTCCGCTTGCGGGCCGGTCCCGCCGGGATCGGCCGTCTCGGATTCGTCAAAGGAAGGCAGCACAAAGTGCATGGACTGAAGAGAAGGACCGCCGTCGGCGCGGTAATCGCCGCGGTGGCCGTCGCCCTGGTGGGAGTCGGCGTCGCGGCACAGCCGCAGAAGGCAGAGGCGTTCGCCTGGAAGGACACCTGCACGATCAACGTCGTCAACCGGGCCTCGCAGAGCTCGGTGCGCCCCTACGGCCTCGTCCAGGTGCCGCCCAATCCGGTCGCCTACGCGCTCTACGCGACGCTGGCCGCGGCGGGCATGCCGACCAACACCTCGATCGGGTTCTCGAACACGGGCATCCCGCTGACCGGCGGCTGCCAGTCGGTTCTCTACCTCTACAACCCGGGCCCCAACGTGACCTGCCACGCGGGCGCCCCTACCGTCGGCGCCAACCACTTCTCGTGCGACGGCAACTCGACCTTCACGATCCAGAAGGACAACGACGACATCGAAGGCACCGCCTTCGTGGCGGCCGGCAGCTCGGCCGAATCCTCCGCGCTCAGCCCGATGCCGCGGATGGCGAGCCAGCCGCCGGAACTGCAGGACGTGGAACCGGGCGTGCTTCGCAAGAGCCAGCTGGGCGGCAAGGGCTGGAAGCAGACCCTGCAGGTCGGCGATCTCGGCACCTTCGGCAAGCTGTTCGAAAGCAGCTCGTCCTCAGGTTCCTGCAGTGGCGCTGACGACAAGTCCCCGACGCCGCTCTCCGGCGGCGCCTCGCTGTTCGTCCGCCACAACGGCGCCGAAGGCATCGGCGAGCTCGACGGCCGCTACTCGAGCCTCGGCGCGTCGCAGAGCACGCTCGCGGAAGCGACTTCGACCGCGGGCATCAGGTGCCTGGCCAAGGCGCTCACCGGCCCCGGCTACAAGGCGACCGTCGCCACCGGGCCCGACTTCGGTCAGGGCGGGATCTCGACCGGCCGGGTCGTCGTCACCAAGAGCGGCGGCGGCTTCACCGGCTACGTCGACGTGATCGGCCTCCAGGACGGCCGCAGCAACACCGTGGTGGTCTTCTTCAACGCCGGCAAGCCGGCGCCGGTGACCCACGAGGAGGAAGTGCTGGCGGCGACCGCCGCCGGCCTCCAGCCGTAGTAGCTCCGAGGGAGCGGGTCCGGCGCTTGCGCCGGACCCGCCCGCCTCACCTGCGGCATCGAGCGAACGTCTATGTTCTCCCCGCAACCGAGCGAGGGAGGGTCGATGAGTGAGGTGGTTGTGGTGGCCGAGATCGGGATCGCGCCTGGGAAGCGCGAGGAGGCTCTGGCCGCGCTCCAGACGCTCTGCGAGGAGACCCACGCGAAGGACGAGGGCTGCCTGCTCTATGCGCTGCAGCTCGACCCGGCCGACGAGAGCCACGTCTTCATGATCGAGAAATGGAGCTCGGCAGAGGCGCTGCAGACCCACGGCGCGACCGACCACATCAGGGCTTTCGGCGGCAGCGGCACGCTCTCGGGGTCGCCCGTGGTGACCGTGCTGCAGCAGGCGAGCTTCGGCGACGCCGCGAAGGGATCGCTCTGAGGAGCGGTCCGGACCAGGACGAGGTGACGCTGTTCGCTCGCGAGGGGCCGGTCGCGACGATCACCCTCAACCGGCCGCATCGCCTGAACGCCTTGAACGGGGCGCTGCTCGAAGCGCTCGTGGCTCGGCTTCGCGATTGCGGCGAGGACGGCGTCCGGGTCGTGATCCTGCGCGGCGCCGGCCGCGCCTTCTGCAGCGGCTACGACCTCAGGGACGCGGCCCGGCCGGGCGCCGAAGGCGCCGACCGCGAGGCGCGCCGCGGCGCCGAGCTGACCCAGGAGGTGACGCGGGCGGTCCGCTCGCTGCCCTGCCCGGTGATCGCCGCCGTCCACGGCTACGCGATCGGCGGCGGCGCCGAGATCGCGCTCAGCTGCGACCTCGTGCTGGCGGCCGAGGATGCCGTCTTCCAATTCACCGAGTCAGCCGTCGGCCTCTCGATCACCAACGGGCTCAGCCGCAACCTGCCGCAGGCCGTCGGGCCGCTGCTCGCGCGGGAGCTGGTGATGCTGGGGGAGCGCTTCGACGGCCGCCGCGCCGCCGCCCTCGGCCTCGCCAACCGCGCTGTCCCGGCCGACCGCCTCGAGGCCGAATCAGAGGAGATGGCCGCGACCCTGGCCCGGCGGGCGCCGCTCTCGCTCGCCGCCCTCAAGCGTCTCCTCGACCGCTCTCCGACCCTCGACCTCGAGGGAGCGATGACGGCCGAGGTGGGGGAGGCCGCGGCGCTCGAGCGGAGCGCCGACGCCGACGAGGGAAAGCGAGCCTTCGTCGAGGGCCGGCAGCCCGAGTTCCGCGGCGAGTGAAGGGGGCGATTCAGACGAACGGATGAAGACAAAAGGTTCCGGCGCGTCTGCCATCATCCAGCTATGGCAGTGGCGATCGAGAAGGCGATCCTCGTCCTCCGCGGACGCCAGGTGATGCTGGACGAGCATCTGGCGGACCTCTATGGAGTCCCGACGAAACGTCTGGTCGAGCAGGTCAAGCGAAACATAGAGCGCTTTCCACCGGACTTCATGTTCCAGCTCGACAAAGAGGAGGCGGCGTCTTTGAGGTCGCATTCTGCGACCTCAAACAAAGGGCGCGGCGGCCGGCGCTATGCGCCTTACGTCTTCACCGAGCAGGGAGTCGCGATGCTCTCATCGGTGCTTCGGAGCGGGCGAGCCGTCGCGGTCAACATCGAGATCATGCGGGCGTTCGTCGAGCTGCGGCGCGCTGTTGCGTCTCATTCAGAGTTGCAGCGGCGGCTCGACGACCTCGAGCGGCAGATGACCGGCCGGCTCGACCAGCACGACGAGCAGCTGGCGCAGATCTTCGAGGCGCTGCACCAGCTGATCGCTCCGCCTCCGCGGCAGAGGAGACCGGTCGGATTCAGGGTCCGAGACGAGGGCGGGTAGCTGGCATCCGCTAGTGACCTGAGTCATTGATCCGCAGGCATCCGCGGTCCGGATCGTGCCTTGAACGCGGGGGAAGGCGCAAATCCGCGTCCAGACGCAATCGCTGACCCGACGAGGTTGCCTTTTCCCGCGCATATCGCCCGAAAAGGCAACCTCGTCATCGGCGCCGCAACGCCGCGCACCGCTCGTCCTCGTTACTTAGTCACCAGCCCCCCTCACTGAAGCATTGACGGTGCTCTGGCGCCGCGAATGCTTCAGTGACGGCAGGGCCAAGCAGCCGTGGGGCGCACCCGGCGAGTGAGCGCTGTGTCGTCCGTCCCGATTGCGCCAGTGACCGAGCGATCACCCGGCAGATGCCTGCGAACTGACGACTCAGGTCACTAGGCGACCTCGGTCGCGGCGACTCTCGAGCGCAGCTCGTCGAAGGCCGGCTCGCTCAAGTCTTTCGGGCGGCGCCGGCGAATCGCAACAGCTTGTGGCTGAGGGCGATCCCTTCACGCTCAGCGGGCGCTGGGCGTTTTCACGCAGGGTGCGGACCCGAATCGCCTCCGCATTCGCGGTGGCCGAGGAGGTCGGCTTCTCGGCTCGGTCCGCCAGGGCGAGTCGACTCGGTGGGAGAGGGGGTGGGCGCCGGCCCGGTCTCGGCTCAGCGGGCCAGGTAGCCGCCGTCGACGGCCAGCACGTGGCCGTTGACGTGGTCGGAGGCGCGGGAGGCGAGAAACGCTGCCGGCCCCACCATTTCCTCCGGCGACGCGATCCGGCCGACCGGGGTCTGCTGGCGGAGCCGCTCGACGGCGTCGGGCTGGTTGTCGTAGAAGCCGTCGGCGATGTTGGTGTGGAAAGCGCCCGGCGCAATCGCGTTGACCGTCACCCCGTTGGCGGCCATGTCGACGGCGAGCTGGCGGGTGAGGTTGGTCACCGCGCCCTTCGAGGCGGCGTAGGAGGTGAAGCCGGGGTCGGCGGCGGCACGGACGCCCAGGTCGAGGAGGTGAGGACGATCTTGCCCCGGCGCCGGGCCAGCATGCGCCGGTAGGCGGCGCGGGCGACGAAGAAGGCGCCGTCGAGGTTGACGGCGATCGTGCGGTGCCAGGCCTCGGTCCGCAGCTCCTCGACCGGCGCGAACGGGCCGGCGATACCGGCGTTGGCGAAGGCGACGTCGGGGACGCCGTCGGCGGCGACGACCGCGTCGAAGAGCGCCTCGACCGCCTCCTCGTCGGCGACGTCGCACTCGACGGCGTGGAAGCGGACGCCACCGTCCGCGGCCGCCGCGCTCGTCCCCGCCAGGCCCTCGGCGCTGACGTCGGCCCCGTGGACGACCGCGCCGAGCCCGGCCAGGCCGAGCGCGATCGCGCGGCCGATGCCGCTGCCGGCGCCGGTGACGACGACGACCTTGCCGTCGACGTCGATCAGCTCGTCGAGCGACCGCATTCAGGTGGCTCCGGTCTGGTCGAGGTCGCGCCGCTCGAGGAACTCGGCGATCGCGGTGTCGACCGCGGCGGGAGCCTCGAGCATCGCGAAGTGGGAGGAGGCGGGGAGGCGCCTGACCTCGAACCAGGGGTGCTCGGCGGCGAACTCCTCCTGCGCCGCCAGGTACTCAGGGGCGGGCGGTTGGCCGTAGGCGTGGAGGACCGGCGGCGGCGGGTCGAGGGCCGACCAGGCGGCCAGGGGGCTGCCCTGCTGGCGGTAGGCGGAGCCGATCTCGCGGCCGGAGCGCCTCCACATCTCGCCGTCCTGCGCCGCCATCACCTCGAAGGCGCGGTCGATGGGCGGGGTGTGGACGCCGGCGCGCCAGATCCCGAAGAGGGTGTCGCGGGCCGCCGGCCATTCGTCGGGCGAGGGCAGCTGGTCGAGCACCGCCAGGTAGCGCTCGGGCGGTTCCTGGACCATCCAGTCGAGGTGGACCAGGGCGGGGACGCGGTCGCCGCCGAGCCGCCGCCGCAGCTCGATCGCGATCCAGCCGGAGTGGGAGGCGGCGCAGGGGACGAAGCTCTCGAGGCCGGTGGCCTCGACCACCGCGAGCGCGTCCTCGAGCATGCCCTGGTTGCCGTAATCCGCGGGCGCCGGCTCGGAGTCGCCGTGCCCGCGCCAGTCGAACCTCACCACCCGGTGGTGGCGAGCCAGCAGCGGCGCCGCCTCCGCCCAGCGCTGCCGGCTCGAGCACCAACCGGTGAGGAGCAGCAGCGCCGGGGCGGAGGGCGCGCCTCGGCCTTCGTCGTCGAAGGCGATCGGCAAGGCGCTAGCTGAGGTCGAAGCGGTCGAGATCCATCACCTTGTTCCAGGCGGCGACGAAGTCGCCGAGGAACCGCTCGCCGCCGTCCTCGCTGGCGTAGACCTCGGCCAGCGCCCGCAGCTCCGAGTTCGAGCCGAACACCAGGTCGACGCGGCTGCCGGTCCACTTCACCGCGCCGCTCGCCAGGTCGCGGGCCTCGAAGGCGTCTTCGGCATCCGAGGTCGCCGACCAGGCGGTGCCCATGTCGAGCAGGTTGACGAAGAAGTCGTTCGTCAACTGCTCCGGCCGCTCGGTGAGGACGCCGGCCGCCGAGCCGCCGCTGTTGGCCCCGAGGACGCGGAGGCCGCCGACCAGGGCGGTCATCTCCGGCGCGCTCAGCGTCAGCAGGTTGGCGCGGTCGATCAGGTGGTACTCGGCCGGCACCCGGTGGGCGTTGCCGTTGCCGTTGGTGCTGCCGCCGCCCTCGTAGTTGCGGAAGCCGTCGATGGTCGGCTCCAGCGGCTCGAACGAGTCGGCGTCGGTCTGCTCCTGCGAGGCGTCGGTGCGGCCCGGCGTGAACGGAACCTCGACCTCGCGGCCGGCGGCCCGCGCCGCCTGCTCGACCGCCGTGCTCCCGCCCAGCACGATCAGGTCGGCGAGCGAGACCTGCTTGCCGCCGCCGTTCTCGTTGAACGAGCCCTGGATCCCCTCGAGGGTGCTGAGCACGCCCGCCAGCTGCTCGGGGTCGTTGACCGCCCAGTCCTTCTGCGGCTCGAGCCGGACCCGCGCCCCGTTGGCGCCGCCGCGCTTGTCGCTGCCGCGGAAGCTCGCCGCCGAGGCCCAGGCGGCGGAGACCAGCTGGGAGACCGTCAGCCCCGAAGCGAGGATCTGCTCCTTCAGCGCCGCCACGTCCTCGGCGCCGAGCGGCTCACCGCTCGCCGCCGGGACCGGGTCCTGCCAGATCAGCTCCTCGCTCGGCACCTCCGGCCCGAGGTAGCGCGCCCGCGGCCCCATGTCGCGGTGGGTCAGCTTGAACCAGGCGCGGGCGAAGGCGTCCTTCAGCTCCTCCGGGTTCTCCATGAAGCGGCGCGAGATCGGCTCGTAGATCGGGTCCATCCGCAGCGCCAGGTCGGTGGTCAGCATCGTCGGCAGGTGCTTGCGCTCCGGGTCGCGGGCGTCCGGGACGTCGGGGGTGACGTCGCCCTTCGGCTTCCACTGGTTCGCCCCCGCCGGGCTCTTCTCGAGCTCCCACTCGAACCCGAACAGGGTCTCGAAGAAGCTGTTGTCCCAGGCGATCGGGGTCGCGGTCCAGGTGCCCTCGAGGCCGCTGGTGATGGCGTCGGTGCCGTTGCCGCTGCCGAACCTGTTGATCCAGCCGAGGCCCTGCTCGGCGAGCGGCGCGCCCTCCGGCTCCGGCCCGACGAACTCTTCCGGGTCGGCGGCGCCGTGGGTCTTGCCGAAGGTGTGGCCACCGGCGATCAGCGCCACCGTCTCCTCGTCGTTCATCGCCATCCGGGCGAAGGTCTCGCGGATGTCGACCGCCGCCGCGAGCGGGTCCGGGTTGCCGTTCGGGCCCTCCGGGTTGACGTAGATCAGCCCCATCTCGACCGCCGCCAGCGGTTTCTCGAGCTGACGGTCGCCGCTGTAGCGCTCGTCGCCGAGCCAGGTCGTCTCCGGGCCCCAGTAGACGTCCTCTTCCGGCTCCCAGACATCCTCGCGGCCGCCGCCGAAGCCGAAGGTCGCAAAGCCCATCGACTCCAGGGCGACGTTGCCGGCGAGCACCATCAGGTCGGCCCAGGAGAGGCTCTGGCCATACTTCTGCTTGACCGGCCAGAGCAGGCGGCGGGCCTTGTCGAGGTTGCCGTTGTCGGGCCAGCTGTTGAGCGGCGCGAAGCGCTGCTGGCCGGCGCCGGCGCCGCCGCGGCCGTCCTCGACCCGGTAGGTGCCGGCGCTGTGCCAGGCCATCCGGATGATCAGCGGGCCGTAGTGGCCGAAGTCGGCCGGCCACCAGTCCTGGGAGGTGGTCAGCACCGCCTCGATGTCGGCCTTGACCGCGTCGAGGTCGAGCGCCTCGAAGGCGGCGGCGTAGTCGAAGTCGGCGCCGAGCGGGTTCGCCTCGACCGGGTTCTTGGCGAGGATCTTCAGGTTGAGGCGGTTCGGCCACCAGCCGCGGTTGCCGCCGCCCTCGCTCGGGTAGGGAGCGCGGCCGTGGACGGGGCAGCCGCCGCCGTTGCGCTCCGGCTCGTTCATCTCTCCTACTACGGCATCTACGGGGTGGCTCTCAGGCACGGGATTCCTCTCGGATCGGGATGTTCTGGTTCAGGGTGCTGAAGGTTCGGTGGCGCTCGCGGCGAGGCAGTCGGGGCAGCGGCCCCAGTAGACGACCTCGGCCTCGTCGATCGCGAAGCCGTGGGTCTCGGAGGCGTCGAGGCAGGGCGCCGGGCCGGCCGCGCAGGCGACGTCGGCGATCGCGCCGCAGGAGCGGCAGACGACGTGGTGGTGGTTGTCGCCGACCCGGGCCTCGTAGCGGGCGACCGAGCCCGCCGGCTCGATCCGCCGCACCAGGCCGGCCTCGTTCAGCGCCTGCAGCACGTCGTAGACGGCCTGCACCGAGACCTCGCCGAGCGAGTCGCGGGTCGCCTCGATGATCGCGCTGGTGTCGGCGTGCGGGTTGGCCTGGACCTGCTCGAGGACGGCCAGCCGCGGCTGGGTCACGCGCAGCCCGGCGGCGCGCAGCATCAGCTCTGGGTCGGTCGCCGTCGCCACGGCGCCAGTATCCCAAAACTGGAATCGATCAAGTTAAGAAGTGGTGGGCGCGGTGGGGCAGGGTTAGCCTGGGGGCCTGACCTCCGGCTCGAACTCCATCTTCGGGGTCCGCTCGCTCCGTCCCCAGAGCGTCGAGATCGCCGCCGCCGAAGCGGAGGCGATCGCCGCGCGGCACTGGCGGATCGAGGGCGTCGCCGAGCCGCTGCCGGCCGAAGTCGACGAGAACTTCCACCTGGCCGGCGCGGCCGGCGAGTTCCTGCTCAAGGTCGTACCCGCCGAAGAGCCGGCGGCGGTGACCGACCTCGTCACCCAGGCGCTGCTGCACGTCGAGCGCCACGGCCAGGGCTTCGTCGCCCAGCGCGTGGTGGCGACGGTTGCCGGCGAGCCGGAGCTGGTCTTCGCGGACGCCGCCGGCGAGCGGCGCCGGGCCCGGCTGACGACCTTCGTCGCCGGGACCCTGGTGCGCTCGGCGGCGATCGACCGCGAGCTGCGCGAACGGCTCGGCGCCGTACTTGCCCGGCTGGCGCTGGCGCTGCGCGAGTTCGACCACCCCGCCGCCGACCGCGAGCTCTCCTGGGACCTGCGCCATGCCGCCCGCATGCGGGCGATGCTCGAGGAGCTCGAGCCGAACCGGCGTCGGCGCCAGCTGGCCGCAGCGCTGACCGCCTTCGAAGAGCGGACCCTGCCACGGCTGGAGCCGCTGCCCGCCCAGGTCGTCCACAACGACCTCAGCCGCGACAACGCCGTCCTCGCCGCCGACGGCGGCATCGCGGTGATCGACTTCGGCGACGTCGTCCGCACCCAGCGCGTCAACGACGTCGCGGTGGCGATGGCCGACCACCTCGGCGACGGCGAGGAGCCGTTCGCGCCGGCGCTCGACTTCCTGCGCGGCTACCTGACGGTGGCGCCGCTCGGCGCGGACGAGCTGGCGCTGGTCTACGAGCTGGTGCGGACGCGGGTGGTGACGCGCCTGGTCGGCGGCGAATGGCGGGCGGCGCGGTTCCCCGAGAACCGCGCCTACCTGGCGCGCAACGTCGAGCGCCTGACGGCCGTGCTCGAGCGGCTGCCGGAGCGGCCGAGCGCCGCCGACGCCGAGCGTCTGGCGGCGATCGCCGAGGGAGCGGGCTGAGGTGGCGGCGCCGGCCGACCAGCGCGACGCCGAGCTGCTCGCCCGCCGCGAACGGCTGCTCGGCCCCGCCTACCGCCACTTCTACGAGCGGCCGCTGGAGATCGTCAGGGGGGAGGGGGTCCACCTCTTCGACGCCGACGGCAACGAGTACCTCGACGCCTACAACAACGTCCCCTGCGTCGGCCACGCCCACCCGCGGGTGGTCGCCGCGATCGCCGCGCAGGCGGCCACGCTCAACACCCACACCCGCTACCTGGCGACGCCGATCCTCGACTACGCCGAGCGGCTGCTGGCCTCGCTGGGCGGCGGCCTCGGCCACCTGATGTTCACCTGCAGCGGCAGCGAGGCGACCGACCTGGCGCTGCGGATCGCCCGCTTCCACAGCGGCGCGCACCGGGGTGGTGGTGACCGCGAACGCCTATCACGGGGTGACCAGCGCGGCGGCCGAGATCTCGCCCTCGCTCGGCGCCGCCGTGGCGCCGGGCCCGGCGGTGCGGACGATCAGGCCGCCCGCCCCGGGCGCCGAGGACCCCGAGCGCGAGGGCCGGCGGATGGCCGCCGAGCTCGACGCCGCCGTCGCGGAGCTGGAAGCCGCCGGCCACGGCTTCGCCGCGCTCGTCGCCGACCCGATCTTCTCCAGCGACGGCATCGTCCCCGACCCGGCCGGCTTCCTGCGGCCGCTGGCCGCCGCCGTCGCCGCCCGCGGCGGCCTCTTCGTCGCCGACGAGGTGCAGGCCGGCTTCGCCCGCACCGGCGCGGCGATGTGGGGCTTCCAGCGCCACGCGATCGAGCCCGACCTGGTGACGATGGGCAAGCCGATGGGCAACGGGATGCCGATCGCCGCCGTCGCCGCCCGGCCCGAGCTGCTCGACGAGTTCGGCCGCCAGACTCGCTACTTCAACACCTTCGGCGGCAACTCGGTCTGCGTCGCGGCCGGGGCGGCGGTCCTCGACGTGATCGCCGACGAGGGGCTACAGGCGAACGCCGCCGCGGTGGGCGCGCGGCTGCTCGACGGCCTCGCCGATCTCGAGCGTCGCCACCCGGCCCTCCGCAACGCCCGCGGCGCCGGCCTCTTCGTCGCCGCCGACATCGTCGCCGCGGACGAGCGCGGCGACGACCACGACGCCGCTGCCGCCGACGCGTTGGGAGCCGACGCGAGCGTCCTCGCCGACCGCGTCATCAACGGCCTCCGCGACCGCGGCGTCCTGATCAACGCCACCGGCCCCGCCCGCGACGTCCTCAAGATCCGCCCGCCGCTGCCGTTCTCAGCAGCCGACGCAGATCGCCTCCTCGCCGCCCTCGACGAGACCCTCGCCTAGCGAAAGGCGGCGCGGCGGTCGCTGTGGGATCGTGATTTTGAATCCAAAAGCGTGCTCGTTGCGCCACGCACGCGGCTTACGGAGCCAAAAAAAGAGAAAGAAAGCGCTCAAAGCTTGTGATCGAATTCAATCTGTGATTAGACTCGCGTCGTGTCAACGGGCCAGTCCGAGCCGATCGAGCCCCTCGCCGGCGCCGGAAGCGCCGGCACCGCGGAGAGCGACGGGAACGTCGTCGAGCTGCGCAGCCAGCTCGTCTCCCGCCGCCTCCGCGAGGCGATAGTCGGCGGCCGCTACGCGCCCGGCGAGCGGCTGCGCCAGGAGGAGATCGCCAGCGAGATGGGGATCAGCCGCGTCCCCGTCCGCGAGGCGCTGCGCCAGCTCGAGACCGAGGGGCTGGTGATGCTGGCCCCGCACGCCGGCGCCCGGGTCGCCCAGCTCGACCCGCACGAGCTCGACGAGATCTACGCGATCCGGATCGCCCTGGAGCCGATGCTGATCGCCGCGAGCGCGACCCGCCTCGACGCCAGCGCAGATCGACCACCTGCGCGGACTGGTCGAGGAGATCGAGGCCGCGGTCGAGACACCGGAGCGCTGGCTCGACCTCGACCGCCGCTTCCACGTCGAGGGCTTCGCCGCCGCGCCGATGCCGCAGGCGCGCGAGCTGGCCGAGGGCTTCTGGAACCGCACCCAGCACTACCGCCGCGCGCACGTGCTGGGGATGAGCCGCGAGGACCTCGAGGTCGTCCACCTCGAGCACCGGCTGATCCTCGACGCGCTCGAGCGCGGCAACGGGGAGGACGCCGGGGCGGCGCTGCGCACGCACCTGCGCCGCACCCGCGAAGCCTTGCACCGACGGGCAGGCCTGTTCGCAGAGAGCGAGGAGGACGACTGAGGCACCGCGCCCCGCCCGCTTTGGGAGAGCGGCGGAGCGCGCAGCACCACGCAGCACGGGAACGGGAACTACAGGGAATCAATCCAGAGGAGGGATCCAGGCATGTCCGTCGCCGATACGACCCCGGCCGAGGCACCGCAGCAACTGCAGAAGGACTCGATCGGGCTGGTTCGAGTCATCGCCTTCACCGCCGCCTTCATGGGACCGGCGGCTTCGATCGCCCTCGGGCTGGTAGCCGCCATCTCGTTCGCGGGCTTCGCGACGCCGTTCGTCGTCCTGCTCTCGTTCATCGGCGCCCTGCTCGCCTCCAACAGCGTCGCCCAGCTCTCGCGCAAGCTGCCGAGCGCCGGCTCCTTCTTCACCTACAACGCCTCGATCCTCGGGCCCAAGGCGGGCTTCGTATCCGGCTGGCTGATGGTCTTCGCCTACGTGCTCTGGGTCCCCTCGGGGATCGGCGCGGTCGGCACCTTCACCTCCGAATTCCTGAACGACGCCTTCAGTCTCTCGATCGACGAAAACGTCTTGCTCGTAATCGTCCTGGTGGTCGTCGCGCTGCTCGCCTTCCGCGGCATCGCCACCTCGACCGCGGTCGACGTGATCGTGCTGGTGATCGAGGTCGGGGTGATCGTCGCGCTCGCCGCGACGATCCTCTTCAAGGGCGGCCCCGGCCCGAGCGGCATCCACCTCTTCGACCCCGGCAACACCCTGAACGGCAAGTTCTCGGACATCACCCTGGGGATGGTCTACACGGTGGTGATCTTCTCCGGCTTCGAGTCGGGGGCGGTGCTCGGCGAGGAGACCAGGAACCCACGGCGCAACGTCGCCCGCGGCATCTTCGGCGCGGTGATCCTGGTCGGCGTCTTCTACCTGTTCGTCAGCTACGCCGAGCTGCACGGCGTCGCCACCGACCAGATCGGCGCCTTCACCGAAAACCCCTCGCAGCTCGGCTTCCTCACCGACGAATACTGGAGCTCCAGCCTGCGCTGGCTGATCGACCTGGTGATCGCGCTCTCGACCCTTGGCTTCGTGATCGCCGCCTTCAACGCGGCGGTGCGGCTGGCCTTCGCGATGGGCCGCGAGCGGATGCTGCCGGGCGGCCTCGCCAAGCTCTCGCGCTACGGCACCCCCACCTACGCGGTGATCGCGATCGCCGCGATCGGGCTGGTGATCGGCCTGCCGGTGGCGATCTCGCAGGGCGGCTTCCTCGCCTTCGCCTACATCGGCGCCGTCGCCGGGATCTCGCTGATCATCCTCTTCATCAGCGTCAGCTTCACGACGATCGTCGCCTTCCTCGGCCGCTACCGGAGCGAGTTCAACCCGATCACCCACCTGCTCTTCCCGGTGGGAGCGATCCTGATCTTCGGGATTCCGCTGGTCGGGACCTTCTACCCGCGGCCGGAAGCGCCGTTCAGCTGGCTGCCCTTCATCGCCCTCGGCTGGCTGATTCTCGGGATCGTCGTCGCCCTCTGGCTGGCGGCCCGACGGCCTGAGGCGCTCGGCCGGATCGGCAAGGTGTTCCTGATCGAGGGACCGGAGCAGCCCTATCCCTCGGCGGTGCCGCCGGAGACCAAGATCGCCCCCGAGGACAGGGGACCGCAGGTATGAGCGACGTCCAGATCCACGCCCTGCACTGCGGCGGCGACATGACCGACTGGGGCATCTTCGACCCGCTCGACGAGCGGCGCGGGGAGATGGTCTACAACCCCTACTTCGTCTACGTCGTCAAGCACCCGCAGGGCGTGGTCCTGTTCGACTCCGGCGCCCACCCGCAGCTGGCGGAGGACCCGGTCGGCCGGATGGGCCCGGCGGCGGAGGAGTTCGTCGTCGAGGTCGGGCCGGAGGACCGGATCGAGGCGGTGCTGGCGCGGATCGGGATCGCGCCGGCCGACGTCGACCTGGTGATCCAGTCGCACCTGCACTTCGACCACGCCGGTGGCCTCTACGCGTTCCCGGAGACGCCGGTGATGGTCCAGCGGGCGGAGCTCGAGTTCGCCGAGAACCCGCCGCCCGAGCAGCGCGACATCTACATCGCCGACGACTTCGCGCCGGTCTCCAACTGGCGAGTGGTCGACGGCGACGAGGACGTCTTCGGCGACGGCCGCCTGACCGTGATCAGCACCCCCGGGCACACCAAGGGCCACCAGTCGCTGCTGGTCCGCCTCGACGACGGGAGGATGATCTTCCTGCTCGCCGACGCCGCCTACCTGCTGCCGAAGATGCGCGAGCGGCGGCCGCCCGGCGTGCTCTGGGACGAGCTGGCGCTGCTCGAGACCTGGGACCGGGTCGAGGCGCTCGAGCGCGAGCACGACGCCTTCCTGATCACCACCCACGACCTCGACTACGAGGAGCGGATCGAGATCGCGCCGGAGGGGTTCTACGAGTGAGCTCGATGGGTGAGGCGCGGGGATGAGCGAGTCGCCCCAGGGCTGCGCCTGGATCGACGGTGAGTACGTGCCGATCGCCGAGGCGCGGATCTCGATCCTCGACACCGGCTTCGTCCGCTCCGACCTCACCTACGACGTGGTCGGCGTCTGGGGCGGCGGTTTCTTCCGCCTCGACGCCCACCTCGACCGGCTCGAGCGCGGCTGCGAGAAGCTGCGGCTGACCTCGCCGAAGAGCCGCGACGAGACCGAGGAGATCCTCCACGAGGTGGTCGCCCGCAGCGGCCTGCGCGAGTCCTACGTCGAGACCGTGATCACCCGCGGCGTCCCCGCCCCCGGCGAGCGCGACCCGCGCCGCTTCGAGCAGCGCTTCTACGCCTACGCGATTCCCTACGTCTGGATCCAGCGCCCCGAGCAGCAGGAGGTGGGGGCGAAGGTGGTCGTCGCCCGCGACACGGTCCGGGTCGCGCCCGGGGCGATCGACCCGACCGTGAAGAACTTCATGTGGGGGGACTTCATCCGCGGCCTGCTCGAGGCCTACGACCGCGACGCGGCGCTGCCGATCCTCTCCGACGGCGACGGCAACCTGACCGAGGGGCCGGGCGTCAACGTCTTCGTCGTCCGCGACGGCGCCCTCCGCACCCCCGACCGCGGCGTGCTCGAGGGGATCACCCGGCAGACCGTGCTCGAGATCGCCGCCGAGCTGGGCCTCGACGCCGCGACCGGCCGGGTCCCGCTGAGCGCCCTATATGCCGCCGACGAGGTCTTCCTGACCAGCACCGCCGGCGGCGTGATGCCGGTCGCCGAGCTCGACGGGGCGCCGGTCGGCAGTGGCGGGGTCGGCGAGCTGACGGCGCTGATCAGGCAGACCTACTGGGACTGGCACGACGACCCGAGGTTCACGAGGAGCATCGACTATGGCGACTGAGCAGCTGGCCCCCGACGACGCCGCCGGCCGCGCGGCGCTGGTCCGGCGGGAGACGATCCGGCTGGTCGGGATCGCCAAGAGCGGCCATTACACCAGCGTCTTCTCCTGCGCCGAGATCCTCGGCGTCCTCTACTCGGGCGTGCTGCGGCTCTCCGAGGACCCCGACTGGCCCGAACGCGACCGGCTCGTCCTCTCCAAGGGGCACGCCGCGGTCGGCCTCTACCCGCTGCTCGCCGAACGCGGCTACATCGCGGCGGAGGTGCTCGACTCCTACACCCGGCTCGGCAACCCGCTCGGCGACCACCCGGACATGCGCCGTGTCGCCGGCGTCGACTTCTCCTCCGGCTCGCTCGGCCACGGGCTCTCGATCGGCGCCGGGATGGCGCAGGCGGCGAAGCTGCGGGGCTACGACGAGACGCGCATCTACGTGCTGCTCGGCGACCAGGAGCTGAACGAGGGCCAGATCTGGGAAGCGGCCCAGACCGCCTCCGCGTTCGGGCTCGGCAACCTCTGCGCGATCGTCGACCGCAACGGGATGGGCCTCGACGGGACGACCGAGGAGGTGCTGCCGGTCGAACCGATCGGCGGCCGCTTCGAAGCCTTCGGCTGGGAGGTCGAGGAGCTCGACGGCCACGACGTCGAAGCGGTGCGGGCGGCCTTCGACCGCTACCGGGCCGACGAGCCCTCGCGGCCGCGCTGCCTGATCGCCAACACGGTCAAGGGAAAGGGGATCTCCTGGATGGAAGGCTCGCGGACCTGGCACCTCGGATACCTGGCGCCGGCCGATGCCGCCGTCGCGCTGGCGGAGCTGGAAGCAGATGGCTGAGCTGCCGCAGCCCGCCCCGTTCGAGCTGACCGACCCCGACAGCTGGGACATGGCGGTCTCCTCCCGCCTGGCGCAGGCCTTCGTCGCCGGCGAGGAGCTGGCGGCGATCGCCGACGACGACGACCGCATCGTCGTCCTCACCGCCGACCTCAAATTCTCCAACCGCACCGTCGAGTTCGAGCAGCGCCATCCGGAGCGCTTCTTCAACGTCGGCATCGCCGAGCAGAACATGGTGACGATGGCGGCCGGGATCGCGACCTTCGGCTTCGTCCCCTACGTGGCGACCTTCGCCAGCTTCGTCGGCCTGCTGGCGGCCGAACAGCTGCGCACCGACCTCGCCTACCCCGGCCTGCCGGTGCGGGTGCTGGCCCACCACGCCGGCATCTCGCTCGGCTTCTACGGGACCTCCCACCACGCGACCGAGGACCTCGGCGTGCTGCGCTCGATCGCCAACATGACCGTCGTCTGCCCCTGCGACGCGGCGACCACCCGGGCCGCCCTGCGCCAGACCGTGGAGGCGCCGGGGCCGGTCTACTTCCGGCTCGGCCGCGGCCGCGAGCCCGACGTCTACGCCGAGCGGCTGCAGGCCGACCCGGCCGCCTTCGAGGTCGGCCGCCACGCGGTCCTGCGCGAGGGCGAGGACCTGGCGATCGTCGCCAACGGCATCACCGTCGCCGCGGCGCTCGACGCCGCCGCGCGGCTGAGCGCCGAGGACGGGGTGGAGGCGACCGTGCTCGACGCCCACACCGTGCGCCCGTTCGACGCCGAGACCCTCTGCCGGGTGGCGGAGCGGACCGGCCGGCTGCTGGTCGCCGAGGAGCACAACGTCATTGGCGGAGTCGCTTCCGCCTGCGCCGACGCGCTCGTCGACAACGGCGTCAGCGCCCGGCTGAAGCGTCTCGGGATGCCGCCCGACGAGTACTCGCTGATCGGCCCCCCGACCCACCTCTACCGCCACTATGGGATGGACGCCGACGGCGTCCTCGCCGCGGCCCGCGAGCTGCTGGGCGAACCTTCGACGAACACCGACCCGGGAGGAGCGACGCGATGAGCGAGACCCGACTCTGGCACCCCTTCGCCGACATGGCGAGCGTCCGCGAGGCGGAGCTCGTCCTCGACCGCGCCGAGGGCGTTTGGCTCTGGGACACCGACGACCGCCGCTACCTCGACGCGACCGCGAGCCTCTGGTACGTCAACGTCGGCCACGGCCGGGCCGAGATCGCCGACGCCGTCTCCGCGCAGCTGCGCCAGCTCGACTGCTACTCGGTCTTCAACGACTACGCCAATCGGCCGGCGCTGGAGCTGGCCGAGCGGCTCAGCGAGCTGGCGCCGGTGGAGGACGCCCGGGTCTTCCTCGGCACCGGCGGCGGCGACGCGATCGAGACCGCCGCCAAGCTGGCGCGCCGCTACTTCCACCTCGAAGGCCAGCCCGAGCGGACCCACCTGATCGGCCGCTCCGGCGGCTTCCACGGCACCTACGGCTTCGGCACCAGCGTCGGCGGCATCGAGGTCAACCGCGAAGGCTTCGGCCAGCTGCTCGCCGACACCTCGCAGGTGCCCTACGACAGCCTCGAGGCGCTGGCGGCGGAGATCGAGACGCTCGGCCCGGAGCGGGTCGCGGCGGTCTTCGTCGAGCCGGTGGTCGGCGCCGGAGGCGTGCTCCTTCCGCCCGACGGCTACATCGAGGGGGTGGCGGAGCTCTGCAGCCGCACCGGCGTCCTGCTGGTGATGGACGAGGTGATCTGCGCCTTCGGCCGCCTCGGCGAGTGGTTCGCGAGCTCCCGCTTCGGGATCACCCCGGACATGATCGTCTTCGCCAAGGCGGTGACCAGCGGCTACCAGCCGGTCGGCGGCGTCGTCGTCAGCGGCCGCCTCGCCGAGCCCTTCTGGTCGCGGCCCGGCAACGTCTTCCGCACCGGCCCGACCTACGCCGGCCACCCGGCCTGCTGCGCCGCCGCCCTCGCCAACCTCGAGATCATCGAGCGCGAGGAGCTGCTCGCCCGCGCCCGCGAGCTGGAGGTGCGCTTCAAGCAGCTGCTCGACACCCTGCTCGGTCACGAGCTGGTCGGCGAGGTGCGGGCCGGGCTCGGGGTGATGGCCGCGGTCGAGATCTCCGCCGAGGCCCGCGAGGCCGGCGTCGCGGTCGCCGACGTCTTCCAGGCGACCCGCGAGCGCGGGGTCGTCACCCGCCCGCTCGCCACCTCGCTCGGCCTCTCGCCGCCGCTGATCATCGGCGAGGAGGAACTGGCGCTGATCCCCGAGGCGATCGCGGCGGCGCTCGACTCGGTCCACGCCGCGGTCTGACCGACCCCCTGCCGATCGGCGCCGCCGGTGTGAGAGTCTGCCGCCATGCCGTGGGTCCCTGAGCTCTTCTCAGCGCCGGTGCTCGAGCGCTTCAAGGAGGAGCAGCGCGGGCGACCGCTGGTCGTTCCCTACTTCGAGGGGCTGCTGGAGGGGGAGATGGGGCCGCTGGTCGAATCGTTCGCCGGTGAGCCGCAGATCCACCACCCGATCAACGGCAGGATCAGGGGTGCGCAGGCGTTCGAAGCGTTCGTCACCGCGACCGGCGAGTGGCTGCGGGCCCGCGACGCCGAAATCGAGGATGTCTCGCGGGTGGTCACCGAGGAGCGCGGCTTCGAGGAGGTGATCCTGCGGCTCGACGGCGGGGTGACGCTCCCGCACTCGATGGTCGCCGACCACGCCGGCGACGGGCGGCTCGAGGAGATTCGCCTCTACTACAGCGCCCGGCCGCTAACCGGCCGCCACGAGGATCGGCCGCCGCTGCTGCAGCGCGACCCGGAGCTGCGCCAGCCGCAGGCCGTCGCGGAGCTGCTGCGGGCGCTCGCCGCCGGCGACGCCGGGGCGGCGGCGACGGCGTTCGAAGCCGACGGCTACCTGCGCGGACCGGTCGCCGAGATCCCGGCGCAGAGCGGCCACGAGGACCTGCGCGCCCACTTCGAACGGCTCTTCTCGGGCGGCGGCGGCATCGAGCTGGAGCCGTGCAGCCTGACCGAGCGGGATCGCCACTGCGCGCTCGAGTACAACGTCCGTGCGTGGGGCGGAGAGGAGCTGCCGCCGCAGGCCGGGCTGGCGGTCTTCGAGCGTGGCGCCGGGGGCGGGATCGCGGCGGCGCGCTTCTACGACGACGTCGGCCCGCCGCGCCTGTCCCAGCCGTGAAACTTCGAATGGTCGCCTGACTCCCACGCCTCGCGCAGGCCGGGGGCGTCGAGGTCCCAGTCGGGCCTGATCTCGGCCGAGGCGGCGCGCAGGTCGTGCCAGAGGTCGTAGACCGAGGGCCGGCCCCAGAACCAGTAGCCGTCATAGAGGCTGTGGATCACCAGCCCCGGCTTGAGGACCAGGGTGTGGGGGACCATCGGGTCGTTGTCGGGATCGGTGTACTCCTGCAGCTCGAGGTCCTGCTGGACGATCCGGCCGGGATCCTCGAGGAACGGCCACTGGGCGCCGACCGAGGCGCGGAACTCCTGCGAGGTGTGGTGCTCGTCGGTCGAGATCGTCGCGACCTTGGTGTAGGCGACGGCGATCTTCGGATAGAAGGCGGCCAGTTCGAGGTGCTGCTGGTGCTCCTTCGGGCAGTAGTGGCCGCGGGCGAGGGTGAGGATCAACGGGTCGTCGCCCTGGATCTCGCTCAGCTTGCGCGGCGTGCCGGTCTCGTCCGGCAGCTCGTAGTCGGGGAAGGCGCCGCCGGGGACGATGTCGGCTCGCATGGCTCAGTTCGTGGCGGTCAGCTGCTGGCCGCCGTCGATGTCGTAGGTGGCGCCGGTCAGAGCGGTGTTGACCATCAGGTGGACGGCGAGCGCGGCGACGTCCTCGGGCTGGACGACGCGGCCGATCGGCAGCGACTCGCGCAACTGCCGCCGCCGCGCCTCCAGCTCGTCGCCGAGCAGCTCGGCCGAGAGCGGCGTGTCGACGAAGCCGGCGGCGATCAGGTTGACCCGCACCGGCGCCACTTCGAGCGCCAGGTTGGCGGCCAGCGGCGGCAGCGCCGCGGTCATCGAGGAGGCCGGCCCGAGGCCGACGCTCGGGCGGCGGCCGCCGGTGCCGCCCATGAAGGTCAGCGAGCCGCCCGCCCGCACCGCCGGCGCCCCGAAGCGGGCGATGCCGAGCATCTGCAGCGGGTGCTCGGCGATCCCCTCGCGGGCCCGCTCGAGGTCGAGATCGGCCAGCGCCCCGTAGTAGGGCCGGCCGGCGGTCGTCAGCACGTGGTCGATCGGCTCCTCGAGCCCGGCGAAGAATCCGGCCAGCGCCTCCAGGTCGCCGGCGTCGAAGCTGGCGGTCGCTGCCGCCCCGACCTCGGCCACCGCCTCGTCGAGCCGCTCCTGGTTGCGGCCGGCGAGGATCACCGCCGCGCCCTCGTCGCGCGCCAGCCGCGCCGTCGCCAGCCCGATCCCGGCGCTGCCGCCGATCACGACCACGGTCTGCCCGCTCAGCTGCGGTTCGCCGGCCATCGCCGCAATCTCCGTCGCGAGCGTGCCGAAGTCAAGCCCTAGAGGTCGAGCGCGAGCGGCTCGCGAGGGGCCGAGCAGCAGAGCAGGACCTGGTCGGGCCCCGCCGGTTCGAGCGGGTCCGGCGCGTAGGCGACCGCTCCCGAGAGCAGCCCGGTTTCGCAGATGTGGCAGACGCCGGTGCGGCAGCCGAAGTCGGCCGGCACGTCGCAGGCCTCGGCCAGCTCCAGCAGGCTGCCGTGCTCGGGCGACCACGGCACCTCGAGGCCGCTGCGGGCGAAGCTGACGAGTGGGCCGCTGCCGGGCTCGCCGGCGGGCTGGTGGGGCGGCGGCCGGTCTTCGGCGACGACCCCGGAGGCGAGCACCTGACGGCTGCCGAAGCGCTCGGTGTGGACCCGCTCGGGGGCGACGCCGGCGGCGAGCATGGTGGCCCCGACGTCGTCCATGAAGGCGTCGGGGCCGCAGACGTAGTAGTCGGCCTCCTTCGGCAGGCCGAGCTCGCCGAGCCGCGCCGCCGTCAGCCGGCCGATCGCGTCGTAGGCGGCTCCGGCGCCGTTGCCGGGCGCCTCGCCCTGGCTGTAGAGGACGAGGCGGTGGGCGTCGGGCAGCCGCGCCAGCAGCTCGTCGACTTCGGCGCCGAAGGCGTGCTGGGAGGCGTCGTGGGCGGCGTGGATCCACCAGACCGGCGCCTGGCAGCCTGCGGCGGCGAGGACGATCAGCATCGAGAGCACCGGCGTCGCCCCGACCCCGGCGCTGAGCAGGACGATCGGCTTCATCTCCTCGTCCCCGGCCAGCAGGAAGCTGCCGCGCGGGGCGGCGACGTCGAGCGTGTCTCCGTCCTCGACCTGGTCGTGCAGGTAGCGGCTGACGACGCCGTCGCGCTTGACGCTGATCCGGTACCGCTCGCCACCGCGGGCGCCGCCGGAGAGCGAGTAGCTCCGCATCAGCGGCGCCGCGTCGCCGTCGGGGCGGACCCGGACCGTCACATACTGGCCGGCGGTCGCCGCCGGCAGCTCGCCGTCCGGGTCGGCCAGCTCGAACGAGGAGATCGACGCCGACTCGGGGACGACCGCGGTGACCCGCAGCGGCCGGAAGCCCGGCCAGGCGGCCTCCGGCTCGGTGGCCCGGTCGGCTTTCGCCAACAGGTCGACGAACGAGTCGCGCCAGCCTTTGCTGAGCGCCGGGATCCGGGTCGCCCGCTCGAGGTCGCGGCGCGCCTTGCCGGGCCGGTAGAGGAGCGTGTCGACGGCGGCGACGCTCATCCGCTCCGGCCCCTCGGAGACCCGTTCGATCGCGTCGCCGGCCGCGACCTCGCCCTCCCGGGTCACCCGCAGGTAGAAGCCCGGCCGCCGCTCGGCCACCAGCAGCGCCGGCATCCGCGGCTCCTCCATCCGCATCCCCAGCCGGTAGCAGGTGACCCGTGGCTGGGTCACCTCGAATTCGGCCGCGCCGATCCGAAAGCGGTCGCCGATGCAGACCTCCTCGTCGGCGAGCCCTTCGATCGTGAAGTTCTCGCCGAACTGGCCGGGCTCGAAGTCGCTGCGGCCGAGCTCGCGTTCCCAGTGCGCGTAGGAGTCGAGCTGGTAGACGTAGACGGCGCGGTGCTCGCCGCCGTGGGCGTTGAGGTCGCCCTGGCCGTCGCCGTCGATGTTGAGCCGCCGCACCATGCGCCGGCCCTCGACCGGCCGCTTCCAGATCCCGGTGTGGACGGTCCGCCCCTGCCAGGCGACGTCCTGCGGCATCCCGACGTTGAGCGATACCAGCTTGCCGACCATCGCCGCCTCAGCCTAAGCGCTCGCCGCCGTCGCAGAGGATTCCGCCTGCTCGCCGATCGCTCCTCCGGGCCTGCACGATCGAAAATCTTTGAATACCTTTAGCGGTCATGCGACGGCCGCGAATCCCCAAACCGGAGACCACGGCGGGGAAGGCGGTCGAGCTGCTCGTCATCCTCGCGATCGCCGTCGGCCTGGCGCTGGCGATCCAGGCGTGGCTGCTGAAGCCGTACCAGATCCCCTCCGAATCGATGGAGCCGACCCTCGACATCGGCCAGCGGGTGCTGGTCAACCGCCTCGTCTACGACTTCGAAGACCCCCAGGTCGGCGACATCGTCGTCTTCAACCCGCCGGCCGGCGCCGACACCTCCGGCAACGAATGCGGAGTGAAGGTGGAAGGGCGCCAGCCGCCGGAAGTGGGGGAGCCGTGCCCGCGGCCGACCGCAGCGAAGTCGAGCCAGACCTTCATCAAGCGGATCGTCGCCGGCCCCGGCGACACCCTCTCGGTCGCAGAAGGGCACCCGGTCGTCAACGGGGTCGAGCAGCGCGACGAGCCCTTCATCACCCCCTGCGGCCTCTCCTCGGTCTGCAACCTGCCGAAGACGATCAAGGTCCCGGCGGGCGACTACTTCATGATGGGCGACAACCGCGGCGCCAGCGACGACAGCCGCTTCTGGGGCCCGGTTCCCAAGGACTGGATCATCGGCGAAGCCTTCTTCACCTACTGGCCGCCGGATCGCATCGGGTTTCTCTAGCGGCGGCGCCGGGGAGGAATCCTCAGCCCGCGCCGGCCTTCGCCAGCTCCTCCTCGTAGGCGGCGCCCAGCCGCTCGAAGACCGACTCGGTTCCCGGCGGCCGGGCGATGCCGAGGTGCTGTTCGCGCAGCTCGTCCATGAACTCGTTCCAGAGCGGCGGCCCGCCGCGCTCGAGCAGCTCCGCCCGGATCGAGAGCTCGCGGCTCGCCGGCCGGTGACGCAGGCCCCAGGAGCCGAGCTGGGCCAGCACCGGCACCAGCTCGATCGCCGGCTCGGTGAGGCTGTAGATCACCTTTTGCTTGTGGGTCGGGTCAGCGGCGCGCGAGACCAGGCCCTGGGCGGTGAGGCGCTTGAGGCGGTCGGCGAGGATGTTGGAGGCGATCCCCTCTTCGGAGCCGGCCAGCAGCTCGTTGAAGCGGCGCCGGTTGCCGAACATCATGTCGCGGATCACCAGCAGCGACCAGCGGTCGCCGATCACCTCGATCGCGAGGTTGATCGGGCAGCCGGAGCGCTCCTCGGGAGTAGCCATATCGGAGATACTACTTGCAAACCGCAAGTGGTTTCTGGTAGAAGTGGCAACGCAGCAACCACTTGCAAACTGCAATCAGTTAGGGAGAGGGAGAGATGAGCAAGGTCTTCGCGCACATGACCACCTCGGTCGACGGCTACGGCGCCGGCCCCAACCAGTCGCGGGAGAGGCCGTTCGGCGATGGCGTCGACGCCGGCGCCCTGCACCGCTGGATGTTCGAGTTCGGCGAGGAGAACAAAGCCGAGGTCGAGGCGATCGGCGACGCCGGCGCGGTGATCATGGGCCGCAACATGTTCAGCCCCGGCCGCGGCGAGTGGGACCCCGAGTGGCGCGGCTACTGGGGAGAGGAGCCGCCCTTCCACGCGCCGACCTTCATCCTCACCCACTTCCCGCGCGAGCCGCTGGAGATGGAAGGTGGCACGACCTTCCACTTCGTCACCGACGGCCCCGAGGCGGCGCTGGCGCAGGCCCGCGAGGCGGCCGGGGACCGGGACGTCGTCGTCCAGGGCGGCCCGGAGACGATCAACGAGTTCCTGCGCGCCGGCCTGCTCGACGAGCTCCACCTCCACGTCGCCCCGATCGTGATCGGCGCCGGCACCGCGATGTTCGTCGACACGCCCGGCCTCGAGCTGACCCCGATCGGCAGCCGCGCCACCACCGCCGTCACCCACGTCAGCTACCGGGTCGGGCACGACTGATCCGCCGGCGGGGGCGTGGGGCGATACCGTCGGCGCCCGATGACGCGCCCACGGCTCTTCCCGCATGAAGTCCGGCGCAACGTCGCCGGCGCGATCTACGGCCTCGTCCTCGGCGCCTCGATCATCGCCGCCTCCAGCGCCGACCACCCGCGCCAGGCGGGCCTGGTCGAGATCTACCTCTGCGTCACCGCCGTCGTCTTCTACCTCGCCCACGTCTACGCCGGGGTGATCGGCACCTGGATCGAAGGCGAGCCGCCGAGCGCGGCGATGGTCCGCCATCAGCTGCGCCGCGAGCGGCCGATGCTGGGAGCGCAGGTCCTGCCGGCGCTGCTCCTGCTGCTCGGCCCGCTCGGCGTCCTCTCCGGCCGGGCGGCGATCACCAGCGCCCTCGTCGTCGCCCTCGCTGAGCTGATGCTCGGCGTCTGCGTCGCCTGCCGGCGGGCGAAGGCGACGCCGGGGCAGGCGGCGCTCTCGATCCTCGTCGCCGCCCTCTTCGCCGCGGTCGTGATCGGGCTGAAGATCTTCGTCCACCACTGAGAGTTGCCGGGACGCCGCACGCGGCAATAGTCTGGACTCAGTCGGCCAGGCGTTCCGCTCGCACTCAGGCCCCAAAAGGAGGAGTACCGATGGTTCTCGCAGACGTCAGTTTCGGCGACCTGCTCCTGCTCGTCGTCGAGGTGTTCCTCTTCGTGATCTGGATCTGGATCCTGTTCACGATCATCACCGACCTCTTCCGCGACCACGAGATGTCCGGCTGGCTGAAGGCCGTCTGGATCCTGTTCCTCGTCTTCATCCCGTTCCTGACCGCCCTCATCTACCTGATCGCCCGCGGCTCCGGCATGCGCGACCGCACGATCAAAGCCCAGGCCGAGGCCAAAAAGCACTTCGACGAATACGTCGTTCAGCAGGCCCACACGACCCCCGCCGACGAACTCCACAAACTCAACGATCTGCGGGAAAAGGGCGCGCTCAGCGACGCGGAGTTCCAGAAAGCCAAAGACAAACTGCTGGCATAGGCGGCCCTGATGGCCCGCTGGGGCGTCCTCGCCGTCCTCGGGGCGGCGCAGTTCCTGATGGTCCTCGACCAGGCGGTGATGAACGTCGCGATCTCGCAGCTGGTCGCCGACTTCGACACCACGGTGACGACGATCCAGGCGGTGATCGCCCTCTACGCGCTGGTGATGGCGGGCCTGATGCTGACCGGCGGCAAGCTCGGCGACCTGCTCGGCCGCCGCCGCGCCTTCGCGATCGGGCTCTGCATCTACGCCGCCGGCTCGGCGCTGACCGCGGTGAGCTGGAGCGTTCCCAGCCTCACCTTCGGCTGGTCGGTCCTGGAGGGGATCGGCGCGGCGCTGGTGCTGCCGGCGATGGTCGCCCTGGTCGCCGCCAACTTCCAGGGCCAGCAGCGGGCGGTCGCCTACGGGGTGCTGGGCGGGGTCGCCGGCGCCGGCATCGCGGTCGGGCCGATCCTCGGCGGCTGGGCGACGACCGAGCTGAGCTGGCGGGTCGTCTTCGCCGGCGAGGTGGTCGTCGCCGCCGGCATCTTCGCCGGCCTGAGGCTGCTCGACGACGCCAAGGTCGAGGGTCCGCGCAAGCGGCTCGACTGGGTCGGCAGCATCCTCTCGGCGGCCGGCCTCGGCCTCGCCGTCCTCGGCGTGCTGCAGGCGAGCAACTGGGGCTGGCTGCAGCCGCGCAACTCGCCGATCGAGCCGTTCGGCTTCTCGCTGACGCCGTTCATGATCGCCGCCGGCGGCGTCGTCCTCTACGGCTTCGCCCGTTGGGAGCACCGCCGCGAGACGCGCGGCGAGGAGCCGCTGGTCCACCTGCGGCTGCTGCGGCTGCCGCGCCTGCGGGCGGGCCTGGTGATGCTCCTCTCCCAGAACCTGATCCTGATGGGGATCTTCTTCACGGTGCCGCTCTTCCTCCAGGTCGTGCAGGGGCTCGATGCGCTCGAAACCGGGGTGCGGATGCTGCCCGCCTCGGCCGGCCTCTTCGGCAGCGCGATCGCCGGCTCGGCGCTGGCCAAACGGCTGCCGGCGCGGATCATCGTGCAGGTCGGCCTGGCGATCGTCTTCGTCTCCACCCTGCTGCTGCTGGGGACGATCGAATCCCAGCTCGACAACGCCTCCTTCCTGATCGCGATGGGGGTACTCGGGGTCGGCATGGGGCTGGTCGTCTCCCAGCTCGGCAACGTCGTCCAGTCGGCGGTCGGCGAGGCGGAGCGGAGCGAAGCCGGTGGCCTGCAGAACACCGCCCAGCAGCTCGGCTCCTCGCTCGGCACCGCCTTCCTCGGGGCGGTCGTGATCAGCGGCCTGATCGCCGCCTTCTCGGCCAACGTCGAAGCGAACCCGAAGATCGACGCGGCGACCAAGGAAGAGGTGCAGGTGAGGCTCGGCTCGGGGGTCAGCTTCGTCGCCGCCGACGAGGTGGAAGCCTCGGCCGACGAAGCGGGGCTCGACCCCGGCACCACGAAGGCCCTGGTCGGCCACTACGAAGACGCTCAGCTGACCGCCCTGAAGACGGCCTTCCTGTTCGCCGCCGCGCTCGTCCTCGGCGCCCTGCTCGGCACCCGCAACCTGCCGGCGCGGCGCTTCGACGAGCTGACGGCCGAGCCGAACGCGCCGCCCGCCGCCGCCGCGAGCTAGCCGGTACGCCGCGGTCGCCGCCGGCGGGCGGTCAGCCGCTGCAGCCGCCGGCCGGGCGCCGCGGTCAACGCGGCGGGTATCGCCCCGTACCAATTAAGAGGGCGAATCGCCGCACGACTGAAGCTTTGACGCTGCTATAGCAACGTCAAAGTCCCTACGAGCGAGCTGACCGGTCGGGGGCGTTGGTCGGTCGTTTGGGCGCTCAACCGCTGCGCTGGAAGCTGGCCATGTCCTGGCCGAAGATCGGGCTGACGACGACCGCTTCGGCGTCGATCTGCGGCGAGACGAAGGTGGGGAAGGAGAGGGTGCCGAACGGCGCCCACGGCGCCTGCCGCATGTAGGCGCGGTCGAGCGCCGCGTAGGCGGCTTCCTGCTGCGGCCCGAGCGGCTGCCGCCGCAGGCGGGCGACCTCGCGGTCGAGCCGCGGATCGCCGAACCGTGCCCAGTTGGTGTTGTTGGTCGGCTGGATCGCTTCGCGGGTCAGTTGCGGTTCGAAGTAGTTGTTCGGGTGCGGGTATTCGAGCAGCCAGTTGCCCCAGCCGGTGTCGAGGTTCGGGGTGCTGGAGTTGCCGACCACGGTGAAGAAGTTGCTCGGGTCGATCGCTTTCAGCGTCGGGTCGAAGCCGAGTTCGCGCAGCACCCCTTCGTAGTACTCGCCGGCTTCCATGTTGGTCGGGAAGTTGTTGGTCCAGACGTCGATCTTGCGGTCGCTCGGGTCGGCGGCGGCGATCAGTTCCTTCGCCTTCGCCATGTCGTGTGGGTAGAGGCGGAAGGTGCGGTGGCCCGGCAGCGCCCGCGGCAGGATCTGCTGCAGCGGCTCCAGCTCGCCGGCGTAGATCCGGTCGAGGGCGGCCGGGTCGATCGCGTAGTTGACCGCGCGCCGCACGCGCACGTCGTCGAAGGGCGGCGCGCTGGTGTTCATCCAGAAGTAGAAGACGTTGATCTGCGGCGTGAACAGGAGCTGCTCGGGATGGCGCTGGCGGACTTCGGCGAGCCGGTCGGAGGGCGGCGGGTTGACCATCCAGTCGAACTTGTCGCGTTCGACGTCGGCCAGCTGGGTCTGGGTGTTCGCCATCACCTTCATCTCGATCCGCGCGAAGTGGCCGCCCGGCAGTTCCGGCATCGCCTTCGCGTTGTGGGCCGCCCATTCCGGGTTGCGGCGGTATTCCCAGCTGCGGCCGGGGCGGACCGAGACGATCTCGTAGGGGCCGGTCGCCGGCGGCGGCTTCGCCGAGAGGTCTTCCATCGGCGTGTCGGCGGGCAGCGGCACCGCGAACAGGGTGCCGAGCTCGTAGACGAAGGTGCCGCTCGGTTCGCGCAGGTGGATCGTGATCCGGCCGCTCTTGTCATCGGACTCGATCCCGGGGATGCCGCCCTGCTTGGTCTTCTCGAAGCGTTCGGCGCCGACCACGTCGTCGAAATAGGGGGCGCCGCCGGAATTGACGACGAAGAGCCGTTCGACCGAGTGGCGGAAGTCGGAGGCGCGGACCGGGGTGCCGTCGGAGTAGCGCAGCCCCGGCCGCAGGAAGAGCGTGTAGGTGCGGCCGCCGTCGCTGATCTTCGGCAGCGCCCGGGCGAGGCCGGGGACGAGCTTGGTCCCGGGGCGTCCCTCGGCATGCGGGTAGGTGAGCAGCGGCACGTAGGTGTTCCACATCGCGCTCCAGCCTTCGAGGCTGAGCGAGAGCGCCGGGTCGAGGTAGTCGGGGAAAGCGTCGCTGGTGCCTCGCAGGGTGGTTTCATCGCCACCGCTGCTGGAGCTGCCGCAGCCGGCGAGCCCGCCCAGGGCAGCCATCGCCAGAACGGCGCAGAGCACACCCCACCCCCAAATCCGATGCTCGCCCATGCCGGCAGAAAATACGCACATGCGGCCGCTCTCGGAAAGCCGGGCGATGCCGCTGCCTGCAGTACTAGAGAAACCTCTGTCCATAATCGAGCGCGCCACCGCGACGCCGATTGGTGCAGAATGGGCCTTGATGAGACGCGCGATCCTCCTCCTCGCCGCCCTGCTCGCCCTCGCGGTGGTTGCCTCGGCCGCGGTGGCGGCCGAAATCAGCCGCGACGAATACCGCGAACGGGTCGAGCCGATCTGCAAGGTCAACACCGAAGCCAACGAACGGATCCTCGCCGGGGTCCGCAAGCGGGTGAAGGCGGGCGAACTGGGCAAGGCCGCGAGCCAATTCACTCAGGCCGGCAGGGCGTTGAAGAAGACCCGCGCCCAGCTGCTGGCGGTGCCGATGCCGACGGCCGACCAGGCGAAGCTGACGAAATGGCTCGCCGGCGTGAAGACCGAGGTCGAGCTGCTCGAAGGGATCGGCCGCGCTCTCGCCAGGGGCGACAAGCACACCGCGCAGAAGCTCGTCGTCCAGCTGACCAGCAACGCCAACCGCATCAACGCCGGCGTGATCAGCTTCGAATTCACCTACTGCTTCTTCCAGCCGTCCAAATACACCTGAGCAGCCGGGCGGAAGGCGAGCCAGCTGAGCACGGCGAGCAGGGCCGAGAGCGCCAGCGCCGCCGCCAGGTCGATCCGCAGCAGCAGCGCCCCGGCCAGGGCGCCGAGCGCCATCGCCACGATCGCCGCGGTGCGGCGGGCGCTGCCGGTGCCGTCGCCGCCGGCGAGCGGCGAGTCGGCGGCCAGCGCGGTCAGGGTCATCGTCACCACCGTCGTGGTCAGGTCGGCGACGTGGGTCGAGCGCACCGCCGCGTTGCGGAGACCGAGCGCGAAGGCGAGCATCGCGACCAGCAGGTGGCCGGTGAAGTGGGTCGGGCGGACGTCGAGGACGAGCGCCAGCAGCGCCGCCAGCGCCAGCAGCCCTACCTCGACCAGCGCTGCGCGCGGCACCCGCCAGCCACCCTCCGGGCGGGCGGCGGCGATCCGCCCGCCGAGCACCGAGCCGAAGAAGAAGGCGGCGAGCGAGACCAGTGGCCCGATCACGGTCAGCCCTCTGGTGCCGGCGACTCCGAGGCCGAGCAGGACGACGTTGCCGGTCATGTTGGCGACGAAGACGTGACCGAGGCCGAGGAAGCTGGCCGCGTCGATCAGGCCGCTGGTGAAGGTGAAGACGACGAGCGCCTGGACGAGCGGCTGCCTCAGCGAGCTGGCGCTCACCGGCCCCGGCTGGCGTCCGCGCGGATGCGATGGGAGCGGCGCCATCTCAACGGGCGCGCAGCACGTACTCGGCGAAGATCCCGTCGGCCGAGTGCGTCGCCGCCTCGATCGCGAAGCCGCAGCGCTCGAAGATCGGCTCCAGCAGCCAGCTGAACGTCGAGTGCTCATCGCGGACGTGCTCCTCGAGGTCGGCCCGGGTCCACTCGCCCGGCACCGCGCCGGCGGCCGTCGCGCACCAGGCCTCGATCCGGTCCTCCGCCTCGGCCGGCTCGAAGTCGAAGACCACGTCCCAGAGCCGCAGCACGCCGCCCGGCCGCCTCAGCATCGCCCGCGCCCGGGCGAGCGCCACCGCCTTCCAGAAGTCGGGCAGGTGGTGGAGGGCGTAGCGCGAGTAGACGAAGTCGGCGGGCGGCCCCTGGTGGGCGTAGGTGAGGAAGCCGGCCTGGACCGGCTCGACGTTGCCGAGGCCGCGCTCCGCGAGCTTCTCGCGGAGGCGGGCGAGCATCGGCTCCGAGATGTCCACCGCGACCAGCCGTCGGACCCGGGGCGCCGCCGCGACCGTGAACTGCCCGGTGCCCGCTCCGAGCTCGACCACCGTCGAGCTGCGGTCCATTCCCAGTCGCTCGAGCAGCGCAAGCTCGCGCTCGGCCGCGGCGTCCTCCTTGCGGTCGTAGCCGGCGACGTGGGCGGGGTCGAGGTTCTCGCGACCGGCCGAGCCGAGCTCGTCGAGCAGCCAGCCCGGTCGCGCCGCGGAGCCGCCGGTCACGCTCGGGCCTCGGCCCAGTCGGTCGCGAACGGCGGGGTCATCCGGCGAGAACCTAGCCTCGGCCCCGGTCGGCGCCCGCCTGTTTCCCCCTGACCCGGCGGGGTAACTCGGGCAGGACCGCTTAGGAAGACCGATCTGGTTCCACCAAGGAGGGGTTTGCCGATGTCAACCGTGTTGATCATCGTGATCGTCGTCGTCGTGCTGTTGGTCCTCGCCGGGGTCGCCCTGGCGATGCGCCGCGCCGCCGAGCGCCGGGAGCTCGAGCGCGAACGGGCGATCGCCCGCGCCGGCGCCCACCGCGACGAGGCCGAGGCCCACGCCGCCAAGGCCAGCTCGCAGGAGGAGGAGCAGCAGGCGATGGAGGAGGACGCGACGGCGCGCGCCGCCGAGGCCGAGCGGCTCGAGCGCCAGGCGCAGGAGCGGCGCGCCGAGGCCGATCGCCTGGCCGGCGAGTCGGAGGAGGCGCAGACGCGGGTCGAGCGCGAGCGCGAGCGGGCCCGGCTCCACGGCGCCAAAGCGGACGAGATCGAGGAGGACGTCAAGTAGGCCGCGCCGCCGCCGCGAGCTGCGGCGGCGCTCAGGCCCAGCGGATCTCGATCGGCGCCGTCGCGATCTCGCCGAACGAGCGGCGGCCGAGGCGGTAGGAGGAAGCGGTCATCAGCCGGAAGGCCGGTCCCCAGAGGGCGACCCAGGCGAGGACGACGAAGGTCTGCGAGAGCATCGTGCTGAGGCTGCCGTCGGCGGAGCCGTAGTCGATCAGCCCGGCGACGATCAGGGCGAGGATGAAGACGAGGAACCCGATCCGGCTCTCGCGCGGCGCGACCGCCCGCCGGATCCAGTGGTGGCGGGCATCGACCTGCATCGCCTCCATGTCGTGGCGGATCGCCGCCAGGATCGAGTCCTCGAGGCCGGCCGCCCGCTCGCCGGCGGGGAAGGTCAGCGCCAGCCGGTCGGGGCGGCGCTTGCGCTTGCTCGCTTCGATCCAGCCGTCGACGATACGGCTGCGCGCCTCGTCGCCGAGCGGCCGCCGCTCGAGCGGCTCCGGGCTCCAGGGGTCGAACAGCGCCTCGACCGAGGGCACCCGGATCGCGACGGCGGCCATCCCGTACTTCTAGCCGCGGCGCAGGTCGGAATCCGCGACAGGCGGCGCCGCGATGCGAGGATGGCGCGATGGAGTCGTCGCCGCGCTGCGCCTGGGCCGAGTCGGATCCGCTGATGCGGGCCTACCACGACGAGGAGTGGGGGGTGCCGGAGCGCGACCCGCGGGCGCTCTGGGAGAAGCTGATGCTCGACGGCTTCCAGGCCGGGCTGGCCTGGATCACGGTGCTGCGCAAGCGCGATGCCTTCCGGGCCGCCTTCGAGGGCTTCGAGCCCGACCGGGTCGCCGCCTTCGGCGAGGCCGACGTCGAGCGGCTGCTCGGCGACGCCGGGATCATCCGCTCGCGGGCGAAGATCGAGGCGACGATCGGCAACGCCCGCGCCTACCTGGAGATGGAGGCGGGCGGCGAGGGCTTCGCCGAGCTCTGCTGGTCGTTCACGGGCGGCGAGGTCCTGCTCGGCGACGGCCGCGAGATCCCCGCCAAGACCGAGCTCTCCGAACGGGTCTCGAAGGAGCTGAAGCGGCGCGGCATGAAGTTCGTCGGGCCGACGATCGTCTACGCCTGGATGCAGGCGGTCGGGATCGTCAACGACCACGTCCACGACTGCTTCCGCCGCGAGGAGCTGATCGCCGGCTGAAGCATTGGCGTTGCCATGGCATCGCCAATGCTTCACTCGCGGCGGTCTATCCGGTCTGAGCCGCGGCGGCGGCGCGTCGCCCGCGCCACCACTCGTACACGGCGCCGATCACGACCACCGCGATCGCGGCGTTGATCGCCAGGTCGGCGATGTTCATGCTGCCCGAGTCGAGGGTTGGCTTTAGCCAGTCGACGACGCCGCCGTGCAGCGGCCCCGGCGCCCGCAGCAGCCGGTCGAGCAGGTTGCCGATGCCGCCGCCGAGCAGCAGTCCGATCGCCAGCGCGGCGAGCCACGAGCGGACCCGGGTGGCGGCGACGGCGAGCGCCGCCACCGCGAGCAGCGTGAACAGCGAGATCAGCACCGTGTGCCCGGCCCAGCGCCCACCCGGCCCGGCGAAGTTGCGGTAGAGCTCGAGGTGGAAGAGCCCGCCGAGCACGTCGACCCGGCCCCTGCCGGTGAGCAGCTCCACCGCCAGCAGCTTGGTCGCGGCGTCGAGGGCGACGACCGCGGCGGCGACCCCCAGCGCCAGTCTCGTCGCGCGGCTCATCGGACCTAGGATTGTGGCGGATGGACGACGCCGGCCGGACGGGAAGGAGGGTCGCCGTCCTCGCCGCGCTGCTCGCGGTGGCGGCGGCGGTGGCGATCGTCCTCGTCTCCGCCGCTGGCGGTGGGGCGACGAAGGCGAAGGCGGCGGTGCCACGAGCGGCGGGCGATTGGGTCGCCTACCGCGGGCCGGTTCCGATCCTCCGCTGGCACGCGGTCGGCGCCTACCCGGCCGGCGAGGAGCTCCCCGAACTCTGGGTCGAGCCGGCCGACTTCCGCCGGCAGATGGACTGGCTGCAGGCGCACGGCTACCAGGCGGTAGGCCTGGAGACCGTCGAGCGCGCCTGGTCGGGGGCCGGCACCCTGCCCCGCAAGCCGGTCGTCCTCAGCTTCGACGGCAGCGAAGGCGACCTCGCCGCGGTCGTCGCCCCCGACCTGCGCCGCCGCGGCTGGCCGGGCGTCGTCGTCCTCGACGGCGAAGCGCCGCTGAGCGACCGCGCCGAGCTGCGCCACCTGCTCGCCGCCGGCTGGGAGGTCGAGGCCGAGGGCCGCGACCCCGCCGCCGCCAAGCGCGCCGTCGAAGCGAAGCTCGGCGCCCCGGTCGCCAACTTCTCCTTCGCCCGCGAGCACTCCGGCGACGCCGACCCGCACGCGGCCAAGGCCGCCGGCTACGCCGGCGCGACCGTCGTCGGCCCCGGCTTCGCCAGCCGCTCCGACCGCTACGCGATGCCGCGGATCACCGTCTACGGCCTCTCCCAGGTCGACGGCTTCGCCGAAGCCCTGCGCAGCCGCGGCGAAGGCGTCGGCGCCTAAGCGGCGCTCAGGCGGCGGGCATCGTCGCGATGTCGATCACGAAGCGGAACCTGACGTCGCCGCGCTCCATCCGGTCCCAGGCGTCGTCGATCTCGGCCATCGAGATCCGCTCGACATCCGCGGTGATGCCGTGCTCGGCGCAGAAGTCGAGCATCTCCTGGGTCTCGGCGATGCCACCGATCCCCGAGGCGGCGAGCGAGCGGCGGGCGGCCATCAGCGTGAACGGCGACGGGCCCGGGTGCGGCTCGGCCGGTGCCCCGACCAGGACCAGCGCGCCGTCCCGGCGCAGCGTCGCCAGCAACGGATCGAGGTCGTGCTTGGCGGCGACCGTGTCGACGATCAGGTCGAGCTTGCCGCGCTGCGCCGCCATCGCCTCGGGGTCGGTCGAGATCACGACCTGGTCGGCGCCGAGCGCCCGCGCGTCGTCGGCCTTGCCGGGCGAGGTGGTGAAGAGGACGACGTGGGCGCCCATCGCCTTCGCCAGCTTGACCCCCATGTGGCCGAGGCCGCCGAGCCCGACGACGCCGACCCGCGAGCCCGCCTCGACGCCCCAGTGGCGGAGCGGCGAGTAGGTCGTGATGCCGGCGCAGAGGAGCGGCGCGGTCGCCGCCAGGTCGGCGTCCGGCGCGATCCGCAGGACGAAGTCGCGGTCGACCACGATCCGGCTCGAGTAGCCGCCGGCGGTCTGCCTGCCGGTCTCCTTCTCGACGCCGCCGTAGGTCTGGACGTTGCCGTTCTCGCAGTACTGCTCGAGCCCCGCCTCGCAGGAGGCGCAGGTGCGGCAGGAGTCGACCATGCAGCCGACCCCGGCGAGGTCGCCGGCCGCCATGTCCTCGACCTCGGCGCCAACCGCGGCGACCCGGCCGACGATCTCGTGCCCGACCACGATCGGGTAGTCGACCGCCCGCCACTCGCTGCGCGCCATGTGCAGGTCGCTGTGGCAGACGCCGCAGAAGAGGATCTCGATCTCGACGTCGCGGGGACCGACCTGGCGGCGCTCGATCGCCAGCGAGGAGAGCGGCGCGTCGGGGGCGGTGGCGGCGTAGGCGTCGGCGTTCGGCATCGGGGAATTTCCTTTCGGGGGGATGGGCTGGGGGCGGCCGCTCAGCGGTCCGGGAGCGCCACGGTCGGGGTCCGCGCCACGGTCAGCGCGAACATCACGAACTGGGCCGAGCGGGGGAAGCGGCGGCCGGGAGGCGGCTCGCCGTCGTGCTCGGCGGCGAGGTCGAGCAGGTGCGCGACCTCCTCGCAGGCCTCCGGGTGGGGGCCCTCGGGGTCGAGGGCGAGGCGGGCGAGGGCGACCGACTCGGTCATCTCGCCCTCGGCCATGATCCGGCCCATCGCGGTCGTCAGGTGGGAGACGACCCGCTCCATCGCCGGGTCCTGGGCGCCCCCCGGGCCGGGCGGCGGGCCGACGTCGGCGGGCTCCTCGCCGGCCAGCAGGCGCGCGGTCTGGCCGCCGGCGATCGAGGCCAGCGCCTCGTGGCCGAGGCCGGCGGCGAGCGCGTAGCGGAGGTGGTTGGCGGCCGAGAAGACCGGCTGCCCGTAGGGGCAGTCGCTGGCCCAGAGGATCTGGCCGGGCGGCACCAGCCCGAACAGCAGCACGAAGTCGGCCGGGTTCCACCAGGAGGTGTCGATGAAGAGGTTCGGGTGCTCGGGCATCAGCCGCCAGAGCCAGGCGATGTCGGAGACCGCCGCGTGGGCGAGGATCAGCCGCGCGTCGCGGTAGCGCTCCGACAGCTCGACGGTGTCGCGGCCGAGCGCCGGGATGCCGCGGCCGGCGTGGATCAGGACCGGCACCCGCCGCTCGTCGGCGAGCGCGACCAGGTCGCGGACCGCCGGCTCGCTCATCGCGAACTGCTCGGCGCGCGGGTGCAGCTTGATCCCGCGGGCGCCGGCGTCGAGGCAGCGGGTCGCCTCGGCGAGGGCGCCGTCGTGGGGGTTGACCCGGCAGAAGGGGACGAGCCGGCCCTCCGAGCTAGCGGCCGCCGCCAGCGCTTCGTCGTTGGCCGCCGAGTAGCCGTCGGGCTCGTGCATCGGGAAGAAGACGGCACGGGCGCCGGCCGCTTCCATCGTCGCCAGCAGCTCCGCCGGCTCCTGCCGGTAGCCGTCGGGGTCGTTGCGGCCGAAGTGGGTGTGGACGTCGAACAGCTCGAGCGCACCGGCTTCGCGGCGGACCGCCTCCAACCAGCGCCGCGCCTCGACCTCGATCGGCTCGGCCTCCGGGTGCTCGCCGGCCGGGAACGGGCCGGGGATCGTGATGTCGCCGCTCACCGGGCCACCGTCCGCGCGATCCGCTCGACCGCCTCCTCGACCAGGGCCGGCGCGGTGCCGATGTTGAGCCGCGCGAAGCCGGCGCCCTGCGGGCCGAAGGTGGGGCCGGAGTTGAGGGCGAGGCCGCCGCGCTCGAGGATCGCCTCCGCCGGGTCGTCGCCGAGGCCGAGCCGGCGCAGGTCGAGCCAGGCCAGGTAGCCCGCCCGCGGCGGCGCGTAGCCGACCTCGGGCAGCCGCGTCGCCAGCAGCTCGGCGAGCAGGGCGCGGTTGTGGTCGAGCACCGCCAGCACCGAGTCGAGCCACTCGCCGCCCTCGCGGAAGGCGGCGATGCTGGCGATCGCGCCGAGGTGGCCGCCGTGCTTGGCGACGAACGGGAGCGCCTCGATCACCGCCGCCGGCCCGGCTGCCGCGGTCACCATCTGCGAGCACATCAGGCCGGCCAGGTTGAAGGTCTTCGAGGCCGAGGAGAAGGCGATGCCGCGCTCGCGGGCGGCGTCGGAGACGGTCAGGAAGGGGACGTGCTCGGCGCCCGGCAGGGTCAGCGGCGCGTGGATCTCGTCGGCCAGCACCCAGGCGCCGTGGCGGGCGGCGGCGGCGGCGATCGCGGCCAGCTGCTCGCGGCTGGGGACGCCGCCGCTCGGGTTGTGGGGAGAGCAGAGGATCAGCGCCGCGGCGCCGGCGGCGAGCTCGCGCTCGATCCCCTCGACGTCGAGCTCGCCGCCCACGAGCGGCACTTCGGCCAGCTCGCAGCCGAGCCCCTCGACGATCATGAAGAACGGGTGGTAGACGGGCGGGTTGATGACGACCCGGTCGCCGGGCTCGGTCAGCGCCCGCAGCACCTCGGTCAGCGCCGCGACGACGTTGCTGCTGGCGGTCACCTGGGCCGGGTCGACCGGCCAGCCGAGCCGCGCCGCGGCGAACCCGGCGAAGGCATCGGCGAGGCCGAGATCGGCCGGCGCCGCGTAGCCGCAGTCGTCGAGCTCGACCGCCTCGATCAGCGCCCGCTTGACCGGCGCCGCCAGCGGGAAGTCCATCTCCGCCACCCAGGCCGGCAGCGCCTCCGGGTGCATCGCCCACTTGGCGCTGCGGCGCCTCCGCAGCCGCTCCAGCGGTAGCTCGGTCAGCGCCGGGTCGAGTGCGGTGCGGTCGAGCGAGGTCATCGCGGGCGGGACTTTGGCAAACGTCGGTCGTCGGCTCGCGGCAGGGACCTGTTTGGGGGGATCGACGGGAGAAGTGTGCGCAAGGTCTCGTAAGGTATTACTTCACTTTGTATAGCTTTTGAGACCTTGTCGCAGTTGAGGCGCCTATTCAGCCTGGACCCGCTCGATCGGCGTGGCCCGCTCGCCGGTAGCTACTGGTCGGCGGTGGCGATGGTGCTCGCCGCCCTCGCTCCGTTCCTCGTCCTCAGCGCCGCGATCCCGCCGCTCGACTCGATGATCGGCCCCGACGTCGGCCTCGGCAGCTCCGGCCTCGAGATGAGCGCCGGGATGGCCGACGCCGCCTACTGCTTCGGCACGATCCTCGCCGTGCAGCTGACCACCCGGCTGCCGGGGCGCCGCCTGCTCAGCGTCTACATGGTCGTCTTCACCGTCGCCTCGATCCTGGTCGCCTCGGCCTCCTCGCCCGGCGTCTTCTTCGCCGCCCGCATCGCCCAGGGGCTCAGCACCAGCCTGATGCTGATCACCGCCTCGCCGGCGCTGGTCCTCGGCTTCCCGATCGGGCGGCTGCGCTCGACCGCGATGGTGATGAACATGGGGATCTTCGGCGCGGTCGCGGTCGGGCCGGTGATCGGTGGCGCCTTCGCCGGGCTCGGCGACTGGCGGCTGCTGTTCTGGATCGCCGCCGGGGTCGGCGCCCTCTCGCTCGTCCTCAGCCTGCTCACCTTCAGCGACCTGCCGCCGACCGACCGCGAGGTCTCCTACGATCTCGAGTCGCTCGGGCTCGCCGCGATCGGCACCACCGCCGCCTTCTTCGGCGTCTCCAACCTCGCCGACCACAGCTTCACGGCGCCGATCGTGCTGATCCCGCTCGCGATCGGCCTGCTCGGGCTGTTCGGCCTGATCACCCACCAGGTCTTCGTCCGCGACCCGCTGATGCCGGTCCGCCAGCTCGGCCACACGGTGCCGCTGGCGGCGATCGCGCTGGCGATGTTCGCCGGCGCCGGCTCGGTCGCCCTGGTCGGGCTGCTGCAGCTGACGATCGAGAGCCAGCACCTCTCGACGGCGCTGTTCTGGCCGGAGCTGGCCGGCGCCGTCGTCACCGCCTTCGCCTTCGGCTTCCTGCTCTTCACCCGCTGGGTGCCGCTGCTCGCCTTCTCCGGGCTGGTCTTCCTGGTCGGCACCGCGCTGCTCCTGACCGGCGCCGCCGGCGGCGACACGGCGCTGATCGCAGTCGGCACCGGAGCGATCGGCCTCGGCGTCGGCGGCTCGGTCGCGCCCGGCCTGTTCGTCGCCGGCTTCGCCGTCGCGGCGCTGCAGCTGCAGCGGATCTTCGCCCTGGTCGAGCTGCTGCGCGGGGTCGCCGCCTTCCTCACCGCGCCGCTCCTGATCCACCTCGCGCAGACCACCGGCGCCAGCCTCCCCGAAGGCGTCGAGACCGCCACCTGGGCGACCTTCGCGCTGCTCGCGGTCGGGATGCTGGTCGTCGCCGCGATCGGGCTGAGCGGCCGGATGCGGCTGCGGACGCCGCGGATCGAAGAGTGGCTCGAAGGCGACGGCGTCGCGATCGAGTCCTCGCCGCTCGGCTCCGCCTTCCGCCGCGGGGAGCCGCAGGAGCCGCCGAACCACGAGCAGGACGCGGTCACGGCATCGTGAGGACGTGCACTCGGCGAGCACCAGCGGAGCAGGAGACGCCGCGGTGCGGCTGCGCGCCGCGGCCAAGCGCTACCGCCGCGGCGGCCCCTGGGTCCTGAGCGGGGTCGACGCCGAGCTGGCGCCGGGCGCGGTGGTCGAGCTGCGCGGCGCCAACGGCAGCGGCAAGTCGACGTCACCCGGCCCGCCGCGGCGGCCTCGCGGCTGGAGCCGACGCTGCTCGGTGTCGCCCTCTTCTCGCTCGCCGCGATGGCGACCTGCGCGTTGCTCTGGCGGCGCCGCGAATAGCCGTCCCGGCTCGCCGGCCAATAGCCGCCCGGACCGGTCCGGAATCGCATAGGATGCCCGCCTCGCCGCTTCCCGTCGCAGGAAGCGGAGCCCCCTTGCGAATGAAGAAGCTCCTCGCCACCCTTTCTCTCGTCGCGGCGTTTGCCGTGCTCCTCGCCGCCTGCGGCGGCGGCTCCGACACGTCCTCGGGCTCGGGCGGCGGCGAAGAAGGCAGCGCCACGGCCTGCGAAAAGGGGAAGCTGCCGACCATCTCCGAAGGCGTGCTGACGGTCGCCACCGACAAGCCCGCCTACCCGCCGTACTTCGAAGAGGACGAACCGGCCAACGGCGAAGGCTTCGAGAGCGCCGTCGCCTACGCGATCGGCAAGCAGCTCGGCTATCCGAAAGCGAAGGTGAAGTGGACGGTCGAACCGTTCGACTCCTCCTACGCGCCGGGCGAAAAGAACTTCGACTTCGACGTCAACGAGATCTCGATCACCCCGGCCCGCGAAAAGGCGGTCGACTTCTCGGCCCCCTACTACAAGGCCAACCAGGCGGTCGTCGCGCTCGACGGCTCCGAAGCCGCGAAAGCGAAATCGCTGGCCGACCTGCAGGACACCAAGATCGGCGTCCAGCTCAACACCACCAGCCTCAGCGCGGTCGAAGAAGAAATCGAACCGAGCAGCAGGCCGGAAGTCTTCAACAACTCCAACGACGTGGTCACGGCGCTCAAGAACGGCCAGGTCGAAGCGGTCGTCGTCGACCTGCCGACGGCGCTCTACCTGACCGCGGCGCAGGTCGAAAACGCGACCGTCGTCGGCCAGTTCGGCAAGGCGAGCGGCGAAGAATGGGGCGCGCTCCTGTCCCGCGAATCGCCGCTCACCGGGTGCGTCTCGGAAGCGATCGAAGCGCTCCAATCATCGGGCGAACTCGAAAAGATCACGCAGCGGTGGATGAGCCAGGCCGCCGACGCGCCCGAGCTGGGCTGAGGCTCCGCACCGGCGGGTGACCGAGACCGCCGCCATCGAAGCCAGCCCGCGCCGGCTCGAACGGGAAGCGGCGAAACGGCGCAAGGCGCGCCGCGGCGCGGCGATCGCGGCGCTCTCCTCGGTGATCGTGATCGGCGGCCTCCTGGCGTTGGTCCTGACCAGCTCCGGCTGGCCGGAAGTGCGCGAGACCTTCTTCTCCTGGAGCGAATTCAAGAGCTCCTTCGGCGAAGTCCTCGACGGCTTCTGGCTCGACGTCAAGGTCTTCATCGGGGTCGAGGCTGCGGTGCTGGTGATCGCCCTGGCGCTGGCCTTGGTCCGGATCAGCCTCACCCCGGGCCTGTTTCCGGTGCGGATCCTGACCACCGTCTTCGTCGACGTCTCGCGCGGCATCCCGACGATCCTGCTGGTCTACCTGATCGGCTTCGGCATCCCGGCCCTGCAGATCGTCAAGCCGGCGCCGGACCCGGTGATCCTCGGCGCGATCGCCCTCACGATCTCCTACTGCGGCTACGTCTCGGAGGTCTACCGGGCCGGGATCCGCTCGGTCCACCGCGGCCAGCACGACGCCGCGCTCGCGGTCGGCCTCACCCACAGCCAGGCGATGCGGCTGGTGATCCTGCCGCAGGCGATCCGCCGCGTCGCGCCGCCGCTGCTTGAACGACTTCGTCGCGCTGCAGAAGGACGCGGCGCTGATCTCGATCCTCGGCCCGATCGAGGCCTTCCGCGCCGCCCAGATCATCCAGGGCGAGAACTTCAACTTCACGCCGCTGATCGCGGCGGCGCTGCTCTACCTGGCGGTGACCGTGCCGCTGGCCCGCTTCGTCGACCGGATGGGCGGCCCGGAGGGGGCGGTGCGGTGAGCGGCGGCGGGCCGGTCCTCGAGATCAAGGGCGTGACCAAGGCGTTCGGCGAGCGCCAGGTGCTGCGCGGCATCGACCTGACCGTCTCCGAACACGAGGCGGTGGCGCTGATCGGCGCCTCCGGCTCCGGCAAGTCGACGCTCCTGCGCTGCATCGACCTGCTCGAGGAGATCGACGACGGCGACGTCCTCCTCGACGGCGAGGTGATCACCGACCCCGCGGTCGACCCGGTCGCCGTGCGCCGCCGGCTCGGCTTCGTCTTCCAGGCCTACAACCTCTTCCCCCACATGACCGCGCTGCAGAACGTGATGATCGGCGAGCGCCGCGCCCACGGTGCCTCCAAGGACGAGGCCGACGAGCGGGGGAGGGCGCTGCTCGCCCGCTTCGGCCTCGAGGGACGCGAGCACGACAAGCCCGACAACCTCTCCGGCGGCCAGCAGCAGCGGATCGCGATCGCCCGCGCCTTCGCCGGCCGCCCCCGCGCCCTCCTCCTCGACGAGGTGACCAGCGCCCTCGACCCGGAGCTGGTCGGCGAGGTCCTCGCCGCCGTCCGCGACCTCAAGGCGGAGGGGATGACGATGGTGATCGCCACTCACGAGATGAGCTTCGCCCGCGAGGTCGCCGACGAAGTCGCCTTCCTCCACGACGGCCGGCTCCTCGAGCAGGGCCCGCCCGAGCGCCTCCTCGAGCATCCGGAGCGCGACGAGACCCGCCGCTTCCTCGGCCGCCTCCTGGCGGCGGGGAGGATCTGACGAGGCTCCCGCGTCCGGGACTGGCGGCGGCGGACGCGGCGCGTAACTGCGTCCTCGGTCGGCCAAATAGCTCTGCTATTCGGCCTCCCTGCGTCCTTGTTCCGCTTGGTCCGGCGCTCGCCATTCGCGGACGGGAGCCTCGCCAGCTCCTCCCCGCCGCCGGCCGCGTGCGCGTGCTCCTCGAGGTTGCCGTTTGCCGCGCATATGGCGGGAAACGGCAACCTCGTCGCGGGCGCGAGGCGAGCGGCGTCGGCTCGGGACGCCGCAAATTCCCTGCAAACAAGCCTGATCGATCAGAGAAGTTGCGTCATAAAAAAGTCCTGTTATGCTCGCGGCGCAGCAAACCAATCAGGACTCCTGATCGGTAGAGGCGACATAGCCACGCACCTGTGCCTTAATCGGTTAAAGGGACGGCGTTGTAAGCCGTAGATCCGGGTTCGAGCCCCGGCAGGTGCATCTCCGACGAAGGGGCCTTGCGGGGATGGCTATGGGATCGAATCTCTTCGACAGCTTGGACGGGGTGGGGACCGGCACGGGGCCGGTCAAGTGGGCGGCGCGGGCGCCGTACCGCCCCGAGCGCGCCTTCGACCTGATGCTGTTGCCGCGGGTCCGGGGCTGGCAGGACGACGAGGCCGCGCTCGCTGACCTCGAGCGGATCGGCGCCGAGCCGGCGGTCGCCCAGGTGATCCGCGACGGCGAGGAGGTCCGGCTGCGGCTCGACGACGAGTGGGTCGAGGCGAGCGGGGAGCGGCTGGCGGCCGTCGCGGCGACGGGGGACGCGCACGCCGACCTCGCCGCCAGCCGCGCCTACGCGATCTACTTCTGGGGCGCCAACACGACCAAGGCGCTCCACATCGGCCACCTCCGCAACCTGGCGATCGGCAACGCGATCGGCGCCGCGCTGACCCAGGCCGGCGGCACGGTCGAGCACCGCAGCCTGATCTGCGACGTCGGCCGCAGCATGGGCGAGGCGATGGCCGGCGTCGTCGCCAGCGGCCGCGAGCAGCCCGGCGACGGCGACGAGAAGATGGATCACTTCGTCGGCCTCTGCTACGCCGACTACGTCAAGGCGAGCCGCGAGGGCGGCGAGGGCGACGACGGCGCCGAGGACTCGGTCGCCCGCGAGTCCTCGCTCTACAACGACAAGGCCGACGAGCTGATGAGCCGGGTCCTGCGCGGCGACCAGGACGCGCTCGAGCTGTGGTCGAACACCCGCGCCTGGGTGATCTCCGGCCAGCGCAAGACCCTGTCCCGGCTCGGGGTCCGCTTCGACGAGGTGATCTTCGAGTCCGACTACCTGCCCGAGGTCGCCGAGCTGACCAACCGCGGCCTCGCCGACGGCACCCTGACCCGCCGCTACGGCGACGAGATGGTGATGTACGAGACCGAACGCGAGGAGCTCGAGGAGATGCCGCTGGTCCGCGCCGACGGGCTGCCGACCCAGCACATGCGGGCGCTCGCCTACTGGGCCGCCGCCCCCGAGCTCGACGATGTGACCTCGCTGCAGGTCTGCGGCAACGAGTGGGTCGCCCACGTCACCTGCCGCCGCCAGCTGATCGACGCGATGGGGATCGAGAACGGCAACGGCAACGGCTCCGCCCGCGGCGGCGGCCCGCCGACCTTCGACGTCTTCCACGGGATGGTCGCCCGCGGCCGCGAATCGATCAGCTCGAGCAAGGAAGGGGCGCTCCTGATCGACGAGCTCGACGAGTGGCTCGCGGCGCGGCTGCGGGACCCTGAGTACCGCGAGGCGCTCCGCGACCACCCGAGCCCGCAGGCGCTGCCGGCCCGGATCGCGCTCGGCTTCTTCCTCCTGCAGCCGACGACCAAGCAGGTCGCCTTCGAGCCGGAGAAGCTGCTGCGCGCCGACAAAGGCAGCCTCGGCTGGGACCTGGCGCTCGCCGAAGCGCACCGGCCGAGCGCGCCGCCGCTCGGCGCCGACGCGGCCCGTGACCGCGACTACCGCTTCGCGGTCGTCCAGGCGGAGATGTACCGGCGCCACCTGGGCGCCGCGGTCGCCGGCTTCGACACCCTGCCGCTGGCCCGCTTCCTCTCCCACTTCGGCCGCTGGTACCGCGAGGGCGAGCGGCCGCCGGAGGTGGCGCGGGTCCACGACGCCGTCCTCGCCCAGGGCCGCGCCGGGCTGGGGCTGGAGGGCGCCCGATGAGGACGCTGCTCGTCGACAACCACGACTCCTACAGCTACAACGTCTTCCACCTGCTGGCGGCCGCCTCCGGCGAGGAGCCGGTCGTCGTCAACAACGACGCGGTCTCCTGGCGCGTCCTCTCGCGCTCGGACTTCGACGCGATCGTCCTCTCGCCGGGACCGGGCCGGCCGGAACGCTGGCACGACTTCGGCGTCTGCCGCGACATCCTCCGCTACAGCGAGATTCCGCTGCTCGGGATCTGCCTCGGCCACCAGGGGATCGGCAACCTCCTGCGCGGCGGCGTCGACCGGGCCCCGATGGCGATGCACGGCCGCCTCAGCCACGTCCGCCACGACGGCACCGGCCTCTTCGCCGGCATCCCGCAGGAGTTCTCCGTGGTCCGCTACCACTCGCTCGCGATCACCAGCCCGATGGGCCCGCAGGGCCACGAGACCGCCTGGTCGGACGACGGCGTGGTGATGGGGATCGAACACGACGAGCGGCCGATGTGGGGGGTCCAGTTCCACCCCGAGTCGATCGCCACCGAGCACGGCCGGGCGATCGCCGAGAACTTCTACGCCCTCGCCTCCGCCTTCCACGCAGGCCGCGGCCGCAGCACCGCTCGCCGGCGACGGGACGTTCCGCAAAGCGAACCAGCCGCGGACGCCCCGTCAACTCCCAGGGCCGGCGGGCGGCTGCGGCTGTTGGCACGCACGTTCGACGGGCAGGCGCCCGCCGAGCAGCTCTACGAACGCCTCTTCGCGGCCGCGGAGAACTCGTTCTGGCTCGACAGCGCCGACGCCCCGACCTGGCTCGCCCAGGCCTCCTACATGGGGACCAGCGCCGGCCGCGGCCGGGCGCTGCTCGAATACGACGTCGAGGAGAAGCGCACCCGGGTGCGGCGCGGCGGCCGCGACCTCGAGGAGCGCGGCTCGATCTTCGACCTGCTCGACCGCGAGCTGGCCCGCAATCAGATCGAGGCACCGCCCGAGATCGCCCGGGGGCTGGTCGGGGGCTACGTCGGCTACCTCGGCTACGAGCTGAAGGCCGACTGCGGGGCCGTCAACCTGCACAGCTCCGACCTGCCGGACGCGATGCTGATGCTCGCCAACCGGGTCGTCGCCGTCGATCACACAAGCGACCGCAGCCACGTCTTCGCCCTCGCCCGCAGCGACGACGCCGAGGCCGAGCGCTGGTTCCAGGGCGCCTGCGACCTGGTCGAGATGTGGATCGCGGCACCGCCGCCGGAGGCGCCGCTGGCGCCGCCCGAGGACCCCGGCGCCCACGTCAGCTTCCGCTGCGGCCGCGGCCGCGAGCGCTACCTCGCCGACATCGTCGCCAGCCAGGAAGAACTGGCCCGCGGCGAGTCCTACGAGGTCTGCCTGACCGACCAGATCTCGACCGACGCCAGCCCCGAGCCGTTCGCCCTCTACCGCCGCCTGCGCCGCGCCAACCCGTCCCCGTTCGCCGCCTTCCTGCGCTTCGGCGACCGCGCGATCGTCAGCTCCTCGCCGGAGCGCTTCCTCTCCGTCGATCGCGACCGCACCGTCCAGGCGCGGCCGATCAAGGGGACGATCTCCCGCGCCGAGGACCCGGCCGAGGACGAGGCCCGCCGCCGCGAGCTGGCCGCGGACGAAAAGACCCGGGCCGAGCACCTGATGATCGTCGACCTGCTGCGCAACGACCTCGGCCGGGTCTCCGAGGTCGACAGCGTCCGCGTCCCCGACCTGATGGTGGTCGAGCCCTACGCGACCGTCCACCAGGTGGTCTCGACGATCACCGGCACGCTCGAGGCCCACCGCAGCGCCACCGAGTGCGTGCGCGCCTGCTTCCCGGGCGGCTCGATGACCGGCGCCCCGAAGGAGCGGACGATGGAGATCATCGACGACCTCGAGGCCGAGGCGCGCGGCGTCTACTCGGGAGCGATCGGCTACTTCGGCATCGACGGCGCCACCGACTTCTCGATCGTGATCCGGACGATCGTGATGCGGCCGGGGCGGACGACGATCGGCGCCGGCGGCGCGATCGTGATGCAGTCGGACCCCGACGAGGAGTTCGACGAGATCCTGCTGAAGGCGCGGGCGCCGATGTCGGCGATCGCCGCAGCGGTGACCGGCTCGGACGAGCAGGGCGTCGCCTGGTCGGTCGAGCTCGAGCCGATGAGGGAGCCGGCGTGAGCGTGCGCGCGGCGGGGGCGGGGGACGTCGCCGCGGTCGCCGCCGCGGTCGAGCAGCTGCTCGAGGAGCTCGGCGGCCGGCGGCCGGAGCGGCCGCGCCTGGAGGCCGAGGTCGGGGCGCTGATCGACGACGACGGCGTCGGCGAGCTGCTGGTCGCCGAGGAGGACGGCGAGCTGGTCGGCGTCCTCGGCGCCTCCTGGCAGCGGGCGATCCACGTCCCCGGCCGCTACGCGACGATCCAGGACCTCTGGGTGCACCCGGACTGGCGCAGCCGCGGGATCGGCGCCGAGCTGGTCGCGGCGCTCGCCGCCGCGGCGCGCGAGCAGGGGGTGGCGCGGATCGAGGTCGGGCTGCCGCGCGAGGACTTCACCGCGCTCGAGCAGACCGAGGCCTTCTACCGCGGCGCCGGCTTCGAGCACCTCGGCCCGCGCATGCGCCTGCTGCTCAGCGCCAACGGGGAGCTGGCGTGACCGAGCTGGTGATGATCGAGCAGCGCCGGCAGGCGAACGGCACCGGCGCCTCGCTCTGGGTGCGCGAAGGCGACGAGCGGCTGCCTGGCCGCGACTCCGACGCGCGGCTGATCGCGCTGCGCGCCGGCCTCGCCCGCCACGCCGGCGTCCGCGCGCTCGACGCCGACGCCGCCGACGCGACCGTCGCCCGCACCCTCGGCGCCCTCCACGAGAGCCACTACCTGGAGGCGCTCGACCGCCTCGACTCCGACGACCCGGTGGTGATGGCCGAGTTCGCGCCGCCCGGGCTCGAGCCCGACATCCCGGTCACCGCCAGCCTCGTCGCCGCCGCCCGCGAGGGGGTGCGGACGGCGATCAGCGCCGCCCAGCGCACCCTCGCCGGGGCCGACTTCACCTACGCCGTCTGCCGGCCGCCCGGCCACCACGCCGGCCCCGCCTTCCACGCCGGCTACTGCTACCTGAACAACGCCGCGGCGGCGGTGCGGACGCTGCTCGACGGCGGCCTCGCCCCGGTCGGCGTCCTCGACCTCGACCTGCACTACCCGAACGGGACCTCGGCGCTGCTCGAGCGGCTGCCGGAGGGCAACGGCGATGGCGCCCGCCTGCACTCGCTGCACGCGTCGCCGGTCACCAACGTCCCTGCCGGCACCGCGCTGCCGCGGCTCGCCGGCGAACGCGCCCATGCCTTCGAGGCGGCGCCCGATGCGGACGCCTACGTCGCCGCGGTCGCCGCCGCGGTCGAGGAGCTCGCCCCGAGCGTCGCCGCCCTGGTCGTCTCGCTCGGCTACGACACGGTCCGCGGCGACCCGCACGGCGGCTGGGACTTCGAGCCGGAGATCTTCGCCCGGATCGGCGCCCTGCTGGCGGAATCCGGCCGCCCGCTCTGCGTCGTCCAGGAGGGCGGCTACGCCGTCGACACGCTCGCCGAATGCGCCCACGCGTTCGCCCGCGGTTTGCTGGGAGATGAGCAATGAGCGACGCCAACGGCCTGCAGCCGTTCCGCGACCGGCTCGACGTGATCGATGACGAGATCGCCCGCCTGCTCGGCGAGCGCTTCCAGATCTGCCGCGAAGTCGCCGTCTACAAGAGCGAGCACGAGATCCCGATGATGCAGCCGGGCCGGGTGCAGATCGTCCGCCAGCGCTACCTCGACCGCGGCACCGCGGCGCAGCTGCCGGCCGATTTCTGCGGCGACCTCTTCGACCTGCTGATCGCCGCCACCTGCCGCGAGGAGGACGAGCTGATGGAGCGGCTGGAACGGGAGCGGGCGGCGTGAGCGCCGCGGCCCTGCCACCGGGTCCGCGGCTACCGCGGGCGCTGCAGGCGGTCGCCTGGACCCAGCGGCCGCTGCCCTGGCTGGAGCGCTGCCAGGCCCGCTACGGCGGCGCCTTCACGCTGCGGATCATGCACTGGGGCGACTGGGTGATCCTCAGCGACCCGGCCGACGTCAAAGCCGTCTTCACCGCCGGCGACGCGGTCGGCGTCGACGTCGCCAACCCGCTGCTCGGCCCGGTCCTCGGCCCGCGCTCGGTGATGCTGATGGAAGAACCCGAGCACCTGCAGCGGCGCAAGCTGATGCTGCCCTCCTTCCACGGCCGCGCCGTCCAGGCCGACGCCGAGATGATGGCCTCGGTCGCCCGCCGCGAAGTCGGCCGCTGGCCGGTCGGCGAGCCGTTCGAGCTGTGGCCGCGGATGCAGGAGATCACCCAGGAGGTGGTGATGCGGGCGGTCTTCGGCCCCGAGGAGAACCGCCGCCTCGACGGCCTCCGCGAGCGCCTTCGCGGCCTCACCGCCTGGCTCAACAGCCCCCGCAACCTGGCCCTGCTGGCCGCCTTCGGCCCCGGCGCGATGACCCGCAGCCGCGGCTACCGGACGGCGATGCGGCCGGTCGAGGAAGCGGTGATCGAGGAGGCACGGCGGCGCCGCGCCGAGCCCGAGGAGGAGCCGCGCGACGTCGTCTCGATGCTGGTCCGCGCCCGCTACGAGGACGGCACGCCGCTGAGCGAGCGCGAGCTGCGCGACGAACTGGTGACGCTGCTCTCCGACGGCCCCACCTCGAGCACGCTCGCCTGGGCCTTCGAGCGGATGCTGCGCAACCCGGGCGTGCTCGAGCGGACCCGGGCCGAGGTGCTCGCCGGCGAGGGCGACGCCTACCTCGACGCGGTGATCAAGGAGACGCTGCGGATGCGGCCGCCGGTGCCGGTCGTCGTCCGGCGCCTGCTGAAGCCGATGGCGTTGGCCGGCCGCGAGCTGCCGGCCGGAACCACGGTCGCGCCCTGCATCCACCTCGTCCACCGCGACGAGCGCGCCTACCCGGAGCCGCGCCGCTTCCGCCCCGAGCGCTTCCTCGAGCAGCCCCCCGGCACCTACACCTGGATCCCGTTCGGCGGCGGCGTCCGCCGCTGCCTCGCCGCCTCCTACGCGGAAATGGAGATGAAGCGGGTGATCCGCACCGTGCTCGGCAGCGTCCACCTGCAGCCGTTCGAGCAGCGCGCCGAGGCGGTCAAGAAATCGGCGATCTCCTTCGCGCCCTCGCGGCGCGGCCTGGTGATCGCCGAGCCCCTGGGTCCCGAGCCGATCGTCGCCGAGCCTGCGATCGCATGAGCGCGATCGGCCAGAGTGAGGCGCCGCCCGAGGCGGACCTGCTGATCGTCGGCGCCGGCGCCAAGGCGGCGGCGATCGCAGCGAAGGTCCACGCCGTCAACCAGCTCGGCCTCGGCTCGCTGGCGGTGACGATCGTCGAGAAGACCGAGCCGGCCGCCTCCTGGCTCGGCCGCAACGGGATGACCTCGGGGGAGGAGCCGCTGGCGATCCCGCCGATCAAGGACGTCGGCTTCCCCTACCAGAGCTTCAAGCAGTTCGGGGCCGCCGGCGACGCGATCGACGCGGCGCTGCTGCAGTTCAGCTGGCAGCGCTACGCGACCGAACGCGGCGAGTACGGCACCTGGGTCAACGCCGGCGCGCCCTCGGTCCGCCACCGCGACTACGGCGGCTACCTGAGCTGGGTGCTGGAGCGCGCCACCGAGGGGGTGACCATCCACCGCGGCCGGGTCGAGGCGGTGACGATCGAGGACGATCCCGAACGCTGGGCGATCGCGGTCGCCGAGCGCGAGGGCCCGGGCGACCCCGAGCGCCACGTCGGCGGCGCCCTCCTGCTGACCGGGCCGGGCGTCCACCGGGCGCTGCCGCACGACCCGGCGGTCGCCGAGCGGATCTTCCACTGCGACAGCCACCGCTCCGAGTTCGCCCGCGTCCCCGCCGACGCCGACCCCGAGATCGCGATCCTCGGCGGCGGTGAGAGCGCCCTCAGCGCGCTCGTCTTCATCCGCGCCTTCCGGCCGCGGGCCCGGATCACGGTCTTCACCCCGACCCTGCCGATGAGCCGTGGCGAGAGCTTCCTCGAGAACCGCGTCTTCGCCGACCCCGACGACGTCTCCTGGGAGCGGCTCGACCAGCAGATGCGGCGCGACTTCGTCAAGCACGCCGACCGCGGCGTCTTCGACGCCGGCATCATCGCCTCGCTCTCCGGCGACCGCCGGTCCTGCTTCGAGGTCGGCCGCGCCCTGCACGCCGGCGCCGCCGCGGACGGCGACCGGGTCACCCTCGAGTACGAGGCGCCGGAGGGCGTCGTCGCCGCCGAGTTCGACTTCCTCGTCAACTGCACCGGCTTCGACCTGCTCGCCCAGCTGCGCGGCCTCTTCTCCGAGGAGATCCGCGCCGTCGTCGAGCGCGAGGCCGGCCAGGTCTGGGACACGCCCCCCGGCCACGAGGTCCGGATCGGCCGGGCGCTCGAGCTGCGCGGCCTCTCGCCCCGCCTTCACATCCCCGGCCTCGGCGGTCTCAGCCAGGGCCCGGGCTTCGCCAACCTCGGCTGCCTCGGGTTGACCGCCAACCGCGTGCTGCAGCCGCTGCTCCCCGAACTAGCTGGCGACCGAGTTGCGGTGAGTGCCGAATGGCAGCAATGACGAGAACGGAGGAGACATGCGGTTGATCCACGCGGTGGGGGCACTGGCGATCGTCGCGGTGCTGGTGGTGTTCGTGGCGGGGTGCGGCAGCAGCAGCAGCGACTCGTCGGCGGCCGGCGGCGGCGACGTCAGCTTCACCGGCGACGGCCATCCCGGAGTCGACGAAGCGAACACGCGCAACGTCAAGGGCCCGATCGACTCCAGCTCGGTCAACGAACTGCAGCCGGCCTGGCGGGTGCGGCTGACCGGCCAGAGCACCTACGGGAGCTACGCCTCGACGCCGATCATCGCCGGCGGCGTCGTCTACTCGCAGGACCTCGCCTCGAACGTGCAGGCGATCGACCTCGAAAGCGGCGAAGTCCTCTGGGAAATGAGCTTCGAATCGCCGAGCCACGGCCCGAACGGCCTGGCGGTGGCGGAAGGTCTCGTCTTCGGCGGCACCGCCGACTCCGCCTTCGCGCTCGACCAGGAAACCGGCAAGCAGGTCTGGTCGACGAAACTCGCGAAGCAGTCGACCGAAAGCATCGACATGGCCCCGGGCGTCCACGACGGCATGGTCTACGTCGCGACCGTGCCGGTGACGGCGACCGAAGACTACGGCGCCGGGGCGGTGGGGACCCTCTACGCGCTCGACGGCAAGACCGGCAAGGAGGCCTGGCACTTCGACACCGTTCCCGCCGACCTCTGGGGGCACAAGGACGTGAACTCGGGCGGCGGCCTCTGGTACCCGCCCTCCTTCGACTCGAAGGGCGGCATGTACTTCGGCACCGGCAATCCGGGCCCGCTGCCGGGGACCACGAAGTTCCCCTGGGGCCAGAGCCGCCCCGGCGACAACCACTACGCGGACTCGCTGGTCAAGCTCGACGCGAAGACCGGCAAGCTCCAGTGGTACTACCAGGAGACGCCCCACAACATCTACGACTGGGACTTCCAGGACTCGCCGGTGCTGCTGAGCGTGGGGGGGCGGGAACTGGCGATCGGCGCCGGCAAGTCCGGTTACGTCGTCGCCGTCGACGCGAAGACCGGCAAGCCGGTCTGGCGGCGCTCGGTCGGCGAGCACAACGGCCACGATCAGGACCCGCTCTACGCGATGCGCGGCGAATACTCGAAGATCAAGACCGGCGAAGTCTTCCCGGGTGAGATCGGCGGCGTGATCGCGCCGATGGCGACCGACGGCAAGACGCTGTTCGTGCCGGTCATCAATCACTCGATGGTGGTCAAGTCGGGATCCGAAATCGCCGAAGAAAGCGCCGCCACCGGCGAACTTGTCGGGCTCGACGCCGCCACCGGCAAGGTCGAGTGGCAGACGAAGTTCACCGGACCGGCCTACGGGGCGCCGGTGGTCTCCAACGACGTCGTCTTCGAGACGACCGCCGAAGGGATCGTCCACGCGCTGACGACGAAAGCGGGCGGCGAACTGTGGTCGGCCCAGCTGCCGTCGGGGACCAACGCCGGGGTGATGTTGAACGGCGACATGTTGGTCGCCGGCGCCGGCCTGCCGGTCGCCGAAGGACAGATCCCGGCCCTGGTCGCCTACAAGCTCGGCGGTTAGGCGCCGCTCGCGGCCTCGGCCTGCGCCGGCTCCGCCGTCGGCGGGTCGGCGCAGCCGTTGCCGCGCATCAGCAGCACCGGGATCGCGCTCTGGGCGAGGACCTTCTCGGAGACCGAGCCGAGCAGGGCGCGGTGGATGCGGCTGTGCCCGTGGGAGCCCATCACGATCAGGTCGTCGTCCTCGTCGCGGGCGAGGCGGAGGATCGTCGCCGCCGCGTCGCCGCGCTCGAGCCGGGTCGTGACGCTGATGTCGCGGGGGATGCGGGCGGTGGCGTCGTGGAGGATCTCCTTGTGGACGTCGATCAGGTCGGGAGGCGGCGCGGTGCCGACGGCGGCGGCGCGGTTGGTCGAGGGGCCGACGGTGAGCAGGGTGATGCGGGCGTTCTGGTCGCGGGCCAGGGTGATCGCGTGCATCAGCGCCGACTCGGCATCGGGCGAGCCGTCGAGCGCGACGAGGATCTTGTGGTAGCAGCCCATTTAAGCGTCGGTTCCCGGCCGGAGCGCTCTCTCAGTGATACTGTCAGCAAGCGATGTCATCAACCGTTGACAATAATAGCTCGCGGCGTTCGCGGGATTCGACGGCCAGCCGCGAGGCGCTACTGCACGCCGCCCGCGCGGTCTTCGACGAGCTCGGCTACGACCTCGCGACGACCCGCGAGATCGGCGAGCGGGCCGGGGTCGACCCGGCGCTGATCGCCCGCTACTTCAACTCCAAGGAAGGCCTCTTCATCGCCTCGATCGCCTACGTCGCCGAGGACGAGGAGGAGGTCGAGCTGGAGACGCTCCTGCCGTACCTGCTCGAGCGCTGGGACGAGCATGGCCACAACCCGATCAGCCGGGCGCTGACCAGCCTCGGGCTGAGCGAGGAGATGCGCAGCCAGGTCGCGACCGTGATCGCCGAGTGGCTGCGCCGCCAGCTCGGCGCCGAGCTGACCGGCCGCGAGCTGCCGGCGCCGGCGATGCGGGCCGAGCTCCTGGTCGCGATCGCGGTCGGGGTTGCGATCACCCGCGCCAACGGGACCCTCGAGACGCTCGCCGCCGCCGACCGCGACGAGGTGCTGGCGGCGCTGCGCCCGGCGGTCGACGCCCTCGTCGCGCCGCCGCTCGGCTGATCCTTATCGCTAGCGTCCTCCCCGTGGCGACCAAACACAGCGCCGGGATTCTCCTCTTCCGCCGCTCGGAGGACGGGGTCGAGCTGCTGCTCGTCCACCCGGGCGGCCCGTTCTGGAAACGCCGCGACGAGGGCGCCTGGTCGATCCCGAAGGGGGAGATCGAGGCGGGGGAGGAGCCGCTCGAGGCGGCGCTGCGCGAGCTCGGCGAGGAGCTGGGGCCGGCGCCCGAGCTCGACCGCGACGAGCTGATCGAGCTTGGCTCGGTTCGCCAGCGGGCCGGCAAGGTCGTAGAAGCCTGGGCCGCCGAGGGCGATTTCGATCCGGCGGCGCTGCAGAGCATCGAGTTCGAGATGGAATGGCCGCCGCGCTCCAAGGAGCAGGCGAGCTTCCCTGAGGTCGACCGGGCCGAGTGGTTCGCCCCCGAGGAGGCGCGCAAGAAGATCCTCGGCGGCCAGGCGCCGCTGCTCGACCGCCTGCTCGAGCACCTCGCCGCCTGACCCCCGCCGAGCTGTTCCTTATGTCCGACAGGTGGACATAAGGAACAGCTGGAATCAGCGGCGGGGTGGCGAAACGGACCTATACTCGGCTCGGGATGGAGAACGGCGAGAGTCCGCGTCCGGCGGCAACGGGTGAGGCGAGCCTCAACGGCGCCCGCCTGAACGGAACCCGGCCGCGCGCCGAGGAGCTGCCGCTCTCGGCGCGCCTGCTCGGGGTCGGCGTCCGTGGCGCCCGCGGGATCGGCCGCGCGACCGGCATCGACCGCACCCTCGACCTCGCCGCCGAGGAGGCGATCGTCAGCGCGATCGAGTCCGAGGCGGTCGAGCGGGCGCTGGCGCGGCTGATGCGGGGCCCGATGGTCGAGGAGGCCGTGCAGGGCGTGCTCGAGTCCGAGGCGGTCAAGCGGGCGATCCTCGAGGCGCTCGACTCGGAGCTGGTCGACGAGGTCTGGCGTCGCCTGCTGTCGAGCGAGGAGGCGCAGCAGCTGGTCGAGCGGATCGCCGGCGCGCCCGAGCTGCGGGCGGCGATCAGCGCCCAGGGCGCCGGCCTGCTCGACGACCTCGGCCGCACCGTCGGCCGCCTGGCGCGCCGCTTCGACGACGAGCTGGAGCGGATCGTGCGGCGCCTCCTCTTCCGCCAGCCGCGGCCGGCGCCGACCAACCACGCCGGCGCCGTCAGCCGCGCCGCCGCCTTCGCGATCGACGCGGTCTTCATCAACCTCAGCTTCACCGCGATCGCCGCCCTCGTCACCCTCGTCGACAACGCCTTCGGCGGTGGCGCCGAAGGCGGCTCCAACTTCGCGATCGCCGCCGGCTCGCTGACCTGGCTGGCCCTCAGCAGCACCTACTTCATCGCCTTCTGGACGCTCGCCGGGCAGACCCCGGGGATGCGCTTCCTCGGCGTCCGCCTGGCCGGTGGCCGGCTCCGGCTCGGCCGCGCGATCCGCCGCATGTTCGGGATCGGGGTCTCGATCTTCTTCCTCGGCCTGCCGTTCCTCGGCATCCTCCTGCGCCAGACGCGGCGCGGCTTCGCCGACAACATCGCCGGCACCGACGTCGTCTACGACGAGCGGCGGCCGGCGCCGGCGCCGTGGTCGGTGGAGCCGGTCTCGGCCGCGGAGGCGCCGGTGATCGCCGCCGAGACCGAGCCGGTCCGACCTGCCGATAACGAGCCGGTGCGCCCCGCCTAGACCGGCGCGCCCGAGCGGTTCGGCAGCCAGCGCTGGACCAGCAGCGTCGCCGTCCCGGAGACGAGCAGCAGGCTGACGTTGACGAGCAGCACGACGAGCGCACCGAGGGCGTTGTCGATGCCGCCGGCGCCGATCGCGACGCCGAGGTAGGCGGAGGCGGGGATCGTCGTCACCGAGATCGCGACCCCGACCGCGGCGCTGGCCCGGGTCTCGAAGGAGAGGATCGCCGCGACCCCGGCGGCGAGCGCGATCAGCACCGTCGAGTAGTCGGTGTGGGCGAGGCTGGCGAGGCCGGAGTCCTCGACCTGGAAGCCGTCCGGGAGGAGCCCGGTCAGCTTCAGCAGGGCGCTGAGCACGGCGGCGGTGACGATCACCAGGCCGAGCCCGAGCTGCAGGGTGACGAAGGAGCGCAGGGCCAGGTCGCGCCGCCCGCTGGCGAGCCCGACGCAGGTGGCGCAGACCGGCAGCAGATCGGGGCTGACCGCCATCGCGCCGACGATCAGGATCGAGCTGCCGGTGATCACGCCGAGGGCGGCGATCACCGCGGCGACGTTGATCAGGGCCAGGTAGCGGGCCAGCGGCCGCGAGTTGGCGCGCGCCTGGCCGACGATCTCGACCCAGGCGAAGCCCGCGTCGCCGAGCCCGCGGCCGGGGTGGCGGAGCGGCGCCACCACGTCGAGCTTGGTCAGCACGTAGTCGTCGATCCCGATCCCCAGCTCGAGGATCGCCTCGACCAGCGGATCGGCGGCAGCCGGCTCGACGTCGGCGACGAAGACCTCGGCGGAGGCGCCGGCTTCGCGCTGGCGGATCACCCGCCGCACGCCGGCCTGCTCGCCGAGCAGGTTGTGGAAATGGTCGCTCTGGTGGTCTGGGATCGAGGCGCGAAGCTGGAGCACAGCGCCATTGTCGGCGCCGCCCCGGCGGCTAACCGACCAGCTTCAGGACCTTGAACGCTTTGACGCCTTTCGGCGTCTCGACCTTGACGGTCGAGCCGACCGGGGTGTCCATCAGCGCCCGGCCGATCGGCGACTCGGCCGACAGCCGCCCTTCGGTCAGGCTCGCCTCGGTCGATCCGACCAGCGTCCAGGTGTTGGTCTCGCCTTTCGATTCGTCGAGCACTTCGGCCGAGCGGCCGAAGCCGAAGACGTCGCCGACGCTCGTGTCGGCCTCCACCACGACCGCGTTGTGGAGCCGTTCCTGGAGCCGTTTGATCCGCGTCTCCATGTGCGCCTGGTCCTCTTTGGCGACGTGGTACTCGGCGTTCTCCTTGAGGTCGCCCTCGTCGCGGGCGGCTTTGATCCGCCGCGCCATCTCCTGCCGTTTCGGCCCTTCCAGCTCGGCGAGCTCGGCTTTCAGGTCTTCGATTCCGGCGGCGGTGATCGGCTCACCGGACTGAGCTGGTCCGTTCATCTCGAAAGCGTGTCAGAAATCGGTGCCGGGCCGCCTAGATGATTGATTCCACGACCAGGCCCACCTGGATGACGCCCCTGGCACACTGCGCGGTTCTGCGTCCTCGGGTTTGCCTTTGCCAACCGGCAAAGGCTGCACCCTGCGTCCTTGATCCGCTTGGCCAGGCGCGCCCCCAGTCACACCTCGCCGTGGAATCAATCATCTAGTCGCCGCCGTTTTCGGCGAGCAGCTGGGGCGCCAGCGACTTCACCTTCTTGCCGCCGGCTTCGCCGAGGCGGTTGAGGCCGAAGAGGTCGTCGAAGGTGGCGAGGAGCGTGTAGGGGTCGTACCTGGCGGCGTCGGTCGAGCCCGGGGTGACGAAGGGGGAGAGGAGCAGGGTCCCCGTCTCGAGGCTGGTCGGCGGCGTCGGCGGCTGGGTCGGGTCGGGGTTGGGGACCGGGTTGACGGCGCCGAAGGTGACGAGCAGCAGGCCGTCGGCCTTGTAGGCAGGAGATTTGAGGATCTTCGGCACCCAGGTCGAGAGCCAGGCGTCGGCGGCGGCCGCGCCTTCCGACGTGCCTTCGACGCATTGGCCGGGCGTCACGCCCGCGTTGCAGAGGTCGGGGGAGATGTAGGAGAAGCTCGGCGTCTTCTGCGCCTTGCGCAGGTCCTTTTCGAGCTCGGTCAGCGGCACGTCGTTGGCCGAGCATTCGCCGAGGTCGAGCAGGGTGTGGAAGTAGACGAACGGGTTGAGGACCGCCGAGTAGCCGCCCGGCGCCGGCGTCTCGGTGGCGCCGGGTTCGGGGTGGACGCAGCTGGCAGGTTTGCCGGTTACGTCGGCCATCCCTTCGAAATAGGCGCGCCAGCTGAACTGGGCGGTCGCCAGCTGGTCGACGTAGGAGAGGGTTTCGACCGGGAAGACGCAGGCTTCGTATTCGGGGCAGTCCTTTTCGGAGTCGGCGCTCGGCGCCTGACCGGCGACCGAGGCGAAGGAGTTCGCCAGCCAGCTTTCGCCGAGCAGCTTGAAGCCACTCAGCAGGTCGCCCTGCGGGCGCAGCGTTTCGGAGAGGTAGGGCATCTGCACGTTGGCTGGCCCGAAGGCCGCTTCGTAGCCGGAGCTGGCGAGCGAGATCACGAAGACGTGCTTGATCCGCCCGGCTTCGGGCTTCGCTTCTTCTGCGGGCGGCGCCGCTTCTTCTTCCGGTTCCGGTTCGGCTTCCGGTTCCGGCGCGACTTCTTCAGGCACCGGTTCCGGTGCCGCTTCGACGACCGGCGCCGGTTCGGGCGCGGCTTCGACCGGTTCCGGGGTGGGTTCGGGTTCGGGTTCGACTTCGGGTTCGGGTTCGGGTTCGGCGGCCGGCGCCGGCGCTTCGGCCGCCACCCGCTGTGCCGCCAGGCTGCGGCCGACCAGCGCCGCCAGCGGCCCGAGGTCGCGGCCGCCCGAGCTCATGCCGGCGGCGACGATCGCCGAGGTGGCGACGACCGAGGAGGCGACCAGCAGCCCGAAGCGTTTGCCGGTCAGCGAGGCGGCGGCGGCGATCGCCGCCTGCACCCGGGTCGCGATCCAGCCCCTCACCGCTTCACCTCCGGCGGCTTGATCTCGGTCGGCTGCTCGGATGGCCGGCTCGGCGGCCGCATCGGGCTGGGGTCGGGCTCGGTCACCGGCGGCAGGTCGGCGCCGATCTGCGGCAGCGGGTTGGTCTCGGGGATCGGCGGGATCGGCGGGGTCGGCGGCGGCGCCTGCGGCGAGCGCGGCGGGGCCGGCGCCACCTGCACCTCGACCGGGACCAGCGGGTTGCCGCACTGGGCACAGAAGCGGACGCCGGGGGCGAAGGGGGCGCCGCAGCTGGGGCAGAGGCCGGCGGCGTCCTCGCGCTGCAGCTCGAGCACCCGCTCGACCGCCAGCAGTTCGGCGTCGACCCGCTGCAGCTCAGCCGCCTTGCGGGTGAGGACGTCCATCCGGACGTGGTCGCGGATCGCCATCTCGTAGAAGGCGCCGCCGAGGTCGGCCTGCATCACCGTGAACTTCTCGAGCAGCCGGTCGCGCTGACCGATCAGCTCGGCGCTCTCGTCCGCTTTCGGCTCCGGCGCGTCGGGTTTCGCCGCCGCGGCTTTGACCGCCGGAGCCGCCGGGCTCGCTGCCTTGTCCTTGCCCCAGGGCAGGGTCAGCTTCACGGTTCGACCCCCGGCGTCGAGCTTTCTTCGCTGCCGCCGCCTTCGCCGCCGACGACCACCACATCCGGCAGGTTCTGCTGGGCCTTGATGTAGTTTTCGCCCGTCTGTTCGGGGTTTTCTTCGACGATCTTGGTGTCTTCTTCTTCCTTTGCCTTGGTCGGCTTGTAGCCCGTCACCTGGTGGACGGTGCCGTTCTTCGTCTTCGCGACGACCTTGCCGCCTTCGCTCTCCAGTTTCTTCTCGGCTTTCGATTTCTTTTCGCCACCCTGGTTGCCTTTCGTTTTCGCTTTGGCTTTCGCGTTCGGCTGTTTGACGCTGGCGGTCGGCTCGGCCGTCGCGTTCGCGCCGCCGGTCGCCGCGACCTGCGCTTCGCTCTGCTTGAGCGCCCTCAGCAGCGCCGCTTCGTCGCTGCCGCCCGAGTCGCTGCGGCCGACCACCACCCCGAGCGCGACCGCGATCGGCAGCAGCGCGAAGAAGCCGACCGCGGCAGCGCGGCTCGTCGGCGGCCGTTTTTTCGCCGTCCCGGTCAGCGGCCGGCGGGCGCGTTTGCTCATCGTCGCGAAATAGCGGGACGCCGGGTTGGCGCCGTTGCCGCGGCGGGCGCCGCATTCGACGCAGTAGCGCTGCTGCGCGTCGAGCGGGGCGCCGCACTCCTCGCACGGCTCGAAGCCGTTCGCTTTCGGGGTGGCCGGAGGCGTCTGCGGCGGCTGCGTCGTCACTTCTTCTCCCCCTTCGGTGGTGCTGCTTCGCCTTCGCGCGCTGTCTTCTGCTTCTTCTTCGCCTGTTGCCGTTCGGCCCGCGCTTTGAGGATGTGCGTCGCCCGGGCCTGCTGCTTGGCCGCCTTGTCCTGGGTCGTCTCGCAGCCGGCGGCGGCGCCGCCGATCAGCGCCAGGCAGGCGCCGATCACCGCGACGCGCAGCAGCGGCAGCCGGTACCAGCGGCACCCGCTCGGGCGGATGCGGGGGCTAGCCGAACGCACCGCTGACGTACTCCCTCGTGCGCTGCTCGCGCGGCGTGCCGAACAGCGCGGTGGCGCTGTTGTACTCGACCAGGTCGCCCAGGTACATGAAGGCGACGTGGTCGGCGACGCGGTAGGCCTGCTGCAGGTTGTGGGTGACGATCACGACCGCGACGTCGTCGCGGAGCTTGACGATCAGGTCCTCGATCACCTGCGTCGACTGCGGGTCGAGCGCCGAGCAGGGCTCGTCGAGCAGCAGCACCTCCGGCTCGGCGGCCAGCGCCCGGGCGATGCAGAGCCGCTGCTGCTGGCCGCCCGACAGCTTCAGCGCCGGGTGCTTGAGGTTGTCCTTGACCTCCTCGAAGAGCCCGGCCCGCTGCAGGGCGCTGTGGACCGCCGGCTCGAGCTGCCTCTTCCGCGCCCGCCGCGAGCCCTGCTCGCGGAGGACGTAGGCGATGTTGTCGAAGACGCTCATCGGGAACGGGTTCGGCTGCTGGAAGACCATCGTCACCCGGCGCCGCAGCAGGGTCGGCTCGATCAGCCTGATGTCGACGTCGTCGAGCCGGATGCTGCCGTCCAAGCGCGCCGTCGAGGTCAGCTCGGTGAGCCGGTTGAGCGAGCGCAGCAGGGTCGTCTTGCCACAGCCCGAGGGCCCGATCAGCGACAGCACCTCGCCCTGGCGGATCGGCAGCGAGACGTTCTTGACCGCCCGTTTCTCGCCGTAGGAGATCGAGACGTCGTCGACCTCCATGCGGCGGATCGAGAACTGCGGGGCGCTGATCGAGCGGCGCGCCGAGGTGAAGCCGCTGGCGACGGCGACCCCGTTGCCGTTGGCGCCCGGCTCGGGCGGCAGCACCTGCGTCGCCGCCTCCGGATCCTCGAGCGCCAGCCGCCGGATCGGCGGCGGCGGTTTCACGAACTCCACGTCCCGACCCTCCTCGCGCGGCGGTGGATGACGTCGACGATGGCGTTCAGGATCAAGACCATGATCAGCAGCACGAAAGCCGCCGCGTAGGCTTTCTGCGGCTGGTTCAAGTTGCCGGTCGGCGAGGCCTCGTAGACGAAGTTGGTCAGCGTCGTGCCGACCCCGCGCAGGTAGTCGAACGGGAACGCAGCGCCTTCGACCGGGCCGAAGTTCTGGGTCGCGCCGAGCAGGACGACGATGATCGCGGTGTCGCCGATGATCCGGCCGAGGCCGAGGACGGCGCCGGTCGCCACCTGCGGCCGGCAGGCGGGAAGCAGGATCCGCCGCGTCGTCGCCGCCTTCGTCTTGCCGACCGCGTAGGAGGCCTCGCGGACGTGGCGCGGGATCGAGTTCAGCCCCTCGCGGACGCTGGCGACGATCAGCGGCAGGGCGACCAGGGAGAGCATCGCCCCGGCGGCGAAGAACGATTTGCCGAAGACGACGCCTTCGGTTTCGCGGCTGAGGAAAGCGAGCGCGGTCGAGGAGAAGATCACGGTGCCGAACAGGGCGAGGACGATCGAGGGGATGCCGGCGATCGCCTCGATCGTCGACTCGGTGACCCGCGCCAGCGCCGCCGGCCGCCCGTACTCGACCAGCCAGACCGCGATCGCGATCCCGGCCGGCAGCGCGATCGAGATCCCCAGCGTCGCCACCATCAGGGTCCCGATCAGGGCGTCGGAGAAGCCGCCGGTTTCGCTCTGGGTGACGCCCGAGGCGGCGGGCGTGGTCAGCATCGAGACCTTCAGGTAGGTGACGCCCTGGATGAAGAGGTAAGCGACGACGGCGACCGCGATCGCGCAGAACAGCAGCCCGAGCGCCCAGCAGATCGCCAGCCCGATACGGTCGGCCAGCCGCCAGGTGGCGCTGCCCTCGACCGCGCCGGTCGGCTGCTTGCCCGCCGGCGGCGGCGCCGCCGGCCGGACCGGGGTGGGGGAGACCGACGCCTCCATCAGGCGCTCCCGTATTTCTGCATCGCCCGGCGCGCCACGTAGCCGGCCATCGAAGAGATCGCCGCCGAGAACAGCAGCACCGCGGCGATCGAGAAGAGGGTCGCGTTGAAGGGCGGCGAGCTCAGCTGGTCGATGTTCTTGACGATCGTCGGCGCCAGCGGCCGCGAGGGCTCGTAGATGAAGATCAGCCCGTCGGCCGGGTTGGGGGCGAAGGCGACCGAGCCGGAGATCATCGCCAGCATCACCGCCTCGCCGATCGCGCGGGCGACGGCGAGCACGGTGCCGGCGACGATCGCCGGCCGCGCGGTGCGGACGCCGATCTTCCAGACCGTCCGCCAGCGGTTGACGCCGAGCGCCAGCGATCCCTCCAGCCAGCCGGGTTTGACCGAGCGCAAGCCGTCGCTGAAGATCGAGACCATCAGCGGCGCGATCATCACGGTCAGCACCGTGATCGCGGCCAGCAGGCTGTAGCCGGTCAGCGAGATGACGCCGGCGACCGAGGCCTTCTGCGGCTCGGTCACCAGGTGGTTGCCGATGAAGGGGACGAGGACGACGACGCCGATCAGGCCGTAGATCACCGACGGCACGCTGGCCAGGAAGCGGACCACCGGCTGCAGGATGTTGCTCATCCAGGTCGGCGCGAACTCGACGATGAAGACGGCGACGAAGAGCGCCGCGAAGAGGGCGATCAGGACGGCGCCGCCGGTGATCAGGATCGTCGACCAGATCAGCGGCCAGGCGTGGAAGGTGTAGACGTAGTTGGCGCCGGTCTCGGTCGAGAGCGCGATCGCGTTCAGCTGGTCTTCGACCGAGCCGCCCCGCCGAACCAGGCGAGCCCGTTGTGGGCGAAGGAGGGCCAGCCGCGGACGAAGACGACGACGATCAGGGCGAGCAGCAGCCCGACCACGAAGACGACCAGCGCGCCGAGCATCCGCTCGACGCGCTGGTCGGACCACTTCGGCCCGTACTCCGCTGAGTACTGCTCTTCCAACTAGTGCCCTGCTACTTCTTCTTGTTGAAGGCCGGGACACCGCCGGCGCTCGAGATCGAGGTCGCGGCCAGCGGGCTGGTCCGCGCCCAGTCGACGAATTTCTGCACCGCCGGCGACGGGCTCGCCGTCGGCAGGACGATGAAGATGTACCGCGACAGCGGGTACTTGAGCGGTTCGACGCTGATCTTGCCGGCTTCGCAGGGAATGCCGTTGACTTTCAGCGGCTTCAGCTTCTTGTTGGTCTGCCAGGCGAGACCGGCGTAGCCGATCGCGTTCGGATCCTGCGCCACCGCGTTGACGACGAGGCCGTCGGCGGTCAGCGCGTTGACGTTCGACGCCGGCGCTTCGTTGTTGAGGACGGCCTGGAGGAAGAAGTTGTAGGTCCCTCCGTTGGTGTCGCGGCCGACCGGGTCGATCGTCGTTTCGAGGCCGGAGCCGGGCACCTGGCTCCAGTTGGTCAGCAGGCCACGGTAGATGTCGTGGGTCTGCTGGATCGAGATGTTGCTGAGCTTGTTCCCTTTGTTGACGTCCATGCAGAGGCCGTCGAGGTACAGCTTGATGTAGGTGGTCCCGGCGTCGGAGGGGAGGGGCGTGCGGGCCTGGCCAGCGAACTGGCTGGTCCCGTTCTGGACGTCTTTGACGCCGGCGTTGCCGCCGTTGGCGGTGTAGACGAAATGGATGTTCTTGTTGACCTGCTTTTCGTAGGTCTTGAACAGCGCCTGCAGCACTGGCTGCGCGGCAACGGAGCCGGACCCGATCAGGGTCTGTGCCCCGGCAGTCGCCGGCACGGCCAGCCCGAGCAGGGCCAGTGCCGTTACGGCGAGGGTCTTGAATCTCATCAGGGGGTGCTTCCTTTCCTGCCGGGTTTGAGTCGTGGGATTGCGAGTCGATCGAGTTTGTTGACCAACAAGCTCGCCTTACGCTATCAGTTTAGGTAGTTTATTGACTCACTTACTCAAGAAAGGCTCTCCCGGCGGGCCGCAGACATGGAGGACCCATTGCTGAAGAAGAGAATCTCCACCCCTCGGGCGGCGACCGTCGTCGTCCTGGCCGCCGTCGTCGCGGTGGCGGTGACCGTCGTTCCGTCGGTGGCGCAGTCGTTCCTTACCCCGCAGAAAGCGGCCAATCTCTACGTGAGCAACCAGAAGGCCGCGAAGACCTACGTCAGCAACAAGAAAGCCTCGACGCTCTACCTGAAGAAGAAAGCGGCCACGAACCTTTACGTCGCCAAGGCGACCGCGCCGCAGGCCCCGGTTGCGGGGATCGCCGCGGGCACGGCGGCCTACGGTCCGGTGACGGCGACGACCGCCGGCTACATCCCGTCGGCCTTCACCTCGTTCGCGACCAAAGCCAACGTCAGCAACGTCGTGATCACCTTCTCGGGGAACGCGACCTGCACGACGAGCGCCAAAGAAGCGACGGCTGACCTCGCCTGCCCGATTCAGATCCTCGTCGACGGCCAGTCGACCGGCAAAGTCAACTTCGCGCCGGCGACCCTGAACCCGAGCAAAGGCGCGGCGCCGATCGCTCAGACGGTGATGCAGACGACGGTGCTCGGCAAAGGCGGCCACACGGTGGCGGTCCAGTACGCCGGCGCTTCGAATGTGGCGTTCGGGCTGAAAAGCTGGAACCTCTCGGCCGAGACCTACCCGCAGCCCGAAGAAGCGCCGCCGGCGACGACGCCCGAAACGCCGCCGACGAAATAGCCCGATTCCCGGCCGCGGGTGAATTTCGCTCGCGGCCGGGTAGCGGTGGCGGATGCCCGACCTCGTCCTCGGACCGCTGCTCCGCTACGTCTCCGAGACCGAGGCGACGATCTGGGTCGAGACCGACGCGCCCTGCGAGGTGCGGGTGCTCGATTCGGCCGAGCCGACCTTTGAGGTCGAAGGCCACCACTACGCGCTGGTGCGGCTGCAGGGGCTCGAGCCCGGCTCGAGCACCGAGTACGCGGTCGAGCTCGACGGCGAGCGGCGCTGGCCGGAGCCCGGCTCGAAGCTGCCGCCGAGCCTGATCCGCACCCTCGGCGGCGGCCCGCTCGACGTCCGCTTCGGCTCCTGCCGGGTGGCGCTGCCGCACGAGGAGCCCTACACCCACAGCAAGGACCGCCACGAAGAGGGCCGCGAGCTCGACGCCCTGCGCGTCCTCGCCCGCACGATGACCGCCGCCGACCCCGCCGAGTGGCCGGACCTGCTGTTCCTGCTCGGCGACCAGGTCTACGTCGACGAGGGCTCACCGGAGACCCGCGAGAAGATCCGCGAGCGGCGCGGCGTAGCCACCGAACCGGGCGAGGAGGTGAGCGACTTCGAGGAGTACACCTGGCTCTACCGGGAGAGCTGGCGGGTGCCGCTGATCCGCTGGCTGTTCGCGACCGTCTCGGTCTCGATGCTCTGGGACGACCACGACATGAGCGACGACTGGAACATCTCCCGCTCCTGGGTCGAGGAGATGCGCGAACGGGCCTGGTGGCAGCGGCGGCTGAGCGGCTGCGTGATGAGCTACTGGCTCTACCAGCACATCGGCAACCTCTCGCCGCGGGCGCTCGACGAGGACGAGGTCTACCGCCGGGTTCGCGGCGCCGAGGGCGGTGCCGCGAGCGATGCGTTGCGCGATTGGGCGGAAGCGATCGCCAAGACCGGCTCCGGCAGCCGCTGGAGCTTCTGCCGCGACCTCGGCGGCACCCGGGCGATCTTCGTCGACTCGCGGGCGGGGCGGACCTTCGAGGGCGAGCGGCGGCAGATGGTCGACGACGAGGAGTGGGACTGGATCGTCGAGCAGGCCACTGGCGACTTCGACCACCTGCTGATCGCGACCACCGTGCCGTGGGTGCTCTCGCCGGGCCTGCAGGCGCTCGAGGCCTGGAACGAGAAGGTCTGCGCCGGCGCCTGGGGCCAGCCGGCGGCGCGGCTCTCGGAGCTGCTCCGGCGGGAAGTCGACTTCGACCACTGGGGAGCGTTCGGCGAGTCGTTCGCGGCGCTCCGCGACCTGATCGGCGAGGTGGCGCGGGGCGGGCGGGGCGCCGCCCCGGCCTCGATCGTCGTCCTCTCCGGCGACGTCCACCACGCCTACCTGGCCGAGGTCGCCTACCCGGCCGGCGAGGGCGGCGCGCCGGTCTACCAGGCGGTCTGCTCGCCCTACCGGAACCCGCTCGACGGGAAAGAGCGGAGGGTGATCCGGGCCGGCTTCAAGCGCCCCTTCGTCGCGGTCGCCCGGGCCCTGGCGAGATCCGCCGGCGCCGCCGACCCGGGCGTCCGCTGGCGCCTGCGCGACGGTCCCTACTTCGACAACCAGGTCGCGATGCTAAGCCTCGACGGCCGCCGCCTCGAGATGCGCCTCGACAAGACGATCCCCGGCGACGAGGACGAGGACCGCCTCGAGACGACCTTCCGCCGCCGCCTCGCCTGACGCCCCGCCGCCGTGCCTGAGGCGGGCAGTTCCACCGCCGCCTGCGCCCGCCGGACACATCGCGTTCGCCCTTTGTCAACCAGTGGTTGACAAAGGGCGAACGCGGCCGCGCTATCAGCGCTCCGGGGGCGGAACGCCCTCAGCGCTCGGCGCGCGGGGGAGCCCTCAGCGCTCGGGGCGGGGGAGGGAGTCGCCGAGCACGAGGCGGGCGCGGTAGAAGAGCCCCTCGTCGTCGGCGGCCTCCTGGCCGTTGTCGCGGTTCGCCTTGCGCGTGGTTCGATTCTGCCCGATGCCGGCCGGAGCTTCGTCGCGGACGAGCCCCGCCAGCCGGCCGCGCGAGACGAAGGTGGTGGTCTGGACTCGCTTCGCCATTTCCTGCTCCTTTCCTCAGTTTGTGAACTGACTAAGTCAAGAATAGCAGGGAGGGTCAGCGGTGGGTCAACGACCTGGTCCCTTTACCCGTCGGTGGAACGTTCGTCCAGTCGCCGCGGCGGCGCCGGGGGTGGACGGGCGACCATCCGCGGCGCGACAATGGGGGAGTGGCGAGATGGAGCGGGGCGCCACCCGGCAAAAAGCGCGCCCCGCCCCGTCGCCCCTTCAGACGGCTGCAGATACCTCTGCGTCGCCGCCGTCCGTGGACCGTTGGGGAGTCGAGGCCCCATCGGATTTGGACGCCGGCGAACCGTTGAAGCTTTTTGCCTGGATCGGGCGCAGGTAGGCGATCTGCCCCTCCTGCAGCTCCAGCCGCTGCAGCTCGGAGCGGGTCAGCTGGGCCCAGACCTCGGTGCCGTCGCCGAGCACGAACTCGATCCGGATCTCGAAGCCGAGGGCGACGATCCGCTGCACCAGGCCCTCCTGGGTCTGGTCGTCGGGATCGAGGACGACCTCCATGTCGTGCGGCCGTACCAGCTCGTCGCCGAGCCGGTTGACCTCGCCGACGAAGCTCATCACGAACTCGTTGGCCGGGTTCTCGTAGAGCTCGTCGGCGCTGCCCGACTGTTCGACCCGCCCCTGGTTCATCACCACCAGCTGGCCGGCGACGTCCATCGCCTCCTCCTGGTCGTGGGTGACGAAGATCGTCGTCACGTGCATCTCGTCGTGGAGGTTGCGCAGCCAGGTCCGCAGGTCTTTGCGGACCTTGGCGTCGAGGGCGCCGAACGGCTCGTCGAGCAGCAGCACCTGCGGCTCGACCGCCAGCGCCCGGGCCAGCGCCATCCGCTGCCGCTGCCCGCCCGAGAGCTGCGAGGGGTAGCGGTCGGCGAGCCCGTGCAGCTGCACCAGCTCGAGCAGCTCGTGGACGCGGGCGTTGACCTTGTCCTTCTTCCACTTGCGGATCTTCAGCCCGAAGCCGACGTTCTCGTAGACGGTCATGTGCTTGAAGGCGGCGTAGTGCTGGAAGACGAAGCCGACTTCGCGCTTCTGGGTCGGCTTGGTGGAGACGTCCTCGCCGTCGATCAGGACGCGGCCCCCGTCGAGCGTCTCCAGCCCGGCGATCGCCCGCAGCAGCGTCGACTTGCCGGAGCCGCTGGGACCGAGCAGGGCGGTGAGGGACCCGTCGGGCACCTCGATCGAGACGTCGTCCAGCGCCTGAAAGTCCCCGAAGCTCTTATTGGCTCCCTCGACTGAGATTCCCATCAGGCGTCCTCCTTTCGTTTCAGCAGGTTCATCGCCAGCAGGACAACCAGCGCCAGCAGCGCCAGCAGGACAGAGGCGCCGAAGGCGCCGGGGAGGTTGAAGTTCTCGTAGTTCTTCTCGACGAAGAGCGGCAGCGTCTGGGTTTCGCCGGAGATGTTTCCGGAGACGACCGAGACGGCGCCGAACTCGCCGAGCACGCGGGCGGTGGTGAGGACGACGCCGTAGGCGACGCCCCAGCGGATCGCCGGCAGGGTGATCCGCCAGAAGGTCTGCCAGGCGTTGGCGCCGAGCGTCGAGGCCGCCTGCTCCTGCTCGGTGCCGATCTCCTGCAGCACCGGCACCGTCTCGCGGACGACGAACGGCAGCGAGACGAAGATGCAGGCGAGCACCATCCCGGGGACCGAGAAGAGAACCTTGATCCCGGCTTCGGCGAGCCCCGGTTCGAGCCAGCCGTCTTTGCCGTAGAGGAGGAAGAGCGAGAGGCCGATGACGACCGGGCTGATCGCGAACGGGAGGTTGATGACGCTGTCGATCAGGAAGTTGCCGCGCCACTTGTGGCGGACCAGGAGAAGCGAGCAGATGATCCCGAAGACCGTGTTCAGCGGCACCGCGATCGCGACCGTGATCAGGGACAGCTTCAGGGCGTGGAGGCCGTCGGAGGAGGTGATCGCTTCCCACGGCGGCGCCAGCCCGTCTTCGAAGGTTTTGAAGAAGATCAGGACGAGCGGCGCGATCAGGAGGACGGCGAGGTAGCCGATCCCGAGGAATCGCAGGCTCCAGCGGCTGCCGGTGCCGCCCCTGACGCCGCTGCCGACGGCGCTACTCACTGCGCTCGCCTCCGTCCGCCTGCTCGGGATCCTCGGTCTCGCCGGAGAGGCCGAAGCCGCTCATCGGCATCGTCGTGAAGCCGCCGGCGCCGGCGCCCTGCGAGCGCACGTGGCGGCTGCCCCAGCGCTGGATCATGGTGACGGCGAAGACGCAGACGAGCGCCATCAGCAGCAGCACGATCGAGAGCGCGGCGGCGCCGGGCTGGTCGCCGGATTCGATCTTCTGGCCGATGAAGATCGAGGCGACCTGGGTTTCCGGTTTGCCGCCGGCGAAGATCAGCACCGAGCCGTACTCGCCGAGCGCGCGGGCGAAGGCCAGGGCGACGCCGGAGGCGAGGCCGGGGAGGAGGTTGGGGAAGATGATGCGGCGGAAGATCGTCATCCCGCCGGCGCCGAGCGAGGCGGCGGCCTCCTCCATCTCCCGGTCCATCTCGATCAAGAGCGGCTGCACCGCGCGGACGACGAAGGGGAGGGTGACGAAGAGGAGGGCGACGACGATCGCGGTGCGGGTCAGCGCGAAGTCGATCCCGACCGGGCTCTTGTTGCCCCAGAGCTGGATCAGGATCAGGCTGGCGACGATCGTCGGCAGCGCGAAGGGGAGGTCGATGATCGCGTTCAGGATCGACTTGCCCGGGAAGCGGTCGCGGACCAGGAGCCAGGCGATGATCGTGCCGAAGACGGCGTTGATCACGACCACGATCAGCGAGCAGACGAGGATCAGCTCGAGCGACTGCAGCCCCTGGCCCTGGCTGACGGTGTGCCAGAACTGACTGAGGCCCTGCGACAGCGATTCGTCGGTCAGTGCTGCCAGCGGCAGCAGGACCATCAGGCTCAGATAGAGGACGACGACGCCACGGCCGAGGCCCGCGCCCACCCCGGGCAGGCGCAGGTGCCTGGCCCGGGGTGCGGCGGAACCACTGCTTGCGGCGTGGGCCTCCATCGATCAGCCGGAGGTGGAGACGCCGAGTTCGGTCTCGATCTGGGCGACGGATCCTTCTTCTTCGTCGAAGAATTCGTCCTTGACTTTGGCCCAGCCGCCGAATTTGGCGATCTTGAACATGTTTTCCGGGGTCGGGAACTGCTTCGGGTCGACCAGTTTCGGGTTGACCGGGCGGTAGCCGTTTTCAGCCCAGATTTCCTGGCCTTCGTCGGACCACATCCACTTGAGGAAGTCTTCGGCCGCCGGCTCCGGCGCTTCCTCGGTCACCGCGATCGGGGTTTCGATCTGGATCGTCGAAGGCGGGATGATGTATTCGATGTCTTCGCCTTCGTTTTCCGCCTTGATCGCTTCGTTCTCGTAGGTGAGGAGGACGTTGCCCTCGCCCTGGCTGAAGGCGGAGTAGGCGTCGCGACCGCTGCCCGGCTGGGCGGTGGTCTTTTCGAGCACCGTCTTCACCGCTTCCAGCGCTTTGGCGGGCGAGTCGCCTTCTTCGATCGCCGAGCCGTAGATCGCCATGATGTTCCAGCGGGCGGAGCCCGAGGTGAACGGGTTCGGCGTGATCACTTCGGCTTCTTCGTTTTCCTCGAGGTCCTTGAACGACTTGATCCCGAGCGGGTTGCCCTTTTCGACCAGGATCACGACGACCGAGTCGGTCGCGTAACCGCCGTAGGGCTGTTTTTCCCAGCTCTTGGAGACCAGTTCGCCTTCTTCGACGAGCCGTTCCATGTCGCTCGAGACCGAGAAGTGGACGACCGACGCGGGCTGGCCCGCGGCCACCGCACGGCTCTGGTCGCCGGAGGCGCCGAACGAGTTGCTGAAGCTGACGCCGCTGCCCTGCGGAGTCTTTTCGAAGGCGGGCTCAAGCGCTTCGGCGTAGACCGATTCGGGGGTCGAGTAACCGACCACCGAGAGCTTGCCCCCTTCGCCGCCCCCGCCGGACGAGCTTTCCGTCGAGCCTGATTCGGTCGAGCCTGCACTGGTGCTGCTGTCGCCTCCACCGCAACCGGCGAGCGCCAAAGCGAGGAGCAACGTGAGAAGACCGGCACCGAGGCCGATCGTCACGCCGCGCCGCCGGGTCTTGCGAGCGTTCCGCATCAAGTGGTCCTTCCTATGTTTGTCGACTAACTAACTAGTGATTACCGGGTGAGCGGGGCACCGTAGCACAAAGTCGATCAGGAAGATCGGGATTCGCGATGCGGCGATAGGAAACGCCTCTCGCATCGGGATCGGCGATAGGCTGCCGGCATGGGAGGCGAGCCCGGGGAGGGGGTTTTCCGCACGCCGGACGAGCGTCTGCGCGGGCTGCCCGACTTTCCCTTCGAGTCGCGCTACGCGGAGGTCGACGGGCTGCGGCTCGCCTACCTCGACGAGGGCGAGGGGCCGCCGGTGGTCTTCTTCCACGGCGAGCCGACCTGGTCGTTCCTCTGGCGCAAGGTGATCCCGCCGGTCCGCGACGCCGGCTTCCGCTGCATCGCCCCCGACTACGCCGGCTTCGGCCGCTCCGACAAGCCGCTCGACCTCGACTTCTACACCTACGACCGCCACGTCGAGCTGGTCGCGGAGCTGCTGGCGGGGCTGGGGCTGAGCGAGGCGACCGCGGTCGTCCACGACTGGGGCGGGCCGATCGGGCTGCGGCTCGCGGTCGAGCACCCCGACTGGTTCACGCGGCTGGTGATCATGGACACCGGCCCCTTCACCGGCCACCAGCGGATGAGCGACGCCTGGCTCGCCTTCCGGGACTTCGTCCGTAAGGAAGCGGACGTGCCGGTCGGCGTCCTGGTCCGGGGCGGCTGCAAGAACGACCCCGGCGACGAGGTGATCGCCGCCTACGAGGCTCCTTATATGGGAGGCGAGACGAAGGCCGGCGCCCGCGCCTTCCCGCTGATCCTGCCGACCAGCCCGGAGATGCCGGGCGCGGCGGAGGGCAAAGCGGTCGCCGACGCGCTGCGCTCCGACGAGCGGCCGGCGCTGGTGCTGTGGGCGGACTCCGACCCGGTGCTGCCGTTCTCGGTCGGCGAACGGGTCTCGAGCCAGCTCGGCCTGCCGGCGCCGCGGCCGATCGCCGACGCCGGCCACTTCCTGCAGGAGGACGCGGGGCCGGTGATCGGCGCGACGATCGCCGAGTGGCTCCGCTCCTGAGCTGGGGACACTCGCTACGCGACGAGGGCGCGGCGGTTGCGCTTCACCAGGTCCATCAGCGCCCCGTGGTCGCGGTCGCCGAGCAGCGCTTCGCGCCGCGGCGGCCCCTCGTCCTCGAGCCAGGTCAGAACTCCCGGCCAGTAGGGGCTCGGCGGGTCGCCGGGGTGGTGGAAGATCGAGGCGAAGACCCAGCTGCCGGTGTTGTGGAGGCGGCCGCGGCCGGGCAGTGCCCACTCGGCTTCGCCGGGCAGCGGGCCGGGGCGGTGGGTGTGGCCGAGGATCACGTGGCCGCCGTCGACCCCGAGCCGGCGCGCCACCTCGGCGCTGGCGTCGAGGCCGCTGGCGAAGATCGCGGCGGGGCTGATGTCGGTCTCGAATTCGGCACGCAGCAGCCGGTTGAGCGCCCAGATCGCGGCCGGGAAGCTGCGGCGGACGGCGGCCTGCGTGGCGCGGCGGCGGGGACTGCGGCGGCCGTTCGCTTTGCCGGCGAGGACCTCCCAGGCGGTCTCGGAGGCGTTGGCCTGGTTGCGGACGACCGGCGCCGGGCGGACCTGGGCGATGCCGTAGCCGAGCCCGTAGACGGGCCACAGCCGGCGCTCGTAGTCGGCGGCGCTCGCCGGGTCGGGGAAGCGGCCGGCGAGGCGGTTGACGGCGGCGACCGCGACCGCCTCGGCGCGCGGCAGTCGCAGGTGGACGTCGAGGAAGTGGCCGTGGCTGGCGTAGACGTCGTCGCGCAGCCAGAGGCCCGGGTAGGCGACCCGCAGGCTGGCCGGGCCGAGCCACTCGTCGATCGTCGCCAGCGGGCCGGGGGAGGGGCCGGCGATCTGTTCCAGCCCCAGCGGCCCTGCCTGCTCCAGCGAGAGCTGGTCGAGCAGCGACTCGGCGAAGCGGTGGTCGTGGTTGCCGGGGACGAGCGTCACCTTGACCGCGCCGACGGCGGCGCCGAGCTCCTCGAAGAAGGGGCGGGCGGCGGCCAGCGCCGGGCCGATCGGCAGGTCGCGCAGCTCGACCGCGTCGCCGAGGATCACCACCCGGTCGGCGCCGGCGATCCGCTCCAGCAGCACTGATCGCACCTCGCGGTCGCGCAGCATGTCGCCGCCGGCGACGAGGCCGAGGTGGAGGTCGGAGATGATCGCCGTTCTCATCGGGTCCTTTTACCCATCCGCGAATCCTGGCCACCGGGCCAGTCGGTTCCCTAAACTACGGAAATGCCTGCCTTCGGCGAAGAGTTCTTCGCGCCCGCCAACGGGCTGCAGATCTGTTACCAGGAGATGGGCGACCCCGACGGCGAGCCGCTGCTGTTGGTGATGGGCCTCGCCACTCAGATGATCGCCTGGGACGACGGCTTCTGCTCGCTGCTCGCCGAACGCGGCTTCCGCGTCGTCCGCTTCGACAACCGCGACATCGGTCGCTCGTCCAAGATCGACTCGGCCGGCGCCCCGAGCCTCCTCGACACCACCCTCAGCCGCCGCGCCAGCGCCGCCTACCTGCTGCGCGACATGGCGGCCGACTCCTTCGGCCTCCTCGACCACCTCGGCATCGACTCCGCCCACGTGGTCGGGGCCTCGATGGGCGGCATGATCGCCCAGACGATGGCGATCGAACGGCCCCAGCGGGTCCGCTCCCTGGTCTCGATCATGTCGACCACCGGCAACCGCTGGACCGGCCTGCCCACTCTCAAAGCGATGGGCGTCCTGTTCGCCAAACGCCCAACCGACCGCGACGCCTTCATCGAGCGCGGCGTCCAGACCTTCCGCATCATCGGCTCGCCCGGCTACGAGTTCGACGAAGCCCGCGTCCGCGAGTTCGCCGGCCGCTCCTACGATCGCACCGGCCGCGGCTCCGCCGCCGGCGTCGCCCGCCAGCTCCACGCGATCACCGCCTCCGGCGACCGCACCAAGCGCCTCGAGCTCCTCGACCTGCCGGCGACCGTCATCCACGGCAGCCGCGACCCCCTCGTCCGCCCGTCCGGCGGCCGCGCCACCGCCAGGGCGATCCCCGGCGCTCGCCTGAAGATCATCGACGGCATGGGCCACGACCTGCCCCGCGCGCTCCACCCGACCTTCGTCGAGGAGATCGCCGCGACCGCGGCCCGCGCCCAGACCCACGCCAGCACCCCGCCCGTCGCGGCCGGCGATCGCAGCAAAGGCCTCGCCGGCGGCCTCGAAGGCGTCGGCCAACCGGCCTGACCTCGCCCCCTCGGCACCCCTCCCGATAAGCACCGCCAAGGCGGCACCGAGTGCGGCTGAAAGGAGTCGAACCTTCACGGGCGCTAGCCCACACGGACCTGAACCGTGCGCGTCTACCAGTTCCGCCACAGCCGCGGGACCGACCAATCTACCGATTGCAGCCCCCTCACCGACCCGACCCTCCGCCGCCGCTTCGCTAAAATGCTCCGTCCTCGCCGCTATCGTCTAGGGGACTAGGACGCCGGATTCTCAGTCCGGAAACCGGGGTTCGAATCCCCGTAGCGGTATGGCCGAGATAAAACGAGGCTTACCAATCGGGTCTCCTGATTGCTGAGCCAAAGCTCGCGGCTCTCGGATTACGGATCGCCGCCGGCCGTCAGGTCGTGCGACTAATCGCTGGATGCAACGTCCTTCGTGGTCTGTCGGATCCACTCAAGGTACGGAGCGAAGCCGCCGTCGATCGTCAACACCATGATGCCGGGGACCTCATAGGGGTGACCTTCGTCGATCGTGGCGACTACTTCATCGACTCTCGCCCGGGCGGTCTTCATGAAGGCCAACCACTCCTCAGCGTGCTCACTCTTGCCATTCCAAACGTAGGTACTGGCTAGTGGCCCAACAATATTCGCCGACGCAATGGCGTGACTCTCCACGAGCTTTTCCACCAACTGTTCAAGGGCCTCTCGATCAGGATGGGTCACATGTATCTGCACTACATCATCATCGGCCATTTCGATGTCTCCTCTTTGAGGGTGAAGCCATGAACTCTTCGGCGATCTCTCTCGCCCGCTCCTCCGTCCTCGCCAAGCAACAGTTGCCAGAGATAAGGCCTTCGTCGTAGCTCCGGCCGACCCAGCGGCCGGTCATCTCTGTTCCCGTCGCATGTAGAACGTAGTAAAGAGTTCCCTTGCTTAAAACGTTGGGCTCTCGAGCGACATACCAACCCAGTAAGTGCTGATTATCCCAGATCCTGAGTTCGCCCCGCCATAAATAGCCTCCATCTGGGTTCTCCGGGCTCCTGGTCTCATTTTGCAGAAACAGGCGGTTACGAACCTGACGAATGGTGACCCAGGTACCGTTTACCACCCGTGCGCCTTTGATAGTGGATTCATTGACATTGAACCAGCGACCGGCAAGATCGATTCGCCTGAAGCCCGGACTCTCGGCGCTAGCACGCCTAATAGCCGAGCGTCGATCGACCAGCTGCTGGATAACCACGCCTACGATGCCACTGGCAATTAGTCCGCCCGCATAAGGGATGACTCCGTTTAGCGTCATTGAAAGGTCGGCGCCCTGGCACGTGATGGGGCCCGCGGAGCCTCTGGGCCCATTACCCGCGCTGATGAGTTGCCAATGGGGGCAGTCCGGGAGCGATGCAACGCGTCATCAGAGGCGTGGCGATTGGATTGTCGTTAGGAATCACCATAAATCTATTTTCCCAAACCGCTTCAGCCATGCCCAGCGGTCACCTTATCGGAGCTGGTATTCACCTGGGGCGGGTCCGCTCAATTCGTGGTTCCTTCGATCGGCATGTTTGCCGAAGGACGTGCTTCGATCGTCCTGTGCTGATAGGTCGATCCAGACGACGCTCAAGCGCTTGGTGAATGTCGGGTCGCGTGCGTCGGCACAGGGCCTCGCGCGTGAGCTTTGCTGATAGCCCTCGAAATGCCGCCGATTGTCGGGGTGCCTCCGCATGTCGCGGCGGGTCGTTCGGCACGCTCGCCAGGACTCGGAGTCTGAGCTCCTCTAGCTTCGCTAGCAGTTTGACCGTTGAGGATCTTGAGGAAAGCGTGGGGCTTGCCGCGAAGTCGTACCTTCATCGCGTTTACAACCAACAGCGGCTCGGCGCCATGCGAACGGCGATCTGAGGATCACCGAGGGTTGGATGGCACCGGCACGTCGAGCTGTCGGCAGACCGCTCGGACGAGACCGGGCCCGATCTCACTATGTCGAGGCAGGGCCGACACCTGATTGGTGGTGCTGCGCCACTTCGCGTGCTTCGAGCCGCCGATCTCGCGGCAGCCGTGGGCACGGAGGTGGCGTTCGAGATCGCGGCGCTTCACGCCGCAGCGGTGAACCGCAGGTGCTCGCGATCTGAATCCGGCGCTTCGCCAGCGAGCTCTTCGTCTGGCGTCAGCACCGTGCGCAGGGCGTCGAGGACGTTCTCGCGGGCTTCCTCGCGGGTCCGACCCTGGCTCATCGCGCCCGGAACCTCAAGGACGCGCGCAACGATCCAGCCCTCCTCATCGGGGTTGTCGAAGGAAATCGTGAAGTCGATGGATGCGGCCATGTGGGAACGGTAGCGCGCGTGTCCTCAGCAGAGAAGGAAGCGGACAGAACTACGCGTGTCACACTGGAAAGTGGCACTTGGACCTCAATGTTCACGGTAGGGGCCGATGAGGTGGCCGAGGGAGGCCGCATTTTCCCGAGCCACGCCGATTGGATCAAGGACCATCCCCGCGAGGGCGAGCTGGCGTTGCTCGACTACAGCATCTCCAGAGCGCCCGAGTTGTCAAACCCGATGGACCCGGACTCTGAACCAACTGGCAACACGACCTTCGTGCTGGACGAGCTCTACGAGTCGGCGGCCGGTATCGCCAAACATTGGGAGGCAACGGCCAGCTGGCCGGAGATGGCCGCCGCTGCGGGCCTGGCACCCTGGTCCAGGGCCTCTAGTAGCCGGGGCGAAGTTTTCCCGAACCCTGGAGCGGTCTCCAGGGAAGCGCGGACGCCTAGCTCGCCTGGCGGCCCTGGCGGCGGGACTTCAGCCGCTCGCGCGCTGAGTGGCCCTCGGCCTTCTGGGCGATGTACTGCTGGGCGATCGAGGCGAGCAGTGCGACGAAGATCCCGATGCCGGTGAGGATGTAGATGATCGTGAAGATCTGGGCGCCGGCGCTCTGGGGGGTGAAGTCGCCGTACCCGACGGTCGTCAGGGTGACGACGGCGAAGTAGAGGGACTGGACGATGGTCCACCCTTCGACGCGCCAGTAGAAGATCGTGCCGGTGACGATCAGCGCCGCGGCGACCAGGGGGAGCGCCTTGGTCTCGGGATCGCGCCACACCCCGGCGACGGCCCGGGCGAGTCCTCGGAAGGCGAGCGCCAGCGACAGCATCGGCTTGGCTCGAGGATTGCGCCGGCGATCGCGGCTACTGCCGCGCCAGCAGCGGCCGCAGCTCCTCGGGCATCTCCTCCCAGGCGGGAATCTCCGCCGGGCGCTCGGCCAGCTCGGCATGCGCGGGGATCACGCCGAGCCGCAGCGGCTCGATCGGCAGGAACGTCGCGCCGAACCCCGCCCACCGTGCTGCTCATCCGCCGCTTCCCAGCAGCTTCGCCTTCTGCGCCGCGAACTCGTCCTCGGTGAGGATGCCCTGGTCTTTCAGCTCGCCCAGCTGCTTTAGCTGGTCGAGCATCGACGGCTCCGCGGCGGGCGCCGCCTGCGCTGGCGCGGCGGCAGCCGGGGCCTGCTGCTGGCCGCTCTGCTCTTCTTCCTGCTGTGCCCAGCGCTGGTTCTGGTGCCGGCGCACGCGGCCGCCGACCGCGGACGCGGTGCCGGCGATCGCCGCCGTGCGGGCCACTCCTCTCAGCAGTCCTGGCATGACTTCTCTCCTCTCAGCTGCCCGCCTCGACCGCGTCGAGCGCGGCGAGGACGGCTTGGACGGGGATGCGGCCGCTGGCGACCAGCTGGCCGCCGGAACGGCGGACGGCGGTGGCGAAGGGGGCGGCCCAGGCGTTCTCGAAGACCAGCAGGGCCGCCGAGGTGCCGGGCTCGAGCGCTCCACCCGCCTCCTCGACGTCCTCGTCGGAGAGCAGGCCCGAGGAGGCGCCGTCGAAGACCGACAGCTCGGCGACCTCGCTGCCGACCTCGGCGATCTCGAGCGCGGCCACGTTGCCCTCCTCGTCCTTGGCGACGAAGACGAGGTCGAGGATCCGGATCAGGCCGCGGTCGACGAGGTCGATCAGGTGTGGAGCGACCTCGCCGTTGGGCTGCCGCCCGGGCCACTCGACCAGGATGTAGTCGATCGGGCCCATCTCGTCGATCTGGTCTTGGCCGTTCATCGACGCTCACCGACCGGCTCGCCGTAGACGATCAGACCGTGGAGGACGATCACGCAGAGGGCGAAGATCCCGAGCGACCAGAACGGGTAGGCGCCGGAGATCGCGAGCAGCGAGCCAATCGCCCCGAGCGAGGCGCCGACGATGCCGATCACGCGGCCGTAGGCGTTGCCGCCGAGCAGCGAGATGCCGCCGGTCAGCTCGATCACCGCGAGGATCAGGGTGATCCAGCCCCAGGTGTTGAGGCTCGAGAAGACGAAGTGAGTGCCGGAGTCGGTGAAGAAGTGGGCTTCGCTGATCGCGGCGATTCCGTAGATGACGTTGAGCACGCCGGCGATGATCAACAGGATCGCGGCGAACGCCGTCCGGCCTTCCCCTCTGACTTGCATTCCGTCTCCCTCTGTAGTGCGCGTCGCGATTCCGACGGCGGTTGCAGATCGAGGCTCGCAGCGGCGCCCTCCGCACGCCAGGGCACGCGCACCTCAATCCGGGTGGTGCCTGCGCCCGGCAGGGCGGCGGGCCTCAGTCGAGCGAGATCCGGCCGCGCACCATCGTGCCGGCGCCGGGCGTCGATTCGACCCGCACCTCGCCGCCGACCGCGGCCAGGCGGTCGCGCATCCCGGTGATGCCGGAGCCTTCGTCCCGCCGGCCGGCGGGGAAGCCGCAGCCGTCGTCGCTGATCTGGAAGCCGAGCCCGTCGAGGTTGCTCAGCTCGACCACCACGCCGCTCGCCCCAGCGGCGTGCTTGGCGGCGTTCTGCAGCGCCTCGAGGCAGCAGAAATAGACGGCGCTCTCGATCTCCGGCGCCAGCCGCCCGACCCCGTTGGCCCTCACCGTGACCGGCAGAGGCGAGCGCCGGGCGGCCGCTCGCAGCGCTTCGCCGAGGCCGTCGGAGGCGAGCAGCGGCGGATAGATCCCGTGGGCGAGCGAGCGCACCTCTTCGATGATCTCGTCGACTTCGGGGCCGAGGTCGTCGACCATCCGGGCGGCGTCGCCTGAGTCCTGCTCGAGCATCTCGCGCGCCAGCGCCAGCTTCACCCGCAGCGCGACGAGCTGCTGCTGGGCGCCGTCGTGGAGGTCGCGCTCGATCTTGCGGCGGGCGCCGTCGGCGGCTCCCGCCAGCCGTTTGCGCGAGGCCGCGACGTCCGCCAGCGACGCTTCCAGCGCCGCGTCGAGCCGTTGCCGTTCGAGGCCGGAGATCACGCACGAGGAGACCGCCTCGAGGAAGTCCGGGTAATCGTCGAAGCCGCGGTCGCAGACGATGCCGACCTGCAGCCCCGACTCGGCCCTGGCCATGGTCAGGCAGGTGGCCGGACCGGCCGCGGGCGCGGCGCAGTCCCTGCCGGTCGCGTCCGCCCAGCGGACCGTGCCGTTGCCGTTGCCGTCGCTGGGAGCGGCGTAGAAGAGCGCGACCGCCGGTTCGGCGAGCGAGCGCGCCAGCAGCGAGCGCAGCTGCGAGGGATCCTTGGTATCCGCGAGGCCGGTGGTCAGCGTCGCCAGCGCCCCGCCCGAGTAGACCCGCCACTGCAGCAGGCCGACGAGGAAACCGAGCGCGGTGGCGGGGATGCTGAGGAGGGCGACCAGCGAGGCGACTTCGAGCACCCCGTCGCCGGCCCCGCCGCGGCGCAGCCCGACGAAGGCGCCGGCGGCGGCGAAGCGGAGCACGGCGGCGCCGAGCACCGGCAGCAGGCTGCGCCGCAGGTTGTGGCTGGCGGCCCGCATGCGCAGGCTCAGCAGCGCGATCACCGAGAGGTAGACGACCACGGTCAGGACCTCCCGCAGCGGCCTGACCACAGCGTCGAGGAAATCGGGTTCCGAGCCGGCGTAGAACGAGTTGGCGGGACAATGGCTGGTGCAGCTGCCGAACAGGGTCGGCAGCGGGTACTGGTTGCTGATCGGCACCGTCGGCAGGTAGAGGAGCCCGACCAGCAGCGCGGCGCCGAGGATCACCAGCCGCGCGGCGCGGGAGTCGAGCCGGCCGGTCGGGTAGGAGACCAGCGCGTAGGCGAGGACGACCTCGAATACCCAGCCGGCGACGCGGCCGATGCTGTAGAGGGCGTCGACGTCGGAGTTGGCGAGGGTGACCAGGAACCAGCAGAGGCCGGTGAGGAAGAGGACCTGGCCGAAGCGACCCTCGCCGCGGCGCACCCACGCGTAGAGGCCGACGCCGAGCAGCGCGGCGACGGTGAAAGCGCTGATCGTCGCCCAGACTCCCCTGTTGGGGGCCCCGGTGTTGGCGAGCGCGACGGTGGCCGAGGTCGCGCAGAGCCCGAGGCTGAGCAGTCCCAGAGCGATGAGTTTGCGGTTGCTCAAGCTGGCCCCCTTCGGGGCTCAGCCTACTTCTCTGCCGGCGGGGTGCCGCGGTTTTCCCGCCAGAGCTCCCGCAGCCAGGAGGGGCGCAGGTTCTCCTTGGCGAGCACTGCCTGGTACTCGAGATCCCCGCCCGGCCGCGGCAGCTCGTCCGGGTGCTGGGCGGAGCAGAGGGCGACGAGCGTCTCGGGGTGCGAGGCGCGAATCCGCCGGGTCAGCTCGAAGCCGTCCATCTCGGGCATGTTGACGTCGACCAGGACGAGGTCTGGTTCGTCGCTGGCGACGACGGCGAGGGCCTCGGTGCCGGAGCAGGCGCCGCCCGCCCAGGCGAAGCCGGGGGTCGCATCGACGACCGCCTGGGCCGCTTCGAGGAAGCGCGGGTGGTCGTCGACCGCGAGCACGGTGACGGCTCGAACGGTGTTGCTCATCACCTTCGAGGCTCGCATCTCCATCTCCGGGGCGCCATCCTGCACGCACCCCTACCCGAGGGGGTGGCCGCCTAACTGCGCTGGTCGGACTCGGCGAGGAAGATCAGCGCCGCCTTCACCCGCTTCGAGATCTGGTCGGCCTCCGGCGAGTAGGTGAGGTCGAGTTTGAGGAAGATCGCGTTGATGTGCTTCTCGATCGCCCGTTTGGTCAGCACCAGCTCCTCGGCGATCGCGGCGTTGCTCTTGCCCTCCGCCATCGCCGCCAGCACGTCGAGCTCGCGCGGCGTCATCTCGGCCAATGGCGAGCTCTCCGCCCGAGTGCGCTCCCGGACCAGGACCTCGACGATCTTCGGGTCGATCACCGAGCCGCCGTCGGCGACCGCCCGGATCGCCCTGGTCAGCTCGGAGCGATCTGCGATCCGCTCCTTCAGCAGGTAGGCGCGGCCCTCCGAGCCGGCGTCGAGCAGGCGCAGGACGAAGCCCGGCTCGGAGTACTGGCTGAGGACGACGACGCCGATCTCGGGATGGGTCTGGCGCAGCCGCGAGGCGATCTGGATGCCGGCGTCGTCGCCGTCGGGCGGCATCCTGATGTCGGTCAGGACCGCGTCGGGCGGGTCGGCCTCGACCGCCTCGAGCAGCGACGCCATGTCGGCGCAGCTGGCGAGCACCTCGATCTCATCGTCGCGTGCGAGCAGCTGCTCGAGCCCCTCCCTGACGATGAAGTTGTCGTCGGCGAGCGCGATCCGCAGGGTCACGGACCCAGCCTATCCGGGCGTCCGCCTCCCCTTCGGCAGGCATGTGCGCATGCTGGCGCCCGCTCGACGCGGCTGCGAGCGTGGCCTGCGGTGGCAAGACAACGCGCCCATCGCAAGCTCGTGATCGCGATTCTCGTCGTCGCGACCCTGCTCGGCCTCGTCTCCGTGCTCTCGATCTGGGTCAAGCGCCAGATGCTCGAGACCGGCACCTGGACCGCCACCAGCACCAAGCTGCTGGAAAACAAGCACGTCGAGGAAGCGCTCTCCGCCTACATGGTCGAAGCGCTCTACGAACACGTCGACGTCGAAGCCGAACTGGCGGCGGCTCTGCCCGCCGCCGCACAGCCCCTGGCCGGACCGGCGGCCGCCGGGCTGCGGCAGCTGGCGACCAAACTGGCGGTCGAGGCGCTGAGCCGGCCGAAGGTCCAGGAACTGTGGTCGGAAGCGAACCGCAACGCGCACGCGCTGTTCCTCGAACTGGTCGAAGGCGGCGGCGACACGCTCTCCACCGAAGGCGGCGCCGTCACCCTCGACCTCGGTTCGATCGTCGAACGGCTCGGCAACCAGCTCGGCGTCGACGTCGCCGAAAAGCTGCCGCCGGACGCCGCCCGGATCCAGCTGATCCAGTCCGATCAGCTCTCGACCGCGCAGGAAGCGGTCAAGGCCCTGAAGGGCCTCTCGCTGATCCTGCCGCTGGTCGCGATCGCCCTCTACCTGCTCGCCGTCTACCTGGCCCGCGGCTGGCGCCGCGAGGCGGTTCGCGCCTGGGGGATCAGCTGGATGCTGATCGGGGTGCTGATCCTGGTCGTCCGCTCGGTCGCGGGAGAAGCTCTGGTCGGCAGCCTGGCCGGGTCGGACTCGGTCGAACCCGCGGTCAGCGCGGTCTGGGACATCGGCACCTCGCTGCTGCGGGACGGTGGCATCGCGATCTTCCTCTACGGCCTCGCGATCCTCCTCGGCGCGGTCCTCGCCGGCCCGCTCGGGTTAGCGAAGGCGACCCGCCTGATGCTGACTCCGCTGCTTCGCTCCCGCCTCAGCGCCTACGCCGCCGCCGCGCTCGTCGTCCTGCTGCTGCTCTGGTGGGCGCCGACCGAAGGCTTTCGCCGGCCACTGCCGCTGCTCGTCCTGCTCGCCCTCTTCGTTGCCGGGATCGAGGCGCTCCGTCGCCAGGCGCTGCGCGAGTACCCGCAGGAGACCTGGGACACGCTGCGCGAGCGCTGGGCGGCGAGATCCGCCGGGCGCGGGCGGGCGGGCTCCGGCGCGACGGTGCCGCAGGCGGCCGCCGGGGGAGCCGAGTCGACCCGCCTGGCCGACCTCGAGCGGCTGGTCGCGCTGCGCGACGCCGGCGCCCTCGACGCCGCCCAGTTCGAGGCCGAGAGGCAGCGTCTGCTGGCGACGACGGAGCCCTGAGGTTTCGAGCTGGTCGTTCGAGCAGAGGAGTTGCTACTATTACGCAATGCGATACATCAGCGAGCGATCTACTGACCCTGGCCTCCTGGTCCTCTCGAGCCTCGCGGCGGGACCGAAGCACGGCTACGCGATAACCCAGGACGTCGAGGAGCTGGCCGGCGTCAAGCTCGGTCCCGGCACCCTCTACGGAGCCCTCTCGCGGCTCGAGGGCAAAGGCCTGATCGAGGCCCTGCCGAGTGAGGACCGTCGCCGGCCCTACGAGATCACCGCCGCCGGCGCGACGGCGCTCGCCGAGCAGCTGGCGATGCTCGACCGCGTCGTCGACACCGGCCTCGCCCGCCTCCGCGCCCTGGGGGCGGGAGCGTGAGCGCCCGCCTCGCGAGATTGGCGCTCCGCCTCTATCCGCTCGCCTACCGGCGCCGCTACGGGGAGGAGATGGAGAGCCTGATCGAGGACTCGGGCTCCTCGCCGGGCGCCGTCGCCGACCTGCTGCGCGGGGCGCTGGCCGCGCACCTGCGTCCGGCCGCCGTGGTCGAGCGTGAGCTCGAGGCCGGCGAGCGGATGCGGCTCGGCATCGGCTCGATCCTCCTCTGCTGGGTCCTCTTCGCCGCCTCCGGCTTCGGCCTCTACAAGACGACCGAGGGCATCGCCTTCTCCCGCGCCGGCGACGCGCACTGGCTGCTGGGCGGCGCCCACGTCGCGATCCAGGCGCTCGCGATCCTCGCCACCGCCGCCGTCGTGATCGGAGCCGCGCCGCTCGTGCTCGCCGCGCTGCGCCAGGCAGGCGAGCGACCCGCCGCCCGTCGCGCCGCGCTGCTCGCGGCGGGTTGCGTGATCGCCTTCGTGGCGGCGACCGCGGCGCTGGTCGCGGTGGCTCATGCCAGCCCGGGCGTCTCCTCGGGCCTCGCCGCGGCGGTCTTCGGCGCCTGGGGCGTCCTCGGACTCCTCTGCGGCCTCGGCTGCGTGTTGGCGGCACGTCGCGGTCTGGCCGCGGTCGAGGTGGGGCGGGGCACCCTGCGCCGGGCGACGCTCGCCGCCGACGGGGTGGCGCTGGCGATGGCGGGGATCGCGATCGCCGCGGCTGTCTATCTCGCCGCTCTGCTGGCCGGGGTCCCCGGCCTCGCCGGCCAGGACAACGGTCCGCTGGGCCTCACCAACGTCGGCCTCTCGCTCGCCCTGCAGCTCGGAGTCATGGTCCTCGCCGCCGCCGCGGCGGCGGTCAGCGCGAAGCGCATCCGCGGCTTCGCAACGGCCGGCTGAGCCCGCGGGGCGCGATCAAGGTCGCGACGTCCCTCGGTCGCCATCGCGGCGAGGGTCAGCTCGTAGGCGTCTCGTCTCATCGTGCGTCCACGGTAGGAGGGAAGGCTTTACGGCTCGTATGCGGGGCCTAAAGAGTCGAGGAGAATCCGCGGCGGCGCCGCTCGCCCGGCTGTCGGCCGCGCTGGCGGCGACGCCGGAGCAGCCGCACCAGCGCCTCGACCCCGTACCACGGCAGGAGGACCAGGGCGGCGAGCAGGGCGAGGAAGCCGACCACGCCGATCCCGGCGGCGAGGGCGATCGCGAGCGTCGTGATCAGCAGCGCGGCGAGCAGGTCGGCGAGCAGCGAGCGGCGCGCGGCGGCGCCCGGGGAGGCGGGGGTCGGCAGCCTCACCAGCGCTGCCCCTGCCGCAGGTAGACGGAGAAGAAGTCGCGTTCGTCGGGGACCAAATAGCGTTCCGGGGAGCGGTACATTTCCGGCAGCAGGTTGCCCGGTTCGCGCCCACCGGGGTGGCGGTAGGTGATGAAGCTGGTCCAGTCTTCGTTGATGTCGAGCTCGAGCGCCCGCACCGCGCCCGCCGCCTTCAGGACCTTGGCCAGCGATTCGACCGTCTGGTAGTTGGCGGCGGCGTAGAGGAGGTTGCCGTGGGCGTCGATCCCGAGGCCCGAGCGCCACACCCTGGTCGCGTTGTTGACGGTTTCGCCCCATTCGGGGCCGTCGGAGAGGTTCGGGTTGAGCTTGCCTTCGTAGATGATCGGTGGCAGGTTCTGCTTCGCGAACCAGACGTTCGCCGGCGCCGCTTCGCCCCGGTGCCAGCGGACGACGTCGATGCGCCCGTCGCGGTACTCGACGATCGTCGCGATCCCGTTGACCATCGTTTCGACCAGCTTGCCGCGGTAGATCAGCCCGGCGTTCGAGGTTTCCAGCGGGAAGCCGCCGTTGAAGGTGGCGACGAGGCGGTCGCGGAGCGGCGGCGGCACTTCGCCGGAGCCGCGGTGCTCGAGCGGTTCCGGCGGCTCGGCCAGGCCCGGCACGTATTCGAGCCGGGTCCGGTTGGCGTCGATCCAGGCGACCCCGGCGACGAACTGCGGGTATTCGGGGTCGCTGCGGAAGCTGGTCAGGAGCACCGGCGGCCGCTTGCCCGCGTGAGCGCCGGCCGGCCTCCACACCCCCTCGCCCGGCAGGGCGGGGTGGATCAGCGGCCTCACCCGCGGCGGCCGGTAGACGCGCTTGGGCGCGGCTTCTTCGCCGCCTTCGGCCGCGGAGACCCCGACCTGGGGCAGCGAGGTCAGGGTCGGCCCACCCTTCGCGGGCGCGTTCAGCTGGTAGTACCAGTTCTCGATTTCCGAGACGATCGGGTTGCCGCCGTTCTGGCGCAGCCACTCGACGCTCGAGACGGAGATGCCGACGTTGTGCTTTTCGCTGATCGCCGGCAGGTAGGAGGTCGCCGCGGCCACGAGGCAGGCGAGCGTGGCGAGGGCGAAGATCCGCCGTGCCCGCCGCCACGCCGGGATTCGCGGGTAGCTGCGCTCGCGCCTTCTGGTCGCCATCGGCGCCGAGCTTCGCCGCCCCAGATGAGGTGGGAATTAGAGCGACGCTTCCGGCCCGACTCTCGCGGGAACCCTCGCTTCGCCACCCGCTCTCACCTTCGACTGCTGAGATCAGCAGGCGCGTGACCGACCGATCGCCGAAAAGTTGAGCGGAGCCGAGCTCAGCCTTGCCGTCTCCGTCTTCCTCGCCTGCGCGGTCGAGGCGGTCGAGGCGTTCACGATCGTGCTCGCGATCTCCCAGACCCGCCGCCCCTCCTCGGCGCTCGCCGGCAGCGCCGCGGCGCTCGTCGTCCTCGCCGTCGCCACCGCGATCCTCGGTCCCGCCCTGACCAGCCTGCCGATCTCGGTGCTGCGGCTGATCGTCGGCGGCCTGCTCCTCGTCTTCGGCCTACAGTGGCTGCGCAAGGCGATCCTCCGAGCCGCCGGCGCCAAGGCCCTCCACGACGAGGAGGCGATCTTCGCCGAGCAGCGCGCCGAGGCGGCCCTCGCCTCCGCGGCCGGCGAGGGCCTCGACCGCTACGCCTTCGCGATCTGCTTCAAGGCGGTCGGCCTCGAGGGCCTCGAGGTGGTCTTCATCGTCCTCACGTTCGGCGCCAACCAGCACGACGTCGGGCTCGCCGCCGTCGCCGCCGCGGCGGCCGTCCTGCTGGTCCTCGCCGCCGGCCTGGCGCTGCGGGCGCCGCTGGCGCGGGTGCCGGAGAACGTGCTGAAGTTCGCCGTCGGCATCCTGCTCTCGTCCTTCGGCATCTTCTGGGGCGCCGAGGGTGCGGGAGCCTCGTGGCCCGGTGGAGAGGCGTCGCTGCCGTTTCTCGTCGCCTTCGTCGCCCTCGTCGCCCTGGCGGGCGTCCGTTACATCCGTGGCTTGCTGGTGCCGCTCGCGGCCGGGGAGATCGAAGCTTGAGCGGGCTCTGGCGGGGGATCCGGGAGTTCGTCGTCGGCGACGATTGGAGGCTGGCCCTGGGTGTGGCCGTGGTCCTCGGGCTGACCGCGATCCTCGCGGCGCTCGGCCTCGCCGCCTGGTGGGTGGCGCCGCTCCTGGTCCCGCTCTTTCTGCTCGGCTCGCTGCGGCGGGCGCTCCGCCAGAGCCCCTGAGATCGCCGCCGGGCTCAGGATCGTCCCGAGACCGCGATCAGGAGGAGGACGAAGCCGCCCAGGACCAGCGGCCAGCCGCTGGGAACGAAGATGCCGGCGGCGATCAGGACCACGGCCGCCGAGGTGCACGCGGCCTCTCGCGCCTTCGCCGGCGGCTGAGGCGGCGCGGCTTTCACCGCGGCTCGGCCGACTCCAGCTCGACCGCGCCGGCCTCCCCGGCGCGGTTGCGGCGGCGCGTCCAGAGCCAGTACGCGGCGCCGAGGACGACCGCGGCGAGAATCGCGAGGTCGAGGTAGCCGAGGTTGTGGCGCCAGCTCTCCCAGTTCGAGCCGACGCCCCTGCCGAGCAGCGCCAGCGCGGTCACCCAGGGGACGCAGCCGGCGACGGTGAAGATCGTGAACCGCCAGAACGGCATCCGCGCGACGCCGGCGGGGAGCGAGATGAAGGTCCGCACCAGCGGCAGCATCCTGGCGAAGAAGACGGTCGCCGAGCCGTAGCGCTCGAACCAGTCGTCGGCCCGTTTCAGGTGCCTCGGGTTGACGTGGATCAGCCGGTTGCGCTCGAGCAGGTCGAGGCGGCCGAAGTAGCCGACCGCGTAGGCGACCCAGGAGCCGACCAGGTTGCCGAGCACCCCGGCGACGATGATCCCGAGCAGGGTCAGTTCGCCTTTGGAGACGGCGAAGCCGGCGAACAGCATGATCGCCTCGCTGGGGATCGGGATGCACGCCGACTCCAGCGCCATCAGCGCGAAGACGGCGGCGAGGCCGGTCGAGCCGATGAATTCGGTCGCCGCGTTGACGATCGGGTTGAGGACGAAGTCGGTGGCCGAGGCACGCAGGGTGGGGAGCATCCGCTCACGGTTGCCGCCCACGCTTAAACCAGGATGAGAGCGGCGCGCCGGCTCCCGAGGGTCGCCGAAATCCGATTCCTCTCATGTGTGTTTAAGCAGGAGCCCCCACCCTGGCCGGCCATGACCTCGATATCGACGCCAGCCACCGCCCCGCCAGACGCCCGGTCACGCAAGTGGTGGGCCCGCCAGATGCTGAACAAGGTCCCCGAGATCACCCTCTACTTCTGGGTGATCAAGATCCTCTGCACCACCGTCGGGGAGACCTTCGCCGACAACCTCAACGAAAACCTCGGGCTCGGCCTCACCAACACCAGCTACATCATGAGCGCGGTCCTGATCGCGGTCCTCGTCGCCCAGTTCCGCTCCCGCCGCTACATACCCGGGATCTACTGGCTGGCGGTGGTGCTGGTCAGCGTGGTCGGCACCCTGATCAGCGACAACCTGGTCGAAAACGGGGTGGCGCTGGAAACGACGACGATCGCCTTCGGCGCCTGCCTGGTCGCGGTCTTCGCCACCTGGTACTGGAGCGAGCGCACCCTCTCGGTCCACACGATCGTCACCACCAAGCGCGAGGCCTTCTACTGGCTGGCGATCCTCTTCACCTTCGCGCTCGGCACCTCGGCCGGCGACCTGCTCTCCGAGAAGCTCGAAATGGGCTACCTGACGGCGCTGGCGATCTTCGCCGGCGGGATCGCGGTAGTCGCCTTCCTCCACTTCGCCTTGCGGATGAACGCGATCCTCTCCTTCTGGCTCGCCTACATCCTCACCCGGCCGCTCGGTGCCTCGATCGGCGACTACCTCGCCTCGCCGACCGAAGAAGGCGGCCTCGGGCTCGGCACGAACCTGACCAGCTTCATCTTCCTCGGCACGATCCTCGCCCTCGTCGTCTTCCTGGCGGTGACCAAGCGCGACGTGATCAGGTCGGGGCCGGTGCTTTCAGCCCCGGCGGCGGACGGCGGCACGCCGGCGGTCCTGGTGGTGCTGAACAAGGTCGAGGCGAGCCCGGAGCTGCTCACCGCGGTCTCCCAGCGAGTCGCCGCCGGGGCGGCGCGCTTCTTCGTCTTGGTGCCGAACCCCCGCCACCTCGCCTTCGACCGCAACGATCCCGACACCGACGAGGGGGAGGCTCTGCTCTCGCGAGCGTTGCCGGAACTGCGCGAGGCCGCCGAGGAGGAGATCGGCGGCCGCGTCGCCAACAGCCCCAACGCCTACGACGACGTGATCGAAGAGCTCGAGTCGGGTGCCTACTCGGAGGTGATCATCGAGACGCCGCCGAGCCACATCTCCCACTGGCTTCACGTCGACCTGCCGCACCGGGTCGGCGAGCTCGGCTACCCGCTGACCACGGTCGCCGCCGCCGCGGTCTAGCCGACCGCGGCGGGAGCCGCAGCGCCTCCGGGCACGCCCTCGCCGAAAGCGAGGGCGCTGCCCTCGACGGCGATCGCGACCCGCGAGCCGGCGGGCGGCAGGCGGTGGCCGCTGGCCCGCACCAGCACCTCCAGCCCGGCCGCGCTCTCGAGGGCGACCCGCGCGGTGGCGTCGTGGCCGAAGAAGGTGCTCGACCGCACCCGTCCCCAGACCTCCGCGCCGGCGGTCCCGGGGACGCCGAGCGAGAGCTGCTCGGGCCGCAGCATCACCGTCACCGCCTCCCCCTCGGGGCCCGCGGCGCCGCGCAGCGGCAGCAGCCCGAGCGCCGTCTCGGCGCCGCCGCCGGCCAGCCGCCGGCCCTCGAGCAGGACGGCGTCGCCGAGGAACTCGGCCGCCTCGGCGTCGCGCGGCTCGCGGTAGAGGGTCTCGGGGTCGGCGGCCTGGACGATCCGGCCGCTCCGCATCAGGGCGACGTGATCGGCCAGCGAGAGCGCCTCCTCCTGGTCGTGGGTGACGAGCAGCGCGGTCGCGCCGCTGGCCCGCAGCGCGGCGCGGACCTCGGCGCGGACCTGCGCTCGCAGGCCGGCGTCGAGGGCGTCGAACGGCTCGTCGAGGAGGACCACCGCCGGGCGCGGCGCCAGGGCGCGGGCGAGGGCGACCCGCTGCTGCTGGCCGCCGGAGAGCTGGTGGGGAAACCGGTTGCCGAGCCCATCGAGCCCGAGCAGGGTGAGCAGCTCCTCGACCCGGCCGCCCCGCCGCTCGGAGCGCGGCAGGCCGAAGCCGACGTTGGCGCGGACGTCGAGGTGGGGAAAGAGCGCGCCCTCCTGCGGTACGAAGCCGATCTCGCGCCGCTCCGGCGCCAGGTGGCGGCGCTCGTCCTCGAGGATCCGCCCGCCGACGCGGATCGAGCCGGCCTCGGCCCGCTCGAAGCCGGCCAGCAGCCGCAGCAGCGTCGTCTTGCCGCAGCCCGACGGGCCGAGGACGGCGCCGAGGCTGCCGCTCGGCAGCTCGAGGTCGACGCCGAGGAGCACCGCGGTGGAGCCGAAGGACTTGCGCAGCCCGCGGACCGAGAGGGACGCCGGCTCGACCATCATGCGCGCGACCCGACGACGCCGCCGAGGCGGCGCGTCAGCAGGTAGGTGGGGGCGGCGGAGATCGCGACCATGACAGCGGCGTAGGGGGCGGCGGCGCCGAACGAGAGGGTAGACGCCTTCGCCCAGAACTCGGTCGCCAGGGTTTCGGTGCCGATCGGCGCCAGCAGCAGGGTCGCGGTCAGCTCGGTGACGGTGGCGAGGAAGACGAGCGCGGCGGCGGCGCCGAGGCCGGGCAGGATCCGGGGCAGGGTGACGCGGAGGGCGGCGGTGAGCGGGTTGCAGCCGAGCGAGCGGGCGACCTCCTCGTGCAGGGGCGGCGCCTGGGCCAGCGCCGCCCGGGTGGCGACCAGCGCCAGCGGCAGCGAGAGGATCGCGTAGGCGACGATCAGCAGCGCCGTCGATCCGTAGAGGGCCGGCAGCTTGCGCAGCGAGAGCACGATCAGGGCCAGGGCGACGGCGATCCCCGGCAGCGCGAAGGGCAGGTAGGTGGCGCGTTCGATCGCGGTGGCGAGGCGGCTCGGGTGGCGGACCGAGAGGATCGAGATCGGCAGCGCCAACAGGGTGGTGAGCGCCGCGGCGCCGAGTCCGAGCTCGAGCGAGGTCGCGGCCGCGCCGAGCAGGCCGCCGAGGTCGAATTCGCTGGCGCTGCTGCCGCTGCTCACCCAGTAGACGAGCGTGCCGAGCGGCAGGCCGAGGGCGAGGCCGCAGAGCACGAGCAGAGCGAGCGCCGCCGGCCACCGCGCCCGGCCGAGCGCCGCCGGCGCCGGCGGGCGGGCAGCGCCCGAATCGACCCGCGCGTAGCGCCCCCGTCCCCTCGCCCCGACCTCGGCGACCAGCAGGACGAGGCAGAGGAGGACCAGGACCGAGGCCAGCATCGAGGCCGCGGCGCCGTCGAAGCTGAGCTTGTACTCGTCGTAGATCGCGGTCGTGAAGGTCTGGAAGCGGAGCATCGCGAAGGCGCCGAACTCCGAGAGCATGTGGATCGCGACCAGCAGCATCCCGCCCAGCAGGGCGACCCTGGTCTGCGGCAGGGTGACCTCGAAGAAGGTCCGCCAGGGGCCGATGCCGAGCGAGCGGGCGCTCTCCTCGAGGGCCGGGTCGGTGCCGCGCAGGACCGCCGCGACCGGCAGGTAGACGAGCGGGTAGTAGGCGAGGGTGACGATCCCGGCGGCGCCCCAGAAGCCCTGCACCGCCGGCGTGATCGAGACCCAGCTGTAGCTGGTGACGAAGGCGGGGACGGTGATCGGCAGCGCCGCGAGGACCGCCCACAGGCGCCGCCCGGGGAGGTCGGTGCGCTCGACCAGCCAGGCGACGGCGACGCCGAGCAGCGTGCAGGCGACGGTGCCGGCGGCGACCAGCGCGGCGGTCCTGAGCAGGAGGTGGCCGACGAAATCGCGGAACAGGAGCCGTTCGACTTCCTCCCAGCTGGTCGCCAAGGTCTGGTCGAGCAGGAAGCCGACCGGGACCAGGGTGAGCAGCGCGATCGCGGCCGAGACCGCGGTCAGGGCCAGCGGCCTGCCGCCGCCCAGCCGCCGCCGGAGGGTGCTCGGCGCCGATCTCCGGCGGGGGTTGGGAGCGGCGGCGGCCTCCATCTAGAGCAGCCCGACCTGCTGCATCAGTTCGAGCGGGCCGCTGCCGTCGCCGAGGTCGGCGGGGCCGACCTTGGGCGGTTCGAGGCTCGCGAACGGCTTCAACCCGGGCGGCGGCGCGACCTTGGCGTTCAGCGGGTACTGCCAGTCGCCGGAGTGCGTCATCGCTCCCTGGCCCTCGACCCCGACCATGTAGGCGAGGAATTCCTGCGCCAGTTCCTGGTCGCCGCTGGAGGCGAGGACGCCGGCGCCGGAGACATTGACCAGGGCGCCGGGATCTTCGTGGCCGAAGTAGTGGAGCTTCGAGGGGACCTTGTCCTTGCCTTCCTCGGCCACCGCCTCGAACCAGTAGTAGTGGTTGATGATCCCGGCCGCGATCTGGCCGGAGTCGACGGCGGCGATGATCCCCTCGTTGTCGTTGTAGTGCTTGGCGTTGTCGGCGAACCCTTCGAGCCAGGACTTGGCCGCCGCTTCGCCTTCGAGCTTCCCGATCGCCGAGACGATCGGGACGAAGTCGGGCTCCGACGGCGCGATCGCCAGCTTGCCCTGCCACCGCGGCTCGGCCAGGTCGAGGATCGAGGCGGGCAGTTCGGAGGCGGAGATCTGGCTCGGGTCGTAGACCATCACCGTCTCGCGGGCGGCGACGCCGACCCAGTTCCCTTCGGGCGAGCTGTACTGGGACGGGACTTCGGCCAGGGTCGAGGAGTCGACCGCGGCGAGCAGGCCGTTCTCGGAGAGCGATTCCAGCGGCGGCGTGTTCTCGGTGAGGACGACGTCGGCGGGCGAGGCGTCGCCCTCCTGCTCGATCTGGCTGGCGATCCCCTCGTCCTCGCCGTAGCGGACCTTCACCTCGGCGCCGCTCTCTTCCTCGAAGCCGTTGACCAGCGCTTCGGTCATCGGTTCGTGCTGGGCGCTGTAGAGGGTGAGCGAGCCGGGATCCGAAGATGAGGTCGAATCCGAGGACGAGCCGTCGCCGCACCCGGCCACCGCCAGCGCCGCGAGGGCCATCCCCGCCAGGGCGAGACTGCACTGAGAGAAGCGAAACCGCACAGAGATCTCCTTTGGTCACAGACGAATAAGGGCTACCTAATTCGGTAACCCTAATACGCCTCAAGACTCGGCGAGGTTCATAAAGCGAAGGTGAGAGCTCCGGCTGCTCTCATCTAGGCTTCATCTTTGGGAGAGAGGGTCGACCGATGCGCGTCTTGGTGGTCGAGGACGAGGTGAAGATGGCGGCCTTGATCCGGCGCGGCCTCAGCGAGCAGGGACTGGCGGTCGACATCGCCGGCAGCGGCGAGGAGGCGACGGTGCTGGCAAGCGCTTCCAGCTACGACGCGATCGTCCTCGACGTGATCCTGCCCGGGATCGACGGCTTCGAGACCTGCAAGCGGCTGCGCTCCGAGCGCGTCTGGTCGCCGGTCCTGATGCTGACCGCCCGCGGCTCGCTCGAGGACCGCGTCGCCGGCCTCGACGGCGGCGCCGACGACTACCTGACCAAGCCCTTCTCGTTCGCCGAGCTGCTCGCTCGGCTGCGGGCGCTGACCCGCCGCGGCGGCCCCGAGCGCCCGACGGTGATCGAGGTCGGCGACCTGCGGCTCGACCCGGCGACCCACGAGGCCTGGCGCGGCGAGGCCGAGATCGATCTCTCGGCCAAGGAGTTCACCCTGCTCGAAGCCTTCATGCGCCATCCCGGCAGCGTCCTCTCCCGGACCCAGCTGCTCGAGCAGGCTTGGGAGTACGACTTCGAGCACCGCTCTAACGTGATCGAGGTCTACGTGCGTTACCTACGTCGCAAGATCGACCTGCCGTTCGGCGTCACCTCGCTGGAGACGATCCGCGGCGCCGGCTACCGGCTGCGGAAGGACGGCGGTCGCTGAGCCGCCTCTCCATCCGCCTGCGCCTGACGCTGGTCTTCGCCGGGGTGATCGCCGTGGTGCTGGGCGCGACCGGCGTCTTCGTCTACCTGCGCTTCCAGTCCGAGCTGGACGCGACGATCAACGCCGGGTTGCGCTCGCGGGCCGACGAACTCGCCGCCCAGGTTCGCCAGACCGACACCGGCCTCTCCGAGCGCGGGCGGCTGGTCGGTCGCACCGAGAGCTTCGCCGAGGTGCTCGGACCGAGGGGCGAAGTGATCGACTCCTCGGAGGCGGTCGGCAACCGGGTCCTCCTCGCCCCCGATGAGATTCGCGCTGCGCTGCGGGCGCCGCTCCTGATCGACCGCGGCAACATCCCCGGGCTCGACCAGAGCTCGCGCCTGCTGGCCGTCCCGGCGCGTTCGGGCGGTGCCCCTCGGGTCGCGGTCGTCGGCGCCTCGACCGAGGACCGCGACGACTCGCTCGGCGACCTGCTGCAGCTGCTCCTGATCGGCGAGCCGATCGCCCTGCTCCTCGCCTCGGTTGCCGCCTATTGGGTCGCGGCGGCGGCGCTGCGGCCGGTCGAGGCGATGCGGGTGCGGGCCGAGTCGATCTCCGCCGCCGAACCCGAGCGGCGCCTGCCGGTCCCGCCGACCGGCGACGAGGTTGCCCGGCTCGGGCAGACCCTGAACGAGATGCTGACCAGGCTGCAGGAGGCGATCGAGCACGAGCGTGCCTTCGTCGCCGACGCCAGCCACGAGCTGCGGACCCCGCTGGCGATCCTCCGCGCCGAGCTCGAGCTGGCCCTGGCGGAAGGCCGGAGTCCGGCGGAGCTGCGGGCGGCGCTCGCCTCCGCGGCGGAGGAGACCGACCGCCTCACCCAGCTCGCCGAAGACCTGCTGACGATCGCCCAGACCGAGGGCGGCGAGCTGCCGCTGCGAATCGGGCGGGTGGAGCTCGGCGAGGTTCTCGCCGGCGTCAAGCGTCGCTTCGAGAGGCGCGCGGACGAGCAGGGGCGCGCGATCGTGGTCGAGGACACCGCCCTGGTGCTGGTGGCCGATCGCCTGCGCCTCGACCAGGCGATCGGCAGCGTCGTCGACAACGCCGTCCGCTACGGCGGCGGCACGATCACGATCTCGGCATCGGACTCCGATGGCGTCGTGGCGATCACCATCGCCGACCAGGGGACCGGCTTCCCCGACGCCTTCGTCGATCGCGCCTTCGAGCGCTTCAGCCGCGGCTCCTCGAGCCGCAGCGACGGCGGCAGCGGTCTCGGGCTCTCGATCGTCCGCACCGTTGCCCGTGCCCACGGCGGCGAGGCGAGCGCTGCGAACCGGAAGGCCGGCGGCGCCGAGGTGAAGATCACGATCCCCGACCGCCCCTGAACGCCGCCGACCTCCCGGTTCGGCGAGCTACCGACTCTTGCGGTGGCGGCGGGGAAGGACGGCGATCGCAAAGGTCTCGACCGCCTCGTGGATCAGGTCGAGCGGGATCTCGCTGGTTCGAGCCGCCGAGCGCGGCGGCGCGCCCGAGCCGAAGAGGGCGATCGAGGTCAGCTCGCCCTGCGGGTCGTGGCGAGCTCGGTAGCGGATGCCACGGTAGCCGGCGTCGTGGAGCGCGAGCGCCCAGCACTGGGTCAGCGCGTAGTCGGTGGTGCTGTGGATCTCGGCGGTGAGGCCGGCAAGCCCGAGGACGCGAGGGTCGGTGAGGTCGACCACTTCGCGGCGTGGCGGCTTCAGGCTCGAGATCCGCTGGCTCTCGACCAACGACTGCGGGATCACGCCGCCAGGGCGAAGCAGGCGGCCGAACTTCTCGACGAAGGCACCGAGGCGTTCCTCGGCCAGGTAGCAGGTGCCGACATCGCCGAGGTTGAAGCGACCGTGTGGGCCGGTGTCGAAGAACCAGGGTTCGGCGTCTCCACCATGGATCCGCCACAGCCTCTCCTCGCCGAGCGTGACAGTTGGCAACGCGGGCAGCTCCTCTGACGGAGCCGGGACGCCGCGGGGGCTCAACGAGAAAGCTCGGCGGCGGTGCGGTTCGCCGCCTTCAGCAGAGGCTCGGGGTCTTCGTCGGAGAAGGCTTCGGCCGGCGTCCGGTCGTCCAGCTCCGGTTGGGGGGTGGTGGCGAACGAGGCGAGGGTCCAGGGGTCGAGCCCCGCCTCGCCGAAGATCTCGCCCAATCTCTTCACCGCCCGGAACACCGAGCCGCTCGCTGCGTCGAACTGCCAGCGCGGATAGCGGACCGAGCCAACGTCGTCGCGCAGCGCGATCACCGAGCCGCTCGCGACGCGCTTCCGAAGTGCCTCTCTGCTCACTCCGCCGAGCAGGATCCTCGCCTCGCCACTCGTCAGGAGATCCCCGAGGGCCCGTTCCCAGGCATCGCCCGCGAGGACGACCATCGCGGCCCGGCGGCCGATCGCCTCGGCGTCGTCGGCGGAGCTCGGTTGACCACCGATCTCGGCGAGCGTGCGTCGGAACTCTTCGACGGTCCGATCAAGGAGTGCTGGATTCGCTGCCATCGGCAGAAGTTTAGCGTCAACCCCGTCAACCTTCAGCAACTCGCGGGACGCTGCGTGGTGGAGGTTCTGGCCTAGCCGATCCGCTCGGCGAGCTCGACGATGATGCCCTCGGGGCCGCGGAGGTAGCAGAGGCGGTAGATGTTCTCGTACTGCTCGATCTCGCCGACCAGCTCGCCGCCCTTCGTTTCCAGGCCGGCGACGGTCGCGGAAATGTCCTCGACCAGGAAGGCGAGATGGCGGAGGCCGGCGGTGTTCGGCGGCGCCTCGGAGTCACCGTTCTCGAGCGGCGGCGAGCGGAACTTGATCAGCTCGATTTCCCCGGGGCCGTCCGGGGCCCGCATCATCGCGGCGTCGACCTGGATTCCGTCGAGCCCGACGATGCGGTCGACCCAGCCGCCCTCGACCGCCATTTGGCCCCCCGCTTCGAGGCCGAGCTCGGTGAAGAACTCGATTGCGGCGGCGAGGTCCTCGACCACGATTCCGACGTGTTCCATCCGTTTCACCGCCATCGCCGCGACGGTATCGAACGGGGCTGCCTAGGCGGCGTCGGCGGCCTCGCGCTTCGGCCGCCACCAGCCCTGGCTCCAGGCGAACCAGACGGCGCCGGCGATCGTGCCGACGCAGGCGATGAAGAAGTTGAGGCGGAGGCCGAGGAAGTAGTGGGAGGGGTCGATCCGGATCAGCTCCTCGAAGATCCGGAAGGCGGAGTAGCCGGTCACGTAGAGCGCGAAGAGGCCGGGCGGGCGGATCTTGCGGTGGTGGCCGAGCCAGACGAGGAAGGCGGCGAGGCCGAGGTCCCAGGCGGCCTCGTAGAAGAAGGTCGGCTGGAAGGTCGCGTACTGCTTGTAGCCGTCGGGGCGGTTGCCGGGTTCGATTTCGACCGCCCAGGGCAGGGTGGAGGGCTTGCCGAACAGCTCCTGGTTCATGTAGTTGGCGCAGCGACCGATCGCCTCGGAGACGAGGAACGCCGGCGCCGCCGCATCGAGGGCGAGCGAGACCGAGGCGCCGGAGCGCTTGACCCGCCAGATGGCGACCACGGTCGCGGCGCCGAAGGCGCCCCAGCTGCCGAGGCCGCCGTGCCAGACCGCGAACGGCCCCCACCAGTGGTCGGGGACTTCGAAGCTGCTGGTCAGGTCGAAGTAGATGCGACCGCCGATCACGCCGGCGGGGATCGCCCAGAAGAGCGCGTCGTAGACGACGCTCGGGTCGCCGCCGACCGCCTGCCAACGGCGCACGCAGATGAAGATCCCGACCGCGATCGCGACGATGAAGATCAGCCCATAGAAGTGAAATTCGAGCGGGCCGACGTGGAAGTCGTTGAACGACGGGCTCGGGATGTAGGAGCTCGGGACGGCCGCGCGCACGCCCGAAGGCTATTCGGGGAGTGGGCGCTCCTGCGGCACCATGATCTCGCTCGCCTCCTCAGCCGAGAGGTCGGGGTAGAGGGCGGCGATCAGCCCGAGGGCGAGCAGGCCGCCGGCCAGCTGCGCGACCACGAAGGCCGGCACCGAGGCCGGGGCGATGCCGGCGAAGGTGTCGGAGAAGATGCGGCCGACGTCGATCGCCGGGTTGGCGAAGCTGGTCGAGCTGGTGAAGAAGTAGGCGGCGCCGATGTAGGCGCCGACCGCCGCCGGCGCCAGCGAGCCGCGCCGGGTCCGCGCCAGGGAGAAGATCACGAGCAGCAGGCCGAGGGTGGCGACGACCTCGGATAAGAGGTGCGGGGGAGAGGCGCGGTGGTGGGTCGAGATCGAGATCGCGGCGAGCCCGAACATCGCGTTGGCGGTCACCGCGCCGGCGATGCAGCCCGCCACCTGGGTCGGGATGTAGGCGCAGGCGTGCCGCCAGCGGAGGCCGCCGAAGGCGGCGTCGAGGAGCGAGACGACCGGGTTGAAGTGGGCGCCGGAGATCGGCCCGAAGATGAGGATGAAGGTGAAGAGGCCGGTCGCGGTGGCGGCGGCGTTCTCGAACAGCTGCAGGCCGGTGTCGCCCGGCGAGAGCTGGGCGGCGGCGATCCCGGAGCCGATCACCGTCGCCGCCAGGAAGGCGGACCCGAGGAACTCGGCGAGGAGCCGCCGGGGCAGGGGCGCGTTGGTCATCGCGGCGATCCTACGTATTGACATATGTCATTTCAATAGATATATGTAAATGGATGGCGACGGCCCTCGAGCTCTCCCCGAAGCAGAAGCGCCCGGCGGGCGTCGCCTGCTGCGAGGCGATCGTCTTCCCCGACGTTGACGTCGATGCCGCCCAGCGGCTGGCCGCCGTCGCCAAGGCCCTCGGCGACCCGGTCCGGGTGCAGCTGGTCGACGTGCTGCGCAAGCACGCCGGCAGGGTCTGCGTCTGCGAGCTCGTCCCCCTCTTCGACCTCTCGCAGCCGACCGTCTCCCATCACCTCAAGGTGCTGCGCGACGCCGGCCTCGTCGCCTCCGAGCGGCAGGGCCTCTGGGCCTACTACTACGTGATCCCCGGGGCGCTCGAGGAGATCTCGGCGTGGCTCAGCTAGAGCAGGCGAAGGCGGGCGAGTGCTGCTCGGCCGGCCGGGAGCCTGGCGGAGAGAAGATCCGCGAGGCGGTTCGCGCCCGCTACGCCGCCGCCGCGTCGTCGGTCGCCGAGGGCGGCGCCTGCTGTGACTCGAACGCCGTCCTCACCGACGAGGAAGCGGCCGTGTTCGGCGCCGGCCTCTACGGCGAGGAGGGAGCGGAGCTTCCCGACACCGCGACGATGGCCTCGCTCGGTTGCGGCAACCCGACCGCTGTCGCCGAGCTGAAGGAGGGCGAAACCGTCCTCGACCTCGGCTCCGGCGGCGGCATCGACGTGCTGCTCTCGGCCCGCCGCGTCGGCCCGAGCGGCAAGGCCTACGGCCTCGACATGACCGACGAGATGCTGGCGCTCGCTCGCCAGAACCAGGCGAAGGCAGGGATCGAGAACGTCGAGTGGCTGCGCGGCCAGATCGAGGAGATCCCGCTGCCGGCCGAGTCGGTCGACGTGGTGATCTCCAACTGCGTCATCAACCTCTCCGGCGACAAGCCCAGCGTGATCGCCGAGGCGGCCCGGGTGCTCCGCCGCGGCGGCCGCTTCGCGGTCTCCGACGTGATCGCCGACGAGGACATGGACGCCGCCACCAGGGCCGAGATGGTGCGGTTCACCGGCTGCATCGCCGGGGCGCTGACCCGTCGCGAGTTCGAGCGGGCGCTCGCCGCGGCCGGCTTCGAGGCGATCGAGATCAGCGAGACGCACCGGGTCCACGCGAAGGCCGGCTCGGCGATCGTCCGCGCCCGCAAGCCCGCCTGATGGCGAACGCCCTCTTCGTCTGCCTCCACAACGCCGGCCGCTCGCAGATCAGCGAGGCGCTCTTCGAGCTGGCCGCCGAAGGCCGCCACCGGGCGCGCTCGGCGGGGACGACGCCTGGCGCTCGCGTCCATCCCGAGGTGGTCGAGGCGATGAACGAGCTGGGCATCGACCTGAGCGACCGGGTGCCTCACGAGCTGAGCGAGGACGACGCCCGCTGGGCCGACGTGGTGGTGACGATGGGCTGCGGCGACGAGTGCCCCTACGTTCCCGGCCGCCGCTACCTCGACTGGGACCTGCCCGATCCGAAGGGGCGCCCGCTCGAGGAGGTCCGCGCCACCCGGGACGAGATCGAGCGGCGGGTGGCGGGCCTGATCGCGGAGCTTGACCGCGAAGCGCCGGGCCCGGCGGCGCCGATCGCCTGCAGCCTCGGCGCGGCGGAGATGGCCGACCGCCTCGCCACCGTCGCGGCGATCGGCCAGCGCAGCCTGGTCGCCGTCGAGGGCTCGGCCGCAGCTCCGCGGCTTCGCTTCCGCGCCGACCCCGAGACCCGCGCCGAGCTGGAGCGCTTCGTCGCCGCCGAGCAGCGGTGCTGCGCCTTCCTCGACCTCTCGCTGCGCGAGTCCGGCGGCCAGCTCGAGCTGAAGATCGGCTCGCCCGCCGCGGGCGCTCCCGTGGTCGAGGAGCTGGTCGCCGCCTTCGCCGGCGATCGTCCGAGCTAGTCGGCGACCGCGTGCGATCATCCCGCCGTGGCCACTGAGACCGCCACGACCGAGCACCTGCGCGACCTGGCGCTGCTGCGCCGGGTCCGCGACCGGATCGACCGCGAGTACGCGCAGCCGCTCGACGTCGAGGCGCTCGCCCGTGACGCCCACATGTCGGCCGGCCACTTCAGCCGCCGGTTCCGCGCCGCCTACGGCGAGTCGCCCTACAGCTACCTGATGACGCGCCGAATCGAGCGGGCGATGGCGCTGCTGCGCCAGGGCGATCTCAACGTCACCGAGGTCTGCTTCGAGGTCGGCTGCTCCTCGCTCGGCACCTTCAGCACCCGCTTCGCCGAGCTGGTCGGGATGCCGCCGAGCGAGTACCGGCGCCGCCAGGAGGAGGCGATGGCCGGGGTGCCGGCCTGCGTCACCAAGCAGGTGACGAGACCGATCAGGAATCGAGAAGCACCGGCTGCCGGTCGCCCCTAACGTCGTCGTCGAGTTCGATCACGACAACGAAAAGGAGCGACGATGACCACCACCGAGGGAATCAAGACCGTCCTGCACCCCGTCTCCGACCTGGAGAAGGCGAAGCCCGTCTACGCGGCGCTGCTCGGCGTCGAGCCGATGGCCGACGAGTCCTACTACGTCGGCTTCGAGGCCGAGGGCCAGCAGATCGGCCTGGTCCCGAACGGCGGCCCGCAGGAGATGACCTCGCCGGTCGCCTTCTGGACCGTCGCCGACATCGAGGCGAAGCTGGCCGAGCTGACCGAGGCCGGCGCCTCCGTCAAGGAAGCGCGCGCACGAGGTCGGTGGGGGCCGCCAGGTGGCCACGGTCACCGACCCCGACGGCAACGTCCTCGGGCTCGCGCAGGACGGCTGAGGCCGCCGACCGCCAATAAGGTGAGCGTCATGGACATCACGATTCACTCCTCCTTCCTGCCGCAGAACGACCCCGAGGCGGCGATCGCCTTCTACCGCGACGCGCTCGGCTTCGAGGTCCGCAACGACGTCGGCTACGAAGGCATGCACTGGATCACGGTCGGCCCGCCCGGTCAGCCCGACGTCTCGATCGTCCTCTACCCGCCCGAGGCGAGCCCCGGCATCACCGAGGATGAGAAGCGGATGGTCGCCGAGATGATGGCGAAGGGCACCTACGCCACCGCGGTCCTCGCCAGCGGCGACCTCGAGGCCACCTTCGAGCGGCTGCAGGCGGGCGACGCCGAGGTCGTGCAGGAGCCGACGGACCAGCCCTACGGGGTCCGCGACTGCGCCTTCCGCGATCCGGCGGGCAACCTGCTGCGGATCCAGCAGCGCTCCTGAGCGGGGAGGGGAAGTCGATGACGTGCATCGACGGCATCGCCAGCGCCCACCCGCGCTCGCGCGCCCAGCGTCGACGTGACAGCGAGCAGCGGCTCGCGAACGACGTCGACGTCTGGGTGGCGAGCGCAGCGGCCGACGGCGCCCCCCACCTGGTGCCGCTCTCCTTCGACTGGGAGGACGGGGCATTGCTGATGGCGACGCGGGCCGACACCCCGACCGGCCGCAACCTGGCCCGCAGCGGCACGGTGCGCCTGGGGCTGGGGGAGACCCGCGACGTGACGATGATCGACGGCGAGGTCGAGGTCCTGGAGCTGGACGAGCTGCCGGGCGAGCGGGCCGACCGCTTCGCCGAGCGCAGCGGCTTCGACCCGCGCGGCCTCGAGGCGCCCTACCGCTGGTTCCGGCTCACGCCGCGCCGCATCCAGGCCTGGCGCGAGGCCGACGAGCTGCCCGGCCGCGAGCTGATGCGCGACGGCCGCTGGCTGGGGGCCCGATGAGCAAGGCGAGAGGGAAGACGGGCGCCGCCGACGCCGACAGCCACGACCTGATCACGGTCACCGGCGCCCGCGTCAACAACCTCAAGGACATCAGCGTCGCGATCCCGAAGCGGCGGCTGACCGTCTTCACCGGCGTCTCCGGCTCGGGCAAGAGCTCGCTGGTCTTCGGGACGATCGCCGCCGAGTCCCAGCGCCTGATCAACGAGACCTACAGCGCCTTCGTCCAGGGCTTCATGCCGAGCCTCTCGCGGCCCGAGGTCGACGTGCTCGACGGGCTGACGACGGCGATCATCGTCGACCAGCAGCGGATGGGCAGCGACCCGCGCTCGACGGTCGGCACCGCCACCGACGCCCACGCGATGCTGCGCGTCCTCTTCAGCCGCATTGGCAAGCCGCACGTCGGCTCCTCCAACGCCTTCTCCTTCAACGTCGCCACGGTGCGCGGCAAAGGCGGGCTGACGATCGAGCGCGGCGGCGAGTCGAAAACGGTGGCCCGCAGCTTCAGCCGGATGGGCGGCATGTGCCCGCACTGCGAGGGCCGCGGGCAGGTCTCCGAGATCGACCTCGGCCAGCTCTACGACGACTCGAAGTCGATGAACGAAGGGGCGCTGACGATCCCCGGCTACAAAGCCGGCGGCTGGAACTACCGCCTCTACACCTCCTCCGGCCTGATCGACCCCGACAAGCCGATCCGCAAATACACGAAGAAGGAACTGAAGGACTTCCTCCACCACGAGCCGGAGCGGATGAAGATCGAGGGCATCAACATGACCTACGAAGGGCTGCTGCCGCGGATCCAGAAGTCGATGCTGGCCAAGGACCGCGAGTCGATGCAGCCCCACATCCGCGCCTTCGTCGACCGCGCCATCACCTTCGCCACCTGCCCCGACTGCGACGGCACCCGGCTGAACGAGGCGGCGCGCTCCTCGAAGATCGCCGGGGTCAGCATCGCCGACGCCTGCGCGATGGAGATCAGCGACCTGGCCGAGTGGGTGCGGCGCCTCGAGGAGCCGTCGGTGGCACCACTCCTGGAGGCGCTCGGCGAGACGCTCGACTCGTTCGTCGAGATCGGGCTCGGCTACCTCAGCCTCGAGCGCCCCTCGGGGACGCTCTCCGGCGGCGAGGCGCAGCGGACGAAGATGATCCGCCAGCTCGGCTCCTCGCTGACCGACGTCACCTACGTCTTCGACGAGCCGACGATCGGCCTCCACCCGCACGACGTCACCCGCATGAACGAGCTGCTGCTGCGGCTGCGCGACAAGGGCAACACGGTGCTGGTCGTCGAGCACGAGCCGGAGACGATCGCAATCGCCGACCACGTCGTCGACCTCGGCCCGCTCGCCGGCGGGGGCGGCGGCGAGGTCGTCTTCGAGGGCACCGCGAAAGGGCTGCGGCGGGGCGGCACGCTGACCGGCCGCCACCTCGACGACCGCACCGGCCTGCGGCCCGAGCCGCGCCAGCCGAGCGGGGCGCTCGAGGTGCGCGGCGCCGACACCCACAACCTGCGCGACGTCGACGTCGACATCCCGCTCGGGGTGCTGACCGTGGTCACCGGCGTCGCCGGCTCCGGCAAGAGCTCGCTGATCGGCGGCTCGGTCGCCGGCCGCGAGGGCGTCGTCACGATCGACCAGGCGCCGATCCGCGGCTCGCGGCGCAGCAACCCCGCCACCTACTCCGGCGTCCTCGACCCGATTCGCAAAGCCTTCGCGAAAGCCAACGGCGTCAAGCCCGGCCTCTTCAGCGCCAACTCCGACGGCGCCTGCCCGAGCTGCAACGGCAACGGCGTCATCTACACCGACCTGGCGATGATGGCCGGCGTCATCACCGTCTGCGAGGAGTGCGAGGGGAAGCGCTTCGGAGCCGAGGTGCTGGAGTACCAGCTCGGCGGCCGGGACATCAGCGAGGTGCTGGCGATGTCGGTCGGCGAGGCGGAGGCGTTCTTCGGCGAGGGCGGCGAGGCCGCCACCGCCGCCGCGCACAGGGTCCTCGCCCGGCTCGCCGACGTCGGCCTCGGCTACCTGACCCTCGGCCAGCCGCTCACCACCCTCTCCGGCGGCGAGCGCCAGCGGCTCAAGCTGGCGACCCAGATGGGGGAGAAGGGCGACGTCTACGTCCTCGACGAGCCGACCACCGGCCTCCACCTGGCCGACGTCGAGCAGCTGCTCGGCCTGCTCGACCGGCTGGTCGAGGCGGGCAGATCGGTGATCGTGATCGAGCACAGCCAGGCGGTGATGGCGCACGCCGACTGGATCGTCGACCTCGGCCCCGGCGCCGGCCACGACGGCGGTCGGATCGTCTTCGAGGGCACCCCGGCCGACCTGGTCGCCGACGGCTCGACCCTGACCGGCGAGCACCTGGCCGCCTACGTCGGGGCTTGAGCGCTCCGCAGTCGGCCGGCCTTCCGGTTAGCCTGGCCGGCGCAACTTTCCGCCGTCGGGCGGATTGATACTTCCCGAAAAGCGCCGCCCCCCAGGCTCGGTGCAACCCAGACGGAGGCAGATCGTGGTCAGTCCGGCCAGGTGGCCGAGGCCGGTGCAGGCCGGCGCGCTCGTGTTCGTGATGGCGTTCTGCCTGTTCGGCTTCACGACCCAGCCGCTGACCGGTTACGAGCCGGAAACCGCGGCGGTGACCGAGGGCCTCGTGCTCGAAGGCCACCTCTACGACGACGAAGGCTCCTCGCTGCCCCTGAAAGCGAACTTCGTCGGCCGCGGCGGCCACTATTACTCGACCGCCGGGCTCCTGCAGCCGCTGCTCGAGGTGCCGTTCTTCGCCGCCGGCCACGCGATCGACGCCAACTTCGGCCACCCGCCCGAATACCCGTTCGCCTACACCTTCCTCTGGTTCTTCAACCCGTTGATGGCGGCGATCGCGGCGGCGGCGATCTTCGCCCTCGTCTGGCTGACCCGCGGCTCGCTGAAGTGGGCGGCGCTGACCGCCGTCCTCTTCACGGTCGCCAGCATCGCCTGGCCGTACTCGAAGATCGGCATGGAGACGACCTTCATGGCGGCTTCGCTGGTCGCCTTCGCGCTGGCGGCGTGGGGGCGGCGAAAACCGACGGTCGGGGTCTGGGCGGCCACCGGCTTCGCCGCCGGCGGCGCGATCGCGACCAAGCCCTACGCGGCGCTGGTGCTGGCGGCGATCGCGGTGCTGCTGTGGGCGCCCTGGCGGGCGGCGGCGAGGCGCGAGCGGGTGCGGCTGGCGCTGGCGCTGGCCCTGCCGGTGCTGCTCTGGATCGCCGCGATCGCCTGGTATGACTGGTACCGCTTCGGCTCGCTGACCGACTCGGGCTACCACGAATCGCTGCTCACGCTGGCGGCGCCGATCGACTTCTTCGGGCTGCTCTTCAGCCCCGGCAAAGGCCTGATCTTCTACAGCCCGCTGGTCGTCCTCGGGGCGCTCGGCATCGGCCGCCTGTGGCGGCGCGACCGGCCGCTGGCGATCGCCCTGCTGATCTTCTTCGTCGGCCTCACCTGCATCGCCGGCTCGACCACCTTCTGGGGCGACGAGGTCTGGGGGCCGCGCTACATCGTCCCCGCCGCCTGGGCGCTGCTGGTGCCGATCGCCTGGTGGGCCGACACGCGGGTCCGCCGCCGGGTGCTGGCCGGGGTGGCGGCGCTCGCGGTGCTGGTCCAGATCGTCGCCGTCTCCGCCCAGTACGCGCACTACGTCGACGTCGTCGACGCGCTCACCGGCGTCCCCGTCTACCAGGACCGCTTCGGCGTCCCCCGCGAGCAGATCCCCTACGGCGACGACCCGCCGCGCTGGATCCCGCTGCTCTCGCCGCTCCTCGTCCAGACCGAGGGGCTGATCTCCTCGCAGGTGGTCTCCCGCTTCGGCGGCGACGGCCTCGAGGTCACCTACGCGCCCTTCGAGGGGCGCGCGCGGACCGTCAACCTCTCCGACCCGAAGCTGGCGATGCCGCTCGACTTCTGGTGGTACCCGCCGCCCGAACACAAGTGGCTGGCGCGCTTCCTGGCGCTGCTGCTGCTGATCGCCGGCGCCGCCGCGGGGTGGTGGCTCTACCGCCTTGCCTGGCGTCCGCCGCCGGCGATCCCCGCGGCGTCCCCGGCGTCGGGCGGCTGAGGCGGTCCGTCAGCTGACGCCGGCCGGGCGATCGGGCCAGGAGATCGTCGGGCGCAGAATGCGAATTCTTGCTAGCTGATGGGTTTCGGCGGGGCGTTGGTTGGCCCTCCATGTGTGCGGCCGGATAGGAGATCGGCGAGACTCGAGAGATCGAACGACGGCCGACAGACAACGCGTTGATGGCGGCTAACATCGCGATCCGCCTTGGCTACGGCGTCTGTGGTCTGGTAGCGCCCGCGGTATTGGCAAGGATTCGATTCGCGCCGAGCGTCGACGATCGCCCCGATGCACGGCTGTTCGTCCGCGGCTTCGCTGTCCATCAAATCGGAGTCGCGGCGCTCGGCGTGGTGAGCTGGCGTAGGCCGGGACTGCGGCGTGCGGCCGCCGGCGCCGCGGTGATGATCGACGCCGCCGACGTGATCTCCGCCGTGGCCGAGGCGATCGGCCGACGGCGCCTCGACTCAGAACTGATCGGCGGAGTGGTCTTTTCGGCGGCGGGCGCGCTCAGTGCCGCGGCTACGCTCCGATAGGGACCCACCCGCGACCTGCGTCCGACTCCAAGTTGGCGCGCCCCACCGCCTACCGCTCGAGCAACTCTCGGATCCGCTCGAGCTGTTCCTCCTGCTCGGGCGTCGTAGCGACGACCATGCCGCGCTCGTAGGCCCGCCGCAGCAGTTCGAGGCGCGTCATCAGCTGGTCGAAGACGGCCAGGTACTCGTCGTCGCTGAGGCGGGTGAGGCCGCTCTCGAGGGGCGGCTCGACGGGTACGGCGAGCGGCGTCCGCTCGCCTTCGAGGCGGCGGGCGCCGGGCTCGCCGACCGCCTCTACCAGCTGCTCGTAGAGCGCCCGCTCCTCCTCGTCCTCGGCCACCACCATCCCCAGCCACCAGGCCCGCATCAGGGCGCCGACCCGGTTGGCGAGGGCGCCTCGCACCCGCAGCAGCTGCTCGGCGCTGACCTCGACCTCGTCCTCGCGCTCCTCGCTCACCCCGGACAAGCTATTTGCTGGCGGTGACGGTAGCCGAGATGTAGCCGGTGGAGGCGAGGGTGATCGTGTTCGAGTAGGTGCCGCTGGCGGGGGCGGTGTAGGTGAATTCGGTGCTGGAGATGGCGCTGCCGGTGGCCGGAACCGTCAGCGGCGAGCCGGCGATCGTGCCGCCGCTGGTGGTGGCGGTCACCGTCTTCGCGGCGCCGACGTTGGTGACCACGTTTCCGAGCGCGTCGGTGATCGCCGCAAAGGCCTTGACGGTGCCCGCGTTGGCGAGCGGGTTGATCGTGCAGGTGAAGAGGCAGGGGTTGCCGACGGTGCCGGAGCTGGCGGTGAGGCCGCTGACCGCGACCCGGGCCGCGGCGCCGGCCGAGGCGGTCAGCGAGAGGGCGGCGGCGGTGGTGAGGGTGCCGTCGCTCGCGGTGACCGCGGTGGCCCCCGACTTGGCGAGCTTGGCGAAGCCGTTTTTCGACGACGCCGGGGTGGCGACCCCGAGGCTGAAGGTGAGGGTGGTGGCGCTGCCGAAATTGACCACGGTGCCGGCGCTGTCGACGACCGTCGCCGCGGTGCCGCTGGGGCTGGCGGCGGCGCCCGAGAAGGTGATGCTCTTCGAGCCGGTGTAGGCGGTCGCGGTGTTGCCGTAGGGGTCCTGGGCGGTCGTCGTCAGGTTGAAGCCGGTGCCGGCGACCGGGGTCGTCGTCGAGGAGCTGAGCGCCAGCTTGCTCGCCGCGGCAGGTGAGGCGGTGATCGAGAGGCCGGTCGGAGTCGTCACCGTCGAGCCCTCCTTGGCGGTCAGCGTCGCCGCCGCGGCTTTGTAGAGGACCAGTTGGCCGCCGTCGCCGGTCGCGGCTTCGGCGATGCCGGCGTCGAAGTTGATCGCCGTGGCCGTGCCGACCGCGACCGCGGTACCGCCCGTGTTGGTGACGGTCGGAGTGTTGCCGCCGACGCTGGCGACGGGGCCGGCGAAGACGAGTTCGTGGGAGCCGGTGTAGTTGGTCGAGACGTTGCCGAAGCCGTCCATCGCGGTGATCGTCAGATTGTCGGCGGCGCCGGCGACCGGCGTCGTGGTGGTGGCGCCGATCACGAAGCGGCTCGCGGTCGGCAGCACGTTCAGCGCCAGCGGCGTCGGCGTCGTCAGTCCTTCGGCGGCATCGGTGGCGGTGATGCTGGCGCTGCCCGGTTTGTAGATCTTCAGGACGCCGTTCTTCGAGGAGCTGACGCTGGCGACGCCGGAGGTGAAGGTGAGCGCGGTGGCGGTGCCGAGGTTGACCGCCGTGCCGGCGCTGTCGACCACCGTCGGCGCTTTGCCTTCGGCGCTCGCCTGGGCGCCGGCGAAGACGAAGTTGTGGCTGCCGGAGTAGGTGGTGACGGTCGCGTTGTTGAGGTCCTTGGCGGTGATCGTCAGGTTCACAGCGCCGCCGGTCGCGGGCGTCGTGGTGCTGCCGCCGATCGTGAATTTGACCGCTTCGCCGACCGTCACTTTCGCCGCTTTGGCGGCGCTGGTCGCCGACCAGGTGTGCCAGACGGAGACGACGCGGTAAGTGTGTTCGGCGATCGAGAGGCCGGAGTCGGTGCAGGTGGTGACCGCGTTCGGTGCCGAGGAGGTCGGGCAGTTGCCGGCCGGTTTGCCTCCGTCGCGGATGACGTAGTAGCTGACGGTCCCGGTGCCGGGCGGCGTCACCGCAGCCCAGGTCAGGGTCACGGTGCCACCGGCCGCCGGGGTCGCGGCGCTGATCGTCGGCGCGGTCAGGGTGGTGACCGCGGCCGAGGCGGTGCCCGAGCCGGCGCCGCCGAAGTAGGCGAGGGCGCTGCCGCCGGCGATCACCGACAGCGCGGCGAGAATCACGGCGAGCAGCAGGGTGCGGAGGCCGTGGCTCATCCGTGCGCCTCGCCGCCGAAGACGAGCGGGATCGGCAGTTCCTGGCAGGCGTCCTGGTTGACCGGCAGGTTCAGCATCTGGATCGACGGCGCCGCCACTTCAGCCGCCGGCAGGTCGACCGAGCCTTCGGCCGGGACCGTCAACGGCGCTTCAGGCGAGACGCCGGCCGGCGTCAGCTCGAAGTTCTCCGCCGCACAGGCGTCGGGCGCCACGCCGATCGCGACCGTCAGCGAGGTGATTTCGATCGGCACCGGGTTGGGGTTGCCGATCCGCACCGGGATCGGGTGCGGCGGCAGGCCGGGATAGAGGCCTTCCGGCTCTTCGAGGGCCTCGATCGTGAACCCCTTCGGCGGCACCGGTTCTTCGACCGGCGCTGGCGGTGGCGGCGTGGGGGTCGGTTGCTGCGGCGCCTCCGCCTGCGTCGCTGCGATCTGCTGCCAGGAGTAGTCGACGGTTTCGCCGACCCGTTCTTCGCGGTTGTAGACGCGGACCGCGAACCGGTGCGATCCCGGGCCCAGGGCCGCGGGCCGGTAGGGCGAGCTGCAGGCGCTCCACTCGTCGCGGTCGACCCGGCATTCGAAGTCCCGCGTCGAGCCGCGACGGGCCGTCGCCGGTTCGGTGCCGGCCCCCCCTTCAGGGCTCTGCTCGGGCGGTTCGCGAGGTGGCACGTTGAAGCGGAACTGCGGTTCGTCTTCGCTGCTGCTCATCGGCGGGGTTTCGAGCAGCTGCGGCGTCAACAGCCGTTCGCGGTGCCTGGCCTTGGTCACCTTGCCGCCGCCGTTTCCATGCTTCCCACCGCCGCTGCGGGTCGCCGCGTAGGCGACGACCGCGCCGAGGCAGGCGGTGACGGCGGCCAGGGCGATGATCGCCCTGGCCGCGCGTCGCCGGCCCACCGCGGTGCTAGGAGACATGGGTACTGGTGTGGCCCGTCAGCTAGTTGCTTTTCAGCGTCAGCGTCAGCGTTGCGCCCTGGCAGGCGTCCTGGCTGACGCCGGTGTCGTTCATCGTCAGGGTGCCGTTCGGAGTCACGGCCTGGTTGGTTCCGGTGCCGAACACTTTGTTGACCACGATGTCGGGCATCGCGAAGTCGGGGTTGCCGCCGGTGATCACGGTCGAACAGGTCGAGTGGCTCGCGTCCGGCTGGATTTTTTCCAGGGTGATCGTGCCGACCCGCTGTTTACCGCCCGAGTTGTTGTCGACGGTGAGGGCGACGGGCGACGACGAGCCGGGGAAGAGGTTGCCGGTGACGGTGCCTTTGATGACCAGGGCCGAGCTGCTGCCGACCGTCGCGGTCGCGGTTCCCGAGCCGGTGGTCGTGAAGTACGCGTAGGCGCCGGCGGCGATGCCGAGGACGCAGAACGCCACGAAACCGCTGACGATCCGCTTCTTGTTGAGTGATTTCATACCCATCTCCTTTGTTCGAGCCGCATCGAACATGCGGCCACTCAAATTGGCTTCGGCTTTACGAGCCCAGTACTTGAGCCAAGGAATGGGAAAAATCACTTCACCAGCAAAACGTTCTTTTCTGGACGAAAAGCCAATGCATACCGTCGCAATACCAAGTCTCAGCTGCTCCATCCTGGACAAGCGCGGGGCTCGGGGCCGACGTAGAGGGCGCTGGGACGGATCAGCCGGCCGCGCCGGTGCTGCTCGAGGACGTGCGCCGACCAGCCGGCGGTGCGGGCGCAGACGAAGAGCGGCGTGAACAGCGACTGCGGGACGCCGGCGCGGTCGAGGACCAGCGCCGACCAGAACTCGACGTTGGTGGCGAGGACCCGGTCGGGCTTGTGCTCGGCGAGCGCGGCGAGCGCGGCCCGCTCCAGCTCGCGGGCGACCTGCACCCGCGGCGAGCCGAGCTCTTCGGCGATCCGCTGCAGGGCCCGGGCCCGGGGGTCGGTGGCGCGGTAGACGCGGTGGCCGAAGCCCATGATCCGCTCGCCGCGGGCGAGGATGCCGGCCACGTAGCGGTCGGCGTCGCCCTCCCGCTCGACCTCCTCGAGCATCCGCAGCACCCGCGCCGGGGCGCCGCCATGCAGCGGCCCCGAGAGGGCGCCGACCGCGCCGCTTAGCGCCGCGGCGACGTCGGCACCGGTCGAGGCGATCACCCGGGCGGCGAAGGTCGAGGCGTTCATCCCGTGCTCGGCGGCGGCGACCCAGTAGGCGTCGATCGCCCGCGCGTCGGCCGGGTCGGCCTCGCCCCGCCAGCGCAGCAGGAAGCGCTCGGCGAGCGTCCGGCCCTCGTCGATCCGCTCCTGCGGGACCGGCGCGATGCCGCCGCCGCGGGCCGACTGGGCGACGAAGGAGAGGGTCGCCGCGGCGGCCCGGGCGAGCTGGTCGCGGGCGACCTCGGCGCTGATGTCGACGAGCGGCGCGAAGCCCCACTCGGGCGCCAGCGCGGCGATCGCCGCCTGCACGTCGACCCGGGTGTCGCCGCTGCGGATGCTGAGCGGGTGCGGCCCGGCCGGCGCCAGCGGCCGCTGTGGGCGGTCGTCGACCAGCAGTCCCCAGACCGCCTCGAAGGGGACCTGGCCGGCCAGCTCCTCGAGGTCGACGCCGCGGTAGCGGAGGACGCCGCCGTCGCGGTCGGGCTCGGCGATCTCGGTCGCGAAGGCGACCACCCCCTCCAGACCCTCGTTCACCTGCGGCTCGGCAGTCGTCATCTCCGTACCTCCATCCGTTCTCTCTCTGGTCGGGCTGGAGGTTGGCCGCGGCGGCCCTCGGGATCAACGTTGATCATGTCAATATTGGTCCGATGGCGGCGGAGCTGATGACGACCGGGGAGGCGGCGCGGCGGCTGGGGGTGAAGCCGGAGACGGTCTACGCCTACGTCAGCCGCGGCCTGCTGCGGCGCCACCCCGACAGCGCCCGCCACCGCTCGCTGTTCGCCCGCGAGGAGGTCGAGCGACTGGCGGTGCGGGCGCGGCGGCGCGATCGCTCCGGGGCGCTGGAGGTCGTGGTCGAGACCGAGCTGACCCTGATCGAGCCGGCCGGCCGACTCTCCTACTGCGGCCACGACGCCGTCGAGCTGGCTCGCTTCCGCGGTTTCGAGCAGGTGGCGACGCTGCTCTGGGACGGCGGCCCGCCCGTGCCCTGGGAGCTCGAGCCCGAGTTCGAGCCGCCGGTCGCGGCTGCGCGCGAGCAGCTCGCCGGCGCCGCCGCCGGGGATCGGATCGCGGCGATCGTCGCCCTGCTCGGCGCGGTCGACCCGGCGGCGTCCGACCGCGGCGCCGAGGCGGTATGGCGGACCGGGGCGCGGATCTTCGCCGCCGTCCTCGCCGGCCTCGGCCCGGCCGCCGAGGAGCCCGCGGACCGCGGTGTGGCCGCCCGCCTCTGGTGGGCCCTCGACGGCGACGGCCGACCGCCGACCGCCGCCCAGCGCGCTGCCCTCGACGCCGCTCTCGTCCTGCTCGCCGACCACGAGCTGGCCGCCTCGACCTTCGCCGCCCGGGTCGCCGCCTCGGCCTGGGCCGGCCCCTACCGGGCGGCGCTCGCCGGCCTCGGACCGCTCGGCGGCATCCTCCACGGCGGGGCCGGCGCCGCCGTCGAAGCGATGCTCGAGGGGGTGGCGGCGGCCGCCGACGTCCCCCGCGTCCTCGACCGCCACCTGGCGCTCGAGATGCCGCTGCCCGGCTTCGGCCACCGCGTCTACCGCGGCGCCGACCCGCGCGCCACCTACCTGCTCGGGCTGCTGCCGCGAGTCGCGACCGAGCCCGGCGAGGCGGAGCTGCTGGCCGGCTTCGCCGCCGCCGCCACGGAGCGCGGGGCGCCGCCGCCGAACGTCGACTACGCGCTGGCGGCGCTGGTCCGCGCGATGCGGCTGCCGCGCGGCTCGGCGACCGCGATCTTCACCTTCGCCCGCCTGGCCGGCATCCTCGCCCACGCCCTCGAGGAGTACGCCCACCGCCTCCGCTTCCGCCCCCGCGCCTCCTACGTCGGGCCCACGCCAGCGGCCTGAGCCGAACCACCCCGTCGCTGAAGCATTGATGCTGCTATAGGCCCGCGAATCGTTCAGCGAAGGCGGGAGTCGCCGGGCTCGGCGTGTGGGCGGCTGCGGCAGGAAACTCGCCCCCGAAGGGGAATCCCCCAGGCGGCGGTCTCGGCTGAGAGGGAACTAGAAAGGAGAATCGCCATGATGGAGGCATCCACGCGCGTCCCGGCGCGCCAGCCGTCCGGCTGGACCGTGTTCACCGGGGCGATCCTGCTGATCGTCGGCTCGCTCGACTTCTTCTGGGGCCTGGCCGCGGTCCTGAACGGCGAAGTGGTCGTCGTCGGCGGCCACGGCGTGATCTGGATCAGCACCACGTTCTGGGGCTGGGTCCACCTGATCCTCGGCGTGCTCGTCGCCGCCACCGGCCTGATGCTGTTCAGCGGCAGCCCGACCGCCCGCGGCCTGGCGATCTTCTTCGTCGCGCTCAACTGCGTCTCGATGATCGTCTGGTTCCCGCTGGCGCCGCTCTGGGCGCTGCTGATCATCGCCCTCGACGTGTTGATCATCTACCAGCTGACCGCGCGCTGGGAGGGGTGAGGTGTGCTCTTCGCCTACTCCGGTGCGACCGGAATGCTGATCGGGCTGGTGCTGGTGATGCCGCCCGACCGGCGGACGAACCGGCTGAGCGGGAGGTCGGAAGGCGGGTAGTCTCGGCGCCGGAATGGAGCTGAGCGAAGACGACAAGCGGCGAGTCGAGGCGCAGGTGCGGCAGATGATCGCCTCCTATCGAGCCAAGCCGACCCAGGAGAAGGAGGACGGGTTCGGCGTCGACCTGCTGGCGATGCCCGCCGCTGAGCGCGAGTACACGACGACCGTGCTGCTGCGGATCGTCGCCGAGGAGCGGCGCTAGAGGCGCGAGCGGAGGAAGGTGGCGCCGCCGAGGGCCAGGGCCGGGGCGGCGAAGACCGCCAGCGTGATCGCCAGCGAGCCGGTCGCGGCGCCGGCGATCACCGCGACGAGGCCGATCACGACGAAGGCGTCGTGGGTGGTGTGGCTACGCTCGGATGCCTGGCCGCGGTGCGTCGGGTGGGTCGGTACATGTGCCACCTGCCACATTTCGGCACAGATCCGGCGTTTCTTTAGCCCAATTTGCGAAATGTTCGATCGCGGGCGGCGGCGGGCTCGGGCCGTCCGGCGGTCGGCGGTGGTCGGGAGCGGCGCTCAGTCGAACGTCTCGTTGACGTCGCCGGCGGCGACTCCGAGGACGACGTCGATCTCGCCGAGCTCGGTGGCCAGCTCGGCGACCGGGCCGGGGCCGTGGACCTCGAGCGCCACCGAGACGGCGCCGGCGTGGCCGCCGGGACGGTCGAGATCGACGTCGGCGACCTTGAAGTCGCGCGCCGTGCAGGCGGCCAACACCCGGCGCAGGACGCCGCGGCCGTCCTCGTAGTCGACCCGCTCCGCCGAGGGCGCGTAGGGCGAGGCCGGCAGCCGCCGGGCGAGCGGCGAGATCGCGTAGACGACGAGGAAGTAGGCGACGGTGGTGGCGATCGCCAGCAGCGGCAGCGAGGCGCCGGCGCCGATGAAACCGATCCCGGAGACGATCTGGGCGGCGACTCGCGAGGGATCGAGGACGACGTTTTCCCCGAGCACGTCGAAGAAGCCGCACTTGCTGATCAACATGAAGAGCGCCGAGCCGAGCCCGACCAGGGTGTAGGTGCGCAGCCCGGCGCTCTTCTGGCTCAGCTCGCGCTCGAGGCCGATCGCCGCCGAGAGCGCCAGCCGCGAGCGCGCGCAGGGGTCCCCGCACAGCGAGGACAGCTGCGTGCAGGTCGCGCTAGTGCGGTTTCGGGATCTTCAGGCGGCGCCGGGCGGCGGCCACGGCGGCGACCGAGGAGCGGCAGGTGCGGGCGATCTCGCCGTCGCCGTGCCCGGGGCGGCGCCGGACCTCGAACTCGATCAGCGCCGAGCGGCGCAGTTTGGCGCGCTCTTCGAGGCCGCAGTCGGCGGGGGCGGACTCGAGCGCTTCCTGAGCGGCGCGCTCGCGCCGGCAGAGAAGGCAGAGCGTGGCCTCGCGGCTGGTGACCCAGCTTTCCGGCAGCTCGACTTTCTCGCCGCCGATCCGGCCGACGGAGACGCCGCAGCCGTCGCAGGTCCAGCGCTTGGCGAGCTTGCGCCGTTTGCGGGCCGTTTTCGGCGCGGTGGTTGCGGTTTTGGCGGTAGCGGTGGTGCTCATGCGATCACCTCCACAGAGGTGTTCTTGCCGAGGAAAGCCGGCGAACTCAAGACTCTCATGCTCCTTTGTCGTGCGAAAAGCGGGGCAGATCCGCCTCGGTGCGACGCGAGAGGCGGAAACTCCACGGGCGGCGGTGGCGCCGATCCCGACGTAACGATCGTAGCAAATCGAACCTTTTTCCCTGCTAGAACGGCCATTCCATGCGGATTCGCGATGCAACCGACGACGACGCGGCGGCCGCGGCGGCCCTCTGGACCGACGCCTACACCCTCCAGAACCCGGTCGAAGGCCGAAAGGAGCCCTACTCTGAGGATGAGTTCGCCGTCGCCGTCGCCGGGGCGGTGGCACGGGTCGGCGAGGCGGAACTGGCGCGGCTGGCGATCGCCAGCCCGGCGCGGGGCCGAGGGGTGGGCGGGCGCTGGCGGAACGCTGCCTCGAGCTGGCCCGCGAGGAAGGGGCGGCGAGGATGGTGCTCTGGAGCCGCCCCTACCAGGTCGAGGCGCACTCCCTCTACGAATCGCTCGGCTTTCGTCGCGAACCGGATCGCGACGGCCGCGACTCCGCCGGCCGTCGCTGGGTTTTCGCGCTCGCCCTGCGCGAATCCCGATAGGGTGCCGCGCCGTGATCATCGTCACCACCAACGAGCTGCCGGGCTACCAGATCGACGAGGTGCTCGGCGAGGTCTTCGGCCTCACCGTGCGCTCGCGGAACATCGGCTCACAGGTCGGCGCGGCGCTGAAATCGCTGGGCGGCGGTGAGCTGAAGGGGATGACGAAGATGCTGGTCGAAGGCCGCGAGCACGCGACCGAACGGCTGGTCGAGGAGGCTGAGGAAAAGGGCGCCAACGCGATTCTCGCCTTCCGCTTCGACACCTCGGAGCTGGGGGGAACCTGGACCGAGATCTGCGCCTACGGCACCGCCGTCCGCGCTCGCAAGCTGTAGCGGCCGCGGGCTCCCGGCGGGCCGGTCTCAGCCGCCGCCTACACTTTCCTCGATGAGCCAGGAGCCGGCCGCCGAGCCGACCTACACCCTCTACCGTCGCGGCCTCGAGCTGCTCGAAGACGGCGACTTCGAGGACGCCACCGAGCCGCTCGCCGAGGCGGCGCGGCGGGCGCCCGAGAAGGCCTCGGTGCGCGAGGCGCTCGGCCGCGCCTACTACCGGGCCGGTCGCTTCGCCCAGGCGGCGGTCGAGTTCGAGGCGGTGGTCGAGAGCCATCACGTCGACGACTACGCCCATTTCTGCCTCGGCCGCGCCCTCAGCCACACCGGCCAGACCAAGCGCGCCCGCCACCACCTGGCGCTGGCCTCGAACCTGCGGCCCGACCGCACCGACTACCGCTACTACCGGAGCCTGCTCGAGACCGGCGCCCCGTAGCGCCCGCCTCGGCGCGAACCGGGCGGCGCCCCGGCTCAGTAGCCGCGGACCAGCTTGCCGATCGTTTCGCCGGTGAAGTAGGGCCCGAAGGTGCGGCTTTTGTCGTTCAGCAGCAGGTAGGTGTTGATGCCGTTCACTTCGCTGCCTTCGTTGATCAGCCAGCCGCCGCCGCTGGCGCCCGGCGCCCAGCGGCACTTGACCGCCATGGTCGGCGGGCCGGGGAAGGGATAGGTCGTCGCGTCGTCGCCGACGTAGGGGGATTCGCAGCCCTCCATGCGCGTCTTCTTGCCCGGGTAGCCGAAGGTCTTGAAGGTCTGCTTGCGGCTCTGGTCCATGACGATCGTGGCGCCGCCGCCGACCGCGTCGGCGACGTTCACCCCTTCGGAGTTGGGATAGGTGAGGAAGGCGCCCATGTCGAAGTCGGGGTTGCCGTGGTTGATCCACTGCGGCAGGGCGCGGATCGTCGAGCGCTGCGAGACGAAGGCGCCGAACGGGGCGACGCCGCCGTTGTAGGCGGGGACGAACTCGAGGAAGTTGGAGGGCACCGGCGGGCCGACCTGCTGCGGGCCGCTGCTGACGCAGTGGCCGGCGGTGAGGACGAGCTGCCGGGTGGGGGTGTTGATCGCGGTGCCCGAGCAGTAGCCCTTCAATTTGCCCTGCTTGACGAAGATCCGGCCCTCGACCGAGTAGGGCGGCACTTCCGGCGTTTCGACCGGCGCGTAGCTGGCGCTGGCGCCGCCTTCGGCGTCCGATTGGCCGAGCTGCAGGCGCGGCTTGCCGCTGCCGTCGGAGACGTAGTCGAGCGGCCGCGCCGCGGCCATCCGCTGCGGCGTCCAGAAGCGTTCGACCCGGGCGATCGCGGCGGCTTCGGCGAGCGCCGGGCCGCCGCTCGGCGAGGCGGTCGGCGCCGCCGCCGCCGGGCCGGCGCCGGCAAGCGCCAGCGCCGCGAGGGCGGCGGGCGTCGCGAGCATCGCAAGGGCGCGCGGTCGGAGGCGGGGCGGCCAACGCATCCGCGAAGACAATAGAGGTCGTGGAGAGCCGGGACTCAGCTGACGAGGGGGATCACGCAGCGATAGGGACGGCTTTCATGCGCCTCAAGGGTGTTGACGGCACCATTGCGGTCGACAGTGGCGAGCGCATACACGTTCACGCCGGCTTACGATCGTTACGGAGCCTGACCACTCACCCCCGAAGGTCAGTTCGATCCCCGGCTGACCGGCGAACGCGGCCAGCGTCAGCGCCGCCGGCAGCTCGCCGCCGAGCGCGGCGCAGGCGGCCGCGGCGGCGGGAGCCGTCGCCGCCGGGTGCACTCCCTCCTCCCAACAGGCGCCGGCGAAGAAGCGCAGGCCGACCGCGCAGCCGGCGCTGCGGCCGTCGAGCTTGCCCGCCTCGCTGGCGAAGTTGGCGGCCTGGGCGGTGCTGGCGGTGCGGGCGCTGGTGGCATGGTCGGCCGCGGTCGCTTCCGCCACCTCGCCGAGCGTCGCCGCGTCGACCTGGAGCCCGGTCAGCGAGCCCGGCTTGATGCGGCCGCCGCCGATCGAGCGGGGCGCGATGCTCCTGCCGCTGACCGAGCCCTTTTCGAGCCGGTCGCCGGGCAGCGAGCCGGGCCTGATCGAGTGGCCGTCGATCTTCGACGCCGCGTAGACGCTGCCGCCGAGCGCCACCATCAGCGCCAGGCAGGCGACCGCGAACGCCGGTCCCTGCCGTCGAATCCAGCTCCCCATCGTCCATACCTCCCCATCGCCGAGTCCCAGCGGACGAGATCCCAAAAGTGCGCGGGAACCCCCGAGCAGGATCAGCCTAGCGCCGCCGGCGCCGGATAGACTCGCCGGCACAAGAAATACGGTCGGTGGTCAAGGGAAGTCCGGTGCGAATCCGGCGTGGTCCCGCCACTGTGACCGGGCCGAGGAGACCGCCGGTGCTCGTCGATTGCGACGCGCGCCGGCCACTGGGGGCGACACCGAGCCCCCGGGAAGGCGCGGATCTCCCTATCCCGGAAGCCAGGAGACCTGCCGCCGGCCAGCCAAAAACGACCCTCGAGGAAAGGGTGGCATCAATGCCAAGAAGCAACCGTCGTCGGGCTGCGAGCGCGTGCGCGCTGGCTCTCGTCCTCTCCATCGCCCTGGCCGGCTCGGCGCTCGCCAAGGGCACGCAGGCAACGCTGCGAGTTGTCGGCAAAGGCGGCAGGATCCTCACGGAACAGTCGCTGAAGACCGGCACGACCGCGATCAAGACGAGCCCGAAGGCGACCTGCTTCGGCAGCGGCACCGGCGGCAGCGGCAAATCGGTGACGGTCAAGGGCGCCACCGCGCTCGGCCTGCTGGGGCAGGCGGCGAAGACCACCGCGACGCTGCAGCCGCTGCTGGTCACCGATGCCTTCGTCGACGAATTCGGCCTCGGCATCTGCGGGGTCGGCGGCAGCAAGGTGGCGGGCAAGGCCTCCTGGTACCTGAAGGTCAACCACAAGGGCTCGCAGGTCGGCGGCGAACAGACCAAGCTGCAGGCCGGCGACGAAGTGCTCTGGGACCTGGCGCCGAGCTTCCCCTACCCGGGCGAGCTGTCGCTGGTGGCGCCGGAAACCGCGACCACCGGCACGCCGTTCACGGTCCACGTCTTCTCCTACGACGAAAAGGGCAAGCGCAAGCCGGTCGCCGGGGCGACCGTGACCGGCGCCAGCCAGCCGACCGCGAGCGACGGCAGCGTCAAGGTGACGTTGACCGGCGCGACCCTGCTGCGGGCCACCCATGGCGGCGAAATCCCCTCGAACGGGGTGGCGGTCTGCATCGGCGGCAACTGCCCGCCTGGCCACTGAGGTGAGCCGCAGCCGCGGCACGGCGATCGCGGCGGCGCTGCTCCTGGCGGCGCTCGCGATCGCCGGCTGCGGCCTCGGCCCCGGCGCCGACGTCGGCTCGGTCAGCCTCACCGTGACGCGCGAATTCGGGGCCGAGCCGGTGCTCGAAGAATCGCTGGAAGCAAACGAATCCGACACCGTCATGCGGGTGCTCGAAGGCAGCGCCAGGATCGAGACCCGCTACGGCGGCGGCTACGTCGCCTCGATCGACGGCGTCGCCGAAACCGAGCGCGGCGGCGATCCCTACGACTGGTTCTTCTTCGTCGACGGGGTCGAGTCGCCGATCGGCGCCGCCGAGTACCCGCTGCAGGGAAGGGAGCGGATCTGGTGGGACTTCCGTGACTGGCAGGCGACGAACCACGTGCCGGCGGTGGTCGGTTCGTGGCCGGCGCCGTTCGTGGACGGCTACGAAGGCGAACGCCACCCGGTCGCGGTCGAATGCCTCGGGGGCGGGGTGGAAGCCGCCTGCGACCGGGTCGAAGCGGCGCTCGAAGGGGAAGGGGTGACGCTCGCGAAGGGCGCGGCGGACGGGGCGATCCGGGTCCTGGTCGGCCGCTGGGAGGAGCTGCGGTCGGACTCGACGGCGGCGCTGCTCGAACGCGGCCCGGCGACCTCGGGGGTCTACGCCGAGCTCGAACCGGGGGAAGGCGGCTATCGGCTGGTCGGGCTCGACCCCGACGGCGACACCGCCCGCCGCTTCGGCCCCGACGCCGGCCTGGTCGCCGCGACGCGGGAGCTGGAAGGGCCGCCGGTGTGGCTGGTCAGCGGCCTGACGCCGGCCGGCGTCGAAGCCGCCGCCGAGCTGCTCGACGAAGACGACCTGCGCGACCATTACGCGGTGGTGAGCGAAGGCGGCGCCGCGGTGCCGCTGCCGGTCCGATGAGATCCCCCTTCGCCTACAGGCCGAGGAAACGACCGCTGCAGGCGGCCTCGCCCGGCGCCGCGGTGACCTACCTGGCGGCGCTGGTCGTCGTCGCCTTCCTCTACTCGAACCCGGTAGTGCTGCTGGCGGTGGGGGCGGCGGCGCTGATCGCCGGTCTGCTCGCCGGGGCGGGCTCGGCCCTGCGCGCCGCCCTCTGGATGGGGCTGACGCTGGCGCTCCTGATCGGGGCCGTCAACACGCTGCTGGTCGACCGCGGCGAGACCGTCCTGGCGCGGCTCGGCGACTGGCCGCTGCTGGGCCGGGTCGACGTGACGCTCGAGTCGCTGGTCGCCGGGGCGGTGATCGGGTTGCGGGCGCTGGTTGTGCTGCTGGTCTTCGCCGTCTACTCGTCCTGCGTCGATCCCGACCGGGTGCTGCGGGCGCTGCGCCCGCTCGCCGGCCGCTCGGCGCTGACCGCGACGCTGGTCTCGCGGCTGGTGCCGGTCGCGGCGGCCGACGCCGGGCGGCTGCGCGACGCGGCGGCGCTGCGCGGACCGGGCGCGGCGGCGGTCGGCAGGGCGGCGCTGGCGCGGCGGCTGCTGGCCGGCTCGCTCGACCGCTCGGTCGACGTCGCGGCGACGCTCGAGCTGCGCGGCTACAGCCTCGGCGCGCGGGCGCCGCGGCAGCGGCGGCGAACGCGCTACGACCGCCGCTTCTACGCGGTCGGGATCGCGGTGCTGGCGGCGGCGATCGCGGCCGAGCTGGCGGGCGCCGACGCCTTCCACGCCTACCCGACGGTCGCGATCGGGCTCGGCGCACCGACCCTGGCGCTGGCGGCGCTGGTCGCGGCGAGCGGCCTGGCGCCGCTGCGGTGGCGAACGCAACGGCGGCGGCGGACGGTCCGCGAGGTGACCCGGGGGCGGCGAGCCGCGGCGCTGGAGGCAGGGCGTGTCTGAGCTGGCGATCCGCCGTGGGGCGCAGCCGGCGCTGGCGATCGAGCGGCTCGGCTACGCCTATCCGCACGCCGCGCGCCCGGCCCTCGATGAGGTCTCGCTGACGGTCGCCCCGGGCGAGTTCATCCTGCTCGCCGGCCGCTCCGCCTCCGGCAAGTCGACGCTCCTGAAAGCCGCCTGCGGCCTGGTGCCGCATTTCCACGGCGGCGAGGTGGAGGGCGCGGTCGCGGTCGCCGGCCTCGACGCGCTCGCCGCCGGTCCGGCCGAGCTGGCCGCGGTGGTCGGCTACCTCGCCCAGGATCCCGAGACGCAGGTCGTCTCGACCACGGTCGCGGCCGAGATCGAGCTGCCGCTGGAGATGCGCGGCGACGCCCCCGCCGCCCGCGCTCGGGCGGTCGAGGAGGTGGCGCTGGCGCTGGCGATCCCGCACCTGCTCGAGCGCGCCGTCGACACGCTGTCGGGCGGCGAGCTGCAGCGGGTGGCGCTGGCGGCGGCGCTGGTGACGCGGCCGCGGCTGGTGCTGCTCGACGAGCCGACCTCGCAGCTCGACCCGGTCGCCGGCGACGAGCTGATCTGGCTGCTGAGGCGGCTGAACGAGGAGTGGGGGGTGGCGGTGCTGCTCGCCGAACACCGGCTCGAGCGCTGCCTGGCGGCGGCCGATCGGGTGGTGGCGATGGCCGACGGCCGGGTCGCCTTCGACGGCGCCCCGGCCGAGTTCCTCGGCTGGGCGCAGGCCGCCGACCCGGCGCTCGAGACCCCGGCCGCGCGGCTCTTTTCGCTGGCCGGCCTCGAGCCGCTGCCGGTCGGCGTCCGCGAGGCGCGGCGCACGCTCGAGGCGAGCGGGCTGTCGGGCGTGGCCGGAGCGGTTGGCAGGGTGAGCGCGGCGAGCGCCCCGATCACCCCTGTCCCCCACCCGGGGAAGTCTGGGGCGGCGCGAATTCTCCCCCCTGGGCAGACGGTCTTCTCGGCAAATGCGCTGTGGGTCGAGCTCGAACCGGCCGAGGAGCCGGTCGACGTCCTGCGCGGGATCGACCTCGAGGTCGGCCGCGGCGAGCGGGTCGCGCTGATGGGGCGGAACGGCGCCGGCAAGAGCACCCTGCTGCGCACCGCCGCCGGTCTCCTGGAGCCGGTCGCCGGCAAGCTCGCGACCCCCGCCGGCATCGCCCTCCTGACCCAGAACCCGAGCGACTACCTGGTCCGCGAGCGGGTCGCCGACGAGCTCCCCGGCCCCGAGGGCGCCGCCGCCCTCGCCGCCGTCGGCCTCGAGCACGCGCTCGCCGCCGACCCGCGCGATCTCTCCGGCGGCGAGCGGCAGCGGCTGGCGCTGGCGATCGCCCTCGCCGGCCGCATCGAGGGGGACCAATTGCCCGGCCTCGTCGCCCTCGACGAGCCCACTCGCGGCATGGACCGCGGCCGCAAGGACGACCTCGTCGGCCTGATCTGCCGCCTCGTCGGCGGCGGCGCCGGGGTCGTCGTCGCCACCCACGACGTCGAGTTCGCCGCCGCCTTCGCCAGCCGCGTCGTCCTGCTCGGCGACGGCGTCGTGATCGCCGACGGCCCGGCCGCCGAGGTCCTCTCCGGCGGCTGGTACTTCGCCACCGAGGTGGCCCGCGTCCTCGACCTGGCCGGCGTCGTCACCCCCGAGCAGGGGGCGGCGGCGCTGCTCGGACCCGAGGGAGAGGAGGGGCGGTGAGCTGGGAGCTCGCCAGCTTCCTGATCGTCGCCGCCGTGGTCGTCGCCGGCTTTGCCTGGTACGAGCGCTCGCGGCCGCCGGCCCAGGTGGTGGCGCTGGTCGCGGCGCTGGCGGCGCTGGCGATCGCCGGCCGGATCGCCTTCGCCGCCTTCCCCAACGTCAAGCCGACCACCGACATCATCATCTTCGCCGGCTACGCGCTCGGCGGCGCCCCCGGCTTCGCGGTCGGCGCGCTGACCGCGCTGGTCTCCAACTTCTGGTTCGGGCAGGGGCCCTGGACGCCGTGGCAGATGGCCGCCTGGGGGCTCTGCGGGGTGCTCGGCGCCGGCCTCGCCCTCAGCGGCCGCACTCCGAACCGCTTCGTCCTCGCCGCGGTCTGCGGGCTCGCCGGCGCGGGCTACGGGGCTCTGCTGAACTTCTCCCTGATGGCGACCTACGGAGGGGAACTGTCGCTGGCCCACTTCGGCGTGCTCGAGGCGCGGGCGATCCCGTTCGACGCCGCCCACGCGGCCACCAACTTCGTCCTCGCCCTGGTCGCCGGGCCGGCGATGCTGCGGATGCTGGTCCGCTTCCGCGAACGCTTCGAATGGACCCGGCGCGGGGAGGGGGGACGACCGCCGGCGCCGCCGCCCGAGCCGGGGCGGGGCCTCGGCCCGGCGGCCCGCCGGGGCGGCGCGGTGGCGGCGCTGGCGATCGCGCTCGGCCTCGGCGCCCTGGTGCCCGCCCCGGCTCACGCGGCGCCGAGCCCGACCACCGTCGTCTGGCTGGAAACGGTCCAGAACGCGGACGGCGGTTGGGGCGCCTCGCCCGACGACAAGTCGAGCAGCGCGACCACCGACTGGACGATGCTCGGCCTCGAGGCGGCGGGCCGCAACCCGCTCGAAGTCGCGCGGCGGGGCACGAGCCCGGTCGACTACCTGCGCTCCCAGGCCGGCACCCTGAAGAGCCCGGGGGCGCTGGCGCGGACGATCCTGGCGCTGAACGGGGCCGGCGTCGATGCGCGCAAGTTCGGCGGTGAGAACCTGGTCGCCACGCTGCTCGGCAAGCAGCGCGACAACGGCTCCTTCGAAGGCTGGCCCGGCTCGACCGCCTTCGCGATCCTGGCGCTGCGCAGCGCCGGCGCCGACGGCGCCACCAGGAGCGCCGCGAGCTGGCTGCGGAAGGTCCAGAACGAGGACGGCGGCTGGGGCGACACGCCGGGCTCGCCGAGCACCGCCGACGGCACCGGCGCCTCGATGATGGCGCTGGCAGGCTCGAAGGCCGCCCAGCGCGGACTCACCTACCTGCGCGCTCAGCAGCGCCAGAGCGGCGGCTTTCCGCTCGGCCAGGGCTTCCCGGTCAACACCCAGTCGACGGCCTGGGCGGTGCAGGGGATCATCGCCGCCGGCGGCAACCCTTCCTCGTTCAAGGACAGCGGCAAGACGCCGTTCGACTACCTCGCCGCCAACCAGGAACCGGGCGGCAACTACCGCTACGCGGTGCCGGGCGACGGTACCTCCGAACTGGTCGCCAACCAGTCGCCGATCTGGACCACCGCCCAGGTGCTGGCCGCGGTCAGCGAAACGGCGTTCCCGATCGCGGACGTGCCGCCGACCGTCCCCAAGCCGAAGGTCAACTCGCCGTCGGCGAACGTGCCGCCGCCGGCGCCGCCAAGCAGCTCCGGCAGCGCCGGCGGCGTGCCGCCCGCGAGCGTCGCACCCGTTCCGGCCCCAGAGCTGAACGGGGCCGCGCCGGAATCGTCGAGCGGCGGCAGCAGCCAGGGGAGGTCGAGCGGCGGCGGCTCGATTTCGCCCGGCAAGGTCGCTTCTCCCGGTCAGACCGCCGGCGCGCCGCCGAGCGGCGGCGAAGGCGGGCTGGAAGCTCCCAGCGCCGAACCGCCCGGCGACGAAGCGGGGAGCGGCGTCGCCGAAGACGAACCGATCCGCACCACCGAGCCACAGAACGGCGGCGAAAGCGACGACGATTCGGTCGCGAGCGTCGCCGGCGCGATCGTCGCCGGCCTGCTCGCCGGCTGCCTCCTCTTCGGCCTCGGCTGGGTCGCCCGCCGCGGCTGGATGCACTGGCGCTACGGCCTCTGACCCACCCCCGCCTTCCAGACCCCGGTGCGACTCTCGACGAGGTTGCCTTTTTCGGTCGCTATACGCCTGAAACGGCAACCTCATCCGGGGTCCGTAGCCGGGAACAGCGAAACTGTGGGGTGAGATGGACGTCGAGACCGCGATCCGCACGCGCCGCACCCACAAGGCCTTCACCGCCGAGCCGCTCGGTCGTGAGGAGCTCGCCGAGCTGCTCGAGCTCGCCGACTGGGCGCCGAACCACAACCTCACCGTGCCCTGGCGCTTCCGCGTCGTCGGCCCGGCGACCCTGGAGCGGCTGAAGCGGGCCGCCGGCCCTGCGGGCGCCGCCAAGCTCGACCGCTGCCCGACCCTGGTCGCCGTCTCCTGCCTGCTCTCCGGCGACTCGGTCCAGGACGAGGAGGACCTGCACGCGACCGCCGTCGCCTCCTACATCGTCCTGCTCGCCGCCCACGCCCGCGGCCTCGCCGGCTACTGGCGCACGCCCGGACTGCTGCGGGCCGAGGAGGGGCGGGCCGCGCTCGGGCTGCCGCCGCGGGAGCGAACCGTCGGCCTCCTCCACCTCGGCCACCCGCGCCAGGAGCGTCCCGCGCCCGAGCGGCCGCCGACCGCGACCACCGTCTTCCTCGACTGATGCCGGGGGCGCGCCGATGCTGAGCCGGGCCCGCGCCGTCGAGGAGATCGCCGGGCAGAGCTTCGAGGTGGTGGTGATCGGCGGCGGCATCACCGGCGCCGGCGTCGCCCTCGACGCCGCCTCGCGCGGCTACTCGGTCGCCCTGCTCGAGCGCGGCGACTACGCGATCGGCACCTCCAGCCGCTCCTCGAAGATGGTCCACGGCGGCCTCCGCTACCTGCAGAACTTCGACCTCGGCCTGGTCCGCGAGGCGCTGCTCGAGCGGCAGCTGATGGTCCAGCTGGCGCCGCACCTCGTCTACCCGACGCCGTTCTTGGTCGCCAGCTTCGGCGAGGAGCGCCGCGACCGCAAACTGGGGCTGGGGCTGAACATGTACGACGTGATGGCGACGACGCGGGTCGGCCGCAGCCGCCGCGAGATGCGCTCCTCGCACGCCGCCGACGAGGACTTCTACTGGTCGCCGGACCGCCACCGGACGATCGACCGCGCCGAGGTGCTGGAGATGGTGCCGGCGCTGACCGCCCGCGCGCCCAACGACGCCTACCTCTTCTACGACTGCCAGACCGACGACGTCCGCCTCGTCTTCACGATCCTCGGCGAGGCCGAACGGTTCGGCGCCGTCACCCTGAACGGCGCCGAGGTGACCGAGGTGCTGACCGAGAACGGCCGCGCCGCCGGCGTCGCCTTCGTCGAGTCCGGCTCCGGCGAGCGGCTCGAGGTCCACGCCGACAACGTCGTCAACGCGACCGGCGTCTGGGCCGACGAGATCCGCCCCGAGGTGGTCGAGGAGGAGGACGTGCCGCGGATCGCGCCGAGCCGCGGCACCCACCTGCTGCTCGACCAGGCCGACCTGCCGATCGGCCGCGCCGCCTGCATCGTGCCGGCCGGCGAAGGGCGGATGATCTTCTCGTTGCCCTGGTACGGCCGCACCCTGGTCGGCACCACCGACAACGACTACGAAGGCGACATCACCCACCCGCGCCCGGCCGAAGCCGACGTCGAGTACCTGCTCGAAGCGGTCAACACCTACTTCGGGACGACGCTGACCGAGTCGAGCCTGGTCGGCGCCTACGCGGGCGTGCGGCCGTTGATCTCCAGCGGCGATCCGCGCAAGTCCGTCGACATCTCCCGCAAGGCCGAGCTGTATGAGACCAGCTCGGGGATGCTGACGATCACCGGCGGCAAGCTCACCACCTGGCGGCGGATGGCGAAGCAGACCGTCGACCGCCTGGTCGAGCGCAGCGGACGCGACGCTCCCTGCCACACCGCCGAGATCCCGCTCGGGATGGAGGCGCGGCCGGCCGACCTCGAGGCGCCGGAGGCGGTGGGGGAGGAGGCGCTCTCCCAGCTCGCCTTCCGCTACGGCCACGCCGCCCGCAAAGTGCTGGCGCTGGCCGCCGAGCGACCGCGGCTGGCCGAGCCGATCGTCGCCGGCCGTCCCGACCTGCTCGCCGAGGTCGTGGTCGCCGCCCGCCACGAGCAGGCGCGGAGCGTCGCCGACGTGCTGCTGCGGCGCACCCGGCTCGGCCTTTTGGCGGCGCCGCAGCTGCGCGGCGCCGAGGCGGTGCGGCCGGTCGCCGAGGTGCTGGGCGAGGAGCTCGGCTGGTCGGCGGCCGAGGTCGCCGCGGCGGCGGAGGCCTGGCCGCAGGCGGCGGCGGCGGAGGGCACCGACCCTGCCCTGGCCGCCCGCACCGCGTGAGCCGCCCCGGGCGGCCGCTTGAAATAACCTGCGTCCGATGACCAAAGCCGAGCTCGACTCCAAGCACCTGTCCGACCTCCACCTGCTCGCCGACGAGGCGGGGATCGATCGCTACCGGATGCTGAGCCGGAGCGAGCTGATCGAGCGCCTGGCTGACGGCGACGGCTCAGACGCCGCGCCCGCCGATGGCGGCGCCGGGGCCGATGAGGAGAGCGAGCGCGGCGATCGCCCGCCGCGCCGTCGCCGGCGCAGCCGCAGCCGCGGTCGCGGCGACGGCGGTGCCGACGAGGATCCCAGCGAAGGCGAGGCGCCGCGCCGCGAGCGCGAGGAGCGCCAGCGGAAACCGGAGCGCGAGCGGAAGCCGGAGCGCCAAAGGAAACCGGAGGGCGATTCCGAGCGCGAGCCGGAGCGCAGTGAGCGCGAGCCGGAGCCCGCGCCGGTCGCGCCGTCGTCGGCGAGCGACAGCGAGGGGTCCCCGCGCCCGCGCCGCCGCCGGCGCCGCCGCCCGTTCGGCCGCCGCGGCAAGCAGTCGGTGACCCTGCAGGGGCTGCTGCTGCCGCCCGAGGCCGGCCGTCAGGCGCTCCTCTACGCGGAGACCCGCGAGGCTTGCACCGCGCTGCTGCGCGCCGTCGCCGCCGACATCGCCGCTGACTCGAAGGGCCCGGACCCGGTCGCGCTGCTGATCGATCCCAGCCCCGAGGAGCTCGCCGACTGGCGCCGAGAGGCGCCGCAGGCGGAGATCGTCGCGGCCGGACAGCCCCATCACGCCAGCGACGCCCTGGCCCAGGCGACCGCCCGGGCCAGCGGCGGCGAGGACGTCTTCCTGCTGGTCGACTCGCTGACCCGGCTCGGCGAGGCCCACGGCGACGCCGAGGCCGCGAAGGAGTTCTTCGACGCCGGCCGCGCCCAGGGAGGAGCCGGCGGCGGCTCGCTGACGGTCGTTGCAGCCCTAGAGCGCCCGACTTCCGACTGAGGCGCTGCCACCAAGCAGTTCAAGGACGCAGGAAGCGAGCTGAGGGGAGCGCACTCCTAGTGCGTGACCCGAAGGCGAGCGACCGAGGACGCCGAAATGCGCCGGTCGCAGCGCCTCAGCGCCGGTAGGCGATGCGACGCCAGCTCGGCTCCTTGGAGAGCTCGATCAGCTCGTCGCTGCGGTCCGGCTGGACGTAACCGAAGGTCTGGGTGCGCTCGTCGAAGACGACGTCGAGCTCGCCCTCCTTGACCCGCTGGTCGAGCCAGGCGCCGCGGAAGACGAGGCGGCGGATCCAGTGGACGAGGCTGCGGTTGGAGGGACCGACGAGGTCTTCCCAGTTCTCGTTGATGTGCTCGCCGAGACGCGAGCTGGGCTCGGCGATCTCGCCGCTCACCGCGAGGTCGAGGAGGTCGTCGAGCTCCTCCCGGCTGAGCCCCTGGTCGACGAAGGCGAGCTTGACGGCCGCCTGCTCGACCCGCTGCGCGAAGTCCTCCTCGTTGAAGGCGAAGCGGAGCTCGCCGTACTCGAGGACGTAGTCGGAGCCGGACTCGTAGTTCCCTCTGCGCGTGGTTTTCTTATCCATGTGAGTTGAAGCCCATCCCACCCGCGCAAGCCCGGCGCGAGCAGGTGCATGATCCTGCCAATCATCGTAGTCGCGTGCCTGCTCGAGCGACCCCGTGGGCGCCCGGTTGCACCAAGGAGGAATTTCCGGCTTGGGGAGGGGGGAGAGAACCGGCTCGCCAAACACTTACCCCGGGGTGAGTGGGGGATCGGGATGGAAGAGATTGAGCCGCTTGCCGGTCGTCGAGATCGGCGGCCTGCCGTTTCCGGTCGCCGCCGATCGCCGCGCCCGGCTGCTCGGACTCGCCTGGCTCGACCGCGCCGACGCCCTGCCCGGCCTGCTGCTTCCCGACTGCCGCTCGGTGCACACCTTCTGGATGCGGTTCCCGCTCGACCTCCACTTCCTCGACCGCCGCGGCAACCTCCTCGCCGAGCGCCTCGCGGTGCCGCCGCGCCGCCTCGTCTACCAGCAAGGTGCGGCAATGGTCCTCGAGCGGCCGGCCCCGCAGGGGGGAGAATCGGCGCCGCTGCCGACTTGGGAAGGCGATGCTCCCGGCTAGGCACGAGATCGCCCGACTGGTCGTCTGCGAGGACGACCCGAAGACGCTGGAGCTGCTCTGCGACCACCTGCTCGCCGACCGTTTCGGCGTGCTGCCGGCGCCGACCGCCTCCGACGCCCTCCGCCACGTCCGCTTCAACACCCCGGACCTGCTGCTCCTCGACCTGCAGCTGCCGGACGCGCCCGGCCTCGACGTCCTCCGCGAGATCCGCGAGGCCGACGGGATCGAGAAGCGCTTCGACCCCTACCTGCCGGTGATCGTCCTCAGCGGCCGCTCCGATCACACCGATCGCATCCGCGGCCTCGAAGCCGGCGCCGACGACTATCTCGTCAAGCCCTTCGTCCACGGCGAGCTGCGGGCCCGGATCGACGCCGTCCTGCGCCGCCGCGAGCCGCGCCGCGAAGGCCCGAGCCGGGTCGGCGAACTGGTCGTCGACCCGGCCCGCCGCCGCGTCAACGTCGGCGGCCGCGAGGTGCGCCTGGCAAAGAAGGAGTTCAACCTCCTCTGCGTCCTCGCCAGCGACCCGACCCGGGTCTTCTCGAAGGCCGAGCTGCTGCAGTCGGCCTGGGGCTTCAAGAGCCCGACCCGCACCAGGACCCTGGACTCACACGCCTCCCGGCTGCGCCGCAAACTCGATCCGGAGCACGGCCGCTACGTGCAGAACGTGTGGGGCATCGGTTACCGGCTGGTCGAGGGCTGATCGCGGCAAGGCTGCATTTACGGGCCCCTCCGATGTCTACGCAAGCGGTCTTCTACAGAGAAGCTTCAGGGGAGGAACCGGTTCGCCAGTTCCTGGAAGAGGAGTTTCCCATCGTCTCAACGGGCTTCGCGACGATGATCCGCCGCTCCCGTTCCCGCACACGCCTCAGATCGAAGCAGAGCTTCGCGAGCTGCGATGCCACTCCGGCAGGAAGCTCTATCGAATCTTTGTACAGGCGTTCCGAGAACCTCATCGTCTTGCTCCACATGTTTCGGAAGACGTCGAAGCGGATTCCACCCCGTGAGATTGCGCTCGCGAACGGTCGCTGGATCGATTTCAAAGAACGTATGGACGCGAACCCTCGCCGCCCGCCCCGCGCCGCCGGACTCGACTCGCCATAGGCATGCGCTTACTCGCTTACTTAGCGATTCTGCTAAGTTCGCCGTGTCGCTATCGATGTGAGGAGGCACCATGGCCCGAAATTCACACAGTCCCGTTGGAGCGCGGCACGCCGACGGCATCGCCAAACGCGCCGCAAAGAGCGACGCATACCGGAATGCCCTCGAGCAGTTGCGCCCGGCCGAGGATCTCGCGAGGCTGATCATCCGTAGACGGATGCAGCTCGGTCTGACCCAGGAGGACGTCGCCAGGCGCATGGGGACGACGAATACGGTGATCTCTCGGCTCGAGAGCGGCCAGCACCGGGCATCGCTGACGACGCTCCGCCGTCTCGCCGAGGCCCTCGAATCGCGTGTGGTCATCGGCTTCGAGGGAGAGGCAGAGCGGATCGCCGGCGCCGCGCCGGAGCTGGCAGCGCTCGCCTGAGGTTCTGGCTCGCACTCGAGAGCTGAGACCGCGGGACGAGTTCCGCCCCTTGTCGAGGATCGGAGGGGCCGGTAGCCCGCTCGTCCACTGGGGAGGTTCAGATGAAACGCATCTCGCATTGCTCGGGCTCGGTACCGCGGCGCTCGCTGCGACGATCAAGTTGAACGTCCGCGCCAAGCGGGATCGCAGCGGCAAGGAAGTGGTCGAAGTCACCCACGTCGAACTGCGGAACGCCACCTACAGGTGCAGCGACGGCGAAGAATGGGCGCCCGGAAGCACCGGCGGCAGCCAGAGCGTCCTCTCCTTTAGCGCCCCGCGGATCGTCCTCCAGGGACGCTCGTTCTCGAAGACCCTGATCGAGTACAACTCCACCCTGGGCCTGAAGCTGAGCGGCACGATCCCCAAGCACGGCGAGGCGAAGGGAACGGCGCGAATCACCGACGAGGTCGACGCGCCGCTCGGCGACTGCGACAGCGGCGTCGTCAGCTGGACCGCCGCGGCGCCGTAGCTCAGCGACCCGGCGGGCTCGCCGCGTCGGGGCGAGCCGGCAGCGGCGGCGTTTCGAACATCATCTGTCCCCAGACGACCCGGATCGGCTCCTCCCCCGATGCTTCCAGCCGCTGTTTCGCTTCGTGTTTGACGCGCAGGACGATGTCGAGCATTCCGTTCAGCACCGGACCCAGGTCCGACCAGGCTTTCTCGTCCAGCTCCGCCTGTACGTAGGCGAGGTGGCGGTCGACGCGGTTGTCGAAGGACCCGTAGTGCGCCGCCGCCTCGGCCAGGCCGAACAGGTTCGACAGGGTCGACGGCGTGATCGCTTCCCTCTCCTCGAGCGAGAGCTGCGCCCATTCCTCGTCATCGTGATGAGCGGCCACCCGCGCCCTCAGGATGTTCTCGTGCGAACCGCGGGCCGGGATCGACCTGACGATCTCGGCCAGGTCGGCTTTGACGAGCAGGCGGACGTGGTAGGCGAGCTGGGAGATCGCATCGGGACGCGGCTTCGAGGCGAGGTCTGGAACCACGCCCTCGTCCACCATCTGCGAGCAGCTCGTATCGCGCTGAAGGAGGGCTTCGATGATCCGCACCCGCCACGGATGGCTCATCAGCTTCCGCGCCTCCGATGTCGCGATTTCCTGTCGCTTCTGTCGCTGTTGAGTAGCCGCCATCACGCCTCCCGATAAGTGAGGAAATCTCTATCGGTCTGAGAATAAGCGACTGGTCGCGCGTGTTACGCACGAATTTGGTCTTAGTCCTCTCACCGGAATCAGCCTCCGCATCACGAGCAGCGAGTCTTGGGCGGCTCGCATCCGATCCAGGGAGGGAGGTGACGAGATGACCATTTCGGCGACCGCGTCGTTGATGCCGACGACCACGAACAAGGGCGGCTGAGCCGCCGGCTCGGGCGCGCGGCTGGCCGGCCTTATCGGTCGGCCTCGCGCCCGATGCAGGCTGCGGCGCCGCGAGGCGGCTCGGCGCCGGGCAGGCCGGACGCCGAGCCGCGGGTCGCGTCGGCTACTTGTCTCCCGGCGACTCGAAGTGCATCAACGCCAGCTTGGTGTTGATCGAGTCGCCCTTGCTCTTGGCGAGGCGGTCGGCGGCTTCCTCCTGGATCGCGTTGGCGCGCTCCAGAGTCTCGTTGAGGGCCGCGTTCAGGTCCTGCCAGCCCTGCTCGTCGAGGACGAGCGGCGAGCGGGTGATGTGCGAATCGGTGCGCTTCTCGATCGTCCCCTCGAGCAGCGCGGCGGTGGCGTCTTCGCCGATCGCCTCGAGGATCACGCCGGTGATGCCCTTGCGGGCCGAGGCGGGGATCTTCGCCCAGTCGTCGTCGCTGAAGAAGGCGCGCTCGGTGGCCCGGTAGAAGTGCTCGACGGCGCCGCGCCGCGGCTCGGTTTTGACGAGTTCGATGCAGTCGAATTCGAGCAGTGTTTTGACGTGGTAGCTGACGTTGCCGAGCGGCTCGCCGAGTTCCTGGGAGAGCTGATTGGGGCTCGAGATACCTTTGTGCAGCGAGCTGAGGATCTGCACGCGGAGCGGATGCGCGAGCGCCTTGGCGAGCTGCTGGGTGATGCCCTCGGGTGAGGTTCGGGTTTGAGGCACGGGGGGATATCCTCCGATCGGATTTTCGGGGGGACTTCTATGGTCGAGCCTGGCTGAGCAGCCAAACTCTAGATCAAGTATTCCAGAACGCTCCGTCGTTTCTTCGTCCAGAAAGGTTTGAAGAACGAAGGAGAAGTGGAACGGATCAGAAGGTAAAGAGGTCTTATCCAAGCGCACCTGCGCGCTCCGTAGCGCCTGGCCGAGACCGCATCGGAGTGCCGGGTGCGCATTTTCCGCCCTCCTTTGGAGCGATGGGGGGAGAGATCGAGCCGGCCCGTGACTTGGACGGGCGTGCTCGCACTGATTCGAGATATCGGCGCCGGCTGGCCGTTCGTGCTGGCGATCGCCGCGGTCGGCGCCGCCGGGGTGCGGGAGACGCGACGGCGGGCGGCGTTGAACCAGGCGCTGCACGAGGTTCGCCGGCCGCTCCAGGTGCTGGCGCTGGCCGCGCCGGTCGAGGGGAGCGCCGCCGGTGAGCTCGAGGAACCGGTGCGGATGGCGGCGGCGGCGCTCGAGCGGCTCGACCGGGAGATCAACGGCGGCGGGGGAGTTGCGACCGAGGTTCGGGCCGCGGTCACGGCGGGGCCGCTGCTGGCGGCGGCGGTCGGCCGCTGGCAGGCGCGGGCGGCGCTCGCCGGGCGCTCGCTGGAGCTGCGCTGCCGCTGCGGCACGGCAAGCGTCAGCGGCGACCCATCACAGCTGGAGCAGGCGCTCGACAACCTGATCGCCAACGCGATCGAGCACGGCGGCCGCCGGGTGACGGTGATGGCCGGCGCCCGCGGCGGCCGCCTGCGGATCGTCGTCCGCGACTCGGGGCGCGGCGCCCACAGGCCTGGAAGCAGGCGGGCGCCGGCTGGCCTCGCCGAGCGGGTCTCCGGCGCTGCTCGACACGGGCACGGGCTGCGGATCGTGCGGCGGATCGCTGTCGAGCACGGCGGCGGCTTCGCGCTGCGGACCGGGGCCGGGGCGACCGAGGCGGTGCTCGAGCTGCCGCTCGAGCAGGCGGAGGCGCGGCGGTGAGCCGGCGCGGGCGGGCGGTCGCCTTCGCTGCCGCGGCGCTTGCCGCTGCGGCGATCTCGGCGGCGCTTGCCGACGGCTACGGAAACCGCGTCGCCAGCGGCTACGGCGAGCTGCGGCCGGTCGTCGTCGCCGGCGGCGCGCTCGCCGCCGGGCAGCGGATCGACCCAAAGGTCGTCGGCGGCTTCGAGATCCGGCGAGTGCCGGTGCGGTTCGTGCCGCCGGGGGCGCTCTCGGCGCCGCCGCAGGCCCTCGGGTTGGTGGCCCGGGCGCCGGTCCCGGCCGGCTCCTACATAACCGCCGCAGAGCTGCGGCCACCCGGCTCGGGCGGCAGGCCGGGGCTGATGCTCGGCCGCGGCCGGCGCCCGGTCGAGATCGCCGTCTCCGGCGCCGGCGCCCTGCTCGCCGCCGGGTCGCCGCCGCGCGGGACCAGGGTCGACGTGGTCGTCACGGTCGAACCGAAGGGCAGCGGCGCCGGTCGCACCTATGTGGCCGCGCCGGCGGTGCCGCTGCTGGCGCTCGCGGCGAGCGCCGAAGCGGAGGGGGCCGGCGAAGCCGAGGCGACGCTTGGATTGACGCGGGCACAGGCGCTCGACCTGATCCACGCCGAGAGCTTCGCCCGCCAGGTGACGATCCTCCTGCGCGGATGAGCGCGGCGCGGGAGCGGCACGTCGCGGCGCTGGCCGCCTCGCTGCGCGAGCGGCTGGTCGAGCGGCGGCGCCAGGAGGCGGCCGCCGGCCGCCAGGGCGGCGAGCTCGATACCGCGGTTCGTGAGCTGGTCGCCGGCGAGGCGGCGGTGCTCGGCGGAGGCGACCGCGAGGAGGTGGCGGAGCGGATCGTCCGCGACAGCGTCGGCCTCGGGCCGCTCGAGGAGCTGCTCGCCGACCCGGCGGTCGAGGAGGTGATGGTGAACGGCGCCGAGCGCGTCTACGTCGAGCGGGGCGGCGTCGTCGAAGCGACCGAGGTGCGGTTCGCCGACGAGGAGGAGCTGCGCAACGCGATCGAGCGGATCCTGGCGCCGCTCGGTCGCCGGGTCGACGAGCTGAGCCCGATGGTCGACGCCCGGCTCGGCGACGGCTCGCGGGTCAACGTGGTGATCCCGCCGCTGGCGATCGACGGGCCGGCGGTCTCGATCCGCCGCTTCGGCGCGCAGCGGCCCGGCCCCGCCGAGCTGGTCGCGCTCGGCACCCTCAGCGCCGCCCAGCGGCAGCTGCTCGAGGAGGCGGTCGGCCGGCGCCGCAGCGTGCTGGTCAGCGGCGGCACCGGGGCCGGAAAGACGACGCTCTTGAACGCGCTCTCGAGCTTCGTCGCGCCGCGCGAGCGGGTGGTGACGATCGAGGACGCGGCCGAGCTGCGGCTGCAGCAGCCGCACGTGGTGCGGCTCGAGAGCCGGCCGGCCGGGGTCGAGGGGCGCGGCGAGGTGACGATCCGCGACCTGCTGCGGAACGCGCTGCGGATGCGGCCGGACCGGATCGTGATCGGCGAGGTGCGCGGGGCGGAGGCGCTGGATCTCCTCACCGCGCTCAACACCGGCCACGACGGCGCCCTCTCGACCGTCCACGCCAACTCGCCCGCCGATGCGCTGGCGCGGCTCGAGACGCTGGCCCTGATGGCCGGCGTCGGCCTGCCGCACGCGGCGATCGCCGAGCAGGTGCGGCGCGGGATCGACCTGGTGGTGCAGATGGAGCGCCGCGCGGACGGCGCCCGGGTGGTCAGCGAGATCGCCGCGGTGGCGGATCTCGGCGCGGTGGAGGGGCTCCCGGATTCGGAAACGGGGGCGGGGCGATGATCGGGTGCCGGGCGGCGGAGCGATGATCGGCGGCGGCCCGCTGCCGACGCTGCTCGGCGCCCTCGCCGGCGGCCTGGTCGCGCTGGCGGCACGGGAGGCGCTGCTCGCGAGTCCCGCGGCGGCTGGTTGGGTCCGGCAGGCGCTGGAGCCGCTGCGGCGAGCCGGGCGCGAGGGCTACGTGCCCTCGACCCGTGAGCGGCGCCGGCTGGCGGCGCTGGCGATGCTGGTCGCGGTGCTCGGCGGCTGGTTCGTCGCCGGCGCCGCGGTCGCCCTGCCCCTCGCCGTCGCCGCCCCGGCCGCCGCCGGCTGGGCGATCTCCAGCCGGCGCCGGCGCTACCGGCTCGCGGTCGAGCGCTCGTTGCCCGAAGTGGCGACCGCGGTCGCCGACTCGCTCAGCGCCGGCCGCTCGCTGCGCGCCTCCTTGCCGGCGGCGGCCGCCTACCTCGACGGGCCGCCGGCGACCGAGCTGGGCCGGCTCGGCGCCGAGCTCGACCTCGGCGCCCCGACCGCCGAGGCGATCGCCGCCTGGCGGCGGCGGATGCGCTCGCCCCGGGTCGACGCCTTCGCCGCCGCCCTGCTCAGCCAGCGACTCGCCGGCGGCGACCTGGCCGGGCTGCTGCGACGCTTCGCCAGCGGCGCCGCCGAGCGCGACCGGGTGGCCGAAGACGCGAAGTCGGCGACCGCCCAGGCGCGGTTCACCGGGTTGCTGGTGGTGGCGATGCCGACCGGCGGCGCGCTCTTCGCCGAGCTGCTCGACCCCGGGTTCCTCGGCACGCTGCTGGCCTCGCCCGCCTCGGCGGCGATGCTGGCGATGGCGGCGGTCCTGCAGCTGCTCGGGTTCCTGGCGATCCAACGTCTCTCGCGGGTGGTCGAGTGAGTGGCGCCGGATCGCAGGCGGCGGCGGGCGGGGTGTCGTCGTGAGCGGCGCTGACTCTCCGACGGCGGCACCCGGGCTGGCGCCGTGAGCGGCGCGGGCCTGCTCGCCGCGGTCGCCGCGCTCTGCGCCTGCGCCGCCGGCCGCGAGCTGCTGCGCGGCCGGGCCGCGGTGCCGGCGCGGCGGCCCGGGCTGAGCGGCCGGCCGGCCCGGACGGCGCTGCGGCTGGGGCTGCCGGAGCGGCTGCGGCGCTCCGGGCTCGAGGCCCGCTACCCGCTGCCGGCGGTGCTGGTGGCGAAGCTGGCCGGCGCTGCTGCCGGTGGCGTCTTCGCCTTCGGTGCCGCGCCGGCGGCGCCGGGACGGACCGCGGTGCTGGTCGCGTTGCTGCTGCCCGCCGCCGGCTTCTTCGCTCCCGACGCCCTGCTCGAGCGACAGGCGCGCCGGCGCAGCCGGCGGCTGGTCGCGGCGCTGCCGGATGCCCTCGACCTGCTCGCGGTCGGGGCCGCCTCCGGCCGCGGGCCCGCCGCCGGCCTCGCGCAGCTGGCTCGCAGCGGCGACGGGCCGCTCGCCGAGGAGCTGCGGCTGACGGTCGCCGAAGTCTCCTGCGGGACGCCGCTCTCGGCGGCGCTCGCCGCGCTCCGCGCCCGCGTCCCCGGCAGCGAGATCGCGACGCTGGTCGCCTCGATCGAGCGCTCGCGCCGCTTCGGCTCGCCGCTCGCCGACCAGCTGCGCCGCCAGGCCAGCGCCCTGCGCCGCGACAGCCGCCGCGCGGTCGAGGAGCGGGCGGCGCGGGCAGCGCCGAAGATCCAGCTGGTCGTCGCCCTCGTCCTGGTGCCGTCGGTCCTGCTGATGATCGCCGCCGGCCTGATCGCCAACGCCGGCACCCTGCTGCAGGGCTTCTGACCCCTGTCGGGGTTTTGGCGCCTTTGTTCGGCATATCCGAACAAAGGCGCCAAGAAGCGGGCGCTACTCGGTCGCCTCTTCGCGCAGGCGGCGGGCGACGGTCGCGGTCGCGGCGGCGATCTGGTCGAGGTCGGCGGCGTCTTCCTTGTGGCCGTTGACGTAGCAGCAGAGGTTGCCGTCGACCAGCTCGAAGGCGAACTTCGGCGGCGCCGAGTCGGTCAGCCAGACGATGAAGCTGGGCTCGAACAGCTGCCGCAGCGAGTTCGGGTCCTGGTTCTTGCCGGAGAAGATCTCGTACTTCTGGTCGAGCACCTCGCTCTCCAGCTTGACCCGCTCTTTCGAGCGGCGGAAGACGTCCTCGAACTTCTCCAGGGCGCGGAGGCCGAACTTGCGCTGGCAGTAGAGCTCCGGCACGAAGCTCTCGCACTCGGGGATCGCGGTGAGGCCGATCGTGTAGTGGTAGTAGTTGGTCTCGCGGTTGCCGTCGCTGTCGGTGTGCTCCTCCTCATAGGTGAAGAGGGCGAGGATGCCACCGCAGTCCGGGGCGAGGCGGCCGGTCATGGTGCGGTCGGCGTAGCGGTCGTCGCCGCGGCGCAGGAGCGGCGTCGTCCCCGGCAGTGCCGTGCGGCCGCCGAGGGCGTAGTCGTGCTCGCTCGCGTAGAGGGTGAAGAAGGCCTCGGCCGCGCGGCGGTCGGCGATCGCCCAGCAGATCAGGACGCCGACGACGAGGAGGACGACGAGGGCGATGCCGCCGATCGCCGGCCCGACCGCGGCGGCGAGGACGATCGCGACGATCAGGGTCGGGATCAGGATCAGGGCCCAGGTCTTGCCCGAGCGCATCAGCGCCTTGAAGTGGAAGCCGCGCAGATCGTTGGCGTCGTCGGGGGGCGGGGGCGCCGCGCCGGCTGCGGTCGCGGGCGCTTCGCCATTCGGCCCGGCGGCCGGCGCCGCGCCGGCTCCTGCGGCCGCGGTTTCGTCCGGCGCTTGTGCTCCCTCGCCCTCAGGCACGGAGGGAACCGTAATGCGCTCGGTCGGATGCAACGGGGGTTGCAGAGGGAGGAGGTGTTGCAAAGTGGGGGGGAGTGGGTTACTGTGGCGCTCGAGTTGAAGCCCAGGACCGGGGTGGTGAGGCTCCTCCCACCTCATCACTCCGGTCCCAACTCTCTTCCGCCCTCCGCAGAGAAGACTCAGAAAGGACCAAGGTTGAGTTGGCATTTCGGGGTCTCTACGAGCACAGCCTCGACGCCAAGGACCGGCTCACGGTCCCGTCGAGATTCCGCGCTCAGCTCGCCGACGGAGTGGTTCTCTCAAAAGGCTTCGACCCCTGCGTCTGGGTCCACACGACCGACTCCTACGAGCAGCTCTCGGAGCGCTTCCTCGAACCGCACAGCCCCTTCGGCCGTGACGCGCGGCTGCTGCGCCGCCGCTTCCACGGCGGCTCCTTCGACGACAGCCTCGACTCGGCGGGACGGATCCGCGTGCCGAAGCCGCTGATCGAGCACGCCGGCCTGTCCGGCAACTGCGTCGTGGTCGGCGCCGGGGAGTACCTGGAGATCTGGGACGCCGACGCCTGGGCCAAGCAGGAGGAAGAGCTCGACGCCGCCGCCCCGGAAATCGCCGAGAGCCTGGCCGCCGGCGCCGGGGCCGCGTAACCATGAGACTCAATGCCGCTCGCATTCCCATCTCCCACGGACCCGAGCTCGGGCCGGCGGCCGCGCTGATGGCGACCGAGCACGAGCCCGTCCTCGCCCCCGAGCTGATCGGCCTGCTGGCGCCGGAGCCGGGCCAGGTGGCGGTCGACTGCACCTTCGGCGCCGGCGGCCACGCCCGCCTCGTCGCCGAGCGGCTGGGCCCCGAGGGGATGCTGATCGGGATCGATCGCGACCCCGCCGTCGAAGGCCGCTTCGCCACCTTCGCCGCGACCGCGCCTTGCCGCACCCGCTTCGTCTCCGCCGACTTCGGTGCAGGACTTTTTGCGCTGAAGGGCGAAGGAATGCGCCCAGACATGGTCTACATGGACCTCGGAATGTCCTCCATGCAGGTCGACGCCTGGGAACGGGGCTTCTCCTATTCCTATGACGCGCCGCTCGACATGCGGATGGACACGCGCCAGCGCTTCGACGCCGCCGACCTGCTGAACGAGTGGCCGGAGTCGCGGATCGCGCAGGTGATCCGCCGCTTCGGCGAGGAGCGCTACGCGGGCGGGATTGCTCGCGAGATCGTCCGCCGGCGGCCGCTCAGCACCACCTCCGAGCTGGTCGCCGCGGTCAAGGCGGGGATGCCGGCCTCGGCCCGCTTCGCCGGCGGCCACCCCGCCAAGCGCACCTTCCAGGCGATCCGGGTCGCGGTGAACGGCGAGCTCGAGTCGCTGAACGAGGCGCTGCCACTGGCCTGGGAGCAGCTGAAGGTCGGCGGCCGCTTTGCCGCGATCAGCTTCCACTCGCTCGAGGACCGGCCAGTCAAGCAGTTCCTCGCCGACAAGGCGCGCGGCTGCATCTGCCCGCCGGAGCTGCCGGTCTGCGTCTGCGGCCACGATCCCGAGGCCGAGCTCCTGACCCGGCGCGCGATCGCGCCGGGGCCGGAGGAGATCGAGGCGAACCCGCGCTCGCGCTCGGCGCACCTGCGGGTGGCGCTGAAGATCGCCGCGGCAAACGGGGCGGAGGTCGGCGCCTGATGGCCGTCGCCGCCCCCGCACGCCGCTCGAGCGCGCCGGCCACCGCGCCGCCGCCCTCGCGCACCGCGCCGCCGCACAAACGCAAAGCGCCGCCGCGGGGCGGCGCCGCGCCCGCCACGGCGCCGTCGCGCCGCAAAGCGCCGGCCCGTGCGCCGTCGCGCAAAGCTCCCGCCCGCAAGCCCGGCCGCCGCGCCAGGTCGGCGGGCGCCCGCGTCGCCGCCGGCGGTCACCTGATCCCACTGGCGGTCGGCCGCACCGCGGTCGCCGTCCGCGACCTGCCCGACTCCGGCCTGGTCGTCCGCCTCACCCGCGGCCGCGTCTGGATCGGCGTGCTCGGCGTGCTGCTGGTCGGGATCGTCGCGCTCAACGTCGTCACCCTCAGCTTCGCCGCCTCCTCGAGCAAGGTCGACGAGCGCGTCACCACGCTCGAACAGGAGAACTCGGCACTGCAGAGCCGCTTCGCGAACGAGCAGAGTGCGAAGAAGACTCGCCACGCCGCGGCCGAACGCGGCCTGGCGATGCCGACCCTCGAAGAGCCGACCGTGATCAAGGCCGAGCCCGGAGTCGTCGCCAAAGCGGCGCAGCGGCTGGCGGCGGCGGGCTAGTGCGCCTGGTCGAGCGGCGGATCGGTCTGCTGTTCGCCTGCTTCCTGATCGCCTTCCTGGTGATCGTCTCGCGGGCGCTCTGGTTGCAGGGCGTCCAGGGCGCGCAGCTCTCTGCCGAGGCGGTCTCCCAGCAGACCCAGGCGGTGACGGTGCCGGGGCTGCGCGGCGCGATGCTCGACCGCAGCGGCAACCTGCTCGCCTCCTCCGAAGACGCGGCGACGATCTACGCGACGCCCTACCAGGTGAAGGACAAGCCGCAGGCGGCGAAGAAGATCGCCGCGATCCTCGGCGAGAAGCCCGGCGAAGTTCTCGAAGCCCTCTCCGAAGAATCCGGCTTCGCCTACATCGCCCACAAAGTGCCGCTGGCGACCGCGATCAAGATCGAAAAGCTGCACCTGGTAGGGATCGGGCAGTTGCCCGACAGCCGCCGCGTCTACCCGCAGGGCGACATGGCGGGGCAGGTGATCGGCGTGATCGGCTCCGAAAACACGGGGCTGACCGGGCTCGAGCAGGGCGAGGAATCGGTGCTGGCCGGCTCCGACGGCGAACGGCGGGTGGTCAGCGACGCGCTCGGCGACCCGATCCGGCTGGAAACGGTGAAGGAAGCCGAAGACGGCGAAGACATCCAGCTGACGCTCGACCCGGTGATCCAGCAGAAGGCCGAAGAAGTGCTGGCCGGGGTCGGCGAAACCTACTCGCCGAAAGGGGCGACGGCGATCGTCGTCGATCCGCGCAGCTCGGAAATCCTGGCGATGGCGAATTGGCCGCCGGTCGACCCGGCTGACTTCAGCGAAGCCACCAACGAAGAGCTGATGAACCAGGCGACCAGCCTCAACTACGAACCGGGCTCGACCTTCAAGGCCTTCACGGTCGCCGCGGCGCTGGAAGAACACAAAGTGACGCCGACCACCGAATTCACGCTGGCGCCGCAGATCCAGGTCGCCGACCGGACCATCGAAGACGCCGAGGAACGGGGCACCGAAAACATGACCGTCGCCCAGATCCTCGCCAAATCCTCGAACGTCGGCGCGGTCACGATCGGGCTCGAGGTCGGCGCCACCAACTTCAGCAAATGGATCGCGAAATTCGGCTTCGGCAAGCCGACCGGGGTGCAGTTCCCGAACGAGGAAGAGGGCATCGTGCCGAAGCTCGACGAATGGTCCGGCTCGACGATCGGCAACGTGCCGATCGGCCAGGGGCTGGCGGTGACGCCGATGCAGATGGTCGCCGCCTACACCGCGATCGCCGACGAAGGCATGCTGCGGCCGCCGCAGCTGATCAAGCGGATCGGCGAAGAAAAGGTGGACGAGCCGCGCGGCAAGCAGGTGATCAAGCCGGCGATCGCGGCGGAGATCCGCGAAATGTTGAAGGGCGTCCTCGAGGCCGGCGGCACCGCCGCGGCGGTCAGCGTTCCCGGCTACTCGCTGGCCGGCAAGACCGGCACCGCCCAGGTCGCCGAAGACGGCGGCTACTCGGAAACCAAGTACGTCGCCTCGTTCATCGGCTTCGCCCCGGCGCAGAACCCGCAGCTGCTGGCGGCGGTGATCGTCGACCAGCCGCAGGGCGAAATCTACGGCGGCTCGGTGGCGGCGCCGGCCTTCGGCAAGATCGCCGAATTCGCGCTGCCCTACCTCGGCGTGCCGCAGGAATAGGACGGCCTGGCGAAACTCCCGCGCCCACGCCTGGCGGCGGCGGACCGGCGCGGCGCCGCGTCCTCAGTCGGCCAAATAGCGCTGCTATTCGGCCTCCATGCGTCCTTGCCCCGCTTGGTCCGGCGCTCGCCAGTCGCGGACGGGAGTTTCGCCAGGCCGTCCTAGCGCCGCGCGGGGCCACCCGGAGCCCTACCTAGACTTGCGCCGATGAATCTGGACGAGCTCCTCGCGGGGGCCGCCGTCGAGCGGATCGTCGGCGACCCGGCGACCGCGATCGACGACCTCGCCTACGACAGCCGCCGGGCCGGTCCGGGGACGCTGTTCTTCTGCGTGCCGGGCGAGAAGCGCGACGGCCACGAGTTCGCGCCGCAGGTGGTCGCGGCGGGGGCGGCGGCGTTGGTCGTCGAGCGCGAGCTGGAGGTGGCGGTGCCGCAGGCGGTGGTTCGCGACGCGCGGGCGGCGATGGCGCCGATCGCGGCGCGCTTCAACGGCGACCCGACCGCGACGCTGCGGATCGCCGCGGTGACCGGCACCAACGGAAAGACGACGACCGCCTTTCTCCTGCGGGAGATCCTCGAGGCCGCCGGCGCCAGGTGCGGGCTGCTCGGCACGGTCAAGCAGGTCGTCGGCGGCAGCGAGGAGGAGGTGGTGCGGACGACGCCGGAGGCGATCGACCTGCAGGCGACCTTCCGCCGAATGCTGGCGAGCGGCGACCGCGCCTGCGCGATGGAGGTCTCCTCGCACGCCCTCAGCCTGCACCGGGCCGACGCGATCCACTTCGAGGTGGCGATCTTCACCAACCTCACCCAGGACCACCTCGACTTCCACGCCGACATGGAGGACTACTTCCTGGCGAAGCGGAAGCTGTTCGCCGAGCTGGCGCCCGGCACCGCGATCGTCAACCTCGACGACCCCTACGGGCGGCGGCTGGCCGAGGAATTCGAGTGCGTCACCTTCTCCGCCGAAGGGGCCGCCGCCGACTACTCGGCGCGGGCGGTCTCCTTCGACGCCGGCGGCGCCCGTTTCGCGGTCGGCGGCACCGAGCTGCGCACCGGCCTGCCCGGCCACTTCAACGTCGCCAACGCGCTCGGTGCCTTCGCCGCGGCGCGGGCGATGGGCGTCGCCGAGGCCGACGCGGCGGCCGGCCTGGCGCGGGCGGCGCGGGTGCCGGGGCGCTTCGAGCCGATCGACGAGGGGCAGGGCTTCGCCGTCCTCGTCGACTACGCCCATACCCCCGACTCGCTGGAGAACGTGCTGCGGGCGGCGCGGCGGCTGACCGGCGGACGGGTGATCTCGGTGTTCGGCGCCGGCGGCGACCGCGACCGCGACAAGCGGCCGAAGATGGGGCGGGCCGGGGCCGAGCTCTCCGACCTCGTCGTCGTCACCTCCGACAACCCGCGCTCGGAGCAGCCGGCGGCGATCGTCGCCGAGGTCGCGGCCGGGGCCGAGGGGGCGCCGGCGCTCGAGGTCGAGGTCGACCGGCGGGCGGCGATCGCGCTGGCGCTGGCGCGGGCCGAGGCCGGCGACACCGTCGTGATCGCCGGCAAGGGGCACGAGCAGGGCCAGGAATTCGAGGGCGGGCGGAAGATCCCCTTCGACGACCGCGAGGTCGCCCGCGAGGAGCTGCGGCGGCTGGCCGGTGGCCGGGGCGAGCGGGCGGGCGCGGCGTGAGGCTGAGCGGCCGCGAGATCGCCGCCGCGACCGGGGCCGAGGCGCTCTTCGAGGGCGCCGCGGCGCCGCCGCGGCGGGCGACGATCGACTCCGCGACGACCGGCCCCGGCGACCTCTTCTTCGGGCTGCGCGGCGAGCGCCGCGACGGCGGCGAGTTCGCCGAGACAGCCCTGGCCGCCGGGGCGTGGGGGGTCGTGGTCGGCCCCGAGCACGCGCGGGCGATCGCCTCCTCGGGACTCGCCGGAGGCGCCGGCGCGGCCGCCGACATGTCGCCGCCGCGCTGGGTCTTCGCCGCCGAGGACGCGCTGGCGGCACTGCAGCGGCTGGCCCGTGCCTGGCGCCGGGAGCTGGGCGCGCAGGTGGTCGGCGTCACCGGCTCGGTCGGCAAGACCTCGGTCAAGGACATCGCCCGGGCGATCCTGCCCGGCCGCGTCCACGCCAACCGCGAGAACTTCAACACCGAGATCGGGCTGCCGCTGACCGTGCTCGAGGCCGCCGAGGAGACCGAGACGCTGGTCCTCGAGATGGCGATGCGGGGCGCCGGCCAGATCGCCGAGCTGGGCGAGATCGCCGAGCCCGACGTCGCCGTGATCACCAACGTCGGCCCGGTCCACGTCGAGCAGCTCGGCTCGGTGGCCGCGATCGCCGCCGAGAAGGCGGCGATCATCGACGCGCTGCGCCCCGGCGGCACGACGGTCGCGCCGGTCGCGGCGGGTGAGCTGGAGCCGCACCTGGAGCGGGCCGGGCGGCTGCTCCGCTTCGGCCCCGGCGGCGACGTCTTCGTCGTCTCCTCGCGGGTCGTGGGCGGCGCCACCGAGGCGACGATCGCGACCCCGGCCGGCGAGCAGCGCTTCGAGCTGCCCTTCGCCGAGGCCCACAACCTGACCAACGCCCTGGCGGCGATCGCGGCAGGCGTCGCCCTCGGCGCCGCCCCCGCCGAGATGGCCGAGCGGGCGGCAGGCGGGATAGGGTTCTCCCGCTTCCGTGGCGAGCGACTCGAGCTTCGCGACGGGATCGTCCTCGTGAACGACACCTACAACGCCAACCCGGTGTCGATGCGCGCGGCGCTCGACCACCTGATGACGCTCGAGGCGCCGCGCCGGCTGGCGGTGCTGGGACGGATGGGCGAGCTCGGCCCGGACGGCCCGCGCTACCACCGCGAGGTCGGCGAGCACGCCCACGCGGTCGGCGTCGACCTGGTGATCGGGATCGGCGAGGACGCGCGCGAGTACGATCCCGACGAGCTGGTCGCCGACCCGGCCGAGGCGGCCGAGCTGCTCGCCGCCCACCTGCGGCCCGGCGACGTGGTCCTCGTCAAGGGCTCACGGGCGGCGGGCCTGGAGCGCGTAGCCGAGACGTTGGCGGAGCTGGAAGGCGCGGCCTGACATGGGCGAAGTCCTGATCGCGGGGATGGCGGCGATGCTGATCTGCATCTTCCTCGGCCCCAAATTCATCGAATACCTGCGGGTCCGCGAGTTCGGCCAGCACATCCGCGAGGACGGGCCCCAGGAACACCATGCCAAGGCCGGCACGCCGACGATGGGCGGGCTGATCATCTTCGCCTCGATCTGCGTCCCCTACCTGATCCTCTCCGACCGCGACGCCCAGAGCATGACCGTCTTCGGCGTCGCCCTCGGCTGCGCCGCGCTCGGCTTCATCGACGACTACATCAAGATCGTCAAACGGCGCTCGCTGGGCCTCTCGGCGCGCTGGAAGATCCTCGGCCAGATCGTCCTCGCGCTGATCCTCTGGTGGGTCGCCCGCCACGAGGTCGGCCTCGAACCGATCCTCTACTTCCGGATCGGCGGCGCCTCGATCGACCTCGGCCCGGTCCTCTACTTCGTGCTCGTCTTCCTCGTCCTCGCCGGCACCTCGAACGGGGTCAACCTGACCGACGGCCTCGACGGCCTCGCCGCCGGCTCCTGCGCGATCGTCCTCCTCACCTACACCGCGATCTCCTTCATCGCCAACCAGCAGCAGGACCTGGCCCTGCTCTCCGCCTGCCTGGTCGGGGCCTGCATCGGCTTCCTCTGGTTCAACGCCTTCCCCGCCTCGATCTTCATGGGCGACACCGGCTCGCTCGGCTTAGGGGGGGCGATCGGCGCCCTCGCGGTGATGACCCAGACCGAGGTGCTGCTGCTGATCATCGGCGGCATCTTCGTGATCGAGGCGCTCTCGGTCGCGATCCAGGTCTTCTCCTTCAAAACCTTCCGCCGCCGCGTCTTCCTGATGGCGCCGCTCCACCATCACTTCGAGATGATGGCCTGGTCGGAGACGAAGATCATGCTCCGCTTCTGGATCATCGCCGCCGTCTGCTCGGGAATCGGCTTCACGCTGTATCAGCAATCGATCGGACGCTAACCCGTGCGCACCGGCTAGCGCCCGATCGAGCCGCTGGACCCACCGGACAAGAACCTCTACTCATTTTTAGTAGGCCAGGCGTCCGTTTTTGAGACCTGTCAGGCATTTCGTTCCTTGACGGGACACACTGGTTCTTATACGGTCCTCGCACACCCGGTGGAACGGATACCACCGGTAGGAGGAAGGCGAACCACTCACTGCCTTCCAACAGGGAAGAGGTCAGTCTCACCGCGATTTACGCCGGCCACGGGCGAAGGGATCCGAGCAGCCTTGTGACCAGTCGATCGGCGGGGATGCTGGGGGTGGCCGGGGGGCCCGCCCCCAGCCTTTTCCCTGTCGGCGCCCGGCCGCCCGCTCGTCGGGCGGCCGGCCCGTGCGCGGTGGCGGGAAAACGGCGCGGCGGAGAGGGGCCGGGGGCGCCGGGGCGAATGGGCGTTATGTGAAGCTGCCGCCCGGGATGCTGCCGCCGAAGGAGATCCGCCCGCCGCTGCCGCGGGGGCCGTTCCTGGTAGTCGGGCTGGCGCGGTCGGGACAGGCCGCGGCGCGGCTGCTGGCGGCGCGGGGGGAGACGGTGCGGGCGGTCGATTCCGCCCATCCCGACGGGGCGGCAGGACTGGCGGGCCCGGGCGTCGAAGTCTTCCTGGATACGGATGGACTGGCACAGCTCGAGGGCACTCACACCGTCGTCAAGAGCCCCGGGGTTCCCCGGAGCTCGGCGGTCGTCCGGGCGGCTCTGGAGCGGGGCATCGAGGTGATCGGCGAGCTCGAGCTCGCCTGGCGGGCGCTGCCCAACCGCACCGTCGCGGTGACCGGCACCAACGGCAAGACGACCACGGTCGAGCTGCTCGGCGAGCTCTGGCGCGCCGCCGGTGAGCCGGTCGCGGTCGCCGGCAACGTCGGCACGCCGCTGGCCAGCCTGGTCGGCGAGGTCGAGCCCGACGCGACGATCGTCTGCGAGGCCTCGAGCTTCCAGCTCGAGGACTCGAGCCTGTTGGCGCCGGAGTGCGCGGTCTTCCTCAACCTCGCCCCCGACCACCTCGACCGCCACGGCACGCTCGAGGACTACCTCGACGCGAAGCTGCGGATCTTCGCCAACCAGGGCAACGACGACGTCGCCGTCTTCAACGAAGACGAGCCGATGCTGGCCGGCGTCGACCTCGGCGGCTGCGCGCGGCGGGTCGGCTTCTGCGTCGGCGCCGGGCCCGACTGCGAGGTGGCGCTCGCCGAGGGGACGATCTTCTACGACGGCGAGCCGCTGCTCGCGGTCGATGAGCTTGGTCTCTTCGGCGACCACAACGTCGCAAATGCGATGGCCGCCGCCGCGGCGGCGCTCTCGATGGGGATCGACCGCGAGGCGGTGCGCGAGGGGCTGCGAAGCTTCGCCGGGGTGCCGCATCGACTCGAGCGGGTGGCCGAGATCGACGCTGTCCTCTACGTCAACGACTCGAAGGCGACCAACGTCGCCTCGGCGACGGTCGGGCTGCGCGCCTTCGAGGGCGGCGTCCACGCGATCCTCGGCGGCAGCGACAAGGACGAGCCGTTCGCACCGCTGATCGAGCCGCTGCGCGAGTCCGCCACCGCCGCCTACCTGATCGGCGCCACCAGCGAGCGGATGGCGCGCGAGCTGGCGCCGGCGATCGCGGCGGGAGTCGAGCTGTACCGCTGCGCCGACCTCGAGGACGCCGTCCGCCGCGCCGCCGCCGCCGCTCGCCCGGGCGAGGTCGTGCTGCTCTCGCCGGCCTGCGCCAGCTTCGACGCCTTCACCGACTTCGAAGCGCGCGGCGATCGCTTCCGCGAGATCGTCGAGGGGCTGCGGTGAGCAGCGACGCGCTCGGGCTCGGCCGCTTCGGCTTCGGCGCCGGCCGCACCGCCAAGGGCAGGGGAGCGAAGCCGAAGCGGCGCGCCCGCGGCAAAGCCAACTCGACCGAGTACAACATGCTGCTGACCGCGACCCTGTGCCTGCTGGCGTTCGGCGCGGTGATGGTCTTCTCGGCCTCCTCGACGACCCGGATCCTGCAGAACGGCGGCCTCTCCGACAGCGCCTTCTACCTGAAGCGGACGCTGATCTTCGGCGCCGTCGGCCTGCTCGTCATGCACGTCGTCGCCCGCCGCGGGCTCTCGGTGGTCCGCGAAGCGACGCCGCTCCTGCTCGGCGGCTCGATCTTCCTGCTGGTCGCGGTGCTCGGGGTCGGCTCGAACGTCAACGGGGCGACCCGCTGGATCGGCGGCGGCTCCTTCCAGATCCAGCCCTCGGAGCTGGCCAAGGTGGCGCTGATCCTCTACGCCGCCGACATGCTGGCGCGCAAGCCGAAGCGGGTCCGCTCGCTGGAAGGGATCATGCCGGTGCTGCTGGTCACCGGCGCCTCCTGCCTGCTGATCATGGTCGAGCCGGACATGGGGACGACGATGGTCGTCGCCCTAGCCGTCGCCGCGACCCTGATCGCCGCCGGCGCCCGCCCCCGCGACCTCGGCAAGATCGCGCTGGCGATCGGCGTCGTGGCGCTGCTCCTGACGATCGTCGAGCCCTACCGGATGGCGCGGCTGACCGGCTTCCTGAACCCCGGGTCCTCGGCCGAAGGTGCCGGCTTCCAGGCGGCGCAGGCGAAGATCGCGATCGGCTCCGGCGGCCTCTTCGGGGTCGGGATCGGCAACGGGGTGCAGAAGGCCTTCTACCTGCCCGAGGCCCACACCGACATGATCTCCGCGGTGATCGGCGAGGAGCTGGGCCTGGCCGGGATCGTCGGCGTCGTCGGCCTGTTCGGGATGTTCGGCTACGCCGGCCTCAAAGTCGCGCAGAAAGCGAAGGACAACTACGGCAAGCTGCTGGTCGCCGGCCTCACCTCCCTGATCCTGATCCAGGCGTCGATCAACCTCTTCGCGGTGATGGGGCTGGCGCCGCTGACGGGTGTGCCCTTGCCCTTCGTCTCCTACGGCAACAGCAGCCTGCTGGCGACCCTGTTCGCGGTCGGGCTGATCCTCAACGTCGCCCGCGGCGGCAAGGCGAGCGTCGCCCGTGGCTCCGGGACGGCTGGCGGCCTTGGCAAACTGCGCGTCGTCGAAGGAGGGCGCCCGGCCCCCCGTGAAAGGAGTCGTGCCAGCGGTGCCAGCAGAGCCAAGGGTCGTGGTGGCGGCGGGGGGAACCGCGGGTCACGTGGTTCCCGCCATGGCAGTCGCCGAAGAGCTTCGGGCTAGTGGCGCCGCCGTCTCCTGGCTGGGGACGCGCGAGCGGATCGAGGCCGAGCTGGTGCCGGCCGCCGGGTTCGAGATCGACTTCCTGCGGGTGCGGGGGATCGATCGCCGCAACCCGTTGCGGGCGGCGCGGGCCGGATTCGAGGCGCTCGGCGCCGTCGGCGCGGCGCGCTCGGCGCTGCGGACGCGCCGCGCCGACGTGGTCCTGGGCGGCGGCGGCTACGTCGCCGGACCGGCCGGGCTGGCGGCGACGCTGACCCGGACGCCGCTCGTCCTGACCGAGGCCGACAGCCACCTCGGCCTCGCCAACCGGCTGCTCGCCCGGCGGGCGCGGCGGGTCTGCCTGGCGTTCCCGATCGAGGGGCGCGAGGGCGATCCCTACCTGGTGACGGGGCGGCCGGTGCCGAAGGCGGTGCTCGAAGCCGACCGGGCGGCGGCGCGGGCGCGGTTCGGGATCGCAGCCGAGGCGAGGGCGGTGCTGGTGATGGGCGGCAGCCAGGGCGCCCGCTCGCTCAACTTCGCTGCGATCGAGGCCTTTGCCGAGGGCGGCGGCGCCACCGCCGGGCGCGACTTCGACGTCGTCCACCTGGCCGGCCGCCGCGACTACCCGCAGCTGCGCGAGCGGCTCGAGGCGGCGCCGCACCGCGAGCGCTACACGCTGCTCGAGTACGAGCCGAACCTCGGCGACGTGCTGGCCGCCACCGACCTGGTCGTCGCCCGCTCCGGCGGCTCGATCTTCGAGGTGACCGCGGTGGGACGGCCGGCGTTGCTGGTGCCGTTCCCGCACGCGACCGGCGACCACCAGACCGCCAACGCGCGCTGGCTCGAGCGGGCCGGGGCGGCGACCGTGATCGCCGACGCCGAGCTGACGGCGGAGCGGCTGGCGGGCGAGGTCGCGGGCCTGCTCGGCGACGGCGGCCGCCTCGGTGAGATGGCGGCGGCGGCACGAGGCATGGCGAGGCCCGACGCCGCGCGCCGGATCGCCGACGAGGTCCTCGCCGCAGCGCGGTTGTCTTTTGTCAACCAGGAGTTGACAAAAGACAACCGCGGCGGCGGAGAGTTGAGGAAAGACAACCACGGTGGGGGCGGCGATGGCTGAGCGGCGCGATTGGAAGGCGCGGCGGCTGCACTTCATCGGCGTCGGCGGCGCCGGGATGTCGGGGCTGGCGTTGGTCTGCGCGCGGCTCGGGGCGACCGTCAGCGGCTCGGACCGCAGCGACTCCTCCTATATGGAGCGGCTGCGGGCGGCGGGTCTCGGGGTCACCGTCGGCCACGACGCCGCCAACCTCCCCGACGGAGCCGAGGTGGTCGTCTCGACCGCGATCGGCGCCGAGAATCCAGAGCTAATCGCGGCGAGGGCGCGCGGCGCCGAGCCGATCCATCGCGGCGCCCTGCTCGCCGAGCTGTGCGCGGAGAAGCGGCTGATCGCGGTTGCCGGCACCCACGGCAAGACGACGACGACGGCGATGATCGCGACCGCGCTGCGGGCGACCGGCGCCGACCCGGCCTTCTTCGTCGGCGGCGAGGTGCCGGGGTTGGGCGCTGACGGCGGCGCCGCCAACGCCGGCTGGGGCGAGGGCGAGTGGGTCGTCGCCGAGGCCGACGAGAGCGACGCCAGCTTCCTCGAGCTGCGGCCGGAGGTCGCCGTCGTCACCAACCTCGAGATGGACCACCACAGCCGCTGGGGCTCGCTGGCCGAGCTGCACGCCGCCTTCCGCCGCTTCGTCGCGCCGGCGAGCGGCGCGGCGCTGCCGGCCGACGGCTCGCTCGACGGGCTGGTCGGGTGCGGCGAGAGACGCGGATCGTCGGCTTCGACGCCGAGCGTCCGGGACCGGAGCGGCTCGAGCTGGCGGTGCCCGGTCAGCACAACCGGCAGAACGCGCGGGCGGCGCTCGCCGCGATCGAGCTCGCCGGGCTCGACGTCGACGGCTCGGCGGCGGCGCTCGGCTCGTTCGCCGGGGTGCGGCGGCGGCTCGAGCGCAAGGGGAGTCGCGGCGGCGTCTCCATATATGACGACTACGCCCACCACCCGACCGAGGTCCGCGCCGCGCTCAGCGCCCTGCGCGAGCTCGAGCCGCCGCGCCTGCTTGCCGTCTTCCAGCCGCACCTCTACTCGCGGACCAAGGCGCTGGCGGCGGAGTTCGGGGCGGCGCTGGCGCTCGCCGACGAGGTCGCGGTGCTCGACGTCTACCCGGCGCGCGAGCAGCCGGTCGGCGAGCTGGCCGGGGTGAGCGGGCTGTCGGTGGCCCGCGCCGCCGCCGACCGCGGCGGCGGCCGGCCGGTCTGGTGGCTGCCGGACGCGTCGCGCGCCGAGCGGGCGCTGGCGGCGCGGCTCGACGAGAACCCGCGGCTCTTCCCGCAGGGCTCGGTGCTGGTGACGATCGGCGCCGGCGACGTCTTCCGGCTCGGCGAGGCGCTGGCTCGACCCGCCCGCCGCCGTCCCCGAGGAGCGGTCGTGAGCGCCGCGCCGCCGCCCGGGGTCGAGCGCGACTACCCGCTCGCCCGCCTGACCACGGTCCGCACCGGCGGCCCCGCCGACTGGTTCGCGCGGCCGGCGAGCGAGGACGAGCTGGTCGCGGTGCTGCGCTGGGCCGACGCCGAGGCGGTCCCGGTGGGAATGGTCGGCTCGGGCTCGAACCTGCTGGTCGCCGATGACGGTTTCCACGGGATCGCGATCAAGCTCGACGGCGCAGCTCGCCGCGATCGAGCGCGAGGGGGAGACGCTCCGCTGCGGCGGCGGCGCCCGGCTGCCCTCGGCGGCGGCGAAAGCGGCCGGCTGGGGGCTCGCCGGGCTCGAGTTCGGGATCAACATCCCTGGCACCGCGGGCGGCGCGGTGCGGATGAACGCCAACGCCTACGGCGGCCAGCTGGCGCGGGTCCTGGAGTCGGTCGAGGTCGCCACCGCCGCCGGCGTCGACCGCCGCGGCCCCGAGCAGCTCGGCTTCTCCTACCGGCGCTCGAACCTCGGCGCCGGCGAAGTCGTCGCCCGCGCCAGCTTCCACCTCACCCCCGGCGACCCCGAGGAGATCAAGGCGACGCTGGCCTCGATGCGCGGCCGCCGCCGCGAGGCGCAGCCGTCGGGGATCAAGACCTTCGGCTCGACCTTCAAGAACCCGGACCCCGACGACCCTGGCGCGGAGGGTCGCTCGGCCGGCCAGCTGCTGGAGGCGGCGGGCTGCCGCGGGCTGCGGGTCGGCGGCGCCCGTTTCTCCGAGAAGCACGCGAACTTCGTCGAGAACGACAGGCGCGCCAGCACGGCCGACGTGCTGGCGCTGATGGCCGAGGGGCGGCGGCGGGTCCACGAGCGCTTCGGCGTCGAGCTCGAGCCGGAGGTGCAGGTCCTCGGCGACGCCGAGCCACCTGGCGGCTGGCGACTGTGAGGCGCGCGCTCGCGGCGGCCCTGGTCGTCGTCATCGCTGTGCGTCGCGATCTACTGGTTCTTCCTCCGCGACAAGACGGTCGAAGCCCGGGTCACGGTGCCGCAGCTGGCGGCGCGGATCGGCGCAGGCGAAGACGCGGTGCTGGTCAGCGCCGACGGCGAAGTCGTCACCTGGACCTACCAGCCGCAGCACCTGCACCTGCCGGCGCTGCCGCTGAGCGAACCGCCCAAGCGGGGGCAGCTGCGGGGGCCGGCGCTCGAACAGGCGGAAGTCCTGGGGGCGGTGCCGCCGGCGCTGCGCCAGTTCGTCGCCGCCAGCAGGTACGGCGAAAGCGGGGTCGACGTCGAACTCACCTCGGGGATCGAAGTGCGCTTCGGCGACTCCTCGCAGGCAGAGCGCAAGTGGAAGGCGGCGGCGACGGTGCTCGCCGATCCGGAAGTGACCGCGCTGGATTATGTAGACGTGCATTCGCCGAGCCACCCCGCCACCGGCGGCGAAGGGCACTCGCTGCCGGAATGAGCAGGTCGAGGGTTTCGCGGGCGACCGCTCGAGCGCCGCTGGTGGCGGTCGATCGTCGCCGCAGAGCGGGAATCATCCGATAGCAGGGCTTTACAGAGCGGTTCGGCGAAAGTCTCAACTTGAGGGTGAGGGTGGCGAAACCCTCGACCCATGGTTGAGAAATCTCCATTGCAGGATGCCTCCCGGGCGTTTGACACACCCCCGAGAATGCCCTACGTTGAGCGCAATTTCCGCGACTGAAGCGGATGCTCGAACCCTTGAGCATCGCTACAGGCTCGGACAGAACAAGGGCTCGACTCAAACCAAGACTTCAAAAATCGGATCGCCTGGTCCCCCAACGCAGGCGAGCTGGAGAATTCGGGAGATGGAATCCACTTACCTCGCGGTCATCAAGGTCGTCGGCGCCGGCGGCGGCGGTACCAATGCGGTCAGCCGCATGGTCGACGCCGGCATTCGCGGCGTCGAGTTCGTCGCCGTCAATACCGACGCGCAGGCGCTGCAGGCCTGCGACGCCGACATCAAGCTCTCGATCGGGCAGGAGCTGACCCGCGGCCTCGGTGCGGGCGGTAACCCCGAGGTCGGCGCGGGCGCCGCGGCCGAGAGCCGCGACGAGATCAAGGAGGCGCTGAAGGGCGCCGACATGGTCTTCGTCACCGCCGGCGAGGGCGGCGGCACCGGCACCGGCTCGGCGCCGATCATCGCCGAGATCGCCAAGGAAGAGATCGGCGCGCTGACCGTCGGCGCGGTCACCAAACCGTTCGAGTTCGAGGGCAAACGGCGGATGCAGCAGGCGCTCGAGGGGATCGAGAAACTGCGCAACAACGTCGACACCCTGATCATCGTCCCGAACGAGAAACTGCTGCAGGCGGTGGAGCGGCGGACCTCGGTCCTCGACGCCTTCCGCCAGGCGGACGACATCCTCCGCCAGGGCGTGCAGGGCATCACCGACCTGATCACGATCCCCGGCCTGATCAACCTCGACTTCGCCGACGTGCGGACGATCATGCGCGACGCCGGCTCGGCGCTGATGGGCGTCGGCACCGCCTCGGGCGAGAAACGCGCCCTCGACGCGGCCAAACTGGCGATCACCTCGCCGCTGATCGAGGAGTCGATCAAAGGCGCGACCGGGATGCTGCTGAACATCACCGGCCCCGAGGACCTCGGCCTGTTCGAGGTCAACGAGGCGGCGCAGCTGGTCCAGGCCGAGGCCGACGACAACGCCAACATCATCTTCGGCTCGGTCGTCGACCAGTCGATGAAGGACGAGATCCGGGTGACCGTGATCGCGACCGGGTTCGAGGGGTTCGAGCTGCTGGCGCGCTCGCCGCAGCGGGTCAGGCGGCGGTACGAGAGTCGGCCGCGGGTCGATGCGGAGGATCGGGACATCCGCAAACTGCGGGTATCCGACGACGACATCGACGTGCCTGGGTTTCTCAAAGACTGAGCTCGGGATGAACTAGGGACGCGGGGTCGTCGGGGCACCCTCCCCAGGCTGCTTCGCAGGAGTTCCTGGGGAGGGTGCCCGACGACCCCGTCAGCGTCGCCGGCAGCTTCGGTGAGTCGAATACGCTGCCCTCGATGACCGAGGCTGCCATCGAGCTCCGGAAGACCCCGCTTCACCAGGCTTGCTTCGAGCTGGGAGCGAAGCTGGTTCCGTTCGCGGGTTGGGAGATGCCGGTGCAGTTCGAGGGGGTGCGGGAGGAGCACGTGGCGGTGCGGACGCATGCGGGGGTTTTCGACGTCTCGCACATGGGCGAGATCGAGGTCGAGGGCCCGGACGCGCTTCGCTTTCTCCAGCGGACGGTTTCCAACGACGTGGCGAAGGTGGAGATCGGGGGCGCTCAGTACCAGCTGCTCTGCAACGAGGACGGTGGGGTGATCGACGATCTGTTCCTCTACCGGCTCGGGCACGACCGCTACCTGGTCGTCACCAACGCGGCCAATCACGAGACGGATCTGGCGCAGTTCGGTCTGGTTTCGCGCGGGTTCGATGTGGCGGTGCGCGACGTCGCGGATCGCTACGCGATGCTCGCCGTCCAGGGCCCACACGCGCGGGCGGTGGTCGAGCGGACGCTGAAGGTCTCCCTGCCGCCGCGGATGCAGGTGGCCACGGTCCGGGTCGGGCGGCGGCCGGCGATCGCCTGCGGGACCGGCTATACCGGCGAGGACGGGGTCGAGCTGCTGATCGATCCCGAGGTGGCGGTGCCGATCTGGGCCGAGCTGCTCGAGGCCGGGATCGTGCCCTGCGGGCTCGGCGCCCGCGACACGCTGCGGCTCGAGGTCTGCTTCCCGCTGCACGGCAACGAGCTGACCCCGGAGCGCAACCCGATCGAGGCCGGGCTCGGCTGGGCCTGCGTGGAGGCGACCGGGTTCGTCGGCGCCGAGGCGGTCGCCCGCGCCCGCGCCGAGGGCACCGCCGAGAAGCTGGCGCCGTTCCTGATCGAGGGGGCCGGGATCCCGCGCGCCGGCAACCCGGTCCTGGCCGGCGGCGAGCGGGTCGGCGAGGTGACCAGCGGCACCTTCGCGCCCTCGCTGGAGCGCGGCGCCGGGATGGCCTACGTGCGCGCCGACCTCGCCGCGCCGGGCACCGAGCTCGAGATCGACGTCCGTGGCAAGACGCGCCCCGCGCGCACCGCCAAGAAACCGCTGTACGAGAAAAGGAGCTGACCTTGGCCGAGGCCACCTACCCCGAGGACCTGCGCTACCACGACCAGCACGACTGGGCGCTGGTCGAGGGCGACGAAGCCACCTTCGGGATCACCTGGTACGCGCAGGACTCGCTCGGCGAGGTCGTCTTCTACGAGCCGCCGGAAGTCGGCGCCAGCGTCCAGAAAGACTCCTCCTACGCCGAGGTCGAGTCGGTGAAGGCGGTCTCCGACGTGATCGCCCCGCTCTCCGGCGAGGTCACCGCGGTCAACGAGGCGCTCGGCGACGCGCCGGAGCAGATCAACGAGGACCCCTACGGCGAGGGCTGGCTGATCAAGGTCAAGCTGACCTCCCCCGAGGAGGCCGAGACGCTGTTGAGCGCCGCCGAATACCGCAAGCTGCTCGAAAAGTCCTAGGAAAGCCGGACCGGGCCGTTCCCTAGCCTTAACCCGGTGAGTCGTTACACCTCCGCAACCCCCGACGATCGCGCCGAGATGCTGGCGGCGATCGGCGTCGACTCGGTCGACGAGCTGTTCGCCCAGATACCCGCCGAGCTGCGGCTCGGCCGCGAGCTGCGGCTGCCGGCCGGCAAGAGCGAGGCCGAGGTCTACGAGCGGCTGGCCGAGCTGGCCGGGCGCAACGCCGACGCCGAAGCCGAGGTCAGCTTCCTCGGGGCGGGGATGTATGACCACTACGTGCCGGCGATCGTCGACGCGATCACCAGCCGCTCGGAGTTCCTGACCCCCTACACGCCCTACCAGCCGGAGATCTCGCAGGGCGGGCTGCAGGTGATGTTCGAGTTCCAGACCGCGATGTCGGAGCTGACCGGGCTGCCGATCTCCAACGCCGGCCTCTACGAGGGGCCCTCGTCGGTCGCCTCGGCCGGCTACCTGGCGATCGGCGCGACCGGGCGCCGGCGCTTCGTCGTCTCGCGCGGCCTGCACCCGCACAGCCGCGAGACGCTGGCGACCTACTCGACCGGGTTCGGCAGCGAGCTGGTCGAGGTTGGGCTCGAGGGCGGCCTCACCGACGCGGCGGCGCTGGCGGAGGCGGTCGACGGTGAGACCGCCGCGGTCTTTCTGCAGAGCCCCAACTTCCTCGGCGCGGTCGAGGACGTCGAAGCGCTGGGCGCGGCGGCGAAGGAGCACGGGGCGCTCCTGGTCGTCGCCTGCGACCCGATTGCGCTGAGCGTCCTGAAGCCGCCCGGCGCCAGCGGCGCCGACATCGCCCTCGGCGAGGGCCAGCCGCTCGGCAACCGGCTCGATTTCGGCGGCCCCTCGTTCGGCTTCTTCTGCGCCACCGAGGAGCAGATCCGGCGGATGCCGGGGCGGATCGCGGGGGAAACCGAGGACGTCGACGGGCGCCGCGGCTTCGTCCTGGCGCTGCAGACCCGCGAGCAGCACATCCGCCGCGAGAAAGCGACCAACAACATCTGCACCGCGCAGGCGCTGAACGCGCTCGGCGCGATGGTCCACCTGGCCTGGCTCGGGCGCGAGGGCTTCCGCGAGCTCGGCGAGCTGCTGGTCCGGCGGACCGCCTACGCGCGCCAGAAGCTGGCCGCGGTCGAGGGGGTCGAGCTGCTGCACGAGGCGCCGGTCGTGCGCGAGTTCGCGGTGCGGCTCGAGGCCCCCGTTCACGCGATCTTGGAGCGCTGCGCGGAGCGAGGCGTCGCCGCCGGCTACCCGCTCGGCCGCGAGTACCCAGAGCACGAGGACGGCCTCCTGGTCGCGATCACCGAGCGCCGCACGCCGGAGCAGATCGACGCGCTGGCCGATGCCCTCGGCGCCGCGGTTGCCGCCGAGCGGGGCGCCTTTGTTCCGGATCGGGGAACAAAGGCGCCCGAAGGGGTCGCATCATGAGCCTCACCGAGACCCCGATGCAGCGCGAACGGGCGCGGACGATCTATGAGAAATCGAAGCCGGGCCGGCGCGCCGCGGTGCTGCCCGAGGCGGGCGTGCCGGAGACGCCGCTCGAGGAGCTGATCCCGGCCAACCTGCTGCGCTCCGAGCCGGCGGCGCTGCCGGAGATCGCCGAGCCGGAGATCGTCCGCCACTACAACCGCCTCAGCCGCCGCAACTTCGACCTCGACAGCGGCTTCTACCCGCTCGGCTCGTGCACGATGAAGCACAACCCGCGCCTCAACGAGCGGGTCGCGGCGCTGCCCGGCCACGCCAGGCTGCACCCGGCCCAGGACCCGCGGCGGGCGCAGGGCGCGCTGGAGCTGATGTGGCTGCTGCAGGAGAGCCTGGCCGAGATCTGCGGCCTGCCCCACGTCAGCCTGCAGCCGTCGGCCGGCTCCCACGGCGAGCTCGCCGGCCTGCTGCTGACCCGCGCCTACCACGCCGACCGCGGCGAAGAGCGGCACAAGGTCCTCGCCCCGGACACCTCGCACGGCACCAACCCGGCCTCGGTGACGATGGCCGGCTACGAGGTCGTCAAGGTCGCGACCAACGAGCGCGGCGGCGTCGAGATGGACGACCTGCGGGCGAAGCTGGCCGAGAACGACGGCGACGTCGCCTGCCTGATGCTGACCAACCCGAACACGCTCGGCCTCTTCGACGAGAACATCGCCGAGATCGCGAAGCTGATCCACGAGGCGGGCGGCACCCTCTACTACGACGGCGCCAACCTGAACGCGGTGATGGGCCAGTCGCGGCCCGGCGACATGGGCTTCGACATCGTCCACGTCAACCTCCACAAGTCGTTCAGCCAGCCGCACGGGGGCGGCGGCCCGGGCGCCGGCCCGATCGCGGTCTCGGAGCGGATCGAGCCGTTCCTGCCGCGGCCGCAGGTGGTGCGCCGCGAGGGCACCAACGGCCACGGCCCGGGCTTCGACCTCGACCACGAGCGGCCCCGGTCGATCGGCCGGCTGCGCGGCTTCCAGGGCAACTTCGGCGTCTTCGTCCGTTCCTACGCCTACATCCTCAGCCTCGGCGCCGACGGGCTGGCGGAGGCCTCGGAGACCGCGGTCCTGAACGCCAACTACCTGAAGGCGCGCCTCGCCGAGGGCCGCGCCGGCGAGCGGCTGCCGATCGCCTTCGACCGCCACTGCATGCACGAGTTCGTCCTCTCCGGCAAGCCGATGAAACGGGAGCTCGGCGTCGCCACCCTCGACCTGGCGAAGCGGCTGCTCGACTTCGGCTTCCACCCGCCGACCGTCTACTTCCCGCTGCTGGTCGACGAGGCGCTGATGGTCGAGCCGACCGAGACCGAGACCAGGGAGAGCCTCGACGCCTTCGCCGACGCGGTCGAGGAGATCCTCGCCGAGGCCGAGGGCGACGCCGAGCTGGCGAAGAACGCCCCCTACACAACCCCGGTACGGCGGCTCGACGAGGTGCGGGCGACGCGGCGGCCGGTCGTCCGGCAGGCGCTCGGCGCGGCCGATTCCGCCGACGGTTGAGGCAGCGTCGATGAGCGCGCCGCCGCGGGTGGCCGGCGAGGGTGACCTGCCGGCGCTCGCCGCGACCCTGGCCCGCGCCTTCGAGCACGATCCGATCTGGGGCTGGGCCTTCGAGCACGCCGAGCGCGAGCGCAAGCTCGCCGCGATCGCCGCCGTCTTCGGCTTCTGCGCGGAGGCGGCGCTCGGCTACGGCTGGGTGCGGGTGACCGGCGGCGTCGAGGCGGCCGCGCTCTGGATCCCGCCCGGTCGGCCGGAAATGTCGGCAGCCGACGCCGCGCGGATGCCGGCGCTGATCGACGCGGTCTGCGGGCCCGAATCGGCGCCCCGGGTGAAGGCGCTGATGGAGGCCTTCGAGCGCACCCACCCGGCCGAGCCGCCGCACTTCTACCTGAGCCTGCTCGGCACCCATCCGGACCACGCCGGGCAGGGCCTCGGCATCGGTTTGCTTGCCGCCAACCTCGAGCAGATCGACGCCGCCGGCGCCCCGGCCTACCTCGAGTCCTCGAACCCGGCCAACGTCCCCCGCTACGAACGGCTCGGCTTCCGCGTCCGCAGCGAAGTCGAGCTGGTCCCCGGCATCCCCGCCACGCAGATGTGGCGGCGGCCGGGCAGGTCCGCCGCCTAAAGCTCCGGCAGCTGCTGCTGGAGCTCGAGCACCGGCGCGAAGAGGTCGCCGTGGCGGTCGAGCCGGTCGATGACCGCGTCGGCGTCGAAGACGAGCGCGGCGGCGTCGCCGGAGTCGGCGGTCGCCTCGACCTCCTCCCAGGTGACCGGGGTCGAGGCGGTCGGGCGTTCGCGGGCGCGCAGGCTGTAGACGCAGATCGTCGTTTTGCGCTCGTGGTTCTGGGACCAGTCGACGAAGACCTTGCCCTCGCGTTCGACCTTTTTCATTTTCGAGACGACGAGGTCGGGGGTCTGCTTTTCGAGCAGCTGGGCGATCGCTTTGGCGAACGGTTTGGTGACCTCGTAGCTGTCTTTGCCGTTCAGCGGGACGTAGACCTGGAGGCCCTTCGAGCCGGAGGTCTTGGGGAACGATTGGACCTCGAAATGGCTGAACATGTCGCGCAGGCGGAGGGCCACCCGGCAGCAGTCGACGACGTCGGCGGGCGGGCCGGGGTCGAGGTCGAAGGCGAGCACGGTCGGCCGTTTCGGGGCGCGGGTGCGGGAGAGCGAGGGGTGCAGCTCGACCGCCGCCAGCTGGGCGAACCAGATCAGCGTCGGCAGGCCGTCGCAGACGCAGAAGTCGATCTTGCCGGTCTCCGCCTGGACCGGCGTCGTCTTCACCCATTTCGGCCGGTGCTTCGGGCAGCGCTTCTCGAAGAAGGCGGCGTCGAGGTCTTCGACCCCTTCCGGGAAGCGGCGCAGGGTGACGGCGCGGCCGTCGAGGTGGGGGACCAGCGCCGGCGCCACCTTGGCGTAGTAGTCGACGACCTGGCCCTTGGTGAAGCCGGCCTTCGGGTAGAGGACCTTGTCGAGGTTGGTGAGCTTCAGCTCACGCCCGTCGACCTCGACCACCCGGTTTTCGGCCACGGCCTACTTCGATTTCGCTTTGGCGCGGCTCGAGCTCTTCGATTTCGATTTGGATTTCGATTTGCTCGATTTCGCCGTGCTCTTGCTTTTTTTCGAGGAGGATTTGCTTTTCGGCTCGCCGCTCGATTTCGCCGCGTCCTTCGACGCTTTCCCGCCTTTGACCGCGGCGATGCTTTGCTCGAGCGCCGCCATCAGGTCCGGCGCTTTGGTCGGCTTCGGCTCCTCGGTCTCCGAGGCGACGATCTCCTTGCCTTCGGCCTTCTGTTCGATCAGGCTCATCAGCTGCTCGCGGTACTCGTCGCGGTAGGCCGACGGCTCGAATTCGGTGCTCAGGCTCTCGATCAGCTGTTCGGCCATCTGCTGCTCTTTTTTCGCGACTTTGCCCTGCTTCTGGGGGAGGACGTCGTCGAGCTCGGAGGCCGGCACGACCTCGTCGGCGAAGCGCATCGTGGTCAGCGTCAGCACGCCTTTGGAGGCGCGGATCGCCGCCAGGTGCTCTTTGTTGCGGAAGACGAAGTGGGCGACGGCCGCCTTGCCGGACTTCTCCATCGCCGCGGCGAGCAGCGAATACGCTTTCTCGGCGCCGTCGGCGGGGCCGAGGTAGTAGGGGCTGTCGAAGAACATCGGGTCGATTTCCTCGATGTCGACGAAGTCCTGGACTTCGATCGCCCGCGTCTTCTCCGGCGCCAGCGCCCCCATCTCCTCTTTGGTCAGCGGCACGTAGCGGCCGGGGGTGATCTCGAAGGCTTTGATGATCTCCTCGTAGGGGACCTCCTCGTCGGTCCCGTCGGCGAAGCGGCGGTGTTTGATCCGGGCGCTGTCGGATTCGCGGATCTCGCGCAGGGCGATGTTGCGCCGGGCGACGGCGCTGTAGAGGCGCACGGGCACGTTGAGCAGCCCGAAGCTGATGGAACCCGACCAGATCGCTCTTGCCATTTAGTTGATCACCTAGCGGGATTGTTCCAGTGAATCGGCCGGGCTCCTCTCGAGAGCGGCGCGACGGGAGCGTTCTTGCGCGGCTCGCTCGCGAATCCGCTCGATCCGAAGCCCGGCCGAGGGGTGGGTTCCGACCACCCGCTCGACCCAGGCTCGGTAGCCGCTCTGCGGGCGCGGCCGGGCGAAGAGCGAGAAGCGGAGGCGGTCGTAGCTCAGTTCCGGCGGCAGCCGCTCGACCCAGCGGACCGCTTCCAGGGCGCCGGCCAGCGCCTCGGGCTCGCCGGTCAGCTCGATCGCGCGAGCGTCGGCCGCGTAGACCCGCTGGCGCGAGAGCAGCCGGGCGATGGCGTAGGAGGTGGGCCAGGCGAGCGCCGCCTCGACGAGGCTGAGCCAGCCGAAGAAGGTGCAGAAGAGGAACAGCTGAAGCAATCCACGCCAGGAGCGCAGGGCGACCTTGAAGAGCGTCCAGAACCAGTAGAGCGCCGCGATCACGACGGCGAAGCCGAGGAGGACCGCGGCGGCTCGGGGTGGCGGTCCTCGGCCGGGCGCATCAGCGGCATCAGGATGACGCCGGCGAGGAGCAGGGCGAGGAACGGCCCGAGGCTCGCGAGGATCCGCCTCGGCCCCCAGAGCAGCAGGCCCCTGGCCTCGCCGAGGTCGTCGATCGTCTCCTGCAGCAGGTCGGCGAAGGCGACCGCACGGACGTCGGCAGCCTCGACGTGGGCGATCTCGTGGGCGAGGACGGCGCGGATCTGCTCCGGCGGCAGCGCCCGCAGCCCGTCGCTGACCATGATCGCGGCGCGCTCGCCGGGATGGTCGGTGGCGAAGGCGTTCGGCGGCTCGCCGGCGACGAACCGCAGGCGCGGGGAGAGCTCGAGCTCGGTGCCGGAAGCGATTCCCGCGACCGCCTCTTCCCATTCCCGCTCAGCTGCCGCAGGCGCCGGTCCGACGCTCCAGGGGATGAATTCCCCGCGGGCGAGCGCTCGCTCCCGCAGGGCGGCGACGGCGAGGACGCCGACTCCGGCGAGCGCTCCCGCCACGACCGCGATCCAGAACGGCGGCGCGGCGTCGTGGAAGACGTGGAGAAGGGCCGCGAGAAGTCCGTAGAGGGTGAGGGCGAGGAAGAAGCCGTTCGCGAATCCGACCAGGCCAAGGCCGGCCAAGAGCAGGCGACTGCGCCGCTTCGCCTCCACCGCCGCAACATTACCTGAGCGGTTGGTCCGCGGGCGGGGAGCGCTCAGCGGCGACAGCACCAGCCCGCGACCCGCGGGAAGGCGGCGGCGCGGTCGCCGGCGGCGAACGCCTGGGAGACGCCGGTCACCGCCTTGCCCTCGGCGCGCCCGGCGGCGAGGAAGAGCCACTCGTCGAAGCGCGGCCAGCCGACCAGCAGGCGGCGGCCGTCGGGGCTCCAGGCGAGTTCGGTGAGGCGGCCGGGGACGGCCAGCGGGCGGATCGAGCCGCCGCGGCGGAGGTCGAAGAGGACCAGCTCGGTGCGGCGGACCCCGCCGGTGCGGCCGCTGAGGAGCGCGGCGACCCGGTTGCCGCCGGGGGAAAGGGCGGCGTCGCGGACGATCTCGCCGGCCGGGACGGGGAGCTGCCGCGGCCGCCCGAGGGTCGCGGGCGCGGCGTCGCTGCGGCCGGCGTCGGTCAGGCTGCCGCGGCCGGCGTCGCGCACGCGCAGGCGGTCGCCCGAGGCCTCGAGCAGCTCGCCGCCGTGCGCCGGCCCATTCGAGCCGGCGGATTCCCGGCAGCGCCGCGGTGCGTGCGACGGTGCGGCCGCTCTCGACGTCGAGCACCCGCAGCGCCCCGCGGGCGTCGACGTAGGCGAGCTCGGGCGCGCCGGTCGGCGACCAGCTCGGCGCCAGCGGCGCCACCGAGTCGTCGAGCGGCCGGTCTTCGCTGCCGTCGCCGGCGACCAGCCGCAGCCCGGCGCCGGCCCGGTAGGCGATCAGTTCGCCGCCCGGCGCCCAGCGCGGGTCGCGGACGGCGCCCGGAGCGCGCAGGGACCAGTGGACCTCGCCGTCCGGGGCGACCGCGCTCAGCTCGCGGCCCGCGGCGGCGACGACGTAGAGCCCGTGTGGCGACCAGCTCGCTTCGCCGTAGTCGCCGAGCCGGTGGCGCGAGCCGTCGGGCTCGACCAGCCAGGGCCCGTCGCCGCTCTGCACCAGCAGCCGGCCGCCCCCCGGGACGCCGGCGAGCCCGTTCCTGGCGGGCGCCGGCGTGGCGGTGAAGACGTCGCTGACCCAGTGCCGAACCGAGGCGCCGGCCGGGCTGAGCAGCAGCGCCGCGATCACCGCCGCCCCCGCCAGCACCACCGCCAGGCGGGGAAGGGGATTGCGCCGCCGCCGCGGTTGGCGCTCCGCGTAGGCGGCGAGCACCACGTCGAGGCCGCGCTCCTCGGCCCCCGGCTCGACCGGCACCCGCGCCTCCCGCAGCCCCCGCCGGACGTGGTTGTCCTTCGGGTCGCTATGCGGAGGAAAGGACAACCGCGCGCGCCTGAACGGAGGAAAGGACAACCACGCGCTCATCGGTCCGCTCCGATCTCGGCGCGGAGGTGGTCGAGGGCGCGGCGCAGGCGGGAGTTGACGGTTCCGCGCGGCAGCTCGAGCATCTCGGCGATCTCGCCGGGCGTGTACTCGAGCAGGTGGCGGAGGACGACCACGGCCCGTTGGTCGGCCGGCAGCTCGCGCAGCGCCGCCATCAGCTCGTCGCCGACCTCGGGCTCGGCCGGCCCGGGTTCGTAGTACTCGCCCTCGGCCGGGTCGACGCGCCGGCGCAGCGCCTCGCGCCGCGCCCAGTCGAGCGCCCGGTTGACGACGATCCGGTGCAGCCACGGCCCGAAGGGACGGCGGCGGTCGAAGCGGTCGAGGGCATCGACGGCGGCGAGGAAGGCGTCCTGGGCGACGTCCTCGGCCGCCGCCGCGTCGTGGACGACCAGGTAGGCGGCGCGGTGGGCGCGGCGCCAGTGGGCGCTGTAGAGCTCGGCCAGCGCCGGCGCCGACCCCTCCTGGGCGGCGCGGACGAGCTTGCGCTCGCGGCGCCCCGACAGGCGTTGCGGCGCCACCTCCTCGACGGCGATCTGCGGAGCGGCCAAGCCTCACCCTTCCCGTGGCACAGCTGGATCATCCCCCACCTCCTCGCCGAGGCCCGAGAGCGCGGCGGTGAGCCGGGTCCGCAGCGAGTCGCTGAGCTTCCCCCGCGGCGTCTCGACGACGAACGAGGCGCTGCCGGGGAAGCGGTGGTTCTGCCAGTTCGGCCCGGTGCCGGCGGGCCAGCGCATGAGGCGGAAGGCGATGCCGGCGAGCTTGGCGAAGCGCCTCCCGGCCGGCGCGCTCTGACCCCAGGCGCGGACGTAGGGGCGCGCGGCCCAGTCCTGGTGGAACCAGATCGTCGCCCGCGGCCGGATCTCGCGGACGAGCCGCGCCGCCAGCCGCGTTTCCGGCTCCGAGAACGGGCGCGGGCCGGCGTATTCGGGCGAGCCGGGCGCGCCGGTCGGCTGCCGCCGCGCTCCGAAATTGCGGTTCAGGTCGACGCCGCGGCCGTTCAGCCGCGACCTCGAGGCGCTCCCGTCCGGGTCGAGGTTGGGGACGACGAAGGCGTTGACGTCCGGGTCCGGACAGCCGTTCTCGAGCGGCTCGAGGGTGCTGGCACCGCACTCGTCGCCGTGGATGCAGCCGAAGACGAGCAGCCGGCCGGGCAGCTCGGGGTTGCCGACCTGCTTCAGCTCGATCGGCCGCCCGCCGGTCGAGCGGCCGACGACGTGGGAGAAGGCGCCGACCGGGGCCGGCGGTGGCCGCGGCGGCGGCGTCGCCTGGCGCAGGTCGACCCGGGCCAGCCGCCGCACCTCGTGGTCCCGCGGGTTGAGCGACCGCATCGTCACCGTCAGCACGTGCCCGGCCGGGTCGAGGCGCATCGCGATCGGGCCGCTGACGCCCCAGCCCCGCAGCCGCGGCAGCTCGACCTCCGTCAGCGACCGGCCGATGGTGTCGAGGTCGAGCAGGTACAGCCGTTTGCGGTGGTCCAGGTAGAGCGTGTAGACGCGGTGGCCGCTGGTGTCCTGCAGCCGCGCTAGCGGGTCGCCGGAGCTGGACCCCGCCGTTGCCGCGGATCGCGTTGCCGGGCAGCAGGAGGTGGCGGCGCAGGTCGTAGGCCCAGATCGTGAAGCGGGGGAACCCGAGCGGGCCGGTGAGCCAGTGGGTGAGGAAGAGGGTGGTGCCGTCGGGCGAGACCCCGTAGACGCTGTAGTCGCCGGGCAGGGTGAGGTGGCGGACCGGGCGCTCGTGGCGGAGGCGCGAGCCGGCGTCGAGGATCGCCAGCTGGGTCCGCGGCCGCAGCCCGCGGCGCCAGCGGTTGAAGCGGGTCAGCACCAGCACGCTTTCGTCGCCCGCGAGCCCGGCACCGCCGCCGTCGCTGGCCGGCGCGGTCAGGTGCCAGTTGCCGCGCAGCGACCACCAGCGACCGACCGCGCCGCCGCGCCGGTCGACCCGCTCGACGACCGTCAACCCAGTCCCCCGTGGGGCGATCGCCTGCCAGCGGTAGGGCGAGCCTTCGAGCGCGATGCCGCCGGGGGCGACGAGCTGGTCGAAGGGCAGGCCACCCGCCGCGGCCGCCGACGGCAGCCAGCAGGCGAGCATCAGCGCCGCCGCGACCGAGGCCGCCAGTCGCCGCCTGGCCGCCGGCCGTCGGCTGAGCCGCCTCACCGCCTTTCGCACCCGTCCCACACCGCTTCTACGCGCGGGCCGCGTCCAGAGGTCCCGGCCGGCCCCCGCCGCCTACCTAGACTCGTTCCGTGTCTCGGCAGCAGCGCCTGACCCTGATCGCGACGATCCTCGGCTCGACCGTCGTCTTCCTCGACGCGCACCGTCGTCAACGTCGCCCTGCCCTCGATCGGCGACGAGCTCGGCGCCGGCCTGGCGGGCCAGCAGTGGGTGCTCGAGTCCTACATGCTGGCGCTGGTCGCGCTGATCCTGGTCGGCGGCAGCCTCGGCGACCAGTTCGGCCGCAAGCGGGTCTTCGTGATCGGGCTGGTCGCCTTCGGGGTCAGCTCGGCCCTCTGCGCGGCGGCGCCGAGCGAGGAGTTCCTGGTCGGGGCGCGGGCGCTGCAGGGGGTCGCCGGGGCGCTGCTGGTGCCGGGCTCGCTGGCGATCGTCGCCGCCACCTTCGCCGGCGAGGAGCGCGGCAAGGCGGTCGGCACCTGGACCGCCTGGACCGGGATCGCGACCGTCTTCGGGCCGGCCGGCGGCGGCGCCCTGATCGGGATCTGGTCGTGGCGGGCGATCTTCGCGATCAACCTGCCACTGATCGCGGCCACCGTCTACCTGGCGCTGCGGTCGATCGAGGAGTCGAGCGACCCGGAGGCCTTCCGCGGCATCGACTGGGTCGGGATCGTCCTCTCGGCGGCCGGGCTCGGCGGGCCGGTCTTCGCGCTGATCGAGCAGCCGAGCCGCGGCTGGGGCGACCCCGTGGTCTGGGTGCCGCTGGTCGTCGGCGTCATCTGCTTCGTCGCCTTCGTCCTCTACGAGGCGCGCGCCCGCCACCCGATGCTCGACCTGGCCCTGTTTCGGATCCGCAACTTCGCGGTCGCCAACTTCACCACGCTGACCGTCTACGCCGGGCTCAGCGGCGGCCTCCTGTTCGCCGGCCTCTACCTGCAGCAGGTGGTCGGCTACAGCGCCTTCGAGGCGGGGCTGGCGACGACCCCGATCTCGCTGCTCCTCTTCTTCCTCTCGCCGCGCTGGGGCAGGCTCGCCTCCGGCGTCGGGCCGCGGCTGCCGATGACGATCGGCCCGCTCGGCGCCGCCGCCGGGATGCTGCTGATGCTGCGGATCGACAGCCGCGCCTCCTACCTGGCCGACGTGCTGCCGGCGGTGGTCGTCTTCGGCCTCGGCCTCTCGGCAACGGTGGCGCCGCTGACCGCGACCGTCCTCGACTCGGTCTCCGAACGGCGGGTCGGGATCGCCTCGGGGATCAACAACGGCGTCTCGCGGGTGGCCGGGCTGCTGGCGATCGCGGTGCTCGGCGCCGTGATCTCGGCCCACTTCGGCGCGGTCCTCGACTCGAAGCTCGGCGATCCGGCGCAGCTCAGCGCGGCGACCGAGAAGACGATCGGCGAAGCCAAGGAACAGCCGCTCGCCGTCCCCGAAACCGAAGACCTCGGGCCCGGCGAGGCGCCGAGGGTGCAGGCCGCCGCCACCGACGCCGCGACCTCGGCCTTCCACCTCGGCGCCCTGCTGGCGGCGCTGCTCCTGATCGTCGGCGGGGCGGCGGCGGCGATCGGGATCCAGAACCCGCGGCGGCGCCGCGCCGACTCGGATGCACTTGTCCCCGGATAGCGGGGACAAGCGCGCCCGGGTGGTTAGGGTTGGCGGCCGATGAGCCCGAGCGACGCCAAGCCGATCATCTTCTCCGGCATCCAGCCGACCGGCCGCAAGCACCTCGGCAACTACATCGGCGCGATCCGCCAGTACGTCGAGGGCCAGGATCGCGGCGACCCGGCGATCTTCTGCGTCGTCGACCTGCACTCGATCTCGGTCGCCTACGACCCCGCCGACCTGCGCGAGCGGGTCCTCGACACCGCCGCGGTCCTGCTCGCCGCCGGCCTCGACCCCGAGCGCTGCGTCTTCTTCCGCCAGTCCGACGTCGCCGCCCACACCGAGCTGACCTGGCTGCTCTCGGCCGTCACCTCGCACGGCGACCTGAACCGGATGACCCAGTTCAAGGAAAAGACCGGCTCCGCCCGCGACCTCGCCTCGGCGGCGCTCTTCTACTACCCGGTGCTGATGGCCGCCGACGTGCTCGCCTACCGCGCCACCGAGGTGCCGGTCGGCGAGGACCAGCGCCAGCACGTCGAGCTGATGCGCGAGATCGCCCGCCGCTTCAACGAGCGCTTCGGCGAGACGCTGGTCGTCCCGGAGCTGAAGCTGCCCGCGGTCGGGGCGCGGATCATGGACCTGCAGGAGCCCGGCACCAAGATGTCGACCACCCAGGGCACCGAGAGCGGCACCGTGCTGATCCTCGACGACGAGAAGACGATCCGCAAGAAAGTGGGGAGCGCCGTCACCGATTCGGGACGGGAGGTCGTCGCCTCCCCGGAGAAGCCGGGGGTCACCAACCTGATCGACATCCTCGCGGTCGCCCGCGGCGTCGGCCGGGCCGAGGTCGAGGCCGAGTTCGACGGCAAGGGCTACGGCGACTTCAAGGCGGCGGTCGCCGACGGGGTGGTCGAGCTGCTCGCCCCGGTGCGGGCGCGCTACGCCGAGCTGCGGCCCGACGAGGCCGAGCTGGAGCGGGTGATGGCCGCCGGCGCCGAGAAGGCGGCCGCGATCGCGGCGCCGGTGATGGCCGACGTTCGGGCGCGGATGGGCTTCGGCGAGGTCGCACCCCGCAAATAGGGCCGAATCCGGCCCGGCACGCCGTCCCGTCCCCGGGCTAGTCTGCCTCGATGGCGGTCGCCGATCTCGACCTCGATCTCGACCTCGAGATCTTCGCGGGTCCCTTCGACCTGCTGCTGGCGGTCGTCCTCCGCGAGGAGGTCAGCCTGCTCGAGCTGCAGCTCGGCGAGGTCGTCGTCGCCTACGTCGAGCACCTCGAGGAGGAGGGTGAGCTCGAGCTCGAGGTGGCGACCGAGTTCCTGGTCCTGATCGCGGCGCTCCTGGAGCTGAAGTCGCGGCTGCTGCTGCCGGCCCCCGAGGAGGGGCTGGAGGAGATGAAGCCCGAGGAGGCGGTCGAGGAGCTGCTGGCGCGGATGCTCGAGTACCGCCGCTACAGCCGCGCCGCCGAGGCGCTCTCGGCGCTGTTCGAGTCCGAGCGCGGCTACCTCTACCGCTCGGCGCCGCTGCCGGCGGAGCTGCGCCGGGTCGCGGTCGACGCGGCCAGCGCCGTCTACGACCCGGACCTGCTCGGCTCGGCGATCGGCGACCTGCTGGTCGAGCCGGAGGAAGTCGACATCAGCCACATCCGCCCGACCGTCTCGCTGCAGCGGCGGCTGCGGGCGCTGCGCGACGCGCTCGGCCGCCGCCCCGAGTTCGACTTCGAGGACGAGTTCGGCGGCGAGGACCGCCTCACCCAGGCGGTCACGGTCTTCGCGATGCTCGAGCTGTACCGCAAGGGCGAGGTGACCTGGGACCAGGACCGGCCGCTCGGCCCGATCCGGGTGCGGCGCCTGAGCTCGGGGGCGTCGCAGTGAGGCCGGGCCGGTGAGCGACCTCTCCCGCACCGTCGAGGCGCTGCTCTTCCTCTCGCCGCAGCCGGTCAGCGTCGCCGACCTGGTCGAGGCGACCGAGGCGGCCGAGGGCCAGGTCGCCGAGGCGGTCGAGCTGCTGCGCGAGGATCTCGCCGAGGGCCGCCGCGGGGTGGTCCTGCGCGAGGTCGCCGGCGGCCTCACCCTGGCCAGCGACCCGGACAGCGAGGGCGCCGCCCGGCGCCTGCTGGCGAAGCCGCGGACGCCGCCGCTGACCCAGGCGCAGGCGGAGACGCTGGCGATCGTCGCCTACCTGCAGCCGGTCTCGCGGCCGGAGATCGCCCGGATTCGCGGCGTCAGCGGCGAGTCGGCGGTGCAGACGCTGGCCGAGCGGGGGCTGATCGAAGAGTCGGGGCGCTCGCGTTTCGGCGCCGCGATCTTCAAGACGACCGAGCTGTTCGAGCGCCTCTTCGGCCTCTCCGGGCTGGAAGCGCTGCCCGACCCCTCGCGCTTCGACCCGACCCCCGAGGACGAGCGCGAGCTGCGCGAGCGCCTGCTGAAAGCCGGCGAGCAGCGCGCCGAATAGCCGGGCTGTTCCTTATCCCGGCCATACCGGCATAAAGAACAGCTGGGGATCGTGCGGCTCGCGAAATACCTCGCCCACGGCGGCGTCGCCTCGCGGCGCAAAGCCGAGGCGATCATTGCCAAGGGCCTGGTCACGGTCGGCGGCGAGGTGGTCACCGACCCGGCCCGCGACGTCGGCGACGGCGACGACGTCCGCGTCAACGGCGAGCCGGTCGGGGCCGAGCCGCGCGAGGTCTGGGCGGTCAACAAGCCGGCCGGCGTCGTCTCCACCGCCCGCGAGCCGGGCGCCCGGCCGGCGGTCGTCTCGCTGGTCGCCTCGGCCGCCCGCCTCTACCCGGTCGGCCGCCTCGACGCCGACTCGACCGGCCTGCTGCTGCTGACCAACGACGGCGAGCTCGCCAACCGCCTCACCCATCCCCGCTACGGGGTGGCCAAGACCTACCGGGCCCGGCTGCGGGCGCCGCTCGGCGAGCGGCAGCTGGCGGCGCTGCGGGGCGGGGTCGAGCTCGAGGACGGGCCGACCGCGCCGGCCCGGGTCGCGCGGCGCGGCCCGCGCGAGGTCGAGATCGAGCTGCGCGAAGGGCGCAACCGCCAGGTGCGGCGGATGGTCGAGGCGGTCGGCAATCGGGTGGTCTCGCTGCGGCGGGTCGGCTTCGGCTCGCTGCGGCTCGGCCCCCTCGAGGAGGGGGAGGCGCGGCGGCTCGGGGAGAAGGAGATCGCCCGGCTCTGGAAAGATGCTGAGCCGTGATGGAGATCGGACGTTACGAGGGGCCGCAGGCCCGCCTCTTCGCCGCCCGCGGCGCGGTCCAGGCGAGCGCCAACGAGGGCGACGCGATCCTCGACGCGACCGAGGAGCTGATGCGCGAGCTGATCGAGCGCAACGGGCTCGACCCAGCCGACATGGTCAGCTGCATCTTCACCACCACCGAGGACCTCGACGCCGAGTTCCCGGCGGCGGCGGCGCGGCGGATCGGGCTCGACTCGGTGCCGCTGATGTGCTCCCGCGAGATCCCGGTCCCCGGCTCGATGCCACGGGTGATCCGGGTGATGCTCCACTTCTACGCGGCGCCGACCCACGAGACAGCGCACGTCTACCTGGGCGAGGCGCAGAAGCTGCGGACCGACCTGCAGGCCGCCCAGTGAGCGGGGTGCGACGGTGACCGTCACCTTCGCCGAGAAGCTCGCCCGGATGCCGGGCTACCAGGCCGGGGTCCCGACCGGGCAGGCGCCGGAGGCGATCGCCGCCGGCGAGATCGCCCAGCTCGCCTCCAACGAGTCGCCGTTCCCGCCGCACGAAGCGGTGGTCGAGGCGATCCGCCGGGCGGCGACCTCGATGAACCGCTACCCGGACCCCGACGCGACGCTGCTGCGCCAGCGCCTCGCCGAGCGCTACGAGACCGAGCCGGGGCGGGTCGCCGTCGGCAACGGCTCCTGCGAGCTCCTGCTCGCCGCCGCCGAGGCGCTCTGCGAGCCGGGCGACGAGATCGTCTACGCCTGGCCGAGCTTCTCGATGTACCCGTACCTGCCGGCGCTGACCGGGGCCCGCGAGATCCGCGTGCCGCTCGCCGCCGGCGAGGTCCACGACCTCGAGGCGATGGCGACCGAGGTGACCGCCGCGACCCAGCTGCTGATCGTCTGCAACCCGAACAACCCGACCGCGACCCACCTGCCGGCGGCCGCGATCGGCGCCTTCCTCGAGCGGCTGCCGGAGCACGTGACCGTGATCCTCGACGAGGCCTACATCGAGTTCCAGACCGACGACGACCCCGACGCCAGCCTCGACCTGCTCGCCCACTTCCCGAACCTGGTCGTGCTGCGCACCTTCAGCAAGTGCTACGGCCTCGCCGGGCTGCGGGTCGGCTACGCGATCGGCGCCTCGACCTTCCGCGCCGCGGTCGACGCGGTGCGGCAGCCGTTCAGCGTCAACGCGCTCGCCCAGGCGGCGGGGGCGGAGGCGATCCGCCACCAGGACGACGTCACCCTCCGCGTCACCGCGACGATCGCCGAGCGGCTGCGGGTCGAGGAGGGCGTCCGCGAGATCGGCCTCGCGACCACCGAGGCGCAGGCCAACTTCAGCTGGATCGACCTCGGCGACGCCGACGAAAAGGCGGTGATCGCCGGGCTCGCCGAGCGCGACATCGCGGTCCGGCCCGGCGCCGCCCTCGGCGGCCCCGGCCACATCCGCGTCAGCTACGGCACGGCGACCGAGAACGAGAAATTCCTCGACGCATTGCGCGAGCTTTGCTAAAACACTTTGTGGTGAAGTCGAAGCTGACATCCGGCGGTACGAACGCGCAGGGCGCCCCCGCCGCTCCCGGCTCCTTCACCAGCTATTGGCGATTTATCTAGGCGTCCGGCTTCGCGGAAGCATGCCGTGAGACGTCCCCGTGCCCGGGCGCCGTTCCCACGTTCTCGTACAGTTCCAGGCGGTTTGGAGAAGGAAGGCAATATGTTCATCGGGATGGAGCAAGGGGCCAAACACGACCGCGTCCGCGATCAGCGGATCGCCAAAGTCGTGGAGCTGGTGCCCCCCGAGACGCTGTTGAAGGAACTGCCGCTGGGGGACGAGCGGTCAGCCGCCGTCGTCAAGGGGCGCGAAGAGGTCGTCGACATCCTCCACGGGCGCGACTCGCGACTGCTGGTCGTGGTCGGCCCCTGCAGCATCCACGATCCGAAAGCGGCGCTCGAGTACGCGATCCGGCTGGCGGCGATGGCGGCGCAGCTGCGCGACCGGCTGCTGGTCGTGATGCGCGTCTACTTCGAGAAGCCGCGGACGACGACCGGCTGGAAGGGCCTGATCAACGACCCTCACCTCGACGGCTCCAACGACGTCAACGCCGGCCTGCGGGTCGCCCGCAAGCTGATGCTCGACGTGCTCGACGCCGGCCTGCCGATCGGCTGCGAGTTCCTCGACCCGATCACCCCGCAGTACATCTCCGACGCGGTCGCCTGGGGCGCGATCGGCGCCCGCACCACCGAGAGCCAGACGCACCGCCAGCTCGGCTCCGGCCTCTCGATGCCGATCGGCTTCAAGAACCGCACCGACGGCAACATCCAGGTGGCAGTGGACGCGGTTCGCGCCGCCGCCGCCTCGCACGCCTTCGCCGGGATCGACGACGCCGGCGCGCCGGCGATCCTCCACACCACCGGCAACCCCGACTGCCACATCATCCTCCGCGGCGGCCACGGGATGCCGAACTACCACGTGCCGGACGTCGAGGACGCCCTGGTCACCCTCGGCGTCGCCGGGCTGCCGGAGCGGCTGGTGATCGACGCCTCCCACGACAACAGCGCCAAGGACCCGGAGAAGCAGTTCTTCGCCGCCGGCGAAATCGCCGACCAGATCGCCGACGGCAACCGGGCGATCGTCGGGATGATGATGGAGAGCTTCCTGGTGGCGGGGCGGCAGAACCTGGTGCCCGGCGAGCCGCTCACATACGGGCAGTCGATCACCGATCCCTGCCTCGACTGGGGCACCACGACGACGGCGCTCGAGCGCCTCGCCGCCGCGGTCGAGGCCCGGCGCGGCTGAGGCTGGGCGAACTTGTCCGAGGGGGGTTCCGGGCGGGTAGCCGTCCTCGGCGTCGGCCTGATCGGCGGCTCGATCGGGATGGCTGCGCGGCGGCGACTCGGGGTCGAGGTGGTCGGCTACGACCCGGACCCGGCGACGGTCGCCGAGGCCCGCCGCAAGGGCGCGATCGGGCGCGGCGCCGCCAGCGTCGAGGCGGCCTGCGCGGGCGCCGCGGTGATCTTCTGCGCGGCGCCGGTCGGGCGGCTGCCGGAGCTGGCGCAGGCGGCGCTGGCGGCGGCGGAGCCGGACGCCGTGCTGACCGACGTCGGCTCGACCAAGCGCGGCATCGTCGCCGTGGTCGGCGACGACGAGCGCTTCATCGGCGGCCACCCGCTGGCCGGGGCGGAGACGGCGGGGGTCGAGAACGCGCGGGTCGACCTCTTCGAAGGCGCTCGCTGGTACCTGACCCCGACAGACCGCTCCTCGGGCCTGCTCTACGACCGCCTGCAGCGGACGATCTCCGGGCTCGGGGCGCGGCCGCAGGCGATCGACCCCGAGTCCCACGACCGGGTGATGGCGACGGTCAGCCACATGCCGCACGTGCTGGCGAACGCGCTGGCGGCGGAGGCGGCGACGGCGCTGACCGGGTCCGAGCGGCTGCCCGAGGTCGGGCCGAGCTTCCGCGACACGACCCGGGTCGCCGGCGCCAACCCGCCGATCTGGGCCGACATCTACACTGCCAACGCCGACGCGGTGGCCGACTCGGTCGAATCGGTGGCGCGGCGGCTGGGCGAGGCGGCGGCGCTCCTGCGCGGCGGCGACCGCGAGGCGATCCAGGCCTGGCAGGCGGCCGCCGGCGACGACCGGCGGCGGCTGCTCGAGCGCCAGCTCGACGCCGGGCCGCTCTACGAGCTGCGGATCGTCGTCGCCAACGAGCCGGGGACGATCGCCCGGCTGGCGCTGGCGCTCGGCGAAGCCGGCGTCAACATCGAGGACATGGCGCTGCACCCGGCGATCGACATGGAGTCCGGCTCGGTCTCGCTCTGGGTCGGCGGCGAGGGGCAGGCGCGGCGGGCGGAGGCGCTGGTCCGCGAGCGCGGCCACAGCGTCACCGTGGTCGGGGAGGAGCGCTAGCCGTGGCGGCGCGCCGCTTCGATCCATCCGGGCCGCTGCACGGCTCCCTGCGGCCGCCCGCCGACAAGTCGATCTCCCACCGGGCGGCGCTGATCGCGGCGATGGGGGAGAAGGAGACGCTGGTCGAGGGCTACCTCGACGCCGCCGACACCCGCTCGACGCTGGCGGCGGTGGCGGCGCTGGGGGCGCGGGTCGAGCACGGCGAGGACCTGGGGAGCGAGCTGCGGATCACCGGCGTCGGCCTGCGCGGGCCGCGGCCGGCGGCGATCGACGTCGGCAACGCCGGCACCCTGCTGCGGCTGCTGCCGGGCTGGTTGGCGGGGCAGGAGGGGGGAGAATGGACGCTCGACGGCGACGACTCGATCCGCCGCCGCCCGGTCGACCGGGTCGCGGTGCCGCTGCAGCAGATGGGCGCCGACGTCGAGGCCCGCGAGACGCGGCTGCCGCCGCTGACCGTGCGCGGCGCGCGGCTGCACGGGTTCGACTACGAGATGCCGGTCGCCAGCGCCCAGGTCAAGAGCTGCCTGCTGTTCGCCGGCCTGCTGGCCGAGAGCATCACCCGGATCAGCGAGAGCGATCCGAGCCGCGACCACACCGAGCGGATGCTGGCGGCGGCCGGCGCCTCGATCGAGCGGACCGCCGCGGCGGTCGTGGTGCGGCCAACGGCGAAGCTGCGGCCGCGGCGGATCGCGGTCCCCGCCGACGTCTCCTCGGCCGCCTTCTTCGTCGTCGCCGCGACCCTGGTCGCCGACAGCGAGGTGACGCTCGAGGGCGTCGGCGTCAACCCGACCCGGACCGGGCTGCTGACGATCCTGCGGCGGATGGGGGCGGACGTCGTCATCGAGGGCACCGGCGACCACGGCGGCGAGCCGACCGCCCGGCTGCGGGTCCGCCCGGCGCCGCTCCAGGCCACCGAGGTCGGCGGCGAGGAGATCCCGCTGGCGATCGACGAGCTGCCGCTGGTCGCCCTCGCCGCCTGCTTCGCCGAGGGGACGACGACGATCCGCGATGCCGAGGAGCTGCGCCGCAAGGAGTCCGACCGGGTCGAGACCGTGAGCGCGGCGCTGAACGCGCTCGGCGGCCGGGTCGAGCCGACCGCGGACGGAATGGTGATCGAGGGCGGCGGCGGCCTGCGCGGCGGCGCCGTCGACTCGCACGGCGACCACCGGATCGCGATGCTCGGCGCCGTCGCCGGTCTCGCCTCGGCCGAGGGCGTCGAGGTGGCGGGGATGGAGGCGGCGGCCGTCAGCTACCCCGGCTTCGAGGACGACCTGCGCTCGCTGCTGTCGAGTTAGCTGACATACCGGCGGTATGTAGAATACCGGCGGTATGCCAGTCGCCGTCGCCGACAGCAGCCGCGCCGAGCGGGCCGAGGGGACCCGGCTCGCCCTGCTTTGCGCCGCTCGCGAGCTGTTCGTCGTCAACGGCTACGCGGCCACCCCGCTGGTCGAGATCGTCAGCCGCTCGCGGGTCACCAAGGGGGCGCTGTACCACCACTTCGAAGGCAAGCGCGACCTCTTCCGGGCGGTCTGCGAGCAGGTCCGGCGCGAGTGGGTCGACGGCATGGTCGCCGCCGCCTCGCGCCAGTCCGACCCCTGGCGGCGCCTCGTCGACGGGCTGGGCGAATTCCTCGACGCCTGCGTCGACTCCGAGCTGCGCCAGCTGCTGCTGATCGACGGGCCCGCGGTGCTCGGCTCCGAGGAGCTTCACGAGATCGGCTCGCGCTGGGGCCTCGGCCTGCTGCGCAAAGCTCTCGGCGACGCGATCGAGGCCGGCGAGCTCGAGCGCCAGCCGGTCGAGCCGCTCGCCCACCTGCTGATCGGCGCCCTCAACGAGGCCGGCCTGGCGATCGCCGCCGCCCCGGAGGAGGCCGCCGCCCGCGCCGAGATGGGCACCGCGGTCGAGCGGCTCCTGGCCGGCTTGAGGGTGCCGTCCGTTGGCCGTTGAAGCCCAAACGAGGAGGAGAGCGATGGATTACGAGCAGATCAGCTACGAGCGCTGCGGCGCCGCGGCGGTGATCACGATCGAGCGACCGGAGCGGATGAACGCGATCGGCGCCCGCACCCACCGCGAGCTGGTCGACGCGTGGACGCGATTCTTGGCCGACGACGGCGCCGCGGTGGCGATCCTCACCGGCGCCGGGGATCGCGCCTTCTCAGCCGGCGGCGACCTCAAGAGCCTCGAGGACGGCGAGCCGGTGGTGCCGACGACGAGGGAGGAGATCGCCGCCCACGACCGTGGCGAACGGCCGGGGATCCTCGGTCCCTCGCGCTGGACTGACATCCACAAGCCGACGATCGCGGCGGTGAACGGGGTCGCCTACGCCGGCGGGCTCGAGTGGTGCTGCTGGTGCCACCTGGCGATCGCCGACGAGCACGCCAGCTTCGGGGTCACCTGTCGGCGCTGGAACATCGGGCTCGCCGACGGCGGCACCCAACGCCTGCCGCGGATCGTCGGTTGGCGGCGGGCGATGGAGCTGATCGTCACCGGGCGGGTGATCGACGCCGCCGAGGCGCTGGAGATCGGGCTGGTCAACGAGGTCGTCCCCAGCGGGACCTGCGTCGAGCGGGCGCTGGAGCTGGCCGAGACGATCGCGGCGCTGCCACAGCCGGCGATCCGCACCGATCTCGAGGCGGCCGAGCGCGGCTGGGGGAGGCCGCTCGACGAGGGGCTGCGGATCGAGGCGCAGTGCTTCAACCGGCTGCTCGGCGACCCGGAGATGGTCGAGGGTGTGCGCCGCTTCAACCAGAGGGATCACCCCGACCGCGTCCGCTGAGCAGCATCCATACGCTGGCGCCATGGTTATCGCGATCGACGGCCCCGCCGGGGCCGGCAAGTCCAGCGTCGCCCGCGCCGCCGCGGCCGCGCTCGGCTTCACCTTCCTCGACTCGGGGGCGATGTATCGGTGCGTGGCGCTGGCCGCCCTCGAGGGTGGTTTCGACCCGGACGACGGCGAGGCGCTGGGGCCGCTCGCCGCGGGGCTCGAGATCGGCTTCGACGGCGAGCGGGTGCTGCTCGATGGCCGCGAGGTCAGCGCCGCGATCCGGACGCCCGAGGTGACGCAGGCCGCCTCGCGGGTCTCGGTCCACCCGGGGGTGCGCGAGGCGATGGTCGCCCGGCAGCGGCAGCTGATCGCGGTGGGGAGCTTCGTCGCCGAGGGCCGCGACATCGGCACGGTGGTCAGCCCGGAGGCGCCGCTGAAGGTCTTCCTCACCGCCTCCGACGAGGAGCGGGCGCGCCGGCGGGCGGCGCAGAGCGGCGAGGAGGTGGCGGCGGTGCTGGCGGCGCAGCGGCAGCGCGACGTCCGCGACACCGAGCGAGAGCACGGAGCGCTGCGGCCGGCCGCCGACGCGGTCGTCCTCGACACCACCGGCCTCGAGCTCGACGAGGTCGTCGCCCGCGTCGTCGCCCTCGCCCGCGAGCGGGCCCTGGCATGAGCCGCGACCCCTCGACCGCCCAGCTGTTCCTTATGTCGACCAGTCCGACAAAAGGAACAGCCCGGTGAGCGTGCCGCTGGTTGCCGTCGTCGGCTTCCCCAACGTCGGCAAGTCGACGCTGGTCAACCGCCTGGTCGGCGGCAGCGAGGCGGTGACCGCGGCCGAGCCGGGGGTGACCCGCGATCGCAAGCGGCTCGCGACCGAGTGGAACGGGGTCGAGTTCGAGCTGATCGACACCGGCGGGATCGACCTCGAGGACGAGGCCGAGCTGGCCCGCGACGTGCAGGCGCAGGCGCGGATCGGGATCGCCGAGGCGGACCTGGTGCTGCTGGTCGTCGACGGCCGGGCGGGGCTGCGGGCGGGCGACGCGGAGCTGGCCCGGACCCTGCGCGGCGGCGCGGTGCCGGTGCTGGTCGCGGTCAACAAGGTCGACCGGCCCGACGACTTCACGGCCGCCGCCGAGTTCCACTCGCTCGGCCTCGGCGAGCCGCTCGCGGTCTCGGCCAGCCACGGCCTCGGCACCGGCGACCTGCTCGACGCGATCGTCGCCGGGCTGGGCGACGTCGAGCCGCGGCAGGAGGACCCCGACGCGGTGCGGGTGGCGGTGATCGGCCGCCCCAACGTCGGCAAGTCCTCGCTCGTCAACTCCTTCCTCGGCTCCGACCGGGTGATCGTCTCCGACCTCGCCGGCACCACCCGCGACGCGATCGATACCGAGCTCGAGGTCGAGGGCCGGCGGGTGATCCTGGTCGACACCGCCGGGCTGCGGCGCCGCTCGAAGGTCGCCGGGACCGTCGACTACTACGCCCAGCTGCGCTCCGAACGGGCGGTCGAGCGGGCCGACGTCGCGATCGTCGTCTGCGACGCCTCCGAGGGCGTCACCTCGGAGGACCTGCGGGTCGCCGAGATGGCGATGAAAGCCGGTTGCGCGACGCTGCTGGTGCTCAACAAGTGGGACGTCGGCGAGACCGACATCGACGACGCCCGGGCCCGGGTCGAGCGCAAATCGCGGCTGCGGCCGGCGGTGGTCACCGCCTCCGCCACCCGCGGCCGCAACGTCGGCTCGCTCCTGCCGAAGGCGCTGCAGCTCGCCGACCGCCGCGCCGAGCGGATCCCGACCCCCGAGCTGAACCGCTTCGTCAACGACGTCGTCGGCAAGACGCCGCCGCCCGCCAAACGCGGGCGACGGCTGCGGCTCTACTACTCCGCACAGGTGGGGACGAAGCCGCCCCGCGTCGCGATCCAGGTCAACGACCGCAAGCTGATCAATCGCAACTGGGCCTACCACCTGGAGAACCGGATGCGCGAGACCTACGAGCTCGAGGGGGTGCCGCTGGTGATCGATTTCGTCCCCCACAGCGGCCGCCGCCACTATGGCTCCTCGGGGGACTGAGGACTCGCCGTCGCGGCCAATCGCACAGCGGTTCCTGACCTTTCCCAGCGACCGCTGCGATCCTCTAAGGTTCCGCGCCATGCCGAATAAACCACTTGCCGAGGTCGAGCACCTCTTCACGTCCGAGTCCGTCACCGAGGGTCACCCCGACAAGGTCGCCGACCAGGTGTCAGACGCCGTCCTCGACGCCGTCATGGCCGGCGATCCGGAGGGCCGGGTCGCCTGCGAGACGCTGGTCAACACCGGGATGGCCGTCATCTCCGGCGAGATCACGACCTCGGTCCACCTCGACATCCCCGAGCTGGTCCGCGAGACGATCCGCGGGATCGGCTACGAGAAGGGCAGCTACGGCTACGACTGCGACCACATCTCGGTGATCGTCTCGCTCGACAAGCAGAGCCCGGACATCGCCCAGGGCGTCGACGCCGCCTACGAGACGCGGATCGACCCGACCGACGAGGACGAGCTCGACATCGCCGGGGCGGGCGACCAGGGGATGATGTTCGGCTACGCCAGCGACGAGACCGAGGCGCTGATGCCGATGCCGATCCACCTCGCGCACCGCTTCGCGGAACGGCTGGCGGCGGTCCGCAAGGACGGCACGCTCGGCTACCTCGGCCCCGACGGCAAGACCCAGGTGACGGTCCGCTACGCCAACGGCAGGCCGGTCTCGGTCGACAAGCTGCTGATCTCGACGCAGCACGACGAGGGCGTCGAGCAGGCGCGGATCAAGGACGACCTCTGGGAGAGCGTCGTCCTGCCGGTCCTCTCCGCCGAAGTGCCGGACCGCTACGACGAGTCCGACCTGCGCGACGAGTTCCTCGTCAACCCGACCGGCAAGTTCGTGATCGGCGGCCCGGTCGGCGACGCCGGCCTCACCGGCCGCAAGATCATCGTCGACAGCTACGGCGGCATGGCCCGCCACGGCGGCGGCGCCTTCTCCGGCAAGGACCCCTCGAAGGTCGACCGCTCGGCCGCCTACGCCGCCCGCTATGTGGCCAAGAACGTGGTCGCGGCGGGGCTGGCGGAGCGCTGCGAGGTCCAGGTCGCCTACGCGATCGGCGTCGCCCACCCGGTCTCGTTGATGGTCGAGACCTTCGGCACCGGCAGGCTCCCCGACTCGCGCATCTCGCAGCTGGTCGAGGCGGAGTTCGACATGCGCCCCGGCGCCTTCCGCCAGTACCTCGACCTGCACCGCCCGATCTTCCAGAAGACCGCCGCCTACGGCCACTTCGGCCGCGAGACCGACGACTTCACCTGGGAGCGCACCGACCGCGCCGCCGCCCTCCGCGACGCCGCCGGCCTGGAGACCCCAACCACCGCCTAAAACCTCACCCCTCGGCCCGAGAGGGGGGCGAAAATATCGGGGTACCGGACTTTTGGCCCCTATGGAGGCCAAAAGATCGGACTCGAGGAGTGGGTCGGCTTGGAAGCTCGCGCGGGCGCAGCACGGGGTGGTGACGCGCGGTCAGCTGCTGGCGCTGGGCTTCTCCTCGAAGGGGATTCGGCACAGGCTGCGCACCGGCCGGCTCCATCGCGTCATGCAGGGCGTCTACGTGGTCGGCTGGCCGGTGACGACGCGGAGGCAGCGCTGGATGGCGGCGGTGCTGGCCTGCGGGGACGGCGCCGTTCTGAGTCACCTGAGCGCGGGCGCGCTTTGGGGGATCGCCAGGGAGGGGAAGACGATCGATGTCAGCGTCGCCCGCGAGAAGCGACGGCCGGGCATCCGCTCGCGGACCCGTCCCGGGCTGCCGCCGCCGCAGCGGACGGTCGAGGACGAGATTCCGGTCACCACGCCCCTCCAGACCCTGATCGACATCGCCCTCGAACTGCCGGCCAACAAGCTCGAGCGGGCGGTAAACGACGCCGACAAGCTCGAGCTGATCGATCCGGAGATACTGCGGCAGGGCCTGGATGACCACGCGGGGGAGCCGGGCGTGAGGCCGCTGCGGACGCTGCTCGACAAGGACACCTTCGTCCTCTCCGACACCGACCTCGAAGTGCTGTTCCGCCCGATCGCCGTTGCCGCCGGCCTTCCCGCGGAGCTGACCAAGCACGTCGTCAACGAGTTCGAGGTCGACTTCTACTGGCCCTCGCTGGGCCTCGTGGTCGAGACCGACGGGCTCCGCTACCACCGCACCGCCGCCGCGCAGCGGCGCGACGCGGTTCGCGACAACGAGCACGTCGCCACCGGCTTCACCCGCCTGCGCTTCACCCACTGGCAGGTGAAGCACGAACCCGCTTACGTGCGCGCGATCCTCACCCGCACCCGGCCGCACCTGCGGCCGCCCCCCGACCCGAGCCGGGCCTAGCTCGGCGGCTGGGCCTCGCCGAGCCCGTGCGTGCCGGCGACGTCGGCGCCGGTCGCCCGGTCCACCTGGTGGACGACGTCGGCGGGGTCGGCGACGCCGTAGAAGACGAAGTTGTAGTCGTCGGTCGCGGCGGTGTCGAAATCGACGTCGCCGATCTGCATCAGCCGCTGGTAGACCGACTGGTTGTAGTTGACGTTCTGGACCCGCTCCAGCCGCGTCTCCTGGACCTCGCGGGAGAAGATCCCGCGTTTGATGTTGAGGCGGCGGTTGGTGATCGTGTAGGTGGTCGCCCAGCGTTTGAGGAAGCCGAGCAGCAGGGTGATCGCGAGGACGACGAGGACGACGGCGAAGACGGCGGCGGTGCTGCTGAGGAGCTTCGCGATCACGCCGAGGATGATCGCCACCAGCAGGCCTTTCAGGTAGAAGCCGAGGATCGCCCGCCAGGACGGATGACCCTGGAAGATCACCTGCTCGCCCGCGCTCAGGTTGAGGGTCATCGCGGGCCAGCATATGCGGTGCGGCGGGCGCTGGCCAGGTCCCGCGCGCCGGTCGTCCCCGCCCGCCCATAACCTCGACCGGATGTCCATCCTCCGGGTCGAGCCGCTGACCACCGCCCGCGCCCTGCGGGGCCCGTTCGACTACCGCCGCCCGGCGGCGATGGAGGGGGTCGAGGTGGGGAGCGTGGTCCGGGTGCCGTTCGGCCCGCGCCGCATCCTCGGCGTCGTCGTCGAGGTCGCCGAGCGCTCGGAGCTGCCGCCGGAGCGGCTCGCCGAGCCGCTCGAGGCGCTCGAGGCGGGCGCCCCGCCGGAGCTGGTCGAGCTCGGCCTCTGGGTCGCCCGCGAGTACTGCTCGACCCCCTCCCGCGGCCTGCAGCTGGTGCTGCCGCCGGGGACCGGAACCGCGGCCGGCGGCCGCACCGTGCGCGCCAAGCTCGAGCTGCGGGCGGAGATCGAGCCGGCCGGGGAGGCGGCGCTGGCCGGCGGCGAGCGGCTCGGGGTCAAGCAGCGGGCGGTGCTCGAGGCGCTCCGCCAAGGCGAGATGTCGGCCGCCGAGCTGGCCGCCGCGGTCGGCGCCGACCGGGCCGCCCTGCGGCGCCTCGAGAAGCGCGGTCTGATCGCCACCCGCAGCTCCCGCCTGCGCCGCGCCCCCGCGGCGCCCGGCCTCGCCGCCCCCGCCACGGCGCCGCGACTGATCCCCGAGCAGCGGGCCGCCGTCGAGGCGATCGTCGCCGCCCTGGACGGGGAGACCGGCGCCCCTCGCGCCCAGCTCCTCCACGGCGTCACCGGCTCCGGCAAGACCGAGGTCTACCTCGCCGCGGTCGAGGCGGCGCTCGCCCGCGGCCAGGGCGCGATCGTCCTCGTCCCCGAGATCGGCCTCGCCCCGCAGGCCGTCGCCCGCTTCCGCGCCCGCCTCGGCGACCGCTTCGCGGTCCTCCACTCGGCCCTCAGCGCTGGCGAGCGCTACGACGAGTGGAGCCGCCTGCGGCGCGGCGAGGCGAGCGTCTGCGTCGGCCCGCGCTCCGCCGTCTTCGCCCCCGTCCGCGACCTCGGCCTGATCGTCATCGACGAGGAGCACGACGCCTCCTACAAGCAGGATGGCGACCCGACCTACGACGCCCGCGCCGTCGCCCGCCGCCGCGCCGAGCGCGCGGGCGCCGTGCTGGTCGCCGGGACCGCGACCCCGCGCCCGGAGACCTGGCTCGAGCTGCCGCGGCTGGAGCTGCCGAACCGGGTCGACGGCCGCCGCCTGCCGCCGGTGCGGCTGCTCGACATGCGCGAGGCCGACCCCCGCTCGGGACCCCTGCACCCGCAGACCTGGGAGGCGCTGCAGGCGGTCCGCGCCGCCGGCCGCAAGGCGATCGTGATGATCAACCGCCGCGGCTTCGCCCCCTGGCTCACCTGCCGCTCCTGCGGCCACCACTGGGGCTGTCCGAACTGCGACGTCTCGCTGATCGTCCACCGCGGCAGCCGCCGCCTCGTCTGCCATCACTGCGCCCACGTCGAGCGAGCCCCCGGAGCCTGTACGCAGTGCGGCTCGACCACGCTCAGCCAGGCCGGCGCCGGCACCGAGCGGGTCGAGGCGCTGTTGCGCGAGCAGCTGGAGCCGATGCCGGTCTTCCGGCTCGACTCCGACACCGCCGCCGCCCGCGGCGCCCACGCCCGCATCCTCGCCCAGTTCGGCGAGGCGCCGAGCGCGGTCCTGATCGGCACCCAGATGGTCGCCAAGGGCCACGACTTCCCGGAGGTGACGCTGAGCGCGATCCTCGACGCCGACGCGACCCTGCGCTTCCCCGACTTCCGCGCCGAGGAGCGGACCTTCGCGATGGTCGCCCAGCTCGCCGGCCGCTCCGGCCGCGGCGAGGCCGGCGGGGAGGTGATCGTGCAAACGCTGGCGCCGAACGCGGCGAGCATCGAGCACGCCGCCCGCCACGACTCCGCCGGCTTCCTCGCCGGCGAGCTCGACCGCCGCGAGGCGCTCCGCTACCCGCCCTACTCGCACCTGGTGCGGATCAACTTCGCCAGCGAGGAGGAGCCGCGGCTGGAGGAAGCCGCGGCGGCGGTCGCTCGCGATCTGCGGGCGGCGCTGCCGCCGCGGGCCGACCTGCTCGGCCCGGCGCCGATGTTCCGCGTCCGCAACCGCCACCGGCGCCGGATCATGGTCAAGTCGGGCGAGCGGGAGGCGACGATCGACGCGGTCCGCAAGGTCGTCGAGCGGCGCGCCGCCGACCGCAGCCTGCGCGCGGTCGCGATCGGCGTCGACGTCGATCCCCAGTAGGCCGCCCGGCCCGCCCGCCCCGGTTACGACCCTCGCGCACTTGTCTCCGGATAGCGGAGACAGGTGCGCGAGGGTGCCGCATACAATCGAGACGATGAGCGACGAGACCGCAACCGACGCCTCCGACCGCGAGGAGCGCGACCACGAGATCGAAGCGCAGCTGCGCGAGCGGCGCGAAGCCGCGCTCGCCCACGTCGTCAAGTGGGGCGACCCGGTCCTGAAGAGCAAGGCCTCGCCGGTCGCCCAGTTCGGGCCCGAGCTGCGGGCCGAGGTCGAGCGGATGATCCAGATCATGCGCGACGGGCTCGGCGTCGGCCTCGCCGCCACCCAGGTCGGGGTGCTGCGGCGGCTGCTCGTCTTCCAGGCCGGCCCCGACAGCGAGCCGACCGCGCTCGTCAACCCCGAGATCGAGTGGACCTCGGACGAGCTGGCGCTCGCCGAGGAGGGCTGCCTCAGCCTGCCGCGGGTGACGATGGACGTCGAGCGGCCGCTCTTCGTCAGGGTCAGCGGCCGCGACGCCGAGGGCGAGGGCGTCTCGATCGAGGCGGCCGGCCTCGAGGCGCGCGTCCTCCAGCACGAGATCGACCACCTCGACGGCGTCCTGATCCTCGACCGCACCACCCGCGCCCAGCGCAAGGGCGCCCTGCGGGCGCTGCGCGAGGGCGGCAGCTACTCGCCCGAGGAACCCGAGCAGGGCGACGAGGGCGAGCTGCGCGAGCCGCGCACCGACGCCTGAGCTTCCGGCGCGTGCGCACCGCCTACTTCGGGACCTCGGACTTCGCGGCGACGGTCCTCCGCCGCCTCGCCGGCTCGCCGCACCGGCCGGCGCTCGTCGTCACCCCGCCCGACCGGCGCCAGGGCCGCGGCCGCAGGGTCTCACCGCCGCCCGCCGCAGCGGCTGCCTCCGAGCTGGGGCTGGAGCTGCTGCAGGCCGAGAGCGTCAACGCCGAGGAGGCGCGCGGGCGGATCGCCGCCGCGGCGCCGGAGGCGGTCGCCGTCTGCGCCTTCGGCCAGCTGATCCGCGAGCCGCTCCTCTCGGACTACGAGATGCTGAACGTCCACCCCTCGCTGCTGCCGCGCTGGCGCGGGGCGGCGCCGATCGAGCGGGCGATCATGGCCGGCGACGAGCGCACCGGCGTCTGCGTGATGCGGCTCACCGCCGGCCTCGACTCGGGCCCGGTGGCGCTGCGCGAGGAGGTCGAGATCGGCGCCGACGACGACTTCGAGTCGCTCTCGACGAGGCTGGCCGAGGTCGGCGGCGAGCTGCTCGTCCGCGCATTCGACCTTGCCGGGCGCGGCGAGTTGCGCTTCGAGGAGCAGGGCGAGGAGGGCGTCACCTACGCCGAGAAGATCGACCCGGCCGAGCGCCGCCTCGACCCGGGGCGGCCGGCGCCGGAGCTGGCGCGGACGGTCCGCGCCCTCGCCCCGCACGTCGGCGTCTACCTGGAAGCCGAGGACGGCCAGCGGCTCGGCGTCAAGCGCGCCCACGACGTCGGCATCGACCTGCCGCCGGGCGACGTCGAGGTCGAGGACGGGGCGCTCCTGGTCGGCTGCGACGGCGGCTCCCTGCGGCTGCTCGAGGTGCAGCCGCCCGGCGGCCGGCCGATGCCGGTCGACGCCTTCCTCCGCGGTCACGCGCCGCCGCGGCTGGCGCGGCCGCGGTGAGCGTCGCCCCGGCGCGGGCGCTCGCCTTCGCGACGATCCGGGTCAGCTTCGAGGACGGCGCCTTCGCCGAGCGCGCCTTCCGCGCCGGCGCCGAGGAGCACGGGCTCGCCGGGCGCGAGCGAGCGCAGGCGCAGCGGCTCGCCTACGGCACGATCCAGCGCCGCGGCACCCTCGACGCGGCGATCGAACGGCTGGCCGACCGCTCGACGCGCCTCCTCGACCCGCCCGTGCTGGCGGCCTTGAGGTTGGGCCTCTACGAGCTGCTGTTCGCCGACGCGACCCCGGACCACGCCGCCGTCGACCAGGCGGTCGAGCTGGTCAAGGCGACCGACGCCCGCCACGCCGCCGGCTTCGTCAACGCGGTGCTGCGGCGGGCGACCCGCGAACGCGAGGCGCTGCGGGCGGCGCTGCTCGACGACGACTCGACCCCGGAGGCGGCCGCGGTCGCCCACTCGGCGCCGCCCTGGCTGGCGCGGCTCTGGTGGGAGGAGCTGGGGCCGGAGCCGGCGCGGGCGCTGCTGGCCGCGGTCAACGAGCCGGCCGAGGTGGCGATGCGGGTCGCCCGCCGCCCCGGCGAGTCGCTCGCGGCGAGCCGCGAGGCGATTCTGGCGGACCTGGCCGAGGCCGGGGTCGAGGCCCACGCCGCCGCCGGCCCCTGGCCGCTCGACGTGCCCGAGTCGATCGTGATCGCGGGGAGGATGGGGGAGGAGGTGCCGCGCCTGGTCGCCGCCGGCGAGCTGACGCCGCAGAGCCGCGCCTCGGCCGCGGTCGTCGCCGTCCTCGACCCGCAGCCCGGCGAGCACGTCCTCGACCTCTGCGCCGGCCCCGGCACCAAGAGCGGCCAGATCGCCACCCGGATCGAGGACCGCGGCGAGGTGATCGCGGTCGAGCTCGACCCCGGCCGGGCCGAGGAAACCGCCGCCCAGGCGCGCCGGCTCGGGCTCCATAGCGTCACCGTGATCGAGGCCGACGCGACCAAGCCCGGGATGGCGCCCGGCTTCGACCGCGTCCTCCTCGACGCCCCCTGCTCGGACCTCGGCGCCCTCGCCTCGCGCCCCGACGCGCGTTGGCGCAAATCGCCGCGGACGATCGAGCGGCTGGCCGAGCTGCAGGCGGCGATGCTGCTCCAGGCCGCGGCGGTGGTGCGCCCCGGCGGCACCCTCGTCTACTCGACCTGCACGATCTCCCGCCGCGAGAACGAGCATCAGATCGCCGCCCTCCTCGAGGGTGCCGGCGGTGACGGCTTGCCGCCGCTCGAGCTCGACGACCTCGGCGCCCTGGCCCCGGAGCTGGCCTCTCCCGCCGACCCGCGCACCCTGCAGATCCGCCCCGACCGCGACCGCTCGACCGGCTTCTTCGTCGCTCGCCTGCGCCGCCCGGACGGGTAACCTCGTCGGATGGCCGATTCGATCGAATCGAGCCGCAGCCCGCTCAAACGCGCCCCCTGCCCCAATTGCGGCGAGCCCTGGCTGCGGCCGACCCAGCTGCCCGGCCGGCTGCGCTGCGTCAACTGCCTGAGCCGCTATGAACTCGTCTCGCAGTGCCCGAACTGCGGCGAGCACCAGACGATCCTGCGGATGAGCAACACCGAGGACATGCAGTGCCAGAGCTGCGGCGCCTCGATGCTCAAGCTCGCATGAGCGAGCGGATGCAGGAGCTGATCGCCGCGCCGCGGGTGGCGCCGTCGGTGCTCTCGGCCGACTTCGCGCGGCTCGGCTCGCAGGTCGAGGAGGTGATGGACGCCGGCGCGCGGCTGATCCACTACGACGTGATGGACGGCCATTTCGTGCCGCCGATCACGATCGGTCCGCTCGTCCTCTCGGCGATCGCCGACCAGGTCCACGCCGCCGGCGGCGCGATCGACGTCCATCTGATGATCGAGCAGCCGGAGCGCCAGATCGAGGAGTTCGCCCGCGCCGGCGCCGACTCGATCACCTTCCACGCCGAGGCGACCCCGCACGCCAACCGCACCCTGCACGCGATCCGCGAGCTCGGCTGCAGCGCCGGGATCGCGATCAACCCCGGCACCCCGGTCGAGGCCGTCTCGGAGCTGCGCGCCGCCGCCGACCTCGTCCTCTGCATGACGGTCAACCCGGGCTGGGGCGGTCAGACCTTCATCCCCGGCTCGCCCGACAAGGTCGAGCGCCTGGCGCCGCTCGTCGGCCCGGCCGTGATCGAGGTCGACGGGGGGATCGACGTGGGCACTGCGGCCGGGATCGCGGCCGCTGGCGCGAGCCTGTTCGTGGCGGGTTCAGCCGTCTTCGGCGCCCCCGACCCGGCGGCCGCCTACCAGGCGATCGCTGCGGCCGCCGGCGCGGCCTGAGCAACGCCGCATCGCCTGAGCATCGCCGCGCCACCCGCGCCACCCACCCCCTCCGTCCAGCTGTTCCTTTTGTGGGCTATACCGGCATAAGGAACAGCCCGGCGAGCTAGCGGCGGCCCGACGGGCTAGCGCCTCCTTCCACGTGCGATCAGCGCTCCCGTCACCTCCTGCAGCCAGGCGTGCTCCTCGCTTGCCAGCCCGGGCCGCTCAGCCCGCTCCTCGCACCAGTCCGCCAGCGCGCGGCGACCGCCCACGGCGACCACGTCCCCGCCGGTCACCGCGTAGCGTCCGTCGGCCAGCGCCGCCATCACGCCGACGCTGTCGCGGCGGCTGCGGAGCACCGCGACGACCGCGATCCCGTCGACCTCCTCCGGCTTCGCCGGGTCCTCGCCCGGCCGCGCCGGCCGCACCGTGAAGACCTGCGAGGCGGCGCGGCGGGGGAGGGGCGGGGGCGGCGGCTTGCCGATCGGGCCTTCGACCCAGGTCCTGGTCAGCGCCTCGACCTCGTCGCGCAGCTCGCCGCGGACGAGGACGTGGAGCTCGTCGCCCTCCTCCAGCTCGGTCGAGCCGCGCGGCGGGATCGCGTGGCCGTCGCGGACGATCACGTTGACCAGCGCCTCGCGCGGCAGCTCCAGCTCGCGCACCGGGTGGCCGGCGGCGGCGGCGCCCTCGGGCAGGCGGAAGGCGATCACGTCGCCGCCCATCTGCCGGATCCGGCCCGACTCGAGCAGCCGCTGCGGCAGCGCCGGCTCGTCGGTGGTCAGGCCGAGCCGTTTCGCCAGCGGCTCGAAGCTCGCCCCCTGGATCAGGGTCGAGGTGACGACGACGAAGAAGACGATCGCGAACTCTTCCTCGCCGCTGCGGACGCCGGCGACGACCGGGAAGGTCGCCAGCCAGATCGGCGTCGCCCCGCGCAGCCCGGCCCAGCCGAGCATCAGCTTCTCGCGGAAGTCGAAGGAGGTGAGCGCGGTCGCCAGGAAGGTCGCCAGCGGGCGGGCGACGAAGATCAGCACCGCCGACAGCGCCAGCCCCTTCAGCGCCACGTCGTCGAGCCGGCTCGGGAAGACGAGCAGGCCGAGCAGGATGAAGAGGGAGATCTGGGCGACCCAGCCGATCCCCTCGTGGAAGGTGACGACGATCCGCCGGGCCGGCAGGTTGGCGCTGCCGATCGCCAGCGCGGTCAGGTAGACGGCGAGCAGGCCGGAGCCTCCGATCAGCTCCGAGATCCCGTAGGCGAGCCCGGCGATCGCCACCGTCGCCACCGGGAAGAGCCCGTCTGAGGGCAGCTCGATCCGCGCCATCACCCAGGTCGCTGCCCGGCCGAGCGCCAGCCCGACGACCACCCCGACCGCCAGCTTCAACGCCAGCAGGCCGAGCATGTCGCCGACCCCGTAGCCGGGCTGCTGGATCCATTCGATGAAGCCGATCACCAGCAGCAGCGCGACCGGGTCGTTCATCCCCGACTCGCCCTCGAGCGAGCGCGCCAGGCGCTTGCGCAGGGTCGAGTTGCGGAGCACCGCGAAGATCGCGGCGGAGTCGGTGGCGGCGATCGCCGAGCCGACGATCAGCCCCTCGAGCAGGGTGAAGCCGAAGATCAGCTTCGCCGCCAGGCCGGCCAGGAGGGCCGTCGCCAGGGTCCCGACCGTCGCCAGCGAGGCCGCCGTCCCCAGCACCGGCCGGATCTCCTGCCAGCCCGAGGTGATCCCGCCCTCGAAGAGGATCAGGACCAGCGCGATCGTCCCCAGCGTCCGCGCCAGGTCGGTGTTCGAGAAGTCGATGCCGCCGATGCCGTCCGAGCCGGCCACCATCCCCAGCGCCAGGAACAGCAGCAGCCCGGGGATGCGGACGCGGTCGGCGAGCAGCGCCCCGGCGATCCCCGCGGCCAGCAGGACACCGGCGATCAGGATCAGCTCGGCGTCGTGGTGGCCCATCGAGGGACCCTACAAACGGGGCGGGCGGCGCCCGCCGGGTGCGGCGCTCAGACCTGCTCGTCGAGCGCCGCCAGGCGCGCCTCGAGCTCCTCCGGCGAGCCGGGCTCGACCTCGTCCCCGGGCCGCTCCTTGGGCCGCTGGTAGACCCAGTAGAGGAGCGTGAAGAGGACGCCGGCGGAGAGCAGGAAGCCGATCTCGACCCGGAGGTGAGCGTCGGAGACGATCGGCAGCAGGTTCCAGGCGATGAAGACGGCGGCGCAGGAGATCCAGCGGGCGGCGGCGCGCCGCACCTGGCCCTGGGCGATGCAGGCCTGGTTGACCGTCACCGAGGCCAGGTAGAGCCCCATCCCGGCGGTCACCAGCAGCAGGCCGGGGCGGTCGTAGGTGAAGTTCTTGCCGAACGCGATCTGCATGCACTTCGGCCCGGCGACCAGCACCACCAGGGCGACGAAGGCGGTGAAGGCGGCGATCCCCAGCAGCACCATCCGCACGGTTTTGTGGAATTCGCGTTCGGAGGACTCGTCCTTGCTCGCGTGCAGCGAGGTGAGGTGGGGGAGGATCGAGGTCGAGACCGACTGGAAGAGCTGCAGCGGCGCCCGCGCCAGCATCAGCACGTTGAAGATGAAGCCCGCCTCTTCGGCTCCCTGGATGCCGCGGATGATGATCGGGCCGGCGTTGAGGAAGGCCTGTTCGCTGAACATGATCAGCAGCACCGCGGCCGCGAAGCCGCCCCCGTGGGCGAACGAGAAGTCTTCGTGCTCCTGGCTCGGCTCGGCCGACGGCGCGGCCGCCTCCTGCTTGGCGCGCCGGGCGAAGGCGAACGGCACCACGATCAGCGACAGCGCCGGCGCCGCGGTGATCCCGATCGCGACCGCCGACTGGCCGCTGAGGACGCCGATCGCGACCATCACCGCGAAGATCGTCCGGAAGCAGGATTCGGAGAGGATCATCGCCACGAACAGGCCGAACCGCTGCGCCCCCGCCAGGAAGCCGCGGGCAAAGTAGCTGGCCGCGTAGAAGAGGACCGAGGAGAAGAAGACCCAGTAGAGCGCTTCGTTCCCCTCCAGCAGGCTGTCCTGGATCGGGCCGCGGAGGGCGAGCGCGAGGACCGCGAACAGCAGCGAGAGGCCGAGCTGGATCGTCGAGGCGACCCGCATCGGCTGGTTGATCGGTTCGCCGCGGGTCATCCGCTCGGAGATGTGGCGGCTGAGCAGCTGTTCGATCGGCCGGTAGAGGGTCGAGATCGTGATGAAGACCGCCGACCAGAGCACCGTGATCTGCCCGTAGTCGAGCTTCGAGAGCGTGTGCGAGGCGATCAGGAAGTAGGCGTAGGTGATGACGCCGGTGAGGCCGACGCCGACCGCGAGGAAGCTCGCGGTTTTGCCGTAGTCGGCCGTGCTGGTGGGAGCGCCGCCGTTGCTGCTGGGCGGGGCGCCGGTCTGGCTGGGGTCTGCCATCAGCCCTCTTTTTTACTCGACGCGCCCGGCATCGCGCCGGCGCCAGCCTCGTAATGGGAGGGCTCGACGCCGAGCGCCAGCTCGACCCGCCGCACCCGCTCGAAGGTTCGCTGGGTCATCACCCGCTGGCCGGCCAGCAGGTCGCCGATCACGCCGAGGGCGAAGAGCTGGATCGCGGCGATGAAGAGGACCGCGCCGAGGATCAGCGACTGGACGTGGCCGTTCGAGCGGCCGTTGAAGATCGCGTCGATCAGGAACGGCAGCCAGGCGCAGATCGCCAGCACGAAGACGACGATCGCCGCCGAGACGAAGACCCGCAGCGGCTCGTAGCGCGCGTAGATGCGGAGGATCGCCGGCCCGTTGCGGCGCACGTAGGCGCCGGAGGAGCCGAACAGGCGCGACTCGCGGGTCTTCGGGTTGGTCGCGATCGGCACCTCGTCGACCGCGACCAGCATCTTGCCGGCCTGGATCAGGCTCTCCAGCGTGTAGGTGTAGTTGTCGACGACCAGCAGCTGCAGGGCGGCCTCGCGGTTGTAGGCGCGGAAGCCGGAGGCGGCGTCGGTGACGTCGGTCCCCGAGAGTCGCCGGACGACCCAGCTGCCGAGCCGCTGCAGCCGCTTTTTCGAGGCCGAGAAGTGGTCGATCCCGCCGACCTGGCGGTCGCCGACGACCATGTCGGCGGCGCCGGCGACGATCGGCGCGACCAGCTTGGCGACGTCGGCGCCCTGGTACTGGTTGTCGGCGTCGGTGTTGACGACGACGTCGGCGCCGAGCTTGAGGCAGGCGTCGAGCCCGGCCTGGAAGGCGGCGGCGAGCCCCTTGTTGTTGGTGAGGCGGACGATGTGGTCGACCCCGCACTGGCGGGCGACCGCGACGGTGCGGTCGGTCGAGCCGTCGTCGACGACCAGCAGTTCGACCGCGTCGAAGCCGGGGAGCGAGCGCGGGAGGTCGGCGACGGTGGCCGGGAGCGTCGCCTCCTCGTTCAGGCAGGGGATCTGGATGATCAGTTTCATAAGGTTGGCTGAACTTCTGTCAGATCGACAGAAGTTCGTTCAGATCGCAGCAGGTTATTTCGGCGCCGATCGGGGATACCCCGCGGGCGGGCGGAACCGTGCGAGTAGAATTGTTGACTGACGAGTCAATCAGTCGCCATGGACCCACCCCCGAAGCCATGAGCCAAGCCCTCACCGAGATCGACCGGGACCACCTGCGGCGGGCCCTGGCGCTGGCCGCGGGCGGGCGGGGGAAGGTCAGCCCGAATCCGCTGGTCGGCGCGGTGATCGTCCGCGACGGGGAGGTTATCGGGGCGGGCTTCCACGCCGAGCTGGGCGGGCCGCACGCCGAGCGGGCGGCGCTCGCCGACGCCCGCGAGCGGGGCGAGGACCCGCATGGGGCGACGATGTACGTGACGCTCGAGCCCTGCGCCCACCAGGGCCGTCAGCCGCCCTGCGTCGAGGCGATCCTCGCGGCCGGGATCGGCCGGGTCGTGATCGCCTCCGACGACCCCAGCGAGAAGGCCGCTGGGCGCGGGCCGGGGATCCTCCGCGACGGCGGGGTCGCGGTCGAGTCCGCCGCCGGCCCTGAGGCCGCGGCGGCGCGGCTGCTGAACCAGCCGTTTCGCAAGCACGCCCGCACCGGCCTGCCGCACGTCGTCCTCAAGCTGGCGATCTCGCTCGACGGCCAGACGACGACCGCGCCCGGCGACTCGCCCTGGATCTCCGGCAGCGAGAGCCGCGAGCTCGTCCACCGCTGGCGCGGCGAAGCCGACGCGATCGCCGCCGGGATCGGCACCATCCTGGCCGACGACCCGCTGCTGACGGCGCGGGCGCCGGGCGCCCGCCAGCCACGCCGCGTCGTCTTCGATTCCAACGCCCGCACGCCGCTCGACTCGCAGTTGCTGCGGACCCTCGACCAGTCGCCGGTGACGATCCTCGCCGCACCCGAGGCGCCTTCGGAGCGCGTCGCTGCGCTGCGCGAGGCCGGCGCCGAGGTCCTCCGCGCCGAGGGCGCCGACCCCGCCGAGCGGGTGACCGCGGCGCTGACGACCCTCGGCCGCCAGGAGGTCACCAGCCTCTTCCTCGAGGGCGGCGGGACCCTCGCCGCCGCCTTCGCCGCCGCGGCCCAAGTAGACGAGTCGCGTACCTTCATAGCCCCAGTGCTCCTCGGCCCCCCCGACATCCTCGCCGCCTCGAGCCGCTCGTCCTTTGTAGCCCAGAGGGATACGAAAGACGAGCGGCTCTGGCCACCGGCGCGCCTCGAGGCGCTCGCGACGGCGACCGAGGCGGTCGGCGCCGACACCCTGATCACGGCGCGCTTCAAGGAGTGGTGATGTTCACGGGCCTGGTCCAGGACGTCGGCAGCGTCGAGTCGCTCGAGAGCGGCGCCGAGGGCGCCAGCCTCCGCATCGCCACCAGCCTCGGCGCGGAAATCGCCGAGGGCGACTCGATCGCGGTCGGCGGCGCCTGCCTGACCGCGGTCGCCGCCGACCCCGGCGGCTTCGAGGCCGAGGCGATGAACCAGACCCTCGCGGTCACCGCGCTCCGCAACCTCGCCGCCGGCGATCGCGTCAACCTCGAGCTGGCGATGCGGGCCGGGGAGCGGCTCGGCGGCCACATCGTCCAGGGCCACGTCGACGGCGTCGCCACCGTCCTCGCCAGCGAGGAGGACGGCTTCGCCCGCCGCCTCCGCGTCGCGCTGCCGGCCGCGCTCGGCCGCTACGTGATCGACAAGGGCTCGGTCGCCCTGGCCGGCGTCAGCCTCACGGTCGCCGCGCTCGGCGAGGACTGGCTCGAGGTCTCGCTGATCCCCGAGACCCTCGAGCGCACCACCCTCGGCCAGCTGCGGCCGGGGGACGAGCTGAACGTCGAGGTCGACCTCGTCGCCAAGTACGTCGAGCGCCTCCTGTCACCATTCGCCCAGAAGGAGAACCCGTGAGCGAAGCCAGCCAGCCAACCGAGACCACGCCGATCGACGGCAGCGAGACCGCCGCCGCCCCCGACGGCACCTTCGCGACGATCGAGGAAGCGATCGAGGAGATCCGCCGCGGCCGCATGGTCGTCGTCTGCGACGGCGCCGACCGCGAGAACGAGGGCGACCTGGTGATGGCGGCCCAGTTCGCGACCCCGGAGGCGGTCAACTTCATGGCCAAGGAGGCGCGCGGGCTGATCTGCCTGGCGCTGACCCCGGAAAGCTGCGAGCGGCTCGGCCTGAACCTGATGACGGCGAAAAACGAGGCGCCGTTGCAGACCGCCTTCACGGTCACGATCGAGGCGGCCGGCGGGGTCAGCACCGGCATCTCCGCCCACGACCGCGCCCACACGATCCAGGTCGCGATCGACCCCAAATCGGGCCCGCGCGACATCGTCGTCCCCGGCCACATGTTCCCGCTGAAGGCGAGGGACGGCGGCGTCCTCGAGCGCACCGGCCACACCGAGGCCTCGGTCGACCTCGCCCGCCTCGCCGGGCTGACTCCGGCCGGGGTGATCTGCGAGGTGATGAACGACGACGGCTCGATGGCGCGGGTCCCGGACCTGGTCGCCTACACCGGCAGGCACGGTCTGAAGATGGTCACGGTCGCCGACCTGATCGCCTACCGCCGCCGCACCGAGAAGCTGGTCGAGCGGGTCGTCGGCACGGCGCTGCCGACCGCCTTCGGCGACTTCACCGCGGTCGGCTACCGCTCGCTGGTCGACGACAAACACCACGTGGCGATGGTCAAGGGCGACGTCGACGGGGTCGAGGACGTGCTGGTCCGCGTCCACTCCGAGTGCCTCACGGGCGACGTCTTCCACAGCCTCCGCTGCGACTGCGGCGAACAGCTCGAGGCGGCGATGGGGATGATCGAGCGCGAGGGCCGCGGCGTCCTCCTCTACCTCTCGCAGGAGGGGCGCGGGATCGGCCTGCTCAACAAGCTGAAGGCTTACAAGCTGCAGGAGGAGGGCCACGACACGGTCGAAGCGAACCTGAAGCTGGGGCTGCCGGCCGACCTGCGCGACTACGGGATCGGCGCCCAGATCCTCGGCGACCTCGGCCTCTCGAGCATCCGGATCATCACCAACAACCCGAAAAAGATCGTCGGCCTCGAGGGCTACGGGCTGTCGGTGAGCGAGCAGGTGCCGATCGAGTCGGCGCCCAACCCCCACAACGAGGCCTACCTGCGGGCCAAGCGCGACAAGATGGGCCACATCCTCCACCACCAGGGGCTCGACCTCGACGAGGAGATGATCCACGAAGAGGAGGAGCGCGACGCCGAGAGCGGGGGCGCGGCCTGGAACGGCTACGGTGGCTGAGCAGGGCGGGGAGGACGGCTCCTTCCTCGAGGCGTTCGGCGAGGAGGAGCGCGAGGCGCTGGGCGCGATGCGCTTCGCGGTCGTCGTCGGCCGCTTCTACGAGGACCTGGCGCGGCGGCTGCTCGACGGCGCCGACGAAGGCTTTCGCCACTGCGGCGTCGCGGTTGGCCAGGTCACCCACGTCTCGGTCCCCGGCGCCTACGAGCTGCCGTTCGCGGCACGGCTGCACGCCGAAGCCGGGGAGTTCGCCGGGGTCGCCTGCCTCGGCGTCGTGATCCGGGGCGAGACCGAGCACTTCGACTTCGTCTGCGCCGAGTCGGCGCGCGGCATCCAGGACGTGCAGCTGGCGACCGGGGTCCCCTGCTCGTTCGGGGTGATCACCTGCGACACGATGGAGCAGGCGCTGGCCCGGGCCGGCGGCGGCAAGCGCGACCAGGGCCGCAACGCGGCGCTGACCGTGGCGCGGATGGCGCTCCTGCGGCGGTCGCTGAGCTGAGCGGGGCCGCGAGCCCGGTTCGGCTACCATCCAGCGTCCGTTATGGCAAAGGTCTGTCACAGCTGCGGCAAGCGCCCTGGTTTCGGCCAGTCGCGCAGCCACTCGATGGTCGCCACCAAGCGCCGCTTTGAGCCGAACCTGCAGAAGGTGCGGATCCTCGACGACGGCCGGCCGCTGCGGACCTACGTCTGCACCCGCTGCCTGAAGAGCAACAAGGTCACCAAGGCCGCTTAGCGGCCCCCTGGCCCGGCGCTCCGCTTCAGTCGCCGCCCAGCGGGTGGGCGTCGAGGAACGCCTCGACCGCCGCTGCCACGCCTTCATGTCGAGGTCGACGACCCGGTCCGATTGGTCCTCGCTCATCTCCCACGATTTCGCCGCCGCGTGGACGCCGGCGTTGTTGACAACGCTGGGCACCGCGATCGCCTCGGCGCCCGGGCGCGGGCCGGTTACTCGCCCTCGGGCAGTGGCTCCTGGGTGTGGCCGTCGGAGGGCGGCTCGACGGCGAGGTTCGGCAGCCAGCGCTGCAGCCACTCCGGCATCCACCAGGCTTTCTCGCCGAACAGCTGCATGATCGCCGGGACCAGGATCGAGCGGATGATCACCGCGTCGACCAGCACCGCCGAGGCGAGGCCGAGGCCGAACAGCTTCACGATCCGTTCGTCGCCGAGCATGAACGAGGCGAAGACGGTGACCATGATCGCCGCCGCGGCGGTGATCACGCGGCCGGTCAGGGCCAGGCCGCGGGTCGTCGCTTCGGAGGCGTCGTGGGTCCGCTCCCACTCCTCGTGGATGCGCGACATCAGGAACACCTCGTAGTCCATCGATAACCCGAAGACGATCGAGAACAGGAATATCGGGAAGAAGGCGATGACCGGGCCGGTGGTGTCGACGCCGATCACGCTCGCTCCCCAGCCCCACTGGAAGACCGCGACGACGATCCCGAACGCCGCTCCGATCGAGAGCAGGTTCATCACGATCGCCTTGATCGGCACCAGCACCGAGCGGAAGACCGCCATCAAGAGCAGCGCCGAGAGCAGGATCACCACGCCGATGAAGAGCGGCAGCTTTTCCGAGATCGCTTCGCCGAAGTCCTCGAAGATCGCGGTGATGCCGCCGACGTGGACGACGGCGCCGGTCTTCGCCTCGATCGGCGGGATCACGTCGTTGCGGATGTGATCGAGGAGTTCGGTCGTCGCCTCGCTCTGCGGCGAGGTGGTCGGGTAGACCTGGCAGACGCCGGTGTTTTCGGCCTTGTTCAGCTGCACCGGGGTGACGCTGGCGACGCCTTCTTCCTTTTTCAGGGCGTTGCAGACCTGGTTGAGGCCGGCGTCTTCGCCCTTGCCGGGCAGCGCGGCGGCCATCACGAACGGTCCGTTGAAGCCCGAGCCGAAGCCTTCGGCGAGCAGGTCGTACGCTTCGCGCGTCGTCGTCCCCTTCGGGTCGGTGCCTTCGTCGTTGGTGCCGAGGCGCAGCGACAGGGCCGGGATGCAGAGCACGATCAGGAAGGCCCCCGAGAGCAGCGCCGCCAGCACCGGCCGGCGCTGGATCTCGCGGCTCCAGCGGTACCACTTGGTCCCTTCGTCGACCGAGCTGGCGCGGCTGCCGAGGCCGGGGATCCGCCAGCGGTCGACCCGGTGCCCGACCCAGGTCAGCATCGCCGGCAGCAGGGTCAGGGCGCCGATCATCGTGAACAGCACCGAGAGCGCCGCCGCCACCGCGACCCCGTAGAGGAAGGTGATGTTCAGCAGGAACATCCCCATCAGGGCGATGATCACCGTGGTCCCCGCGAAGAGCACGGCGCGGCCGGCGGTGTCGATTGAGTCGATCGCCGCCAGGCGCGGCTCCTTGCCTTCGTCGAGCCCGTTGCGGAACCTGGTGAGGATGAAGAGCGCGTAGTCGATCCCGACCCCGAGCCCGATCATCGCCGCCAGGAACGGGGCGAAGTTGGCGGTCGCGAAGACCCAGGTGCCGAGCGTCACCAGGCTCAGGCCGACCCCCAGCGAGAACAGCGCGGTGATGATCGGCAGCCCCATCGCGACCACCGAGCCGAAGGCGATCAGGAGGATCAGGATCGCCGCCAGCAGGCCGATGAAGAACGAGGAGTCGCCGCTTTCTTCTTCGGCTTCGGTGATTGGCGAGCCGCCGAGCTCGACCTGCAGGCCGTTGCCGTCGGCCGCCTCCGCCAGCTTGATGATTTCTTTGGTCCTGTCTTTGTTCAGCTTGTTGCCGAAGGTGTCGAACTGGACCGTCGCGTAGGCGATCTTGCCGTTTTCGCTGATCGCCGCCGTGTCGCCGCCCTTGTATGGGTTGGCGACTTCGCTGACGTGGGGGAATCCTTCGACCTTCTTGAAGAGCCCTTCCATCGTCTTTTCGACTTCCGGCGTCTTCACGCCCTGGTCGGCCTTGAAGACGATCTTCGCGGTGCCCCCCGACTGCTGCGGGAAGTGGTCTTCGAGCAGTTCGTAGGCCTCCGTCGAGTCGGACTTCGGGAGTTTGAATTCTTCGCTGAAGTCCGACCCGGCCGAGCCGGCGATCGCCCCGATCACGATCAGGGCGAGCACCCAGCCGATGATCGTCGTCTTGCGGTGACCGGTGATCCAGGTGGCGAAACGTCGCATGAGGCTCCTTCTAAAGCTGTGTTTCTTCGCTCGGCTCGGGGGTGGCGAGCGACAGGGGAGACGAAAGTACGCGGAACGGCGGCCCAGTTCATCGGCCTCCGGGAGGAAATCTTTCTCCACCCGTAGGTGGAATCAGGTGAAGGTACCGATATCGACGGTCACCTGCGAGCGTTGCTCGGCAGCGGGCCCGTCAGGGGCGGCGGATAGATTGCTCGCCAGATGCCCGATCCATCGATCGCCCGCTTCCGCCGGGTCATGACGTCTGCCTACGCCTCGCTGGAGGCGCGCCGCCAGGAGGTCAACGACCTCAACGTCTTCCCGGTCGCCGACGGCGACACCGGCGACAACATGGCGATGACCCTGCGCGCGGTGATGGAGGAGCTCGACCGGCTCGACGGCGCCGAACTCGACGAGATCGGCCGCACCGAGCTGGTCCAGACGCTGGCCCGGGCGGCGCTGATGGGCGCCCGCGGCAACTCCGGCGTGATCCTCAGCCAGATCGTCCGCGGCGCCGCCGAGGAGCTGGCCAGCCGGCCCGGCGAGCTGGTCGACCCGGTGCTGGTCGCCGCCGCCTTCGCCAGCGCCGCCGACGCCGCCTACGACTCGGTCCGCGAGCCGGCCGAGGGGACGATGCTGACCGTCTTCCGCGAGATGGCCCACTCGCTGGCCCGCCAGCTCGCCCATCTCGAGGCCGACAAGTCGCGGCTCGGCCGCGACGTCGGCGAAGAGGAGCAGGACCAGGTCCTCGCCGCGGTCCTCGAGCGGGCGATCGAGGACGGCGAGCGGGCGGTGGCGCGGACGCCGGAGCAGCTCGAGGTGCTGCGCGAGTCGGGCGTCGTCGACGCCGGCGGCCACGGCCTGGTGCTGATCCTGGCCGGCGTCGTCGCCGGCCTGCGCGGCGACGGCGCGGCGCTGCCCGAGGTCCCGCGCCAGGAGGCGCCGCGCCTCACCCAGCCCCACCACGAAGACAGCCGCTACCGCTACTGCACCAACTTCATCGTCTCCGGCAACGGCCTCTCGAACCGCCGGTTCATGCCGCGCCTGGAGGGGCTCGGCGACTCGGTGCTGGTGGTCGGCGACGACGCGACGCTGAAGGTCCACGTCCACACCGACCAGCCCGAGCGGGCGGTCGCGGTCTTCGACGGGGTCGGCGAGGTCACCAACCTCGACGTCGCCGACATGCGCGAGCAGATGGCCGAGCGCAGCGCCCGGCTCGGTGCGGGCACGGCGCGCGCCCGCACCGGTGCGATCGCGGTCGCCGCCGGCGTCGGCCTCGAGCGCCTGTTCGCCGAGCTCGGCGCCCACGTCGTGCCGGGCGGCGAGACGCTCAACCCCTCGACGATGGAGCTGCTGGCCGGGATCCACGACGTCGACGCCGAGGAAGTGCTGGTCCTGCCCAGCTCTTCGAACGTGGTGATGGCCGCCGAGCGCGCCTGCGAGCTCTCCGACAAGCCGGCGCGGGTGGTGCCGGCGACCTCCCAGCAGGCGAGCCTGCTGGCGCTGGTCGAGCTCGATCCGGCCGCGGCCGCGGCGGCCAACGCCGAGCGGCTCGAGGGGGCGCTGGCGGGGGTGGCGACCGGCGGCGTCGCGCCGGCCGCCCGCGACGACGCCCAGGGCCGCTTCCGCAAGGGCGACGCGGTCGGCTTCGCCGGCGGCGAGATCGTCGCCTGGGGGGGCGCCGGCTCGACCCTGACGGCGACGGTCCAGCACCTCGCCGAGGGGGCCGAGATCGTCACCGTGATCGCCGGCGAGGGAGCGCCGATCGCGCTGGCCGAGGTCGAGGCACACGTCCCCGCCGGGGTCGAGCTCGAGAAGCACGAGGGGGGGCAGCCGAGCTGGTGGTGGCTGCTCGCGGCTCAGTAGCGGCGGCCCGCGACCAGCGACCGCGCAGCGGCGAGCGTCCCTTCGCGGCCGCGCGCCCCTGGACGGAGGCGGAGCTGCGCGCGGCGCCGCTCCACCCGCCGCGCCCGAGCGCGCTCGACGTCTCGATCCAGGCGCTGGCCGGGGTCGGCCCGAAGCTGGCCGAAGCGGCCGCGGAGGCGGGGATCGCGACGGTCTGGGACCTGCTGCTGCGCTTCCCGCACCGCCACCGCAGCCGTCAGGTGCGGCCGCTGGGGACGCTGGCGGCGGGGGAGACCGGGACGGTGCTGGTCGAGGTGCTGGGCTCGAAGCCGCGGCCCTTCCGCAAACGCCGTCTGACGATCGTCGGCGTCAAGGTCGGCGACGAGAGCGGCCAGGTGCGGGCGACCTGGTTCAACCAGCCCTGGGTGGCGGACAAGCTCGAACCGGGGGCGCAGCTGCTCTTGACCGGGAAGCTCACCGGCAAGGGCTTCACGGTCAACGAGTGGGAGCTCCTCAGCGCCGGCGGCGAGGTCGAGGGCTCGGCCTTCGTCCCGGTCCACGCGGCGACCGAGGCGCTGCGGCCGCAGCGGATCCGCGAGTGGGCCGAGGAGGCGGTGAGGCTGGCAGCCAACGCGGTCGAGGGGCTGCCGGCGGAGCTGCGGGCGCGGCGCCGGCTGGCGGCGGTCGGCGACGCGATCAAGGCGGCCCACTTCCCGGAGTCCGACGAGGAGCTGGCGGCGGCGCGCGAGCGGCTCGCCTTCGAGGAGCTGTTCTTGCACCAGGCGCTGCTGGCCTCCCGCAAACGCAGCCGGCGGGCGGCGCGGCCCGCTCCTCGCCTCGGCAAGCCAGGCGATCGCGTCAGCGGCTGGCTCGAGTCGCTGCCGTTCGCGCCGACCAGCGACCAGCGCCGTGCCTTCACCGACCTCGACGCCGACCTCGACTCGGGCGAGCCGATGGCGCGGCTCTTGATGGGCGAGGTCGGCTCCGGCAAGACCGTGGTCGCCGTCTACGCGATGCTGCGGGCGCTCGAAGCCGGCTACCAGGCGGCGCTGATGGCGCCGACCGAGACGCTCGCCGAGCAGCACGCGATCACCCTGGGACGGTTGCTGGCGGCCGAGGCGATTCCCTTCGCCCTGTTGACCGGGGCCACGCCCGCGGCGGTGCGCCGGCAAGCCCTGAACCAACTCGCCAGCGGCGAGTTGGGACTGATCCTGGGGACGCATGCGCTGATCGAGCCGACGGTCGAGTTCGCCCGGCTCGGGCTGGTGGTCGTCGACGAGCAGCACCGCTTCGGGGTCGAGCAGCGGCGGGCGCTCGACGCCAAGGGGGTCGAGGGGCTCGCCCCGCACGTCCTCCACATGACCGCGACGCCGATCCCGCGCACCCTCTCGCTGACCGCCTACGGCGACCTCGACACCACCGCCCTGCACGAGCTGCCGGCCGGCCGGATGCCGATCGAGACGCGGCTGGTGGGCGAGGAGCAGCGCGGCGAAGCCTTCGAGTTCATGCGGCGGCGGCTGCGCGAGGGCCGCCAGGCCTACGTGGTCTGCCCGCTCGTCTCCGAGTCCGAGAAAGTCGCCGGCCGGGCGGCCGCGGTCGAGGCCGAGCGGCTGCGCGGCGGCGAGCTGCGCGACTTCCGGGTCGGCCTCCTGCACGGGCAGATGAAGACCGACGAGAAGGCGGCGGCGATGCGCGCCTTCGCCGCCGGCGAGACCGACGTGCTGGTGGCGACGACCGTGATCGAGGTCGGGATCGACGTCGGCAACGCGACCGTGATGGTGATCGAGGGGGCCGAGCGCTTCGGCGTCTCCCAGCTGCACCAGCTGCGCGGCCGGGTCGGCCGCGGCGAGCACCCGTCCCAGTGCTTGCTGTTCGCCGAGGGGGCGGGCGAGCTGGCGCGGCGGCGATTGCAGGCGGTCGAGAGGCAGAGCGACGGCTTCAAGCTGGCCGAGGTCGACCTGGCGCTGCGCGGCGAAGGCGAGATCCTCGGCACCCGCCAGAGCGGCCAGGCCCGCTTCGCGGTGGCCGAGTTGCCCGACGACGAAGAGCTGCTGCTGGGCGCCAAAGACGAGGTGCTGACCCTGCTCGACCGCTACGGCTCGCTCGAGGCCCCGGCGCTGGGGCCATTGTTGGAGGCGGCTCGCCGAAGGTTCGGCGCCGGCGCCGCCGACCCGATCCCGCTATGAGGATCATCGCCGGCGAGCTCAAGGGCCAGCGCCTGGTCGCGCCGCGCGGCTGGAAGGTGCGGCCGACCTCCGACCGGGTCCGCGAGGCGACCTTCTCCGCGCTCGGCGACCGCGTCGAGGGCGCCCGCCTGGTCGACCTCTACTGCGGCACCGGGGCGCTGGCGATCGAGGCGCTCTCGCGCGGGGCCGCCGCGGCCGTCCTCGTCGATCGCGACACGCGGCCGGCGCTCGGCAACGTCGAGCGGCTCGGCCTGCGCGAGCGGGCAGAGCTGGTGCGGGCCGACGTCTCCCGCTGGTTGCAGGAGAATTCTCCACCGGAGGCGGAGGCCGCAGCCCCGGGGCGCTTCGACCTCGTCTTCGTCGACGCCCCCTATAGACTCGCCGACCGCGTGCAGCAGGATCTCGTCACCCACCTCCCCGGCTTGCTTTCCGCCGCCGGCCGCGCGATCGTCGAGTCCGGCGCCCGCCGGCCGCTGGCGATCGACTCGCTGGAGCGGCTGCGGCAGCGCCGCTATGGCGCCGCCGACGTCTCGATCTACCGGCGGGCGGAGCGGTGAGCGAGCGCAACGGGACCGTCGTCTGTCCCGGCACCTACGACCCGGTCACCAACGGGCACCTCGACATCATCACCCGCACCTCGAAGGTCTTCGACCGGGTCGTGGTCGGCGTCGTCAACAACCCGCTGCGCAAGCAGACCACCCTGTTCACGGCGGAGGAGCGGATGGGCTTCATCGAGGAGGCGACCGCCGACCTCGCCAACGTCGAAGTGCAGATCTTCTCGACCCTGCTGGTCGAGTTCGCCCGCAACAACGGGTCGAAGGCGATCGTCAAGGGGATGCGGGCGATCTCCGACTTCGAGTACGAGTTCGAGATGGCGCAGCTGAACCGCAAGCTCGACCCGGAGATCGAGAGCATCTACGTGATCGCCTCGCCCCACTACAGCTTCCTCTCCTCGACCGGCGTCAAGGAAATGGCGACTTTCGGCGGCAACGTCGGCGACCTCGTGCCGGCGCCCGTCGCCAGCGCCCTCTCGGAGCGCCTGGGCGAAAGGTAGGCTTGTTACAGCGCCCGCGTCGAATGGGCGAGCGCTTGCAAGAAACGCGCCGATTCACCCCTTCTTCACCAAAAACCCCGCATACACGTAGGCTTACGACTCGCAAATGGACGTTCTGGTCCTCATCGACAAACTGGACGACGTAGTCCACAACGCCCGTCCCGTCCCTCTGACGGACCAGGTGCGCGTGGACCGCGAGGAGATCTATGACCTCCTCGATCAGATGCGTGCCACGATCCCCGAGGAGATCAAGCAGGCGCGCTGGATCGTCAAGGAGCGCCAGGAGATGCTGGCCGAGGCCAAACGCGAGGCGGAGCGGATCGTCCGCGAGGCGCGCGAGCAGCAGGCCCGCCTGATCTCCGACGAGGAGGTCACCAAGCAGGCCGAGCGGGCCGCCGACGAGATCGTCGAGGACGCCCGCACCCGCGAGCGCGAAATCCGCCTCGGCGCCGAGGACTACGCCGACGAGATCCTCAACACGCTCGAAGTCAACCTGCAGAAGTTCCTGGCGGCCGTCCAGCGCGGCCGCGACCGGCTGGCCGGGCGCGAGGACGAACCGGCGCCGGAGCTCGACCAGGCTCCGTAGTACGGCGTTGCGGTCGGGAGGGTTTCGGGCAACCTCTCCCCGGTCACAGGCGGCTTAGCTTGGCTCATCTCTTTGCTTAGCTGGCTCGGAGCGCAAATGGGGCGCCCGGCCGTCTCCCCCTGATGTCGGCTCCGCCCCGAAGACGGCGCTACTCGAACTTGAGCTTGTCGAGGGCCGCCCAGCGGGGGTCGGTGGGTTGCTCGTGGTCGTGGGTGCCGGGGGCGGCGTCGTTGAGGGGCTCGCCGCAGACGGGGCAGAGGCCGAGGCAGTCGGGACGGCAGAGGAAGGTGGTCGGCATCGCCAGCAGCACAGCGTCGTGGGCCCAGCGGCCGATCTCGAGCTCGTCGTCGGCCACGTAGGGGCTGCGCAGCTCCTCGTCGTCGGTCGACGCCTGGTCGACCTCGCGCGCCTCGACCTCGAGATCGAGCGCCGCCGGCTCGAGGCAGCGCATGCAGGGGCCCTCGAGGTGGACGGGGAAGGTGAGGTGGAAGGCGTAGCCGCCGCTCGGGCGCGAGACGTCGAGCCGCACCCGCGGCGCCTGCGGGTCGGCGACGTAGGTCTGGCCGCCGAGCTCGAAGGGCTCGAGCTCGACCGGCAGCTCGAGCCGCTTGCCTTCGCCGGAGCGCAGCCGCAGCCGCGCCAGGTCGATCACGGTTTTCTGGGTAGGAGCCATACTGCCGAGGTTACGAAATGGCTCAGTTCCACTGGAAACCAGACCAATACCTGGACCTGATCCGGTCCGAGGTGCCGCGCTACGAGGAGCTCCAGGAGGCGGCGATCGCGGCAATCCCGTTCGCTCCCGAGCGGGTGCTGGAGCTGGGGATGGGCACCGGCGAGACGACCAGGCGGCTGATCGAGGCCTACCCGGACGCCTGGGTGGTCGGCCTCGACGCCAGCCCCGACATGGTCTTCCGCGCCCGCGAGATGTACGACGACGTGCAGCTCGCCCGGATGGAGGACCCGCTCCCCGACGGCCCCTGGGACCTCGTCATCGGCGTCCTCTCGATCCACCACCTCCGCTCCGACCAAAAGCAAGAACTCTTCCGCCGCGTCGGCGAACACTCCCGCTCCCTGGTGATCGGCGACCTGGTCAAAGCGGAGCCCCAGGTGACTCCGATCGACGAGGGCTATGACTTCCCGGAGGAGGCCACGGATCTAGCAAGCTGGTGCGAAGGGGAGGTCCGTTGGACCGAGGACGATCTGGCGGTGATCGCCGCGCAGTATTGAGGGCGTCGGGGTACTCCCCGAAAACACTCAGCGCGAGCGAAGCGAGTGCGTTTTCGGGGAGTGCACCGACGCCCCAAACCTCCTTGGATCGCCCGTCAGCTACGATCCCGCCCCTATGGCCGTCCCCAAGAAGAGAACTTCCTCCGCCCGCCGCGACAAGCGCCGCGCCCAGCACAAGGCCCCGAAGGCCCGCCTCAACCGCTGCCCTCGCTGCCACAGCCCGCGGCTGCCGCACCGGGTCTGCCCGACCTGCGGCACCTACGCCGGCCGCGAGGTCATCTCGCACCAAGTCGTCGATCCGACGGCGACCAGCGCCTCCGAGTAGCCGTGCCGGCAACCCGGGCGGTGACGGTCGCGCTCGACGGCTACGGCGCCGAGCAGGGGTTCGAGGTTCTCGCCGAGGGAGCCCGGCGCGCCGCCGCCGACCCGCAGATCGGGATTCGCGTCTTCGGGCCGCGCCGCGCCCTCGGCCTCGACGGCGTCGAGGGGATCGAGGTCCTCGACACGACCGAGTGGATCTCCAACGACGAGGACCCGGTCCACGCGGTCCGGGTCAAGAGCGAGGCCTCGGTGGTGCGGGCCGCCGCCGACGTCGCCGCCGAGCGCTCGGCGGCGCTGGTCAGCCCCGGCTCGACCGGGGCGACGATGGCCGCCGCCACCTTCGGCCTGCGCCGCCTGCAGGGCGTGCAGCGACCGGCGCTGGCGGTGCAGGTGCCGGCGCCGAACAAGGCCGTCCTCTTCCTCGACGTCGGCGCCAACGTCAACGTCCGCGCCCAGCACCTGGTCCAGTTCGGCTTTCTCGGCGCCGCCTTCAGCGCCGCTGTGCTGGGCGTCGCCAAGCCGCGGGTCGGCCTGCTGACGGTCGGCGAGGAGTCGGGCAAGGGGCGCGAGGAGGTGGTCGAGGCGAACCGGCTGCTGAGCGAAGCGCCGGGGATCGAGTTCGCCGGCAACGTCGAGGGCGGCGACATCCCCGCCGCCACGGTCGACGTCGTCGTCACCGACGGCTTCACCGGCAACGTCACCCTGAAGGTGATGGAGGGCTCGGCGCGGGCGATCGCCGGCGCGATTCGCGACGCGGCTCGCTCCAACCCGCTCGCGGCCGCCGGGGGCCTCTTGATGAAACCGGCGCTCGGCGGCCTGCGCCGCGACTTCCACCCGGACACCACCGGCGGCGCAATCTTGCTCGGGCTGCGCGGGATCGCCGTCGTCGGCCACGGCTCGGCCGGCGCCGAGGGGATCGCCAACGCCGTTCGCCTCGCCGCCCGCTGCGCCGAGGTCGACGCGGTTGGCCGCACCGCGGCGCTGCTGCGCGAGGGCGGCGCCAGCCGCAGGGACCTGGCAGCGAGCGTCGCCGGCGCGACTCCGGCCGCCGAAACGCCGCCCGCCAAGGCGTCATAGTTAGGGCCGATGACACACGACGAGGTACTGACACTGGTCCGCGAGCACCTCGCCGAGGAGCTCGAAGTCGACGTCGGCCGGATCGCCGAGACGACCCGCTTCCGCGAGGACCTCGACGCCGATTCGCTCGACCTCTACGAGCTGGTGATGGAGCTCGAGGACCGCTACGGGGTCAAGGTCTCCGAGGAGGAGGCGACCCGGATCCAAACCGTCGGCGACGCGGTCGGCTTCGTGCTGGAGCACGCGCCCGCCTAGATGATTGATTCCACGACCAGGCCCACCTGGATGACGCACCCGGCACACTTCGCATATCGGCGTCCTCGGGTTTGCCTTTACCAACCGGCAAAGGCTGCACCCTGCATCCTTGATCTGCTCGGCCGGGTGCGCCCCCAGTCACATCTCGCCGTGGAATCAATCATCTAGTCCGGCCTGGAAGTTGGCCACCGAGCCCGATTCGCCGGTTGCTGCCCTCGCGGCGCTGATCGACGACCTTCCCGAGGACCTGCGCCGGCTGGCGCTCACCCACTCCTCCTGGACCGAGCGGCGGATCGACTCCTACGAGCGGCTCGCCTTCCTCGGCGACAGCGTGCTCGGGCTCTCGGTCGCCAGCGAGCTGACCGACCGCTACCCGGCGGTCGACGCCGGCGGCCTGACCAAGATCCACAACCAGGCGGTCAGCGGGGTCAGCTGCGCGGTCGTCGGGCGCGAGCTGGGGGTGCCGGAGATGCTGAGCGCGAACGAGCCGGACGATTTTACCGCGGCGATCCCGGCCGAGGTGCTGCTCGACGGCGAGCGGCCGCTGCCGGAGGCGACCGAGGCGCTGATCGGCGCCTGCTACCTGGCCTTCGGCTTCGAGCCGGTCGCGGCGGCGGTCGCCACCGCCTTCGAGCCGCGCATCGAGCACGCCTCGGAGACCCGGATCGACTTCAAATCGGCGCTGCAGGAGCTCTTGGCGCGGCGCGGCGCCCGCGTAAGCTATGAGGTGGTGGCGGCGACGGGGCCGCCGCACCGGCGCACCTTCCAGGTCGCCGCGATAGTCGATTCCGAGCAGGTCGGGACGGGGGAGGGGCGGAGCAAGAAGGCGGCGGAGCAGCTGGCGGCGGAGCAGGCTTTGGCGCAATTTGGCGGTTAACGGACGCCCCGATGCGTCCGAGCCGCGCGCAAAGCTCCAGGACCGTCTGAAGTCACCCGGAGGACGCGAAGCGATGTATCTGAGATCGATATCCATGAAGGGGTTCAAGTCGTTCCCCGAGCGCACCGCGCTCGAGTTCTCCCCTGGGGTGAGCGTGATCGTCGGCCCCAACGGCTCCGGCAAGAGCAACATCACCGACGCGGTGCTCTGGGCGCTCGGCGAGCAGAGCCCGGGGGCGATCCGCGGCGCCTCGATGCAGGACGTGATCTCGGCCGGCGGCAGCGGCATCGGCCAGCGCCGCGAGGCCCAGGTCGAGGTGGTGATCGACAACTCCGACGGGCGGGCGGCGACCGAGTTCTCGGAGATCGCGATCGAGCGCCGGCTCGGCCGCGACGGCGACGGCGGCTACCGCCTGAACGGCGCCCGCTGCCGGCTCACCGACGTCACCGACGTCCTCTCCGACACCAACCTCGGCCGCGAGATGCACTCGGTGATCAGCCAGGGCCGGGTCGAGTCGATCGTGCTCTCGAAACCGCGCGAGCGGCGGCTCCTGGTCGAGGAGGCGGCGGGGCTCGGCAAGCACCGCAAACGGCGGCGACGGGCCGAGCTGAAGCTGCGCTCCGCCCGCGACAACCTCGACCGCGCGCTCGACGTCGAGCGCGAGGCGCGGGCGCGGCTGCGGCCGCTGAAGCGGCAGGCGCAGGCGGCCGAGCTGGGGGCGCGGATCGAGCGCGAGGAGCTCGGGTTGCGGGCGCAGATCGTCGCCGAGGAGCTGCGCTTCGGCGCCGACCGGGCGGCGGCGGCGGCCAAGGTGGCGAAGGCGGCGCGGGCGCGGCGGGCCGAGATCGAGGCGAAGCTGGCCGCGGTCAGCGAGCGCCGGCGGGCGGCCGAGGATCGCTTCGCCGCCCGCGACCGCGAGCGCACCCAGGCCTGGGGAATGCTGACCAAGCTGCGCGGCGAGCAGGAGCGGGTCGCGGTGAAAGCGGCGTCGCTGAAGAGCCGCGAGGCCGATGTCGACCACTGGCTGGTGCGGCTGCGGGCCGAGCTCGGGCCGCTGACGCTCGACGTCGGCCCGGGCAGCGCGCCGGCCGAGCGGGCCCGCAAGCTGAGCGAGGAGCTGGGCGAGATCCGCAGCGGCCTGCGGGCGGCGAGTGATGGCTTCGAGGTCGCCAGCTCCGACGCCCAGAGCGAGTCGGCCCGCGAGGCGGCGCTGGCTGCGGTCCGCGACGGGGCCGAGAAGATGGGCCGCCACGCGCGGCGGGCCGAGGGCCTGCTTGGCGAGCGCCACCGGGAAGCGCTGCGGGCGCGGCTGGCTTCCGGCGAGGGGCTGCTCGACGACGTCCGCTCGGCGCTGGCCGCGGTCGAGGGCGCGGCGACGGCGATCCGGGCCCGGGTCGAGCGGACCGAGCAGCGGGTCGTCGGCGGCCCCGACGAAGGCGACGAGATCGCCGAGGAATTGAAGGCCTGCTCGGCGCAGGAGTTCGAGCTGCAGGCGCAGATGACCGCGACCTCCGACGAGCTGACCAAGGCCGAGGTCGAGGCGGCGCACCTCGGCGACCGCCAGGCGGAGGCAACGAAGGAGCTGGCGGCGATCGCCGCGAAGCTCGGCGAGGAGATCCCACCGGCCGAGGCGGCGCTGAGCGAGGAGGAGCGGGCCGAGATCGACCGCCGGCTCGAACGGCTCGACCGCCGCCGCGCCCAGATCGGGCCGGTCAACCCGCTGGCCGAGCGCGAGTACGAGGAGGCGCGCGAGCACGTCGAGACGCTGCAGACCCAGCGCGAGGACATCGAGCGGGGGATGCGCGAGCTGGAGTCGCTGATCCGCGAAATCGACGCCGAGATCGAGCGCGCCTTCGAGGAGACCTTCGAGGCCACCGCGACCAACTTCGAGGAGATGGTCGCCCACCTCTTCCCGGGCGGCCGCGGGCGGCTGCGGCGGGTCAGCCTGCGGCCGGTCCGCGAGGAGGAGCGGCCCTCGGGCGAGCAGCAGCCGCCGACCGATGGGGACGAGAACGAGCCGCAGGCCGAGGGCGAGGAGGAGGAAGAGCGCCGCGACGAGCTCGGGGTCGAGATCGAGGTGACCCCGGCCGGCAAGTCGACGCGCAAGCTGTCGCTGCTCTCCGGCGGCGAGAAGTCGCTGGTGGCGCTGGCCTTCGTCTTCGCCGTCTTCCTCGCCCGGCCCTGCCCGTTCTACATCCTCGACGAGGTCGAGGCCGCCCTCGACGACGCCAACATCGACCGCTTCCTGCAGCTGATCCGGCGCTTCTCCGACCGCGCCCAGTTCGTCATCGTCACCCACCAGAAACGGACGATGGACGCCGCCGACGTCCTCTACGGCGTCAGCATGGGCAACGACGGCGTCACCAAGGTCGTCTCGCGGCGGCTGCCTCGCGAAGCGGGCGAGGACGAAGCGGCAGAGGACGAGGAGCCCGGCGGCGGCCAGCTCTCGGCCGTTGCGTGAGCGGCGAGAGATGTCACTGGCTGAAGCCGGACTGAGCTAGACAGAGGTCTGTCGTAGGGGTGGGGATCGGGGGGACCCTGCCGCTGCACCTCGTCGGGTGGAACGGCCGTGCGGCTGACGCCATGAAGCCTCCCCGGCCCTCCTCATCTGATACGCGTGCAGGGTCCCCCCGATCCCCACCCGAAGAAAGCAACAAGCTCAAGACACCAAGGGACGGAAGCTCAAACCGAGAACGCCCGCAGCTTCTCGTCAGCTTCGAGACGTGGGACGCCCGCAGCTTCTCTCGTTAGCTGCGGGACGTTGCGTGGGTTTCAACCGATTCGTTGGGAGCGGTGGGGTGCCCCTCCCGAAAAGGCTCAAACGCATCCGATGGCGCCCTCGGCGAGGGCTCCAGCTGCGCGACGGTCTTTTCGGGAGGGGCACCCCACCGCTCCCCCACCAAACCCTGACCCCTACCTCGTCCCACGCCAGCGGCCAAGTACTCTCTAGGCAGAGGGAGGGAGGGCTTGATGCCGCACCGGCACCTGGACAGGCTGACGTCGTTCGACGCGTCCTTCTTGGCCAACGAGAGGGCGAACGGGCACATGGCGATCGGCGCCGTGCTGATGTGCGAGGGCGAGGCGCCGGGGCACGAGGAGTTCATCGCCCACGTCCGCAGCCGCCTGCACCAGGTGCCGCGGCTGCGCCAGCGGCTGCAGGAGCCGCCGCTGCGGCTGGGGACGCCGTTCTGGGTCGACGACCCCGGCTTCGACGTCCACCGCCACGTCAAGCGGGCGGTCCTGCGCCCGCCCGGCGACGACGCCTGCTTCCGCGAGCTGGTCGGCAAGCTGCTGGGGCCGCCGCTCGAACGCTCGAAGCCGCTCTGGGAGCTGGTCCTGGTCGAGGGCTTCGCCGACGGGCGCTTCGCGATCGTCTACAAGACCCACCACGCGATGGCCGACGGCATCTCCGCCGTCGACATCGGCATGCTGCTCTTCGACGTCGAGCCGAAAACCGGACCGGCCCCCGGGGAAGCGCCCTGGACCGCCGCCCGCACGCCGAGCCGCCGCGCCCTCGTCCGCCGCGCCGTCGAGGGCCTGCTCGACGCCCCGCGCCGGACCCTGGCCTGGTTCCGGCGCGCCGCCGAGCAGCCGGGCCGCGCCGCCCGCCGCGCCGGCGACGGGATCGCCGGCCTCTGGGAGGTCGCCTGGAACCTCGCCCGGCCGGCGCCGCCGGTGCCGCTCAACCGGCCGATCGGCGGCGAGCGCGGCTTCGTCTGGGCGAACCACGACCTGGGCGAGTTCAAGCACGTGAAGAACGCCCTCGGCGGCACCGTCAACGACGTCTCGCTGGCGGTGGTCGCCGGCGCTCTGCGCCGCTGGCTCGCCGACCAGCAGGTGGCGCTCGACGGCCTCGAGCTGAAGGCGCTGGTGCCGGTCTCGGTGCGGACCGAAGACGAGCGCGGCGAGCTCGGCAACAAACTGACCGCGATGCGGGGGCCGCTGCCGGTCGGTATCGACGACCCGGTCGAGCGGCTGCGGGCGGTGAGCGCCGCGATGGACCGGCTCAAGGCCTCCAAGCAGCCGCACGCGGCGGAGGCGATCTGGGGGATCAACGACTGGTTCCGCGACTTCGCGCCGCCGGTCCTGCTGCGGCCGACCGCGGCGATCAACTTCTCCACCCGCCTCTTCAACCTGCTGGTCACCAACTTCCCCGGGCCGCAGGTCGGCTTCTACGTGCTCGGCCGGCCGCTCACCCGGATCTACCCGATCGGCTTCCTCGCCAAGGACCACGGCCTCGCGGTCGCGATCCTCAGCTACCACGGCCAGGTCGGCTTCGGCTTCCTCTTCGACCCGGCCGCGGTCGCCGACCCCGAGCGGCTGGTCGAGCACCTCGACGCCGCCGTCGAGGAGCTCCGCGCCGCCGCCCAGATAGCCTCTCCCGACCGTGGCGACGAGCTGGCAGGAGATTCTCGACCTCGGTTCGCGCGAGAGCGCGAACATCTCGCCTGAGGCGGAGGAGCCCGAGCGCCGTCGGGGCGTCTTCCGCCGCTTCCGCGAGAGCCTCTCGGCGAGCCGCAAAGCGCTGACCGAGGAGATCTCGGCCAGCCTCTTCGACCGCATCGACGACGAGACCTGGGAGCTGCTCGAGGAGGCACTGATCCTTGCCGACGTCGGCGCCCCGACCACCGCCGCGGTGGTCGAGCGGCTCGAGCACGAGGTCGAGTCCGGCGCGGTGCCGGCCGACGGCGTCGCCGTCCGCGACCGCCTGATCGAGATCCTCGCCGAGGTCGCCTCGACCGGCCGGGCGCCGATCGACCTCGCCGCCGACCCGGCGGTGCTGATGATGGTCGGCGTCAACGGCACCGGCAAGACGACCACGATCGGCAAGATCGCCTGGCACCTGAGCAAGGAGTTCGGCCTCTCGGTCGTCCTCGCCGCCGCCGACACCTACCGCGCCGCCGCCGCCGAGCAGCTCGAAGCCTGGGCCGAGCGGGCCGGCGCCGAACTGATCCGCGGCCAGGAGGGCGCCGACCCCGGCGCGGTCGCCTACGACGCGATCAACGCCGCCCGCGCCCGCGGCGCCGACGTCGTCATCGTCGACACCGCCGGCCGCCTCCACACCCAGACCGACCTGATGGAAGAGCTCGGCAAGGTGCGGCGGGTGATCGCCAAGCAGATCCCCGACGCCCCCCACGAGACGCTGATCTCGATCGACGCGACCACCGGCCAGAACGGCCTCCGCCAGGCGAAGATCTTCTCCGAGGCGGCGGAGGTGGACGGCGTCGTCCTGACCAAGCTCGACGGCACCGCGAAAGGCGGGATCGCGCTGGCGATCGCCGCCGACCTCGGCATCCCGGTGAAGCTGATCGGGGTGGGGGAGACGCTCGAGGATCTGCGCCCCTTCGACCCCGACGACTACGCCAGAGCCCTGCTCGCCGAGTAGCCGTTCGCCCTTTGTCAACCACAGGTTGACAAGCGGCGAACGCTAGGCTGGATGGATGTTCGACCAGCTCTCAGACCGCCTCCAGTCGACCCTCTCCGAGGTTCGCTCGCGCGGCAAGCTGAGCGAGTCCGACGTCGACGCGGCGATGCGCGAGATCCGCCTCGCCCTGCTCGAGGCGGACGTCAACTTCAAGGTCGTCAAATCCTTCACCCGGACGCTGAAAGAGCGCTGCCTTGGCGCCGAGGTGATGGACAGCCTCGATCCCGGCCAGCAGGTCGTGAAGATCGTCAACGAGGAGCTCGCGGCGCTGATGGGCGGCACCGGCGAGGAGCTGGCGATGGCCCACTCCGGCCCGACCGTGATCCTGATGTCCGGGCTGCAGGGCTCCGGCAAGACGACCGCCTGCGCCAAGCTCGCCCAGTACTTCGGCAAGCAGAACAAGGACGTCGCGCTCGCCGCCTGCGACGTCTACCGGCCGGCCGCGGTCGAGCAGCTGGTGACGATGGGCGGCCGCGCCGGCGCCCACGTCTACGAGAAAGGCACCGAGGCCGACCCCGTCGAGATCGCCAGCTGGGCGCTCGACCGGGCCCGCGAAGAGCGCCGCGACGTGCTGATCATCGACACCGCCGGGCGCCTCCACATCGACCAGGAGCTGATGGCCGAGCTGGCGCGGATCCGCAAGAAGACGAGCCCCGACGACGTCCTGCTGGTGGTCGACGCGATGACCGGCCAGGACGCGGTCGGGGTCGCCGAGTCGTTCGCCGAGGCGGCCGAGTTCGACGGCGTCGTGATGACCAAGCTCGACGGCGACGCCCGCGGCGGCGCCGCCCTCTCGGTCAAAGCGGTGACCGGCAAGCCGATCCTCTTCGCCTCGACCGGCGAGAAGATCGAGGACTTCGACCGCTTCCACCCGGACCGGATGGCGCAGCGGATCCTCGGCATGGGCGACGTCCTCTCGCTGATCGAGAAAGCCGAATCGCAGGTCGACGAGAAGTCGGCCGAAGAGCTCCAGGACAAACTGAAAAAGGACCAGTTCACGCTCGAGGACTTCCTCCAGCAGATGAAACAGGTCCGCAAAATGGGCCCGCTCAGCGGCATCCTCGGGATGCTGCCGGGGATGGGGGCGATGAAACAGCTGAAGAACGCCGACATCGACGAGCGCGAGCTCGACCGCACCGAGGCGATCATCCTCTCGATGACCCCGGCCGAGCGCGCCGACCCGCACATCATCAAGGGCTCGCGCCGCAAACGGATCGCCAACGGCTCCGGCACCAAGGTCCAGCACGTCAACGCCCTGGTCAAGCAGTTCGACCAGATGCGGGTGATGATGCGCTCGATGGCGAACGGCAAGATGCCGGACCCGCAGAAACTGATGCAGATGAGCGGCCAGGTGCCGAAGCAGAAGGTGCGCCGGCGGTAGCCGGCGCGCATCCTGTAACCTCCTGCCGCTCATGGCTGTGCGGATAAGACTGAGAAGGGTGGGTTCGAAGAAGAACCCGATCTGGCGGATCGTCGTCGCCGACAAACGCTCGCCGCGTGACGGGCGCACGATCGAGACGATCGGCCAGTACAACCCGCAGACCGAGCCCTCGACGATCGTGCTCGACGAGGAGCGCGCCCGCCACTGGCTCGAGCACGGCGCCCAGCCGTCGGAGACGGTCGCCGGGCTGCTGCGCACCAAAGGCATCGCCGCTCACGGCAGCTAACCGCTGATGCCCGACGGCGACGACGACCGCTCGATCACCGAGCTGCTCGAGTTCCTCGTCAAGGCGCTGGTCGAGGAGCCCGACGAGGTCGAGGTCGAGGAGCTCGAAGAGGAAGGCGACCTCGTCTACGAGATCAGCGTCGCCGACGGCGACCTCGGCCGGGTGATCGGCAAGGGCGGGCGCGTCGCCAACGCGATCCGGACGATCGCCAAGGCCGCCGCGGTGCGGATCGACCGCCGCGTGATCGTCGACATCCTCGATTGAAGCTCGACATCTTCACGCTGTTCCCCGAGGCCTTCGAGTGGTTCGGGACGCAGCGCTCGGTGACCAACGCGGTCGCCGAAGGCAACGAGCTGCGGCTCTTCGACTACCGCCGGACGACGCCGCTGAAAGCGGGCCAGGTCGACGACTCGCCCTACGGGGGCGGCGCCGGAATGGTGCTGCGGGTCGACGTGGTCGATGCCGCCCTGCGGGCCGCCTACGGCGACGGGCCGCAGCCGCGCCGGGTGCTGCTCTCGCCGACCGGCCGCCTGCTCGACGACCCGCTCGCCGACGAGCTGGTCGCCGAGCCCCACGTCGCCCTGCTCTGCGGCCGCTACGAGGGGTTCGACGACCGCGTCCACCAGCACCTGGCCGACGACGAGGTCTCGATCGGCCGCTACGTGCTGGCCGGCGGCGAGCTGCCGGCGATGGTCGTCGCCGACGTCCTGATGCGGAAGCTGCCCGGGGCCCTCGGCCACGAGGAGTCGGCGCTCGAGGAGTCCTACAGCGAAGTCCTGGAGGGGATGCCCGAGTACCCGCACTTCACCCGCCCCGCCTCCTATCGCGGCTGGACGGTGCCCGAGGTGCTGCTCTCCGGCGACCACGGCAAGGTGCGGGAGTGGCGGCTCGAGCAGAGCCGCGTCCGCGCCGCCGAGCACGAACGCCGCCAGGCCCGCTAGCAGCCCGCGCCGAAGGGGCGCTTGCTCTACCATTCCGCCACCGCGCGGTTCCCAGGAGTACCCGGGTCCGGCGGTTTTTTCTCGCACCCACCCGAAGAACTTCTGATGAGCTCCGTAATCGACAGCATCGAGCGCGCCCAGCTGCGGAAAGGGCTGCCGAAATTCGGCCCAGGCGACCGCGTCCGCGTCCACTTCCAGGTGATCGAGGGCTCGCGCAAACGGACCCAGGTCTTCGAGGGCGTCGTCCTGCGGCGCCAGGGCTCCGGCGCGCGTGAGACCTTCACGGTCCGCAAGCAGTCGTTCGGGGTTGGCGTCGAGCGGACCTTCCCGCTGCACTCGCCGAAGATCGAGAAACTCGAGGTCGCGGCGCGCGGCGACGTGCGCCGGGCCAAGCTCTACTACCTGCGCGGGCGGGTCGGCAAGGCCGCCCGGGTCGCCGAGCGGCGCTGGGGAATCGACGAGGAGATGGTCTCGGCGGCGCCCGAGGAGACCGAGGCGACCGACGTCGAGGGCGTCACCCAGGAGGAGTCCGAGCCGGTGGCCGCGCCGCTCGAGGACGCCGAGCCCGAGGCGCAGGCGGAGGCAGATGCAGCGGCTGGCACGGACGCCGAGGCGCCCGCGGCCGGGGAGACCGAGGAGAGCGCAGCGCCCGAGGATGCCGAGGACGAGGAGCCGGAGACCGCCGGCGACTCCGACGAGGACTCAAAAGACTGAAGCTCGGGATCCCGAAGCCGAAGGGCAAAGCGGGCGGCCTGATCGAGCTGGTCGTGATCGTCGCGCTGGCCCTGGGGTTGGCGCTCGCGATCCAGGCCTGGATCGTCAAGCCCTACCAGATCCCCTCCGAATCGATGGAGCCGACCCTCGACGTCGGCCAGCGGGTGCTCGTCAACCGCTTCATCTACGACCTGCACGAACCGCACCTCGGCGACATCGTCGTCTTCCACCCGCCGGCCGGCGCCGACAACGGCACCGAATGCGGGACCTCGGTCGAAGGCCGCGAGCCGGTCGAAGTCGGCGAGTCCTGCCCGAAGCCGACCGCCGCGGAGTCGAGCCAGAACTTCATCAAGCGGATCGTCGCCGGGCCGGGCGACACCCTCTCGATCAAGGAAGGGCACCCGGTCGTCAACGGGGTCGAGAAGAAGGACGAGTCCTACATCATCCCCTGCGGCGGCTCGAGCGCCTGCAACCTGCCGAAAACGATCACGATCCCGCCCCACCACTGGTTCATGATGGGCGACAACCGGGGAGCCAGCGACGACAGCCGTTTCTGGGGCCCGGTGCCGGAAGAATGGATCATCGGCGAGGCCTTCGCGACCTACTGGCCGCCGGACCGGATCGGCTTCCTCTAGGCCCGCGCCGGTCGGGCTCCGTGGGCTGCCCCGCCCGCCTCCGCCGCCCCGAGGGCCGCAATTTGCAGAGCCCGGCGCCCGTTCCACCCGGCGACTCGTGCATCATGGGCGGCGACCTTGTCGTCCGCGACCGCAGCCGATTCGGGCCCGCCGCCTGAGAAGCCCGCCGCCCGCCGCGAGCAGCCGAAGACCCACCGCCGCCGGCTGGCCCGCAGCCGCCGCCTGTTCGCCTTCGACCGCGGCCTCGGCTCGCGCTTCGTCGCCGGCTGCGACGAGGCCGGTCGCGGCTGCCTGGCCGGGCCGCTGGTCGCCGCCGGGGTGCTGATCGACTACGAGACGCTCTCGCCCTCCGACCGCCGCCTGCTCAGCGGCCTCCACGACTCCAAGCAGATGACCGTGGAGCGGCGCCTGGAGATGTTCCCGGCGGTGCTGCGGGCGGCGGAGCGGGTCAGCGTCGTGATCCGCTCGGCGGCGGGAATCGACCGCCGCGGCCTGCACGTCACCAACGTCGAAGCGCTCGGCGTCGCGCTCGAACGCCTCCAGCTCGACGCGGGGACGATGGCTCTGGTCGACGGTTTCTCGCTGCCTCGCTGCCGGGTCCCGCACCGCCGCGTGATCGGCGGCGACGCGACCAGCGCCGCGATCGCCGCCTCCTCGGTGGTCGCCAAGGTGACCCGCGACCGCTACATGCACGAGGCGGCGCTGCTGCACCCGGGTTGGGGCTTCGAGGAGCACGTCGGCTACTCGACCCCCGAGCACCGGGCGGCGATCGAGTCGATCGGCATCTCGCCGCTCCACCGCCGCTCGTTCCAGAGCGTCGCCTACTCGCAGCTGGGCCTGACGGTCGACGAAGTCGAGGTCGGGGTCGAGCTGATCGACGACGCGGCGCTCGCGGACGACGCCGCCTTCGAAGCGAGCGCTTGATCGTCCGCGAGCCGCTGCTCGAGGCGCGCTGGCGGGGGCGCCGGCGGTCGCGCGGTCCCAGGTGGCGCGGATCGAGCTGGAGCCATCGCAGGAGACCGGCCTTCGCCGCCATCCCTGCCCGGTCCTGACTGCAGTCAAGAAGATCGCTGCAACATTGACGTGGCTATAGCCACGGTGGTCTCCACCGTGGCTATAGCCACGTCAACCCTTCAGTCGCGGCCTTCTCGGTCGCATTTCGCAGCCGGACCTAGAAGGCGCCCTCGAGGTGCTCGACCTCGACCAGGCGGTCGCCGCGGTCGAAGGTGACGCCGACGGCGTCGAAGCGGATCCCGTCGTAGCGGGGCAGGTCGCGGCGGGCGGCCATGAAGGCGGCGGCGAGCCGGCGGACCTGGAGCTGCTTGCGGGGCCCGACCGAGAGGACCGGGCGCTCGGGCCCGAAGGCGGCGCCGGCGCGGCCCGCCTTGACCTCGACGAAGACGAGCGTGCGGCCGTCGAGGGCGACGATGTCGAGCTCGCCGTGGCGGCTGCGAGCGTTGCGGGCGACGATCCGCCAGCCGGCCGCCTCGAGGCGATCGGCGATCAGCTGCTCGGCGCGGCGGCCGGTGCTGAGGCGCTGGTGGGTCACGGGAGTCCAAGTCGGCGGGCGTGCGACTTTCTCCCCACCCCGGCGCCTGAATTGGCGCAAATCGTGGGGAAAGTTGGCACCTGCGTGACCCACGCGTGAATTCCTGCTCCATAGCGTCGTCGGCGTGCTCGCCACCGCCCACACCTTCACCCTCGACGGCATCGTCGCCCGCCCGGTGCGGGTCGAGGTCGACGTCCACCGCGGCCTGCCGGCCTTCGCGATCGTCGGCCTCCCCGACACCGCCGTGCGCGAGGCGCGCGAGCGGGTGCGGGCCGCCCTCGTCAACTGCGGCTTCGAGTTCCCGCTGCAGCGGATCGTCGTCAACCTGGCGCCGGCCAGCCTCCGCAAGGCGGGGCCGGGGATGGACCTGGCGATCGCCGCGGCGCTGCTGCGGGCCTCCGGGCAGCTGCCGGGGGAGGGGCTGGCGAGCGCCGCGCTGGCGGGAGAGCTGGCGCTCGACGGCTCGACGCGGCCGATCCACGGCGCCCTGGCGATCGCCGAGGCGGCACGCGAGGGCGGGGAGGAGGCGATCGTCGTCCCGGCCGAGAACGGGCCGGAGGCGGCGCTGGCGGGCGGGGTCGAGGTGCTGCCGCTGGCCGGCCTCGCCGAGCTGCCGGCGCTGGCGGCCGGCGAGTGGCGGCCCGAGTCGCCGCGGCCGCTGCGGCTGAGCACCGAGCCGCCGCCGGGCTCGCCGGACCTGGCCGACCTGCGCGGCCAGCCGCACCTGCGACACGCGCTGGAGGTGGCGGCGGCGGGCGGCCACAGCCTGCTGGTCGTCGGGCCGCCAGGGGCCGGCAAGTCGCTGGCCGCCAGCCGGCTGCCCTCGCTGCTGCCGCCGCTGACCGGCGTCGAGGCGCTCGAGGTGGCGCGGATCGCGAGCGCCTGCGGCCGGCTCGGCGCCGGTCGCGGCGGCCGTCCCTTCCGCGCCCCGCACCACACGATCAGCGCCGCCGGCCTGGTCGGCGGCGGCACCCCGCCGCGGCCCGGCGAGATCACCCTCGCCCACCGCGGCGTCCTCTTCCTCGACGAGCTCTGCGAGTTCCCCCGCGACGCGCTCGAGGCGCTGCGGGCGCCGCTCGAGGCGGGGGAGGTGTCGCTGGTGCGGGCGACCGGGGCCCGCACCCTGCCCTGCCGCTTCATGCTGGTCGCCGCCTCCAACCCCTGCCCGTGCGGGCGTGGGGAGTCCGACCCCGACTGCGCCTGCGCCCCGATCGCCATCCAGCGCTACCGCGGCCGGCTGAGCGGAGCCCTCGCCGACCGGATCGACATCCTCGCCGCGGTTCGCCAACCGAGCGCCGAGGCGATCGGCGGTCCACCCGGCGAGCCCTCGGCGGCGATCCGCGAGCGCGTCCTCGCAGCCCGCGAACGGCAGGCGCGGCGCCTGGGGCCGGGACGAACCAACGCCGAGATGACTCCGAGCGAGGCGCGCGAGTCGCTGCTCAGCGCCGAGGCCGCCGCTCTGCTGGCGGAGCTCTACGCGAAGAGACGCCTCAGCGGCCGTGCCCACGACCGGGCGCTGCGGCTGGCGCGGACGATCGCCGATCTGGCGGCGAAGGAGACGATCGGCGCCGAGGAGATGGCGCAGGCGCTGCAGCTGCGGCGGCGGGACCGTGATTAGCGCCGCGCCCCGCGCCTGCCTCGATTGCCTGCGGCGCCCCTGGCTGCTGGCGCTGCTCGGGCCCTACGTGGAAAAGATCGCCACCGGCGAGGAAGGGTCGCGGTCGCCCGAACTCCTGCGGCTCTCGAACGAGGACCTGGTCGCCGCGTCGGCGCCGAAGGTCGCCGGCCAGCTCCTTGGGCGGATCGCGGCACTCGGAGAGGCGGAGCTGCAGGCGCAGCTCGACGCCGCCGGCTGCTGGGCCTGCTGTCGCCATGGCGACCTCTACCCGGTCGGCCTCCGCGACGCGTCCGACGCCCCCTGGGCGCTGGTCGGCCGCGGCGATCCCGGCCTGCTCGACGGCCTCGAGCCGTTCGCCGCGGTGACCGTCGTCGGCGCCCGGCGCGCCACCTCCTATGGGCGCGAGGTCGCCCGCGACCTCGGCCGCGAGCTGGCGGCGGCGGGGCTCGTCGTGGTCAGCGGCCTCGCCTTCGGGATCGACGCCTGCGCCCACCGCGGCGCCCTCGACGGCGGCCGCACGATCGCCGTCCTCGGCTGCGGCCCCGACGTCGCCTACCCGACCGCCCACCGCTCGCTCTGGCGCCAGGTCGCCGAGCGCGACCTGGTGATCTCCGAGCTGCCACCGGGCGCCTCGCCCTGGCGCTGGACGTTCCCGGCGCGCAACCGGATCATGGCCGCGCTCGCCGGGATGACCGTCGTGGTCGAGGCCGCCACCCGCTCCGGCTCGCTGATCACCGCCGACCTGGCGGCCGACCTCGGCCGCGACCTCGGCGCCGTGCCCGGCCCGGTCAACTCGCGCACCTCGGCCGGGCCCAACGCCCTCCTCGCCGGCGGCGCCTGCGTGGTCCGCGACGCCCAGGACGTCCTCGACGCGATGCTCGGCCCCGGCGCCCGCCGCCTCGACCGGACCGGTCCGAGCCTCGAGCCGACCCTCGCCGCCGCCCTTGCCACCGTCGAGTCCGGCGCCACCACCTGCGACGCCGTCGCCACCACCCTCGACCTCTCCGGCCCCGAGGCCGCCGCCGCCCTCGCCCGCCTCGAGCTGCTCGGCTACCTCACCTGCTCGACGATGGGCGTCTACACCCGCACCATGCAACCGCCGCCGGCCGACGGGGCGCCGGGTGGCGGCGCTCCCTAGGGTTGAGACCGATGACGCGCGTTCCCACCGTCCTCTCGATCGCCGGCTCGGATTCGGGTGGCGGCGCCGGCGTGCAGGCGGACCTGAAGGCGTTCGCGGCGGTCGGGGTGCACGGGATGACGGCGATCACCGCGATCACCGCGCAGAACACGGTCGGGGTCGAGATCGTCGAGGCGGTCTCGCCGCGGACGATCGTCGCCCAGGTGCGGCTGGTCGCCGAGGACATCGGCGTCGACGCGGTGAAGATCGGGATGCTGGGACGGAAGGAGACGGTCGAGGCGGTGATCGAGGGGCTCGGTTACGTGGGCGAGGCGCCGGTCGTGATCGACCCGGTGATGGTCTCCGAGAGCGGCGCGCCGCTGCTCGAGGACGACGCCCGCAAGCTCTGCATCGAAAAGCTGCTGCCGCTCTCGACTGTGGTGACGCCGAACATCCCCGAGGCGCGGGTCCTGACGCGGAGCGGCGAGGACGTCTCGCAGGAGGAGCTGGCGCGGGCGGTGGTCGGGCTGGGGCCGAAGGCAGCCGTCGTCACCGGCGGCCACAGCGAGGAGGTCGTCGACTTCTTCTTCGCCGGCGAGGAGGTGGTCCCGATCCACGGGCCGCGCCACCCCGACGGTGCCTCGCACGGCTCCGGCTGCACCCACTCGGCCTCATTGGCGGCGCTCCTCGCCCTCGGCCACGACCTGCTGCCGGCCGCCGAAAAAGCCCGCGCGATCACCTCCGACGCGGTCAAGAACGGCCTCCGCGATATCGGCGAGGGCGCCGGCCCGGTGGACGTGTTCGGGCTGGCGGACCGCACTTGACGCCCTGCCAGTCGGCGACCGCACCGACGCGCCGTCCAGCTGTTCCTTTTCCCGGCTATGCCGGCATAAGGAACAGCTGGAGCGAGGGCGGCGCTCGTGGCTGCGGGCGGCCGCGCGCCGGGCAGCGGGCGCGGCCTAGGGTCCGTCCCGGGGTCCTCGCGCACGTCTGGCGGCTCCGGGCACACTTCGCCGGGCGTCGTCCTCAGTCGGCCAAATGGCACCGCCATTCGGCCTCCCTGCGTCCTACCCCGGCTCGGCCCGGCCCCTCGCCAGCCGCACACGGGGACCCCGGGACGGACCCTTAGTAGATTTCGCTGCTCATGAGCAGCAACGGCGATACCGCGACGAGTTATCCCCGGCCTCGCTCGGCGACCGTCTTCGACGGGCCCGACCGGGCCCACGCGCGCGCCTACATGAAGGGAATCGGGTTCGACGACGACGCGCTGAGCCGGCCGACGATCGGGATCGCCAACACCTGGACCGAGGCGATGCCGTGCAACTTCCACCTGCGGGCGCTGGCCGAGCACGTCAAAGCGGGTGTGCGGGCGGCGGGGGGGACGCCGATGGAGTTCAACACGGTCGCCGTCTCCGACGGGGTGACGATGGGGACCCAGGGGATGAAGGCGTCGCTGATCAGCCGCGAGGTGATCGCCGACTCGATCGAGCTGATGGCGCGCGGCTACCAGTTCGACGCGATCGTCGCCCTCTGCGCCTGCGACAAGACGATCCCCGGCTGCGCGATGGCGCTGGCCCGGCTCGACGTGCCGTCGGTGCTGCTCTACGGGGGGTCGATCGCTCCCGGCCACTGGCACGGCCGCGACGTGACGATCCTCGACATCTTCGAGGCGATCGGCGCCCACAACGCCGGCGAGATGTCAGACGAGGAACTGCACGAGCTGGAGGGGGTCGCCAGCCCCGGCGCCGGCGCCTGCGGCGGCCAGTTCACCGCCAACACGATGGCCTGCGCCTTCGAGGCGCTCGGGATCAGCGCCGGCGGCTCGGCGATGGTCCCCGCCGAAGACGACGACAAGCAGACGGTGGCCGAGAAGGTCGGCGAGCTGGTGCTGCGGGTGCTCGCCGAGGACATCACGCCGAGCAGGGTGATCACCCGCGACTCGCTGGAGAACGCGATCGCCTGCGTCTGCGCCTCCGGCGGCTCGACCAACGGCGTCCTCCACCTGATCGCCCTCGCCCACGAGCTGGGGATCGAGCTGACCCTCGACGACTTCGAGCGGATCTCGCGTCAGACGCCGCTCTTCGCCGACCTCAAGCCGGGCGGCCGCTTCGTCGCCACCGACCTCTACGCCGCCGGCGGCGTGCCGGTGATCCTGCAGCGGCTCGAGGCCGCCGGGCTCCTGCACGGCGAGGCGATCACGGTCACCGGCCAGACGATCTCCGAGGTCGCCGCCGAGGCGACCGAGGCGCCGGGCCAGGAGGTGGTGCGGCCGGTCGCGGAGCCGCTCAAGCCCGAAGGCGGGCTGGCGATCCTGCGCGGCAACCTCGCCCCGGACGGCTCGGTGGTCAAGGTCGCCGGCACCGAGCGCCGCCAGCAGACCGGCCCGGCCCGCATCTTCGAGTCCGAAGAGGACTGCTTCCGCGCGGTCAAGGAGCAGCGGATCAACCCCGGCGACGTGGTCGTGATCCGCAACGAGGGCCCGGTCGGCGGTCCCGGCATGCGGGAGATGCTGCAGGTGACCGCGGCGATCGTCGGCGAGGGGCTGGGGGAGAGCGTCGCGATGGTCACCGACGGCCGCTTCTCCGGCGCCACCCGCGGCCTGATGATCGGCCACGTCGCCCCCGAGGCGGCGAAGGGCGGCCCGATCGCGGCGCTGCAGGAGGGCGACACGATCACCGTCGACATCGACGCCCGCTCGCTCTCGGTCGACCTCACCGACGAGGAGATCGCGCAGCGGATCGAGAAGTACGAGCGCCCGCCGTCGCCGCCCGAGTACGACCGCGGCGTGATGGGCAAGTACGCGGCGACGGTCTCGTCAGCCGCGCAAGGCGCCGTGACGTCTTAGGCGACGGTCGCGTCCTCGCGGTCGCCGATCAGCTCCGGCCGCGACGCCAGGAAGTCGTCCATCAGGGCGTTGAATCGCAGCGGGCGCTCGATCATCGGCACGTGCGCGGTGCGCTCGAAGATCTCGAGCCGCGAGCGCGGGATCAGCCGGTGGTAGCGGAGCGCCGCCTCGATCGGGACGATCCGGTCGCTCAGCCCCCAGACGATCAGGGTCGGGATCTCGATCTCGGGCAGCCGATCGCGGGTGTCGTAGCCGACCATCGAGGCCAGCGCCGCGACGAAGCCCTCGCTGTTCAGCCCCGGCTTCACCTGCTCCTTCAGCAGCTCCGGCCGCAGCTTCTCCGGCGTCCGGATCACCCAGCCGAAGGCCGCCCGCCGGCCGAGCGGCCGGTTCAGCCAGATCGGCCGGTCGCCGTTGAGGAGGAGCGGCGCCGCCGCTTTGATCGTCCGCGCCACCGCCTCGAAGCGCCGCCCCTTCGCCTCGGAGAGGCTGACCCCGGCGGCCGAGACCAGCACCAGCCGCTCGTAGCGCTGCGGCTCTTCGTTGACCGCCTCGGTGGTGACGAAGCCGCCCATCGAGTTGCCGACCAGCGCCGCCACCCGCTCCAGCCCGAGCCGCTCGCAGAACTCGTTCAGCATCCGCCCGTAGGCCGCCATCGAGATCTCCCAGTCCGGCATCGGGCTTTCGCCGAAGCCCGGCAGGTCGAGCGCGATCGCCCGGTGGCCGCGTCCGAAGTGGGGCAGGTTTTCGAGCCAGTTGTGCCAGCTGCCGGCGAGCCCGTGGACGAAGACGATCGGCTCGCCCTCGCCGATCTCGGCGTAGCTGACCTCGGCGCCGCTCAGCCGCACCCGGTGCAGGTGCCGGCGCCAGTCGATTCCCATCCAGGCCGGCTCCGGGTCGGGGTTGCCGTAGTCGGAGGCCAGCAGCGGAGAGCGGTCGCCAATCTCTGCCATCGCCGCAGAATCTAGCCGACTGGCTGCCCGGCCAGCCCGGCCTCACTCCTCCATCCGGAAGCCGAGCTTCAGCGACACCTGGTAGTGGGCGACGGTGCCGTCGTCGCCGAGGTGACCGCGGATCTCGGTCGCCTCGAACCAGTCGAGGTTGCGCAGCGTCTTCCGCGCCCGTGCCAGCGCGTTCTCGATCGCCGCCTCGATGCTGGTCTCCGACGACCCGGCGATTTCGCTGATCGCGTAGACGTTGTCGCTCATCGTTTCCTCCTCGGGATTGGGTGTGACCCGGTCCTACCCCGACCGGGGCCCTGATAGGCGGGGGGGACGCCGTCGCGGTGCGCCGCGGCGAGCAGCTCGACCCGCACCCGGCTGCGGGTGTCCTCGGAGATCCAGCCGCACTCGAGGCAGAGCGCCGACCAGCTGACTTCGGACTCGCCGCGGCGTTCGAGGATCTCGACCGTGTGCGCCATCGGCTCAGGCGGCGACGAAGCGCCGCAGCGCCTGCTCGGCCTCGCGGTAGCGGCCCTCGTGGGCGTCCTGCAGGCGATGGACGATCCACAGCACCTCGCCCAGCGTCAGCTCCCGTTCTTCGAGCAGCACGGTGAGGAAGCGGACCGCCATCCGCTCGAAGCTCGGCGCCCGCTCGCGGCCGGCGAGGGCGACCAGCCGCGCCGCCTCGTCGATCGAGACCGGCATGAAGTGGGCGAAGCGGATCGCGTCGTCGAGCCGCCCGGTGTCCAGGGCGCGGTGGAACTGACGGCGGGGATCGCTCGCTCGACCCATACGAACATATGTTCGCCCACCAGTCAAGCGGGATATACCGACCGCGGATATCGACCTCTTAACCGGCCGCCGCGGCGCCCGCGAAAAGCTGCCCCGGTCGGACGTGGCGCGCTCCCACCGCCCACCCGTTCGACCCGCGCGGCCCTGGTGCCTCCGACTCCCCGAGGCCGCGCTCGACCCCGGATGCGGGAGCCCGGGGTCTCAACTTCCCTTCGAAAGCGGCGCGCCGCCGCTCCCGGCGACGCGCCTAGCGACCAGCAAGTGGGAGCTACGCCCCCGCGCGATTCATACCGAGTTCCAACCCGTAGGGGAATGGAATCCCCGTCCACCGCAACCGATCCTGCGGCGAGATTCCCGAGACCCGCGGCGCCGTCCCTTCCGACGCTGGAGACCTGCGTCGTTTGATCCCCGGCTTCACGCAGGATTTCATCTACGGCTGCCGCCGCCCCTTCAGGGCCACCATGCAGGGATTCCAGATAGGCGAACAGGGCCAGGGCGGCCTCATTGTCGGATTCGGTAAGTGCGCGTCGCATCTCTTCAGACTCCGTGCTGGATAAGCCGGAGGGGCCTCCTGCTTCTCTCAGCACGGCCATTGCCACTGGAACCTTGCTGGTCGACCAGGCCGAGCCGGTGGTGAGATCGCCTGCGACCACGGCAGGAGGTTGACCGGGCGGACCCATCGCGACTCCCACTTCGCCCGGCAGGCTCTCGGCAAGACTGTCGAACCCGGCGAGAGCGGAGTGACCGGACGGTGGAGATTCCGGAGGCAGTTCGGGTTCCTCCGCCTCCGGTCGACGACGAATTTCCCGAGCTCTACGTTGGCCCGCACGCGCCTGTTCGACCGCGAGCCTTCGTTCGAGGCGATGAAGCGCTCCGGCTTGTCGCCGGTCGACTTCGCGGAAGTGATTCCTGGCCTGATCTTCGGCCGTGCTCGTCTGATTAGACGATCCGCCACATCCGACGATCAGCGCGCCGGCTGAGCAGGCGATGGCGACCATGGCTGCAGAACGTCGGATCAAGCCCACTGCCGTCAGGGGAAAAACACTGCAGCGTTGTTTCCCCCGGTGCATTCATGGGGCTCGCCGGCGGAGCAGAACATGCTGTAGACCTGGCCGGTGGTTGGGCTGAACGCTTCGACGTTTCCCGATCCGCTGCCGATGTCTTCGTAGTAAGCGGCTTCGACATTTTCCGCGAATCCGCAGGTCGTGTATTGGTTGGCGGAAAGCTCGCCGCCGCAGTTACCTGACGAGTTTTCTTCTGGCCCAGGTTCGGGAGCAGGGCTGGTTCCGGTGGAGGGCGGGCCTCCCGAGCTCACTGGATGACTGCCGTGGTTCGAATGGCGCAGTTCTCGTAGTTCTTGCTGAATCGCGGTTATCCGCTGTCGCTGATTGGCACGCGCTTCGCCTTGTCGCCTTGCTTCGTTGATTTCGTCCTTCGACGCACCGCCGCCCGAGCTGCCGCATCCCGCCAGGCCCAGGAGAAGCACCGCAAGAAATGCGAGCAGAAGCGAACCAGCTTCGATCGGCCGTAGCCGTCGCATCATCGCTCGCTTACGGCGACAGAACCGCCGGTGAGAGTCGGAATCTGAACTCGCCCCCTGGGACGACAGTCGGGCACGCATCGGAACCTCCCCATCTGGATTGCGAGCGCCAAGATACGCGCTAATTCCCAAACCGCAACGAAGAAAGACCCAAACATCCGTCGAAAGTCCGTCTTTCCCGAGGGTTCGGTCGAGTCGCAAGAACCGCCGCCCCCGGGCCGTTACCTGGGTGCGGTCGGCGTGCTCCCTATCGCCTCCGACCTCGAGGCTCCGTGGCGGTTCTGGCGCGGAGCCTTGCTCTTTTTACATCCGGGCCGACGGATCGACCACCAGGCGGACGATCTCGAAGAGGAAGAGAAGGGCGATCAGCGCGACGATCGCGAGGACGGCCCAGAGGGTCAGCGGGCGAGGTCTCTGACGGTCACCTGCGCACCAATACCCGGTGCCGCGAGAGGTGACGCTCAGGCGTAGCCCATCCGTTCGAGCACCGGGATCTCGCGGATCTGAGGTGGCTGCAGGTGGTCCCAGAGGATGCCGCGCGGCCGTTCGTGCTGGCGCTCGACTTCGATCACCGCGCGGGGGGTGGCGATCAGGTCGCAGGGGAGGTCGTGAGCGGTGACCATCAGGTGCTGGCGGAGGATCTGGATCGGGTGGACGGTGGTGGCGACGACGGTGTGCGAGTCGATCTTGCCGGCGTCGACGAGGATCCCGTACTCGAGGTCGTGGTAGCCGCCGCCTTTGCCGATCCGGGCGCCGCTGAGGTTGACCGCGACCGAGCCGCAGAGGACCAGTTCGACCTCGGGCAGCTCGTCGAGGGCGACGACGCGGCCGTGCTTGAGGGCGCCCTTGATCGTCGCCGCCTCCTTGACCGCCGCTTTCGAGAGCTTTTTCGGGTCGAGGACGCGGAACGGGTGGGGGTCGCGCAGGCGGGGCACGGCCATGATCATCGTCTTGCCTTCTTCGAGCGCCAGGCGGCGGGCGTGGGTCTGCGGCGAGTCGGGGTTGGCCTTGATCACCCGGGCCCGTTTCCAGAGCCGGTGGCCGGCCAGCTTCTCGGCCGCCAGTTTCGCCCCGGCGAAGTTGGGGATGCGGCCCTCGGCGCCGGGGAAGCGCGAGACACCCTCGCGTTCCATCGCCTTCCAGACCTCCTCGCGAACCTCGTCCTTCGGACGCATGGGCGAAAGATATCCGCCCCGCCTGCCGATGAAGCACGACATAAGCGCTCGAAGTTGCAGCTGCCGCCTTGCAGCTGCCGCCGAACCGGCGGGCAGTCTGCGTCGGATGCCTATGATTTCCGTTCGTCCTCTGTGTCGTCCAAGTGCCGAATCGTCCACGAAGTGAAAACTGAAGGGGAGCAGTCCAGATGGGACGCAAGTCCTGGATAGCCTTGATCGCGATCGCCGTCGTCGTCCTCGGCGCGCTCGTGGCGGCCTACGCCTACGACAACTCGCACAAGGACGAGATCGCCGAAGGGATCACGATCGGCGGCGTCGCCGTCGGCGGGCTGACCGCCGAACAGGCCGAAGCGAAGGTCGAGAAGCAGCTGATCGATCCGCTGCGCGAGAAGCTGGTGGTCGGCTTCGACGGCGAGAAGTGGAAGCTCTCCGGCAAGAAGCTGAAGGTCCACGCCGACCTCACCGATGCGGTCGCCGAAGCGGTCGACCAGAGCCAGGACGGCGGCTTCCCGGGCCGGCTGGTCCGCTACGTCAGCGGCGAGGAAGTCGAGGAAAGCATCGAGCCGCAGCTGAGCTACTCCGAGAAGGCGATCAACGAGTTCGTCCGCCGGGTCGCCGACGACATCGACCGCGAGCCGGAGAACGCCAGCGTCGAAGCGAGCGGCGACACGCTCGCCGTCGTCTCCGGGCGCGAGGGTCGCAAGCTGCGCGACAACCTGCTCACCGACCAGCTGAAGGCGGCGGTGCTGAGCGGCGACGCCGCCCGCACGATCCACGCCCACGTCCACGCGACCAAGCCGGAGGTGACCAAGCAGCAGGTCGCCGCCGAATACCCGTCCTACCTGACGCTCGACCGCTCGACCTTCACGCTGCGCCTCTGGCAGGACCTGAAGCTGGCCAGGACCTACACGGTCGCGGTCGGCATGGAAGGCCTCGAAACGCCGGAAGGCCAGTACGAGATCCAGGAAAAGGAAGAAAACCCGGTCTGGCACGTGCCGCTGTCCGACTGGGCCGGCGACCTGGCCGGGCAGACGATCCCGCCGGGGCCGTCGAACCCGATCAAGGCGCGCTGGATGGGGATCTTCGAAGGCGCCGGGATCCACGGCACCGAAGAGACCTATTCGCTCGGCAGCGCCGCCTCGCACGGCTGCGTGCGGATGGCGATCGCCGACGTCGAAGAACTCTACGACCTGGTCGAAGTAGGAACGCCGATCTACATCGGCTGACGGCGCCGGCGCCCGCCTAAGTCGTTTCTCCTCCGCTCGCGGCGCCGTCTGGCGCAGGAGCACGGGTGAACGGCGCGAATCTCACCCCGTGAACTGGGAATCGGCGCTCGCCGACTACGACCGCGACCTCCGCGCCCGCGGCTCCGCCGAGCGGACCCGGCGCGCCTACGGGGTCGATCTCGGCGGCTTCTCGGAGTGGGCCGGCGGCGCCGGGCTCGGCCCGACCGACGTCCGCCACCGCGACGTGCGCCGCTACGCGGCCGCGCTCTCCGCGGCCGGCGCCGCGCCGGCCACCGTCGCCCGCAAGCTGGCCGCGGTCCGCGGCCTCTACGGCTTCCTCGTCCGCACCGAGCGGGCCGACGCCAACCCGGCCGAGCTGGTGGCGACTCCGAAGCGCGAGGAGAAGCTGCCGCGGGTGCTGAGCACCGAGGACATGCGCTCGCTGCTGGAGCGGATCCCGGCGCGGACGCCGCTCGAGCTGCGCGACCGGGCGATGCTCGAGCTCGCCTACTCCTGCGGCCTGCGCTGCGAGGAGATCGTCAACCTCGACCTCGGCGCGCTCGACCACGAAACCGAGCAGCTGCGGGTGCTCGGCAAGGGCCGCAAGGAGCGGCTGCTGCCGGTCGGCGCGCCGGCCCAGCGGGCGCTCGACCGCTACCTGCAGAAGGGCCGCCGGGCGCTCGCCGTCGATCCGCGCGAGCTGGCGATGTTCCTCTCCAAGAGCGGCCGCCGGCTCTCCAACTCCGATATCACCCGCCGGCTCGGCCTCTGGACCCGCGAAGCGGCCCTGGCGGCGGGCGTCTCGCCCCATTCACTTCGACATTCCTTTGCAACCCATCTGTTGGAGGGCGGCGCCGATCTGCGTACGATTCAAGAGCTGCTCGGCCACTCCTCGATCTCCACCACGCAGGTTTACACCCGAGTCGACGCCGCCCGCCTGCGTGACACGTACGCTGCAAGCCACCCCCGCGCATGACCGAATCCCCCGCAAACGACCGTAGAATCCTGGCCTAGGAGATGGAAACCGGAGTCAAAGAAGTCGAGCTCCGCGATCTCTGGCGCCGCTACAAGGAGGAAGGGGACGACGGCGCCCGTGAGCGGCTGGTCGTCGCCTACTCGCCGATGGTCAAGTTCGTCGCCGGCCGGCTCGGCGCCGGGCTGCCCTCGCACGTCGAGGACGCCGACCTGATCTCCTACGGGCTGGTCGGCCTGATCGGCGCGATCGAACGCTTCGACCCCGAGCGCGGGATCAAATTCGAGACCTTCGCGATGACCCGCATCCGCGGCTCGATCATCGACGAACTGCGCTCGCTCGACTGGGTGCCGCGCTCGGTCCGCTCGCGCGCCCGCGAAATCGAAGGCGCCCAGGCGAAACTCGAGCACGAGCTGCAGCGGGCGCCGAGCGAGGCCGAGCTGGCGGCGAAACTCAACATGACCGAAGAGGAACTGCAGACCGCCCTGCTCGAGATCGCCAACTCCTCGGTCTACGCGCTCGACGAGCTGTGGACCGTCTCCGACTCCTCCGGCGACCAGGTCAGCCTGCTCGACACGATCGCCGACGAAGGCGCCGCCGACCCGCAGGAGGCGCTCGCCTCGAACGAGGTCAAGGATCGGCTGAGCGAGGCGATCGGCTCGCTGCCCGAGCGCGAGCAGCTGGTCGTCGCCCTCTACTACTACGAGAACCTGACGCTGCGGGAGATCGGCGAGGTCCTCGGGGTGACCGAGTCGCGGGTCTCACAGCTGCACACCAAGGCCGTCATGCGGCTCAAAACCCACCTCCAGTGAGGTGGGGGTGAGGCCGATGCGGACCCGTCACCGCACAGCCCGCGAGCGACTCGGCGGCCTGCTGCGCCGCCGCGAGCACGTCGACCTGGCGGCGATGGGGCCGCACGAGCTCGCCGCCTTCCGCTTCAACCACTCCGACGCCGGCCAGACCGTCGCCGGCCTGACCCGCACGCTCGGCGTCCCCAAGGTCTCGGTCGGCGCCCGCGGCGGCGCGCCCGGCGAGATGCGCGTCACCTGCGCCTGGGAGCTGACCTGGCACCAGTGGTCGGTCGACCTCTCCGAGCAGGCGCAGCCGGTCTATGAGATCGGCGAGGGGCGGCGGCTGGCCGAGCTCGAACCGGCGGCCCGCCAGTGGAACGCGGCGGCCGGGCCCGACGGCCGGATCAGCGTCGCGAGCGGCCGGTGAAGCTGACCGTCAACGTCGACGGCGGCGCCCGCGGCAACCCGGGGCCGGCGGCGATCGGCGTCGTCGTCCGCGACGAGGACGGCGAGGTCCTGGCCGAGCGGGCCGAGCGGATCGGCCGCAGCACCAACAACGTCGCCGAGTACAAAGCGCTGCTGCTGGGGATCGAGGCGGCGCAGGAGCTGGGCGCCTCCGAGCTCGAGCTGATCGGCGACTCGGAGCTGATCGTGCGCCAGGTCGAAGGCCGCTACAAGGTCAAAGACGCGACCATGCGCGAGCTCCACGCCGAGGCGAAGCGGGCGCTGGCCGCGCTCGACCGCTGGTCGATCCGCCACGTCAAGCGGGCCCAGAACGCCGACGCCGATCGGCTCGTCAACGCCGCGCTCGACGGCGCCGATGGCTGACGAGGGCCTCACCCCGCGGCCGATCGACCCCGGCGTCGACATCGGCCACGTCCACCTCAAGGTCGCCGACATCGAGCCCGCGCTCGCCTTCTACTGCGGCGTCCTCGGCTTCGAGCTGATGCAGCGCTACGGCAGCGAAGCCGCCTTCGTCTCCGCCGGCGGCTACCACCATCACATCGGCCTCAACACCTGGCAGTCGAAGGGCGGCGGGCCGCCGGCGCCGGGCACCACCGGACTTTTCCACGCGGCGATCCGCTACCCGACCCGGCGCGCCCTGGCCGACGCCCTGCGGCGGCTGGCCGAGGCGCACGTGCCGCTCGAAGGCGCCTCCGACCACGGCGTCAGCGAGGCGCTCTACCTGACCGATCCGGACGGCAACGGCCTCGAGCTCTACTGGGACCGTCCCCGCGATGACTGGCCGCAGCCGCGGCCGGGTGAGAAGGTGGAGATGTACACGCGGCCCCTGGACCTGGATTCACTGCTCGCCGAGCTGAAGGAGGAGGACTGATGGAGGTTGCAATCGCCGGCGGTCACGGCAAGATCGCGCTGCTGCTCGGCAAACGCCTCGCCGCCGAGGGCCACGACGTCCTCGGCCTGATCCGCAACCCCGACCAGTCCGACGACCTCCACGCCGCCGGCGTCGAGCCGGTCGTCTGCGACCTCGAGGGAGACGACGACGTCGCCGCCGCCGTCAGCGGCGCCGACGCGGTTGTCTTCGCCGCCGGTGCCGGCCCCGGCTCCGGCGTCGAGCGCAAGTCCTCGATGGACCTCGGCGGCGCCGTCAAGCTGATCGACGCCGCCAAGGCCGAGGGCATCCGCCGCTACCTGATGGTCAGCTCGACCGGCGCCGGCAACCCGCCGCCGCCCGGCGAGGGCGACGTCTTCGGCGAGTACCTTCGCGCCAAGGCCGCCGCCGACCGAGCCCTCGAATCAAGCGGCCTCGAGTACACGATCGTCCGCCCCGGCGGCCTCACCGACGACCCCCCGACCGGCCGCGTCGAGCTCGGCTCCGATCTCGAGCGCCGCCAGATCCCCCGCGCCGACGTCGCCGCCATCCTCCACGCCTGCCTCTTCCTCCCGCACACGATCGACTGGACCTTCGAAGCGATGAGCGGCGAGACCCCGATCGAAGAGGCGCTGGAGTCGCTCTAGGCGACGGCGCCGCCGGCCGTCCCCGCACGCCGCCTTTCCGCCGCCCGCCGAACCAGCGCCGCAAGCCGGTGGCCCGGTATCGTGTCCCTCGATGCGGCTGTAGCTCAGCTGGCTAGAGCGTCTGCTTGCCATGCAGAAGGTCGAGGGTTCGAATCCCTTCAGCCGCTTCCACTTCTAGAGCCGAATGCGCCGCCCGGGAGGCGGCGTTTTTCGTTTCGGGTCAACGCTCAGGTCAACAGGTTGCGGCCGGCTTGCAGCTCTGGCGCTCGCTACGCTCGCTCATCTGTGGCCCGGAAACTCCAAACAACCGTCCCTCGAATCGCCCTCACGCCAGCCGAGGCCGCGGCGTCGATCGGTGTCGGACCTGATTTCTTCGATCAGCACGTAGCCCCCGAACTCCGGTTGATTAGGCGCGGCCGGAAGCACCTCGTCCCGGTGGTGGAGCTAGAGCGGTGGGCGGTCAAGTGCGCGAGCGCGCCGATACTTGACGAAGTTCGTTCGAGGCGACCGAGGAGCTGAGAAATGACGGGCGAGACTATTCGTGTTCTCTATCGCCGCGAGGGGAATGGCTGGTGGGCTGAATCGCCCGATGTCGAGGTTTGGTCCGCTGTCGCTAGCGATTTCGCGTTCCTTCGGCGGTTGGCCGACGAGGGGATTCCCTTTGCCCTAGGTCGAGAGGCCGAGCTTGAGCATTTCGTTCACCGGACGACTCCGTAGCGGGCGGCTAGGGTTCAGCAGCTTGGGTCCGCAACCGTCTGACTCGACAACGATCATTCATCTGAGTGGACAAGCGTCTGATTCCCATCAACGGTTTGATCGCCCTTCTGCGGGGAGACGGCGGGTGGCCGGCGAATCTTGGGCAGGCTGGATTTGAGAGGCACCTTCTGGAGATGCCACTGGTAACTCCAAAAGGCGAGATTCGGGCGGATGCGCTGATCTATCGCCTCGCTCCCGACCTGGTCCTTCTTTGCGAGTGCAAGAGCGGTCGGAGTATTGATGTCACGCAGGGCGAGAAATACCTGTCGGTGGATGAGGAGTGGCTGAAGCGCAATGGGGCGGTTCCGCCTCAGCTCCGAACCTCCGCGAGCCTTGATGTCCAGACGCTCTATGTCGCACGCGAGGAGCACCGATCAGATATCGAACAGGGGCTCCGATCACTTGGGCCCGTTCCGCTGCTGACGATCGGAGGCAAGCGGGTCCAGCTATCAGGGGCAAGCCGGACCCCGGGGCTGGAGGACTTCATCCAAAACCACAGCGGAGGCCTGCCGCCTGCTCGTCTCCCGGTCGACCATCAAAGCGATGACGACGAGATCCTCGAGCTACTGGTTCAGGTGATTGTCGCGGCTCAGGCGAGCTTGGAGGACATCGTGCAGGTCGAGACGATCTGCCAGCGCATCCTTCCCGAGTGGCCCATCCTTGCGGCTGCCGCGTCGGGCGAATTTATCCGAAGGGTCGCGCAGCTCCTGAAGGGGCTGGCGGCCGGAGATATGAAAGGACAAATTCGGTACGAGCCCTCGAAGCAGCAGCCCCACACGCGGGGGCGGCTGGTGATCGTAGACAGCCCTGCCAAGCGGGATCCTCGCGGCCGCACTCAAGCCTTCCAGGCGCAGCGACACAAAGCTGAAAATGCTCTCGGGAGGAAAAGGCGCAAAGCGCCGAACCCGGCCCAAACCTCCCTGGATGACCTGGCCAGAGAGGGAGGGCTGGCCGATGATGGAGAGAACCTAGACTGATCTAACGCATGGAACGCTCGGACCTTCTTGACGCACTTTCCTCCGCTATGCAGGGTCATCCTGAGAGTGGCGGCTTGCCCAAAAAGCTTCGAGGCGGCAAAGTCAAGTCGCGGCTATTGGAGGCCCATCCGCCAGAGGCTTCTTCGGACGGAGTTGGGCACCTGCTCTCGCGTCTTGCTTCAACCTTAGATATGAAGGTTGAAGGCTTCGATCCCGATTTCTGGGCACTTGTTGGCTCCGACGACCTGTTTTTCGTCGACACGCTCAACCCGCGGTTCTGGCTGCTGCATTCGACCGCTTCTGCCGACGACGTGGATCAGCTGGTCCGCCAACACCTTCTCCGCGATCCGAAGTTAGACAGCGCTTGGCTCGACAGCAATCAGCTGCGGCAATTGGATGGCGCTCACCGCTGGGTTAAGTCTGCTTTCAACTCAGACCTCTTGGAGCCTGGCGAGGAATCTGCAGAGGTTCCTCGGCGACTAAAAGCCCAGGTGGAGATTGAAAGCGCCGACCAGTTCCTGGACTTGCTCGGTAGCAATCCGGCCTACCGAGCTGGTGCTGTTCTGAGCGGACTCGGGACGTTCTTAAGCGAGCCCGACTTTGGCTTTGCTCAAGTCGTCGCCGATTACAGAGGCGGGTTCATCTCCTCTGGCTGGTCCTTCCATCTAGTTGCGGGGATGCTTTGGCGAGCACTTGATCGGTACGAGACTTACGTCCGTGGACTGGAGGATGCATTTCGACTCGGGACCAGCGCTGTCGAGGAGATGGGGCTTGAGGTCACCGGGGAGGTCGCGACGATCGCGCTGCCCCGAGCGGTCGATCAACTAGATGAACTAGTCGACAATCTCTTTACGAGCCGTGAGCCGTTCCGCCTTTGGGCCGTGCCACGACAGCTCTCCGAGTTTCAATGGGAGGCCAACGCGGTAGACCTTCACGTCGGTCACCCGCTCAGAATGGAAATCAGCCCCGAGTGGATTCGCGTAATGCTCGGTCCAGAAACTTGCGGGAACACGCTGGCTCGACTCGTCGCCAACCTTCAGCATCGGTTCGACGCGCGTATTCATGTGCCGGTTGCTTCATTTGCATAGACGTTAGTTCTCGCGCCCTTCAAGGCGCGGGATTTCGAGTCGGTTGAAGAGCCGTCAACAGGCCGCGCGGACGCAGCCCGGCCTACGCCGCTATTTCAGCGCTTCTCGAACGTGCGGAGGGAGCCATTCCGGCCAGGCAATTTCGACCACCCCGACTGCGTCCTCGACGCATGTATCCGCCTCGTCGACGAGGAGGCGGTCGTAGGCGGTCCTTTTTTTCGGGTCGCTGTACAAGCCGCGTGCCTTCACGTGGACCAGCTCGTCCCGCAGGAACTTAAGCTTTCGGTAACGCTCCCAGGTCATGGTGCCGGCAATTTTCTGGGCGCCGTCCATCTTCGGAACCACCCGCTTGAGCTTGTCATCGATGCCCAGGCTGACGAGCTCCTTCTTGGTGTATGTCCGCTTCTTGATCGTGAGCGTGAAGTCGTCCTCGAGCATGTCGATCGCATGGTTGGCAAGGCTCTCAATTGCTGTGAAGGAGAGGAGGACTGCCGACTGCAGGTCCCGCACGCAGTTGAGTACGGCGGTCGAGTTGATTGGCTGCACGGCGTCCCCGCGCGGCCGCTTTTTCAGCTTGGCCATGATGTTGCGGCGAGACTTCGCCCCGCGATCACGGGCGTACTTCGCTTCGACGAGGTTGAACGCGACCGGCTGAGGCGGGTACCAGAGCAGTTCGCGGCCGTCGTCCATGAGGACAGGCGAGAGCACCTGGGCCCAGGTGCCCGGGTCCAGCTTTTCGCCGTCCATCTCACTAACCGGGACCGCGACAAGGCGCGGGTCCTTGCCGCGTTCTGGCCGTTCCGATGCCGTCCTGCTGGCTCGCTTTGTCCGCTTGCGTTTCGCCATTCTCCCTCCCAGGTGCCTCCTATCCGCCGCCGAGCTCGTCGGCTCATTCGCTCGGGCGAATCGCGGAACGTCTGGCGAAGATAGGCGGCCAATAAGTCCCAAGTCCACGAACGAGAGATCTAAAGGACCAAGTTAGGCAAGAAGAGACGAATCAATCGCAGGTCATCGAGAAATGCCCCTAAGAAGCAAAGACCAAAGAAGGACCAAGGAGCACGAAGTCGAGAGACACAAGGAAGACGCAAAGAAGGGACCCTCACGCAAAGAAGGGACCCTCACGCAGTATCACCGCCGGTGATCGACCTGGCCGCCTGACGGGCTCGCTCCGCGGTTCCGAGGCCCCCGCGCCACCCGCCTCAGGACGGGTTCGACCCGGCCAGCGCAACCCGCAGTGAAGGCGAGCCTTTCCGGCCTACCCGGTGCAACCGCGCTCCTGGTGAGTCGTCAGGGGCATGGATGTCCCTCTCCCAAGTCGCCTCCACCCGGTGCAACCGGCGCTCCCGCTGGCCAACCGGGGCATGGATCGCCCGGGGCACGAGCTGCCCGTATCTGGCAAGAGAGGGATGGAAGCCCGCGACGGATTCCACGCCTCCGAAGGACACCTCCGATAGATGGTCTCGATCGGGAAGCTCGGCGCCGGCCAGGAGCGCTACTACACCGAAGCGGTCGCCGAACGCGCCGAGGACTACTACTTCGGCGAGGGCGAGGGCGAGGCCGACGGCTATTGGCTCGGCCAGGCCGCCGCCGAGCTGGGGTTAGACGGCAAGGTCGAGCCCGACCAGCTCGGCGCGATCCTGACCGGACTCAACCCGCTCGACGGCGAGCCGTTCGGCTTGAAGTCGGCGCCTGGCCGTGAACCGGTCCCCGGCTTCGACCTGACCTTCTCGGCCCCGAAGTCGGTCTCCCTGACCTGGGCACTCGGCGGCCATCCGGTCTCCGGCCAGGTCAAGGACGCCCACCGCGCCGCCGTCGCCGAGGCCCTCGGCTACATGGAGCGAAACGCCTGCTGGGCGCGCCGCGGTAGGGGCGGTGCGGTGTTCGTTCCCGGCAACGGCTTCCTCGCCGCCGCCTACCCCCATCGCTCCTCGCGGGCCGGCGATCCCCAGCTCCACACCCACGTCCTCGTCGCCAACGCGACCCTCGGTCCCGACGGCCGCTGGTCGCGGCTTTACCACCCGGCGATCTATCAACACGCGAGGACCGCCGGCTACATCTACGGGCCCACCTTCGCCACGAGCTGACCCAACGGCTCGGGGTCGAATGGGAGCCGGTCCGCAAAGGCATCGCCGACATCAAGGGATTCAGCGCCGAGCAGCTACGGCACTTCTCCACCCGCCGGGTCGAGATCGTTGCCGCCGCCGGCGAGGGCGCCTCGCGCGCCGAGCTTCAGATCGCGACCCTGACGACGCGCAAGGCGAAGGACCGCGGCGTCACCGCCGAGAGCCTGCGGGAGGCGTGGCGGCAAAGGGCGAGGAGGTCGGGGTCACCCGCGAGTCGATCGCCGACCATCTCGGCCACGAGCGCCCGGGGCCGACGGTGCTCGCGGCCCGCCAGGTCGAGCGCTCCGTCACCGAGCACGTCTCCCACTTCGACCGCCGCGACGCGATCCGCGCCGTCGCCGACAACCTCGCGCACGGCGCCCCGGCCCGAGAGGTCGAGGAGCTTGCCGACGCCTTCCTCGCCTCGGGGTCGGTGATCGAGATCGCCACGACGCCGCGCGGTCCTCGCTTCACCACCGAGCGGATCTGGCGGTTGGAGCAGCAGGCCCTCGCCGTCGCCGAGCGGATGCACGACGCCGAGGACATCGCCGCCGTCGATCCGATCCTGGTGTATCGCGTCCCCGCTGCCCGCCCGAGCCTGAAGCCCGACCAGCGGGCGATGGTCGAGCAGTTGCTCGGCGGCGGTCGCGCCCTTGAGACGCGACATTCCGCTCCCAACGGAGCTGGCAGGACGCCTGCTGGCGCTGCAGACTCCGGCTGATGCGCTCGTCTTCTCCACCGGGGCCGGCACGCCGCTCGACCCCGACAATCTCTATACGCGAGTCCTGAAGCCGGCAGGCGAGGAGGCAGGCGTCGGCTGGGCTGGCTTCCACACCTTCCGGCACACCGTGGCGAGCCGGCTCTTTGCCGAAGGCCGGAATGCCGTTCAAGTGCAGCGGTGGCTCGGCCCCCACTCACCGAGCTTTACGCTCGACACCTATGTACATCTCTTAGATCCTGACCTCGGTGTACCGTTGGGCGCCCGATAGAGCGCAAAGTCTGAGGCCAGCTATCGGACTCGATCGTTCACAAATTCGTCAACGATTTCTTCGAGGATCGGTGTCCCGAGCTCGAAGAAATCGAAGACCATGAATAGTGGGTCGATGATCTCTTTGACGTACGAGGTCAGCTCTTGTTCGAGGTCGGCGAGGCTCGTCGAGATCGTGGCCTCTACGGCTTCCTCCTGGGTCTTGTATCCCCGGAAGGCGCGCGACTGGCTCGCGGCGCGGAGCGTTCTACCGGCGAGCCCCTGATGGCGAATCGTCACGCGGATGCGATCCGTGTCTGCAAGGCCCAAACGCCGATAGAGGCGCGCAAGGAGCAGCAGGGACTCGGTGACACGAGTGATGCGGATCTCAAAGAAGACGGCGTCCTCGGCCCGCTCATCCTCGAATAAGGAGAGCAGCGTGTAGAAGCGGCCGTCCCGGAATAGCTTCCAATAGTCGTAGGACCGTCTTTCACGTCCGAATGGATCGTCAACGTCCTCGTCGCTGATAGCCACCTCGGCCAAGATGCCATCGCTCGTTGGTCGCGGACGATAGTCCGACCGGTCCTCCAGCATCACAGCAATGGGCCAACCGAAAGTGTGTATCGATGAGTCGCGAAGGGCTTGCAACAGCTCCTGCTGAGACCAGCTATCAGCGGTGTCAACTTCTGAAACGACCTCCATGTAGGCGTTGCGACCGACCCCGGAGATGCCGGTTTCAGCAAGTGCTCGAAGATCAAGATGCCAGTCGCGTGGCCGCTCGATCGCAAGCGCCCCAGGTTCGGGCCTGACGATCGCAGCTCGGCTTGCGATCAGTTTCGCAAGGCTTTCTCTGAACGTGTCGAGGTCCTCCGGGTCCCAGAAGATGATGGAATATCCCTGAAGGTCGAAGTGGACCTTCGGTCCGTCGTGTCGAAAGTTTGGGCTGCTGTGGTGGTGATCCTCCCGCGCCGTGAGGATCAGATGCTTTTTCCGTCCGAGACCCATCGCATACCCGATCTCCAGATAGCAATTTGGGCGCTCGTTCGTGATATCGGCCACGATGATCTGCGCGGACTCGAGGAATTTCACGATCTCGCTCTTAAGAAGGTCGCCTTCGTTGTGGCGGTCAACGCGGCGTGGAGCGAAACCGGCTCGCCGGATCGCGGGGTCGATCGCCTCGTCGTAGACGCGATCCATGCTCGGATCTCCGATTTGAATGATCGTGAATGCCTCGTCCATGTTGCGATGATTACAAATCGTTCTGACGCCGTCCTCTGCCTCCGGCGATTGGTGCCATCGACGACGCCGGAAATGCGTCGTCAGATCAAGGGCAGGTCAACAGGCGGCGCGAAAACAGCCGCAGATCAGTCAGCGGCAATCTGCGATTTTCGGCTCTGACGGGCCGAATTCGCCACCACCCACAAACAGCCGAAACCCCTGATCACCTTTGCCATGCAGAAGGTCGAGGGTTCGAATCCCTTCAGCCGCTTTGGAGAAACCCCGCTCTAGAGCAGGGTTTCGTCGTTCCGGCGGGCCTAACCTGCGCTCGAACCACCCGTCTATCTCGCCTCCATTCGGGCACGAGTGCCCGAAATACGCTCGATTTGAGACGATTGCCGCCGATTCCGGCTTGCATTTCTCCCGTCCTAGCGGTACCTGGTCGGGGGCAAGCTACCCTTGGCCCATGGCTCCGGAGCGAATCACCGTCGACGCAAATCGGATGCGTGGCCTGCCCGCCATTCGCGATACCCGCGTCACCGTCAGCGCGGTGCTCGGCCAGTTGGCCGCGGGTGCCAGCATCGACGAGCTTCTTGCTGATTACCCCTACCTGGAACGGGAGGACGTCCTCGCTGCGCTCGAGTACCCAGCCGCTGCGGTATAGGAGCGCGAGCCGACAGAGTGCTCCCGCAGTCTGTAGTTGCTGCTCGACCTCGCTCACCGCGGAGGCCCAGGGATTCGAAGACCTAACCCACCTTGAAGATGCTCTTGAGGTTGATCTTCACCTCGAACCGATTGATCAGCTTCGTGATGAAGCTTTCCCGCGTGCTGATGCGGAACGTGCCCTGGGCTTCTTCACCGAGGTCCGTCAGCGCCACCCCCGTCACCTCCGCGTCTACGGTCAGCTTTTTCTCCTCGAGAACCTCAAGGATCTTCGTGAGCGAACTGCCCGACGGCGCGATCTCCGTTTCGCCGAATGGATGCCCGATATCAGGCGCGGTCGCGACCGCCTCGATGATTTGCTCAGCCGAGCCGAAGCCCCTCTCAACCAACGCCAACGCCGTCTGGTCGGGTGGAGGGAAGAAGTATTGGAGAATGCTCTTCTCGCGCAGAAGCGTCTGGATCCCGGACGAGTTAGTGCCGTTGTTGATCAGCTCAAGCTCATCACCGGAGAACTCGACTATCGGTATCGGGCAGACGCCCAGCTCCTCGTCGCTGGGGCCCAGCGACCGCATAAGCAAGCCTGAAAGATCGATGATTGGTGAATCCGGGTCGGAATCTGACAGGTCGCCCCACTTTAGTTTCGGAATCTGCTCCGCTACCTGCAGAAAACCCTGGGTGAAATCAATGGATCCAACTGACATGACATTGCGGATCTGGCTAATGAGGGGACCGAAGAGTTCTAGAAGCTTCGCCTGTGCGTCCTCTCCTTCGGCACTAATGGTTGCCAGATCTCGACCAGTCACCGTTGGGCTGCCAGATGAGGCTTCCGCGCTCCGCCCAATCGCCGATAGGTCCATCACCACCGGGCGCGCGACGATGACCTGAAGACCTTTACCGTCCATGGCGGCCTGAAGGTCAGCCTGCGCAAGGGCAGCCGAGGAAGCTTGACCCTCCTTCGAAATAACAACCAGGCGGTTTCGCGACTCATCAAGCCCGGCAGCGACAAAGTCGTGCTCCACACCCGATATGCCACGGAAGCTCGTGAGTTCCTCTCGCGGCTCGGTACCAACGGCGCGAAGGAGGCTCGGCCAGAAGTGGTCGAGGTCCAAGGGCGGGAATTGAGCGGACTGCGTTGCTGGGGGCTCGACCACGGGCGGTATATATCACTTATCCCCGATTGATCGAAAGTCCTCGTTAGGGAGCCCCGGCTTCAATGCCGGGCCGGAATCCCGAGACTAGAGATTGCGCCTTCTTGTGGGGGTGAAGGGCCAAAAAGGGTCCGCTTCACCCACTACAAAGGAGACAGCAATGCCTAATTTCGACCGGACCATAGACAGCCGGTGGCGCCCCGACTTCGAATCGAGCCAGAAGCGGGTCGCCAGGAAGGCGCGGAGGAGACCGAAGCGACCAGGGAGATTGCGCTGATCCCTCCCGAGCAGCAGGCGGCCTTCGACGAATACGACGCTCAGACGGCGGCTCTGATGTGCCGCCTGGAGGCACTCGAACGGCGCCCCCACGGCGAGCGGGTCACCAGGCTCGTCGGCGAATGGGACTGGATCGAGAAGATGAAGGGCTACGAGGAAAAACAGCGGTTCCTCGAGCCGCTGATCTGCGCCGTCCAGCGCCGGCCGGAAGAGAACGAAGACCTCCTGATCTTTCTGATGCTGGTCTTCGAGCCGGTTCGGCGCTGGGTCAGCAAGATCTTCATCAACGTCCACTCGGGACTCCAGCCGGTGCAGAAGGACCTGAAGTGGTCGAACCGGGAGGAGCTTCGGCTGATCGAGCACGTCGAAAGGCAAGACCTCTTCGACGTCACCCGGGAGGCCGCCCTGGAAGCCCTCTACCAGTTCCCGTCGCCGGCCCCGGATCACTTCTTCCGCTGGCTGCGGGAGGCGATCGCCCACAGGGCCTTGAACAAGCTGCGCGGCGACCTGCCACACGCTGCCACTTCGAAGCTGGTGCGCGAGGAGGCCGAGGCGATGCAGATGGCCCTGGCGGGTCTCGAGCGAATCGACGGGCCGACGAAGGCGGACAGAGGCGGGATGCGGGAGTGGCGCAGCCACATCAGGATGAGGGACGTCTTCGACGTGGTCGAGGACTTCTTCAAGAACGCCGATGTGCGCGACGCCTGTAAATCCGCGGTGGGACGCCTGCCCGAACGGCAGCGCGAGGTGATCAACGGCTACTTCTTCGAGGAGCTGAAGGTTCCGACGATCGCCGCCCGCCGGGGCATCAGCCAGAGCACGGTCTACAACCAGAAACGGGACGCCGAAGGGAACCTCCACGACGACGATCTCTTCTTCTCCTCGCTGCTCGGCCTCAAGCGGGTCCGAGACCGGGCGCGGGCAGAGGCCCTCACCGCCAAGTACCCCGACGGGGTCTACCCCGGCGGAAAGCGCATCGTCCACATCGACGCCGCTTAAGGGGTCAACGGCCGACTGGCGGATAGTCGCCATATGGCGACGAAGAAGGACAGAGCGCGGATCGAGCTCAAGACCGAGCGGGTTCGGGAGCGCATTGCCCGACTCGAGCTCCGCTCGTCGGAGGTGCAATTGAAGGCGGCCTGGGTCAGGCTCGTCACTGTCGCGGCCGCCGGCTTTTTCGCCGTCTTGCTCGTCGTCCTCCGGCCCTAGAACGTCGGCGACTGTTTTGGGCAGGCTGACGCTGGGCCTGCCTGTCAGGCCATCTTTTCCAGCTATCCAGAGGTCGGTCCGCGGGATGCTCCCTAGCGAGCTCGTTGGCGGCGGCGTCGCAGACGCGCGACCAGGCGCGAGGCCAGGTCGGCGATCTGAAGCGCCCGCAGCACGAATTCAAGATCTGACAAGGCAGATCCCTTTCGGCTCGGATTCAGAACATGAAAAAGCCGCCTCGGGGGGGCAGCTTCTGAGCGGGGTGGCCAACGAATCGGCGTACTACCCCAGGGGGAAATAGGGGTCAGTCCGGCGGAATGACCCCGCAGCATCTCGTTCCGCCGGGCGGCGACCGAGCCGCTCGAACCGCAGGCGACGATTTCGGGCACTCCGTCCCGTTAGTGCCCGACTCGGGCACTAATCGCCGCATATCGCCGCAAATCCGACTGCTCGGGGTATTTCACCTGACGTCTAGAACTCCCTGGAAATAGACTCTTTTTGAGGTACGAGTCCTGGTGGCCGGACCCGTTTGCCATGCAGAAGGTCGAGGGTTCGAATCCCTTCAGCCGCTTTCCCTGTTAATCGAGGGTTTGATCGATTTGCGCAGCTCGGTTTTTTCGCGTTCTTCGGCACTCGAATCCTGAACCGAGAGCGCGTTTTTCGCCAGTTTCGGGCACTGGTCCCCGGAATGAAGCCGATTGCGGGTTGAAATTGCCGCCCTTGGGCGTCTGCGTCCATGCAGTAGGCCGAGGGTTCGAATCTCTCCGTGACAGCGGCCGGTCGATCATCTATCGCGCGATCGTTTGTCCTATCTGCTGACCAATGCTCGTCGCGGATGGCGACTGGATCATGTTTGGCGACGATCCACATCCCGGGACCTCTCGTTCCGTTGGCGGGCTGAGGGTACGAAAGGAGGACCATGGGGCAGGCGGTTGTGCGTTTCGAGGTCATCGGCCGCGACCCGGAGCGGCTGCGGAGCTTTTACGCAGAGCTCTTCGATTGGGATTTCTCCGTCGGCGACTCGAGCGTGATCGGGTGCGAGAGGAAGGGGGCGACGTGGCGGATCTCCTCGCCGTCGCGGCGCAGCCGGGTGCTGCCGTCGGGCAGGTGACCGAGGTTCTGCTCGCCGCGGATCGCCAGGCAGAGGTTGGTGCGCGGATCGAGGCAGTGGACGCACTCGCGGCACTGGGGCGAGAAGAGGGTGTAGAGGTCGGTGTGGCAGACGCCGCAGGCGGCGAGCCGGACCAGCACCTCACCGGCCCGCGGTTCGGTCAGCTCGACCTCCGTGACGGCCAGGGGTTGACCGAACTCCTCCAGCATGGCGGCGCGCATCTTCGCCACGGTCTCCTCTCATAAAATGAAATTAGTTCCGTATAATGACTGCGGGAACCCAGCCGTCGCATCCCCGACTGTCAAGCTCTGCGGAGGCGCGAAACGCCGCAACCCCGGTCGATACGCTCCATTCAGCGCAGAGCAGCCTTGAGCAAACGAAAGGATTTAGAGCACGCATGGCGATTGCGAGGTCAGGGAAAGCGACCAGTCAGCCAGAGTCGATGAAGACGCGCATCCAATCGGTGGCGCGCGCCTCGCAGATCCTGCTGTGGATCGCCGACCACCCGCGCGGCGCGACCGCGAAAGAGATCGCCGAGGCCCAGGACCTCGCACTCCCCACCGCCTACCACCTCCTCAACACCCTGGTCGACGAGGGCTTCCTGGCCAAAGACGCCGATCGCCGCTACATCTTCGGCCGCAGCAGCGCCATCCTCGCCCAGGCCTATCTCCGCGGCAAGACCGTTCCGGAGGCCTTGCTCGGCGAGTTGCGCGAGTTGGCGCGGCGGACCGGCGAGACCGGCTACCTCGCCGACTGGGGCGAGAACGGGATTCGCGTGCTGGCTTCGGTCGAGGGCAGCCAGATGGTCCGGGTTGCAGAGGTCGGCGGCGGGGTCTACGAGCACGGGCACGCTCGCGCCAACGGCAAGGTGCTGCTCGCGTACGCCAGCCCCGAGATCCGCCAGGACTACCTGCGCAGCCATCCTCTGGTGCCGGTCACCGATGCGACCATCTGGCATCCCGATGCTTTCGAGCGCGAGCTCGAGAGCATCCGCGAGCGCGGCTACTCCTACGACGACGAGGAGTACTCGGTCGGCGTTTCCTGCGTTGCCGCCCCTCTCCTCCAGGGCGGGCAGCTGATCGCCGCGATGGGACTTTCGGTGCCGACAGAGCGAATGCGCTCGAATCGGTCCGAGCTGACCGCGGCGCTGCTGGCGGCGGTGGCGAACGTCGAGCGAGGCTTCGACGCGCCCTAGCCGATACAAGATCCTGAAAGGAAGTACCATCTTCCTGAGGATAAGGAGATGCTTCAGGATGACAAAGAGCGCCGAGCGCGCGGCGGCGAGAACCCCACCCGGATCCAGTCCGTCGCCCGGGCGATGAGGCTCCTCGTCTCGGTCGCGGAGCAGCGGCAGGGCGCGACGGCAAAAGAGCTGGCGGCTGCGGAAGGCCTGGCATTGCCGACTACCTACCACCTCCTCAACACGCTCGCCGAACAGGGAATGCTGCACAAAGGCGCCAACGGCGACTACGACCTCGGCCGCAGCGTGGCGATCATCGCCCAGGCCTACCTCGGCGCCAGAAGGGTCTCCGACGAGCTGCTCGGAGCGCTTCGAACGATTGCGAGCCGGACCAAGGAGACGGCCTACCTGGCGGAGTGGCGGGAGCACGGAATCCGCGTGGTTGCCTCGGTTGAAGGGAGCCACCCGGTCCGCGTCACGGAGATCCTCAGCGGGCCCTACGAGCACGGGCACGCCCGCGCCAACGGCAAGGTGCTGCTGGCCTACGCGCCGCCCGAGCGGCGCAGCGCCTATCTGGGAAGCCGGCCGCTGGTCGGGCTGACCGCGGCCACGATCAGCGATCGGGACCAGCTGGAACAGCAGCTCGAGCAGATCCGGGAGCGTGGGTTCGCCTACGACGAGGAGGAGTACTCGGTCGGCGTTTCCTGCGTCGCCGCGCCACTCTTCGAGGGCGAGTCGATCGTCGCCGCGCTCGGCGTCTCGGTCCCGAGCGAACGCTTCGAGCGGCGGCGCGCGGAGATCACCGCGGCGCTACTCGAGGTGGCGGGCCGACGGCTGTCTGTTCACGATAGTTAACGCGATTTTCAGACTATGTAAAAAGTCTCGTTGACCCGGTCAGGCGGCATGCCTATCGTGGACCCGTGAGCGCGGCGGAGCGAGACACCCCGAGGCCCGTGGCGGTCGTGACCGGCGCCGCCGACGGGGTCGGCCGGGCGACCGTTCGAGCCCTGGCCGAGGACGGCTTCGCGGTTATCGGCCTCGATCTCGCGGAGTGCCCCGCGGACCTCGCCGAGCTGCCGGACCTCGAGTGGGTGCGGGGCGACGTCGCCGCCGAGCCGACCTGGGCGCGAGTCGCCGAAACCGCCCGCGTCCTCGACCGGGCGGGCGCCTCGTGCCTCTGCGCCTGCGCCGCCGACGTCGTCGTCGCTCCGTTCCTGGAGACCGAGCTCGACGACTGGAGGCGTCTGCTCGAGACCAACGTGCTCGGCACCGTGATCGGGATGCGAGCCCTGCTGCCTGAGATGCTGGCGCAGGGCCGCGGGGCGATCGCCGTCGTCTGCAGCGTCAACTCGCTCTTCGCGGAGGCCGAACTGTCCGCCTACTCGACCTCCAAAGCCGCCCTGCTCCAGGTGGTGCGCTCGGCCGCGCTCGAGTACGCCCAGTACGGGGTCCGCATCAACGCGGTCTGCCCCGGGGCGATCGACACCGCGCTGTTCAGCCGGGCCCTGAACGCGCTCGACGATCCCGCCGGGGCCCGCGAGGCGGTGCTGCGACGCACCCCGACCGGCAAGCTGCTGACGCCGGAGGAGATCGCGGCGGTCCTCCGGTTCCTCGTCGGCGAGGAAGCCTCGGGGATGTCGGGGGCCGCCGTCACCGTCGACGGGGGCCTGACCAGCACCTACGACTTCGCCCCCGCAGATGATTAACGGCTGCGACCACATCGGGATCCAGGTGCGCGACGTCGAGGCGTCGGCGCGCTTCTACGAACGCCACCTCGGATTCGAGCGGGCCGAGCGCTGGTCGATGGCGAGCGAGTATGTGCAAAAGGTCGTCGGCTACCACCCCGAGGTGAGGCTGGAGATCGTCCTGCTGCGGATCCCGGAGAGCGACGTGTTCCTGGAGATCCTCGAGTACCGCGGCGTTGCCTCCTCGCCCGTCGATCCGGCTACGGCGAATCCCGGGACCGGCCACTTCTGTCTCTTCGTCGACGATCTCGACCTGCTCTACGGTCGCCTCTCCGAAGGGGGGGTGAGGTTCGTCTCGGCGCCGCAAACGCCGACCGAGGGACCGAATCGAGGCGGACGGCTCGTCTACATGATCGATCCCGACGGGATTCGCGTCGAGCTCGTCGAGACCGGGGTTCGCTCCGATGGCTCGCCGCGGCAGGCAATCGAGAACGCAGGCCACGACCGGACTAGAGAGGACGCGCTGCCGTGATCAAGAAGATCGATGCCTTCCCCCTGATCGCCCCCGAGCCGCACTACCGAGGCGCCGAACGCTGTATCACCCTGGTCCGGATCGAGAGCGACGACGGCGCGGTCGGCTGGGGCGAGGCGATCTCGCAGTTCCCGGAGGCAGCGCGGGCCAGCGAGATCCTTGTCCGCGAGGGGTTCGCCCGCCATGTGCTTGGGCGCGACCCGCTCGACGTCGAGCCGATCTGGCGCGATATGTGCCGCTATGCCTACTGGTATGGCGTCGAGGGCATCGCGGCGTTCGCGATCAGCGCGATCGACATGGCTCTCTGGGACCTGAAGGGCAAGCTGCTGGGGGCGCCGGTGGCAAAGCTCCTCGGCGGCCAGCTCCGTGACGGCGTCCCGGCGATGGCCTCGATCATCTTTGACATGGACGACCTCGAATGGACGCTGAACGAGTTCCGCGGCTTTCGCGAGGCGGGCTACCTGATCGCCAAGGCGGGCTGGGGGATGCGGCCCGACGCCGTCTTCGGGATGGATCGCGAGCGCGACCTGACCTTCGTCCGCGAGATCCGCGCGGCGATCGGTCCCGATATCTCACTCGTCATCGACGTGCCGGGGGCGATGGGTCTCTGGGACGTGCCGACGGCGATCCGCCGCCTGCGCGAGCTCGAGGAGTTCGACCTGCGCTGGGTGGAGCAGCCGCTGCCGCCTGCGGACCTGGCCGGGCACCGCCGGCTGCGAGCCGCGGTCGCGACCCCGATCGGGACCGGCGAGGACGAGTGGAGCCCGGAGACCTATCAGCACGTGATCGCCTCCGAAGGGGTCGACGTGCTTCAGCTCGACCCCGGCCGCTGCCTCGGGCTGACCGGCTGCCGCGAGGTGCTGAAGATGGCCGCGACCGCCGGGGTCAGGTGCAGCGCCCACACCTGGAGCAGCGCCCTCAACACTGCCGCCAGCCTGCATTTCCTGGCGACCGCGGAGAACGGTGACGCGCTCGACCTGAAGCCGCATGAGTCGCCCTTCCAGCACGAGCTGGTCGAGGACCCGTGGGTTCAGGAAGGCGGGCTGCTGGCGATCCGCGAGTCGCCGGGGCTGGGCGTGACCGTGCGCGAAGAGGCGGTCGCCAAGTTCGCCCTCGGTTGAGCGCCGGCTTCAACGCCGACACGGTGCCGCCCGGGGTCGCTGGCGTTGACGCCCTCGGCCATGATCTGATATAAATTTCAGACTGTCTTGATGAATTTCAGAAAATGAAAACCGCGGACGTAAGCCTCGTCGAGTTCTTCGCGCCGATGATCGAGATCAGGTTGTTCGAGGAAGAGATCCAGAGGCTCTTCACCGAAAACCTGGTGCGCGGCTCCACCCATCTCTGCTCCGGCCAGGAGGCGGTGGCGGTCGGCGCCTGCTCGTGCCTGCGGCAGGGCGACTCGATGCTATGCACCTACCGCGGCCACGGCGCGGTCCTGGCGATGGGAGCACCGCTCGACCGGACCTTCGCGGAGATCCTCGGCAAGCAGGAGGGCCTCTGCGGCGGCAAGGGCGGCTCGATGCACCTGACCGACGTCGGCGCCGGCGCCTACGGCTCGTTCGCGATCGTCGGAGCGCATCTGCCGATCGCGACCGGATTTGGGCTGGCCGCCAGCCTGCAGGGCACCGAAGAGGTCTGCCTCTGCTTCTTCGGGGATGGCTCGACCAACATCGGGGCCTTCCACGAATCGATGAACCTGGCCGCGATCTGGAAGCTGCCGGTGGTATTCGTCTGCGAGAACAACCTCTACGGCGAGTACTCGCCGGTCGCGCGGACGACGCCGATCGAGACCCTCGCCGACCGCGCCGCCAGCTACGCGATGCCCGGTCACCGGATCGACGGCAACGACGTCGGCGTCGTCCACGAGACGGTTGCCGAGGCCGTGGCCCGGGCCCGGGCCGGTGAGGGGCCGACGCTGATCGAGGCGATGACCTATCGCCACAAAGGCCATTCGCGGACCGACCCCGGCGCCTATCGGCCGCAGGAGGAGGTCGAGCGCTGGCTGCAGCGCGATCCGATCAGCCTGCTCGAGGCCGAGCTGCTGGCGCGGGGGACCGACCAGGACGAGGTGGACCGGCTGCGCGCCGGCGCCGAGCAGAGGGTCGCCGCGGCGTTGGCCCGCGCCCGCGAGTGGCCCGCCCCGCCGCTGGAGGCCCGCTTCGACGACGTCTACGCGCCGGCCAGGTGACCCCGTGAGCGAGGTCACCTACAAAGAGGCGATCAGGCGGGCGATGGCGGACGCGCTGGCGGAGGACGAGCGCGTCTTCATGCTTGGCGAGGACATCGCCGCGGCGGGCGGCGCCTTCAAGACGACCGAGGGCCTGATGGAACAGTTCGGGGATCGCCGCGTCCTCGACACCCCGATCTCCGAGCAGGCGATCATCGGCGCCGCAATCGGATCGGCGATCAAGGGGATGCGGCCGATCGCGGAGCTGATGTTCGCCGACTTCGCGGCGGTCTGCTTCGACCAGATCGCCAACCAGCTCGCCAAGTACAGGTACATGACCGGCGGCCAGGTCACGCTTCCGGTGACGATCCGCCTCGCCAACGGAGCTGGTGCCGGATTCGCCTCGCAGCATTCCCAGACGGTCGAGAACTGGTTTCTCAACCTGCCCGGGCTGATACTTGCGGTGCCGGGTTCGCCGGCCGACGCCTATGGCCTCCTGCGCGCCGCGGTGCGCGACGAGAACCCGGTGCTCTTCTTCGAACACAAGGGCATGCTGAACATGAGGGGTGAGCTGCCGGACACGCCGCAACAGTTGACGCTCGGCAAGGCCGAGGTGGTGCGTTCGGGGAGTGCCGTCACCGTCGTCGCGACCCAACTGATGCGGGTCCGAGCGGAAGTCGCCGTGGCCGAGCTGGCCGCGGAAGGGGTGGAGGTCGAGCTGATCGATCCCCGCACCGTGATGCCGCTGGACCTCGAGACGATTGCGGCGAGCGTCGACAAGACCAACCGCCTGCTGGTCGTCCAGGAGTCGCCGAACCCGGGGAGTTGGGGCGCGACCGTCGTCTCCGAGCTCGCCGCCACCCGCTTCGAGTCCTTCGATGCGCCCCCGGCGCTGGTCGCCGGCGACGAGACGCCGGTTCCGTACGCCGGGGCGCTGGAGGAGGCCTGGTTGCCGTCGTCGGATCGGATCGGCGCCGCCGTGCGTGACCTGCTGCGGGCCTGAGCCTCGTGGATTTCCTCGTCCAGATCAGCGTCGCGCTGCCGACCGAGTTGTCGGGGGAGGAGTTGGATGCGCTGCGGGCGGAAGAGCTCCGCCGCGGTCGCGAGCTCCGCGACGCCGGCTCGATCCGCCTGATCTGGCGGGTCCCGGGCGGGCTGCGCAACGTCGGCGTCTGGACGGCGGCTGACGCGACCGAGCTCCAGGGGCTGCTCGAATCGCTGCCGATGTATCGGTGGCTGACGGCTGAGGTCACGGCCCTCGCCGTGCACCCGATCGACCGGGACGACGAGTGACTGCCGGCTCCGGTTCGGCTGGCACCGCCACGATGGTGACGATGCCCCGGCTCTCGGATTCGATGGAGGAGGGGACGATCGTGGCCTGGCTCGTCGCCGACGGCGAGACGGTCGGGCGCGGCCAGGAGATAGTCGAGATCGAGACCGACAAGGCGACCGTGGGCTACGACTCGCCTGCCGCCGGCCCCCTGCACATCATCGCCGCGTCGGGAGCGGCCGTCCCGGTGGGAGAGCCGATCGCACAAGTCGGCGACGGTCCCCCCGCGGCGCCCGGGGGCGGGTCGAACGGAGAGGATCCGGCCGCGTCCGAGCCGGTCGAGCCCGCCCCGGCCGCCGCCGCGGAGGCGGGGCCCGAGACGGACGGCGCGGCTCGGGTCTCGCCAGTCGCCCGCCGCCTTGCCGCTTCGCGAGGGATCGACGTGGCGACGATCGCGGGCACCGGCCCCGCCGGCCGGATCCTGAAGGCCGACGTCCTCGCCGCGCTCGCCGCCTCGGGCCCGTCCACCGCCGGCGCCCGCGGGGCCAGCCGCCGCCAAGAGCCGAGCCGCATCCAGCAGCTGATCGCGCGCCGGATGGCAGAGGCGCGAGCCACGATCCCCGAGTTCCCGGTCTCGATCGAGGTCGAGGCCGCCGCCGCGGTCGCCTTCCGGGCCCAGCTCGCGGGCCTGGACGAGCCGCCGCCGAGTTACAACGACTTGGTGGTCGCGGCCGTCGCCCGGGCGCTGCCCGGGCACCCACGCCTGAACGCCTCATACACCGACGCCGGGTTCGAGTTCTTCGAGCAGGTCAACATCGGCATCGCGGTGGCATCGGGCGAGGATCTGATCGTTCCGACGATCGAGCGAGCCGACCAACTGACATTGGCCGAGATCGCGGCCGCGAGCCGCCGGCTGGCCGAGCGCGTCCGTAGCGGCGCGGTGACGCCGCCGGAGCTGGCAGGTGGGACCTTTACCGTCAGCAATCTGGGGATGTACGGGATCACCTCCTTTCAGCCGATCATCAACCCGCCCCAGGCGGCGATCCTCGGCGTCGGGGCGATTCGCGAGTCCTCGGTCACGCCGCCCTCGATGACTCTGACCCTGGTCAGCGATCACCGCATCGTCTACGGCGCCGACGCGGCCGGGTTCCTGGCCGCTGTCCGCAAGCTTCTGCAAAATCCGGTTCGGCTGCTGGTCAGCCCACGGCGTGAGCGAACCACGGCCTGAGCTCGGTCCCCTGGGCGGCACGGCGACCCAGAGGTTGGCCCGTTTCGCTGCCCAGCTCGACCTCGAGCGGGTACCGCCCGAGGTCCGCGCCGCGGCCTGCCTGCATTTCCTCGATCTAATCGGTTGCGGGTTGCTCGCCGCCGGCGTCGAGGCCGCGCCCTACGCCGACGACCTCGAGCGGGACGCGGCTGCTGGAGCGGCCACCGCGATCGGGTTTGGCGAACCGGTTCAGCCCGAGACCGCGGCGCTCGTCAACGGGATCCGTTGTCACGCGCTCGACTTCGACGACACCCACCCGGGCTCGATCGCCCACGTCAGCGCCGCCGTCGCGCCGGCGGCGCTGGCGGCGGTCGAGGCCGTGGGTGGCGACGGCTCGCGCCTGCTGCGGGCGCTGATCGCCGGCAACGAGGTCACCTGCAGGATCGGCCGGCCGGCCGGCGACGCGTTCCACCGCCGCGGCTTTCACCCGACCGCGATCTGCGGCGTGTTCGGCGCCACCACCGCGATCGCCGTGGCGAGGGAGGCGGGGGAGGCCACCCTGGTCAACGCCCTCGGCATCGCCGGCAGCATGGCGGCGGGCCTGATGGCCTACCTCAGCGACGGCGCGGCGACCAAGCCGATCCATCCGGGCTGGATGGCGCACGCGGCGCACTTCGCGGTGCGGCTCGCCGCGGCCGGGGCGACTGGCCCGGCCGCCGTCCTCGAAGGCCAGAACGGCGTCTACCCGGCCTTCGTCGAGCTCGATCGGGTCGACCCTGCGGAGCTGACCGACGATCTCGGCCGGAACTGGGAAACGCCGAGGATCGCCTTCAAGCCCTACGCCGCCTGTCACTTCATCCACGCACCGCTCGACGCGCTGCTCGAGCTGCGCTCCGAGCACGGCTTCGGCCCCGCCGAGGTCGAGCGGATCACCTTCGTCTCGCCGCGGGCGGGGATCGACCTGGTGGCGGCGCCGCTGGAGCGGAAGCGACGCCCGCAGACTTCCTACGAGGCGAAGTTCAGCGCCCCCTTTGCGCTTGGCGCGGCGCTCGCGACCGGGCGCACCGATCCGCAGGTGTTCGCCGCGGAGCAACTCGGCTCGGTCGAGATCCAGGCGTTGGCGGACCGGGTCGACTACGAGGAGCGCGAGTACGAGACCTTCCCGACCTCGCTGCCCGGCGGCGTCCGCGTCCTGCTCCGCGACGGCACTCAGTGGGAGCGCCATCTCGATCACCAGCGGGGCGGGGCGGCGAACCCCCTGGCGGCGGAGGACGTGATCGAGAAGTTCCGGTTCAACGCGGCCACGGCGCTGCCGCAGGTGGCGCTCGCCGCGCTCGAGGAGGCGATCCTCGGCCTTGCCTCGCTGCCGACGCTCGAGCCGTTCGGCCTCCTCCGTTCGGCCGGGCCAGGCGCGCGGTGAACTTCGTTCGCGACGCGATCGCCGGGCTCGATCCGCGCGGCAGGGCCCTCGTCGATCTGAGCCGCGACGGCGATCGTCGCGAGTGGAGCTTCGGCGAGGTGCTGGAGCGCAGCGAGCGCCTCGCTGGGACCCTGGTCGGGCTCGGCGTCGGCCGCGAGGACGTCGTCATGACCCTGATCGGCAATCGGCCCGAGTGGGTCTTCAGCCTGCTCGCCTGCTTTCGGATCGGCGCCGTCGCGCTTCCCTGCACCGAGCAGCTGCGGGCGCACGACCTGAGGCTGCGGATCGAGGCGACCAACCCGACTCTGGTGATCGCCGACGAGCGCAATCTCGGCGAGCTCGAGGCGGCGCTCGGCGCCGATTCCGAATGCAGGGTCCTCGCCTTTCCGGGCGATGATCTCTTCGCCGCTGCGGCGGGGACGCCGTTCGCCGAGCTCGAGGCGGCCGCTCCCGCCCTGCTGACCTTCACCAGCGGCACCGCCGGCGAGCCGAAGCCGGTGCTGCACGCGCAGCGCTATCTCTTCGGCCAGCGGGTCCAGGCCGGCCATTGGCTAGCCCCCGCGGCCGGTGACCTGGTCTGGTGCACCGCGGCCTCGGGCTGGTCGAAGAGCGCGCGCAACGCCTTCATCGCGCCCTGGCTGCGGGGCGCCGCGGCGCTCCTGCAAGATGCCCGCTTCGACCCAGAAGAGCGATTGGACACGCTCGAGCGCGAGCGCGTCAACGTGCTCTGCATGGCCCCGACCGAGTACCGCGTGATCGCCAAACGGGCGCGGCTCCGGGGCTTGCCGGCGATGCGCGGGATGGTCGCCGCGGGCGAGGCCCTCAACCCGGAGGTGCTGTACGCCTGGCGGGAGGCGACCGGGCTCGACGTGCGCGACGGCTACGGCCAGACCGAGACCGGCCAGCTGACCGCCAACGAACCCGGCGAGCGGGCCCGCCCCGGCTCGATGGGCACCGCGCTCCCGGGGGTGCGGCTGTGGATCGAGGACGGCGAACTGGTGGTCGACCCGGGGACCGTCCCGACCTTCTTCCTCGGCTACGGCACGCCGGCCAGCCGCCCGCCGGAGGATGCGGCCGACGCACCCGTGCACAGGACCGGCGACCGGGTCCGCCTCGATGAGGACGGCTTCCTCTTCTTCGAGGGCCGGACCGACGACGTGATCATCTCGGCTGGCTACCGGATCGGCCCGTTCGAGGTCGAGAGCGTGCTCGTCTCACATCCCGCCGTCGCCGAAGCGGCGGTGGTGGCGGCGCCCGACGAGAGCCGGGGTAGCGTCGTCCGGGCGATCGTCGTCCTCCGCGACCCCGCCGACGCCGGCCCGGAGATGGCGAGCGCCCTGCAGGAGCACGTCAAGGCGAGCACGGCCCCCTACAAGTACCCGCGGATCGTCGACTTCTCCGATTCCCTGCCGAAGACCAGCAGCGGCAAGGTTCGCCGCAAGCTCCTCCGCGAGGAGAGTGACGCCCGGCCACCCGATCGGTGATACCATTTCAAATGCGGGAAAGGTATTTCTGTATCTGAAGGTATGGCCATCGGGGACGGGATGAAACCGCGGAAATTCGACAAGGAGCGTTCGCGAGGAACCCGCATCCAGTCGGCGGCTCGCGGCTCGCAGCTCTTGCGGTGGCTGGCGGAGCGCCCCGGGGGCGCGGTCGCCAAGGAGGTCGCGTTCGGCAATCGGCTGCCGCTGGCGACGACTTACCACATCCTCAATACCCTGGTCGAAGAGGGGATGTTGGCGAAGGACTCGCGGCGGCATTACGTCCTCGGCGGCGGCGCGGCGGTGCTGGCGCGGGCCTACCAGGAGGAGGCGGCGCCGCCTGCGGGCATGTTCGAGGCGCTGAGGGCGCTCTCGGAGAGGACCAGCGGCTCGGCCTCGCTCGCCGAGTGGAGTGACTCCGAGATCCGGGTCCTCGCATCCGCCGACTCCGGGTACCTGCTGCGGATCGCCGACCTGGCGGGGCAGCCGTTCGGCGCCGGGCATGCGCGGGCCAACGGCAAGCTGCTCCTCGCCTATGCGCCGCCGGGGACGCGCGACGCCTACCTGACCAGGCATCCGCTGCGCCGTCTGACCGGCGCCACCACGTGCGACGCTGCCGCGTTCGAGCTGGAGCTGGCCCAGATCCGCGAGCAGGGCTACGCCTGCGACCAGCGGGAGTACGACCACAAGCTCTCCTGCGTCTCGGCGCCGCTGCTGCGCGACGGCGAGATCGTCGCTGCCTACGGCGTCTCGGTCGCGGCCGAGACCTTCGCTGCCCGCCGCGATGAGCTCACCACCGCGGTGCTCGACGCCACCTCCGGCTACGCCATCGCCAGGCCGCCGTTGAGGTCGAAGGCGGCACCGCTGGCGTAAGTGTTCTGCGCGCTCGCCAGGAAGCCGACCAGGGCGGCGATCTCGGCCGGCTCCGCCATCCTGCCGAGCGGGATATCGCCCTCGAGCTCGGCGAGCACGGCTGGCGGCGATTCCTCCAGCATCATTCGCGTCCGAACCGCCCCCGGAGCGACCGAGTTGACGAGGACAGCGGGTGCTCCGTGGCGCGCCAGGGTCCTCGTCAGGTTGGCGACGGCTGCCTTGCTCGCCTCATCGGGAGCGGAGCTGACCTCGTAACCGCCGGTGTGGACGCCGACCGAGGTGACGTTGACGATTCGCCGTTTCGCTGCCACTGTCGGCATCGAGATAGCTGCTCCCCTGGTCAGTCATACCCTGCTCCTCACAGCCATCGCCCGCCTATCAGTCAGCGCCCGGGAGGAGGTTCAGCCGCGAGCCCCCGTCCACGTCGAGCGAGACCCCGGTGACGAAATCGGCGGCGTCGGAGACGAAGAAGAGCACTGCGTTGGCTACGTCGGCGGCGGTCGAATTGCGGCCGAGGGGGATGCCGGAGGCGACGGCGCCGAGGACGTCCTCGGCGGCCTGGCTCGTGTGCGCCGTCTTCCAGTCGAGCATCTTCTGTCCCATCCCGGTGGTCGGCACGCCGACCGGGCAGACGCTGTTGACCGTGATCTCCGGCGCCAGCTCTGCCGCAAGGGACTCGGTGAGGCCGATCAGCCCGAACTTCGCGGCGCTGTAGGCGAGCAGCAGGGGGACGCCGCGGTGGCCGGCGTCGGAGCTGATCGTGACGATCCGACCGCGGCCGCTGGCGCTCAGCGCAGGTGCCGCCGCCTGGGCGCAGGTGAAGGCCCCCTTCAGGTTCACGTCGAGCGTCTGGTCCCAATCCTCCTCGGTGATCTCGGCGAGCCGCTTGACGTGAATCACGCCGGCGCAGATGACCAGCGTGTCGAGGCCGCCGAGGGCATCGACGGCGTTGTCCACCGCCTTCTTCACCTCCGCTGGGGAACGGACGTCGGCCTGCACGCCGATCGCGCCGATCTCGGCGGCGGCCGCCTCGAGGTGCACCTGGTCGAGATCGAGCAGCGCCACCGCGGCGCCGCCGGCGACCAGCTTCCTGCTGACTTCGAGGCCGATTCCCGAGGCGCCGCCGGTGACCAGCGCCTTGCGGTCCTGTGCGAGTTTCATCTCTTCCCCAATCCTCTGTCTCCCTCGGTTAACTAGACTTCATATAAATGAAGTCTATCTCAAACTATGAAAACAACCGCGGAAAGTGTGGTCGGCTAGAGCGGTGCGTTCAGACGATAGCGGATGCATTTCACATACTGGTAATTCTAGGTCTTGAAATCAGGTGCCTGACCGTAGGTTCAAGGCACGATTTCCCTCCGCCGCAAGCAACCGTGGCCCTTCTTCACCCTCCTTCCTCCCAGAAGGAGGGTCGTGGAATCGCCGCGGAACGCGCGCGCCGGATACGGCGGGATCGTTTGCAAGCCACCTAGAAAGGGAACGAAATGGTGAGGGAGTCAGATCCGGCACTCGACCTCTCTCAGGGCGCTTCTCGTCGATTCCGCCGGGCTGGTCCAGGGGCGGGTGCGGCTGCGGCCTGGGCGGGAGCGGCGGCGGCAGTTCTGGGGCGGTCCCGTGCGGGGCCATCGAGCGGCGAGGGGCTCCAGCCGGCTGTCCTGCGCCAGGGCGATGACCCCGGCGCTCCTGCTGATGGTCTTGGTCGGCGTCCTGCTCGGCGGCGTCCAGACCCTGGGCGCGCTGCTCGGGGAGCGGGGGGTCAGCACGAGCGGCATCGTGGTCGTTCTGATCGTCGGCTACGGGTCGCAGGTGGTCCTGACGCCTCGGATCGCCAGATCGACCGCGCCGGACCGCTGCCGGCGATCTCGGCGGCACTGGCGGCCGCCGGTCTGGCGCTGGTCCTGACGCCGCTGGTCTCCCCGACATGGGCCGCCTGCGTCCTGCTCGCGGTCAGAAGCACCGCCACCGGCGTGTAGGCCGCCGCGGCCGCCGAGGTCCCGGCCGCGAGTCGCCGAACCGTCGCGGCATCCGTCAGGGATTGCCGATGGCTTGACCATCGGCGACGCCTGCTCCTTCACCCTCGCCGCCGCGCTTTGCGCCCTCGGGCTGGCCGCCCTGACCCGACCCCGGGGTGCGGATCCGGTTCGCCTCCAGCTCTTGACATCGCCAGACGGCCTCATTAGGCTCGTTTCAGTTGTAGGAAATAGATTTCAGATCACGAAAAGACGTTAACCTTTCGCCTTTGGAGGCCGCGGCATGTCAGAGGTAGCCACGCCGGCGTTCATCGCCAGGATGGAGCGGATCACCTCGTATGCCGAGGCCCTGGAGATCCTCCGCAACCCGGATTTCGGCGCCGGGCAGTTCGAGGAAGAGAGCCTGCCGTTCCGCGGTCATACCCTGCTCGAGTTGGACGGCTCCAAGCATCGCGGGCGGCGGCGCCTCGAGGTTGCGTTGATGGTGAAGGAGCTGGTCGACGCCAAGGAGCGGATGGTCCTCGGACCGATGGTCGAGAACGTGCTCGCCGAGGCCGACTCGCAGAGAAGGCCGGACGGCGTCGTCGCGGTGGATCTCGCTCGCGTCAGCCACCGCATGTTCCTGCAGCTGGCCGCATCGGTGATCGGCCTCGAGGTCGAGGACCAGCGGCGGACGGACCTCCTGGAAAGCTGCATGTACCGGCTCAACCGCGCCTTCGACGTGAAGTTCTCCACCGGCGACCACGAGGCGGTGATCGCGGAGGGCCTCGAGGCCAAGCGCGAATTCGCACAGAGCTTCGTGATCCCGGCGCTCGAGCAGCGGGCCGAGTTGCTCGCGGCCCTCGATCGCGGCGACCTGCTCGAGTCGGAGCTGCCCCTGGACCTCCTCACGCTGATGTTGCGGCATCGAAACGACGACTGGGATCCCGACCTGATCACCAGGGAGTCGATCCTCTATATGGCCGGAGCGACCGATACGACTTCCAACGCGGTCAACCACTCGATCGCCGAGCTCGACCACTGGCTGGCCGATCATCCCGAGGACCGCGAGCACCTCGGCGACGACGCCTTCCTGCGCGGCGTCTGCAACGAGGCGCTGCGGCTGCGCCTCAACGTCACCGCGCTGGCCAGGAGGGCGACGAAGGACCTGGTCCTCGAGTGCAGCGCTCGCAAGCTCGCGAACGGGACCGAGGTGGCGCTCGATCTGATCCAGGCGAACCGCGACACCACCGTGTTCGGCGCCGACGCCGCCAGCTTCAACCCCTGGCGCCCGGCTCCCGCCCAGCCCGCGCTGCCCTACGGCCTGGCCTTCGGCGCCGGCCGTCACATGTGCATCGGCCGCCCGTTGGTAACGCCGATCTCCGGCAAACCGACGCCGCCGGGCGACGGCGAGCGAGCGATCCAGATCGTCGTTCGTTCCCTGGTCGACGCCCGGGCCAGGCTCGACCCCGAGCGGCCGCCGACCTACGCGCAGACCGCCGAGGAGGTCTTCGCCGAGCTGCCGGTCCTGCTGATGGCGCGGTAGCCGATGGCGGGCCTGCCGTTCGTCGACACCCACGTCCATTTCTACGACCTGCGCGACCCACGGCTGACCTACGCCTGGCTCGAGCCCGGCGGCGACGACGGCGAGACCGAGGTCCTCGGCGAGTACGGCTCGATCCGAGCGGAGCGCTACTGGGCCGACGACTTCGCCGCCGAGGTCAGGTTCCAGAACGTCGAGGCGGTGGTGCACGTCCAGGCGGCGCTCGGGTCGAAGGACCCGGTCGAGGAGACGCGCTGGCTGCAGTCCTTCCACGACCGGATCGGCATCCCCGACGCGGTGATCGGCTACGCCGACCTCAGTGCCACGGACGCGCTGGAGACGATCGAGCGGCACCGGGAATCCGGCGTGTTCCGCGGCATCCGCGACCTGCGATACGACGGCTACCTCACCGACCCGGCCTGGGAGCGGGGTTTCGCGGTGCTCGGGGACCTCGGCCTGGTCTGCTGTGACGACCCGCTGCCCGAGCAGGTGCCAGCTGCGGTCGAGCTGGCCCGGCGCCATCCCGAGGTGACGCTCTGCGTCGACCACGCCCTGGTCCCCCGCCGGCGCGACGCCGAGTACTTCGCGGCCTGGCGGGCCTCGATCGCCGAGCTCGCCGCCTGCCCCAGCACGGTGATCAAGATTTCCGGGCTGGGGATGTGCGATCACCGCTGGACGGTCGACACGCTGCGGCCCTGGGTCCTCGCCTGCATCGAAGAGTTCGGCACGGAGCGGTCCTTCTTCGGCAGCAACTGGCCGGTCGACCGGCTCTACAGCTCCTACGGCGACGTCCTCTCCGCCTATGAAGAGATCATCGCGGGCTTCTCAGCCGACGAGCAGCGGGCGCTGTTCAGCGAGAATGCCAAGCGCGTGTTCAGCGTCTGAGCTCGGACAGCCAGACGATGCCGGACGCCAGCAGCGCCAGCTCGTCGTCGCCTTGGGCTACCTGGCCGACCTCGAGGCAGACGGGCGCTCCCGCGGCGAGCGGGGACGCGAGCGCCTGCAGCGCCTGCTCGAGCGGCAGCGTGCCGCTCCCGTAGGGGGCGGACGGCGGTCCCGCAATCGGGTCGAAGGTGCCGGCCGCCGTGTCCTTCAGGTGGACCATCTTCACGCGCGGAGCGGCCATCGCGCACGCCTCGGGCAGTTGCTCGCCGAGCCGGACCACGTTGGCAGTATCGAGGCAGATGCCGAGATTCGGCTCTCCGACCCGCTCCAGCAGCAGCGTCAGCTCCGCGATCGTGAGGTCGCCGTGGTTCTCGACGGCGAGCTCGAGGCCGAGCCCGGCGGCGTGTTCGCTGTGGCGGCGCAGCGGCGCGACGGTGCGCGCGATCTGCGCCTCGATCGGCTCCGCCCGCCGCAGCCTCGGGCCGCCGACGACGATCCGCACCAGCCCGATTCCGAGCTTGGGTGCGAGCTCGAGCCAGCGCTCGAGGTCCCGCTCCGCTTCCGGTCGCGTGCCGAAGGCGAGGCCCTCGGGGTGTCCCCAGGAGAGGGCGAGCGTTCGCTCGCCGATCGCCCCGCGCAGCTGCGCAGGATCGGTTCGCTCCCGGTTCAGGAAGCAGGTCTGGAGGGCGACGAAGTCGGCTCCGAGGCCGCTCGCGAGCTCGATCGCGGCGACGCCGCCGTCGGCGATCCGATTCGCCGGCTGCTCCTCGCCGGGCCGCAGGTCGCCGAGCAGTCGGTGGAACGAATAGGTGTCGATTCCGACTATGATTCCTTCACTTTGACAGAAAATAATTCACGATATGAATAAAACAGTGGAGCTTCTGGGGCTCGCCGAATTCAGCCTCGAGGGCCGGCGCGCATTGGTCACCGGCGGCGCCGGGGGCCTCGGCGTGGCGATCTCGGCGGCACTCAAGGCGGCGGGGGCGGAGGTGGCGATCGTCGGGCGCTCAGAGCAGACCGAAGCGGTCGCCGCGAGCCTCTCGGGCGACGGTCGTCCGGTGATCCCGATCCGCGGCGACGTCGCCGATCGCGAGCAGCTGGCGGCGTCGTTCGAGCGGGCGGTGGAGCAGCTGGAGAGGGTCGACATCCTCGTCGCCGCGCACGGCTATACGCAGCCCCAGAGCGCTCTCGAGCACGACGTCGAGACATGGGACGCGACGCTGGAGACCAACCTCACCTCGGTCTTCTTCCTCGCCCAGCTGGCGGCCCGCCAGATGGCGGGGCGGGGCGGGAAGATCATCACCATCGCCTCGATGCTGAGCTTCTCGGGCGGTTTCGGGGTGCCGGCCTACGCGGCCAGCAAGGGCGGCGTCGCCCAGCTCACCAAGGCGCTCGCGAACGAATGGGCCCCGCTCGGGATCAACGTCAACGCGATCGCCCCCGGCTACATCAAGACCGGCTTGAACCAGCACATCTGGCGCGACGATCCGAAGCGGGCTGGGGAGGTGCTGGCGCGGCTTCCGGCGGCGCGCTGGGGCGAGCCCGGCGACCTGCGTGGGGCCGCGGTCTTCCTCGCTTCCCGCGCCTCGGACTATCTGCACGGAATCGTCCTCCCGGTCGACGGCGGCTATCTCGCGCGTTGAGCCTCTGGGGCGATGCCCGGTAGGCGCCGGCCGGACGGGTGTGGCGGGATTGACAAGGGCCGGGCCATCGTCTAGCCTCGGCCCAGATACTGAAGATGAACTTCATCTTCTGAAATCAGAGGAGAGTGGCGTGCGTCGAACCTGGGTTGTCCTGACTGTTGTTTTCGCGTTTCTCGTCTGTTTGCTGACGGCGTGTGGTGAAAGTAACTCCGGCGGCGGGTCCGGGGGTGGGGCGGGGGGTGAATTCGGCACCGGCCTCGAACTCGGCAAGACGATCAGCACGGCTCCGGTCGGCGCGACCGTCGGGCCCTGGTACCGCTGGAACAACAGCAACTGCACGTTCGAAGTCGCCAAGCACCACCCGGCCAGCTACAGGGCGACCCTGAGGGCAATCAGCGGCGGTCCGGATCAGCTCGGCTACATGCACTACGGGAACACCGATCCGTTCGGCGTCGCCAACTCGAAGAGCATCGAAGCGACCGCCGAAAAAGTCGGCATGCCGCTCAACGTCTACAACCTCAAGTTCCCGTCGCGGACCGAACCGCTTGCCGACGCCCGCGCCTCGGTCGTCAAGGGCGACAACGGCGTGATCCAGGCGAACCTGGACCCGACCGCGCTCCCCGCCTTCTTCGACATCCTCGAGGGCGAAGGCTGCATCCCCTCGCTGCAGCTCTACATCCCAATCGAAGACCACCCAGCGATCGGCAACAACTGGCCTGACGTCGGCATGGCGATCGCCGACTACGCGGCCGAAGAGGCGAAGCGGCGCAAATGGAGCCCGGAGGAAACGGCGCTGGTCCAGTGCACCGATCCCTCGAGCGGCCCGACCGTCGACATCATGTTCAAGGCATTGCCGGAAAAACTGGCCGAAGACGAATTCGAAATCCCCGACCAGAACATCTACGACCTTGTCTGCAAGACCGAAGAAAACCAGTCGGGGCTGAGGCAGGTGACCGACTGGTACACCTCGCACCCAGAATTCGAACACGTGATCATGGCTGCCGTCGACACGCTGCGGCTGCCGAACATGATCCGCGCCGCCGAAAGCCAGGGCGTTCCGCGCGACAGCTACATTTCCGGCGCCGGCGCCGACGAAGAACTCTCGCGTGACCTGCTGCGCGAAGGCAAGCAGGACGTCTCGATCTCATTCCTGGCCGAGCGCTTCGGCGAATACGCGGTGCCGCTGATGGAGGATGTGATGGCGGGCAACCCGGTGCCCAAATTCGTCGGCACGAAGCTCATCCCGCTCACCCACGACAACGTCGACAAGTACTACCCCGAATGAGCATGGACTCGAAGCGGCGATCCGAGATCGAGCTCGAAGCGACGGCGGCTCCGGCCCGGGCCGCGGTCGAGAGGACCGCGCCGCGGGCGCTCTGGCTGCGGGTCCGCTCGATCCTGCTGCGGCCGGAGTTCTCGCTGCCGCTGATCACCCTGGCGCTGGCGATCTACCTGAGCTTCGCGAGCCAGTACTTCCTGACGGAAAAAAACCTCCTCAACGTGACCGAGGGGGTCGCGATCCTCGGGATCGCCGCGGCGTTCGCCACCATCGTCGTGATCAGCGGCGGCATCGACCTGACCCCGGTCGTCGTCTTCGTGATCTCCGGCCTGGCGATCTTCTGGTCCCTGAACCACGGGGTGCCGCTGGTGCCGGCGATCGTGATCGGCATCCTCGCCGGCGGCGCGATCGGCCTGATCAACGGCCTCCTGATCGCCTTCGGCAACCTCGACCCGTTCATCGTCACCCTGGGAACGAACTTCGTCTTCGCCGGCCTGGGGTTCGTGGTCACCGACGGCAACCCGGTGATCTTCGACAACACCAACTTCACCTCGATCGGAAACGGCGACCTGATCGGCAGCATCCCGACCGTTACCGTGGCGATGGTGGCGGCCTTCGCGCTCACCTTCTGCATCCTCCGCTTCACCGGGTTCGGCGTCTACATCTTCGCCCTCGGCGGCGATGAGAGCGCCGCGCGCCTCTCGGGCGTGCCGGTGAAGCGCGCCAAGATCCTCGTCTACGTGGTAGCCGGTCTCGGTGCGGGCGCGGCGGGAGCCCTGCTCGCCTCCTCCTCAGGCACCGCCGCGCCGTTCTACGCCACCGGCCAGACCGATCTGCTGACGATCCTCGCCGCCGTGATCATCGGCGGCACGGCGCTCTCCGGCGGGCGCGGGAGCGTGATCGGGACCCTGGTCGGGATCCTCCTGCTGGGCATCATCGCCAACGGCCTCGTGCTGCTGAACATCTCGACCTTCTGGCAGCCGGTGATCGTCGGGGTCCTGCTGCTGACTGCGATCGTGCTCGACGAGGTGCGCCGTCGCACCGCCCTCAAGGTGGTCACGTGAGCGCGGTCGGGGGCAACGGGGTCGCTCCAGCGAGCGGGAAGCCGCCGCTGCTGGTCGGCCGCGGCCTGACCAAACGCTACGGGACGATCGTCGCCGCCGAGAACGTCGACATCGAGTTCGGCGCCGGTGAAATCGTCGCGATCGTCGGCGACAACGGGGCCGGGAAGTCGACCCTGGTGAAGATGATCTCCGGCGCGGTGCATCCCGACGAGGGGGAGATCCACGTCGACGGCGAGGCGGTCACGATCCGCACGCCGATGGAGGCTCGCGAGCACGGCATCGAGACCATCTATCAGGACCTGGCGATCGCGCCCAACCTCGACGTCGTCACCAACATCTACCTCGGCCGGGAGCGGTCCCGGAAGGGCCCCCTCGGCTGGCTCGGGGTGATCGATCGCTCGGCGATGCGAAAGGAGGCGCGGGAGCACCTGACCGACCTCCGGATCAACATCCCGAAGCTCGCGGGGGCGCCGGTCGAATCGCTTTCGGGAGGGCAGCGGCAGAGCGTCGCGATCGCCCGGGCGATGGTTTGGGCCTCGAAGCTGGTGATCATGGACGAGCCGACGGCGGCGCTCGGCGTCGCCCAGTCCTCGGCCGTGCTCGAGATCGTCAAAGAGGTGCGGGCCCGAGGCACCACGGTGGTGATCATCAGCCACATCCTGCCCCACGTCCTCGCCCTCGCAGACCGGATCGTCGTCATGCGCCACGGCCGCAAGGTCGCCGACCTGCCGGCAGCCGATCTCGACGAGCATTCGCTGATCGAGCTGATCGTCGGAATGCGCACCTCGGAGACCACTGCCTGAGGTGGAGCTGCAGGTCTACCAGTCGATCTGGGGCATGGAGGGGCTCCCATGGCGGGAGGCTGAGAAGTGGAGCCTGAGCGAGCAGTTCGACCGCATCGTCGACGCCGGCTTCGACGGCGTCAGCCTCTCGCTCACCGACCCCGATCAGGCGATGCGCCAGTGCGCACTGGCGATCGAGCGGGGACTGCGCATCCAGGCGCAGTACTTTCCGACCAGCGTCGAGGGCCTGGCTCCGGTCTTCCCGACGATCGAGAGGATCGGCCCAGAGCACTTCGATCACGTCTGCCTGCAGCCCGACGTCCGGCCGCACACGGTGCTCGAGGCGATTCCCTACGTGCTCAGGTGGCAGGCGATGGCCGAGGACGCGGGTGTGACGATGTACCTCGAGACGCACCGCAACCGGATGACCAACGACCTGATCTTCACCCTCGACCTGATCGACTCGATCCCGTCGCTGAAGCTGGTTGCCGACCTGTCCCACTTCGTCGTCGGGCGCGAGTTCGCCTGGCCGATCGGCGCGGAGAACGACGAGATGATTCGCAGGATCATGAGGCGAAGCTGGGCGTACCACGGGCGTGTTGCCTCGCGTGAGCAGGTGCAGTTGCAGGTCGCCTTCCCTCACCACAAGCCGTGGCTCGACCTCTTCGCCGGCTGGTGGCGCGAGGGCTTCCGGCACTTTCGCTCGATTGCCGATCCGGACGCGATCCTTACTTTCACCCCTGAGCTCGGCCCTCCCAACTGGTATGCGATGACCGGACCCGATGGAGAGGAGCTCTCGGATCGGTGGGCCGAGGCCTTGCAGCTGGCCGACCTCGCACGCAAGATCTGGGCTGATCTGGACAACTAGCCAGCGCACAGATGTGCGTGGCTCCAGAACGCGTATTGGGGACAGCGGGGGCCCCGGTGTGGAATCCGAAGGCTCACGAATCGATCGGGATGGTCAGCGGGTATGTGAAGCGAGATCCGCGGATCCATTTGGTTGCGCCGCTTCTCACGACTCACTATGGCAAGGAAAAGCGCATTGTTGGCGGTCTCAACGCGAGTGTCATGGGCGAGCAGCGCATTCGCCACAGGGTCCAACGCTAAGATTGACCCTGACATTTCTGATGCGGCCGGAGCGCCTATACGTACGCTGCTCGACGGGTTGCGTTGGTGGGGCTTCGCCTAAGCGGCGAAAGGCCGCCGTGGAATCGACTCCTTGCGACCGAATGTGCAAAGGTGAGTATGCATACCGGTCTCGACCCCCGAGACCCTGCGAATGGGCACCGATCAGTGCCAGCCGGTAGCCGGCTTCGAGTTCGTCGCCCACGCGCCGGGACTTCCATTCCGCCTCGTCGGGCTATTTGGTGGGCTGCGGACGTCGCGCTTCCCGAGAATGCGGAGCAAGGGCTGGAGGATCAGCCTCCTAGCCTCTATCGAAGCGGTGGACCACGCCCGTGAGAACGCGATCGCCAAGACCATCGTCGACACCTTCAAGACCGGACTGATTTCCGACCGCCACGGCGCTCCCCGCGCGCAGCTAGCCGCCGTCGAATGCGTCTTCTGGCTCAAACCACGAGCGTCTGAACCACGAACGCCTGCGCGAGTGCTTCGAGCATCGCGGGTGCCACTCCTATTAGGCTGACTCGAGCGCAAACCTTACGCGGCAATCCAGCTCCGTGTCACGGTTCTCGGCGGCGCCGCGAATCGCCTTCAGTGCTGACGATTCGCGGCGCACTCCCGTCCGGGGGGCAAAGGATGGTCAGAACCAGTTGCACGGCCTTAGCGTGTCCGGAGCGTTTTGACCCCGTGCCGCGGAGTCCCTGGAAGGGACACGGCCGCTCCCTGCCTTCTACCAGCGTCATCTTCATAGGGCCGATCTTCTCGGTCCAACGAGGTGCTCGCCACAGGGTCGACCCCTAACATTTACCCTGAATCATCGGTTGGGGATTCTTCGGGAGGGAAATTTGGCGACGGACCAGCAGTTGCTGGAGCGGGAGCGAGAGGTCGAAAAGATCCTCGCGGCGCTTGGCGCGGCAGCGGGAGGCAATGGCAGCGCGCTGGCGATCGAAGGGAAAGCCGGTACTGGAAAGACCAGGCTGCTGGCCGCGGCACGCCAGCAAGCCATCGATGCCGGACTGGGCGTGCTCTCGGCGCGGGCGACCGAGTTGGAACGGGATTTCCCCTTCGCGGTGCTGCGACAGTTGCTCGGGCCAGGGTTGAAGCAGTTCTCGGCGAGCGAGCAGGAAGTGGTTTTCGAGGGGGCCGGCGCCGCTCGGGGAGCGCTTGGCTTCCAAGCTGCGGATGAGCGTTCCGCGGATACGTTCTCGGTCCTCCATGCGCTCTACTGGGTTGCCGCCGGACTCGCGGAACGTGGCCCGCTCTTCCTCGCCATAGACGACGCACACCTTAGCGGATTCCGCCTCCCTCGACTGGCTGGCCTTCATGCTGCCCCGGCTCAGTGAGCTTCCCGTGCTCTTGATCCTGGCCCTTCGCACGGACGAGGCAGAGAACCCGAGGCTGACCCAGATCCTGAGCGATCCGAGCGTTGAAACCGACATTTTGAAGCCACTGAGCTTCGAGGGAACTAGAAACCTGATCGAAGGAGCGCTGGGGCGACAGGCCGACGATTCCTTCGCGGCGGTCTGCCACGAGATCACGGGGGGCAACGCCTTCTTGGTGACCGAATTGGTCCGCGAGCTGACGGAACGGGGCATCGAACCCCGAGCGGAGCAGAACGAAGCTGCTCGCGGCCTCGCTCCTCAGCGGGTCGCCCAAATGGTTTTGGCACGGATGGCCAGGCTGCCCCGACACGCTGCGGCGCTTGCACGGTCGGTGGCGGTTCTCGGCGAGGCCTGCGAGCCGAGGCTGACTGCTGCGCTCGCAGGCCTTGGCCCGGAGGCCAGCCTGGAGGCGGCGGACTCGTTGCGGAGGGCCGCTATTTTCGATGCCGGCGAGGCACTTCGCTTCATGCACCCGCTGGTGAGGAACGCGGTCTACGCGAACCTCGCTGCGGGGGAGAGGGGTGAGGCTCACGCTGCGGCCGCGGCTTTGCTGCGGAAGCAGGGCGCCCGACCCGAAACGGTCGCCACCCAGATCCTGGCCAGCGAGGCACGCGGCGACCAGGCGACGGTCGAAACCCTGCTCGAGGCCGGGCGGCGCAGCTTGGCGGACGGCGCTCCTCGTTCGGCCGTCTCCTACCTGACCCGTGCGCTCCGCGAGCCGCCCCCAGCCGATTTGCGGACCGAGGTATTGGAGGCGCTGCTCTCGGCCGGCATCCGGGCAGCCGATCAAGACGCACTCGCGGCCGTTGAGCCGGAGCTGCTCGCCGTATTGGAGCACGAGCCCTCCTCCGCCCGGCACCTGGCGGTGCCGTTGACGACGGCGATGGCGCTTCGGGCCCGCTTCCTCGAGGCTGCCGATGTCCTGCGGGCGGCGATCGAGACCGCCGTTGCCCAAGGAGACATCGAGAGCGCGTTCCAGATGGAGGCCCAGCTGAGGACCTTCTCGATGATCGTCCCGGGTCTCCCCGAGATGGACTTGCAGCAATATGCGGGCGAGATCGAGCATGACTCTCCCGCCGGGAGGCTGGCGGCAGCGATGGAAGCGCGCGCGGCAGTGGTGGCGGTGTCGAGCGATGCCGCGCGTGACGCCACCGAGGCAGCTGAACGTGCTCTAGGGGATGACTGCGTCATTTTCGAAGAGGAGCCGGAGATCCTTTCTCCGATGGCGGCCGTCCTCATCCTCGTCACTGCCGATGAGGTCGCGACCGCGGCGAAGGCTGCTGATCGGGCACTCGCGATCGCGCGCAAGCGAAACGCCACCTTCGATATCTGCCGAGGGCTGCTCCTGCGAGGGTTTGTGGCCTTTGGGTATGGCGACCTCCCCACGGCCGAGTCCGACCTGCGCCAGGCGGTCGAGCTCGCGCGTCTCGCCGAGATCGCCCCGCTGCTGCCGGTGCTCGCCGGTGCCCTCGGAGAGGTTCTCATCGAACGCGACGACCTCGAGGGGGCGGAAGCGATCATGGAGGCAACCGGAACGGCAACCGGGCCGATTCCACCGAATGCCCTCTTCGGGTTTCTGCAACTCGTCAGGGGCCACCTGCGCTTCGAACGCGGCGAATTCGCCGAGGCTGTGGAAGACTTCCAGGCCACTTCTCGGCAAGGGGAGAACCTCGGATTCGGGCCTGGCCCGATGCTCACCGTGAGCCCTTTCACGTCACGTGCTCTTGTCGCCATGGGGCGGCCCGAGGACGCCCGCGAAATGGCTGAGTCCTGCATGCACTACGCGCGGCGCTGGGGAGCGCCGGGGTCGATTTCCCATGTGTTGCGCGCCGTCGCGGTGGCGCGAGGCGGGGCGGAAGAGGTCGAGCTGCTGCGCGAGGCCGTCGCCGTCTTGGCGGACTCCCCCCGGCGGCTAGAGCGTATTCACGCCCTTGTGGACCTCGGTGCTGCCCTGCGTCGCCGGAATCAGCGCGCCGAGGCAAGAGTGCCCCTGCGCGAGGGCCTTCGGCTCGCCCGCCAGTGCGGAGCTGTCCGTCTCGCGAAGCGCGCTCGGGAGGAGCTGAAGGCGACCGGCGAGACCGTCCGCCGCTACCGCCCCATCGGCGTCGAGTCGCTGACGCCAAGCGAGCGCCGGGTGGCGAAGATGGCGGCGTCGGGGATGACCAACCGCCAGATCGCGCAATCCCTCTTCGTGACGCTGAAGACCGTTGAGGCCCACCTGAGCGCGGCCTACGACAAGCTGGAAATCAGCTCACGCCTCCAGCTCCAGAGCGCTCTCTGCGCGTCAGAACAAACAGGAGCGGTCGATTCACACTCCCAATCGGATGGGGGACGGCTCGTTGATCCGGGCAGGTAGCTCACTGCGAGGCGAAGCACAGGCTGCGCCGGACTACAGCAATCCTCACAGGACAGAGGTTCAAGCGATCGACTCAGTTGGTCCCGATATGGGTTCCGGGCTTCGCTCATCGCCGTTCGCACAAACCCGCCCGCGCGCTCTGGGCACTCCTGGCCGGAACTGCCCGAATGCCCGCATATCCTCGCAGATCGTCGCACCTTTTCGGGACTCCTCGATTTCTGGCCGATCAGGAAGGCGCTGCAAATATGCCACTTCCGCGCAGCGGAGCTTCCAGCGCCGGGCTGCTTGCCAGCAGAAGGTCGAGGGTTCGAATCCCTTCAGCCGCTTTTCGAACGCCGGGCCTTCGGGCCGTCCTGGGGTTTGACAAGGTCGAGTTCGATGCGGCCCGGGTCCTGGAAGCGCCAGACGACTCCCTGTGCGGGCTTAACTTTTGCTCGGGCCGGGCGGAGAGCCTTCTCGCTGGAACCGATTTCGACCGGAGTCAGCGGCCGGTACGGTCGCTTCGGTGGCTCGGGGTACATGACGACGATCTCCCCCCGGGCGCCGGAGAGGCTGTTCTGCATCGAGTAGGTGCCGGGGCGAATCATCGTGAGCATGAACAGGTCCTCACCTTCGAGGCGGGCGCTGTCGAACTCGGGGTCCGCCTCCTCTCCCTGTACTCGGCCTGCCCGGACCCGGAAGCCGCCCGGACCCCGCGAGACGTGGAAGACCGCGTAGCCCGAGGGATTGACGATGAAGTCTTGGTGCGGGCCCTTCCCCTCGCAACCGCAGTCGGGTTCGGGTGCGGGGCGGCCTCGGCCGAAGGCGGCGAGGTCGACGTTCACCTGTAGCGCCGGCGAGCTCTCGTCGACCCGGAGGACGAAGCTGCCGGCTTCCTCCTCCTCACGCAGGACCACCCCGAGGTAGTCGCCGGGCTCGCGGAAGCGGTGGGCGACGGCCGCCGGAATCGTCAACGCGCCGCTGTCGGCGGCGACCTGGGTCAACAGCTCGCGCTTGACCATCGGCCGCCTGCGCTTACGGTCCGACATCGGCTTCCACCACCATCTCGGTGTCGGTCACCCGCACTTCGACGTCGGTGACCGGGATCTTCACCGGGATCAGCCCGCCGTTGGCGGGCAGGATCGGGAAGGGGTCCTCGAATTCTTCGATCGCGTTCTGGGAGGCGAAGTAGTCGAGGACCGCCGCGGTGATCTGGTCGAGCAGGCCGAAGCTCGTGTTGAGCAGTTCGGACAGCCATTCCCCGATGTCGTCGGGGATGTCGAGCAGGGTCCGGACCAGATCGACGATCGAGCCCAGGTATTCGTGAACCCATTCGCGCAGCCAGTCGTAGTCCGGCAGCACGGTGTCGATTGCTGCATTCGCCACCTTTTCGAGCAGGTCGCCGACCGAGTCGGCGACGTCGAGGGGGTCGACGTCCACCGTCGTCGGGCGGAGGAAGATCTGCCACTTGTTCGACATCCCCGCATTCTCGGCTTCGATCGGGGTCATCCCCGGCGGGCGGGCGGGGTCGACGAAGTACTTGACTTCCGGGCGCGCCGCGATCGAGACCTCGGAGGTCACGAGCCCTCCCAGGTCGAGGGGGATTTCGATGTCGGGGTCGCCTTCGAAGAGGCAGAATTCCGGCGCCCGCACTGCGCACCCTCCCCACGGGGACGGAAGGATGCACCAGCCGCCGACGCATACTTCCCCGATGTCGATCCCGAGCCCGACCTCGAGGTGGTCCCACTTGATGTCGAGCTCTTCGATCGCGACGGTGTCGTCGGAGCGCAGGTCGACGTTGCCGTTCTCGAGGTGGAAGGCGACGTCATAGGAGGCGCTGAACGGGCCGAAGTCGACGCTATCCGCGGCGGACCAGCTGAAGTTGTCGCGCAGGGCCGCGAAGAGCTCCTTGAAGGCCCGCTCGGAGGCGGCGACGGTGATCTCGCTCATGGCGCCACCGCGACGTCGATGAACACCTTCAGCTGGTCGTCCTCGATCGCCGGGTTGTTCGGGACCTCGGCCGGCGCCGGCGTCGGGGAGATCGTCACGGTCGCCAGGTTGAGGAGGTTGAAAACGATCGTCGGCAGAGCGACCCGGAGCTGGGGCAGGATCGCCAGCCTGATCGCTGCGCTCAGGTAACACTCGAGGCTGCTCTCGAGCCCGTCGGGCTTGATGTCGACTATCTCCAGCCCGTCGAGGACCGCGCCCAGGTGGACCCCGTCGGTCTCCACGTGGCCGACGAGGAAGACGTCGAGGCAGAAGCAGTCGACCTCGGTGGCGGGGATCGTGCCACCCCGTTCCCTCCCCTTCGTCCGCGTGGCCCTGACCGGCCCGCCGGCCGGCAGGTAGTCGGTCAGCCGCTCCGACGGACAGCCGATTCCGGCGCACACCTTGGCCATGCCGGCGAAATGCTGGCTCGGCAGGGTGGGGCCGAGCTGGGGGGGTAACTGCACCACGTCGTTCGGGTGGAAGTCGATCTCCACTGCAACGATCTGCAAGCAGTATTCGAGCGAGTAAGCGGTCCCGGGGATCGGCAGCGGCGGCACCACCGTCATCACCGGGTTGGCAAACACCACCACGTCCTGGGCGACTTCCACCTCCCTGCACCAGAGCCGCCTGTTCTCGGCGATCCTCTCCGTGCCGTAATTGAAGAGCGAGGGTCGCTGGTGCATCACATGCCGACCAACCGCGTTGATGGCCCTCTCTTCTACGGAGCCGAACAGATCGCAGTTGTCGGTGAATGCCATCGGGGTTCTCCACGCCAAGCCGCTGGATCTCCCCATCCACCAGTAATGCACCGCGACCGTAGCCGCGAACTCAAGCGTTTGTGAGAATCCGGCCGATTAGTTCACAATTCCTCTCCAATTTCGAAGAAAAGCGGCCTTTCTAGCGTTGTCAGACTCGGGGTGGCACGGTCTCGCCTTCGAACCACCGCCGCGAGCCCGGGCACTTCCCGCCGGAAGTGCCCGAATCGCCTCCTATCGGCGCGCATTTGTGGCGCCGGTGGGCTCGCCCGAGCGACGACGAACCTCCTGCAAAAATCGCACTTTGGCGGTCGACGATTTCAGAGGCGTTGTTAATTGCCATGCAGAAGGTCGAGGGTTCGAATCCCTTCAGCCGCTAGAGCCGACCGACCGCATCCCGATTCAAGACCGTTGACCTCGATGCGCCAAGAACGCCGAAAACTGACGGCGCCCGCGGCGCGCTTGACTGACCGACGGGATTTGGGAAAAATCAGGCGGCCATGAATAGGTTCCGAGTTGACTCTCGCGACCTCGCGTCGGGAGGAAAAGAGATTCGAGTTCAGGGCGAGGTCGACCTTTCGGTAGCCGATCGCTTCGAGGCTGCACTCGACCTGGTGTCCGCAGATGATGAGGTCATGATCGATCTCTCGGCCTGCGAGTTCATCGACTCATCGACGATCGCGATCATGCTGCGCAAGCAGAAGCAGCTCGAAGTCGAGGGCGGTCGTCTTGCGGCATGCGGAGCGACGAAGCAAGTCCACCGCATCCTCGAGGTAGCTGGGTTGATCGATCGGGGCTTTGGGTTCGAGCAGGCCGACGAAGCCCTCTCCTCAGAGACCGTCACCTGACCGCAGTTTCGGTTCCTCGCAGTACGGGCAGATAGCCACTGATGGCGAAGCAGGATGAGTCTGGGTAACCGGTGGCGTGGACGACGAGCCGAAATTGGCGCTGTCGCTGCCACCGAGGCCTGAGTACCTAGCGATGGTGCGGCGAGTGACGGCCGCCTTTGCGGAGTTCATGGGCATTCGCGAGCCGCTGATCGACGACGTCAAGACCGTCGTCACGGAGGCCTGCTCCCTTGCAGTGAGCGCTGGTCCACCCGCAGCCGGCCCGATCAGGGTGGAGGTCCATCGCGAAGGGAAGGAGTTCTCGATCCTGGTAAGAGAGCGTGGCGAGGGTCTGAAGCGAATCACGAGCGGCGACGGGGACCGTCTTCCGCTCAGCTTGAAAGTGATCTCCACGTTCAGCAGCCACTTCGAAGTGTCAGAGCGCCGTGAGGGCGAGACGGAGCTCAGTATCCGCTTGCTGCTCGAACCTGGCGACTGAGCCTCGGAGCGGTTCGGGGTCGAGCGGCCAAGGAGTCGCGGGCGCGCCGGCGTGAAAAATCAGGTGGACTCGACCGCGTGCCCGTAGGATGCCGCGATGGCTGGGGATTCACCGTCGCGTGATACGAGTTCGGGGGACCCCGGTCCCGCCCTGGCCTGGCAGCGGTTCACTGAGCTCACGGTCAGCCCTCGGTACCTGCTCGAACAGCCGAGCGAGGCGTTCGTCGAGCTCCTCGATCCGTTCCTCGCCAACCCGTCACGACACCGGCGGCACGTGAGGATGATCATCCAGGCTTTCCTCGCGACGAGAGCCAGCCAGGCGCTCGTCGCCCTCCCGTGGCCGATGGGAACGACCGCCAAGCGCGTTTTCAGGAAAGTGGGCTCGGAGCAGTCGCGCGAGCTGCAGAAGAAACTCGCGGCCCTCGGGGAGGAGCTGACGGAGACCGTCCAGCCCGCCGACGTCGCCATCGACATCCTGCCGGTGCGCGAACTCGAGACCCCCGAAGAGTGGACGCGGAAAGGGCTGCAGTTGCAGCTGATGGAGATCAAGGTGGGACTGACTCCGCGCGGTGCGACGAGCCCGACGGGGCTCGCGGTGAGACTCCGCATCGAGGACCAAGACGCAAAGTTCGTCGATCACTATCCGCGCAACGAATTCGAGAAAGTTGGCACGCAGGAGGTCGCCCTGACCGAGGACGGCAGGTTCGTCAGCTCGACCACCGACGCCGCCAACCTCGGCGCCGCTGTGGGGACCCACGGCGCCAAGGTCACCGCGGGCGTGTCGTCATCCGAATCGACGGAGGTGTCATCGGGGCACTCGGCCTCACAGAAGCTGACCTTCACGCCCACGGTGAAGAAGATCCAGAGCTATGCGGTCGGCCGCGCCGCCTCCTGGCAGCTCCTCGCCTCCGACTCGAGCGCACCGGTAGGCGGCTCCGACTTCTTCGTCACCCTGCTCGTCGGTGGCGAGACCCGTGCCATCGCAGTGTCAGTGGAAATCGATGCCGCCTTCGATGACTGGGGGGTGCTGCGGCTCGACCATTCGGCACCGATCGAGGTCGAAGGAGCGGCCCCGGCATCGCGATGAAACCCAGGCGGTCAGCAAGAGCGGCGTGGCAACAAGCGCCCCGCCTGAGACGCTGGCTGCAGTCTCGACTTTCGAACCGGGAGTACCGATGACGGTTACGCCCGCGCCGCCCGCTGTGGAGCAATTCCCGTATTCGGCGGCGACTGTCAGGGCTTCCGCCGGCCCGGTCAGTTTGCCGCCGAAGGACGCGACCGTGCAGTCGATCGCTCCGCCGTTGAATTGGAACTCGTGTTTCGTCAACTGGGTGCCCGTAACTGTCGCGCCGTAGTTTTCGGCTGTGAATTCACCCGCCTCGGCGGCTGACGCCATCGTCGCGCGCACCACCGCCATCACCCAAGTCGATCGGCGAGTCGCTGGCGCAGCGCCGCTGCGATTGAGTCGATCGCCACCATCGTGGACCGCGAGGACCCTTACCGCCGCTCGATTTACTGAGTAGCCCGGTCTCCTCACTGTTCGGGGCGGGCGTGGTGGATGCCGAGGTGCTCGCCGAGGTAGACGGCCGGAGGCTCGCGGCGCCGGGCTTCCGACCCCCCCTCGGCCCACGTGACCGGTGCGACGATGGCCGCGGACGGCGGCGCCACTGCCGTCTTCGCGTCAGCGGTTTTAGCTATCCGAGAGCCGCACCGAGCTTGTCGAGAGCGGCGTTCCACCCGGCCTCGGCGGGACCCCGGCCCGCCGACGGCAGGGGCCCGTCGCTGAGGGTCATGCGGGTCTTGTCGCCGTGGTCGTGGAGCTCGACCCGCACGATCGTCCCCTCCGCCATGCCCATCTCTGGCATCGGGTCCGAGCGCATGACGAGGAGCTCCGGCTCGACCAGCTCGAGGATCTCGTAGCCGATCGCGAACTCGCCGGCGCCGTCGCGACGGACCATCGTCAGCTCCCAGCGACCGCCGACCCGCAGGTCGATCGTGATCCGCTCGCGCGGAGCTTCGAACTGCTCGGGTCCGTACCAGGCCGCCACCTCGGCGGGCTCGGTCCAGGCGCGGAAGACCTGCTCCCGCGGCGCCTCGAAGACCCGCGTGATCAGGACCTCCCGATCCGCGTCCGTACCGCTCATTCCCGCTCTCCTTTTGTGTCGAGGTGCGCCTCGAGTCGCTCCATTCGCGACTCCCAGGTCCGTTTTCTCGCCGACATCCAGTCGATCGCCTCGTCCAGTGGCTCGGCCCGCATCTTCGTCGGCCGCCACTGCGCCTCACGGCCGCGAGCCACCAAACCAGCCCGCTCGAGCACCTTGAGGTGACGGGATATCGCCGGCATGCTCACCTCGAACGGCGCTGCCAGCTCGGTCACCGTCGCCTCCCCCTCGGCCAGGAGGCCGAGGATGCCGCGACGGGTCGGGTCGGAGAGCGCGCCGAAGATCTGGTCGAGTTGATCGGAAGTCATATAACGAGATCGTTAATTAACGATTTCATTAAACACGATCGGACGGCGGCGCGAGGGTGCGGCCAGGCCGCTGCGGCCGAGTTCATCGGTTGGTCACAGATCTCAAATAGGTTCGGCGCAGACCGTCGACGATTATCTGGGAGAAGAGATGACCGAGCTGACCGCTGTCCAGGCCGAGCTGTGCGAGTCGAGCGAGACCGACTACTCCGACCTGAAGGCGTTCTTCATCAACTGCACGCTGAAGCGCAGCCCCGCGGTCTCAAACACCCAGGGGCTGATGGACGTCTCGATGGAGATCATGCGCCGCAACGGGGTTGCGGTCGACTGCATCCGCGCCGTCGACCATGAGGTCGCCACCGGGGTTTGGCCCGACATGACCGAGCACGGCTGGGAGGTGGACGAGTGGCCGGCGATCTACGAGAAGGTGCTGGCCGCCGACATCCTCGTTCTCGGAATGTCGATCTGGCTCGGCGAGAAGTCCTCGGTCGCGACCCAGGTGATCGAGCGCCTCTACGGGAACTCGCACCTGCTGAACGAGGCCGGTCAGTACGCCTACTACGGGCGGGTCGGCGGCTGCCTGGTCACCGGCAACGAGGACGGCGTCAAGCACTGTGCGATGAACGTCCTCTACTCGCTGCAGCACCTCGGCTACACGATCCCGCCGCAGGCCGACTCGGGCTGGATCGGCGAAGCCGGCCCCGGCCCTTCTTATCTCGACCCAGGCTCGGGCGGCCCCGAGAACGACTTCACCAACCGCAACACCACCTTCGCCGCCTGGAACATGCTGCACCTGGCGCGGCTGCTGAGGGACGCCGGTGGGATTCCGGCCCACGGCAACCAGCGGCCCGCCTGGGACGCCGGCTGCCGCACCGACTTCCCAAACCCCGAGTACCGGGCCTGAAGGAGCGGCGAAGAGGGGCGGGTCGCCGTAATCCTTCGTTTACCTTTGCTTGAGACCATCGCCGGATGCGCCGTATCCGCTCGGCCCGTCCTGCGGCGGGCGCGCCCAGGGCCGAAGCGCCCTCGGGCCGGATTCCGGTTCTCCATACCCGAGGCGTGGTCAAGCACGTCGGCAGCGGACGCGGCCGGCAGCGGATACTCGCCGGGGTCGATCTCGAGGTCGAGCGCGGCGAGATGGTCGCTGTGCTCGGCCGCTCCGGCTCCGGCAAGTCGACGCTCCTGCACCTGTTGGGAGGCCTCGACCGAGCTGACGCCGGTCGCATCTCGATCGCCGGGACCGAGCTGACCAGGGCCTCCCAGCGGGCGCTGGATCGCGTTCGCCTGCGCCAGATCGGCTTCATCTTCCAGTCCTTCCAGCTGATCGAGGAGCTGACCGGGGCCGAGAACGTGATGCTCGCCGCCCGGCTCCCCGGCGCCCCTTCCGGCGGGAGTCTCGCGGGCTTCCTCGCTGATCGCGCGGCTGGGGGTGACGGAGGTGGCCGGCCACCGTCCCCACGAGCTCTCCGGCGGGGAGCAGCAGCGCTTCGCGATCGCCCGGGCCCTGGTCAACGACCCGGCCCTGGTCCTGGCGGACGAGGCGACCGGGAACCTCGACTCCGCCTCCGGCGCCACGGTCCTGGCGATTCTCGCCGAGCTCGCGGCGGAGGGCCGGGCGGTCGTCCTCGTGACCCATGAGCCGCAGTCGGCGGCGGCGGCTGACCGGGTGCTGCATCTGGTCGACGGTCGCCTCCAGACCGCTCCGGAGCCGAGCCTCCCGCGGCCGTGAGCGGCGCCCTGCGCGAGGCCTGGGCGAACGTCCGCGCCCGGCGCGGGAGGGCGCTGCTGAACGCGGTCGGCATCGTCCTCGTGGCGGCGATGCTGGCGGTCGCGACGACCGTCGCCTACGGCCTCCTGACCGGGTTCGAAAGATCCGCCGACGAAGCCGACCTGCCCGACGTGACCGTGCGCTTCGACGAACAGCCGGCGAGCTCGGTGCGGTCGCGGATCGCCGCTCTCCCCGACCTGGCGGCGTTCTCGCTGCGCGACGAGATCACCAACCTGCCGCTGCGCTCCGGGGGCGAATCCGCCGCCAACGGGGTGGTGGAGGCGGTCGGCCGGGGACGGCGGGGGTACGCGATCGTCGCCGGCCACGACGTCCGCGGCCGTGGCGTGGTGGTCGAACAGGGCCTGGCGGACGCCTGGGGAATCGGGGTTGGTGGGACGATCCACGTCGGCGACTCGCCGCCGCTGCCGGTGGTGGGGCTGGCGCGCGCCCCCGACAACGTCGCCTTCCCGCTGGCGGCGCCGCACCTCTACATCTCGCTCCCCGCCTATCGCCGCGACCTCCCGCACGGCGGGCGCAGGGTCAACATCGCCCAGATCTGGCTGCGCGACCCCGCCGGGCTCGACGCGGTCCTGGTCCAGGCGCGAATGAGCAGCTACGGCCTCAGCGGCCTCTCGCTGATCACCCGCAGCGGCGTCCGCGTGTTGATCGACCAGGCGGCTGGGATCGTGATCGCGCTGCTCGGCGCCCTCTCGCTGATCGCCCTGTTGACCGCCGCGGCGATGCTGACCGCATCGGCCAGCGCCGAGATCCAGCGGCGGCTGCGCTCGGTCGGCGTCTGGCGCGCGGTCGGCGCCTCGCGCCAGCACGTCGCCCTGGTCGCCGCACTGGAGGCGCTGATCGTCGCCATGCCCGCCGCCGCGTTCGGCGTCGGCGCCGGGGCACTGCTCGCCGCGGGCCCCAGCGACCGCCTGCTCGGGCTGCTGAGCCAGGCCGGCCCCGGCGCCGCGCTGGCGCTGCCCCTGGCCGGCTGCTTCCTCGCCGCCGCCCTGATCCCGGCGCTCGCCAGCGCCTGGCCGGCCTGGCGGGCGACCGCGGCGCCGCCGCTGGCCCTGCTCCGCGGGGCCGAGCTCCGCCACGGCGGCGGATCGCGGGGGAGGACGGGCGGTGGCCTGCTCGGGCTCGGCGCCCGCCTCGCCGGCGCCCGCCGGGTGCGGCTGGTGGCGACGGTGGCGACGCTCGCGATCTGCACCTCCTTCGTCCTCCTGATGCTGGCCCTCGCCTCCGAGCTCGACACCCTCGCCAACGACCCGACCGCGCTCGGACGCCGCTACCAGCTGACCGCCTCGCTGCCGGCCTCGGCCGCTCCGCGGGTCCGCTCGCTGCCGGGGGTGAGCGCGGTCGCGCCGCGCTACGAGGTCAGCGCCGCCGACGCCTTCGCGCTGGGGGAGATCACCTACGTGATCGGCTTCCGCGGCGACCACACCGCCTTCGAAGACCCGAAGCTCGTCGCCGGCAGGCGCCTGCGCGGCCGCGGCGAGGCGGAGGTCGGTCAGGGCCTGGCGCAGATCCTCGGCCTCGATGTCGGCTCGACCCTGGCGCTGACCGTCGCCTCCGGGCGCGAACTGCGCCTGCGCGTCAGCGGCATCGTCACCTCGGTCGAACACGACGGCCGCGTCGCCTTCGTCCCGGCGCGAGCGCTCCTGGCGGCCGAACCGAGCGCCCCCGAGAAGCTCGCGGTGGTGGTCGCCGCCGGCGCCAGCACGGAGGCGGTGACGAGCGAGCTCGAAGCGCTGGGGTCGACGGTCACCACCACCAAGGGCGTGGTCGGCAGCGGCCAGACGCTGGTCGACGCGCTGCGGGCGCTGCTCCTGACGATCGCCGTGGTGGACGGCCTCGTCTGCCTCTACACGCTGGCGCAGGCCCTGACCCTGACCGCCGCCGAGCGTCGCTCGGCGATCGCCGTCCTGCGGGCGTGCGGCGCCGGCCCCGCGTCGATCCGGGCATTGCTGGCGGGCGCCGCGCTGGCGGTGCTGGTGCCGGCGGCGCTGATCGCGATCCTGCTCGAGCGCTTCCTGCTCGGCCCGGCGCTCGGCGGCATCGCAGCCGGCTACGCCTCGCTCGCGCTCGCCGCCGACGCGGCGGAGATCGCGATCCTGCTCGCCGGGCTCGCCCTGATCGGCGTGCTGGCGGTCTGGTGGGTAGTCCGCCGGGTGAGCGCCCAGCCGATCGCCGGGGGTCTGGCATGAGCGGCGAGAGCAGGCTCAACCGCCGCGAGGTGCTCGCGCTCGGCGCCGCCGGCGGGCTGGCGCTGGCCCTCGCCGGCTGCGGCGCCGGCGGCCCGCTGCTCGCCAGGAGCGGCTCGACCCTGCGCAGCACCTGGAGCGGCGCCGGCGGCGAGCTCGGGGTCGGCCCCGGCGCCGGCCTCGTCGGCCGCACCGAGCTGGCGCCCGCGGCGCCGCTCGGCGAGCGGCTGGGCACGCTCGCCCACCTCACCGACGCCCACGTGCTCGACGCCGAGTCGCCCGCTCGGGTCCCCTTCCTCTCCCGGCTCGGCGCGCCGTTCACCTCGACCTTCAGGCCGCAGGAGGCGCTCACCGCCCAGGTCCTGGACGGGGCGATCCACGCCGTCAACGCGCTCGGGCCCGACGCGGTGATCCAGGGCGGCGACCTGATCGACAACGCCCAGGAGAACGAGCTGGCGCGGGGGCTGGCGCTGCTCGCCGGCGCCCGCGTCGATCCGGGCAGCGGCGCCCACGGCTACCGCGGCGTCCAGATCCGCGGCAATCCCGACCCCTTCTACTACCGCCCGGACATCGACGCACCGCGCTATCCCGGGCTGCTCTCCGCGGCCACCCGGCGCTTCCAGGCAGCGGGGCTGAAGGCGCCGTGGTACCCGGTCCTCGGCGACCACGACCTGCTGGTCCAGGGAGTGCTCGCGCCCAGCGGGCTCACCAACCGGATCGCCCGCGGCCGCCGCGCCGTCTGGGACCTGCCGAGCGACCTGAAGGCGCCGGCCGCGGCTGACCGCCTGGCCGTCGCGGCCCCGGACGGCCTGCCCGAGCCGGGTCTGCTCGAACCGTTGATCCGCCAGCTGCAGACGGCCCCGTCGGTTGCTGTCGCCGCCGATCGCCGCCGCCGCGAGCTGGCCGCCGGCGAGGTTCTCAGCCGGCTGCGCGCGGCATCGTCGCTGCCCCGGGGCGGCGCTCGACTCGACTATTCCTTCGACCTCGGGGACCGGGTGCGGGTCATCGTCCTCGACCTGGTCCGGCGCGGCGGTGGCTCGGACGGCCTCGTCCACAGCGACCAACCCGCCTGGCTCTCGGGCCAGCTCGCCAGGGCCGGGAAGCGCTGGGTGCTCGTCGTCTCCCACCAACCACTCGACAACTCAGCCGGGGGAGACGGCATCTTCGCCCTCCTCGATCGCCATCCGCGCGTCCTCGCCGCCCTCTCGGGCCACACCCATCGCAACCGCATCGAGCCGCGGTCCGGCAGCGGCGGCGGCTACTGGCTGATCAGCACCGCCTCGCTGATCGACTACCCGCAGCAGCTCCGCGCGATTCGCGTATTCGCGACCGCCGACGGAGGTGCGGCCCTGCAGACCTGGATGCTCGATCACGTCCCCGGCGGGCTCGGCGACGTCTCCCGCGAACTGTCCTATCTCGACGCCCAGGGAGGACGGCCGCAGGACTTCGCCGGCGGCCCACTCGATCGCAACGTGACGCTCTTCCGGCGAGCGGTCGCCTGAGCTCGGAGTCGCCGAATCAGCTAGTTCCTATCGCCCATCCAGCGGGCGCCGACCGTGTCGGTCAGCCCGTGGGCGACGATCGAGCAGATGATCGCGATCGAGGCGACGTCGAAGATCAAGCCGCCGTCGGCGACGTTCGACTTCAACACCAGCAGGGCGAAGAGCATCGAAGCCACTCCCTTGGGTCCGAACCAGGCCATGAACAGCTTCTCCGTCCGGGGGATGCCGGTCCGCAGGAAGGAGAGGAGCACGGCGACCGGCCGGGCGACCGCCAGCGCGAAGATCACGAAGACGACCAGCGGTGGGATCGAATGGTGAAACCCGGTGGCGACGATCAGGCCGCCGAAGACGAAGAAGGTCGCGACCTGCAGGATCGTGCTGGTGTTCTCGGTGAACTCGACGAACGCCTCGGGGACGTCGCGCTCGCTGGCTGCCATTGCGATCCCGCAGACGAAGGCCGCGATCAGTCCGTTGCCGATCGTCGATTCGGCGAGGCCGTAGGCGAACAGGGCGAAGCCGATCGCGTAGATCCCCTCGTAGCTGGCGGCCAGGCCCCCACCGGGCAGATGGCGGTGCAGGCGTCCGCCACCGAGTCCGAGCGCCACCCCGATCCCGGCGCCGACCAGGGCCTCTCCGGCGAGCTTCAGCGCTTCGCCGCCGGCGTCGCCCCCCGGGCTGGCCAGCACCAGGAAGAAGAGGACGAAGGGAAGGGCGAGGCCGTCGTTCAGGCCGGACTCCAGGTTGAGCGTGTGGCGGACCGATTCGGGGACCAGCTTCGAGGTGACCACGGCCGAGGTGACCACCGGGTCGGTCGGCGAGAGGACCGCGCCGAGCAGGAAGGCCTCCGCCCAGGTGAGCTCCGGGAACAGTGCCTTGGCGGCGAGGGCCAGGAGGACCACCGTGATCGGCATCGCGATCACCAGCGAGCGGGCGACCGGGCTCCAGTGCCGTTTCAGCAGTTCGCGCTCGACGAACATCCCGTCGGAGAAGAGGGTGAGGACGAGAGCAAGCTCGATCAGCTCGACGATTCCCTCGTCGGTCGCTTCGACGTGGACGACGCCGATCGCGGCGAGAAAGATTCCCAGGGCGACCGAGAGGACCGAGGCCGAGAGGACGGTCCCCTTCATCAGCCCTGACAACCCGGCGACGACCGCGAGCAAAGCGCCGAACAAGAGCAGCGCCTCGCCGAAGCCGATGTCCACGGCTCCAACCTAGCGGGTGGGAGAGAGGCCTAGCTAGGTGGGCATAGGATCGCCTCGCCCGGTGCTCGAAGTCGACTCGTCCTCCTTCTTTCTGATCGTGCTCAGCGCGGCGGTGGCGGCGCTGAGCGTTGCGATCCTGCCCAGCCGGATCGCTCCCCCCGTCGTCGTCTTCGAGCTCTTCTTCGGGATCCTGATCGGGCCGCACGGGTTCGGCTGGGCCTCAACCGACGGGTTCATCCTCTTCTTCTCGAACCTCGGCCTCGGAATGCTCTTCTATTTCGCCGGCTACGAGATCAACTTCGATCGGATCCGCGGCACGCCGCTTCGGCTTGGCTCGCGCGGTTGGCTGTTATCGATCGCGATCGCCTACGGGCTCGGCGGAGTGCTGGCGATCCTGGGCGTCGTCGACTCGCTCGTCTATACGGGCTCGGCGATGGCGACCACCGCGATGGGAACCCTGATCCCGATCCTCCGCGACAAGGGGGAGCTGCAGACGAGGTTCGGCACCTACCTGCTGGCCGCCGGGGCGGTCGGCGAGTTTGGGCCGATCCTGCTGGTCACGCTCTTCCTCTCGACCGACCATCCCCTGCGCGAGGCGGTGATCCTGATCGCCTTCATCGCGCTCGCCGTCGGCATCGCCTTGCTCTCGATGGGAGCCGTCTGGCGGGGCTGGTCGGCCCTGGAGCGGACCCTGGAGTCGAGCAACCAGCTGGCGATCCGGGTCACCGTCGTCCTCATCTTCGGCCTGGTCGGGGTCGCCGGCCACCTCCACCTCGACCTGCTGCTCGGCGGCTTCGTCGCCGGGATGATCACCCGGGCGGCGCTGCGTGGACACGAGGTGGCGGTCTTCGACTCGAAGCTGACCGCGGTCGGCTTCGGCTTCTTCATCCCCTTCTTCTTCATCTACAGCGGCATGACCTTCGATCTCGAGGCGCTCGGCTCGGCCGGGGCGATCGCCAAGCTGGCGACCTTCTTCGCGCTCTTCCTCGTCGTCCGCGGAGCACCGGCCCTGCTCCTTTACCGCGGCGTGCTCGACCGCCCACAACGCAGAGCGCTCGCCTTTTACTCGGCCACCGAGCTGCCGCTCGTCGTCGCGATCACGACTCTCGCGGTGGAAGCCGGTCACATGAAAACCTCGACCGCCGCCGGCCTGGTCGGGGCGGCGATGCTCTCGACGCTCTGCTTCCCGTTCGTCGGCATGGCGCTGCAGGATCGAGCCGCGCGCCTCGCCCCCGCCTAGCCTCCGCGGTTTGATCGAGGCTGGGGCTCAGGCCGCTGCGGCGGGTTCGATCTCACGCAGGATCGCGCTCATGTCCGCGATCGCCTGCAGCGTTCCCCGCACCGTCCCGGTGACCTTGGAGCGACCCGCCCGCTGACGGTAGGGGACGCCCCGCTCGGCGATCTCCCAGCCGGCCGCCGCGGCGCGGACGACCATCTCCAGCGGCCAGCCGCTGCGGCGGTCGCGCATTCCGAGCTCGAGCAGGGGCCGGCGCCGGATCGCCCGCATCGGGCCGAGGTCGCGCAGCTCGACGCCGGTGCGCCGGCGCAGCTCCCGGACCAGCACCCGGTTGGCGACCATCGCGTGGATCGGGAAGGCGCCCGGCTCGGCCAGGCGGGCGCCGATCGCCAGGTCGGCGCCGGCCTCGAGCAGGGCGACGATCGCCGGCAGCTCGGCGGGGTCGAGGCTGCCGTCGCAGTCCATGAAGCAGACGACCTCGGCCTGGGCGGCGAGCAGCCCGGCGAAGCAGGCGGCGCCGAAGCCGCGGCGCGGCTCCTCGATCACCTCGGCGCCGAGCTCGGCCGCGATCCGGCCGGAGCCGTCGCTGGAGCGGTTGTCGACGACGATCGGGTGGTAGCCGTCGGGCATCGCGGCCAGGACCGCGGGGATCGCCGCGGCCTCGTCGAGCGCCGGCAGGATCACGTCGGGCACCTCAACCCTCCTCCGAGCCATGTTCGTCGCCGTCGTCGTGCTCGCCGTCGGCCACCGGCTGCTCGGCGGGCTCGCCTTTTGCGGCCCGCCGCAGCCGTACCGCGTAGATCAGCGCCGAGCCGAGGAAGAGGGCCGCGCAGAGCCCGATCCAGCGGGTCAGGAAGACGTCGCCGCTGAGCCCGGTGTCATCGAGGTAGTTGGCGGAGTTGAGGCCGAGGATCTCGGGGAAGAAGAGCAGCAGCGCCAGGGCGCTGAGGAAGAACGGGATCCGCAGGTGGTTGACGACCGGGACCCGGCGGTCCGCTTCGCGGGTGTCGGCGCGGCCGGCGAGGGAGCGGCGGGCGATCAGGTTGAGCCCCGAGTAGAGCGGGAAGGCGATCAGGTCGTGGGCAACCGCCGCCGCCCCGAGCCAGATGAAGGTCTGCAGCGCCGAGGGCTGGCCGGCGATCCGGAAGAAGGCGTAGCCGGCGACCGCGAAGCTGGCGATCACCGCCAGCAGGTGCAGCGGCGAGGCGCCGTAGAGGGCGCGGGCGCGGGCCGTCATGCCGCCTCGAACTTGATCGCCCCGACCCACTTGGTCTGGTGCACCCCGGGCGCCGCCGGAACGATGATCCGGGCCGGATAGCCGTGGTCGGGGGAGAGGTCGACGCCGTTGACCCGCAGCGCCAGCAGGCTGCGCTCGTCGGCGATCTGGCCGGAGCTGAGGGTGACCTCGCGCAGGGCGCCGCCCTTCTGCAGCGATTCGACCAGGACCTGGGAGGCGCCGGGGGCGCCGCAGAGCACCGCCAGGTCGCGCAGCCGCACCCCCGTCCAGCGCTGCGTCGTCGACCAGCCTTCGACGCAGGCGATCGGCAGGTCGTAGCTGTGCTGGGGCATCGCCAGCAGCTGGTCGCGCGAGAGCTGATGCTCGCCCTCGCCGCTCAGCGCCAGCCGCCAGCCGGGGCCGATGTCGTCGTCGGTGAGGTTCACCTTCTCCAGCGTCTTGTTGACCTGGAAGCCGTTGGGACCGTGGTCCAGCTGGGTCGAGCGGGGCGAGAGCAGCCCGAGCGAGCGCAACGGCCCGCCGATCGACTGCGAGGCGGCGATGAAGCCGGCGCCGAGCGAGGCGGCGCCGACCGTCGCCAGCATCGCCCGGCGGGAGATCGTCGGCCGGTCCGGTTCGAGCGGCGCGACGTGCCCCTCGGCGTAGGGCTCGGGCTCGGTGTGGGCGAGGTCGGCGCGCAGCGGCCGCAGCACCCCCTGCTCGCGGAAGGTCCGCCAGGCGACTGGGATCTTGAGCCCGATGTGGAGCAGGAAGGCGGCCATGAAGACGATCGCGCCGTAGTAGTGGGCGGTGAGGAAGCGGAAGGGCCAGGGGTAGAAGACCTGGATGTTCAGGAGGCCGGTGAGGAAGACGAAGACGCTGCCGCCGACCAGGAGCGCCAGCGAGGCGCGTTCGAGCGCGTGCGCGATCGAGCGGATCGGCGGCCACTCGAACAGCTTCGGCATCACCGACCAGAGCTTCGCCAGCAGGATCGGGATCGCCAGCAGGCCGGTGGCCACGTGCAGGCCCTGGGTCAGCGCGTAGAGGTAGGAGGGGCTGGTCGGCCAGGAGAAGAAGTAGAGGTCGATCCCGATGCCGCCGCCGGGGAGCAGCGAGTTGTTGCCGAGAGCCGGGTTGTAGGCGGCCTGTGAGAGGAAGCCGGTGAAGGCGCAGACGAGGATCAGTGGTAGCAGCGCCGAGCCGAGGATCGAGGTCAGCCACGGGCCGCGCAGGGGGCTGCGCCAGAAGCTCGGCCGGGTCGGCCCGGGCGGCGGCTTCTCTGGGAACCGCGGCTTCGGCAGGTTCGGGGGAGACGGCAGCTTCGGGCGCGGCAGCTTCATCGCTCGGCAACTTCGGGAGGGACGATTCGCTCGAGCAGGCCGGGCCCGGCCAGGATCGCCGGCGTCCATATGCTGCGGCCGATGAACGGGCGAGTGTTGGTCACCGGCGGCGCGGGCTTCATCGGCTCACACGTCGTCGATCTTCTGGTCGAGGCCGGGACCGAGGTCCGGGTGCTCGACTGCTTCCATCCGGCCGCCCACCGGCGCCGGCCCGATTACCTGAACCCCGCCGCCGAGCTGCTGGTCGGAGACGTCGCCGATCCCGAGCTGGCGGCACAGGCGGTCGACGGGGTCGACGCCGTCTGCCACCAGGCGGCGATGGTCGGCCTCGGCCTCGACTTCACCGAGGCGCCCGAGTACGTCGCCGCCAATGACCTCGGCACCGCCCGGCTGCTGGCGGCGCTCGCGGCGCGTGCCTTCCGCGGGCCGCTGGTCCTCGCCAGCAGCATGGTCGTCTACGGCGAGGGCCGCTACGAGTGCGCCCGGCACGGCGACGTGCGGCCGGCCCCGCGGCGGCGCGAGGACCTCGAGGCGGGGCGCTTCGATCCGTCCTGCCCCGCTTGCGGGGAGCCGTTGCGACCGCTGGCGATCGGCGAGGACTCGCCGCTCGACCCGCGCAGCGTCTACGCCGCCACCAAGCTCCAGCAGGAGCACCTCTGCGCGGTCTTCGCCCGCGAGCGCGGGGGCATCGAGTACACCGCCCTGCGCTACCACAACGTCTATGGGCCGCGGATGCCGCGCGACACCCCATACGCAGGGGTAGCCAGCATCTTCCGCAGCGCGATCGCCGCCGGTCGGGCGCCGCGGGTCTTCGAGGACGGCGCCCAGCTGCGCGACTTCGTTCACGTCGGCGACGTCGCCCGTGCCAACCTGGTGGCGCTCGAGCGCCGCGGTGCCGCGGCCGCCTTCAACGTCGCCAGCGGCAGCCCGGAGTCGATCCTGACGATGGCCGAGCTGCTGGCAGGCGAGGCCGGGCCGGCCGCGGTGGCCCCCGAGGTGACCGGTGAGTTCCGGCTCGGCGACGTCCGCCACGTCTTCGCCGACCCGGCCCGGGCTCGCGCCGAGCTCGGGTTCGCCGCCGAGGTTGGGCTGGCGGCGGGGATGGCGGAGTTCGCCGGCGCCGAGTTGCGCTGAACTCCGCCCCGCCGATATCTCCACGGGCGCGGTCACCACTTGGTCGCGAACAGGATCTCGGTTGCGATCGCCTGGGCGCCGAGCGCGGCGAGGACCAGCGGCACCCGCTTGATCGAGAGCGAGCGGGCGGCCGCGAGGCAGGCGAAGGGGACGAGGAAGAGCCAGATCCGCTCGGTCTCCGCCTTGGTGTAGCCGGCGATCACGCTGATCGCGATCACCGCGGCGAGGGCGATCGCCGCCGACTCGCGTTCGGCCAGCGCCCGGGCCGCGAGCCAGGCGACCGGGCCGAGCATCACCAGGAAGGCTGCCGGTGAGCCGAAGAAGTAGAAGAGGTAGGGCCGGTAGGACGCCAGGCCTTCGCGGTAGCGGGCGTCGGTGGCGCGGATCGCGGCGAACAGGTCGAAGCCGGTTGCCAGATAGAGGCCGAGGTAGAGGACCGCCAGCGCGGCGCCGCAGAGGAGCGCCAGCCGCAGCGCGGCGGCGAAGCCGTCGCGGCGCCAGCGCACGATCGCCGCCCAGGCACCGGCGGCGAGCAGGGCGTAGGAGAAGAACGAGGCGAGGGCCAGGGCGACCGCGCCGAGCGCCCGCCGCAGCGGCCCGGCGGCGAGCAGCAGGGCCGCCGCCGCAACCGCCAGAGTCGCGTAGAGGGCGTCGGCGGAGGTCGCGCCGTAGAGCAGCGAGGTCGGGACGAAGACGAAGAGCAGCGCCGCGACCCGGGCCGTGCCCTCGTCGACCAGCTCGCGGGCGAGCAGGTAGAGGGCCGGGGTGGCCAGCGCGCCGACCACGATCGTCAGCGCCGCGAGGCCGGCGGCGCTGTCGATGCCGAGCGCATCGATGGTGAGCAGGAGGCCGGGCGGGTGGCCGGCGAGGTGGGTGGGGAGGCCTGGAATCAGGCCGACCCAGCGTTCGAGCAGATCGCCGGCGCCGTGCCCCAGGTATGCCAGGCCCGGCAGGTACTCGGTCCTGCCCTCGCCGCCGCTCGGCGCGAAGACCCGGGAGAGGTCGCCCGGGCCGCCCCTGGCCACGTTGAGGGCGACCCGGGTCAGGAGCGTCAGCGCGAACAGGGCGACGCCGAAGGTGAGTGGGCCGAGCCGCGCTCGTAGCAATCGCGGGGCGCCGAGCAGGGCGGCGGCGATCAGGAGCAGGCCGGGGATCGCCCAGGTCGAGAGCGCCGGGCGGAGGAAGAGGATCAGGGGCGGCGCCGGCGCGCCCCAGCCGGCATCGAAGACGAACCTCGCGATGAGGCCGACGGCGATCGTCGCCAGCGTCGCGGCGACGACCAGCCAGGGAACCCAGACGGTCGCGGGCGGGCGCCTTCCTCCGTGGCGTCGAGGCGGCAGCGGCGGGTCAGCCGACGTTCGCGGCGCCTCGGTGGTGGCTACCGGGACCATGCCGACCTCCCCAGGAGCAGGCGCGCGAACCAGCGCCCTTCGCTCGTCCAGAGCTCGTCGAGCCGCAGCCCGGCGGCAACGGCGATCGGCTCGATCTCGTCGCCGGCGACGAAGGTCCAGGGAATCCAGTCGCTGACCTCGTGCGGGCTTTCGAGGCGGACCCGGCTGGTCCTCGAAATGGTCGACGGCGGCTCCAGCTCGACCAGCGCCGCACCGCCGGCGCGCAGCAGTCCGGCGAGGCGCCGCAGTAGACCAATCGGGTCGCCGCCGATGCCGATGTTGCCGTCCAGCAGCAGCGCGGTGTTCCAGATCGACGGCAGCCGGGCCTCGAAGATCGAGCCTTCGATGACGACGCCGCCGCGCTCGCGGGCGAGCGCCGTCGCCTGCCGGGAGATCTCGATCCCGACCGCCTCGACCCCCTCGCGGCGCAGGGCGACGACATGGCGGCCGGCGCCACAGCCGACGTCGAGAACCGGGCCGACGGCCCGTTGCAGCAGCTCCGACTCGCCCGCCCCGGGGGTTCGCAGCCAGCGCTCGAGCGGCAGCCGCCGCCGCGAGCCGTCGTCGCCGACCGCGTGGCAGCGCACCGGCCGGGCCTGCGGACCGCTTTCGTCGAGCCCGCGCTCGTAGACCGCCAGCGCGCTCGGATGGTGGGGTTCAGACAAGGGCCGGTTCCAGGCTCCGCACCGCGCGGGCGAACTCGCCCCCGGGGTGCTCGTCGGCGACCCGCCGGGCATCGTCGAAGTAGTCGACGTCGCGCAGCTCCGGGAGCTCGTGCAGCCGCAGTCCGAGCGCCCGCAGGCGGCTGCGCTGGAGCGCGGCGGTGAACGGCGAGCTCATCGTGACTCCGGCGAAGGCCCCGGAGTGCGGCCTGCGGAAGCCGATCGCCCAGTAGCCGCCGTCGGGCGCCGCGCCGAGGACGGCGTCATGGAACCGCAGCTCCTCGATCGAGCGCTCCAGCAACTGCGGCGAGACCTGCGGGGTGTCCATCCCGATCAGCAGGGTCGGGCCGTCGTGGTGGGAGAAGGCGCCGGCGAGGCGCTCGCCGAGGCCGCCGCGGCGCTGCTCGACGACCTCGAAGCACTCCGGCAGCCACGCTCCCGGCGCGCCGTCGAGGGCCAGGACCCGTTCGACGCCGGGCGTCTCCTCGACCGCGGCGAGGGTGTCGATCAGCGCCGCTTCTGCCAGCCGCGCGGCCTGCTCGGCTGTACAGGGCGGGCAGAGTCGCGTCTTCGAGCGCCCGGGGACGGGCGCCTTCGCGATCACGACGAGGCGGGACATGCGCCGATCCTTGCGGGAAGAGGTGACGATTCCATTACGTCCCCCGCCGAGCCTCCGGGTCACTCGCGCCTGTGATCAGCCTCCGATCGCTGACACCCGGGCTCCTCGATCCGGTGTTTCAGCTCCTTGTGCCAGAGCAAATCCCGGATGATTCGCCCAGCTCAATCCTCGGCATCCGTCCCGTTGGGACGGCTCCTATCGAGCCCAGCCGGCCCTGGCCTCAGTCTTCTTCCTTCGAGCTGAGGTGGGTACCGACATGCCGACCCGGGCTGCTGACCGGGGGTTCGTTCCGATCCGCCACCCTTTCGCGCTCATCCCGTTCGTCGCCGTAATAGTTCCCCATTTGTGGCGTCGTCCGAACTCCGAATTCGAGCAGGAGCAAAACGACGATCGCGACCCAGGCGCCGATCTCGATCGCATCCCCCGTTCCGCCCGGCGTGAGGAGCCCGGCGACCACCGCTAGGAGGAGGACGGCGAGTAGAGCCACGGAGGGCTTGCTGAACCTTCCGAACGGAGTGCGCATCGGTCGAGGATAGTCGTGGCGGCATTCGCCTCAGAAGCTCAGGGGCTTCGCGAAATCCGTCGACGAAAGTGATCATGCTTCGCCATGCAGTCGTCCTCACCCGCAGGCTCGCCGTGATTCTCGCGCTGGCGATGCTCGGCGCCCTTCTTACGGCAACGGCGGGTGCTGAGCGCCACCCTCCAGGAGGCTGACAGGACTGCGCTCGCCGAAGGTCCCTGACAAGAGTCGCGCCCCCGGGATTTGAGACGGGTCCCAGCGAAGGGGACCCGTCTCAACCTGGTTGCGCCCTTACCTGCTCGGAAGGTTCCCGCCGAGAATCGGCGAGAGCTCGCGGCGGGCCGACGGCGTCGGCGTCTCTTCCGTCGGAGGTAGCGAGGAGACGACATTGCCGTCGCCATCGAGGATCTGGATGCGAGGCACGTCTTCGTCATCGACCTGGAGGGTGATCCGCGGACGGCCTTTCGAGTCGTACAGGAAGAGCAGCGCCCCGTCGCCGGCGTTGTCGGTCCCGAGGAGGACGCGCCGCGGCGCGTCTTCTTCCGTCAGTTCTTCACGCGGGATCGAAGGGTCGGGCATCTGGCGCATCGCAAGGACCGCTCCCCCCACTGAGCCGACGTTTTCCGATCCCAGGTGAAGGGCGTCGACGGTCGGGTAATCAAATGACAGCTGAGCGAAGTCCGAGTGAACGACGATGCCACCCTTCTCCGACTGTTCCTGGTCGTTGAAGATGAGATAGCTGGCATCGTCGGGGCCCTCCCGTTCCTCAGGAGGAAAGGTTTCTCCGTTGAGGAAGACGGGCGGCTTGGTGCTTTGCTGGAGGAAGCGCTGTTGCCCCTCCTGATCGACCAGCTGGAGCTCCTTGCGGACGCGCAGCGGGCCGGACTTTTCGATGCCATCGGAGGTGGCGGCGGCGGCTGAAGAGGCTCCCGCCGTCAAAGCCCCCGCCGTCCCGATCACGCCGGCGGCCGCAGCACCCTGTAGGGCTTTGCGACGGGTGAGCGACTCCGTGTTTCCGTCGGACATAGGTCTCCTTTTCTTGTGTGGTTCTCGATCTGCCTCGCGCCAGTGGCGACGCGAGCCCGCTGGACGTTACAAACCTGATCGGCGGAGATTAAATCTCCGATGGCCCCCGGAGCGGCGCCGAAAACCGGTACGAAAACACGGTGACTGAGCGGAAGCTCTGCGGCTGCTCCGGCTCGGCGCCGATGGCAGCCGTAACGCATAATCTCGAGGCCGATGTTCGACCACGTCCAGATCGCGGTGTCCGACCTGGCGGCGTCGGAGCGCTTCTACCGGACCGCTCTCTCCGTGCTCGGGTCCGAGCCGGTGCACGCGGACGGAGCGCTGGTCGAATGGCAGGACTGGGACCTCGTGCCGACCGACCGCGGGCATCCCGTCTCGCGCGGGCTGCACGTCGGCTTCCGGGCGGCGGACCGGGCGGCGGTCGACGCCTTCTGGCAGGCGGGGGTCGATGCCGGCTACAGGGACGACGGGGCACCGGGAAACAGGGCGGCGTACGGCCCCGACTACTACGGCGGCTTCCTCCTCGACCCGGACGGCAACAGCGCTGAGGCGGTCCACTTCGAGCGCGGGCACTCGGGGCCCGACGCCGGTATCGACCACCTCTGGCTGCGGGTTCGCGACCTCGAGGCATCGCGTCGGTTCTACGAGGCGATCGCCCCGCACTCGGGCCTGCGCCTCGGCGAGGTCGAACCCGGCCGCGTGCAGCTGCGGGGGGAGGACTTCAGCTTCTCGCTGATCGACGACGAGCGGCCGACCACCGAGCACCTCCACATCGCCTTCTCAGCCGGGGAGGACGCGTCCGTGCGGGAGTTCCACGCTGCCGCCCTCGCCGACGGCTACGAGGACAACGGCGCGCCCGGCGAGCGGCCCGGATACCACCCGGGCTACTACGGCGCCTTCGTGCTCGACCCCGACGGCCACAACGTCGAGGTCGTCAACCACAACCGCGGCTAGATGAGTAGTTTCACGGCGAGGTCTGACTGGAGGCGCGCCCGGCCGAGCAGACCAAGGACGCAGGGTGCAGCCTTTGCCGGTTGGCAAAGGCAAACCCGAGGACGCAGGGATGCGAAGTGTGCCGGGCGCGTCATCCAGGTGGGCCTGGCCGTGGAACTAGTCATCTAGGACCCCCGGGCGGGGGCGACCGGCGCCAGGTCCCTCAGCCGGCCACCGCGGTGAGGCCGATCCGGTATCCGGTTTCGGCTTTGCCGCCGCCCCCGCTGACGATCAATTCGAGTTTGTTCAGCTTGCGCTTCTTCTTGCCCGCGATCAGGAATTCGGCGGTTTTCTCGACGCCCCTGGTCTTCACTTCCTTCAGCACCCGGCCGGTCTTCGCGACCCTCACCTTCAGCGCCTTGTTCGGGCCGGCCAGGGTGACGCGGACGCGTTCCTTCGGCTTCGCGGTGTAGGTCCAGGCGTCGCTGTCGCCGGGCGGGTCGATCCGGCCGCGGACCTGGATCCCGATCGCGAGGATGCCGCCGTCGTCGTTGCCGTTTGGGTCGTTGGCGGCGGTCAAGCCGTTGGCGAGGACGACGTCGACGAAGCTGCGCTGGGCTTCCGCCGAGGAGATCGTGGCGACGACGCCGCCCGAGGCCTGGACGGCGCTGACCAGGCCCGGGTCGGGTTCGAGCGATTCTTCGCCGAGACCGAAGGCGATCGCCTGGGCGTCGGTGGAGGCGCCGCGCCGAGCGCTGAGGCGGGCCAGCGGCACCGGGCTCGGGGGCGGCGAGAGGAAGCCGATCGAGGTGCGGATGCCGACCGCTGCGGCGGCGTCGATCGCGGCGATGATCGCGCCGACGTCTTCGTCCTCGCCGTCGGTGAGGACGACGATGCCGTCGCGGTCGTAGGGCGGCTCTTCGCCGGCGTTGCCTTCGATCAGAAGCGAGGAGGCGGCGCTGACGCCACAGGCGATGCAGGTGCCGCCGAAGGCGCCGATCCCGGCGAAGCTGGCGGCGCTCGGGTCGGCCAGCGGCGAGAGCAGGCTGGCGCTGCTTTCGAAGGAGATCACCGCGCTCTTGTCGGGCTGGCCGCCTTTTTCTTTGGCCTCGGCTTCGGTCAGGAGCGAAGAGTTGAAGGCCTCGCCGGCGGCGATCCGCAGCCCGCCGGGGTCGGTCTCTTCGTTCGAGCCGGAGCTGTCGATGACGATCGCGAGCTTGCGCCCCTGGCAGTCTTTGACCGGATCGTCGCGGGTCAGCGCGCAGATCATCAGCGCGCCCCGGGTCGGCCCGTAGGCGCTGAGGATCTGCTGGCGCAGGTCTTCCCACTGCCTTCGCGTCTCGGCGATCGCCCCGGCCACGGCGGCGGCGAAGTTGGCGCCGCCGTGCAGTTTGCCGCGGCTGGTGTTCGGGTTGCTGGTGGCGCCGGAGGCGGGGTCGATCGTCCCCTCGTCCTTGTTCAGCGTGCCGTGGGTGATGCGGCCTTTGCAGCCGAGCGGGATGACGGAGAAGCAGCCGGTCGAGAGGTCGTGGGGGATGGTCCCGGTGGTGAGGTTGCGGAGGTTGAAGAACGGCGCGGCGCCGGTTTCGCCGAGCCCCGGCGGGTTGGTGATCGAGATCGGTTTCGAGCTGTCGGCCTGGTCGTTCCAGTTGCTGTGGGAGTGGAAGTCCTGGGCGCCGTGCAGGGCGCGGCCGAACTGGTCGAGCACGTCGCACTTGCCGAGCCCGCTGGGGCTGCCGCGGAAGGGACAGCCGCCGCCGATCTTCACCTTGTCGGGGAAGATCACCGGCGTCGTCCCTTCGGAGACCATTTCCTTGGCCTGGATCCAGGCCTCGCTGAACTTGGCCCGCAGGTGCGAGAGGCAGCTTTCGAGCGCCGCGGTGGCCTGCGCCCGGCTCTGCGGGTAGCCCGGCTTGTCGAGGTAGTCGGCGTCGTCGCAGTGCGCGTCGGAGTTGAAGACTTCGTCGCGGTCGGGCGCGCCGACGCCGCCGAAGGTGCCTTTCTTGCCGGCCAGCTCGTCGATGCTCTTCGCTTCGAAGCAGGTGCCGTCGGAGGGGCCGCCGCCGGGGCAGGCGAGGGCGGCACGGGTGATCTTCTCGTGCTCGGCGGCCTGGCCGAGGGCTTTGCTTTCGACGGTGCCGAAGGCGCTGGCGCCGGCGGCGCCGTAGAGGAGCGCGGCGACGGCGACGAGGAGCGCGAGGCCCAGGCAGGAGCCGGTCGGGAGGCTGGGGGAGGGGCTTGCGCGCCGATTGGAAAGGAACACCGAACCGAAGCTAACAGCGAAAGCGGCAGGCGCGGCGCGGTTCGACGAGTGTTCGGGGCACGTCCTGCGCTGAGCCGGCGGTCGAGGAGGAGTCGACGTCAGGGCTGCAGTCCTCCGTGCCGCCTCCAGGAGCCGAGCACGATCAGGGTCTTCGTGCCGATCACCTTCCCGCTGCGTCGGAAGCGGTCGATCACGACGTTCAGCTGATCCACATCGGCGATTCGGATCTGGACGATGGCGTCGGGGTCGCCGGCGATCGTGAACAGGGCTTCCACCTCGGGCGTTGCCGCAGCGATCTCGGTGATCTCCTCGACGGGCGTGGAGCCGGTGAAGCGGAGCTCGGTGAACGCGACGAGCGGCCTGCCGAGCTTCGAATGGTCGACCCGGACCGTGTAGCCGGCGATCACTCCCAGCTCCAGCAGCCGGTCGATTCGGCGCTTCACGGCCGGCGCCGAGAGGCTGACCTTCGAGGCGATCTCGGAAAGCGTCTGGCGAGCGTCTTCTTCGAGCTCCTCGACGATTGCACGATCGGTCGAGTCGATCTTCTGCTCCGGCATCGCGCGACCGTACCATCCGCAAGAAATTTGCGCCTTTCCGCCAGTAACAGGTCTGGCTTGCGTGTCACTTCCATTTGAAGCAAGGGATAGACGACGATCACTTCGATGGGTTTACGCAGGCGAAGCCTCGACCGACTCCGATGACCACCGCGATCGCACCGGAGCGCGTCACTCTCGACGACAAGTTCGTCGCCGACTCGGGCACCGTCCTGATCTCGGGAGTGCAGGCTCTCGTCCGGCTGATCCTGGACCAGCGCCGGCTCGACAGCGCTCGCGGCCTCAACACCGCGGCGTTCGTGAGCGGCTATCCGGGCTCTCCGCTCGGCGGCCTGGACCGGGAGCTCGGGCGAGCCGCCGAGCGCCTCGCGGCGCACCAGGTCGTCTTCCAGCCCGGGATCAACGAGGAGCTGGCGGCGACCGCCGTCGGCGGCACCCAGTTGCTGGGTCAGCTCGAAGGACGGCGTCATGACGGCGTGGTCGGGTTCTGGTACGGCAAGAACCCGGGCCTCGATCGCGCCGCCGATGCGATCCGCCACAGCAACCTCAGCGGCGTCGCACCGCTCGGTGGCGCGGTCGCCCTGCTCGGGGACGACCCCGCCTGCAAGTCGTCGACGATCCCGAGCTCGTGCGAGACGATGTGCCGGAGTCTGGTCACGCCGGTGCTGGCGCCAGCCACCGTCCGAGAGCTGCTCGCCCTCGGTCTGCACGCCGTTGCGCTCTCGCGAGCAAGCGGCCTGTGGACGGTGGTGAAGGTGGTGGCAGAGGTCGCCGACGCCTCCGCCACGGTCAGTCTCGACGGGCTGCTCGAGGCGATCCCCGCGCCCGAGCAGCGGCCCTTCGAGCCGGCGGTCCTGCTGCCGCCGATGTCGCTGCGAGCCGAGGCAGATCAGCTCGGTGAGCGGCTCGAGCGCGCACGAGCCTACGCCCGCGCCGCCGAATTCAATCGGATCTTCTTCGAGCCGCGCCGTCCGCGGCGGACCGTCGTCGCCGCGGGCGTCGCTCACGAGACGGTCGTTCGCGCCCTCGCCGACCTCGGTCTCGGCGATCGGGAGATCGATGCGATCGGGCTCCGCATCGCGAGGGTCTCGATGCCGTGGCCGCTCGACCCGGCCTTCGCGCTGGACGTCGCGCGCGGGGTGGAGGACGTGCTCGTGATCGAGGACAAGGTTCCGTTTCTCGAGGGGCAGCTCAAGGAGTGTCTGTACGGGACCGCCGCGAGGGCGGCGATCACCGGTTGCGGCGCCCTCGCCGGCGAGGGCCCGGTGCCCCCCAGCGGCACCGTCGTCGAGGACGACGTCGTTCGCTTTCTCGCCAGTTGGCTCCCGCCCGAGGATCAGCCGGAGAGCCTTCGACGAAGGGCGGATCGGCGGCCGAAGAAGCTCGACCTGGAAGTCGCACCGGCCGGCCGCATTCCCTATTTCTGCTCGGGTTGCCCCCACAACCGCTCGACCAGGGCTCCCGCCGACACGGTCGTCGGCGCCGGGATCGGCTGTCACATCATGGTCGAGCTCGACGAGGAGGGGCGCGGCAACCTGCTCGGAACGCCTCAGATGGGCGGCGAGGGCGCACAGTTCCTGGGCCTGGCGCCATTTGCCGGCGACCAGCAGTTCGTCCAGAACATCGGCGACGGAACGTTCCATCACTCCGGCTCGCTGGCGGTGCGCGCCGCGATCGCCGCCGGGATGAAGATCACCTACAAGCTCCTCTACAACGACGCCGTCGCGATGACCGGCGGCCAGCACCCCGAGGGTCAGATGACGGTGCCGGCCCTGACCCGGTTGCTGGCCGCGGAAGGGGTGAGGGCGATCGCGGTCCTGACGCCCGAGCCGGCGAGCTATCGGAGGGTCTCGCTCGACCCGATCGCCGCGGTCCACCACCGCGACCGCCTGGCGGAGGTCGAAAGCGAGCTCGCGGAGGTCGAGGGGGTGAGCGTCCTGATCTATGACGACCGCTGCGCGACCGAGGAGCGGCGCCTGCGCAAACGCGGCAAGCTGCCGACGCCGAAGCAGCGGGTCTGGATCAACGAGCGGGTCTGCGAGGGTTGCGGCGACTGCGGCAAGAAGTCGACCTGCCTCTCGGTGCAGCCGGTCGAAACCGACTTCGGGCGCAAGACCCGGATCGACCAGTCCTCCTGCAACCTCGACTTCTCCTGCCTCGACGGCGACTGCCCGTCGTTCGTGCTGGTCGAGCCGGCCGGCGCCGAGCGGTCGGCGGCCCCTTCGGCCCCGACCGACCTTCCCGACCCACCCAGAGCCGCTGACTCGGAGGATCGGCTTCTGCGAATGCCGGGGATCGGCGGCACCGGGGTCGTCACCGTCTCGCAGATCCTGCAGATGGCGGCGAGGATCGACGGTCTGGAGGCGGCGGGGGTCGAGCAGACCGGTCTCGCTCAGAAGGGGGGTCCGGTGATCTCCGACGTCCGCATCGGCCCGACGGCGTCGCTCGGAAGCCTCCGCGCCGGCCGGCAGAGCGCCGACCTCCTGCTCGGCTTCGACCTCCTCGGCGCGGCAGGGACCGGCAACCTGGCGGTCGCCGACCCCGCTCGCACCGTCGCGGTCGTCAGCACCGCGGCGGTGCCGACCGCCGGGATGATCACCGATCCCGATCGGGCTGCCGTCTCCGAACGTGTGCTCCGGCGCCGGATCGACGCCGTCACCCGCAGCGAGGAAAACGTCTACCTCGACGCCAAGGAGCTCTCGACGCGGTTGCTCGGAGACAGCCTGCCGGCCAACCTGCTGCTGATCGGAGCTGCCTACCAGGCGGGACATCTGCCGCTGTCCGGGACGGCGATCGAAGCGGCGATCGAGCTGAACGGCGCCGCGGTCGACACCAACAAGGAGGCATTCCGCTGGGGACGAGCCGCAGTCGCGGAGCCGCAGCTGGTGGAGGCGCCGAGCGACCGCGATCCGGGCGACTCGGCGAGGCCGGATCGACGAGTGGCGACCCTCCTCGACGAGGCCCGGCCGAGCGCCCTCTTGCGCCAGCTCCTGGAGCGGCGTGCTGCCGATCTCGTCGACTACCAGAGCATCCGGTACGCGCGGCAATACCTCGAGGCGGTTCTCGCGGTGGGCGATCGAATCGAGGCCACGTTCGGGGAGGGAGCCGACGAGCTCACCCTCGCCTATGCCACGGGCCTCCACAAGTTGATGGCCTACAAGGACGAGTACGAGGTCGCGCGTCTCCACCTCGACTCGATCGAGCGGGCCCGGCTGGCGAGCGAGTTCGGCGCCGGCGCCCGTATCTCGGTCCAGCTGCACCCGCCCGTCCTCCGCGCCCTGGGCCTCAAGCGCAAGATCGGCTTCGGTCGCTGGGCGATGCCGATGCTGCGGCTGCTGCGCCGTGGCAAGGTCCTGCGTGGAGGCGCCCTCGACCCCTTCGGCCAGGCTCGGGTGCGCAAGGTCGAGCGAGAGCTGATCGTCGAATACCGCAGCGCGATCGAGCGGGCGCTCGCGGTTGCGCAGCCAGGCAGCGCGCGCCTGTTCGCCGAGCTCGCCGCCCTGCCCGACCTCGTCCGCGGCTACGAGGAGATCAAGTTGGCCAATGTCGAGCGCTTCCGAGCTCGCCGGACGGAGCTTCTCGCCGAGCTGGAGGGAGAGGCGGTCCGATGACCGTCGCAACCGCCGACTCGCTCGCCCGATCGCTGATCTGGGGTCACGAGCGGGTCCACCTGCTGAACGACCCCGAGACCGGCCTCGAGGCGGTGGTGGCGATCCACTCGACCGTGCTGGGACCGGCGCTCGGAGGCCTCCGCCTGCGGACCTACGAGGGCGGGATCGCGGAAGCCCTCGACGACGCGCTGCGGCTATCGCGGGCGATGACCCTGAAGGCGGCGGCGGCCGGGCTCGACCTCGGCGGTGGCAAGGCGGTCATCGTCGACCGCGAGGACGCCGGATCGCGCTCCGAGCGGCTCGCCGCGTTCGCCCGCGAGATCGAGCGGCTCGGCGGCGCCTACATCACCGCCGAGGACATCGGCACGACCACGGCCGACATGGACTTCATCGCCGAGCACACCACCCACGTGCTCGGCTGCAGCGCGCGGGGCGGGCTCGGCGGCGACCCCTCCCCGGACACCGCCCGCACCGTCTTCGGCGGGATCCGCGCCTCGCTCGAGGCCCTCGACGGCGACTCCTCGCTGGCCGGCCGCCGGGTCGGCGTGATCGGACTCGGCAAGGTCGGCGGCCATCTCGCCGGCCTGCTGGTCGCGGAGGGAGCCGAGGTCGTCGCCTTCGATCCCTGGGCCGCCGCGCGCGAGGGTTGCCGCGAGGGGGTCGAGCTTGCCGCGAGCGGCGAGGAGATCCTCGCCGCCGAGCTCGACGTGCTGGCGCCCTGCGCGATCGGAGGGGCGATCGACCCGGACGCCGCCGCGAGGCTGAACTGCCGGGTGGTCTGCGGCGCGGCCAACAATCCGCTGAGCGGACCGGAGGTGGCCGCCGCCCTCGCCCGCCGCGGCATCCTCTACGTGCCGGACTTCCTCGCCAACTGCGGTGGCCTGATCCACGTCGACGCCGAGCGCCGCGGTGAGGGCGGCGGCGCTCGCCTCGAGCTCGCCCTGGTGGACGCGGAGCGTCGCACCCGCGAGATCCTGGCCGCGGCGCTCGCGAGCGGTGAGCTTCCGGCTGCGATCGCCGAGCAGCGGGCGTGGTCGCGGATTCTCGGTCAGGACGCCGCTGCGACGGCCGCGCCGGAGCGGTGAGGATGGACCGGCTCGGCTCCTGGGTCCATCGGTTCGCCGGCGCGGTCAGGCGATCCGCAGCTCGACCCCGTCCAGCTCGAGCCTCGCGTCCGGCACCACGCAGTCGACGTGGACCGGAACGCTGACCCGTCCCCCGAGCGCGGCGCTGGCGCCGAAGGCGACGTGGATCGAGCCGAGCAGCTTCTCCTCCTCCAGCGCGTAGCCGCTCAGCTCGGCCGCGTCGTGGGCGCCGACGCCGAGCTCCGCGACGTTGCGGCCCAGCGGTCCGTGCCGGTCGAGGCTGGCGAGCAGGCGGGCGCCGTCGGCGCCGTCGGCGGCGAGGAGGCGGCCATCGGCGATCGTCAAGCGGGTGTCGGCGCCGACCCGCCCGAGGCCGGCGATCGTGCTCGGGAAGACCAGCCCGTCGCCGCCGCTCGGGACGGTGAAGCCCTCGCCGAAGGGCAGGTTGCCGAAGCTGCCGGGGGCGCGTAGATCGCCGTCGTCGGCGAGCCCGGTGGAGCCGTCGAGCGCGAGTCGCAAATCGGTGCCGCGGGGGCAGGTGATGCGCGCCTCGCAGGCGGCCTCGAGCGCGGCGGCTGCGAGGCGGCTGCGGCGGCCGACCGCATCGAGGTCGGCGCCGAACATGCGCTCGAGCATCTCCGGCGTGGAGCCGCCCATCGAGGCGCCGCGGGCGCCGCGAGCAGTCGCTTCCGCACGCGCCGGGCTGTGTGAGATCGAACCCGAGGTGATGCCGACGAAGACGTCGGCCTGGGCGAGCCCGGCGGCGGTGGCGCCCGGCAGCTCGGTGGTCTTCCGCGCCGCGTCCTGGACGACGACCACGGCCTCGGCTTCGGCCTCGAGACCGGCGGCCTGGAGGGCGAGCGCGGCGTCCAGCCGTGGCGGGTCGGTGACCACCACCAGCTGCTCGCCGGCCTGCAGGCCGAGACAGCGGCGCAACGCGATCTGCTCGACGGAGGCGATGGTTCGGATAATATCCAAAGAACTCATGGGAAATCCATCCCGCCTATCTGCCCTCGGCTCGCAGGGCCTCCGTCAGGCGGCTCGGCTCGACGTTGCCGCCGGTCAGGACGACGGCCACCCGCCGGCCCTCGAGCTCGCCCGCGAGGTGGGGGAGGGCCGCCAGCGCGACGGCCGAGGAGGGCTCGACAGCGAGCCGCATGGCGTCCCAGCAGTGAGCCATCGCGGCGAGGATCTCCGGCTCCGGCACGACCAGGACCCGCTCCACCGCGTCGCGCACGAGCGCGAACGTGCGGACGCCGTATTCCGACGTCGCCAGCCCGTCGGCAATCGTCTCGACCCGCTCGCGGCGCACCAGCCGGCCCGCCTCGATCGAGTCCGCCAGCTTCGCCGCGCCCGCCGCCTCGGCGGCGAACAGACGCACCTGCGGGCGCAGGGCCCGCAGCACGACAGCGCAGCCGGCGAGCAGCCCGCCGCCCCCGGTCGGCACGATCAGCGCCTCGAGGTCCGGCACCTGGGCGAGCAGCTCGAGCGCGACGGTGCCCTGGCCGGCGATTACGGCTGGGTCGTCGTAGGACGGCACGTAGGCGAGCGAGCGCTCGGCGACGAGCTGCTCGAGGCGCTCCTCCAGCTCCGCGCGCCGCTCGACCAGCACCGTCTCGGCGCCCAGCGCGGCGATCGCGCGCACCTTGCGCCCGACGGCATCGCCGGGCATGACGACGGTGGCGGGCACGCCGGCCAGGCGCGCGGCGAGCGCCGTGGCGATGCCGGTGTTGCCGGCGGAGAGCGTCACCAGCCCCTGCGCACGCCGGTCCGGGTCGAGCTTGATCACGTGGTTCGAGATGCCGCGCACCTTGAACGAGCCGGTTCGCTGCAGGTTCTCGCACTTGACGACGAGGTCGAGCCCCGCCGCCAGCGCGCGCTCCTCGTCCGGCAGGGCGGGGGTGGTGCGGACGACTCCCCGCAGTCGCTGTGCGGCGGCCCGGACGTCGGAGATCTGCGGCGAGGAGTCGGGCACGGCGGCCATCCGATCGCCGACCATAGGCGGCCCGCCCGGATCGCGCCAGGCCCGCCTGTCGAGAGTGTGCGGCGCATCCTCGGACCGTTGTCCGATCCGGTGGACAGCGGTCCGAATCTGGCTGCCGGAGTTCCGACGCGGGTTGCTGGCGGCGGGTCGGGTCCGGGGCTAGCGTGCTCCCGATGAGCACTCCCGCCCTGTTGATCGACGGCGAGGCCCGCGTCGCCGCGGCGACCTTCCCGGTGCTCGACCCTGCCACGCAGGAGGTCGCCGGCCAGGCGCCGGACTGCTCGCCCGAGCAGCTCGAGGCGGCGGTCGCCGCGGCAGCTCGCGCGCAGCCCGCCTGGGCGGCGCACGAGCCCAGCCGCCAGGCCGCCCTGCGCGACGCCGCCGCGCGGCTCGACGCCGCCGCCGCCGAGCTCGGCCGCCTACTCACCGCCGAGCAGGGGAAGCCGCTGTCCGCGGCCGAGTCGGAGGTACATGGCTCCGCCGCCTGGCTCCGCGCCTGCGCGGACTTGACACTCGCCGATGAGACGCTCGACGGCGGCTCCGGCGCCCGCGTCACGCTGCGCCACCGCCCGCACGGCGTCGTCGCGGCGATCACGCCGTGGAACTTCCCGCTGCTGCTCGCCTGCTGGAAGCTCGGCCCGGCGCTGCTGGCGGGCAACGCGATCGTCGTCAAGCCTTCGCCGTACACCCCGTTGGCAACCCTACGAATGGGGGAGCTGCTGGCGGACGCCTTCCCGGCGGGCGTGGTGAACATCGTCACCGGGGGGGACGAGCTCGGCGCGGCGCTCGTCGCCCATCCGCTGGTCCGCAAGGTCAGCTTCACCGGCTCCGTCGACGGCGGCCGCGCGGTCGCCGCGGCCGCGGCGACCGACCTCAAGCGCGTCACGCTCGAGCTGGGCGGCAACGACGCCGCGATCGTGCTCGACGATGCCGACCCCGCGAAGGTCGCCGGCGCCATCTTCTGGTCGGCGTTCGACAACTGCGGCCAGGTCTGCGCGGCGATCAAGCGGCTGTACGTCCCGCGTCGGCTCGCCGGCCCGCTCACCGACGCCCTCGTCGCGCTCGCCGAGGGCGTCGTCGTCGGTCCGGGCACGCAGCCCGGCGTCGATCTCGGCCCGCTCGCGACGCGGCCGCAGTTCGAGCGCGTCTCGGGGCTGGTCGGCGAGGCGCTGCGCGAAGGTGCCGATGCGGTCGCCGGCGGCGCCCCGCAGGATGGCCCCGGCAACTTCTTCGCGCCGACGCTCCTCACCGGCACGCCCGAGGCCAGCCCCGTCGTCGCCGAGGAGCAGTTCGGCCCGGTGCTGCCGATCCTCGTCTATGAGGACCTCGACGAGGTGCTCGCGCGCGCCAACGGCACCCGCTTCGGGCTCTGCGGCTCGGTCTGGGGCGAGGATCTCGATTTCGCCGCTCGCGTCGCCGACCGCCTCGAGTGCGGCAGCGCCTACGTGAACAGCCACGGCGCCGTCTCACCCTCGTTGCCGTTCGGCGGGGTCAAGGACAGCGGCATCGGCGTCGAGAACGGCCGCTGGGGCTTGCAGGAGTACGCCGATCTGCGCGTTTCCCACGTCGCCTGCGCTGCCTAGACGCCGGCACACGATGACCATCCCAACCCGACAAGGAAGAACGTCCATGACGACGACCCGATTTCGTGCCGACCAGGTCGGCAGCCTCCTCCGCCCCCAAGCGCTCCTCGATGCGCGCGCAGCGCACGCCGACGGCAGCCTCGACGCCGACGGCCTGCGCGCCGCCGAGGACGCGGCGATCCTCAGCGCGATCGCGATGCAGGAGGCGGCCGGCATCGACGTCGTCACCGATGGCGACTTCCGCCGCGAGACGTTCATGAGCGACTTCCCCGATGTCGTCGAGGGGTTCGTCTCCAAGCAGGTCGAGGCGACCTGGCACGGCTCCGAGGGCGAGACCAGCGAGGCTCGCGCGACGCGCGTCGTCGTCGGCGGGACGCTGCGCCAGCACGGTCGTCTGACCGCCGACCAGGCGGCCTTCATGCGGGCAAACGCCAGCGGGCCGTTCAAGATCACGTTGCCGAGCCCGGCGCTGTTCATCGGCGACGGCTACCAGGTCGGAGTGACCGACTCCTTCTACCCGGACCGCTCGGCGCTGCTCGACGCGATCACCGAGATCGTGCGCGGGGAGGTCGAGGCACTCGCGGCCGAAGACGTCCCCTACATCCAGCTCGACAATCCGCGTTACACGCGCCTCGTCGACGAGCACGCGCGCGAGGAGCTGCTCGCCGAAGGCATCGACCCCGAGCGCGAGCTCGACGAGATGATCGCCTCGGACAATCGCTGCGTCGAGAGCTGCGATCGCGAGGGCCGGACGATCGCGATCCACCTCTGCCGCGGCAACAGCCGCAGCCGCTGGATGCACGAGGGCAGCTACGAGCCGGTCGCCGAGAAGATCTTCAACGCGCTGAACTTCGACACCCTGCTGCTCGAGTACGACGACGAGCGCTCGGGAGGCTTCGAGCCGCTGCGCTTCGTGCCGACCGACAAGACCGTCGTGCTCGGCCTGGTCACGAGCAAGGTGCCGGAGCTCGAGGACGGCGACGCGCTCGTGCGGCGGATCGAGGAGGCGGCTCAGTTCATGCCGCTCGAGCGACTCGCGCTCAGCCCGCAATGCGGGTTCGCCTCGGTGGCGTCCGGCAACCTGCTGAGCGAGGACGACGAGAGGCGCAAGCTGGAGCTGGTCGCCGAGACCGCGGCCCGCGTCTGGGGCAGCGCCTAAAGCCCCTGCCGTACCGCCGCGACCCCTGCGGTCACCACGACGTCGCGCCGGCGACGTCGTGGGTGGTGCGGTAGCGATCGCCGAAGCGATCGAGCGCCAGGGCGTCGAGCGAGCAGAGGCGGGGAGCACCGGAGACGATCAGCTCGGCGAGCACGCGGCCGAAGCCGGGGGCGTGGGTGACGCCGGCCTCGTTGCAGCCGCCGACGACGTAGAGCCCCTCGACGCCTGGAACCGGCCCGACGCACGACCGCCCGTCCGGCGTATAGGTCGGCGCGCCGAAGGCGACCGTCGCGCTCTGCGCGTCCGCCAGCCGGGGCACGAAGGCGGTGGCCGGTGCCAGCGCCTCGCCCATCTCCAGGTAGCCGTCGAGCGGCAGCTGGTCGAAGCGCTCGGGTGGATCCCGGTCGACGAACGCGCGCCGCGGCGCCGCGGTGAACTTCGAGCCCCAGAGCAGGCCGCCCCGCTCCTCACGCACGTAGAAGGGGATCTCGCCGATCATGATCGTCGGCATCGTCGGCGGCACGTCGAGCGGCTCGGTCACCACCCGCGAGGCGACGAGCGGCGCGATCGGCAGGAACACGTCGAGCGGGCGCAGCAGGGCGTTCGTCCAGGCGCCGGCAGCGAGCACGACGCGGTCGGCCCGGATCGTCCCGCGGGTCGTCTCGACGCCCTGCGCGCGCCCGTCGGCGACCAGCAGCCGGCGGACCGGCAGCCTGGTCTCGAGACGCCCACCGCGCTGGCGGTAGAGCTCCGACATCACGCGGGTGGCGGCAGCTGCCGACACCTGTCCGCCGCTCGGGTGCCAGACCCCGGCGAACACGCCGCTCTCGGCGACGACCCCGCCGGTTATCTCCGCGACCTCCGCCGCGGTCAGCTGCTGCGCGCCCGAGGCTGCGAGCGCGCGCGAGCACTGCGCCTCCCACTGCTTCTCCGAGCCGGCCAGATAGAGGTTTCCGTTGGCCCGGTATCCGAACTCGTGGCCGTCCTCGTGCAGGGCTGCGTAGTACTCGAGCCCGTAGCGCTCGACGGCCAGCTCCTCCTCGCCGCAGCGAGGGTCCCACGAGCCGGACCACGGGCCGATGAAGCCGGCGCCCGCCGCCGATGTGGCCTGGCCGGCGCCGTCGCGCTCGAGGACGACGACGTCGCCGCCGCCCTCGTCGAGCAGATGCAGCGCGACCGAGCAGCCGAGGACGCCGGCGCCGATGACGATGACGTCGCAGTTGGTCATCGAAGCGTGCGCCTGGTTTGGTGGGGAGGGCGGGGAGGGAGCGACGTGGCCAGGCTAAGGCGGCCCATGCGCGACGCGCAACGTGCCGCTGTCTGAGATCGGGGCGGCTCGCTCCGACCCCGGTTGCAAGCTCAGCGGGGGCCGGTCACGTAGGCGACCAGCAGCGCCGCAGTGTGGTGGATGTCGCGCACATCGGCCAGTTCGTAGGGCGTGTGCGTATACCGCGTCGGAGGACCAAGGGCCACGGCGGGGGAGCCCGAGTCGATGAACGCGATGCCGTCGGTGCCATAGCTCCTGAAGGCACCATGCTGGACCGGGATTCCGGCCTTCTCCCCGGCGTCGGCCACCTCCCAGGCCAGCTCGTGGCTGTATGCGGCCACCGCATCGGAATGGACGATCAGCGGCCCCGCCCCGAGCTTGCTGTCGATCGCGGTGGCGTTGATCGCCGGAGTGTCACCCGCAAGGGTGACGTCGAGCGCCAGGACCGCATCGAAACGCTCGTGCGCCGCCAGAGCCCTGGCCCCGTGGAGGATGTTCTCCTCCTGCGCGGTGGCCGCCACCCACAGCTCACAGCTGAGGGCGTCGACCTCGAGCCACTCGAGCGCCAGCTCGATTGCGGCGAGCCCGACCCGGTCGTCCAAGGCCCTGCTGACGACCCGGTTCCCCAGCAGCCTGGTGGGGGACTGCCAGACGACGGGCGAAGCGATGTGCACGCCGGCCGCCTCGACCTCGGCGCGGGACTCGGCGCCGACGTCGAGGAAGTAGTCCGAGGAGAGCAACGGCTTCTCGAGCTCGGACGGGGTGACGACGTGGCCCGACGGCGCGACGATGACGCCGTGGGATACCACCCCGCTGCGTCCGAGGACGATCGCCGACTGCCCGACCTCGAAGCGCCGTTCCGGTTTGTCACGAAAAGCGGCCTGGGCCGAGTCCAGAAACAGAAACCCGTCGTCGGAGATGTGGCGGACGACGAACCCGATCTCATCCATATGGGCCTGCAGCAGCACACGAGGCCCGCTGCCCCCGACCCGGCCGAGGAGATTTCCGATCGGGTCCGCGCGGGTCTCGACACCGTGCGCCCCCCACGTCTCCTCGAGGTGGGAGCGGACCGCCGCCTCCCGGCCTACCGGGGCCGGGATTTGGCAGATCCGCTCCAGGACCTGTTGGATGTGATCAGGGTCGGGGTTGGACGGAATCAGTGGCATCTACGGGCAAGTGCACGTCAGGCCACTAGCGCAATGCGATCTGAGAGATGTCTATGCCCATGAACGGATTGGCTATGACCGATTCGAAATCAACGTTTTCTGAAGCCAGCTTCGTCTTCTCGGAGTTCCCGAGCGGCGCCAGGTAGGAGCCTTCGACCACATCCTTGTCGATCGTAGTGTAGTAAGGATTGGCAACCGTCTGATCGGTGATCGGTGCGGCTTTTTTGATCAGGCGGTTGATTTCGGGGTCGTTGGTGTTGCCGAAATTGAGGTTGTTGGTTTCAGTGATCGTTTCTCCGTCGACTATCGGCATGAAGATCGAGCCCGAGGGGTTGTCGGCTGCCCAATCTCCCCAACCCGCCTGGGCATGGGTGTTCTGGTTGCCGATGGTCTGGAAGTACACCGCCTTGTTGATGATCTTCGGCGTCGCCTTCAAACCGATTTCGTTCATCACCGAGGCGATGTATTCGGTCACCGGACCCGACGGGGATTCGTCGTTCCCCCATACGGTGACCGGCGCGCCGGTGTCCCCGGCTTCGCTGATCAGTTCGCGGGCCTTGGCGACGTCGGGCGGGCTGCCCAATTCCCCGTAGGGGCACGGTTCCATCTTCTCGTAGCCGCCGACGCCGGGCGGCAGGAAGTTGCAGGTGGGCGTCAGCAGGCCGCCGAACAGCCGCTGTACGGCGCCTCTGTCGATCGCGACGTTGACCGCTTCGCGAGCTTTCTGGTCATTGAACGGCGCCAGCCGTTCGTTCATGAACACGAAGAACGTCAGCGGCGCGACATATGGTTCGTAGCGACCCTTCGCCTGCTGGGTCACCGTCGGAATCTCACTGGTCGGCGGCGGGCTGAAGACCCAATCGACCTTGTTCTGCAGGACGTCCTGGATCTGGCGAGTTTGATTGGTGACGACCGTGACGTGTACTTCGTCGACCTTTCCGGCCGGGATGTTCGGAATGCCGAGACCGGCGAAGCTCGGATTTTTCACCAGGGTGAATTCCTGGTTGGGGACCGACTTCGAGATTTCGTAAGCGCCGACCCCAGGAGGCGGATCGTTGGAGAGGTTCTTGAACGGGGTATTAGACGGAACAGGTGCCGCGGTCAGCGCCGCGAGCGCATAGACGAAGGAGCCATCGGGACTGCTCAGGTGGATGGTGATCGCTCCACTCTTGTCGTCCGTTTTGATGCCTGAGATATCGGCGTCCGCCTTGCCCGCTTCGATGTACTGTTCGGCCCCTTCGATACCCACATAACGGAAGCTGCCGCCTGCCTGGAGGAAGAGGGTTCGCTTGAGAGCGTGGGTGAAGTCCGACGCTTTTACGGGCTGGCCGGAAGAGTATTTCAGACCGCTACGCAGCTTTAGAGTGTAGGTGAGGCCGTCCTTCGAGATCTTTGGCATCGAAGTGGCCAGGCCCGGAATCAGCTTCGTCCCGGCTTCGCCTTCCGCGTGGGCGTAGGTGAGGAGCGGGGTGTAGACGTTCCACATCGCCACGAAGCCCTCATAGCTCAAGGAGAGGGCCGGGTCCATGAAATCGGGGCTGGCGGTGAAGTCAGCGGTCAGAGTCCCGCCCGAGCTGGCTGCGTTCGAGCCGCCGCCGCCGCTGCTCGTGTCGCCGCCGCCGCCGCAGCCCGCCACCGCGATGCAGAGGCCGAGGGTGAGCGGTATGAGAATCGCCCGGCGAAGGGCGAAGGTCCATCGATCCACAATAGTCAACCTTCTCTCCTTTGGTAGTGCGAACCCTGATCCCCATGCCGCGCAAAGCTCTGTTACTCACGTTGCCATGTTTACACCCGACTCAGTGTCGTGGTGTTGATCCCGGCGCGAGCATACTGTAATTTGCAAAGGGTCTTTGGAAAATTCTTTCCGAGGATCGATTCGAGGGCCGCAGGGGGCGTCAGGCGGCCATCGATGCGACAGGTGTCGAACGATCCCGGGGTCAGTTCAGACCGGGCGCGGACGCCAACACCCAGTCGCCATCGCGGAGGATGATGTGGCTGGTCCCGTCCCGTGACTCGCCGCTCACCGTGACCTCGGGGCTGCCGACCATGAAATCGGTGTGGATCTGCGACTGGTTCAGCCCCAACTCGGAGAGCGGGACCGGGTGGCGCGGGTCGTAGGAGCGGCGCGTCTGTGGGATCCCCGATCCCCAGGCCAGGTGGCAGGCGGCGTTCTCGTCGAGCAGCGTGTCGAAGAAGATCCGTCCGTCGAGCGCAAGCGGCGATTCGTTGTCGACGAGGGCGACCTCGCCGAGACGCTTCGCTCCCGCATCCGTCTCCAGGTAGCGCTCGATCATCTCGGCCTCCTTGCTGGCAGAGACGCTGGTCACCCGCCCGCCGGCGAACGACACCTCGATGTTCTCGATCACCGATCCAGCCAGCGCCAACGGCCTGGTTGAGCGGATCGTGCCGTCGGCCCGCTGTGGGTCGGGCGAAGTCGCGACCTCCTCGCTGGGCAGGTTGATCACGTGGGTGATGCCGTGTTTCGAGCTCAGCTCGGCGCAGATCCAGTGGTGGTCGACGGGAAGCCCGAGCAGGAGGTCCGTGCCGGGCCCCTCGAACCGAAGCGAGTCGAGCTCGAGCGCCTGCAGGGTCTCGCAGCGCCCGCGCAACTCCGCCATGCGGTCGTTCCAGGCCTGCGCCGGATCGGGCTGGTCGAGGCGCATGAAGCGACTGAGCGCCTCCCAGAGCGGCTCGACGTCTTCAGAGCCGAAGATCCGCTGCGCCCAGCGGGCGGTGGGGTAGCAGCCGATCGTCCACTCGACCTCGGTGAAGGTCTGCATCTTGCTGCGCGAGTGGGTGAACGGCATCCGGTCGATCGCCACCCGAGCCGGATCGAGGCCCTGCAGCACGTCGGCGTCGGGATCGCCGGTGATTCGCAGGAAGCAGCCACCGTCGGGCTCGGCGGCGAGATCCTGATAGCGGGTGTGGAGCCAGGCAGGGACCGCGGACAGCGTCTCGGCCGACGCCCGCGACACCCGCGCGGCCTTCAGATAGGGGTCCCAGTACCAAACGTCGACGTAGCGTGCCCCGCGCGCATACGCTCCCTCGGTCAGCGCCCGGACCAACGGAGCGTGCTCGATGTGCGCGTCGATCGCCAGGGTGCGGCCCGGTTGCAGCTTGAGCCCGGCGTCGAGCAGGACGTCGGCGTACCTGCGAAGACGCAGCTCGGGGTCCATGGCAATCTCCCCAGCGGTGGGGGAGTCCGAACCGGCCGAATCCCGCGCCTGGCCGACTCCAAGCGGACGGGCCACAGGCTCAGAGGCCGAAGACCGAGACGGTGATGCTGGCGTGGAATGCACCCTCGGTGCGCGGCGGTAGCGCGCGATCGTGCATCAGCTCGCTGATCCGATCGGAGAGGTCGCAGATCTCCTTATAGGTCTCCTCGGAGAGCCAGAATTCACCGTCGACGATTCGGTGGCGGGACTGCATCGACGCGAATCTCCGCGTCAGGTCCTGGACCATCAGGGCGAAGACCGCATCGCGGCCCTCTGAGCGGTCCAGCCGGTCCTCGTAGTCGAGAACGTACCGGTAGAGAATCGGCGGCCGCCCGACGGGGCGCTCGGCATCCTCGTCGCGATCGACCACCTCGATCAGGCCGGCGCTGGCCAGCTCGCGAAGGTGGTAGCTGGCCAGGGAGTTCTCGATATCGAGCTCCGCGGCGACGTCGGAGGCCCCCATTGCTGTACGGGTGAGCACCGAGAGGATGCGCAGCCGGAGTGGATGGGCCATCGCGCGCAGCGGCACGGTCCGCTCCTCCTCGGCCTCCTGCCTTTGCTTGGACTGCTCTTCTTCAGAATTTGCCAACGACATTTTGTAAATTAGTATATCATCGGATTCGGGTGTTACACCGAAGCTCTCACACCCGCTTCAGGGTGTGTGTGAGCGACGGAGGAAAGTATGACTATCTCGCAAATCAACTTCGGCCCGCTGACCGTCGCTTGGGTGCTCCGCACCGAATCGATCCTGGTCGCCCTGAGCTAGGAGATCGGGCTGGCCCTGGAAGCCGACATGGGCACCGAGGTGGCGGTCGAGGCCGGCGGCGGTCGCGTCTCCCTGCACGTCCTGCGGCGGCTGCGCCGCCGGCCGGGCGTGGTCGCCGCGGGGATCGTCTTCCTGGTCCTGGTGGCGGCGGCATGCGCGGCGCCTCTCTACGCGAAGTGGGTGGCACACACCGGCCCATACCAGAACCACATCAGCGAAACGGTCGTCGTCGACGGGCACAAGGAGGAAGTCGTCTCGGTCGAAGGCGTGCCGATCGGCCCCACCTGGCAGGGCCGCTTTCTGCTCGGCGCCGACCGCAACGGCCGCGACACGATGGTGCGGTTGCTCTACGGCGCCCGCAACTCGCTGCTGATCGGGTTCGGGGCGACGATTCTCACCCTGGTTCTCGCCACCTTCCTCGGCCTCGTGTCCGGGTACTTCGGCGGCCTCCTCGACGCCGTGATCTCGCGGGCGTTCGACGTCCTCTGGGCGTTCCCGGTGGTGCTCCTGGGGATCGCCCTCGGCGTCGCTCTCAGCCTCGGCGGGGTGAGCCTCGGGTTCGTGACCATCTCCGGCAACTCGCTGTGGATACCGATCATCATCATCGGCATCTCCTACGTCGTCTATCTCGGTCGACCGATCCGTGGCCGGGTGCTCGCGCTTCGCGACCGCGAGTTCATCGACGCCGCGCGGATCCAGGGTCGCCCGCCGCTGAAGATCATCGCCACCGAATTGCTGCCGAACATCGTGCCGACGCTGCTCGTCTTCCTGCCGCTGATCGTCGCCAACGCGATCCTGCTCGAGGCCGCGCTCTCGTTCCTCGGGGCCGGCGTTCGGCCTCCCGAGTCGTCCTGGGGCGTGATGATCTCCGAAGGGGTGGAATTCATGACCACCGCGCCGGCGCTGGCGATCGCGCCGGGGTTGATGCTCGTGATCACCGTGCTGTCGCTGAACGTCCTTGGCGAGGCCCTGCGCGAGGCGATCGACCCGCGCTCGGAAGTACGGATGGAGCATTAGGAATGGTGGGCTTCATCCTCAAGCGCCTGCTCGGGATGGTACTGGTGCTGTTCGTCGTCTCGATTCTCGTCTTCCTCCTCTTCAACGTGGTGCCGAACAGCGACCCGGCGGTGCGGATGGCGGGCAAAAACGCCACCCCGGCGCAGATTGCCGCGATCCGCGAATCGTGGCATTTCAACGATCCGCTTTACGTTCAGTACCTCTACACGATGAAGAAGATCTTCACTGGTGAACTGATCTCCTACTCAGACCAGACCAACGTCCTCGAACAGATCATCGACGGCCTGCCGAGGACGATGGCGCTGGCGATCGGGGCCTCGATCATCTGGCTGGTGGCCGGGATCACACTCGGCGTCTTCGGGGCGATGCGGGCCGGCCGGGTCTCCGACCGCCTGCTGGCGGCACTGGCCCTGATCGGGGTCTCGATCCCGGTCTTCTGGCTCGGAGCCCTCGCCACCAACTACCTCGGCTACGAGCTCGGGATCTTCCCCAACGGGGGTTACGTGCCGATTGCCGAAGGCGGAGCGTGGGAATGGTTCTACCACCTGGTGCTGCCGTGGCTGGTGCTCTCCGTCCTCTTCATCGGCGTCTATTCGAGGGTCATGCGGAACGAGATACTGCAGACGGTCGACGACGACTACGTGCGCACCGCCCGTGCCAAGGGAATCTCGGAGCGGCAGGTGATGGTGCGCCACGTGCTGCGCAACTCGCTGATCCCGATCGTGACGCTCTGGGGGCTCGACTTCGGCGCCGTGATCGGCGGCGGGGCGGTGTTGACCGAATCGGTCTTCGACCTGCAGGGCGTCGGTCAGTACTTCGCCGAAGCGATCGGCCGTCTCGACGTCCCGCCGGTGCTCGCGGTGACGATGCTGGCGGCGGTTTTCATCGTCGTCCTCAACACTCTCGTCGACATCGTCTACGCGTTCCTGGACCCCCGCATCCGGGCGGAGGCGTGATGGTCGAGCCGCTGCTCGAGATCGAGAACCTGCGAGTCGAGTTCGGGACCGCGGGTGGCCTGGTCCGCGCCGTCGACGACGTCTCGCTGTCGCTTTCGAGCGGCGAGATCCTCGCCGTGGTCGGCGAGTCGGGCTCGGGGAAGTCGGTGACGGCGATGTCTCTGCTCGGCCTCGACCGCTCTCGCGGCGCTTCCTTCGCCGGCAGCGCTCGCTTTCGCGGGACCGAGCTGATCGGGGCAAGTCCGCAGCAATTGAGAGCGGTCCGCGGTGCCGGGATCGCGATGGTCTTCCAGGACCCGATGACCTCGCTCAACCCCGTGCAGCGGGTCGGGCGGCAGATCGCCGAGCAGATCCGCGCCCACGAGGACCTGTCGGCCAGGGATCTGGAGGCGAAGGTGGTGGAATTGCTGGGTCGGGTGGGGATTCCGCGGGCCGCTGAGCGGGCCCGCTCCTATCCGCACCAGTTCTCCGGTGGGATGCGGCAGCGGGCGATGATCGCGATGGCGCTCTCCTGCTCGCCGAGCCTGCTGGTCGCCGACGAGCCGACCACCGCCCTGGATGTCACGATCCAGGCCCAGATCCTCGAGCTGATCAAGGAGTTCCGGGATCGCACCGGGGCCGGCGTCATCCTCGTCACCCACGACCTCGGCGTCGTCGCTGACATCGCCGACCGGGTCGCGGTGATGTACTCGGGGCGGATCGTCGAGGAGGGGCCGATCGAGCAGATCTTCTACGACCCGCAGCACCCCTACACGTGGGGCCTGCTGGGATCGGCCACCGGCCTCTACAGCGAGCGCGGCGAACGCCTGCCCTCGATCGCCGGCCGGCCACCGTCGCCCCTGAATGCCCCCAGCGGTTGCCACTTCCGCGCCCGCTGCCCCTTCGAGAAGCCCTGCTGCGACCAGGTTCCGGCGCTCGCCCCCGAGGCGGGCGGCCACCGCAGTCGCTGCTGGCTGGGTCCCGAAGAGCGCCGCGAGAGGCGTGAGCTGGAGCCGGGCGTGATCGGGCTTGCCACGAGGTCGGAGTCGGAAGTGCAGTCCTCGTGAGCGCGACGCCCCTGCTCGAGATCTCCCATCTCGAATATCACTTCGCGGTCAAGTCGAGCCCGTTCGGCGGCCGCCGCGGTGGCGATCGGGTGCACGCCGTCGCCGACGTCAGCCTCGACCTCGCCGAAGGCGAGACGTTGGGCTTGGTGGGCGAGTCGGGCTGCGGGAAGACGACCCTCTCGCGGATGATCCTGCGGCTCCTGGAGCCAACTTCCGGGGAGCTCCGCCTGAACGGCGTCGACATCTCCCACGCTGGGAGCAGGGGCCTGAAGGAAGCGAGGCAGCAAATCCAGATGGTCTTCCAGGACCCTTACGCCTCGCTCAACCCGCGCCGGCGGATCGGTCAGGTGCTGGCAACCCCGCTGCGCCTGCGTGGGGTCTCCGGCAAGGAGGTCGAGCGGGAGACGAGCCGGCTGCTGGGCGAGGTCGGGCTGACTCCCGAACACGCGTCCCGCTTCCCGCACCAGCTCTCCGGTGGCCAGCGCCAGCGCGTCGGCATCGCCCGGGCCCTGGCGATGAAACCCCGCCTGATCGTGCTCGACGAGCCGGTCTCCGCGCTCGACGTCTCCGTGCAGGCGCAGATCGTCAACCTGCTCGACGAGCTCCAGGCCGAGCTCGGGCTGAGCTACGTCTTCGTCGCCCACGACCTCGGCGTGGTTCGGCATGTCTCAGACAAGGTCGCGGTCATGTACCTGGGCAAGATCATGGAGGTGGGGCCTGCGCACGCCGTCTCCACGCATCCGATCCATCCCTACACCGCCGCCCTGCATGCGGCGATGACGGTGCCGGACCCGCGGCGGAGCCGAGAGCGCGCGCGGATCGTCGTCAGCGGCGAGCCGCCGAACCCGATCGATCCACCGTCGGGCTGTGTATTTCGGACCCGCTGTCCGCGCGCCTCGGCGCTCTGCGCGAGCGAGCAGCCGCCGCTGATGCAGTACGAGAACGGGCAGATGGCGGCCTGTCACCACCCGCTCGACGTCTCGCCGGCGCAGATCGCCGCCGCCAGCGTCTCCCCGAGCAGCCCGCGCGCCTCGAGCGACGTCCGGCCGACAGCCGACGATCGGGTGGACGTCACCGGCCCGCCGGTCATCGGCGGCTGAGAACCGCGAGGGAGTCCTACTCCACCTGGTCGTAGGTCAGGGTCGAATCGGCGGCGGCGCCGATCAGCTCGGCGACCGTGTGCCCGCGCTCCTCCAGGTGCCCGGCGAGCTCGAGCAGCGTCCGCTCGAGCGCGGCGGGCCCGCCGGCATAGACCGCGGTCGCCAGCTGGACGGCCGAGGCCCCGGCGAGCAGGAAGCGGACGACGTCGAGCCCGCCGCGCGCCCCGCCGGTGCCGATGATCGGCAGCTCCGGACCGAGTCGGTTGCGCGATTTCGCGATCCATCTCAGGGTCAGCGGCAGCTCCCAGCCGCCGCCGATCGCGCCGAACGTTCCGAGGACGGGTTCGCCGGTCCCGGGATCGGGGAGGAAGCCCATCCGCCGGCCGCACATGCACACCGAGTCGGCGCCGCCGGCGCGGGCCGCCTCGGCGAGGGCGGTGACGTCCGCCGTCTCGGAGGTGAGCTTCGCGGTCAGGAGCGCGTCGGCGCCGAGCGCCGCCCGGGCGGAGCGGACGATCTCCCGCAGCCGCTCGGGGTCTCCGACGCGGAGGATCCGATCGCCCGCCTCGGTCGCGTGCGGCGCCGAGAGGTTCAGCTCGATCCAGCGGACGCCCGCCGACTGCATCCCGACGACCATCGCGGGCACCTCGTCGGCCAGCGCGGGCAGGACGCTGCCGACCACCCAGGCGCCGCGATCGGCGGCGCGACGGTCGGCCTGGGCGATCTGCCGCGCCCACTCGTCGAACGGCACCCCGACCAGGCCCGATCGGTTCAGCAAGGAGCTGCCGGCGGGGGGAGACGGTCCCGCGACCGGCGCCCAGTCGGGGCCGAGGAGCGCATAGGCGGCCCGGTCCAATTGGCGCGCAGCGGCGGCCGAGAAGCCGGTCGACTTGGCGACCACCGCGGCGGCTCCCGCGTCGATCGCCGCGTCGATCCCGACCGCGGTCATGACGTGCTCACCGGAACCGCAGATCACCGGGTTCTTCAGCTCGATCCCGCCGACGGTGGTCCGCAGCGCCGCGTCGGCGACAGAATAATGGCCTTGCATGTTCTCAATATATGTAACATAGTCTCGATAAGCGAGACAACCCCCAGGACAGCGAAAGAGGTGAAGTCCGTTGGCAACTGAGATCGCCCGAGTCGCCGGGCGGAGCGGCGGCCCAGCCGTCATCACCCGGCGCCGGCTCGACGGCGAGCGGGGGCAGGGCGACCTCGATGGCGCGCCGATCGCTCCGCCGCTCGCCGCCCGGGCCGACATCGCCCCGCTGCAGAGCCTCGTCGACGCGCTCGCCGAGTCGCTGGGACGGCCGGTCCTGCTCGACGACATGGACCTCCGCCTGCTCGCCCACAGCCAGCAGGGCGAGCACGACGTCGACCGGGTCCGCCTCGAATCGATCCTCCGCCGTCAGGCCTCCAGGAAGGTGGCTCGACACCTGCGCGAGGTCGGCATCGACCGCTTCACCGGCCCCGCGGCGGTGGCGGCCGACGAGGAGCTGGGAATGCGCTCGCGCCTCTGTTGCCCGGTGCGCTGGAGCGGTGCGCTGCTCGGATACCTGTGGATCGTCGAGAACGGCGAACCGGTCCGCGGCGGCGAACTCGAGGAGTGCGGCGCCGCGGCAGCCGCGGTGGCGACGCTGTTGCACGAGGAGGAGTTCCTCGTGCACAGCACCCGTCGCCTCCAGGGTCGACTGCTGACCGATCTGCTGACCGGGTCGCCGGCCGAGGTCGAGCGCGCGGCGCTGGAGATCGGCCGCCTCAACCTGATGGTGCCCGGCTGCGGCGTCGCGGTCCTGGTCGCCGGCGTCCGCGGGCCCGCCGGGGAGTGCGTGCCGGAAGCGGTGCGGGCCGCCCTCGGGGCCGCGATCGACCGCTGCAGCCGCGCCGTGCCGCGGCGGCAGGCGCTCGCCTGCGTGCACGAAGATCGCGGTCTGCTCGCGCTTGCGCTCGCCGGACCCGGCGACGAACGCGAGCATGGCAACGTCGCCGAGCGCCTGCACGCGTGCCTCCGCAAGTCCTTCGCACAGCTGCCGCAGTGGACGCCGGTGGTCGGCGTGGGGGAGGCGAGCGGCGGATTGACCGAGGCCCGGAACTCCTACGCGCAGGCGCTGGCGGCGGCGCGACTGGCGGCGGCGATGCCTGACAACGGCCCGGTCGCGCGGTGGGGGCGCCTCGGCGTCTACCGCGCTCTCCTCTCGATTCCCGTCGACCGAATCTCCTCCCTCGCCGACATCCACGAAGGGCTGGCGCTGCTGGCCGAGACCGCGACCGGCGACAGCCTGATCGAGACGGCCGAGACCTATCTCGACCTCGGGGCCGATGCGCGGGCGGCGGCCAAGGTGCTGCACCTGCACCGCAGCAGCCTCTACTACCGGCTGCAGAAATGCGAGGCGGTGGCCGGTCTCAGCTTCCGCGACGGCGGCGACCGGCTGGCGCTGCACCTGGCGCTCAAGCTGGCGCGCCTCTCGGGCCAGCTCTAGCTCAGCTAGCCCCGCATCCAGTCGAGCAGATGGGCGTAGTCGGCGCGGGCTGGCGCGAACACGTCCAGGTTCATCACCGGCTCCTCGCCCTGCGGCTCGATGTAGTGCTCGGTCTCGGCCGGAATCAGCATGATCGATCCTGCCGAGACCTCATGGGGTCGGTCGCCGATGTGGTAGACGCCGCGCCCCGAGAGGATCATCGCGATCTGATCGAAGTCGTGGCTGTGCGGTTTCAGGGCCATGCCCGCATGGCATTCGTTCATCACCAGCAGCACGTCGGAGTTGCCGAAGCCGCAGCGGCGCACGCCCTCGCGCACCGGCTCGTCGGGGATTTGGCTCCAGTTGACGTGCTCGGGGTCGAGCCGATCGGTCATGCGTCGCTCCTTCGTCTACGGCCAGGGAGCGCCGACGCGCTCCCTGGCAGGGATGTTCACTATTCGATACTCTGTCGCTCATGTCAACACAGCGAGGTCTTTTCGTCAAGCTCCCGGCGCTCGAAACGATCGACCTCACGGCGGCCGCCGGATTCGACTTCGCGATCGTCGACCTCGAGCATTCCCAGCTCTCGGAGGGAGAGGCGCTGCGGCTCCTGCGCCATGCCCACGCGCTCGGGCTGCGGGCGCTGGTGCGCATCCCCGCCGTCGATCGCGGGCTCGTCAACCGCCTGCTCGAGGCCGGCGCAGCCGGCCTGCAGCTCTCGACCGTGCGCACGGTCGCCCAGGTCGTCGCCCTGCGGGAGGCGAGCCGCTACGCCCCGGAAGGCAGCCGCTCGATCAGCACCGCTCAGCCGCTTGCCGCCTATGGCGGCATCCCGCTCGCCGACTACCTGGCCGAGCGCCGCGCCGCGCCGCCGCTGTTGGTCGGCCAGATCGAGACGGCGAGCACCGAGGACCCGCTCGAGGAGATCCTCGCCGCCGGCCTCGACGTCGCCTTCATCGGAACCATGGACCTCACCGTCGACCTCGGTCTCGACAGCGAGCGGACCGCGGCGAGGATCGCTGAGATCGCCGTCGCGGCCGAGCGCGCCGGGGTCGCCCTCGGCGCCTACGGCCTCGACGACGAGCGGGTCCAGTACGACGTCCTCGGTTCCGACCTGGCGCTGCTGCGCAGCGCCTTCGCCGCAGCAGTCGCCCCGAAATCCCCCAACTGACCTGGAGGTCCACCCCGATGAGCAGACGTACGCAGGCTGGAGGAACCGTTCGATGAACCGCGTGAGCTCGGTGCTCGAGGGCGCCGTCGACCTCCACGTCCACCCGGCACCCTCGCCGCTGCCGCGTCGCATCGACACCGTCGCGGCGGGGCGGTCCGCTGCCGATGCCGGCTTCCGCGCGATCGTCGTCAAGTCACATCACCACTCGACCGTGACCGACGTCCTGGCGGTCGCCAACAACGGCCTCGAGGAGCTGCCGGCAACCGACGTCTTCGGTGGGATCGCGCTCAACGGGGCTGTCGGGGGGCTCAACCCGATGGCCGTCGACCTGGCGCTCAAGCTCGGCGGCAAGATCGTCTGGTTCCCGACGATCAGCTCGCCCAGGCACATCGAGCACCATCGCGAACACCCCGATTCCAAGTTCCCCAAAGTGACGATCGACGTTCGCAAGGAGGCACCGATCGACGTGCTCGACGAGCAGGGGACGCTGAGGCCGGAGGTCTACGAGATCCTCGAGTCGATCCGCGACGCCGATGCGATCCTCGCCAGCGGCCACCTGGCGCCGGACCGGATCACCGCGGTTTTCGAAGCGGCGCGCGAGGTCGGGGTCGAGCGGATGCTGGTCAACCACCCGAACTTCGTGATCGAGGCCGCCTTCGACGATGCGCGGCGCTGGGTCGAGCTGGGCGCGAAGATCGAGCACTCGATCTGCATGTACGACCAGGCTTCGACCTTCAACTTCTGGGATCCCGACGTCCTCGTCGAATGGATCGAAGCGGTCGGGCCGGAGCACTCGGTGCTCGGCTCCGACCTCGGCCAGGTCAAGAATCCGCTGCCGAGCGAATCCTTCGCCAACATCGTCCAGCGCCTGCTCGACCGCGGCGTGCCCGAGGCCGAGATCGAACGGATGGTGCGCGGCAACGCGGCGGCGCTGCTGGGAATCGAGTAGCGCCGCTGGCTCAGGCCGCGGGCGGAGCCGTCCGTCCGACCACCATGGCCGCCGAGGCGGCGGTCGCCACCGCCCGCGGTCGATCCTCGCCGCGGACGGCGGCCAGCGCCGGATCGGAGGGGTCGAGGTCGAGCCAGGGCCCGGCCGCGATCGAGGTGGGCAGTCCGAGGCTGGCGACCCCGTTGCGGCAGAGCCACTCCCAGAGCTCGCCGACGTCGGCGAGGACGCCGGTGCGCCGCTCGCGTTCGCGGCGGGCGCCGGTCTCCAGCTCGCGCACCTCCTCGAAGGGATCGATCCGGACCTGCGAGTCCGAGCCGATCGCCAGCCTCACGCCGGCGTCGGCCCAGCGCGCCGCCGGCAGGTGGCCGTCGCCGAGGTTGCCCTCGGTGAGCGGGCAGCCGACGACGATCGCGCCGGCCGCCGCGAGGCGGGCGACGTCGGCCTCGGCGACGTGGATGGCGTGGACGACGCTGGTCCGCTCGCCGAGGAATCCGGTCCGGTGGAGCAGCTCGATCGGCGAGCATCCGTGCTCGGCTTCGCATTCGCGCAGCTCGCGGCGCTGCTCGTGGGCGTGTACGTGGCAGACGAGGCCGCCGGCGGTCGCGTACTCGGCGATTCGCTCGAGCCAGCTGGCGGGCACCGCACGGACGCTGTGGGCGGCGACGCCCAGGTGGACGCCCGCTCGCCCCGCTGCCCAGGCGCGCAGAGCGTCGACCCGCTCGAGGTACGCCTCGACGCTCGGATCGCAGAAGCGCCGCTGGCCCGGGGCGGGAGCGCGGTCGGCGCCGTCCCAGCCATTGCGGTGGTAGGCGGCGGGGAGGAGGACGATCTCCAGCTGCTCGGCGAGCGCCGCCTCGGCGAGCGCGATCGCCATCTCGTTCGGGTCGTCGTACGGGGCTCCGCCGGGCTGGTGGTGAACGTAATGGAACTCGCCGACCGCTCCGTAGCCGGCGGCGGCCATCTCGGCGTAGACGCGGCTCGCCAGAGCGCGCATGGCGTCGGGGTCGAGGCTGCCGGCGAGCGCGAACATCTCTTCGCGCCAGGCCCAGAAGTCGTCGCCTCCGGCGCCGGCGCCGGCCGGACGCTCGCCGCGCCCGCGGAGCGCGATCTGGAAGGCGTGCGAGTGCGCGTTCGGCATCGCCGGGACCGTCCAGCGCTCGTTCACGCCAGCGCCTCCAGGGCTCCGAGCATGACGGTCGCCGCATGCGCCGCGTCGGCGAGCGCGACCGCCTCCTCGGGGGCGTGGCTGATCCCGCTCGGGTTGGGCACCAGCACCATCCCGGCGGGGATCCGCTCGGCGAGGATGCCGGCGTCGTGGCCGGCGAAGCAGAGGCTTTCGTGGACGCCGAGCCCGAGCCGCTCGCCGGCGGCGCGGAGCGCTTCGCGCACCTCGCTCGCGAACGGCGTGCCGTCGCTGCGCGAGGCGTCTCGGATCGAGATCGCGACCTCGCCGTCGAGCGCGGCGACGCGCTCGACGAGCTCCGCCCGCCAGCTGGCCACCGCCTCCGGCGAGGCCGCGCGAGCGTCCATCCAGAGCCTCACCGTGTGGGGGATGGTGGTCAGGGCGTTGGGCTCGACCAGGATCCGCGAGGCGGTGACCACGAGCCCCTCGCCGCCTTCGCCGGCGTCCTCGGCGGCGCCCACGATCAGTCGGGCGGCGGCGAGCAGGGCGTCGCGGCGCTCGCCGATCGGGGTCGTGCCGGCGTGGTCGGCGGCGCCCTCGATCCGCAGCTCGACTCGCAGCCGCGAGGCGAGGCCGCTGACCACCCCGACCGCGGCGCCGGCGGCCACGGTGTCACGACTCTGATCGATGTGGGCCTCGAGGAACCCGCGCAGACGGCCGAGCCAGCGCGGCGCCGTGGCGATCGCCTCCGGATCGACCCCCGCGGCGGCGGTCGCTTCGCGCAGGCTCGTCCCATCGGCGTCGCGGCGGGCGAGCGCCTCCTCGACGTCGAGCCGCCCGACGAGCGCCCGGCTGCCGAAGGTCGGCGTGTTGTAGCGGGCGCCCTCCTCGTCGGCGAAGGAGATGACCGCGAGCGGCTGGCTGCTGCGGGCGGCCACCTCGAACCCGATCGCGACCCCGAGGGCACCGTCGAAGGAGCCGCCGTCGAGGACCGAGTCGAGGTGGGAGCCGACACCCCACCAGGGCGGCGCGGAGGAGGGCATCGCCCAGAGGCTGCCGGCCGGGTCGCGCCCGACCTCGAGGCCGACCTCCGCCGCCTGGGCTTCGAACCAGGCGGTCGCGGCGGCGTCCTCCGCGGTCCAGGCGAGCCGGCTGGTGCCGCGCTCGGAGCGGCCGATCGGCACGATCCCGGACAGCCGCCGCTCGAGGTCGGCGGCGGCGATCGTCACCGGCTCGCCCCCCACTGGGCGGCGAGGGGACCGGCGAGCCGCTCGCGAGCGTCGGGGCGCAGGTGGACCAGCTCGCCGCCGGCGATCACGGCGAGCACCGGATTGTGGCCAAAGCGGTAGGCGACGTGCTCGACCGGCCCGTCGAGCAGGACCAGGTCGGCCCGCTTGCCGGCCTCGATGCTGCCGAGCTCGCGCGAGCGCTCGAGCACCCAGGCGGCGTTGAGGGTGGTGGCGAGCAGGGCCTCGCGCGCGCTCCAGCCGTAGCGCCGGACCGCCAGCCCGATCACCAGCGGCAGCGAGACGATCGGGGAGGTGCCGGGGTTGGCGTCGGTCGCGAGCGCGCAGATCGCGCCGGCGTCGGCGAGCGCCCGTCCCGGAGCGACCCGCTCGTCGCCGAGCAGCTCGGCTCCCGGGAGCAGCACCGCGGCGCAGTCGGCGGCCGCGAGCGGCTCGAGGTCGTCAGGGTGCAGGCAGGCGAGGTGGTCGACCGAGCGGGCGCCGGCCGCCAGCGCGACCGGGACCGAGCGGTGGGTGGCGAACTGCTCGACGTGCGCCCGCAGGGCAAGGCGGTTCTGGGCCGCCAGCCTGCCGACCTCCTTCAGGTGGCGGTTGGTGAAGGCGACCGACTCGACGTAGACGTCGAGGGCGCTCGCGAGGTGGGCGTCGACGATCGCCGGCAGCTCGGCGGCAATCCGCGCCAACCAGCCGTCGGCGTCCCAGCCCTCCGGGACCGCGTGGGCGATCAGCGCCGTCGTCGTCGTCTCCTGCGTCACCCCGGCGCCCAGCTCCCGGGCCAGCCGCAGGCTCCGCAGCTCCGCCTCGGGGGAGAGCCCGTAGCCGCTCTTGCACTCGAAGGTCGTGGTCCCGTGGGCGAGCATCTCGGCCGCCAGCCCACGCGCCTGGGCCAGCACCTCGGCGTCGCCGGACTCGCTCAGCATCCGGGCCGAGGAGCGGATGCCGCCGCCGGCCTCAGCGACCTCCTCATAGCTGGCACCGGCCACCTTGCTCGCGTACTCCTCCGCCCGCCAGCCCGCGAAGGGCAGGTGGGTGTGGCAGTCGACCAGGCCGGGGATCAGCGCGCAGCCTCGGGCGTCGATCCGCAGCGCCGATTCGGCGGCTGGCTCCAGCCCGGCGATGATCCCGTCGGCGACGGCCACGTCGCCCCCCTCCAGGCTGATTTCCTCGGCGCGGTCGTGGCGCAGGAACGGCAGGCCGGCGGACGGCGGGCGGAAGACCTGGGCGGCGCCCTCGATGCTGATCGTGGCGGCGCTCATCCGTCGCCGGCCGGCCCGAGCATCGGCATGTCGAGGCCGCCACTCCGCGCCGCCGCCACCGCCTCCGGGTAGCCGGCGTCGGCATGGCGGACGACGCCGAGGCCGGGATCCGCGCTCAGCACCCGCCGCAGACGCTCGCCGGCGGCTTCGCTGCCGTCGGCGACGACGACCTGGCCGGCGTGGATCGACTTGCCCATGCCGACGCCGCCGCCGTGGTGGATCGAGACCCAGCTCGCCCCCGCCGCGGTGTTGAGGAGGGCGTTCAGCAGCGGCCAGTCGGCGATCGCGTCGGAGCCGTCGCGCATCGCCTCGGTCTCGCGCTCGGGCGAGGCCACGGAGCCGGCGTCGAGGTGGTCGCGGCCGATCACGATCGGCGCCTGCACCGCGCCGCTCGCGACGAGCTCGTTGAAGCGGGCGCCGGCGCGGTCGCGCTCGCCGTGGCCGAGCCAGCAGATCCGTGCCGGCAGGCCCTGGAAGGCGACCCGCTCGCGGGCCAGCTCGATCCAGCGGACGATGTGCTCCTGCTCGCCGAAGAGCTCGAGGATCGCGTCGTCGGTGGCGGCGATGTCGGCCGGATCGCCGGAGAGCGCCGCCCAGCGGAACGGCCCCTTGCCCTCGCAGAAGAGAGGCCGGATGTAGGCGGGCACGAAGCCGGGATAGGAGAAGGCGTCGGCGTCGCCGTGCTCGGCGGCGAAGCCGCGAAGCGCGTTGCCATAGTCGAACGCCTCGGCGCCGGCTGCCTGCAGCTCGCGGATCGCGGCGACGTGGGCGAGCGCGCTGGCGGCCGCCTGGCGCAGGTACTCCTCCGGGTCGCGGCGCCGCAGCGCCTCGCCCTGCTCGACCGTGATCCCGGCCGGCAGGTAGCCGTTCAGCGGGTCGTGGGCGCTGGTCTGGTCGGTGACCACGTCGACCGCCGCACCGCGGCGCGCCAGCTCCGGCAGGACCTCGGCGGCGTTGCCGAGGAGCCCGACCGAGAGTGCTCGACCGTCGCGCTGGGCGCGCTCCAGCCGCGCCAGGGCATCGTCCAGGTCGGCGGCCCGCTCGTCGAGATAGCGGGTCGCGATCCGGCGCTCGATCCGCTGCTGGTCGACCTCGACGCAGAGGGCGCAGCCGTCGTTCATGGTCACCGCGAGCGGCTGCGCGCCGCCCATCCCGCCGAGCCCGGCGGTGACGACGAGGCGACCGCGGAGGCTGCCGCCGAAGCGCTTGCGGGCGATTGCGGCGAAGGTCTCGTAGGTGCCCTGGAGGATCCCCTGGCTGCCGATGTAGATCCACGAGCCGGCGGTCATCTGGCCGTACATCGTGAGGCCGGCGGCATCGAGCTCGCGGAAGTGCTCCCAGGTCGCCCACTGCGGCACCAGGTTGGAGTTGGCGATCAGCACCCGCGGCGCTTCGGGGTGGGTCTCGAAGACGGCCACCGGCTTGCCCGACTGGACGAGCAGCGTCTCCGCCTCGCCGAGTCGCTGGAGCGTCTGCACGATGGCCTCGTAGCACTCGCGGTTGCGCGCGGCCTTGCCGAGGCCGCCGTAGACGATCAGCTCGGCCGGGTTCTCGGCCACGTCGGGGTGCAGGTTGTTCTCCAGCATCCGCAGCGCGGCCTCCTGGACCCAGCCCCGGCAGCGCAGCACGGACCCGGTCATCGGCCCACCGCGCCGGTCGCCGCGGTCAGCAATTCCGCAATCGCGCCGCCGCGGACGAGCTCGAGCACCGCCTCCAGGTCGTCGGCGGGCGGGCGGTCCTCGACCAGCTCGTCGACCCGCTCGCGGACCGCGGCGTGCACCGCTCCGATGACCGGGCCGTCGGCTGCGCCGGCGTCGCGGTCGAGTGCCTGGCAGGCGCACAGCAGCTCGTAGCCGAGGATCCGCTCGACCCGGTCGATCGCCTCGAGGGTCATCAGCGCCCCGGTCATCCCCATGCTCACGTGGTCCTCCTGGTTGTCGGACGTCGGCAGCGAGTCGACGCTGACGGGGTGGGCGAGCGCGCGCAGCTCGGCGACCAGGGAGGCGGCGACGTACTGGACGATCATGTAGCCGCTCGAGAGCCCCGGATCAGGGCTCAGGAAGGCCGGCAGCACGCCGTTCAGCGACGGCGAGACGAGCCGGAAGACGCGCCGCTCCGAGAACCCGCCGAGGTCCGCGAGCGCGAGTCGCAGGGTGTCGAACGCGAGCGCCAGGGCCTGGCCGTGGAAGTTGCCGGCCGAGACCACCTGGGGTGCCTCGGCGAAGATCAGCGGGTTGTCGGTGACCGCGTTGAGGTCGGCGCCGACCAGCCGGGCGAAGAAGCCGAAGCCCTCGCGGGCGGCGCCGTGGACCTGCGGAACGCAGCGCAGCGTGTAGGCATCCTGGAGGACGCCCTCGGCGCCATCGCGAACCCGACCGCTGCCGGCGAGCGCAGCGGCGACGTTGGCGGCGCTGCGTGCCTGCCCGGGGATCTCGCGGAGCGCGTGCACCCGCGGGTCGAAGGCCGGGGTGGCGCCGCGCAGCGCCGCTATCGAGCAGGCGGCAACGGCATCCGCGGTGAGCAGCAGCCGCTCGGCGGCGACGGTCGCCAGGGCGCCGACGCCGGCCATGAAATGGGTGCCGTTGATCAACGCCAGGCCCTCCTTGGCCTCGAGCGCCAGCGGTGGCAGCTCGAGAGCTCGCAGCGCCTCGGCGCCCGACCTCGGCCGGCCCTCGGGATCGTGCACCGTGCCCTCGCCGATCAGCGGCAGGAAGGCGTGCGCCGACGGGGCCAGGTCGCCGCTGGCGCCGAGCGAGCCGGTGCGCGGCACCCTCGGCGTCCAGCCGGCGTTGAGCAGCGCCGCGATCCGCGTCAGCACCAGCGGCCGGACGCCGGAATGGGCGCGCAGGAGGGTGTTGACACGGACCGCCAGCGACGCGCGGACGACCTCGCGCGGCAGGTCGGCGCCGGTCCCGGCCGCGTGGCTGCGCAGCAGGTTGACCTGGAGCGTCCGCAGCCGGCTGGCGTCGATCCGCTCGGAGACCAGCGCCCCGAAGCCGCTGTTGACGCCGTAGACCGGGGTGGCGCCGTCGATCAGCTGCTGCAGCACCGCCCGGTTCTCGGCGACGCGGGCGAGCGCCGAGCGATCGAGCTCGAGCCGGGCGCCGCGCGCGATCGCCGCCACCTCCCGGGCCGAGGTCTCCCCGCGCAGCACGATCCGCTCCGGCTCCTCGAGCCGGCCGAGCGTGGAGGGGGAGCTTGCGGAGGCAGCCATCGGGTGCCGGACCCTAGGTGTCGTCGCGCCGCGGTTCCAGAGCCCCGTGTCGGACCTTGACGGGCGCCTCTCGGACTGCTGTCGGAGGATTGGCGAGGGCCGGGGTCAGGATCTCCGACGCGGGACGGTTGCCGGCCTCGCCGGGCGGCGGTTACCGTTGCCGACCCGCCCCCGAACCGAGTGAGCCGCATGCCCGAGACGATCCACACGATTCCCGAGGACGCCGGCGACCTGCCCTTCCCGAGCGCCAGCCGCTGGGGCGAGCTGATCGTCACCGGCGGCCACATCGCCGACCTCGAGGCGCTCGCGCCCGACGTCGAGACTCAGGCCGAGCAGGCGATGGCGACGCTCGCGCAAACGCTCGACCAGGCGGGCTCTTCGCTCGAGCAGGTGCTGAGGATCGAGTGCTTCCTGGCCAGCACCGACGGCTTCGCCGCCTGGAACCGGGTCTACGCGCGCAGCTTTCCCCGCCGCCGGCCGCCGCGCACGACCCTGCTCACCGGGTTCGTCCTCGACGGCATCGCGATCGAGCTGCAGGCGATCGCCGCGGCTCGCTGAGGGCCGGCCCGGGCCGCACACGCAGGGGCTTCGGCATTCCGCCGCTCGATCGACCATCGCCCGCGATGCCAATAGGGTTCAGCGGAATGGGCAAGCGCGAGCAGCCGAACGGCAAGGCGCCGGTCAACCAGTCGATCGAACGCGCCGCGCTGCTGCTCGGGCTGTTCACCGTCGAGGATCCCGAGCTCTCGCTCTCGCGGATGGCGACGATGCTCGGCGTCAGCCGGGCGACCGCGCACCGCTACGCGACGGCGCTGCGCAACACCGGCCTCCTGCGGATGTCCTCCAGCGGCTACGGCCTCGGTCCGCGGGTGATCGAGCTGGCCGCGACCGCGATCGCCGGGCTGCGCGTGGTCAGCGTCGCCGGCCCCTTTCTCGAGCGGTTGGTCGCCGAAGTGAACGAGACGGCGGTGCTCTCGGTCTGGGACGGGGAGGCGCCGATCGTGGTCAGGGTCGACGACAACACCCGTCGCACCGTTCGGATCAACGTTCGCACCGGCTCACGCCTCGAGGCCGACAGCGCCCAGGGCAAGGTCTTCCGCGCCTACCCGCCGGTCGACACGCCGGAGCTGGCCGAGGTGGCCGCCGCGGGCATCGCCTTCAGCGCCAGCCGGATCGAGGGCATCGGCGCCCTCGCCGCGCCGGTCTTCCAGGCCGACCGGGTGGTCGCGACCCTGGCCTTGGTCGGCACCCTCTCGAGCATCGAGCCGGCCCTCGACTCGCCGATCGGCGAGGTGCTGCGGCGCGCCGCGGCCGACCTCTCGGCGGAGCTCGGGCACTCCGAGCCACCCGCGCCGGGTTGAGCGGGGGGCCGCGAGAAGCCGGCCCGCCCAGACCGCCGACGCCGCAGCAATCGAGCCAGCCGATGGGGGGCAGAGAGGATCGCGATGGCGCTCGCCGGATGCCACGGCAATACTCGATCCGTGCCAACCAGCGAGCCAACCAGCGCCACCGCAGCGGCCCCTCGGCGGCCGCTGCCGACGGTCTCGACCGCGGTCGTCGACCAGCTCGACTACCGCCGTGCGATCAGCCATTTCGCGACCGGGGTCGCGGTCGTCACCGCCGCCGACGACGAGGATCGCATCCACGGGATGACCGCCAGCGCGGTCACCTCGGTCTCGCTCTCGCCGGTGCTGCTCGCGGTCTGCATCAGGAGCGACCTGCCGACCCACCGCGCCGTCCGCGTCAGCGGGCGGTTCAACGTCAACCTGCTGCGCGCCGACCAGCAGAGCCTCGCGCACCAGTTCGCCCGTCCGGCCGCTGACAAGTTCGCCGGCGTCGCGCTGGTGCCCGGCCGTCGGGTGCCGCTGCTCGCCGACGCCCTGGCGCACTTCGAGTGCGCCCTCCACCAGGAGGTCGCGGCCGGCGACCACTCCGTCTTCATCGGCCAGGTCGAGTCCTGCATGACCAACGGCGAGGCGGGCGCCGACCCGCTGCTCTACTTCCGCTCCGCGTTCCACGAGCTCGCCGCGCCGGCGAGCGGGTGCTGAGACAGGTGCCGGCCAGCCACGCCGAGGTCGCGACGGATCGGCCGTCGCCATACCTCAAGCAGCTCTGCAAGCACTTCCGCCACAAGCACCCGGCGGTTGCCTTCAGCGACGAGGCGGGGACCCTTCCATTCCCGTTCGGCACCTGCCGGTTGCGGGTCGCCGAGGGGCATCTGTCCCTCCAGGGCGAGGCGGACGATGAGCCTGCGCTCGCGCATCTCGAGCGCGTGGTCGGCGGGCACCTCGAGCGCTTCGGTCGCCGCGACGGCCTGACCGTGACCTGGAAACGCGGACCCGCATCCACCCAATCCAACGGAGAAGACAAGTGAGCGCTTACGAGTTGAACCGCTTCGCCTACGAGCTGCGCGAGGCCGCGGCGCGGGAGGAATTCACGGCCGAGCCGGACGGGTATCTCGCCAACTACGACCTCGAGCCCGCCGAGCGGGACCTGATCGCCGGCCGCGAATGGGAGCCGCTGATCGACGCGGGGGTGAGCGTCTACGTGCTCGCCAACTACGCCCGGACCTGCGGGCTCGACTTCGGCCAGCTCGGCGCCGCCCTGCGGGGCGAGACGCCCGAGCAGATGGCCGCCTTCGTCGCCGCCCAGACCGAGCGCTGCGCGCCGTTCGCGATCCTCCCGGAGGCCGAGAATGGCTGAGCTGCTCGCCGGCGTCGGCGCCTCTCACGCCCCGTCGATCAGCGCCGCGCTGGTCTCCGGCAAATCCACCGAGCCCGGCTGGAAGCCCCTTTTCGACGCCTTCGACCACGTCCGCAGCTGGGTCTCCGAGCTGCGTCTCGATGCGATCGTCGTGATCTACAACGACCACGGCGAAGAGTTCTTCCTCGACCACCTGCCGACCTTCACGATCGGGCTCGCGCCGCGCTTCCCCGTGCTCGGGCACGGCGACACGGTGCCGCCGGTCGGTGGCCATCAGGAGCTGGCCGGGCACATCGCCCGCGAAGCGATCGAGCGGGGCATCGACTTCACCGTCTGTCACGAGCAGGGCGTCGACGACGGCGTCGTCGTGCCGCTGCCGCTGATCGCCGACGAATGGAGCGTGCCGATCGTCCCGATCAACATCAACGTCGTTTGGGACCCGCGGCCCTCGCCCGCGCGCTGCTGGGCGATGGGCGAGGCGGTGGGCGCGGCGATCCGCAGCTACCCCGAGCCGCTGCGGATCGGGGTGGTCGGCACCGGTGGGCTGTCCCACCGACTCGTCGGCCGCGATTTCGGCACGGTCGTGCCCGAATGGGACCGGCGCTTCCTGCGCCAGATGGAGGACGCGCCGGAGGAGCTGCGCGCGTACACGATGAGCGAGCTCGAGCAGCTCGCCGGACACGAGGGGGTTGAGGTTGTGCAGTGGATTGCGATGCGGGCCGCGCTCGGCGATTGCCGAGCCGCCTACACCTGCTACTACCCGTACCGGATGACCGGATACGGAGTGGTGTGTTACGAGCCGGTCGGCGCGGCCGGAAACGGGGAGGACAGCTGATGCGGACCGGCGACGACTACAGGGCGGCGCTGCAGGACGGACGCGAGGTCTGGCTGGAGGGTGAACGGGTCCCCGACGTGACCGCGGATCCGCGGCTCTCGAGCTCGGTCGCCGCGATCGCCGAGCTCTACGACCGCCAGGCCGACGCGGCCAAGGCCGAGCTGCTCCTCTGCGAGGCGCGCGACGGCCGCCAGGTCCCGACCACCTTCATCGAGCCGGCGAGCGTCGCCGACCTCGAACGCCGCACCGAGGCGAGCCGCGAGATCCTCGGGCTGAACGGGGGCCTGATCGGCCGCGGCCCGGACTTCATGAACGTCCACATGACCGCGCTCGCCTCCGGGGCCGAGCACTTCGCCCAGGGCGGCGAGGAGTTCGGCCAGCGGATTCGCGACTACTACGAGCTGATGAGCTCGCAGCAGCTCTGCCTCACCCACGTGCTCGCCAACCCGCAGACCGACCGCTCGCGCGAGACCCATGAAGTGACCCAGGACACGGCGGCGAAGATCGTCGAGGAGCGGGCCGATGGAATCGTCATCCGCGGCGCCCGGATGATCGGCACGATCGCGCCGTTCGCCGACGAGGTCGCCGTCTTCCCGTCGACCTTCCTCGGGATGAGCGAGGAGGCGAAGGCCTACGCCTACGCGTTCACGGTTCCGGTCGCGACGCCCGGGCTGCGGCTGATCTGCCGCCCGGCGCTGGCCCCGCCCGCCGGCGTCGGCGTGCCGGAGGACTTCCCGCTCTCCAGCCGCTTCGACGAGATGGACGCGGTCGCGATCTTCGACGACGTGCTGGTCCCCTGGGACCGGGTGTTCGTCTTCCAGCGAACCGATATCGCCAACGGCACCTTCCGGCAGACGGGGGCCGGCGACCACCTCTCCCACTATGGCTGCGCGCGGCTGCTGGCTAAGTACGAGCTCTACCTCGGCACCGCGCTGCGGATCGCCGAAGCGATCGGCATCGACGAGTTCGATCACGTCCAGGCGAAGATCGCCGAGCTGATCACCAACCTGGAGCTGGTCCGCGCCTGCCTCCGGGCCAGTGAGGTCGACTGCGTCAGCGGACCCGGCGGCACCGTGCTGCCGAACGCGGAACCGATGTGGGTAATCCGGATGCTGACCCCGACCTTCCTGCCGCGGATGGCGGAGATCCTGCAGTTGCTCGGCGCCAGCGGATTCATGTCGGCGCCCAGCGCCGCCGAGATCGACGGCCCGGTCGGCGCCGACATCGCCCGCTACTACCAGGGCGCGACGCTGCCCGCCGACCAGCGCGCCGAGCTGTTCCGCCTCGGCTGGGAGCTCTCGTGCTCGGCCTTCGCCGGTCGCCAGGTGCTCTACGAGCGGTTTGGCGGCGGCGACCCCTGGCGCCTGGCGTTGACGCGCTTCAAGACCTACAAGGGCAAGCAGGAGGCGATCGACCAGGTCGCGCCGTTCCTGCCGCGCGCGGCGGCGGAGGCGCTGGCGGCGAGCGCAGCGGGACCCGATGGCGGCTGAGGCGCGAATCCAGGGGCGGCGCGGTGCTCGCGACGGCTTCGAGGCTCTCTCCGAGATCCACGCCGCGGCCCGGGCAACCCTCGCTCCGGAGGTCTGGGACTACCTCGAGAGCGGGGCGGGCGAGGAGCTGACCCTGCGCGAGAACCGCACCGCGTTCAGCCGCTGGCGGCTCCGTCCGCGCTACCTCAGCGGGATCGGCGTGCCGGACACGAGCAGCTCGTTCCTCGGCATCGAGTTGGCGATGCCGGTGATGACCGCGCCGTTCGGCGCCGACCGCTACTTCCATCCCGAAGGCCAGTGCGCGGTGACGCGCGCGGCCGCCGGCTTCGGCGTCGCCTCGATGGCGCCGGAGGCGTCGTCGTTCTCGATGGAGAGGCTGGCGGAGGGGGCGCCGGCCGCGGCGCGGGTGATGCAGCTGCACCCGGTCGGCGCGGAGGAAGACCTGCTGCGGCTGGTCCACCGCGCCCGTGACGCGGGCTACGACTACATCTGCCTGACGATCGACTTTCCGACCGCGGGTTGGCGCGAACGGGGGCCGCGAAACCGCTTCGAGTTCGACTTCGATGCGATGCGCGGCAACTCCGATCCGGCGCTCCCACCCGGGCAGGACGTGTTCGCCGAGCTGCTCAACGGCGGCGGGGCGGTCTGGACCTGGGAGCGGATCGCCGCCGCCGCCGATGCGTTCGACCTGCCGTTCATCGCCAAGGGCGTGATGACCGGCGAGGACGCCACCGCGGCGATCGAGGCCGGGGCCGCGGCGCTGATCGTCTCCAATCACGGCGGCCGCCAGCTCGACGGCCTGCCCGCCACGCTCGACCAGCTCCCCGAGGTGGTTGCGGCTGCCGCCGGGCAGGTTCCCGTCGGCCTCGACGGCGGCGTGCGACGCGGCACCGACGTGCTCAAAGCGCTGCTGCTCGGCGCCGAGGTGGTGCTGCTCGGGCGGCTCGCCGCTTACGGCCTGACCGCCGCCGGCGAGGCCGGCGTGCGGCGGGTGCTCGAGTTGGTGCATGCTGAGCTGGTGACCAGCATGGCCCTGCTCGGCGTCGAGAGGATCGACGATCTGCGGCGCGAGTCGATCCAGCCGGGACCGGCAGTCGAGCCGCCGCCGGCGCCGTGAGTCGCACCGGCGCCGAGGTTCTGCTCGAGGTCCTGCGCGACGAAGGCGTCAGGTACGTCTTCGGCAATCCAGGGACCACCGAGCTGCCGTTGATGGACGCCCTCGCCGGTCAGTCGGAGATCGAGTACGTGCTGGCCCTGCAGGAGGCGACCGCGGCGGGAATGGCCGACGGCTACGCCCAGGCCACCGGCCGCCCGGCCTTCCTCAACCTGCACACCGCCGCCGGCCTCGGCAACGCCGCCGGCAACCTCGTCAACGCGCGCGCGAACGGCTCGCCGCTGGTCGTCACCGCCGGCCAGCAGGACGAGCGGCACCTCGCCGAGGACCCGTTCCTGGCGGGCGAGCTGGTCGAGCTGGCGCGGCCGTTGGTGAAGTGGGCGCACGAGGTCCGCACCCCCGACGAGCTCGGGACGATGCTGCGGCGCGCCTTCCGCGACGCGCTCGCGCCGCCGTCGGGCCCGGTTTTCCTGGCGCTGCGGATGGATCACCTGCAGCGCCCGGCGCCGCCGGCCCCGCCCCGCTCGGAGCTGAGGTATGCGGCCGTCGCCGACGGCCTCGAGGAGCTGGCGCAGCGCCTCTGCGCGGTAGCTCCGGGCGCCGTCGCTCTCGTGCTCGGCACCGAGGTCGCTCGGGCCGGGGCGCTCGATGCCGTCACCGAGCTGGCCGAGGAGCTCGGCGCGACCGCGTTCGGCGCGCCGCTCTTCGGCGCGTCGACCTTCCCGAGCGACCACCCCCTCTGGGGCGGCATGCTGCCGCTGACCCGGCAGCAGATGCAGGAGTCCCTGGCGCCCTACCCGGCTGTGCTCGCGCTCGGCTCCGATCCCTTCCAGGCCTCTCTCCACACCGCCTCCGAGCCGGTTGCGCCGGGTACCGCGGTCTTCCAGATCTCCGCCGATCCGCTCGCTCCCGGGCGCACCTTCCCGGTCGAGCTCGGCCTGGTCGGCGACCTGAGGAGGAGCGTCGAGGCGTTGAGCCGGTTGGTGGTCGCCCAGCCTCGGCGCGACGACCGCGGCGTCGCCGCCGCGAGGTCCGCCGGCGCCGAGCGACGGAAGGCCGAGCGTCAGCGTTGGCAGGAGCTCGCCGACGCCGGCGAGCAGGGCGAGCCCGGCGACCCGGTCGCGCTCTCGCGCGCGGTGATGAGCGAGCTTCCGCTCGACACTCCGCTGGTCATCGAGGCACCGACGACCGGCGCTTCCGCCCGGGCGTTCCACGACGCCACCGCGCCCGGGACCTTCTGGTTCGGGCGGGGAGGCGGTCTCGGCTGGGCGATGCCGGCGGCCTGCGGAATCGCCCTCGCACGCCCCGGGCAGCGGGTGGCGTGCGTGGTCGGCGACGGCGCCACGATGTACTCGCCGCAGGCGCTCTGGACGGCGGCCAGCCGGCGCCTGCCGATCCTCTTCGTGGTGATGGACAACCGCGGCTACGCGATCCTTCGCGCGACCCTCGACCAGTGGGACGGGAACTCGGCCCGCAGCGGCGAGTACGTGGCCCTCGAGCTGGAGCAGCCGCGACTCGACTTCAGCGCCCTCGCCGCCTCGATGGGCGTGCCGGCGACGGTTGCCCGGACCGCCGCCGAGGCCCGCGCCGCGGTTGCCGGCACGCAGGCGGGCCCCCACCTCCTCCACCTGCCGATTCGGGCGCCGCAGGACGGATGAGGTCGCCTACGGCGTGGCCGCGCCGAGCGCCTCGGGCGCCAGCCTGCGGCAGGCAGTGACGAAGGCGCTCGCCTGCTGGGTGAGCTCGAGACCGTCCGGATAGACGAGCACGACGCGCAGCGCCGGCAGCTCCTCGCTGAACGGCCGGGCGACGAACGGGGCTCCGTCCGGGCTGAGGAGCTGGGCGGGCAGTTGGTTGAGGATCGACCAGCCGAGCCCACCCGCGATCAGCGACTGCAGCAGGAGGACGTTCGTGGTGCGGTGGCGGACGAAGGGCCGGACGCCGGCGGCACGGAACAGCGACAGCATGTAGGTCGAGGCTTGGGGCGCGTCGAAGAGAACGAAGGGCTCGGCCGCCAGCGCCGCGAGGCTGACGCTCGGCTGCTCGGCCAGCGGGTGGTCGCTCGGGAGCAGGGCATTGGGACGGACCTCGGCGATCGTCTCGGCGGTCAGGTAGTCGGGCAGACCGTGGTCGTAGGCGAGCGCGACCTCACAGCTCGCCTCGGCGAGCTGCCGCTCGAGCGCCTCGAAGGTCGGCGCCTCGGCCAGCTGGACGAAGAGGGCCGGGTGACTCTCCTCCAGCGCAACCAGGACTCGCGGCAGCAGGAACGGGGCCAGCGTCGAGAAGCTGGCGACGGTCAGGTTGCCGGTCGCCGCCCGTTGGTCGGGAACCGATCCGTCGAGCACGCCCTCGGCGTCGCGGAGCAGCCCTCGCGCCTGCTCGAGCAGGCGCCGGCCGGGCTTGGTCAGGACGAGGCCACGGGAGTGGTTGCGAACCAGCAGCTGGCTGCCGACCGAGCGCTCGAGGTTCGCCAGCGCCGTCGACATCGCCGACTGCGAGAGATGCATCTCCAGCGCGGCCGCGCTGATGCTGCCCTCCTCGACCGCGGCGACGAAGTATTCGAGTTGGCGGAGGGTGAAGGGAATCATCTCGGCGAGCGCGGAGCCCCGGGCTGGATCGACATCTTGCCAACCGAGCGGGCGTCCCGGCGGGAGGCCGCTCAGCTCCTCGGCTCGAGGGTCCGGGTCAGATAGCGGGAGACCGCCTCGGCCCGGTTGGCCGCCCGCAGCTTCCGGAGGATGCTGTTGACGTGGAATTTGACGGTCCCTTCGGCGATCACCAGCCGGTCGGCGATCTTCCGGTTGCTGAGTCCTTCGGCGAGCAGCTCGAGGACCTCGACTTCGCGACGGGAGAGGATTCCCTCGAAGGCGTTGCCCTGCCGCACGGCGCCGGCGCGGCCGGGTCCGGCGCGCCGACCCGGGCCGCTGCCGGCGGCGCGAACTGGACCGCGCTGTCGGAGAGCTGGGCGAGGCGGGCGTCGAGGCGATCGAGGAAGCGCCGCATGTACTCGCGTTCTCGGCGCAGGCGGCGTCGCAGCGAGGCGCTCTCGTAGGCCTGGGCGAGGCCGACCGCGAAGCGCCAGAGGATGTCGCGGTGCAGGACGTCCAGGCGGCCGTCGCGGCGGTCGGCGTGGAGGACCGCGATCACCCTTCCCTGGATCACGACCGGGGCGACCACGTAGGCGCTCCAGCCCATCGCCTCCGACAGCGCCGGGCTGGTCCGGGGGTTGAGGCGCGCGTCGGTGACGGCGGTGGCGCGCCGCCGTCGCAGGACTTCCGCCTCGAGCAGTGGATGCTCGAGCTCGATCGGCTGCTCGGCCAGTCGTTCGAGCGCCGCCGTGGCCGCCTCCGGGTCGTCCTCGAAGTGGGCCGCGACCGCGACCAGGCGGCCGCCGGTCACCGTGCTCAGCAGCACCCGGTCGAAGCCCGAGCTCTCGCAGAGCCGCTGCGGCGCGGCGTCCAGGATCGCCGGCGGCGAGGTGATCTCGCGCAGCCGTCCGACCCCGCCCTCGACCCGCCCGAATGCCTCGCGGCGTTGGCGGAAACGCGTACGCAGCCGCTCCAGCTGCTGCTCGTGAGCGGCGCGGGCCCGCTCGTCGGCGCGCGCCTGCTCCTCGGTGAGCTCCGCCTCCAGGGCGCTGAGCAGCTCCGCCACGGCCGCCGCCCCCAGCTCCTCCTCGCTCGTCGAACGGCCCAGCAACCGTGCCGAGGAGGCGACCGTCTCGCGGACGCGCTGCCGCTCCCTCTGGTCGAGGGAGAGGGCGACGACGCCGGCCGCGAGGCCGGCGCGGGTGCGCTCAGCCGCCGCCACGCAGGTGCCTCGCAACAGCGTCCGCGCGGCTGGTCGCGCCGAGCTTCAGGAGGATGTTCTTGACGTGGAACTTGACCGTGCTTTCGCTGATCAGCAGCGAGGTCGCGATCGCCGCGCTGGTCTGGCCGCGGCCGAGCATCTTGAGGATTTCCGACTCGCGGCGGGTCAGCTTCTCCTGTTCCCGGGACCGCCTCGATTCCGGCTCCTCCTCGAGCGCTGCCAGCTCGGGCACCGTCGCCGGCGCGCTGAGGTGATCGCCGATCTCGGCCGCAGCGGCGCGCAGCTCGGTGCGGTGGTGCTGGACGGTGTCGCGCAGAACCGCGCGCTCGAACGCGGCGGCGAGCCCGCTGGCGTAGATCTCCGCTGCTTCGCGGTCGGGCTCGTCGCCTCTCGCGGGCTCCGCGTGCAGCAATCCGATCGGCCTCGCTCGGAGCCGGATCGGGGCGACCACGTAGGAGCGCCAGCCGAGCAGCTCCCGCAGCTCCGCCGGCGAGCGTGGGCCATCGGCCGCGACGACCACCGCCGCACCGCCGCGACGCATGACCTCGGCCTCGGCCAGCGGATAGCGCAGGGTCACCGTGACCTCTCTGATCCGGTCCGTCGCCGCGGCCGGGGACCCGGATCGCGCCCAGAACGAGTGGGGAACGAGGCGATCGCCGTCGACCTGGCTGACCAGGATCCGCTCGAAGCTGGAGTTGCGGCCGAGATTCTCGGCCGCGCGCTCGAGGATCGCGGCCGCCGAGCCGAATTCGGCCAGCTCCTCGACCGCCTGCTGGACTTCCTCGAGCGCGTCCGCGCGGCGAACGAGGTCGCGCTCGACCAGCTCGCGATGGACCTGGCGCAGCTCCCGCACCGCGGTTGCGACGCGGCGCGGGTCAGTGCCCGAGGCGATCACCGCTCTGCAACCGGACGGCCTCGAACCGCTCCGCCGCTTCGGCGCCGACGTAGCCGAGGCCAAAGCGGCGGCCAGCGATGCTCATCGCGTTCCACAGCTCCACCGCCTGCTCCGGCTCGACCAGCGCCAGGGCCGAGGAAGCGTCGAGCAGCATCCAGGCGGCGGCATCGGCCGCCGGGCCGATCGCGATCCTGCCGCGGCCGTTGGCGCCGGCCAAGGCCCGGTAGACGCCGAGCTCGGTGAGGAGGTCGGCGGTGGCCGGGCCGATCACGCCGATCGCCTGCAGCTCGCTCTCCTCGACGCTCGCCTGGTCCGCGATCCGCAGCCGCAGGAGCTCCTCGCGGAGCGCGGGGGCCGAGGTGGCCGGCAGGGCGACCAGGGCTCGGCTGCGGTCGAGCCGTCCCCAGTGGGCGCGGTCGACGGTCGCCGCCTCGCCGGTTGCGAGGCCGCCGTTCATCGACCCGGCGGTCAGCCGGTCGATTGCCTCGGGCTCGCCGGAGACGGTGAGGACGCGCAGGTCCTCCCGGTCGACCAGGCCGACCGATCGCAGGCAGACCGCCAGCTCGCCGGCCGCCGAGCCATAGCGGAGCGGGACGAGGTGCCCTCCCCTGAGGCCGACGGTCTCCGCCGATCGCCGCAGCTGAAGGAAGAGTGCGCTGTCGGGCATCGGTTGACAGTAGAGCCGCCATTCTCGAATTGACCTGCCCGAAGTGACCGTCTTAACTGGTCGAACGGATAGGTTCAGCGATGGTAGCGCCCGTTGGTACAGGCCGTAAAGGGCGCGGTTTCGGGCGGCAGGCGCCTCGGGCCCGTCCGACCTACCCGTTCGACAGGGGCAATCCGATAGAGGTGGGGTGGCGGCGACCGCGAGCAGGGCCGAGACTGCCTCGCCATGGGCAAGGAGACCGACCTGGCGGAGCACGGCTCGAGTGCGCGGACCACGATCCCCGGGCGAGCGGGCGATCCGTACTCGCTGCTGATGCACAAGATCGCCACCGATCGCTGCGTCGTCCTCGACGGCGCCACCGGCTCCGAGCTGTTCGAGGTCGAGGGCCAACGCCCCGAGCTCGACGACCACATGTGGGGCGTCGGGGCGCTGGCCGAGGCGCCGGATCAGGTGGGGCGGATCCACCAGCGCTATGTCGCCATCGGCTGCGACGTCGTCTCGACCGCGACCTGGGGCCTACCGACGGCCCTGCGGCAGGATCAGGCGCCGCGGTGGGAGTCGGGACAGCCGGTCCATTGGATGGACAGCGCCCGCCGCGCCGTCCGCATCGCCCGCGCCGCGACGGCCGAGCACGATTCCCAGGCCGCGGTCGCCTTCAGCATCAACGGCGACGTCGACACCCCGGAAGGCGCCGAGACGATCCGCCTCCTCGCCCGCGCCTTCGAGAGCGATCGGCCCGACCTGATCCTGCTGGAGACGCTCTCGCTCGTCCGCAGCTCCACCTACGCGACGCTGGAGGCGCTGCTGGAGATCGGGCTGCCGGTCTGGCTCAGCTTCCGCCGCTGCCGTCACGGTGTCTGCGGGGTGTACGGCGAGCACTGGGGGGGACCGGAAGGCGACTCCTTCGGGCGCTCCGCCCGCCGGTTCGAGGAGATGGGGATCGGCGCCCTGCTGATCAACTGCATCCCGCCCGACCACGTCCCCGGGATGATCTCCTGGCTTCGGGACTTCACCGATCTGCCCCTCGGCGTCTACCCGAACCTCGGCTACCTGTCCTCGGCCGGCTGGCGGACCGACGGCGACATCTCCGACTCCGACTACGGCGAGCTGGCGCTCTCCTGGCGCGCCGAGGGGGCGCAGATCATCGGCGGTTGCTGCGGCGTCGGACCGGACCACATCGCCGCGGTCGTGAAGCTCCTCGAGGAGTCGAAGCCGGGGGACCAACGTCCGCCGGAGCCGCGACACGCCGAGGACGGCGCCGTCGAGGCGGGGGCGCCCGGGTACTGGCAGGACGACCGCGCTCGCGGCCTGTTCCCGCTCGAATTCCCGAATATCGCCGTCGACGAGGGCGTCTTCGCCCCGACCCAGGGCAGCTTCCTGATCTGGCAGTACCTGTTCCAGCAGGGCATCGGCGCCCACCAGCGCTGCCTCGACGTCGGCTGCGGCTCCGGCCTGCTCACGGTGCAGCTGGCGCGCAACGGCGCCAGCCACGTGCACGCGCTCGACATCGACCAGGCGGCGGTCGACAACACCCTGACCAACGCCTTCCGCAACGGCGTCGCCGACCGGGTCAGCGCCGCGGCTGCCGATCTCTACCCCTGGGTCCCGGAGGAGCGCTACGACCTGATCGTCGCCAGCCTCTACCAGATGCCGGTCGACCCGTTCGAGCAGGTCACCACCCACCGCCCGCTCGACTTCTGGGGACGCAACCTGATCGACCACCTGATCAAGCGCCTCCCCGAAGCGCTCGCCGACGACGGCACCGCCTACATCATGCAGCTCTCGATCATCGGCGAACGGCGGACCGTGGAACAGCTCGAGGCGGTCGGCTACCGGGCGCGGATCGTCTCCTTCGCGTTCTTCGAGTTCAACGAGCTCTTCACCGAGAAGAAGGAGCAGATCCTCCGCGTCGAGGAACAGTCCGACGCTTACCACCTGAGGCTCGGCGATCACGACGTGATGGTCGCCTACCTGATCGAAGTCACACCCAAGGTCGAGGAAGGCGCAGATATATGAGCTACGCAGACAACGAGTACCTGTTCACCTCCGAGTCGGTCACCGAGGGACACCCGGACAAGATCTCCGACCAGATCTCCGACGCGGTCCTCGACGCGGTGATGGCCGTCGACCCTCGTGGCCGGGTCGCCTGCGAGACCCTCGTCAACACCGGCCTGATCCTGATCTCGGGCGAGATCTCGACCAGCGCCGACCTCGACTTCCAGTCGCTCGCCCGCGAGACCGTCGACAGGATCGGCTACAACGACGCCAGCTTCGGCTTCGACTGCAACACCTGCGCGGTGATGGTCACGGTCGACAGGCAGTCCCCCGACATCGCCCAGGGCGTCGACGAGGCCTACGAGCGCCGCGCCTCCGGCTCCGGCGACGAGCACGACGTCGCCGGCGCCGGCGATCAGGGGATGATGTTCGGCTACGCCACCAACGAGACGCCGGAGCTGATGCCGGCGCCGATCGCGATCGCCCACCGGCTCTCCGAACGGCTCTCGGTCGTCCGCAAGGACGGCAGCCTCGAGTACCTGCGCCCCGATGGCAAGACGCAGGTCTCGATCCGCTACCGGGACGGCAGGCCGGTCGGGGTCGAGAAGCTGCTGATCTCCACCCAGCACGCCGAGGACGTCGAGCAGGGCCAGATCCACGCCGACCTCTGGGAGAACGTCGTCGTCCCGGTGCTCGAGCGCGAGGAGGTGCCCTACGACCCCGCGGCGCTGAAGGGCGACGGGAGCTACCTGGTCAACCCGACCGGCAAGTTCGTGGTCGGCGGGCCGATGGGCGACTGCGGCCTGACCGGCCGCAAGATCATCGTCGACACCTACGGCGGCGCCGCCCGCCACGGGGGCGGCGCCTTCTCCGGCAAGGACCCTTCCAAGGTCGACCGCTCGGCCGCCTACGCGGCCCGTTGGGTCGCGAAGAACGTGGTCGCCGCCGGCCTCGCCGACCGCTGCGAAGTCCAGGTCGCCTACGCGATCGGCGTCGCCAAGCCGGTCTCGGTGATGATCGAGACCTTCGGCACGGCGAAGATCTGGGCTGGCGACATCGCCGCGATCGTGGAGCGGCACTTCGATCTGCGCCCGGGCGCGTTTCGCGAGGAGCTGCAGCTGCACCGCCCGATCTTCCAGCCGACCGCCGCCTACGGTCACTTCGGTCGCGAGGGCGAGGACTTCACCTGGGAGAAGACCGGCAAGGCCGAGGCCCTGCGCGAGGCCGCCGGACTGAGCGCGGCGGTGCCGGCGTGAGCATCACGGTCGTCGGCTCGATCGCCTTCGACGCCGTCAAGACGCCTTACGGCCAGCGGGAGCGCATGTTGGGCGGCGCCGCCACGCACTTTGCGCTGGCGGCGTCGTTCTTCGACGAGGTCCGCGTGGTCGGGCCGGTCGGGGACGATTTCGGCGCCGAGGAGATGGCGATCCTCGAGACCCGCGGCACCCGAACCGGCGACGTCGAGCGCGTCGCGGGCGGCAAGACCTTCTTCTGGAGAGGCGAGTACGGCTGGGACCTCAACTCGCGCGAGACCCTGGACACCCAGCTGAACGTCTTCGAGACCTTCCAGCCGTCGCTGTCTCCGGCATCGCGGGAATCGGAGGCGCTGTTCCTCGCCAACATCCAGCCCGGCCTGCAGCTGGGCGTTCTCAAGCAATGCCAGGGGGCGACGTTCACCGCGGTGGACTCGATGGACCTCTGGATCGATACCGCCAGGGACGAGCTGCTCGAGGTGATCGGCCGGGTCGACTGCGTCGTCCTCAACGATGCCGAGCTGCGGCAGCTGACCGAGGCCCCGAACCTCGTATCGGCGGCTCGACAGGTGCTGAGCCTGGGACCGAGCGTGATCGTGGCGAAGCAGGGCGAGTACGGCGCGGCGCTGATCACCAACGAGGCTTTCTTCGCGCTCCCCGCATACCCGCTCGAGACCGTGGTCGATCCGACCGGCGCCGGCGATTCGTTCGCCGGCGGTTTCGTCGGCTACCTCGCTCGTCATCTCGACGGCGGGATCGGCGACGACGTCCTGCGCCGGGCGATGGCCTACGGCACCGCGATCGCCTCCTTCAACGTCGAGGAGTTCGGAACCGAGCGTCTGCAGCGCCTCGGACCCGGCGAGGTCGGCGAGCGGGTCCAGCAGATCCAGCAGATCACCCACTTCGACCACGCCCCGGTCGAGCTCGTCGGCTGACGACGGTCCAGACACCGCAAAAGGAGAAACCGTGAGCACCACCGCAACCGAGGACCACAAGGTCGCCGACATCGGCCTCGCCGATTTCGGCCGCAAGGAGATCTCCCTGGCCGAGGTCGAGATGCCGGGTCTGATGCAGATCCGCTCCGAGCTCGGAGCCAAACAGCCGCTCCGCGGCGCCCGGATCACCGGTTCGCTGCACATGACCGTCCAGACCGCGGTCCTGATCGAGACCCTGCTAGCGCTCGGGGCCGAGGTGCGCTGGGCCTCCTGCAACATCTTCTCGACCCAAGACCACGCCGCCGCCGCGATCGCCGCTGCCGGCATCCCGGTCTACGCCTGGAAGGGCGAGACCTTGGAGGAGTACTGGTGGTGCACCGAGCAGGCGCTCTCCTGGCCCGGCGGCGAGGGCCCGAACATGATCCTCGACGACGGCGGCGACGCCACCCTCCTGGTCCACAAGGGCGTCGAGTTCGAGCGCTCCGGGGCCGTCCCTGACCCCGCCAGCGCTGACTCGGAGGAGTTCCGGATCGTGCTCGAGACCCTGCAGCGCGGCTTTGAGTCTGACAACGGCCGCTGGACGCGGATCGCGGCGGCGATCAAAGGGGTCACCGAGGAGACCACCACCGGCGTCCACCGCCTCTACCAGTTCGCCGCCGAGGGCCAGCTCCTGTTCGCGGCGATCAACGTCAACGACTCGGTCACCAAGTCGAAGTTCGACAACCTCTACGGCTGCCGCCACTCGCTGATCGACGGCCTAAACCGCGCCACCGACGTGATGATCGGCGGCAAGGTCGCGGTGGTCTGCGGCTACGGCGACGTCGGCAAGGGCTGCGCCGAGAGCCTGCGCGGCCAGGGCGCCCGGGTGATCATCACCGAGATCGACCCGATCTGCGCCCTGCAGGCGGCGATGGAGGGCTATGAGGTGCGCAGGATCGAGGACGTCGTCAAAAGCGCCGACATCTTCGTCACCGCGACCGGCAACCGCGACGTGATCACCCTCGCGCACATGCGCCAGATGAAGCACAACGCGATCGTCGGCAACATCGGCCACTTCGACAACGAGATCGAGATCGCCGCGCTCGAAGGCTCAGAGGCCGAGCGGGTGAAGATCAAGCCCCAGGTCGACGAGTGGCGCTTCCCCGAGGGCCACTCGATCATCGTCCTCTCCGAGGGCCGCCTCCTTAACCTCGGCAACGCCACCGGGCACCCGAGCTTCGTGATGTCGAACTCCTTCTCAAACCAGGTGATCGCCCAGGTCGAGCTCTTCACCAAGGCCGAGGACTACCAAGAGCAGGTCTACGTGCTGCCCAAGCACCTCGACGAGAAAGTCGCCCGCCTTCACCTCGGGGCGCTCGGCGTCGAGCTCACCGAGCTCTCCGCCGAGCAGGCCTCCTACCTCGGCATCCCGGTCGAGGGCCCCTATAAGTCCGACCACTACCGGTACTAGGGCGGCGGGGCGGCCGGAGAAGCGACGTGGCTACCCTCCCGTACTGGCGAGGCGTGGGCGAGCGGCAGGCTCGTCGGGACGTCGTCGACCACCCGTTCTACCGGCGCTGGACAAACGGCGAGCTCCGCTCCGACGAGCTGGCGGACTACGCGAGCGAGTACGAGCACGCGGTCCTCGCCACCGCCGCCGCCTGGCGGCGGGCGGCCGAGCTCGGCGGTTCTCGCTTCGACCGCCGGGCAGCGGAAGCGGAGGCGCAGGTCCGGCTCTGGCGCGCCTTCGCGAAGCGGGCCGGCTGGGGCGGTTGGGGCGCCTGGACCTACGGCGAGGACCCGCTGCCGGCAACGGCCGAGTGCTCCCGGGCATGGGCCGGCGACGCCGATCGGAGCCTCGCCGAGCACCTGGTGACCCTCGGCGCGATCGAATCGCTGTCGGCCGCCACCTGCCGGCTCAAACTGGCGGGCCTGCTCGACCACTACGGCTTCGAGGACGGACCCGCGACCGAGTACCTCTGGCGACAGGCCACCGTCGACGGCGAGAAGGGCCTGGCGACGCGCGGCTGGCTGTCCGGCCTGGTCCTCGATTCGGACCCGGGCTCCCAGCTCGAGCAGGTCGATGCGGTCCACCGTGCCTACTGGTCGATGCTCGAGGAAATCGAAGCGCGGGCGGCGAGGGCCTGATGTCGTTCCTCCTCACCTGTCCCCACTGCGGCGTGCGCGAGGTCACCGACTTCAGCTTCGGCGGCGAGGCGACGAAGCGGCCGAGCGGCTCGCCGAGTCAGCGCGAGCTGAGCGCCTACATCTACTTCCGCCGCAACGTCGCCGGGATCCAGCGGGAGTGGTGGTACCACCGTTCCGGCTGCCGCGCCTGGTTCATCGCCGAACGCGACACCCGCAGCGACGAGGTGCTGAGCACGGAGGCCGTCGCGTGAGCCGCCTCGAGCCTCAGCCCGGTGAGCGGATCGACCGCGCGAAGCCGCTGCGGTTCAGCTTCGACGGCAAGCGGGTCGACGCCTACGAGGGCGACACGATCGCCTCGGCGCTCTACGCCGAAGGGCGGCGGGTCTTCTCGCGCTCCTTCAAGTACCACCGGCCGCGCGGCGAGATCTGCGCCTGCGGGCAGTGCGCCAACTCGCTCGTCGACGTCGACGGAGCGCCTGGGGTGCGCGCCTGCGGGGAGCCGGCACGCGAGGGCATGGTGGTCAGCCACCTCAACGCCTGGCCGTCGCTCTCCTTCGACGTGATGTCGGCGATCGACCGCTTCGGTGGCCGCTTCACCCAGGTCGGCTTCTACTACAAGACCTTCATCCGGCCGCGCCGGCTCTGGCCCCTCTACGAGCGGGTCCTTCGCAGCGCCGCGGGTCTCGGCCGGCTACGCGAGCGTCAGGCCGGGCGCGAGTGGGAGACCGAGTACCGGCGGCGCCACTGCGACGTCCTCGTGATCGGCGGCGGGGTCGCCGGTCTCGCCGCGGCGGCGCTCGCCGCCGAGCTGGGCGCCGACGTCGTCCTCTGCGACGAGGACGTCGAGCCGGGTGGCGCGCTGCTGGCGGAGGGCGGCCACGACCGTGCCCGGGCCCTCGCCGAGCGGGCCCGCGCCGCCGGGGCCGAGATCCTCAGCCGCGCAGTCGCGATCGGCGCCTTCGACGGCCTCGTCCCGGTGATCCAGGGCGACGTCATGCACCAGGTTCGCGCCGCGCGGACGGTGGTCGCGACCGGCTCCATCCAGCAGCCGCTCGTCTTCGGCGACAACGACCTGCCCGGGATCATGCTCTCGGGTGGCGCCCGTCGGCTCGCCGCCCTCTACGGGGTCTCGCCGGGGAGCGCCGCGGTCGTCGCGACGGTCGACGATCGCGGCCTCGACGACGCCCTGGCGCTGATCGCGATGGGGGTCGACGTCCGCGCCGTGGCCGACCTTCGCGCCAATGTCGCGAGCAATCATTTCCTCCGCGACCTGCGCGAGGCGGGCGTCGAGGTGCTCTGCGGATTCACCCCGGTCCGTGGGCACGGCGGCCGATCCCTCGAGTCGGTCAGCCTCGCCACGCCGACGACGGGAGAAGGGCGGAGGATCGACTGTGACCTCCTCGCCGTCTCGGCGGGCGCCGCCCCGGCGCTTTCCCTGGCCCTGCAGGGCGGTGCTCGCGCCGAGTACGACCCCAGCCGCGCTGCCTTTCACCTCACCGGGCTCCCCGACGCCGCCTACGCGGCGGGCTCGGCAGCCGGTCACGACGACTGCGACTCGGCGGAGCGGTCGGGGCAGCTGGCGGGGGCCGAAGCGGCTGATTCGCTGGGGCACCGCCATCCCCGGTTGCGGGAGGAACAGGTCAGGCTCGGCTCCGCGCCGGCCGGGAGCGTTGCCACGCCGAACGCGATCGCGAGCGCCGGCGGCAAGGCCTTCGTCGATCTCGACGAGGACGTGACCGTCAAGGACATCGAGCAGGCGGTCGCCGAGGGCTACGACTCGCTCGAGCTCGCCAAGCGCTACACGACCGCCACCATGGGTCCCTCGCAGGGCCGCTTCTCCCAGCTCCCCTCGGCGCGCCTGGTCGCCGCGGAGACCGGGCTCGACCTCGAGACGGTCGGCCTCACCACGGCGCGGCCGCCCTGGACCAGCGTTCCGCTCGGCGTCCTCGCCGGCCGCCCGTTCGAGCCGGCCAAGCGCTCTCCGCTCCACGGCCGTCACGAGGAGCTGAACGCGAACGTCCGCTGGGCGGGGGACTGGTTGCGCGCCTACGACTACGGCGACCCGGAGGCGGAGGCCCTGGCGGTGCACGAGTCGGCGGGGATCATCGACGTCTCGACGCTCGGCAAGCTCGTCGTCCGCGGCCCCGAGGCCGGCGAGCTGCTCGACCGCCTCTACCCGAACCGGATCTCGACCCTCGAGCCGGGGCGGATCCGCTACGGCGTCCTCCTCTCCGACGCGGGGCGGATCACCGACGACGGCACGGTCTGCCGCCTCGACGAGGAGACCTTCTACGTCACCACCACCTCGAGCGGCGCCGGTGCGGTCGAGCAATGGTTCGCCTGGTGGCTCGCCGACTGGGGGCTCGAGGCGACGGTCACCGACGTCACCCAGGGGCTCGCCGCGATCAACCTGGCGGGGCCCCGGGCGCGTGAGGTGCTGGCCGGCGTCACCGACCTCGACGTCTCCAACCAGTCCTTCGGCTACCTCGACGCCAGGCACGCGGCGGTCGCCGGGGTCGAGTGCCTGCTGCTGCGGATCGGCTTCGTCGGCGAGCTCGGCTACGAGATCCACTGCGCCGGGGCCCACGGGCGGGCGCTCTGGGACGCTCTGGCGACAGCCGGGGCGGGGGCGGGGGTGAAGCCGTTCGGCCTCGAGCCGCAGCGGATCCTGCGCCTGCAGAAGCTGCACGTGATCGTCGGCCAGGACACCGACTCGGAGTCGACTCCCTACGCGGCGGCGATGCCCTGGATCGTCAAGCTCGACAAGGAGCAGGAATTCATCGGCCGCTGGGCGCTCGAGCAGCGCCGGGAGGAGGTGCCGCCGGAGGAGCTCGTCGGCTTCCGTTGCGTCGACGGGACGGTCCCGGCCGAGGGGTCGGTGGTCGTCGCCGCCGACGGCTCGGCGGCGGGCGAAGTGACCAGCGCCCGCTTCTCGGCAGGCGTCGACTCGGTGATCGGGATGGCACGGGTACCGGCCGAGCTTGCGCACGACGGCACCCGGATCGCGATCTCCGACGCCGGCGCGCGGATCGACGCGGTCGTCACCAGGAAGCCCTTCTTCGACCCGGACGGCGAGGTGCTGCGCGGATGAGCCTCGACTTCCTCACGCTCCCGGGCGACGGGCCGCCAGGCCGCAGCCCGATCGCCGATCGCTCCTTCGAGGGCGCCGAGCTGGTGCGCCGCGACGGCTGGGAGGTGGTCGCCTCCTACGGCGACGCCGAGGCGGAGGCAGGCGCCTGCCGCGACTCGGTCGGGTGGGCCGACGTCTCCCATCTCCGCAAGGCCGAGCTCGGTGGCCCGTCGGCCTGGCTCGAGCAGCTCGAGCGCGGGGTCGCGGCGCGGCGCGGCGACGGCTGGGTCTGCCCGATCACCCCCCGGCGCGGCCTCCTGCTCGGCGCCGCCGGCAGGCCGCCGGACGGCTTCTCGCTCGACCTGACTTCCTCCCTGGCGGCGATCTCGATCGCGGGCCCCGAGGCCCGCGAGACGATCGCTCGCTTCTGCGCGATCGACACCCGGGCGGCGACCCTGCCGCCGGCGGGCTTCCGCCCGGGCTCGATCGGTCGTACCCCCGGCTACCTGCTGCGTGAGGGCGAGGACAGCTTCCTGCTCCTCTTCGGTGCCGCCTTCGGGGTCCACATGTGGGAGGTCGTCTGCGACGCCGGCACCCGCCTGGGAGGGCGCCCGGTCGGAGTCGGCGCGGCCGGGCGGTCCGCCGGGGAGGCCGCCGATGCGTGACCTCTTCCGCAAGCGCCGGATGTGGCGCCGACGCCCCGAGCTCGAGGACTCCTACGAGGTGGTGATCATCGGCGGCGGCTCCCACGGGCTCGCCACCGCCTACTACCTGGCCCAGCAGGGGATCACCGACGTCGCCGTGCTCGAGAAGTCCTACCTCGGCTCCGGCGCTGCCGGCCGCAACACGACGATCCTGCGCTCCAACTACAAGACCCCGGAGGGCGCCCGCTTCTACGACGCCAGCATCAAGCTCTACGAGGGCCTCGGCGCCGAGCTCGACTTCAACCTGCTCTTCAGCCAGCGCGGCCACCTCACCCTCGCCCACTCCGATCGGGCGCTGGCGGTGATGGCAAACCGGGCCGAGGTCAACCGCCTGCAGGGGATCGACTCGCGCCTGATCGGCCCCGAGGAGGTCCAGCGCCTGGCGCCGGCGATGTACGTCGGCCCCGACGCCACCTATCCGATCATCGGCGCCCTCCACCACCCGCCGGGCGGGATCATCCGCCACGACGCCGTCGTCTGGGGCTTTGCCCGCGGCGCTGACCAAGGCGGCGCCGAGCTCCACCCCTACACCGAGGTCACCGGCCTGCGCCGCGAGGGCGACCGGATCACCGCCGTCGAGACCAACCGCGGCACGGTCTCGGCGGGCACGGTCCTCAACTGCACCGCCGGCTGGTCGTCCCTGCTCTGCGAGATGGCCGGCGTCGAGCTTCCGATCACCACCCACATCCTGCAGGCCTGCGTGACCGAGCCGGTGAAGCCGTTCCTCGACGTGGTCGTCGTCTCCTCGCAGATGCACGTCTACCTCAGCCAGTCAGACCGCGGCGAGTTCGTGATGGGCTCGGAGATCGAGCCGTGGACGACCTACCGGATGCAGAACACGCTGAACTTCCTCCAGGACCTGACCCGGCACACGCTCGAGCTCTTCCCCCAGCTCGAGCGTGCCCGCCTGCTGCGAGCCTGGGCCGGGCTCTGCGACCTGAGCCCCGACTACAGCCCGATCCTCGGACCGACCGAGGTGGAGAACTTCCACATCTCGGCTGGCTGGGGGACCTACGGGTTCAAGGCGGCGCCGATCGTCGGCAAGACGCTGGCCGAGCTGGTCGCGAGCGGCCGCACGCCGGAGTTGATCGCGCCCTTCGCGCTCGAGCGCTTCTACGAGGACCGACTCGTCTCCGAGCTGGCGGCGGCGGCGGTCAGCCATTGACGAGCTCGACCGCCAGCGCGGCGCGGCAGGCGGCGGCCGCGGCCGCGGAGCGGCCGATCCTCCGGCTGGTGATCTCCTGCCCGGATCGGCCGGGGATCGTCGCCGCCGTCTCCGGCTTCCTGCACGAGGCCGGCGCCAACATCATCCGCTCCGATCAGTACAGCTCCGATCCCGACCGCGGCGCCTTCTTCATGCGGATGGAGCTCGCGATCGCCGGCGAGCGGCGGACCGAGATCGCCGAGCGCTTCGGGCCCGCGGTCGCCGAGCGCTTCGAGATGAGCTGGCGTCTCTGGGACGCCGCTGCGCCGAAGCGGATCGCGGTCCTCGTCTCCCGCTACGACCACTGCCTGGCGGACCTGCTCTGGCGCTGGCGGCGCGGCGATCTCGGCGGCGCGGAGATCGCGCTCGTCGCCTCCAACCACCCCGACCTGCGGCCCGAGGTGGAGGCGGTCGGCCTCTCCTTCCATCACGTACCGGTCACGAGGGGCGCGAAGCCCGAGGCCGAGGCGAAGCTGCTCGAGCTGCTCGACGGCAAGTGCGACCTGGTCGTCCTCGCCCGCTACATGCAGATCCTCAGCGGCGGGTTCCTCGACCGGGTCGGGGTGCCGGTGATCAACATCCACCACAGCTTCCTGCCCGCGTTCGCCGGCGCCGGCCCCTACGAGCGGGCGAAGGAGCGCGGCGTGAAGCTGGTCGGCGCGACGGCCCATTACGTGACCGAGGAGCTCGACGCGGGGCCGATCATCGAGCAGGACGTGATCCGAGTCGACCACGCCGACTCGGCGGCGGAGCTCGAACGCCTCGGTGCCGATATCGAGCGCGCGGTCCTGGCTCGGGCGGTCGAATGGCACTGCGAAGACCGCGTCCTGCCGCATGGCAACAAGACCGTCGTCTTCTAGACCATGGGCCTCGCCAACGTCTACGGGATGCCCGGCCTCGGCAGGCGCCGACGGGCAGCGCTGATCGACGGCAGGGCGATCGCCGCCGAGCTGCGCGCCGAGCTGGCGGCCGGCGTCGCGGGGTTCGCGGCCACCCACGGCTGGACTCCGGCGCTCGCGACCGTCCTGATCGGCGACGATCCCGCCTCCGCTGTCTACGTCGGCTCGAAGATCAGGGCCTGTGCCGAGGTCGGCCTCGGCAGCGTCCACCATCACCTGCCGGCCGACGTCGGCCGGGAGCGGGTGCTCGAGCTGATCGACTCCCTCAACGCCGATCCGGCCGTCAGCGGGATCCTCTGCCAGCTGCCGGTTCCCGCTCACCTCGTCGCCGCCGAGCTGACCAACCGGATCGACCCCGGCAAGGACGTCGACGGCCTCACGGTCGCCAGCGCCGGACGGCTGGCGCTGGCGCTGCCGGGGCTGCGACCCTGCACCCCCGCGGCGGTGCTGGGGCTGCTGGCCGCGGCCGGCGTCGATCTGCGCGGTCGCAGGGCGGTGGTGATCGGCCGCTCGAACCTCTTCGGCAAGCCGATGGCCCAGATGCTGACCAAGGAGGACGCCACGGTGACGCTGTGCCATCGCGGCACCCGCGATCTGCCGCGGGTCTGCCGCGAGGGGGAGGTCCTGATCGCCGCCGTGGGCCGGGCGGAGATGGTGAAGGGCGACTGGCTGCGTCCCGGCGCGACCGTGATCGACGTCGGGATCAACCGCGGCGACGACGGCCTGGTCGGCGACGTCGATTTCGAGGCGGCAACCAGGGTGGCGGGCGCGATCACGCCGGTCCCGGGGGGAGTCGGCCCGATGACGATCGCCTGCCTGCTGCGAAACACCCTGGAGGCGGCGGTGTGCCGCGCGCAGGGAGGGTTTTGCTAGCTTCGATTCGCGAGGGGGCCCGACCGAGCAAGGAGATGGCGAAGATGGATCGGGTGCTGCCCGGAAGCGTCGCTGGACCGGCGTACAGGCGGATCGAAGAGATGCTCACGGAGCGACGCTGCGTGATGCTCGACGGCGGCGTTGGCACCGAGGTAAACCAGGTCGCCGATGCCCCCACCGACCTCGACGCCCGGACCTGGGCGACGCGGGCGTTGATCGACGCGCCCGACGCGGTCCTCGACGTCCACCGCGCCTACCTGGCTGCCGGCTGCGATGTGATCTCGACCAACTCCTGGGGCCTGACCGGCTGGCGGGATGGTTACGACGCGGTCGGCGACCTCGACGGGCCGGTCCACTGGATCGACCTCGCCCGGCGGGCGCTGCGGATCGCCCGCGCCGCCGTCGAGGAGGAGAGCCGCGGCGCCGCGGTCGCCTTCTCCCTGAACGGGGCGATCGAATCGCCGGACGGGCTCGATTCGGCACGCCTCCTGAAGCGCCTCTTCTCCGAGGACCTGGCGCCGGACCTGATCATGCTGGAGACGCTCTCGGTGCTGCGGCCGGCGCTCAGCGCCGTGGTCGAGGAGCTGGTCGACACCGGCATCCCGGTCTGGCTCTCCTTCCGGCGCTGTCGGCATGGCCTGTGCGGCGTCTTCGGCGAGCACTGGGGCGGTCCGGAAGGCGACAGCTTCGGCCGCGCGGCGCGGTCGTTCGAGCAGCTCGGGGTGAGGGCGCTGCTGATCAACTGCATCCCGCCCGACCACGTCGGCGGCATGGTCTCCTACCTCCGCGACTTCACCGACCTGCCGCTCGGCGTCTACCCGAACCTCGGCTACTTCTCCGACGCGGGCTGGCGCTTCGACCCCGGGGTGGGTGAGGACGAGTACGCGCGGATGGCCCGCGGCTGGCGCGAAGAGGGCGCCCAGATCGTCGGCGGCTGCTGCGGCGTGCGCCCCGCCCACATCGCGGCGGCCCGGCAGGCCCTGGAGGGCTCCGAGCCCGGCCAGCGACAGCCCGGCGCGAGCGCGGTCGACACCGTCGTCGAGGCAAGCGACGAAGGCGCGGCGGTCGCCTCGCCATGGCTCGACGAGCGCGGCCGCAGGGTGTTCCCGGTGCAGTTCCCGCAGATGGTCGTCGAGGAGGGGGTGACGCCGCCCAACGACGCCAGCTTCCTGACCTGGAGGTACCTCGCGCGGGAGGCCGCCGGCGCCCACCAGCGCTGCCTCGACGTCGGCTGCGGCGCCGGCCTGCTCGCGGTCCAGCTCGCGCTCAACGGCGCCGAGCACGTGCACGCGATCGACGTCGAGCGGGCGGCTGTCGCGAACACGCTCACCAACGCCTTCCGCAACGGCGTCGACGACCGCATCTCGGCGAGCGCCGACGACCTCTACCCGTGGACGCCCGAGGAGCGCTTCGACCTGATCGTCGCCGTTCTCGACCAGAGCCCGGTCGATCCGCTCGAGGCGGCGACCAGCCACCGGATGACCGACTACTGGGGTCGGGCCACCCTCGACAACCTGATCCGCAAGCTGCCGGAGGCGCTGGCCGAGGACGGCGTCGCCCTGATCGTCCAGCTCTCCTACCTCTCGCAACAGCGGACCGAGCAGTTGCTGGCGGCCAACCAACTGCAGGCCCGGGTCGCCGACTTCTGCGTCTTCGCGCACCGGCCGGCGAGCGACTCGAGGCGGCGGCAGATCGAACACGTCGAGGACCTCAGCGACGCTTACCACCTGAAGCTGGGGAGCGAGGAGGCGGCGGTCGCCTACCTCTTGGAGATCACCGCGGCGGCCGCCGCGACGTAGGTCTCAGAGCGACAGCTGTCGGGTCCACCGCACCGGAGCCGCGACGAAATCGGCGATTCCGCGCGGCTGCCGAGAACTACCCTGCAGCGCATGATCGCGGACCGCCTCGGCGCTGAGTTCCAGCATGAGCGACTGACCGCCTTCTCGGACCCTGAGACCGGGGCGACCGGGGTGATCGCGATCCACTCGACGGCGCTCGGACCGGCGATGGGCGGGCTGCGCTTGTTCCCCTACCCGGGCATGACGGACGCCGTCCTCGACGTCCTGCGGCTGGCGCGCGCGATGTCCTTCAAGAGCGCCGCCGCCGGCCTCGACCTGGGAGGCGGCAAGGCGGTGCTGATCGACGACGGCAACTGGACGGACCAGCGTGAGGAGCGGATGCGCGCGGTCGGCGAGGCGATCGAGGCGCTCGGCGGCGCCTACATCACCGCCGAGGACGTCGGCACCTCGCCCGCCGACATGAGCACGATCGCCGCGGTCACCGGGCACGTCGCCGGCGGCATGACCGAGCGCGGCGGCCGCGGTGACCCCTCCCCGTATACGGCGAGGACCGTGTTCGGCTCGATCGCCGCCGCGGTCAGGGTCGGCCTGCGGCGCGACGGCCTCGATGGCGTCCGGGTCGGGGTGGAGGGGGTCGGCCGGGTGGGCAGCGAGCTGGTCGCGCTGCTGGCCGCGGCCGGCGCCGAGGTCTTCGTCGCCGACCTCGCCCCGGGACGGGCGGCGGCGGTTGCCGCCGAGCACGGCGTCACGGCGCTGCCGCTGGAGGGCTTCCTCGGCGGCGAGCTCGACGTCTTCGCCCCCTGCGCTCTCGGCGGCGCGATCGGGCTCGAGGACGTCGACCGCCTCGGCGCCCGGATCGTCGCCGGTGGCGCCAACAACCCGCTCGCCCAGCGCCAGGTCGCGGCGGCGCTGGCGACCCGCGAGGTCCTCTACGTACCCGACTTCATCGCCAACTCAGGCGGCATCATCCACGTCGGCGCCGAGGCGCTCGGCCTCGACCCGAGCGAGGTCGAGGCGCTGATCGAGGCCTCGATCGAGCGCTGCGAGCGGATCCTCGCCGACGCGGCGCTGGCCGGCCGGCTGCCGCTGGAGCTCGCCGAGGAGCAGGCCGAAGCGCGCCTCCACGGGGGCCGCGAGCGCCGATCCGCGCTCGCGAGCGCCGACGCGACAATCGTCGGCCGGGCGCCGACGGCGAGCCGACCGCAGTCCGTGGACCACTCGCCGCGGTCGCCGTAGATTCGCCCGATGGCCGCGGCCCCGGCAACTGCAGGCACGCTTACCGACCAGGATCGCGCCGGGCTGCTGCACCACATGCTGTTGATCCGCGGCGTCGAGGAACGCGGCCTCAGCCTCTACAAGCAGGGCAAGGTCCCGGGATCCTTCTACGACGGTCGCGGCCAGGAGGCGACCGCGATCGGCGCCGCCTGGGCGCTCGACGCGGCCGACGTCGTCTGCTCGCCGCTGATCCGCGACGTCGGCGCCCACCTCGTCCGGGGCACCGATCCCGCCGACATCTTTCGCCACTACATGGGACGCGAGAACGAGCTCAGCCACGGGCGCGAGGGCAACGTCCACCTCGGCGACCGCCGGCTCGGCGTCGTCGGCATGGTCTCGATGCTGCCCGACATGATGGTCGTCGCCGTCGGCCTCGCGATGGCCTTCAAGATGCGCGAGGAAAGCCGCTGCGCGTTGACCTTCTTCGGCGACGGCGCCACCTCACGCGGCGACTGGCACGAGGCGATGAACTGGGCGGCACTCGACAGCCTGCCGGTCGTCTTCGTGCTCGAGAGCAACAACCTCGCCTACTCGACGCCGAGCAACCGCCAGTACGCGGTCAACCCGGTCGCCCGTGCGGCCGGCTACGGGATCGACTCGGCGACGGTCGACGGCAACGACGTCGAGGCGGTCTTCGAGGCGGTCAGCGCCGCCCGCGCCCGGGCCCTCGCCGGCGAGGGCCCGACGCTGATCGAGGCGCAGACGATGCGGATGCACGGCCACGGCGCCCATGACGACGGCAGCTACGTCGCGGCCGACCTGCTCGAGCGCTGGGGCGTTCGCGATCCGATCGACCGCTGCCTCGAGGTCGCGGTCGCCCGCGAGATCGACGTCGACGCCGTCCGGGCGGCGGTCGCCGCCGAGATCGACGCGGCGCTGGCGAAGGCCCTGCAGGCGCCGATGCCGGACCCCGCCACCGCCACCGCCGGCGTCTTCTGCGAGGGCGAGCCGGAGCCGCTCGGCGAAGGCGTCGCTCGCTGGAGCGGCTTCGCGGCCACGGCCGAGGCCGTCTCCGCCTGATGGCGACGATGACCTACCTGGAGGCGATCTCCGATGGCCTGCGCGAGGCTCTGCGGGCCGACGAGCGCGTCTTCGTGATGGGCGAGGACGTCGGCGCCTTCGGCGGCGCCTTCAAGGTCACCAACGGGATGGTCGAGGAGTTCGGCCCGAACCGGATCCGCGATACGCCGATCGCCGAGTCGGCGATCATCGGCACCGCGGTCGGCGCCGCGGTCGCCGGCCTGCGCCCGGTTTGCGAGATGCAGTTCGCCGACTTCGTCGCCTGCGGCTTCGACCAGCTGGTCAACGTCGCCGGCAAGATGCACTACCGGCTCGGGCTGGCGGTCCCGATCGTCGTCCGCCTGCCCTTCGGCGGCGGCTTCAGCGGCGGTCCCTTCCACTCCCAGTGCCCCGAGGCCTGGTTCATGCAGGCTCCGGGGCTCAAGGTGGTCGCCCCCTCGACCCCCGAGGACGCCAAGGGAGAGCTGATCGCGGCGATCCACGACCCCAACCCGGTCGTCTACCTCGAGCACAAGAACCTCTACCGGCGGATCAAGGGCGAGGTCCCTGAGGGCTCCTACGAGACCCCGCGGACGGCGCGGCTCGCCCGTCAGGGGGAGGACCTGACCGTGATCGCCTACGGCGCGATGGTCCACACCGCGCTCGAGGCGGTCGAGCAGCTCGATGCCGCGATCGAGGTGCTCGACCTGCGGTCGCTGGTCCCGCTCGACGTCGAGGCGATCCTGGCGAGCGTCGGCAAGACCTCGAAGGTGCTGATCTCGACGAGGCGACGAGCACCTGCGCCGCCGGGGCGCAGGTCGCGGCGGTGATCGCCGAGCACGCCTTCGAGCAACTCGACGGGCCGGTTCGCCGCCTCGCCACCCCGGACGTGCCGATCCCCTTCAGCCCGCCGCTGGAGGCCGCCGTGCTGCCCGGCGTCGAGGCGATCAGGAAAGCATGCCTTGAGCTCCTCGCCTACTGAGGCCGGCACCGTCGAGGTGCTGATGCCGAAGCTTGGTACCTCGGTCTTCGAGGGCACGGTGGTCGCCTGGCTGCGCCAGGTCGGCGACGAGGTCGGCGCGGAGGAGGCGATCTGCGAAGTCTCGACCGACAAGATCGACACCGAGTGCCCGACGCCGGCCGGTGGCACGCTGGTCGAGATCCTGGTCGAGACCGGCGAGACGGTCGAGGTCGGCACCGTGATCGCCCGGATCGCCACCGGGTCGGGAGGCATTCCCGCTCCGGCGGACGACGACAGCGGCGGACCGCGTCGACGTTACTCGCCGCTGGTCCGGCGGATCGCCGCCGAGCACGGGCTCGACCTGGCGGGCGTCGTCGGCAGCGGTCTGGGCGGCCGGGTGACGAAGAAGGACGTCCTGGCCGCCGTCGCCGAGCGCGCCGAGCAGCCGCCGCTGCACAGCGACTCGCCCTACCGGTCAGACCCGGAGCCGCTCCGCGCCGTCTCCCCGCAGGCCTCCTCGCCGGCTGCGGCGGCCCAGTCCCTCGGCGGTACCGCCGAGCCGCTCTCGCGGATCCGGCGGTCGATCGGGGCGGCGATGCTCGACTCCCAGCGGGTCGCGGCCACCTGTCACACCGCGGTCGAGTGCGACATGAGCCGGATCGAGAGCCGCCGCCGCGAGCTCGGCCTGACCACGTTGCCGCTCCTGGCGCGCGCGACGATCGAGACCCTGCGCGAGTTCCCCGACCTCAACGCGACCCTCGAGGGGACGACGATCACGCGCTTCGAGCGCGTCCACCTCGGGATCGCCGTGTCGCTCGGCGCGGAGGGGTTGATCGTCCCGGTGGTCCACGACGCTCAGGAGCTCTCGGCCGAGGGCCTGGGGGCGCGGATCAAGGATCTAGCAGGCAGGGCGCGGGGCGGGCAGCTCGGCCCCGACGACGTTCGCGGCGCCAGCTTCACGATCACCAACCCCGGCCAGTACGGGGCGGTGTGGGCGACGCCGGTGATCGACCAGCCGCAGGTCGGCATCCTCGATCTCGAGGCGATCGTCAAGCGCCCGGTCGTCGTCAGGGGCGCCGACGGCGACGACCAGATCGCGATCCGGCCGATGGTCAACCTGATCCTCGGCTGGGATCACCGGGCGATGGACGGTGTCTACGCGGCTCAGTTCCTGGCCGCCCTCCGCGCCCGCGTCGAGTCGTTTTAGATAGCTGTCGTCCGCGGCGGCGCAGCTTCGCGACAGCTGTCGGATGACGCGAGCGACGGCTCTGGCTAGGGTCATCTCATGGGGCCCGGAAGAGAGACTCTTGCGATCACCGACCTCTCGGCCGCGACCCTCATCCGTGCCCTCATCCCCCGCTAGGGGGAACGATCGTCAGCGCCGAAGGCGCCTCACCCCTCCGTGCAAGGCCCTGTTAGGCGCCTTTCACGCCCGCCCATCGCGACGATCGGAAGCGAGACGTACCGTGGCACTGGATGCACCTGCGCCGGCGGCGGCGCCAACCCACAAAGAAGCGACGGAGCCCGAAGCCTGCGGCGCCGACCTGATCCTCCGGGTCTGCGAGGAGGAGGGGGTCGAGGTCTGCTTCGGGATGCCCGGCGGCGCGATCCTGCCCCTCTACGACGCGATCGCCCGCGGCACCTCGGTTCGCCACGTGCTGGTCCGCCACGAGCAGGGCGCCGGCCACATGGCGGAGGGCTATGCCCGCGCCTCGGGCGCCGTCGGGGTCGCCTTTGCCACCTCCGGGCCGGGGGCGACGAACCTGGTCACGCCGATCGCCAACGCGGCGATGGACTCGACCGCGCTGCTCTGCGTCACCGGCCAGGTGGCGAGCGGGTCGATCGGCACCGACGCCTTCCAGGAGTGCGACATCGTCGGCGTCACCGCGCCCCTGGTCAAGCGCTCGTGGCAGGTCCGCGAGGTGGGCGAGCTGGCGGCGGTCATGCGCGAGGCCTTTCGCGTCGCCCGCGGCGGCCGTCCGGGCCCGGTGCTGGTCGACGTACCCCGCGACGTCCAGGAAGCGCCGGCCGCCTACGAGCCGCCCGCGGCGGGTGGGCTGGGCGCCGGCGACCTCGAGCTGGACCCGCCGCCTGCCGCCGCGGCGGCGGTCGCCGCGGCCGCCCGGGCGATCGAAGCCGCGAGCCGGCCAATCCTCTACGTCGGCGGCGGCACGATCAACGCCGACGCGGGCCCGCAACTGCGGGCCCTGGTCGAGCGGACCGGAGTGCCGGTGGTGACGACGCTGATGGCAAAGGGGGCGCTGCCCGAGCGGCACCCGCTCTGCTTCGGCTGCCCGGGGATGCACGGCGGCAAGTGGGCGAACTGGGCGCTCAACATGGCCGACCTGATCGTCGCCGTCGGCGCCCGCTTCGACGACCGGGTGACCGGTCGCCTCGAGGAGTTCGCCCCGGCCGCCAAAGTCGCCCACCTCGACGTCGATCCTCGCGAGATCGGCAAGGTCCGGCACGCCGACTTCCCGCTGCTCGGCCCGCTCGTGGACAGCCTGGAGCGGATCGGCGCCGAGCTGCGGCAGGCGCCGCGGTGCGCCGCGTGGGTCGAGCAGCTGCGCGGCTGGCGCCGCCGCTATCCGCTGCGCTACGACGACCGCTCGCCGGAGCTGAAGCCGCAGCGGGTGGTCGAGCGGCTCGGCGAGCTGCTGGCCGACCGCGACGAGGTGGTCTGGACGACCGGCGTCGGCCAGCACCAGATGTGGGCGATGCAGTACGTGTCCTGCTCGCGCCCGCGTTCGTTCATCACCTCGGGCGGCCACGGGACGATGGGCTTCGGGCTGCCGGCGGCGATCGGCGCGCGCGCCGCCCGCCCGGGGGCGACGGTCGTCTGCATCGACGGGGATGGCTCGTTCCAGATGACCGCTCAGGAGCTGGCGACCGCGGTCGCCGCGGAGCTGCCGGTGATCGTCGTCGTCATCGACAATCGGGGCTTGGGCATGGTCCGTCAGTGGCAGACGATGTTCTATGAGGAGCGCCTCTCGGCGGCGACGCTCGGGCCCCCGGTCGATTGCGCCGCGGTCGCGCGCGGCTTCGGGGCGCTCGGCTTCACCGTCGCCACCGAGGACGGCCTCGACCGGGCCGTCAGCGAGGCGATGGCGAGCGGCCGGCCCGCGGTGATCGACGTCCTGGTCGAGCCCGGCGAGAGCCTCTACCCGATGATCGAGCCGGGGGCGGCGGCCGTGGACGTCGTCGAGTACGGGCGATGAGCGACGTCCAGGGCCTGGTCGACGCGCTGGCGCTCGAGCTCGAGCGCCCGGTCGGGATCGACGACCGCCAGTTTCGCGCGATCGCCTACAGCGCCCACGAGGAGCCGGTCGACCCGGTGCGGCAGACATCGATCCTGCGCCGGGAGGCGCCCCCCGGCGTCATCTCCTGGCTCGAGGGGCTGGGGATCCGCGATGCCGAGCGCTTCGTCCGCGTCCCCGCCAACGAAGCCTTCGGGATGGCGGCCAGGATCTGCGTTCCAGTCCGCTTCGACGGCATCCTGCTCGGCTTCCTCTGGCTTCTCGAGGCGCCGCGAACGCTGGCCGACGATCAGCTCCAGCAGGCGCTCGGCTACGCCGACGAGCTGGCCGTCGCGCTCTACCGGGAGCGGTTGCTGGGCCAGGAGGGACGCGAGCGCGAGCGCGAGCTGGCGGCCTCCGCCCTCGGTCTCCGCGGCGAGGCGGACAGCGCCGCGAGGGAGCTGATCGCCGGCGGCCACCTGGCAAGCGCCCCGACCCACTCGGTTCTCTTCCTCTGGGCCCACGACGAGCGGGGAACGCTGCCGCCGGACCCGGTCCGGGTGCGGCTGGTCGACGCGGCCGAGCAGCTGCGGCGGACCGTGGCCCCGCGCCACATGCTGGACCTGACCGCCGGCGATGGGGTGGTGGTCATCCTCGCCTCCGGCTCGGAGGGGGAGACCGGGCGGCGCGCCGCCGCCCTCGCGAAGGCCGCCGGCGAAGCTCTCGAGCAGGACCCGGGCTGGGAGGCGCTGGTCGGTGTCGGCGATTGCTCCGAGGGGCTCGCCGCTCTGCCCGACTCATACCGGCAGGCTCGCGATGCGGCCCGGGTTGGCGCGGCGATCGGTCGCGGCGACGGCTTCGTCCGCTGGTCGGAGCTCGGCGCCTACGGGACGATCGCCGCGCTGCTCGGTGCCGCGACCGCCGCCGATGCGATCCCCGCTTCGCTGCGGCGGCTGCTGGCCAGCGACGAGGCGGAGACGCTGACCCGGACGCTCGAGTCCTACCTCGACCTCGGCGGCGACGCCCGGGCCGCGGCGGAGGCTCTCTACGTCCACCGCAGCAGCCTCTACGGCCGCCTCCACCGGATCGAAGAGGTGGCGGGAGTGGATCTCCACTCGGGCGAGGACCGCCTGGAGCTGCACCTGGGGATCCGGCTGTGGCGTCTCTCCGGCGGCGGTACGGAGCGCGAGTGATCGTGCCCGCAGCCCGGTGGTCGTGACCGTCGAACGCGCAGGTCGCTCACGTCTGCAAGACCCACTTCTCGCCCTCCATGATCGGCACCCGCGATCCGTCCCCGTGGAGGCCGGTGACGACGATCTGCGGGCTGCCGATCATGAAATCGGTGTGCGTCTTGGAGCGGTTGATCGGCAGCTCGTCGTTGGTCTCCGGCCGGGTCGGGTCGTAGTCGAGGTGGCCATCGGGGATGCCGCCGCCCCAGGCGATGTGCGAGGAAGCGCTCTCGTCGAGCAGCGTCTCGTAGAAGAGCAGGCCGCACTGCTGCAACGGCGAGCTGTCGTCGACCAGCGCGATCTCGCCGAGGGCCGAGGCGCCGGCATCGGTCGCGATGTGACCGCGCACGACGTCGGCGCCGCTGCTTGCCTCGACCTCGACGATATGGCCGTCGGCGAACGTCAGCCGGAGGTCCTCGATCAGGCTGCCGTGCAGCGCGAGCGGCTTGCTGGCGGCGATCGTGCCCTGCGTGCGCGTCGGGTCGGGGGTGGTGAAGATCTCCTCGGTCGGGAGCGCCGCGATATGCGGGATGCCGGCGCGCGAGACGATCTTCGCGGTGCCCCAGCGGTGGCGCGGGAGCATGCCGACGGTCAGGTCGGTGCCGGGGCCCTCGTAGTGGATCGCGTCGAAGGCGAGCTCGGTGAGCCGGGTGCAGCGCACTTCCAGCTCGGCGATGCGATGACTCCAGGCAGCGGTCGGGTCGGCCGCGTCGAGGCGCATCAGCGAGCGGATCTGCTGCCAGAGCCGCTCGACGTCCGGCTCGCCGAACACCCGTTGCGCCCAGGCGGCGGTGGGGAAGCAGGCGATCGCCCACTCGATCTCGGCACCCAACTGGATCGCCGTGCGCGTTGGCGTGTGCGGCATCCGGTCGACGCCCGCGCGCGCGGCGTCGACATCGGCGAGCAGGTCGGGCTCGGGATCGCCCACCAGCGTGATCAGCGCGCCCCCGCGCGCGGCCAGCCCGCGATAGCGCTGCTCGAGCCAGGCCGGCACCTCGCCGAGCGTCTCGGCCGGCGCGTGGCGCAGGCGGGATCTCTTGCCGTGCGGATCCCAGTACCAGATGTCGACATAAGGGGCACCGGCCGCGTAGGCCTCCTCGGCCAGCGCCCGGGTGAGGGGCGCGTGCTCGATCAGGGCGTTGATCGCCAGCTCTTTCCCGGGTCGAAAGCCGAGGCCCACGTCGAGGATCACCCTGGCGTAGGCCTGCAGATCAGCGTCAGTCATCAATACTCCTTTTGCGTGGGCGCGCAAGCGCAAGGCCGGCGGGCCAGCCGAGGTCACAAACACCTGTCTTTGTCTCGTCTATAGAGACCCCGTACCATATATCGAGAAGACGATGACCAGCGCCTGACGCTCCACGGCTCGACCACCGGGCAGACGACCCCGATGCCGATCAGGCGGTGCCCACAGCAGATGACCGGCGGCGGTCAGCCCGATCGACTTACCGGCAAGGGTGGCCGATTCGCTCGAACGGCTGGCGCTGACTCCCGGCGGATCCGGGGATCGACCATTCCGCACGCCAGCCCTCGCCTCGCGCCGCCACCCATCAGGGACCCGAGAATCGGGCCGGCGGCCACCCAGCCGAGGCGGTGTTCGTTACGGAAACAATGGCTGTTTCCGAAACGATCTGCTAGCCTGCGCTCATGTCCTCCGGTGCCGCTCCCACGCAGCTACGAAGGCGCGCCGCCCTCGCACGACTTGAGGCCGAAGAGCTTGCCGACGCAGTCTCCGAGCTGCGCACCGCCTCCCACTCGAAGTCGGAGCTCGAGCGCGTGCTCGAACGGGTGGAGGCGCTGAGCGCACGGGTCCAGAAGGCGCTCGACTTGCCGGGCGGCCTGTCCGTCGCCCAGGCGGCTGAGCGGCTGGAGGTAAGTGAGCCGACGATTCGCAAGTGGCTTGCCGAGGGCTTGCTGGAGCGGGTCGAGGACCACAAGCCGGTGGAGATCACCCAGCGCAGCGTGATCGAGGTCGAGCGGGTGCTGGGCACGGTTCGCGAGAGCTACCCGGCGAGGCGCTGGACCGAGGCGCTTGCCGCCTTCCTTCACGACCGCGACCTGCTGGGGCAGGGGTGGGCTCGCGAGGGCGTTGAGCAGTTGCGTCAGGGCGAGCTGAGCGAGCGCTGAATACGGTCCGCTGCGATGGCGGGCAGGGACATCACGCTGCGGGCGACGCCAGCGGCTGCGGCCGCGATCGATCGTCTCCGGGGCAGGGCACGCAAGAGTTACGCGGCGTTTGAGGCCGAACTGCGAAAGCAGGGCTGCGGGGTGGCCGGCTACCGGCTGCTGGGCGCCGAGGACGGTGGCTACTCGGAGTTCTGCTGCAGGGGACTGGTCGATGACTGGCGCGTGATCACCACCTTCGAACCCGACATCGCCATCGTCGTTGCAGTTGGCCGTCACGATAGTCGCGCCTTCTATGCCGAGCTTTCGCAGACGTTCGCGATCCGTGGCGTGGGACAAGGGCGTGAGGAGAAGCCAGCCTGCTGCGGAAAAGGCGGCTGGCCGAGCGTCGGACCAGCACCTGATGACCGCACGGGTCGGGGGAATTCCCGGAGCGCCTAACTCCCAAATTCAGGGATTGGAACCCGGCGGGGTCACGCGGCGATGGTGACTCGCTCGATCTCGACCGGCCCTGGGATGGGGTCGCCGTGCGCGACGAGCGATTCGATGTAGGCCTCGATCGCCTCTCGGATCACCGATAGGGCCTCTTCGCGGGTCTCGCCCTGGCTAGCGCAGCCGGGGAGGGCGGGGACGGCCACGCTGAACCCACCCTCGGCCTCAGGCGTCAGCACGACCTCGTACTCGCGAGAAGTAGACATTGGTTCAGCTTACGTGGCCAAGGCCGCCGCTTGCGATTGCAGTCGCCAGGAAAATCGAACCGCCGTCTCGGTTCCGGGCACTCATGCGCACGAGTGTTCGAATCCCTCAGCCGCTGGTCCCGCTCGCTTCAACCGAGCGCGCAAGGGGGTACATCCTCGCAGCGAAGACCGCCTCCGCGAGCAGGACGACGGGCAGCGTGATCCGCTTCGAAGCGATCGCTGAAGGGCGAACACTCAGGGGCAGAAGGCGGCGATCGTGAAGCCCTTCCCGTCGGCCAGGTTCGCTGCCGTGTCGTAGATCACGACGCCGACTTCGTCGGATCCTCCGACCCCTCTCACCGTGGCCCAGAGGGCGCCGCTCACGGCTTCGTTCCCCGGCGTCCCGTAGGTCGCCTCCCAGGTGCAGCCGGAGACGTTGCGGTCGAATTTGACCTTGTAGAAGCCGATCGCTTCCCTTTCCACCGAGATCGCTCCCCGGCCCCTCAGGACCTGCGCCGCCGAGCTCGCGGGGGCGACGGTCGCGAACAGCATTTCGCCCTTCTGCGCGTAGCTGCTCGAGTCGAGGCCACCGAGACGGCTGGCGTTGCCGGCTGCCGTGGCATTGGCGGCGAGCGCGGCGGTGGCGGCGCTGTTCGCGCTGGCGGCCGTGGCGGCGTGGTCGGCACTGGCCGCGGTGGCGGCATGATCGGCGCTTGCCGCCGTGGCGGCGTGATCGGCATTGGCCGCACTGGGCACCTTCCCGAGCGTGCCGAGGTTGATCTTGGCGCCGGTGATCGTCCCGTTCTTGATCTTCGCGCCGGTGACCGCGTTCTTCTTCAGCTGCTTGGAGCCGACGCTGTTCTTGGCGAGATGGGTGGCGGCGTAGGCCGCTCCGCCCGTCAGCACGAGAAAAAGGGCGAGCGTCGCGACGACGTTGGCGTAGGTGAAGCGAGGCCTGAGCCTGTTCATGTGTCCTCCCGGGGACGATTTGGACGGAGGACGAGACGGGCCCAGCGTTGCAGTCGGGCCGGCCGCCGGCAAGGATCCCGCCGAGCGGCGGGAGGGGGGGTCCCCGACTGAAAAAACGTCCCGGAGCAGTTCAAAGGGACGCCGGGCCACGGCAGCGTATGGACCTACACGGCGATCTGCGCGGATACGAAGCTGGGCTGGTCGGCGAACAGGGCCGTGGCGACGCCTACGTATTCCCCGCCGACCTCGCTTCGCGGATGGCGAGTCGCATCTAGCTGACGGTGGACGGCAACGCCGCCTTCAAGTTCGACGTTGACTTCGCGCAGATCCAGAAGAAATATGCGTCGCTGCTGGGGCGTTGGTCAATACAGCCCGCCCGTCTGCACCGGGAAGAAGAAGCGCGTCCTGCGGGGCGAGCCCGACCTGGGTCAGATCCGACAGCCACGTCGAGCGCCAGACCCCACGATGAGGACGGGCATGCGTCTATTCACTCGCCTAACCGGCGAATTCGGTCGCAAAGTTGAGGATTTGGCTGCGGCCGTCAGCCTTCATTTCTACCGCTACAACTTCGCCCGGCGGCAGGCGTGCCCTCGAGTATCGGTATCCCGGACGTGGGGCCAATGGCGGCAGGAATCGGAGATCATGTTTGGTCGCTGGAAGAGATCGCGACGACGCTGCTGGACTAGCTAGCAGACCAACTCGGCGGTCTTGTGGTCGTCCCCATTGCTGTCGGACGTGTAGGTAGACCGAAGCTGCCTCTCGCCGCGATCAAGCTCAATCTCGCCGACCCGCTCAACAACCTCAAGCGCACGCCGGAACTTCTCGTCGGCCTCGCCATCAGTCGCAGCCTCGACCGTCAGGTCCAGCTCCCAGCCATTCTCCTCGAAGTTCGCGGTCACCGAAGGACCAAGGATCACGCCGGCGCACTCGCTAATCAGCGCGTCCTCCATGGCGATCGCCTTGTTCTCGAGCCACGGCGCGTTCGTCGCGAACGGCCGCCCAATGACGATCATGAAGTTGTACTCGTTGAGAGTCTGGTCGGTGGTGTCACGGGGCTGGCTCATCGCGTCCTCGTTCCTCTCCTTTGGTCGGTTGATAAGACCGCCAAAACGTGCGCGCTGTCGCTGTGCCTAGTCAACCGGAATACCCGCCCTGCGGAGCGCTGAACGCTTGTTCTGAAACGTTCTGTGGTCGCTTGGCGTTGCGGGAATAGTGATCATTCTACTGCCGTTTGCTGGGTAGACCTTTACATGGTTGTTGCCGGCACGAATGCAGTTGGCACCTGCGTCCCACGCCGCCGCCACAAGGGAGTCCATTTCGCCATCTGGAAGGACTGGGCGTTTGGCCTTTGGATTCGCCTCCCGCTCCGCGTGGAGGATGTCTCCGTCAGTCATCGGCAGGACAAGCTATACCACTTGAGTTCCTTTTGAGGAAGACTGAATACTTGTTTCGCCGATTCGGCGACGAAACGGCGTGACTGTCGATGCTCCCGTTCAAGCCCGACCCACTGCCGAGCCTTCCTCGCCCGCCATCAGCTCACCTTTAGCCGGCTGCCCTAAGGTGCAGCCGGCAAACGGGGCGACGAGCCGCTGTCGAACCCCGTTCCTGGCGGAGCAGAGAGGTTCCACGACTGCCCGCATCCCTTAACTACCTCGGCGGGGCACCTTGCTTCCACGCCAGGTACGGGAAGGAAGGTTCCATGGCTGACGACGCCGATTACACCGCGGGCATGCCCGCTGCCGGAAGTCCGATAGATAGATTCGCCAACCTCGCCGTCACGGTCGTTCCGCTGGCCCTGATCGCGGTTGCGGTCCAGCAGTCCTGGGGCGGGCTGCTCGTCTGGCAGGACATCCTGATCTTCTTCGCGACCCTGGTCCCCTTCGGGTTCGGGATCACGATCGGCTTCCACCGGCTCTTCACCCACCGCGCCTTCAAAACCAGCCGGCCGATGCGCTTCCTCCTGGCGGTGCTCGGCTCGATGGCGCTCGAGGGCCCGGTGATCGAGTGGGTCGCCTATCACCGACGCCACCACCGCTACTCGGACGCCGACGGCGATCCCCACAGCCCGCACGGGCACGGCAGCGGGATCAGGGGGGCCGTGGCCGGCCTCTTCCATGCCCACGTCGGCTGGGTCCTCTTCAGCGACGAGCCGGCTGAAGAGGAGCGATATGCCCCGGACCTGATCGCCGACCCGGTCGTCCTCGCCGTCGACCGCACCTTCGTTCTCTGGGCGGTGGCGGGCCTGGCGCTGCCGTTCGGGATGGGGGTGGCGCTCACCGGCACCGTCTTCGGCGGCCTGATGGGGCTGCTCTGGGGCGGGGCCGTCCGGATCTTCTTCCTCCACCACATCACCTTCTGCATCAACTCGCTCTGCCACTTCTTCGGCAGCCGAAACTTCGACACCAAGGACGAGTCCCGCAACCTCGCCTGGCTGGCCCCGTTCACCTTCGGCGAGGCCTGGCACAACAACCATCACGCTTTCCCGACCTCCGCCCGGCACGGGCTCGGCCGCGCCGAGCTCGACCCTTCGGCGGCGTTGATCTCGCTGATGGAGCGGGTCGGCCTGGTCTGGGACGTCGTCCGGATCGGCCCCGAGCGCCTCGCCTCGAAGGCCGTTTAGCCCGGTGGTCGCGCTCGGCCTGATCGCGGCCGCGGCCGCCTCGGTGGCGTTCAACGTCGGGATCGTCCTCCAGGCCGGCGACGCCCGCCGCCAGCCCGCCGAGGAGGGTCTGCGGTTGTCGCTGCTCGCCCACCTGGCCCGGCGCCGGCGCTGGATCGCCGGCTTCCTGCTCGGCGGCGTCGGCTTCGGGCTCCAGGTCGCGGCGCTCTCACTGGTGCCGTTCGTCGTCGTCCAGCCGGTGCTCGCCGCCGGCCTGTTGCTGATGCTCTACCTCGGCGTGCGAATGCTGGGTGAGCGGGTCGGGGTGGGGGAGGTCGCCGGCGTGCTCGGGATCACCGCCGGAATCGGGCTGCTCGCCTGGGGCACCCCCTCGGGTACGGAGGCCGTCAACAGCGAGGCGGCGGTGATCTCGGTGATCGGAACGATGACCCTGATCTCGCTGGTTCCGTTCGCCCTACGCGGCCGCGGGCGGCTGGATTCGGCGACCTTCGTGATCGTCGCCTCCGCTCTCGCCTACGGCGCCAGCAACGTCGCCGCCAAGCTGGTCAGCGAGGGCGTTGCCTCCGGCGGCTGGATCCTGGTAGGTGTCTGGCTCGCCGTCGCCGCGGCGACTGGGCTGATCGCCCTGACGGCCGAGATGACGGCGCTCCAGCGCCGTCCCGCGACCTTCGTCGTCCCGGTTTCCTTCGCGATCCAGACCTTCCTGCCGGTCGCGCTCGAGCCGATCTACCTGACCGAGCGCTGGGGCACCGCAGCGCTCAGCGGAGTGCCCCTGATCAGCGGTCTGCTGCTGGTCTGCCTCGGCGCCGTCGCGGTGGCGAAGACGCGCGGGGTCAGCGCGCTGGTCGCCGGATGATGCTTCCGTAGATCTCGAGCCGGCCCTTGCCGGATTCAGAGGACGGAACGCAGGACGAGCATCCCCTGACCCGAGACGAGATGCTCGAGGTCATCCGCCAGGCGCTGGACGTGTTCGCTCGCCTGTTGCTCGAAACGGTCTACCTCGACGATCTCCGCGATCAGCACGTAATCGGCCTGACCGATCGCCTGTCCCGGGACATCACCCGGCCGCATCAGGCGCCAGTCCGACACCGTGTCCAGGGAGCCGCGGACGATGTCGCGATCTCCCGTCATCAGGCTTTCGAAGTCCTCGGCCAGCTCCGGCGAGCGCAGCTGGAACCAGATGAGAAGGGTTGCGCGGGGACCCATCTGCGAAGCGTAGCCTGCCAATTGGTGGTTTCAACCGGGTAGCGCAAGACCATGTCTTCACGGTCGAGCCCGCGAGCGACGCCAGGGCGGCGATCGAGTGGGTCCACAGTCATGTACACGGTCGCCTCGCAATCAAGTTCGCGCGCCAGAAATCGAAGCTGGCCGGCACGATTCGCGGTTCCGATCTCGCCTTCAAGAACGACTACTGAGCGGAGCGGTTCAGGGGCACCGCGACGAGTCCTGGAGCGTCCGCCGGCGAGTTTCAGGTCCGCGAGGTCGGCGTCCAGCTGATGGTGCCCGCCTCGCCGCCGAGGGCGCCGGTGGTGAGCGACCCGCCGCGCTAGGCGAGCAGCTTCGCCTTCGCCTTGTCGAACTCCTCGTCGGAGATCGCACCCCTGTCCTTCAGCTCGGCGAGCTTGTGCAGCTCGTCGGCCGGCGAACCCGACTGCGCCTGCTCCCGCACGTAGCTGTCGAACTCCTTTTTCGAGTCGGCCTGGGCCTTGATCGTCCGGTCCCGCATCCCGTTGCCGCGGACGATCAGGTAGACGAGCACGCCGAAGAACGGGATGAAGACGAGGAAGAAGACCCAAACCGCCTTCGCGATTCCGGACAGCTGGTGGTCCCGAAACAGGTCGGAGATGATCGAGATGAGAATCCAGATCCAGGCGAAGAGGAGGAAGAACTCGAGGACGACGAGCAGGACTTCGCCGAAGCTGATGTCTGCCAGGGCCATCTAGGCCACACCCATCCGTTTGCCTTGCATTCCTCGCTCCTTCTCGTTCGCGTCGGCGATTCCGACGGCTGCGGATCAAGGCTCGCAGCGATGCTCGAGGCCCACCAGGGCACGCACATGCCAATCCGGGGTGGTGTCACCGCCCCCGACTGTGGGCAGGGGGCTGACCCCTTCGCAGCTGGCATGCACACACGCTGGCGCCGGTCGGTCGGGCTCTGCGAGGTTGGGGGTGCCTGGCCCGAGCCACCGAAGCGAAACCGGAAAGCGCGCAGCTGCGATGACGGACATATTCCTCCTCTCGCTGGTCGCCGCGGCGAACGCGAGCCTGCTGGCCGCGGTCACCGTGATGCTCTTCCTGCCGGAACCGAAGCGCCTTCTGCTCGGCTACCTCGCCGGCGCGCTGCTGATCAGCCTGACGATCGGCTTCCTGGTCGTCTTCGTCATCCACGACGCCAGCTCGGCGACCACGACGCGAAACGCCGTCAGCCCGTCGATCGACGTCGCCGTCGGCCTGATCTCCCTGCTCGTCGCCTACGTCCTCGGCGCCGGGCACGACCAGAGGATCAGGGAGAGGCGACGGGCGAAGAAGCCGGAGGTCGAGAAGGGGCCGTCGAAGGTGGAGCAGCTCCTCGGCCGCGGATCGGCGCGGGTGACCTTCGCGCTCGGGGTCGTCCTCACCCTGCCCGGGGTCTCCTACCTGGCCGCCCTCCACGATCTCCAGAAGCTCGGCTACAGCACGGTCGCCGAGATCGCGGTGATCGTCGGCTTCAACGTGATGCTGCTGCTCCTGCTCGAGATCCCGCTGGTCGGCTACTTCGTCGCCCCGGAGCGGACCGTGATCGAGGTGCAGCGCTTCCGCGCCTGGCTGACCCGCCGTGGCCGGCGGATGGCGGTCGTCTGCTTCGTCGTGATCGGCCTCTTCCTGGTCGCTCGCGGCGTCGCCGGTTTCCTCACCTGATCAGCGGGGGGCCTGCTTCCTCCCCGGAAGGGGTGCGGGCAGGCTGGCAAGGCCGCTCGCACACTGAGATCCTTTCTCCATGAACGCAACGAAGGCCCCAGAGGCCGCAGGCTCGACTCCAGAGATGACGGCGGAGAAGCAGGGCAAGCGGGCCCGCAAGCTGGTCTCGCGCTCCGCGCAGGCCGATTGGGCGCCGGGCCCGGACCGCGCCAGCCCGCTCGAGATCCTCGCCGAGCAGGACAAGACCCGGGTGCCGCAGCTGGTCCCGGTCCGCTACGGGCGGATGCTCGCCTCGGCCTTCACCTTTTACCGGGGAGCAGCCGCGATCATGGCCGCCGACCTCGCGGCCGGTCCCGACTCCGGCCTGCGGGTGCAGCTCTGCGGCGACGCCCACCTCTCCAACTTCGGCGTCTTCCAGGCGCCGGACCGGCGCCTGGTCTTCGACATCAACGACTTCGACGAGACCCTGCCGGGCCCGTTCGAGTGGGACGTCAAGCGGCTCGCCGCCAGCGTCGCGATCGGCGCCCGCGACCGTGGCTTCGATGCCGGCGAGGGCGAGGCCGCCGTGCTCGCCGCGGCCTCCGCATACCGCGTAGCGATGGCGGGCTTCGCGACGATGAACGAGCTCGACGTCTGGTACGCCCGCCTCGACGTCGCCGAGTTCGCGAACCGCTACAAAGACCAGGCCAGCAAGGAGGTCCGCCGCCGGCTGCGGAAGAACCTGGCGAAGGCGCGCAACAAGGGCAGCCTGCGGGCGCTCGAAAAACTGACCGAAACCGTCGACGGGAAGCTGCGTATCGCCAGCCGCCCGCCGTTGCTGGTGCCGATCGAAGAGCTGGCCGAGCGCGAAGGCCTGGATCCGGAGCTGATCGCCGCGCTGATGCCGCGGCTGCTCGACGAGTACCGGCAGACGCTCGACGAGCAGGCCCGGGTGCTGGCCGAGCGATACCACTACGTCGACGGCGCCCACAAGGTCGTTGGGGTGGGCAGCGTCGGGACTCGCGCCTGGATCGCGCTGCTCCTCGGCCGCGACCAGAGCGATCCTCTCTTCCTCCAGGTGAAGGAAGCGGGCCCGTCGGTGCTGGAACCGTTCGCCGGCGCCAGCCGCTACCGCCAGCACGGCCATCGCGTCGTCGCCGGGCAGCGCCTGACCCAGGCGGCGGGCGACGTCCTGCTCGGCTGGCTGACGGCCGACGGCATCGACGGCAAGAAGCGCGACTTCTACGTCAGGCAGCTCTGGGACGGCAAGGGCTCGGCCGAGGTCGAGCTGATGGACGCCCCGACGATGGCGATCTACGCCAGGCTCTGCGGTCAGACCCTGGCCCGCGCCCACGCCCGCACCGGCGATCGCCTGGCGATCGCCTCCTACCTCGGCAAGAGCGACAGCTTCGATCGTGCGATCGCTGCCTTCTCCGCCAGCTACGCCGACCAGAACGAAGCCGACTACGAGGTCCTCAAACAGGCCGAGCGGGACGGCAAGCTCGAGGTAGAGGCAGGGCTCTAGCGTGGATGCCGGGCCGCCGAGCGGCGCGGTTCCGCCGCCGGCCACCGAGTACGACCTGGCCGGCATCCCGCTCACCCCGCGGGCTCGCCATCTGCTGGCGCTCGAGTTCGGCGAACGCAAGGACTTCGACGACCCGCGGCTCGAGTGGCGGCGCCTCTTCTCCGAGCTGCTCGGAACCTTCTTCCTGGTCCTGGTCGCCGCCGGTGGAGGCCTGCTGCACGCGAAGGGCCAGATCAGCCTGCCGGCGGCGGTGGTGGCGCCGGGCCTGATGGTCCTGGCGATCATCCTCTTCATGGGCGCCGTCTCCGGCGCCCACCTGAATCCGGTCGTCTCCCTCGCCTTTGCCCTGCGCGGCGACTTCCCCTGGAAACGACTTCCCGGTTACCTGATCGTCCAGCTGCTCGGCGCGACCCTGGCCTGCCTGTTCCTGCTCGCCGTGTTCGGAAACGTCGAGCACATCGGCGCGACCCTGCCGGGGCCGGGGTACGCGAACTGGCAGGCGTTCCTGATGGAGGTGGCGCTCACCGCCGGGCTCGTCAGCGTCATCCTCGGCACCGCCTCGGCGGCCCAGAACGTCGGCGCGATCGCGGCTCTCGGCGTCGGCGGCTACATCGCGCTGGCCGGGCTCTGGGCGGCGCCGGTCAGCGGCACCTCGATGAATCCCGCCCGCTCCTTCGGGCCGGCCCTGGTCAGCGGCGACTTCTCCAGCTACTGGGTCTACGTCGCCGGCCCGGTGCTCGGGGCGCTGCTGGCGGTCGTATGTGCCGTGATCCTCCGCGGACGCGACCGCAGCTCGATCTCGCGAGCCGCCGGCTCGGGAATCCTCGACCCCGGCAGCCGCCGGGCCCGGCAGGTCCTGGCCAACGAGATCGACGCCGGCACCGTCGACCCCTCGGCAGACCCGCCGCCGAGGGGCGGATCTGCCTAGGTCGGAGTGGACCCGCTACCACCTCCTGAGGTGATGTGCTCGATCACCGGCTGGAACTCCGCGGTCGGGGAGAAGTCGACGTATTCGCTGTCCTCGAGCGCCTCGGGGGCGTGGCCGGCGGCCCAGTGGAACGCTTCGCCGGCGGCGAAGTCCTGGTGTCCGTCCGGCGTGTGCATCCGCACCCTGCCCTCGATCATGTAGCCCCAGTGTGGACAGCGGCAGAGGTCGTCCGGCAGCCCGACCGTGGCGGGACGCAGATCGGCGCCGGCCGGCAGCCGCACGAAGCCGACGGAGATCCCGTCGGCATCGCGGAGGCGGACCTCGACGCCGTTGCCGTCGATGACGACCGGGACGTCCTCGCGTGGAAGCGATTGCATGCGCTCTCTCCGATCAGCTCGGCTGGATGTTCTGGTTGACCCGGAACAGGTTGGTCGGGTCGTACTTGGCCTTGACCTCGGTCAGGCGCTCGTAGTTGGCGCCGTAGCTCGCCTTCACCCGCTCCTGGCCCTCGTCCATCATCATGTTCACGTAGGCGCCGCCGGCCGAGTAGGGGTGGAGCGCCTCGAAATAGTCGACGGTCCACTGGCGGATCGCGTCGGCATTGCCCGGGTCGCGGTCGACTCCGGCGAAGACCGATCCCCACTGCGCGTCGCGGTAGGCCCAGGCGGTCTCGGCGGCCCCGACGTCGTGGGCGGCGCCGTCGATCGGGTAGAGGTGCATCGTCGACTGCCAGGTCGGCATCGCCGCGCCGAACTCGGCATGCGCCGCGACCGCGGCATCCGGGATCTCCTTGACGAAGTCGGCGCGCCAGTACCACTGGTCGCCGGCCGGGTAGACCGGGTCGAAGGCGCCCTGGAGCGCCGGCAGCGGCATCTCCTGCGCCCCGTGCAGCAGCGGCTCGGGCGTCGCCTCGAGCAGCGGCGCCATCGCCCCGGCCGCGTCGGCCGGATCGCCCGCGTAGCACCAGACGACGCCGCACACCTTGCGCAGGTGGAGCTCGTCCGGGAACGGCGGCGCCGGCGGAACCGAGGCGAAGGCGAAGAAGCCGTTCAGCTCGCGCGGCGCGGCCGGCAGGAAGTCACGGTAGGCCGACAGCACCTCGGCGCCCAGCTCGACCGGCCAGAAGGTCGGGCCGCCGACGATCGTCCCGACCTCGTGGAGGCGGAAGACGAACGAGGTGACGACGCCGAAGTTGCCGCCGCCGCCGCGGATCGCCCAGAACAGGTCCGGGTTCTCGTCGGCCGCCGCGCGGACCCGCTCGCCGCTCGCCAGCACCACCTCGGCCTCGATCAGGTTGTCGATCGAGAGGCCGCATTTGCGGGTCAGGTGGCCGATCCCGCCGCCGAGGGTGAGGCCGCCGACCCCGGTGGTGGAGATGATCCCGCTCGGCGTCGCCAGGCCGTACTCGCCGGTGGCGGCGTCGACTTCGCCCCAGAGGCAGCCGCCGCCGACCCGCACGGTGCGGGCGCCGGGGTCGACCTCGATCCCCTTCAGCCCCGAGAGGTCGAGGACCAGGCCGTCGTCGCAGGTGCCGAGGCCGGCGCCGTTATGGCCGCCGCCGCGGACCGCCAGCAGCAGGTCGTGGGCGGCGGCGAAGGAGACCACCTTGGCGACGTTCTCGGCGTCGGCCGGGGTGGCGATCAGCGAGGGCCGGCGGTCGATCATCGCGTTGTAGACGGCGCGGGTCGCCTCGTAGCCCGGGTCGTCGGGGCCGGTGAAGCTGCCGGCGAAGCCGGGGATCTCGGTGCGGGCGCTCTGCATCAGAGCGGCTGGGGCGTTCACTGTGAACCTCCTGAGTCTGGATCTGCGTGTCTGATCGGACCGTAGGAAACCTGCCCGCCCCTGTCATGACCCGATCTGACCCACTTTTCGTGCCGCCGCACGGTGTGAATTCCGACGTACTAGTCAAGGCTGACTATGTTCTCCAGATGGACGCCGAGACGCCGGACCTCCCGGGTTCGCTCCGCTCGACCTCGGCCAGCCCCTTCGTCGGCCGCGTCGCCGAGCTCGAGAGGCTGGGCACGCTGATGCCGCGGGCGGGCGGGGAGGGATGCCGGGTGGCCCTGATCGCCGGCGAGTCGGGCGTCGGCAAGAGCCGTCTGGTGCGGGAGTTCGCGGTCGCCGCCGCGGGCGAGGGAGCGCTCGTCCTCTACGGCTCCTGCGACGCCGCGGTGAGCACCCCGTACGGCCCCTTCGTCGAGGCCCTCGACCACCTGCTGCGGGTCACCGACGAGGCGGAGCTGCGGGCGGCGCTCGGCGGCGGCGGCGCCGAGCTGGCCCGCCTCGTCCCCGAGCTGTCGGCGCTGGTCGGCGAGCTGCCGGCCTCGACCGCCTTCGACCCCGACACCGAGCGCCACCGCCTGCACATGGCGGTGGCCGAGCTGCTCGCCAACCTCAGCCGCTCGCGACCGATCCTGCTCGTCGTCGAGGACGGGCACTGGGCCGACGCCTCGACCCTGCTGCTGATCCGCCACCTCGCCCGCGCCACCCGCAGCGCGCGGCTGATGCTGCTGGTGACCTTCCGCGACGCCGAGACGGAGATCGCCGCCGACCTGGCGGAGACGCTGGCCGATCTGCGGCGCTCCGAGAACGTGCTGCGGATGCGGCTCTCCGGCCTCACCGGGGAGGAGGTCTCCGACCTGGTCAAGCGCGCCGCCGACCCCGCCGCTGCCGCCGGCGGCGCCGACCCGGAGCTGCGCGACCTGGCCGGCGCGATCCACGCCCTCACCGGCGGCAACGCCTTCCTGGTCTGCGAGCTGTGGCGGGACCTGGCCGAGACCGGCGCGGTCGAGATCGTCGCCGGGCGGGTGAAGACGAGCGCGCCGGTCGCCGAGCTCGGCACCCCCGAGAGCGTTCGCGAGGTGGTCAGCCAGCGGCTCGCCCGCCTGCCGTCGCAGACCACCGAGGTGCTCGAGCTGGCCGCCGTCGCCGGGCCCGAGTTCGACCTGGAGCCGATCCGGGAGGCGGCGGGGCTGGCCGAAGCGGACCTGATCGGCGCCCTCGAGCAGGCGGTCGGGAGCGGCACGATCGAGGAGCTCCCCTCGCGGCGGCTCGCCTTCCGCTTCACCCACGAGCTGGTCCGGCGGGCCCTCTACGACCGCCTCTCGCGGGTGCGCCGGGCCGAGCTGCACCTGCGGGTCGGGGAGGCGCTCGAGAGCGCCGGCCGTCTCTCGGGACGCTCGCTGGTCGACCTCGCCCATCACTTCGGCGCCGCCGCCCAGCTCGGCGGCGCCGAGCGCGCGATCGACTACAACCTGCGCGCGGCGCGGGCGGCGAGCGGCGCCCTCGCCTTCGCCGACGCCGCGGCCCGGCTGCGGACGGCGATCGAGCTCGGGATCGAGGACGAGGCCAGGCGCGGCGCGGCCCTGCTCGAGCTCGGCGCCGCCAGCCACCGCGCCGGCGAATCGGTCGACGCTCAGCGGGCGCTGGCGGCGGCGGCGCAGATCGGTCGCGACCGCGGCGACCCACAGCTGCTGGGGATGGCGGCGATCGGCTACGAGGAAGCCTGCTGGCGCCCGGGGCTCCCGAGCGGCGAGGCGGTGGTGATGCTCGAAGAGGCGCTGGCCGCCGTCGACGAGGCCGAAGCGGGCAACGAAGGGCTGCGAATCGGCCTGCTGGCCGGGCTCGCCCGGGCGCTGGGCCTGCAGGGCGACGCCGAGCGTGGCGCGCTGGTCCGCGACAACGCCGTCGCCCTGGCAAGGGAGATCGGCGACCGTCGCGGGCTCGCCAAGGTGCTGGTCGGCTCCTACTGGGCCCGCGGGGCGACGCCGATGGAGGAGATCCTCATGATGTTGACGGAGGCGCGGGACCTCGCCGCCGAGTTGGGCGACGCTGAGGCGCACGCCGACGCGATCGCCTGGCGGGTGCCGACCTTCGTCGTCCTCGGCGATCTCGAGGCGGCGCGGGCGGAGGTCGCGATCCTGCGGGAGATGGCCGAGCGCACCGCACAGCCGTTCCTCAGCCACGTCGCCGAGCACTACGGCTCGGCGATCGCGCTCGGCGACGGGGAGCTCGCCGAGGCCGAGCAGCGGGCGATCCGCTCGAACGAGTGGAGCCGGCTGCTGTCCGGGCGCGACGCCTCGGGCACCTTCGGGATCCAGATGTTCGGGATCCGCCGGGAGCAGGGACGGCTCGCCGAGCTGGCGCCGGCGGTCAGGGTGCTGGCCGGCGACCCCGACCGCAAGGGCCCCTGGCAGCCTGGCCTGGTCGCCGTGCTGGCCGAGCTCGGGATGGAGGCGGAGGCGCGGCACGAGCTGGCGAAGCTCGCCGCGACCGGGCTCGAGGAGTTCCGGGCGTCGCTGTGGCTGGGGACGCTCGTCTACCTGACCGACGCCTGTGCGGCGCTCGGCGACGAGGCGATGGCGGCGCTGCTCTACCCCGAGCTGGAGCCGTTCGTGGGGGAAAACGTGATGATCGGCCATCTCGTCGCCTGCTACGGGTCGGCCGACCGCTACCTCGGCATGCTCGCCGCCACCCTCGGCGAAGCGGAGCTGGCCGAGCGCCACTTCGAGCTGGCGCTGGAGCGCAACCGCGAGATGGAGGCACGGACCTGGCTCGCCCACACCGCCTACGAGTACGGGCGCTTCCTGCGGCGCCGGGGCGGCGGCGCGGCGGCGCGGGCCGACGCCCTGTTGGGGGAGGCGACGAAGCTGGCGGAGGAGATCGGGATGGCGGGGCTGCTGGCGAAGATCGGCCCGCTCGGCGGGGCGCCGGCGGTCGCCAGCCTGCCCGCCGGCCTCTCGCCCCGCGAGGCCCAGATCCTGGCGCTGGTCGCGCGGGGGCTGAGCAACCGCGAGATCGGCGCCGAGCTGTCGATCAGCGAGCACACCGCCGCCAACCACATCCGCAGCATCCTGCGCAAGACCGACTGCGCGAACCGCACCGAGGCCGCCTCCTTCGCCCACCGAAACGGGATTGTTTCCCAATCGAACTGAAAACAGCGCTACGATCGCCCCGATGGCCCTCTACATGATCGAGCGGAGCTTCGCCGACCAGCTCGACCTGACCGACGGCGACGTCGAGCTGATCGAGGAGGTCAACGGCGACGAGGGAGTCCGCTGGCTCTTCTCGTTCCTCAGCGCCGACCGCAGGCGCACCTACTGCCTCTACGAGGCGCCCTCGCCGGAGGCGATCCTCGCCGCGGCCCGCGGCGCCAACGTCCCGGCCGACGAGATCGTCGAGGTCAGCGCCGGGACCCCGCAGTTCTCGGCCCGCCTGCGTGACTGGGCCGACGCCGTCGGCTGACGGCATTGCTGAAAGGATCAGGCGGTATGGCGCCGCGCGAGGTATCGAAGCCGTGGGGGAGCGAGCTGTGGTTCGCGCATACCGACCAGTACGCCGGGAAGATCCTCCGGGTCCGCGCCGGCTGTCGCCTCTCCGTCCAGTTCCACGAGGAGAAGGACGAGACCTCGTTCGTCCTCTCCGGCCGGGTGATCGTCTCCCAGGGCGAGTCGCCTGACGCGCTGAGCGCCCGGGAGCTCGGGCCCGGCGATTCGTGGCGGATCTCGCCGCTTGTCGTCCACACGCTGGAGGCCCTGGAGGACGCGGAGATCATCGAGGTCTCGACGCCGCAGCTCGAGGACGTGATCCGTCTCGAGGACCGCTACGGCCGCGTCGGCGACGTGGCTGGAAGCCACTGAGCGAATCGACCGGCCGTTACGACCGAGGAACGGTCACTGCCCGGCGGAGCCAATCAGACCCGCGATTCCGAGGCCGGCGCGCTCAGCCGCCTCGACGAGATCCTGATCCCAGGTGACGAGGACGACTTCCTCATCCCCGAGCGCGAGCGCGGTGGCGAGGTGGACTGCGTCGTGGCCACGCAGCCCGAAGTCTTCGGCGTGCTGACCTGCGCGGGCGGCGAGCTCCTGATCGACTGCGACCGTGATCAGGCCTCCGTAGACCTCCTCGAACGTCGCCAGCGCATCCCGGTGCTCCGCTTCTCCGAGGCGACCGAGGCGCCGAGCGGCGGCCAAGGCGGCACGGCCCTCGGGGTAGGCGAGGATGCTCGACACCGCCGGATCGGCGTGGTCCCACAGCTCGGCGACGAGGTCGGACCCGTCCTCCTCGACGATCAGCTTGACCAGCGCCGAAGTGTCGAAGTAGAAGCTCAGGCCCGCTGATCGGAGACGAGGTCGGAGACCGAGCCGGCGCCTTTCACGCGGGCTGAGCGGGACGACCGGGTCCTCGCGGGCATCCGCACCAAGCCTCGGCGCGCGAGAGCCTCGAGTGGCCTCTCCCCGAGCCCGCTCAGTCGAGCCACCGGCCGACCGCGTCGGGTGACGACGATCTCGCTGCCAGCCTCGACGCGCTCCAGGTACTCGCTGAGGCGGTCGTGCAGCTCGCGAACTCCGACCTCGCTCTCGGCTCGATGTAGCGTCATGAGACGAATCTAGCAGCTACTTGACCTGGCTCTCCGGTGCCCCGGCACGTATCGCCGATGCCTGCATAATCACTCGCGATGTCAACCTCGACGCTCGAGCGAGCGAGCGCGGGCGGGCTGCCAATGCCGCTGGGCGGCTGAGCCACCGTTTGCGCACCCGTGCCTTCGGGCTCAACCTTCGGTTCGACTCGCTGGCGCCGCCCGGCGCCTGGGCCGAGCGCACCGACGGGGCCGACGACGTCGTCCTCGCCGCCGCCGCTGCGGCCGAGCTGGAGGAGGCCTGGTCTGGGTTTGCGGAGCCGGGGTGGGGGGCGACCATCGACGGGGTTCCGTTCGCGGTCGAGCGCGGCGCCTCGGGGGACCACCGCTTCCGGCGCGACGGGCGGACTCTCGCCCACCTGAGCGCAGCCGGCGACGTCGTTCTCTGCGCGGTCGGCGACGGCTTCGGCAGCGGCGACTGGCGCGCCCTGCTCGACTCGGTCCTCTTCAGCGTCGCCCTCCTGCGGGGCTTCGAGGCGCTGCACGCCGGGGCGGTGGTGCTGGAGGGCCGCGCGGTGGCGATCGCCACCGGCGCCGGCGGCGGCAAGAGCACGCTCCTTGCCGAGCTGTTGGCTGAAGGCGCCGAGCTGCTGAGCGACGACGTGCTGGTTCTCCGGGGCGGTGCCGGGCAGCCGCCCTCGGTCGCTGCCGGGCCGCCGCTGATGACGGTTGCGAGCGCTCTGCGCCGGCCGCCAGGCGAGCTCCTTGCCGATCTCGGCGAGGAGACGTGGCGGGCGGTGCCGGTGGCAGCGGCGCCGGCGCCGCTGGGGGCGGTCATCCTGCTCGACCGCAGCGCCGGCGGCGACGCCCGTCTGGAGCCGGTCGAGCGTCCGCTGGCGCCGCTGCTCTCGGCGCTGCTCCGCTTCCCGCGCACGCCGGAGCGCGAGCGCCGGCGCTTCGAGCTCGCCGCCGCGCTCGCCGGGACGGTCCCGATCCGGCGCCTCAGCGCCGGCGCCGATGTCTCTTCGGCCCAGCTCGCCGCGACCGTTCGGACCATTGACTTCGACACCGATGGCTGCCGTCATTAGTCTGCGGCGACCAACTTGACCCAGCCGCTGCTCGAGATCAAGGACCTTTACCACCGCTGGAAGGGTCCGAAGCCGCCCGTGTTGGATGGCGTCGACCTGACCCTGATGCCGAATCAAGTGACCTGGGTCGGTGGCCGCAACGGGGCCGGCAAGACGACCCTCCTGCGGATGGCCGCGGGGATCCTGCTGCCGCAGCGGGGGACGGTGCGGATCGAGGGAATGCCCTCGGCGACCACCGGCGGCCGCTACCAGCGGAAGATCGGCTTCCTCTCAGCCGGCGATCGCGGCCTGCAGGCGCGACTGCGGGTCTCGCAGCAGCTCGACTACTGGGCCCGCCTCGCCTACGTCCCGCGCCAGCGCCGGGCCGAGCTGGTCGCCGTCAACCTCGAGCGCTTCGGCCTGGTCGAGTTCGCCGACCGGCGCGTCGACCGGATGTCGATGGGTCAGCGGCAGCGGATCCGGCTGGCGATGGCCTTCCTGCACGAGCCCCCGGTGGTGCTGCTGGACGAGCCGCGCAACTCGCTCGACGACGAGGGCTACGCGCTGCTCAGCCAGGAGACGGCTCGTGCGGCGGCCGGTGGGGCGGCGATCCTCTGGTGCTCCCCGCGCGGCGAGGACCGGGTGATCGAATGCGATACCAGCTTCACGCTCGAAGACGGAAAGCTGAGGCCGTTCGAGTGAGGCTCTGGCTTGACGCGACCTGGGGGGTGGTGCGCCGCGACGCGCTCCTCTTCGTCTCCTATCGCACCCAGTTCGTCTCCCAAATCGTCGGGCCGCTGTTCTCCCTGGTCGTCTTCTATTACATAAGCAAGCTGCTGACGAACAACACGCTGGAAACCCCCGGCGGATATTTCGGCTACGTGGTGATCGGGCTGGCGATCGTCCAGATCCTCACCATCTCGCTCGGGGTGATGCCGATCACGATCCGCCAGGAACTTGTCTCGGGGACGATCGAGCGCTTCCTGGTCAGCGCCTACGGTCCGATCAACGGGATCTTCGGCACGATGATGTTCCCGCTCGCGAACGCGTTCTTCAGCGGCACGCTGACGCTCGTCTTCGCGGCGGTGTTCTTCGGCCTGCCGCTGGCGACGACCGCGGCGCTGGCGATCCCGGTGGCGCTGCTCGGGACCTTCGCCTTCATGCCCTTCGCCCTGGTCCTGGTGGCGATGGTGATCGCTTTCAAGCAGGTCTCCAGCGCCTCGCAGTTCCTCGTCACCGCGGTGGCGATCGTCGGCGGCCTCTACTTCCCGATCGTGCTGCTACCGGAATGGATCCGCTGGGCGTCGGAAGTCCAGCCGTTCACTCCGGCCACCGATCTGCTCCGCCACCTCCTGGTCGGCACTCCGCTGGAAAACTCGGCGCTGCTCGACCTGGGCAAACTGGTCGCGTTCACCGTCGTCCTCTTCCCGATCGCGGTCTACGGCTTGCGTGCCGCGATTCGGTACGGTCAGCGATCCGGGACGATCGCCGAGTACTGAGGCGAACGGTCGACGGGATCCGCTGACATGACCTCGCCAACCGACCAGACCCTGCTGGCCTCGCGGGCGCGCCTGCCCCAACACGTCGTCCATCGCGGCTTCGTCGCCGAGACCGTGGTGTTGAACCTGCGCACCGGCAAATACCACGGGCTCAACCCGACGGCGGGCAGGATGCTCGACGCGTTGGAGGTGGCGCCGACCGTCGCAGCCGCGATCCCGGGGCTGGCGGAGGAGTTCGGGGTCGGCGCAGATCAGCTCCAGGCCGACCTCCTGGTTCTCTGCCGCGGCCTGCTCGAGCGCGGGCTGATCGAGATCGAGGATGCCTCCGACTGAGTCGGCCTTCGGGCTCGAGCTGGAGATCGACCCGGAGATCACGGTGCCGGGGCTGGGTGCGGGCGGCGGCGGCGTCGAACCGACGGCGGTGCGCCTCGACCCGGACGAGCTGGAGCGCCGCTGGGCTCCGCACGCCGCCGCGGCGCGGCGGATGCGGGAGCTGACCGCCGGCGAGGAGACGCTGCTGAGCGTAGACCTCGCCGACTCGGTCGGGTACCTGCTCGACGCGGTCGGAGTCGGGCGGGTGCTGGTCTCGCTCGACGGCCGCGAGCTGCTCTGCGATCCCGACCCCGCCGAACCCGACTGGGCCTTCATCCTCGCCGCCCAGGCGCTGCCGCTGGCGGCGACCTTGCGCGGCTTCGAGGTGCTGCACGCCTCGGGCGTGGTGATGGCTGGCGGCGCGGTCCTCTTCGCCGGCGAGCCCGGCGCCGGCAAGTCCTCGCTGGCGGCAGCGCTGCTGCGCTCCGGCGCGGCGCTGCTCGGCGACGACGCGATCGCCCTGAGCGAACGCGACGGGGAGGCGATCGCCCATCCCGGCACCGGCTCGATCTACCTCCGCGCCGCCGAGGACGATCGGCTCTCCGCGGCCGAGCGGGCGCGGCTCGGGCCCGCCACCGCGTTCGCCGGGCGCCGGCGGGTCGCGGTCGTCGCGGCGCCGGCGGCGCCGCTGGCGGCGCTGTTCCTGCTCGAGCGGGCGGCGGCGGGCCCGCAGATCGAAGCGCTGGAGCGGGTCGACCCGTTCGAGCTGCTGGCGGCGACCTTCAACCTCTCGGTCCGCACGCCCGAGCGCCTGGTCCGCCAGCTCGACCTGGTCGGCAGCCTCGCCGAGAGTGGCCGGGTCCACCGCCTGCGGGTCCTTCCCGGCGGCGACGCGACTGCCTCGGCCGCCGCGATCGAGGCCTACCTGGGGGCCGCGGCACGGTGAGAGTGGAGAGCCCCAGGGACCTCGACAGCCTCTCGCCGGCGGCGAAGGCGCGGCTGACGGCCGAGGTCGTCGCAACCTACCTCCGGGTGCGCCTGGCGATGCGCGGGGGCGACGCCGAGGTGGCGGTGCGGGAGCTGCGCTCGCGGGCCGAGAGCACCCGGGTCGACTTCGATGCCGAAGGCGACGGGGTGGTGGTCGCCTGGCGCCTGGCGAAGGCGAGCCGGCGGGTCCTCTTCAACCTGCCCGGCGATTCCCGCTGCCTGTTCCGCTCGCTGACCCTGATGAGCATGCTGGAGCGTCGCGGCGTCCCGCAGCGGCTGGTGATCGCGGTGCGGCCGCGGCCGTTTGCCGCCCACGCCTGGATCGAGGTCGACGGGCAGGCGGTGCTGCCCGACGCCGACCCCGGCTACGAGCGCCTGCTGGAGCTCTGAGGTGGAAACGCCGGCTGCGCCCGAGGCCGTCCGCGACCCGCTCGGTGCCCGCCCCCTCGTCTACACCGAAGCCGGCGGCGGCCTCGCCGCCGAACACGAGCGCGAACTGCTGGAGCTGCTGCCGGCGACGCCGGCCCCTGATGCGCTGGCGCTGAAATCGTGGATCGACCGCGGTGTCTTCCCTGCCGGGCGAACCCTTTACGAGGGGATTCGTCGGGTTCCACCCGGCCACCGGGTGAGCTTCCGGGCGGGCTCGGCGAGGATCGAGAGCTGCTGGAGCCCGCGCTACCGGGGAACGGTTTCCGGTTCCCGGGCGGAGATCGCGGCGCACCTTCGCGAGCAGATCTTCGCCGCGGTCGCGCGGGCCGCCGCCGGGCCCGGCCTGACCGCCCTGCGGCTGAGCGGTGGCCTCGACTCGGCCGCCGTCGCCGCTGGCCTGGGGGCGGATCGCGGGGTGGAGGCGGTGGCGCTGTCCGCCGTCTTCCCCGACCACCCGGAGACCGACGAGCGCCCCCTGATCGAGGCCACCGCCGCCGCGACGCGGCCTTGCTGCCGAGCTGGTCGAGTTCGAGACCCGCACGCCGATCCTGCCGGCGGCGGTCGGCCACATCGAGCGCTGGCGGTTGCCGCCGGTCAGCCCCAACCTCTTCGTCTGGGAGCCGGTGATGGAGCGCGCGCGCCGGCTCGGTGTCGCGAGGATGCTCGACGGCGAGGGTGGCGACGAGCTGTTCGGGGCGGTCTCGGCGCTGATCGCCGACCGGCTTCGATCCGGGCGCATCGGCAGCGCTTGGGACCTCTGCGGGCGGATACCCGGGGTCGGCGAGCATCCCGATCGCGCCCTGCGGCTGCGGGCGCTCCGTCGCTTCGGCGTCACGCCGCTGGTCCCCGCCGGGCTGCTGAGGCGCCGCCGCCGGCGCCGTGCCGGGTCCGATCCAGGCGGGTCGGTGCTGGCCGCCGCCGACCGGATCGCGCTGGCCGAGCTGGAACGGGAAAGGCGCCCCGCCGACGGGCCGCTGTGGTGGCAGGCGCTCGTCGCCACCGTCACCAGCGGCGACGAGCTCGACGTCGCCGGCCACCTGCGGCGCGAGGAGGTCGACGGAGGGGTGGAGCGGCGGCATCCGTTCCTCCACGACCTCGAGCTGATCGAGACGGTCCTGACGCCTGCCCCCGGACCTCGCCTTCGACCCGGTCCGCGACCGGCCGTTGCTGCGCGACGCCCTCGCTGGCCACGCTTCCGAGCAGGTGCTGGCGCGGCAGGCCAAGGCGCACTTCAACCCGCTGTTGCGCGAAGCTCTGGCGGGGTCCGAGGGGGACCGTCTCGAGGCCGGGCTGCGCGAGCGCGGCGCGCCCGTGCGCGGGTATCTCGACGATGACGCGGTCGACCGCGTCATCGTCACCGGTCGCTCCCCGGTCGCGGCGGGGGACGAGCTGCGTTTCTGGCGCCTGGCGGTCGCCGACCTCTGGCTCCGTCGGCTGGGCGCCGAATGAGGGGGCAGTACTTTTTCAGGGCTTGCGGGCAGCTTGCAGAGCCATATTCTGTGCTCTCCAGAGAGGAGGCACCAAATGGATAAAAAGATCACCGATTACGTCGCACCCAAGATCGAGGACCATGGCGACCTCGCCGAGCTCACCGCCGGCAAAAACCATGGCAGCAAACTCGATGCTTCGTTCCCCGTTGGCACGGACGTCGAAGACCTGACGCTGACCACCCCGTAGCTGCGCTCGCGGGATCTGCTTCGACATATGCCGCCCCGTTTCCGCGGGGTCGGCATATCGTCTTTCAAGGACGCCTGCCGATGCCAGACTCGCCTCGCCCCGTAGTCACCCTGCTCGAAGACACCGCTGACCTCTGGTCGCGGGTCGAGGCCGAGCTGCCCTCCGGGCTCGCCACCGGCAGCGATGGCGAGATCGGGATCGTCTGCTGGACCGATGCCGGGCGCGCCGAGGTGGCGCAGCTGCCGCGGCTGCGAGCTGCCCACGCAGGCCCGATCGTCGCCGTGATCGCCGCGCGGCCCGGCGCCCGCGGGGCGCGGGCAATCGCCGCTCGGCTCGAGGGCGCCGTCCTCGCCGCCGACCTCGCCGTCGCGCTCGGCCCGACCCTGGCCGCCGTCGCCGCCGGCCAGTGCGTGGTGCCGCGGGCGATCCGCCAGGTGGTCGACCGGCCGCCGCTGTCCCCGCGCGAGCGCCAGATCCTGGCGATGGTGGTGATCGACTTCTCCAACGCCGAGATCGCCGACAAGCTCTTCCTCAGCGAAAGCAACGTCAAGAACCATCTCTCCTCGGCGTTCGCGAAGCTCGGGGTGAAGTCGCGCAGCGCCGCCGCCGAGCTGATCCTCGACGGCGAGAGCGGGCTCGGGCCGGGGATCCTGCGGATCTCGCCCGAGGAGGCGCTGCCCGAGATCGGCTGAGCGCACTCCGCTGCGGCCGGGAAGGGGGGCCGTCAGCCGCGCCCGCGCCGCGCCCGTCGTACCGCCAGCAGCCCTCGCGGCGCGTTCCAGCCCAGCCACAGCCAGCGCCAGGGATAGCTGAGCGCCAGCCCGAGCGGGCCGCGGCGCGCCAGCGGCGACCACCAGCGCATGAAGTCGGGGCGCGGGAAGAGCTCGCCGGCGACCGTCCTCGCCCGCTCGCCGAAGCCCTGACCCGGCGCCAGCAGGCCGTCGAGGCCCTCCGCCGTCGGCACCCGTTGGTGGCGGACGTCGTGGCGGGCGGAGCGCACCTCCGCGCCGATTCCCAGCCGCCGCGCCAGCTCCTCGCCGGCCGGCAGCCGGCGCAATCCGCTGGCGAAGGCGGCCTCGCCGTCGAGCTTGCGGGCCAGGTCCCAGGCTTCGGCCCAGAGACCGTCGCCGGCGACGTCGAGCGCCCGGCGCAGATCCTCGAGCGGCTTCGGCTCGGTGTGGTGGGCGGCGTGCAGGGCGACGTGGAGCGCCAGCGCCGGGCGGCCCGGCACCCGCAGCTCGGCCCCGCCGATCTGCTGGAACGCCGAGCCGGCGCTGAAGCCGCTCCAGATCCGCTCCGGATCGGCCTCGAGGCCGTGGATCGCGCAGTGCAGGTCGAGGTTGTCCTGGTCGCGGTCGCCGCGGATGAAGGCGGTCGAGGCGAAGGACTCCATCCGCGGGTGGGCCATCGGGCCGAGCCGGTCGGCGAAGCCGAGCCCGACCAGGATCGAAACCGCGTCGTCCCAGCGCCCGGGGGGGACCAGCAGGTCGGCGTCGCCGTAGGGGCGGACCTCGTCCGGGTAGAGCCAGCCGGCGAGAACCGGGCCCTTGAGGACGACGCTCTCGATCCCGGCCGCGGCGAAGGCGGCGGCGATCTCGGCGGCCAGCAGGTCGATCGCCATGTTGCGGACCGCCAGCAGCCGTTGGAGGGGGCCGATCGACGCCATCTCCTCAGCCCCGCCCGGGGCCGCTCGCGATCGCCTTCTCGTAGACCTCGAGGATCTTCGCCACGTGGCGGTCGGTGCGGAAGTGGCGCTCGACCCGCAGCCGCCCCGATCGGCCCATCTCGGTGCCGAGGTGCGGGTAGTCGGCGAAGTGCTTGATCGTCTCCGCCCAGGCCTCGGGGTCGCGGGGGTCGACGAGGAAACCGCCGACGCCGTCGATCACGATCTCCCGGGGGCCGCCGACGTTGGTGGCGACGACCGGGATGCGCATCGCCATCGCCTCGATCAGCACCCGCCCGAACGGCTCCTCCCGGGAGGGGAGCAGGAGCACGTCGAGGGCGCTGATCAGCTCGCGGACGTCGTCGCGCTCGCCCATCCAGGAGACGCGGCTCTCGAGTCGCGCCTCGGCGACGCGGACCTTCAGCTTCTCGACGTAGACGTTGTTGTCGAACCGGGTCGAGGCGGCGACGAACTTGGCCGAGCCGATCAGCAGCAGGTGAGCGTCGATGCCCCGGTCGCGGAGGATCCGCAGCACCTCGATCGCCGTGTCCTGGCCCTTCCAGGGGGTCAGCTGGGCGACGACGCCGAGCAGCAGCGAGCGCGGCCGCACCTCGCGCAGGCTGGCCCGGGCATGGACGCGGTCGACCAGCGCCGGGTCCCAGTAGCCGAGGTCGACCGGGTTGTGGACGACGTCGACCTCGGCTCGCGGCGCCAACCGCCGGACCGAGTCGGCGGTGTACTCGGAGTTGGCGACGATCGCCGTCGCGGTGCGGGAGATCGCCCGCATCGTCGCCGTCCCGGCGGGGCCGGCCGGGAGGCAGTCGCGGACGTGGTCGACGGTCGGCAGCCCCGGCTGGGCGGCGCCGAGGATCAACCCGCCCCGGATCGAGTTGGCGTGCAGCAGGTCGGCGCCCCACTCGCGCGCGATCCGCCGCACCGAGCGCCCCGCCGAGACCATCTCGACCAGGGCTTTGGGAGTGTGGACCGGATGGACTCGAAGGCTGCCGGCGGTGCCGGGGATCGCATCGACGCCGACGCCGAGCGCGGCCGCTTCGTCGCTGAGCCGGCCGGGAGGCGCCGCCAGCCGCGCCTCGATGCCGTCCGGTCGGGCGTTCAGCAGCGACAGCAGCGAGCGCTCGCCGCCGCTGACCTCGGCGGTGTGGTTGACGTAGAGGACCTTCAACGCGTAGCTCCGCTTTCGAGCTGCTCCAGGAGCGTGGCTTCGACCCGCTCGCAGATCCGCGGCCACGATAGTTCGCGGGCGCGCCTGGCGCCGTTGGCACCGAGCCGCGCTGCCAGCGCCGGGTTGCCGAGCAGCTCCGCCGCGGCGGTGGCGAGCGCGACGTGGTCGCTCGGGTCGACCAGGATCCCGGTCTCGCCGTCGCTGACCGCGTCGAGCGCCCCGGCCACGTTTCCGGCAAGCACCGGCTTGCCGAAGGCGCCGGCTTCGAGGTAGACGATGCCGAAGCCCTCGCCGGCGAAGTCGCCGTCCGGCAGCCGGCTCGGCATCGCCAGCGCGTCGGCCCGTCGCAGCCATTCGTCGCGCTCGGCGTCGGAGGTCGCGCCGAGGAAGCGGGTCGAGCCAGAAACCCCGTGCGCCTCGGCCAGACGTTCGAGGCCGGGGCGGAGGGGGCCGTCGCCGATCACCACCCACTGCACCTCCGGGACCTTCGCCCGCAGCAGCGGCAGCGAGCGGATGATCACGTCGTGGCCCTTGTAGCGGTCCTCGAGCCGGGCGATCGTCAGCAGCGTCGGTCGCTCGGCCGGGAGCGGCGCCGGGTCGGCCGGCAGGTCGACGCCCGGCGGGATCAGCTTGGTCGGCGCGCCGCTCGAGCCGGCCTCGGCGATCAGCCGCGAGGTGTAGGAGCTGACCGCGATCAGCGTCTGCGCCCGGTCCACCGCGAAGGCCGCGAGCCGCGGCTTGGCGCCGATCTCCTTGGCGTGGAAGTACTGCGTCGTCGGCGCGCCGGTGACCCGGTGGACGAGGGCGGCGGCGGGGCTGGTGACGATGTGGATGCTGAGCGTCAGCTGCGGCCGGAACCGCAGCGCCTCGGCCACCGCGACGCCGTTGAGCGGGATGTTGCGGGCGCCGCCCAGTCGGCGATCGGCCTTGACCCGCCGCACCGAGAGCGCGTCGGCGGCGTCGAACTCGGCCGAGCCCGGCGCGTCGGCGGCGACGACGCGGGTCTCGAAGCCGGTCATCCCGGTGGCGACACGGTGCGAGAGCAGCTGGATCCCACCCCGGGCCGGGGGGAAGTCAGGCGTGACCACCAGCAGCCGTGGCTTAGCTGGCATCGACACCGAGCAGGCGGTCGCTCCAGAGTCCGAACGTGAGCAGTCCCCACAGCAGGTCGCTGTGGTCCTTGGCACCGGCGATGTGCTCGCCGGCGAGGCGGGCCGCGGCGGCGCCGTCGAACCAACCCTCCTCGTAGATCGAGCCCACTTCGACCTGGCGGCTGAGCAGCGGGGCGAGCGGGCCTCGCAGCCACTCCGCCGCCGGCGCGTTGAAGGCCGCCTTGCGGAACCGCCTCGATCGTCCGATTCCCATGCCAGGAGGAAGCATGGCATGCAGCAGCGACTTGCCGGCGCCGCCGAGGTGGAGCGAGGGGTCGACCGAGGCGGCGAACTCGGCCAGGCCGCGATGCAGGTAGGCGGTGCGGATCTCGATCGAGACCAGCATCCCCGCTCGGTCGGTCTTGACGAGGACGTCGTCGGGCAGGTAGTCGATCTGGTCGAGGCGCATCAGGCTGCTGCCGGTGCCGGCGTGGTCGACCTCTCCCGCGCGGTCGGCGAGGCTGGCGAGGATCCGGTCGTCGGCGACGCCGGCCAGCCGCGGTCCGTAGATGCCGTGGCGCCGGTGCCGGCGCCCGGCCGTCACCCAGTCGAGATTGCGCTCGAGCAGCGGGCCGGGGCCGGTGCGCTCGATCAGCCGCCGGGCCGGGGCCCAGCCACCGGCGCGCTCCAACAGCCCCGGCGCCATCGCCACCGGCAGCGCCGAGCTGATGCGGCGTGACCGCTCGAGCCAGCGGTAGCGCGGATAGCCGCCGAAGAGCTCGTCGGCGCCCTCGCCGCCGAGCGCGACGGTGACCAGCGGCCGGGCGAAGTCGGAGAGCGCGTGCAGCGAGACCAGCGCCTTGTCGGCCAGCGGCTGGTCCATCTCGGCCATCAGCTTCGGCGCCCGCTGGGCGACGTCGGCCTCGGTCAGGATCACCTCGTGGTGATCGGTGTCGAGGCGCTGGGCGATGCGGCGCGCCCGCTCGGTCTCGTCGAACGGGCCGACGTCGTAGCCGATCGTGAAGGTCCTGATCCGCTGCGAGCTGGCTTCGGCGGCGGCGCTGGCGACCAGGGTCGAGTCGATTCCGCCGCTGAGGAAGACGCCGATCGGGACGTCGGCGATCATCCGGCTGCGAACCGAGTCGGAGAGCAGCCGCGACGCCTCGGCGACGAGCGCCGCCTCGGGCTCGTGCAGCCGCCCGGACGTCAGCGGCGGCGACCACCAGCGGCGCTGGCGGGCGCCGCCCTCGCGATCCCAGCTGATCAGCGACCCCGGCGGCAGCTGGCGGACGCCCTTGACGATCGTGCCCGGGCCGGGGACGTAGCCGAAGACGAAGTACGCGTCGATCGCCTTCGGCGAGAGCTCGCCGAGGCCCGGCAGCGCCGCCAGCAGCGCGGTCAGCTCGGAGGCGAAGTGAAGCTCGCCGCCCCGCTCGTGGACGAACAGCGGCTTCTCGCCGAAGCGGTCGCGGGCGAGCAGCAGGCGTCGGCGGCGCTCGTCCCAGATCGCGAATGCGAACATGCCCTCGAGCGCGTGGACCATCTCCTCGCCGTACTCCTCGTAGAGATGGACCAGCACCTCGGTGTCACATTCGGTCTTGAAGGCGTGACCGCGTTCGCGCAGCTGCTCGCGCAGGCGCGGGTAGTTGTAGATCGCACCGTTGAAGGCGACCCAGACCGAGCCGTCCTCGTTGCTCAGCGGCTGGTGGCCGCCGGCGGGGTCGAGGATCGCCAGCCGCCGAACGCCGAGGCTGACGGCGGCGCCGGCGTCGGTGTAGATCCCCTCGTCATCGGGACCGCGATGGCGCAGGCGCGCCGAGATCGACCTCGCAGTCCGGCCCTCCGGGTCCTCGGTACTGCCTGCAATACCGCACATCAGGGAACCGTAGTGGACGGGTGTTCCGCTCGGGAACGGAGAAGGAACCGAATTTTGCGCCAAACGGCCAGTCTGGCGCCGATCGTCAAGAAAATCTGCCCGAGGTCGATAACGGAGAGCCATGCTCCGTGCAATCGCACTGGTCGGGCTCCTCGTCGCCATCTGCATCGGCTCCACGGCCGTGGCCGGCGCCTTCGGCCACCATCCGCGGCAGGCCAAGCAGGGCCTCGGCCACCACCGGTGCGTCACCGCGCAGCCGAAGTCGGCGCAGGCGCATGGGTCGGGCGCCCGCCGACCGTCCCAGCGGGGTTGCCGGCGGTCGCATCGCGCCCACCAGGAAGCCGGCGTCGTGCCCCCGGCGGCGAGTGGCGACACGCCGGCGCCGCCAAGCGGGCCGGTCGCCCCGCCGCCGCCCCCGGAATCCAACCCGGTGCGGGATGCGCAGCAGCCGGCGCCGGTCGTGGGGAGCTCGGTCGCGCCGCCGGTTGGCGAAGCGCAGGATGAAGCCGAAGAGCCGGAGCCAGCGGAAGAAGAAGAGGAAGAAGCCGAAGAAGGCGGTGAATCCGAAGCGGGCGAAGACGAAGAGGGCGAATCCGAAGAAGGCGGGGAATCCGGGCCGGGACCGGGCGCCGTCTCGGCCCAGGCCGAGGACTTCGCCGGCGCCCCCGCCGACGTGGTGCTGCCGGCGGCGGCCGGCGTCGACCTCGGCAGCGCCGAAGGGTGCGTGGCGATCGGCCCGCTCGGAATCGAGGTCGAATTCGGCGGCGTCGAAGCGGGAGCGCAGAGCGGCAGCGTCCGCCTGCAGCTGACCCCCGGGGGGTCGATGCCCGAAGAAGTTCGCTGCCCGACCGCATCGGGCTCCCGGAGCTTCGAAGTGACGGCGGCGGCGCCCACCGGCGGCGGCGTCCTCGGTGACCCGATCGACCCCCGCTACCTGACGGAGCTGCCCTTCGGCACCCGCTCCTTCTGGATCGAGCCGTGGCGCTCCTACCTGGACACCTGGCCCGCTTCGAGGCTGCTGGACGCGCTCGGGATCAACTTCAACGTCACCGGCGCGGAGGCCCCCGCGACGGCGCAGCTGCTGCAGAGCAGCGGCTTCAGGCTGGCCCGGATCGAGATCAGCTGGAACCAGCTCTCCTACTCCAACCCCGGCCAGTTCGTCGAGGAAGCCGGCCTGCTGCAGAAGCTGAACGCACTGCGCGAAAACGGCCTGCGACCGCTGATCCTGCTCAACTCCAACAGCGGCGTGCCGGCGCCGGCCGAGGCGGTGACGCTGACGACCACCGCGGCCGCCGCCGCGGGCTCGCGGACGGTGATGCTCGACCAGGCCTCGGCCGCCGCCGTGGTCCCGGAACGGACCGGCTTCGCCAACCTCTCCTTCGGCGGCAATCCCGACGTCCTGATCACCGCCGTCGACGCCGACGGGCGGGCGACGCTCTCGCGGCCGCTGGCGGCCGAACTGGCGGCCGGCCCCCACCCGGGCAGCACCCTTGGCTTCGGCCCCTTCGGCCCGCCGAAGCTCGCCGACGGCTCCACCAACCCCGAATTCCAGCGGACCCTCGACGGCTGGCTCGAATACGTCGGCACCGTCAACCGCCTGGCGGAAGAAGTCTTCGGGCCCGGCAACTACGACTTCGAGGTCTGGAACGAGCTCAGCTTCGCGTCCGAGTTCCTCGACGAATCGAGCTACTACTCGCCGGACCGGGTCTCCGGGTCGGGTTCCGTCACCAAGGCGCTCCTGGAAGCGACCGTTCAGTACCTGCGCGATCCCGCCCACGGCGTCTCTCCCGAGGTCGGCATCAGCGACGGCTTCGCCGGCCAGACCCCGTTCGCGGCGGCGGGCTCGGTCCCGGTCGGGACCACGGCGCTGAGCAAGCACCTCTACCAGGGCCCGCTGTATTTCCCCCGCAACGCGACGATCAACGGCGTCAGGCCGCTCGACGCCCTCGGCCAGTCCGACGCGACCGGCAGGAACTCCCCCTTCACCCCGAAGCTCACCCCGAACTTCGGCTCGGCTTTCCCCGAGTACTTCCTCACCGCGATCCAGACCGAGAGCCTGATTCGCGACCTCTCGCCGAACACGAACACGATCTACGGCGTCCCCCACGGCCGCTCCGTCGGGCCCGCAGGCGGCGAACCGACCGAAGTCTGGATGACCGAGTACAACCTCAACACCAGGACCCTGTTTCCGCTGCAGACCGGCAACCAGGACCAGTACATCGGCCGCCTCACCGACGCCCAGGAAGAACGGGTCCAGGCCGAGGTCGTGCTCCGCAGCCTGGTCGCGATGGTCAACAAGGGCCTCGGCCGCGAGTACTTCTACGCCGCCGCTCACAACCCCGGCTACGACCTGATCTCGGAAGGCTTCATGGACGCGCTCGCCGCCAACCACGGTGCCTACCCGGTCGGCGAGAGCGGCGGCGACACGATGGTGGCGCTGCCGCGGATGCTGTCCCGCTTCGCCGGCCCCGGGCCCGCCGGCGCCCCCCGCCAGCTGAGCCTGCTCTCGATCGCCCAGGCGGGGGACCAGTCGGTCTGGTCGGGCGACGGCACCGCCGCCCACCCGAGCCTCTACGACCGCGACCTCCTCGCCGTCCTCCCCTTCCAATCGGCGCCCCAGCAATTCGTGATCCCGGTCTACGTGATGACCCCGAATCTGACCACGGTCTGGGACCCGTCCGTCCCCGCCGACTCGCCGACTCGCTTCGACCTCCCCGACCTGCGCTTCCGGATCACCCTCGGCAACCTCCCCGAAACGGCCGGCCCACCGCAGGTCAGCGCCTACGACCCGCTTCGCGACGAATCGACCCCGGCGCGACTGGTCTCCCGCGCGGGGAGCCGCGCCGTCTTCGAAATCGCCGCGACCGACTACCCGCGGCTGCTCAGCATCGATTACCCGGGAGGCTGAGGGCGGACGAGGCATACACTGGCTCGCTTCCTCGATGACCAAGACCATCTCGATCGCAATGGGGACGTTCAACGGGGCGCGTTTCCTCACCGAGCAACTCGATTCGATCCTGGCTCAGAGCAGGCTGCCGGACGAGTTGGTGATCTGCGATGACCGATCTTCAGACGGCACGGCCGAGATCCTCGTCGGCTTTGCCGAGTCAGCTCCCTTTGCGGTCCGAATCCACCGCAACGAATCGCAGCTCGGCTGGTTTGCCAACTTCCTGCAGGCAAGCTCCAGATGCAGTGGAGACCTGATCGCGTTCTGCGACCAGGACGACGTCTGGCTGCCCGGGAAACTGGCCCGCTGCGAGGCGATTCTCGCTTCTGAGGATCCGCCCAGCTTGGTCATGCACGCCGCTCGGGTCGTCGACGAGAGGTTGAACCCGACCGGGACCTTGCACCCGAACATCCGCCAGGAGCAGAGGTTGCGGCCACGGGATTACCCGACGTTCGTCGGTGGCCCGGGGTTCGCGATGTGCTTCGAACGCGGGCTGCTCGATTACCTGCGCGAGCCACCGCTGCCGGCCGAGAGAGCCCTGGAGTACGGGCATGACACGTTGCTCGTGCTGCTGGCCGGAGCGGACCATGGCGTCTTCCTGCTCGATCAGCCGCTGGCGCTTTACCGTCGGCACGGCGGCAACGTCAGTGGCTACGAGCAGGGTCCATCGCCGCGGATATTGCGACGCCGCCGGCAGTCCGACCTCGATCGCATTCTGGAGGCGAAGGCTGCGGTCGACGACAAGGCGGCGGTGCTGCGCTGGCTCGCAGCTGGAGACCGCCTCGATCAGCGTCGACGATCGGCCCTGCACGGGCTCGAAGAAACCCACCTTCGCTTCGCCGCCCTGCTCGAGCAACGAGCAGGGGTCTATCGCCCCGAGGGCTCGGCGATCGACCGGTCGCGTTGTCTGGCACGGGCGATCCGGGCCGGGGGCTACTCCGCTCGCGCTGCTGGCTCCTTGGGCAGGAAGGCCCTGGTCAAAGACCTGCTTGCCGCCGGCACGGGCCTCGTCTACCGCGGCTGAGCCGCGCGGCGCTCAACCGACGTCCTCATACCCCCAGCGGGCGACGAGGTCGCGCCCGAGCAGCTCGCTGACCGCGATCACCTCGGGCTTGAAGCGTCGGCGCAGCTCGGCCGCCAGCTCCTCGTCGGGAGGCACGGGATCCCCAATCGCCAAGCGGTGCCGGGTCGATTCCAGCGTGCGCCGGCGCAGTCCCTGGGGAGTGAGCGCCTTGATCGCGCTCCGCAGCGTGCCGCCGCCCCTGCCATGTCCCATCGAGAGTTGGTGCAGGGCGCTGTAGAGACCAGGTCGGCGCACCTGCTGCGCGGTCGTGTTCGACTCGGATACCTCCAGCGCCGACTCCTCGTCCAACGCCAGAAAACGCTGCACGGCAGCCAGGGTCGCGCGGTTGTCGCGGCGAAAGTCCTCGTAGACCAGAACCAGGATTCGCTCCGACGGGAAGAGGTCGTAGAAGCGCCGCAGCTGGTCCGCGTATCGCACGTGCTCTGAATAGAGGAGCAGGCGCGGCCAGCGCGAGGACCTGGGGATCGACCGGCCCTGGCGCCGGGAATCCTCCAGGGCAAGGGCCCGGCGCAGGCTCGTCTCGGTCTCGATGTGGGATTTGAGCAGGTGGATGTGCAGTGAGCGCAGGAAACTGGTCGGCTCGCGCAGGATCGCGATGATGCGGGCCTCGGGCTGCGCCGCGGCGATGCCTGGCGCGGCGGTGTCGGACCAGATGTAATGCGGTGAGACCTCCCCGACCCGCTGGTTCTCCGTGGCGGGCGCGAAGAGGGCGAGGTACTCCTCGAGCGTGCGGGGAGCATCGAACAGCGCCCAGCGTTCTTCACGGCGAACTTCGGGGATGAAGAAGTAGGGCTCCTTCAGGTCCGGCAGGAAGACTTCGGGATGCTGCTTGAGCGCTTCATACAGTGCCGTCGTGCCGCACTTGGCATGGCCGACGACGAAGAAGTCCGGCATCCTCCCCGGTGCGGTCATCGGAGCTCGTAGGCGGTGTTCGCGGAGGGACGCGCCGTCCGCATCCTCTTCCGCAGTGCCGCCGCGGGCGAGCTCGGCAGGTCCACCAGGCGATAGCCATGGCTCTCCAGGAGCGCCGCCGCCTCGGTCGTGTCCCCGTGGACGTCCATCGCCTCCAGGGTGATCTTCCCGATCCGGCCCTCGCTCAGCATCTGCTCGGCGCCCCGCAGCGCACTCAGCTCGTGCCCCTCCACGTCGAGCTTCAGCACGTCGATCCGCTCGATCCCGGCGGTCTCGGCGTAGCGGTCGAGCGTCGTGGTCGGGACCTGCGTTCCCCGCTCCCCGATCGCGTGGCGATCGAAGTCGAAGCCGATCTGCCCGACGGCGTCGGAGAGCGCCGTCTCGTTGATCTCCACCTGGTTCTCGGCGCCGTTGAGCTGCCGGTGGCGGCGGTATTGCGCATTGCGGTCCGGGTGCGGCTCGAAGGCGTGGATCCGAGCGGAAGGACGTTGCCGCAGGACCTGGAAGGAGATCAGGCCGACGTGCGCACCGACATCGAAGAACACGCCCTCCTCGGGTAGGGCGGCGGTGACGAACCGGACGGTATCCGGGTCATACTCGCCGAGCAGGAAGGCCCTGGCCTGGGGCCAGTCGCCAAGCTCCAGCTCGAGCCTGGAGCCGTCTCGGAGCTGAGTGGAACGGCGAGCACCGCTCGCGCGACCGCGGAAGCGAAGGCGGTAGCAGTAGTTGGCCAGGCGCACCTGCCCGAGCCCGGCCGGTACCGCCCTCAGCAGCGGCCGCAGGAGGGGTCGTCGCACGGGGCCGGCGGGAGCGTTCTCAGGCACGGTGGTCGTATCCCCAGAGGGTGACGAGGTCACGGCCGAGATGCTCGGCTGCAGCCACGACCTCGGGCTCGAATCGCCGTCGAAGCTCGCCGGTCAGTCTCTCGTCCTCTGGCGCCGGCTTCGCGTAGACGAAGCGCTGGCGGAATGCCTCGAAGGCTCGCAGCCGGGCCGCTCTGGGCGTCACCGCCTTGACCCCGGACTTGACCGCGCCGGAGACCGGGCCCTGACCCATCATCAAAGCCTGCAGGGCATCGTTGACGCCGGTCGAGCGCACCCGCACGGATGGGTTGGCTTCCCTCGCGGCGACCGCCCCCGAGTCCTCGACTTCGAGGAAGCGCAGCAACCGGCGCACGGTCTCCTCGTTGTCGCGGCGAAAGTCGTCGTAGATCAGGACCAGGATGTTCTCGGCCGGGAAGTGGTCTTCATAGCGGCGCAGCTGCTCCACGTAGCGGACGTAATCGGAGTAGAGGAGTTTCAGGGGCCAGTGCGCCGAGGAGGCTGGCAGCTCGCGTCCCTTCCGCCTCGCGTCCTCCAGTGCCAGCGCCCTGCGGAAGTCGCTCTCCGACTCGACCCGCGTCTGCACGAACTGCAGATGCAGCGAGCGCAGGAAGCTCGCCGGCTCGCGCAGGATCGCGATGATCTTGGCATCGGGCCGCAGCTCGGCGATGCCGGCCGCGGCGGTGCGGGACCAGAGATGAGACACCGATGCCTCGCCCACCTGCTGACCGGGCTCGGCAGCGGCGAAGAGAGCGAGGTACCAGGCCAGGGTGCGGCCCTCGGTTCCGGGCCGGCTGCCGAGCTCGGTGGCGAAGAACTGGGTCTCCTTGCAGTCCGGCATGTAGATCTGGGGGTGGGTCCGCAGCATCTCGAAGAGGGCGGTGGTGCCGCACTTCGGGTGACCGACGATGAAGAAGTCCGGGCCCTTCCCGTCAGACACCGAGCGCGCTCCGTAGTACCTGCTCCAGCTCACCGGTTTCGCGCATCTGGCGGGCCACCTCGTGCTGCCCCCCGGCGACCGGCCGCAGCTCCACTCCGTCGACATCACCGAGTCGCTCGACGTGGAGGCGGTCGAGCGGATAGGAGTCGTCGAAGAAGAGCTGATGACGGGTCCGGGCGATGCGGGCCGCGGGAAGGGCACGGCGCAGGTCGATCCAGTCCTCGTCCAGGTGGTGGCCGGACATCAGAGCGAGCGACCTTGTCGTCCCATCTGTGGTCGCCCATCTGACCGAGAGCTCCCAGGTCGAGGGTGGTCTGCGGTCCCCAGCAGAGCACCCGATCGGCTCCCAGCAGCGAACCGAAGATCAACGCCGCGTATCCCCCAGCCGAGGTGCCGACCACGACGAGCCGCTCGACCTGCTGGCGGGCGATGATCCGGTCGAGATGCTTGGCGACCTCCGGGATCGTCGAGCCGTGGCGCCGCACGCCACGGTGGTACCAGGCCTGCTCCAGATCCCTCACGAAGAGGCGTTTGATCGGCATCTCGCCCGTCAGTCCGAAGAACTCGAATGGAGGAATGTCGAGCTTTCCCTTCATTCCCCCGAACGCGAGGAGCAGGGTGCTCGAATCGACCTTCACGTCACTGCAGAGAGGGGCGGTGGGATCCTCGAGGGCCAGACGGAAGCGATCTCCGAAGGGCAGCCGCCTCCGCGCCCTTGCGGGCAGGTGGCGGGCTCGGCGTCGGACTGCCCGGCCGACCCGCCTGACGGTCATCGGCCCGTCTTTCCTCCCGGTTGCGTTCATCGATAGCCCCAGAGACCGATTAGATCCCGGCGGAGGTATTCGCTTACGGCTTCCACCTGTGGCTTGAACCGTCGGCGCAGGTCCGTCATCAGGTCCTCGTCGGCCGGGGCCGGCTGCCCGAAGACGAGTTGGCGCTGAACCGTGTCGAGAGCCCGGCGACGCGCCCGTCGCGGAACGACTGCCTTGACGCCTCTCTTCACGGCTGCTGCGCTGGAGCCGCGGCCCATGGTCACGTCGTAGAGCAGCTTGTTCAGTCGTCGGGAGCGAACGCGAACCGACGGATTCGCTTCGCTGGGAGCCACCGCGAAGTCTTCCTCCAGATCGAGAAACCGCAACACCTTTCGAACCGACCCCTGGTTGTCGTTGCGGAAGTCGTCGTAGATCAACACGAGGATGTTCCGCGCCGGAAACGAGTCCGCGTACCGCTGCAGCTGGTCGACGTAGCACACGTAGTCCGAGTAGAGGAGTTGCAGGGGCGATCGGAAGGGAGGGAGGTTCTTTCCTCCGCGTCGGCTCTCCTCGAGCGAAAGGGCCTTGCGAAAGTCCTTCTCGGTCTCCACCTGGGACTGCACGAACTGCATGTGGAGCGAGCGCAGGAAGGCGGCGGGCTCTCGCAGCAGGGCGATTATCTGGGCGTCGGGGGAGAGCTCGGCGATGTTTCCCGCGGCTGACCGGGACCAGAGGTGCAGGGCCGACGCCTCGCCGACCCGCTGCTGCGGTTGGGCGGCGCTGAACAGCGGCAGGTATTCGTCCAGCGTTTGCGGCGGTCCGCCGGCGCGGCGCCGGTGGGGCGGAATCTGCAGCTCGTCGGCAAAGTAGAAGGTCTCCTTGCAGTCCGGCATGTAGATCTGGGGGTGGTCCGCAGCATCTCGAAGAGCGCCGTGGTGCCGCACTTCGGGTGACCGACGATGAAGAAGTCCGGAGCTCTCATCGCAGGGCGGCGCCGCTGGCGGCCACCGCGGTGGCGCTGCGGTAATAGGGGCTCTTGCCGGACAGCGAGGTGGCCTCGTCGAAGGCCTCGATCCTGCCGTTGTGGACGACCATCACCCGGTCGCAGATGTCCAGCGTCGACATCCGGTGGGCGACGATGAAGAGGGTGACCTCGCCGGCGAGGGAGCGCAGCGACTCCTGGAGCAGGGCCTCGGAATTGGGATCGAGGGCGCTGGTCGGCTCGTCGAGGACGAGGATGCGCGGGTTGGCGGCGAGGCCGCGGGCGAGGCAGATCCGCTGCTGTTGGCCGCCGGAGACAGCATCGGCGCGCGGGCCCACCATGGTCCCGTAGCCGTGCGCCCAGCCACGGACGTCGCCGTCGATTCGGGCCAGCGCGGCGGCGCGTTCGACTTCGGGCATCCCCATCGAGCGGAAGTAGGCGATGTTCTGGGCGACGGTGGCGTGGATCAGCCGCGGCTGCTGAGGCACGTAGGCGACCTGTCGGTGCCAGTTCTCCCGGTCGTATTGGGCGACCGGATGCTCGTTGATCAGGTACTGGCCGCCGCTGGCGCTGCGCAGCTGCAGGAGGATCTGGACCAGGGTCGACTTGCCGGCGCCGGAAGGGCCGATGATCCCGATCGCTTCGCCGGCCTCGACCTCGAAGTCGATCCCGGTCAGCACCGGTCGGCTCGGCTGGTAGGCGTAGGTGACGCCGCGGAAGCTGAGCGAATCGACGCGGTCGAGCGGGCGGTCGAGGGTCACCGGTTCGCTTTCCAGGTAGGCGCGTTCGGCGCTCTGCAGGCGCTGGACGAATGGCAGCGCCTGGCGGACCTGCTGCCAGGCGGTCTGCAGCTGCTGGCCGTAGGTGCCGGCGCGGACCAGGAGGAGGACGACGGCGCCGAGCGAGGCGATCTTGCCGACTTCGGCGAAGTGGATCGCGGCGAGGCCGAGGACGATGATCAGGAAGATGAAGCTCTGGTAGAGGTTCGGCACCAGTCGGCCGACGCTCTGGGTGCGGAAGAAGAGGTCCTGCGCGTCGCCGACGAGGACGTCGATGCGCTGCGCTGGGCGCCGCGGACGCCGAAGACCTGGGTCTCCTCGGCCAGGCGCACCGCCTCGCCGACCCCGCCGGCGAAGTTCATCTGAGCTTGCGAGAGCTCGCGCGAGCGCCGGTGGCCGAGGTGGGACAGAGGCCGCAAGCCGCCGAACAGGGCGATCGCGGCGATCAGGACGCCGATCGCGGCGATCGCGTTGAGGACCAGCGCCGAGAGGATCAGGACCGCGAAGCTGAAGCCTGCGGTGATCAGGGTGTTCACCTGCAGCGCGCCCTGGGTCGCCTGCACCACCTGGCTGGTCATCATCTCCTGCAGGTGCCCCTCGAGGTCGCGGGACTGCTCGGTCCAGGAGGCGTGGGTGAAGGCGGTGAAGAGGCCGCGCCGGAGCTTCGCCTGGACGTCGGCGGCGATCCGCGCCGGCAGGATCGAGATCGGGAACTGCAGTACCAGCCGGATGACCCCGATGGCCAGGGCGAAGAGCAGCAGGCTCCCGATCGAGGCGTCGATGTTGAACGGTCCGACGCTGGCGGTGACCGAGTCGGCGCCGGTGACGAGACTGGCCGCCACCTGGGCGACGACGGCGAGGACGGCGGCTTCGGCGAACCCGGAGAGGATCGAGAAGACGGCGAGGGAGATGACTGGCCGGCGGCTGCCGCCGAGCAGCGGGCGCAGCTGCGCCCAGAAGCTTGCCGAGCTGCCATCGCTGCGGCCGCCGAACCTCAAACCGCTGCTCCCTTCTTCTCGCCCTGCCTGCGCTCGCGCTTGTAGGCCCCGTAATCGCGCCAGGCGATCGCGATCGCCTGGTTCGCCGCCCTGACCCCCGGGCGGAGGCCGAGCCGCCGCGCCGAGGCGAGCTCGACGTGCGCCGCTGCGAGTGCGAAGCCGAGCCAGCCGCGGAGCCAGGAGCGTTCGGTCCAGCGGCGGCGCTTCAGGGTCACGTAGAGGCGCGCCGCGGTCGCCGCCTCGACGTAGTCCTGGCGCCCGACCTCGGAGGGGAGGTGGAAATTGGAAGCCTCGAAGCAGGGGACGATCTGGAAGCCGCTGGCGACCGCCTGCGTGGTGAAGTCCACCTCGTCGTACCCGTACTTGAGACGGGTGTCGAAGCGCACCCGATCGAAGAGGCCGCGCGGGAAGAGCGTGGCGTTGATGACCACCGTGCGCAGTGGCTCCCCGTCGCGGTAGGGCCGTGACTGGAACCCGAGCAGACCCTGCTCGTTGGGGGCGACGGTGCGGCCTTCGCTCGATGTCGGTCCCGGTCAGGATCGTGCGCCGGCGGGACTCGGCGGGCAGCGTCGCCAGGCGCCGCTCCATCGTCTCCAGGAAATCGTCGCCGAGCAGGGCGTCGTCGTCGAGGAAGAGGATATAGTCGCCGTCTGCGGCGGCGATCGCGTTGTTGCGATTGGCGCCGAGGCCGGTGCGGGGACCGCGGACGTAGGTGATCGCCGTCTCCATCGCCGCCACCAAGGGCTGCGGTCTCGTCGCCGTCGCTGTCGTCGGAGACGACGATCTGGTGTGCTGGCGTACTTCGAGGCGGCGATGCTCGCCAGCGCCCGCCGGAGCTCGTCGGGCCGATTGCGGGTGCAGATGCAGATCGAGGGACGGAGGGTGGCGGAGCCGGTCACGGTCAAGGGGCGACCTCGTCACGTCCGGCCCGAGCCCGCTGCAAGCCGCCGGCGAACCAGTAGGCGGCGATTCCGATCGCGAACCAGAAATAGGGTCCGAACGGCAGATTTGAGGTCATCGGACCGGCGAAGCCCATCACCGCGAAGGCGATGAAGGTGGCGAACACCGCCGCCAGGCTCAGCCGCAGCTCGACGTCGCCGATTCTTCGCAGCCCTTTCACCGCGGTCGCGATCACGGTCAAGGTGAGGGCGATCCAGAACAGCAGGCCGAAGGCTCCGAGTTCGAGGGCGACGTAGTTGTACTGGGACTCGGCGCTGGCGCTGTGACCGTTAATGGTCGCGGTGCTGGCGCCGCCGAAGGTCGCGCCGGCGCCGGCGATCGAGAGGCCGGCGCCGAAGGGGTACTTGGCGACCAGATCCGGAATCTGGCTAAGCGTCCCTTCGCGGTAGCCGACCGAGGTCGAGGTGGCCTTGCCCGGGGTGATGCTCGAGTAGCGCGAGAAGACTCCGTCGCCGGCGGCCGGGGCGAAGATCGCGGCGAGGCCGAAGGTGAGCGCGCCGACCACGAGGATCGAGGCCAGCACCCGGGTCACCCGCCGGCCGGCGCTGGCCGAGAGCGCGGCGAAGGCGAGCACGGCGATCACCGCGCCGAGGACCGCGGTCCGCTGCTCGGAGGTGGCGACCGCGAGTAAGGCCCCCAGCGTCAGGACCAGCGCCCACCAGCGGCCACGGGCACGGCCGATCGCCAGCAGCGCCAGCAGGCCGGGGAGGGCGATCACGCCGACGTAGCCACCGAAGCCAAGGTCCGATCCGAGGGCGGGGGGCCGTACCTTCTGTTCGCCTTCGGGATCGGTGAAGACCCGTCCGGAGACCGAACCGGTGCCGTTGATTCGTTCGGCGTACCCGGGGCCCCAGCTGGCGAGCTGTTCCGGAGTCAGCTGCGTCTGGTAGGCGCTGACGGCGCCGTTGATCAGGGCCAGCACCCCGAGCAGGATGAAGAGCTTGCGAAAGCGGTCCTTGGAGCGCATCAGCAGGTAGCCGAAGAAGAAGAAGGGCACCCACTCGAACTGCTGGCGGAAGCCGCCGACGACCTTGAGGATGCCGTGGGTGTTGGGGTTGAACACCTCGACCAGGACCAGGAGGACGAAGGCGACGACCCAGCCCGTCAGCGGCGGGATCTCGACCTCGTCGCGGCGGACGATGATCCGCACCAGGGCGCCGGCGCAGATCGCCGCGATCATCAGGTCGCGCAGGCTGGAGACGAGCTGGTTGGCGGTCTCGAGCTTGATCACGCCGTCGAACAGCCCGAAATAGACGACCAGCAAGGTCAGGGTCACCTCGTACCGAGCGCTGGCCGCCAGGGCGACGAGCCCGAGCAGCCCCGCGATCAGCCCGAGGGCGAGGAAGACGTTGGGATCGGGGACCTTGACGGCGACGGCGAGGGTGACCGCCAGCGGCACCAGCACCGAGAGGACCGCCAGGAGGAGCTCCTCGCGGCGCCGGCTGACGACGGCGGGGTGGCCACCGAGCGGGCCCGCCAGCCCAGCGGCAGGCAGCCTCATCAGCCCCGCCGGATCGTCGGTCCGCCACCGCCGCCGTCAAGCAGCGAGAAGCCGAAAGCCTCCATGTCCGCCGACGAGGCGTCGTTGGCGATGATTCCCAGGACCGGGCCGTGGGGAGCGCGCGAGAGCAGGTCGACCAGGCGCCGGGCCGAGGTCTCGCGGGTGTGCCCGACGCGGGCGACGAGGACGACCGCGTCGACCATCGCCAGCACCGGCAGCACGTCGCTGACCTCCAGCGGCGGCGGCGCATCGACCAGCAGGTAGTCGTATTCCTCGGCCATCGAGTGCAGCAGCATCGGCATCGTCCGGCCGGCCAGCAGCGCCTGCGGGTTGGCGACGGCGCCGCCGCTCGGCAGCACCGAGATCGACCCGGTCAGCCGCGGCTCGAGGGCGGTGGCGAGGCCTTCCTGGGTCACCAGCCCGGCCGAATGGGCGGCGGGCACGAAGTTGACCGGCTGGGTCGCGCCGCGCACCGTCATCTCCCCCGCCAGCACCTCGGCGAGGCCGTGCGTTCCGTCGACGCCCAGCAGCTTGGCCTGGATCGGGCGCCGCAGATCCGACTCGACGATCGCCACCCGTTCCCCCGCCTCCGCCTGGACCAGACCGAGGCCGGCGATCAGCGTCGACTTTCCCTCGCCGGCGTCGGCGCCGACGAACAGCACCGTTCGCGGCGCCGGTCGCTGGTCGATGTCGTCGGCGATGCTGCGCAGCTGCAGGGTGGTGTGGAGGCGGCGCAACGGCTCGCGCAGGGCGTTGGCCGGCACCGGGCCGCCGTCGGCGTAGAGGATCGGCCGTCGGATCGAGGAGACGGCGGCCAGCACCGGTGCCTGGAAGGTGGTTTCGATGTCGGTCAGCGAGCGCAGGCGGCGATCGAAGCGGCTCAGCGCGTAGGCGACGATCGAGGCGAGGGCGAGGCCGAGGACGAGGCCGAAGATCGCGTTGCGGGTCGGCTTCGGCGAGAGCGCCACCGAGCTCGCGGCGGCCGGGTTGATCTGGCGGTCGCCGGCGTCGCCGAGGCTCAGCTGCGATTCGAGCCGGCTGATCCGATCGACCAGGCTCTGCGACTGAATCGCCAGGTTTTCTCCTGGCAGGGCGCTTTCTTCGGTCGCCCGGAGCTGCTGCTGGGTGCTTTCGAGGGCGACCTGGACGTTGCTGCGGTAGCTGTTCTGGCGCAGTTCGAGGTAGACCTGGGCATAGGTGTTGGCGAGGGTCGCAGCGGCGGCGCCGGAGCCGGCCCGGGTCGAGATCTGGATGAAGTCGGTGGTTTCCGAGGAGGCGGCTGCGGCCGATCCGCGGGCCGCTTCGATGTGGCCTTCTTCGATCAGCTTCTTCTGGACCGCGTCAGCGACGACGCTGGAGTTGATCAGCACCACCTGGTTGGCGATCGCGCGGCTGTTGCCGCTCGAGCTGGAGGCGCCTTCGCTGAGCAGCGCCTGCACTTCGGAGCCGCTGCCGAGGTAGATGCCGGTGGACGCCCCGTAAACCGGATCCTGATGGTTGTAATACACGTAGGTCAGCGCGCCGGCGATGAGTCCCACGATGAGGATCAGCCACTTGCGCTTCCACAGTGGCGCGAAGATCGCTTTGGCGTCAGCGCTGTCGTTCAGGCCGGTGATGGTAGGCAATTCGATCCTCGCCGGTCAAAGCCTTTGGCTGGTGCAATTATGGCGCCGGTGAGAGTGTCAGTCGTCGTACCGACCTTCCGCCGCCCGACTGCACTCTCGAAATGCCTCGATGCGCTCGAAGCCCAGCAATCGAGGGTTGCAGAGATCCTTGTCGTGGTCCGCACCGACGATGAGCTTAGCGCCACCGCGCTCGCCGGCCGCCAGGGCCCGATCCGGGTCGTCCCGGTGACCGTCCCACCCGGTCGGCCCGGTTTCGTCGCCGGCCTCAACGCCGGCCTCGGCGCCTCCGCCGGCGAGGTCGTCTGCTTCACCGACGACGACGCCGAACCGCCGCCCGACTGGGTGGCCCGGATCGTCGCCGGCTTCGAGGCCGACCAGCGGCTGGGGGCCCTCGGCGGGCGCGACCGGGTCTTCCACGGCGAGGTGCCGGAGCAGGGGTCCGAGCCGGTGGTGGGGGTGGTCAGCCGCTGGGGTCGGACGACCGGCAATCACCATCTCGGCGTCGGTGAGGCCCGCGACGTCGACGTCCTCAAGGGCGTCAATCTCAGCCTCCGCGGCGATCTGGCCCGCTCGATCCGCTTCGACACCCGCCTGCTCGGGATCGCCACCGAGCACCACTCCGAGCTGCACCTCTGCCTGGCGGTGAAGCGGCGCGGCTTCCGCGTCGTCTACGACCCGGACATGGCGGTCGACCACCGGCCAGCGCCGCGCGCGGCCGAGGCTCGCGAGTACGGCCCGCGCCAGGTCCACGACTCCTCTCACAACGAGACCCTGGCCTTGCTCGACCACCTGCCTCCCTCGCGCCGCCTGGCGCACCTCGCCTTCGCGACCCTGGTCGGCAGCCGCGGCGCGCCGGGGTTGGCGCAGAGCGTGCGCCTGGGCCTGACCAAGGGAGACCCGAGGCTGGACCTGCTGCGGGCCAACCTCGCCGGGCGCCGGCGGGCGCTCGAGACCCGACGCCGCTCCGCGGTGCTGGCGGTGGCCGATTCGGCCGGCGGAGCGGTGCGGGCGCGGCAGTTGCTGGAGGGCAGACCGGGCGTGCGGCTGATCGCGCCGGCCGGCGGTCGCGGCGCCCTCGCCGCGCTTGGCGCGGTCGTCACGACGGGGGCGAGGAGCGTCTACCTGGTCGACGTCGGCAAGGTCACCGCGGCGGCCGCCGTGATCGCGAGGCTGCGGCGCAGAAAGGTCGTACTCGACACCGGCGACGCGGTGTTCGCGCTCGCCCGCTCGCTCGGCGACCGCAGCTTCCTCGGCCTGGCGCTGGTCGGAGCGGGGGAGAGGATCGCCCTGGGCAGCGCCGATCGCATCGTCGTCCGCGGCAGGCTCCACGCCGGTCTCGTGCCCCGCAACGCGACCCACATCCCCGACCTCGCCCCACCGGGGGCGGGCCCGGTGGACGCCGAGGACCTGCGCCGCGAGCTCGGCCTCGACGGCGGCTACACCGTCGGCCTGGTCGGCAGCCTGATCCTCTCCGAGCGGCTCGGCGTCTCCTACGGCTGGGACCTGGTCGAGGCACTGGCCTCGACCGCGCCCGAGGTGCGGGCGCTCGTCGTCGGCGACGGCAGCGGCCGCGAGCGCCTCGAACGGCGGGCGCGCGAGCTCGGCGTCGTCGACCGCTGTCGCTTCGTCGGCCGGGTCGAGCCCGAGCGCGTATCTGCTTTCGTCTGCGCGATGGACAGCGCGATCTCGACCCAGACCAACGACGTGGTCGGGCGGGTGAGGACGACCGGCAAGCTGCCGCTGTACCTGGCCTGCGAGCGGCCGGTGCTTGCCTCCGACGTCGGCGAAGCGGCTCGCCTGCTCGGGCCGCACGGCTGGACGATCCCCTTCCGCGGCCAGCTCGACCGTGCTTACCCGGGGCGGCTGGCCGACCGGATCGAAGCCTGGCGCGCCGACCCGGCGGGGGAGAGCGCTCGCCGCGGCCTCGCAGGGCTGATCGCGGCGGCCGAGTTCGACCCGGCGACGATGCGGGCACGTCTCGCGGAGCTGCTCGCCCCCTGAGCCGGTCGGCGGACAAGCGCAGGCTGCTCGTGGTCAGCCACCCGGCGATCGTCAGCGTCAACCAGGAGGTCTACAGCGAGCTGCTCGGACGGGGCGACTGGGAGATCGAGATCGTCCTGCCGAATCGCTGGAAGCACTCTTACGCCGAGGGGTCGGTTGCGCCCGAGATCCTGCCGGGGATGGAGGGCACGCTCCGTCCGACCCCCGTCGCCTTTGCCGGTCGCCAGCAGCGCCACCTCTACCTGACTCTGCCGGGACAGCGGGTCAAGCGGTTCCGCCCCGACGTCGCCTTCCTCGAGGCCGAGCCGTTCTCGCTGGCGGCGATCCAGTGGTGGCCGGCGCTGCGCCGGCGGGGTGTTCCCTTCGGCGTCCAGCTCGCCGAGAACATCGACCGGCAGCTGCCGGCGCCGCTGGTCGAGCTGCGCCGCCGCGTCCTGCGCGACGCCGCCTTCGTCGCAGCCCGCTCGGAGACCGCGACCCAGCTGGCCCGCCGGTGGGGCGCGGCCGGGGGGGTGGGCGTCGCGCCGCACGCGGTGCCGGGCTGGGACCCGGTCCTCGCCGCGGGCGAGCGGCCGTTCACGGTCGGCTACGCCGGGCGCCTGGTCGAGAGCAAGGGGCTGCTCGACCTGCTGGCGGCGGTGCGGCTGCTGCCGGCGCCGGTCGAGCTGGTCCTGATCGGCAACGGCGAGCTGCGCTCGCGGCTGGAGGGGGAGGCGATCCCCGGCTCGCGGGTGCGGGTGATCGACGACCTCTCCCACGACGAGATGGCCGCCGGCTACGCCCAGCTCGACGTCGTCGCCCTGCCTTCGCACACGACGCCGAGCTGGAAGGAGCAGTTCGGCCGGGTGATCGTCGAGGCGCTCTGGTGCGGAGTGTCGGTGGTCGGCTCGGATTCCGGCGAGATCCCCTGGCTGATCGAGAAGACCGGCGGCGGCCTGGTCTTTCCGGAGGGCGACGCCTCGGCGCTGGCCGCGCGCCTGACCGAGCTGCGCGATTCACCCGAGATGCGCCGCGAGCTCGCCCAGCGCGGACGCCGCGCCGCTGAAGAGCTGTTCTCGGTGCCGGCCGCGGCAACCGCGCTGGAGGAACTGCTCGAGTCCGCTATCTCGGGCCGCCGCTAGGCTGATCCACTCGCCTTCGCTCCGTGCGCCCGACCCCATGAACTCGCTCAAACGAATTCCTCAGGTCAAGCGTCGCGTCTGGTCGGAGATCGTCCGCCATTCGCGCGCTACGAAGAGCCAGCGCGCGTCGATCCGCAACGAGCTTCGCCGCGAGGCGTTCTTTCGTCTCGCGCGGCCCTTCACCGAGACTTTGGAGGTCGAGTGGAGCAGCGGCAGGTTCCTCGTGTCGACCGCCGATCGAGACGTCTCCCGCCGCACGTTCACCTCGGGGCCCTTCGACCTCGGCGGGCTGAAGCAGGCGCACGAGTGCATTCGCGAGGTGCTTGGGGATCAGTTCGACCTGAGGTCGGCTGAGGTCCTGGACTTCGGGGCCAACATCGGCACCACCTCGGTGCCGATGGTGACCGAGCTGGGAGCGGCGAAGGTCCACGCCTTCGAGCCGGCGCCGCAGAACTTCCGCCTGCTTCGAGAGAACGTCGTCGGCAACGAGCTCGACGACCGGATCTTCCCGCACCGGCTGGCCCTCTCAGACGAGGAGGGACGGGTCGCCTTCGAGCTGTCGCCGCGGAACTCGGGCGACAACCGCGTTCGCGTCCAGGGCCTCTCGGCAGGCGAGAGCCATTTCGAGGAGTCGAGTCGCGAGGTGATCCAGGTCGAGGCGGCGACCGTCGATTCCCTGATCGACAAGGGCACCTTCGATCTGGCCAAGGTCGGACTGGTCTGGATCGACACGCAGGGACACGAGGCGCTGCTGCTTCGCGGTGCAAGCCAGCTTCTGCGCACCCGAATCCCGATCGTCATGGAGTACTGGCCCTACGCGCTGCGGCGGGCCGACAGCCTCGGTCTGCTGGAGCAGTTGGTGGAAGACAACTACTCGCACTTCCTCGATCTGAGCGAGCCGAGCAGGGGAATCGTCGAGAGCTCCGCGATCGCCGATCTTGGTCGGACCCTTTCAGGACCGCACGCTACGACGAACCTGATCCTGTTCACCCTAGGCGACGGCGGCCATCAGGCGCGCGGGTAGAGGTCCCGGAGCTCTTGAGGTCGAGAGATTGCGGACTTACACTCCGCCGACCGATGGCCAGGGGCTCGCCCGCGGAGCGGGCCAACAGATTTCTTCGGCGTCACGAGGGGATCCATCGCGCTTTCAACAGGCTGTCGGTTCCCGCCCGCAACGCACCGCTACCGGTGTTGGTGGGAAACGGCCGCGGGCTCAGGCTCCGCAGCGGTGGCTCGACGATGCTGCGGCTCATCAGCACCATCGAGGGGGAGGTCGAGTCGGCTCTGCTCGGTCTCCTCCGTCCCGGCGAAACGGTCTACGACGTCGGCGCCAACATCGGCTGGTTCACCCTGCTCGCGGCGCGGCAGGTCGGGCCGAGCGGCAGGGTCGTCGCCTTCGAGCCCTCGCTCGCCAACGCCGCCTACTGCAAGAGCAACGCCGCCGGCAACGGGCTCGGCAACATCACCGTGATCCCCGCAGCCGTCGGCGATCGCGACGGCTGGGCGTCCTTCGCCGACGACACGAGCTTGAAAGGACGCCTCAGCGACGAAGGCGGAGACGAGGTCCCGATCCTCTCGCTCGATACCTGGTTGTCCGAGACCGGCCAGGCGCCGCCGCAGGTGATCAAGATGGACATCGAGGGCGCCGAGTGTGCGGCCCTGCGCGGCATGGGCGAGACCCTGCGGACCCGGCGCCCCACCCTGATCATCGAGCTCCACGGCACCAACGCCGAGGTCGCCGATCTGCTCGACGCGGCGGGCTACGAGCATCGACCGATCGATCACGGCGGGTCGACGCGCAACGCGCCGTGGTGGGTGCACGTGCTCGCCACGCCGGCCTGAGTCGGCGCCGACCCCTCCGCCAAACCCTACGTCTGCTTCCGCCGCTCGATCGCCGCTCGGTAGGCCTCCTCGTGGCGCGCCGCGCTCTGCTCCCAGGAGAACTCGCCCGCCCGCTCGAGGCCCGCGGCGGCCATCGCCGAGCGCCGTCGCGGGTCCCGCAGCAGCTCCAGCAGCCGCTCGCCGAGCTCCTCGTCGCCGGCGATGATCCCGCGGCGACCTTCCTCGAGCAGCATCCGCGACCCCGGATTGGAAGCGGCGACCACCGGCACGCCCTGCGCCATCGCCTCCAGATAGGGGATGCCGAAGCCCTCGTAGCTGCTGGGCAGGCAGAAAACCCAGGCGCGCGAATAGAGGTCGCGGAGCTCGGCGTCGGTCGGCGTCTGGATCCAGCGCACCCCAGCGGCCGGCTCGCACTCGTCGGAGACCATCCAGAGCTCGGCGTCGGGAAGGGCGGGGAGGACCTTCTCGCGAAAGACCCGGTGCAGAAGGTCGCCCCGCTTGCGGCCGCTCCAGGAGCCGACGAAGAGGATCGTCGGCTGCTCGGAAGGCGCCCGGTCGGGAACGTCGAGGTCGATCCCCGGAGGCAGCAGCCCGTCGGTCCGGTAGATCTCGGCGGAATCGGTGCCGACCCCGTAGGTGCTCGTCGCCAGGCGGGCCGCCGCGAGCTCCAGCGGATAGACCACCGACTTGTCGATCCGGCGCCGGGCCGAGGTCGCGGAATCGCGCTCCAGCTTGGCCGAGCCGTGGAAGGTCCGCACCACGGGCAGCCGCCGGCGCAGCCAGAACCAGTCGTCGCCGTGGGTGTGGGCGACGTCGAAGCCGCCGAGATCCTGGAAGTTGAGGCTCCAGGATGCGACGTACTGGCGCAGCAGCCTGCTGTGCTCGGCGCGGCGCGAGCGGCAGCCGGCAGACCCGGTAGGCGGCATCGGCCGGTGCCGCCGAGTAGGTCAGGACCCCGACCTCGTGGCCGCGGCCGCTGAGGGCGTTGGCGAGCCGGTGGACGAAGACCTCGACCCCGCCCGGCTTGCGCCCGGGCTCGGGCAGGTTGGCGTGGTAAAGAGCTATCCGCACGTTTGGCCCACCCCGACAAGGATGAAGCAATGAGCGCTGAGCCTCTATTCGATCGCGAACGGCAAGGATCGGGCGGCTCGGCGCCAGCCCTCGGGGTTGGCAACCGCGAATTCCTGCGTGGCGAGGCGGAGCAGATCCCGGCTCGGATCTGCGGCCCGCGCCAACCGCAGCTCGGGTCTCGGATCGAGCCCGGCCGAGCCGCGCGCCAGGGCGAGCACGAGGTGGGGTTCCCAGCTTTCCGGATCGCGGTCGACCGCCGCTTCCGCGAGCCGGACCGCTTCGCGTGGGTGGCCGGCGCGGGCGGCGCAGATCGCCAGCACCTCGTCGGGCCGGGGTCCGACGTCGGCCGCTGAGATCGCCGCTTCGGCGTCGGACCGGGCTGCCGCGCAGTCGCGGGCGCCGAGGGCGGTGACGGCGGCGTCGAGTTCGCTGTGGCCGATCGCCTGCTGCGCGGGCAGGATCGCGATCGCCAGGCAGGCAAGGGGCAGGAGCGGCCGCAGGGCGCCGGACGTCACCTCCCTGAGCGGATCGAGCCATCCGGGGCCCGGCCGCCCGAGCTCAGCGGCGGTGTCCGCTGACACCTGCCGCCGAGCGAGGGCCAGCCCGCCGAGGGCGAAGACCGGGACGCAGACAGCCGGCGTCTGCCAGTCGATGTCCAGTCCCGTGTGCAGGATCACGGCGAGGATCACGGCGAAGCCGGCGGCGTAGGCGGCGCGGTCCGGCCCGCGGATCAGCAGCGCGGCGCCGACCAGGATCAGCAGCAGAGATCCGACCAGGAGGACGAGGCCGACCAGACCCAGCTCCGCCGCCGTTTCGAGGTAGAGCGAGTAGGCGAAGAAGCGCTCGGGCCGGCCGCCGCTCCGCTGCCAGGCGAGCTGGAAGGTCCCGGCGCCGTTGCCGGCGATCGGCGCCGCCGAGAACGAATCCTCGGCGACTTCCCAGAGCGGCTGGCGACCGTCGTCGCCGAGATTGAAGAGGCGGGAGCTGTTGCTGCCGCCGCTCGTTTCGACCGCGTTGACCGCCCGGTCGTATTGGTGGCGGACGGTCGAGGCGCCGCCGGCGAGGAGGAAGGCCAGCGCCAGCACCGCGACCGCGCCGGCGCCGACCGCCCACGCCCGTCGCGCCGTCCTCGCCGGGATCTCCACCCGCGCCAGCCGGGCGTCGAGCGGCAGCGTCGCCGCCCGCAGGATCGTCGCGCCGGCGGTGCAGGCGGCGAGGATCCAGGCCAGTTCGTGCGCATCGGAGAGAGCGGTGGGCGTCAACGGCGTCCCTTCGTGGACCAGGGTCGCCGCGTTGGTCGCGACCAGGGCCGCCGCCGTCGCCGGCAGGGCGGCGATGCCGGCGCCGGGCAGCCCCCGCGGGCGGGCGGCGAGCGCGTAGACGACGATCCCGACGACGGTGACCGCGATCGCTCCGCGCGAGAAGGTCAGCAACAGGGTCGCCGCCAGAGCTGGCAGCAGCGCCGCCGCCGCCACCCTGATCCAGCCCGGCTCGCGCTCGTCGGCGGCGTGATGGGCGGCGAGGATGGTGGCGAGCCCGACCAGCATCGCGAAGCTGTTCCAGTAGGTGATCGGGTAGGCGAGCCGGTCGCTGACCAAGCCGGGCGCGGTCGGCCAGACGCCGGGCAGGAGGCGAGTGACGAGGCCGATCAGGGCGACCGCGGCTGCGCCGACCAGGAGGAACCGCAGGACCCAGCGAAAGCGGCCGGCGGTCCGCGGCAGGCAGGCGAACAGAGCGAGGACGGCGAGGTAGAGGAGCACCCGGTCGAAGGCGACGGCGGCCCGCCCGGCCGCACCCGACCAGCTGCCGGAGAGCAGGGTGACGATCGCCAGCAGCGCCAGCAGGCCGATCGCGGCCAGCCCACGGGGCGCCAGCCCGAGCCAGCGGCCTCGGCGCCAGCGCCGAGGCGACGGCGGCGAGCGCGAGCACGAGGACGGCGGCGAACGCGGTGGTCACCTCGAACATCCCGCCCGAGTTGAAGGCGAGGTAGACGAGCAGCGCTGCGGGCAGCGCGGCCAGCAACAGGCATCCGAACTCGGAGCCACGATTGCGGCCGGTCTCGGGCATCGGGGCAGGCTACCGGCGACCGGCTCGTCAAACTGCTGGCCTTGAAGCGCTCTCCATCGCTGATCCTCGCCCTCGTGATCGCCGCCGTGGCGGTGGCCGGAACCGTCGCCGTCGCGGTCGCCACCGGGGGCGCCACCGCCCCGGCCAGCGGCCAGAAGGTCTTCGACGCTCCCGGCTGCCTACCGGTCTCCTACGACGGGCCGGGGCGCAGGCCGCACTACCTGCTCGGCCGCGACTGCCCGACGCCAACGCCGGTGATCGTCACCGCGGTCAGCCGCCGGGGTGGTGCCCGGCGGGTGGTGCTCGACGGCTCGCGCTCCTTCGACCCGATGGGCGGCCGCCTGACCGAATTCTCATGGGCGCTCGGCCCGGGTCCCCAGCGCAAGGGCAGGCGGATCGTCGTCACCGGCTGGCGGGCGGGTCCGCACCCGGTGGTCCTCTACGTCAGCAACGACACTGGGCTGACCGGCACCCTGGCGGAAGTGGTGACGGTCCCATGAACCCGCCGCCGCGGGTCGCGATCGGCCACGACTACCTGCTGGTGATGCGGGGCGCCGAGCGCACCTTCGCGGCGATCGCCGACCTCTACGCCGACTCGCCGATCCTGACCCTGCTCTACGACGAGGAGGGCACCGACGGACGCTTCGCCGGTCGTCACCTGCGGACCTCGGCGCTGCAGCGGCTCGGCCTCGACCAGGGCTCTTTCCGGCGCCTGCTGCCGCTCTATCCCTGGGCGGTCGAACGGCTGGTCGCCCCGCCTGGAACCGACGTTCTCCTGACCAGCAGCAGCGCCTTCGCCCAGGGCATCCGGGCCCCGGCCGGAGCCGTGCACGTCTGCTACTCGCACACCCCCTTCCGCTATGCCTGGTACGAGAACGAGCGGGCGCTGGAGGAGGCGCCGGCAGCGCTGCGGCCGCTGCTGGCGCGTCAGCTGCGGCGCCTGCGCCGCTGGGACCTCGCCGCCGCCGCCCGCGTCGACCACTACATCGCCAACTCGGAGCTGACCCGGGAGCGGCTGAAGCGCTACTACGGGCGCGACTCGACAGTCATCCACCCGCCGGTAGAGACGACCCGCTTCCGGCCCGGCACGGCCGGCGACGCGTTGCTGGTCGTCTCCGAGGTGGTCCGCCACAAGCGCGTCCACGTCGCCCTCGAGGGAGCGCGTCGGGCCGGGGTGCCGATCCAGGTCGTCGGCTCGGGCCCCGACCACGATGCCCTCCGCGCCGCATATCCGGAGGCCGAGTTCCTCGGCCGGGTGGCCGATCGCGAGCTGGTCGAGCTCTACGCCCGGGCCCGGGCGGTGGTCGTCCCCAGTCGCGAGGAGTTCGGGATCACCGCGGTCGAGGCGCAGGCGGCGGGGCGACCGGTGGTGGCCGCCGCCGAGGGTGGCGCGCTGGAGACCGTGATCGCCGAGGAGACCGGCTGCTTCGCCGACCTCGACGACGTCGATTCGTTCGCCGCGGCGATGCGGCGGGTCGACTCGATCGACTTCGATCCGGCCGTCGCGGTCGCCAACGCCGAGCGCTTCTCGGCGGATGAATTTCGTCGTCGATTGGACGCGGCGATCTTGAAGATCGCCGAACGATGACTATCCTGCCCGTCCTTGATCCCTCGAAAAACCCGGCAAACGTCACTTCTGTTGGCGACGACTCTGGTGGCGCTGCTCGGTTTGCTCGGGGGCGTCGCCGATGCGTCGAGCGAAATCGAAGGGGTCTGGTCCTTCGCCGGCGGTGCGGTCGCGATCCAGCGGCAGGAAAACGGCGGCTACCAGGGCACCGTCGTCCAGGCGACGAACTTCGCCGTCTGCGATCACCCCGTCGGCCAGGTGATGTGGACGGGAATGCACGAACGCTCCGATGGCTCCTTCTGGGGTCGCCATCTCTGGTACCACGGCGCCGGCTGCGAAATCGACCCCGACCGGGGGTTGACCGCCTTCCGGGTGGTCCCGGTCAGCGCCGGTCAGCGCCGGCTGATCGTCTGCTTCAGCAACCCGGGCGATAGCTCCCAGCCGACGATCGCCCCGGACGGCGGGGTGAGCGGCGACACCTACGGTTGCGTCGAATCGGCACCGCTGGCGAGGGCGCCCGGGTCGGGCGGCCGCAGGACCCGCTTCAACGAACTGCTGACGCTGCCGCGGTCGAAGCCGCCGCCGGCCTGCTACCGGACCCTGACCTTGATTCCGCACAACCCGAAGTACGACCCGCTGAAGCGGATCGTGGTCTGGGTCGCCGGCAGGAGGGTCGCGACCGTCACCGCGACCAGGCGGCTGCATCGGAAGATCGTTCTCCGCCACCTGCCGGAAGGCCGCTTCCGGTTCCGGGTCGTGGTGGTAACGGTCCTTAAACAACGCTTCGCTCGCACCCGCGTATACCGAGGGTGCAGCGAGAAGGTGCGTGCCGGTGGACGAAGGGGGCCCGTTCGATCCTGAGCCGGCCGGACGAGTTTCGATGGGGACCCGAGCGGCCCCGGTTTCGGAGCCGGCGAAGATATACATTCTTTTATGCAGCGATCAGATTCGGCGCGGTCTTTTGGTCAGGCATGGGACCTTAAGGCGGTCGGATCTGTCCGAGGAGGAGCTTTTCGCGACATGGGGGCGGTCGACTTCGCGTTGACGCGAATCGGGAACGGAGAAATGCAACGGTGACCCCGTCGGGTCAGTCGTCCTCGGCGACGGCCACTGCGCGGCTGCGCGGCCGCCTGTGGGTGGCCCGAGAGGACAGCACCGGGGGCGTCAACCTGCGGCGCGACACGATCTTCCGGCGCTCGCTGGCGCTGGCGGACCTGCTCGCCTTTCTCGCCTCCTACGCGATGCTCGACCTGATTTTCGCGCGGCAGCTCGCCTTCAGCCCGCTGAGCCTGGTCGGCCTGCTGATGCTCTTCGTCGTCGCCAAGGTGATCGGCCTCTACGACCGCGATCAGACGCTGCTGCACAAGACGACCCTCGACGAGGCCCCGAAGCTGTTCCAGATCGCGACCCTGGGCGCCCTCTGCTCCTGGCTCGCCGGTGGCCACGTGATCGCCGGCGGACCGATCGACCGGGTCGAGGCGCTGGTGCTCTGGGGCTCCCTCCTCGTCTTCCTCGTGGCCGCCCGGGCGGGGGCGCGGCGGATCGCGCTGCGGATCGTGCCGCCCGAGCGCTGCTTCTTCATCGGCGATGCCTACACCGCCGCCGCGATCGAGTCGAAGCTCGCCGAGCACCGCGGGTTCAAGGCGCTGCTGGTCGGCTCGATCGATCCCGTCGAGGTACCGACCTGGTCGACCGATGCGCTCTCGGACCCGCGCCTGCCCGAGATCCGCGAGCTGGCCCGCTCGCTCGACGTGCAGCGGGCGATCGTCGCCCCGGACAGCATGGAGCAGGAGGCGATGCTGAACCTGATCTGCACCCTGGAGGCGGTCGACGTCAAGGTCAGCGTGCTGCCGCGGCTGCTGCAGGTGGTCGGCTCGTCGGTCGAGTTCGACGATCTCGACGGGATGTCGGTGATGGGGGTGCGCCGCTTCGCCCTCGGCCGTTCCTCGATGCTGGTCAAGCGCGCCTTCGACCTCTCCGTCGCCCTGATCGGGCTGCTGGCGGTCGCGCCGCTGATGGCGGCGATCGCGCTGGCGATCAAGATCGAAGCGCGGGGGCGGGGCTCGGTCTTCTTCAAGCAGTGCCGAGTCGGCCGCCACGGCCGTCATATCGGCATCTACAAGTTCCGCACGATGGTGCCGGAGGCCGAGCAGCTGAAGGATTCGCTGCGCGACCAAAACGAAGCCGAGGGTCTGTTCAAGATCGCCGACGACCCGCGGGTGACCCGGGTCGGGAAGCTGCTTCGCAGGAGCGCCCTGGACGAGCTGCCGCAGCTGCTCAACATCGTCCGCGGCGAAATGAGCCTGGTCGGTCCGCGGCCTCTGGTCGTCGACGAGGACCAGTACGTCAAGGGCTGGTACCGGCGCCGGCTCGAGCTGATGCCGGGGATGACCGGCCCGTGGCAGATCATCGGGCCCTCGCGGGTGCCGCTCGGGGAGATGGTGGCGATCGACTACTTGTACGTGGCGAACTGGTCACTCTGGGGCGACGTGAAGATCCTCCTGCGGACCGTTCCCCACGTGCTCGGCCGCCGCGGGCTCTGAGTCGGCGGGATCTCGCCCAGGTTCTCGGCCGCGTCCGCGCGCGCCGCCATCCGGCACAGCGCGACGACCAGGGCGACGATCGGGACCCAGATCGCAACCAGCACTCCGACGATGAGGAGGACGGTCGAGCCGCTCATTTCGGTACGAATCCCTTTCCCTGAGAAACCCTGATCATTTGTACCCGAACCATCGGACGCCGGAACCGAATTCTTTAGAGCGCTCGCCGCCTCTGGACCTCTGTCTGACCGGGGGTTGGGTCTGTGAGCGGATTCGGGGGCCGGTGCGGGTCGGATTCGACCCCCCGGAGGGAGGCCCACTTGGCTGTATCGCCACAATCGACGGATGCCAACCGAGAAGCCCAGCCCCTCAGCGACCGACCGATGGGGCGTGCTGCGGCACCCCACCGAGCGCCGGGAGGGGCGCAGTCGCTTCGACGCGCTGGCCGAGACCGCCTCGAACCTCGCCAGCAGCGGGCTCTTCTTCTCGCTCTGCTTCCTGATCCTCGCCGCCTGGTTGCTCGGCCTCGTCCTCGGCTTCGCCTCCGGGACGGAGAGCGCGCTGACCGGGACGATGTCGGCGCTGACCCTGCTGCTGGTCGCGCTGCTGAAGAACTCCGAGCTGCGGGCCGAGCGGGCGATGCAGCTGAAGCTGGACGCGATCGCCTCGGCGCTGCTCGAGGACCGCGGCAGCGGACCGGGCGCCGAGGTGAAGGAGGAGCTCGAAGAGGCGGTCCGCCTGCACGAGGAGCTCTGACTCGACCGCCGGCGCCGGAACGCTGCAGGCCGGGCACCGAGGCGAGGTGGATCGGAACCGATCGGGCCGCCGCCTCGGCGCCGTGGCGCGCGTCGCCGGCAGTGCCCTTCGCTTCGATCTTCTTCCGCGTCGCCGCGCCTATTTCGCCATCTCGTTCGTTCCCCCCTGGTCAGAGCTCGCTGCTGACCCTCCGGCCGGTCCGCTCATCGCCACAGCTCGCGGCGCAGCATCTCGTTGCCGCGCTCGAGCTGCTCGATGGTGGCGCTGGCGACCGAGCGGGCGCGGGTGGCGCGGTTGATGCGGGCCTGGATCTCCCGGTGCGACTTGCCGGTCCGGCGGGCGACGTCGCCGACCAGGCGGGCGCGCTCGCCGCGTAGCCGCTCGCGGGCCGCATAGGCCGACTCCCGCTCGGGCTCGCGGTCCTCCGAGGCGGCTTTGGGCCTGGCGAGGGCGGTCTCCTTCCTCGCCCGCGGCTCGGGGTCTTCGGTCGGGAACAGCTGCAGCGCGGTCGCGCTCATGATCGCGTCGTCGAGCTCGGCGTCGCCGGAGCTGAGGACGGCAAAGCCGCCGCCCGGCTCGCGCCGCTCCGGACCATCGTCGATCTCCTCCTCTTCCTCCTCGGCGCCCGGCGAGAGGTCGAGCGCGTGGCGCCGCTCCAGCTCGATCTCGTGGGCGAGCGCCTTCAGCCGCGGGTCGGCCGGCATCAGCAGGTAGCTCATCTGGCGGCCCGGCCCGGGGGTGGTGCGGATGAAGCGGCCGACCACCTGGCGGAAGAAGAGCTCGGTCCGGGCCGCCGTCGCGTAGACGCCGACCCGCAGGCGGGGGATGTCGACGCCCTCGGAGACCATCAGGACCGAGACCAGCCAGCGCCGGTCGGAGGCGGCGAAGTCGGCGATCCGCCGGCTGGCGCCGGGCTCGTCGCTCATCACCAGCTCCGGCTGCTGACCCGAGATCGGCCCGAGCCGCGCCGCGATCGCCCGCGCGTGCTCTTGATCGGAGGCGATCACCAGGCCGCCCGCGTCGAGGTGCCCGCCGGCCCGCACCTCGCTCAACCTGGCGTCGCCGTCGCGCAGCACCTCGCCCATCCACTCGCCCTCCGGGCTGAGCGCGGTCCGCAGGCGGCGGGCCGACTCCGCCGCCGGCAGGACCAGGTCGAAGTCGGCGCTCCGCTGCCGGCCGTCGGAGACCCACTCCATCTCGCCGTCGTAGGGCAGGAAGGTGATCGGGCGGCAGACCCGGTCGCGCAGCGCCTGCGGATAGCCGTAGGCGTAGTCGGCCCGGCTGAGGCCGTCCTCGTCGTAGCTGACCCAGGGAATCGCCGAGTTGTCGGAGCGGAAGGGCGTGCCGGAGAGCAGCAGCCGGAAGCGGGCGCCGTCGAAGGCCCTCCGGGTCTGCAGGCCCCAGGCGGCCAGATCGCCCATGTGGTGCGGCTCGTCGGCGATCAGCAGGGTCGGCCGGCGGCCGGCCGCCAGCCGGTGGGTCTCCGCCCCGGCGGCGATCGTCTGGTAGGTGACGGCGACGCCGTGGAAATCGGCCGACTCCGGCCCGTCGGAGTTCGGCCGGTTCGGCTCCAGGTCGATGCCGTAGCGGCCCGCGTCGGCGGCCCACTGGCGGCAGATGTGGGTGGTCGGGCCGGCGACGACCACGCGTGAGACGAAGTCGGCGCTCAGCATCCGGTGGGCGATGTGAAGGCCGAAGGTGGTCTTGCCGGCCGCCGGCGTCGCCGAGGCCAGGAAGCTGGCCGCCGAGTGCGCCCGCACGGCCTCGGTCGCCTCCTGCTGCCAGGAGCGGAGCGGTCGGGCGGCGGGCCAATCCGGAAGCGATCGGGAGCGAGCCCTGGGGCCGATCAGGTGCTGAGAGGCGTCGTACAAGGGCGCGCCACAATATGGTCGCCCGCGGTCGGACGACGGACGACCCATCCGGGCGCGGCTTAGACTGCGGCAGGCGTCCATGTCTCACCGGGGGATAAGCGCGGCGGTGACCGCGATCGCGTCGCTGGCGGCGATCGTCTTCCCGGCTGGCGCCGCCGGGCAGCCGACGACGAGCGTCATCAGCGGCGATGAAGCAGCCGCCGGGAGCTTCCCCTACCTGGCCCTGGTCTCCTACAGAGACAGCATCGACAGCCGGCTCTGCAGCGGCTCGGTGGTCGCCAGCAACGTGGTGCTGACCGCCGCCCACTGCGTGCTCCGGGACGGCTTCGAAGCGGCGGTCGATCCGGCCCACTTCAGGGTCGTCACCGGCAACGTCCACTACCTGGCGGAACCACGCACGATCTCCACCGTCACCAGCTTCGCGGTCGCGCCGAGCTTCCGCGCCGAACCGCCGTTCCCGGCCCCGCTGGCGGGCGACGTCGCCGTCCTCGTCCTCGCCCAGCCGATCTCCTCGCCGCCGGTGCGGCTGGCGACCTCGAAAACCTGGAGCGCCGGCACGCCGGTCGTCTTCGCGGGATGGGGGGAAAGCGGCATCCCCAGCGCCGGCGACGCCCTCCGCAGCGGCAGGGCCAGCGTTCAGAGCGACAGCTACTGCGTTGCCCGTTTCGCCCGGCACGACCCATCGCAGCAGATCTGCATCCAGGACACGCTCGAACACCGCTACGCCGCCTGCCACGGCGACTCCGGCGGCCCGCTGCTGATGACCGCTCCGGGCACGGTGGACGAACCGCTGCAGATCGGCATCGACTCCTTCGGCACCGCGGTCTGCTCGCCGGAAGCGCCGTCGTTCTTCGCCCGGGCCGACGTCGTCGCCTCCTGGGTGGCGGCGATCGTCGCCGCCAACCCGCCGGCCTTGCCGCCGGCCCCGCCGGCCCCGCCGGTCACGCCGGCGCCGGCCTCCTCGCAGGCGCCGACCGGCGGCGCCGACCCGACCCGCCGACGAACTCGACCGCGGATCAGCGCCGGGATGGCCCGGACCAAGGCGACCGCGGCGCTGCGGCGTGGACTCGGCGCGCGCTTCGCCGAGCGGCGCGGTTACGAGATCGCCTGCGACCAGGTCAACGTCCACAAGCAGGACTGCCGGGTCGGTTGGAAGACGGTCGACAGCCGCTACCGCGGCACCGTCACCGTCTTCGGCGTCTTCGCCGCCGGCAAGGTCGTCTGGCGGACGCCCTACACGGTCCAGGCGACCACCTGCCGCCCGCGGCAGACGGTGCGCGGCCGACTCGCCTGCCAGGTGCGAACGTTCCGCGGTTGAAGTTCTCCGGACCGAGGCTGCTAGCCTCGTCGAGTTCGAGTCGGACTTCATCCGACCAAAGCAGTGCCCGCGCCCGTAGGTCGTTTGCTTTTCAGCTTCCTCCGCGTACGCAGCACGCAAACAACGGAGGTATCAGCAAATGGCAACCGGAACCGTCAAGTGGTTCAGCGACGACAAAGGCTTCGGCTTCGTCACTCCCGACGAGGCAGGCAAGGATCTGTTCGTCCATCACAGCGACATCGGCGGCGAGGGCTTCAAGTCGCTCGCCGAAGGCGCCAAGGTCTCCTACGAGGCCGAAGCTGGCGACAAAGGTCCCAAAGCCGTCAACGTGCGGACGATCGACTGAGCGTCCGCAGATCCGCCGGGCGGCCGCGAATGGCCGCCCCGGCGGGCAGCTTCAGCCACGCAGGACGAACAGCTCGACCTCGATGTCGGGCCCGACGTGCTGGTTGGAGATGAAGACGACGACGTCGCGGCCCGAGAGCCGCTCCACCTCGTCGATGAATTTGTGCTGCATCGCGTCCTGGAAGGCGCTGCGGGTTTCCTGCACGATCGCCCCCCGCTGCAGCTCGATCATCGTCTTCTCGACGTCGGTGTAGACGCCGGCCATCACGCAGACGAGCACTTCGTCGCCGAGCATCTGGGTCTTGGCGCTCAAGGGAGCGCGGTGGTAGTAGCGCTGGTGCAGGGCGACCATCGAGTCGTTGACGGCCTCGAGCAGCGCATCGCCGCTCAACGGAGGCACCTCGATCGGCATCTGATGCCCGCTCTCTCCCCCTGACGGATTCGCGCGCGAGGCAGAGGTGGAACCCGACGAGCAGCCTGCGGCCAGCTTAGCGCTCGGCCCCTAAGATGCCGATCGAAGGAGCTCCGGGCATGAACGGCGAGACGAGACAGCGACACGGCGACGTCCTCACCGCGATCTCCGACGGCCTCGTCACCCTGCTGAAGGAGTACTACGGGCGCGGGCCGACCCAGGCCAAGTCCTACCTGCAGGACGACCTCGTCGTCTGCATCCTGCGGGGCGGCTTCACGCGGGTCGAGGAAACGCTGCTCGAGGGGGGTCGCGGCGCCGCGGTGATCGAGCAGCGGATGGAGTTCCAGGAGCTGATGCGAGACCGCTTCGCGGCGGTCGTCGAAGCGGCAACCGGCCGTCGGGTGATCGGCTTCATGAGCGGCAACCAGCAGGACCCCGACATGATGTGCGAGGTCTTCATCCTCGCGCCCACCGACCTGGTTGGCTAGATCGCCCAGTGACCTGAGTCATCGATCCGCAGGCATCCGCGGTGCGGATCGTGCCTCGAACGCGGGTGGGGCGCGAATCCGCGTCCAGACGCATCCTCGTCATCCGCGCCGCAACGCCACGCACCGCTCGTCCTCGTTACTTAGTCACCAGACGTCAGGGCAAAGCAGCCGTGGGGCGCACCCGGCGAGTGAGGGCGGTGTCGTCGGTCCCGACGGCGCCAGGGACCGAGCGATCACCGGGCAGATGCCTGCGAACTGACGACTCAGGTCACTAGCCGGCGGTTGCCTGGCGCGCCTGGCGCCAGGTCAGCAGCCGGCCGCTGGCGGGGTCGATCAGCTTCAGGCGCAGCGTCCGCACGCCGTCGGTGAGGGTGAGGACGGGCACCTCGCGGAGGATCGGGATCTCGTCGTGGGCGCGCTGCAGGTTGTAGTTCGGGATTTTGGCGCTGAGGTGGTGGACGTGGTGGAGGCCGATGTTGCCGGAGAAGAACTGCAGCAGCTTCGGCAGCTTCAGGTAGGAGCTGCCCTTCAGCGCCGCGTCGGCGTAGCTCCAGCTCTCGCCGCTCTCCCAGTAGGCGTCCTCGAACTGGTGCTGGACGTAGAAGAGGAAGACGCCGGCGATGCCGGCGAGGATCGCGGTCGGCATCTGCACCTCGAGCCAGGCGACCGGGCCGACCACGTAGATCAACGCGCCGAGCCAGACCGCGAGCGCCAGGTTGGTCAGCCAGACGCTGTGGCGCTGGCGCGGCCGCATCCGCTTGTTCCAGAACCGGGGGCCGATCATCAGCGACCAGATCGGGCCGATCGTGAACAGGACCACCGGGCTGCGGAACAGCCGGTAGGCGAGCCGGCCGCGCCAGGGCCGGGCCGCGTACTCGGCGGCGGTCAGCGTCTCGACGTCACCGGTGCCGCGCCGGTCGAGGTCGCCCGAGCTGCCGTGGTGCACCGCATGGTTGTGCCGCCAGTTGGCGTAGGGCTGGAAGACGATCAGGCCGGTCAGCCGACCGAGCCAGAGGTTGCCCCGTTTGGTCGGCATGAACGAGCCGTGGGCGCAGTCGTGGAAGACGATGAAGGTGCGCAGGAGGAAGCCGGCGGCCGGCACCGCCAGCGCCAGCGTCAGCCAGATCGAGACGTCGCGGAGCAGGTACATCGCCACCGTCAGCACGGCGTAGGCGCCGAGCGAGCTGGCCAGGTCGAGGGCGGCGGAGCGCCGCGAGGCGCGCTCGTAGCGGGCGACCGAGCTCCGCCAATGGGCACCGGGTGCCGCTGCGCTCATGTTTCCTTGACCTCCAGCGTCGTCGTTGCAGGCAACTCGGCCGTGCCAGCTGAGAAGCCTCGAACGCGGGAAGTCAGGGTGTGCTGCCGGCTTCGAGACCGACCTCAGGGTTGCCCTCCTGCGGCGGTGCGAGTGTCGACCGCGAGGCGATCGACGGCTCGAAGATTACCGATTCGCGGCGGACGCAGAGCGAGGATCGGCCGACTGCCGCTTCTCGAACACCAGCCGGTGGTGATCCATCAGCTCGCGTTCGAAGCAGACGCTGTTGGCGCTGACCCCGGAGGTGAAGGCGAGGCGGAACTCGGGGCTGGTCAACCAGCGGGGCACGAGCTTCGCCTTCAACAGCGTCTTCCTGAAGCTCGGCTCGGCAAAGCGCCGTCGCCACTGGCGGATCGTCTCGAGGTAGTCGAGACGGCCGCTGCTGCTATCGAGCAGGCGAAAGTCCGGTTCGGCGCTGCTGATCACCTGCTCCTGGCCGAAGGGCAGGAAGGAGCCGGGGAACTGGTGGGCCATCAGCGCCAGGTACCAGGAATCGGAGTCCCGGGGGGCCTCGATGTCGACGTCCTCGATCGGGATCATCCGGCGGCCGTAGACCATCGTCTGCAGGTAGAGGCGGCCGCCGTCCGGCAGGAGGTCGGCGATCCGCGCGAAGAGGTCGCGGTAGATCGCCTCCTGCCGCCCGGCGGCGTGGTCCTCCGGAGAGCAGAAGTGCTCGAAGGCGCCGAGGCTGGCCACCGCGTCGAAGGCGCCGAAGTCCTCGGGCGTCACCTGGCGCGCGTCGCGGAGGTGGACGTCGAGGCCGTGTCGACGGCAGGCCTCGAGCTGGGCGGAGGAGAGGGTGACTCCGACCCCGGCACCCGATCGCTCGCGGACGAAGGCCAGCAGCGGGCCCCAGCCACAGCCGAGGTCGAGGAGCCGCTTCCCGGGGCCGATCCCGATCTGCTCGGCGATGTACTCGTGCTTGCGCCGCTGGGCCTGCTCGAGGGTCAGCGAGAAGTCGCCGTCGTATTTGGCGCCGCTGAAGTCGGCCAGCTCACCGAGGCTGAGCCGGAAGATCCGGTCGATAAGCGAGTAGGTGAAGTCGAGGTCGTCGCGGTCGGCCACGCTCACCCACCGTACGCGAGCCGCAGGCTGGCAAGATGGCGGGGTGGAGCGGGTCCAGGGAATCGGCGGATACTTCCTGCGGGCCGCCCACCCGGCGGCCCTGGGCGCCTGGTACCGCGACTGCCTCGGCCTCGACGCCGACGAGAACGGCCTCTGGGCCCAGGCGGCCGGGCCGACGGTGTTCGCCACCTTCGAGTCCGGGACCGACTACTTCGGGTCCCGCGACCAGCAGACGATGCTCAACTTCCGGGTCGGCGACCTCGACGCGATGCTCGCGCAGCTGCGGGCCAAGGGAGCGGATGTGGCCGAGGAGACGCAGGAGATGGATGGCGTCGGCCGGTTCGGCTGGGTCACCGATCCGGAGGGCAACCGGGTCGAGCTCTGGCAGCCCGCCTGAGCCCGGCGCGCTAGCCGGGGCTCCGGGGCTCCTCCTCGCCGGACTTCTTCCTCGAGAACAGCTTCCTCAGCGCCGAGCGGCGGCGCCAGCCGACGCGGGAGCGGGCGTCCTGTTTCACCCAGCCGCTCCGCGCCGGGTCGAAGGGGAAGGTCGGTTCCCAGCGCTCGAGGTCGACGACGCCGATGTTGCTCCAGCTGCCGCCGGCGGCATCGAAGTGGAGCTCGACGACGGCCACCCTGGCGGCCATCAGCTCCCGGGTGAAGGCCTCGTTGTAGGACTCGCGCAGCGGCTCCGGCCAGTCCTGGTCGATCTGGCGCCACCAGCGCTTGTGGAAGGCGGTCGTCTGGGCGCGATGCTCGGCGCCGTCGGCGATCGTCACGACCGGATAGGTGTGGCCGTGGGAGCGGGCGAGCTCGATCGCCTCTTGCGAGTCGTCGCGACCCATCTGAGCCGCTTCGGCCGCGGAAGGGTGTGCCACTTGCCCAGCGTAACGAGCGGGCACGGTGCGGCGGCTGGCCGGCCGGAGCTCGGTCCTTGGCACAGACCGGCGGGCGTCAATCTGTCGCCTGCGACGAGGTCAGAGGGCGGCGGGTGGCCGAGACTTGGCCGCGTGCCGAGCGCAGCCGAGATCCCCGCGCCGCTGCGCGAGTGGCTCGAGATCGAGAGCGTCAGCAGCGATCCCGAGCACGCCGCCGAGGTCGAGCGGGCCGCGGAATGGGTGATCGAGCAGATGGCTCCTGCCGGCGGGCGGTGGGAGCTGCGGCGGCCGGCCGGGGCGGTGCACCCGGTCGCGGTCGGGCGCCTCGAAGCCTCCTCGCGGCCCGCCCCGCACGTCCTCCTCTACGGCCACTTCGACGTGCTGCCGGCCCGCCTCGAGGACGGCTGGCAGACGCCGCCCTTCGCGCCGACGGTCCGCGACGGCTGGGTCCACGCGCGCGGCGCCGCCGACTCGAAGTCGAACGCCTTCGTGCTGCTGAGCGCCGCCCGGGCGCTCGCCCGCGAAGGCCGGCTCCCGGTCGACCTGACGATCGTCTGCGACGGCGAGGAGGAGATCGACGGGGTCGCGGCGGCCGCCTGCATCGAGGAGGCGCCCGAGCTCGACGGGGCGATCGTCTGCGACGGCGGCATGTGGCGGCGCGGGCTGCCGACCTTCTGCATCAGCACCCGCGGCCAGATCTCCTACCGGGCGTCGGTCTGCACCGGGCGCGAGGAGCTCCACTCCGGCCGCTTCGGCGGCGCCGCCCTGAACGCGATCCAGGCGCTGACCGCGGCCCTCGCCGCGGCTGCCGCGGTGCCCGTCGAGCTGGGCGCCGGTCTGGCGCCCGAGCCCGAGGACCTCGCCACCTGGAGCGGACTCGAGCCGGGCGCGGAGGTGCTGGCGGCGGCCGGCGCGGTGCCCGCCGACCCGGACGCGGGGCGCGAGCTCTACCCGCGCACCGAGCTGGGGACGGCGCTCGACGTGAACGGCATCGAGGGCGGCGAGCCCGGCCAGCAGAAGTCGATCGTCCCGGTCCGGGCGCACGCCCACCTGTCGCTGCGGGTGCCGCCCGGCCACGACCTCGAGGCGGCGGACTCCGCCCTGCGACGCGCCCTCGCAGTCGGGACGCCGGCGGGCGCGGAGCTGTCGCTGGAGCGGCTCGGGTCGGTCCCACCGGCCAGCGTCGAGCGCCGCTCGCCGGCGGTGCGGTGCGCCGGCCGGGCGATGCGCGAGGTCTTCGGGGTCGAGCCGCTGCTGGTCCGCTCCGGCGCCTCGATCGGGGTGATGGGGGCGCTCGCCGGGCGCGGGGTGCCGACCGTGATGACCGGCTTCGCGCTGCCCGACTCGCGCGTGCACGCCGCCAACGAGCGCTTCCCGCTCGATCACATCCCGCTCGGAATCGAGGCGATCGCCGCGATCCTGACCGCCTTCGCGGAGCTGCCGCGGCGATGAGCGAGGACGACGGCCGGGCGCCGATCGCGGGCTGGGAGGGGCGCTACTTCGAGGACTTCGAGGTCGGCGACACCTACCGCCATCCGCTCGGCCGCACCGTCACCTCCACCGACAACAGCTGGCTGACCCTGCTCACCCAGAACACGGCGCCGCTCCACTTCGACGCCAACTACGCCTCGCAGACGAGCTGGCGCCGGCCGCTGGTCAACTCGACGGTCACCCTGGCGCTGGTCACCGGGCAGTCGGTGACCGACATCAGCCAGCACGTCTTCGCCAACCTCGGCTGGGACGAGGTGCGGCTGCCGGCGCCGGTCTTCGAGGGCGACACGATCTACTCGCGCTCGACCGTGCTCGAGAAGCGCGAGAGCGGCTCGCGGGCGGACGTCGGCATCGTCCGGGTGCGGACCGAGGGCATGAACCAGGACGGCGTCGTGGTGATCGGCTTCCTGCGCACGATGATGGTCTTCAAGCGCGGCCACGGGCCCGGCGCCGGCGCCGGCATCGCCGAGCCGACCTCGGTGCCGCCGACCACCGCCCGCAGCTGGCTGTTCGTGCCGGCCGACCGGCCCGACCGCTTCGACAAGGCGACCGCCTCGGCCGCCGACGCGGTGATCCTCGACCTCGAGGACGGCGTCGCCCCGGCCGCCAAGGGCGCCGCCCGCGGCCACGTCGTCGAGTGGCTGCGCGGCGGCGGCAGCGCCTGGGTCCGCGTCGGCCAGGCCGGCGGCGAGGAGTGGCGCGCCGACCTCGAGGCGCTGCGGGCGGCGGCCGCCCCCGGCCTCGCCGGCCTGGTCCTGCCGAAGAGCGAGCACCGCGGCGACGTCGCCGCCACCCTCGCCCGCCTCTCGGTGCCGGTGGTCGCGCTGATCGAGACCGCGGTCGGGATCGAGAACGCCGCCGAGGTCGCCGCCGTGCCCGGCGTCGCCGCGCTCGCCCTCGGCAGCGTCGACCTCGGGCTCGAGCTCGGGCTCGGCGCCGAGCCGGCGGCCTGGGCCTACCCGCGCGGCCGGCTGGTCGTCGCCAGCCGCGCCGCCGGCCTGCCGGCGCCGATCGACGGCCCGACGATGCAGCTCGACGACCCGGCTGTGACCGCCGCCGACGCGCGGGTCGCCCGCGGGCTCGGCTTCGGCGCCAAGCTCTGCGTCCACCCCCGCCAGGCCGCTGCCGTCAACGAGGCTTTCGCACGCAGCGCCGAGGAGGTCGGCTGGGCCCGCCGGGTGGTCGCGGCTGCCGCCGAGGCGGACTGGGGGGCGGTGCGGGTCGGCGAGGAGATGATCGACCGCCCGCGGCTGGCGCAGGCCCGGGCGATCCTCGCCGAAGCCGAGCACCAGGGGCCGGTGCCGGAGCCGAACGGCTAGCGCGATGGCCGCGAAGGACGAGCGCGGCGCGGCGGTCGAGGCCTTCCACCGCTCGCTGCCCGGCTTCCGCCAGACGCCGCTGCTCGAGGTCGAGCGGCTGGCGCCGCAGGTCGGCGCCGAGCGCGCCTTCGTCAAGCACGAGCAGGAGCGGCTCGGGCTGCCCTCCTTCAAGGTGCTCGGCGCCAGCTGGGCGATCAACTGCGAGCTCGCCCGCCGCGCCGGCGAGCCGCCGCCGCGCGACTTCGCGGTTACCCGCCACCTCGCCGCCGCGCTGCCGGCCGGCACGACGCTGAGCACGGCGACCGAGGGCAACCACGGCCACGGCGTCGCCCACGTCGCCCGGCTGCTCGGGCTGCGCTGCCAGATCTACGTCCCCGCCGGCACGGCGCCGGCCCGCGTCGGCGCGATCGAGGACGAGGGGGCAGCGGTCGCCGTGGTCGACGGCTCCTACGACGACGCGGTCCGCTTCGCCGCCGCCGAGGCCGAGCGCGACCCGGCCGCCGTGCTCGTCTCCGACACCTCGTGGCCCGGCTACGAGCGGATCCCGCGCGAGATCGGCGAGGGCTACGGGACGATCTTCCGCGAGGCCTACGCGCAGCTCGGCGGGCTCGGCGGGCCGCCCTTCGAGGCGGTCTTCGTGCCGGCCGGCGTCGGCGCCCTGGCCGCCGCCGCGGTGCTCGCGGTGCGGCCGCGCGGAGCCGCGGTCTTCACGGTCGAGCCGACCGGCGCCGACTGCGTCCGCCGCTCGCTGGCGGCCGGCGAGCGGGTCACCGTCCCCGGCCCGCACGACTCGGTGATGGCCGGCCTCAACTGCGGCGAGGTCTCTGCCGTCGCCTGGCCGCTGCTTCGCGACGGCGTCGAGACCGCGCTCGCGGTCGACGACGCGCAGACGGTGGCGGCGATGCGCCTCCTCGACGCCGCCGGCATCCGCGCCGGCGCCAGCGGCGCCGCGCCGCTGGCCGGGGCGACGGCGCTGGCGCGGGACGGCGGCGCGGTGGCGGGGCGGCGGTGGCGGAGCCTGCTGCTGGTCGCCAGCGAGGGCGTCACCGACCCCGACGGCCACGCGGCGCTTCTCAGCGCGCCGAGCTGACGCTCGCCATGTTGAAGTCGACGACCCGTAACGGCGGCATCGCCGTGCGGCGGAACTCGTCGGCGCGCTCGCGCGGCATCGCCCGCTCGATCCGACCGGCCTCGCTGACGCGGCCGAGCAGGTCGACCGGCGACTCGTTGAAGCGGAAGTTGTTGACGACCGCGGTCAGCTCGCCGTCCTCGATTAGGTAGACCCCGTCGCGGGTCAGGCCGGTAAGCAGCAGGCTCTGGGGATCGACCTCGCGGATGTACCAGAGGCTGGTCAGCAGCAGGCCGCGCCCAGTCGCCGCGACCATCTCCGCGAGCGAGGCGGAGCCGCCGCCATCGAGCACGAGGTTGCCGACCAGCGGCCGCGGCGGCGTGCCGCTCCGCGCCGCCCAGGAGCGCGGCCGCACCAGCTCGCTCAGCCTGCCCGCCTCGATCCAGGCGGTGCGCTCGAGCGGCTGGCCGTTGTCGAGCACGGAGCGCAGGCCGGGCTGGCCGCTGGTGACGATCTCGAACGGCGCGCACTCGAGGCCCGGCTCGTCCGGGTCGGAGTAGAGGGTGAGCGGCAGCGGCGCCAGGCGCTCGCCGATCCGGTCGCCACCGCCCGGGGCGGCGAACACGCTGCGGCCCTCCTCGGCGTCGCGGGCGGCGGCCGCGCCGTAGGCGACGACCATCAGGTCGGCGACGACCGCCGGCGGCAGGATCGTCTCGTAGCGACCGGGGGGGAGCTCGACCCGCGGCAGCGGGCGCCGCAGGTCGCGCTCGAGGCCCGCCGCCGCGGCCTCGACGTCGACCCGCGCCAGGTCGGTCGCGTGCCTGCCCCACCAGGTCGAGAGCTGCCGCGACTCGTCGCGGCCGGTCAGCTCGAGCCGCCCGTCGGGCTGGTCGAAGCGGCGCCGCAGCCCGGTCGAGGTGGCGAGGAAGCTGGTCGTCCGGATCTGCTCGGCGAAGCCGAACAGGGCGCGGTCGCCGCCGCGCCAGCGCCGGCAGGCCGCCGCCAGCCCCTCGACCGGGGGCCGCAGGTCGTCGGGGCCGGTGCGCGGGACCTCCGCCTGCCAGTCGTCCTCGGCGTCGTAGCCAGCGACCAGCGGCGGCGCCTCCTCGACCGGCTCGCAGGCCTCGCTCGCCGCGTCGGCAGCGGCCGCTAGGGCGACCGCCTCGGCCGGCGTCGTCACGGAGCGGGCGGCGACCCCGACGCCGCGCCCGGCGCCGCCAACGCGCACCGCGACGACGGTCATCGTCAGCTCGATCCGGTGCCCGTTGGTAGTCATCGCGCTGTTCGCCCAGCGCACGTCGACCGCGCTGCGGTCCTCGACCAGGACCACGCATTCGTCGGCCCGCGAGGCGGCCAGCGCCGCCTCCGCCAGCTGCTGCGGCGCGGTCACGGGTTGATCACCCGGACGCCGCGGAAGAGCGCCGTCGGGCAGCCGTGGGAGACCGGCGCGTGCTGGATCGGCTGGCCCTTGCCGCAGCCGATCGTGCCGCCGGAGTAGTAGGTCTGGGGGCCGCCGACCGCCTCCAGCGAGGCCCAGAAATCGGTGGTGGTCGCCTGGTAGGCGACGTCGCGCAGCTGGCCGGCGAGGCGGCCGTCCTCGATCCGGTAGAAGCGCTGGCCGGTGAACTGGAAGTTCTGCCGTTGCATGTCGATCGACCAGGAGCGGTCGCCGACCACGTAGACGCCGCGCTCGACCCGGCCGATCAGCTCTTCGGTCGAGGGGCCGCCGGGCGCCGCCTGCAGGGAGACGTTCGGCATCCGCTGCAGCGGCGGATCGCGGTAGGAGGCGGCGTAGGCGCAGCCGTTCGAGCGCCCCAGCTGGTTGGCGGCGGCCATCTCGCGGTTCAGCTGGCAGCCGACCAGGACGCCCTCGCGGACGATCTCGAAGCGCTGCGCCGGCACCCCTTCGTCGTCGAAGCCGACCGTCGCCAGGCCGTGCTCGGCCGAGCGGTCGCCGGTCACGTTCATCGCCGGGCTGCCGTAGCGGAGCGCTCCCAGCGAGTCGCGGCCGACGAAGCTGGTCCCGGCGAAGGCGGCCTCGTGGCCGAGCACGCGGTCGAGCTCGGTCGCGTGGGCGACCGACTCGTGGATCGTCAGCCACAGGTTCGAGGGGTGGAGGACGAGGTCGTAGACGCCGGCGGCGACCGGCGGCGCGGCGGCGTGCTCGCGCAGCAGCTCGGGCAGCTCGGCGAGCTCGGCCTCCCAGTCCCAGCCGCTGCCGGTCAGGTACTCCCAGCCGCGCGCGGTCGCCGGGCCGATCGTTCGCATCGAGGCGAGCCGGCCGCTGCCGGGGTCGGCGCCGAAGGCGGTGAAGATCGGGTGCAGGCGGACCCGCTCCTGGGTCGTCGTCGTGCCCGCCGTGTCGGCGTAGTGGACGTCCTCGAGCACGTGGACGAGCGAGGCGTCGACGTGGTCGACTCCGTCCGCCGCCAGCAGCCGCGCCGAGAGCTCGGCGAGGCGGCCGGCGCGCTCGGCGACCGGCACCGCGAACGGGTCGATCTCGTAGGCCGAGCTCCAGACCTCGCCGCGGTGGGCCGCCTCCGGGGCGATCGCCGCCGCCGTTCCCATCGCCCCGCCGATCCGGGCCACGGCGACGGCCCGCTCGGCGAGCCGCGCCGCCGCCGCGACGCTCCGCTCGACGCCGCTCGCGAAGCCCCAGGCGCCGTCGCGGAGGACCCGCAGCGCCAGTCCCACCTCGTCGGCCTCCTGCGCGGACTCGAGCCGCGCGTCGCGCAGCCGCAGCGTCGCCGTGCGGGTGCGCTGGAGGCGGAAGTCGGCGTGCTCGGCGCCCAGCTCGCGCGAGCGTTCGAGCGCCGCTCGGGCCAGCTCCGGGGCCGGCAGCTCGAGGAAGGCGGGATCGATCCGGGGCACGCGCGGCGAGTATCGAGGCGCGGCCGGCGGGCGGGTTCGTCGCGGGCGCCCAAGCTCCGCCGGCCGGTTCGTGGCGCCGCATCAAGAACCGGCCGTGGACCCGCTTAGGCTAGGCCGGCCCGCGTGTCACCCGAGCTCGACACCCTGATCGGCGCGCTCGACGCCGAGGTCCCCGCCGCGATGGAGGACCTCCGCATCCCGGGCGCGGCGGTCGGCATCTGCGACGCCAGCGGCGTCCTCTGGGCGGCGGGCTACGGGACCACCGCCCGCGGCGGCGGCACACCGGTCACGCCGCGGACCGCGTTCAGCGCCCAGTCCACCTCGAAGCTCTACACCGCCGTCCTCACCCTGCTCCTCGCCAGCCGCGGCCAGGTCGACCTTGACGCGCCGATCCGCGCCCACCTCCCCGAGTTCAGCGTCAACAGCGTCTTCGACGAGGACCCCGGGGAGATGATCACGCTCCGCCACCTGCTCGCCCACACCGCCGGCCTCTGCCATGACGCGCCGCTCGGCTCCAACTACGACCCCGGCAACGGCAACTTCGACGACCACTGCCGCAGCATCTTCGAGACCTGGCTGCGCTTCCCGGTCGGGCACCACCACGAGTACTCGAACCTCGGCATCGACCTCGCCGGCTTCGCCCTCGAGCGGGTCGCCGGCGTGCCGTTCGCCGAGCTGGCGCGGCGCGAGCTGCTCGCGCCGCTGGGGCTCGAGCGCTCGAGCTTCGAGGACGCGGCGATCGAAGCGGACGCCGATCGCGCGATCGGCCACTGGCGGAGCTTCGAGGAAGCGGGGGTGCCGGCGCCGGTGACCGTGCCGATGGTCGCCGCCGGCGGCCTCTACACGAGCGTCGAGGACGCCCTGCGCTTCGTCTCCTTCCTGCTCGGCGGCGGCCAGCCGCTGCTCGACCCGCAGCTCGCCGCCGAGCAGCTGCGGGTCCAGTTCCCGCTGCCCGGGCAGGAGCTCGGCTACGGGCTCGGCGTCTACGTCGACGAGTGGGAGCCCGGGGTGCGCGTCTTCCACCACGGCGGCTCCGGCTTCGGCTTCCAGGGGCAGCTCTGCTGGGCGCCGGAACTGGGGCTGGGCGCGGTGGCGCTGACCAACAGCTTCGAGCAGTCGCTGCCGTTCGACCTGGCCCGCTCGATCGTCGCCCGGGTGGCGGGCGGCGAGCGGACCCCGCCCCCACAGCCGAGCCCGGCGGCCGGCGGCGACGGCGGCGAGCTCGGCGCCGCCGGCGAGCTGGTCGGCGAGTACGTCGGCCGCCTCGGGCCGCCGCTGCGGGTGCTGGTCGAGGGCGGGCGGCTCCTGGTCCGTGGCGAGGAGACGCGGCCGGCGCGCCTGCTCGACCCGCAGACGCTCGAGCTGGGCGGCGGCGAGCGCGAGCGCTTCCGCTTCGACCCCGGGCCGGCCGGCGCCGCGACCTACATGCTGGAGCTGCGCGAAGGGACCGCCCGCTACCGCAACGAAGCCGCCTGGGGCGCCAGCTCGACCCTCGACCCCGCCGCCGCCGGCACCTACGTCGCCGACGCCTGGGGCGTGCCGGTCGCCAGCTACCGCCTCGCCCAGCAGGGAGAGGCGCCGGTGATCGAGCCCGTGCCCGGCGAGTTCACCGGCCCCGAGCCGGTCAGCCTGCGGCTGGCCCCGATCGAGGCGGGCCTCTTCCTGTCGAGCACCGGCGAGGTCCTCGACCTGCGCGGGCCCGTCCCCAGCTACTCGAACGTCGCGCTGCGCAGGGAGGAGGAGAGAGGGTGAGGCTGCACGGCGTCGAGCTGCGGCGGATCGAGATGCCGCTGGTCAGCCCCTTCCGAACCTCGTTCGGCACCCAGCTGACCAAGTCGGCGCTGCTGCTGCGGGTCGAGACCTCCGAGGGGGAGGGGTGGGGCGAGTGCGTCGCCGCCGCCGAGCCGCTCTACTCGGCCGAGTACCTGGCCGCCTCCGAAGACGTCCTGCGGCGGCTGCTGATCCCGGCCCTCGCCGCGGTGCCGGAGCTGCGGGCCAACGCGGTGCTGCCGGCGCTGGCCGGCTTCCACGGCTACCGGATGGCGAAGGGCGCCCTCGAGATGGGCCTGCTCGACGCCGAGCTGCGGGCGCGGGGCGTCTCCTTCGCGGCCGAGCTGGGCGCCGTCCGCGAGCGGGTCCCGTCCGGCGTCTCGGTCGGGATCATGGCCTCGGTCGAGGAGCTGCTCGAGGCGGTCGCCGCCTATATCGACGCCGGCTACGTCCGCATCAAGCTGAAGATCGAGCCCGGCTGGGACGTGGCGCCGGTGCGGGCGGTGCGCGAGCGCTTCGGCGAGGACCTCGAGCTGCAGGTCGACGCCAACGCCGCCTACTCGCTCGCCGACGCCGGCCAGCTCGCCCGCCTCGACGAGTTCGGCCTGGCCCTGATCGAGCAGCCGCTGCCCGAGGACGACCTGCTCGGCCACGCCGAGCTGGCGGAGCTGGTGCGGACCCCGATCTGCCTCGACGAGTCGATCGAGAGCGCCCGCGCGGCGGCGCAGGCGATCCGGCTCGGCGCCTGCCGGGTCGTCAACATCAAGGCGGGGCGGGTCGGCGGCTACCTGGAAGCCCGCCGCGTCCACGACGTCTGCCGCGCCCACGGCGTCCCGGTCTGGTGCGGCGGCATGGTCGAGACCGGCCTCGGCCGGGCCGCCAACGCGGCGCTGGCGGCGCTGCCCGGCTTCGTCCTGCCCGGCGACACCTCCGGCTCGGACCGCTTCTTCGCCGACGACATCACCGAGCCGCTGCTGCTCGAGGACGGCCACCTCGCCGTCCCCAGCGGCCCGGGGCTCGGCGTCACCCCGCGCCCGGATCGCCTCGAGGAGGTGACCGTGGCCAGCGAGTGGCTGCCGCTCGAACGCCCGTTCGTTGTCGACAGTGCCGATTAGATGACGTAATTTCCGTCGATCACGACGAAATCGATCTCTCCGGGGCCGGCTACCGTCGCCCTGTGCTTTTGATGTCCGAGCACGCGCGAGCCGGCCTCGCCAGGGTGCTCGACGACCTCGGGAACACCCTCCTCGACCTGGTCTGCGGCGACAGCCGCCAGTCGCGGCAGATCGAGGACATCGTGATCTTCGACCGGCTCGATCCGCCCGCCCTCGAGCGCAGTCCGCTGGTCCTCGGGGTCGGCGTCGACGACCCGGCCGAGGTCGTCGCGCTGCTCGACGAGATCGGCCTCCACGGCGGCGCCGGCCTGATCCTGCGCTCGCCGGTCGAGCTGACCGCCGAGGTCGCCGCCGCCTCGGCCCGCAACGACGTCGCCGTGCTCGGCCTCGCACCCGGCACCTCGTGGATGCAGCTGGCCGCGATCCTCCGCTCGCTCCTGGTCCAGGACGAGTTCGGCAGGACGACCAGCCAGGAGATGCTCGGCGGGATCCCCTCCGGCGACCTGTTCGCGCTCGCCAACGCGGTCGCGGCGCTGCTCGACGCCCCGGTCACGATCGAGGACCGCAACTCGCACGTGCTCGCCTTCTCCGGTCGCCAGGAGGAGGCAGACCCCTCCCGGGTCGCCACCATCCTCGACCGCGAGGTGTCGGCGGCGCGGACCAAGGACCTCGAGCAGCGCGGCGTCTTCCGCGAGCTGCACGGCAGCGACGGGCCGCTCTTCGTCGAGCCGCCGGAGAGCGGCCTCGAGGGCTTCACGATGCCGCGGGTGGCGCTCGCCGTGCGAGCCGGCGAGGAGGTCCTCGGCTCGATCTGGGCCGCCGTCCCCGAGCCGCTCTCCGACGAGCGGGAGCAGGTCTTCCGCGAGATCGGGCCGCTGGTGGCGCTGCACATGCTGAGCCAGCGGGCCGGCACCGACGTCGAGCACCGGCTGCGCGCCGACCTGGTCGGGACCGTGCTCGAGGGCGGCACCGGGGCGCCGGCGGCGGCGAGCATGCTCGGCCTCTCCCAGCGGCAGGCGATCGTGCTCGTCCTCGGGCTCGACGAGGAGGCCTCGGCCGACCTCTCGCACGCCGACGGGGTCGCCGCCCGGCGCCGCACCGCCGACGCCTTCGCGATGCACCTGGCGGTCGCCGCGCCGGGCTCGACCACGGCGCTGGTCGGCGACGCCGCCTACGGGATCGTGCCGCTCGGTGGCGCCGCCGCCGACGCCGAGGTGCGGGCCGAGCGGCTCGCCGCCGAGTTCCTCGAGCGCACCGGCATGGGGGCGCGCGGCGCGATCGGGATCGGCGCCGTGGCCGAGACCGCGGCGGCGCTGCCGCGCTCGCGCGAAGGCGCCGATCGCTCGCTGCGGGTGGTCCGCTCGGGGCGGACCGCGAAGCGGGTGGCGCGGATCGGCGACGTCGGCTTCCACTCCCTGCTGATCGAGTTCGGCGACCTGATGCTGGCCCGTGGCGAGCCGCTCGAGGGGCCGCTGGCGCGCCTTGCCGAGTACGACGCCAAGCACAAGACCGACCTCGTCGCGACCCTGCAGGCCTGGCTCGACTCGTTCGGCGACGTGGTCGCCGCCTCGAAGGACACCTTCGTCCACCCGAACACCTTCCGCTACCGGCTGCGGCGGCTGGCCGAGGTCGGCGAGGTCGACCTCGGCGATTCCGACGTCCGCCTGGCGCTGATGCTGCAGCTGCGGCTGCGGCCGGGCGAGTAGGGGCCGCGCCGTTCGTCGCCGGGGCCAGATCGGGGCCGCCCGGCTCGTCAGTGGACACGAACTGAGGACTCCTCGCCGCTGCCAGTATTGCCGCCCATGGCCCGCCACCTGACGATCGACGACCTCGGCCGCATCGCGGTGCCCGAACAGCCGGCGCTCTCACCCGATGGCGCCCAGGTCGCCTACGTGGTGCGCACGAACGACCTCGACGCCGACCGCGTCGTCCGCACCCTCTGGATCGTCGACGTCGACGGCGGCGAGCCGCGCCAGCTCGGAGCCGGTCCCGACGACGCGGGGCCCGCCTGGTCCCCCGACGGCACCCGCCTCGCCTACCTCGGGAGCACCGGCGAGGGACCGGCGCAGGTACGGCTGCTGCCGCCCGACGGCGGCGAGCCGACGCCGCTGACCGACCTGCCGCTCGGCGCGGGCGCCCCGGTGTGGAGCCCGGACGGCCGGGCGCTGGCCTTCACCGCGCCGGTCCAGCCACCGGACTTCGACGCAGACGCGCCGGTCGTCGCCGAGCGGCTCGGCTACCAGGCCGACGGCGAAGGCCTGCGCCGCGGGCGCCGCAACCACCTGCACCTGCTGCGGCTCGACTCCGGCGCCTGCGTCCAGCTCACCGCCGGCGAGTTCGATGCCGCCTGGCCGGCTTTCTCGCCCGACGGCTCGCGGCTCGCCTTCTCCGCGGCGATGGATCCCGACGCCGACCTGACCCGGCGCCGTGAGGCCTACCTGATCGATCCCGCCGCGACCGAGCCGGAGCCCGAGCTGGTCGGCTCGGCCGACGGCTGGGCGGGGCCGCTGAGCTGGAGCGAGGACGGCTCAGCCCTGCTGGTGGCGGGCACGCAGGGGGCGCCGAACGCCCACTACGCGCTGCTGCGGGTGCCGCTCGACGGTGGCGCCACGACCGACCTCTCGGCGCCACTCGACCGCAGCGTCATGTACGGCGCCCCGGGCTACCCGGGGGCGACGCCGCTGCCCGCCGGCGACGGCACCGACGTCCTCTTCTGCGCGGGCGACAAGGGCTGCACCCATCTCTACCGGGTCGCCGAGGACGGCGGCGAGCCGCGGGCGCTCGTCGCCGGCCCCGGCCGCAACGTCTCCGGCCTCTCGGTCGCCGCCGGCCGGGCCGCCTTCGTGCTCGGCGACTCCGCGACGCTCGGCGAGGTGGCGACCGTCGACCTCGCCAGCGGCGAGGAGCGCGTCCACACCTCCCACCGTGACAGCCTCACGGGCATCGAGCCCTTCCCGCGGGTCGAGCGCTGGTTCACGATCGGCGACGGCACCCAGGTCCAGGGCTGGCTGATGCGCGACCCGGCCGCCGCCGGTCCGCAGCCGCTGCTGCTCGACATCCACGGCGGTCCCCACAACTCGTGGAGCGCTTCGCTCGATGACTGGCACCTCTACCACCACGAGCTGGTCGCCCGCGGCTGGACGGTGCTGCTGCTGAACACGCGCGGCAGCGACGGCTACGGCGAGCGCTTCTACACCGCCCTGCTCGGCGGCTGGGGCGTCAACGACGCCCGCGACTTCCTCGATCCGGTCGAGGAGCTGGTCGCCGAGGGGATCGCCGACCCGGAGCGCCTGGCGGTGACCGGCTACAGCTACGGCGGCTACATGACCTGCTACCTGACCAGCCGCGACGACCGCTTCGCCGCCGCGGTGACCGGCGGCCCGATCAGCGACCCGACCAGCGAGGCGGGAACCGCCGACAACGGCCAGGGCCTGGTCGTCTCGGAGTTCGACGGCCTGCCCTGGGAGGATCGCGAGCGCTACGCGGAGATGTCGCCGCTGACGCAGGTCGAGCGGGTCGACACTCCGACCCTGATCCTGCAGGGAGGGGACGACGTGCGCTGCCCGGTCGGCCAGGCCCAGCAGTGGTTCACCGCCCTGCGCCAGCGCGGCGTGCCGACCCGCCTGGTGCTCTACCCGGGTGCCTCGCACGTCTTCATCGTCAACGGGCGGCCCTCGCACCGGATCGACTACGGCCGCCGCGTGGTGGACTGGGTCGAGCGCCACGCCGCCTGACGATGCGGATCGAAGACGTACTGCTCGTCGCCCAGCTGGGCAGCTTCCCGAACGACGACCAGGAGGCGATCCGCGCCGGCGCCGCCCGCGACGGTCATCTCTATGAGGGCCCGCCGCTGACCCCCGGCTACCACCGCATCCGCCAGGCGAGCCAGTCGCTGGGGGTGATCCTGGTGCTCGAGGACGGCTCGCTCGCCGCCGGCGACGGGGTCTCGGTCCAGTACGCGGGCGCCGGCGGCCGCGAGCCGGTGCTCGACGCGGGCGCCGCCGCGGCGGCCCACGGCCCGACCCTGCGCGAGGCGTTCGCCGGCCGCGAGGCCGGCTCGTTCCGGGAGTCGAGCGAGCGCCTCGAGCGCCTCGAGCTGCCGGCCGCCGTCTCCTACGGGGTCAGCCAGGCGCTGCTCACCGCGGCCGTCGCCTCGGCGCGCCTGACGATCGCCGAGGTCGTCGCCCGCGAGTACGAGACGGGCGCTCCGCTGCGGCCGGTGCCGCTCTTCGCCCAGTGCGGCGAGGACCGCCACAACGGCGTCGACCGGATGATCCTGCGCCGGGTCGACGCGCTTCCCCAGGGCCTGATCAACAACGTCGCCCTGGTCGGCGCCGCCGGCGAGGAGCTGGAGCGCTACGTGGCCTGGATCCGCGACCGCATCCTCGCCTGCCGCGACGACCCCGACTACCGGCCGACCCTGCACCTCGACTGCTACGGGACGGTCGGGCAGGTGTTCGGGACGCTCGAACGCTGCGCCGGCTACCTGGCGCGGCTGGGCGAAGTCGCGGCGCCCTTCCCGCTGCGGATCGAGCAGCCCGTGCACGCCGGCTCGCGGGCCGAGCAGATCGCCGTGCTGGCGGAGCTGCGCGAGCGCCTGCGGGCCGCCGGCTCGGATGTCGGCCTGGTCGCCGACGAGTGGTGCAACACGCTCGCCGACGTCGAGGCGTTCGTCGCCGGCGGCGCCGCCGACATGCTGCAGGTGAAGCTGCCCGACGTCGGCGGCCTCGACTCCTCGATCAGGGCGCTCCTGGCCTGCAAGGCGGCCGGGGTGGCGGCCTACTGCGGCGGCTCCTGCACCGAGACCGAGGCCTCGGCCCGGATCGCCGCCGGGGTCGCGATCGGCGTCGACGCCGACCTCCTGCTCGCCCGTCCCGGGATGGGGGTCGACGAGGCGGTGATGGTCACCGGCAACGAGATGCGGCGGACCCTGGCGCTGATCGCCGCCCGGGCGGCGGCGCGATGATCGGCCTCGCCGACATCCGCGTCCTCGCCGTCGAGCAGTTCGGCGCCGGCCCGTTCGGGACCCTCCACCTCGCCGAGCTCGGCGCCGAGGTGATCAAGATCGAGGACGCGCGCAGCGGCGGCGACACCGGCCGCGGGGTGCCGCCGTTCCAGGAGGACGGCGACAGCCTCTTCTACGAGAGCTTCAACCGCAACAAGCGCAGCCTCGCCCTCGACCTGCAGAGCCCCGCCGGCCGCTCGGTCTTCGAGCGGCTGGTCGGCACCGCAGACGCGGTCCTCCACAACCTGCGCGGCGACGTGCCGGAGAAGCTCCGCCTCCGCCACGCCGACCTGGCGCCGCTGAACGAGCGGATCGTCGTCTGCTCGCTGTCGGGGTTCGGGATGGTCGGCTCGCGCCGGCGGCAACCGGCCTACGACTACGTCCTCCAGGGGCTGGCCGGCTGGATGGACATCACCGGCGAGCCCGACGGGCCGCCGACCAAGAGCGGCCTCTCGCTGGTCGACTACTGCGGCGGCCTGGTCGCGGCGCTATCGCTCCTGGCCGGCGTCCACGTCGCCCGCCGCGACGGCGTCGGCGGCGACTGCGACCTGAGCCTCTTCGACACCGCGATCTCGATGCTCAGCTACCCCGCCACCTGGTACCTGACGGAGGGCTACGAGGTGAGCCGCCGGGCCCGCTCCCAGCATCCCTCGATCGTCCCCTTCGGCGCCTTCCCGACCGCCGACGGCTGGCTGATGCTGGCCTGCGTCAAGCCGAAGTTCTTCGTCTCCCTGGTCGAGGCTCTGGGGATCGACGAGCTGGCGGGCGACCCGCGCTTCGCGACGCTCGAGTCGCGCCGCGAGAACGAGGCCGAGCTGCTGGCGCTGCTCGACGAGGCGCTCGGCCGGCGGCCGACCGCGGAGTGGGTCGAGCTGCTCGACGCCGCCGGGGTCCCCTGCGGCCCGGTCAACTCGCTGGCCGAGGCGCTCGATGACCCGTTCGCGCGCGAGCGCGGGATGATCGTCGAGACGCCGCACCCGCGCTTCGGCGAGGTGCGCCACGTGCGCACCGCCAGCCCGCGCCTGGTGGCCGGCGCCGGAGCCGCGCCGCGCGCCCGGGCTCGGCGAGGACCGCGACGCGCTGCTCGGCGAGCTGCTCGGCTGCGAGGAGGCGGAGATCGAGCGGCTGGCCCGCGAGGGAGCGTTCGGCGAGCGGCCGTGAGCGAGTCGGCGCTCGCCCGCAGCCGCCGCGACCTGGCGCGGATCCACGATCTCGACGGGCCGCTCCGCTCCTGCATCCTCGTGCGGCAGGAGGCCGAGGACGAGGCCGCCGCGGTCGATCGCGAACTGTCACGCGCCCCGCTGGCCGGCTGGACGATCGGCGTCAAGGACAACTGCGACGTGGCGGGCACCGTCCGCAGCGACGGGCTCGGACCGCCGCACCCGCCCGCCGCCACGGCCGATGCCGTCGCCGTCGCCCGGCTCCGCGCGGCCGGCGCGGTGGTGCTGGCGAAGACCAACCTCGAGCAGCTGAGCTTCGGCGCCACCACCCAGAACCCGACCTGGGGGGCGTGCCGGAACCCCTGGGACCTCGAGCGAATCCCCGGCGGCTCGAGCGGCGGCTCGGCGGTCGCGGTCGCCGCCGGCCTGGTCGCGGCGGCGCTCGGCACCGACACCGGCGGCTCGCTCCGCAACCCGGCTTCGTTCTGCGGCGTCAGCACCCTGCGCCCGACCCACGGCCTGGTCCCGGTCGCCGGGGTCACCCCGCTCAGCCCGAGCATGGACGTGGTCGGCCCGATCGCCCGCCGGGTCGCCGACCTGCGGCGGCTGCTGGCGGTCCTCGCCGCTCGCCCCGCCGAGGCGCGGCCGGTCTCGCTCTCCCACGTCTCGATCGGGGTGCCGCGCGAGTACTTCCTCGACGAGCTCGAAGCCGGCGTCGCCGGCGGCTTCGACGCCCTGCTCGACCTGCTGCGCTCCTGCGGCGTCCGGCTGGTCGCGGTCTCCCTGCCGGGCAGCGCCGAGGTGCCGGAGGCGATGTCGAAGCTGCAGAACTCCGAGGCGGCGGGCAGCCTGCGTGCCTACTGGGAGGACCCGCGCCTCGAGGACGGGATCCGCGAGCGGCTCGACCTCGGCCGCGCGGTGGGTGACCGCGAGCGGGAGCTGGCGGCGCGCACGACCGGCGCCTGGCGCCGCGCGGTCGGCCGCGCCTTCGAGCGGGTCGAGGCGATCGTCACCCCGGCGACGCCGTTCGTCGCGCCGCCCGCGGCGGCTGGCAACCTGGTGCAGCTGAGCCGCCGCATCAACCGCACGACCGGCTGCTGGTCGGTGACCGGCGGCCCGGCGCTCGTCCTTCCCCTGCCGCGGTCAGCGCAGGGGCTGCCGGTCGGCGGCCAGCTGGTCGGCCCGGCCGGCTCGGACTGGCGCCTGCTGGCGCTCGGCGAGGCGATCCAGTCGGCGTCCGACTGGCACCTCGCGACGCCCCCTCAGGCGCTGGCGGGGCGGACGTGCGCGGGCAGCGAGGGGACCGCCGCCACCAGCCGCTTCGTGTAGTCGTCGGCGGGGCGGTCGATCACCCGCTCGGCCGGCCCCTGCTCGACCAGCCGGCCGGCGCTCATCACCGCGATCGTGTCGGCGACGTAGCGGACCACCGCCAGGTTGTGGGAGATGAAGAGGATGCCGACGCCGGTCTCCCGCTGGATCTCCCGCAGCAGGTTGAGGACGGCGCCCTGGACCGAGACGTCGAGGGCGGAGGTGATCTCGTCGGCGATCAGGATCTCCGGCGCCGCCGCCAGCGCCCGGGCGATCGCGATCCGCTGCCGCTGGCCGCCCGACAGCCGCCGCGGTCGCAGGCCGGCGCAGTCGGGGTCGAGCTGGACCAGCTCGAGCAGCCGCCGCACCTCGGCCGCCCGCCCGGAGCGGGGGATCGCGGGGTTGGCGCGGACGCCCTCGGTGATCGAGGCGCCGACGCTCATCCGCGGGTCGAGCGAGCCGGAGGGGTCCTGGAAGACGAACTGGATGCGCCGCCGGGCGGGGTCGGCGCCGCGCGACCAGCGCCGCCGCCGGGCGGCGATCGGCGCGCCGTCCCAGAGGATCTCGCCAGCGCTCGGCGGGACCAGGCCGACGATCGCCTTCGCCAGCGTCGACTTGCCCGAGCCCGACTCGCCGACCAGGCCGACGACCGCGGAGGAGGAGACGCTGAGGCTGACGCCGTCGACGGCGGTGAAGGCATGGCTGCCGCTGCCGAACTGGACGACCAGGTCGCGCACCTCGAGCCTGCTCACGAGCCGCCCTCCTCGCCGCCGGAGGCTGCCACCGGGATGCCACCGGCGGCGGCCGCCTGCGGGTGGAAGCAGGCGACCCGGCGGCCGTCCCCGAAGCCCTCGAGCGGCGGCCGCTCGGCGCGGCAGGCGGCGTCGGCGAAGCGGCAGCGGGGCGCGAAGGCGCAGCCGGCCGGCCGCGCGGCGGGGTCCGGCGGCCGGCCGGGGATCGTCGCCAGCGGCGCCTTGCGGTCGGTGCCGAGGTCGGGGACGCTGGCGACCAGCGCCCGCGTGTAGGGGTGGGCGGCTTCGTGGAGCAGGGAGACCGGCAGGTCCTCGACGATCCGGCCCGCGTACATGACCAGCACCCGCGAGGCGATCTCGGCGATCACGCCGATGTCGTGGCTGATGAAGAGGACGCCGGCCCCGCGCTCGTCGCGGACCCGCCGCAGCAGCTCGAGGATCTCCCGCTGGACGACCACGTCGAGCGCCGTGGTCGGCTCGTCGGCGACCAGCAGCACCGGCTCGCCCATCAGCCCCATCCCGATCATCGCCCGCTGCCGCATCCCGCCCGAGAACTCCATCGGGTACTGGCGGGCGCGGCGCGAAGGGTCCGGGATCTGGACCGCCTCGAGCCGGTCGACCGCCCGTTCGAGCGCCTGCTTGCGGCCTAGCCCGCCGTGGACCTGGGAGACCTCGGCGAGCTGGCGGCCGACCCGGATCACCGGGTTGAGCGCCGACATCGGGTCCTGGAACATCATCGCCAGCGAGGTCCCGAGCAGGCGGTCGCGCTCGCCCCTGCCGAGCGACTCGAGGTCCTCGCCGCGCAGCCGGTGGGCATCGGCTCGGGCCTCGCCGGGGCTGGTGATCAGGTTGCTGGCCGCCAGCGCGGTGAGGCTCTTGCCGGAGCCGGACTCGCCGACCACGCCGACGATCTCGCCGGCGCCGACCGCGAAGGAGACCCCGGTGACAGGTTCGACCCTGCCCTCGCCGCGCGGGAAGCTGACGCTCAGGTTCTCGATCCCGAGCACGTCGTCGGGACCGCTCGGGCCGAGCTGGTCGGGGACAGCCGCGGCGACTTCTGCGGCGTCGGCGGCCCGGCGGGGGCGGATCGGGCCGCTCTGGTCGGCGACCAGCTGGGTCAAGAGCTCGCCGGCGAGGACGAAGGCGATGCCGGCGATCACGATCGCCAGGCAGGGGCCGAGCGCGGCCGCCGGGTTGGTGTAGATGTTCGGCAGCCCGTCCGAGAGCATCCGGCCCCAGTCGTAGTCGGGCGGCTGCACGCCGAAGCCGAGGTAGGAGAGCGCCGACATGCTGAGCAGGACCGTCCCGACCAGCCCGGTCGCGTTGATCAGCAGCGGCTCGGCGCTGTTCGGCAGCAGGTGGCGGGTGAGGGTGCGGCCGCGGGAGACGCCGAGCAGCTTCGCCGCCGACATGTAATCGGCGCCGGCGATCCCGCTGGCGGTGGTGTGGGTGAGCCGGGCGAAGAAGGGCGCGATCCCGAAGGAGAGGGCGAGGACGGCGCCGCGGGCGCCGACGCCGAAGACGAGCGCCAGGAACATCGCCAGCAGGAGCCCCGGGAAGGCGACCAGCAGGTTGAAGCCGCCGACCACCAGCCGCCCCAGCCGGCGGCCGATCAGCAGCGGCAGCGAGCCCAGCACGACGCCGATGCTGCAGCCGATCAGGGTGGCCAGCAGCGCCAGCCCGACCGAGAGCCGGGTCGCCACCAGCACCCGCGAGAAGACGTCGCGGCCGTCCCCGTCGGTGCCGAACGGGTGCTGCCAGGAGGGCCCGAGTTCGATCGATTCGGGGTGGATTTCGCGGGCGTGCTGGCCGAGCAGCGGCGGGAAGACGATCGCCGCGATCAGCAGCCCCCCGAGCAGCGCGATCGTGCCGATCGCCAGCGGGTTGCGGAGGCGGTGGGGGAGGGTCAGCCGGCCGCGCACCGCTCAGCTCTCCCGGATCGTCGAGCGCGGGTCGACGACCGCGATCGCGATGTCGACGACGAGGTTGATCAAGAGCACCGCCGAGCCGAAGAACAGCGCCACCGCCTGGACCACCGGGAAGTCGGTGGCGAGCACCGACTGCACCAGTTCGGTGCCGATTCCGGGCCAGGCGAAGACCGTCTCGACCAGCACCGTGCCGGCCAGGAGCGTGGCGAGGATCAGGCCGCTGACGGTGAGCGTCGCGGTGAGGATGTTGGGCAGCGCGTGGCGCAGGTAGAGGCGCCGCGCGGGGAGCCGCTTCGAGCGGGCGGTGAGGATGTACTCCTCGCCGAGCACCCGCTGCGTCTCGGCGCGGACGATCCGCGCCAGGTAGGCGATCGGGCCGATCGACAGCGCGATCACCGGCAAGACGAAGGACTCCGGCCCTTCCTGGCCGGCGACCGGGAAGACCTGCCAGGTGACCGCGAAGAGGAAGACGAGCGCCACCCCGAGCACGTATTCGGGGACCGAGAGCATCACCCCGGTGCTGGCTGCGAAGCCGAAGTGGAGCTTGCGGCCGCCGCCGTCGCGGGTCCCGATCCCGATCACGATCCCGAGCGGGATCGCGACCACGAGGACGACGCCGAAGGCGACCAGGGCGAGCTCGATCGTCGCCGGCAGCCGCTGCGAGAAGATTTCCGAGACCGGCGTGCCGCTGACCAGCGAGGTGCCGAGGTCACCGGAGACGACGTCGCCGACGTAGTCGACGTACTGCTGTGGCAGCGGCTCGTTCAGGCCCAGTTTTTCGCGTTGGATCGCGACCGCCTTGGCCGGCGCGTTCTCGCCGAGCGCGTCGCGCACCGGGTCCCCCGGCAGCGCGTGGACCATCGCGAAGGACGCGGTCAGCAGCAGGACCAGGGAGACCGCGAAGCGCGCCAGGCGACGGGCGAGGAAGCCGAGCCACGGGTTCCTCCTCGCCCTCATCGGCTACCCGTTGAGCACGCGCAGGGAGGTCGGGAAGATGACGCCGAGGTTGGCTTCGAATTCCGCGTCCTTGCCCCAGTAGAGGAAGGGCAGGGTGGAGATCGGGGTGATGTCGGCTTCTCGGAACAGCGCCCCTTCGGCGGAGTTCCAGTCGCCGCAGCCCTGCTGGCCCGGCTTGCTCGAGGCGCTCTTCGTCAGCTGTTCGTATTCCTTGCTTTCGAAGTGGCCGAAGTTGTTGCCTTCGGTCGGCGCCGGCCCGGAGAAGAAGGGGACCAGCGTGGCCGGGTTGTTGACGCCGAGGCCGATCAGCGTCGCGCCCCAGTCGGCGGTGCCGAAGACGATCGCCGAGGTCTGGTCGAAGGACTGCTGCTTGAGCGTCACGTCGACGCCCGCCTTCTGCCACTGGTCGGCGATGTACTGGGCCGTGGAGGAGTTGGTGGGCGAGGAGTTCGAGAAGACCAGCAGGACCGAGACGTCCTTTCCTTCCAGGGCGGCTTTGGCGGCTTTCGAGATCGTATTCCGGCACGTTGCCTTCCATCGTGTTGCCGGTGCAGATCTTCGGCGAGGCGATCAGGCCGTCGGCCTCTTCGCCGAGGCCGCCGGTGTCGATCTTGGCCAGCGCTTCGAGGTCGAGGGCCGAGATCAGCGCTTTCCGCACTTCCGGGTCGGCGACCGACTCGCCCGGGACCTCGTGGAAGGCGAGCTCGTTGTCGATCAGGTTGCTGCCGTCCGAGTAGAGGCCGGCGGCTTCGAGCCGCTTGGTGTCGGAGCCGGAGACCTGGGCGACGTTGAGCTGGCCGCTGAGCAGCTGGTTGGCGATCGTGGTGGAGCTGCTGACCACGTTGAAGGTCAGCTTCTCCGGGATCCCTTCGACGTCGGTGGTCGCTCCCTTCGGGCCCCACTTGTAGCCCTTGCGGAGGGTGAATTCGTAGGAGACCCCGGGCTTCACCCCGGCGAGGACGTAGGGGCCGGAGCCGTCGCTGGCCTTGGCGAGCGAGCCGCGGTCGGCCAGCCCCTTGGAGCAGATCAGCGGCAGCTCGGCGATGTTCTCCATGAAGAAGGGCGCTTCTTCGGCGAGCTTCACGGTCACCGTGCTGGCGGCGGCGTCGGCGGTCGCCTTGGCGCCTTCCGGCACGGCGACGCCGGTCATCGGCGAGCCGTTGTCGGCGTCGGCGACGTAGTTGATGTTGGCGGCGACGGTTTTCGCGTCCATCGGCGTCCCGTCGGCGCAGGTGATGCCCTTTACCGACCGTCAGCACGTAGGACTTCTTCCCGGGTTTCCACTTGGTCACCACCTCGGGCGCGATCCCGCCGGAGTTCAGCATCTTCACCGGCGTGTCGTAGGCGAACACGCTGAGCAGCAGGTTCTGGCCGTCGACCGAGCGCTGCGGGTCGAGGTTGCCGGGATCACCGGCCAGGGCGAGGCTCAGCGAGCCGCCGCTGACGGGAGTCCCGCCGCCCGAGCCGCTGGAGCTGCCGCTGCTGCCGCAGCCGGCAACCGTCGGCACCACGACACCCACGACCAACACGGCGACTCCGCGACGAATCCAGTGCTTCATCAACCCTCTCTCCTCCTTGGGGTCAGAACGGATCGAGGCGCAGTATTTACAGCGGGCGTCCGTCCCGCCTCGTCCCGGGGGACGAAGTTTCGGCCGGGGTCTGGTGCGCGCGGCCAGAATCCCCGCCGTCGGCAGCGGCCGCCTGCAGGTAGCGGGCGAGGGTGCGGGTGCCGAGCCCGTTCGCCCCGGCGCTCCAGGCCGGGCTCGCCTCCGGGCGCATGTTGGCGACCCCGAGGTCGATGTGCGCCCAGGGGGCGTCGGCGACGAAGTGGCGCAGGTAGAGCCCGGCGAAGACGGCGCCGAAGCTGGGGCCGCTGGCCGGGTCGTAGTTGACGAGGTCGGCGACGCTCGGAGTCGAGGCGCGGCAGGTAGCCGTCCCAGAGCGGCAGCTCCCAGCCCGGCTCGCCGGAGGCGGCGCCGGCTTCCACGCAGCCGCCGGCAAATCTCGGGCGCGGTGCCGAGCACCGCCCACAGCTCGGGCCCGACCCCGGTGTAGGAGGAGAGCGTGGCGAGGTCGATCAGCTGCGCCGGCCGCGGCTCGGCCGCGTAGGCGAGCGCGTCGGCGAGCACCAGCCGCCCCTCGCAGTCGGTGTCGAGGACCTCGGTGCTGAGGCCGTTGCGGTGGCGGACCACGTCGCCGACCCGCAGCGCCGCGCCGCCCGGCATGTTCTCGGCGCAGGGCAGGTAGGCGCGCACGTGGCTCGGCAGGCCGAGCCGGTCGGCAGCGACCAGCGCCCCGACGATCGCCGCCGCGCCCGACATGTCGCCCTTCATCGTCCGCATCCCGGCCGGTGACTTCAGCGAGAGCCCGCCGGCGTCGAAGGTGATGCCCTTGCCGACCAGCGCCAGGTGGGGGCGGTCGCGGTCGCCGCGCTCGAGCTCGATCAGGACCGGCTCCTCGGCGCTGCCGGCGGCGACCGCGAGCAGGCCGCCGAACCGCTCGCGTTCGAGCTCTTCGCGTTCGAGCACTCTGACCTCGAAGCCGTGGGCGGCGCCGAGCTCGCGGCAGGCCGCCGCCAGCGCCTGCGGCGGCAGCTCGCCGCCCGGCGTGTTGACGAGGTCGCGGACGACGCCGGTCGCCTCGCCGAGGATCACCCCGGTCTCGACCGCCGCCGGGTCGCAGCCCCACATCACCACCTCCTCGGCCGCCGTCGCGGCCCCGCCGCGGTAGCGGTCGAAGCAGTAGGCGCCCATCGCCCAGGCCTCGGCGACGATCGTCGCCGCCTCCGGGTCGCCGGCGCGAGCCGTCGCCAGCACGCTGGCGACGCGCCGCCGGCCGCCGGTCCGCCCGGCGACCATCGCCGCATCGCGGAGGGCGTCGGCGCCGGCTTCGCCGCCGCGGGCCGGGCCGACGCAGACGAGCAGCAGGTCCGGCGCGCTCGCGTCCGTGCTCAGCCAGCTGTGGTCGCCGGGCGCCGCCGGCCGCAGCCGGGCGGCGATCTCCGCGAGGCCCTGCTGGGAGCCGAGCGCCGCCAGCGCCGCCGGCGGCAGCTCGCCGCCGCTGAAGACCGGCACCGCGATCGCGTCGAGCCGCTCGTCGGCGAGCGGTCGCGCCGAGGCGACGTAGCGGGTGGGCGGCGAGGGAGCCACTGCTGACGGCGACCTTAGGTCGCGCCCGCGAGCCGGTGTCTGTGCGATGGCTGTGTTCGCGCCGCCGATTTCGGTGCACGGCACCAACAGCGGGCGGGTGGCGGCTGCCAATCTCGCCTCGCCGTGGGGACCTCAGACCCAGCCGCACTCCTCGCCAGCTTCCGAGAGCGCCTGCCGGCGATGGTCGCCGACCTCGAGGAGATCGTCGCCTGCGAGTCGCCCTCGGCCGACCTCGACGCGGTCTCCCGCTCGGCCGAGAAGATCGCCGCGGTCGGCGCCGCGCGGCTCGGCGTCGAGCCCGAGGTCCTGGTCGTCGACGGCTGCACGCACCTGCGCTGGAGCGGCGCCGAGGGCCCGCGACGGGTGCTGGTGCTGTGCCACCACGACACCGTCTGGCCGCTCGGCTCGCTGCAGCGGCACCCGGTGCGGACCGAGGACGGGGTCCTGCGCGGCCCCGGCTGCCTCGACATGAAGGCCGGCGTGGTGCTGGCGCTGCACGCGCTGGCCGCGGTCGGCCTCGACGGCGTCACCCTCTGGTCACCGGCGACGAGGAGATCGGGGCGCCGACCTCGCGCGGGCTGATCGCGGCCGAGGCGGCGGGCTGCCGCGCGGTGCTGGTGCCCGAGCCGTCGGCGCGGCGGCGCGCTGAAGCTCGAGCGCAAGGGCCGGGCGCTGTACGAGCTGGACGATCGCGGGCCGGGCCGCCCACGCCGGCCTCGAGCCCGAGCGCGGGGTCAACGCGGTCGCCGAGCTGGCCCGGCAGGTGCTGGCGCTCGAGGCGCTCGCCGACCCGGCCGCCGGCACCACGGTCACGCCGAGCCTGGCGAGCGGCGGCGCGAGCGCCAACACGGTCCCCGCCGGCGCCAGTTTGAGCGTCGACGTGCGGGCGCGGAGCGGTGCCGAGCTGGAGCGCGTCGACGCCGCGATCCGGGCGCTGCCGCCGCTCCTCGCCGAGGCCCGGATCGATGTCGCCGGCGGCATCGAAGCGCCGCCGCTCGAGCACTCGGCGTCGGCCGCCCTGTTCGAGCTGGCGCAGCGGCTGGCGCCGGCGATCGGGCTCGGCGAGCTGCGCGGGGCGTCGGTGGGCGGCGGCTCCGACGGCAACCTGACGGCGGCGCTCGGGATCCCGACCCTCGACGGCCTCGGCGCGGTCGGCGACGGCGTCCACGCCGCCGACGAGCACGTCGTCGTCGCCGAGCTGCCGGGCCGGGCGGCGCTCCTGGCGGCCCTCGCCGAGCGCCTGGTGCGCGAGGAGGCGCTGGTCGCGTGAGCGGCGCGCCGACCTTCGAAACCGGCACGCGGCTCGACGCGGTGGCCAGGGACGCGGGGCACTCGGCGCGGGCGGCGGTCGACGCCTGCGGCGTCTCGATCCGCGAGGTCGAGCAGCCGCGCGACCTCGAGGAGGTGAGCCAGCTGCTCTCGGTCGTCTGGAACCGCGAGGTGGCGAGCCGGCAGATCACGCCGGAGCTGCTGCGGGCGCTGACCACCACCGGCAACTACGTCGCCGGGGCCTTCGCCGACGGCCTGATGATCGGCGCCGCGGTCGCCTTCTTCGCCTCGCCGCCGCTGAACAGCATGCACAGCCACATCACCGGCGTCGCCGACGGCGACAAGGCGCGCGGCGTCGGCTACGCGCTGAAGCTGCACCAGCGCGCCTGGGCGCTGGTCCGCGGGATCGAGACGATCACCTGGACCTTCGACCCGCTGGTGCGGCGGAACGCCTACTTCAACGTCGCCAAGCTGGGCGCCGGCGCGGTCGAGTACCTGCCCAACTTCTACGGCGAGATGCGGGACCTGATCAACGCCGGCGACCAGAGCGACCGCCTGCTGGTCGAGTGGGACCTGCGCAGCCCGGGGGTCGTCTCGGTCTGCGACCAGGGCGGCGCCGCGCCGAGCTGGGACGGGGAGGCGGTCGCGGCGGTCCTCCGGGTCGGCGCCGGCGAGCGGCCCAGCCCCGCCGCCTGGGATGGGAGCCGCGCGACCGTCGCCGTGCCGGCCGACATCGAGGCGATGCGGCTCGCCGCGCCCGAGCTGGCGCGCGAGTGGCGGCTCGCCCTGCGCGACGTGCTCGGCGCGGCGATGGCGAACGGCGCCCGCCTGGTCGGCTTCCGGCGCGAGGACGGCTACATGCTCGAGATCGGCGCCGAGCGCGCCCGATGAACGCGGGATCGCGATGAAGTACTCGGTCTCGCCGACCCTGGAGGTGAACGAACGGGTCGCCGCGCGGCGCCGCGAAGGGGCCGAGGTGATCCACCTCGGCTTCGGCGAGGCCGGCCTGCCGGTGCATCCGCTGCTGCGCGAGGAGCTCGCCGCGGCGGCGCACCTGAACGCCTACGAACCGGTCGCCGGCGGCGCCGAGCTGCGGGCCGCGATCGCCTCCTGGTTCGAGCGCCGCTCGCTGCCGACCGACGCCGATTCGCTGCTGGTGACGCCGGGCTCGAAGGCGGGGCTGTTCGGTCTGCTGATGGCGCTGCCGGGCGACGTCGTCCTGCCCTGCCCGGCCTGGGTCTCCTACGCGCCGCAGGCGGAGCTGCTCGGCAAGCGGGTGATCCGGCACCCGATCCCGGCGGTCGCCGGCGGCATCCCCGACCCGGCCACGCTCGCCGCGTCGCTCGCCGAGCAGCGCTCGCGCGGGCTCGACCCCGGCATCCTCGTGCTCACCGTCCCGGACAACCCGACCGGCACCTATCCGCCGTCCGAGCTGATGGCCCAGCTGGCCGAGGTTGCCCGTGCGGAGGGCCTGGCGATCGTCGCCGACGAGATCTACCGCGAGCTCGCCTACGTCCCCGAGGTGCCCTCGATCGCGGCGATGGCGCCGGAGAGGACCTTCGTGACGACGGGGCTGAGCAAGGCCCAGGCGCTGGGAGGCTGGCGCTTCGGCGTCGTCCGGGTGCCGGCCAGCGAACTCGGCGAGCGGACCAAGGCGCGGCTGCGGGCGATCGCCAGCGAGGTCTGGTCGGCGGTGCCGTCGCCGATCGCCCGCGCGGCCCGGGTCGCCTACGAGGAGCCGCCGGAGCTGACCAGCTACCTGGAGGACGGCCGCCGCGTCCACCGGGCGCTGGCGACCGCCGTCCACGAGCTGGTCGAGCGGGTCGGGATGAGCTGCCGGCCGCCGCAGGCCGCCTTCTATCTCTACCCCGGCCTGCCGGAGGGGCCGGAGTCCGATCGCGAGGTCGCCGCGCGGCTGCTCGAGCGGAGCGGCATCGCGGTGCTGCCGGGCAGCGCCTTCGGCGACGATCCGGCGGCGCGGCGGCTGCGGCTCGCGACCAGCCTCCTCTGCGGGGCCGACGAAGCGGAGCGCTGGGAGGCCCTCGACGCCGCCCGCGAGGGGCAGCTGCTGTCGCTGCCGCGGATCGAGCGCACGCTCGGCCGCATCGAGGACGGCTTTCGCGCGACCCTCGCCGAGTCCTGACCGCCTAGCTACTAGAGGCGGACGCAGAGGATCGGTTCGAAGCTCCAGGTGCCACCGAACTCGGCCGGCGAGTACATCGGCGAGTCGGGGTCGTCGACGTGCTCGAGGCCGAGCCAGTGGCCGTACTCGTGGATCGCGATCCGGCACTGCTGGAAGACGCCGAGGCCGGCCCGCAGGTACATCACGCAGTTGGTCCGCGGCGCCAGCGGGATCGTCGCCCAGCCGTTCCAGCTGTCGCTCAACGGGGTCATCGGAGTCTGGTCGAAGTAGGCGGTTTCGGTCGCGCAGAGCGGGGCCGAGGGCGAGTGCCAGTATTCGCGGGCGATCTGCAGGTCGCGCGCGCCCCAACCTTCCGGCGGCGCCTTGGCGCTGGCGGCGCCGGCGCCGATCGCGGCGAGGGCGATCGCCAGCAGCAGGGCGGCGGCGGTCTTGCGGAAGCTCACACGACAAAAACGCCGGTCCGCGAACCGGACTTCCGCTCGGCGGCGGATCGCCCCTCCGGACGGGGCCTACGCTAGTCGCGCCGCGACTCTTCCCCCGGGTGCGGCGGCTCCATGAACAGTAGCCAGCCGTAGTTGATGCCGAGGAAGAAGAGGACCGAGACCACGACCGCCTCGGTCTCCAGCGGTTTCAGCTCGATGCCGATGTCGGCGGCCAGGGTGGGGTGGATGGCGATCGCGACGATCGCCAGGTAGAAGGGCAGGGTCAGGGCGAGCAGCTGGTCGCCGATCCGCTCGCGCGCCGGCTCGCCCCGCGCCCGCAGCAGCGACAGCACCACCTCGGCCACCCCGATCGCGCCGGCGATCCCGAACGCGAGCCGCCACAGCGCCGGATGGTCGTCGGAGATCAGCGAGACCATGCTCATGATCCCGGTCAGGGTGAAGTAGAGCGACACCGAGTACGCCTGCCGCCGGCGGTACGGGAGCCGCGACCATTCTCGCCGCCGGTCGGCGACCACCACCCACCACAGCCCGAGGAGCGCGAAGGCGGCGAGTGCGAGCGTCTCGTAGAACGTCTCCGCCACGACGCGAGCCTAACGCCGCCGGCCACGACCGATGCGAAATTCCTATCCGGCGAGCGGGCCGCCGCGGCGCTCAGCCGGAGGCGTTCAGGTCGACCGCGGCGCGGATCAGCGCCCTGAACGCGTCCCCGTCGATCTCCTCGCCCTCGTGGAGGTCGATCGCGCGGCGGACGTTGCCCTCGAGGCTCGAGTTGAAGAGCCCCGACGGGTCCTCGAGCGAGGCGCCCTTGGCGAAGGTCACCTTGACGGTGGTCTTGTAGGTCTCGCCGGTGCAGAGCATGCCGTTGTGGTACCAGGTCGGCACGCCGCGCCATTTCCACTCCTCGACCACCTCGGGGTCGGCCTCCTTGACGAGGGCGCGGAGGCGGGCGAGCGTCTCGCCGCGCCAGTCGCCGAGCTCGGCGATGCGGGCGTCGATCAGCTCGGCGGGGGAGGCGTCGCCGCTCGACTCGGTTCCGGGAGCCACGCCCCGATCCTACGCGCTCGCCCGACCCCGCGCCCGATCCGCCGAGTCGGAGCGGGGCTACCTGCGCTTGCCGGGCTCAGGGCCCGGGGTCGTCGCCAGCTTGGTGCGAACGATGCGGGCGTGGGTCGCCTCTTCGAAGGCGTAGGCGTAGCCGAGCAGCTGCCTCACTCCAGGGGCGGCCGACGACTCGAGCGAGAAGGGTTTGCCGCCCGGGAACTTGCCGGGGGCACGACGACCGCGGGCAGGCCGGCGATGTTGATCTCCGACACGGCCATCAGCCACATCGGCGGACGGCTCAATTCGAGCGGATCGCCGGCAATGACGCCCGGGCCACACCCAGCGCCCGGATGAGGTTGCCTTTTGCCTCGATATACGCCTGAAAAGGCAACCTCGATGAAGTCGACGGGCTAGCTCGGCGCGCCGTAGCGCGGCGGGCGCTTCTCGAGGAAGGCGGTGGTGCCCTCCTCGAAGTCCGGGTCGCCCATTACCTCGAGCTGCAGGTCCATTTCCAGGTCGAGGCTCTCGCGCAGCGGCAGGCCGAGGCCGTCGGCTAGGCCGCGCTTGACCGCCGCGTAGGCGGCGAGCGGCATCGCGGCCCGCTCGGCGGCGACGGCGCGCGCCCGCTCCCAGAGATCCTCTTCGCCGCAGAGCTCGTCGGCGAGCCGCAGCGCCATCGCCTCGGCGCCGCTCACTTCGCGCCCGGTCAGCATCAGTTCGCGGGCGGCCTGCGGGCCGGTGCGGCGGTGGAGCAGGAAGATGCTGCCCATGTCGGTCGCCAGGCCGATCCGGATGAAGGCCTGGGAGAAGCGCGCGACCGGCACGGCGAGAACGTGGTCGCAGGCGATCGCCAGGTTGCAGCCGGCCCCGGCGGCAGCGCCGTGCACCGCGGCGACGGTGGGGAGGGGGCACTCGACCAGGCGGCCGATCGCCCCGTGGTGGCCGCGCAGCCACTCGCGCGCGAAGGCTCGGGTTCGCGCAGCTTCGGGCCGAGCCGCAGGTTGGCGCCGGCGCAGAAGACCTTGGTCGTCCCGGCCACCACCACCGCCGGCGGGGCCGCCGCTTCGATCGCCTCCAGCGCGGCGACGAAGTCGCCCGGGAAGTCCTCGTCGAGGACGAACGGCCGCTCGCCGCCGAGCACCAACCAGCCGACCTCGCCGTCGAGGCGGGCGGCGATCGTCGCGCCGGCGAAGATCTCCTCGCCCGGCAGCGCCGTGCTCACAGGATCCTTTCCAGCAGCCGCTCCGCGTTGCCGTGCAGGTAAGCCTCTCGCGACTCCTCGCGCAGCCCCAGCTCGGCGATCTCCGGCAGCGCCGTCTCGTAGCGCAGCATCGGCCAGTCGGTCCCGAACAGCACCCGCTCGCGCAGCACGGTGTCGGCGAAGTGGACGGTGTCGCCCCAGCCGCCGCGGTCGCCCAGGTACCGCGGCCTGATCGCCCCGAACTCGAGGAAGACGTTCTGGTGCTTCCAGGCGACCGCGACCGCCTCGTGCGGCCAGGGCCAGCCCCCGTGGTGGCAGATGATCGTCAGGTCCGGGAAGTCGCAGGCGACCCGGTCGACCAGCAGCGGCCGGCCGTTCTCGATCGGCCCGTGCGAGGAGAAGTTGATCCCGGTGTGGAGGCCGACCGGGATCCCGAGTTCGGTGCAGCGCGAGTAGATCGGATAGCAGCAGGCGTCGGTCGGGGAGATCTTCAGGAAGCCGGGCTCGAAGATCGCGCCGCGCAGGCCGAGCTCCTCGTAGCAGCGGTTCAGCTCCCGCACCGCCGCCATCGGCTCGCGCGGGTCGACCGAGCCGAAGCCGCAGAGGAAGCGCTCCGGGTAGCGCTCGACCAGGGTCGCGACGCGGTCGTTGTACTCGGCGTCGGTGCCCCACTCGTGCTCGGCCTGGAGGATGCCGCGGACCTCGCTCGCCTCCATCTCGGCGACCAGCTCCGGCGCCGTCATGTTGAGCAGCTGCTCGAACCCGTAGACCTCGTCGTAGCGCCCGTACTCGGCCGCCGGCACCACCCGCGGGTCGTCGGCGGCGTCGCGCATCGGCGGCTTGATGCGGATGTCGATCACCCCTCTGCTCATCGGCGCTCCGCCCGCTCGCGGGCGCCCCCGCCGTCGCCGTCGCCGAACCTCGCCAGCCGCTCCTGCTGCTCGTTGGTGGCCGCCACCTGCCGATACATCTCGCGGTAGAGCCGCATCCCGTCCTCGAGCGAGCGACCGAGCCCCTGCAACGCCAGCTCTTTCGTCATCCGCACGGCTTCGTCGGCGTTGGCGAGGATCTGGCCGGCGATCTCCCGCGCCCGCCCGTCGAGCTCGGCCCGCGGCACCAGATCGCTGACCAGCCCGATCCGGTGCGCCTCGGCGGCGTCGATCTGCTCCCCGGTGAGGAGCAGCTTCATCGCGTTGGAGAGGCCGACCAGGGCCGGCAGCCGCAGCGCCCCGAACCCGTGCAGGAGGTTCCACTTCACCTCCGGCGCCCCGAACACGGCGTCCTCGGCGGCGACCCGGATGTCGCAGGAGAGCGCCAGCTCGAGCCCGCCGGCGAGCGTGTAGCCGTGGACCGCGGCGATCATCGGCTTCGAGGTGCGGACGCCGAAGTCCCAGCGGTCGGGCCGCCAGGCCCGCCAGGAGCCGCCGCCCTCCTCCTCGGTGCCGTGCATCTCGCGCAGGTCGGCGCCGGCGGAGAAGGCCCGCTCGCCGGCACCGCGGACGATCCCCAGCCGGATCGCCTCGTCCGCCTCGATCCGCTCGAAGGCGGCGGTCACCTCGGCATAGGTGCCGGTGTCCATCGCGTTCAGCTTCTCGGGGCGGTTGAGGGTGAGGGTGGCGACCCCGTCGCCACCCACCTCCAGCTCGACGCTCATGCCGGTTCCTTCTGGTCCGGCAGAAAGGGCGGCACGTCGTCGCGGACGTCGCCCTCCTCCGGCGTTGCCGCCGCGAACAGCTGCCCGGCGGTCACCAGCTTCTCCGGGTCGCGCCGCTCGAGCCAGATCGAGACCAGCGCCGCCAGCACCGCGACCGCGACCGTCGCCCAGATGAAGTACCGCAGCGGCGAGGGCGGCAGCGGGTGGACGTTGCCGTAGGCGACGATCCCGACGCCGACGATCCCGGCCACCGGCACGATCACATGGCGGGCGATCGAGAACTCGTCCCGGTATTCGGTCCAGTAGAGCTTGACGACGCCGACGATCAAGCAGCGCGTAGGCGACGATGAAGAACAGCGTCGCGATGTAGGAGCCCCAGGTCGCCGCCTCTTCGGCCGAGTAGATCGAGCCGAAGATCAGCGTCACGACGAGGCCGAAGGCGCCGACCGCGAGCGCCGCCAGGTCCGGCGAGCGGCGCGCGTTGACGTGGGCGAGGACCGCCGGCAGCATCCGGTCGCGCCCCATCGAGTAGACCATCCGCGCCGCGGCGGTGACGGTGACGATGTTGAGCGCCAGGAAGCTGGTCATCACCGAGATCGTCACCAGCGTCGAGAGCCAGGTGCCGGCGAATGATTCGGCCAGGGTGTTGAACGGGGCGCCGTCGCTCTGCAGCGCTTCCAGCCCGCTCGGGGTGATCCCGAAGCCGATCACGCCGACGTACATCAGCAGCGTGTAGAAGCAGCCGATCACCAGCGTCGTCACCAGCACCGCGCGGGGGATCGTCCGCCGCGGTTCGTGCACCTCCTCGCCCAACGTGGTCGAGGACTCGAAGCCGACGAAGGCGAAGATCGAGAAGACCAGCCCGTAGATGATCCCGGAGAAGCCGAGGGCGCTCTCGGAGGGGTCGAACGGCTTCAGGCTGAGGCCGCCGTCGCCGCCCTTGATCAGCACGATCAGGGCGACGGTGCCGAACACCAGCACCTCGAAGGTGAGCCCGATCAGCCCGACTTTCAGCGAGGGGCTGAGGCCGAGCACGCAGAGCGTGGTCGTCACCAGGATCAGCGCCAGCGCCCACCACTGCCAGGCGACGTGGAGGCCGTGCGCGTCGAAGTACGAGGAGGCGTAGTTGCCGAAGAACGCCAGCTGGAACGGCAGGAGCAGCGCGTAGGCGCCGAACAGCATGAAGCCGGTGACGAACCCGGTCTTCGAGCCGAACGCCGCGGTCAGGTAGTTGTAGAAGGAGCCGGCGGCGGGGATCTTGCGCGCGTAGTCGCCGATCACGACGGCGACGCAGAGCGAGATCAGCATTCCGGCGACCATCGCGAACGGCGCCGCGAAGCCGCTCTGGCCGGCGATGAAGACGAAGCCGGCGGTGGCGCCGACGGCCGGCGCGATCAGCGCGGCCGACTGGACCACGGCTCCGGAGAGCCCGATCGAGCCGCCGCTCAGGGTCGATGTTCGCTCTCCTTGGGGTTGACTGCTGCTGGCCATAGACGACGACTCCACGGCTATCTCCTCTCGCTCGTGATGGACCCCGCCTCCCTGTCCCAGGCGCCGGCCGTGAGGTCCTCGACCTCGGTCAGGAGCTCGCTCTTGCGGACCCGCATCGAGGGGGTCCGCGGGAACTCGTCCCGGTAGGCGACGTAACGGGGCAGCTTGTAGGTGGCGAGCTGGCTCGCGCAGTGCTCGATCAGGAGCTGCGGCGGCACCGAGTCGGGGTCCTCGCCGTCGACCAGGGCGACGTAGGCCTTGACCTCCTCGCCGCGGAGCTGGTCGGGGACCGGCACGACCGCGGCCTCGAGCACCTTCGGGTGGGCGCGCAGCACCTGCTCGACCTCGGCGGCGGCGACGTTCTCGCCGCTGCGCCGGATGATGTCCTTGCGGCGGCCGAGGAAGTAGAGGAAGCCCTCGCCGTCGCGGCGACCGAGGTCGCCGGTCCGCATCCAGTCGTCGACCAGCGCCTCGGCGGTCGCCTCGGGCCGGTTCAGGTAGCCCTTGAAGAGGCCGGGCGCCTTGATCCAGATCTCGCCCGGCTCGCCCTCGGGCACCTCGCGCCCCTCCTCGCCGAGCAGCCGCACCTCGGCGCCCGGGACCGGCAGCCCGATCGAGCCGGAGCCGGTCATCCGCTCGGCCGCGGCCGGCGGGGTGCCGACCACGAGCCCGGTCTCGGTCAGCCCGTAGCCCTCCATCCAGGGGAAGCCCCAGCGCTCGGTCATCTCCGCGTGCAGGTCCTTGGCGATCCCGATCTGGAGGCCGAACCTGACGCCGTGGTCGCGGTCGCCTTCCGGGTCCGCCGGCGCTTTCAGGAGCAGGCTCGGGATCGAGGCGAGGCCGAAGACCTGGGTGACGCGGTGCTCGCGGACCACCGCCCAGAAGCGGGAGACGCTGAAGCGCCGCATCGCGACCAGCGTCGTCCCCGCGCGCAGGCTGGCGAGCAGCTGCCAGGGCGGGTCGCCGTAGAAGAACTGCAGGCAGCAGAGCAGGCGGTCGTCGCGGCCGATCCCGTAGAGGTCGAGGTAGAGGCCGGCGAAGCGGATCCAGTAGTCGTGGCCGAGCTGGCAGCCCTTCGGCGGCCCGGTCGTGCCGGAGGTGTAATAGATGTTGGTGATCGCCCCGGGGTCGGTCCGCGTCGCGGCCAGGCCCGGCGCCCCCGGCTCGGCGTAGGGGGCGAGCCCGCCCGGCTCCTCGCCGTCGACGAGGACGACGTGCTCGAGGGCCGGCAGCTCCTCGGCCAGCTCGGCGACCAGCTCGTAGGTCTCGGCGTCGACGATCGCCACCCGGGCGCCGGAGTCGGCGAGCACGTGGTGGGCGTCGTGGCGGCCGGCGTCGTGGTTGACCGAAACCAGCGTGCCGCCCTTCGCCGCCACCGCGATCCAGGCGACCATGAACTCGATCCGGTTGTGCATCGCGATCGCCACTCGGTCGCCGGCCGCGATCCGCGGGTGCAGCCAGGCGGCGAAGCGGTCGACCGCGGCGAGGAACCCGGCGCGGCTGATCTCGGGCCCGTCCTCGAAGACGATCGCCGGCACCTCGGGGTCGGCCTCGCAGGCGGCGACGACGAGCGCGACGATGTCGTCGACCTCCGCGAGCGCCCGCCCCGCGGGCGGCAGCGCCGGCCAGCCCGCCGCGTCGCTCACTCGTAATGCTCCTCCGGCGCGACCCTGGTCTCGGTCTCGTAGTCGAGGTCGTGGGTGAAGATCAGCTGCGCGTTCTCGCGCCGCTTCAGCGCTTCGATCCGGCGCCAGCTGGAGACCATCGCGTCGGGGCTCCAGAGCAGCGCCGGCAGCACCTGCAGCTCCATGTTGCGCGGCATGTAGGCAGCATCGGCGACCAGGATCACGTTGCCGCTCGCCAGCCGGACCAGCATCGATTGGTGGCCGGCGGTGTGGCCGGGGGTGGGGAAGAGGACGACCTTGCCGTCGCCGAAGACGTCGTGCTCGCCCTCCAGCTCGATCCACTCGACGTCGTGGTCGAAGTCGGCTTTGAGGTAGATCTCGCGCTGGTAGACCGGCGGCCAGTAGGCGAACTGCAGCTCGCGCTCCTGCACGTAGAAGGTCGCCTCGGGGAAGAATTCGACGCCGCCGGCGTGGTCGTAATGGAGGTGGGAGTGGGCGACGTGCTCGACGTCGCCGGGTGAGACCCCGATCGTCGCCAGCTTGCTGACCACGTCGTCGCCCTCCTCCATCACCACCTCGAAGGCCTCGGCGGCGGGGCCGAGGCGCTTCGCCGGGTCGTGGATCAGGTCGCGGTGGGCGCCGGTGTCGAAGAGGACGAGGCCGTCGGGGTGCTCGACCAGGTAGACGAAGTAGGGGATCGTCACCTTCCTGCCGACCTCGGGGTGGAACGGGTCGAAGATCGCCATGTCGGCGATCTCGCCGCCGCAGTGGAAGGCGTGCAGCTTCATCGGCTCGGGGCCTCCTTCTGGCTCGGGTCGAACGCGGTCGCGCCGACCATCGCCAGGGCGAGGCCGGCGAAGGTGTCGGCGATGTGCTCGAGCGAGCGGTCGCCGGCCGGCGAGTACCAGTAGGCGACGCCGGTGCACATCTGCAGCAGCCCGAGCCGGACCAGGTGCGGGTCCTCGGCGACGAACTCGCCGGCGGCGATCCCTTCCTCGAGCACCGCCTGCCAGATCGCCTCGTAGCTGTCGCGCAGCTTCACCGCGCCCTTGCGCTCGGGCTCGCTCAGCGAGCGCAGCTCGGTGTCGGAGACGAGCGCCTCGAGCCGCTGCCGGCCGTGGACGACGACGTGGGCGCGGACCAGCGCCGCCAGCCGCTCGGCCGGGGTGGTGGCGCTCGCCAGCGCCTCCTCGGCCGCCGCGCGCAGGTCCTGCATCGACTTGTTGGCGATCTCGAGGAGCAGTTCCTCCTTGCTGTCGACGTAGTGGTAGAGCGTCGACAGCGAGAGGCCGCTGTCGCGGGCGACGTCGCGGATCCCGGTCGCCTCGTAGCCGCGCTTGGCGAACAGGCGCAGCGCCGACTGGCGAATCCGCTCCGAGGTATCGGTCGACTGCTGTGGCTTCTCCGCCACGCGGACAGCTCCCTTCTCCGTTCCCATCACTCCCGATCGAACGATCGATCGGTCGGTGAGAAGTGACACTATGCCGACCCCGCCGCGGCTGTCAAGGGCCGACCCCCCGACCGGCCGGAAGCCCGCTTGCCTTGGGCGGTTCTGCCGCTTAGGGTCGGTCTGGGATGGAGGCGATCACCCAGCAGCCCGTCGCCCCGGCGCCCGAGGGCCCGCCGCCGGCGTTGGCGATCCCGGAGTTCGAAATCGTCCCCAAACGGGGTCTGATCCTGGTCGCGATCGTCTTCGTCGCCCTGGTCGTCGCGATCGCCGCCGACAAGCTCTGGCCGCTCGAGTTCTTCCACGTCGCCTTCGGCGCCGCCTGGACGATCGTCGACCTCTTCCTCGGCCTCGTCCTCGGCCCGATCCTCGGCAAGCTGGCGATCCCGGCGCGGATCGAGATGACCGTGCGGCTGATGCCGAAGATGGTGCTGATCATGCCGACCGTCGTCACCGCCACCCTGGCGGCCGGCTGGCAGCTCGGTCACCACCTCGGCACCGTCGACAGCAGCTACTACAACCACGGCTGGATCGTCGCCAGCTACATCGTCGTCGGCTGCATGGCGGTGATCGCCCTCGGCCTGCTCGAGCCGGCCAACATCGCGGTCCTCTTCGAGCTGAAGAAGCCGCGCCCCGACCCGGCCGTGATCGAGCGGCTGATGAAACGCTTCATCTACACCGCCGGCGTGCTCGGCGGCCTGCAGGTGGCGACGCTGGTGATCATGACCAAGATCGCGAGCGGCTGATGGAGGCCCGCCGGCTGCCGCCGGTCACCGAGCTGGGGATGCTCTCACTGGCGCTGATCGTCGCCGGCGGCATCTACCTCTCCGCCCACCTGCCCGAATCGGTGCCGCTCGGCCCGGCGGTCGTGCTGCTGGCGCTCTCGGCGTTGCTCCTGGCGGCCAACCTGCTGCTGCTGAGCCGGGTCGACGACTTCGCCTGGCCGACCTTCCTCCGGGTCGGCGGCTGGGCGCTGCTCGCCTACGCGATAACCGCGGGCCTGATCGAGTACGCCTTCCTCCGCAACGGCCTCGCGGGCGGCCCGCTCGTCGTCCTCACCCTCTCACTGCTCGTCTACGCGCTGCACGTGCCGGTGCTGATCGCCTTCACCGTCGCCCGCTACGCCGAATGACCGGATAGGTACGTTTTCGATACTCGTCGAGTACCGATTGGTGGTACACATCTCCCCGCAGGTGTCTGGGGAAGCGAGTGGGGAGGTGGGCAGTGCCCGGGACCGATTACGTCCTCGAACCGATCGACGCCGAGGAGCGGGTGCTCGGCGTCTTCTACGGCGGCCGCGGGCAGGTCGGCCAGAAGTTCGTGGTCACCAACAGGCGGCTGCTGATGGGGCCGCTCGATACCGAGCTGGCGGTCGAGGTCGGTACCTGGGTGCTCGGCAAAGCCGGCGTCGGCGGGATGGACGTGTTGAAGAAGGTGCTCGCCGGCTACGGCCCGATGAAGCCGCGCTCGCTGGCGCTCCCGCACATCGCCGAGGTGCGGGCGACCAACAACGCCAGTCTCTTCAAGGCGCCTGGACTGCGGATCGCAAGCGACGACGGCGAGGTGATCGAGCTCGGCATCGTCCGCAAGCCGACCGCGCCGAGCATCGATCCGAGGAACAACGCCAGCCGTGATCAGCTCGCCTCGCTGCTCCAGCAATCGGTGGCAGCGGTCGCCCGCTCCTAAGCAAAAATGCTGATAGCGTCCTCTTTGGGAACACACGGGTCCTAGACCCGTACGCAAATGCTCGCCTGCGGGCGAGCCTTCAAGGAGAGGACAGGGGAATGCGCAAAGCTTTGATGCTGACTGTCGCGATCTGTGCTGCAGTGGCGCTCAGTGCGGTCGGCTTCGCCAGCGCCGCCGGCGAAGGCCCGGTCACCGTGCAGGTGGGCAACCTCAAATTCACCGCCGACGGAGGCTTCACGCCGAAGGCGCTTTCGAAGAAGACGCCGGAACCGATCAGCCTGAACGTCGAAGGCAAGATCGCGACCACCGACGGCACCCATCCGCCGGCCCTAAAGGAAGTGATCATCGAAGGCGACAAGAACGCGATCGTCAACGCCAAGGGCATCCCGACCTGCTCCTCGGGTCAGCTGCAGTCGCGTGACACCAAAGCCGCCGAAGCCGCCTGCGGCCCGGCGATCATCGGCGAAGGCAAGACGACCGTCGAGGTCGCCTTCCCCGAACAGCGGCCGATCATGGTCAACTCGAAGCTCCTCCTGATCAACGGCGGCACCTCGGGCGGCACCACCACCTGGTACGTGCACGCCTACTTCAACGCGCCGATCACCGGCGCGATCGTGACCACGGTGAAGATCAAAAACAAGCCGCACGGGCGCTACGGCACCCTCTCGGTGGCCTCGATCCCGAAGATCGCCGGCGGCAGTGGCTCGGTCACGAGCTTCCAGTTGACGATCGACAAGAGCGTCAAGGGAACGGGCGGTAAGACCTACCACCCGATCACCGCCAAATGCACCGACGGCAAGCTCCAGGTCCACGGCGAAGCGGTATTCGCCGACGGCACCAAGGCAGCGACGGAAGTGATCCGCGCCTGCACGCCGAAGGGCTGAGCCCAGGAGCCGGCGCGCCGCCCTCGCGGCGCGCCGGCGCGGGCACTGGCTTCGCCCCCGGCAGGGGTGGAGGCTCGCCGGCGCCTGCATCTGTCTGGCCGGCGGGAACGACGAGGGGCGGCTCGGGTTTCGATCTCGCATTTCCCCGAGATCTCTCCTTTCCCGAGTCGCCCCTCTACGCGTTTGAACACGCTCGCGGGCTGAGCGGAGCGGCGTCGCCTGACGAGCCGCCTCTGCTGCGGGGATCGAGCGGCCTCACCACCCACTAGCGTTTCCCCGGATGTGGGTGCAGCGACAGATCCGCCTGGCGCCGCGACCGCGGGGCTTCCACCTCGTCACCGGAGACGTGCTCGAGGCGCTGCCGGAGCTCGAGCAGGTCGAGGTCGGGATCCTCCACCTCTTCATCCAGCACACCTCGGCCTCGCTGACCCTGAGCGAGAACGCCTCGCCACAGGTGCGCGTCGACTTCGAGGCGTGGTTCGACCGCGCCGTCCCCGAAGGCGCCCCCTACTGGACCCACACGCTGGAGGGCGACGACGACATGCCGGCTCATCTGAAGGCGGCGCTGCTGGGCCCGTCGCTGACCCTGCCGGTCGCCGCCGGTCGCCCCGCGCTCGGCACCTGGCAGGGCGTCTACCTCTGCGAGCACCGCGACCGCGGCGGCCCGAGAACGCTCGTCGCAACCGCCTGGGGCGAAGACCTCAGGTGAAGTTGTAGGGCGAACAGAAGTCCAAGAATGGCTTAGTACTGCGGCGCGCAAAGCCTGATGGGCTGCCAAGTCGCAGGAATCTCTACACCAATCCTTGACGTAAACGGCGCCGTTTGTATATAAATGCGGCGGGGTTGGGATGGACTGAGTCCCAGGAGCGACGAGGTCCTTCCCCACAGGGATAAATGCACCGCGACGGGACCGCTCGACGGCCCCAGGTGCCAGGGAAATACGTAGGAGGGGCTTTGCGAAGTCATGCCCGCGTTGGGTCGACCGATGCCAATTTCGCCACGATGGGGGAGACGCGCGGGCGCTTGCGACTGCTGGCCGCAGCCGTCGTCGTTCTCGCCGCCCTGGTGCTCGGGGTCGCCGCGCTCGCCGCGGCGGCGCCGCTGCCGGTGCTCGAATTCGGATCGTCCGGCACCGAAGGTGGCCAGCTGCGCCGGCCCGGCGGCGTCGCCGTCGACCCGGCGACCGGCAACGTCTTCGTCGCCGACACCGAAAACAACCGGATCCAGGAGTTCGGCGCCGAAGGCGCCTTCGTCCGGGCCTGGGGCTGGGGCGTGCTCAACAATCGCTCCGAACTGCAGAGCTGCCAGTTCAGCTTCGAATGCCAGGTCGGCCTGCCGGGCGGCGGTGCCGGGCAGCTGAACGAACCGGTCGCGGTCGCCGTCGCCCCCGACGGCGACGTCTACGCGCTCAACCGGGCCCGCTCCGACGGCCGCGTCCTGCGCTTCGAAGTCCCCGCCGACCCCGCCGACCCCGTCACCCTCGCCGAAGAATTCGGCGGCTACGACGAAACCGGCACCGACGAAGCCAAATTCGCCACCACGCTCCCGAACGGAAACGCCCTCGCCGTCGACGCCGCCGGCAACCTCTACGTCGCCGACCAGCAGAAGTCGCGGGTCGCCAAATTCGGCCCGACCGGCACCTTCCTCGAATCGATCAGCGGCGAAGGCACGATCACCTCGCCGCAGTCGGTGGCCGTCGACGCCGCCGGCAACCTCTACGTCGGCAACAGCTTCAGTGGGGTCGCGGTAGTCGCGGCCGACGGGACGAAAATCGCCGTCGGCGGCACCAAGCTCTTCGCCGCCTTCCCCGGCGTCGCCGTCGACGAAGCCGACGGACACGTCTACGGGTTGACGCAGGGCGGCTTCGGCGCGACCACCGAATACGTGCTGCGCGAGCTCGACCCGGCCGTCCTCGTCGGCGAACCGGGCGCCGAAGAAATGAAAGAAGTCAGCTCGAGCAAATTGGCGGGCATGGCGCCGCCGGTGAGCGAATCCGAAGCCGGCTCCTGGGGCTTCGCCTTCTCCCTCGCGGCGAGCTTCGCCGGCAGCGAACCGGGCGCCTTCTACCTCGCCGACCATGCGGCGGGCAAGATCCGCGTCTACGCCAACCCGGTCGCCGGCGAACCGACCGCGGGCCCGATCAGCGCCACCAGCGTCGGCTCCGGCGCCGCCAACCTGAACGCGAGCGTCAACCCGCACGGCGCCGACACCCACGTCTTCTTCCGCTACGGCACCGTCACGGCGGCTGGGGCGGTGGTGCCCGGCGAACCCGGCCAGGACATCGGCGCCGGCTTCGAACCGGTCGCGGTCAGCCTCCACGTCTCCGGGCTCACCCCGAACACCACCTACCACTTCCAGCTCGTCGCGGCCAACACCGAAGGCACCTTCGAATCGCTGGAAGGGATCTTCACCACCGCCGCCACCGGCGGTCCGGTGGGGCTGCCCGACGGCCGCGCCTACGAGCTGGTCTCGGTCGGCAAGGGCTTGAACGACGTGACCCCGGAAGGCATCTCGGCGCCGGACGGCAACGGCGTCACCTTCAACGCCCTGAACGGCCTGGTCGGCTCGCCCTCCGGGGTCCTCTTCACTTCCTACGCGGCGCGCCGCGGCGCCGACGGCTGGAGCTACCGGGGCGCCTCGCCGCCGGACCTGAACCAGACGACGCTGGCGGTCGGGCCGGTGCTCGGCTTCTCCGAAGACCTCGGCCAGTCGATCGCGACCAGCAAACTGAACCTGACCGGGAACGCGCCCGCGGCGGTCAGGAACCTCTTCATCCGTGACCTCGCCTCCGGCGCCGAGCGGCTGGCAACGCCGTTCGCGCCGAGAAACAGCGGCTTCGGCCCGACCATGATCGGCGCCACGGCCGACTTCAGCCGCGTCTTCCTCCAGACCAGCGAAGAGCTGACCCCGGACTCGCCGGAAAGCGGCTTGCCGCAGCTCTACGAATACAGCGGCGGCACCCTGCGCAACATCGGGCTGGTGCCGGGAGAAGCGAAACCGGTCGAAAACTCGGTCGAAGCGAGCTCCACCGGCGGCCACCCGGTCTCGCATGACGGTTCCCGGATCTTCTTCGCGACCCCGCCGAAAGGGGCGCTGGGCGGGGAAGGAACCGCGCCGCAGGTGTTCATGCGTGACACCGTCTCGGGCGCGGTGGTCGAAGTCTCCGCCTCGCAGGCGGCGGTCGAAGACCCGAAAGCGAAGGAAACCATCGCCGGCTTCGTCGGCGCCGCCGCCGACGGCTCGAGCGTCTTCTTCACCAGCGCCGCGAAGCTGACGAACGACGCCAACACCGGCACCGGCGACGCCGCCCCGAACCTCTACCGCTACGACGTCGGCAGCGGCCAGCTGACCGACCTCTCGGTCGCGACGCTGCCCGAAGACGAAGCGCTCGGCGCCAACGTCCTCCACGTGCTGGTCGCCGACGGCGGCAACAGCGCCTACTTCTCGGCGCTCGGCAACCTCGCTCCCGGCGCCACCAGCGGCGCGGTCAACCTCTACCACTGGACCGCCGGCCAGCCGCTGCGGTTCGTGGCGACGCTCGGCTTCACCGACTCGCTCGGCGGCGGCTTCGAACCGACCTACGCCGCCAACCGGACCACCGCCGACGGCTCGGTCCTCGCCCTGACCGCGACCGAGGCGCTCGACCCGGCGCACCCGGACGTCGAAGGCATCCGCGAGATCTACCGCTACGCGGCGGCCAGCGGCTCGCTGGCCTGCGTCACCTGCAACGGGCGCGGCAACCCGCAGCTGGAAACGACGATGAAGGCGCCGCCCTTCGCCTGGGGCAGCGGCGGCAACGTGCTGAGCGCCGACGGCGGCCGGATCTTCTTCGAAACGCCGCTCGGGCTGGTGCCGCAGGACACCAACGGCAAGATCGACACCTACGAGTGGGAGGACGGTGCTCTGCACCTGATCTCGACCGGCCAGAGCGGCTCCGACTCGAAATTCCTCGACGCGAGCCCGTCCGGCAACGACGTCTTCTTCGGCACCCGCGAGCAGCTGGTGACCGCCGACGGCGACGAAGCCCTCGACGTCTACGACGCCCGCGTCGGCGGCGGCTTCCCCGGCGCGCCGGCGGCCGGAGCCCCCTGCGAAGCGGAAGCCTGCCGGCCGCCGCTGGCGAGCCCGCCGGCCCCGCCGCCGGCGGCCTCGCGCAGCTTCAACGGCCCGCATAACCAGAAGCCGAAGCGGCACCACAAGAAACACAAGAAGAAGAAGCACCACAAGAAGGGCAAGAAGTGCAAGCCAAACGCCAAGAAGTGCGCGAAGAAGTCCGACAAGGGCCGCTCGGCCGGGAAGCGCGGGTGAGGGGGATGAGGAAGGTTGAGACCAGGAAGACGACCATGACCAAGCTGCTCGGCGCGCTCGTCGCCACCTGCCTCGTGTTCGCGCTGTGGGCATCGAGCGCCTCGGCGGCGTTCGGGATCGCCAGCTTCGACGGCGAAGTGACCGCCGGTCCCGCCGGCGAACCGGACACCCAGGCCGGCTCGCACCCGTTCGCGGTCAGCACGACGATCAACTTCAACACCGAAGAAGTCGAAGTCGAAGAAGGCCCCGGCAACTTCGTCAGGAAGACGGTCCCGCAGGACAACATCAAGAACGTCGACGTCGAACTCCCGGCCGGGTTGATCGGCGACCCCTCGGCGGTCCCGCGCTGCACTGCGGCTCAGTTCGCGGCGCCGCTCGGGACGCCCGGCTGCCCTGAAAACACCCAGGTCGGGACGACGACGATCTTCACCCTCGGAACCAAAATCACGCTGCCCGTCTACAACATGGTGCCGGCGCCCGGCGTGCCGGCCCAGTTCGGCTTCGTCGTCCTCGTCGACCCGGTGATCGCGACCGCCTCGGTGCGCTCGCAGGAAGCGAACGGCGGCGAAGGCTACGGCCTCGACATCCACCTCGAAAACATCTCCCAGGGCCTACCGCTGACCGGGACGTCGCTGAGCTTCTGGGGCAACCCGTCGGACCCGCGGCACGACGCCGAACGCGGCGCCTGCCTCTCGGCCTCGCAGGGTCAGGGCCCGATGCCGGCGGGCGGCTGCCCGTACGTGGACGCGCCGAAAAAGCCGTTCATGACCCTGCCGACCAGCTGCACCGGCCCGCAGACCACCCGCCTCCACGTCACCTCCTGGCAGGGCGGGGAAGATCGCTCCGCGTTCACCACCCATGACAAAGCCGGTCGGGTGCTCGGCGCCGACGGCTGCGACCAGGTCCCGTTCGGCGGCTCGATCGAGACCTCGCTCGGAACGCCGGTCGCCGACACGCCGTCGGCGCTGACGGTCGACCTGCGGATCCCGCAGAACACCAACCCCGAAGGGCTGGCGACGGCGAACCTGAAGAAGTCGGTGGTGACGCTGCCGCCGGGGATCTCGATCAACCCGTCGACCGCCAACGGCCTGGTCGGCTGCTCGGTCGCCGAGTTCGACCAGTTCAGCAACGCGCCCTCGACCTGCCCGCAGAACTCGAAGATCGGCACGGTCGAAATCGTCACCCCGCTGCTCAGCCAGCCGCTCAGCGGCGGCATCTTCCTCGCCCGCCAGAAGGAAAACCCGTTCGGCTCCCTGATCGCGATCTACGTCGTCGCCGAGGCGCAGGGCGTGTTGATCAAGCTGCCCGCCGAAATCGCCCTCGACCCGACCACGGGCCGCCTGGTGACCACCTTCGACAACACCCCGCAGGTGCCGTTCGACGAGTTCAAGCTGAACTTCTTCGGCGGGCCGAGCGCGGTGCTGGCGACGCCCGACGTCTGCGGGACCCAACCGTCGTCGGCGGTGCTGACGCCGTGGTCGAACGCCGGCGACGTCGGCGCCGGCTCCTCGGTAACGGTCAGCTCCGGCGCCAGCGGCGGCGGCTGCGTCGGCAGCCTCGGCCAGCGGCCCTTCGGGCTCAGCCTCGAAGCCGGCACGGTCTCCAACGCCGCCGCCCTGCACAGCCCGTTCGACTTCAAGGTCAGCCGGCCGGACGGGGCGCAGGAAATCAGCACGATCGAAGCGACCCTGCCGCAGGGCGTGCTGGCGACGCTGAGGGGCGTCCCGCAGTGCTCCGACGCGGCGGCGGCCGCCGGCAGCTGCGGCGAAGGCAGCCGGGTCGGCTCGGTGATCGCCGTCGCCGGCGCGGGCACCAGCCCGTTCTACGTGAAGACCGGCCGCGCCTACCTGACCGGTCCATATAAAGGAGCGCCGCTCGGGCTCGACTTCGTCGTCCCGGCGGTCGCCGGCCCGCTCGACCTCGGCACCGTCAACGTCCGGGCCGGCGTCTTCGTCGACCCGACCACGGCCCAGGTGACCGTGAAAGCCGACCAGCTGCCGCGGATCCTCGACGGGATCCCGCTGCGGCTGCGCTCGATCGAGCTGGCGGTCGACCGCGACGGCTTCATGCTCAACCCGACGTCCTGCAACCCGAGCACGGTCAGCAGCCACGTGACCAGCTACGAAGGGGCCGGCGCCAGCCTCAGCGACCGCTTCCAGGCGGCCGGCTGCGGCGCGCTCGGCTTCGCCCCGAAGCTGGCGCCGAAGCTGCTCGGCGGCCGCAAGGCGCTCAACCGGCGGCGCCACCCGGCGCTGCAGGTCACGGTCACCGAGCCGAAAGGTCAGGCCAACATCTCGAAGGTCTCCTTCGCGATGCCGCACTCGATCCTGCTCGACCAGAGCCACATCAAGACGATCTGCACCCGGGTCCAGTTCTCGGCTCGCAAATGCCCGAAGGCCTCGGTCTATGGGCGGGCGCAGGTGACGACCCCGCTGCTCGACAAGCCGCTGACCGGCCCCGTCTACCTGCGCTCCTCGAACCACAAGCTCCCCGACCTGGTCGCCGACCTGAAGGGGCAGTTCGAGATCGTCCTCGCCGGCCGCATCGACAGCAACAGGGGCGGCATCCGGGCCACGTTCACCAACCTCCCCGACGCGCCGATCGCCAAGTTCGTCCTCAACATGCAGGGCGGCGCCAAGGGCCTCCTGCAGAACTCGGTCAACCTCTGCAAAGCCTCGGCGAACGGGCAGAACCGGGCGACGGTGAAGATCGACGGCCAGAACGGCAGGACCCACGACACCAACTCGCTTCTGTCCACCGCCTGCGGCGGCAAGGGCAAGAAGAAGTAACTCCCGCCTCCTTCGGGGACGAGGCGGCCGGTCGCTCAGGTCGCGGGGATCGGGACTTCGGCGATCGGCTTCGAGGTCGGTGCCTCGCTGCCGCCGGGGGGCTCGGCGGTGACCATCACGGTCGAGACCCCCCGCATGTCGCCGATCGTCGTCGCCGCTTCGCCCTGGCCGTTGGGGACGAAAAGGGCCGGGACCGGTTCGACCTCGCCTTCGCGTTCGACCCAGGCCTCGAGGACCTTGTCGGGGGGGAGGGAGGGGACGTTGCTGAGCTCGATCCGGCCGTGGGCGGTGCCTTCCATCGAGACCGCCGCGACGAGACCGGACGGTTGCGGCACTTCGACGGTGACGGCGGTAGCGCCGCTCCCGCTCCCGCTCGAGCCGCCGTCGCCGACCTCGTAGCCGACCACCGCGGCGGCGATCAGCACCACCGTGGCGAAGCCGACCAGCGGTCGCCAGCGGAGGCGGTCGCCGTCGCCGCGCAGCCAGCCGAGGAGGCGATGCCGCTCGGGGGCCTCGGCGGTGCCCGCGCGGAGCGCATCTTCGCGGACCTCGGCCATCAGCCGTTCGCGCAGCTGCGGTGGCGGCTCGAGCCGAGTTACCGCCTCCGGCAGCGCGTCGACCGCCGGCGCCAGCCAGCTCAGCTGCTCGCGGCAACGCTCGCAGCCGGCGAGGTGGCTCTCCAGCGCCGCCGCCTCGCCGGGCTGCAACGCCCCGAGCAGGTAGGCGCCGAGTTCCTCGCTCCACTGCTCGTGGCCGTTGCCGCTCATCTCAGACCCGCTCATGCGTATCCCTCCGCCAGCTCGGTGCGGACCTTGCGCAGGCCGAGGCGCATCCGCCCCTTCACCGTGCCGAGGGGAAGGCCGAGCATCTCCGCAATCTCGGATTGACTGAAGCCACCGAAGTAGGCCAATTGGATCACCTGCGACTGCTCGCCGGGCAGCCCCCCGAGGACGCCGCGGACTTCGGTCGCCGTCTCGTTGCGGAGCGCCTCCTCCTCGGTCAGCTCCTCGGCCGGCCGCTGCTCGAGGATCGCCTCGTCGTCGAAGTTCAGTTTCGGCGCCTTGCCGCTGCCGGCGCGCAGCGTGTCGATCGCCCGGTTGCGGACGATGCTGAGCAGCCAGGAGCGGACGCTGCCGCGGGCGCGATCGAAGCGGGCGCCGGAGCGCCAGACCGAGATGAACGCCTCCTGGGTCACGTCCTCGGCCGCCTCGGGCTCGCCGACCACGCGGTAGGCGAGCGAGTAGGCGGCGCCGCCGTGGCGGTCGAAGAGGACCGCGAACGCCTCGGGGTCCTTGGCGCCGATCAGCGGCATCAGCTCCTCGTCGGCGAGCCGCTCCGCCTTGTGGCGTCTAGGCGCGGCCATCGCTCACCACCTCCGACACTGCCTCTCCTTGCCTCGAGTCGCAATTGTCCTTCCGCCGCTCCATACGCGCTCGGGGTCACGCCTGGATCACCGGGACAGACGGTTTCGGTACCAGCTTGATTGATCCAGCTCGCCTCGTCGTCCGTTCCTTGCCCCAGTCCCCCCTCGAAAGGAGCTCACCCGATGGATCCTGAGTTGAAGATCGATCAGATCGACGTAAACGGCGACATTCGCGAAACCGCGCATGACGCCATGGACACGCTGGAAAGCCGCGGCGACACCCGCCTCGACTTCCTCAAGAAGGCCGGTCTCGCCGGCGGTGCCGTGATGGGCGGCGGCGCGCTGCTCACCGCCCTCACCCCGGCCGCCGCGATGGCCGCCGGCAAGGGCCGCCCGCCCGCCAGTTTCGGCAAGGGCGACATCGGCATCCTCAACTATGCCCTCACCCTGGAGTACCTGGAGGCCGCCTTCTACAACGAGGCGACCAAGAACAACGTCGCCAGCGGCGCCCAGGAGTCGGCCTTCCTCAAGCAGGTCACCTCCGACGAGAACGCCCACGTCGCCTTCCTCAAGAAAGCGCTGGGCTCGAAGGCCACCAAGGCACCGAGCGTCGACTTCGGCGACGCCACCAGCAAAGCGAATTGGCTGCCGACCTCGATGGTGCTGGAGAACACCGGCGTCAAGGCCTACGGCGGCCAGGCGCTGAACATCCAGAGCCCCGCCTACATCAGCGCGGCGCTCTCGATCTGGGCGGTCGAGGCGCGTCACGCCTCCGTCGCTGGCCTGCTGGTGAAACCGCAGAGCAAGAACATCTCGCCGGAAAAGGGTCCGTTCCAGACGACGGCCACCGCGGCGGAAGTTCTCAAGGCGGTCGAAGGCACCGGCTTCCTCAAATAGGGGAGACCGGGCCCGGCATCTCCGGGTGAAGATGGATGAACCCGGCTCTCGCTCTCCCAAGAGACGAGGGCCGGGCTCAGTCCGTGGTCCCTTCTAGGACATCTTTCCGACGGCGGTCATCGGAATCGTCGGCGCGCAAGCAGCGACAGTCATAGCTCACCCCCTCCCATCAGTGGCATCCCTTCCGGCGTGTTCGACCGTCGCTTTGGTGGAACAGATTCCACCAGTGGAACGCGAGCCATTAAAAAACCGCACTGTCGGAACAGAGCGTTTATGCTCTAAACCTCTAGCTAACTCAGGAATCGGAGGAGCAAAGAAATGGCGACTGCTACGCGGGGGAAGTGGCGGGGCGTATCGGACGCGGCTCTAGGGGCAATCGTCTCCCACCCGCTGCGTTGCCGGCTGCTCGCGATCTTCGCCGACAGAGTCGCCAGCCCGACCGAAATCGCTCAGGAGCTCGGCATCCCGGTGGGCGACGTCAGCTACCACGTCAGGACCCTGCGAGAAGCCGGGGTGATCGAGCTCATCGACGAGCGTCCGGTGCGCGGTTCGACCGAGCACTTCTACAGCGCCAGCCCGATGCGCCAGCCGCTGCTCGATGAGGCGGACTACGAAAAGATGACCGTCGAGGAACGCGGCGAATTTGCCCGTCACACGTTCCAGCTGGCCGCCGCCGATGCCAGCGTCTCCCTCGAGTCCCGCAAGTTCGGCCAGCGTCACGACCACCACATCACCCGGGTGCCCTTCGCCGTCGATCAGAAGGGGTGGGAAGAACTCGGCGAGGCCTATTGGGACACGCTGAAGCGCGTCCTCGAGGTCAAAGCCAACAGTGAAGCTCGCCTCGCCGAGACAGGCGGGACGCCGATCCACGGCACTGCGTTCACGACCTTCTTCGAGACCCCGGCGCGCAGCGGCAGCGCCACCCCGCCGCCCGGCGCCGACCTCTAGACCTGCCCTGTCCGCGCCTCGTACCAGGGGTCGATCTGCGGCAGCTCGGCGACGATCCGGTCGATCTCGGCCAGCTCGTCCTCGGCCAGCTCGAGGTTGTCGAGGGCGTCGACGTTCTGCTCCAGCTGGGCGACCGAGGAGGCGCCGACCACCAGTGAGGTGACGCGCTCGTCGCGCAGCGCCCAGACCAGCGCCAGCTGCGCCAGGCTCTGGCCGCGGTTCTTCGCGACCTCGTTCAGCTCGCGCAGCCGCGCCACCGTCTCCTCGTTGATCCAATCCTGCTCGAAGACCCCGTAGTCCTCGCCGGCGGCGCGCGAGGCGCGTGAGTCCTCCGGCACGCCCTCCAGGTAGCGGCCGGTGAGCAGCCCCTGGGCGAGGGCGGTGAAGGCGATCACGCCGAAGCCGCGCTCGCCGGCGAGCTCGAGCAGGCCCTCGCTCTCGATCCAGCGGTTGAGCATCGAGTACGACGGCTGGTGGATCAGCAGCGGCGTGCCGAGCTCGCTGAGGATCGTCCCCGCCTCGCGGGCGCGGCTGGCGTCGTAGGAGGAGATGCCGACGTAGAGGGCCTTGCCCTGGCGGACGACGTGGTCGAGGGCGCCCATCGTCTCCTCCAGCGGCGTCGAGGCGTCGAGCCGGTGCGAGTAGAAGATGTCGACGTACTCGAGGCCCATCCGCTCCAGCGACTGGTCGAGCGAGGAGATCAGGTACTTGCGCGAGCCGCCGCCCTGGCCGTAGGGGCCGGGCCACATGTCCCAGCCGGCCTTGGTCGAGATCACCATCTCGTCGCGGTGGGGGCGGAAGTCCTCGCGCATCAGGCGGCCGAAGTTGATCTCGGCGGCGCCGTAGGGCGGGCCGTAGTTGTTGGCGAGGTCATGGTGGGTGATGCCGAGGTCGAAGGCGCGGCGGGCGATCTCGCGCTGGGTCTCGAAGGGCCGGTCGTCGCCGAAGTTGTGCCAGTAGCCGAGGGAGAGGAGCGGCAGGTCGAGGCCGGAGCGGCCGCAGCGCCGGTAGCGCATCTTGCCGTCGTATCGCTGGGGGGAGGGGAGGTAGCTCATCGGCTCATCTTGGCGAACTGCTCAAGCTGTCGCCGCGGCGTGCCGATCAAACGAGCGTGGACACCGCACAGCTTCCCCACATCGCCAAGGTCGAGCTGCTGAAGAAGGGCTACCTCGCCGCCTGCTCGTGCAGCTGGCGCGGCCCTTTCCACGCCAACCCCGAGCCCGCCGTCCAGGACGCGATCGCCCACGAACGCAATCCCTGGGGGCCGGAGAGCCAGCGCCAGGCGATCGACGCCGCCGAGAACCGCGCCGACGACCACCTCAACGGCCGCCGCTAGCCGAACGCTAGGCGGCGCTCGGCACGCCGCCGCTCTCGACCGGGCCGCCGGCCTCGCGCCAGGCGGCGACGCCGCGGCCGACGTGGATCACGTCGTCGAAGCCCTCGCGCTGCAGGATCGAGGCGGCAAGGCCTGACCGCTTGCCGCCGCGGCAGATCGTCGCCACCACCCGGTCGCGCGGCAGCTCGCCGAGCCGCTGGGCGAGGTCGCCGTAGGCGATGTGGAGGGAGCCGGGGATGTGCTCGCCGGCGTACTCGGCGTCGTTGCGGACGTCGAGCACCAGCGGCGGCTCCGGGCCCTCGACCCGGCGCAGCAGCTCGCCCGGCTCGATCAGCTCGATCCGCAGAACAGGCCGGCCGTCGGTGCGCCAGGCGGTCATCCCTCCCTCGAGGAAGCCGCGCACCCTCATCCCGACCGCGGCCAGCAGCTCGGCCGCGTGCCGCTCGTCGCCGTCGGAGGCGGCGACGATGATGATCTCGGTGCCGGCCGGGGCGACCCGCGAGACCTTGGTCGCGAAGCCGGTGTCGTAGGCGGAGGTGCTGAGCGCGCCGGCGATGTGGGACTCGTCGAACTCCTCGTTGCTGCGCCCGTCGACGACGCAGGCGCCGGCGGCGACCGCCTCCTCGACCTGGTGCGGGGTGAGCGCCTGCGGGGTGCCGAAGTGCTCGACCAGCGGCCCGCGGTTGAGGTTGACGATTCGCTCGACATTGGGCGGCTTGTCGCCCAGCGAGGCGGTCGTCCGGACGACGAACTCGGCCTCGTCGGCGAACCCCAGCGCGCGGTTGTGGCGGCGCTCGAAGCCGATCGTCGAGGAGGTCTTCAGGTCGAGGCCGGAGCCGCCGCAGAGCGAGCCGCCGAGGTGGCCCGGCCAGACCTCGACCTCGTCGTCGAGCGCCAGCAGCCGCTCGTTCAGCGACCGGTACATCGCCGCCGCCCCGGCGCGCGGCTCGACCGCCAGGTCGGGCCGGGCGACGTCGCCGATGAACAGCGAGTCGCCGCTCAGCAGCGCCCAGGGGGCGCCGCCGCGACTCGAATCGCGGAGCAGGAAGGCGGTGTGCTCGGGCCGGTGCCCGGGCGCGTGAATCGCTTCGATCGAGACCTCGCCCAGCTCCAGCACCCAGCCGTCGGCGAACGGTTGGTGCTCGAACTGCGCCTCGGCCAGCTCGTGGACGTGGATCGTCGCCCCGGTCGTCTTCGCCAGCCGACCGTGGCCGGACACGTGGTCGGCGTGATTGTGGGTCTCCAGCACGTGCCCGATCCGCACCCCGTGCAGCCGCGCCAGCCGCCGGTAGGGCTCGACGTCCCACTGCGGATCGATCACCGCCGCCACTCCGGCTTCGCGGTCGGAGACCAGGTAGGAAGCGCAGCCGAGGTCCTCGTGGATGATCTGGCGGAAGAGCATCTGGGGAAGGTAGCGGTTCGGCTCGCCCTTTGTCGAGTCAATAAGTCAAGAATTGGCTGAGAAGCCAGGATCGGTCGCGGATGCCACAATCCCCGCCGTGGAGGCGACCCGGCGATTCGACCTGGCGCTGTTCGGCGCTACCGGTTTCACCGGCGGGCTCGCTGCCCGCTACCTGGCGGCCAACGGGCCGGCGGCGATGCGGTGGGCGCTGGTCGGCCGCAACCGCGCCAAGCTCGAGGCGCGCGCTGCCGAGCTGGCCGCGATCGACGGCGCCGCCGAGCCGCCCGAGCTGCTGATCGCCGACGCCGCCGACCCGGCGGCGCTCGCCGAGGTGGTCGGCGAGACCCGCGTGATCACCTCGACCGTCGGCCCCTACGCGCTCCACGGCCGGCCGCTGGTCGCCGCCTGCGCCGCCGCCGGCACCGACTACCTCGACATCACCGGCGAGCCCGAGTTCGTCGACCGGGTTTGGCTCGACCACGACGCCGAGGCGCGGCGGACCGGCGCCAGGCTCGTCCACTGCTGCGGCTTCGACTCGATCCCGCACGACCTCGGCGCCTACTTCACGGTCCAGCAGCTGCCGGAGGGCGTGCCGCTGACGGTCAATGGCTACGTCCGCGCCAACGCCCAGTTCTCCGGCGGCACCTACCACTCGGCGGTCAACGGCTTCGCCCGCGGCCGCGAGACGCTGGCCGCCGGCAGAGCCCGCAAGCGGGCCGAGCAGCGCGACCCCGCCCGCCGCATACACGCGGCGCCGCCGCGCATCCGCCGCAGCGCCGAGCTCGGCGGCTGGACGGCGCCGCTGCCGACCATCGACGGCCCGGTCGTCCGCCGCTCGGCGGCGGCGGTTCCCCGCTACGGCCCCGACTTCACCTACGGCCACAACGTCGCACGCCAAGCACCTCGCCTCGCTCGGGGCGATGGCGGGCGGGGTCGGCGCGGTCGCCCTGCTGGCGCCGCTGCCGCCGACCCGCAAGCTGCTGCTGAAGTTGAAAGACCCCGGCGAGGGGCCGGACGAGGCGACCCGCGAGCGCAGCTGGTTCAAGATCACCTTCGTCGGCGAGGGCGGGGGAGAGCGGGTCGTGACCGAGGTCTCCGGCGGCGACCCGGGCTATGCCGAGACCTCGAAGATGCTCGCCGAGTCGACCCTCTGCATGGCCTTCGACGATCTCCCCGCGACCGCCGGCCAGCAGACTACGGTTGCAGCGATGGGTGACATGCTTCTCACAAGGGTGAAAAGCGCCGGCATAAGGTTCGAGCGGAGATGAGCATCGCGGAGGAGGCAGAGAAGAGCATGGAGACCGGCACCGAGCACTTCGACGTGCTGATCGTCGGCGCCGGCCTCTCCGGGATCGGCGCCGCCCACCACCTGCAGCGCCAGCGTCCCCGCGACAGCTTCGCGATCCTCGAGGCGCGGGAGGCGATCGGCGGCACCTGGGACCTGTTCCGCTACCCGGGGATCCGCTCCGACTCCGACATGCACACGCTCGGCTACCGCTTCCGGCCCTGGGTCGAGCAGAAGGCGATCGCCGACGGCGACTCGATCCTCCGCTACGTCTGCGAGACCGCCCGCGAGGCCGGGATCGACCGCAAGATCCGCTTCGACCGTCGCGTCGTCGACGCCTCCTGGTCGAGCGCCGAGGCGCGCTGGACGGTGACCGCCGAGAGCGCCGCCGGCGAGCGCGAGACGCTCACCGCAAGCTTCCTCTGGATGTGCTCGGGCTACTACGACTACGAGGCCGGCTACACGCCCGAGTTCCCGGGGATCGAGCGCTTCGGGGGCGAGGTGATCCATCCTCAGTTCTGGCCCGCCGACGCCGACTGGGCCGGCAAGCGGGTGGTGGTGATCGGCTCCGGGGCGACCGCGGTGACGCTGGTCCCGGCGCTCGCCGCCGACGCCGCCCAGGTGACGATGCTGCAGCGCTCGCCGACCTACATCGTCTCGGTGCCGGGCGAAGACGCGATCGCCAACCGGCTGCGGCGGATGATCGGCGAGCGCCGCGCCTACGCGGTGGTGCGCTGGAAAAACGTCACCCTGCAGAGCTTCTTCTACCGGCTCAGCCGCCGTCGGCCGCGCTTCATGCGGAACCTGATCCGCCGCGGCGTCGTCAAGGCGCTGCCGCCCGGCTACGACGTCGACACCCACTTCAACCCGCGCTACAACCCCTGGGACCAGCGGGTCTGCCTGGTCCCCGACTCCGACCTCTTCGAGGTGCTCGGCGACGGCAGTGCCGAGATCGTCACCGACACGATCAAGAGCTTCACCGAGGGCGGGATCGAGCTCGAGTCGGGCCGCCTGCTGGAGGCCGACGTGGTGGTCACCGCGACCGGGCTGAAACTGCAGTTCCTCGGCGGCACCAGCGTCCACCTCGACGGCGAGGACGCCGACCTCGCCCACGGCATGGTCTACAAGGGGATGATGCTGAGCGGCGTCCCCAACTGCGCCTTCACGCTCGGCTACACCAACGCCTCCTGGACCTTGAAGGCCGACCTGGTCGCCGAATACGTCTGCCGCCTGCTCGCCCACATGGAGGCGCGCCACTTCGAGACCTGCGTGCCGGTCGTCGAGGACTCGACGATCAGCGAGGAGCCGCTGCTCGACTTCAACTCCGGCTACGTGCTGCGCTCGCTCGCCGAGCTGCCGAAGCAGGGCTCGAAGGAGCCCTGGAAGCTGCGGCAGAACTACCCGCTCGACCTGCGTTCGCTGCGCTACGGGCCGGTCGACGACTCGATGCTCTTCGGCCGCCGCGGCGATCAGGCGATCAACTCGAGCGAGACCTCCCAGAGCCGCTCGGCGTTGGCCGGGTCGAGCGCGTAGGGCGCGACGCCGCCGACCCCCGGCTCGGTGCGGCGGTCGACCACCGGCGCCTCATTGCAGTCCTCGAAGTAGCGGCCGCCGACGCCCGCGACGTGCGGCGAGGCGGCCAGCAGGACCGAGGTCGCGGCGCCCTGCTCGGGCGTCTTGAAGCGGATCTTGCCGCCTGATTCGCTGCGCATCCGCTCCATCCGCTCGGGGTCGATGTGGCGCTGCAGGTTGGTCACGATGCCGCCCGGCATCAGCGAGTTGGCGACGATGCCCTCGCCGGACCAGCGCCGCGTCGCCTCGACCGCGAGCAGCACGTTGGCGGTCTTCGCCTGACCGTAGCCCGCCCACGGCTCGTAGTCGCGGAAGCGGAAGTCGAGGTCGTCGAAGATCACCGGCGAGCGCAGGTGGCCGGAGGAGGAGACGGAGACGATGCGGGCGCCGTCGGCGGCGGCGGCGAGCGCGTCGTGCAGCCCGAGCGTGAGGCGGAAGTGGCCGAGGTGGTTGGTCGCGAACTGCATCTCGTGGCCCTCCGGGCTCAGCTCCAGCTCCTGGATCGCCATCACGCCGGCGTTGTTGACGAGGATGTCGAGCGGGCCGTCCCAGCCGGCGACCAGGGCGTCGACGCTGTCGCGGTCGACCAGCTCGAGCTGGGAGACGAGCACCGCCTCGTTGCCGGTCGAGTCGCGGACCTTGGCGGCGACCGCCTCGGCGGCGTCAAGTTTGCGGGCGGCGATCGTCACCTCGGCGCCGGCCTGGGCGAGCGCGCGGACGGTCTCGACGCCGATCCCGGAGGCGCCGCCGGTGACGAGCGCCCGCTTGCCGGCGAGGTCGACGCCCTCGACCACCTCCAGCGCGGTGGTCTCGAAGCCGAACGGGGTGGTGATCAGGTCTTGGGTGGGGGAGGTGGTGTCGGTCATCTGCTCAGTGTGCGGCGTCGCGGCGTTCTCCACAAGAGGCGCGCCGCCCGAGCGGGTCCCGCCGGCGCTGCCGGGCGAGCGCGACCGCTAGCGAGCCGGCTGTGGATCTCGATCGGCAGCCGCCCGCGCCGCGCCGGCGGCCGCCCGCCGCGCGCTCGGGCGGCTGAGCAGGCCGGCGCCGAGCAGCGCCAGGGCGCCCATCGCCGGCAGCGGCAGCGTCGTCGAGATCGCCGCCAGGCCGCCGCCGGCGAGGCCGGAGACGCCCTCGGCGCCGACCTGCAGCGATTGGTTGGAGCCGAGCGCGGCGCCCTGCTCGGCCGGCCCGACCGCGGCCGAGATCATCGCCGCCATCGAGGGCAGGCAGACCGCCAGCGCCAGCGCGCAGGCGAACAGCGTCACCCATAGCGCTCCTTCCGGGTGGGGGACGACGACCAGCGCCAGGCAGACGGCGAGGGCGATCGCGAAGCGGACCGTCAACCGCCGCGGGTCGAGCCGCCGCGAGAGCCAGGCGACGAGGCCGAGGTTGGCGAGCACGATCGGCACCGCGACCCAGGCGATGTACTCCGACTCACGCGAGACGCCCATCCCGAAGTGGTCGACCAGGTAGATCGGATAGACCCGGAAGAAGCCGAAGATCGCCAGGTAGAGGACGAAGTTGGCGAGGAAGAGCGGCCGCAGCGGGGTGCGGGCGAAGGCGGCGCCGACATTGGCGAAGGCGCGGCCGAGGCCGAGCCGGGTGCTCGGGTCGGGGCGATGGGTCTCACGGAAGTGGGTCGCCGTGAAACAGAAGGTCGCCGCCAGCAGCAGGCCGACCGCGACGAACGGGGTCGGATAGCCGAACCAGGAGACGACGGCGGGGTCGGCCAGCTTGCCGCCGCCGAGCGGCCCGACCACGTAGGCCAGGCTCGAGCAGAGATAGACGTAGCCGAACAGGCGGCCGCGGTCGGCGGCGGCGCTGACGTCGGCGATCGCGCTCTGGGCGATCGCGATGTTCGCCTCCGAGAGGCCGGCCAGCAGGCAGGCGAGGACGAGCAGCGGCAGGCTCCGCAGGTGCAGGGCCAGCGCCAGCAGGCCGTAGAGCGCGGTGCTGGCGGCGAGCGAGACGAGCAGCACCGGCCGCCGGCCGAAGCGGTCGGAGAGGGCGCCGAGGATCGGCGCGCCGACGAACTGGGCGAGCGGGTAGACGGCGAGCACGCCGCCCAGCACCAGCGTCCGCGTCGCCAGCGGGGTCGAGCTCGCCAGCATGCCGCCGTCGTCGCGCAGGATCAGCGGCGTGAAGACCGTGATCATCAGGCTGTAGCCGAGGAAGCCGATGAAGACGACCAGGTAGAGCGGCGCCACCCGGCTCAGTGCCCCGCCCTTCACGCCGGCTACTCTAGGCGCCATGGACGACCAACAGGTACTCAACCGCATCGACGAGCTGGTCAAGGAAGAGGAGCAGCTGCGCCACCGCCACGAGTCCGAGGGGCTCGACTCCGAAGAGGAGGCGCGGATGGAGGAGATCAAGGTCCAGCTCGACAAGGCCTGGGACTACCTGCGGCAGCGCCGCGCCCTGCGCCAGTACGGCGAGAACCCCGACGAGGCTGGCGAACGCGACGGCGGCACCGTCGAGAGCTACGGAACCGTCAAGCAGTACGACGAAGTCGATACGGACTAAGCGGGGGCCGCAGGTGAGGCGGGCGCTCGCGATCGCGGTGCTCGCCTGCGTCTGCGTCGCCGCCGGTAGCGGCGCCGCCGCGGCGAAGCCGTGGATCGGCGTCCGCGGCAACCAGCTGGTCGACGGAGCGGGGAGGACGGTGCGGCTGCTCGGCGTCAGCCGCTCGGGCAGCGAGTACGCCTGCCAGCAGGGCTACGGGATCTTCGACGGGCCGAGCGACGCCGCCTCGATCCGGGCGATGAAGAGCTGGCGCATCGACGCCGTGCGGCTGCCGCTCAACGAGACCTGCTGGCTCGGGATCAACGGGATCGCCCCGCGGCTCGGCGGCGACGATTACCGGACGGCGATCCGCGAATACGTCGACCGGCTCGAGGCGGCCGGCCTCTACGTGATCCTCGACCTCCACGTCGCCGCGCCGGGCAGCCACCAGGCGACCGGGATCATCCCGATGGCCGACGCCGACCACGCGCCGGACTTCTGGCGCAGCGTCGCCGCCTACTTCCGCGCCGACCGCGCGGTCCTCTTCGACCTCTACAACGAGCCCCACGACGTCGGGTGGGAGTGCTGGGAGCACGGCTGCCAGCTCGAAGACGAACACCTCGGCGCCTACCGCAGCGCCGGCATGGCCGAACTGGTGGCCGCGGTCCGCTCCACCGGCGCCGAACAGCCGGTCCTGCTCGGCGGCCTCGCCTGGTCCCGCAACCTCGACCAGTGGCTCGACCACCTGCCACCCGATCCCGCCGATGCCGAGGTCGCCTCCAACCACACCTACAACTTCGCCGCCTGCTTCCGCGCCTGCCGCGCCAACCTCGAGCGCATCTCCCGCACCCACCCCGTGGTGACCGGCGAGATGGGGGAGGGCGACTGCCGCCACTCCTACATCGACAACTACATGCCCTGGGCCGACCGCCACGGAATCTCCTACCTGGCCTGGGCCTGGGACACCCACGGCGGTTGGACCTGCCGCGCCGGCCCGAGCCTGATCACCGCCTACGACGGCACCCCGACCGGCTTCGGCATCGGCTTCCGCGAACACCTACGCGCCCTCGCCCCGTTGACCAAATAAGGCGCGTCGCCCCACACGAGGCGACGCACCCAGCGATTAACAAAGGAGCCGAAGCTCCCAACGCCGAAACTACCCACCGCGGAGTCGATTCCCCCAAGCTTTCCTGTGTGTGAAATTAGTCCGGTCTCAATCGGCCTGATCGTTTGATCGATCTTCTTCCTTCAATGAAGGTGAGTTATCGAAATGGCCCACGGGTACTCGGCACCGCGCAGCGCGGTAGCTGTGCGCCCGCGCCGCCGCCCGCGTAGCTCCGGCGCTTCCTTCAGGCGCTGCCGAGCGCGCGGGCCCATCGATCCCGCAAGGCCCCAAACCGACTGGCTAAGCTGTCCCGGCGCTACGACCGGCTCCGACCGGGCGAAGCGGGACCCGGCGCCTTGGCGGAGTGGCTACGCAGCGGCCTGCAAAGCCGTTTACACCGGTTCGATTCCGGTAGGCGCCTTTCCGCCACGGCTGGCATCTCCCCCAAACGTCCAGTCCGGTTCTGAATCACCCATCAAGGATCCCATTTCGGCTTAGGATCGCCGCATGGGGATTGGCCGCTGTCTCGTCCCGCTTCGCCGCGTTGTGGCGGCGGCGGTGGTCGCGGCGATCGCCCTCGCGATCCCCATGACGGCCGAGGCCGCGACCGACTGCGAATTCGTCGAAGGCGCCAACGTCCTCTTCGTGAAAATGCACGCCGCCGAAGACTTTGCGCTGCTGCAGACCTCCGGCACCACGATCACGGTCGCCGGCTCGACCGGCGGCGTGACCTGCAGCGGCGGCACGCCGACGACGGCCAACACCGGCGACATCAACGTCTTCGACGAATCCGCCAACGGCGGCACCACGCTTGCCCTCCACAACGCACAGACCCTCGCCGAGCCGATCAACATCCACTACTTCGGCGGCGGTGGCGAAGACATGGTCCAGGTCGCGAGCGACCCGGCGCAGCAGGCGCTGATCATCGCCGGCAAAACGGGCATCAACATCAACGGCGCCGGCGGTCCGGACGTCGAATTCATCGACGTCCCGGAGCGGATCGAACTGATCGGCAGCTTCCTCTCCGACACCCTCAGCGCCCGCGGCACGGGCGGCACCGGTGGCGTGCTCGAAGGCCCCTTCGTGCTGATGCACGGCCAGGCGGGCAACGACACCCTGATCGGCAGCGAAGTCGGCGACTTCATCGAAGGCGAATTCGGCAACGACACGCTGGAAGGCTTCGGCGGCGATGACGCGCTGATCGGCGACGACTCGAACGGCCCCGGCGACGACGCCTACATCGGCGGCGCCGGCTTCGACGACGTCAGCTACCCGCCGACGGTGCAAAGCGGCGTCACCGTCGACCTCGCCAAGGCAGGCCCCCAGCAGACCGGCGAGGGCAACGACAGCTTCTCCGAAATCGAGGGACTGATCGGCACCCCGCTCGACGACACGATCCGCGGCACCAACGGGCCGAACGTGATCAAAGCGGGTCAGGGCGACGACACCGTCGAGGGCCGTGGCGGCGACGACCTGCTGAGCGGAGGCGGCGGCACCGACACCCTCGTCTACGCCGACGCTCCCGCCGGCGTCAGCGTCGACCTCGGCGCGGGCACCGCGAGCGGCGGCGACGGCAAAGACTCGCTCGGCCTGAACGAAGACTTCGACAACCTGATCGGCTCGCAGTTCGCCGACACCCTGGTCGGCGGCCCCGGTGCCAACCAGATCACCGGTCTCGGCGGCGTCGACGTGATCCGGGCGCTCGGCGGTCCCGACCGCGTCGACGTCCGCGACGGCGGCCCCGACAACGCCTCCTGCGGCAGCGAGATCGACACCGCGATCTCCGACCGCCTCAGCCTCGACACTGTGCAGCCCGACTGCGAGCGGATCGAAGCCCTGCCCGAGCCGCCGGCGCCCGGCGGCAGCGGTGGTGGTGCCGGTGGTCCCGGCGGCGGAAACGGGGGAGGCGCAGGCGCAAAGGACACGAAGCTCGTCTTCTCCCTGCACGCCGCCAAGCGCCAGCCGCTGCTCTCCCAGCACGCCGTGCTCGTCAAGCTGAGCTGCCCGCAGGAGGCGTGCAGGGTCCTCACCAGCGCCGTCGGCCGGGTGCCGAAGAAGCTGCGGACCGCGCCGGTGCGATCGAACCTCGCCGCCGGCGTCACGAAGACTGTCAAGCTCCACCTGGGCAAGCGCCAGCTGGCCGCGATCGGCGCGGCACTGCGGATCGGCAAGCGCCCGAAGCTCCGGGTGCTGGCGACCGCGACCGATGGGGCTGCCAACTCGACGCCGGCTCAACTGACCGTCACCGCCAAGCCGTAGCGGCGTTCGCGAAGCAACACGGGGCGAGATGGATGACCAGGCCGCGAGCTCCTGCGACACCGGCTGACGCTCCGCCGAAGAGCGCCAGGCGTCTCGCTAGCCTCAGCCCGCTTGGTCGGCCAAGGCGGAGGGGCTGATCTGCGAGCCCGCCGCGAGCCCCTCTATCGGGTCCGCGAGTGCGTCTTCGGCGTCCTCGCGCTGGGGAGCGAACCGGTCGACCCGCGCCTGTGATCGCCAGAAAGCCGTGCACGCCCCGGGCTTGCTTTCCGCCCGGCTTGGCGGGACTCTGGTCGGGTCGCAATCGAGGCTGACAACGAGACCGGCGCCCGGACGCCGCGGCCGGCCTTCTATGCCCTGCGGCCGGGCGGCTGGCGCGACGTCGTCTCCGTCCTGCATCCGCCGTACACGCTCTGGAACGTCAGCAACGTCGCGATCGGGGCGGCGATCGCGCCGCACGTCTACCCGCTGCGGCTGGGGGCGGCGGTGGCGGCCTTCTTCCTCGCGGTCGGGATCGGCGCCCACTGCCTCGACGAGCTGAACGGGCGGCCGCTCGGCACGCGGCTCTCCGACCGGACGCTGATCGCGATGGCGGTCGGCGGGGTCGGCGGCGCCCTGGCGATCGGGGTCGTCGGCTGCTTCGTCGTCTCGCCGACCCTGATCCCGCTGATCCTGTTCGGCGGCTTCATCGCCCCCGCCTACAACCTCGAGTGGTTCGGCGGCCGCTTCCACACCGACTTCTGGCTCGCCGCCTCCTGGGCGGGGTTCGCGGCCCTCACCGGCTGGTGGGTGAACGCGCTCGGGCTGCACTCGGCCGGCGAAGCGGTGGCGGTCACCGGGGCGGTGGTCGGCTGCGCCTGCCTGGTCACCGCGCAGCGCCGGCTCTCGACCCCGGTTCGCGAGCTGCGGCGACGGACCCGATCAGTAGCGGTGCGGCAGGAGATGAACGACGGCAGCGTCCGCGAGCGCGACCGCGAGGACTTGATCCAGCCGCTCGACAGCGCCCTCAAATGGCTCGCCGCCGGGGTGCCGCTGCTGGCGGTGGCGCTGCTCGCCTTCCGCCTCTGAGTGCCCCGCCGCCGGCGACTAGCTCTCTGCCGGCGCCTCTTCGACCTGGTAGTCGCTCGCTTCGGCGCCGGCGACGGCGAGCGCGCCGCGGGCGACGAGCACCGCGTCACCGGGGCTGCCGGCCTCGACCTGGAGGAAGTGGCGGGTGAGGGCGCCGGACCGGGCGAATCCGGCCTCGTGCTCGGCGAAGCGGTACATGCCTTTCTCCTCGAGCTGGGTGATCGCGCCGCCTGAGAGGTCGCCGAGGCAGCTGACTGTGTAGGTCGCCATGGGCGGAAAGCTAGTTCACAAACTGCTTACTCGGAACCCCGCGGCGCGCGCTTCGCTGCCCGGACCGACAAATCGAACCGAGGAGGACGATGAACCTCAGGACCAGGATCGCCGCGCTCGCCGGGGCGCTGACGCTGCTGCTGGCCCCGGCCGCGGCGCTCGCCCGCGGCGTCGAATACGAAACCGAAGCGCCGAAGCCGGCGCCCGGCCCGAACGCGTCGCTGGCGAAGAAGGCGCACGCTTACGGCGGCTACTGCCGCGGCTTCCCGAAGCAACACGTCGCGGGCACGCCCGGCACCCCGTACGCCAACTGCCTGACCGCGATGGCCCGCGCCGCGACCACCGAAAAGACCGCCCGCCAGGTCTGCGTCGCCTTCCCGAAAGCCCACGTCGCCGGCCTCACCGGAACCGAATTCGGCCGCTGCGTCGCCAGCGCCGCGAAGGTGAAGCAGAACTTCAGCTGAGACGGTCGGCCTCGGGGCCTTGGGAGCGGGATCCACCGCTCGCGTCGAAAGCAGGGCGAAGAGCTCGCCCGGCCCCGCCTAGCGTCGCACTAGGCGGGGTTGAACAATGCCGCCGGACTGCCGCTACACGGTGCCGCTACTAGGCGGCGATCCGGTGCTCGGCGGTGTGGGGCTCGTGCTCCTGGCTCTCGCCCTCGAAGGGGTCGCGGCCGACCATCGCGCGCTCCAGCGCCCGCACGGCCTCGTTCCAGGAGAGGTCGGAGTGGGTGACCGGCTGGCCGTTCTCGTAGCTCGTGTATTTCCACTTCTGCATCTGCGTTCAGCTCCTCAGGACTCTCACGTGGCTTGCTTGTATACAAGCTTCGCGCAGGTGCGAACGTGCGTTTGTGAGCGCGATCACGCTCGACACGTCGTGTGAGCTAAGTCACGCCTATCCCATCTCTGTAGAAGCGAAATCGGTCCGATGAGCGTCCTCGCCGCGCCCCAGGCGGAGACTTGGAGCAGCGACTGGCCCCTAAGGGGCGGTGTCTCGGAGTCTCGCGACGATGGACTTCACGGAGTTCCCGAGCAGGTCGAGGCCATGCCGAACGATCTCGCCTTTGGCCGGCCCAGCCTCATCGAACGCTACGTCGATGCCGATCTCACCGTCGAGTTCGATTTTTCCTTTGCTGGCAACGTCGACCGCCCAGCGAGCAAGCTCCGTGCCGTCCTGCACTGGCCCGTCAGCCGTGATCTGAGAGGCGCGCAGGGTGACGCCGCCGCTGGGCGTCACCGTCAATTTGCTCGCGCCAAGAGCCGTGTTGGTGAGGTTGAGCGAGCGGTGCTTGTCGATATTGCAGAGTTCGTGGAGGACCCAGAGGGGATGCCCCTCACTCTTCCCGCTTGCGTGGAATGGCTGTATCTCCTCGACGACGGTCAAAGCTGCCGGGCTGAGACCGCGAGCCTTCCACAGCCCGCCGGGACGATTCTGATTCCGAAACAACGGCTCGTCTTTGAAGATGGGGAACTCCGTGCCATTCGGCGGCTGCCCGCCTGCCGGGGTGCTGAGCGCGTAGACCGCATGGTCGAGTGCGGAGCGGAGACCGTAGACAATCTCTCCGAGCAGAATGCTCCACTCGGGCGGTGGCTGCCGGTTGATGTGGATGCGAGCGACAAGCTCCCCGGTTTTGTCGTCTCCATCGAGAGACAGTTCGTAAGGGCGATCTTCGAGCCACTTGAGCATCGTCGCCTTGAGAGCGTTCGCATGGTGATTTGCCCGGTCGATCTTCAGACCGGCGCTCTCTAGCCCGCCCCCCATGGAATCGAGCGTACTTCCTAAACTCGCTACGGTGAGCGAATGAGCCCGAAACAGCGAAAGCAGCGCACGAAGAAGGGACTTGAGATTCCGGTCCCGACCAAAGGCGAGTTCGATGCTGCTATTGGGAAGGTCGCTCCCCGAGCAGGTCGTAAACGCCCTGACGGGAAAGCCCGGCCTCCGAAGCGATCCGAGTAAGCGGCACGCCTTCTTTCTGAGCTTCCTGGCAGAACCGCCGCAGTTCGGTGGTCGCTTCGCTCCGCAGGGTCGCCGCCTGCTCCCGGCGCTCGCGCGCCCGACGGATTCCCTTTAGCGCCTTCTCCCCGCTCATTTCGCCGACTCCGCAAGCAGCTTGTGGAACATCGAGCGGCCGTCGCGAAAGCGGTTGTTGTAGCGCCAGGCGTACTCGTCCAAGTAGGACTGCAACCACTTCGGCGAGACCATCTTGTAAGCGCCGCGCATCCCCGTCTTGAGGTTGCCGAAGAACCCCTCGATGGTGTTCGTGTGGATATCGCCTTCGACGTAGACCCCCGCCGAGTGGTTGATCACCGCCCAGTCGTATTCGCGCCGTAGCGGCTTGTAGGCCACCCAGTCGTCAGTGAGCATGAGCGCGGCCGGGTTCAGATGCGCTCGCACCGCTGAACTAAGCGGCTCGCCGCGCCGCGAGGCGATCACCCGCAGCCTGACCCGGCCTCCGCGCTCAACCATCCCGAGGACGGTGGCCAATTTCTCGGCGTGCGCGCGGCGCTCCTCGGTGGTGCGCAGCGTGCGCCGGGGCTTGCCGCCCCAGGAGGTCTCGTCCACCTCCACCTGACCGCCAAGCTGCTTCTCGCCCTCGTCGTTCATCAGCTCGTTACGGATCTTGTTGAACATGCGCCAGGCGGTCTTGTAGTGGACCCCCAGCTCGCGCTCTAGCTGTTTGGCGGAGATTCCACAGCGAGTGCTGGTCATCAGGTACATCGCGTGGAACCAGAGCCGCAACGAGGTCGAGGAGCGATGGAAGATCGTGCCTGCGGTCGGGTGAACATGGTGCCCGCAGCCGGTGCAGGTCCACGACTGGCGCTGTTGCTTGGTCGCGTAGCGCCGAAAGACGCGCTCGCAGTCGCAGCGCGGGCAATGCGCATGGTCGCCATCGGGCGCGTAGCGGGTGCGGCAGAGGTAGTCGAGGCAGGCGGCGTCGTCGGGGAAGTCCCGTAGGAATTCGGTCACCGAGTAGTCGGAAGTCGAGGACTGCGCTCGCCTCGGTTGGTGTCGGTTGGCCGGTGGCATAGGTGTCAATCTACTTGACAACTGAGAGAATGTCAAGCAGCTTGACGGCTTTATCTGGGTACTGATCGTGTACCCTGCCGCGTCGATGACGGTATGTATCGCCGCCATGTGCGGGGGGGAGGACGATGCGCGTGTGGTGGTCGCGGCCGACCGCCTGGTCACGTCCGCCGGTTTCATGGAATTCGAGCACGCCGGCTCCAAGATCGTGGAGCTATCCGGTAAAGCGCTCGTCATGGTCGCCGGCAATACCAACGACGGGATGCGCTTGGTAAATGAGGCGGCTCAAGAAATGGACGGCGCCCTCGATGCGATTCCAGAGGTTGCTGAATTCCTGGGCAAGCAATACGCCGCTGCGAGGCTTCATCGGGCCGAGCAGGGCCTACTGAAGACCCGCGGCCTAGATCTGGAGTCGTTCTACAACCTCCACAACTCCCTCCACCCGCAGGTGGTCATGCTTCTCGACAACGGACTCGCGCAATGGGACCTTGGCGTCGAATTGTTGCTCGCAGGGATCGACGATCGCGGCGCTCACATCCATACGAACCACAATCCCGGCGGCGGAAATCAGGATCACATGGCTATCGGGTGGGCAGGCATCGGATCGGGAGCGGTTCACGTTCTCCAGTCCATGGCTGGCTTCGGCCATGGGGCAGATGCGGACTACGGGCAGACGCTGTTTCGCGTCTATGCGTCGAAGCGCAGGGCTGAGGTTGCGCCCGGGGTTGGTCTTGAGACCGATGTGGCGGTGATCAACCAAGACGGCATCAAGCGGCTTAGCGAGACCGAACTTGACGATTTAGGAAAAATCTACGATACCTTTGTCTCAACGACGGATTCCGAGCTAAAGAAACAGCTCGATGCGTTCGATCCAGAGGGAGATGGCAATGGCCAAGACGGATGACACCAACGCCCCCTCGCCGGACCCGGATGAGGGGCGCGTTCTTCAGCCTGACGAGGCGTTAGTCCTAGCCAAGATTCAGCGGGATCTTGCAGTTGCGAGTCCTGATTTTTCGCCCGCCGTGCACGCCGTTGACGCCGGCGGCACATCGCCCTATTGGTGCGAAGCCGTTTCCCGGGAATCTCCTGCGTCTTTGCTGGGCCGCCAGCAGTAGCCCTTAGCGCTGCCGTCGCGCGCCTCTGGTGATGGCAACGAAGCCGAAGGGGCTTTCGTAGATCAGCCCCTCTCGCCGCAGGCGGGCGAGGCTGGCCTTGACCGCCGAGCTGTCGCCGACCCTGCGCTCAAGCACAGCGACCGCCGTCAGGTCGTAGTTGCGATCCAATAGCCAGCGGAGAATCGCCTTGTCGATGGCCTCTGGCGTTTCTGGCCTTGCCATGGCTCAGTTGAAACGGCCGACGCGAAGCTCGCCCGGCTGCCATGAGAGACCTGCGAGCAGGTCGCCCGGCTGGACGCCGAGCGACCCAGCCAGCTTGACCAGCGTGTCGGTGCGGGCGACCCGCTCGCCCCGCTCAAGCTGGCCGACCGCCGTGCGGTGCAGCGAGGCTCGAACGCCCAAGTCCTCTTGCGAGAGACCGGCCCGCCTTCGAGCGCTGGCGAGGTTGCGGCCGAACTGCTCCGCGAACGTCACGGCGCAAACCGCCCGGCCGGCTGCCCCGCACCCCATCCGGCAGGCTGCCAATCGAGACCGGCGAACAAGTCCCCTGGGCCGACGCCGAGACCGCCAGCCAACCTGGCGATCGTCTCGGCGCGCGGGATCGACTCACCGCGCTCAACCTTGCTCACTACCGTCCGATGGACTTCAGAGCGGAATGAGAGGGCTTCCTGGGACAACCCGGCCCGCTTGCGCGCTGCGGCGACGTTTTGGCCGAACCTCTCCGCGAACGTCATGCGCCGAGCCGGTCGAAGGTGAGGGCCGCGTAGGTCGGCCAGATCGTCTCTCCCTCCCGGCGAAGGAGGCCGGCGCCGGTCAGGGTCCAAAGCGCCCGGTCAAAGCCGTCGGCGCTCGCGCTCATCTGCCGTTCCAACTCAGCGGCGGTGAGGATCGTCGGGTGATGGGCCAGAACCAAGTGCAGCAGGCCGTGCTGGTCGCGCAGGTCGTCGCGCTCGTTTAGGGAAACTGCGTCCTGCATGGGAGTTCACGCTCCTTTGCCATGCCCCGGGCCGCTCCACACGGCGCCGGGGCGCTTAATTGAAGGCAGGAGGTTGAGCCGATGAGCGGACCGATTTCGCTTCTACAGAGAAGGGATAGTTGTGAGCTAAGTCACGGAAAATCCCCGCTCAGGAGCGGGTTTCGTGCGGATTCGCGCCACTCTCGGCGGGAGTCGCCCCCCAGTTGGGGCAGAGGTAGGCCTCCTCGAACCCGGCGCGGAGGATGTTGCGGTAGCTGTTCGACGTCCGGCCCGGCACCCGTTCGCCGGTCTCGACGAAGAGCAGCCGGCTGCCCGCGGCGGCGGCGTCGACGATGCGGCGCCGCAGCAGGGCGAGCTGGCAGCCGCGGCCGCGGGCCGGCTCCAGGGTCGCGCCCATCCCCAGCTCGGCGATGCCGCCGTCGAGCAGCATCGCGCCGGTCGCCTGGGGGATGCCGTCGAGCTTGGCGACGTAGCAGCGCCAGCCGGGGCGGCCGGGGAGGTTGGCGAACAGCTCGGCGCCCCAGGCCGGCATCCCGAAGGCGTTGGCGACGATCGCCCCGAACGGCTCCTGGTCGGGAGCGGTGAGCTCGACGATCTCGACGTCGTCGGCGGCCGCGAAGCGGGGTGGGTGGGCGTCGCGGAGGAACTTCATCCAGCCGTAGACGGGAGCGAGGCCGGCGGCGCGGAGGACGCTCTCGGCCGCCTCGCTTTCGGGCTGGCCGGGGGTGAGCGGCACGTAGGGGCTGACGCCGACGCTGCCGCGCCCACTCGATCGCCGCCTCGAGGTGGCCGTCGACGACCGCCCCGGGCGCCGTCGCCCCGAGCAGCAGGTTGACCATCCCGACCGCGGCCAGCTCACCGATCACCGTCGCCTGCACCGGCCCGAAGCCGGCCCGCTCGATGCCGTGCTCGGCCGCCGCCGCCTCCGGCACCGAGTCCCAGAGATCGCGCCAGAAATGGGCCTCGATCGCGTCGAGCGCGAGCGGCTCGTACTCGACCCCGGACTCGGTCCTCGCGGCTGCCATCTACTGTCGCCAGCATAAGTCGGGCGCCGGGGTGCCGCATCTGTCAGGCTCGGGGTGTGAGCGTCACCAGCGTCAGCGCCGAGGTCCGGGAGACGCCGCCGGGGCAGCCCGAGAACCAGGTGATCGTCCTCTTCGGGGCGACCGGCGACCTCGCCCGGCGCAAGCTGCTGCCGGGGATGTTCCACCTCGCCCAGGTCGGGCTGATGCCGGAGGGCTTCCGCATCATCGGGGCGGCGCGTCGCGGGATCGAGCTCGACGAGTTCCGCCAGCTCGCCCGTAAGGCGGTCGAGGACTCGGGCCGGCGCAGCGACGAGGACGGCGCTCTCGAGGGCTTCCTCGATTCGCTCCGCTTCGCCAGCGTCGGCGACAGCTTCGAGGACCTCGCCGCCGAGATCGGCACCGCGCGGGGCGAGCTCGGCGAGGAGGCAGGCCTGCTCTTCTACCTCTCGCTGCCGCCGAAAGCGTTCGGGCAGACCGTCGAGGCGATCGGCGAGCTGGGGCTCGGCGAGAGCTCGAAGGTGATCACCGAGAAGCCGTTCGGCACCGATCTCGACTCGGCGCGGCACCTGAACGGCCTCCTGCACTCGGTCTTCGCCGAGGACCACATCTTCCGCATCGACCACTACCTGGGACGGGAAGCGGTGCAGAACCTGCTGGCGATGCGCTTCGCCAACGGCATGTTCGAGCCGGTCTGGAACCGCAACCACATCGACCACGTCCAGATCGACGTGCCGGAGACGCTCTCGATCGAGATGCGGGGCAGCTTCTACGAGGAAACCGGCGCCTTTCGTGACATGGTCGTCACCCACCTCTTCCAGGTGCTCGGCTTCGTCGCGATGGAGCCGCCGACCGGGCTGGGGCCGAAGGCGCTGGGGATCGAGCGCGAGAAGGTCTTCGACTCGATGCCGCCGCTGCGGCCGGAGAACGTCGTCCGCGGCCAGTACCGCGGCTACCGCGAGGAGGACGGCGTCGCCGCCGACTCCGACACCGACACCTTCGTCGCGGTCAAGGCCTTCATCGACAACTGGCGCTGGGAGGGGGTGCCGTTCTACCTGCGCACCGGCAAGCGGCTGGCGGAGAGCAAACACGTGCTGACGATCGCCTTCGCGCAGCCGCCGCGGCGGATGTTCCCGCTCGATTGCGACCAGGTGGTCGAGTCGTTCGGCCGCGACCACCTCACCTTCGAGCTCGGCGAGCCGGGAACGATCTCCGCCTCCTTCCTCGCCAAGGTGCCGGGCCCGACGATGCAGCTCGGCGAAGCCCACATGCAGTTCAACTACGACAGCCTCGGCGCCGACGAGCACGGCCTCGACCCCTACGAGCGGCTGATCCACGACGTGATGCTCGGCGACCGCACCCTGTTCACCAGCTCCGAGGCGATCGAGCGGCTCTGGGAGATCTCCGAGCCGGTGCTCGAGGACCCGCCGCCGGCCGAGCAGTACGAGCCGGGCTCCTGGGGTCCGGAGGCGAGCGAGCGGCTGATCGCGCCGCGCCGCTGGCACCTGCCGAGCAACCACGCCTAGAGCGACCCGCGCCCAGGGCCGGGCGGCTGCCCCCGGGAACGGAAAAGGGCCCCTCGAGGGGGCCCCTTGTTTCCGAAGGACGTACCACCTGGGAGTGGCTAACTCCGAGGCTCGTCGGTCCTCAAGATCGGAAGTTCTATGTGTCGCAACTCCCGCGACGCCTCAATAAACACCGGCAAGGTAGGAAAGTTGCACCATTGCCATCGACGATTCGTTGCAGGGGCTTTAGCTCCTGCCTGAGGGACCGCCGAGCCCCGCCCCGCTGCTAGATTCAGCGCCCCCGGGCGTTTAGCTCAGTTGGGAGAGCGCCAGCTCGACAAGCTGGAGGTCACTGGTTCGAGCCCAGTAACGCCCACTCTCCGGTTCGCAGCGTCTCCAGCCTCCGGTTCGCAGCATCTCGCGCTTGCCCATCTGCCTTCGCGGCAAACGTTCTCGCCGTCGGTGAACGCGGGTCGCCGGTATCGCGTAATTCCCGCCGAGTCCGGGCGGCGCTGCCGCTCGTCGGGGCCGACGCTGGTCGCCTCACCGGGGGCGTGCTTCCAACCCTCCGCGGTCAGCGTCGGTTCGGGCGAGCGCGGCGCCGGCCGCCCACCTGCAGGCCCACGCGCACGCGCGAAAGCCGGCCCAGCGGGCCGGCCTCGGCGCCAGGTGGATGCCCGCTAGGCGGCCATCGGGATCGTCACCTGGGTGAGGCGGATGCTGTTGCCGGAGGGGTCGCGGAAACCGGTGTCGATGCCGTAGGGCCGCTCTTCCGGCGCTTCGGAGAACTCGACGCCGCGGGCCTTGAGCGACTCGTATTCGGCCTGGCAGTCGTCGGTGGTGAGGAAGACCGAGCCGGCGAAGCCCTTCGCCATCAGTTCTTCGATCTGCTTCCTGGTTTCGGCGTCGACGACCGGCTCGCCGGGGATCGCCATCAGGACGATCGAGACGTCCTCCTGGCCGGGGGGCGAGACGCTCAGCCAGCGGAAGTCGCCGAGCTCGGGGAGGGTGACATCGGAGCGGACCTCCATCCCCAGCTTCTCGGTGTAGAAGGCGAGGGCGGCGTCCTGGTCGTGGACCCAGATGTGGGCGTTTGCGATCTTCATGATCTCTCCTGTCTTTCGTCAGCTTTGGTCGCGGTCCGGGTGGGGTTGCGACTTGGTGCGACGACTCTAGGAGCGGGTCGGCTCGCTGTCTTCTCGAAACGTGCGGTGCTGGGGGCGGCCGTAGGCGCGGACGACGCAGCCGGGGACCATCGCGTAGGCCGAGGCCGGCGGGAACGAGGCGCGGTACTGGGCCGGCGTCCTGCCGTAGGTGCGCTTGAAGCTGGTGGTGAAGGAGCCGACGCTCTGCAGGCCGACGTCGAGGCAGATTTCGATCACAGTCCGGTCGGTGGTCCGCAGCAGCGCCGCCGCCCGCTCGAGCCGGCGGGTCAGCAGGTAGCCGCGCGGGGAGACGCCGAAGGCGGCCTTGAACTCGCGGCTGAAGTGGGCCCGCGAGAGGCCCGCCGCCCTGGCCATGTCGTCGACGTCGATCTGCTCGGCGAAGCGGTGGTCGGCGAGGTCCCTGGCGCGCAGCAGGTGGCGGGCGGGAGGTACGAACGCCATCGCCGCAGTCTAGGCTCGCGGCCGTGATCGGGACCTACGCAGCGGCGCTGGCGGTGTGCGTTGCCTCGCTGGCGCTCGGACAGGCGGCAATCGCCCTCTGCGGGGTGCGGCGCTGGTCGTGGCTGGCGCCGGCGGTCGGGCTGGCGCTGCTCTGCGCGATCTGCTGGGGGACGGTGCGGCTGCCCGGGCACGGGGTGATCTCGGCGCTGGTCGTGCTGGTGCTGGTGGTCGGCTCCGTCGCCTGGCTGCGGGGGCGGCTCGAGGGTGGGGCGGAGGCGCTCCGCGGTGGCTCGCCGGTGGCGCTGGCGGCACTGCTCGCGGCCTCGCTGCCGTTCGCGGTCGAAGGGCACTTCGGGATCCTCGGCACCAGCTTCAACCCGGACATGTCGCAGCACCTGCTGGCCGCCGACCGGCTGGCGGCCGGGCAGGGCTCCCAGCTCCTGCACCAGGGCTATCCGCTGGGGCCGCACGCGGTGGTGGTCGCGCTCAACAAGGGCCTCGGGATCGGGCTCGTCCACGGCTTCAGCGGCCTGACCGTGGCGGTCGCGGTGCTGGCGCCGCTGACCGCGCTCGCCGCCTTCCGCGAGCTGCCCTGGCTGCCGCGCACCGCCGCCGCGCTGGTCGTCGGGCTCGCCTATCTGGTCGCCTCCTACTTCGCCCAGGGCGCTTTCAAGGAGACGATCGAGGCGCTCCTCGTCCTCGCCTTCGCGCTCGCCCTGCGCGAGGCGACCCGCGATTGGGCGGAGCTGACGCTGCGTTTCGTCCCGGCCGCCCTGCTTGCGGTCGGCGCCGTCTACGTCTACAGCTTCCCGGGCCTGCTCTGGCTGGTCGGGACGGCGATCGTCTGGCTGCTCGTCGAACTGGCACTGGGGCGGCGCCCGGTCGAGGCGCGCTCGGCCGGGCTGGCGCTGCTCGTCTTCGCGGTCCCGGTCGCGCCGGAGATCGGCCGCATGGTCGACTTCCACAGCTTCGAGACCTTCGACCCCAACGGCCCCGGCCTCGGCAACCTGTTCGGCCAGATCTCCCCGTTCGAGGCGCTCGGCATCTGGCCCTCGGGCGACTTCCGTCTGGCGCCCGGCGACGGCGCGGTGCCGGCCGCCGGCTACTACCTCGGCGCGGCCTTCGGGGTCGTGCTGCTCGCCTACGGGGCGTGGTGGTGCTGGCGCCGCCGCGAGGTCGCGGTGCTCTCCGGCCTCGCCGCCTGCGCCGTCGCCTACCTCGCCGCCCGCGTCGGCGGCACGCCCTACACGGCGGCGAAGGCGCTCGAGATCGCCGCCCCCCTCGTCGCCCTGGCGATCCTCCTGCCGCTCGCCGAGAGCGTCGCCTCGGCACTGGGATACCGATCTTTTCCCCAGTCCGGTGACGGAAAATATCGGTACCCCGATTTTTTCGCCCGCAGCCGGGACGCGCTCGGGCGACGAGCTTTGGGGGGTTAGGCGGCGACGGTGGCAGTGGGTGGTCGCTGGCGGTCGGGGTGGTCTTCGTGGTCGCCGCCGGCGTCTGCTCGCTGCTCGCCTTCGCCAACGCGCCGGTCGGGCCCGGCTCCTACTCGCCGGCCCTCACCGGCTTCCGCAACGACGTCGGCGAAGGGCCGACGCTGGTCGTCGCCTCGCCGACCCTGCTCGCCGACGAACAGGGCACGCCCTACATCTCCTGGGAGCTGCGCGGCGGTCGCGTCTGCATCGCCGCCGACGGCGAACTCGACTCGCCCCCGCACGGCGTCCGCTACGTGGTCAGCGAAGGCTCGCGCGCCGCGCCGCCGTTCCCCGGCCTGCGCCCGGTCCGGGTCGCCAAGCCCTACGTCCTCTGGGAACGCCCCGGCGCCTCGGGCGAAAGCCCCTGCCCGCTGATCGCGGTGCGCCAGGCGCGGCAGGGCCCGGCGCGCTAGCGGCCGCGCTCTCCCCGTACCATCACGCCCATGGAGGCCGCAACCGAGAAAGTCGTCGTCACCCTGCCGGACGGGACGCCGCTCGAGCTCGACCCCGGCGCGACCGGCGCCGATGCCGCCGCGGCGATCGGCCCGGGCCTGGCCAAGGCGGCGCTGGCGATCAAGGTCGACGGCGAGCTGCGCGACCTCAGCGCGGCGCTCCCCGCCGCGGGCGCCGAAATCGCGATCGTCACCGAGCGCGACCCCGAGGGACTCGAGCTGATCCGCCACGACGCCGCCCACGTGATGGCCGAGGCGGTGACCGAGCTCTACCCGGGCACCAAGGTGACGATCGGGCCGCCGATCGAGTCCGGCTTCTACTACGACTTCGAGTTCCCGCCCGATACAAGGATCACCGAAGAGGACCTGCCGAAGATCGAGAAGGCGATGCGCGCCCACATCGCCGCCGGCGAGGAGTTCAGCCGCCGCGAGGTGCCGGTCGCCGAGGCGCTCGAGATCTTCCGCGCCCAGGACCAGGGCTTCAAGGTCGAGCTGATCGAGGACCTGGTCCGCGACGAAGGCGTCGAGACCGTCTCGCTCTACCGCAACGGCGACTTCGAGGACCTCTGCCGCGGCCCGCACTCGCCCTCGACCGGCCGGATCAAGGCGATCAAGCTGAGCTCGGTCGCCGGCGCCTACTGGCGCGGCGACGAGAAGCGCGAGCAGCTGACCCGCATCTACGGCACCGCCTTCTTCTCGAAGGCCGACCTCGAGCAGCACCTGGAGCGGATCGAGGAAGCCAAGGCGCGCGACCACCGCCGCCTCGGCCCGCAGCTCGGGCTCTTCATGCTGCGCGACGAGGCGCCCGGGATGCCGTTCTGGCTGCCCAACGGGACGACGCTGCTGCACCTGATCGAAGGCGAGGTCCAGAAACAGCTGCGCAAGCGGGGCTACCAGGAGATCGCGACGCCGCAGGTGCTCGACGAGCAGCTCTGGCACCGCTCCGGCCACTGGGACAACTACCGCGACGAGATGTACTTCCTCTCCGACGGCGAGCGCAAATTCGCGCTGCGGCCGATGAACTGCCCCGGCGCCTGCCTCGTCTACTCCTCCGACCGCCACTCCTACCGCGAGCTGCCGCTGCGGCTGGCCGAGTTCGGCCGCGTCACCCGCAACGAGCGCGAGGGCGTTCTGCACGGTCTGCTGCGGGTCCGGGCCTTCACCCAGGACGACGCCCACGTCTACTGCACCGAGGAGCAGATCACCGACGAGGTCGCCTCGATCTGCGAGGGGATCGACGAGCTCTACGCGCGCTTCGGCTTCGAGGACGTGAAAGTCGAGCTCTCGACCCGGCCCGACAAGTCGATGGGCTCCGAGGAGCAGTGGCAGCGGGCCGAGGCGGCGCTGACCGAGGCGCTCGAGCGACAGGGCCGCGAGTACGAGCTGAACCCCGGCGACGGCGCCTTCTACGGGCCGAAGATCGACTTCCACGTCACCGACGCGCTCGGCCGCTCCTGGCAGTGCGGCACCTGTCAGCTCGACTTCCAGATGCCGGAGCGCTTCGAGCTCTACTACACGGGAGCCGACGACGCGCCCTACCGGCCGGTGATGATCCACCGGGCGCTGCTCGGCTCGATGGAGCGCTTCGCCGGGATCCTGATCGAGCACTACGCGGGCCGCTTCCCGACCTGGCTGGCGCCGCAGCAGGCGATCGTCCTGCCGATCTCCGACCGCCACGCCGAGTACGCCCACCAGGCGCTGGCTCGGCTGGGCGAGGCCGGGGTGCGGGCGACGATCGACGACCGCTCCGAGTCGATCGGCAAGAAGGTCCGCGACGCGGCGATCGGCCGCTACCCCTACATGCTGGTGGTCGGCGACCGCGAGCAGCAGAACGGCGGCGTCAGCGTTCGCTCCCACGAGGACGGCGAGCTGGGGGAGATGTCGCTGTCGGAGTTCGCGGCGCGGATCGCGGCGGAGACCGGCGATTGAGCGCCTCGCGGACGACCAGGCAAATTCGGCTTGCACACAAGCGCGCGGTCTCTATACTTGCTCGACACTTGACTGCTGGCACGCCCAATGATCACCGCCGCGCCTGAGCGCCCCGTGCCCACCGGTCGCCCACTCGTCCTCTTGAAGCTCCACCACTCTTCTCACTAGTGCCGGTCCCGCGTAGGTTCGATCGGCGCCCACCTGAGCGCGACACCACTCGGATCAACGAGCGGATCCGGGTTCCGCAGGTGCGCCTGATCGGCGCCGACGGCGAGCAGCTGGGGATCGTCGACACCAACGAGGCGATGCGCCAGGCGCAGGCCGCCGAACTCGACCTGGTCGAGGTGGCGCCGAACTCGAAGCCGCCGGTCACCCGCCTGCTCGACTACTCGAAGTACAAATACGAGCAGGAGCAGAAGCAGAAGCAGGCGCGCAAGCACCAGCAGCAGACCAACATCCGCGAAATCAAGCTGCGGCCGAAGATCGCGGAGAACGACTACAACACCAAGAAGGGCCACGTCGAACGGTTCCTGCATCACCACGACAAGGTCAAGGTGACGATCATGTTCCGCGGCCGCGAGCAGGCCCACCCGGAGCGCGGCCGGGCGCTGCTGCAGAAACTCTACGAGGACCTCGGCGGGATCGCGACGATCGAGTCGCAGCCGCTCCAGGAAGGCCGCAACATGAGCATGCTGCTGGCCCCGAGCAAAGAGGTCGACCGCGTGCAGGCCCAGGCGGACACGCCCGAGCAGGACGCGCCGGCGGACGCGCCGGCCAAAGAGGCCGCCGCCGCGCCCCAGGAGTCGGCCGAGCCGCAGGATGCCGCTGCCGAGCCGCAAGAGTCCGCCGCGGAGCCCCAGGAGTCGGCGGCCGAGCATCAGGATTCGGCTGGCCAGTCGCAGGATGCCGCCGCCGAGCCGCAGGATGCGGCTGCCGAGCCGCAAGAGTCCGCCGCCGCGGACGCCTGAGCGCCACCCGCGGCCGGTCCGAACGCACCGCACCTCGCCGGGCTGTTCCTTATCCCGGAATAGCCTGGATGAGGAACAGCTGGAGCGGTGGGCGCGGCGCGGGACGGATCGGTCGGCTGCGACCGGCGGGCTCAGCCGAGCAGGACGTCGGCGATGCGCTCGGCGGCGTGGCCGTCCCAGAGGGGCGGCGGCTCGGGCCTGCGGTCCGGGCGGGACTGGAGCGCCGCCGGAATGCCGGCGATCGCGCTCGGGTCGAGGCCGAGCAGGGTGTTGGTGCCGGCGCTGATCGTCACCGGGCGCTCGGTGTTGGCGCGCAGGGTGAAGCAGGGGATGCCGAGGTAGGTGGTCTCCTCCTGGATGCCGCCGGAGTCGGTGAGGACGGCCCGGGAGTCGGCGAGCAGGGAGAGGAAGTCGAGGTAGCCGAGCGGCTCGAAGAGGTGCAGGCCGGGCGCCGCGGCGCCGCCGGCCGCCTCCATCATCTTGCGGGTGCGCGGGTGGACCGGGAAGACGACCGGCATCCGCTCGGCCAGCGCCGCCAGCTGGGCGACGGTCTCGCCGAGCAGCGGGCCGTCGACGAGCGCCGGCCGGTGCAGCGTCACCAGCACGTACTCGCCCGGCGGAAGGCCGAGGGCGCCCGCCGCGCCGGCGGCGCGGAAGCGGTCCTCGAGCGCGACCAGGGTGTCGATCATCGTGTTGCCGACCAGGTGCTGGCGCTCCGCCGGGATCCCTTCGGCCCGCAGGTTCTCGGCCGCCTCCTCGCTGTGCAGGAAGAGGTGGGCGGCGAAGCGGTCGGCGACGATCCGGTTGACCTCCTCCGGCATCGTCATGTCGAAGGAGCGCAGGCCGGCCTCGACGTGGGCGACCGGGATCCCGAGCTTGACCGCAGTCAGCGCCGCCGCCAGGGTCGAGTTGACGTCGCCGGGGACGACGACCAGGTCCGGGCGCTCGGCGACCAGCACCGGCTCCAGCCGCTCCATAGTTCGCGCCGTCTGCAGCGCGTGGCTGCCGGATCCGACCTCGAGCATGTGGTCGGGCGCCGGCACCCCGAGCTCCTCGAAGAAGACCTCCGACATCGCCCGGTCGTAGTGCTGGCCGGTGTGGACGACGACGTGGCGGCCCTGCGGATGGCGCGCACGCATGGCGCCGATCACCGGCGCGGTCTTGACGAAGTTGGGCCGGGTACCGACCACGTAGACGAGTCGCATCGGGGCGCAGGGTACCCATGAGGAGGGCGGCGACCATCTCGGAGCCCGCGGTCTGCTTCAATACCGGACCCGTATGCCGAAGATGAAAACCCATTCCGGCGCCAAGAAGCGGTTCAGGAAGACCGCCACCGGCAAGCTGCGCGGCCGCCGCGCCTACTCCAGCCACATCCTGGAGAAAAAGCCGGCGAAACGGAAGCGGCGGATGGCGCGGCCGGTCGAGATCGCCCCGCAGGACGCGCCGCGGGTTCGGAAGCTGCTCGGAGGCGGCAAGTGAGCCGCGTCAAGCGCTCCGTCCACGCGCGCAAGAAGCGCCGCAAGGTGCTGAAGGAAGCGAAGGGCTACTTCGGCCGCAAGCACTCCTCCTACCGCTTCGCCAAAGAGCAGGTGCAGCGGTCGGGGATGTACGCGTACCGGGACCGGCGCAACAAAAAGAGGACCTTCCGCCGCCTCTGGATCACCCGCATCAATGCCGCCGCGCGGCTCGAGGGGATGAGCTACTCGGAACTGATCCACGGCTTGAACCAGGCCGAGGTCGAGGTCAACCGCAAGATGCTCGCCGACATCGCGGTCAACGACCGCGATGCCTTCCGCCGATTCGTGGAGCTAGCCCGGGAGGGTGTCGCCGCCTGAGGGCGAACGACACCAGAGGACTTCCCGGGCGGGCCGTGAGAACGGCCCGCTTTTTGTTTCTGGAGACGCTTCGAGCCACCACCCGAACCCGATGATCACCAGCCAAGACAACGCGAAACTGAAACTGGTCCGCAAGCTGCGGGAGCGCAAGCATCGCGAGCGCGAGGAGCTGTTCGCGACCGAGGGCGAGGACCTGCTCGAGGCGGGGTTGGCGGCCGGCGCCGAGCCCCGCTTCGTCCTGACCACGCATGAGGCTGGCCTGGCGCCCGAGCTGGGGGCCGAGGAGGTCGAGCCGGCGCTGCTCGCCGACGCCTCGACGCTCGGCTCCGGCACCCGGGCGATCGCGGTCTGGCCGCGGCGCTGGGCCGAGGCGCCGACCGCACCGTGCCTCTACCTGCACGGGGTCGGCGACCCCGGCAACGTCGGCACGATCGTCCGCACCGCCGACGGGCTGCTCGGCGGCACCGTCGTCCTCGGCCCCGAGTGCGCCGACCCGTTCTCGCCGAAAGCGGTGCGGGCGAGCATGGGCTCGATCTTCGCACGGCCGCCCCACCGGGCCGAGGTGCTGGCGACGCCGGCGCCGCGGGTCGCCCTCGTCGCCCACGGCGGCGCCGGGCTGGAGGCGCTCGACGGCGCCGCGACGCTCTGCCTCGGCGCCGAGCGCGAGGGGCTGCCGGAGGAGGTGCTGGCCGCCTGCCGGGCGACCGCGACGATCGGGCTGCGGCCCGGCGGCGCCGAGTCGCTGAACGTCGCCGCGGCGGCGGCTATAGCGTGCCAGCGGATGAGCGAGGCAGCCGATGCTTGAGCGGATCGAGGAGATCCGGGCCGAGGCGGCGGCGGCGATCGAGGCCGCCGGCTCGAGCGAGGAGCTGGAGGGGCTGCGAGTCCGCTACCTGGGCCGCAAAGCGGAGCTGCCCGGGGTGCTGCGGACGATCTCCGAGCTGCCGCCGGAGGAACGCGGCAAGGTTGGCGGCGCCGCCAACCGGGCGCGGGGCGAGCTCGAGGCGCTGATCGAGCGGCGCGCGCAGGACCTCGACGCCGCCGAGCTCGACGCCCGGCTCGCCGGCGACCGGGTCGACGTCACCCTGCCCGGGGCGCCGCCGCGGCCGGTCGGCCACGCCCACCTGGTCGCCCGCACCCAGCGGCTGATCGAGGACGTGATGGTCGGCCTCGGCTACTTCGTCGCCGAAGGCCCGGAGATCGAGCACGACTACTACAACTTCACCGCTCTGAATCACCCGCCCGGTCACCCGGCGCGGATGCTCCAGGACACCTTCTACGTGCAGTCGCACCCCGACGTGCTGCTCCGCACCCACACCTCGCCGATGCAGGTGCGGGCGATGGAGACTCAACCCCCGCCGATCTTCGTGGTGGTCCCGGGCAAGGTCTACCGACGCGACTCCGACGCCACCCACAGCCCGATGTTCCACCAGATGGAGGGCCTGGCGATCGCCGAGGGAATCACCCTCGCCGACCTCAAGGGGACGCTGCTGGAGCTCTCGCGGGCGCTGTTCGGCGCCGAGCGCGAGGTGCGGCTGCGGCCCCACTACTTCCCCTTCACCGAGCCGAGCGTCGAGGTCGACGTCTCCTGCTTCCAGTGCGGCGGCAGCGGCCGGCTCGAGGACGGCAGCCGCTGCAACCTCTGCAAGGGGCAGGGCTGGATCGAGATCCTCGGCGCCGGCATGGTCGACCCGAACGTGCTCGGCTTCGTAGAGCGCTTCGGCTACGACCCCGAGCAGGTGCAGGGCTTCGCCTTCGGGCTCGGGATCGAGCGGGTCGCGATGCTGCGCCACGGCGTGCCCGACCTGCGCCGCTTCTTCGACAACGACGTGCGGATGCTGGAGCAGTTCGCATGAGGTGCAGCTGATGAGGTGCAACTGATGAGGGACGAGAGATGAGAGTCCCCTATAGCTGGCTGCGCGAGTACTGCGACCCGGGGACCACGCCGGAGCAGCTCGCCGAGCGCCTGGTGATGACCGGGACCGAGGTCGAGCGGCTCGACCTGGTCGGCCCGCCGCAGGCCGACAACTTCGTGGTCGGCAAGGTGACCGATGCCAGGCAGCACCCGGACGCCGACCGGCTGCGGGTCTGCACGGTCGACGTCGGCGACGGCGCCGCGCGGACGATCGTCTGCGGCGCCCCCAACGTCGGCGCCGGCCAGACCGTCGCCGTCGCCCTGCCGGGGGCGCGGATGCCCGGTGGCGAGAAGCTGCGCAAGGCGAAGCTGCGCGGGGTCGCCTCCGAAGGGATGATCCTCGCCGCCGACGAGCTCGAGGTCGGCGACGACCACGACGGCATCCTCGTCCTCGACGACGGGCTCGCCGCCGGGGCGCCGCTGACCGACGTGATCCCGCTCGCCGAGCCGGTGCTGGAGATCGAGGTGACGCCGAACCGCAGCGACTGCTTCGGCGTCTACGGGGTCGCCCGCGAGGTCCACGCGGTGACCGGCGCCGAGCTGGCGCCGGAGCCGTGGGCCGAGGACGCGCCGGCCGAGGGACCGGGCACGGTCGAGGAGCTGGCCTCGGTCACGGTCGAGGTCCCCGAGCTCTGCCCGCGGTTCACCGCCCGCGCCTTCCTCGAGGTGGAGGTCGGCCCGTCGCCGCTCTGGCTGGCGCAGCGGCTCGCCGCCGCCGGTCAGCGGCCGATCAACAACGTCGTCGACATCACCAACTACGTGATGCTGCTGACCGCCCAGCCGCTGCACGCCTTCGACCTCGACAAGGTCCCGGGCGGCGAGCTGTTCGTCCGCGCTGCCGAGGCGGGGGAGAAGATGACGACCCTCGATGGCGTCGATCGCACGCTCGACGAGGAGACCGTCGTCGTCTGCGACCGCGACGGCCCGACCGGGGTCGCCGGGATCATGGGCGGTCAGGTCTCCGAGGTCTCGGCGGCGACGACCCGGGTCCTGCTCGAGGTCGCCAACTGGAACGGCACCAACATCCTCCGCACCTCGCGGCTGCTCGGCCTGCGCTCGGAGGCCTCGGCCCGCTTCGAGAAGCAGCTGCACCCGGAGCTGACGATGCGGGCGCAGCGGATCGCCTCGCGGCTGCTGGTCGAGCTGGCCGGGGCGAAGCTGGTGCCGGGGACGATCGACGTCGCCGCGGCGCCGCCGCCGCCGATCGAGCTGCGGCTGCGCTCGGCGCGGGTCCGCGGCATCCTCGGGATGGAGGTGCCGGGCGACGAGCAGCGGACCTACCTCGAGCGGCTCGGGTTCGGGGTCGCGCCGGCGCCCGAAGGCGAGGACTTCGTCGTCTCGGTGCCGCCCGATCGCCATTACGACGTCACCCGCGAGATCGACCTGATCGAGGAGGTGGCGCGGATCCACGGCCTCGACCAGCACCTGCCGACGACGCTGCCGGCGGTCGGCGAGCGGGTCGGGCGGCTGAGCCGGCCGCGGCTGCTGCGGCGCCGCGCCGAGGACGCGCTGCGCGACCTCGGCTTCGACCAGCTCGTCTCCTGGAGCTTCACCGACCCCGGCGAGCCGGCGCGGTTGCGGATTCCTGCCGACGACCCGCGGGCGCGGCCGGTTGTGCTCGCCAACCCGCTCTCCGAGGACCAGTCGGCGATGCGGACGACGCTGCTCGGCTCGCTGCTCGACAGCGCCGCCCGCAACGCCGCGCGCGGTGCCGAGCGCCTCGCCCTCTACGAGCTCGGCAGCGTCTACCTCGACGCACCGCCGCCCGGCGCGGGCGGCCCGCTGGCCGGCGACTTCACCGGCGAGCGGCCGGCGCCGGTGACCGAGCCGCTGCGGATCGGCGCGATCGCACTCGGCCCGCTGGAGCCGCGCTCGTGGCGGAATCCGGCGCAGCCGGCGGACTTCTTCGCGCTCAAGGGCGTCGCCGAAGCGCTGGCCGGGCAGCTCGGGGTCGAGCTCTCCTTCGCTCCGGCCGAGCAGCCGTTCCTGCACCCCGGCCGGAGCGCTTCGGTCAGCGTCGACGGTGCGAATCGCGGGATGGCTCGGCGAGGTCCACCCGCTCGTCTGCCGGGCCTGGGACGTGCCGGCGGCGGTCGCCTTCGAGCTCGACGCGGCGCCGCTCCTCGCCGCCTCGACGGTCGGCGAGGAGACCTACGAGGACGTCACCACCTTCCCGGCGGCGCTGCGCGACTTCGCCCTCGCCGTCCCGGTCGATGTGCCAGCCGAGCGGGTGCTGGAGACCGTGCGCGAGGCCGGTGGCGACCTGGTGCGCTCGGTCCGGGTCTTCGACCTCTACGAAGGCGAGCAGCTGGGGGAGGGGCGGAAGAGCCTGGCGCTCGGGCTCGAGCTGCGGGCTGCCGACCGGACCCTGACCGAGGACGAGGTCGACGCCGTCCGCGACGCGATCATCACCGACCTCGAGGCGATCGGCGGGCGGCTTCGTGAGTAGCCAGGCGACCCAACCGCTCGACGGCGACCCGGCCGCAAGGGTGCTGGTCGCCGGCGCCAACGGCTTCACCGGCGCCCTGGCGGCGAAGATCGTCTGGGACCACCCGAGCCTGGAGCTGGTGCGGGCGACCTCGCGCAGCGACGCCGGTCGCCGGATCGACGAGCTCTACCCGCGCTACCGGGTGCCGATCGAGCTGACCGAGCTCGATCTCGACCGGCTCGACGGGGTCGACGCGGCGATCGTCGCCTACCCACACGGGGCGGCGGCGCCGACGGTCGCCACGATGCGCGCCGCCGGCCTGCTGGTGGTCGACCTCTCCGCCGACTTCCGCCTCCGCGAGATCGCGACCTACGAGAGGTGGTACGGCGAGCACGGCGCCCCGGAGCTGTTCGGCACGGCGGTCTACGGGCTCAGCGAGATGTACCGGGAGGAGCTGCGCGAGGCGAAGCTGGTCGCCACCCCCGGTTGCTACCCGACCGCGACCGTGCTGGCGCTGGCGCCGCTCGCCGAAGCGGGCCTGCTCGCCGACGTCACCGTGGTCGCCATGCAGGGGACCTCCGGCTACGGGCGCTCGAGCGACGACCTCGTCCACTTCAGCTCGATGACCGAGAACGCCTTCCCCTACAAGACCGAGGGGCACCGGCACCGGCCCGAGATCGAACAGGAGCTGGCGGCGCTCGGCGGCGCTGCGCCGGTCGCCTTCGTCCCGCACCTGCTGCCGCTCGACCAGGGCGAGCTGGCGACCTGCTTCGCCCAGCTCAACCAGCCGACCTCCAAAGAGGCGGTCCACGACCTCTACGAGCGCCGCTACCGCGAGGAGCCGTTCGTCCACCTGCTGCCGGGGCCGCCGAACCTGCGCGCCCTGCGGGACACCAACGAGTGCCACGTCTACGTGACCGTCGAGGAGCATGGCAAGGTGATCGCCTTCGGCGCGATCGACAACATCTGGAAGGGCGCCTCCGGCCAGGGCGTGCAGAACCTGAACCTGATGCTAGGCCTCGACGAGACGGCGGGCCTCCGGTGACCGCGCGGAGCGAAGGGCCAGCCGCGGCCCCCGAGCCTCGCCGCCCGGAAGCGGGCGCGAAGCGGAGCATTCCGGGCGCTGATTCGTTCTTCCGCTCGCGCTGGGTCGAGGCGCCGGCGGGCGTCGAGGAGCTCGATCCGGCCCAGCTGGCGCCCGGCTTCCGCGCCGGCGGCGCCCGCGCCGGGTTGAAGGCCAGCGGCGGCACCGACGTCGGCCTGCTCGTCTGCGACGAGATCGAGGTCAGCTCGGCGATGGTGCTGACCAGGAACGCCTCGGCGGCGGCGCCGATCCGCGTCTGCCGTGACGCCGTCGACCATGCCCAGGTCCGCGCCGCGGTCGTCAACAGCGGCAACGCCAACGCCTCGACCGGCGAGCAGGGCTACCAGGACGCCTACGACATGTGCCGGCGGACCGCCGACGCGCTCGGGCTCGGCAACGAGCAGGTCGCGGTCGCCGAGACCGGGACGATCGGCGTGCCGCTGCCGATCGCCGCCGTGCTCGAGGGAATCGACGCCGCCGCCGCGGCGCTCTCGCCGAACGGCGGCCTCGACTTCTCCGAGGCGATCACCACCACCGACCGTTGGCCGAAGCGGGTGACGCTGCGGGTCGACGGCGTCACCCTCTCGGCGCAGGCGAAGGGAGCCGGGATGATCGAGCCCGACATGGCGACGATGCTCTGCTTCGTCCAGACCGACGCCGTCGTCGCCAACCCGGACGCCGAGCTGCGCGCCGCCGTCGACGCCTCCTTCAACCGGATCACCGTCGACGGCCAGATGAGCACCAACGACACGGTGCTGCTGCAGGCCACCGGCGCCGCCGGGAAGCCGCTGCCGGAAGGCCTCCTCGGCGCCGTCCTTCTGCAGCTGGCGATCGAGATCGTCCGCGACGGCGAGGGCTCCGAACGGGTCGGGAGGATCACGGTCGAGGGCGCCGCCAGCGGCCAGGAGGCCGAGCGGGTCGCGCGCGAGATCGCCAACTCGCCGCTGGTCAAGACCGCGCTGCGCGGACGCGACCCGAACTGGGGCCGGATCGCCCAGGCGGCGGGCAAAGCGCTGGCCGGGATCGAGATGCCCGAGCTCGGAGCGGCCGAGATCGACGCCGAGGAGCTCGGCGCCGAGGTCGAGGAGGCGAATATCGGGGCGCGGCTCGGGCGTGGCGAGGAGCGGGCCCACGTCTACTTCTCCGACCTCGGCAACGAGTACGTCGCCTTCAACGCCGAATACACCACCTGACCCCACTACCAACAGGATCAACGATGAGCGAGCTAGCCCCCCAATCCCGCGCCGCCGGCACCAGCGTCGAGACGCTGCTCGAGGCGCTGCCCTACATCCGCGAATTCCACGGTCGCACGGTCGTCATCAAGTACGGCGGCGCGGCGATGCTCGACGCCGGCCTGCGCGACGACTTCGCCGCCGACGTCGTCCTCCTCAAGTACGTCGGCCTCAACCCGATCATCGTCCACGGCGGTGGCCCGGAGATCACCCGCTACATGGAGAAGCTCGGGCTCGAGGTTCAGTTCCACGATGGCCTGCGCGTCTCCAGCGCGGAGACGGTCGAGATCGCGAAGATGGTCCTGGTCGGCAAGTTGAACGCGGAAATCGTGCAGCGGCTGAACCGCCACGGGCAGTCGGCGGTCGGGCTGGCCGGCGAGGACGGGATGCTGTTCGAGGTCTCGCCGGTCCACAACGCCGACCAGGTCGGCTTCGTCGGCTCGATCGAGCGGGTCGACGTCGATGTCCTCAACCACATCGCCGCCGACTACATCCCGGTGATCGCCTCCTCCGCCTCCTCCCGCGAGGGGCAGTCCTACAACGTCAACGCCGACGAGGCGGCTGGCAAGGTCGGGGCGGCGCTCGGCGCCTTCAAAACGATCTTCCTCACCGACGTGGCGGGCTGGCTCGCCGACTCCGGGGACGAGGCCTCGCTGGTCTCGCGGGCGACCGTCGCCGAGGTCGAGGAGGCGCTGCTCGGCGTCGAAGGCGGGATGCGGCCGAAGCTGCAGGCCTGCGTCGACGCGATCCGCGGCGGCAGCGAGTACGCCCACATCATCGACGGCCGCGTTCCCCACAGCCTGCTGCTGGAGCTGTTCACGGACGCCGGCGTAGGAACGATGGTGACGCCGTGAGCGGCCTCGCCGAGACCCGGGCGCTCGACGAGCGCTACCTGATGCAGACCTACAAGCGAGCCGCTGTGGACTTCGTCCGCGGCGAGGGAGCGCTGCTCTGGGACGCCGACGGCAACCAGTACCTCGACTTCCTGACCGGGATCTCGGTCTCCTCGGTTGGCCACTGCAACCCGCAGGTCGTCGCCGCGGTGACCGGGCAGGCGGCGCAGCTGATGCACGTCTCCAACCTCTTCTACACCGAGCCGATGGCGCGGCTGGCGCAGCGGCTCTCGGACTCGAGCCTCGGCGGCCGCGTCTTCTTCTGCAACTCGGGGACCGAGGCGGTCGAGTGCGCGATCAAGATCGCCCGCAAGCACGCCCACCAGCGCGGTGTCAGCGCGCCGGAGATCATCAGCTTCGAGAGCGACTTCCACGGCCGCAGCTACGGCGCCCTCTCCGCCACCCCGGGGCTGGCGAGGAACCCGGCGCTGGGACCGATGCTCGACGGCTTCCGGGCGGTTCCGCGCAACGATGCGACGGCCCTGCGCGAGGCGGTCGGCCCGAACACCGCCGCGGTGATGCTGGAGCCGATCCAGGGCGAGGCCGGGATCCACCCGATCTCAGACGAGGCGCTGCTCGCCGCCCGCCAGGCCTGCGACGCGGTCGGTGCCCTGCTCGTCCTCGACGAGATCCAGACCGGGCTGGGGCGAACCGGCTCGCTGTGGGCCTATGAGCAGACGCCGGTGCGGCCGGACGTGCTGACCAGCGCCAAGGCGCTCGGCGGCGGCCTGCCGATCGGCGCCTGCATCACCGCGCCGGTTGCCGCCGACGTCCTCCAGCCCGGCGACCACGGCTCGACCTTCGCCGGCGCCCCGGTGGCGACGGCGGCGGCGCTGGCGGTCCTCGACGTGGTCGAGGACCCGGCGCTCCTGCGCGGCGTCCGCGAGAAGGGGGCGCTGCTGCGCGAGGGCCTGGAGGCGCTCGACGGGGTCCGCGAGGTGCGCGGCCGCGGGCTGATGATCGGGGTCGGGCTCGCGGACGGGATCGCGGCGGCGCCGCTCGCCGCCGACCTGCTCGGGCGCGGTCTGGTCGTCAACGTTCCGGCCCCGGACACGATCCGGCTGCTGCCGCCGCTGGTGGTCGAGGAGGCTCAACTCGAGCAGGCGATTCGCCTCTTCGGCGAATCGCTCGTAGGCTTAGAGCCATCTTGAAGAGCAGGGACGACCGCATCTCCGGACCGAAGCCGTTCGCCAGCGATGCTGCGCGGCGGATCGAGACGATCATCGAGGGGGCCGAGCGGGCCGCCGAACGGGTCATCGACGACGCCGAACAGCAGGCCCGCGCCTACATCGCCGAGGCCGAAGCGGGAGCCGATCGCGCCGTCGCCGAGCGGCTCGCCTCGCTCGGCGAGCTGACCGACGCGCTGGTCGCCCAGGCCGACGCGATCCGCCGTCAGTCCGAGCTCCTGACCCGCTCGCTGCAGGAGGCGAAGGAGCGGCTCGAAGTGGGAGGCGGCGGGCCGCCGCTGGCGTTCGAGGAGGCCGGACAGCAGAGCGAGCCCGGCGCCGCCGACGCCGGGATCAGCGGCGCCACCGAGGAAGCGCCAGCGACCGAGCCGGCGGGGCCGCGGCTCTCGGCGGTCGCGCCCGCGCCCGAGCAGGCGGCTGAGCCCGGCGCCGGGCAGCCCGGAAACGGCACCGAGCCGGCCGCCGACCGGCGTGGCCCGGGGACGCCCGCGGGCGCCCGCCTGCTGGCGACCCAGATGGCAGTTTCCGGCTCCAGCCGGGAGGAGATCGCGACGCGACTGCGAAACGGGTTCGATATCGAGGACACCGACGCAATCCTCGATGCGATCCTCGGCCCCGAGGGCTGAGCCACCCCTACCGATAGGCGGTAGCAGTCATGTACGACGACGACCCGACCCGGATCATGCGCAACCCCGACGACCGGGGCGGTGGAGGCCGCGGCGGGCGCGGCGGCGGCCGTGGCGGACCGGGCGGCGGTGGCAAACCGAGGGGCAACATCCGGCTCGTGATCGCCGGCCTGATCGCGGTGATCATCGGCCTCTTCATCGCGGTCCTCGTCGTCGGTGGCGGCGGCGGCACCACGACCACGACGCTCACCGAAACGGTCACGGTGCCGAAAGTCGTGCCGGAAAGAGAAACGTCCGAAGCTGAAGAAGGCGAAGAAGAAGCGCCGTCCGAAGAAGAAGAACTGCTTCCCGAAGAAGAAGAACTCCTGCCGGAAGAAGAAGGCGTCGAAGAAGGCGTCGAAGAACCGGAACTGCCTGAAGAAGGGGAAGAATTGATCCCCGAAGAAGAAGGCGGCGTCGAAGCCGAATAGGCGCGCGGGCGCCGTCTCATGCGAGACTGGCGCCCCCCGGATGTCCGAGCACCGCTTCCAGCTGACCCCGCCGACCGCGAGCTACGAGGCCGACCCCGCCCAGGTCGACCGCGTCCTGCTGCTCTATTCCGGCGGCCTCGACACCAGCGTGATGCTGAAGTGGATCCAGGACAACTACGAGGCCGAAGTCGTCTGCCTGACGGTCAACCTCGGGCAGCCGGGCGAGGACTACGGCGTGATCGAAGAGAAGGCGCAGGCGCTGGGCGCGGTCGAGAGCCACGTCGTCGACGCCCGCGAGCGCTTCGCCGAGGAGTTCCTGGTGCCGGCGATCCGCGCCAACGCCGTCTACGGCAACGGCTACCCGCTCTTCACCGCGCTCGGCCGGCCGCTGATCGCACAGCTCGCGGTCGAATACGCACGTAAGTCGAACTGCGACACGATCGCCCACGGCTGCACCGGCAAGGGCAACGACCAGGTACGGATCGAGGCGACGGTGGCGACGCTGGCGCCGGAGCTGCGGACGATCGCCCCGGTCCGCTCCTGGCAGATGGGGCGCGACGAGGAGATCGCCTACGCCCGCGAGCACGGGATCCCGGTCAAGGGCGGCACCGAGGTGGCGCCGTACTCGATCGACGACAACCTCTGGGGCCGCTCCTCGGAGGGGCGCTGGATCGAGGACCTCGGCCACGCGCCCGAGGACGACGTCTTCCAGCTCGTGACCCGGCCCGAGGAGGCGCCGGACGAGCCGCAGGTCCTGACCGTCGGCTTCGAGGCGGGGCGGCCGGTGTCGCTCGACGGCGAGCGCCTCGGCCTGGTCGAGTTGCTCGAACGGGCGGCCGAGATCGGCTGTCGCCACGGGGTCGGGATCGTCGACCACATCGAGGACCGGATCGTCGGCCTCAAGGTGCGCGACATCTACGAGGTGCCCGCCGCGGCGATCGTCCTCACCGCCCACGAGGAGCTGGAGCGGCTGGTCGGCACGATCCACCAGAACCAGTTCAAGCCGGCGCTCGACCAGAAGTGGGGCTACCTCGTCTACGGCGGACTCTGGTGGGAGCCGCTGCGGACCGACCTCGACGCCTACATGGCCACGGTCAACGCGCGGGTGAGCGGGGTGATCGGTCTGCGTCTGTACAAAGGGAGCGTCAGGGTGGTGACGCGTTCCTCGCCGAACGCGGTCTACGACGCGGCGCTGGCGAGCTTCTCGGAGTCCGGCGGCCTCTTCTCGCAGACGGCCTCGCCGGGCTTCATCGAGATCTGGTCGCTGCAGTCGCGGCTCGCCCACCGGCTGCGCGAAGAGCAGGGGGAGGAGGGGTGATGCAGGAGCGCATCGGCAAGGTCGCGGTCCGCTACGGCGCCCGCTACCTGCGGCGTCGCTACCGGCGCGAGATCAGGATCGGCCTGGCGGTCGGCGCGGCGACGGTCGCCGTCGCCGTCTACCTCGGCACGCGCAACGTCCGCGAGGGCTGACCTCGCGGCGCGGCGCGGCGGGGAGGGCGATCGCGATGGTCTGAGCTTCCGCAAGGCGGCTTGCGGGCTATCGTCGACCGGCAGGATTTCCGGGTCCGACCCCGTAGCCTCGACGCTCGTGCCTGGGCTTCGCTCGCATCCGCGCCTCGCGCCGCTGGGCGCGGCGGCGAGTTTCGCCGCGCTGTTGGCGGCGCTCGTCCTGCTGGTGCCGCTCGCCGGCGCCGCCGACCGCGGCACGCTCGAAGCGAGGCTGGCGGGCGCCCGCGAAGAAGCCGGCTCGCTGGCCGCCGGCCTGCAGCAGTCGCAGGCCGAGCTGGCGAGCGCCGAAGCCGAAGCGGCGCACGCTGAAGCGCACGAGCGGCGGCTGAACCAGCTGCTCGCCGCAGGCGAGGCCCGCGCCGCCGAGCTGGAACGCGAGGTGGCACGGACGAGGGCGCGGCTGCGGCGCGAACGCGCGCGCCTGGCGCGGGCCCGTGAAGCGCTCGGCAGGCGCCTGGTGGCGATCTACGAGACCGGCGTCGCCGACCCGGCCAGCATCGTCCTCGGCTCCGGCGACTTCGACGAACTGGTCACCCGGGCCGACTACCTGCGGCTGATCTCCGAATCCGACTCGGCCCTAGCGTCGCGGGTCGAGCAGGTGCGGAACCAGGTCAGCCGCGCCGCCGAGCGGGTCGAGGTCCTCCACAGGCGGGCGATCGCCTACGACGAACGGCTCGCCGCGGCACGCGAAGAAATCTCCTCGGTGCGGGAAGCGGCGCAGGCCGCTTCCGCCCACCTGGCGGCGGTCAGCGCCAGCCGCCAGGCTTCGCTGGCCACCCTCAAAGACGACATCGGCAGCTGGGTGCAGCAGGTGCAAAGGATTCGCGCCGCCGAAGCGCGCGCCGCCAGCGAAGCCGAAGCCGAAGAAGAAGTCGGCCGCTGGCTCGGCGGCCCCTACTCGATCCCTACCTACATCGTGATGTGCGAGTCCGGCGGCAATTACAGCGCGATAAACCCCTCGAGCGGCGCCGGCGGCGCCTACCAGGTGTTGCCCTCGACCTGGGAGCTGTACGGCGGCGAGGGCGAACCGCAGAACGCGCCGAAGGCCGAACAGGACCGGATCGCCGCCGAAATCTGGGCCGACTCCGGCCCCAGCGCCTGGGTCTGCGGCTGAGCCACCGCCCCGTCGGCCTTTCGTCACGAAGCGGCGCGACAGGATTTACCCTCTGCGCGCAATTGCAGACAAAACATTCCCTAGGATCTGCCATCATGCAGACCATGGCCGAGCCCGTGCTGGTGCAGAAAGTCGACGATCTCGCGAGGCGCTTCGACCGCGCCGAGGAGCGTAATCGTGAGGAACATCAGGAGATCCGCGCTGATGTGAGGGCTGTCCGCGCCGAGGTCGGAGCCGTCCGCGCCGAGATCGGAGCTGTCCGCGCCGAGATCGGGGTGAGTCGGTCGGAGGCGCGGGGCGCAACCGACTCCCTCGGCACCGAAGTGCGCGAGGAATTTCGTGCGGTGCGGGTCGAGATGAAAGATGAATTTCGCGCCGTACGTGCCGAGATGAACAAGGAATTCGGCGCCGTACGTGCCGAGATGAAAGATGAATTCGGCGCCGTGCGTGTCGAGATGAAAAAGGAATTTCGCGCCGTACGTACCGAGATGAAAGATGAATTCGGCGCCGTGCGTGTCGAGATGCACGAAGGCTTCGCGGAATTGCGGGCCGGCATCGCCGGTCTCCACCGGCTGATCACGCTCGCTGCCGTCTCCCTGGTCGGCGCCGTTCTCGCCAGCGTCGCCGCCGCAATCGTCGCCTACCTTCTCTAGTCCAGCCGTTCCGGTCCGACGGCCGCTGAAATACGCCCGGATTTAGCGGCAATGGGCGGCGGGAGCGTCTGCCCCGATTGCGATGATCGAACGACCGATGAGCGCCCCCGCGGCAGTACACCTCCATGCCCACAGCGAGTACTCGCTGCTCGACGGCGCCTGCAAGATCGACGCGATGGCGGCGCGCGCCGCGGAGCTCGGGCAGCCGGCGCTGGGCCTGACCGACCACGGCGTCATGAACGGCGCCGTCGACCTCTACAAGGCCTGCCAGAAGCACGGGATCAAGCCGATCGTCGGGCTCGAGGCATACCTGGTCGACGACCGCAGGGCGATCAAGGAACAGACCCGCTACGAGCGCAACCACCTGACCTTGCTGGCCGAAAGCGACACCGGCTTCTCGAACCTGGTGAAACTGACCTCGGCCGGTTTCCTCGAGGGCTTCTCGCGCGGCAAGGCGAACGTCGACATGGAGCTGCTCGCCAAGCATGCGGAGGGCGTGATCGTCCTCACCGGCTGCCTGCAGTCGCGCTTCTGCCGCCGCCTGGTCGAAGAGCGGGCCGACGACGCCCGCGCCCATCTCGACGACCTGATCCAGGCCTTCGGGCCCGACCAGGTCTATTTCGAGGTGCAGAAGAACGGGATCGCCGAGCAGGACAAGGCGAACGAGGGGATCGTCCGCTTCGCGCGTGAGCTGGGACGGCCGCTGGTCGCCACCGCGGACGTCCACTATCTGCGGCGCGAGGACTTCGACAACCACGCGGCGCTCCTGTGCGTGCAGACGAAGTCGACCCTGGAAGCGCCGAAGATGAGCTTCGACACCAACGAGTTCTACATCAAGAGCTCCGAGGAAATGCACGAGAGCTTCGCCGAGTGGCCCGAAGCGGTGCCGAGCTCTCTGGAGATCGCCGAGCGCTGCTCGCTCGACATCGAGCTCGGCAGCCTGCTGTTGCCGCGCTACCCGACCGAGAACGGCGAGGAGCCGGAGGCGATGCTGCGGCGGATCGCCGTCGACGGGCTGCGCGAGCGCTACGGCGACCCGCCGCCGGCCGCGGCGGTCGAGCGGATGGAGTTCGAGCTCGGGGTGATCGAGGAGATGGGCTTCCCCTCCTACTTCCTGATCGTTTGGGACTTCGTCCGCTGGGCGAAGGAGAACGGCGTCGCGGTCGGCCCCGGCCGTGGCTCGGCGGCCGGCTCGATCATCTCCTACGCGCTGCGGATCACCGACGTCGACCCGCTCGCCGAAGGCCTGATCTTCGAGCGCTTCCTCAACCCGGGCCGCAAATCGATGCCGGACATCGACATCGACTTCTCGGTCCGCGGCCGCGAGCGGATGATCCGCTACGTCGGCGAGAAGTACGGCCGCGAGTCGGTCGCCCAGATCATCACCTTCGGCAAGATGGCGCCGCGGGCGGCGACCCGCGACGCGGCCCGCGTGCTCGGCTTCGACTACGCCACCGGCGACCGCCTGGCGAAGCTGATCCCGGAGCCGATCATGGGCCGCAGCCCCTCCTTCGCGGAGTGCCTGAAGCCCGGCCAGGAGCTGAAGAAAACCTACGACGCCGAGCCCGACGCGAAACGGATCGTCGACGTCGCCCAGGGCCTCGAGGGGATCATCCGCAACAACTCGATCCACGCCGCCGCGGTGGTGATCGCCGACCGGCCGCTGCACGAGGTGGTGCCGCTGCAGCTGGCCGAGGACAAGACCGCGCCGCCGGTGATCGACGCCAACGGCAAAGCGAAGAACGAGCGCCAGTTCAAGATCGTGACCCAGTACTCGATGGGGCCGATCGAGGAGATCGGGCTGCTGAAGATGGACTTCCTCGGCCTCCGCAACCTCGACGTGATCGAGGACGCGATCGACATCATCCGCCGCTCGCGCGGCGAGGAGGTCGAGATGGATGCGATCCCGATCGACGACGCGGGGACCTACGCGATGCTCGCCAGGGGCGACTCGACCGCGGTCTTCCAGTTCGAGTCGGAGGGGATGCGGGACGCCCTGCGCAAGGTCAAACCGACCGAATTCGCCGACCTGGTCGCGCTGGTCGCCCTCTACCGGCCGGGCGCGATGGCCTACATCCCTGCCTACGCGAAGGGCAAGAAAGACCCATCGAGCGTCCGCTACCCGGATCCGCGGATGAAGGCGATCACCGACGAGACCCACGGCTGCGTCATCTACCAGGAGCAGTTGATGTCGATCGCCCGCGAGATGGCCGGCTTCTCGGGCACCGAAGCGGACGACCTGCGCAAGGCGATCGGCAAGAAGAAGCGCGACCTGATGGCGACGATGAAGGACCGCTTCATGCAGGGGCTGGCCGAATCGAAGACCGCCCCGAAGGTCGCCGCCGACCTCTGGAAGCTGAACGAAGCCGCCGCCGACTACTCGTTCAACAAGTCGCACGCCGCCTGCTACGGGCTGATCGCCTACCGCACCGCCTACCTGAAGGCCAACTATCCGGCCGAGTACATGGCGGCGGTGATCTCCTCGGTGATGAACACCAAAGACAAGGTGCCGTTCTTCGTCAACCGCTGCGCGGAGATGGGGATCGACGTGCTGCCGCCCGACGTCAACTCCTCCGACCACAGCTTCGTCGTCTCCGAGAACGCGATCCGCTTCGGTCTCGACGCGGTCAAGAACGTCGGCCACTCGGCGGTCGAGGCGATCCTGCGGGCGCGCGAAGACCAGCCGATCGCCTCGATCTGGGACTTCTGCGAGCGGGTCGACTCGCGCGCCGTCAACAAACGGGCGATCGAATGCCTGGTCAAATGCGGCGCCCTCGACTCGACCGAGGCGACCCGCAAGGGGATGCTGGAGATCCTCCCGGCGGCGCAGTCGGCGGGGCAGAAGGCGCAGGAGGACGCGCAGCTCGGCCAGGGCTCGATCTTCGACTTCGGCGGCGAGGACTCGGGGCCCGGCCAGGCCGCCGCGTCCCAGGCATCCCAGCACCGGCCGCCGATCTCGGCCGCCGAGTTCGACCGCGCCGAGCTGCTGGCGATGGAGAAGGAGACGCTCGGGACCTATCTCTCCTCGCACCCGTTGACCGAAGTCGGGCCGGCGCTGCGGCAGCGGGTCGACTGCAGCATCTCCGCCCTCGACGGCAAACCGGACGGCGCCTGGGTGACGGTCGGCGGGATCGTCGTCGAGTGCAAGAAGATCCGCACCAAGAGCGGCAGCCAGATGATGTTCGCGACGCTCGACGACGTCGAGGGCCAGGTCGAGATGCTGGTCTTCAAGGCCGACGAGGCGGAGAGCGCCCAGGTGATCGCGCCCGACGCGATCGTCCTCGTCCGCGGCCGGGTCGACCACAAGGACCGCGGCGAGACGAAGCTGGTGGTGCAGGAGGCGCAGCGCTTCGAACCCGGCGGCGAGGAGATCGCGGCGGCGGCGAAGAACGTCACCGCGCTCCCCGGCGGCCCCTTCGAGTTCGCCCTGCGCGACTGCCGCAAGCTCGCCGATCCGGCGCTGATGGAGGAGCTGAAGTCGCTGTTCGAGGACCACAAGGGCGAGACCGACGTCCACCTCGTGATGCACACCAGCGCCGGCCCGAAGAAGCTCCGCTTCGGCGAGCAGTACCGGGTTCAGCCCTCGGCCAGCCTGCGCCAGGAGATCGATCAGCTGCTCGGCGGCGCCTTAATAGCGGCCTGATCTCCCCGGCCGCTCGGACCGTCTTGGGAATCCCTCTGTACTACCGCCTGAGAGTTGGTCTCAATCCGCTTGGTTACGCGATCTCCGCTCTCTAGACTTTCCGCATGAGCGTTACCCGCACCGAGGTCGGCGAGTGCCGGCAGTGCCGGTCCTTCTGCGACAAGATGGTCGAGCCGCGGGGCTGCGTCGAGCTCGGCTGCCGCTTCCTCTACAGCTACGTCGACCGGCTGAGCGGCAACCAGTACGTCGGCTGCATGCAGGAAGTCTTCAGCGCCGAGGTCGATCTCGTTGCGGTCCTGCAGCCCGGGGGGTTCGGCGGCGTCAAGATGACAGGCGAGCCGCTGCCGCACTGCCAGTTCTCGGTCGAGCAGGCCTACGCCGGCGAGGGCGAGTCCTACGACTGCGTCAACCGCCGCTTCTTCGACTGCACCGACGCCGGCGCCGAGGGCCTGCGGGCCTTCGACCTGCGCGACGTCTGAGGCGGCCCGTGGCCGGGCGCTCGGGGCGCTGCGGAAAATCGTAGACCTCGACACGCTTCCGTGTAATACTGAGCCTCATGTCCTCGGATGCCGCCACGGTCGCCGACGCCGGCGCCACCGACGCGTTGGCCGCGGTCACCGCCGACAACGGCGAAGCGCCGAGCGGTGAACCCGTCTTCACGCTCGAGCTGAACCAGGACCAGAAGGACATCCGGGAGTGGGTCCACGGCTTCGCCGAGGGCGTCGTCCGGCCCGCCGCCCACGAGTGGGACGAGCGCGAGGAAACGCCCTGGCCGGTGATCCAGGAGGCCGCCAAGATCGGCCTCTACAGCTTCGAAGCGATGGGCCAGTTCTGGTCCGACCCGACCGGCCTGACGCTGCCGATCGCCAACGAGGAGCTGTTCTGGGGCGACGCCGGCATCGGCATGGCGATCATGGGCACCACGCTCGCCGTCGCCGCGATCTTCGGGCAGGGAACCGGCGAGCAGATCGGCGAGTGGATCCCGCAGTGCTTCGGCACGCCGGAGGACGTCAAGCTCGGCGCCTTCTGCGCCTCGGAGCCGGACGCCGGCTCCGACGTCTCGGCGATCCGCACCACCGCCAAGTACGACGAGGCCAAGGACGAGTGGGTGATCAACGGCCAGAAGGCCTGGGCGACCAACGGCGGCATCGCCAACGTCCACGTCGTGATCGCCTCGATCGACCGCGAGCTCGGCTCGCGCGGCCACGCCGCCTTCGTGATCCCGCCGAACACGCCCGGCTGCGAGCAGGGCGCGAAGGTCAAGAAGCACGGCCTGCGCGCCTCCCACACCGCCGACGTCCACCTCGACGACTGCCGCGTCCCCGGCTCCTGCCTGCTCGGCGGCAAAGAGAAGCTCGACGAGCGCCTGGCCCGCGTCCGCGAGGGGAAGAGCGGCAAAGGCCAGGCGGCGATGCAGACCTTCGAGGCGAGCCGGCCGGTGGTCGGCGCCCAGGCGCTCGGCATCGCCCGCGCCGCCTACGAGTACGCGCTCGACTACGCCAAAGAGCGCAAGCAGTTCGGCCGCGCGATCGTCGAGAACCAGGCGATCGGCTTCGCCCTGGCCGACATGAAGCTCGAGATCGACGCCGCCCGCCTGCTCGTCTGGCGCGCCGCCTGGATGGGCAGGACGGGTCACAAATTCGAAAACGCCGAGGGCTCGATGTCGAAGCTGAAGGCCGGCGAGGTCGCCGTCTGGGCAACCGAGCGGGCGATCCAGATCCTCGGCGGCAACGGCTACACCCGCGAGTTCCCGGTCGAGCGGATGCACCGGGACTCCAAGATCTACACGATCTTCGAGGGCACCTCCGAGATCCAGCGCCTGGTCATCTCGCGCGCGATCTCCGGTGTCCACCTCAAATAGATGGAGACGGCGGGAGAGCAAGGGCCGGTCGGGGGGCCGGCCCTTGCAGCCTGTCTTGTTTCTCGGCGGGCCTGACGAGATTTGAGCACGCGCCTGGCGGCGGCGGACGCTGCGCCGGGCGGCGTCCTCGGTCGCCTGAATAGCGCTGCTATTCAGGCTCCCTGCGTCCTTGCCCGGCTTGGTCCGGCGCTCGCCAGCCACGCACTCAAATCACCTCAGTCCCGCCTCCAAACGCTGATGTGGCGGAGCAGATCGTCTGAAGCTACTTAGCGCGGCGTTTCAGGCCTTCACGGCGCAGGCGCTTCGCGGCCGTCACTTCGGCCCGCGACGTCCCTTTCTTCTCCGGACCGGGCGTCTCCAGCGTCGCCGGCAGGCCCTCGAAGCGGGGGTCGGAGAGGAAGGCGGAGAGGCCGCGTTTGCCCATCTCGCCTTTGCCGATGTTGGCGTGGCGGTCGAGGTGGGAGCCGAGGGGGACGGCGGCGTCGTTGACGTGGACGGCGCCGAGGCGGTCGATGCCGACCTTGTCGTCGGCTTCGTCGAGGACCTCGGCCAGGTGGGCCTCGTCGGTGATGTCGTAGCCCTGGACGAAGAGGTGGCAGGAGTCGAGGCAGAGGCCGAGGCGGGGGCCGGAGCCGGCGAGGGAGATCAGCTCGGCGGTCTCGTCGAAGTCGCGGCCGAGCAGGCCTTTGTGGCCGGCGGTCTGCTCGATCAGCAGGCGGCAGGAGTCGGTTCTCGCGAGGGCCTCGGCGATCAGTTTTCCCGCCCGTTTCATCGAGGGGGCGTGCGGCTCGCCTTTCTGGGCGCCGGGGTGGAGGACGACGCCCTTGGCGCCGATGCCGTCACCGATCTCCAGCGCGTGGCTGAGCGAGGTCAGCGATTTCTTCCGCAGCTCCTTGTCCTTGCTGGCGCAGTTGATCAGGTAGACCGCGTGGATGATCACCGCTTCGACCTTCGAGGCGTCCATCCGCTCGCGGAACTCGGCGAAGTCGTCGGGCCCGTACTTCGTCGGCCGCCACATCCGCGGGCTCTGGTGGAAGATCTGGATCGCTTCGCAGCCGCGCTCCTCTCCCCGCTCGATCGCGTTCGAGAGGCCGCCGGCCGTCGACACGTGGCATCCGACCCACATGGCCGCGAATCCTATGCGGCGCCGGTGGCGAGCAACGCCGGCAGCGCTAGCGGTGGCGGCGGGCCCGCAGCACGACCGTGCGGCTCGCGCCTTCGCCGCCGGTGGTGCTGACCGTGACCCGCAGCCGCAGCTTGCCGCGGCGGGCGATCGCGCTCGCCGCTCTCTTGGTGAGGACGACGGGCAGGGCTTCGCCGGTCATCGGCGCCAGGCGATAGCCGCCGCCGCCGGCGAAGCGGCCGCCGGAGCGCAGCTTGACGCTGCCGCCGCAGGTGTCGCCGGCGACGCCGCCGTGGCAGGTCAGCCGCACCGCGACCAGCCGCGGTCCCCGCAGCTCGGGGGAGCCGACGATCGTGGTCACCAGCGGCTTCGGCGTGAAGGTCTCGATCGAGCCGCCGAAGCCGAGCTCTTCGAGCGAGATTCCTTCGCCGGCCGAGGTTTCGCGGACGCCGGTCGCGACCAGCAGTTCGCCGCCGGGGCCCGGGGTGAGGGCGTCGATCGTGGTCCGGCAGGTGGAGTCGACGCAGGCCAGTTCGCCGACCGCGCCGCCGGTCGCGATCGAGCCGATCTGGTTGTCCTGGGTGTACCAGAGGTCCCCTTCGGGGCCGTTCGAGATCAGCCGGGTGCCGTCGCTGCCGAGGACCCGGAACTCGGTGATCACGCCGCCCGGCGTGATCTGGCCGATCCGCGGCGCCCCTTCCTCGCTGAAGTAGAGGTTGCCGTCGGGGCCGGCGGCGATCGCGGCCGGCTCGCTGTCGGAGTGGAGGAGCGGGTACTGGGTGACGGTGCCGTCGGCAGCCACCCGGGCGATCGCCCCGGCGCCGCGCTCGGCGACCCAGATCGCGCCGTCGGAGCCGACCGCCAGCCCCTTCGGTTCGCTCCCCGCCGGCAGCTGCACGGTCGAGGCTTCTCCGTTCGCCTTGATCCGGCCGAGCGACCCCTGCCGCGAGGTGAACCGCAGGGTCGCGTCCGGTCCCTGCACGATCCCCTGGTTTTCGGCGGTCGGCGCCGGCAGCTGGGCGGTCGTCCCGGTCGGCGTCACGCGCAGCAGCCGGTTCTCGTCGGTGCTGAGCCAGATGTTGCCGAGCGGGCCGACGGCGACGCCGGTGATTTCGCGGGTCGCCGTGCGGCCCGCCGGCAGCTGGTATTCGGTCAGTTCGCCGGCCGGCCCGATCCGCCCGACGACGTCGTATCCGCTCGCGTAGTTGCTGCCGCCGAACCAGACGCTCTGGCCGGCGCTGACCATCGCCGTCGCGTAGACGCCGGTGCCGAGCTGCGCTCCGGCCGCCCCGGCCCGGGGGGCGCTCGCCAGCAGCCCGACCGCCAGCAGACAGGCGGCGGCGAGCAGCTGCCGCCGGGCATTTCGAGCGCGCGATCGTCTCATCCCGTCCATCAACCCATCATCGCGGTTGGAGTGGCGGTGCCGCCCGCCGCGTCCATCTGGAAGCATCAGGCGCGATGAGCCCCGACCCGCCTCCTCGCCTCCGCTTCGCCCCCTCGCCGACCGGCGCCCTCCACATCGGCGGCGCCCGCACCGCGCTCTACAACTGGCTCGCCGCCCGCCACGACGGCGGCGCGCTGCTGCTGCGGATCGAGGACACCGACCGCGAGCGCTCGACCGCGGAGAACTGGGACCAGATCATCGACGCGCTGCGGTGGCTCGAGCTCGACTGGGACGAGGGGCCGATCTCGCAGTTCGAGCGGGCCGAGCGGCACCGGGCGGCGCTGACGCGGCTGCTCTCCTCCGGCGCCGCCTACCGCGACGCCGCCACGGCCAAGGACGTCGAGGCATGGAAGGCCGAGCACGGGGCGGGCGCCGGCTACCGCGGGACGCCGACCGAGGAGCCCGGGGCGGCGGTGCGGCTGCGGGTGCCGGACGCGGGGGAGACCGTGGTCGACGACCTGATCCACGGCCCGGTCGCCTTCCCCAACGCCAGCTACGACGACTTCGTGATCGCCCGCGGCGACGGCTCGGTCCTCTACAACTTCGCGGTCGCGGTCGACGATGCCGAGATGGGGATCACCGAGGTGGTCCGCGGCGACGACCACCTCTCCAACACCCCGAAGCAGCTGCTGGTGCTGGCGGCGCTCGGGCACCAGCCGCCCCGCTACGCCCACCTGCCGCTGCTGCACGGTCCCGACGGCAAGAAGCTCTCCAAGCGCCACGGCGCCGCCTCGGTTCAGGAGCTGCGTGAGGCGGGCTACCTGCCGGCGGCGGTCCGCAACTACCTGGCGCTGCTCGGCTGGGGGACCGACGACGACGCGACGCTGATGTCGACGGCGGAGCTGGTGCGGCGCTTCCGCGTGCAGGACGTCGGCAGGGCGGCGGCGATCTTCGACGAGAAGAAGCTGCGCTGGCTGAACGGCCGCTACATGCGCGAGCTGCCGCTCGAGGAGTACCTCGCCGCGGTCGCCCGCCACCTCGGCCGCGAGCCGGACGAGCGGCTGCGCGCCGCCTGCGCGATCGTCCAGGAGAAAGCGCAGACCCTGGCGGAGGTCTGGCCGCTGATTCGGTTCCTCTTCGAGGCTCCGGTCGAGGACCCGAAGGCGTGGGAGAAGGTGATGAAGCCCGCGCTGGCCGAGCCGCTCGCGGCCGCCCGCGAGGCGCTCGCCGGCGCCGACCCGTACGAGCCGGAGCCGATCGAGGCGGCGCTGGCGCCGGTGCTCGAGCGCTTCGAGCTGAAACCGGGTCGCCTCTACCAGCCGATCCGGGTCGCGATCACCGGCAGCACCGTGTCTCCGGGCATCTTCGAGTCGCTTGCGGCGCTTGGCCGAGGCCCCTCTCTGGAGCGGATCGATGCCGCCCTGGAGCGGCTGCGGACGCATCCCGCGGGCAATCTGGACGTTTGACCTACTCGCCAGTCTCAGCGACGGCTACAAACGGCTAAACCATTCGTCCCCCGCTGCCGATGAGGGGGGCAATGGCAGCTACCTCCACCAAAGGGGCCAGCCTCGACGTCGATGAGGTAGAGGCCCGCGCCGCCGCGACCCTGGCCGCTCGACGCGGCGAAGGCGGCGCCAAGAGCGGCGCCGGCGGCGCCGCCGCACCAGGCAGCCGGCTCGCCGACGCCTTCGAGGCGGTCGAGCGCTTCCCGGTCCTGGTCGAGTCGCGCGAGCGGGTGATCGACGCCGCCACCGGCGACCAGCCGCGCGTCTCCGAACTGGTCGAGGCGGTCGAGTCGGACGTCTCGCTGACGATCTCGGTGCTCCGCTTCGCCAACCGCAGCGGCCTCGTCGCCGGCGGCGTCGCCGGCATCCCCGACGCGGTCGAGGTGCTGAAGCCCTCCGGCGTCCTCGCGATCGCCGGCACCGCGCCAAGCTTCGACTTCTTCGAGCCAAACGGCGGCTGGGAGCTGAAGCCCGAGCGCTTCCGCGTCCACGCCCTCGCCACCCAGCGGGCCGCCGACCAGATCGGCCGCATCGTCGGCTGGGTGGAACGCGACGAGCTCGCCGTCGCCGCCCTCCTGCACGACGTCGGCCGGCTCGTCATCTCCCGCCTGCACCCGGGCTACAAGGTCTACTTCGACTCGATCAGCCGCACCCCCGAGCAGCGCCTGCGCGACGAACGCGACCAGCTCGGGATCGACCACACGCTGGTCGGCGGCGTCCTCGCCCGCCGCTGGAACCTGCCGAGCCGGATCGCGGTCGCGATCGAGCGCCACCACGCCGAGGACGCCGACGGCCTGGCGGCGCTGGTCGCCACCGCCGACATGATCGCCCACTACTCGCAGGGCGAGGCGATCGCGCCGGAGCGACTGCACGCCGCCGCCGAGGCCTGCGGCCTCAGCCGCGAGCAGGTCCGCGACCTCCTCTACGAGCTGCCGCTGCCGCGCCAGGACGCCTCGCGGATCAGCGAGCCGTGCCCGCTCTCCTCGCGCGAGCTCGACGTCCTCCGCCACCTCTCCGAGGGCATGGTCTACAAGCAGATCGCCGGCGAGATGCACCTCTCGGTCTCGACGATCCGCACCCACCTGCACAACGTCTACGGCAAGATCGGCGCCGTCGACCGGGCGCAGGCGGTGCTTACGGCTCGGGATCGCGGCTGGATCTGATCGGCGGCGGGACGGGCTAGGGGTCAGGGTTTGGTGGGGGAGCGGTGGGGTGCCCCTCCCGAAAGACCGTCGCGCAGCTGGAACCCTCGCCCAGGGCGCCATCGGATGCGTTTGAGCCTTTCGGGAGGGGCACCCCACCACTCCCAACGAAATCGTTGGAACCCCCGCCCCGTCCCGCAGCTAACGAAAGAAGCTGCGGACGTTCCCCATGGGTGCCCCCGTCCCTCTTGTCTTGAAGCTTGTTGCTTTCTTCGGGTGGGGGTCGGGGGGACCCTGCACGCGTATCAGCATGAGGAGGGCCGACAGGGCCCGAGGCGTAAAGCCGCACGGCCGTTTCACCCGACGAGGTGCAGCGGGCAGGGTCCCCCCGATTCCCACCCTTACGAAGACCTCTGCCTCGAGGCAGCTAGTACAAGAGACTCTCGCGCAGGGCGATCGCCACAGCATGGGTGCGGTTGCGGGCGCCGAGGCGGGCGACGGCGTTCTTGGCGTGGGTCTTGACGGTTTCCTCGGAGAGGCCCAGCTCGCGGGCGGCGAAGGCGGTCGACTCGCCGTCGGCGAGCAGCTGCAGGATCTGGCGCTGGCGCCGGGTCAGCTTGCCGCGGCTGCCTTTCGGCGGCACCGAGGGGTCGAGGAAGCTCTCCTGGGCGGCGGCCGCCTTGACCGCCTTGCGCAGCTCCTCGGGGCCGGCCGTGCGGGAGACGAAGGCGGAGGCGCCGGCCGAGAGCGCGGCGGTCGCGTCGTGGCGCTCGGGCCGGTCGCCGTGGGCGACGATCCCGAGCGCGGGCGCCTCGCGGTGCATCGAGCGGATCGTCTCCTGGCCGGAGATCGAGGGGGTGCCGCCGCCGTTCAGGTGCCAGCGCATGTCGACGATCGCGACGTCGAAGTCGCCCATGTCGCGCAGCAGGTGCAGGCCCTCCTCGCGGTCCGAGCTCTCGAGCACGTCGAAGTCACCCTGCAGAACTTCGCGAACACCGATGCGGACGAGGGGGTGGCCGTCGATCACAAGGCAGTTTGGGCGATCGTTCAGGACGGCTTCCGATCGGTCGTTTACAGGGATGGCGGCAGCCGCGACCCCGCGGCTCCCTGCGATCGATCCTAGTGCAGCGGCGAGGGGTGCGGTAGAAAGCTCCTAGTGATCTCGGTTACCTCGAAGTCGCGCTATGCGGTGGTCGCCCTCGCCGAGCTCGCCCGCTCGGGCGAGCGGCCGGTGCCGATCAAGGAGCTGGCCGAGCGCCGCGAGATCCCCGAGCAGTTCCTCGAGCAGCTCTTCTCGACCCTGCGCCGCGGCGGCCTGCTGACCAGCCACCGCGGCATGCGCGGCGGCTACACCCTCTCGCGCCCGGCCGACGAGATCACCGTGCTCGAGGTCGTCCAGACCCTCGACGGCAAAATCGGCACCGAGGCCGACGAGGCCGGAGGCATCTGGGCCGAGGGCGTCGGCGCCCTGCGCAAGGTCTTCGGCCAGACGACGATCGCCGAAGTCGCCCGCCGCGAGGCCGAAGAGTCCGGCAGCGGCATGTACTTCATCTGAGCCTTCGCGCCTCCCTGCAGGTGCGACAGCCGTGGGGCCCTTTTCCGTGCTTGACCCTGCTGGGGCTCACCTGGGAGGCTCTCGCCTGTCTCGTCCTTCTCGTCCAACTCGCGACCGGAAGGGCATCCATCCATGAAGCGCTTGCGCGGCAGGCTCACCCTCACGAATCTCTTCGGAACGCTGGCCGTGTTCCTCACCCTGCTGATGGTCGCGCCGGCTTTCGCCTCGGCTCACAAGCGTGCGACGGTCGTCAGCCTCGCCGCGCCATCGACGGTCGAAGCGGGGAAGTACTTCGCGATCTCGGGCCGCCTGTGGACCGCCGGGACTCACAGCGGCATCGCCGGCGGCCACATGCTCTTTCTCTACCAGGGCAAAGCCGACGATGAAGCCACGCGGTTCGCCGGTACCAGGACGAGGCGTGGAGGCAGCTACCGCCTCGAAATCGAAGTCCCGGAAAGCGGGGAGCTGACTGCCGAGTTCGTCGGGAGCCGAGCCTTCCGGGGCGCGGAGGTGACGCGCCCGATATCGACGGGATCGGGTTCCTCGGCGCCGACGCCCGCTCCGACGCCAACCCCGACTCCCGCGCCCGCTCCCACCTCGCTCGGCAACCCGACCACGTCCTCCCAACCCCTGTCGCAGTCGCGGAACGGAATCATCGAAGGGACCTCGGACTGCATCTCCAACGTGATCCAGCGCTCGGCGCCGACCGTCACCAGCCCGACCGGATCTCGGGTCTATGCGATCGACTATCTCTTCGTCGAGAGCTCCAGCGGCCAGTACGCGCCGGAACTCTCCGGGGACCTCTACACGAGCGGCACCGCCGGCGGCCGACCAGTCACCGCCTGGGAAGACACGAAGACCGGACAGGCGATCAACTATGGCCTCGGGACGATGGATGCCTGGACGATCAACCCCGGCCACACCGTCGCGATCGTCCAATACGTCTGGGACGAAGGCGTCTGGTACCGCTCCGCGCAGAATCAAGCCTGCGCGTTCTGATCCGTTTCGCCGTCATCTAGATTCGTTCTCGTCCCAGCGAGGAGAGGAGAGTCCCTTGATCATCTCGGTTCTGAAACGGCGCCTGCGGGAGGGCAAGACGTACGAGGACTTTCGCGCGGCCTGGCTTCCCGACAAGGGCTTCGGGGTGAACACGCGGGTGATCAGCGCGGTCAGCATGGAGGACCCGCGCGACATCGTCACGATCGGGTTCGCCGAGCTGGAGCCGGAGGAGGTCGAAGCGTTCGTCGAGCGGGTCGGTCCGCAGGAGAAGGAGCGGCACGACCGGCTCAAGGCGGTGATCGAGCCGGGCGGCGATCGCGGCTTCTACCTGCAGGTCGCCGACGACGACCTGACCGAGGCGCCGTCGCCGGAGTAGGCGCGGCGGCCGCCGGAACGGTCGGGAACGAGCGCGGTAGGCGGCCACGCGGGGTGGGTTTGCCCCGCGCAAATAGCGGGAACAAAAAAGGATCGGGAGTTTTTTCCATCCTCGACTCCACCGGAGGGACGGCCGCATGGCTGAGACCAAAGCTGCGAAACGCAAACCGAGCTCGAAACGGGCGAAACCGAAATCCAGGCCCGGCGCCGGCTCGTCGAGGTCGGGGACCCGCTCAGCGACCAAAGGGTCGTCGGCCAAAGCGTCGACGAACGGGTCGAAATCCTCAGCAGCGAGAACTTCGCGCCGCAAACCGCAGGCGAACGGGAAGGTCGCGAGCGCCGCGGATTCCGTCCGCGAGACGGTCGGAGACGTCGGCCAGAAGGCCGGCAACGGCGCCGGCCAGATCGCCAAGAAGGGCGCGATTCCGCTCGCCGCCGGCAGCGCGGCGCTGCTCGCCGCCGCCGGCGGCATGGCCTACGGGGCCAAGCATTCCGGCGGCACGATCCTCGGCGTCAAGCTGCCGCAGGCGCGGCGGCTGAAGATCCGCTCGCGGGACCTGGCGACCGCCGCCAAGGAGGTCGGCCGCTTTGGCGAGAGCGTCGGCGACCTCACCTCCGAGCTGCGCGACACCCGCCGGGCGCTGGCCAGCGGCAACGGCGGCAACTCGCCGATCGAGCTGCTGCTGAAGGGGCTGACCGCGCGCGTCGAGCGCTGACCGCGCGGCGCCGCGGCTCGATTGCCGGTCGACCGGGAAGGCGGTTGGACTAAAGTCTTCGCCGATGTCCGACCGCCACCAGGACCTCGAGCTGCCGGCGCCGCCCGAGCAGGCCCGGGAGATCGTCCGCGAGACGGTCGCCGAGCTCGGCTGGAAGTGCCTCGAGGACGGCGACGGGACGCTGGTCGTGCGCGAGTCGCCGCGGATGCTGCTGGGCCGCTGGCCGGTCGGGATCAAGGTCTCGATCGCCGACGCGGGGGGCAGGCGCTCGGCGCTCGAGCTGTGGGGCCGGATGGGCGGCTTCGGGCCGTTCATCGCCGAGCAGCTGAAAGAGCGAATGGAGGAGTTCGCCTCGTCGCTGCGGCGCCACGCCGCGGCCTATTCGGGGTAGCCGGGTGGCCGGCGGGCGCCAGCTGGCCGACGGGGTGGTGCTGCGGCAGCCCGAGTCGGGCGACGCGCCCGGCTACGAGGCGCTGCTGCTCGACCCCAAGGTCTCCGCCTGGCTGCGGCCGGAGCCGCTGCCGCCGTTCAGCAGCGGCGAGATTGCGGAGATGCTCGCCGACGACCTGCGCCACTGGCGCGAGGCCGGCTTCGGTCCCTGGGTCCTGGCCGAGGCGGAGGGCGAGCTGGTCGGGCGGGTCGGGCTGCACCGCACCTCGGTCGGCGGCGAACTGGTCACCGAGCTGGCCTGGACCGTGCGCCCGCCGTGGCAGGGGCGGGGGCTGGCGACGGTCGCGGCGCTGCAGGGCGTCGAGCTCGCCCGCTCGCTGGGGATCCCCGAACTGGTGGCGCTGGTCCTGCCCGAGAACCACGCCTCGCGGCGGGTGGCCGAGAAGTGCGGGATGACGGCGACCGGCGAAGTCACCCACGTCGGCCTTCCGCACCTGCTGTTCAGATGCGACCTCGGACCGTCTTCCACGAGCTCCAGGTGATCTCGAGGATCACCACGGTGATGGCGAGGCCGATCAGCGGATCGGCGACCGGGACGCCGATCGCGACCGCGGCGGCGCTGGCGACGACGGCGAGGCTGACGTAGGAGTCGGCCCGGGCGTGGGCGCCGTCGGCGAGCAGCGCGGCGCTGTCGAGCCGGCGGCCGGCGCGGGTGCGGATGCCGGCGGCGACCCGGTTGCCGGCGAAGCCGAGGAGCCCGGCGGCAGCGAGCGCGAGCAGATCGTGCGGGGTCTGGGGATGGATCAGCCGCGAGACCGCCTCGACCCCGGCGACGCAAGCGGAGGCGAAGATCGCGAGGACGACGAACAGCCCGGCGTAGCCCTCGGCCCGCTCGGAGCGGAGCAGAAAGGCGACCGCCAGCGGCACCGCCGTCGCCGCGTCGCCGAAGTTGTGGATCAGGTCGGCGAGCAGCGCCACCGAGCCGCTCGCCAGGTAGATCGCCAGCTGTGCCAGCGCGGTGACCCCGAGCACCGCCAGCGAGAGGCCGACCGCGACCAGTCCCGCCCGCGAGCGCTTGATGCTGGGGTCGACGAGGCCGTGGGTGTGCCCATGGCCATCGTCGCCGCCGTCGTGCCGGTGCGGCCCGTGGTGGTGATGGGAGTGGACCAGGTCGCCGTGCCGGTGCCGATCGCCGTCCAGCGCCTCGAAAGCCGCGTCCGTGGTCATCCGTCGATGTTAGGAAGAAACCTCGCTCCGTTCCGCGAATCGCGTTTAGACTCAGCCGCGATGCGAGGTCTCGCCCCGAAGCTTCTCGCCCTGACCATCGCGCTCCTGGCGCTCCTCGCGGTCGCCGCACCGGCCCTCGCCGCGCCCGCCATTACCGGTCGGTTCGCGTTGGAAGAAAGCGAAATCGAAACCAACAACAAGATCGTCGAAGGACAGGATCACAACATGTGGCTGACGACCGGGAATGCCGCCAAACCGGTCGGTCAAGTGACTCCGGCGGGTCTCACCGCGGAAATCGAAATCGGAGCCGGTGTGAAAAAGTGGTTCGGGATCGCGCCGGGTCCCGACGGGGACCTTTGGGTCACCTTCGAAGGAGGCGTCGCCAAATTCGCGGCCGGCGACCCGAAAGGCACGTTCAAAGAATTCTCGATCGCGACGGTCAAAGCCAACGCCTCGATCGTCGCCGGACCAGACGGAAACATGTGGGTTGCCACGGAAGGCAACGTCGTCCGTTTCTCCACCTCTGATCCGGAAAAAACCGCGAAACCCTTTGCGATCGCCAAACTCAGCCCGAAAGACATCGACGTTGCAGGGTCACTGTTGGTGATCGCGGACTTCGAACCGCGGATCGTGACCGTCAACACCGACGGGACTCTGAACAAGGAATATCCGATCGACGGCGGTTCCCAGGGCGTCGCAGGGGGTGCCAACGGGCTGGTCGGCTTTTCGCAACAGACGAAAATGCCGGAGCAGGTTGGGCTGATCTCACCCCCGGCAAACCCACAGGTATTCACGCAGGAAGGCGACCCCTTTGGCGTGGCTTATGGTTCCGACGCCGCCTTCTGGGTCGTCCGCTCGGGGGTCGACGGAGTGGCCCGCCTCTCGACGAGCGGTCAGATCACCCAGCTAAGTGGATTTCCCGCCGGCTCGATGCCCCGGCAGATCGCATCGGGTCCGAGCAACACGATGTGGGTGACCCTGACCAACCCCGGGAAAAAAGGCGAAGTCGGCCGCATCTCCGGCCTCGAACCGCCGCCCCCGCCGGCGCCTCCGGCTCCTCCGAGCGGCAGCAACCCCGCACCGCCGCCATCGTCGCCGCCGCCTGCAGCGATCCCGAACACGCTGCTCGGCAAGAAGCCGAAGTCCCTGGTGCGGACCAGGGAAGCGACGGCTCAGGTCAAGTTCAGCTTCAGCGCGATCGGGTCGGCGGCCGGATTCGAATGCTCGCTCGCCCACAGGGTCAGGCCGCCGGGCAAAGGCCAGGGCAAGAAGGGCGCGAAGATCCGCTTCGTAGGCGGCAAATTCCACGCCTGCAAATCGCCGAAGACCTACACCGTCAAACCGGGCCCCTACCGGTTCCAGGTTCGTGCGGTCTCGACCGCCGGGCACGACTCCTCGCCAGCTCAGTACAACTTCAGGGTCGTCTACGTAATCAGCAGATGAGGATCGGCGCCGAGGCCTCGGCCGTCGTCGGCGGTACGCCGCTGGTCCTGCTGGACCGGCTCGGCGCCGGCGTGGGCGCCGACGTCTGCGCCAAGCTCGAGTACTTCAACCCGGGCGCCTCGGTCAAGGACCGGATCGGGGTGGCGATGATCGACGCGGCCGAGGAGGAGGGCCAGATTCGGCCCGGTCGCTCGGTGGTCGTCGAGCCGACCAGCGGCAACACCGGGATTGCGCTGGCGATGGTCTGCGCGGCACGGGGCTACGAGCTGATCCTGACCCTGCCCGAGGGGATGAGCCGCGAGCGGGCGAAGCTGCTGCGCGCCTACGGCGCCGAGGTGCGGGAGACGCCCTCGCTCGGCGGCATGAACGAGGCTGTGGCGCTGGCCGAGGAGATCCGCGAGCAGCGCAAGGCCTTCATGCCGATGCAGTTCTCGAATCCGGCCAACGCCGAGGCGCACCGGCTGACCACGGCGGAGGAGATCTGGGCCGACAGCGACGGCGAGATCGGCGCCTTCGTCGCCGGGGTCGGGACCGGCGGAACGATCACCGGAGTGGGGCGGATGCTGAAGGAACGGGCGCCGGAGGCGCTGGTCATCGCGGTCGAGCCGGCCAGCTCGCCGGTCCTCTCCGGCGGCCCGCCCGGCCCGCACAAAATCCAGGGGATCGGGGCCGGCTTCGTCCCCGAGGTGCTCGACCGCTCGGTGATCGACGAGGTGCTGGCGGTCGGCGACGAGGACGCCCTGGAGATGGCGCGGCTGCTGGCCAAAGAGGAGGGGATCCTGGCCGGGATCTCGGCCGGCGCCAACGTCCACGCCGCGCTCGAGGTCGCCGGGCGGCCGCAGCTGGCGGGGAAGAGGGTCGTTACGGTCGTCTGCGATTCGGGCGAGCGTTACATGTCCCTACCCTTTTTCTCACCATGAGCCGTTGGAGAAGAGTGGTGCGCGAGGTGCGGGCCGACGTCGCCGCCGCCCGCGACCGCGACCCGGCCGCCCAGAACGTCTCCAGCTTCGAGATCCTCAGCAGCTGGGCGGGGGTGCAGGCGTTGCTCGCCCACCGTGCCGCCCACGCGCTGCTGGAAGCGCGGGTGCCGCTGCTGCCGCGCACGATCGCCTACCTGACCCGCTCGGTGACCGGGGTCGAGATCCACCCGGCGGCGCAGATCGGCGAGTCGTTCTTCATCGACCACGGCTCCGGCGTGGTGATCGGCGAGACGGCGGTGATCGGCGACTGCGTCACCCTCTACCAGGGGGTGACGCTGGGCGGCACCGGCTTCCAGCGCGGCAAGCGCCACCCGACCGTCGGCGACAACGTCACGGTCGGCTCGGGGGCCAAGCTGCTGGGCCCGATCGCGGTCGGCGACGGCGCCAAGATCGGCGCCAACACGGTGGTCGTCGAGGACGTGCCGCCGCGGGCGACCGTGGTCGGCAACCCGGGCCACCCGGTGCGGGTCGAAGGGCGCCGCCCGGAAGGCCCGGACGCCGACTGGATCCACCTGCCGGACCCGATCGCGGAGGCGATCAAGGCGCTCTCGGAGCGGATCGCCGAGCTCGAGCGGCGGCTCACGGAGGTCGACGGGCGCGAGAACGGCCAGGCCGGTCCGGCGGCCGAGATCCAGCCGCGCAAAGGGCGCTCTTCGGCGGGAGGCTGAGCCCGCCGCGCCCGTGTCTATCCTCGGGCCGATGCTTCAGAGCGAGTTCGAGCTCCCTCCCGACGGCGAGCAGGAGTCCCAAGGCGCCCCCACCGAGCCCGGCGCCGACCGGGTCGAGCGGCTGCTGGCCGGCCTCAACCCGCCGCAGCGGGAGGCGGTCGAACACACCGAGGGGGCGCTGCTGGTGCTCGCCGGCGCCGGCTCCGGCAAGACCCGCGTCCTCACCCACCGGATCGCCTACCTGCTCGCCACCGGCGGCGCCCGCCCCGGCGAGATCCTGGCGATCACCTTCACCAACAAAGCCGCGGCGGAGATGCGCGAGCGGGTCGGCGGCCTGGTCGGCCGCTCGGTGCGGGCGATGTGGGTCACCACCTTCCACTCCGCCTGCGCGCGGATGCTGCGCGCCGACGCCGAGCGGCTCGGCTACTCGCGCGGCTTCACGATCTACGACCAGGCGGACTCGATGCGGATGCTGAAACGCTGCCTCAACGAGCTCGGCGTCGACCCCAAGCGCTACCCGCCGCGCGCCGTCCAGAACAAGATCTCCGGCGCCAAGAACCAGCTGATCGATCCGTCCGGCTACGGCGAAATGCAGGTCGGAGGCTTCGAGGAGGTCGTCGCCGAGGCCTTCCCGCTCTACGAGAAACGGATGCTGGAAGCCAACGCGATGGACTTCGACGACCTCCTGGTCCGCACCGTCAACGCGCTGGAGCTGTTCGAGGAGGTGCGCGAGCGCTGGCGCCGCACCTTCCGCCACGTCCTCGTCGACGAGTACCAGGACACCAACCACGCCCAGTACAAGCTGCTGCAGCTGCTCGCCGCCGAGCACGGCAACCTGATGGTGGTCGGCGACGAGGACCAATGCCTCGTCGAGGGGACCCAGGTGACGATGGGCGACGGATCGAAGCGGCCGATCGAGCAGTTGCGGGCGGGCGACGAAGTTCTGTCCTGCCACGGCAACGGCGAGTTCCGGCCGTCGCGGGTAACCGGCGTCTACAGCGCCTGGAATCGGGAGGGCGTCGCGATCGAAACGTTCTCGGGCCGGCAGGTCGTCAGCACCCCCGAGCACACGCACTTTGCTGGCTATCGGTTGGGAACCACGCCACAGATGCATCTGACCTACCTGATGTGGAAGCGCGGAACCGGCTTCCGGGTTGGAACTTCGGGCGTCTATACCCAGCGAGGGAAAGCGGAAGTTGGGATCCGGCTCCGGTGCCTGCAGGAGCATGCCGACGCCGTTTGGGTGATTTCTGCACACGACAGCGACGCCGAGGCGCGGGCGGCCGAGACGGTCCTCTCGCTGCGCTATGGACTGCCGATGGTGCCGTTCGTGCACCGCAAATCTGCTTCCGGCAAGAGCTTCGTCGGCAACCAGACGCTGCTCGACGGCGTGTTCACCGCGATCGACACGGAGAGCGCCGGCCGGCGCCTGATCGAGGATCAGGGTCTGAGCATTCAGCACCCGCACCATCTCGCCTCCGGCTCGGACGGTCGCCGGCGGGTCCTGCGAGTGACCCTCTGCGCCGAGAAGCGGGGCAGCCGGCCGATGCACCGGATCGCGCTCGCGGGACGCGATGCCGAGGGCAGGCAAGCGCTGGAAGGGATCGGGCTGAGCGTCCGGGAGGCGAAGACCGGCTCGGAGTCCTGGCGCTTCGAGACCCTGCTCAAGGATTACGACTTGGCGATCCGGATCGCTGGCGACATCAGCCTCGTCCTCGACGTCGACGTGACTTTCTCCGGCCGACTGGGGCCGAAGCAGAGCGGCCGCACCTCCGGCAGCTCGCTGCCCTTCATGCCCGCCGCCTCGGTTCGGCCTGGGATGACGATCTTCACCGAGGACGGTCGCTACGAAGGCGTGAGGTCGGTCAAGCCGGTGGAGCTCGACCGTCCCGTCTACGACATCAACGTCGAGGGGACCCACAACTTCGTCGCCGAAGGAATCGTCACCCACAACTCGATCTACGGGTTCCGCCACGCCGACATCCGCAACATCCTCGACTTCGAGCACGACTTCCCCGATGCGGCGATGGTCAAGCTCGAGCAGAACTACCGCTCGACGCAGACGATCCTCTCGGCCGCCAACGCGGTCGTCGAGCGCAACCGCGAGCGGCGGCCGAAGGAGCTGTGGACGGAAGCGGGTGCCGGCGAGCCGGTGCAGCTGAAGGAGCTCGGCGACGAGCACGAGGAGGCGCGCTGGGTGGCGGGGGAGATCGAGCGGCTGGCCGAGGAGGAGGGGCTGAAGCGCTCCGACGTCGCGATCTTCTACCGGACCAACGCGATGAGCCGGGTGCTGGAGGACACGCTCAACCGCTACGACGTCTCCTACCAGGTGATCGGCGGCACCAAGTTCTACGAGCGGGCCGAGATCAAGGACGCGGTCGCCTACCTCAGCCTGCTGGTCAACCCGGCCGACCAGGTCTCGTTCTCGCGGATCGTCAACTCGCCGCGGCGGGGGATCGGCAACACCACCCAGGGCCGGCTCGCCTCCTACGCGAACACGACCGGGCTGCCGATCTGGGAGGTGATGGAACGGGTCGAGGACGTGCCCGGGCTGAGCGGGGCGGCGATCAAGTCGGTCGGCCGCTTCCACGAGATGATGGAGACGCTGCGCGACCGGGTCGAGGACTCCGGGGTCGCCCAGATCCTCGAGCGGGTGCTGAACGAGAGCGGCTACCTGGAGGCGCTGGCGGCGGAGCGGACGGTCGAGGCGGAAGGGCGGGCGGAGAACCTCGAGGCGCTGGTCGCCGGCGCCGCCGAGTTCGACATCGAGCGCGAGCGCGAGGGGGAGAGCGAGGTGCCGCCGCTGGAGGAGTACCTGCAGCAGATCTCGCTCTACACCGACCAGGACTCGCTCGAGGGGGCCAGCGAGGAACTGGTGACGCTGATGACCCTCCACAACGCCAAGGGGCTCGAGTACGACACGGTCTTCGTGGTCGGCTGCGAGGACGGCGCCTTCCCGCACATGCGGGCGCTCGAAGAGGGGGCCGAAGAAGAGGAGCGGCGGCTCTGCTACGTGGCGATCACCCGCGCCGAGCGCCGCCTCTACATGACCTGGGCGCGCGAGCGGCGGCTGTTCGGCCGCGCCGAGCGCAACATGCCCTCGCGCTTCATCGACGAGCTGCCCGAGGAGCTGGTCGAGCGCCACGGCGGCCCGCCGGCGGGGCTGACCAGCTGGGGGTCGAGCTTCACCGGCTCGAGCCCGGCGGAGGCGGTCGACCCGGGCCCCACCCTCGAATTGCAGACCGGCGACGACGTCGTCCACGCCAGCTTCGGCGACGGCGTCGTCACCGGGGTCGAGCCGGGCGGGGTGGTCGTGGTCCGCTTCTCCGAGCGACGGCTCGGAGCGCAAGCTGATGGCCGACTACGCCCCGATCCGGAAGCGGTAGCGGTGGCGGCACGGGTGATCGACGGCAAAGCGGTCGCGGCGGCGGTCCGCGAGCGGGTCCGGGTCGACGTCGAGGCCTACGTGGCGGAGACGGGGCGGACGCCGGGGCTGGCGACGGTGCTGGTCGGCGAGGACCCCGCCTCGCAGATCTACGTCCGCAAAAAGCGCGAAATGTGCGAGGAGCTCGGGATGCGCTCCATCCACCACGAACCCGACGCCGCGATCTCCGAAGCCGACCTGCTGGCGCTGGTCCGCGAGCTCGACGAGGACGACGGGGTCGACGGCATCCTCGTGCAGCTGCCGCTGCCCGCCCAGATCGACTCCGACGCGATCGTGGCGGCGATCGACCCGCGCAAGGACGTCGACGGCCTGACGCCCTGGAGCGCCGGCCTGCTCGCCCACGGGGTGCCGGGGCTGGTCCCCTGCACGCCGGCCGGGATCATCGAGCTGCTCGCCCACGAGGGGGTCGAGCCGGAGGGCCTCGAGGCGGTCGTCGTCGGTCGCTCGAAACTGGTCGGGGTGCCGATCGCACGGCTGCTGCTGATGGCCAACGCGACCGTGACGACCGCCCACTCGCGGACCCGCGACCTCGACGCCGTCTGCCGCCGCGCCGACATCCTCGTCGCCGCGGTCGGCGTGCCGCGCCTGCTCGGCGGCGAGGCGGTGAAGCCGGGGGCGGTGGTGATCGACGTCGGCGTCAACCGGCTCGAGGACGGCATCGCCGGCGACGTCGACTTCGAGTCCGCCGCCGAGGTCGCCGCCGCGATCACCCCGGTCCCGGGCGGCGTCGGCCCGATGACGATCGTGATGCTGCTCTCGAACACCCTGCGCGCGGCGCGGCTGCGGACGACCAGCGCCTAGGAGACTCGTCCACGGCGGCGAAAGTCCCCTCCTGGGGCGCCGATAGGGTCGCCCTGCCCGGTTACTCGCACCATCGCCTGGAAAGGGAGCCATGGATCTGGACAAGCTGAGCTCGGGGGAGAAGGTCGCCGGCGTCTCGTCGATCGTCCTCTTCATCTTCATGTTCTTCGACTGGTTCTCGGCGGAAGTGACCGCCGGGGCTCGCTCCGCGAGCGAAGGCGTGACCGCCTGGGACGCCCTCGATTGGATCCCGATCGTCCTGGTGGTGACGATCGTCGCGGCGCTCGCGGTCGCCGCGCTGCGCCTCACCGACTCCCGTTACGAGCCGCCCGTCTCCGGCAACGCGATCGTCTCGATCCTCGGCGGGCTCTCCTTCCTGCTGATCCTCTACCGGATCATCGATCCGCCGGGCGCGAGCGGGAGCGTTCCGGGGTTCTCGTTCGACGTCAGCCCGGAATTCTGGATCTTCGTCAGCCTGATCGCCGCGGCCGGGATCGCCTACGGCGGCTACAAGGCGATGCAGGACGAAGGCGCGAGCTTCGGCGAGCTCGGCGAACGCTTCTCCGGTGGCGGCAGCGGCGGGTCGGGTGGCAGCGGCGGGCACGGTTCGGCGGGCGGCGGCTCGCACGGCAGCAACGCCGGCGGTGACGAGCCGATCGCCCGCGCGCGGCACCCAGGCCCCGCCGCCGCCTCCGCCACAGCAGCCGCCTCCGGCGCCGCCGAGCGGCCAGACGCCGCCGCCGCCTCCGTCTTCCGGCGGCCAGACGCCGCCCCCGCCTCCTCCGCCCACTCAGAGCTGAGCAGTCGAGCCGGCGATCCCCCGCGCAACCTGCTTCGCGAAGGCGATCACGGTCATCATCGGGTTGACCCCGACCGAGGTCGGAAACAGCGACGCGTCGGCGACGTAGAGCGAGTCGGTCCCGTGCACTGAGCCATCGCTGGCGCACGCACCCTCGCCGGGAACCCCGATCCGCGCCGTCCCCATCGGGTGGAAGGCCTCGAGCCGCAGCTCGGCCGGCTTCAGGCGCGTCGCTTCGAAGCTCGCCAGGTCGCCCGGGCGCAGCACGCCGACCCTCGGGATGTTCGGGTTGACCTCGGTCGCCCCGGCGGCGAAGTGGATCTCGGCGGCGCGGGCGATGCCGAAGGCGAGCCGGTCGGCATCGTCGCGGGTCAGCTTGTAGCTGGCGCGGATCGCGCCTTCGGCGCCGAGCCCGACCCGGCCCTCGGAGCGGTCGGAGAGGTGGACGCCGATCGAGCCGACGTGGCCGAAGTCGAGCATCGCCCGCTGGTGGTCGGCGCCGGAGCCGAGCAGCCAGGCGCCGCCGAAGGCGAGCGGCGTGAAGGTCGCCTCGAGCAGGATTCCCTGCGGCTCCCACTGGTCGACGTAGTAGCTCTGCATCACCCCGTCCCAGCCGCGAACCTCCTCCGGGTAGCGGGCGCCGACCCAGCAGGCGGGGTGGATGTGGAGGTTGCGGCCGACCGTGCCGGCGCCGCCGAGGCCGGAGCGCAGCAGCAGCTCCGGCGTCCCGAGGGCGCCGCCGGCGACCACCACCGCTCGCCGCGCCCGCACCGTGAAGTCGCGCCCCGGGCGGCCGTTCGGCGCCACCCGCGCCGCCACCCCGACCGCGCGGCCGTCCTCGAGCAGCAGGCGCTGCGCCTCGACCCCGGCCCGCAGCCGCGCCCCGGCGGCGACCGCCCGCGGCAGGTAGCTGACGTGCATGCCGCGCTTGGCGTCGATCTCGCAGCCGAAGGGGCAGGAGCTGCACTGGACGCAGCTGCCCGCGTTGCGGGAGATCGGGGCGCCGCTGGCGCCGATCGCCGCCGCTCCCTCCATCGCCAGCTGGCCGTTGCGGCCCATCCGCTCCGGATCGAGCTGGGTGACCCGCAGCGTGCTCTCGGCCTCGGCGTAGTCGTCGGCCAGCTCGAGCGCCCACTCGATGCCGTGGTCGGCCCGCCAGCGCTCGAGCACCTCGCGCGGCGCCCGGAAGCAGGTGCCGGAGTTGACAACGGTGGTGCCGCCGACCGTTTTCGCGACCGGCACCGGGATCGGCGGCCGGCCGGCGGCGATCGTCAGGCCGGCGTCGCGGTAGAGCTCGGCGATCGCCTCGAGCTGGTCGGCCGGGTAGCTGTCGCGGTCGTAGGCCCTGCCCGCCTCCAGCACGAGGACGTCGAGGCCGGCCTCCGCCAGCTCCGCCGCGACGACCGCGCCGCCGGCCCCGGAGCCGATCACCAGCACCTCGCATTCCTCGCCTTCGCCGCGCGGCTCGGTGTCGCCGAGCCCGCCGCAGGGCTCCGGCAGCGTCCCGTCGGCCAGCTCGCAGCTGACCCGGAAGCCGATCCGCTCCTTGACCGGCGCCGTCACCGCATATCCGAGCGTCGCCAGGATCTTCGCCATCAGCAGCAGCTCGTGGTGGAGGCCGAGCCGCGAGCCCTCCATCTTGCCCAGGTATTCCTCGGCCCGCTCCGGCGAGAGCCGGCTGAAGCGCCAGGGGAACGGCAGCCACTCGAAGGCGCGCAGGCCGAGCTTCAGCCGGGCGAGGACGCTCGGCGAGGTCGAGCGCAGGAACTCCGCCACCGGGCCGGCGACGGCGACGTCGCGTTCAGCCGCCGGCAGGCCGTCGACGGCCGGCGCCATCGCCGCGCAGATCGCGCTCAGGGTGCGCTGCTCGGCGGCCGAAAGCCCCGGCGCGCGCCGTCAGCCCGGCTCGGCGGGGCGGCCGATCCGCCCCGCCAGCACCCAGAGCCAGAGGGCGAGGATCGCGAGGAAGCCGTCGACGAGGAAGTTGAGGAGGAGGACGAAATACGGTTCGCCGATCACGAAGAAGGCGAGCGTCCCCAGCGAGGAGGCGGTCTTGCCGGCGGCGAGGACCAGCAGCAGCGCCCGGTAGCGGACCACGTCGGCCGCGGCGAGGAGGCAGATCCCGGCGATCACGACCATGTAGGCGAAGGCCAGCGCCAGCCAGAACTGCTGGTCGCCGTGCGGGGCGCGGGTGTCGTTGCCGAACCATTCGCCGACGTCGGAGACGACGTCGAGGACGCCGCTCGGGAAGGCGATGAAGAGGATGCCGACGACCGCGAAGGTGAGCGCAAGCAGCCGCAGGTTGAGGACGACGAATCTCTCGGCTCCCGGACCCTGCATCGGCGAGGAGACTACTGGCTGGGCAGCCAGTCGCGCCACCGCGGCGGGCGACGAGCGCGGGCGGGCGCGCCTAGAATCGGGCTCGTGATCGACCGCGACAACGTCCTGCACGTCGCCCGCCTCGCCCGCCTGCGCCTCTCCGAGGACGAGGTCGAGACGATGGTCGGCGAGCTCTCCGGCATCCTCGAGCACGTCGACCGGATCGGCCGGCTCGACCTCGACGGCGTCGAGCCGACCACCCACGTCCTCCACCTGGAGAACGTCTGGCGCGCCGACGAGCCGTGGGGGAGCCTGCCGCAGGATGCCGCGCTCGCCAACGCGCCCGAAGCCGAGGACGGCGCCTTCCGCGTCCCCTCGCCGCAGGCGGAGTGATGGCGGGCCCGCTCGACCTCACCGTCGCCGAGGCGGCGGCGGCGATCGCCGCGACCGAGCTCTCCGCCGCCGAGTACTTCGAGGCCTGGCGCGAGGCGGCCGCCGGCGACGAGCTGAACGCCTACCTGTGGACGGCGCGGCCGGCGGCGAACGGCGAGCACGAGGACCTCGAGGGCTCGCTCGGCGGCGTCCCGATCGCGGTCAAGGACATCTTCGTCACCGAGGGGGTGCCGACCACCGCCGGCTCCCGCATCCTCGAGGGCTACCTGCCGCCCTACTCGGCGACCGCGGTGAAGCGGCTGCGCGAGGCCGGCGGCCGGGTGCTCGGCAAGACCAACATGGACGAGTTCGCGATGGGCTCCTCGAACGAGAACTCGGCCTACGGGCCGGTGCTGAACCCGTGGGACCGCGGCCGCGTCCCCGGCGGCTCCTCGGGCGGCTCGGCGGCGGCGGTCGCCGGCGGCCTCGCCCCGGCGGCGCTCGGCACCGACACCGGCGGCTCGATCCGCCAGCCGGCGGCGCTCTGCGGGATCGTCGGGCTGAAGCCGACCTACGGCGCGATCTCCCGCTTCGGGATGATCGCCTTCGCCTCCTCGCTCGACCAGTGCGGGCCGCTGACCCGCGACGTCACCGACGCGGCTCTGCTGCTGGCCGCCCTGCAGGGCCGCGACCACTGCGACACGACCTCGGTCGGGATCGAGGCCGGGGTGCGGGCGCCGAGCCGCGAGGACCTCTCCGGGCTGCGCTTCGGGGTGCCGCCGCTCGGCGAGGAGGGGGTCGAGGCCGGGGTGCGCGAGGTCTTCGAGGCGACCCTGAAGCGGATCGAGGAGCTGGGCGGCGAGATCGCCGCGGTCGAGCTGCCGAGCTCCGAGCTCGGGATCTCCGCCTACTACGTGCTGGCTCCGGCCGAGGCGTCCTCGAACCTGGCCCGCTACGACGGCGTCCGCTACGGGATCCGCGCGCGGCGGCGACGGCGACCTGCTCGAGATGTACGAGACGACCCGCTCGGAGGGCTTCGGCGCCGAGGTGAAGCGGCGGATCATGCTCGGCACCTACGCGCTCTCCTCCGGCTACTACGACGCCTACTACGGGCAGGCGCAGAAGGTGCGGACGCGGATCGCCGAGGACTTCGACAAGGCCTTCGCGGCCGTCGACTTCGTCGTCACCCCGACCTCGCCCTCGGTCGCCTTCGAGCTCGGCGCCAAGACCGCCGATCCCCTGGCGATGTACCTGAACGACTTCTTCACGGTGCCGATGAGCCTCGCCGGGATCCCGGCGATCTCGATCCCGGCCGGGCTGGCGGCGCCCGACGGCGGCGAGGGCGAGCTGCCGGTCGGCTTCCAGATCGCCGCCCCCGCCTTCGCCGAGCAGAAGCTGCTCGAGGCGGCCTACGCGCTGGAGACGGCGATCGGCTTCAACGCCGAGCACGCCGCCGCGATCCCCTGGAAGCGAGGCGGGGATGGCTGAGCTGGAGGCGGTGATCGGGCTCGAGATCCACGTCCAGCTGGCGACCCGGACGAAGATGTTCTGCGGCTGCGAGCTCTCCTTCGGCGACGAGCCGAACACCCACACCTGCCCGGTCTGCCTGGCCCAGCCCGGCTCGCTGCCGGTGCCGAACGAGCAGGCGATCCGCTACGCGCTGCAGATCGGCACCGCGCTGGACTGCGAGATCGCGCCCCGCTCGATCTTCCACCGCAAGAACTACTTCTATCCCGACAGCCCGAAGGCCTACCAGATCAGCCAGTACGACATCCCGATCTGCGGGCCCGGAAAGCTCGGCGAGGTGCGGATCACCCGCGCCCACCTCGAGGAGGACGCGGCGAAGACGATCCACGTCGGCTCCTCGGGCCGGATCCACGGCTCGGCCGCCTCGCTGGTCGACTTCAACCGGGCCGGGACGCCGCTGGTCGAGATCGTCACCGAGCCCGACATCCGCGGCGCCGCCGAAGCCGCCGAGTGGGCGCGCCTCCTGCGCGAGACCGTCCGCCAGCTCGGCGTCTCCGACGTCAACATGGAGGAGGGGAGCCTGCGGGTCGACGCCAACGTCTCGGTCCGCCCGGCCGGCAGTCCGAGCAGCTCGGGACCAAGACCGAGCTGAAGAACATGAACAGCTTCCGCTTCCTGCAGCGCGGGATCGAAGCCGAGCTCGAGCGCCAGCGCGCGCTGGTCGCCGCGGGCGGCACGGTCGAGCAGGAGACGCTCCACTTCGACCCGGCGAGCGGCAGCCTCACCTCGCTGCGCTCGAAGGAGGAAGCCCACGACTACCGCTACTTCCCCGAGCCCGACCTGGTCCCGATCGCCCCCGAGCGAGGCAGATGCTGCGCGAGGCCCGCGAGGCGCTGCCGGAGCTGCCGGCGGCGCGGATCGAGCGCTACGTGGGCGAGGGCCTCGCCGCGGACGTCGCCGCGCACCCTCGCCGGCGACCCGGAGACCGCCGCCTACTTCGACGCGGCCGTCGCAGGCGGCGCCGAGCGGCGTCGAGCCGCAGCGTCGTCGCCAACTGGGTCACCGGCGAGCTGGCGCGGCGACGCTGCGGGCCGCGCGACGAGCGGCTCCGCCGCCGACTCGAAGGTCGACGCCGGCGGCGCTCGGCGCCCTGGTCGCGCCTGGTCGCCGAGAAGAAGATCTCCCACGGCAGCGGCAAGACCGTGCTGGCGGCGCTGGTCGCCGAGCGGCGGCGACCCGGCGCGCGATCGTCGAGCGCGAGGGCCTGGCGCAGATGGCCTCGGCGACGACGGCGAGCTGGCCGGCATCGTCGCCGCCGCGATCGCCGCCGACCCGGCCGCCGCCGAGCAGGTCAGGGCCGGCAACGGCAAGGCGATCGGCGCCCTGGTCGGCGCCGTCATGCGCGAGACCAAGGGCCGCGCCGACGGCGGCGAGGTCACCCGCCTCCTGCGCGAGCAGCTCGGCATCTGACGCGCTGCAGCGGTTGCACCCGCTATAGGGGGTCAAAGTGCTGCATGACACTTTGTAACAAGTTGTTACAAGCTGCTACCGTCGAGGCATGGCTTGGAACGTCGTCATCGTCGGTGGTGGATTCGGTGGGGCCGCGGCTGCGCGGGAGCTGGAGCGGCTGCTGCCGAAGCAGTCGGCGCAGCTGAGCCTCGTCAACGAGACCAACTTCTCGCTCTACACGCCGTTCCTGCCGGAGGCGGCGGCGGGGACGCTGGAGCCGCGGCACGTGGTGACGCCGCTGCGCGAACAGCTGAAGCGGACCTATCTGCGGCTCGGCGAGATCGTCGGCCACGACCCGGAGGCGAAGACGGTCGAGCTGCGGAAGAAGTTCGGCGGCAGCGAGACGATGCACTACGACCAGCTGCTGCTGGCGCTCGGCTCGGTCTCGCGGACGCTGCCGGTGCCGGGGCTGTCCGAGCACGCGGTCGGCTTCAAGGGCCTCGCCGACGCGATCTACCTGCGCAACCACGTCGTCGAGACGCTCGAGGAAGCGAACGCGACCGACGACCCGGCGCGGCAGCGACAAGCTCCTCACCTACGTCTTCGTCGGCGGCGGCTACGCCGGGCTCGAGGCGCTGGCCGAGCTGCAGGACTTCGCCGCCGACGCGATGGACTCCTACCCGCGCGCCCGCCTGCACGGGATGCGCTGGGTGCTGGTCGAGGCGGCGGGCCGGGTGCTGCCGGAGATCGACCAGCAGCTGGCCGACTACGCCCTGCGCGAGCTGCGCGGCCGCGGCATCGACATCCGGCTGAACACGACCGCTGGAGGAGGTGACCGAGGACACCGCGCGGCTCTCGACCGGCGAGGTGCTGCCGACCGAAACCGTCGTCTGGACCGCCGGCGTCGCCCCGCAGCCGATCCTCAGGGAGCTGAACCTGCCGCTCGACGAGCGCGGCCGGGTGCCGGTCGACGAGTTCCTGCGGGTCGAGGGGATGGACGGGGTCTGGGCGATCGGCGACTGCGCCGCCGCCCCCGACCCGCGCGGCGGCACCTGCCCGCCGACCGCCCAGCACGCGGTCCGCCAGGGCCCGGTCGCCGCCCGCAACATCGCCGCCGAGCTCGGGATCGGCTCGCCGGCGCCGTTCGACTTCAGGAGCTACGCCTCGTTCGTCAACCTCGGCCGCTACAAGGCGGTCGGGCGGATCGGCAACCGCACCTTCCGCGGCTTCCCCGCCTGGTGGCTGGCCCGCAGCTACCACATGAGCCAGATCCCGGGCACCGCCCGCAAGTTCCGCGCCGTCCTCGACTGGACCGCCGGCCTGCCGTTCAGCCGCGACGTCTCCGAGGTCGGCACGATCGGCCACCCGAAACGCCTCGGCTGACCCGCCTCCCGTCGAGGTTGCCGTTTCGGGCGATATGCGACTGAAAAGGCAACCTCAATGGGTTTGCGAAGGGCGCCGGAGGGTCAGGGCGTGACGATCAGCGTCCGTTCCATGCCGAGCGCGGCGTGGTCGGCGAGGCTGCAGTAGAGGCGGTATTCGCCGGGCGGCAGCTCCGCGGTGGCGCGGGAGTGGCCGCCGGAACCCGTCGGCGAGAGTTCGAGCACTTTCGCGTGGGTTTGCAGCGATTCGAGGTTCAGGTCGTGGGCGTCTTCGCCGCGGTTGATCAGTTCGATCGTGTCGCTGCCTTCCTGCAGTTCGAAGCTCGCCCGGGTCGGTTCGAAGCCGAACTCATACGCCTGAGCGCCGAGGTAGTGCGGGTTGTCGGTTTCTTCGCTCGGCGGCGGCGTGACGATCGGGACGGTCGGCGGCCCGGGAGCCGGGGTAGGGGCGACGGACGCCGGCGGGCTCGCCGGCGGCGTCGAGGCGGGCGCGGCGGGGCTCGGGACGCAGCTCCACCGCACCCGCTGCCGCACCACCTTGACCCGCTTCCCGTGCCGTTTCACGTGCTTCACGACCCGCACCTTCAGGGGACGCCATTCGCAGCCGCCGCTTTCGGCCTCCGCGGCGCCGCCGAGGGCGGCCAGCAGGAGCGCGGCACCGGCAATCGCTGCGGCGACGCGCCCCACCTCAGGCCTTCACCAGCGCCGGCCGCGCGAAGCCGGAGGCGCCGGGGATGATCGGGCCGGCGTCCTGCCCGAGCCACTGCTCGAGCAGCGAGCAGTACATCGCCCGGAAGTCGCTGGTCACCTTCAGGTTTTCGTTCTGGTCGAGGCTGCCGAGCCCCGGGAACTCGCCGACCATCTGGCCCTGGGCCTGCGAGCCGATCACGAAGGCGCAGCCGGCCGCGCCGTGGTCGGTCCCGGCCGAGCCGTTCTCCTGCGGCCGCCGGCCGAACTCGCTCCAGACCTCGACCAGGACCCGGTCGGCGAGGCCGCGGCTCTCCAGGTCTTCCTGGAAGGCGAGCAGCCCGTCGCAGGTTTCCTTGAGGTTCTTGGCGAGGTCGGCGGCCTGCCCGGAGTGGGTGTCGTAGCCGCCGGCGGCGCTGATCGTCACCACCCGGATCGGCAGCCCGAAGTTGACGTAGGCGGCGAGGCCGGCGAGCTTGTGGGCGAAGTAGGTGTCCGGATAGGTCGACCGGGCTGGTGAATTTGCCGACGTTGCCGAGTTCGGTCCGCAGCTTGTCGGTCTGCGCGGTCGCCCGCCGCACCTGCGACAGCGCCGGCGAGTCGGCCGGCATCGCCCCGAAGCGGGCGAAGCTCTTGAACATCTCGGCCTTGACCGGTTCGTCGACCGCCGCCCAGAGGTCGTAGCCGTCGACGCTGTCGATCGCCGCCACCGGCTTCTGCGCGGTGGCGATCATCGGCGACAGCGAGCCGTCCATCGAGAGCCCCTGCAGCGGGTTTTCTTCGTCGCCGACGACGTCGAGGTAGCGGCCCATCCAGCCGGTGCGGAAGCCGACGTCGAGCTCGCCGATCTCGTAGTAGTGGCGCGAGGTGAAGTGCGACTGGTCGGGGTGGTCGTAGCCGATCGCCGGGAAGACGCTGACCTTGCCCTGCCCGTGCAGCGTCGCCAGGCCCGCCGCGCTCGGGTGCCACTGCAGCCGCGGGTCCTCGGCGAAGGTCGTGCCGTCGCCTTCTTTGGCGGCCAGCGTCGGCCGCAGGGTCGCGTAGCGCGTGTCGCCGACCGGCGCCAGCACGCTGAGCGCGTCGATGCCGCCGTCGAAGAAGACCGAGACGAGGATCTTGTCGCTCTGCGCCGCCTGCGCGATCCCGGTCTCGAAGGCCGAGAGCGGGATCTTCGAGGCGCCGTAGACGGCCAGCGCCAGGCCGGCGCTGCGGCTGAGGAACCTGCGCCGCGAGAGGCCGGTCCCGGCCGGCTCCGGCATCCCCGGCTCGATCGCCGGCAGACCCTGGCCGGCCTCGGCGGCGCCGGCGCGGAGCAGCTGGGAGCGGGTGTAGTTGCGGCAGCAGTTGTGCATCTCAGGCTTCTCGTCCTCTCAGCGCCTCATTGCAGGATCAGCTCCGGGCTGACGCCGATCAGCTGCAGCAGCGCGTTCTGGCGCATCGCCCGGTAGGGGCCGCGCTGCCAGCTGGCGGTGATCGTTTTCTCGGCGCGGCGGGCGAGGTCGAGGAGCTCGGCGCGCGTTTCGTCGCGCAGTTCCGGGTTGCCCCAGCTGGCGATCGCCCGCGCCACCGCTTCCTCGGGCGTCTCGGTGGTGCTGTAGGTGCCGTGCCAGACGTCGGCCGAGACGTGCTCGAGGACGTAGTCGACGACGTTCCAGCGCGCCCGCAGCCGCGAGGTGTCGAGCCAGCGGCCGTCGTCCCAGCCGGCGACGTTGGGCGGCCAGAACAGCACCTGGCCGGTCGGTTCCATCAGCCAGGTCCAGGCGTCGGTGTCGACGAAGCGGCCGAGCCGCCGCAGCATCGAGGCCAGCTGGACGGCGGGCGGCTTCACCATCGGCGGGCCTTCGTAGAAGTCGGGGCTGAGCAGGATCGCCTCCAGCACCGGCCGGATCTGCCAGCCGGAGCCGGCGTAGGTGCGCGATCAGCGCGTTCGCGGGTCGCTTCCGGCGGCGGCTCCGGCGACGAAGTAGCTCCACAGCTTTTCGACGAAGAAGGAGGGGTGGAGGGGGTTTTCGACGCAGAGCCGGCAGGAGTCTTCCCAGCTGCCAGTTGCCGGCCCTGCCGAAGATCACCTTGGTGTTTCGTCGTGGCGTTTGGGGTCGAAGCGGAAGTTGTGGGCGCCTTCGGCTTCCGACCAGTCGTAGCGCCAGCCGGTCAGCGCCCGCGCCTGTTCGCGGACGTCGGTCTCGCTGTAGGCGCCGCGATCGGCGCCGAGGCTGAACAGCTCCATCATCTCGCGGCCGTAGTTCTCGTTCGGCGCCGACTTCGTGTTTTCGGCGCCGTTCAGCCACTGCAGCATCGCCGGGTCGACGGTCACCGCCCGGAAGAGGTCGAGGAAGGAGCCGAAGCAGTAGGCCCGGAACAGGTTCGACTGGTCGATCATCTGCTGCGGCTTGGAGACGCTCGCCTGCGAGGTCGCGAACCAGTCGTGGAGGACGAGCGCCATCCGCTCGACCAGCGGCTGGTCGGAGCGAACCATGCGGTCGAGCCACCAGAGCCCGTCGTGGCCCCAGGCCGAGGCGGGGGCGAGCGGCTGGCCTTCGTCGTCGGTCGGCGCCGGGCCGACCAGGTTGGCGGCGCCGCTCGGCCGGGTCAGCGACTGGACCGCGCCGACCAGCCCCAGCGAGGCGAGCCACTCGGCCTGCCCGGCGACCGGGCCGAAGCCGGCCCGCAGCAGCAGGCGGTTCGCCTGCGGGACGCCGAACGGCGCCCTGGTAGGAGCCGGCGGGCCGCTGTTCGCCGCTCGGGCCCGGTGCGGCAGCCGGCGCGGCGGCCGCGGCTCCGCCCGCGGCGGTCCGCTTCGGCGGCTTCGGCCCGGGGCCGCGGAAGTGGTGCTTCGGCGGCTTGTGCCTGTGCTTGAAGATGAAGCCTTCGACCCGCCAGTCGCCGTCCGGGGTCGGCACCCAGCGCCAGTGCTTGTCCTTCCAGACGTGCTTGTGCCGCCGGCGCTTGCGATGGCGCTTCGGCTTGGACGAGCTCGGTTTGGTCTGCGGAATCGCCATGCGGGCGCAGCCCGGTCGGGCCTACCCAGTTCTCGGCGCATCGCCGCCGCACTTTTAGATCGGGCTTCCTGTCTGGACGTTCGATCTAGTCGGGCGCCACAATGGAGGGCGTGGAATACCTGCTGATCTGCTTCTTCTTCGGCCTCGCCACCGCGATCATCGGCAAGGCCAAGGGCAGCTCGTTCTTCCTCTGGTTCCTGATCGGCGCCGTGCTGCCGTTCCTCGGCCTGCTGACGGTGATCTTCTTCCGCCGCGAGAAGGACGAACCGGAACGGCTCTGCCCGCGCTGCCAGAAGGCGCTGAAGCTCTACGTCCAGGTCTGCCCGCGCTGCGGCGAGGACCTCTATCTGCCCGACCCGGCGACGGTCCGCCACCCGGGCGTCCGCTGACCGGCGCTCGGTCGTCCCCGCCATCCGGGGACGGACGCCTCAGCGCAGCCAGGTCCGCACGATCGCGTTGGCGAAGCCGACGCCGTAGCGGAACACCGCCGGCTTCTTCGAGTGGCCGTGGAGGCGCTGTTCGACGGTGATCGGGATCTCCTTGGCGGGGATGCCGCGCTTGATCGCCTCGATCATGAACTCGGAGGTGTGGAACTGCTCCTGGCGCAGGACCAGCTGCGGCAGGACCGTGGTGCGGACGGCGCGGTAGCCGTTCGAGCAGTCGGTGACGTGGGTGCGGGTGATGAAGGAGACGAGCCGGTTGAAGAAGACGATCCCGAGCTCGCGGGCGAAGTGGTTGCGGTCGGCGTGGCCGAGGACGCGGGAGCCGTGGGCGACGTCGACCTCGCCGTCGAGGACCGGCTGCACGAGCCGCGACATCTCCGAGGGCAGGTGCTGGCCGTCGGCGTCGAGGGTGACGACGATCAGCGCCCCCGATTCGACCATCAGCCGGTAGCCGGTCCGCAGCGCGGCGCCGCCGCCGCGGTTGGTGACGTGGCGGGCGACCAGAGCGCCGTGCTCGGCGGCGACGTCGCCGGTGCCGTCGCGGGAGCCGTCGTCGACGACCAGCACCTCGGTGCGGACGCCGCAGACCTCGGCCGGCATCTGGTCGAGGACGACGCCGATGTTGTCGGCCTCGTTGTAGGCGGGGACGAGGATCGCGATCTTGCTCGGCGAAGCGCTCCGGCAGGTGCGCCTGGCGGAACTCCTCCCAGGCCAGGCCCTCGAGCGCCGCCGAGAGCTGGCGCGCGTTGCGGGCGCTGACCGCCAGCGCCCGCAGGATCAGCACGAAGAGGATCACGATCGCGAACACGGCGAGGCCGAGGATGCGGCCGCCGTTGCCTTTTTCGAAGGAGAAGGCGGAGAGCAGGCCGTCGACGATTTCGGTCCCGGAGACGACCAGCAGCGCCAGGCCGGTGAGGCCGAGCAGCAGCACGTCGGCGTTGCGCAGAGCGCGCCGCCGCCAGACCGCGTAGCCGATCATCGCCAGGCCGACGATCAGGCCGCCGCTGCGCAGCGCCGTCAGTTCGGCTGGGAAGAGGTTTCCGAGGGGGAGGGCGGGGGCGACCATTCGCGGCGAGAGGATACGGCCGCGACCGCGCTGGAGAGCGCCAGGGCGGCAAGCGGAAAGACGAGCGTCATCAGCACCTCGTTGCGGCGCGGGGCCGCCAGGGAGATCGCGCCGACCGCGGTGACGAGCACGATCGGGGTCGCCAGGGCGACCAGCTCCCACCAGCGGCGGCGCACCCCGAGCAGCACGAAGCCGGCCAGGCCGGCGAGGACGAGGACGATCTGGACGGCCCGGCCGGGGGTCGAGCTCATCGCTTCGCCGACCCCGCTCGACCAGATGCGGCCGACCTTGCGGGCGGTCATCCCCAGGTAGCCGAGCGGGTCTTCGCCGAAGTACTTGGAGAAGTCTTCCTTGCCGAGCTTGCCGAGCGCCGCGTCGCGGGAGATGTCCGGTTCGCCCTGCTCTTCCTTGTATTCCGCGGCAGCCTGGTCGAAGAGCGGCGTCGGGTTGACTTCGTTCAAGCGCTTCGGAGTCGGGCGGCAGGCTCTTGCCTTCGTAGCGCTCGTAGAGGATCGCCTTGACCCGCTGGTATTCGCCGTCGGCGGGGTAGTAGGTGCCGACGTAGAGGGCCTTGCCGCTGCCGGTCGAGATCGGCACCAGGCGTTCGAGGACGACCAGGTTGCGGACCGTCCAGGGGACGATCGCGACCAGCAGGGCGAGGAGCAGGGCGCCGGCCGCGGCGAGCGCCGGCCGCGGCCCGCGCGCCGGCCAGATCCGGACCGCCGCGAGGACGACGAAGACCGCGGCGACGAACAGGTACTCGGGCCGGAACATCGCGGTCAGCCCGAACAGCAGGCCGGGGACGAGCCAGGCCCAGGGCCGCTCGTGCTCGCTCGCCCAGAGGAAGGCGAGGACCGCGGCGGGCAGGGTGAGGATCGCCGGCGGCTCGCTCATCAGCTCGCCGGTCGAGTGGATGAAGGGCGGGTAGACCGCGACCGCGAAGGCGGCGAGCAGGCCGGTCCAGCGGGCGAGCGGGGGGAGGGGCGCCGGGTCGCGCCCGCCGGCCAGCCGGGCGCCGAGCGCGAAGACGACCAGGATCGCCGCCGTCCCCATCAGCGCCTCGACGATCCGCGCCGTCCCTTCGCGGGCGCCGCCGGTGGCGTAGAAGCTGGCCGCGTAGAGGAGCGGCGCGCCGGGCGACCAGTCGCTCGAGTCGCGGAATCCGGGTCCGCCGTAACTGCCTTCCTCGTACAGCGCCTTGGCCAGGCCGTAGTAGGCGTGCGAGTCGTCGGCCGGGTTGGCGACCGGGTGGACGACCGCGTAGGCGCGCAGCCCGAGCCCGAGCACCGCGATCAGCGCCAGCGCGACCAGCGTGCGGCGGCCGTAGCGCGCGGGCAGGGCGCGGATCCAGGCGGGGGCGGTCAAGAGCGGTTCAGGCTATCCGGGGCGCGGGCGGCAGCGCCGGGGCGCGTCGCTGCAAGCGCAGGGCGCCGTGATGCAACGGCGAAGCAGCTCCCAGCAATCAATCCCAAGGAGGATGAAGTGAAGCGACTCGCTCTTCTCGCCGTGCTTGCGGCCCTCGCAGTCACCGCGCTCGCCGTCAGCGGCGCCACCGCCAGCGCGATGCCGGCGGAAAAGAACTGCAACACCACCTCGAAAAACGTCACCACCAAAATCGTCAGGGGTTTCGTCACCGCTACCAACGTCGATCCCTCGCAGGCCCAGTTCGCCACCTGCAAGACCGCCAAGAAGGTGATGAACAAGATGCTCAGCCTGCGGATCGAGATGCCGAAGATCTTCGAAGGCTTCCGCTGCACGCCGAACGTGATCCAGACCGAACCGGACGTCGTCCTCTACAAGTGCGTGTTCAAAGGCGCCGACACGGCGACCTTCATCAAGCTTCTCTTCACCGCCAAGTACGACCAGGACTAGGCGGCTGGGTCGGCACCCGGGGCCGCCCGCGGCTCGTCCTGGCTGGAGGCGCCGAGCTTGAGGCTCTGCGCGTCCAGCCAGACGGCGCCGTAGCCGGCGCAGGCGGCGAGCAGCGGCAGCATCACCAGCACCCGTCGCGGCGAGGCGACGAGGACGGCGCTGACCAAGGTGATGACGAGGAAGGCGGCGCCGATCAGCAGCGCCTCCCAGCGTCGCTTCCAGGCGAGCACCGCGAGGCCGAGCAGGCCGAGGCCGAGGAGCGCCCAATGCAGCGCTTCCCAGAGCTCGTCGCGCATCACCGCCCGCGGCCCGTGCGACCAGACCCGGCCGATCTTGGTGGCGAGGAAGCCGGCGAATTCGAGCGGCTCTTCGCCGACGTCGTCCCAGAGCCCTTCCTTGCCCATCTTCGAGAGCGCCTCGTCAGTTTCCAGCCGCGGGTAGCGGTGGTGGGCGAGGCGGGCGAGGATCTGCTCCAGCCGCAGCTTCTGGACCGCTTTCGGCGCGAACAGTTCCGGGTGCCGCTCGACCACCTCCACCCCGACCTTTTCCGGATCCCCGCCCGAGGGCAGGTAGGTCCCGGCAAAGAGCACCTGCCCGCCGCCGGTCGAGACCGGCACGAACCGATGCAGCGCAACCGCGTTCCGCACCGTCCAGGGCGCCACCACGACCACCAGCCCCGCCAGCACGAGCGCCGCCGCCCCCAACGCGCGCCGCCACGCCAGCCGCACGCTGGCGTGGTTGTCTTTTCTCAACCTCGCCGCGTCGTGGTGGTCTTTTCTCGACCTGTGGTTGAGAAAAGACAACCACGTGCCGCGGGCCGCGACCAGGACCGCAAGGAGAAGCGAGACGGCGAGGTACTCGGGGCGGACCAGGGTCAGGGCGCCGAGCGTGGCGCCGGCCAGCAGCCAGCGCCACCATGCCGCGCCGCCGCGCCGCCCGTCAGCGCCGCCCCGGCCCGCGTCGCCGGCCCAGAGCAGGGCGAGGACGCCGCCGGCGAGCAGGGTCGCCGCCAGCGGCTCGCTCATCAGCATGCCGCCGTACTCGAGCAGCGCCGGGTAGATCGCCACCGCGGCGGCGCCGATCAGCCCTGGCACGACGCCGCCCAGCCGCCTCCCGAGCAGGTACGTGAAGAGCACCGCGAAGCTCGCGATCACCGCCAGCACGATCCGCGCCAGCTCCCCGTCGACGCCGCCGGTCACCTCGTAGATCCCCGCCACCAGCAGCGGCAGCCCCGGCGAGTAGTTGCTCGACGGCTGCGTCGCCCGCCGCCCCGCGGTGAAGCCGTCGCCCGCCTCGAGGTGGGCCGCGATCCGCGCGTAGGCCTGCGCGTCGTAGACCGGATGGCGGCCGTCGATCGCGTAGTCGAGCCGCAGGCCCAGCCCGAGCAGCAGGATCGCGACCAGCGCCGCGAGGCCCAGCCGGCCCCCGTTGCGCGCCGCGAGCGCCCCCAGCCAGCCCTCTCTGCGCGCCGCAGCCTCGTTTGGCATCCAGCGGATTCAACTAAGCTGCGCCGCCTATGCGAGTTCTGATCCTCGGGTGGCGACGGCTACCTCGGCTGGCCGACCGCCCTGCGGTTCTCCGCGGCCGGACACGAGGTCGCGGTCGTCGACAACTTCAACCGGCGCCGCTGGCACTCCGAACACGGCAGCGCCTCGCTGACCCCGATCCGGCCGCTGGAGGAGCGGATCGAGGCCTGGCACGAGGTCTCCGGCGAGCGCGTCCGCGCAGTACGTCGGCGCGATCGAGGACGGCGACTTCCTCGAAGAGGTGGTCGCCGAGACCCGCCCCGAGGCGATCGTCCACTACGGCCAGCAGGCCTCGGCGCCCTACTCGATGCTCTCCCGCGAGCGCGCCGCCGAGACCCAGCACGCGAACATCATCGGCAACCTCAACGTCCTCTTCGCGATCCGCGACCACGTCCCCGACGCCCACCTGGTGAAGCTGGGGACGATGGGCGAGTACGGCCAGCCCAACATCGACATCGAGGAGGGCTACATCGAGATCGAGCACAAGGGCCGCAAGGACACGCTCCCGTATCCGAAGCTTCCGGGCTCGCTCTACCACTGCTCGAAGGTCGCCGACTCGACCAACATCCACTTCGCCTGCCGCACCTGGGGCCTGCGGGCGACCGACCTGAACCAGGGCGTCGTCTACGGGATCGAGACCGAGGAGACCAACCGCGACGAGCGGCTGATCACCCGCTTCGACTACGACGAGCTGTTCGGCACCGTCCTCAACCGCTTCTGCCTGCAGGCGGTGGTCGGCCACCCGCTGACCGTCTACGGCGCCGGCCGCCAGACCCGCAGCTTCCTCAACATTCGCGACACCCTGGCCTGCGTCGAGCTGGCCGTCGCCAATCCCGGCCGACGCCGGCGAGTTCCGCGTCTTCAACCAGTTCACCGAGCAGTTCTCGGTGCTGGAGCTGGCCGAGCTGGTCAAAGCGGCGGCCGCCCACCTCGGCTACCAGGTGACGATCGACCACGTCGACAATCCGCGGGTCGAGAAGGAAGAGCACTACTACAACGCGGTCAACACGAACCTGCTCGACCTCGGCCTCGAGCCGAACCACCTCGGCGAGGAGCTGGTCGAGTCGATGCTGGGGATCATCGAGCGCCACAAAGGCAACGCGATCGAGAGCTCGATCGACCCCCGCACGCGCTGGAACCCGGCCCGCTCGACGGCCGGCCAGGCCTAGTCTCGCTGGTAGCATCGGCTGTTCGATGAGAGCAGCGGACACCCTGATGGAATCCCTCAAGGCGGAGGGCGTCAAGCACGTCTTCGGCATCCCCGGCGGCGCCAACCTGCCGATCTACGACGCCGTCGTCGACGCCGACTTCCGCCACGTCCAGGCGCGCCACGAGCAGGGCGCCGGCCACGCCGCCGAGGGCTACGCCAAGGCCTCCGGCAAAGTCGGGGTCGCCTTCGCCACCTCCGGCCCCGGCGCGACCAACCTGATCACCGCGATCGCCGACGCGATGCTCGACTCGGTCCCGACCGTCTTCATCACCGGCCAGGTGAAAACCGAACTGATCGGCACCGACGGCTTCCAGGAGGCCGACATCCTCGGCGCCACGCTGCCGTTCGTGAAGCACAGCTTCCAGGTCACCGACCCGCGCCAGATCCCCGACTACGTCCACGAGGCTTTCCACGTCGCCTCGACCGGGCGGCCGGGCCCGGTCCTGCTCGACATCCCGCAGGACCTCTCGCGCGCCGACATCGACTACGAGCCGCGCACCGAGCCGGTCGAGCTGCCCGGCTACAAGCCGAGCCTCGACGGCAATATCAAACAGATCCGGATCGCGGCCAAAGCGATGGCCAACGCCCGCCGGCCGATCTTCTACACCGGCGGCGGGGTGGTCAACGGCAACGCCTCCGAGGAGCTGCGCGAGCTGGTCGCCTCCGACGAGTTCCCGGTCACCTCGACCCTGATGGGCCTCGGCTCCTTCCCGGCCTCCTCCGATCGCTGGCTCGGGATGCTCGGCATGCACGGCACCTACAGCGCCAACCACGCGATGGACCAGGCCGACCTGATCGTCGCGATCGGCGCCCGCTTCGACGACCGCATCACCGGCAAGCTCTCCGAGTTCGCCCCGCACGCCAAAGTCATCCACATCGACGTCGACCCGGCCGAGATCTCGAAGAACGTCGGCGCCCACATCCCGATCGTCGGCGACGTCAAGCAGGTGCTGCCGAAGCTGACCCGCGAGTACCGGGCGCTGCAGACCGACTCCGGCCGGCTCCAGGAGTGGTGGGCGACGCTGCGCCGCTGGCAGCAGGAGCACCCGCTCTACTACGAGCCCGCCCGGGGCGACGAGATCAAGCCGCAGGCGATGATCGAAGCGCTGAACCGGGTCGCCCCGGACGCGATCGTCACCTCCGACGTCGGCCAGCACCAGATGTGGACCGCGCAGTACTTCGGCTTCGAGAAGCCGCGCCACTGGATCAACTCCGGCGGCCTCGGGACGATGGGCTTCGGCCTGCCGGCGGCGGTCGGCGCCAAGGTCGCCTGCCCGGACGAGACCGTCGTCTGCGTCGCCGGCGACGGCAGCCTGATCATGAACATCCAGGAGCTGGCGACCTGCGTCAGCGAGAACATCCCGGTCAAGGTCTTCCTGATGAACAACGGCTACATGGGCATGGTCCGCCAGTGGCAGGAGCTGTTCTGGGACCGCCGCTACAGCTCCGTCGAGATGGGCTCGAGCCCCGACTGGGTGAAGCTGGCCGAGGCGTTCGGCGCCACCGGCCTGCGCTGCGAGAGCGCCGCCGACCTGGAAGGGACGATGCGGCAGGCGCTCGAGACCGACGGCCCGGTGCTGGTCGACATCCGCGTCACCGCCGAGGAGAACTGCTTCCCGATGATCCCGCCGGGAGCGGCCGCGCGCGACCTGGTCGAGGCGCCGAGGGCGTCCTCGGGGAGGGCGTGATGGAGGCGGGCACCCCGCAGACGGTCAAACTCGAGGAACTGCACCTCTCCGGGCAGCTGAGCGGTCGCAAGCACGTCCTCTCGATCCTGGTCGAGAACAAACCGGGCGTACTGGCCCGCGTCGCCGGGCTCTTCTCGCGGCGCGGCTTCAACATCGACACGCTCGCGGTCGGGCCGACCGACGACCCGGCGATCTCGCGGATCACGCTCACCCTCGACGGCGCCGTCCATCCGATCGACCAGGTGACCAAGCAGCTGCACAAGCTGATCAACGTGCTGAAAATCCGCGACATGGAGCCGGAGGAGACGGTGGCCCGGGAGATGGCGCTGTTCAAGGTCTCCTCGGCGGTCGAGAACCGGGCCGAGATCATCCAGTTCGCGGAGATCTTCCGGGCCAAGATCGTCGACGTGGCGCGGCGGACGATGACGATCGAGGTGACCGGCTCGGCCGACAAGATCGAAGCCTTCGAGCGGATGGTCCGCCCGCACGGACTGGTCGAAATGGTCCGCACGGGCGAGATCGCCATCGCCCGTGGTCACGAGTAGCGCCCTCCTCGACCCGCTTCGCAAAGCAGTCGAGCGCCGGCGGCGCACCCTGGTCAGCGTCACCGCCGAGGTCGAGGTCGGACGATCCGGTCGCGGTCGCCTTCGCCTCGCGGCTGGCGAGCGAGCGCTGGTTCTGCTGGGAGCAGCCTGACCGCGGCTTCGCCCTGGCCGGGATCGGCGTCGCCCACGAGGCCGCCTCGCGCGGCGCGCGGCGCTTCGAGGACGTCGCGGTCGCCTGCTCACGGGTGGGGCAGGACCGGGTGGTCGAGGAGCCGGTCGGGCTGCCGGCCGGCGCCGGCGCGGTCTGGCTCGGCGGCTTCGCCTTCGACCCCGAGGGCGGCGGCTCGCCGACCTGGTCGTCGCTGCCGCCGGCCTCGCTGGTCCTGCCGGAGATCTCGCTCTGCCGCAGCGGCGGCGCCACCTGGCTGACGGTCAACGCGCTGGTCGGGCCCGGCGACGACGCCGAGGCGCGTGCCGAGGCGCTCGGGGGGCGGCTGGCGGCGCTCCGCACCGCGACGCCGCTGCCGATGATCGACCCGCATCCGACCGCCGCGGCCGAGATCCGCGGCGCCCGCACCCCGGGCGAATTCGAAGCCACGGTCCGCGCCGCGACAGAGCGGATCTCCACCGGCGAGTTCGAAAAGCTGGTGCTGGCCCGAGAGGTGATCGTCCGGGCGCCGGCCGCCCACGACCCGGCGGCCCTCTTCGGCGCCCTCCGCGAGCAGTTCCCGGCCTGCTTCTGCTTCTGCGTCGGCACCCCGGAGGCCGCCTTCGTCGGGGCCAGCCCGGAGCTGCTGGTGCGCCGCTCCGGCGCCGGCATCTCGACCGTCGCCCTGGCCGGCTCGACCCGGCGCAGCTCCGACCCCGCCGTCGACGACCACCTCGGCGAGCAGCTGCTGCGCAGCGACAAGGACCGCCGCGAGCACGCGATCGTCGCCGAGCGGATCGTCCGCGCCCTGCGCCCGCTGGCGGTCTGGGTCGAGACCGGGCCGGAGCCGGAGATCGTCAAGGTCGCCAACATCCAGCACCTGGCGACGCCGGTGATCGCCCAGCTCGCCGACCCGCACTCGGCGATCGAGCTGGCCGGGATGCTCCACCCGACCCCGGCGGTCGGCGCCGAGCCCTGGTCGCCGGCGGCCGCCGCGGCGATCGCCGACCTCGAGCGGATGGACCGCGGCTGGTACGCCGCCCCGGTCGGCTGGATGGACGCGACCGAGGACGGCGAGTTCTGCGTCGCCCTGCGCAGCGGCGTCCTCCGCGACCGCGACGCCCACCTCTTCGCCGGCGTCGGCGTCGTCGCCGGCTCCGACCCGGCGGCAGAGCTCGCCGAGACCGAAATCAAGCTGGGGGCGCTGCTGCCGTTGCTGAGCTAGGTACGGCGTGAGAACGGCCGGGGTGAGCTACGGCAGGGCCGCGATCGCATCGGCAACTGCTTGCGTTGCTTTTCGGTGGGCGGCGACGTTGGTGGCGCGGTCGCTGCGGACCTCGATCAGGGCGGTGCCGGCGGCGAGGGCGTCGGGGAGCTCGGCGAGGGACTCGAGGCGGCGGTGGGGGAGGTCGAAGAGGGCGGCGGCCTTGGCGGCGCCGATGCCGCGCGGGGTGCCGAGCAGCGCCTCGAACTCCTCGCCGTCGAGCGCCTCGGCCTGTGGCAGGAAGTGGAAGATGCCGCCGCCACCGTTGTCGATGACGACGATCCGGACCGGGGTGGAGACCTCGCGCAGGGCGGCGAGGCCGCCGAGGTCGTGGAGCAGGCCGAGGTCGCCGGTGACGATCGTCGTCGGCCGGCCCGAGGCGTGGGCGGCGCCGATCCCGGAGGAGATCAGGCCGTCGATGCCGTTGGCGCCGCGATTGCAGAGGAAGGTCACATCGGCGTCGCCCGTGTCGAGGAAGGCCTCCTGGTCGCGGATCGGCATGCTCGAGGCGGTGTAGACGAGGTCGCCGTCGGCGTGCGCGCAGCCGAGGGCGCGGTGCAGGGCGGGCTCGGAGATCGCCTCGCCGTCGGAGTGGTCGCCTGAGCCCTCGCCGGCGGCGGCGTCGAGCGCCGCCCGCGCCAGCTCCTCGGCCTCGAGCCAGCGCCGCGGCTCGGGCCGCTCCTCGGCCTCGAGCCGCCGCGCCCAACCGGCCGCCAGCGCGGTCGGCTCGGCCCGGACGATCGCCGCCGCCCGCCTCGTCGGCTCGTTCCAGGCGCCGCTCGGGTCGACGACGATCTGGTCGGCGCCGCTCGCCTCGAGCCAGGCGCGGAGCGGCTTCGAGGTCGGCAGCTCGCCGAAGCGGAGGACCAGCTCGGGAACGACCGAGCGGGCGAAGCGCTCGTCGCGCAGCAGCTGGTCGTAGGTGGAGATGACCAGCGAGCGGTCGTGGGGGCCGAGCCGCAGCTGCGAGGTCGACTCGGCGAGGATCGGGAAGCCGGCGGCATGGGCGAGGTGGGCGAGCGGCTCGCGCAGCTCCGGGTCGAGCTGGCGGCCGGCGACGATGACGCCGGCCGACTTGGCGTCGCCGATGTGGGCGGCGATCTCGTCGAGCTCGAACTCGGTCGGCTCCTCGTCGACGTGGGTGACCGCGGTCAGCGGCCGGTCGGCGCGGCCCTTCAGCGCCAGCTCGTCGCTCGCCGTGACTGCGCCCGCTACGGCGATCGGCGCCAGCGGCTCGCGCCACGGCAGGTTCAGGTGGACCGGGCCCGGCCGCACTTCGCCGCGCGCCTTCGCCAGCGCCCGGCAGGCGACCGAGCGGTAGTGGAGCAGGCCCTCGTCGTCGGCGAGGTGGGTGCCGACTTCGCAGAACCAGCGCACCGATTCGCCGTAGAGCTTGATCTGGTCGATCGTCTGGCCGGCGCCGATCCCGCGCAGCTCGGGCGGCCGGTCGGCGGTCAGGACGAGCAGCGGCAGCGCCGATTCGTCGGCCTCGCAGACGGCCGGGTGGTAGTTGGCGGCGGCCGTCCCCGAGGTGCAGAGGAGCGCCATCGGCTCGCCGCTCGCCTGCGCCGCCCCGAGCGCGAAGAAGGCGGCCGAGCGCTCGTCGACGATCACCTCGACCTCGATCCCCGGCGCCCGCCAGAGCGCCACCGCGAGCGGGGTCGACCGTGAGCCGGGGGAGACGACCGCGCGCCGCAGCCCGCCGCGTTCGAGCTCCTCGGCGAAGGCGGAGGCGAGGGCGGTGTTGGCGTTGGTCGGGTCCATCGCGGCTAGAGGCGGTGCGCCTGCAGGGAATCCTCGTCGATCTCGACCCCGAGGCCGGGACCGGGGGGAAGCTGGAGCAGATCGCCCTCGAGGGTCGGGCCGACCGCGGCGACGTCGGCGGCGAACAGGCGCTGGGTCGCGAGGCCGTGCGCGTAGCTCGGCTCCTGCTCGAGCTCGGCGGCCAGTTGCCCGGCGGCGGCGATCCCGACCGGGCCGTCGAGCGCGCTCGAGTAGTAGACCGGCAGCTGGCGGGCGATCGCCTCGGCCTCGGGCCGGCCGCCGACCTTCGAGAGCTTGACCCCGGTCACCGCGCAGGCGCCCTCCCGCGCCGCCGCCACGGCCTCCGCGGCGCTGGTGACGATCTCGTCGGCGGCGAGCGGGATCGAGGTGCGCCGCGCCAGCTCCGCCATCTCGCGCAGCGAGTCGACCGGCTGCTCGGCGAGCTCGATCCCGAACGGCTCGATCGCCGCCAGCACCGCGACCGCCTCCTCGACGCCCCAGCTGGCGTTGGCGTCGATCCGGATCTTCGCCTCCGACCCGAGCGCCTCCCGCACCGCCCGCACCTGCCCGACGTCGTCGCCGACCCCGAGCTTCAGCTTGAAGGTCCCGAACCCGTCAGCGGCCCACCGCTCGGCCTCGGCGGCAACCTCGGCCGGCGTCCCCGCCACCAACGTCGCGTTGCACCGCACGCCGCCCCGCCGCTCCCCCCCGGTGAGGTTGCCCTTTCGGGCGCTATCCGCCTGAAAGGGCAACCTCGCGAGATCGCCGGCGCGCTCGGCGAGGTCCCAGAGCGCGGTCTCGACCGCGCAGCGGGCCGGCGCCGAGAGCGCCGCGGCGCGCGCGTCCTCGGCGAAGCCCGACGGGGTCGAGCAGCGCCGTCTCGGCCAGCGCCTCGAGTTCGCGCACCACCGTCTCCAGGCTGGCGCCGCCGCGCAGCGCCAGCGGCACCGCTTCGCCGAGCCCGACCCGGCCCTCGTCGTCGCGCAGTCGCAGCAGCACCATCTGCCGCCGCCGCAGCTCGCCGCGCGCGGTCACGTAGGGCTGGCGGAACGGCAGCGCGTAGGGGACCACCTCGGCCGCCGCGACTCTCACGCCCGCCGCTCCCTCACGCCGCGATCAGGAGCCCGATCGTGACCAGGATCGAGAAGGCCCCGAGCACGGCGCCGGTCGCCGCCAGCGCCCCGTTCAGCGCCGGCCCGTCGGTGCGGCTGGCGACGATCCGCATCGGTTTCAGCGCCAGCGGCGCCGCCAGCCAGCCGAGCATCGGCCAGGCGCTGACTTCGCCCGCCCAGAGCGACAGCGGCAGGACCAGGAAGGCGCCGACCATCAGCAGCTGGTAGAGCGAGATCGCGTTGCGGCGGCCCATCCGCACCGCCAGCGTCAGCTTGCCGGCGCGGCGGTCGGTCTCGAGGTCGCGGACGTTGTTGACGACGAGGATCGCGGTGGCGATGAAGCCGATCGCGATCGAGAGCCCGAGCGGCAGCGCGTCGAGCTGCTCGACCTGGACGTAGTAGGAGCCGTTGACGGCGACCAGGCCGAAGAAGAGGAAGACGAAGACCTCGCCGAGCCCCGAGTAGCCGTAGGGACGCGGGCCGCCCGTGTAGAGGATGCCGGCGACGATCGACGCCGCCCCGATCAGCAGGATCACGATCCCCGCCACCGCCGCCAGGTAGATCCCCGCCGCGACCGCGATTGCGAAGGCGACCCAGGTCGCCCGCAGCACCCGCGCCGGGGTGACCAGGCCGCTCGAGGTGACCCGCACCGGCCCGAGCCGGTCGGCGGTGTCGGCGCCCCGCTTCGCGTCCGAGTAGTCGTTGGCGAGGTTGGTCCCGATCTGGATGAAGATCGAGCCGATCAGCGCCGCGACGAAGGCCAGCCAGCGCGGCAGGCTGCCCTCCCACTGGACGGCGGCGGCGGTGCCAACCAGCACCGGTGCGATCGCGGCCGGCAGCGTCCGCGGCCGCGCGGCCATCACCCAAATCCTCATTGGTCGAGCTCTCCCCGCCGTTTCGGCATGATGCGGACGATATGAAACTGGACGACTGGCTCGCGCAGCGCTCCCAGAGTGCCCCCGACCGAGTCGCGCTCGAGGCCGAAGGCGCGCGGATGACCTACGCCGAGCTGGAGGCCGAGGCGACCTGGGTCGCCCGCCGCCTCGCCGCCCAGGGCGTGCGCCGCACCGCCACCGTCGCGGTGACCATGCACGCCCGCCGCGAGCAGGTCGTCCTCGCCCACGCGCTGATGAAGCTCGGCGCCTGCCTGCTGCCGCTCAGCCCGCGCCTGACCGCTGCCGAGCGTGAGGCGATCGTCGCCGCCGAGCAGCCGATCCTCGACCTCGACGACGCCGGCGAGCTGACCCAGACCGAGGCCGACCTGCCGCTGCTCGGCGAGCACGACATGGACGACGTCTGCGCCCTCGTCCTCACCAGCGGCAGCTCCGGGCTGCCGAAGCCGATCGGCCTCACCTACGGCAACTTCCTCTGGAACGCGGTCGGCTCCGCCTTCAACATCGGCGTCGACCCGGCTGACCGCTGGCTCTGCTGCGTGCCGCTCAGCCACGTCGCCGGGCTGACGATCGTGATGCGCTCGGTGATCTACGGGACGACCGCGATCGTCCACGAAGGCTTCGACGTCGACCGGGTGGCGGCGGCGCTGGCCGAGGACCGGATCAGCGTCGTCTCGCTGGTGACGACGATGCTGACCCGGCTGCTCGACGCCGGCGCCGACCTCTCCGGCCCGCGGGCGATCCTGGTCGGCGGCGGCCCGGTGCCGCGCGAGCCGCTCGAGGAGGCGATCGCCAAGGGCGCCACCGTGGTCCAGACCTACGGCCTGACCGAGACCTGCTCGCAGGTGACGACCCTCGCCCCGGCCGACGCCAAGCGCAAGCTCGGCTCCGCCGGCCGACCGCTGCTCACCACTCACCTGCGGATTCGCGACGGCGAGATCCTGATCCAGGGTCCGACCGTCGCCCCCGGCCGCGCCGACGAGGCCGACTGGCTCCACACCGGCGACCTCGGCCACATCGACGAGGAAGGCTTCCTCTACGTCGAGGACCGGATCGACGACCTGATCGTCTCCGGCGGCGAGAACGTCGTGCCGGCCGAGGTCGAGGAGGTGCTGCTGCGCCACCCGGCGGTCGCCGAAGCGGCGGTGGTCGGCCGCGAGGACCCGGAGTGGCAGCAGGCGGTGACCGCGGTCGTCGTCCTCCAAGAGGGGGGAGAGGCGAGCACCGAGGAGCTGCGCCGCCACTGCGCCGAGCACCTCGCCGGCTTCAAAGTCCCGCGCCGGGTCGAGCTCGCCTCGGCGCTGCCGCGCACCCCCTCCGGGAAGCTGCTGCGGCGGGCGCTGCGCTGACGGTGGCCGGGAGCGGCGCTCGGATAACCTGCCGCCCCATGCGAACCGACGACATCTACTACGACAAAGACGCTGACCTCTCGAAGCTGGGCGGGAAGACCGTCGCCATCCTCGGCTACGGCTCCCAGGGCCACGCCCACGCTCTCAACCTGAAGGACTCGGGGGTCGACGTCGTCGTCGGCCTGCGCCCCGGCTCCTCCAGCCGCGCCAAAGCCGAAGAGCACGGCCTCGAGGTGCTCGACGTCGCCGAGGCGGCCGGCCGCGGCGACGTCGTCATGGTGCTGCTGCCCGACGAGAAGCAGGGCCAGGTCTGGAACGAGGAGATCTCGAAGGGCATCGAGCCGGGCAACCTCGTCCTCTTCGCCCACGGCTTCGCGATCCACTTCGGCGAGATCGACCCGCCCGAGGGCGTCGACGTCGGCATGGTCGCGCCGAAGGGCCCGGGCCACCTGGTCCGCCGCCAGTACGAGGAAGGCAACGGCGTCCCCTGCCTGATGGCGGTCCAGCAGGACGCCTCCGGCGAGGCCCACGCGACCGTCCTCGCCTACGCCTCGGCGATCGGCGGCGGCCGCGCCGCGGTGATCGAGACGACCTTCAAGGACGAGTGCGAGACCGACCTCTTCGGCGAGCAGTCGGTCCTCTGCGGCGGCCTCTCGGAGATGGTCCAGGCCGGCTACGAGACCCTCGTCGAGGCCGGCTACGACCCGCGCCTCGCCTACTTCGAGTGCCTGCACGAGGTGAAGCTGATCGCCGACCTGATGTACGAGAAGGGGATCCAGGGGATGCGCTACTCGATCTCCAACACCGCCGAGTACGGCGACATGACCCGCGGCAAACGCGTGATCGGCCCCGAGTCCCGCGCCGCGATGAAGGAGATCCTCGGCGAGATCCAGTCAGGCCAGTTCGCCAAGGAGTGGATCGACGAGAACCGCTCCGGCGGTGAGAACTTCGCGCGGATGCGCGAGGAGGCGAAGGGCAAGGAAATCGAGCAGATCGGTGGCGAGCTGCGGTCGATGATGCCCTGGATCGATCAGGGGTTCGACGAGTAGGGAGCTCCGGGAGGGGGCGGTGGGGTACCCCTCCGCCCCCACGACAGTGCCTCGGCGACTCAAACGGCTGGCGATAACCCGCTCGCCAGATCATGCTTTTGCGAAAGCTTCGGGACGGTTCGTCCCTCGTAAGCTCAAAGACCTCGTGGGGGGTGAGCTTGCTCACCTTGGTCCTTCACCGCTAATTGGAGCCTGTTGCGTGGGGTGAGCGGGGTGCCCCTCCCGAAAAGGCTCAGGCGCATCCGATGGCGCCCTCGGCAAGGGCCCCAGCTGCGCGACGGTCTTTTCGGGAGGGGCACCCCGCTCAGCCCTCCCGCCCCACCAGACCTAAATCCCTAGCGGTGATCCTCCCCAGGCGCCAGATTCCCGTCCCGCCCGACGTACCCATCCTTCCCGCCAACCACCACGTACACCGCCTCCTCGCTGTCACTCAAATTCCGCACCTTCCGATGCGTCGGCGCGTCCACCCAGGCGAACCCGCCCGGCTCCAACTCCTCGGCGCTCCCATCGCCGAACTCGATCGCGACTCGGCCCGAGTGCAGGAAGTACAGCTCCTCCTGCTCGTCGTGGAAATGGCTCCCGGTCGCATATCCCGGCGGCAGGACGATCGCGTTGACTCCGAACGCCGTCACCCCCAGCGGCCCGCGCACCTTGCGGAACCCCGGCCCCTCGCCGAGGTCATCGAGGTGGGCGACGGCCCAGCCGTCGCCCTTCTTCACGTTCTCCGTATCCCCTGCGCTCATCGCTATCGCCTCAGGCCGCCGGGGCGGCGGGGGGCTCGGGGGTCGAAGTCGGCGCCAGGGGCGCGGCGACGCCCGTGCCCTTCGCCTTCTCGATCCCGATCGGCGGGTAGTCGTCGGTCAGCAGCGCCCAGTAGCCGTAGAGGCGGGCGTAGAAGCTGTTGAGGAAGGTCAGCGTCGAGTGAATCCCCTCCGGCTGGTAACCGCGGAAGACGATCGTCAGCCAGGCGATCATCGCGACGAAGTAGTGGGCGTAGCTGATCGGATAGGAGACGATCAGCATCGGGATGATGAGGATGATCCGGAACAGCGCCTTGAGGCGGCTCTGCCGCTCGGCCCGCGGCGCGATGTTGACCCGGATCGGATAGCTGGGGTCGTCGGCGAGGCCGAACGGCGGCCACTCGTCGGTCTGCAGGTAGAGCCAGGCGTAGAAGCGGACGCCGAAGCGCAGCACTCCGGAGTTGAAGTTGTAAGCCCATTCGGGATAGCGCCCGAGGATGATCACCGCGATCCAGGCGATGAAGTGGGTGACCATGAACAGGAGGCCCCAGAAGGTCGCGACGATGATCCACGGGATCGCCACGATGATCCGGAAGAAGGTCGTCCAGCGGTTCGGCGTCGGATTGAAATCCGCTTCGTAATCAATCGGGTACATGGCTCTGCTATTCCTCCCTTAGGACGGACTGGACCCAGACGGGGCGAGCCTAACCAGGCCCCCGGTCGCCAGTTGCGGATTTCCGTCAGCCGTCCACCCGGCCAGATCTTTAACCTGTCCCGCCCGCGTGAGCACCCAGACCGACACCCCGACGATCCCCGCTGAGCTTCGGCCCGGCGACGGCCGTTTCGGCTGCGGCCCGTCGAAGGTGCGGCCCGAGCAGCTGCGCCATCTGGCCGAGCAGACGCAGCTGATGGGGACCTCGCACCGGCAGGCGCCCGTCCGCGACCTGGTGAAGCGGGTCCGCGACGGGCTCGGCGAGCTGTTCTCGCTGCCCGACGGCTACGAGGTGGCGCTCGGCAACGGCGGCACCACCGCCTTCTGGGAGGCCGCCGCGGCCTGGCTGGTGCGCGAGCGCTCGCTGCACCTCACCTACGGCGAGTTCTCGCAGAAGTTCGCCAAGGCGACCGCCGCGGCGCCGTTCCTTGAGGACCCGATCGTGGTCGAGGCCGATCCGGGCGGCGCCCCGGCGCCGCGCGCCGAGGCCGGGGTCGACGCGATCGCCTGGGCCCACAACGAGACCTCGACCGGCGTCATGGTCCCGGTCGAGCGCCCCGCGGGCGCCGGCGAGGCGCTGGTCCTGATCGACGCCACCTCGGGCGCCGGCGGGCTGCCGGTCGACGTCGCCGCGGCCGACGCCTACTACTTCGCCCCGCAGAAGGGCTTCGCCGCCGACGGCGGCCTCTGGCTGGCGCTGCTGAGCCCGGCGGCGGTGGCGCGGATCGAGCAGCTCGACGGCGCCGGCGACCGCTGGCAGCCGGCCTTCCTCTCGCTGCAGACCGCGCTCGAGAACTCGCGCAAGGAGCAGACCTACAACACGCCGGCGCTGGCGACGCTGATCCTGCTCGAAGAGCAGCTCGGCTGGATGCTCGGAAACGGCGGCCTCGAGTGGTGCGTGGCCCGCACCGGCGACTCGTCGGGTCGTTTGTACGGCTGGGCCGAGGCGAGCGAGTACGCGACGCCCTTCGTCGCCGCGCCGGCGCAGCGCTCGCTGGTCGTCGGCACGATCGACTTCGACGAGGAGAAGGTCGACGCCGCGGCCTTGGCCAAGGCGCTGCGCGCCAACGGGATCGTCGACGTCGAGCCCTACCGCAAGCTCGGCCGCAACCAGCTGCGGATCGGGATGTTCCCGGCGGTCGAGCCGGATGACGTCGAGGCGCTGACCGCCTGCGTCGACTGGGTCGTCGCCAACGTCCCGGGGGTCGCACGGTGAGCAGCAACGGCGGCGACGGCGCGGTGAAGGTCCTGGTCAAGGAGAAGATCGCCGACACCGGCGTCGAGTTGCTGCGCGAGAACTTCGAGGTCGACCTCGGCCTCGACTGGGACGACGGCGAGCTGGTCGCGCGGCTGCCCGACTACGACGCGATCCTGATCCGCTCGGCGACGACGATGACCCCGGAGCTGATCGAGGCCGGCACCCGGCTGAAGGTCATCGGCCGCGCCGGCACCGGCGTCGACAACGTCGACATCCCGGCCGCCACCCGGCGCGGGATCGTCGTCGCCAACGCGCCCGAATCGAACTCGGTCGCCGCCGCCGAGCACACCCTGGCGCTGGCCCTGGCGCTGTTCCGCAACGTCCCGCAAGCGCACGGCTCGCTGGTCGCCGGCCGCTGGGACCGCTCCAAGTACAAAGGCGCCGAGCTGTACGGCAAGACGCTCGGCGTGGTCGGCTTCGGGCGGATCGGCCAGCTGGTCGCCAAGCGCGCCCAGAGCTTCGAGATGGACGTCGTCGCCTTCGACAATTTCGTCTCCGCCGAGCGCTTCCGCGAGCTCGGCGTCGAGGGGCTCGAGAGCCTCGAGGAGCTGCTCGGCCGCTCCGACCTCGTCACCCTGCACGTGCCGAAGACGCCGGAGACCGAAAACTTCATCAACGGCGAGACGATCGCGCAGATGAAGGACGGCGCGCGCCTCGTCAACTGCGCCCGCGGCCAGCTGGTCGACCTCGACGCGCTGCACGCCGCGCTCGAGGCGGGCAAGCTCGGCGGCGCCGCGCTCGACGTCTTCCCCTCGGAGCCGTTCACCGAGCACCCGATCTTCGCCCGCGAGGACGTCGTCGTCACCCCGCACCTCGGCGCCTCGACGGCCGAGGCCCAGGACCGGGCCGGCGTCGTCACCGCCGAGCAGGTGATCGCGGCGCTGACCGGAGGCGTCGTCACCAATGCGGTCAACATCGCCGCGGTGCGGCCGGAGGCGATGGAAGCGCTGGCGCCGTTCGTGCCGCTCTGCGAAAAGCTCGGGCGGCTGGCGCAGGGGCTCGGCAAGGGCTCGGTCGACCGGGTCACCGCTGAATTCCGCGGCCGGATCGCCGCCCACGAGACGCGCCTGCTGGGAATCGCGGTCCTGGTCGGCATCCTCTCCGGCAACACCGAGGAGCCGGTCAACCTCGTCAACGCGCCGCAGATGGCCGAGGAGCGGGGGATCGAGCTGGTCGAGACAAAGGACTCGAGCGCCGAGGACTTCACCGAGCTGGTCACCGTCCGCGTCCACTCCGGCGACGAAGAGGTCGAGGTGGCCGGCACCAGCGTCGGGCCGCGCAGCGAGCCCTACCTCGTCTCCACCTGGGGCGAGGGCTTCTACCTGCCGTTCGCCGACCACATCACGGTCTTCCGCTACGCCGACCAGCCGGGGATGATCGGCCGCGTCGGCACCCTGTTCGGCGAAGAGGGAGTGAACATCGTCTCCGCCGCGGTCGGCGCCGAGAGCGGCGGCGAGCGGGCGGTGATGGCGCTGACCACCGACGCGCCGGTCCGCCAGGAGGCGATCGAGAAGATCCTCGGCCTCGGCGGCTTCAGCGTCGGCCGCTCGGTCGACCTGTAATAGATTTCGGCGCCGCAACGTCTGGCGTCCGGCGTTGTTCAGGAGACCGTGAAGAAGCTGATCCCAGTGGTCGCGTCGCTGCTCGTCCTGCTGCTGGCGCTCGCCGCCCCGGCCGGCGCGGCGGTGGCCGAAAAGTCGGTCAACGTCGTCCTTGCCGGCGACAACCTCGACAACACGATCTCGATCGCGGTCAGCACCGACGGCCGCTGGTACACGATCGAATCGAGCTCGCCGCTCGAAGTCGGCGGCGAAATCTGCTCCCACCGCGAAGGGCTCGAAAACGAGCTGCAGTGCGAAGCGACCGCGATCGCCGGCTTCGAAGTCAACGGCAACGGCGGCGCCGACACGATCACGCTCGCTCCCACCGTGCCGGTGCCGGCGACCCTGCGCGGCGGCCCCGGGGACGACAAGCTGCTCGGCGGCAGCGGACCCGACAAGCTGCTAGGCGGGCCCGGCAACGACACCCTCGGCGGCCGCGCCGGCGACGACGCCCTCTACGGCGGCCCCGGCGACGACCGGCTGTTCGGAGGTTCGGGTGATGATCGGTTGTTCGGTGAAGCGGGCGAAGATGTCTTGATTGGCGGGTCGGGCGTCAACGAAGTCGTGCAGTAGGGCCCTTTTGCCTCGAGGCAGAGGTTTGTGAGGGGCGGGAGGGGGTCGGGGGACCCTCCTCTCTCGGTCTGTCGTCGATCGAAGTAAAGAAAGCTGTCGCCCGGACCGCCGTTCTCCTCAACCGCAAAACGTTCGGAGGGTCCCCCGACCCCCTCCCGCACGAAGCAACAAGCTCAAGACAAGAGGGACGGGAGCTTCAATCGGGAAACGCCCGCAGCTCCTCTCGTTAGCTGCGGGACGTTGCATGGTTTTCAGCCGATTCGTTTGAGCGAGCGTCGGTGGGACCCCCGAACGTTTTGCGGTTGAGGAGAACGGCGCTCCGGGGCGATAGCCCGCCTAACTTCGATCGACGACAGACCGAGTGAGGGGGTCCCACCGACGCTCGCCCCCACAAACCCTGATCCCTAGCCCGTCCCTCGCTACGCCGGCTCTTCGACCGTCCGCCGCCCCCCAAGCAGGGTGCCACCCACGAACAAGACGGTTATCACCAGACCAACAGCCGACAACGCCGCATCCAGCCGAAAAGCCGACTGGACCCCGTCGACGAAAGGTGGGATCGAGGCCGAGAAGACCGTCGTCGTCAGCCCGAGGCCGATCGAGCCGCCGGCGATCTGGAACATGTAGATGATGCCGCCGGCGAGGCTGGTCTGGGAGCTGTCGACGGAGGTGACGCCGGCGGTGGTCGCGGTCGGGTAGAAGCTGCCGACCCCGATCCCGAGCACGATCATCCCGATCACCAGCGAGCTGTAGCCGGAGCCTTCGTCGACCAGTGAGAAGAGGAACGGCGCGACCGTGATGCAGGCAGCGCCGAGCACCGCCAGCCGCTTCGCCCCGACCCGCTCGTAGAGCGGCCCGGCGACGAACGAGACGGCGGCGAAGGTGGCGAGGAACGGCAGCACCCCGACGCCCGCCTCGAGCGGCGAGTAGCCGAGCTGCGTCTGCATGAACTGGGGCAGGTAGAGGAGCGCCGCGAAGAAGGTCGCCGACATGAACAGGATCGCCACGCAGGAGGCGCTGAAGCTGCGGTTCGCCATCACCTCGCGGGGGACCAGCGCGTGCAGGTCGGCGCGTCGCTCGATCGGGATGAAGGCGAGGATCAGGACCGCGGCCAGGGCCAGCATGCCGATCACCCGCGGGTCGCTCCAGCCCCAGTCGTCCGCCTGGTCGAGGGCGATCAGCAGCGAGACGAGGCCGACCGAGATCGCCGCGATCCCCGGGTAGTCGAGCTTGTGGTCGGCGCTCTCCGGCTCCTTCACGTGGACCAGGAAGTAGGTGACGAGCACCGCGAAGATCGAGATCGGCACATTCAGGAAGAAGATCCAGCGCCAGGAGGCGAGGTCGGTGAGGACGCCGCCGATCAGCGGCCCGATCGCGTTGCCGAGCCCGGCGGCGCCGAGGATGATGCCGCCAGCCAGACCGGCCTTGTCTTCCGGCAGGATCGCGAAGGTCATGCCGAGGATCGCCGGCCACATCAGCGCCCCGCCGATCCCCATCAGGGCCCGCGTCGCGATCAGCCAGGTCTCGGTCGGAGCGGCGCCGCCGAGCGCCGACATCGTCGCGAAGATCGCGGTGCCGAGGAAGAAGGCGTTGCGGCGACCGAACATGTCGGCGAGGCGGCCGCCGGTGACGATCATCACCCCGAAGGTCAGCGCGTAGGCGTTGATCACCCACTGGATCGTGTTGATGTTGGTGTCGAAGTCCTTCTCCATCGTCGGCAGGGCGACGTTGATCGCCGAGAAGTCGTTGGCGATCACCATCACCGCGATCCCCATCGCGAACAGCGCCAGCCAGGTGCTGCGTCGCTCGGATTTGCTCGCTCCCGCCTCGATGCCGGCAATCTAAATCCCGCTCCGGCGGTACGCTAGCCTCAGGGACGAATGGTCCGCCGGCACGACAGCCTCGCGCTTCTCCTTCTCCTCCCCCCTCGGGGGGAATAGCGCTGGGCGGCGCGATAGCCGCGAGAGACATAGAGGCCATTCGATTTGACCAGAGAAGGAGAAGGTCCGATGGGGACCAAGATCAGCACAGGCACTGAGAGCAACGGGGCAAGCGACGCCAACCGCGTCCACATCTTCGACACGACCCTGCGCGACGGCGAGCAGTCGCCGGGGATCTCGCTGAACAAGGCCGAGAAGGTCGAGATCGCCCAGCAGCTGGCGCGGCTCGGGGTCGACGTGATCGAGGCCGGCTTCCCGATCGCCTCGCCCGGCGACTTCGAGGCGGTCGAGGCGATCGCCAAGGTCGTCGAGGGCCCGGTCATCTGCGGCCTCGCCCGCACCCACAAAGCCGACATCGACGCCGCCTGGAACGCGGTCAAGCACGCCGAGCGACCGCGCATCCACACCTTCGTCTCGACCTCCGACATCCACATCGAGCACCAGCTGCGGACCGACCGCGAGGACGTCAAGGGACAGGCCCGGGCCGCGGTCACGATGGCCAAGGCCTACTGCGAGGACGTCGAGTTCTCGCCGATGGACGCGACCCGGGCCGACCTCGAGTACACCGCCGAGGTGATCGCGATCGCGGTCGAGGAGGGGGCGACGACGATCAACGTCCCCGACACGGTCGGCTACACGACGCCGGAGGAGTACGCCGAGATGTGGCGCCGCTTCTACGAGCTGGTGCCGGGTCTGGACAAGGTCGAGACCTCGGTCCACTGCCATGACGACCTGGGGCTGGCGGTCGCCAACTCCTACGCCGGGGTGCGGGCCGGCGCCCGGCAGGTCGAGTGCGCGATCAACGGGCTGGGGGAGCGGGCCGGCAACTGCTCGCTGGAGGAGATCGCGATGCTGATCAAGGTCCGCGAGGACGCCCACGGCTTCAGCACCGCGATCCGGAGCCAGGAGATCGCCCGCACCAGCCGCCTGGTCTCGCGCCTGACCGGCTACCCGGTGCAGCCGAACAAGGCGATCGTCGGCCGCAACGCCTTCGCCCACGAGTCCGGCATCCACCAGGACGGGGTGCTGAAGGAGCGGACCACCTACGAGATCATGGAGGCGACCGAAGTCGGGCTCGAGTCGAACTCGATCGTGCTCGGCAAGCACTCCGGCCGCCACGCCCTGCGCGACGCCCTGGAGCAGCTGGGCTACAAGGTCGAGGGCAACGCGCTGAACTCGGCCTTCAAGGCCTTCAAGGAGGTCGCCGACCGCAAGAAGCAGGTGACCGCGCTCGACCTCGAGGCGATCGTCTCCGACGAGATGCGCGACCGGGCCGACTCGCACGAGCTGACCTCCTTCGAGGTGACCGCCGCCTCCGGCAAGGAGCCGTGGGCGAAGGTCGTCGTCACCCTGCCCTCGGGCGAGGAGGTGGTCGGCGAATCGACCGGCGACGGCCCGATCGACGCCGCCTTCCGGGCGATCCAGCGGGCGACCGGAACCGAGTCGGAGCTGGCCAAGTACACGGTTGACGCGGTGACCGGGGGAGAGGACGCCCTCGGCGAGGTGAGCGTGATGCTGCGGACCGACGGCTTCCTCGCCAGCGGCTCCGGCGTCGCGACCGACATCTTCGAGGCCTCGGCGCGCGCCTACCTGCGCGCCCTCTCGAACTCCCTCGAAGGCGCCGCGACGCGCGAGGCCGAGGCGGCCACCGCCGACGCCGCCGCCGAGCGCACCCCCGGCCCGTAGCGAGCGCCCCCGGGCGGCGTAGCGAGCGCCGGGAGCCCCGGCGCCTTCGGGCACAAACCGGCGCGAGAGCCGGCACGAAATGCGCACCACCCGCGCGCCGCCGCCCGTCACGCTGGGCCCATGCCCGGTGCCGCACCGCCACCCCAGCCGCCCCCCTCCGTCGAGGTTGCCGTTTCCCGCCTATATGACGGCGAACGGCAACCTCGACCGGGAGACGTCGGGATCGCGGCGTTGGCTGGGAGGCAGCACGGGGTGGTGGAGCGCTCGCAGCTACGCGATCTCGGCCTCGGGGACGACGCGATCGACACGCGCCTTCGCTCCGGGCGGCTGCATCGGGTCCATGCGGGCGTCTTTGCGGTTGGTCACGGGCTGATCTCGCGCGAGGGGCAGTGGATGGCCGCCGCCCTTGCGATCGGCCAGAAAGCGGTCTTGAGCCACCACTCCGCCGCGACCCTCTGGGGGCTGCGGGGATACCGCCTCCGGCCTGTCCACGTGACCGTGCCCAGTAAATCCCGGCACGTCCCAGGCATCCGTCGGCACTCCTCCCACTGCCTGCCCGAGGACGAGGTGACCATCGAAGTCGGGATCCCGGTCACCTCGGTCCCGCGGACGATCTTCGACATGGCCGGGGGAGGGGACGTCGACCTGGTCGAGAGCCTCCTGCGGCAGGCCGAATACCGCGAACGCTACGACCCGCTCTCCCTACCTGCCCTGCTCGAGCGCTACCCGCGGCGGCACGGGTGCCGGGCGGTGCGACTGGCCCTCAAGCGCCTCGAGGAAAACCCCTCCGGCGCCCCCGCGAGCAAGCTCGAGGAGCGCTTCCTGCCCTTCCTTCGCGCTTACGGCCTGCCGATCCCGCGGCTCAACGAGTGGATCGAGCTGGGTGGGCGGCGCTACAAGGTCGACTGCCGCTGGCCGGGGACGAAGGAGATCGTCGAGCTCGACAGCTGGGAAGCGCACGGCACGCGGTCGGCGTTCCGCGCCGACCGCGAGCGCGACCGGCGTCTCCGCGTTGCCGGCTACGGCTTGACCCGCATCTCCTGGGCGCAGCTCGACGACGAACCGGCGGCGATCGCCGCCGACCTGCGAGCCCTGCTCGGACCGCGATCCAACATACAAGCGTCCGTGATAGCGTACGCAGAACGATGAGCGCCATCACGACCAATGCCGCCACCGACGCCGGGGCGACGACTCCCGTCGCCGACCCCTCCAACGCGGTCGGCCTGCGGATCCGCGCCCTGCGCGACGCGATGGGCCTCTCGCTGCGCGACCTCGCCCAGCGCAGCGGCGTTAGCGCGCCGATGCTCTCGCAGGTCGAGCGCGGCGAGACCAGCCCGACGCTGGCCAGCGCCGCCAAGATCGCCGCCGGCCTCGAGCTCACCCTGAGCCAGCTGCTGCGCCTCGACGAGGGCCACAACGTCGCGATCAGCCGCGCCAGCGGCCGTCGCCGCTCCGAGCGCGGCGGGCACAGGATCGAGGAGCTGACCCCGCCGCTGCCCGGCCAGCGCGCCGACGTCTCGCTGCACGAGCTGGCGCCGGGCGCGACCACCGGCGGCCGCGCCGACCCGCCGATGCACGAGCCCGGCAGCCGCGAGACCGTCGTCGTTCTCGACGGCGCCTTGGCGCTGATCGTCGACGGCAGCCGCCACGAGCTTCGCGAGGGTGACGCGGTCACCTTCGACGCCGACCTGCCCCATCACTTCGAGAACGAGGGCGAGGAGCCGACCCGGTTCATCGCCGTGATCACCGCCGGCCTGAGGAGGAGCTGACGCATGCCCAAGACCATGTTCGACAAGATCTGGGAGGCCCACGAGGTCTCCGACGGGTTGATCTACATCGACCTGCACCTGGTCCACGAGGTCACCTCGCCGCAGGCCTTCGACGGCCTCCGGCTCGCCGGCCGCCCGGTCCGCCGCCCCGACAAGACGCTGGCGACGGCCGACCACAACACGCCGACCGACGGCACGATGGTCGCCCGCCTGATTGCAGACGAGCTGTCCCGGGTCCAGGTCGAAACGCTGGAGCGGAACTGCGAGGAGTTCGGCATCCCGATCTACTCGCTCGGCTCCGACCGGCAGGGGATCGTCCACGTGATCGGCCCCGAGCTGGGGGTGACGCAGCCCGGCATGACGATCGTCTGCGGCGACAGCCACACCGCCACCCACGGCGCCTTCGGCGCGCTCGCCTTCGGGATCGGCACCTCCGAGGTCGAGCACGTGCTCGCCACCCAGTGCATGGTCCAGAAGCGCCCGCGCACGATGCGGGTCAACTATGCGAACGAGCTGGCCGCCGGGGTCACCCCGAAGGACCTGATCCTGGCGACGATCGGCAGGCTCGGCACCGGCGGCTTCACCGGCCACGCGGTCGAGTTCGCCGGCCCGGCGATCGAGGCGCTCTCGATGCCCGGCCGGATGACGATTTGCAACATGACGATCGAGGGCGGCGGCCGCGCCGGCATGATTGCCCCCGACCAGACCACCTTCGACTGGGTCGAGGGCCGCCCCGGCGCGCCCGAGGACCTCGCCGCCGCGGTCGAGCGCTGGCGGCAGCTGCCGACCGAGGAGGGGGCGAGCTTCGACTCCGAGGTCGACATCGACGCCGCGGCGATCTCGCCGATGGTCACCTGGGGAACCAATCCTGGGATGGTCGTCCAGGTCACCGAGTCGGTCCCCGACCCGGCCCAGATGGACTCGCCGGCCGACCGCGAATCGGCCGAGCGCGCCCTCTCCTACATGGGCCTGGCGGCGGGCACGCCGATGACCGAGATCGCCCCGGAACGGGTCTTCATCGGCTCCTGCACCAACAGCCGCATCGAGGACCTGCGCGAGGCGGCGACGGTCGTCGACGGCCGCAAGGTCGCCGCCGGCATCCACGCAATGGTCGTCCCCGGCTCCCAGCAGGTGAAGAAGGCCGCCGAAGCGGAGGGCCTGCACGACGTCTTCCGCGGCGCCGGCTTCGAATGGCGCGAGGCCGGCTGCTCGATGTGCCTGGGGATGAACCCGGACACGCTGGCCGAAGGCGAGCGCTGCGCCTCGACCTCGAACCGCAACTTCGAGGGGCGCCAGGGCAAGGGCGGCCGCACCCACCTCGTCAGCCCGAAGATGGCCGCCGCGGCGGCGGTCGAGGGCCACTTCGTCGACATCAGGGATTGGAGCTGAGCATGCGACCGCTGGACATCATCGAGGGCAAGGTCTCGGTCCTCGACCGGGCCGACGTCGACACCGACCAGATCATCCCCAAGCAGTTCCTGAAGCGGGTCGAGCGGACCGGCTTCGGCGAGTTCCTCTTCTACGACTGGATCCGCGACGGCGAGATCGAGCTCGAGCCGAACCCGATCCTGGTCGCCGGCCGCAACTTCGGCTGCGGCTCCTCGCGCGAGCACGCCCCCTGGGCGCTCGAGGACTTCGGCTTCCAGGCGCTGATCGCGCCCTCCTTCGCCGACATCTTCTACGCCAACTGCACGAAGGTCGGCCTCCTGCCGGTGATCCTCGACGAGGAGCACTGCCAGGCGGTCGCCCGCGCCGGCGAGGCGCGGATCGACGTCGACGACGAGACCGTCACCTGCACCGAGGGCGTCTTCCAGTTCGCGATCGAGCCGGACATCAAGTACCGGCTGCTGAACGGCCTCGACGACATCGGCATCACCCTGGAAAACGCCGGCGCGATCGACACCTTCGAGGCGACCCCGGCCGCCGCCCAGGGCCCCGTCACCACGGCGCTCTCGTGAGCCCGCCGGTCAAGGAGTGGGACGCGGCCAGCTACCAGCGGGTCTCGGTGCCGCACGAGGAGTGGGCGGAAGCGCTGATGGAACGGCTGCCGCTGGGCGGCAAGGAGACGGTGCTCGACGCCGGCTGCGGTACCGGCCGGGTGACGCGGATGCTGGTCGAGCGGCTGCCGCGAGGGCAGGGTCGATCGCGGTCGACGGCTCCGCGGCGATGGTCGAGAAGGTGCGCGAGGTGCTGCGGCCGGTCGACGAGGCGTTCGTCGCCGACCTGACGCAGCTGGAGCTGCCGGAGCCCGCCGACGCCGTCGTCTCCAGCGCCGTCTTCCACTGGATCGCCGACCACGAGGCGCTGTTCGCGCGGATGCGGGCGGCACTGCGGCCCGGCGCTCGCTTCGAGGCCCAGTGCGGCGGTCTCGGCAACATCGAGGAGTTCCGCCGCGTCTCCGGCGAGGTCGCCGCCCGCGAGCCGTACGCCGCCAAGCTGACCGATTTCGAGGAGCCCTGGTTCTACGCCGGCGCCGAGGAAACCGAGGCACGGCTGAGCGCCGCCGGCTTCGAGCAGGTCAAAGCCTGGCTGCAGCCGTGGGAGGTGGTGCCGCCGGACGCCCGCGAGTTCATGCGGACGCTGATCCTCAAGCCGCAGATCGACACCCTGCCGCCGGAGCTGCACGAGGCGTTCCTGGACGACGTCCTGACCGCGACCGGCGAGCCGTTGGCGCTGCGCTACGTGCGCCTCAACATCTCGGCCGTCGCCGCCTGACGTAGAGTCCGCCCCGATGCCCGACCAGACCGCCCGCATAGTCGTCCTCCCCGGCGACGGGATCGGCCCCGAGATCATCGCCGCGGCCAGGGAGCTGCTCGATGCGCTCGGCGGCTTCGAATACGAGGAGCACCTGCTCGGCGGCGTCTCGATCGACGAGCACGGCACCGCCCTCACCGACGAGACGCTGGCCGCCGCCAGGGCCGCCGACGCGGTCCTGCTCGGCGCCGTCGGCGGTCCCAAATGGGACACCACCGACCCCGACAAGCCGCGCCCCGAGCAGGGCCTGCTGGGGATCCGCAAGGGCATGGGCCTGTTCGCCAACCTGCGGCCGGTGCGGCCGAGCCCGGCGCTGGTCGGCGCCAGCCCGCTGCGCGAGGAGCGGATCGCCGGCACCGACCTGCTGGTCGTCCGCGAGCTGACCGGCGGCATCTACTTCGGCGAGCGCGGCCGGGAGCCCGACTCGGCCTTCGACACCTGCACCTACGACCGCGAGGAAATCGAGCGGATCGTCCGCGTCGGCTTCGAGGCGGCCCGCCGCCGCGCCGCGGGCACCGGCCGCAGCCCGAAGCTGACCTCGGTCGACAAGGCCAACGTGCTCGAGACCTCGCGCTTCTGGCGCGAGGTGGTGCTCGAGCTGGCCCCCGAGTACGACGACGTCGAGCTCGAGCACATGCTGGTCGACAACGCCGCGATGCAGCTCGTCTCGCGGCCGACCCACTTCGACGTGATCGTCACCGAGAACCTCTTCGGCGACATCCTCAGCGACGAGTCGGCGATGCTGACCGGCAGCCTCGGGATGCTTCCCTCGGCCAGCCTCGGCGCCGAGGGCGACCCCGGCCTCTACGAGCCGGTCCACGGCTCCGCCCCCGACATCGCCGGCAAAGGGATCGCCAACCCGCTCGCCACCTTCCTCTCGGTGGCGATGATGCTGCGCCACAGCTTCGGCCGCGGCGAGGAGGCCGACCAGGTCGAGGCGGCGGTCGACGCCGTCCTCGAACGCGGCCTGCGGACGCCCGACCTCGCCTCCGGGACGGTGGCGCCGCCGCCGATGGTCGACGTGCCGCAGGAGGTCGAGGTCGGGACGGCCGACATGACCGCCGCAGTGCTCGAAGCGCTCTCTGCCTAGGCAGAGGTTTGCCAGGGGGAGGGGATCGGGGGGACCCTGCCCGCTGCACCTCGTCGGGTGGAACGGCCGTGCGGCTTTACGCCTCGAAGCTCTCCGGCCCTCCTCATGCTGATACGCGTGCAGGGGTCCCCCCGATCCCCACCCGAAGAAAGCAACAAGCTCAAGACACCAAGGGACGGAAGCTCAAACCGTGAACGCCCGCAGCTTTCTCGTTAGCTTCGAGACGTGGGACGCCTCGCAGCTCCTCTCGTTAGCTGCGGGGCGTTGCGTGGTTTTCAGCCGGATTCGTTGGGAGTGGTGGGGTGCCCCTCCCGAAAAGGCTCAAACGCATCCGCTGGCGCCCTCGGCAAGGGCCCCAGCTGCGCGACGGTCTTTTCGGGAGGGGCACCCCACCACTCCCCACCAAACCCTGATCCCTAGTAGCCCGGAAACCTACGGCGCAGTCACCGCCCACTCGCCAATCGCCGCAAACGGCAGTTCTTTTTCTTTCGCTTTGGCCGAGATCCCGAAGCCGAGCCGGGTGTTGGCCTCGACGAGTTTCGTCAGTTCGGCTTCTTCGAGGTTGGTCGTCCCTTCGGTCAGGTAGAGGCAGAGGCTGCCGGCGGTCGCCGCCGGGGTCGAGGCGTTGGCGCCGAGCCCGGGGCAGTTGGCGTTCACTTCGCCTTTTTTCAGCACGAACACGGCCGGCGCGTTGCCTGCCAGCGGCAGCGCGTAGCTGACCGCGCCTTTGGCGATGTCGCCGGCTTTGACGGAGGTCCCGCCGACGTCGAAGACGCCGCGCAGGGTCTGCCCGGTTTTCAGCGGCACGATCGTCCCCGGGGCGGCCGTTTCGAAGCTCAGCTTCGCCTGCGAGACCGATTTTTCGGCCAGCTTGGCGCCGTTGACGGCGTTGTCGGCCAGTTTCGCGGTGGTGACGCCGCCGTTGGCGAGCTTGTTGGTGGTGATCACGCCGTTCTTGATCGACGAGGCGACCACGGCGCCGGCGGCGATCTTGGCGGTGCTGATGACCCCGTTGCCGAGGTTGCCCGGCAGCACCGCGTTGGCGCCGAGCTTGCCGGCCGTCACCGACTTCGGCGCCAGCTTGCCGGCGGTCACCGCCTTCTTGCGGATCTTCACGGCCGTCACCGCGCCCTTCTTCAGCTGGTTGGTGCCGACGCTGTTGCGCGGCAGGCCGGCGGCGACCGCGACGCCGCCGAGGGCGATGAACAGGGCGAGCGTCGCGATCACGTTCGCGTAGGTGGGACGGGGCACGAATCTGCGTAGCGAGCTTCGCTGCATTGGCTCCTCCTTTTCGGGGCCGCTTGCTCGGGCCCCGGGCTGCTTCCTTGGCATTTACAGGCCGTTCGCGGCCTGCGCTCGAACACCTTTCGGCGATCCGGCATACTTCCCACAACATGGAGCGGCAGGAGTTGATTTGGCAAAACGGCAAGTTCGTCGCCTGGGACGACGCTCAGGTGCACGTGCTGACGCACGGCCTCCACTACGGGACCGGCGTCTTCGAGGGGATCCGCTGCTACGAGACCGAGCGCGGCCCGGCGATCTTCCGTCACGCCGACCACCTCGCCCGCCTCCACAAGTCGGCCGAGCTCTACTACCTCGAGCTGCCCTACTCGGCCGAGGAGATGCGGCGCGCGACGCACGAGCTGCTCAGCCGCTGCGAGCTCCGCTCCGCCTACATCCGGCCGCTCGCCTTCCGCGGCTACGGCGAGCTCGGCCTCTACGCCAAGAGCGGGGTCGACGTGATCATCGCCGCCTGGCCGTGGGGCGCTTACCTGGGCGAGGAGAGCAAGGGCGGCGGCATCCGCGCCAAGGTCTCGAGCTGGCGCCGGATCAGCCCGGCCAGCACGATCCCGCACGCCAAGGCCTCGGGCTCCTACCTCAACTCGATCCTCGCCAAGACCGAGTCGGCCAACGCCGGCTACGACGAGGCGATCCTGCTCGACGAGCGCGGCTTCGTCTGCGAGGGCTCGGGCGAGAACATCTTCGTGGTGGTCGACGGCGAGATCCTGACGCCGCCGCACGTGGCCTCGATCCTCGACGGGATCAACCGCAAGTCGGTGATTCAGATCGCCCGCGACCTCGGCTACACCGTGGTCGAACGCGACATCGCCCGCGCCGAGCTGTACCTCGCCGACGAGGTCTTCATGACCGGCACCGCGGCGGAGATGGTGCCGGTGCGCGAGATCGACGACCACCAGGTCGGCGCCGGCCAGTCGGGCGAGGTCACCCTCCACCTGCAGGCCAAGTTCGAAGACGCGCTCTACGGGCGCGCCGAGGAGTACCACGAGTGGCTCGATTTCGTCGAGCCGGCGGCCGAGCCCGAGCGCCGGACCGAGATCGAGGACGACCGAATTACCCCTGCCGCTTAGCGGCTGGCGCGGCTTTCCGTGCGCATCGGGCCTTGGTGCCCAGCGGTCTTCCTCATCTAACCTCGAAAGGCAGCACCGATCTCATGGACCAAGTGAAGCTCTACGACAGCACCCTGCGTGACGGCATGGGCGGCCGCGGCATGTCGCTCTCGGTCGGGGAGAAGCTCGGCGTCGCCCGGGCGCTCGACGCGCTCGGCGTCCACTTCATCGAGGCCGGCTTCCCCGACTCGAACCCGAAGGAAGCCGAGTTGTTCGAACGGCTCGCGGAGCTGGAGCTGGAGAACGCGACCGTCGCCGCCTTCGGCATGACCCGGCGCCGCGGCATCGCCGCCGAGGAGGACGCGGCGCTGGTCGCCCTCGCCGAGTCCTTCGCGCCGGTCGTCTGCCTGGTCGGCAAGAGCTCCCAGTTTCACGTCGAGAAGGTGATCCGTGTCTCCGGCGAGGAAAACCTGGCGATGATCGCCGAGTCGATCGCGCTCTGCCGTGAGCGCGGCAAGCGGCCCTACTTCGACGCCGAGCACTTCTTCGACGGCTACCGCGAAGACCCCGGCTACGCGCTCGAGTGCGTGCGCGCCGCGGCCGCCGCCGGGGCCGAGAACGTCACCCTCTGCGACACCAACGGCGGCACCCTGCCGGACGCGGTCGCGGCGGCGACCGCCGCCGTGGTCGAGGCGCTGGGCGGCGCCGTCGAGGTCGGCATCCACACCCACAACGACTCCGAGTGCGCGGTCGCCAACTCGCTCGCCGCGGTCACCGCCGGCGCCCGCCTGGTCCAGGGCTGCGTCAACGGCTACGGCGAGCGCTGCGGCAACGCCAACCTCGCCTCGATCCTGCCGGCGCTGCAGCTGAAGATGGGCTTCGAGGTGGTCAGCCCCGAGCAGCTGGCGAGCCTGACGCCGACCGCCCACTACCTGGACGAGCTCTGCAACCTCAGCTCCGACGGCGACCGGGCCTACGTCGGCCGCAACGCCTTCGCCCACAAGGCGGGGATGCACGCCGCCGGCGTCGCCGCCGACCCCAGCACCTTCGAGCACCTCGATCCGGCGCTGGTCGGCAACGACCGCGACATCCTCCCCTCCGAGCTGGCCGGGCGGGCGACCGTCCGCAGCCAGGCCGAGCGGGCCGGGCTCGAGGTCGACGACGAGCAGACCGCCCGCGCCGTCGAGCGGCTCAAGGAGCGCGAGCACGCCGGCTACCACTACGAGGCGGCGCCGGCCTCCTTCGAGCTCCTGCTGCGCAAGGAGAACGGCTCCTACGAGCCGCTCTTCACGCTCGAGAGCTACAAGGTCGTGACCGAGCGGCGGGCCGGCGGCACGGTCGAGACCGAGGCGACGATCAAGGTCCTGCTCGACGGCAGGCGCTACCTGCGCGTCGCCGAGGGCAACGGCCCGGTCAACGCCCTCGACCGGGCGCTGCGGCTGGCGATCACCGAGCGCTACCCGCACATGGCCGAGATCGAGCTGACCAACTACAAGGTCCGCATCCTCGATCAGGACCACGGCACCGACGCCGTCACCCGGGTGATCCTCGACTCCACCGACGGCGAGCGCGAATGGGGCACGACGGGGGTATCGGAGAACATCATCGAGGCCTCCTGGCAGGCGCTGGTCGACTCGCTCGAGTACGCCTTCCAGCCGCGGGTCGCGAAGCTGCCCTCGTGAGCGGCGACGGCGAACAGCCGCCGATCGGCCTGGCGCGTCCCGAGCTGGGCCCGCGCGAGGAGGAGCTGGTGCTCGAGGTGCTGCGCTCGGGCCGGCTCTCGCTGGGGCCGATGGGCGAGCGCTTCGAGCGCGAGCTGGCCGCCTGGCTCGGGGTCGAGGACGCGGTCGCGGTCTCCAGCGGCACGGCGGCGCTCCACCTCGGGGTGCGCCAGCTCGGCTGGGGGGCGGGCGACGAGGTCCTCACCAGCCCCTTCACCTTCGTCGCCTCGGCCAACTGCCTGCTCTACGAGGGGGCGAGGCCGGTCTTCGTCGACGTCGACCCGCTGACGCTCGACATCGACCCCGATGCCGCCGCGGCGGCAGTCGGCGAGCGCACCGCCGGCCTGCTGCCGATCCACATCTTCGGCTTCCCGGCGGCGATGCCCGAGCTGGAGGCGCTGGCGGCCGCCCGGGGCCTCGGCATCCTCGAGGACGCCTGCGAGGCGCTCGGCGCGGTCGACGCCGAGGGCCGCAGGGTCGGCGCCCGCGGCCACCTGGCGACCTTCGCCTTCTACGCCAACAAGCAGATGACGACGGGGGAGGGGGGGATGATCGTCCCCACCGACGCCGACACCGCCGCCCGGCTGCGCTCGGAGCGCAACCAGGGCCGCGCCGTCGACATGGGCTGGCTCGACCACGACCGGCTCGGCTACAACTACCGCCTCTCCGACGTCGCCGCGGCGATCGGCGTCGCCCAGGTCGAGAAGCTCGACCAGCTGCTGGCGCGGCGCGCCGCGGTCGCGGCGCTCTACTCGGAGCGGCTGGCGGGGCTGGAGGGGGTCGAGGTGCCGATCGCCGGCCGCGGGCGGGAGCTGCGCAGCTGGTTCGTCTACACGGTCGAGCTGCCCGCTGACGCCGACCGCGACGCGACGTGGCCCGCCTGGCCGAGCGCGGCATCGCCTCCAAGGCATACCTGCCCTGCGTCCACCTGTTCCCGCACCTGCGGTCGCTCGGCTACCGCGAGGGCCAGTTCCCGGTCGCCGAAGCCGCCTCCGCCCGCTCGCTGGCGCTGCCCTTCCACCCGGCGCTGGGGGAGGCCGAGGTGGAGCGGGTCTGCGACGAGCTGGCGGCGGCGATACTCGGCGACGGCCTCGCGCCGCCCATATCTGATTCCCTGCGGGTGTTCGCCGCGACTTTCTGATGTCCGGCAGACAGGCCTCCCGGTTCGGCAAAGAGCCCGACCCGCGCTTCTGGCGCTTCAACCGCTCGATCGCCTTCGATTGGCGGCTGGCGCCCTACGACATCGACCAGTCGCAGGCGCACGCCCGCGGCCTGCAGGAGATCGGCGTGCTGAGCGAGGAGGAGTGCGAGCAGATGGTCGCCGGCCTCGACCGGGTGCGGGAGCGGATGGGGGCGCCCGGGTTCCGCTTCGAGGAGTCCGACGAGGACGTCCACATGGCGATCGAGCGGCTGCTCGGCGAGGAGCTCGGCCCGCTCGCCGGCAAGCTCCACACCGGCCGCTCGCGCAACGACCAGGTCGCGACCGACGTGGCGATGGTCGTGCAGGCGCACTCGCTGCGCGCGGTCGAGCTCTGCGGGGCGACGATGGGCCGGCTGCTCGAGCTCGCCGAGCGCCACAAGGACTGGCCGATGCCCGGCTACACCCACCTGCAGCGCGCCCAGCCGGTCTACCTCGGCCACCACCTGCTCGCCTACTTCTGGATGCTCGCCCGCGACGTGCTGCGCTTCCAGTTCGCGCTCGACAGCGCCAGCGTGATGCCGCTCGGCTCCGGCGCCCTGGCCGGCGTCAACTGGGAGCTCGACCGCGAGGGCGTCGCCGCCGAGCTCGGCTTCGAGGGCATCAGCCACAACTCGATCGACGGCGCCTCCAACCGCGACTTCGTCCTCGACTACCTCTCGGCGGCGGCCACCGCCTCGATGCACCTCTCGCGCTTCGGCTCGGAAATCGTGATCTGGAGCTCGACCGAGTTCGGCTTCGCCCGCCTCGACGAGACGTTCGCCTCCGGCTCCTCGATCATGCCGCAGAAGATGAACCCCGACTCGGCCGAGCTGCTGCGGGCGAAGTCGCCGCGGGTCGCGGCCGACTGGGCGGCGCTGATCGGCGTCATGCACGCGCTGCCGCTCACCTACGGCAAGGACATGCAGGAGGACAAGGAGCCGCTCTTCGACGCGATCGACACGATCGAGCTCTCGCTCGAAGTCGCCGACGGGATGCTGGCCGGGATCAGCTTCGACCGCGAGCGGATGGAGGCCGCCTCCGGCGACGAGATGCTGGCGGCGACCGAGGTCGCCGACCTGCTGGTCCGCCGCGGGGTGCCGTTCCGCGAGGCGCACGGGATCGTCGGCGGCCTGGTCCGCGAAGCGGTCGAGCGCGAACTGTCGCTCTCCGACCTCACCCCGCCAGAGCTGAAGCGCCACTCCGAGCACCTCGACGAGTCCTTCTACGAGGTCCTGCGACGCTCCAGCTGGCTGGAGTCGAAGCGGGTCGCCGGCGGCACCGGCTCGGTCCCGCTCGCCGCCCAGCTCGAGGCCGCCCGCGGGGCGCTAGCGGCGGTCGAGTCGCGGGTCCGCGAAGCGCAGGCGTGAGCGCGGCCGGAAGTGACGGCCCAGGGACCCAGCCCCTTTCGGGGCTGGGCGCTGATTTCTTCGCACGGTCCGTCCACGAGGTGGCCCGCGAGCTGATCGGCTACCGGCTCCTCTACGACGGCGTCGGCGGCACGATCGTCGAGGTCGAGAGCTACGAGCGCGACGACCCCGCCTGCCACGCCTACGTCGGGCTGACCGCCCGCACCGAGGTCCTCTTCGGCCCGCCCGGACGTGCCTACGTCTACCTCTCCTACGGCATCCACAGCCTCCTCAACTTCGTCTGCGAACCGGAGGGGGAGGCCGCCGCCGTCCTGATCCGCGCCCTCGAGCCGACCGACGGCATCGAGGCGATGCGCGCCCGCCGCGGCCCCAAGCACGCCGACACCGAGCTCTGCAACGGCCCCGGCAAGCTGACCGAGGCGCTCGGCATCTCCCTCGCCCAGAACGACGCCGACCTGAGCCGGCCGCCGTTCGCGATCCTGCCGCCCGCCGGCGAGCCGCCGCCGGTGGTGACGAGCCCCCGCATCGGCATCACCAAAGCCGTCGAGCTGCCCTGGCGCTTCAGCGCCGCCGGCAACCGCTACGTCTCACGGCCGCGTCCGCCCGAGGACGCCGCCGCGGGCTAGCCGGCAGTGACGCCGCCGCCGGTGCCGCCCGCCGGCGCTTCTTCGGCCGGCGGCGCGGCTTCTTCGGCCGGCGGCGTTTCGCCTTCAGGCGCTTCTTCTTCGGCCGGCGGCGCTTCTTCTTCGCCTTCCGGCGTTTCGGTTTCCACCGGTTCTTCGAATTCTTCGCTCGGTTCGTAGCTTTCGCCCGATTCCGCTTCGCCTTCGTATTCGGCTTCGGCGGCTTCTTCTTCGGCTTCGATCGCTTCCGCGCCCTTCCCTTCCTTCGCCGCCTTTTCCGCCTTGTGCTGGGCTTTTTCCGCCGCCCGTTCGTCCTTGATTTCTTTCCAGGCCGACATCACGCTGGCCCAGATCAGGGCCGGGAAGGTGCCGCCCATCACCGGGCCGCCGTTGTAGAGGGTCTCCATCGGCGTCGTCGTGTCGGCGTAGCCGACCCAGACGCAGGCGGTCACTTCTTCGCCGATCCCGCCGCAGAACCAGGCATCGCCGTTGTTCTCGGTCGTCCCCGTCTTGCCCCACTCGTTTTCGGCGCCGATGTCGGCGTGGGTGCCGGTGCCGGTCGAGACCACGGTTTCCAGGATCCGCTTCGCTTCTTCGATCGTCCCCTGCTCGAAGACCTGGTCGTGGGTGGAGTCGTTGTCGCCGCCCTTGATCACCTTGCCGTCGTGGTCGGTGACTTCGGTGTAGGCGACCGGGCTGTCGCCGGGCCGCGGCGCCAGGTTGCCGCTGATGCGATCGCCGTTGTTGCCGATCGTCGAGTAGGCGTAGGCCCAGCCGAGCGGGCTGACGCCTTCCTCGAGGCCGCCCAGCACCATCGCCGGGTTGGTCGAGATCGGGTCGTCGTAGCCGGCCTTGTGGATCGTCCCGGCGATCGAGCGGGTGCGGTCCTCGATCGTCTTCCCTTCCAGCCCTTCCAGCCCGAGCTGGGCGTAGATCGAGTTGTCGGAGTAGGTCAGCCCGCATTCGATCGAGCAGGAGCCGAGGTAGGAGTCCTCGTCGTTGTGGACGACGAAGGTTTCGCCGCCGTGCTTGCCGAAGTGGAATTCCTGCGGCGCCGATTCGTAGGTGGTCGACGGCGAGATCCCCTCTTCGAGGGCGGTGATCAGCGTGAACGGCTTGATCGAGGAGCCCGGCTGGCGACGGCCCTGGGTGGCGAGGTTGAAGGGCGCCTGTTCGAAGTCGGGCCCGCCGACCATCGCCTTGATCCCGGCGTTGCGGTTTTCGATCACCACCACCGAGGCGGTCGCCGGCAGGTAGCCGAGGTAGGAGTTGACCGCTTCTTCGGCTTTTTCCTGCAGCTGCAGGTCGAGCGTCGACTTGACCTTGAGGCCGCCGTAGAAGGCCTTCGAGGCGCCATAGCGTTCGAGCAGCTGCTGGCGCAGGTAGGCGGTGAAGTAGGGGGCCTTCGAGTCGAGCCGGGGCGGGTTGATGTCGTGCGGGGCCGGCAGCGCCTGCTTCTGCCCTTCGCGCATCTGCGCTTCGGAGATGTAGCCCTGTTCGAACATTTTTTCGAGCACCACGTTGCGGCGGGCGAGGGTGTTTTCCGGGAAGTACTTGGGGTCGTAGGCGCTCGGCGACTGGATGATGCCGGCCAGCGTCGCCGCCTCCCACGGCTCGAGCACGCTGGCACAGGGCTCCTCCGGCGTGCCGCAGCCGGGGTGGGCGGCGCCGAAGTAGGTGCGGGCGGCGGCCTCGATCCCGTAGGCGCCCTCGCCGAAGTAGATCGTGTTGAGGTACTCGGTGAGGATCTTTTCCTTCGACCAGTGGCGCTCGAGCCGGTAGGCGAGCGCCGCCTCGCGGAACTTCTCGAGCACGGTCCGGTGGCTTTCGGCTTCCAGCGCCTGCTTGACGAACTGCTCGGTGATCGTCGAGGCGCCCTGGCTGGCGCTCTGGCTGAGGACGTCCTTGACCAAGGCGCGGCCGATCCCCTGGAAGTCGACGCCGCTGTGCTCGTAGAAGCGGCTGTCCTCGATCGAGACCACCGCGTTCTTGATGTTGGGAGAGATCTGCCCCGAGCTGAGCAGGATTTTGTTCTGGTCGCTGGTCAGCGTCCCCAGCGGTTCGCCGTTGGAGTCGTAGACCTCGCTGTTGCGGCTCGCCTTGTACTGGGCGAAGTTGTAGATCGACGGCAGGTCCTGGGAGACGGCCGCCATCATCCCGAAGACCATCGAGACGACCGCGAGGATCCCGAGCCCGAGCAGGACGAAGAGGATCCGCAGCTTCTTCAGGCGCGGGCGCCTGCGCTTCGGCGGCACGGGCGCGGAGGCGCTGAGCGCGGAGGGGGGAGCCGGGGGCGCGGGCGGAACTTCGCCGCCGCTTCGCCGGCGCTTTAGTCCAAGGACGGCCATCGGGGAGGTGAACTGCGCGCTGCGAGAGGGGTCGCGTGGACCCGTCGAGCGAAGGCGGCAGTCTAGCATTCGGCCGGTGCCGGACTTGACGCGTAACGCGGTCGACGTGCTGCCCGAGGGGCGGCTGCAGGAGCAGCTGGAGGAGGGGCGGCCGCTGCGGGTGAAGCTCGGGATCGACCCGACCACGGCCGACATCCACCTCGGCCACACGGTCGTGCTCGGCAAGCTCGCCGAGTTCCAGCGGGCCGGCCACACCGTGGTCCTGATCATCGGCGACTTCACGGCCCGGGTCGGCGACCCGAGCGGCCGCTCGAGCGCGCGGCCGCTGCCGAGCCCGGCGGAGATCGAGGCCAACGCCGCCACCTACCAGGAGCAGGCCTTCAAGATCCTCGACCGCGAGCGGACCGAGGTGCGGCGCAACTCCGAGTGGCTCGAGATGCCGCCCCAGCAGCTGCTCGGCCTGCTGGCCAACGCCACCGTGGCGCGGCTGCTCGAGCGCGACGACTTCCAGAAGCGGATGGCCGCCGGGGTCGGCGTGACGGCGCTGGAGCTCCTGTATCCCCTGCTGCAGGGCTACGACTCGGTCGCGGTCGAGGCCGACGTCGAGCTCGGCGGCACCGACCAGAAGTTCAACCTGCTGTTCGGCCGCCAGATCCAGGAGGCCTACGGCCAGGCGCCGCAGTCGATCATGACCCTGCCGATCCTGGTCGGCACCGACGGCGTCCGGAAGATGAGCAAGTCGCTCGGCAACTACGTCGGCGTCACCGACCCGCCGGAGCAGATGTTCGGCAAGCTGATGAGCATCCCCGACGCGGCGATGCCCGAGTACTACCGGCTGCTGCTCGGCGAGGAGCCGCCGGCGGCGCCGCCCAACGAGGCGAAGCGGGAGCTGGGGCGGCGGCTGGTCGACCGCTTCCACGGCGCCGGCGCCGGGGAGCGAGCCGAGGCCGAGTTCAACCGCGTCTTCGTCGACCACGCCGCGCCCGAGGAGATGCCCGAGTTCGTCTTCGCCAGCGGCACCCGCTTGAAGGGCGAGCTTCCCGCCGAGGGCGTCGAGCTCGCGCACCTGCCGAAGGCTGATCGCGGAAGCCTTCGAGATCAGCTCCTCCGAGGGGCGCCGCCTGTTGGCCCAGGGCGGCGTCAAGCTCGACGGCGAGCCGGTTCCCGAGGACGCGCTGGACCTGCCGGTGGCGGATCTGGACGGTAGGATCCTGCAGGTCGGCAAGCGGCGTTTCCGGCGCCTCGTCGCCGACTCGGCAGGCAGCCCGTCGAAAAATCCGCCGGCGGCCTAGACAAGCCGCGCCCGGCGCGCTATATTTCTTCGTCCTCTGGGGCCTCCTCGCGGGGCCCCGGCGTCTGAGAGCGGCGAATCCCGTCGTAGAGGCGCAGCGGTCTTTGAAAACTGAGCAGCGTGCACTCCGTGGACCCAACCAATGGTCTGCGGAATGTTCAGCCCGACCCATTCGGTGCGCCAGCGTGCCGGATGGTTTTGATTTACCTCGTCATACCGGCCGCCGTACTTGTGTACTCGGCGGCCATGAAGGCATGACAGGCTCTCTGTAGGAAGTAAATTTCACGGAGAGTTTGATCCTGGCTCAGGACGAACGCTGGCGGCGTGCTTAACACATGCAAGTGGTGCGACGAACCAGGGCTTGCCCTGGGGCAAAGCCGCGAACGGGTGAGTAACACGTGGGTAACCTGCCCCGATGACCGGGACAACCCGAGGAAACTCGGGCTAATACCGGATGTGGTGCTTTGGCATCAGCCTTTGCACTAAAGGAAGCTTCGGCCTCCGCATTGGGAGGGGCCCGCGGCCCATTAGCTTGTTGGTGGGGTAACGGCCTACCAAGGCAACGATGGGTAGCTGGTCTGAGAGGACGATCAGCCACACTGGGACTGAGACACGGCCCAGACTCCTACGGGAGGCAGCAGTGGGGAATCTTGCGCAATGCGCGAAAGCGTGACGCAGCAACGCCGCGTGGGGGAAGACGGCCTTCGGGTTGTAAACCCCTTTCAGGAGGGACGAAGGTTCGCCGGTGAATAGCCGTGCGGATTGACGGTACCTCCAGAAGAAGCTCCGGCTAACTACGTGCCAGCAGCCGCGGTAATACGTAGGGAGCAAGCGTTGTCCGGAATCATTGGGCGTAAAGCGCGCGTAGGTGGCCATGTAAGTCCGTTGTGAAAGTCAAAGGCTCAACCTTTGAAAGCCGATGGATACTGCATGGCTAGAGTACGGAAGAGGCGAGTGGAATTCCTGGTGTAGCGGTGGAATGCGCAGATATCAGGAGGAACACCAATAGCGAAGGCAGCTCGCTGGGACGTTACTGACACTGAGGCGCGAAAGCGTGGGGAGCGAACAGGATTAGATACCCTGGTAGTCCACGCCGTAAACGATGGGTACTAGGTGTGGGAGGTGTCGACTCCTCCCGTGCCGTCGCTAACGCACTAAGTACCCCGCCTGGGGAGTACGGCCGCAAGGCTAAAACTCAAAGGAATTGACGGGGGCCCGCACAAGCAGCGGAGCATGTGGTTTAATTCGACGCAACGCGAAGAACCTTACCTGGGCTTGACATGTTGGTGACCGCCGTGGAAACACGGTTTTCCTTCGGGACACCATCACAGGTGGTGCATGGCTGTCGTCAGCTCGTGTCGTGAGATGTTGGGTTAAGTCCCGCAACGAGCGCAACCCCCGTTCCATGTTGCCAGCATTAAGTTGGGGACTCATGGGAGACTGCCGGTGACAAACCGGAGGAAGGTGGGGATGACGTCAAGTCATCATGCCCCTTATGTCCAGGGCTACACACGTGCTACATTGGCGCATACAAAGGGCAGCAATACCGCGAGGTGGAGCAAATCCCAGAAAGTGCGCCTCGGTTCGGATTGGAGGCTGAAACTCGCCTCCATGAAGGTGGAGTTGCTAGTAATCGCGGATCAGCAATGCCGCGGTGAATACGTTCCCGGGCCTTGTACACACCGCCCGTCACACCACGAAAGCGAGCAACACCCGAAGCCGGTGGCCTAACCGCAAGGAGGGAGCCGTCGAAGGTGGGGCCCGTGATTGGGGTGAAGTCGTAACAAGGTAGCCGTAGCGGAAGCTGCGGCTGGATCACCTCCTTTCTAGGGAGATTTCTCTAGAACGTCGACCGGGCTCGCATCGACCTTCGGGTCGGTGCGTACGCTGCTCAGTTTTGAGAGACCACCTCCGGAGACCCCGGAGGTGCGCCTCGGTGGACCTTGAAAACTGCACAGTGCCAATGATAAATGCAGAATCCTGCTTGCAGGTTCTGTGGGTATTTGATTTCGACCACACACTTATGTGAGTGGTCGCTCACCGTCAAGATAGTAAGAGTTTACGGTGGATGCCTTGGCACCAGGAGTCGATGAAGGACGTGGACGGCTGCGATAAGCCGCGGTGAGGCGCTGAACAGCCTTTGACCCGCGGATCTCCGAATGGGAAAACCCGGCGCCGGTAATGCGGCGTCATCCGGTGGTGAATACATAGCCGCCGGAGGGTAACCGGGCGAACTGAAACATCTAAGTAGCCCGAGGAACAGAAATCAACCGAGACTCCCTTAGTAGTGGCGAGCGAAAGGGGATCAGCCCAAACCCGACGGATGTAAGCGGGCACGCGTTGTCCGTTGGGGGTTGTAGGGCGTCATGCCCGAGCCGTGCCTGGCTCGGCGGCAGTTACAAAATCAGGCGTTAGCCGAAGCGAGTGGAACCTCGCACCACAGAGGGCAATCGTCCCGTAGGTGAAAACGTTCTGATCTGCCGATTGACGTTCCTGAGTAAGACCACACCCGTGAAACGTGGTCTGAACCTGGGGGGACCACCCTCCAAGGCTAAGTACTACCTGGTGACCGATAGTGAACTAGTACCGTGAGGGAAAGGTGAAAAGCACCCCTGAAGGGGAGTGAAATAGTACCTGAAACCGTAGACTTACAAGTGGTCGGAGCACCTTCGGGTGTGACGGCGTGCTTTTTGCATCACGAGCCGGCGAGTTACTCGTCAGTGGCGAGGTTAAGCGATGAGCGGAGCCGCAGCGAAAGCGAGTCTGAATAGGGCGACACAGTCACTGGCGGTAGACCCGAAACTGAGCGAGCTATCCATGGGCAGGCTGAAGCGGGGGTAAGACCTCGTGGAGGGCCGAACCGACCTAGGTTGAAAACTGGGCGGATGACCTGTGGATCGGAGTGAAAGGCTAATCAAGCTCAGAGATATCTGGTTCTCTCCGAAATATATTTAGGTATAGCGTCGAGCGATTGCGTTACGGCCGTAGAGCACTGTTTGGATTAGGGGCCCTACCAGGTTACCGACTTCAGGCAAACTCCGAAGACCGTTACGGTTAACTCGGCAGTCAGTGTGCGGGGGATAAACTTCGTACGCGAGAGGGAAACAACCCAGACCATCAGCTAAGGACCCTAAGTGCTAGCTAAGTGGCAAACGATGTCCGAATGCAGAGACAACCAAGAGGTTGGCTTAGAAGCAGCCACCCTTAAAAGAGTGCGTAACAGCTCACTGGTCAAGTGTTCGGGCGCGGATAATTCAACGGGGCTCAAGCTAGCCTCCGAAGCTATGGGTGTGCGGGCCTGCGGGCTCCGCACGCGGTAGGAGAGCGTTCCAATTGGGTGAAGCGGTGTCGTAAGGCCCCGTGGACTGATTGGAAGTGAGAATGCCGGCATGAGTAACGAAAGTGGGGTGAGACTCCCCACCACCGATTGTCCAAGGTTTCCTGAGTAAAGTTCGTCTGCTCAGGGTTAGTCGGGACCTAAGGCGAGGCCGAAAGGCGTAGCCGATGGCCAACAGGTTGATATTCCTGTACCACGTCGTTTCCGTTATGACCGATGGGGGGACGGGGAAGGGTAAGGGAACCCAGGCGATGGTTGTCCTGGGGCAAGCGCGTAGCTAGTCGCCGTAGGAAAATCCGCGGTGGCGTTTTGACGCGAGGCGCGATGCCAGCTGGCTTGACCGCCGGCAAGTCCCCGATCCCATGCCTCCAAGAAAAGCCTCTAGGCAGGATTCGCGTGCCCGTACCGATAACCGACACAGGTGGACAAGTAGAAAATACTGAGGTGAGCGAGCTAACTCTCGTTAAGGAACTCGGCAAAATCGTCCCGTAACTTCGGGAGAAGGGACGCCCCGGTAGGGTGAACTCCATACGGAGGGAGCCTGAGGGGGCCGCAGTGAATTGGTCCAACCGACTGTTTACCAAAAACACAGGCCTCTGCTAAGTCGTAAGACGACGTATAGGGGCTGACGCCTGCCCGGTGCCGGAAGGTTACGCGGACTTGTTAGCGCTTCGGCGCGAAGCAGTGAAGCTAAGCCCCGGTAAACGGCGGCCGTAACTATAACGGTCCTAAGGTAGCGAAATTCCTTGTCGGGTAAGTTCCGACCTGCACGAATGGCGTAACGAGTTGGACGCTGTCTCAACGAGAGACTCGGTGAAATTAAAGTCTCGGTGAAGATGCCGAGTACCCGCAGCTAGACGGAAAGACCCCGTGAACCTTTACTGCAACTTGATATTGGAGTCTGGGGTATCTCGCTCAGGATAGGTGGGAGGCTTTGAACCAGCGGCTTTGGCTGCTGGGGAGCCACCCTTGAGATACCACCCTTGGTGCTCTGGGCTTCTAACACCGCGCCGTGATCCGGGCGGTGAACAGTGTCAGGCGGGCAGTTTGACTGGGGCGGTCGCCTCCTAAAGAGTAACGGAGGCGCCCAAAGGTTCCCTCAGCACGGTTGGAAATCGTGCGTAGAGTGTAAAGGCAACAAGGGAGCTTGACTGCGAGACCGACGGGTCGAGCAGGAACGAAAGTTGGGCTTAGTGATCCGGCGGTAGCAAGTGGAAGCGCCGTCGCTCAACGGATAAAAGGTACTCCGGGGATAACAGGCTTATCGGTTCCAAGAGTCCACATCGACGAACCGGTTTGGCACCTCGATGTCGGCTCGTCGCATCCTGGGGCTGGAGTAGGTCCCAAGGGTTGGGCTGTTCGCCCATTAAAGCGGTACGCGAGCTGGGTTCAGAACGTCGTGAGACAGTTCGGTCCCTATCTGCTGTGGGCGTTGGAGAGTTGAGAGGAGTCATCCCTAGTACGAGAGGACCGGGATGAACGTGCCTCTGGTGTATCTGTTGTCCTGCCAAGGGCATCGCAGGTTAGCTACGCACGGAACGGATAACCGCTGAAAGCATCTAAGCGGGAAGCCGTCCTCGAGATGAGCTCTCCCATCCCCTTGAGGGAGTAAGACCCCTGGTAGACCACCAGGTTGATAGGCCGGCGGTGTACGTGCAGCAATGCACTCAGCCGACCGGTACTAATGGGTCGAGGGCTTGACGGATGTTTTTCATTTACCCAACTGCGGCACTGTGCGGTTTTCAAGCTCCACCGGGGCGGTCCCCGGGATCCCTGCGCGCTTCCCGCGCAACCCCGGCGGCTGTCTCGCAAAATTCCGGTGGCACATAGCGAAAGGGAGACACCTCTTCCCATTCCGAACAGAGCAGTTAAGCCTTTCAGCGCCGATGGTACTTGGGGGGCAACCCCCTGGGAGAGTAGGTCGCCGCCGGTTCTTCTCTTCTACGCGGGTCCGCGCCGGTCGACGGCGCGGCGCCTGACGGCGTCGCCCGTCGGCTCGAGTAGCCTCTCTCACTCCCCGAACGCTCCCGCGCCACACCGTTCGACCCTTTGTGGCCCATAGGGCGACATGCGGCGAATGCCGCTTGTCGTGCCTTCGTGCTGCGCAGCACCCTGCTGTAGCGAGCTCAATCCCGAGCGGGGGTGAGGCGCCGTCGCGTTGCAAGCGTTTTGGCCGTTATAGCGACACAAATCGCTGCAGCGTCGGAGCCCGGACGTCGGCGCCGCCCAACCGGGCAGCGGGCCCGAACCTCTCTTGCGGCCGACCTTCCGCCAATCGCGGCGACTAGGCCCGGAAGGCCAGGCCGCCGCGATCGGCGTCCCGCGGCCGGCGCGGCCCCGAGGGGGTCGCGGTGCGGCGGCGGGTGCCACAGCTCGGAGACGTTCTCCCAACGGGCTCGAGCCCGTACTCGCCGAGCGTGGCGAAGTCGATGAAGAGGTCGACGGCGTCGGTTAGCCGTCCCGTTAGCGTTTGCTTGCAATCGAACATGGGTTCGTACTGTAGGAGGGTCCCCGGACGGAAGGTGGTTCTTGCAACGGGGCTTGCAGCGACGCGGCGAAAACGGCTTGCTAGAGCGGAATGCGGGTGCCAGCGCCGCAGGGCTCACCGGGTCCGACGGGCGCGTCGCAGCGCCTCCCTGGCGGGGGGTGCTGCGAACCCCAGAAGCGTGAACACCGAGGCTTTCCCCTCCGGAGCTTCGCAGCGGCTAGAGCCGCACTCCGGACCGCCTCGTGACGAGCATCCTAAAGGGTCGCTGAGCCGCTTTGCAACTTGGAAGCGGTCAGCGGTGCTTCTCCGTTGCGAGGCGACGCTTCTACGGCGGGCGCCCTCGTTACCCTCTGGCGACGATGGAGAAATTCGTGATCCAGGGCGGGGCGCCGCTCTCCGGCGAACTGACCGTCGCCGGCAACAAGAACGCGGCCCTGCCGATCCTCGCCGCCTGCCTCCTGACCGAGGAGGAGCTGGTCCTCGACCGGGTGCCGAAGATCCGCGACACCGAGGCGCAGATCGCGATCCTTGAGCGGCTCGGGGTCGAGGCGGAGTGGATCGCCGACAACAGCATCAGGCTCTGCGCCGCCAACGTCCGCGATGCCGCCGTCGACGAGGAGCTCTCGGGCAAGATCCGGGCCTCGTTCCTGCTCGCCGGCCCGCTGCTGGCGCGCTTCGGCGAAGCGCGGATGCCGCCGCCCGGCGGCGACTTCATCGGCCGCCGCCGTCTCGACGCCCACCTCGACGCCTTCAAAGACCTCGGCGCCCGCATCGACGGCGCCCGCTCGATCGAGCTGACCGCCCCCGGCGGCCTGCGGGCCTGCGAAATCTTCATGGACGAGCCCTCGGTGATGGGGACCGAGAACGCGCTGATGGCCGCGGCGCTGACGCCGGGCCCGACGACGATCTCCAACGCCGCCTCCGAGCCGCACGTCCAGGACCTGGCCCGGCTGCTCTCGAAGATGGGCGCCCGGGTCGACGGGATCGGCTCCAACGTGATGACGGTCAACGGCCGCGACCGGCTCGGCGGCGCCCGCCACACGATCTCCTGCGACCACATCGAGGTCGGCAGCTTCATGGCCCTGGCGGCGGCGACCGGCGGCGAGCTGCGGATCGTCGACGTCGAGCCGGCCGACCTGCGGATGGTCCGCCGCCAGTTCCATCGGCTCGGGCTGCGCTCGGCGATCGAGGGCTCAGACGTCGTCGTCCCGCCGGAGCAGAAGCTCGAGATCGAAGCCGACGTCGGCGACGCGATCCCGAAGATCGAGGACGGCCCCTGGCCCGCCTTCCCGGCCGACCTCACCTCGATCGCGCTGGCGCTCGCGACCCAGGCCGAGGGCGAGATCCTGATCTTCGAGAAGATGTTCGAGAACCGTCTGTTCTTCGTCGACAAGCTGGTCGCGATGGGCGCTCGGATCACGCTGTGCGACCCCCACCGGGCGATCGTCAGCGGTCCGAGCCGGCTTCACGGCGCTCGCGTCGAGAGCCCCGACATCCGCGCCGGGATGGCGATGCTGATCGCCGCCCTCGCCGCCGACGGCCGCTCGGAAATCGGCAACGTCGTCCAGATCGACCGCGGCTACGAGCAGATCGACGAGCGCCTGCGCGGGCTCGGCGCCCAGATCGAGCGCGTCTCCGCCGAGGTTCCCGCTTGAGCGGCTCGGCTGGGGCCTGCCGGAAGGCCCCCGCACACCGCTGAGCCGCCCAGGTCCGGTTTTCCACCGGACCGCCGGCGATTTCCTCGTAAGGTCAGGACCGATGATCCACCCGATTCCCCCTGGAAGCCGCGACGTCCTGCCCGCCGAGATGCGCGAGCTGCGCCGCCTGCACCGTGCCCTGATCGAGGTCTTCGAGGAGCGCGGCTACGGCGAGGTGGCGACGCCGACGATCGAGTACGACGAGGTGATGGCGCGCGGCGACGGCCGCACCGGCGGCGCCTACCGCTTCTTCGACGAGTCGGGCGAGCTGCTGGCGCTGCGCTCCGACATGACGGTGCCGATCGCCCGCCTCGTCGCCAGCCGCTTCGCCGAGGCGGAGATGCCGCTGCGCCTCTGCTACCTGGCCAGCACCTACCGCGCGGTCACCCCGCAGCGGGGGCAGCTGCGCGAGGTCGTCCAGGCCGGGGTCGAGCTGATCGGCGCGCCGGCGCCGGAAGGCACCGCCGAGGTGGTCGAGGTGCTGGAGGCGGCGCTCGACGCCGCCGGCCTCGACCGCGCCGTGATCGGCCTCGGCGACTCCGACCTCTACCGCCAGCTGCTGACCGAGTACGGGGTCGAGGGGGAGGCGCGGGAGTCGCTGCTGGCGACGCTCGCCCGCCACGACCTGGTCGGGCTCGAGGTCGAGCTCGGCGAGGCCGGGATCGGCGCCGAGCGGGTCGCCACCTGCGTCGCCCTCTCGCAGCTGCGCGGCGGCTCCGAGGTGCTGGCGCAGGCACGCGAGCTCGGCGGCGAGGCGGTCGAGCGGGCGATCGCCCGGCTCGAGGAGACCTTCGTCGGCGCTGGAGCGGCGCGGAGTCGCCGAGCGGGTCCGGATCGACATGGGCCTGCTGCGCGACCTCGGCTACTACAGCGGCGCGATCGTCGAGGTCTACGACCCGGCGCTCGGCTACGTGATCGGCGGCGGCGGCCGCTACGACCGGCTGATGAAGAACTTCGGCCTCGACCTGCCGGCGGCCGGCTTCGGCCTCTACCTGGAGCGCGTCCACGTCGCCCAGATGGAGGAGCAGCGGCGCGATCGAGGGGAGCGAGTCGTGAGCATCAACGTCGCCGGCACCCGCGCCGTTCCCGGCGGCAAGCTGAAGCTGGCGGTCCCGCGCGGGGCGCTGTTCGGCGAGACCCTCGACGTGCTCGACGCCGCCGGCGTCGACACCGCGCGAGCTGCGCGGCGACTCGCGCTCGCTGATCTTCGAGACCGACGAGCTGACCCTGGTGACGATGCGGCCCTCCGACGTCCCGACCTACGTCGAGTCGGGCGCCGCCGAGGTCGGAATCACCGGCAAGGACGTGCTGCTCGAGCAGGCCGACCGCGCCGTCTACGAGCTGCTCGACCTCGGCTTCGGCCGCTGCCGCATGGTGCTCGCCGGCCGCCGCGGCGACACCCGCCTCGGCGAAAGCCAGCGCCGCCTGGGGATGATGCGGATCGCGACCAAGTACCCGCGGATCGCCGCCGACCACTTCGAGGGAACCGGCCGCCAGGTCGACCTGATCGAGGTCAAGGGCTCGGTCGAGCTGGCGCCGCTGATCGGCCTCGGCGACGGCATCGTCGACCTCGTCGCGACCGGCCGCACGCTGGCCGAGAACGACCTCGAGGTGCGCGAGGAGATCGTCGTCTGCACCGCCCGCTTCGTCGCCAACCGCGTCGCCCACAAGCTGCGCGCCGCCGAGGTCGACGACCTGACCGCGCGGCTGCGCGCCGCCAGCCGCCAGCCCGGGGCCGCCTCGTGAGGGTGCGGCGCTTCGACTGGGAGGGGGCGGAGACCAGCGCCGCCGCCGTCCGCGCCTGGGTCGAGGAATCCTCGACGGTGGTCGACGTCGCCCCGATCGAGAGCCTGATACGCGAGGGCGGCGACGCCGCGGTGATCGCCCTCACCAACCGCTACGACGCGACCGAGCAGCCGCTCGGCGAGCTGCGGGTGCCGGTCGCCGAGGCCGAGGCGGCGCTCGCCGCGGCTGCCGCCGGAGCTGCGCGAGGCGCTCGACGTGGCCGCCGCCAACGTCCGCGCCGTCGCCGAGTCGCAGCTGCACGAGCCGCGCCGCACCGAGCTGCCGCAGGGACAGGTGGTGACGGTCCGCGAAGTGGCGGTCGGCGCCGCCGGCATCTACGCCCCCGGCGGCCGCGCCGCCTACCCCTCGAGCGTCCTGATGTGCGCGATCCCGGCGGCCGTCGCCGGCGTCGAGCGGGTCGCGCTCGCCTCGCCGCCCGGCGCCGACGGCCGCCTGCATCCGCTGACCCTGGCCGCCGCCGCCCACTGCGGGGTCGAGGAGATCTACGCGATCGGCGGCGCCCAGGCGATCTTCGCGCTCGCCCACGGCACCGAGACGATCGCTCCGGTCGACGTCGTCGCCGGCCCCGGCAACCGCTGGGTCCAGGAAGCGAAGCGCTTCGTCTATGGCCGGGTCGGGATCGACTCGCTCGCCGGCCCCTCGGAGCTGATGCTGGTCGCCGGCCACGACACCGACCCCGAGTGGGCCGCCCTCGATCTCTGCGCCCAGGCCGAGCACGGCGCCGACAGCCCGCTGCTGGTCGCCGCGGTCGAGGAGCACGTGCTCGATGCGGTCCGCGAGGCGACCGAAGCAGCTGCCGCCGAGCGAGCCAGCGTCAACGACGCCCCCCTGGCCCTGATCGCCGTCCCCGACCTCTGCGACGCCGCCGACCTCGCCAACGCCTTCGCGCCGGAGCACCTGCAGCTGTTCGAGGAGGACGCGGCGCTGCTCGCCGAGCGGATCGAGACCGCCGGCTGCATCTTCGCCGGCCGCTATGGCGCGACCGCCTTCGGCGACTACGTCGCCGGCTCCAACCACGTGCTGCCGACCGGCGGCGCCGGCCGCTTCTCCGGCCCGCTCGGGCCCGCCAGCTTCCGCCGCCGGGTCTCGACGGTGGAGATCGACGGCGAGGCCGCCGTGGCGCTGGCGCCGCACGTCGACGCCCTCGCCCGCGCCGAGGGCCTACCCGTGCACGGCGAGTCAGCGATGATTAGGCGCTGATGAGCAGAACGGCGGACAGAGAGCGGAAGACCGGCGAGACCGAGGTGCGGCTGGCGCTCGACCTCGACGGGGGGGAGGCGGGCGCCGAGACCGGCGTCGGCTTCTTCGACCACATGCTCGACCTGCTCGCCCGCCACGGCCGGATCGGGCTGCGGGTGGAGGCGAGCGGCGACCTCGAGACCGGCGCCCACCACACGGTCGAGGACGTCGGCATCGTCCTCGGCCAGGCGCTCGACGAGGCGCTCGGGGACCGCGCCGGGATCCGCCGCTACGGCTCGGCGCTGGTGCCGATGGACGAGGCGCTGGCCGAGTGCCGCGATCGACCTCTCCGGCCGCCCCTTCGTCGTCTTCGAGGCGGCGATCCCCGACGACCGAGATCGCCGGCTTCGAAACCGAGCTGACCGAGGAGTTCTTCCGCGCCGTCGCCAACAACGCCCGGCTCACCCTGCACCTCCAGGTGCGCGCCGGGAGCCAACGCCCACCACATGGTCGAGGCGGCGTTCAAGGCCTTCGCCCGGGCGCTGCGCGTCGCCGTCTCGATCGACCCCGAGGAGAGCGGCGTGCCCTCGACCAAGGGGACGCTCTCCGAATGAGCGCCCGGATCGCGATCCTCGACTACGGGATGGGCAACCTGCGCTCGGTGGAGAAGGCGCTCGAGCACGTCGGCGCCGCCGCCACCGTCAGCTGCGACCCGGCCACCGTGCGCGCCGCCGACGGGCTGATCCTGCCCGGGGTCGGCGCCTTCCCGCGGGCGATGGAGCGGGTCCGCGAGCGCGGCCTCGACGAGCTGGTCGCCGAGCGGGTCGCCGCCGGCGGCCCGGTGCTCGGCATCTGCCTCGGCCTGCAGCTGCTCTTCGACTCGACCACCGAGCTCGGCGGCGCCGCCGGCCTCGGCCTGCTGCCGGGCCCGGTCGACCGCCTCCGCGCCCCCGGCCTCAAGGTCCCGCACATCGGCTGGGCGGCGGTCCGCTGGGAGCGCGAGTCGCGGCTGACCGAGGGGATCGCCGCGGAGACGCCGTTCTACTTCGTCCACGCCTTCGCCCCCGAGCCGGCGGCCAGCGACCTGCTCGGCGACGCCAGCTACGGCGAGCGCTTCGCCTGCGCCGCCGAGCGCGGCAACGTCTTCGGCGTCCAGTTCCACCCGGAGAAGTCGAGCGCCGCCGGGCTGCGGCTGCTCGCCAACTTCGCCGGCGTCTGCGCCTCGGTGCCGGCTTGAGCCCCGGGTCCCGGCCGTGATCCTCTACCCCGCGATCGACATCCTCGGCGGCCGTGCCGTGCGCCTGGTCGAAGGCGACTACGCGCGCGAGACCGTCTACGCCGACGACCCGGTCGAAGCGGCGCTGCGCTGGGCCGAGGAAGGCTCGCACCACCTGCACGTCGTCGACCTCGACGGCGCCCGCGACGGCGAGCCGAAGAACGTCGAGCTGGTGCGGCGGATCGCCGACGAGGTGCCGTTCCCGATCCAGGTCGGCGGCGGCCTGCGCAACGAGAAGGCGGTCGCCAACGTGCTGCGGGCCGGCGCCGAACGGGTCGTGATCGGGACCGCGGCGCTGCGCGACCCGCGCTTCCTGCAGCGGATGATCGACCGCCACGGCGAGCGGGTCGCGGTCGGGATCGACGCCCGCGGCGGCAACGTCTCGCTGGCCGGCTGGACCGAGACCAGCGAGGTGCCGGCGACCGAGGCGGTCGCCGAGCTGACCGTTCGCGGCGTCTCCCGCTTCGTCTTCACCCCGATCGAGGTCGACGGCACGCTCGCCGGGCCCGGCCTGCGCGAGCTGGCGACGGTGGCGGGCTCGACCGGCGCCTCGATCATCTACTCGGGCGGGATCGGCTCGCTCGAGGACCTGGAAGCGCTGAAGCGCGAGGCGGCGCCGAACGTCGAGGGCGTGATCGTCGGCAAGGCGCTCTACGAGGGCCGCTTCGACGTCGCCGACGCGATCGCCGCGCTGGCCTGAGCATGGCGCCTTGTCGGGACCCGCAATACGCTTCGCAATGGCTCTGAAACGCGTGATCCCCTGCCTCGACGTCGACGCCGGCCGCGTCGTCAAGGGCACCAACTTCGTCGGCCTGCGCGACGCCGGCGACCCGGTCGAGCTGGCCGAGCGCTACGACGCCGAGGGCGCCGACGAGCTCGTCTTCCTCGACATCACCGCCTCGCACGAGCGCCGCGAGACGATCGTCGAGCTGGCCCGCCGCACCGCCGACAACGTCTTCATCCCGTTCACGATCGGCGGCGGCATCCGCTCGGTGGAGGACGCGCAGGCGGTGCTCGACGCCGGCGCCGACAAGGTCTCGGTCAACTCGGCGGCGCTGCAGCGGCCGGCGCTGCTGAGCGAGCTCGCCGACCACTTCGGCGCCCAGTGCGTGGTGATCGCGATCGACGCCAAGGCCGAGGAGGGCGGGGGGTGGGGCGTCTACGTGAAGGGCGGCCGCGAGCGGGTCCCGGACCGTGACGCGGTCAGCTGGGCGCAGGAGGCGGTCGACCTCGGCGCCGGCGAGGTGCTGCTGACCAGCATGGACCGCGACGGGACCAACGACGGCTACGACATCCCGCTCACCGCCGCGGTCGCCAACGCCGTCCCGGTGCCGGTGATCGCCTCGGGAGGGGCGGGCGAGCTCGGCCACCTCAGCGAGGCGATCGCCGAGGGCGGCGCCGACGCGGTCCTCTGCGCCTCGATCTTCCACTACGGCACCTACCGGGTGCGCGAGGCGAAGGAGCGGCTCGCCGCCGACGGGATCCCGGTCCGGCTCTGACAACCGTTGGCCAGGTCTTCGGCGATCCCGGAGACGCCGGTTTCGCGGAGGATCTCGAAGCGCGCCAGTTCGTAGGGCGCGTCCTTTTCGGCGTCGCCGGAGATCTCGGTGGTGGCGCCGACGTAGCCGGCCGCTTCGACCGCTTCGATCACGGTCGAGTCGAACGCGCCCGCCGGGTAGCAGAAGTTCTTCACCGGGACGCCGAATTCGCGCTGCAGCAGCTGGCGAGATTCGTCGACTTCGAATTCGAGTTCTTCGGGGCCGAGCGTGGTCAGGTCGGAGTGGTCGACGGTGTGCGAGGCGAGCTCCCAGCCAGCGGCGATCATCGCCTTGACGTTGCTTTCGTAGAGGTCGGAGCCTTCGGCCTTGAGGTTGAGGACGCCGGCCCAGCCGTGCTTTCGCAGCTGCGGCAGGGCGAAGGTGAACTGCGGCCGGTAGCCGTCGTCGAAGGAGAGGACGACCGGCTTCGGCGGCAGCGTGCCGCCCTGGTACCAGGCTTCCTCGACCTGTTCGAGCGTCACCGCCTGGTAGCCGTGATCGTCGAGCCATTCGAGCTGGTGGCGGAAGTCAGGCCGGGCGACGAACAGTTCCGGGTATTCCTCGCTTTCGTCGGGGTCGCCGAGCACGTGGTACTCGAGGATCGGCACCGGGCCGGTGTGCGGTTCCCAGTCCGGCTGGGCGGTGGCGTTGCGGACCTCGCCGCCTTCGCCTTCGGTTTCGCCGCCGGACTCGTTGGCGTTGTTGCTGACCTTCTTGTCGCGGGCGCTGCTCTTCCTGCCACCCGCGGCCGACTTGCTCGAGGAAGGATCCGAGCCGCCGCCGCTGGCGATCGCGACCACCGCGGCGATCGCGGCGACCACCGCAAGCAGCGAGACGAAGGCGACGATCCGACGCCGGCGAGCCTGACGGCGTCGCTCGGCGCGGCTCGCCTCGCGCTCGGCGCGGCGCTCGACCAGCCAATCCGGATCTATCGGGTCGTCAGGCATCCGCGGCGGCGATCATGGTAGGGAAGCGCGATGAATCCCGCACCAGAGCCGATCGAGGACCTCGCCCCGGCGCTGCGCGTGCTCTATCCCGAGCTGGAGGCGATCGCCGCCGCCGCCAGCGCGCCGACCTACGTGGTCGGCGGCGCCGTCCGCGACGCGCTGCTCGGCCGCGGGCGCGGCGACCTCGACCTGCTGGTGCTCGGCGACGCGGCGGCGCTGGCGGCGGCGCTGAGCAGCCACCCGGTCGCCAGCCATGACCGCTTTGGGACCGCCACCGTCGAGCTCGGCGGCCACCGCGTAGACCTCGCCGGTGCCCGCACCGAGACCTACCCCGAGCCGGGGGCGCTGCCGGTCGTCGCCCCGGCCGGTGACGTCGCGGCCGACCTGGCCCGGCGGGACTTCACGGTCAACGCGATCGCGGTCCCGGTCGAGGGTGGCGAGCCGGTCGACCCCTACGACGGCGTCGCCGACGTCGAGGCGCGGCTGCTGCGGGTTCTCCACGAGCGCTCCTTCGTCGACGATCCGACCCGGGCGATCCGGGCGGCTCGCTACGCCGCGCGCCTCGGATTCGCCCTGGAGCCGGAGACCGAGCGGCTGCTGCAGCGCGACGGATCTCGCGACCCTGTCAGACGAGCGGCGCGGAGCCGAGCTGGCCCGGCTCGCCGCCGAACCGAGCGGCCCCGCCGGGCTGGGCCTGCTCGCCGAGTGGGGGCTGATCGAGCTGCGCCCCGGTGGCGCCGAGCTGGCCGAGACCGTCGCCGAGCTGCTCGGCGACGAGCCCTGGCGAGAGGAGGCGCCGCACGCCGAGGCGGTCCTGGTCGCCGCGCTCGGCCCCGCCACGGCCGCCGAGGAGGAGCTGGCGGCAGCGCATCCGGCGCGACCCAGCGAGGGCTACGAGCTCGCCAGCGGCCGCGACCCGGTCGACCTGGTCGTCGCCCGCGCCCGCGGCGCCGCCTGGCTCGACGACCACCTGCGCGAGTGGCGCCCGGTGGCGCTCGAGATCGACGGCGGGGCGCTGATCGCCGCCGGCGTCCCCGAGGGGCCGGCGCTCGGCCGCGCCCTGCGCGCCGCCCGCCGCGCCGTCCTCGACGGCGAAGCGCGCGGCCGCGAGGAGGAGCTGGCGATCGCTCTGGCCGCAGCGCGACAGGGCTAGACGGTCGATTCCACGGCGAGGTGTGACTGGGGGCGTGTCATCCAGGTGGGCCTGGCCGTGGAATCGACCATCTAGGCTGACGGCATGGAGTGGCGCGAGCGCAACGGCGTCCGGTGGCTCGAGGCGAGGATGCACGGGGCCCACGCCGCCTTCACGACCCGGCTCGGCGGCGTCAGCGAGGCGCCCTTCGACACTCTCAACCTCGGCATCCTCACCGACGACGCCGAAGCGGCGGTGATCGAGAACCGGCGGCGCCTGGCCGCGGCGCTCGGAGTCGACCCCCGGCAGGTTCCGATCGCGCTGCAGGTCCATGGAGCCGAGATCCTCGTCCACGACTCGCCGCAGGAACCAGGTCCGTTCGCGACGCCCGGGCCGCCGCCGCCCGAGGCCGACGGCCACGTCGTCGCCGCGCCCGGCCTGACGCCGCTCGTCTTCGTCGCCGACTGCCTGCCGATCGCCCTGCGCGGACCGGGCGGGCTGGCGCTCCTGCACTGCGGCTGGCGGCCGCTGGCGGCGGGGATCGTCGCCAAGGGGGCGAAGCTGGTCGGCGCCACCGAAGCCGCGATCGGGCCCGGGATCGGCCCCTGCTGCTACGAGGTCGGCGATGAGGTGCTCGCCGCCTTCGACCAGCTCGGCGAGGGGATCGCCGACGGTCACATGCTCGACCTGCCGGAGGTGGCGCGGCGGCTGCTCGCCGCGGCCGGCGTCCGCAAGGTCGAGTCGGCCGGCCTCTGCACCTCCTGCGAGGAGGAGCTGTTCTTCTCCCATCGCCGCGACCGCGGCCGCACCGGCCGCCAGGCCGGGCTCGCCTGGATCAACCCGACCGAATTCCCGACCGGCGAGACGCCCTTGCCCGCGCGCAGCTGATGCCGCGGGGGCTGATCCACGGCATCGACCCGGAGAAGGTCGCCGCCAACCTCGCCCGCGTCGAAGCCGAGGCGGGGGAGGGGGTCGAGGTGCTGGTCGCCTGTAAGTACGTGCCGCTCGAGGAGATGGGGGCGCTCGCCGAGGCCGGGGTGCGGCTGGTCGGCGAGAACCGCCAGCAGGACCTGAGCGCCAAGCACGAGCGCCACGGCGCCAACTTCACCTGGGACTTCATCGGCAACCTGCAGAGCCGCAAGGTCAAGCAGGTGCTGCCGCTGGTGCGGCTGATCCACTCGGTCGCCACCGACTCCGTCCTCGCCCAGCTGGAGCGCCACGGCACCCCGGAGACCGAGGTCCTGATCGAGGTCAACATCGCCGACGAGGAGGGCAAGGGCGGCGTCGCGCCGGCCGACCTCGGCGACTTCATCGCCCGCTGCCCGGTCGAGGTTGGCGGCCTGATGACGATGCCGCCGTTCGCCGAGGACGCGGAGGCCTCGCGGCCGCATTTCGCCCGCCTCGCCGAGCTCGCCGCCGAGCACGGGCTTCGCCGTCTCTCGATGGGAACTTCGCAGGACTGGCGGGTCGCGGTCGAGGAGGGGGCGACGATCATCCGCCTCGGCACGGTCCTTTTCATCTGAGCGATTTCCTGCAAATCGGCGCTAACCTGGGAAAAATCCGGTAAAGGACTCAGGCATCTGAGGCAGAATCAACGCTGCAATGGCATTCCGAGACACCTGGCATAGAGCACTCGTCTACTTCGGCCTCGCCGAGGACCACGACTACGGCCCCGAATACGAAGACGAATTCGAACCGGAGACCGACGCCGACGAACCCTTCGAAGCGCGCCGGGACCGCGACAGGGATCGCGGCGAAGGCTCGGTCCGGCGCCTGCCGACCTCGCGCCGCGCCCGCCGCGACGAAATCGACGACATCTTCGCCGACGACGAGCCGATCGCGGCCAGCCGTACCCGCACCCTGCGCCCGGTCGACAACGGCGGCGACATCCAGGTCCACCTGGTGATCCCGCGCAACTTCAACGACGCCCAGCAGGTCGCCGACCAGTTCAAACGCTCGGTGCCGGTGATCCTCAACCTTCAGACCGCCGATCACAACCTCTCGAAGCGGATGATCGACTTCTGCTCCGGCCTCACCTACGCGCTCGACGGCGGCATGCAGCGGATCGCCGAGAAGATGTTCCTGCTGACCCCGCGCAACGTCGAGGTCTCGGCCGAGGAAAAAGCCCGGCTGATCGACAAGGGCTTCTTCAACCAGTCCTAGCAGCACGCTGACCTGTTGGACGCCCTCGGCGGATCGGTCCCGAAGTCGCGATCGTGGCCCGGGGGCTTAGTCTCCGGGCCATGATCGTCGGCTTCATCGGCTCCGGCTCCATGGCCGCCGCGATCGCGCGCGGCTGGGAGGGCGAGTTCGACTCGATGCTGTTCTCCGACTCCGGCTCGGGGCGGGCGGCGGCGCTGGCCGCCGAGCTCGGCGGCGAGGCGGTCGCCAACGAGGAGGCGGCCGAGCGGGCCGATCTGCTGGTGCTGGCGGTGAAGCCCGGCAAGCTGGAGCAGGTGGCGCCGCAGCTGCGGCGGGCACGCGAGGTGATCTCGATGCTGGCGATCGTGCCGCTGGCGCGGTTGCGGGAGGCGCTGCCGGGCGAGGCGCGGGTGCTGCGGCTGATGCCGAACGTCGCCGTCGAGGTGCGGCGCGGCGTCCTCTGCGTCGCCGGCGAGGCGAGCGAGGAGACGCGTGAGAAGCTGGCGCTCCTGGGCCGGGTGGTCGAGCTTCGCGACGAGCAGCTCGACGCCGCCACGGCCGCCTTCGCCTGCACGCCGGCCTACTTCGCGCTGGCGGTCGAGGCGCTGGCCGAGGCTGCTGCCGCCGCCGGGATCGAGCCGAGGCTGGCGCGCGAGCTGGTCGTCGAGACCGCCGCCGGCACCGCCGAGCTGCTCCGCGACCACGAGCCGGCGGCGCTGCGGCAGGCGGTCGCCTCACCCGGCGGGGCGACCGAGGCCGGCCTCGAGGCGCTCGAGCGCGAAGGCGCCCGCGCCGCCTTCGGCGCCGCGGTCGAGGCTTCGCTGGAGAGGATGCGCAGGTGATCCCGCTGGCGCTCAGCCGGGCCAACATCGCCGACTACGTCAGCGCCCTGATCCTCGTCTACATCGCGCTGATCTTCTGCAACATCCTGATCTCCTACGTGCCGCGGATGCCCTACCGGCCGTGGCTGCGGGCGGTCCTCGACTTCATCACCGAGACCACCAACCCCTACCTGAACCTCTTCCGCCGCATCCTGCCGTCGGTCGGCGGCGGCGGCTTCGCCTTCGACCTCAGCCCGATGCTGGGGATCATCCTGCTGTTCCTCCTGCAGAGGATCGTCCCCGGCCTGATCGAAGGGTGAGCGCGCCGATGTCGCGGGCGACGCGCGCCTGGCTCTTGGCGGGGCTGCTCGGGGTGGTGGTGATCGCGCTCGACCAGGCCTCGAAGGCGGTGGTCCGGGCGCAGATCGCGCTCGGCGAACAGATCGACGTCTTCGGCCCGCTGGGGCTGACCCAAACCCACAACACCGGCGTCTCCTGGGGCCTCGCGAGCGGCACCGGCGCGCCGCTGATCATCTCCACGCTGGTGGCGCTCGGCGTGATCTTCTACATCTTCAGCCGCAACCCGGCGCGGCCGGGGATGTGGGTCGCCTGCGGCCTCTTGACCGGCGGCGCGATCGGCAATCTGATCGACCGGGTCGCCGCCGGCCACGTCACCGACTTCATCGAACTGCCGCCCTGGCCGCCGTTCAACGTCGCCGACGTCTGCATCACCTTCGGCGTCGTCCTGCTGGTGCTGATCTTCATCCGCGAGGGGATCCGCGACGAACGCGAGCGCAAGCATCGGGAGCAGGCCGAGTCGCGGCTCGAGGGGGCGGACGGGGAGCGGGAGGGTGGCTGAGGCCGGCGGCCCGCCGGCGCCGCGGATCGTCTACGAGGACGAGGCGCTGGCGGTGGTCGAGAAGCCGGCCGGGCTGGTCGTCCATCCGGCGCCCTCGCACCGCGGCCCGACCCTGGTCTCCGAGCTCGGCGAGCTGCTCGGCGGCGGCGAGGACCCAGAGCGGCCGGGGATCGTCCACCGCCTCGACAAGGACACCAGCGGCCTGTTGGTGGTGGCGCGGACCGACGCCGCCCACGCGGCGCTGCAGCGGGCGGTGCGCGAGCGGTCGGTCGAACGCGCCTACCTGGCGCTGGCCGGCGGCCGGATCGCCTCGCGGACCGGGACGATCGACGCCCCGATCGGACGCTCGGCGCGGCAGCGGCAGCGGATGGCGGTCTCCGGCGCCGCCTCCCGCCAGGCGCGGACCCACTTCGAGGTGCTGGAGCTGCTGCGGCGAGAGAGCTACCTGGAGGCGAAGCTCGAGACCGGCCGCACCCACCAGATCCGCGCCCACTTCGCGGCGATCGGCCACCCGCTGCTCGGCGACGCGACCTACGGCGGCGGCGAGCGCTATGGGCTGCGACGGCAGTTCCTGCACGCCCACCGCCTCGCCTTCGCCCACCCGGTGAGCGGCGAGCCGCTGAGCTTCTCCTCGCCGCTGCCGGCGGACCTCGAGCGGGCCTTGGAGCTCGCGCGGCAGGCCTGAACTACAATCGCAGTCCAGAAATCAACCCCCGTCGAGGGCGGACCGGATCCTGCTCGACCACCAGGTCGGGTCCCGGCGAGCGCGACGGGCGCAAGAAGCATCGATCAAGGAGAATCGGATGTCCCAGACGGAGCTCAAAGAGCTGCTCGAAGCCGGTGTGCACTTCGGCCATCAGACGCGCCGCTGGAACCCGAACATGCGCCGCTACATCTTCGGCGAGCTGGACGGGATCCACATCATCGACCTGCTGCAGACCGAGGCGCTGCTGGAGAACGCCCGCCGCTTCGTCGGCGAGCTGGCCAGCGGCGGCGGCACGGTGCTGTTCGTCGGCACCAAGAAGCAGGCCCGCGACGTGGTCCAGGAATGGGCCGAACGCTGCCAGATGCCCTACGTCAACAAACGCTGGCTGGGCGGGCTCTTGACCAACTTCAACACGATGTCGGGCCGGATCGGCCGCCTGCACGAGCTGAACACCTGGAAAGAGGAGGGCAAACTCGACCTCCTGCCGACCAAGGAGAGGATGGGGATGGAGGCCGAACTCGCGAAGCTCGAGTTCAACCTCGGCGGCGTCCGCGACATGGAGCGGCTGCCCGACGCGGTCTTCGTCACCGATCTGAAAACCGAGGAGATCGCCGTCCACGAGGCGGCCCGCCTGCGGATCCCGATCATCGGCCTGGTCGACACCAACGCCGACCCGATGCCGGTCGACTACGTGATCCCCGGCAACGACGACGCGATCCGCTCCTGCCAGCTGATCATCGGCACGATCGGCGCCGCCGTCGAGGAGGGCTCCTCGGCCTGGCGCGTCCAGGAGGAGCGCCGCCTCGCCGAAGAGATGGAGCGGCGCAAAAAGGAGGAGGAAGAGCGGCGCAAACGCGAGGAAGAGGAGAAAGCGCGGCGCGCGGCCGAGGAAGAGCGCCAGAAAGCCGAAGAGGCGGAGAAAGCCGCCAAAGCGACCGCCGAGGCGCAGGCCAAACAGCAGGCGGCCGTGCAGGCCCCGAGGCAGCAGCAAGCGACGAAACCGGGGCGGCCGGCGGCACCTCCCACGCCCCCCGCCAATCAGCCCGCTGCGGCGAGCGGCGAGGGTGCTCCGGCTGCTCCGGCCGGCGAGAAAGCCGGCGAGGGACAGGGCGCTCCGGCTGCCGCCGCGCAGGCTCCGGCGAGCGAGAGCGCTCCGGCCGAGGGTCAGGCCGCTGCGGCCGCGCCCGCCGAGGCGAAAGCCGACGAGACTGAGAAAGGGGACGGCTGATGGCGATCACCGCGGCCGACGTGAAGGCGCTCCGGGATCGGACCGGGGCGGCGATGATGGACTGCAAAGCGGCGCTGGCCGAGGCCGACGGCGACGTCGACCGGGCGATCGAGCTGCTGCGGGTGAAGGGCCAGGCCTCGGCCGCCAAGCGCGAAGGGCGCGGCACCAACGAGGGCGTCGTCTCCTCCTACATCCACGCCAACGACCGGGTCGGGGCGATGGTCGAGGTCCAGTGCGAGACCGACTTCGTCGCCCGCAACGAGGACTTCAAGGTCTTCGCCTACCAGGTGGCGCTGCACATCGCCGCGACCTCGCCGCTCTACGTCTCGAGCGACGAAATCGACACGGAGCTGCGCGAGTCCGAAAAGAAGGTCTTCGAAGAGAAAGCCCGCGAAGAAGGAAAACCGGACAACATCGTCGAGAAAATCGTCGCGGGCCAGCTGGGCAAATGGGCCAGCGAGGTCGCCCTGCTCGACCAGACCCACGTCAACGCCGAGAAACACGAATCGAAGACGATCGAGGAGCTGCGCCAGGAGCTGGCGGCGAAAACCGGCGAGAACATCCGCATCGCCCGTTTCGCGTACTTCCGGGTCGGCGACGTTTAAGGTCACCGTCACGTGACTGATCCCGCCGACGCCCCCCAGTTCGGCCGCATCCTGCTGAAGCTCTCGGGCGAGGCATTGATGGGCGAGCTCGACTACGGCACCGACGGCGCCGAGGTCGACCGGATCGCGGCGCAGGTCGCAGCGGTGCGCGAACGCGGGGTCGAGGTGGCGATCGTGGTCGGCGCCGGCAACATCTACCGCGGCCTCGAGGGGGCTGCGAAGGGGATGGACCGGGCGACCGGCGACTACATGGGGATGCTGGCGACCGTCCTCAACGCGCTGACCCTGCAGGACGCGCTCGAGCGGCTCGGCCAGCACACCCGGGTGATGTCGGCGATCGACGTCAAGGAGGTCGCCGAGCCCTACATCCGCCGCCGCGCGATGCGCCACCTGGAGAAGGGGCGGATCGTGATCTTCGCCGCCGGCACCGGCAACCCGTTCTTCACCACCGACACCGCGGCGGCGCTGCGGGCACTGGAGATCCACGCCGAGGCGATCCTGATGGCGAAGAACGGGGTGGAGGGCGTCTACACCGCCGACCCGGCGACCGACCCGTCGGCCGAGTTCATCCCGGCGATCACCCATCGCGAAGCGATCGAGCGCGGGCTGCGGGTGATGGACTCGACCGCGCTCAGCCTCTGCATGGACAACGACCTGCCCATCTACGTCTTCAACATGGCCGACGGCAGCAACATAGATAGGATCGTTCGCGGCGAGAAGGTGGGCACGCTGGTCTCCAGCGCGCCCGCCGCGTAACGCCGAGGAACCCTATGCCGGAGCTGATCGACGAACTACTGGCCGACGCCAAGGAGCGGATGGCCAAATCGGTCGAATCGAGCCGTGGCGAGCTCGCCTCGGTCCGCACCGGCCGCGCCTCGCCGCACCTGCTGGACCGCATCACGGTCGAGTACTACGGCAACCCGACGCCGCTCAAGCAGCTGGCCAACGTCGCCGCCTCCGATGCCCGGCTGCTGACCATCACCCCCTTCGACAAGAGCGCCCTGGGGGCGATCGAGAAGGCGATCCAGGAGTCCGACGTCGGCCTGACGCCGTCCAACGACGGCAACCTGATCCGTCTGGCGATTCCGGAGATGACCGAGGAGCGCCGCCGCGAGATGGTCAAAGTCGTCCACGGCGTCGCCGAGGAGGGCCGGGTCGCGATCCGCAACGTGCGCCGCGACGTGATGAGCGACCTGCGTGACCTGAAGAAGGAAGGCGAAGCCGGCGAGGACGACGAGCGGCGCGCCGAGACCTCGCTGCAGAAGCAGACCGACGAGGCGATCGCCGAGATCGACAACCTGCTCAAGGGCAAGGAAGCCGAAATCCTCGAGGTCTGAGGGGCGGCCGAGTCGTGTCCGCTCCCAGGTACGTGGCGATCATCACCGACGGCAACGGCCGCTGGGCGCAGGCCCGCGGACTGCCGGTCGCCGAAGGGCACCGGGCCGGAGCCGATGTGCTCAAAGCCCGCCTCCGCGACGCGGCCGAGCTGGGGATCGAGCAGCTCACGGTCTTCTCCTTCTCGACCGAGAACTGGAGCCGCTCCGAGGAGGAGGTGGCGGGGCTGATGCGGATGATGGGCGAACGGATCGGCTCCGAAACCCCGGAGCTCGACGAGGAAGGGGTGCGGATGCGCTTCGTCGGCCGCCGCGAGGGCGTCTCCGAGCAGCTGCTCGAGCAGATGCGCTGGGCGGAGCGGGTGACCGCCGGCAACGAGCGCATCGAGCTCTTCGTCGCCTTCAACTACGGCGGCCGGGCGGAGATCGTCGACGCGGCGCGAAGCTTCCAGGGGGGCTCCGAAGAGGAGTTCCGCCGCCACCTCTATGCGCCTGAGATGCACGACCCCGACCTCCTGATCAGAACCAGCGGCGAGCAGCGGATCTCGAACTTCCTGCTCTGGCAGACCGCCTACTCGGAGCTGGTGGTCCGCGAGGAGCTGTGGCCCGACTTCGACCGCGCGGCCTTCGAGGAGAGCCTGGCCGAGTACGAGACGCGGCAGCGCCGCTTCGGGATGCGGGCATGAACGTCGACCTCTTCGACGAGGAGATGTTCGAGCCCGATCCGCCGCCGCAGCCGCGGCCGCCGCGCCAGCCGCGCCGCCGCGGCTCCGGGGAGACGGCGAAACGGATCCTCATCGCTCTGCCGGCGATCGCCTTCGCGATCGCGATCACGGTCGCCGGCGGCATCGTCTTCACGCTGGCGATGATCGCGATCGGGGTCCTCTGCCTACGCGAGTACGTGGCGATGACCGACGAATCGCGGCCGCTGGCGATCCCCGCCTACCTGGCGGTGGCGGCGATGGTCCTCGCCGCCCACTTCGGCAGCGCCTACAACGTGCTGCTGATCTTCGCCGCCTCCTTCCCGGTCCTGTTCGCCTTCGCGGCCGACGCCAAGCACCGCGACGGGGCGCTGATCTCGATCGCGGTGACGCTGCTGGGGATCGTCTGGATCGGCATCCCGCTGGTCCACGCGGTGCTGCTCCGCGACCTGCCCGCCCACGGCGCCGCCCTGCTGATCGACGTCCTGGTCGGCACCTTCGTCACCGACACCGCCGCCTACGCGACCGGCCGCATGTTCGGCAGCCACCGGATCGCGCCGACGATCTCGCCCAACAAGACGATCGAGGGCCTGATCGGCGGCTTCGTGATCGGCACGATGGGCTTCTGGTTCGCCGGTCTCTACCAGAACTGGCTCTCCGGAACGGACGCCCTGATCATCGGCGCCGCCGTCGCCGCCACCGCGCCGGTCGGCGACCTCTTCGAGTCCCTCCTCAAGCGCGACCTCGGCACCAAGGACACCGGCACCCTCTTCGGCCCCCACGGCGGCATCCTCGACCGCCTGGATGCAGTCCTGTTCACGATCGTGGTCGGCTACTACCTCTCGGTCGCGCTGGTCTATTGACGCTCTGCGCGTCGTTCTGGCGCCTTTTGCCTGCATTCCGTCACATTCCTTGACGGGAACCACCGCCAGCCCCTAGCGTCGCTCTCCGTGGCCGAGAAGGGGAGACGAGCGATCCGTTGGCTGTCGCGCTGGGGCTTCGCCGCGCTGGTCGCGCTCGGCGCAGCGGTTGCGACCTGGATGGCCGCGACGGTGGCCGTGCCCGCCGACGTCCCCGGCTTCGCGCTGCAAGCTGCGGCGGTCTACCGATTGGAGATCGGGGGCGCCTTCTTCGCCGGGCTTTATCTGGCCTCGACGGCGCTGGTCCTGGCGCTGAACAACCGCGCTTTCACCGAGGTCGGCACCGCGGTCATCCGGGCCCATGGCATCGATGACGACCTGCGCAGTCGGCCTGGCGAAGGTGCGCTGAGGAGCGAGTTGAAGCGCGCCCAGGTCGAAATCCGAGAAATGCAGAAAGGCGATGGCTAAGATGGGACTGATGACAACTAGCAGCACCGCAAACGAGACGAAGCCGGCCGAGGCCAAGCGCCGTCGGCTCGAAGAAAAAGTGGACCGCATCGGCCGGCAGCTCGATCAGCTGCACGAACAGGTCCTGCGCAGGCAGATCCGGCTCGAAGTGCTCGAAGAACTCGAACGACGCGGCCGGTTCGGATTGTTCCGCCGCCTTTAGCGTTTACAGAGCGGTAAGGCCCGCTCCGTATCCTGTCGAGCAGATGAGGAAGGTCCTGATACTCGGCTCGACGGGGTCGATCGGTACGCAGGCGCTCGACGTGGTCGGGCGCTCGGCGGAGCTGCAGGTGGTCGGCCTGGCGGCCGGCCGCGGTTGGGAGACGGTGCTGGCGCAGGCGCGGGAGCACGGCGTGCCGGCCGTTGCGCTGGCCGACACGGAGGCTGCCGAGCGGGCCCGCGGGGAGTGGAGCGGGCGCGTGCTGGCGGGCGAGGAGGGGGTGCGGGAGCTGATCGGCAACTCGGGCGCCGACCTGGTCCTGAACGGGATCGTCGGCGCCGCCGGGCTCGCCTCGACCGTGGTCGCGCTGACCGAGGGGATCGACGTGGCGCTGGCCAACAAGGAGAGCCTGGTGGTTGGCGGCGAGCTGGTGATGGCGCTCGCCGAGGGCACCGGGGCGCGGCTCTTGCCGGTCGACTCCGAGCACTCCGCCCTGCACCAGCTGATCGGCGCCGAGGCGCCGGGGACGGTCGAGCGGCTGGTCCTGACCGCTTCCGGCGGCCCCTTCCGGGGCCGCGAGGACCTCGACGGGGTCAGCGTCGCCGACGCCCTCGCGCACCCGACCTGGCGGATGGGCGGCCGGATCACGATCGACTCGGCGACGCTGATGAACAAGGGCTTCGAGGCGATCGAGGCGCATCACCTCTTCACGGTCCCCTACGAGCGGATCGGGGTGGTGGTGCACCCGCAGTCGCTGGTCCACTCGCTGATCCAGCTGATCGACGGCTCCTCGCTCGCCCACCTCGGCTACCCCGACATGCGGGTGCCGATCTCCTACGCGCTGCACTTCCCGAACCGTGCCGACGTCGACGTGCCGCGGCTCGACCTCGCCGCCGCCGGCGCCCTGACCTTCGAGGAGCCCGACCTCGAGACCTTCGCCTGCCTGCGCCTGGCGCTGGCGGCCGGCGAGGCGGGGGGGACCGCGCCCTGCGTCCTCAACGCCGCCGACGAGGTGGCGGTCGCCGCCTTCCTCGCCGGCCGCATCCCGTTCACCGGGATCGCCGCGGTGATCGAGCGGGTGCTGGAGGAGATGCCGGCGCGGGGAATCGCCCACTTCGACGACCTCTTCGCCACCGACGCCGAGGCGCGCGAGCGCTCGCGCGAGACGATCGCCGGGCTGACGACGGTATGACCTGGGTCTACGTCTTCCTCGGCTTCAGCCTGCTGATCATCCTCCACGAGGGCGGCCACTACCTGGCCGCGAAGGCGACCGGGATGCGGGTCGAGCGCTTCTTCCTCTTCTTCGGCCCGACGCTCTGGTCGTTCAAGCGGGGCGAAACCGAGTACGGGATCAAATCGATCCCGCTCGGCGGCTACGTGAAAATCACCGGCATGAACCCGGAGGAGGAGGTCCCTCCGGAGCACCAGGCGAAGGCCTACTACAAGCAGAAGGTCTGGAAGCGGATCGTCGTCGTCGGCGCCGGGCCGGCGGTCAACATCGTCCTCGCCTTCGTGATCCTGTTCGGCGTCCGGGCCGCGATGGGCACCCCGGAATCGACCCAGGCGGTCGACAGCGTGATCGCCGGCAGCCCCGCCTCGAAGGTGCTGCAGCCGGGCGACGAGGTGGTCGCGATCGACGGCCAGCGCTTCCCCGGCCTGAGCCCTGACGAACGGCTCGAAAAGTTCAGCAAGACGGTCAGCGCCCACGAATGTCCGGGCGGTGAGAAGAAGCAGGGCTGCGTCGCCGCAACTCCGGTGAAGCTGACCGTCGAACGCAACGGGCAGCTGCAGACGATTGCGGTCAAGCCGCGCTACGACAGCGAAGCGAAGCGACCCCTGATCGGCTTCTCCTACGCCACCGTCCAAAACCCGGTCTCGGCCGGCACCGCCGCCTCGGACGCCGGCGGCGCGATCTGGGAAGTCGCCGAAGGCACCTTCCACGTCTTCACCCACCTGTTCGAAAAGGAAGAGCGCGAACAGGTCTCGGGCGTGGTCGGAATCTCCGACGCCGCCCACGAAACGCTGGAAGGCGACCAGGCCCTCGAACGCGGGCTCCTGCTGCTCGCCCTGGTCAGCCTCTCGCTCGGCCTCGTCAACCTGATCCCGATCCTGCCGCTCGACGGCGGCCACATCTTCTGGGCGATCGTCGAGAAGCTGCGCGGCGGCCGGCCGGTCTCGCTGCGGGTGATGGAGCGGGCGACCGTGATCGGCTTCGTCCTCGTCATGGCGCTCTTCTTCCTCGGCCTCTCCAACGACATCGGCCGGATCACCGGCGAAGGGTTCAGCGCGCGCTAGGGCGGCCCGGGGAAGGACGCCAAGGGACGGGGTTTGGCGGGGAGGGGTCGGGCGCACTACTCGGCTCACCCGCTCGCAGTACGCCCGCCCCCTCCTCACCGGGCGCTGCGGCGGCCGTTCTAGCTTCGGTCTCATAGCTTGTGCCAGATAGCTGTGCAGTGCCCCGAGGCGCGGCCTTCTCTCGCAGCTGTTCCTTTCCCCTGCCATTCCGGGAAAAGGAACAGCTGGGGCCGGGGGGCGGCCCAAGTAACCTCTGCATATGGCTTCGAAAAGGCAGATCTGGGTCGGCGGCGTGCCGATCGGCGGTGGCGCGCCGGTCGCGGTACAGACGATGACCAAGACCGAGACCGCCAACCTGGCGGCGACGATGGAGCAGATCCGCAAGGTCGCCGACGCCGGCGCCGACATCGTCCGCTGCGCGGTGCCGCGCGAGCAGGACGCCGAGGCGCTGAAGACGATCGTCCGCGAATCGCCGATCCCGGTGATCGCCGACATCCACTTCAACCACACCCTGGCGCTGAAGGCGATCGACGCCGGCGCCCACTGCATCAGGCTCAACCCCGGCAACATCGGCGGCCGCGACAAAGTCGCCGAGGTGGCGGTGCGGGCGAACGCGGCCGGGACGCCGATGCGGATCGGGGTCAACTCGGGCTCGCTGCCCAAGCACCTGCACGAGCTCGAGCGCGAGAACCCGGTCGAGGCGCTGGTCGCCGCCGCGATCGAGTTCGTCGAGCTGATGGAGAGCCTCGACTTCGAGAACTTCAAGGTCTCGATCAAGTCGACCAACGTCCCGTACACGATCGCCGCCAACCGGCTGCTGAGCGAGAAGATCCCCTATCCGCTGCACCTCGGGGTGACCGAGGCCGGCACCAAATGGGGCGGCTCGCTGAAATCAGCGGTCGGGCTGGGGACGCTGCTCGCCGACGGGATCGGCGACACGATCCGGATCAGCCTCTCGACCTTCCACGCCGAGGAGGAGGTCAAGGTCGCCTGGGAGATCTTGAAGGCCCTGCAGCTGCGCGAGCGCGGCCCGGTGCTGATCGCCTGCCCGACCTGCGGCCGGCTGCAGTTCGACATGGACTCGGTGGTGGCCGAAATCGAGAAACGGCTCGAGGGCTACGAGGAGCCGGTCGAGGTGGCGGTGCTCGGCTGCGCGGTGAACGGGATCGGCGAGGCCAGCCACGCCGATTTCGGGATCGCCGGCGCCAAGAACGAGGGTCTTATCTTCGCCGGCGGCAAGCCACTCCGCAAGGTCCCGCAGGAGAAGCTCGTCGACACCCTCTTCGAGGAGATCGACAAATCGCTCGACCGCGGCGCGGTCGAGTTCGACGAGGCCGAGTCGCAGGAGGGGGCCGAGTGGGTCGCCAGGATCGAGCGCGAAAACGCCGGCGACCTGACCCCGGAGAAGATCGCCGCGATGGAGCAGGAAGCGGTCGAACGGGGCGAGTCGGACCGGGTGCTGCTCGACGAGGACGCCTCGCCGACCGCCGGCCGCCGCTTCACGCGCGCCTGAGCGCCCAAAGCACCTAAGCTCCGCGCACCTTGTCCCCGCCGAAGAACGCCAGCGCGATCTCGCCGACCCGCGCCGAGGACTTCCCCGGCTGGTTCCAGGCGGTCGTCAAAGACGCCGAGGTGGCGGAACTCGCGCACGTGCGGGGGTCGATGGTGATCCGGCCCTGGGGCTACGCGATCTGGGAGCTGATGCAGGCCGAGCTCGACCGGGCGATCAAGGCGACCGGCGCCCAGAACGCCTACTTCCCGCTCTTCATCCCGCTCAGCTACCTCGAGGCCGAGGCCGGCCACGTCGAGGGGTTCGCGAAGGAGATGGCGGTCGTCACCCATCACCGACTCGAGGCCGACCCGGAGAACCCCGGCCACCTGAAGCCCGCCGCCGAGCTGGCGGAGCCGCTCATCGTGCGGCCGACCTCGGAGACGATCATCGGCAAATCGTTCGCCAAATGGATCAACTCCTACCGCGACCTGCCGCTCATGATCAACCAGTGGGCCAACGTGGTCCGCTGGGAGATGCGGCCGCGGGTGCTGCTGCGCACCACCGAGTTCCTCTGGCAGGAGGGCCACACCGCCCACGCCGACGAGCCGGAGGCGCGCGAGGAGATGGTGCGGATGCTCGGCGTCTACGCCGATTTCGCCGAAGCGTCGCTGGCGATGCCGGTGATCCGCGGCGAGAAGTCGGCCGACGAGCGCTTCCCTGGCGCGGTGACGACGCTCTCGATCGAGGCGATGATGCAGGACGGCAAGGCGCTGCAGTCAGGCACCTCCCACTACCTGGGGACGAACTTCGCCGAAGCCGCCGGGATCGAGTTCTCAGACCGCGAGGGCGGACGCCAGCTCGTCCACACGACCTCCTGGGGAGTCTCGACGCGGCTGCTCGGGGCGCTGATCATGTCCCACTCCGACGACGACGGCCTGCGGCTGCCGCCGATGGTGGCGCCCTCGCAGGTGGTGATCGTGCCGATCCTGCGCGGCGACGCGGCCGCCGAGGTGGCGCAGGCCGCCGAGGCCCTGGCGGCCGAGCTGCGCGCGTGCAGCTTCGGCGGCGCGCCACTGCGGGCGACGGTCGACACGCGGGAGCGCGAGCCGCAGGCGAAGCGCTGGGAGTGGATCAAGAAGGGGGTGCCGCTGGTGCTCGAGCTCGGCCCCCGCGACCTCGAGAACGATGCGGTGGCGGTGCGGCGACGGACGGCGCTCGAGCAGAAGCCGGAGATCGTCGCCCGCGGGGAGCTGGTCGCCGGCGTCGAGGCGACGCTGGAGGAGATCCAGCGCGTCTACTTCGACGCCGCCGCCGAGCGGCTCGCGTCCCGGACGGCACGGGAGATCACCGATCTGGGAGATTTTCGGCGGTGGTTCGAGGCCGACGAGGGAGATTCGACGCAGGGCGGCTTCGTCCGCGCGCCGTGGAGCGAGGATCCGGAGTCGCTCGCCGTGCTCGAGGAGCTGAAGGCCTCGGTCCGCTGCCTGCCGTTCGACCAGCAGCTGCCCGACGGCGCCCGCTGCGTCATCACCGGCAAGCCGGCGGCCGTCGAAGCGATCTTCGGCAAGGCCTACTGAGGCGCCGCCGCGCCGCGCCACCGGGGGAGCGCCGCGATGGCTAGCCACAGCCCCTTCGGCCGCGGCCGGGTCCGCCGCCTCTTCGGCCTCGACCGCAGCTACGCCAAACCGAAGACCACCGAACCGGGGCAGCCGCTGCGCCCCTGGACGCTGCCGAACCTGGTCGGCTACCTGCGCCTGGCGGCGATCCCGGTCTTCCTCGTGCTCGCCTACTCGACCGAGGACGGCACCTCGGTCCTCTCGGCGATGATCTTCTGGGCGATCGCCGCCGGCGACTACCTGGACGGCTTCCTGGCCCGCGTCACCGGCCAGTACAGCCGCCTCGGGGCGCTGCTCGACCCGGTCATCGACCGGCTGACGATCCTCGCCGGCGCGGTCGTCTGCTGGAGCTTCGAGCTGCTGCCGCGCTGGCTCCTGGTGGTACTGGCGCTGCGCGAGCTGGTGATGCTGGGGCTCGGCCAGTACGGCCTCCGCCACGGCGTCGACATCAAGATCAACTGGCCCGGCCGGATCTCGGTCTTCCCGATCATGGGCGGGATCTGGCTGGCGCTGCTGGCGCCGGGCTGGGTCGCGACCGCGCTGGTCGTCTGGGGGGTTGCGATGGCGCTGCTCGCCACCTACCTCTACGCGCAGGCGGGCCTGCGCGCCGTGCGCGCCACCAAGGCTGCCTGACCTAAACCTTCACGGAGCCTCGAACCCGCTCTCGAGCTGGGATCGCGCGCCCCAATCTCGGTAAACCTTCAAGCGAAGGTTGAACCTTGCCGATAGAGGGTTCTATACTCTTCGCCGCGCCGTTCGGCGACTCAAACCTCGAGTTAGGAGCACCATGGAGGACACCTTTCCCGATCTCGGCTCGCTCAGCGACAAGGAGCTGAAGGAGCTGATCGATTCGCTGACGGAGGAAGAGAACGAGATCTCCTACAAGCGCCGCGTCCTGCACGGCAAGATCGACATTCTCCGCGCCGAGCTGGTCAACCGCCTGCGCCAGAAGCGCGAACACGGCGACTCGCTGATCTCCGGTGACGACGTCGAGCAGCTGACCAAGATCCTGGCCGGCAAAGCGGTCCATCCGACGGAGGACGGGCCCGCCTAGAGACGGGCCCGCAAAGCGTCATGTCCGCCGTCCATTGCCCCGAGTGCGGGTTCGCGAACCCGGAGGGCGCCAACTACTGCCAGAAGTGCGGGGCGTACCTGGGCGGCCCGAAAGAGGGCGAGGACCCGACGACGATGACCTACCGGGTCGACGAGACCGGCGACATGCTGCCGGTCGACATCGACGAGGTGGTCGAGCGCTCGGGGGCGGCGCTGGTGATCCGCGCCGGCGGCGGCCGCGCCGGCGAGAGCTTCTCGATCGACGACGACCGCGTCTCGATCGGCCGCAGCCCGGACGCCGGCGTCTTCCTCGACGACGTCACCGTCTCCCGCAACCACGCCCTCCTGGTGCGCCGTCGCGACGGCCTCTACATCGACGACCTCGGCTCGCTCAACGGCACCTACGTCAACCGGCGGCGGATCGAGTCGCACCGGCTCGCCGACGGCGACGAGATCCAGGTCGGCAAGTACAAGCTCTCCTACCTCGAGCGCTAGGGGCAGAAAGGTGGCTCACTGACGATGGCGGTGTCCGACCCATCCTCGACCCGCGCGCCCGAGGCCGCCGGCAGCCGACCGCGCAAGGCGCTGACGATCGGCGCCGTCTGCAAGATCCTGCAGAACGAGTTCGACGACGTCTCGATCTCGAAGATCCGCTACCTCGAGGACCAGAAGCTGCTCAACCCGCGCCGCACCTCCGGCGGCTACCGGCTCTACAGCCAGTCCGACGTCGAACGGCTGCGGACGATCCTGCGCCTGCAGCGCGACGAGTTCCTGCCGCTGCGGGTGATCCGCCAGGAGCTCGCCTCCGGCGGCGAGCTCGCCTTCGCCGCCAACGAGGGCGACCGGCGGCCGACCCAGGGAGCGGTGCGGCGGGCGATCCTCGTCGACACTTCGCGCGCCTACCTGACGGTCGAGGAGATCGTCGAGGAGACCGGCGCCCGCGAGGAGCTGATCTCCGAGCTCGAGAACTTCGGCATCGTCCATCCGGAGAAACGCGAGGGCAAGGTCGTCTACGACGAGACCGACCGCGAGATCGTGCGCGCCGCCAACGACCTCTCGCGGGTCGGCGTCGGCGCCCGAAACCTCCGCATCTTCCGCTCCTCGGCCGACCGCGAGGCGCAGCTGCTGGAAGCGCTGCTCGGCCCCTCGCTGCGCTCGCGCAACCCCGAGCGCCGCAAGGAGGCGCTCCAGAGCCTGGAAAGCCTGGCGGCGACGGTCAGCCACCTCAAGCACCTGCTGCTCGTCCGAGACCTGCGCCGGCTCGCCGGCGAATAGGTGCGGGCAGCCGGGCGGGGGCCCTCAGCGATGCCGAGCGTCACCCGTCGCCGCACCGTCGACGCGCCCGTCGGCGAGGTCTGGGCGCTCGTCTCCGATCCCTACAACCTGCCCCGCTGGTGGCCGCGGACCGCCCGCGTCGAGAACGTCGAGCAGCGCGGCTCGGGCCGCCGCAGCCACTGGACGCAGGTGCTGGAGACGGCGGAGGGGAGGGGCGTGCGGGCCGACTTCCGCTGCGTCAGCGCGGCCGAGGGCGAGCGCTACGTCTGGGAGCAGGAGCTGGAGGGGACGCCGTTCGAGAAACACCTGAAGAGCTCCGGGGTGGCGGTCGGCCTGGCCGAGCGGGGGGACGGGACCCAGGTCAGCCTCACCTCCGAGCAGCACCTGCGGGGCATGTCGCGGCTCGGCGGCATGCTGATGCGGCGCGGCCAGGGCGCGATCCTCGACGAGGCGCTCAACGGGATCGAGCGGGCGCTGACGTGAGCGCGCCGCGGCGGGACTCGAAGTGGTGGGGGTGGGGGGAGCCGGGCGAGGCGCCGCAGCTCGACGCGGTCGCCCAGGGGGTGCTGCGAGAGCGGCTCGGCGAGCTCGAGCCGTGGCCGCTGGCCCGCGAGCTCGACGATTTCGAGCTGCCCCGGATCAACGCGATCCCGAGCGCTGTGGTTTCCGCAGTAGGGGAGGAGAACGTCTTCACCGGCGCCGAGGACCGGCTCCGGCACGCGACCGGGAGCGGCTACGTCGACCTGGCGCGGCTGCGACTGGGGGCGCTCGAGACGGCGCCCGACGCGGTCCTCGTGCCTCCGGACGCCGCGGCGGTGCGGCGGGCCCTCGACGCCTGCGCGGCCGCCGGCGTCGCGGTCGTCCCGTTCGGCGGCGGCACCAGCGTCGTCGGCGGGGTCGAGGCGCTCGGCGGCAAATACGAGCGGGTCGTCAGCCTCGACCTCTCGGCGCTGCGCGCGGTCGAGGTCGACCGCCGCTCGCTGACCGCCCGGCTCGGCGCCGGCCTGCGCGGGCCCGAGGCCGAGGCGGCGCTGGGGCGCCAGGGCCTCACCCTCGGCCACTTCCCGCAGTCCTTCGAGTACGCGACGATCGGCGGCTTCGCCGCCACCCGCTCCGCCGGCCAGGCCTCGAGCGGCTACGGCCGCTTCGACTCCCTGGTCACCTCGATCCGCCTCCAGGCCCCGCTCGGCGACCTGGAGACGCTGGCGACCCCGCACACCGCCGCCGGGCCGGCGCTGCGCGAGCTGGTGATCGGCTCCGAGGGCGTGCTCGGGGTGATCCCCGACGTCACCGTGCGGGTGCGGCAGGCGCCGGCGGTGCGCCGCTACGAGGGCTGGATCGCGGCGGGCTTCGAGGCCGGGGCGGAGATCGTCCGCACCCTCGCCCAGGGGCCCGGGCTGCCGACCCTGCTCCGCGTCTCCGACGAGGAGGAGACCGCCGGCTCGCTCGCCCTGAACGGCCCCCGCGGGCTCGCCGGGCGGCTCTTCGGCGGCTACCTGGCGGCCCGCAGGCGGGCCGGCGGGGCGCTGATGATCGTCGGCTACGAGGGCGACGAGGAGGCGATCGCGCGACAGCGGTCGCTGACCGTGCGGGCGCTGCGCGCCGGCGGCGCCGCCTACCTCGGCCAGACGGCAGGACGCGGCTGGGAGCACGGCCGCTACCAGGGGCCCTACCTGCGCGACACCCTGCTCGGGCTGGGGGCGATGGTCGAGACGCTCGAGACCTCCCACACCTGGAGCCGGCTGGAGGAGCTGCGGACCGCGGTCAGCGGCGCGATCGCCGGGGCGCTCGCCCGCGGCGGCACGCCGGGGCTGGTCTGGTGCCACCTCTCGCATGCCTACGCCGACGGCGGCTCGCTCTACTTCACCTTCGTCAGCCGCGCCCGGCGCGGTGAGGAGGTCGCCCAGTGGCGTCAGGTGAAGACCGCCGCCTGCGAGGCGATCGTCGCCCACGGCGGCACGATCACCCACCACCACGCGGTCGGCCGCGACCACGCCTCGTATCTGGAGCCGGAGGTCGGCAAGACCGGGATCGAGCTGCTCTGGGCAGCCAAGGAGCGCCTCGACCCGGCCGGGATCATGAACCCCGGCAAGCTGCTCGCCTGACGCCCCGGCCGCCGGGCTGTTCCTTATGTCGGAATGGCCGACATAAGGAACAGCTGGCGCTACTTGCCTTTGCCTTTTTCTTCTGCGAGCCGCTTGGCGGCGCCGATGATCGGCCCGGTGATCGTCCCGCTGAGGACCGCGGTGCCGGTGTAGGCGGGGGATTCCTTCGATTTCGTCGCTTCTTTCAGCGAGGCGTTCAGTTTCGAGTCGGAGATCCGGGTGATCGCGACTTCGTCGAAGGTTTCGTTGGCGAGGAAGGCGAGCAGTTCGGTCGGCACTTCGAAGCGGCTGGCGATCACGCCTTCCTTGCTCACCGGAGAGGCCGCCAGCGGCAGCATCTTCTGCGGGGAGGCGGCGATCCAGATCGCGTAGGACTCGCCTTTGCCGAGCGGTTCGAGGCCTTCGGCGACGACCTGCAGCGCCAGCTTGTTCTTGACCCTGCCGAAGATCGCGACGCCGTTGGCGGCGCTGCCGTCGACCGGTTCGAGGATCGCCCGCGTCACCGCTTTTTCGCCTTCGCCGGCTTCGGTCGCTTCGAGGGCTTCGGCGACGAGGTGGCCACTGGTCGGTTCAGGGCCGCTGCCGGTTTCGGCGACGTTGGCTGCGGTCGAGGTGGTCGAGCTGTCGCCGCCACCGCCGCCTCCCAGCGTGATCAGCAGGACGACGACGATCACCACCGCCGCGATCACCGCCGCGATCCCGATCTTGGCGCCGTCGGAAGAGGGGACTGGGATCCTGCCCTTGCGCTTGCGCGGCGGCGAGGCGGGTGGGGGAGGGGGCGCGGCGGCCGGCGCCCTCGGCGTCGCGGGTTCGGCTTTGAGCGTTTTGGGCTTCGCCGGCTCGGCTGCCGCCGCCTTCGCCGTCTCCGGCTCGGACTCCGCCGCCGACGCCTTCTCCGCCGCAGCCGGCGGCTCGGGCAGCGGCGGCGCCTGCTCGCCTTCGCGCTCGAGCTCGGTCAGCGCCGCCTTGACGCGCTCGCGCAGCTCCTCGACGCTGACTCCCATCAGCGCCGCCATGTCCTCGTATCCCTGCTCCCGCTGCGCCAGCAAGCGCAGCATCGCCCTCTGATCGTCGCTGAGCGCCACCCCGGACAGCCTATATATGGTGCCCGCGATGGCGAATGCGGATGAGATTAAGACCGAGGCTGCCTCGGGCGAGGAGCGCTCCCACTTCGACGTCCACGTCGGCACCGAGTGGCTCAGCCTCGATCCCGACGACGCCCGCTGCCGGGTCGCCGTCCGCGACGAGCTGCGCCAGCCCTACGGGATCCTCCACGGCGGCGTCTACTCGACCCTGGTCGAGAGCCTCTGCTCGGTGGTCACCGCCGCCTCCGTCTACGACGAGGGCAAGATCGCGATGGGGCAGTCGATCGAGGTCAGCTTCCTGCGTCCGGTCTCCGAGGGCCACGCCGAAGTCCGCGCCGTCGCCCGCCACCGCGGCCGCACCACCTGGATCTGGCAGGCGGAGATCCTCGACGCCCAGGAGCGCCTCTGTGGCCTGGCGAAGATGACCTTGGCCGTTAGGCCGGCGCCGAGCGCCGGCTGACCCGGTCTCAGCCGCCGAAGCGGTTGGTGATCGGCAGCCGCCGATCCTTGCCGAACGCCTTCGGCGTGATCCTGATCCCCGGCGCCGCCTGCCGGCGCTTGTACTCGGCCCGGTCGACGAGCCGGATCACCTCGTCGATGGTCTCCGCCGGCATCCCCTCGGCGACCATCTCGTCGCGGCCGAGGTCGCGCTCGACGTAGGCCTCGAGGATCCGGTCGAGCAGCTCGTAGGGCGGCAGCGAGTCGCTGTCGCGCTGGTCGGGGCGGAGCTCGGCGGAGGGCGCCCGCTCGATCACGCTGGCCGGCACCAGCTCGCTGCCGGCGCGCTCGTTGCGGCGTTCGACCAGTTCGTAGACGAGCTCCTTCGGCACGTCCTTGATCACCGCGAAGCCGCCCGCCATGTCGCCGTAGAGCGTCGCGTAGCCGACCGACATCTCGCTCTTGTTGCCGGTCGTCAGGACCAGCCAGCCATTGCGGTTGGAGAGCGCCATCATCAGGTTGCCGCGGATCCGCGCCTGGATGTTCTCGGCAGCCAGGTCGGCGGCGCCCGGTCGGGCCGGATCGCGGGGGGGCTCGTCGTCGGCCGGCTCCTCGCTGCGGTCGAGCAGCCCGTCGAGCGCCCGCTGGTAGCCCTCCATCATCGGCGCGATCGCGATCTCGAGCAGCTCACAGCCGAGGTTGCGGGCGATCCTTCTCGCGTCCTCCTGGGTTTCAGCGCTCGAATGAGGAGAGGGCATGACGACGCAGGTGACCCGCTCGGGCCCGAGCGCATCGACGGCGAGCTGCGCCACCAGCGCCGAGTCGATGCCGCCCGAGAGGGCCAGGCCGACGTGGCGAAAGCCGTTCTTCTCGACGTAGTCGCGCAGACCCAGCGCCAGCGCGGCGTAGACCTCGTCGAGGTCGCCGAGCACCTCAGCCTTGGGGCCGCTGCCGCCGGGGACGTCGCAGACGAGCAGCTCCTCCTCGAACTGCTTGGCGCGCGCCAGCAGCTCGCCGTCGGGGCCGAGCAGGAAGCTGTGGCCGTCGAAGACCAGCTCGTCCTGGCCGCCGACCAGGTTGCAGAAGGCGAAGCAGGCGCCGTATTCGCGCGCCCGCGCCGCGAACATCTGCTCCCGCTCGCGGCCCTTGCCGCGGTGGTAGGGCGAGCCCGACGGGTTGGCGATCAGCTGGGCGCCGGCGTCCGCCTCCTGCTGGGCGGGGCCGCCCGCCGCCCAGACGTCCTCGCAGACGGTCAGGCCGACCTTCAGCTCGAGCCCGACCGCGACGCCCTCCTCGGGGCCGATCGTCGCCGCCTCCGAGCCGGGGACGAAGTAGCGCTGCTCGTCGAAGACGGCGTAGTTGGGCAGCCGGTTCTTGCGGTAGACGGCCTCGACCCGCCCGTCGGCGAGCACCGCGACGGCGTTGTGGGCGTGGGGGGTATCGGTGCTCTCGCCGCCGCCCGCGACCGGCTCGGCGAAGCCGACCAGCGCCGTGATCCCCGTGACGCCGGCGGCGAGCTGCTCCACCGCGCGCCGGTTCGCCTCGAGGAAGTGGCGCTTCAGGTAGAGGTCCTCGGCCGGGTAGCCGGGGATGCAGAGCTCGGGGAAGACGACCAGGTCGGCGCCCTCCTCGCGAGCGCGGGCGATCCACTCGGCGACCTTGGCCGAGTTGCCGTCGATGTCGCCGACGGTGGGGTCGATCTGGGCGAGGGCTACGCGCATGCGGTTTCGGGGCGGCTGCAACCGGAAGTATCGCTTTTGCGCCCGCCGCGGCGGCGGCGCCACCCGTTCAGGGCTCCTTCAGACGGCGTCGCTAGCCTGTCGCGAATGCGGGACCGCCGCCTCCTGGCAGGTTTCTCGGTGGCGGCCCTGGTCGCCGCCCTCCTTGCGCTGCCCGCGGCGGCCGACGCGGCGACCGGGCTGGCGCCGGCGATCCCGAGCCTCGGCTCGCACGCGCAGAAGCCGTTCATCGCGCCGAAGCCGCGGCCCGACGAACTGCGCGGCCGGCCGACCGACGGCAACGACCCCAACCGCAACGCGTACTCGGTCCCGGAGGCCCCCAAATCGCCCTTCTGCGGGCCCAACTTCTGCGTCCACTGGGTCGCCGAGGGGCTCGACGCGCCGAGCCTCAAGGACAGTGACGGCGACGGCATCCCCGACTACGTGCAGAAGGTGCTGCAGGTCGCCGAACACGTGCACCGGGTCGAGAACGGGAAGCTCGGCTGGCGGGAGCCGAAGAGCGACGGCCGGCGCGGCGGCGGCGTCGGCAAGACCGACGTCTACCTCTCGCAGATCGGCGGCCAGCTGTTCGGCTACGCGGCGCCGGACCGCGGCCAGAACAGCAAAGGCAACCCGCTGCCGCGCCGCCTCTACGGCTACCTGGTCCTCGACAACGACTACAGCGCCTTCGAGTTCCCGGGAACCAAGCCCCTCACCGACCTCGAGGTGACGGTCGCCCACGAGTACAACCACATCCTCCAATTCGCCTACGACGCCTACCAGGACCCCTGGTTCGCCGAGTCGACGGCGGTCTGGATGGAGGACCAGGTCTACAACGGCCTCAACGACTACCTCCGCTACGAGCGCCGCTGGGTGAAGCTCTACGACACGCCGCTGACCGCGAACTCGATCAAGGAGTACGGCTCGGCCGTCTGGAACCAGTGGCTGTCGCACCATTACGGCCAATCGCTGATCCGCAAGATCTGGTCCGGCGCGATCCACGCCCGTCCCGGCGGCTTCTCGGTCGCCGCCTACGAACGCGCCCTCTCCGCCTACGGCGCCAGCTTCGGCCGCGACTTCTCCCGCTTCGCCGCCGCCGTCGCCGAGTGGCACACCGATGTGGGCTTCCGCGAGGCCTACCTCTACCCGGACGTGCCGCGGCGCGGGACGCTGCGGCTCGACGGCCAACCGGCGACGCGACTCCTGAACCACACCACCTTCCAGTTCCTCGCCGTGCACGCGGCGGGCGGGCGGGCGGTGGTGATCCACGCGATCGCCCCGGAAGGCAGCGCCGCGGGGCTGGCTCTGGTCGGGAGGATCGGCAGCGAGCGCCACGGGCACACGGTGACGAGGCTCGACTACGCGCCGTCTGGGGGCAGGCTGCAGGTGAGACTGACGGATCCGGGACGCTTCTCCCGGATCACGGCCGTGGTCGTGAATGCCGACGGGCAGGCGCATGGGTACAGCGCGCGGCGGTTGGACTGGCGGTACTTGATGGATGGGAAGCCGTTCGTGTTGAGTGGGCGGGTTTTGCGGTAGACGAGGTAGGGACGGGGGCGGTGCGACGGTGGGGGTCGGGTGGGGTCTGCCCGCTGCACCTCGTCGGGTGGAACGGCCGTGCGGCCGACGCCCCGGAGCTCCCCGGCCCTCCTCATGCTGATACGCGTTCAGACCCCACCCGACCCCCACCGGTAGCGCCCAACGCTCGAACCTCGAAGGTTCGGCCACCCCCTCTGTCTTTAGCTTGCAAGGGACGGGGCCTTGCGGCCGGAAGGAGCCGCCGTAGTCGCGAAGCGTGGGCGCGGCGGGGAGCGTGGTTGTCTTTTCTCAACCCAGCCGTCCCGTGGTTGTCTTTTCTCAACCCATGGTTGAGAAAAGACAACCACACCCTGTGGCGCATCGCGCCGAGCGACCAACCCTGAGCCCCGGCCCGTATACCGCAAGCTCAAATCAAGGGGGAGGGATTCGTCCTTCTTGCCGTGTCCTTGGGGGAGCGTCGGTAGGACCCCCGAACGTTTTGCGGCTGAGGAGAACGGCGGCCCGGGCGACAGCCGTCCCACTCCCATCGACGACAGGCCGAGTGAGGGGGTCCTACCGACGATCCCCCCTCGAACCCGCCCCGAACCATCCGTCCCTCGCACCGCGTCCCTACGCCAACGCCTTCTTCCCATTCGACGACACAGCAACCCTGCCCGGCGCCGTAGCCACCACCTCGACCGTCGCCGCTTCCAGATCCAACCCAAAGCTCTCCAGATCAGCCATCGCGTCGAAATCGCCGATCAGCCCGAAATTCACCTGGCCGTCGTAGGACATGATCCCCACGCAGAGCGCCTGTTTCTGGGCCAGCGGCACCATCGGGAAGATCGACTCCATCCGGCGGCCGAGGAGGTAGAGCGGGAACTGCGGGCCGGGGACGTTGGTGACGACGAGGTTGAAGAAGCGCTGCGCCGGCTGCAGGCGGGCCGCCTGGGAGGCGATCGTGGTCGGCGCGAAGTCGGTCAGCTTGGTCAGGATTTCGGCGCCGACCGCCTGCCCGGAGGCCTTCAGGTCGCCCATCTCGGCGCTGACGATTCGCAGTCGCTCGACCGCGTCCTCCTCGCCGACCGGCAGCGGCGCCATCATCGCCGTGATCCGGTTGCCGAGGGCGCCGCGCTCGTCGGTGGTGCGGACGCTGACCGGGACCATCGCCCGCAGCTCGAGGTCGGTGGTGTCGTGGCCGCGGGCGCGCAGGTAGCGGCCGATGCCGCCGGCGACAGCCGAGAGGATCACGTCGTTGACGGTGCCGCCGTGCTCGTCCTTGACCCGCTTCAGATCGCCGAGGTCAGCCTGGACCATCGCGAAGCGCCGGTGCGGGCCGATGTCGACGTTGAAGACGGAGTGGGGGGCGGCCGCGAGGCCGGCGCCGACCATCTTCGTCGTCGCTCCGAAGCCGCGCAGGACGCGGCGCGGGCCGCGCAGCGCATGGCGGAAGCCGCGGACGATCTCCTTCGGGCTGGTGAGGCGCTCGCGCAGCGCCTCCTCGAGCAGCTTCAGGTCGGTCGGTTCGGGCCGCGCCAGCCACGGCGGCGGCGAGGACGGCGGGTCGCTCGGCTCGCGATCGAGGTCGAAGAGGACGGTGGTGATGTCGACGCCGGAGATCCCGTCGACCAGCGCGTGGTGGCTCTTGCCGATGATCGCGAAGCGGCCGTCGTCGAGGCCCTCCACCAGCCACAGCTCCCAGAGCGGCTTCGAGCGGTCGAGCTGCTGGGAGAAGATCCGCGCCGCCAGGTTGCGCAGCTGCTCGTCGGAGCCCGGCGCCGGCAGCGCCGACTGGCGGACGTGGTAATCGAGGTTCAGGTAGGGGTCGTCGACCCAGACCGGCCGCCCCTGGTCGAACGGCACGAAGCGGAGCTTCTGGCGGAAGCGGGGGACCAGGTGGAGCCGCGAGGCGATGTGGCCGCGGAACTCCTCGTGGGTCGGGGCCGGCCCCTCGAAGATGCTGGTCGAGGCGACGTGCATGTGGGCGCCGCTCCGCTCGAGATGGAGAAAGGACGCATCCAGCCCCGTCAATCGGTCAGCCACCCATGCATCTTCGCACAGGAACGCGACTGGGTACAGGTCGTGTTTTCCGCTCTGGCAAGCTGAATCAGCGGGTCAGCGCTCTCTGCGCACAGCCGCTGGAGAGTACTAGATATGTGTGCGCTTGCTCACAATTCCGCTCTCCGAGGGCCCCTAGCGTGTTCTCTCCTCATACGCGAAACCCCATCTGCCGAGTCCCCTCGCCACCGGCGAGCGGGAGCGGGGGACCCAATTGCCGCGGTGCATCGCCTGCCGCGGCCGGGGCGAATCGGGCGGCGAGCCGCCCGTAACGAGGTCCGGCCTTCGTGCCGGCCCCGTGAGCCCGTCAGCTAACCCCGTAGGCAGCGAGAAAGCGAGCGATTCAAAACACATGCGATATCTCGTGCCCGCGGCGGCGGTTGCCGCCGCGCTGACGGCCGGGGCCGCCGTTGCCCCCGCCGCCTCGCACACCCCCCACCAGCAGGGCCACAAGCACCACCACGAGGACAAGCGCCCACGGCGGGCCAGGTCCCACGTGACCCTGCACGTCTCCGAGCACGCGCCGCTGGCCGGCGAGGCCGTCGTCGTGCGCGGCAAGGTCCGCCCGAGCGGCAGTCACCGCGTCCGCGTCGTCTTCAAGAGCCGATCCGCCTCGAGCCACGTCGGCGTCGAGACCAGGGCCAACGGGACGTTCCGCATCCATTGGCAGCCGCGCGGCATCGGCACCTACCGGGTCCGCGCCTACGGCCTCCACGATCGCCACACGAGGGGCGCGGCCAGCGTCGGGCGCGAGCTGACCAGCTACCGCCTCGCCGGCGCCTCCTGGTATGGCCCCGGGCTCTGGGGCAACGGCGTCGCCTGCGGCGGCACCCTGATGCCCGGCACGCTCGGCGTCGCCAACAAGACGTTGCCGTGCGGCACCAAGGTGACGCTGCGCTACCACGGCCGCGAGATCACCGTGCCGGTGATCGACCGCGGGCCCTACGTGGCGGGGCGCGATTTCGACCTCACCTACGCCGTCAAGCAGAGGCTCGGCTTTCCCGGCGTCGGGACGGTGATGGCGAGCCGCTAGTCGTGCCTGGAGCGCCGAGCGCACGCGCCGCTAGGAGAGGCTGAGCCGGAGCTGCGGCTCGGCCTCCTCCGCGGCGGGCTCCCGATCGCGGCCCTCGGCGTCCGTTTCGCTCTCGAAGGAGGCGAGGCGGACGCCGAGCAGCCGCACCGGCCGCGGCGGGTCGTAGGCCCGCAGCAGGTCGAGGGCGACGGCCGCGACGACCGCCGGGTCGTTGGTCGCCGCCTCGACCGAGTGCGAGCGGCTGACGTTGGTCCAGTCGTCGAGCCGCACCTTGATCCCGATCGAGCGGCCGGCCAGGTCGCGCTTGCGCAGTCGCCGGCAGAGCTCCTCGGCGAGCTCGGCGAGGTGGCGTTCGAGCTCGGCGAGCTCGGCGACGTCGACGTCGAAGGTCGTCTCGGCAGACTGTGATTTGGTCTCTCGCGAGGTCGACACCGGGGTCGCGTCTTCGAGCCGCGCCCGCGAGTGGAGCCAGGCGCCGCTGCGCGGGCCGAAGCGCGCTTCGAGCTCCTCGCGCGGCCAGTTCTCACGCAGCTCGGCAAGCGTCCGCACGCCCATCTTCTCGAGCCGCTGCTGCGTTTTCGGGCCGATTCCGGGGACCAGGCCGGGGGAGTGGTCGGCGAAGCGAGCCAGCGCGTCCTCGCGCGAGAGGACGACCAGCCCGGCCGGCTTGCCGAGCTCGCTGGTGATCTTCGCCAGCAGCCGGCTCTCGGAGATCCCGACCGAGCAGCTGAGGGCGCCGGTGACTTCGCGGATCTCGGCGGCGACCCGACGCATCGTCGCCTTCGGCGAGAACAGCCCGCTGAGGTCGAGGTAGGCCTCGTCGAGCCCGACCACCTCGACCGTCTCGACGTTCGCGCGCAGCACCTCCATCACCTGCACCGAGGCCTCCCGGTAGGCGGGGAAGTCGGGCGTGATGTAGACGGCGTCGGGCAGCCGCCGCCGCGCGATCGCGGCCGGCATCGCCGAGTGGATCCCGGCCAGCTTGCGGGCCTCGTAGCTGGCCGTCGTCACCACCGCCCGCGGCCCCGAGCCGCAGACGATCACCGGCTTCCCCCGCAGCTCCGGCCGCCGCCGCAGCTCGACGCTCGCGTAGAAGGCGTCCATGTCGAGATGGGCGATCGCCCGCGGCCAGTCCTTCACTTCGGTCGCCACGATTACAAGATACGCAGCCGGTCGGACCGAACAGACGTTCGTGGCGCCCGGCTACGCCGATCGAGGTACCAGCTCCGCTAGTCGACCCACCAATCGCGCCGGCCTTCGACGTCTTCGCGCGGAGTCTCGCCGAGATTGGGCGCGCCGATGACGAGGATCTCGAGGCCCTCCGGCCCGGCCTCGTAGCCTCGCCAGGTACCGGGCGGGACGCGCACGGCGTCCCATTCCTCGAGCTCGACGATCTCGTCGTCCAGCTTCATCCTCCCGCTCCCGCGCACGACCACGTACACCTCCTCCTGCCGCTGGTGCGTGTGGCCGTACGGAAATCGATAGCCGGGCGGGATGCGCTGATAGCCGAGGCCGCACTGCTCGAGCCCGAGCGCCTTGCTCGCGTGGCGGAACTCGAGGTCCGGCGAGCCGTCGAAGTTGGACCCGAGGTCCTCCAGGTCCTCCTTGAGGTTCCTGAGCGCGAACGGCACCGGGCAATCCTACGGGACCTCCACCAAGCTAGAGATCGCGCGGCGGCTCGCCGGCCGGCGGCGACTGCCCCAGCGGCTTCTTCGGATCCGGCCGCCAGTGCAGCGGCGAGAGGGCGTCGTCACGGAGCTGGCAACGCGGGCAGAGCTCGAGCGAGGCGGCCCGCTTGGAGTGGAACCTGGCTCCGCAGCGGTCGCAGACGTACATCTAGGGGCGGCCCCGGCGTGCGGCGAGGGTGATCCGCAGGCTGGCGCCGGGCTGATCGACCGGCCAGGCCTCGTAGACGCCGGCCTGCTCGGCGAGCGGCAGGGTCCCCGCAACCCGGACGATCGCGTGTTCGGCCGTTTCGGCCTCGACGATCTCCGGTCCTTTCCCACGCTGACGCCGCCGCTCGCGAGCTGCGACCACGAATCTCCTCACGACTCGACCCTAACCAAGCTCATACCCAGACGCCTCGAAACCACCTGAATGGCGGGTAGGCGCGGCAGCGGCTGGACACGATGTCCATGCTCAGCGGGGCCGGCGGCGCAGGGCCAGGAGGAAGCCGCCGATCACGACGATCCCGACCCCGACGAAGACGGCGGCGACGGCGGCGGTGGAGAGGAGGGCCTCGGCGGGGTCGATGGCCGCACCCTATGAGGGGGACCTTCACTGCCCTTAAACTTGGCCGCGATGTCCGCGGAGGCGAAGAACCTCGAGGTGATCTCGAAGGCGATCGACCAGCACAACGCCAACTGCCCGTTCCCGGCGGCGGAGGTGCGGATGAACCCGTTCGAGATCGAACGGCTCGGCTGGGACACGATCCGCGGCCTACCGCTGGTCCCCGACGCCGAGCTCGGCACCGGCCGCTTCCGGATCGTCTGCTCGCGCGACGTCGACGACGAGGACCTGCAGATCACCGAGGCGGTCGGCCAGGAGCTGGAGACCGTCACCGTCGCCCCGTCGGACAACTAACGCCCTCAGCGGTTCCAGAAGTCGAGGCCGGTGCTTTCCGCCCACGATTGGACTTCGATGTTCAGCTGCTTCATTTCGCCGCTGAGGATCAGGAAGCCCATCGCGATCAGGATCACGCCGCCGACCGCGACGATCAGCTGGTAGTGGCGCTTGACCACCGCGAAGGCGGTCGTCATCCGCGAGAAGGCGAGCGCGGTGGCGATGAAGGGGATCGCCAGGCCGGCCGAGTAGACGGCGAGCAGGAAGGCGGCGTGGCCCCAGGAGTCGGTCAGCGCGGCGGCGGAGAGGATTGCGCCGAGGGTCGGGCCGATGCAGGGCGTCCAGGCGATCGCGAAGGCGGCGCCGGCGACGATCGGGCCGCCCTTGCCGGCCCGCGCGAGCAGCGCCTCGACGTGCCACTCGCGGTTCAGCCGGGTGATGAACAGCGAGGCGACGAACAGCACGCCCATCGCGATGATCAGGAGGCCGGAGATCGTCCGCAGCGTTTCTTCGTGTTCGCGCAGGGCCGAGCCGAGGCCGGTCGCGGTCAGGCCGAGGAGGATGAAGATCGTCGAGAAGCTGGCGACGAACAGCAGGCTCGGGCCGAGCACGCGGCGCCAGCCGGCGTCGCCGAGCTCGCTCGCAGAGACGCCCGTCACCGCCGACAGGTATCCGGGCACCAGCGGCAGCACGCAGGGCGAGAGGAAGGAGACGATTCCCGCCGCGAGAGCGGCGAAGATGCCGACTCCGGCAGCGGGATCGGAAGTGATTACTGCGTTGACCAAGACCCCTCAGGATAGTGCTCCGCAGGCCTTTTCACGGCCCGTGCCAGGGTTGTTCAACCCGGCTGGCTGGCGACAGCGGCTGCCCGCCTCGAGGCTGCTGGCGATCGGCCCCAGCGCGCCGGGGCCGGCGCTGCGCCGCGGCGCCCTGCTGGCGGTTCCGGTGGCCGCCTGCCTGGTCGTCGAGTTCGGCTTCGGGGCGCCGACCAAGGGCGCGCTCGGGGTCGGCGCCTCGCTCGCCGGCTTCGCCGGGATGGACGCGCCGGCCCGGCCGCGGGCCGCCTGGCAGGCGGTGACCGCGGTGCTGATCGGGCTCGCCGGCGCGCTCGGCGTGCTGAGCAGCCAGCACGCGGTGACCGCGGTGCTGGCGATGGGGCTGCTCGGGGCGATCGCCGGCTACGGCTTCGCGGTTTCCCTGCGCTTCGCGATCTCCGGCCTCTGCATGATGCTGGGGCTGCTGATCGCCCAGGGCCTCTGGCTGCCGGTCGACGACGCGGGCAAGGCGCTCCTCTGGGGGATCGCCGGCGGCGCCATCCAGGTGCTCTGGTCGCTGCTCGTCTGGGTCTTCGCCGACCGCGCCAGCGACGAGCCCGAGAGCGGCTGGGACACGCGGCGGGTGCTCCACGGCCTGCGCTCGAATCTCAACCTGCGCTCGCACGCCGCCCGCCACGCCCTCCGCTTCGGCACCGCCCTGGCGGTCGGCGTCGCGATCTACCACCTGGTCGGCTTCCACGACCACGGCTACTGGATCCCGCTGACGATCCTCTTCGTGATGCGCCCCGAGCGGGTCGAGAGCAACCACCGGATCGTCCTGCGCGCGGTCGGCACCGCGGTCGGGCTGATCATCGCGACCGCGCTCGCCGAACTGATCGGCTCCGAAGTCGCCGACGCCATCCTGATCGCGATCGCGATCGCCTTCGCCTACGGCCTCTTGACCGTCCAGTACGCGCTGTTCACGATCGCGATCACGGTCTTCGTCGTCCTCCTCGTCGACACCCTCGGCGAGCCTGCCTTCGAGGCCGCCGGCCAGCGAGCGCTGGGGACCGCGATCGGCCTCGCGATCATCTACCTCGCCTTCGTCGTCTGGCCGAACCGCGACGAAGAAGCTCCCGCACACCCACCGTCGGCACGCTAGATTGGCTGGGCAGCCAATCGGCGGCCGCCGGGGCCGCCGCGCGAGGAGGAGCTAGATGGCGAAGCAGCGCAGGTCACTGAACGACAAGGTCGTCGCGATCACCGGCGGCGCCCGCGGGATCGGCAAGGCGACCGCGCAGGCCCTGGTCGCGAAGGGCTGCCGGGTCGCGATCGGCGACCTCGACCTGGGGCTGGCCGAGCGGACCGCCGGCGAGCTCGGCGGCGGCACCCTGGCGCTGCCGCTCGACGTCACCGACCGCGGTTCGTTCGAAAGCTTCCTGGAGGAGGCCGAGCGCCAGCTCGGGCCGCTCTACGCGGTCGTCAACAACGCCGGGATCATGCCGGCGACGCCGTTCGCCGAGGAGTCCGAATCCTCCATCCGGCGCCAGATCGAGATCAACCTGATCGGCGTCATCACCGGCACCCAGCTGGCGATCGAGCGCTTCCGCCCGCGCGGCGAGGGCCACATCGTCAACATCGCCTCGCAGGCGGGCAAAGCCGGCATCCCCGGGATCGCCACCTACTCGGCGACCAAGCACGGCGTCGTCGGCCTCAGCGAGGCGGTGCGGGCGGAGCTGCGCGGCACCGGCGTCGAGGTCGCCTGCGTGATGCCGACCGTCGTCAACACCGAGCTGACCAGCGGCGTCGGTCAGCGCTGGGTCAAACCGGTCGAGGCTTCCGACGTCGCCGACGCGATCGTCGACACCCTCGAAGCGCCCCGCTTCGACGTCTTCGTGCCGCGCGCCAACGCGGTGCTGATCAAGCTGGCGACGCTGATGCCGCGCGGGCTGAGCGAGTGGGTCGGCCGAGCGATGGGCACCGACAAGCTGATGACCCAGGTCGACCATGAGGCGCGGCGCGCCTACGAGGAACGCGCCGCCCACAGCGAGGGCGAGCACGGCGCCGCCATGGACGCCCCGACCGAGCGCGAGGCGGCCTGACCCCAGCGGCCCTCCAGGGCCTCTACGACGCGACCTGGGGGCGGCTCTTCGCCGCCATGTACGACCGCAGCCTGGCGGCGACCGAGGAGGCCGGGCTGGGGGAGATGCGGAGCGAGCTGCTGGCGGGCGCCGCGGGGCGGGTGCTGGAGCTGGGGGCGGGGACCGGCGTCAACCTCGAGCGCTACCCGGAGGCGGTCACCGAGCTGGTCCTGACCGAGCCCGACCCGCACATGGCGAAGCGCCTGCGGCAGCGGCTGGCCGGCTCGCCGCGGCAGGCGACGGTGCTCGCAGCCCCGGCGGAACGGCTGCCGCTGCCCGCCGACTCCTTCGAGACCGCGGTGGCGACGCTGGTCCTCTGTACGATCCCCGATCCGGCCGCCGCCCTCGCCGAGCTGCGGCGGGTGCTGGTGCCGGGCGGGCGGCTGCTGCTGATCGAGCACGTCCGCGCCGGCGAGCCGGGCCTGGCGGGCTGGCAGGACCGGCTCGAGAAGCCCTGGCGCTTCCTCGCCGACGGCTGCCACTGCAACCGCGACACGGCGGCGACGCTGGCCACCGCCGGCTTCGCGGCGACCGACCTCGAGCACGGCGCGATGCCGAAGGCGCCCGGGATCGTGCGGCCGCTGATCCGCGGGGTTGCGATCTCGTCGTAGTCGTGCAACACTGAACCGGATGGTTCAGTATGAGGAGATCGACAGGACCTTCGCGGCGCTCGCCGACCCGACCCGACGCGCGGTCGTCGAACGGCTCGGGCGGCAGGGCGCCGCCACGGTCAGCGAGCTGGCGGAGCCCGCCGGGATCACGCTGACCGGGATGAAGAAGCACCTGCAGGTGCTGGAGGAGGCCGGCCTCGTGGAGAGCGAGAAGGTCGGCCGCTCACGGCAGTGCCGGCTCGGGCCCAACCGGGCGGAGGCCGTGAGCGCCTGGGTCGAGGACTACCGCAAGACGATCGAGGAGCGCTACGACCGCTTCGAAGCGCTGCTCGCGAAACGAAAGGGAGAAGAAGATGGAGACTGAGCAGAGAACCGCGACGGTGACGACCCCGAGCGAGCGCGAGATCCGCATCGAGCGGATCTTCGACGCCCCGCGCGATCTGGTCTTCGCGACGATGACCGACCCGGAGCTGATCCCGCAGTGGTGGGGCCCGCACGGGACGACCACGGTGGTCGAGACGATGGAACCGCGGGCCGGCGGGCTCTGGCGCTTCCTCAGCGAGGACTGCGACGGCAACAAGAACGATTTCCGCGGCGTCTTCCGCGAGGTGAGCCCTCCCGAGCGGCTCGTCCAGACCTTCGAATGGGAGGGGCTGCCGGGCCACGTCGCGGTCGAAACCGCGACCTTCGAGGACCTCGGCGAGCGGACCCGGATGGTCAACGTGACGATCTTCCACAGCGGCGAGGAACGCGACGGGATGCTCGCCTCCGGGATGGAGAAAGGCATGAGCGAGACCTTCGAGCGGCTCGACGCGCTGCTCGCCGAGCGCCGCTGACTCTCAGGCGCGGTCGAGCAGCCGGCCGGCGAGCTCGGCCGCGCTGACACCCAAAAACGCCCCGGCGACCACATCTGCGGGATAGTGGACACCGGTATGGACGCGCGAGTAGCCAACCACCGTCGCCAGCGCCCGCAGCGGCGCCGAGGCCGCCGGCCAGGCGGCGCCGACCCCGGTAGCGAAGCCGAAGGCCGAGGCGGTGTGGCCGGAGGGAAAGGAGCTGGTGCTCGGCATCTGCACTCGGCGGGCGGCGAGCTCCTCGAGCTCCTCGCGCTCGGGCCGGCGTCGCGAGGTGAGCGGCTTGCCGACCAGGTTGGCGGTCGCCGAGGCGATCCCCAGCGAGACGAGGCCGCGGCGGGCTGCGGCGCGACCGCGGCGGCCGCCGAACAGCGCCAGCACGCCGGCCGCGCCGAACCAGAGCTTGCCGTGGTCGGCGGCGCGGCTGAGGTCGCGCATCGCCCGGTCGAGGTGCGGCGTCTCGGCGGCGGCGACGGCGCCGTAGACGGCGGTGTCGACGATCCGCACCTCGTGCAACCAGTCGCGCAACGGCATCGGGCGATGATATGAGCCGCCGCCTCGCCGCCAGCCTCGCCCTGCTCTTCGCCCTCGTCGCGGTCGCCGCCGCCGCCTACGCCTTCGTCTCCGACTTCCCGCGCGGGCTGTTCGTCTTCGCCTGCGTCGTCCTCGCGCTCGGCGCCGCTTGGATCGGGCTGCTGCGCAAGGGATCCCGCCGGATGATCGCCCTGGGCCTGGCGGCGCTGCTCCTGCTCGGCGCCGTCGCGATCACCGCCGGCGGCGGCAACGGCTGGCTGCTGGCGGTCTCGATCGTCGCCTTCCTCCTCTCGCTGGGCGCCGCCCGCCGCGCCTTCGAGCCCGAGAACCAGCTGCCGCCGGCGACGCCGCCGCGCCACCCGGTGCTGTTCGTCAACCCGCGCTCGGGCGACGGCGCCGCGGCCCGCGCCGGGCTCGGCGAGGCGGCGCGCGAGCGCGGCCTCGAGGTGGTCGAGCTGAAGCCCGGCGAGGACCTCGTGCGAGCTGGTCGAAGCGGCGGTGGGGAGGGGGGCCGACGCGCTGGCGATGGCCGGCGGCGACGGCTCGCAGGCCCTGGTCGCCGCCGCGGCGGCCGCCCACGACCTCGCCTACGCCTGCATTCCGGCCGGCACCCGCAACCACTTCGCGCTCGACCTCGGCGTCGACCGCGAAGACGTGGTCGGCGCCCTCGACGCCCTCTTCGAGGGAGCGGGCGAGCGTTATGTAGACCTGGGGGAGGTGAACGGCCGGGTCTTCGTCAACAACGTCTCGCTCGGCGTCTACGCCGAGGCGGTCAGCCAGGACCGCTACCGCGAGGCGAAGCTGCGGACCATGCTCGACACGATGGCCGAGACGCTCGGGCCCGAGGCCGAGCCGCGGCCGCTGCGCTGGACCGACTCCGACGGCCTGCCGCAGCAGAGCACGGCCCTGATCCTCGTCTCCAACAACCCGTACCTGCTGGGGCCGACGCTGGGCTCGGGCACGCGCCCGCGGCTCGACTCCGGCCGGCTCGGCGTCGTCGATTTCGTCCCGCCGGCGCCGGGCGAAGGCGCGACCGCGCCGAGCTGGCGCGAGCTGGCGCTGCCGGACCTGACGGTCGAGGCCGAGCAGCCGATCCCGATCGGCGTCGACGGCGAGTCGCTGACCCTGGAGCCGCCGCTGCGGTTTCGGATCCGCCCGCGAGCCCTGCGGGTCCTGATCGCCCCGCAGCATCCCGGCGCCTCACCGTCTTCGGCCGCACCCAGCGGGGCCGTATCAGCGCCCTCGAGACCTGGCAGCTCGCCGCCAGGCCCTGACCCGTCGCCTAATCGCCCCCTAGAGCCCAAGCAGATCATCAACGCACGATAATGATTGTTATGTGAACTCAGAAGAAAAAAGGGACGCCGGAGACCTTGGTCCCTATCAGCAAAATCCCCCGCGGCGACCTGAGCCCCCTACCGCGGCCCGTGCGGAGAGCGCGGGCATAGTGCGAGCGGGTGAGTCGAGTACTGTGCCCGCGCTCTCCTCGCAGCGCTACCGAACCATCAGCCTCAGGCCGCCGCTTCGACCGCTTCTTCGATCGCTTCGCTCGACCCCGGGCTGCCGAGCAGTTCGAGCCCGTTCGAGCTCGGGCCCTTGATCGCAAACGACGGCGTGCCTTCGAAGCCGAGCGTCGCGGCCTGTTCGGAGGTCCTTTCGGCCTCTTCTTCGAGCTCTTTGCTCTGCCGTTCCTGGTTGAACTTGGCGATGTCCTTGACGCCGGCTCCCTTGGCGACAGCTTCGATGAATTCGTCGGTGACGTAGCCGGAGTTCTCTTTGCCCTGGTTGCGGTAGAAGAGCTCGAGGAAGTTCCAGCCGCGGCCCTGGTTGCCGGCCGCGATCGCGGCGGCGCCGGCCGGCAGCGAGTCTTCGCCGATGATCAGGAAGTTGCGAAAGATGATTTTCGCTTTGCCCGCTTTGATCTGCTTTTCGACCACCGAGGGCAGGATTTCTTCCGAGTACTCCTTGCAGACCGGGCACTGCAGGTCGCCGTACTCGATCAGTTCGACCGGCGCGTCGGCCTTGCCGAGGACGAGCTTGCTCTGCGGGATGCCGGCGACCAGCGAGTCGACCTGCTTGATTTCCTTCAGGTTCTCGGCGTCGCCGCCGCTGTCGGCGCTGGAGCCGGCGACGACGATCACGACCACGACCGCGATGATCGCCAGGAAGACCGCCCCGGCGCCGATCTGGAGCAGGCGCGTGCGGCGGTCGCCGGAAACCGCCTTCTGTTCTTCGGCGAGACGCTCTTCGCGTCGTTTCTCCCGCTCCTTCTTGTTGCTCATCGATTCCCCCGCGCTGTCGTGGTTTCCGCCGAAAGCGGCACTTTACGCAGTGCTCGCCTCTGCCTCGTCGCGTTCGCCGCGGCCGGGTTGCAGTTGGCTGCCGTCGGTGCCGGCGTAGCCGACCAGGCGGGTCGCGTTGAGCAGGAACTGGATCGTCATCAGCACCGCGCTTGCCACGCACCACTGGCAGATCGCTTCGATCTTGAAGATCTCCAGGTAGGTCAGGTAGATGCTGAAGCCGAAGCCGCCGAGGGCGACCGCGAAGCCGCCGAGCCGGCCGAGGTCGTTGACGAGGAAGGCGCTGCCGAGCAGCGCGATGTAGCCGACGATCCCGAAGATCGCGACGTTGACGCCGGCGATGTGCGAGTACTTGCTTTCGGCGACCGTCTGGCAACCGTGGCCGCCGGCCAGGCAGGTCGGCGCGCCGCCGCCCGAGTCGGCGATCGTGATGTAGGTCGCCACCCCGATGCCGAGCGCGGCGATCACGGCGATCGCGATGCGCAGCGAGCCTTCACTCGGGAACTTCATAGCAATGACGAAGATAGCGACTCGTGGAAGGAGACGATCTCGCGCGAGAGCTTTCCGCCCTGCCAGGCGAGCGGCGATTCGCCCTCGTCCTCGCTGACCAGTCGCGCCCGCGGCAGCGCCTCGGCGTAGGCGACCGCGCTCTTGTACGGATGGCCCGGATCGGCCTCGTCGCGGCTGGCGACGACCAGCGCCGGCACCTCGATCGCCTGCAGCTCGGCGATCTCCTCGAAGGGCCGTGAGCGCGGCGTCTCGCGCAGCGCCGCCAGCACCCCGTCGAGGTGCTCGTGCAGGAGCATCCGCTCGCGGGTGAAGCGCAGCACCGAGTCGCGGAAGGCCGGGGCGATCCCCTGCTCGCGGCCGATGAACTCGACGAAGCCGTCGACGCCGCCGCGCTCGAGCGCGTCAGCCAGCCCGTCCCAGTACGCGTAGGCGCGGTCGGGGATCTCGCCGCCGCGGAAGACCGGCCCGATCACGACCAGCCCCGCCAGCCGCTCGCTGTGCCGCAGCGCGTAGGCGACCGCGGTGTGGGCGCCCATCGAGTGGCCGGCGAGCAGGAACCTGCCCTCGCCGACCTGCTCGGCGACCACCCGCTCGAGGTCGGCGACCAGCGCCGGGTATCCATAACCACCGACACGACCTGCCCCCTCCGAGGCGGGGTCGGACTCGCCGTGGCCGCGGGCGTCGTAGCTGACGACCCGCATCCCCGCCCGTTCCAGCGCCCGCGAGCCGTGGACGACGTAGCGCCGCGTCGCCGTGATCCCGTGGCAGAGGACGATCGGCGTCCCCTCCCCCGCCACTTCGCCGCGCAGGACCGGCGCCCCGCCGAGCTCGAACGGCGCCCCGGTCGGGCCGGCCATCAGCCGACCGCCGCCACCGCGTGCTCGAGGTCGGCGACCGACTCGTAGGTGAGTCCGGCCAGCGTCACCTTGCGGTGGCGGACGATCCCCTGCTCGTCGACGACGAAGATCGCCCGCCGCACCATCGGCCCGGCGAGCACCCCGTAGGCCTTGGCGACCGACTTGTCCTCGTCGGCCAACAGCGGCACGTTCAGCCGCTTCTCCTCGCTGAAGCGCTCGTGCGAGGAGACCGACTGGGGTGAGATCCCGACCACCTCGGCGCCGATCTCGTCGAGCCGCTCGCCTTCGTCGCGGTAGGAGCAGAACTGGCGCGTGCAGACGGCGGTGAAGTCGCCGGGGTAGAAGGCGATGACCAGCTTGCGGCCGCGGTAGTCGGCGAGCCGGTAGTTCCTTCCGCCGGTGCCCGGCAGCTCGAACTCGGGTGCGGCGTCGCCTATGTCGATCTTGGCCACTGCCGAACCTTACGCAGCCGGGGCTAGGCGGGTTCGATCGAGATCTTTTCGATCGTGACTTTGTGTTTCGGTTTTTCCGACGGGGTGCCGAGCTTGCCGATCTTCTCGACCACGTCGAGGCCGCCGGTGATCTTCCCGAGCAGCGCGTATTCCGCCGGCAGGCCGGCGTCGGCGCCGGTGACGACGAAGAACTGGCTGCCCGAGCTGCCGGGCGGCTCGGCTTCGCTCTTCGCCATCGCCACCACGCCTTTGGTGTATTTGAGGCTCGCCGGTGGTTTCTCGACGCAGGTGTAGCCGGGACCGCCGGCGCCGTTGCCGAGCGGGTCGCCGCCCTGGATCACGAATTCGGGGACGATCCGGTGGAAGTCGAGGCCGTCGAAGAAGCCTTCCTCGGCGAGGAAGGCGAAGGAGTTGGCGGTGATCGGCGCCTGTTTCGTGTCGAGTTCGATTTCGAAGGTGCCTTCGCTGGTTTCGACCTTGGCGGTCTCCTTGGCGCCTTCTTCGAGCACTTCCTTGGGCGCTTTGAAGGAGACTTCGCCGGTTTCGGTTTCGCTCGGTTTGCAGGTCGAGACCAGTGCCCCGCCCTTGTCGCCGCCGGCGCTGCCGTTGTCGTCGCTGCCGCCGCTGCGCGAGATCAGGATGACCGCGACGATCGCCGCCGCGACGACCGCGAAAACGGCAAGGATGATCCAGCGCCTGTCTACCTGCTGCTCCCGCACGGTCGGGAAGGGTAGATCATTGGCCGCCGCGGAGCTCTTACGTACGATCGGTGGGTGCCGGACGCGCCGCCGCTGACCCCGCTCGCCACCGCCGTCCTCCACGTCGGCGAGCCGGAGCGGATTCTCCAGGTCGAGTGCGGCGAGGGCGACGGCGCCCTCTTCCTCGCCCGCGAGTTCCCGCGCGCCAGGGTCCGCGGCGTCGACGCCGACGAGGGCGCGATCCGCCGCGCCTCGGCGCGGGTCGGTCTCGACCCCGAAGGCCGGGTCGCCTTCAAGGTCGGTGAGCCGCGCGAGCTGCCCTTCCCAGAGGACCTGTTCGACCTCGTCGTCCTGCTCGACGCCGAGCCGCCGCCGCGCGAGGCGGCGCGGGTGCTGCGACCCGGCGGCTACCTGGTGGTCGCCCGCAGCCTCGGCGAGCCCGGCGACGGCGCCGGCGCCCGCTGGCGTCGCTGGCGGCTGCGCCAGGCCGGGATCCAGCCGGCCCTCTCCGAACCCTCGGGCGAAGGCAGCTTCGCGATCGGCCGCCTGCGGCTCCCCTGACCGGCGCAGCTCGGCAGGAAATAGGCTGCAGGCGGGCATGGACGCCGCAGGGACGCCGCTGGCGATACTGGTCAACCCGCACTCGGCCGGCGGCCGGGCGCTGAAGCTGCTGCCCGCGGTCGAGGCCCACCTCGACGCCCGCCGCGTCGCCTTCCGCGTGGTCCGCACCAGGAGCCTCGAGCACGGGGTCGAGGCGGCGCTGGAAGCGGCCGAGGCCGACGAGCTGCCGGTCGTGATCAGCGGCGACGGCCTGCTGGGGGCGATCGGCGGCGCCCTCGCCGACACCGACAGCCCGCTCGGGATCGTTCCCGGCGGCCGCGGCAACGACCTGGCCCGGGTGCTCGGGATCCCAACCGATCCGGAGGCGGCGATCGCCACCGTGCTGGCCGGCCACAGCCGCGCGATCGACGTCGGCGAGGCGAACGGCAGGCGCTTCCTCGGCATCGCCAGCGTCGGCTTCGACTCGGAAGCGAACCGGGTGGCGAACGAGACGACCTGGCTGCGCGGCAACCTCGTCTACGCCTACGCGGCGCTGCGCGTCCTGGCGGCCTGGAAGCCGGCCGGGTTCACGCTCGCGTTCGACGGGCAACGACTGCGGGTGAGCGGCTACACGGTCGCCGTCGCCAACAGCCGCGCCTACGGCGGCGGCATGTTCATCGCCCCGAACGCCGAGCTCGACGACGGCGAGTTCGACATCGTCACCATCGGCGAGGTCGGCAAGCTGCGCTTCCTGGCTAACCTGCCGAAGGTGTTCAAGGGCACCCACGTCGACGAGGATCAGGTGCGCGTGCTCCGCGCCGCGCGGCTCGAGCTGAGCGCCAGCAAGCCGTTCCCCGTCTACGCCGACGGCGAGCTCCTGACCGACCTGCCGGTCTCCCTGCGGGTGCTGCCGCGGGCGCTGCGCGTGCTCGTCCCAGCGGACCAGTCGTCGCGGTGAGGCGGCCGCTGTTCGCGGCCAAGGTCGCCGCGGCGCGGGCGATCGGCGCCGCCAGCCGCGCCAGCGGCCGCGGCGGCGGCACGACGCTGCCCGGGCGGGTGCTGCTGCGGCTCGAGCCGGAGGCGATCGCGAAGCTCGGCGGCGGCCTCGGCGGCGGCGCGACCCTGGTCAGCGCGACCAACGGCAAGACGACGACGGCGGGGATGATCGCCGCCGTCCTGGCCGCCGAGGGGCGGGCGCCGGTCCACAACCGGGCCGGCTCGAACATGACCTGGGGCGTGGCGACGGCGCTGCTCGAGCAGAGCGGCCGCGAGGGGCTGTTCGAGGTCGACGAGGCCTGGCTGCCGCGGGTGGCCGAACAGCTCGATCCCTCGCTGCTGGTCCTCGGGAACCTGTTCCGCGACCAGCTCGACCGCTACGGCGAGATGGAGGCGCTGGCCGACGAGTGGGCGACAACCGTCGCCGCCCTCGAGGGCGGGACCGCCTTCGCCTTGAACGCCGACGATCCGCTGATCGCCGACCTCGGCCGCGACCGCGAGGAGCGCCCGCGCGAGGGCGTCTCCTACTTCGGGATCGAGGACGCCTCGCAGGCGCTGCCGCAGATGCAGCACGCCTTCGACGCCAAGCACTGCCGCCGCTGTGGCCACACCTACGAGTACGAACGTGCCTTCGTCGGCCACCTCGGCCACTACGGCTGCCCCAATTGCGGCGCCGAACGGCCGACGCCGGACGTCGCCGCGACGGCGATCGAGCTGCGCGGGATGGAGGGTTCGACGGCGACCGTCCGCACGCCGCAGGGCGAGATCCGGCTCGACCTCCCCCTCCCCGGCCTCTACAACGTCTACAACGCGCTCGCCGCGGTCACCGCCTGCCTGCGGCTCGGGGTCGAGCCGCAACCGATCGCCGCGGCATTGGCTGAGATACGAGCCGCCTTCGGCCGGGTCGAGACGATCGCGGTCGGCGAGACCGCGGTCTCGATCCTGCTGATCAAGAACCCGGCCGGCGCCAACGAGGTGCTGCGGACGCTGCGGCTCGAGGCCGAGCGCCCGGCGAGCGGCGCGGCCGGGGCGGGCATCGACCTCTGGATCGCGCTCAACGACCGGATCGCCGACGGCCGCGACGTCTCCTGGATCTGGGACGCCGACTTCGAGCTGCTGGCCGGGACCGCGCGGCGGGTCGTCTGCGCCGGCACGCGGGCGCCGGAGATGGCGCTGCGGCTGAAGTACGCCGGCTGGGACGTCGAGCGGATCGAGGTGATGCCGGAGATCGAGGGCTCGCTCGACCGCGCGGTCGCGATCGCCGCCGCGGGCGGCGAGCCGGCCCGCCTCTTCGCCCTCCCCACCTACACGGCTCTGCTCGAGCTGCGCAAGCTGCTCACCGACCGCGGCCTGGCGCGGGAGTTCTGGCGATGAGCACGGCAACCGGGGCGACCACCGTCTGGCACGACGTCGAGTGCGGCTCCTACGTCGCCGACCTGCCGCTCTGGGAGGAGCTGGCGGCCGGCGGCGGCGGCGAGGTGCTCGACCTCGGCTGCGGCACCGGCCGGGTCGCCCTGCACCTGGCCCGCCGTGGCCACCCGGTGGTCGGCGTCGACGTCGAGGCGGAGCTGCTCGAAGCGCTCGCCGCGCGTGCCGCCGGGCTGCCGGTGCGAACCGTGCACGCCGACGCCCGCGACTTCGAGCTCGGCCGGCGGCTGCCGCTGGCGCTGGCGCCGATGCAGACGCTGCAGCTGCTCGAGGGGGCCGACGACCGGGTCGCCTGCCTGCGCCGGGTGGCCGCCCACCTGGAGCCGGGGGGCCGTTTCGCCGCCTCGATCCTCGAGGCGATGCCAGAGCCCGACGACTCGCCGCCGCCGTTGCCGGACGTGCGCGAGGTCGATGGCTGGGTCTACTCGAGCCTCGCCGTCGAGGCAGCGGTCGGCCCGGGCGAAATCGTCATCCATCGCCGCCGCCAGCTCGTCTCCCCCGACGGCGAGTTGAGCGAGGAACCGAATCGGGTCCGCATCACCACCTTCCCCGCGGCACAGCTCGAGGCGGAGGCCGCGGCGGCCGGGCTGGTCCCGCTCGAGCGGCTGGAGATCGGCCCCACCGACATCCACGTCGGTTCCACCGTGGTCGTCCTCGGGAGGGAGAGCTGATGGAGCTCCGCGTCTGCGCGCTGTATCCGGACCAGATGAACATCTACGCCGACCGCGGCAACATCGTCTTCCTGCAGCGGCGCTGCGAGTGGCGCGGGATCGGCTTCTCCTACTCCAGCGCCGGCGCCGGCGAACGGGTCGACGCCAGCGCCGCCGACCTCTTCTACGTCGGCGGCGGCCAGGACCGCGACCAGCAGCTGGTCGCCGCCGACATGGTCGCCAGCAAGCGCGAAGACCTCGCCGCCGCGGTCGAGAGCGGCGCCGTCCTGCTCGCCGTCTGCGGCGGCTACCAGCTGCTCGGCCACAGCTACCAGCTCGGTCCCGACAAGCTGCCCGGGCTTGGCCTGGTGGACCTGGAGACGGTCCGCGAGGAGGGACCGCGGCTGATCGGCAACGTCGCGATCGAGGTCGACCTGGGGCCCGGCCCGCGCGTCCTCGCCGGCTTCGAGAACCACGGTGGCCGCACCTACCTGGGCGCCGGCGTGCCGCCGCTCGGCCGCGTCCTCTCCGGTCACGGCAACAACGGCGTCGACGGTCACGAGGGCGCCCGCCGCCACAACCTCCTCGGCACCTACCTGCACGGCCCGCTGCTGCCGAAGAACGCCTGGCTCGCCGACCACCTGATCGCCCTGGCGCTGGGCCGGCGCTACGGAGCGCGGCCGGAGCTGGAGCCGCTGCCGGACGAGCTGGAGGCCGCCGCCCACGCCAGCGCCCGGGCGGCGGCCGGCGTCTGAACGGGAGTGCGGGGATGTCGGCCGGCACCGCGGCCGGCGGCGTCCGGCACCTGAGGCGCTGTGGACTCCAAGGCCCCTATCGGGGCCCCAACCCGCGCAGCGCGGAATCGAGGGCTGAGCGGGCTTCTGCGGTGAACCGCTCGACGACCTCCGCGGCCGGCTCTTCGCGGGCCAGCCAGTGCGCCTGGCCGGCCCAGAGGTGGAGCGCCTCGAGGTCGCCGGCCTCGCGGGCGGCGGCGCGGATCGGCGCCGTCGCGTAGTGGACCTCGGGGTAGGCGGCGGGGGCGTCGGCGTGCTCCTCGAGGAAGCGGTTGACGGCGCCGCGAGCGCGGCGCCCGGTGAAGGCCCGGGTGAGGCGCGTCGGGCGGCGCTGCCGCAATGCTTCGCGGTGGGCCGCCGTGGTCCCGGCCTCGGGGCAGAGCATGAATGCGGTCCCGAGCTGCACCGCCGCGGCGCCGGTAGCCAGGCAGGCGGCGAGCCCGGCTCCCGACCCGATCGCGCCGGAGGCGACCAGCGGCAGCTCGGTCTCGGCGCCGAGCAGCTGCAGCAGCGCCAACAGCCCGTAGGCCTCCTCTTCGCTGGCCAGGTCGTGCGTCCCCTGGTGCGCGCCGGCCTCATATCCCTGCGCGATCAGCGCGTCGGCGCCGACCTCAGCAGCCCGTTCGGCCTCCGCGACGTCGGTCACGGTCACCCAGCACTCGCTGCCCGCTTCCCGCAGCCGCCCGACCTCCGCCGCGCTCGGCAGGCCGAACGTGAACGACACCACCGCCACCGGCTCCGCCAGCAGCACCGCGAGCTTCTCTTCCCACCCATCATCGCTCCAGCGAGGGTCCCCCGCCTCCTCACCCAGCCCATTTACGTAGCTCGCATACACCTCTGGCTCCGATTCCGGCCCCGGTACGAAGAGGTTGACCCCGTACCGCAGCCCGGGCGGCATCCCGCGCATCTCCGCCGCGAGGTCCTCGGCGCTCTGGTAGCCCGCCGCCAGGAACCCGAACCCGCCGGCCCCGCTCACCGCCTCGACCAGCGCCGGCGTCGTCGGCCCGCCGCCCATCGGCGCCGCGACGATCGGCCTGCGAAGGCTCTCGAGCACGGTCGGCACAGGCTGAAAATATCGGGGTACCGACATTTTCCCCACCGGGCTGGGGGAAAAGTCGGGGTACCGATCTTTCCCTCCCTGTAGAACCGGAAAGATCGGTATCCCAGTTAGGGCGAGGCCGGGATGACCGCGACGGCGCCGGTTTCGGCCCGCTCCAGCGCGTCGCTGTCGAACTCGCTGGTCTCGATGCGCTGCACGTGCGGGAAGGCGGCCGCGAACTCCTCCTCGGTCTCGAGGAAGCCGATCCGGTGGGTCCGGTAGTGCATCGGCACCACCCAGGTGGTGCCGAGCGAGAGCGCCAGCTCGGCCGCCGCGGCGCCGCCGATCGTCGGCCCGCCGCCGACCGGGACGATCGCCAGGTCGACCTCGCCGATCGCCGCCCGCTGCTCGGGCCGCAGCTCGGACTGGCCGTAGTCGCCGAAGTGGGCGACCCGGGCGCCGTCGAGCTCGAAGACGAAGATCGTGTTCGGGCCGCGTTCGGTCCCCGCCGCCGCGTCGTGCTCGGAGGCGACCCCGACCACGGTGCCGATCGGCGTCTCGTAGGTGCCGGCGGTCGACCGCAGCACCTGCGGCTCGCCGGGGACCACCTCGACTCCGTTGTGGTCCTGGTGCTCGTGGGTGACCAGCAGCAGCTCCGCCGCCGGCGCCTCGATCGCCGGGTAGGCCCACTCGACCCCCCGCTCGCCCAGCCCCGACATGTCGCCGAAGGGGTCGATGAAGACCGTCGCCTCCTTCCCCTCCAGGGTGAAGGCCGACTGGCCGTGCCACTCAACTCGCATGGTGTCCCTCCAGTTCGGGTTGTCGCTGGGGTCGCCGCTCCCGCTCGGCCGGCTCGGCGGCGGCGGGCTCGTCGACGTGGTGGTAGCGGCCGCCGCGCATCAGCGAGGCGCCGGCGGCGACCAGGCAGGCGACGATCGCGAAGGTGAAGGCGGTATCGAGGCCATCGCTGAAGGCGCCCGAGATCAGGTGCGGGAAGAAGCCGTGGCCTTCGAGCACCGCCCGGGCGTGCGGCCCGATCGATTCGAGCGCCCCGCTGCCGACCAGGTGTTCGATCGGGTTGTAGCCGAGGAAGGCGGCGAAGAGAACCGAGATCGGCGGCGTCTGGCCGGCGTGGTGGGCGGCGGCGTGGCCGACCCCGTGCGCTTCGAGGCCGTGCTGGAGCGTGTTCGGCAGGGTCGAGGCGAGGCCGATGATCAGCAGCGTGAAGAAGATCCCGATCGAGATCACCTGGGCCGAGTTCTGGAAGGTCTGGTTCATGCCGCCGCCGGCGCCGCGGTCGCGGGCGGGCAGGCTGTTCATCACCGCCGCCCGGTTCGGCGAGGCGAACATCCCCATCGAGACCCCGTTCATGAACAGGATCGCGGCGAAGACCGGGAAGCTGAAGTCGACCGGCAGCAGCATCAGCAGACCGAAGCTGGCGGCGGCGGCGACCATCCCGCCGGTGGCGAAGAAGCGCGCCCCATAGCGGTCGGAGAGGTAGCCGGAGGTCGGCCCGGCGAGCAGCATCCCGACCGTCAGCGGCAGCATGTAGATCCCCGCCCAGAGCGGCGCTTCGGTGTAGTCGTAGCCGTGCAGCGGCAGCCAGATCCCCTGCAGCCAGATGATCAGCATGAACATCAGGCCGCCGCGGGCGACCGCCGCGAGGAAGGTCGAGAGGGTGCCGAAGGTGAAGGCGCGGATCCGGAACAGCGGCAGCCGGAACATCGGCTCCTCGACCCGGCGCTCGATGATCACGAAGGCGATCAGGCTGAGCGCCGAGGCGGCCAGCAGGGCCAGCACCCGCGGGCTCCCCCAGCCGGTCGGCGAGCCGCCGTAGGGCTTGATCCCGTAGGTGACCGCGACCATCGCCAGGACCAGGCCGAGGCCGAAGGTGACGTTGCCGCCCCAGTCGATCCTGGCGGGCCGCGGCTCGCTTCTCTCCTCCAGTTTCAGATACGCCCAGACCGTCCCGAAGAGCCCGACCGGGACCGAGATCAGGAAGACCAGCCGCCAGTCGATCGGCGCCAGCAGACCGCCGAGGATGAGGCCGACGAACATGCCGCTGACCCCGACGATGTTGTTGATCCCGAGCGCCATCCCGCGCTGGTTGGCGGGGAAGGCGTCGGTGATGATCGCCGCCGCGTTGGCCAGCAGGCAGGCGCCGCCGACCCCCTGGACGATCCGGAAGATCACCAGGTAGAGCGCCCCCGGTGGGCCGGTGAGCCAGTCGACCGCGAGCACCAGCGAGGCGACCGTGTAGATGACGAAGCCGAGGTTGTAGATGCGGACCCGGCCGTAGATGTCCCCGAGGCGGCCGAGGCTGACGATCAGGACGCTGGAGACGACCAGGTAGCCGAGGATCATCCACAGCAGGTAGAAGCTGTTGCCGGGCACCAGCGGGTCGAGGTGGATGCCGCGGAAGATGTCCGGCATCGCGATCAGCGTGATCGAGGCGTCGAGGGTCGCCAGCAGGATCGCCAGCGTCGTGTTCGAGAGCGCGATCCACTTGTAGCGGTCGTCGTGGGTGCGGATCGTTGAATCGCGCGCGGCTTGCATCTCCCCGTTCATATTACACAGGTAAACTGTGCAGTCTGCCTGCCGATCTGGGTACACTTCCGTGCATGTCCTCCACGGTTTCGTCCAAAGCCACCGGTGATCGGCTCGCTGAAGCCGATCAGGCGATCCCGATCGGCCCGCTGGCGAGCGACCTGCGGGTCGTCGTCGGTCAGCTGATCCGCCGCCTGCGGGCCGAGCAGCAGCGCTTCTCGATGTCGCAGGGCTCGGTCCTCGGCCGCCTCGACCGCGAAGGGCCGGGCAGCGTCAGCGATCTGGCGCAGGCGGAGCGGGTGCGGCCGCAGTCGATGGCCCAGACCGTCGCCGACCTCGAAGCCGCCGGCATGGTCGAGCGCCAGCCCGACCCCGACGATCGCCGCCGCGCTCTCGTCTCGCTGACCGAGGCCGGCGTCGAAACCCTGCTCGCCGACCGCCGTCAGCGCGAGGGCTGGCTCGCCGGCGAGCTCGAGAAGCTGCCAGCCGAGGACCGGGCGACGCTCGCCCGCGCCGTCGCGCTCCTCGCCGAGATCGCCGAGTAGCCCGACCGCGGCTGGCCGCTACCGGCCGCTGGAGCCGAAGCCGCCCGCGCCGCGCACCGAGTCGGCCAGCTCGGCCGCCTCGAGCGGCTCGGCGACGACGATCGGGACCAGCACCAGCTGCGCGATCCGGTCGCCGGCGCTGATCCGGAAGATCTCGGCCGGGTCGTTGTTCAGCAGCAGCACCCGCAGTTCGCCGCGGTAGCCGGCGTCGATCAGCCCCGGCGCGTTGACCAGCGAGATGCCGTGGTCGCGGGCCAGACCCGAGCGCGGCAGCACCAGGCCGGCGTGCCCGGCGGGGATCTCGACCGCGACCCCGGTCCCCACCCCCCAGCGCTCGCCGGGGCCGATGTGGGCCTCCTCGCAGGCGTAGAGGTCGAGGCCGGCGTCGCCCTCGTGGGCACGGCTCGGCAGCACCGCGTTCTCTTTCAGCTTCGCAACCCGCAGATCCACGTCCCGCAGCCTACTGAGCTGTTCCTTATGTCCACCTGTCGGACAAAAGGAACAGCTAGGCGACCGCGAGGTCGGTGAAGCGGTGCAGCTCGGCGGACGGGACCCGGGCGTGGACGCGGACGCCGTCGGGGCCGTCGGTCCGCTCCAGGTCGCCGGCCACCTCGTGCAGCTCGTGCAGGCGGCCGCCCTCGCTGTAGGGGATCAGCAGCTCGACCTCGGTCAGCGTCTCGGCGAACGCCGCCTCGATCCGCTCGCTCAGCTCCTCCAGCCCGGCGCCGGTGACTGCCGAGACCAGCACCGCGTCCCGGTGCCAGAGCCGCGCCTCCTGCCGCTCCTCCTCGTCGAGCAGGTCCGCCTTGTTCAGGACCAGCAGCCGCGGCTTGTCGCCGGCGCCGATCTCCTCCAGCACCTCGTCGACCGCCTGCATGTCGAGCCGCCGCCGCTCCTGCGGCTCGGAGGCGTCGACCACGTGCAGGATCAGGTCGGCGAGCACGGTCTCCTCGAGGGTCGCCTTGAACGCCTCGACCAGTTGGTGCGGCAGCTTCTCGATGAAGCCGACCGTGTCGGTGAGGAGGAAGTCGCGGCCGGAGAGCTCGAGGCTGCGGGTGGTCGGGTCGAGGGTCTGGAAGAGGCGGTCGGCGACGCTCACCTCGGCGCCGGTCAGGGCGTTCAGGAGCGTCGACTTGCCGGCGTTGGTGTAGCCGGCGAGGGCGACCCGCGGCAGCGAGGAGCCCTCGCGGCGGGCGCGCATCACGCCGCGGTTCTTTTCCAGCCGCTGGAGCCGGCGGCGCAGCGCCGCGATCCGGTTGCGGGCGAGGCGGCGGTCGGTCTCGATCTGGGTCTCGCCCGGGCCCCTGGTGCCGATGCCGCCGTCGATGCGGCCGGCGCCGAGGCGCTCGAGGTGGGTCCAGAGGCCCCGCATGCGGGCCATGTTGTATTCGAGCTGGGCCAGCTCGACCTGCAGCTTGCCCTCGGCCGAGTGGGCGTGGTCGGCGAAGATGTCGAGGATCACCGCGGTGCGGTCGATCACCGGCACCCCCAGGGCGCTCTCGAGGTTTCGCTCCTGCCGGGGCGCGAGCTCGTCGTCGCAGGCGACCAGGTTGGCGTCGGCGGCCTTGATCTGGCGCTTCAGCTCCTCCAGCCGGCCGCGGCCGAAGTAGCGGTCGGGGTCGGGCTTGGGGCGCTGCTGGGTGGCGACGCCGGCGGTCGCGACGCCGGCGGTCCGCAGCAGCTCCTTCAGCTCGGCCAGCGGCTCGCCCTCGGGCTCGCGCCCGTCGACGATCCCGATCGCCAGCGCCCGCTGCGCGGCGCGCCGGTTGGCGACGCCGGCACCGGCACCCAGGGCGCCGTTGCGGGTCCCGGGTTTGTTGCCGTTTCGCGAACCTTGCACTCAGGATGATTGTACGCAGCGGCCGGGGCGGATAGTGTCGGTGCCGTGAAGGTCTTCGTGACGGGGGGCACCGGCTTCATCGGCGGCGCGATCGTGCGGCAGCTGCGCGCCCGCGGCGACGAGGTGACGGTCCTCGCCCGCAACCCCGAGAAGGCGCGCGAGGCCGAGCAGCTCGGCTGCACGATCGCCCAGGGCGACCTCGGCGACGAACGCGCGATCCACGAGGGGATGCGCGGCTGCGACGCGGTGATCCACGCCGCCGCCGTCTACGAGGTCGGCATCCCCGCCAGCCAGCGCCCGGCGATGCGCGACGCCAACGTCGGCGGCACCGAACGGGTGCTGAGCGCGGCGCTCGAGGAGAAGATCCCGAAGGTCGTCTACGTCTCCACCGTCGGCGTCTTCGGCAACACCGGCGGCCGCGTCGTCGACGAGTCCTACGAGCATCCCGGCAGCGGCTTCACCTCCTGCTACGAGGAAACCAAGTGGGAGGCGCACCAGGTCGCCAAGCGGCTGATCGGCGAAGGCCTGCCCTGCGTGATCGTCCAGCCCGGCGGCGTCTACGGCCCGGGCGACACCTCCTCGATCGGCCAGCTCTTGAACCAGTTCCTGGCCGGGAAAATGCCGCTGATGCCGTTTCCCGACCTCGGCATCTGCCTGAGCCACGTCGAGGACATCGCCGCCGGCATCCTCCTCGCCCTCGACAAAGGCGAGCCGGGCGAGACCTACGTGCTGAGCGGGCCGGCGACGACCACCCGCGAGGCGATCGAGACCGTCGCGGCGCTGACCGACCGCAAGGCCCCGAAGCGGGCGATCCCGGTGCCGCTGATGAAGGCGATGATCCCGATCGGGCCGCTGGTCGGCAAGGCGATGGGGCAGCCGCCGAACCTGCGCGAGCTGATCGCCTCCGCCGACGGCGTCACCTTCTGGGCCAGCTACGAGAAGGCCGAGCGCGAGCTCGGCTACCAGCCGCGCGGCCTCGAGGAGGGCATGCGGGCGACGCTCGAGGCCGAGGGCCGGTTGCCCGCGGCCGCCGCCGCGTAGACGGTCCGCTCTCAATAGGCTCCACGCCGATGCGACTGATCGACGTCGAGCACCTCGGCCGCGAGCACGTGATCGGCTGCTGGCAGGTCGGCGAGGCGCTGGTCGACCCCGGCCCCGAGTCCTCGCTCGAGACCGTGCTGGGCAAGCTCGGCGACGAGCGGCCGCGCGCCCTGCTCCTCACCCACATCCACCTCGACCACGCGGCGGCGACCGGGGCGCTGGTCGAGCGCTGGCCCGACCTCGAGGTCTACGTGCACGAGCGCGGCGCCAAGCACCTGATCGACCCCTCGCGGCTGCTGGCCAGCGCCGGCCAGCTCTACGGCGACCAGATGGAGCGCCTGTGGGGCCGGATCGTGCCGGTGCCGGAGGAGAACGTCCGCGTCCTGCAGGGCGGCGAGACCGTGCTCGGGATGGAGGTCGCCTACACCCCCGGCCACGCCTCCCACCACGTCTGCTACCTGGACCGCGAGAGCGGCACCGCCTTCGTCGGCGACGTCGCCGCCTGCGTGATCCCGCCCTCGGGCCTCGTCATGCCCCCCACCCCTCCCCCCGACATCGACGTCGAGACCTGGGAGCGCTCGCTCGACGTCGTCGCCGCCTGGGAGCCGGAGCGGCTGGCGCTCACCCACTTCGGCGCGATCGAGGAGCCGGCGGCGCACCTCGAGGCGGTCCGGGAGCGCCTGCGCGAGGAGGCGTCCCTGGCCCGCGAGATGGACGAGGACGCCTACGAGGCCGACCTCGAGCGGCGGATCCGCGCCCAGCTCGCCGCCGAAGGGATGGGCGAGGAGACGGCCGAGGAGCTGCTGCAGGCCGTCCCCACCGCCTACCAGTGGAGCGGCCTCGACCGCTACTGGCGCAAGCGCGCCGAGCGCGAAGCCGCCTAGTCACCTCGCCTGGACGCGGCGTCCCGGGCGGGATAGGTTCGGCTCGGGCAGGGCGAACCGAAGGAGGAGACGTGTACGCACGAATTGCTCGATTCGAGGGTGCCGACGGCGACACCCTGAAGCGCACCACTGCGGAGATCCGCCGCCAGGCCGAGGAGGAGGGCGGGCCGCCGCCGGGGGTCCCGTCGACCCGCCTCCTCGTCCTCCAGGACCCGGAGGGCGGCAAGGCGCTGGTGATCACGATGTTCGCGACCGAGGCCGACTACGAGGAAGGCGACCGCACGCTCGGCGAGATGAGCCCGCCCAACGACGGCATGGGTCAGCGCGTCGGCATCGACAAATACGAGGTCGCGATCGAGGTCAGCGCCTAGGCGGCCTCGAGCTCCCGCACCGGCAGGTCGAAGCGCCTGCCGGCGGCGGCGAGCAGCCGCTCCTCGTGCCAGTGGCCGTGCCCGTCGGAGGGGACGATCACGATCTCGTCGGCAGCGAAGGTGGCGAGGGCGCTGTCGATCGCCGCCAGCGGATCGGCCTCGCCGACCTCCCCCGCGGCGCTGACGCCGCGGTCGGAGAGTAGCTCGGCGAGCGAGGTGTCGAGCCGACGGCGCGCCGCGCGAGCCGCCTCGTCGACGTCGCCGGCGAGGAACTGCAGCCGCGAGCGGACGAAGGCCGGGGCGAGCACGCGTAGTTCCAGGGAGCGTCCAGGGAGTCGGTCGCGAAGCCGGCGCAGCTCGGGCGCGCCGGCGGGCTTGGCGACGACCAGCAGGCAGCGGGAGGTGGGCGGAGCGGCGGTAATCGAAGCCATCGTGGCCTCCTTTGCGGGCCCCCCAGACGACCCGGTGGTGTGCGGTCTCTGTCGACCCGGAGTACGGGCGCCGGCGCGGGCCGGTTCGAACGCGCTAGGAGAGGTGCTCGCGCATCCGCGCGACCGCCGCCTCGATGCGGTCGTCGGCGGCGGTCAGCGAGATCCGGAAGAAGCCCTCGCCGCTCGGCCCGTACATCGAGCCCGGCGAGACGACGACCGCCGCCTCTTCGAGCACCAGCTCGACGAACGAGGTCGAGGTGTGGCCCTCCGGGACCGGCGCCCAGACGTAGATCGTGCCCCGCGGCGCGGTGACCTCGACGCCGATCTCCCGCAGGGCGCCGACGACCAGGTCGCGGCGGCGGGCATAGAGGGCGTTCTGCTCCTGCAGCGGCTCCTGCGGGCCGAGCAGGGCAGCGGCACCGGCGAGCTGGACGGCGTCGAAGAGGCCGGAGTCGATGTTGGTCTTGAGGCGCCAGTACTCGGCGATCGCGGCGGCGTTGCCGAGGATCGCGGCGCAGCGCCAGCCGGTCATGTTGTAGCCCTTGGAGAGCGAGAAGACCTCGACCCCGACCTCCTTGGCGCCCGGGGTGGCGAGGAAGCTCGGGGCGACGTAGCCGTCGTAGGTCGTCTCGGTGTAGGCGGCGTCGTGGACGACGAGGATCTCGTGGCGGCGGGCGAACTCGACGACGCGCTCGAAGAAGCCCTCGGGAACGACCGCGCCGGTCGGGTTGTTCGGGTAGTTGACGAACATCAGCTTCGCCTTGGCGAGGGCGGCGGCGGGAATCGCGTCGAGGTCGGGGACGAAGCCGAGCTCGGGGAGCAGCGGCATCACCTCGGGAGTCGCGCCGGCGAGGATCGGGCCGCCGGTGTAGACGGGGTAGCCCGGGTCGGAGGCGAGGGCGACGTCGCCGGGATCCATGAAGGCGAAGCAGAGGTTGTAGATGCACTCCTTGGCCCCGATCGCCGGGATCACCTCGGTGCCCGGGTCGATCGTCACCCCGAAACGGCTCCCGTAGAACTCGGCGAATGCCTCGCGGAAGGCGGCGGTGCCGCGGTTGCTCGGGTACTGGTGGGTGGCCGGGTCGGCGACCGCCGCCTGCATCGCCTCGACGATGTAGGGGTAGGTCGGCTGGTCGGGGTCGCCGATCCCGAGGCTGATCACGTCGATGCCTTCGGCTCTCTTCTCGGCGATCCGCTGCTCGAGCTGGGCGAACATGTACGGGGGCATCTCCCCCAGGCGCTTGGACGGCTCGGCGATCGGCATCGGCGGCACCCTATTCGTCTCGTTTGCGGGCTGCTTCTAGAGCTCGGCGAGGGCCGCGACCAGCTCCGGCGCGAGCTCGCCGGAGCAGACCGGCTGCGCCCAGCCGGTCAGCGTCACCGCCAGATCGGCGCCGATCTCGACCTCGAGCTCGCCGCCGTCGAGCTCGACCGTGATCGGGCTGGCCGCCCCGCGCAGGAAGGCGGTGACCGCGGCGCCGCTGGCGCCGGTGCCGGAGGAGAGCGTCTCCCCCACCCCGCGCTCGAAGATCCGCGCCCGCACCCGCGAGCCGTCGATCGCCAGGAAGGAGACGTTGGTGCGGTTCGGGAACAGCTCGCTGGCTTCGATCCCGGGGCCGATCGCCGCCAGGTCGAGGCCCTCCAGCTCGCCGGGGCCGACCACGATCGCGCACTGCGGGTTGCCGATCGAGACGTGCTGGAACTGCCACTCGCGGCCGGCGGATGTGAGCGACCCCCTGCCGTCGTCGGGGCCCGAGGGGAAGTCCTTCGAGGCGGTCGAGGCGCGGCCCATCTCGACGCTGCAGGTCAGCTCGCCGGTGATCGTCGGCCGGATCGGCCCGGCGGCGGTCGAGATCGCGAACCGGTCGGCGTCGGTCCAGCCGTGGCGGCGCAGGTAGAGGATCGCCTCGCGGGCGCCGTTGCCCGACAGCTCGGCCTCGGAGCCGTCCGGGTTGAAGATCCGCAGCTCGGCGACGAGCTCCGGGTCCTCGCTCGGGGCAAGCAGGAGGACGCCGTCGGAGCCGATCCCGAAGTGCGGGTCGCAGAGGCGCTGGACCCGGGCGCAGTCGAGCTCCCAGGGCAGCCGGTCGCGCTCGAGGATCAGGTAGTCGTTGCCGAGCGCCTGCCACTTCTCGAAGGGGACGGCGCCGGAATCGGTCACGGCGGGGACCCTATGGCCTCGGCGATCCGCCGCGCCACCTCATCGTCGTCGAGCCCGGTCCGCTCGACCCAGGTCAGGTTCGGGATCTTGCGGGCCCAGGTGAGCTGGCGGCGGGCGTAGTTGCGCGAGCGCCGCTTCATCAGCTCGAGGTCGCCGGCCAGCAGCTCGTCGAAGCCGAGCGCCCTGCGGGCGGTGCGGCCGGGGCCGAGCGCCTCGGCGCGGCGCGCCTCCTCGACCGCGCCGCCGGCGACGATCGCCTCGGTGCGGGCGTCGATCCGCTCATAGAGCTGACCGCGGTCCATGTCGAGGCCGAAGATCCGGGTCGGGTGACGGGTCTCGGGCGACCACAGCTCCGAGTCGGCCGATTCGGGAGCGACCCGGCGCAGCGAGAGGTCGGCCAGCGCGGCGCGCAGGTAGAGGCCGGTGCCGCCCAGCACCAGGGGGCGGCGGTTGGCGGCGAGCGCCGCGTCGACCTCGCGCGTGGGCGAGCGGCATGTAGTCGCCGACCGAGAAGTCCTCGGTGACCGGGACGAAGGAGAGCAGCCGGTGCTCCAGCCGGGCCTGCTCGGCGGCGCTGGCGGCGCCGGTCAGCGTCTCCAGGCCCTCGTAGACCTGCAGCGCGTCGCAGTTGATCGCGACCGGGTCCTCGCCGCGCTCGCGCAGCAGCTCGGCGAGCGCGATCGCCACCCCGGTCTTGCCGACCCCGGTCGGCCCGAAGATCGCGACGACGTCCATGCCGGGCGGCTAGAGCAGGTGCGAGAGCGGCCGCGCCGCGACGCCGGAGAGCGTCTGCGAGGTGGCGCCGCTGATCTCGACCTCGACCATCTCCCCCGCCGCCGCGACGCCGTCGAAGTTGACCGCCTTGTTGTGGCGGGTGCGACCGCGCACCTTGGTCTCGTCGGTGCGGCTCGGCCCCTCGACCAGGACCTCCATCGTCCGGCCGACGAAGCGCTGCGCCCGTTCGCTGGCACGCCGCTGGACCAGCTCGACCAGCCGTTCCAGCCGCTCGACCTTGACCGGGTGCGGAAGCTGCCCCGCCATCGTCGCCGCCTCGGTTTCGCGGCGCGGCGAGAAGATGAAGGTGAAGGCGCCGTCGTAGCCGACCTCCTCCACGACCTCCAGCGTCTCCTCGAAATCGGCCTCGGTCTCGCCGGGGAAGCCGACGATGATGTCGGTGGTGATCGCGCAGTCGGGAACGTGCTCGCGGATCAGCGCCACCCGGTCGAGGTAGCGCTCGCGGCCGTAGGTGCGGCGCATCCGTTTCAGCACCGCGCTCGAGCCCGACTGCAGCGGCAGGTGGATCTGCTCGCAGAGCGAGGCCAGCTCCGCGTGGGCGCGGACCACGTCCTCCTTCATGTCCTTCGGGTGCGGGCTGGTGTAGCGGATGCGGTCGATCCCCTCCACCGCGTCGATCCGCTCCAGCAGCTCGGCGAACCCGATCCGCGCATCCCGCGGCAGATCGCGCCCGTAGCTGTTCACGTTCTGCCCCAGCAGGGTCACCTCGCGGACCCCGTCGGCGGCCAGCGCCTCGGCCTCGGCAACCAGCTCGAACGGGTCCCGGCTCACCTCCCGTCCCCGCGTCGTGGGGACGATGCAGTACGAGCAGACGCAGTTGCACCCCTGCGAGATCTGCAGCCATCCCTGGAACTCCCGCTCGCGCCGCGCCGGCAGATGGCCGGAGAAGTCCTCGAACTCGAAGTAGCCCTGCGCGCTCAGCGAATCCGAGGTCAGGAACTCGGCCAGCTTGTGGATCTGCCCCGGCCCGAACGCCACGTCGACGAACGGAAAGCGCTCGAACACCTCCTCCTTCACCGACTGCGCCCAGCACCCCCCCACCCCGACGACCCGGCCCGGATCTTCTCCCTTCAACCGCTTCGCCTCGCCCAGGTGGGCGAGGAACCGGCTGTCGGCCGACTCCCGGATCGAGCAGGTGTTGAAGAGGATCAGATCGGCCTGCTCCCGGCTCGCCGCCTCCTCGTACCCCAGCGACCCCAGCATCCCCCGCATCCGCTCGGAGTCGTGCACGTTCATCTGACAGCCGAAGGTGGTGACGTGGAAGGTCTTGGCGGCGGTGTTCATGGGGCCGAGGTTACCGGCGCTGGGCGGGGGTTCAGTGCTTCACCCTGGCCATCGGCGTGGCGGTCCTCGGCAGTCCCTCCCAAAACGCTCCGCCTTCGGCTCCGCTTGAGTGTTTTGGGAGGAACTACCGACGCCCGCCCATCCGCCAACCGCTGACAACCAAGCCCCCGACCAGGGTCAGTCAGCTTCCGAAAAGAGCGGGCCAGCCCGTCTTGCTTGAAGCTTCCGAGGGACGGGACCGCCCCGCTGGACAAGCTTTCAGAGGGACGGGTGGGTGTCGGGGTGTCTCCCCAAAACACTCAAGCGGAGCCGAAGGCGGAGCGTTTTGGGGGGATGCCCCGGCGACCGCCCGCTACGCCAAACCTATGCGCCCCTAGAACAGGTCGTTTGAGTTCGAACCAGCGTCAGCCGGCGCCGACAACGTCCTGCACCACGTACGCAGCGACGTTCTGGATTTCTTCTTCGCTCAGCACACCGCCGAACGGGGGCATGCCACCGCCGCCGTTGGTCACCTGCTGGATCGCGCCTTCTTCGGTTTTCGCGAGCGGCATCGTCCTCAGGTCGGGGCCACCGGCGCCGCCGTGGCCGTCGTCGCCGTGGCAGACCGAGCAGTTTTCGGCGAAGATCGTTTTGCCGGCTTCGGGGTCGCCGCCGGCTTCTTCGGCGCCCGCTCCTTCGGCGCCTTCGCCTTCGGCTTCCTTGCCTCCGGCAGCGCCGCCTTCCGTTGCTTCGCCACCTTCTTCGGCGCCCGCTTCGCCTTCTTCGGGGCCGACTTCTTCGAAGCCTTCGGCGCCTTCTTCGGCTTCTTCTTCAGCTTCTTCTTCGCTGCCGCCCTGGGCGCCTTCGGTGCCCAGCGGAGCGACGTTGCCGCCCTCTTCTTCGGCCTTCTTGCCCGCTTCCTCGAAGCGGGCCTCCTTGGCCTTGTTGGCGTCCTCGTCCTTCGCGTGCAGCACCGCGAACGTCGCCGTCGCGCCGACGAAGATCGCGAACCAGAGGACGACGATCGGCGCCGCTTTGCCCGGGAACGATTTGACTTTCAGCCCGATGAAGCTGACCGTCACCGCCGAGAGCGCGAGGATGATCCCGCAGACGAAGAGAAGGGTTTCGTTGCTCATAAGACGGCCGGAACCCTATCGGCTGGCGCCCCCGGATACCCGCGTGCCCGCCACGCCCGTCCGCAGGGCGGCCGGAACCACCCCGCTACCGCGGCTAGGGTGCACGCTGCAGCGATTTTGGTCGCTATGGCGACCAAAATCCTTGCATCGCGACTCGCGGCCGCCGCCGCTCGTCGCATGCACCGACGGGCCGGGCCGGCCGGCCCGGCCCCGACTTACCCGCCCACCGACCAGCCGCTTACGCGGCCTGGGCCTCCGGCACGGCCTCGGGGGCCTCTGCGCCCTCGGCGCCGGCGGCCTCGCCGGGGCTATCCGCGCCCTGAGTCGCCGGCGCCTCGCCGTCGATCCCGAGCGCGCGCCGGACCTTCGTTTCGATCTCCAGCGCCAGCTCCGGGTTGTCGACCAGGAACTGTTTCGCGTTGTTGCGGCCCTGGCCGAGGCGGGTCTCGCCGTAGGAGAAGAACGAGCCCGATTTCTGGACCAGGTCCTGCTCCATGCCGAAGTCGAGCAGGCCACCCTCGCGCGAGATGCCGACCCCGTACTCGATGTCGAATTCGGCCTGGCGGAACGGCGAGGCGACCTTGTTCTTGACGACTTTCACCCGCACCCGGTTGCCGACCGCCTCGGTGCCGTCTTTGAGCGTCTCGATGCGGCGGATGTCGAGCCGCTGCGAGGCGTAGAACTTGAGCGCGCGGCCACCCGGCTGGGTCTCCGGCGAGCCGAACTGGACGCCGACCTTTTCGCGGATCTGGTTGGTGAAGATGCAGACGGTGTTGGTGCGGTTGAGGTTGCCGGCGAGTTTGCGCATCGCCTGCGACATCAGCCGCGCCTGCAGGCCGACCGTGGTGTCGCCGATCTGCCCGTCGAGCTCGGCTTTCGGGGTCAGCGCCGCGACCGAGTCGATCGCGACCACGTCGACCGCCGCCGAGGCGATCAGCCGGTCGGCGATCTGCAGCGCCTGCTCGCCGTAGTCGGGCTGGGAGACGAGCAGCTCGTCGGTGTCGACGCCGATCGCCCGGGAATAGACGGGGTCGATCGAGTGCTCGGTGTCGATGAAGGCGCAGATCCCGCCCAGCGCCTGCGCCTGGGCGATGATGTGGTTGACGAGCGTCGTCTTACCGGAGGACTCCGGGCCGAAGATCTCGACGATCCGGCCGCGCGGCACGCCGCCGATCCCGAGCGCCAGGTCGAGCGCCAGCGCCCCGGTCGGGATCGCCTCGACCTTGACCGTGCCTTTGTCGCCGAGACGCATCAGCGAGCCCTCGCCGAACTCCCGCCTGATCCCGGTGACTGCACTCTCCAGCGCGGCGTCTTTGGCCTTCACTTCTTTAGCCGACATGTCTTTCAAGCTCACTCTTTTGTCCGCCATCTTCAGATCACCTCACTGCCACCCGCGCCGGGCAGCTCGCATTGGGCCAACGGCGCGTAGCGCGCACCGGTCGGCTGGAGTTCAGAACGGTAGAGCGTCAATCGGACGCCATAGAAGGGCTCGGCAAGCGCCTCGGGGAGCTCCCCCGGCGGCCGCTCGACGACCGCCGGACGTCGCGATCCGCGCCCCTCGGAACGCACCCTGGCGAGCGTCACGTGCGGCCAGAACGGCCGCTGCTCGGGCTCGTACAGCCCCGCCGCGACCAATCGCTCGCTGACCTCGGCCTGCAGCTGCTCTGCGCCCGCCGAGAGGACCGGCAGCGCAAACAGCCGCGCCCGGCCCCGCGGCGGCCGCTGCTCGGGCGGGAGCAGCTCGATCAGCGGCACCGGCGAGCCGGCGCTCTCCCGCACCAGCGCCGCCAGCGGCTCGACCTCCGCCTCGTCGCGGTGGCCGAGGAAGGCGAAGGTGACGTGCAGCGACTCCTCGGGGACGCGCCGCAACGCCGGGTCGGCCAGCTCGCGCTCGCCCCAGGCACCGATCCCCGCCCGCACCCTGTCGGGCAGGTCGAGGGCCACGAACAGGCGCACCCGCTTTGCTTTGCCGACCTCCTTCGCCATGCCCGCCACGCTATGCATCGAGGGCGCACGAGTCAGCACCCGGGAGTAAATCTTCGCGCGACGAAAGCGCGCGGAACTGTCAAATCGGCTCTTCGCCGCCCCCCAGGAGCACCCGCAGCATGTGCATCGCGACCAGCGCCGAGCGTTCGCGGATGTCGCCGCGGTTGCCGGGAATCACCGGGTCGCGGGCCACCGCGGTCCCGTCGGCGAGCCGCGCGTTGAAGCAGACGTAGCCGACCGGCTTCTCCTCGGTCCCCCCGTCGGGCCCGGCGATCCCGGTGACCGAGACCGCGACGTCGGCCCCGAATCGCTCCAGCGCCCCGATCGCCATCGCCTCCGCCACCTCGGGCGAGACCGCCCCGTTTGCCTCGATCAGCGCCGGATCGACCCCCAGCAGGTCTGCCTTCGCCTGGTTCGAGTAGGAGACGACGCTGCCCATGAAGTAGGCCGAGGCCCCGGCCACGTCGGTGATCCGGGCCGCCAGCATGCCGCCGCTGCACGACTCGGCCAGCCCCAGCTTCCGCCCCCGCAGCAGCTTCGCGACCTGCTCGTCGATCGTCTCGCCGTCGACGCTGAAGGTCTGTTTGCGGTGCCGCGCCACCAACCCGTCGCGCACCTGGCCGGCGACCGCCTCGGTCTCGTCGCGGTAGCGGACGTCGATCTCGATCTCGCCGCGCCGCAGGCAGGTGGTGATCTCGACCGCCTCGAGGTCCACCCCGTCGGCCTCGATCTCGCGCAGGCTCTTCGCGACTTCCGACTCCGGCACCCCGAACATCCGCATCGTGAAGCCGTGCAGCGCCGTCGCCCGGTCGAGCACCGCCCGCACCTCCGGCACCGCCAGCGCCGCCGGCCACATCGGCCGCAGCTCGCGCGGCGGACCCGGCAGCACGATCACGACCCGCTCGCCGGCCGGCACCACCAGCCCGGGCGCGGTCCCGATCGGGTCGAGCGCGGTCGCCCCCTCCGGCACCATCGCCTGCTTGCGGTTGGAGGCGACCAGCGCCTCCTCGTCCATCTGCCCGCGGCGGCGAGCGAAGGCGCGGATGATGTCGGAGACCTTCTGCTCCATCGCCGCGTCGAGCACCATCTCCCGCCCGGCGAAGCGCCCGACCACCTCGGCGGTGAGGTCGTCGGCGGTCGGCCCGAGGCCGCCGCTGGTGACGATCAGGTCCATCCCCTCGGCGGCGAGGAAGCGCAGCCCGTGCTCGAGGTCGTCCGGCCGGTCCGCCACCACCAGGATGTGGGCGACCTCGACCCCGAGCTCGGCCAGCCGTTCGGAGACCCAGGGGCCGTTGGCGTCGACGATCCGGCCGGTGATGACCTCGGTCCCGGTGACGACGATGCCGGCGCGAATCACGCCGGGCACGCTACCGCAGCGACGCGGCGATCAGGCCGATCTTGGGCCGCTCAGGGTCGGATCAGGGCTCGGGATCGCCGCCGCCGGCCGGCTCGCCAGCCGGGGACGAGGCGTGCGCCGGGATCGGATCGCCGCCGCCGGGCTGCAGTACCCGCGCCAAGTCCGCCTGGGTGATCAGCACCTGCCGCGGTTTCGAGCCCTCGTAGCCGGAGATCACCCCGCGCCGCTCGAGCATGTCGATCAGCCGCCCGGCCCGCGTGTAGCCGACCCGCAGCCGCCTCTGGATCATCGACACCGAAGCCGTTTCGGTCTGCACCACGAGCCGGATCGCCTCGTCCAGCAGGTCGTCGGAGTCGGGATCGAACTCGTCGTCGCCACGCCCACCGTCGATCGCGTCCTCGGGCGTCTCCAGCAGCTCGTCTTCGAATTCGGGTTCGCCCTGGCGCGCCCAGTGCTCGGTGATCTTGGCGATCTCGTCCTCGGTGATGAAGGCGCCCTGGACCCGCTGCATCTTCGAGCTGCCGGCGCCGCGGAAGAGCATGTCGCCCTGGCCGAGCAGCGCCTCGGCGCCGCCCTGGTCGAGGATCACCCGCGAGTCGGTCTGGGAGGAGACCGCGAAGGCGATCCGGGCCGGGATGTTGACCTTGATCGTGCCGGTGATGATGTCGGTCGAGGGGCGCTGGGTCGCCAGCACCAGGTGGATCCCGGTCGCCCGCGACTTCTGCGCGAGGCGGATGATCGAGTCCTCGACTTCGGCCGGCGCGACCATCATCAGGTCCGCGAGCTCGTCGATCACGCAGAGGATGTGCGGCAGCGGCGCCTCGCCTTCCTTTTCGCGCTTGGCGTTCAGTTCGGCGAGGTTGCGGCAGCGGGCCTGGCTCATGATGCCGTAGCGGCTCTCCATCTCGCCGATCAGGTTCGAGAGGACGTTGGCGGCGAGCCGCGGCGAGGTCACCACCGGCGTCAGCAGGTGCGGCACGTGCTCGTAGTGGTTGAGCTCGACCTGCTTCGGGTCGACCAGCACCAGGCGGACGTCGTTGGGCGACGCCTGCATCAGGATCGAGGAGAGGATCGCGTTGATGCAGCCGCTCTTGCCGGAGCCGGTGGTGCCGGCGACCAGCACGTGCGGCATCTTCGCCAGGTCGGTCCAGACCGCGTTGCCGTCGATCCCCTTGCCGAGCCAGGCGACCAGCGGCGAGGTCTTCTCCGGGCGGCCGGCGTAGATGTCGCCGAGGCGGACCATGCGGCGGCGCGTGTTCGGCACCTCGACCCCGACCGCCTGTTTGCCGGGGATCGGCGCCAGGATGCGGATGTCGGTCGAGGCCAGCGCGTAGGCGAGGTCGTTGGCGAGCTCGGTGACTTTCTTGACTTTGATCCCGGGCGCCAGGCGCATTTCGTAGAGGGAGACGTGCGGGCCGCTGACGACGCCGACGATCTTCGCGTCGACCCCGAAGTGACCGAGGGTCTCGATCAGTTTGCGGCCGATGATTTCCTGGTCGCGCGGGTCGGGGCCTTTGTCGCCCTTGCCGCGCTCGAGCGCCTTCATCGGCGGCGGGCTGTAGTGGAGCTCGTCGGCGACGGTGACGCCGCGGGTGTTGCCCATCGGGGTGGTGCGAGGGCGCCTCGGTGAGATCGAGCTGCGGCGGCTCCTCCGGCTCGGGCTCGGGCTCCGCGGCGATCACCTCTGTCTCGGCGGCGTCGTCCTCCTCGACGACCTCGTCCTTGCGGCCGAAGATCCCGGCGGCGGCGAAATCGGCGGTGTCGTCCTCGTCGGCCAGCGCCACGGTCGGCTCGAAGTCGTCGTCCTCCTCCGGGTAGCCCTTCATCACGTCGGTCGGTCCGGCCTTCGTCTCCGCCTCGTCGGCGCGGCGGGCCTGGCGGTCCTCGCGCCAGTCGGCGTGGGTGCGCGCCGCGGTGCGGGTCGCGTCGGCGCTGCCGCTGAAGATCACCCGCAGGCCGCGGCCGATCCCCCGCGCCAGCGCCGAGACCGAGGTCCCGGTCAGCAACATGCAGCCGCTGACCAGCATCAGGAGGACGAAGATCCGGGCGCCGACCGAGCCGAACAGGTAGATCAACGCGGTTTCCAGGCCATAGCCGACCTTGCCGCCTTCCCAGCCGGCGAAGAGGACGAAGATCAGGTAGACGGAGACGGCCAGCAGGAAGAGGCCGAGCAGGTCGAGGTGGCGCTGTTCGATCCCCTCCGGCAGGTGCAGCCCGCGCTTCGGCTTCGCGGCTTTTCGCCCTTTGGCGGCTTTTTTGCGGCGGGCAGGGGCGGACCTCTTCTGGCGAACGAACATGGGACCCCCGTTCGACACCGCCGGCCCTTCCCCTGCGCGCTTCCGCCCGGTCTCGCCGGGCCAGCTCGGACCCGATCGGGGGCGGCTCCGAAAGGCAGCCCTAAATTCCCTCTAAAAGCGGCGGATTTCGGGTTTGGCGGCGGCTAACATCGTCTCCATGATGCTTGCCGATCCCGAGGCCCAGGTGGGCGGCCGCGTGCTCGTCGTCGAGGACGACGCCGACATCGCCGACGTCCTCCGCCGCTCGCTTCGCAACGAGGGATACGAGGTGCGGACCTCCGCCGACGGGTTCGAGGCGCTCGACGTCGCCGCCGGCTTCGTCCCCGACCTGGTCGTCCTCGACCTCGGCCTGCCCGGCCTCGACGGCGTCGAGGTCTGCCGGCGGCTGCGGATGGACGGCGACGTGCCGATCCTGATCCTCACCGCCCGCACCGAGACCGAGGACCGCGTCACCGGCCTCGACTCCGGCGCCGACGACTACCTCGTCAAGCCGTTCGAGCGCAAAGAGCTGCTGGCCCGGATCCGGGCGCTGCTGCGGCGACGGCCGCCGCGCGGCGCCGCCTCGCTCGAGGTCGGCGACCTCACCCTCAACCCCGACACCCGCGAGGTGCGCCGCGGCGAGCGCGAGATCGAGCTGACCAATCGCGAGTTCGAGCTGCTCGAGTTCCTGATGCGCAACGAGCGCCTTGTCGTCTCGCGTGAGCGCCTGCTCGACGAAGTCTGGGGCTACGACCCGATGGCGGCGACCAACACGATCGACGTCTTCATCTCCAACCTGCGGCGCAAGCTCGAGAACGGCGGCGAGCCGCGCCTCCTCCACACCAAACGCGGCGCCGGCTACGTCCTCAAGGATTAACGCCTTGGCGGCGGCCCGCAGTCGCTCCGGAGCACCCTGATGCGCCGCCTCGTGCATCCGCGCTCCTGGCCGGTGCGCTGGCGCCTGGCCTCGGTCTCGGCCGGGCTGACGCTGGCGATCCTGCTGGTCTTCGGCGGCGCGATCGGCCAGATCGCCACCCAGCGCATCCGCGACGACTTCAACAACGAGGTGCGGAGCGCGGTCCAGATCCTCGCCAGCGAATTCGAAGTCGAATACCCGCCGCTGGGAAGCCCGCGACCGGTCGGCGGGCTGCGGCTCGAAGAATTCGTCCGCCTCGATGACGCCTCCGCCTACATCTACGACGCGCGCGGCCGGGTGATCGGCAAGAACCCCGGCGCCAAGCCGCTCGGCCGGCCGCAGATCGACCTCTCGGGGGTGAATCTCACCGAACACGGCGGCATGCGAGTCGCGAACGCGGCGATCATCAACAGCAGCCACGAAGTCACCGGCTTCGCTCAGTACGGGCGCAGCACCGACCACGTCGATGACACCGTCAACCGCGTCTGGCTGCTGATCGCCGGCGGCATCCTCGGCGGCACCCTGCTCGCCAGCCTCGCCGGGGTCGCGATCGCCGGCCGGGCGATGCGGCCGATCGCCTCGCTGACTGCGACCGCGCACGAGATCGCCAGCACCCGCGACCCCTCGCGGCGGATGCCGGAGCCGAAAGTCGACGACGAGGTCGGCGAGCTGGCGCGGACGCTGCAGGAGATGCTGCGCGCGCTCGACGGCGCCCGCACCGAGCGCGAGGCGGCGATGCAGACCCAGCGCGAGTTCGTCGCCGACGCCTCGCACGAGCTGCGGACGCCGCTGACCAGCATCCTCGCCAACCTCGAACTGCTGCAGGCCTCGCTCGACTCGCCGCAGCTGTCGGAGGACCGCGAGATCGTCGATTCGGCGCTGCGCTCCTCGCGGCGGATGAGCCGCCTGGTCGCCGACCTGCTGCTGCTGGCCCGCGCCGACGCCGGCCGCCTCGGCAAGCACCGCCGCTGCGACCTGGCGGAAATCGCCGGCGACGCGGCCGCCGAGGCGGCGCCGCTGATGGGTGAGCGGCACCTGCAGATCGACAACGAGCGGCCGCTGCGGGTCGCAGGCAGCCCGGACGAGCTGCACCGGATGGTCCTCAACCTGCTCGACAACGCCACCCGCCACACGCCCGAAGGAGCGACGATCGAGCTGCGGCTGGCCGAGGTTGACGGCCAGGCCGTGGTCGAAGTCGCCGACGACGGGCCGGGCATCCCGGTCGCGATGCGCGAGCAGATCTTCGACCGCTTCGTCCGCGGCGAAGGCCCGTCCGACACCGTCGGCGGCTCCGGTACCGGGCTCGGGCTGGCGATCGTCAGCGCCGTCGCCAAATCCCACGGCGGCAGCGTCGAAGCCGGCGAATCGGCCGGCGGCGGCGCCCTCTTCCGCGCCCGCATCCCGATGGCGGCGGCGGAGCCGGACCCGGTCCAGATCTCCTGAGGCGCAGAAGAGAGCGACCCTTCCGCGCCGAGAAGGTGCCAAGCCCGATCCCCGAGACCCAGTCTTGAGTTTTTTTAGCGCGCCTTTAGGGGACGAACCTAGATTCCCCCGTGGACGAGACACACTAGCCCGCCGGGATTCTCCCCAGACACTATCCCGGCGGGCTTTTTCTTTGCCCGGATTCGGCCCCCGAGCGCCGTCTGCCTCGGCCGATTCGCGCACTGGGCGCCGCACCACCGTTGAGGTTGCCGTTTCAGGCGATATGCGCCCGAAAAGGCAACCTCATCTGGAGTTCGGGCCGGCGGGATCGCGCCGCGCGAGCGGCGCCGGGGCTCAGACCTCGACGACGACCGGGACGACCATCGGGCGGCGGCGCAGGCGCTGCCAGACGAACTTGCCGATCTCGGCGTGCAGGTTCTCCTCGATCAGGTTCGGGTCGCGGCCGCCGCCGTTGTTCTTGCTGCCCGCTTCGAGCGAGTCTTCGACCAGGTCGGAGATGTCTTCGACGATCGCGTTGGCGTCGTCGAGGAAGGCGACGCCGCGGAAGATCACCTCGGGGTCGGCGACGATCGAGCAGTCGTCGGAGGAGATCGTGACGACGACGATGAAGATGCCGTCGGCGGAGATCTCGCGGCGGTCGCGGAGGGCGGCGTCGTCCGGGTCGCCGATGTCGACGCCGTCGACGTACATCGTCCCCGCATGGACGTCCTCGCCCCAGCTGGCGCCGTCGCCGTCGACCTCGAGCGGCATCCCGTTGCGGCCCTGGAAGATGTCCTCCTCCTCGATCCCGACCGCGCGGGCCAGCTCGGCGTGCAGCCGCAGCCGCTTGAAGTCGCCGTGGATCGGCATCACGAAGCGCGGTTTGGTCAGGTTCAGCATCAGCTTCAGCTCCTCCTGCCAGCCGTGGCCGGAGGCGTGGATCGGGGCGTCTTTGGCGGTGACGACGGTGGCGCCGATCTCGTAGATGCGGTCGATCGTCTCGTTCACCGCCCGCTCGTTGCCGGGCACCGGCGTTGCCGAGAAGACAACCGTGTCGCCGGAGCGCAGCTGCACGTCGCGATGGTCGTTGTTGGCCATCCGCCGCAGCGCCGAGAGCGGCTCGCCCTGGCTGCCGGTAGAGATCACGACGACTTTCTCGTCCGGGAAGTCCTCGATTTCGCGCGGCTGGACGAAGACCCCGGGCGGCGCTTTCGCCATTCCCAGGTTGGAGGCGATGTTGAAGTTCTTGCGCATCGAGCGGCCGACCAGGGCGACTTTGCGGTCGAGCCGCACAGCGGCGTCGATCACCTGCTGGACGCGGTGGATGTTGGAGGCGAAGGAGGTGACGATGATCCGCCCCTCGCAGCGCGAGAACTCCTGGTAGAGCGCCGGCCCGACGCTCGACTCCGACGGCGCCACCCCGGGCCGGTCGGCGTTGGTCGAGTCGCCGCAGAGCAGCACCAGCCCTTCCCGCCCCAGCTCGGCGAGCCGCGAGACGTCGGCCGGCTTGCCGTCGACCGGGGTCTGGTCGAACTTGTAGTCGCCGGTCATCAGCACGTTGCCGGCCTCGGTGCCGATCAGCACCCCGCGCATGTCGGGGATCGAGTGGGCGAGGTGGACCAGCTCGAGCTCGAACGGCCCGCGCCGCACCTTCTCCCCGGGCGGCAGCTCCTGCAGGGGCGCTTTGTCGCCGAGCTTGTGCTCGTCGAGCTTCGAGCGGACCATCCCGATCGTCAGGATGCCGCCGTAGATCACCGGCGGCATGCCGATCTCGCGGATCACGTAGGGCAGCGCCCCGACGTGGTCCTCGTGGCCGTGGGTGAGGACGATCGCCTCGACGTCGTCGATGCGGCCGCGGAGATAACTGAAGTCCGGGAGGACGAGGTCGATCCCGTGCATCTCGGCGGTCGGGAACATCAGTCCGGTATCGACGACGATGATCTTGCCGTCGTACTCGACGACGGTCATGTTCTTGCCGATCTCGCCGAGGCCGCCCAAGGGCAGCACGCGAAGTTTGTTGGTACTTGGCACTAGTTCAATCTCTTTTCGTTGTGGAAGTTCGTATGGAGCGGGCGCTAGGAAGCCGCCGCGACGCCGACGCCCTCGAGGGCGGCGCGGACGACGGCGCGATGCTCGTCGCTGAGCGGCACCATCGGCAGCCGCAGCCGCTCCTCGAGCAGGCCCATGATCGCCAGGGCGCCCTTGACCGGCATCGGGTTGGTGGTGACGCCGATCATCTCGTAGACCGCGCGCAGTTCGGGGTCGATTTCGCGGGCCCGGTCGAGGTCGCCGGTCTGCGCCGCCTCCCACATGTCCCGCATCTGGTCGCCGACGACGTGCGAGGCGACGAGGATGCCGCCGCCGCCGCCAAACTCGAGCACCGGCAGGAAGCCGGAGTCGTTGCCGGCGAGGACCGTCAGACCCTCGATCGGCCCGAGGTCGGCGTCGTTTGCCTGCTTGACGGCGACGATGTTCTCGATCGCCGCCAGCTCGGCGAGCAGCGCGACCGGGATGTTGACGACCACCCGCGAGGGGATGTTGTAGACGATCATCGGCAGCTCGGGAACCGCGGCGGCGACCGTTTCGAAGTGGGCGCGGAGGCCGGCCTGGTTGGGGTTGTTGTAGTACGGGGCGACGACCAGCGAGCCGTCGGCGCCGGCGTCGGCGGCCATCTTCGTCAGCTCGCAGGAGTGGCGGGTGTCGTTGGTGCCGGTGCCGCAGATCAGCAGCACCTCGTCGCCGACCTCGGCCCGCACCGCCCGCAGCAGCTCGATCTCCTCGGCGTCGGTCAGGGTCGGGCACTCGCCGGTGGTGCCGGCGATCACGAAGCCATGCGAGCCGTGCTCGAGCAGGTAGGCGGCCAGACGCCGCGCCGCCGCCAGATCCACGGTGCCGTCCTCGGCGAACGGAGTCGCCATAGCGGTGATCACGCCTTCGATCTTGGGCATGGGCCGCAGCCTAGCGCGGGAACCGGAGCCGGAGTTTCAAAGCAGCTGCTCGAGACCGACGGTGAAGCGGTCCGGCAGCTCGGCGACCTTACGGACCGCGAGCACGACGCCGGGCATGAACGAGCGCCGGTCGATCGAGTCGTGGCGCAGGCTGAGCGTCTGGCCGACGCCGCCGAAGATCACTTCCTGGTGGGCGACCAGGCCGGGCAGCCGCACCGAGTGGATCGGCCGGTGGACGTTGCCGCCGGCCGCCTCGATCAGCTCGGCGGTTCGCTTCGCGGTCCCGGACGGGGCGTCGAGCTTGCGGTCGTGGTGCAGCTCGATCACCTCGCACTCGGGCATGTGCGGAGCGATCCGCTGGGCGACGACCATCATCAGCACCGCGCCGATCGCGAAGTTGGGGGCGACGAAGAGGTTCGCCTCGCTCGCCTCCGCCGCCGCGCGGGCCTCCTCGAGATCGAAGCCGGTGGTGCCGACGACCACGTGGACCCCCGCCGCCAGGCATGCCTGCACGTTCTCGAGCGCCACGTCCGGGACGCTGAAGTCGACGACCACCTCGACGTCGCCGAGGATCGTGGCCAGCTCGACCCCGAGCGCCGGGTCGGCGCGGCCGGTCAGCTCGAGACCCTCGGCCTCCTCGACCGCTTCGCAGACCGTCCCCCCCATGCGCCCGGCGGCGCCGGAGACGCCAACTCGGGTCACGCCGCTACCAGGGTCTCCGAGACCGGGCCGAGGGCGGCCCGGAACTTCGCCTCGTCGCCGCCGACGCAGGCGGCCGAGAGGTGCTCCTCGCCGTACAGCGAGGCGGCCAGCTCGGTCAGCTGATCGACCTCGATCGCGTCGACCTTGGCCAGCATCTCGTCGAGGCTTTCGATCGGCAGCCCGAACAGCGTCGCCCGTGAAATCCGGGTCATCCGCGCCGCCGTCGACTCCGACGACAGCACCAGGCGGCCCTTGACGCTCTCCTTCGCCCGCTGCAGCTCGTCGGCCGAGACCGGCTCGGAGCGCAGCCGCCCGAGCTCGGTGCCGATGATCGCGCAGGCCTCCTCGACGTTGTCCTCGCGGGTGCCGACGTAGGTCGCGACCAGGCCCTGGTCGGTGAACTGCTCGTTGTAGGAGCCGACCGAGTAGGCAAGCCCGCGCTTCTCGCGCACCTCGCGGAACAGCCGCGAGGAGGTCGAGCCGCCGAAGATCGAGTCGAGCACGGCGAGCGCGTAGCGGCGATCGTCGTCACGGCGCAGCCCCGGCGCGCCGAAGCAGATGTGGTACTGCTCGGTCTCCTTCTGGTGGAAGCAGAGCCGGGCCGAGCCCGCCAGCGCGGTGTCCGGCTGGTCGCCGCCGGCTCCGGTCGGCCGCACCAGCTCTTCGGCGAGGGCGACGATCCGGTCGTGGTCGAGGTGGCCAGCGGCGCCGACGACGATCTCCGGGCCGGCGTAGCGCTCCTGGTGGTAGGCGGAGATGTCGGGGATCGGGATCGAGGCGATCACCTCGGCTTCGCCGAGCACGCGGCGGCCGAGCGGGTGCTCGCCGAAGACTGCTTCGGCGAGGACGTCGTGGACGCGGTCCTGCGGCTCGTCCTCGTACATCGCGATCTCCTCCAGCACCACCTGGCGCTCGGAGTCGATTTCCGGATAGGTCGGGCCGAGCAGCATTTCCGAGAGCAGCGCGAAGACGTCGTCGGTGTGCTCGTCGAGGAAGCGCGCGTGCAGGTGCGTCGTCTCCTTGCCGGTGGCGGCGTTGACCGAGGCGCCGAGGCCGTCGAAGCGCTCGGAGATCTCGATCGCCGAGTAGCGCTCGGTGCCCTTGAACAGCAGGTGCTCGAGGAAATGCGAGACCCCGGCCTGCGCCGGGGTCTCGTTACGGCTTCCGGTCCGGACCCAGAGCCCGAGGGCGACCGAGCGGACCGAGGGAACCTCCTCGGTCACGACCCGGACGCCCGAGCCGAGCTCGGTGACCTTGGCGGCGCTGGCGCTCAACGACGGCTCTCGCGTTCGCGACGCCGGCCGTCACGGCCACCGCCGCGACCGCGGTCACGGTCGCCGCCGTTGCGGCTGCCGCCGCCGGAGCCGACCGCGGCCAGCTCCTCCGGCGATTTGCCCTCGACCGTCGGGTCGTCGGAGAGGCGCAGGCCGATCCGGCCGCGCTCCTTGTCGACCTCGACCACGGTGACGTCGATCAGGTCGCCGGAGCTGAGCACGTCGTCGACCGAGTCGACCCTCTCCCCCGGTTTCACGTTGGAGATGTGGAGCAGGCCGTCGGTGCCTTTGACCAGCTCGACGAAGGCGCCGAAGGTCGTCGTCTTGACGACTTTGGCGGACTCGTAGCGGTCGCCGATCTCGGCCTCCTTGGTCATCGAGTTGATGCGGGCGACGCAGCCCTCGACGAGGTCGCCGGTCGGCGCGTAGATCCGCACCGTGCCGTCGTCCTCGACGTCGATCTCGGCTTCGAACTCCTCGCACAGGGCGCGAATCGTTTCGCCGCCTTTGCCGATCACCGCGCCGATCTTCTCCGGGTCGATCTTGATCGACTCGATCGCCGGCGCGAACTGCGACAGCTTCGGGCGCGGCCCGTCGATCGCCTCGGCCATCTTGCCGAGGATGAACTGACGGCCCTTGTGGGCCTGGTCGAGGGCGTCTCGCAAAATGTCAAAGGTGACGCCGGTGATCTTGATGTCCATCTGCAGGGCGGTGATGCCCTCGGCGGTGCCGGCGACCTTGAAGTCCATGTCGCCGAGGTGGTCCTCGACGCCGGCGATGTCGGTGAGGACGATGTAGTCGTCGCCCTCCTTGATCAGCCCCATCGCGACGCCCGCGACCGGTGCGGTGACCGGCACGCCGGCCGCCTGCAGCGCCATCGAGGAGGCGCAGACCGAGCCCATCGAGGAGGACCCGTTCGACTCGAGCGTCTCGGAGACGACCCGGATCACGTACGGGAACGACTCTTCATCGGGGATCGTCGCCGCCAGGGCCCGCTCGGCGAGCGCGCCGTGGCCGATGTCACGCCGCTTCGGGCCGCGCATGAAGCCGGCCTCCCCGACCGAGAAGGGCGGGAAGTTGTAGTGGTGCCAGAAGCGCTTGGTGGTCTGCAGCCCGAGGGTGTCGATCCGCATGTCCATCCGCGTCGTGCCGAGCGCGACGTTGGAGAGGATCTGCGTCTCGCCGCGGGTGAAGAGCGCCGAGCCGTGCACGCGCGGGGAGATGTCGACCTCGGTCTCGATCGGCCGGATCTCGTCGGCGGCGCGGCCGTCTGGGCGTTTCTTGTCGACGGCGATCGCCTTGCGGATCGTGTCCTTCTCGATCGAGTCGAAGGCGGCCTTGACGTCGGCGCGACGCTCGATCTCGGCATCGGACTCGCCCTCGGGGGCAAGCTTGTCGACGGCTTCGTCCTTGACCTTGTCGATCGCCTCGTAGCGCTCGAGCTTGCCCTCGGTGGCGATCGCGTCGACCAGAGCCTGGCCGAACTCGCCACGGACCTCGTCGAGCAGGGCGGAGTCCAGCTCCACCGCCTCGATCGCCAGCTTCTCCTTGCCCGCCTGCTGCTGCAGGTCCTCCATCGCCGCGACCAGCTTCTTGATCTCCGAGTGGGCGATGTCGAGGGCGTCGAGGATCTCAGCCTCGCTGACGCCGGTGGCGCCCGCCTCGACCATCAGGATCGCCTCGTCGGTGCCGGCGACGATCAGGTCGAGCTCCAGCTCCTCGTGCTCCTCCTCCTCGGGATTGACGACGAATTCGCCGTCGAGTTTCCCGATCCGGACGGCGCCAACGTGCTTGGCGACCGGGACCGGCGAGATCGCCAGCGCCGCCGAGGCGCCGTTCATCGCGAGAATGTCGTAGGGGTGGATCTGGTCGACCGAGAGCGGCATCGCGACCAGCTGCGTCTCGTAGTGCCAGCCCTTCGGGAAGAGCGGGCGGATCGGCCGATCGATCATCCGCGCGGTCAGCGTCGCCTTCTCGCCGGATTTGCCCTCGCGACGGAAGAACGAGCCCGGGATCTTGCCCGCGGCGTACATCCGCTCCTCGACGTCGACGGTGAGGGGAAGGAAGTCCACGTCGCGAAGGTTGCCGATCGTGGCGGTGCAGAGCACCGTCGTGTCGCCGCTCTGGACGACGACCGCGCCGCCAGCCTGCTTCGCGAGTTTGCCCGTCTCGAAGGAGATCTGGCTGTCGCCGACGTCCACCGAGACGCGCTTAACGTCAAACATGCTCATTTAGTTTTCTACCTCCGGCCGCCCGGTTGACGGCCATCTGCTTTCAGAACTGTCGTTCTCTTTCAGTTGAAGAGTAACGGAGCGCCGCAACCACGGTTATCGTCTCCGGCATGGGACTGCGGTTGCCACGGCTCCGATGCCTGATTCTGCTCGCCGCGCTCGGCATCTGCTCGCTCCTCGCCCTCCCCGGCGGCTCGGGGGCGGCCGAAGACCGCGAAGCGCCGCGGATCAAACTCACCTACCCGCAGCGGCAGGACTTCACGGGCGGCAAGTGGGTCCTGGTGAGGATGCGCAGCAACGAGCAGGCGACGGCGGTCGCCAGCGGCCAGCTCGAGGTCGGCAGCGGCTCGCCGCGGAAGTACGGCCGCGAAATCTGGGGCCTCTACGGAATCGAACGGCAGGTCGCCCGCGGCGCCAAGGTGGCGCTGCGGCTGCGGGTCCCGCAGAAGACCCGGGAAGCCGCCCAGAAGGCGCTCGGCCGCGGCGAGAAGGCGATCGTCAAGGTGACCGTCGACGCCGAAGACGCGGCCGGCAACCGCAGCGGCGCGATCGTCGCGGTGATCAGGCCGAAGGGCTGATTGGCGGCGGGACGGGGTGCTAGGGGTCAGGGTTTGGTGGCGGAGCGATGGGGTGCCCCTCCCGAAAAGACCGTCGCGCAGCTGGAACCCTCGCCGAGGGCGCCAACGGATGCGTTTAAGCCTTTTCGGGAGGGGCACCCCACCACTCCCAACGAATCCGGCTGAAAACCACGCAACGTCTCGCAGCTAACGAGAAAGCTGCGGGCGCTCCCGTCCCGAAGCTGAGGACCGAAGCTACGGGCGTCCCCGATTGGGGGCTCCGTCCCTTTTGTCTGGAGCTTGTTGCTTTGTTCGGGTGGGGATCGGGGGGACCCTGGACGCGTATCAGCATGAGGAGGGCCGACCAGGCTTCATGGCGTAAAGCCGCACGGCCGTTTCACCCGACGAGGTGCAGCGGGCAGGGTCCCCCCGATTCCCACCCCTAAGACAAACCTATGTCTCGAGGGGCGAAGGCCGTGATCCTGGAACCGAAGAACGGCTAGACGCCGACGCCGACGCCGTCGAGAACCACGTCGGTGGCCGGGAACTCGCCCGGCGAAGGCGACTCGTGGGTCCAGGCGACGACGCCGTTCTCGTCGACCAGCACCAGGGTGCGGTTGGCGATGCCGGCGGCGTCGATGTAGGAGCCGTAGGCGCGGGCGACCTCGCCCTTCGGCTCGAAATCAGAGAGCAGGGTGGTGTCGATCCCGAGCTTCTCCTGGAAGGCCTTGTGCGCGTAGGAGCTGTCGACGCTGATCCCGACCAGGTCGATCCCGCCCTCGGCGAGCTGCGGCTTCGCCTCCTGGTAGACGGAGAGCTGGTCGGAGCAGACCGGGCTGAAGTCGAGCGGGTAGAAGACCAGCAGGACCTTGCGCCCGGCGAAGCCGGCCAGCGTGACCTCTTCGCCGTCCTGGTCGCGCAGCGTGAAGTCCGGAGCCGGCGCCCCGACCGCGATCATCGACGCAGGCCGAGCTCGGCGACCAGGGCGCGGTAGCGCTCGAGGTCGTTGCGCTCCAGGTAGCGCAGCATGCGGCGGCGCTTGCCGACCAGCATCAGCAGCCCGCGCCGCGAGTGGTGGTCTTTGCTGTGCTCTTTGAGGTGACCGGTGAGATCGTTGATCCGCGCGGTCAGCAGCGCCACCTGGACCTCGGCGGAGCCGGTGTCCTTGTCGCCGCGGCCGTACTTGCCGATCAGCTCGCTCTTCTTGTCTTTGGTCAGGCTCATCGCGATCGAAGGATCGTAAAAGTCAAAAAAACGCCGTGCCCTCACGGGTCACGGCCGGTGCGCAAGGTAGCACAGCGGCGCCCTCAGCCTCGCCCCGAGAGGAACCGGCGCAGCGACTCTTCCGCCGCCTCGACCCGGCCGGAGCGGACTTCGACGAGCGCGTCGATCAGCAGCGACTCCAGGTCGGGGGCGCCGGCCTGTGCGGCCGGTGCCGGCGCGGGCGGCTCGGCGACGGCGACCGCCGAGTCGCCGGTGAAGCTGCGCTCGGGATGGACGCGATCGACCTGGGCGGCGTCCTCGGCGCTCAGCCTGGTCTTCTTCTTCGGCACGATCGGCAGCTCCTCGCCGATCCGCCGCCGCGACGTGCGCGAGCGCTCGAGCCAGGCGCGCGACCGGCGCCAGGTCCTCTTCGCTCGGCTGCCGGCCGGCGTGCAGGTGCGCCAGCAGCTCCTGGTAGTACGGCGCGCCGCCGTCGATCAGCGCCTCGATCTCGGCCGCCGCCACCGGCGAGCGCAGCGAGCGCGCCTTGTCCCAGACGATCAGCTCGAGCGCCACCTCGCCGGCCAGCAGGTTGGTCTCCGTCTGCCCCCGGGAGATCTTCCTGTCGCAGCCGCAGAGGCACCTCAAGGCTCGGCCCCGGCGAAGCCGGCGCAGATCGAACGGGCCGCCTCGACGTCGCGCCCCATCTGCTCGACCAGCCCCTCGACGGTCTCGAAGCGCTCCTCGTCGCGCAGCTTCTCGACGAAGGCGACCCGCAGATTCGTGCCGTAGAGGTCTTCGGAGCGGTCGATCAGGTAGGTCTCGATCAGCAGCCCCAGCTCGGATTCGAAGGTCGGCCGGACGCCGACGTTGGTCGCCGCCGCGGCACCGTTGGCGAAGGTCGCGTAGACGCCGTGGCCGGGGACGAGGAGCGCCGGATCGGGGACCAGGTTGGCGGTCGGGAAGCCGAGCTCGCGGCCGCGCTGCTCGCCCTTGACCACGGTCCCCTCGACCATGAACGGGGCGCCGCCGAATCGGCGGCGCGCCTCGGCGACGTCGCCGGCTTCGACGAGCTCCCGGATTCGGCTCGAGGAGACCACCTCGCCGTCGACTTCGACCATCGGAACCACTCGGGTCTCGAACTCGCGAATGACGCGAGAGCATCTCTGGCGTTCCCCGTGGCCTTGGCGCCGAAGTTGAAGTTCTCGCCGATCGAGACCTTGCGGGCGTCGAGCTTCTCGATCAGCACCTCGCGGATGAAGTCCTCGGCGGCGACCCGAGAGAAGTCCTCGTCGAAGGGGATGACGACGAGCTCCTCGACGCCGATGCCCTCGATCAGGTCGCGGCGCACCTCGAACGGGGTGATCAGCTTCGGCGCCCGCTCGGGGTGGATCGACCGAGAGCGGGTGCGGGTCGAAGGTGAGAACGGTGTCGGCGTCGTCGATCACCGCCTGGTGGCCGAGGTGGACGCCGTCGAAGGTGCCGATCGCGACGTGCCGCGGCCGCGGCTCGGCGTCGGGCAGCATCGTCACCTTCATCAGCGCAGCGCCTCGGCGACGGCGGGGACGCGGGCGGCGACCTCGGCGACCGGCAGCTCGGCGCCGGCGTCGGCGACCTCGAAGGGGCCGATCGCGGTCCGCCGCAGGGACGAGCAGTAGGCGTCGCCGAGGGTCTCGATCAGGGTGCGGACGTAGGTCCCGGCCGAGCACTCGACCTCGTAGTGGGCGTAGCCGCCGTCGGCGCCGAGCAGCTCGGCCCGGTAGACCTCGACGTCGCGCTGCGGGGTCTCCACCACCTCGCCGCGGTGGGCCTTCTTGTAGAGGCGCTCGCCGCCGAACCGGACCGCCGAGGTCATCGGCACCCGCTGGCGCACGGTCCCGGTCGGCAGCTCCAGCGACCCGGGTGCGACGCCGGTCTCGGTCAGCTCGCCGTCAGGGTCGCCGGTCGAGGAGCGCCAGCCGAGCCGCGCGGTCGCCAGGTAGGTCTTCCGCAGCCCGGTCAGGAAGCGCTGCAGCCGCGTCGCCGGGCCGAGCAGGATCAGCAGCAGGCCGGTCGCGAACGGGTCGAGGGTGCCGGCGTGACCGGCTTTGACGCCGCGTTCGCGCCGTACCTGGGCGACGACATCGTGCGAGGTGAGCCCGGCCGGCTTGTCGAAGAGCAGCACGCCGGCGCCCGCGTCCATCTCCCCCACTCTCAATCGCCAAGCTGGGCGACGACCTCGCCGGCCAGGAAGGCGACCAGATCGTCGTACTCGAGATCGGTCGAGAAGCCGGCGGCGCGCTTGTGACCGCCGCCGCCGTGCTTGCGGGCGATCGCCGAGACGTCGACCAGCCCGTCGCTGGAGCGGAGGCTGACCTTGCGGGCGGCGCGGCCGCGGTTGCCGAGGTCGCGGATCGCGGCCGCCACCTTGGTTCCCTCGATCGAGCGGAGGTGGTCGATCACCCCCTCGGTCATCTCCTCGCCGGCGCCGGTGGCGGCGTAGTCGGCCTCGGTGATGTAGCAGGTGGCGAGCCGCCCGTCGCAGTGGCGCGAGATCCCCTGCAGCGCCCGGGCGATCAGCTTCAGCTTCTCGAGCGGGACGTGCTCGTAGAGGCGGCGGTAGGTGTCGTCGACGTCGACGCCGGCATCGATCAGCTCGGCGGCCACCCGATGGGTGTGGGCGTTGGTGTTCTCGTACATGAACTTGCCGGTGTCGGTGATCAGGCCGACGTAGAGCGCCGCCGCCATGTCCGGGGTGACGTGGGCGCCGAGCAGCTGGGCGAGGTCATAGACGATCTCCGCCGTGCAGGAAGCGTCGACCTCGACCAGGTTGACGTCGCCGAAGCGGGTGTTGTCGTGGTGGTGGTCGATGTTGATGACCCGGTTGCCACCGCTGGTCAGGAAGTCGACCGGCATCCGGTCGATGTTGCCGCAGTCGAGGAAGATCACGGTGCGGTCCGCCATGTCGGCGGGCGGCTCGTGGAAGACCTCCTCGAGCGGCAGGAAGCGGTACTCGATCGGCAGCGGGAACTCCTTCGCCGCCATGAACATGATCGAGTCCTTGCCCAGCTGGGTGAGGATCTTGTGCATCCCGAGCAGCGAGCCGAGCGCGTCGCCGTCGGGACCCTCGTGAGCGGTGAGGAGGAAGCGCTGGCCTGTCTTCAGCTCCTCCGCGGTCTCCTCGATCGAGGAGGAGGCGACGTTGACCACGTCGGTCATGACCCCTCCTCTTTCGGCGTCGGCGGCTCGTCTCCCTCCAGCAGCTGGGAGATTCGCACCCCCTTCGCGACCGTCTCGTCGTAGTGGAAGGTCAGGGTCGGGGTCCGCTTCATATGCGTCTCGGCGGCGATCCGGCTCTGGATCACCCCGTGCGAGGAGGCGAGCGCGGTGAGCGTCGCCGCCCGCTCGTCCTCGTCGCCGAGCACGCTGACGAACACCTTGGCGGTGCGCAAGTCAGGGCTGGTCTCCACGGAGGTCACGGTCACGAAGCCGATGCGTGGGTCGTTGAGATCGTCGGAGATCGCCGAGCCGACGACCTCGCGGAGCACCTCGTTGATGCGCCGCATGCGAGAAACGGCCATGCTACTCCAGCGTTTGCTCGACCTGTTTGGTCTGGAAGAACTCGATCACGTCGGCCTCCTTCACGTCAGCGTAACCGTCGAGGACGATGCCGCACTCCTGGCCCTCCTCGACCTCCTGCACGTCGTCTTTGAAACGACGCAAGGAGCCGACTTTTCCAGTCCAGATGACCGTTCCCTCGCGGATCAGGCGGACGCTGGCGGAGCGCACGGCTTTGCCCTCGATCACCTGGCAGCCGGCGATGCGGCCGACCTTCGAGGCTTTGAACGTCTCTTTGACCTCGGCCTCGCCGACGGTCTCCTCGACCTCGAGCGAGTCGAGCAGGCCCTCCATCGCGTTGCGCAGGTCCTCGGTGATTTTGTAGATGACCGAGTAGGTGCGGACGTCGACGCCCTCGCGGGCGGCGGCGCGGCGCGCGTCGACCAGCGGCCGCACGTTGAAGCCGATGATCACCGCTTCGGAGGCCGAGGCCAGCATCACGTCGGACTCGTTGATGCCGCCGGTCTGCGAGTGGATGATGTTCATCGCGACCCGTTCCTGCGGCACCTTCGCGAGCTCGTCCTGGAGCGCCTCCAGCGAGCCGGCGACGTCGGCCTTGAGGACGATGTTCAGCTCCTTGATGTCGCCCGCCTGGGCGCGGGCGAAGACCTCGTCGAGGCTGACTTTGCGGGCGTTGCGGCGGGCCAGCTGCTCGCGCTGCAGGCGGTCGGCCCGTTCGGAGGCGAGCTGGCGGGCGCGGCGGTCGCTCTCGACCGCCTGCACGAACTCGCCGGCGTCGGCGACACCGTCGAAGCCGAGCACCTCGACCGGCATCCCCGGCACCGCCGCCTCGACGACCTCGCCTTTGAAGTCGTGCATCGCCCGCACCCGGCCCCACTGCGGTCCGGCGACCAGCGAGTCGCCGACCCGCAGGGTGCCGCGCTGGACGAGAACGGTGACGACCGGGCCGCGGCCCGGGTCGAGCTGGGACTCGATCACGTTGCCCGAGGCGGGCGCGTCGGGGTTCGCTTCGAGCTCCTCGAGCTCGGTGACCAGGAGGATGTTGTCGAGCAGGTCGTCGAGGCCCTGGTGGGTCTTCGCCGAGACCTCGGAGAAGATCGTGTCGCCGCCCCATTCCTCGGGCGTGATCTCCTCCTGGGCGAGCTCGGTGCGGACCCGTTCGGGGTTGGCCCCCTCTTTGTCGATCTTGTTGACCGCGATCAGCATCGGCACGTCGGCGGCGCGGGCGTGGTCGATCGCCTCTTTGGTCTGCGGCATGACGCCGTCGTCGGCGGCGACGACCACGACCACCACGTCGGTGACCTTGGCGCCACGGGCGCGCATCGCCGTGAAGGCGGCGTGGCCGGGCGTATCGAGGAAGGTGATCGTCTTCTCGCCGTGGTGGACCTGGTAGGCGCCGATGTGCTGGGTGATGCCACCGGCCTCGCCGGCGGCGACCTCGGTCTCGCGGATCGCGTCGAGCAGCGAGGTCTTGCCGTGGTCGACGTGGCCCATGATCGTGACCACCGGCGGCCTATCCTCCAGATCCTCGTCGGCGTCGGAGAACTCCGGCTCCTCGGGCTCCTCGTCGGCGGCGCTGACGACTTCGATCTTGCGGTCGTACTCGTCGGCGATCGCCCTGATCGACTCGTCGGTCAGGGTCTGGGTGAGCGTCGCCATCTCGCCCATCATCATCAGTTTTTTGATCAGCTCACCGGGGGCCAGGCCGAGGGCCTCGCCGAGCTCGCGCACGGTGGCGCCGGAGTTGACTTTGGTCGCCTCGGGCTCGACCGGGGTCTGCGGACCCAGCGGCGGCTCCTCGAGCAGCGGCCGGCGGCGACGGCCGCCGCGGCGACGCGGCGGCCGCTGCGGCGGCGGCCCGCCCATCTGGTCGCGGCGGGCGGCCTGCGAATCGATCACCACGCGGCGTTTTTTGGCGCCGCCGGCGCCACCCCCACCGCCGCCTCCGCCTCCGGCGGGGGCGTTGGCGCGGACCGGTTTGGTCGAGGTACTGCCGCCGGCGGCTTTGGCCGGCGCTCCGCCGGGAGCGGCGGCTTTCGGCTGCTGGGCGGGCTGGCCCTGCTGAGCCGGCGCGGCCTGCTGGGCGGGTTGGCCCTGGGCGGCCGGCGCAGCCGGTTTCGCCGCGGCCTGCTGCTGGGGCTGACTTTGCTGCTGCGGCTGGGCCTGTTGGGCGGGAGGAGCATCCGGCGCGGGCGCCGCTTTCGCCTCGGCGGCTTTCGCGGCCGGCTCGGCTTTCGCCGGCGCCGCGGCGCCGCCGTTGCCCTTGGCGGCGGCGATCGCCTTCACGGCATCTGCCTCCTCGACGCTCGAGGCCGCCGCTTTCGCCTCGATCCCGGCGGCTTTCAGCGCCGCCAGCAGCTCCTTCGAGCTGAGGCCCTGCGCCTTGGCAATCTCGTGGACGCGCTTCTTAGCCACTACGAACGCTCAGCCTCCTCGGCAACCGGCGCGCCGGCCTCGGCGCCGTTGGCCTCGGCCTGCTCGACGTCGGCCTCGGTCGCGGCTTCCTCCTCGGTCGCCGCCTCATCGGCGGCCTCCTCGGCGAGCTCGGCTCCGACCGGGTCCTCGGCGGCCTCCGCGGCCTCCTCCTCGGCGATCGCCTCGTCGACGATCTCATCGACCACCGACTCCTCGGCCACTTCCTCCTCGGCGTTCTCGTCGAACTGGGAGATGGCGCGGGCGACGATCTCCTCGACCTGGCCCTGGTCGGCGTCGGGGTCGGCGAGGATCGCCACCTCGGCCTCCGGCAGCGGCGCCAGCACCGCGACCTGGCTGGTCTCGAAGCGCGAGAGCGCCTGGTGCTGAGGCAGGCCGCAGTAGGTCGAGCTGGGGATCGCCGCGTTCGGGCAGCGGCGGCCGTTGGAGAGCACCGCCATGCAGCGGCCATCGAAGTTTTCCTCGCCCTCGATGTCGATCTCCTGTTCTTCGGAGGCGAACTCGGTCTCCGACTTGATGTCGACCCGCCAGCCGGTCAGGCGGGCGGCGAGGCGGGCGTTCTGGCCGTCGCGGCCGATCGCCAGCGAGAGCTGGTCGTCGGGGACGATCACGGTCGCCTGTCGCTCCTCGTCGTCGACGATCACCTCGCGGACGCGGGCCGGCGACAGCGCTTTGGCGACGAAGCGGGCGGGCTCCTCGTTGTAGGGGATGATGTCGATCTTCTCGCCGCGCAGCTCGGAGACGACCATCCGCACGCGGGAGCCGCGCGGACCGACGCAGGCGCCGACCGGGTCGACCCCGTCGGCGTGCGAGACGACCGCGATCTTCGAGCGGTAGCCGGGCTCGCGGGCGACGCCGACGATCTCGACCAGCTTGTCGGCGATCTCCGGCACCTCGAGCTCGAAGAGGCTCTTGATCAGCTCCGGCGAGCGCCGCGAGACGACGATCGCCGGCCCTTTGGTCGAGTCGGAGACGTCGGTGATCACGGCCTTGATCCGCATCCCGTGGTCGTAGCGCTCGTTGTAGACCTGCTCCGATTTCGGCAGCAGCGCCTCGACCCGCTCGCGCAGCTGGACCAGCGTGTAGCGCTTGTCGGACTGCTGGATGATCCCGGTGATCAGCTCGCCGACCCGGTCCTGGTACTCGTCGTACATCATCTGCCGCTCGGCCTCGCGGATCCGCTGCAGGACCACCTGCTTGGCGGTCTGGGCGGCGATCCGGCCGAAGTCTTCCGGGGTGACGTCGCGGGTCGTGATCTGGTCCTCGTAGGGGGCGATCATCTCCGGGTCGAGCTCGGGGTCCTCGGGCTCGCGCATCTCCCCGGTCTCCGGGTCGATCTCCGGCTCCTCCTGTGCCTCGGCCGCCTCGGCGAGCAGCTTCTCCTCCAGCTCGGGCGGCAGGATCAGCTCGAAGACGCGGAAGTCGCCGGTCTCGTGGTCGAGGTCGACGCGTGCGTATTTGGCGGCGCCGGGGGTCTTCTTGTAGGCGGAGAGCAGCGCGTCCTCGAGAGCGTCCATCAACTTGTCGGCGGAGATTCCCTTCTCCTGCTCGAGCGCTCTGACTGCGTCGACGATCTCTTTGCTCACTGGGGCGACTCCTTGGTATCGGACGTGGTGCTCTGGCGACGGTACTTCGGTCCCGGCGAGGAGACCTCGAGGGCGTAATCGGTGCGCAGGTGGTTCAGGTGATGGGTTACCCGTTCGCAAAGCGCCAGGTCGACCCCCTCGGGGTGGTCGATGAAGAGGCGCAGCGTCTCGCCGCCCGGCTGCTCGAGGGCGACCAGGTCGAGTTCCGAGTCGAGCTCGTTCAGCTGCTGCTGGATGTCTGCTTGGAGGTCGGGCATGCGGTGGCGTAACTCCCGGTTCGAGCCGTAAAAAAAGTGGGCCAGGCCCACTTCTCGACAGCGCGATACAGATAGGACAGAAAAAGCTTGAGGCCAGTATAGCTGGCCTGGAAATTCGGGAATAGGGGGTTTGGGCGGGCGGGGAGGGGGTCCCCTCTTCCGACAGCCGGCCCTACGGGCCGGCTTGAGTATCCGTCGGCTGAGGGGACCCCCTCCCCGCCCTCGAGATCTCGACCTGCTCCAGGATTTGAGCGGCTATCTGCTCCTTCGGGGCCTTTGGTAGCGCGGTCTCGTTGCTGGAGCTGATCAGGGTCACCGCGTTGTCAGGGCTCTCGAAGCCAATTTCGGGATCGGAGACGTCGTTGAGGACGATCAGGTCGGCGGCCTTGCGGGCGAGCTTGGTGCGGGCGCGGGCGATCGGGTTGCCGCCGTGCTCGGCGGCGAAGCCGACGATCGTCTGGTCGGGCGTGCGGGAGGCGCTGAGGCCGGCGAGGATGTCCTCGGTCGGTTGCAGGCTGAGGTCGAGGGACGCCTCGCGGGTCAGCTTCCCGGCGGCTGGCGAGAGCGGGCGGAAGTCGGCGGGGGCGGCGGCCATCAGGAGGACGTGGGTCGACTCGAACTGCGCGGCGGTGGCCTGCGCCAGCTCGGCGGTGGTCTCGACGTCGATCCGTCGCACGCCGGCCGGCGCCGTCAGGGCGACGTTGGCGGCGATCAGCGTCACCTCGGCGCCACGCCTGGCGGCCGCGGCGGCGAGGGCGATCCCCATCCGGCCGCTGGAGCGGTTGCCGATGAAGCGGACCGAGTCGATCGGCTCGCGCGTGCCGCCGGCGGTGACCAGCACCCGGAGGCCGTCCCAGGGGCGCTCGCCGGCCGGCAGCACGGCTTCGATCCGGGCCAGCAGCTCGGCCGGCTCGGGGAGGCGGCCACGGCCGTGCTCGCCGCGCGAGGCGAGCCGCCCCTCCCCCGGCTCGATCACCTCGACGCCGCGCTCGCGCAGCGTCCCCAGGTTCGCCTCGGTCGCCGCGCTCGCGTACATGCGGTCGTTCATCGCCGGCGCCACCAGCCGCGGCGCCGTGCAGGCGAGGAAGGAGGTGGTCAGCATCGAGTCCGCCATCCCGGCCGCCAGCTTGGCGACGGTGTTGGCGGAGGCCGGAGCGACGAGGTAGGCGTCGCAGTTGGCGGCCAGCTCGAGGTGGCCGATCGGGTCGTGCCCCGGCTGCCCCTCGCCGGGGAAGGCGCCGCGCAGCGGGTCGCGCTCGAACTCGGAGGTGAGGACCGGGGCGCCGACGATCCCCTCGAACGAGGCGGCGCCGACGAAGCGGCCGGCGGCCTCGGTCATCAGCACCCGCACGCCGTGGCCGGCGAGGGTCGCCAGCCGCGCCAGCTCGAGCGACTTGTAGGCGGCGATCCCGCCGCTGACGCCGAGCAGGATTCGTGCCATCGGAGCCTCCTGGGACTGGCGCCCGCCCGGTGGCGGGACCTGGCTAGCTGCGGTACTCGTATTTGAGCTTGCCCTGGGCGAGCTCTTCCAGCGACATCGTGAGGTAGTTGCGCTCGGCGTTGGTCTCGACCATCGGCGGCGGGTACTCGCCGAAGCCGCCCTCGCCGAGGTTGTGGAAGTAGCTGTTGATCTGCCGGGCCCGCTTCGCCGAGACGACGACGGCGGCGTAATGGGAATCGGTGTGTTCCAGAAGCTTGTCTACGCGTGGTTTGATCATTAGTCGGAGCATTCTAGGGAGTCGGAGAGCTCGGCGCGCACGATGCCGACCAGCTCCTCGGTGGCACGGGCGAGATCGTCGTTGACCACCCGGTGGTCGAAGTCGCCCTGGACCGCCAGCTCCAGCTCCGCCGTCTCGAGGCGGGCGTCGATCGCCTCCTGCGAGTCGGTGCCGCGGCCCGCGAGCCGCTCGCGGAGGACCGCCGGATCGGGCGGCGCGATGAAGATCTGGATCGAGTCGTCCATCGCCGCCCGGACCTGCTGGGCGCCCTGGACCTCGATCTCGAGGACGACCGAGTGGCCGGCCTCGAGGCGCCGCTCGATCTCGCTGCGCAGGGTGCCGTAACGGTTGCCGCTGTAGGTGGCGAACTCGAGGAAGTCGTGCTCCTCGACTCGGCGCTCGAACTCCTCCGGGGTGAGGAAGTAGTAATCGACCCGGTCCTCCTCGCCCGCGCGCGGCTGCCGCGTGGTCGCCGAGATCGAGAGCTCGAGCGCCGGACAGCGCTCGCGCAGGGCTCGGATCAGCGTGCCCTTGCCGACCCCCGAGGGACCGGTGATGACGAAGACCTTCGATGCCATGCGCTCGCCGATACTGACCGGCGCGGCGGTCGAACCAGCAGCGCTAGCGGCGCAGGAGCCCGATCAGCTCGGTGCGCTGGCGCTCCGAGAGGCCGCCGATCGTCTTCGACGGCGAGATCCGGCACTGGTTGAGGATCCGGTTGGTCTTGACCCGACCGTACTTGGGGACCGCGAGCAGCATGTCGAAGACCTTCGCGGTCAGCAGGTACTCGGGCGGGTCGAGGAGGATCGTGTGGATGGTCACCCGGCCGGCCTTCAGGTCCTTCTTCAGCTTCGCCCGCGCGGTGCGGATGTCGTTGGCCCGCTTCAGGGCCTCCATGCGTTGGTCCAGCGATCTTTCGGGGGCCGCGAGGGACGAAGTCTTGACCGAGGAGGCAGCCATGTGGGCGGCGAGTATAGCCGCGGGTCGGGGGCCCGCAAGGGCGACCAGGCTAAAAGCACGTAAATTCACCTAGACCTCGACTTGAGGTCTAGCGAGTGGAGGCGGCGGCCAGGCGCGCCGCCCCGTAGCCGAGCTCACGCGCGACCCGAGAACCGGCTTTCGGATCGGAAAAGCTCTCGGTTCCGACAGCGACCACGGTCGCCCCCGCGCGGAGGAATTCGGCGGCGTCGGCGCCGCTCCCGATGCCGCCCATGCCGACGATCGGCAGGCCGACGGCGGCACGGACCGCGCGCAGCTGGGCGACCGCTACCGGCCGCACCGCGGGGCCGCTGAGGCCGCCGTGGCCGGCGGCCAGCGCCGGCTCGCCGGTGCGCGGATCGAGGGCGCTCCCCTTCAGCGTGTTGATCAGCGAGACCGCGTCGGCTCCCCCCTCCTCGGCGGCGACCGCGACCGCCGCGGGGTCGGCGACGTTGGGCGTCAGCTTGACGATCAGCGGCTTCGCCGTCAGCGGCCGCAGGACGCCGAGCAGAGCCAGCGTCTCGGTCGGGTTCTCGCCGACGATCAGCCCCGAGTGGACGTTGGGGCAGGAGACGTTGAGCTCGATCCCGGCCACCTCCTCGCGCTCCTCGAGCGCGGCCACGATCCTTCCGAAGTCCTCGTGGTCGGTCGCCATCGCCGAGACGATCAAGCGGGACCGGAAGCTCGGCCAGCAACGGCAGGTCCTCCGCCAGGAAGCCCTCGAGTCCCTTGTTCGGAAGGCCGATCGAGTTGAGCATCCCCGCCGGGGTCTCCCAGATCCGCCGCGGCTCATTGCCAGCGCGCGGCTGCGGCGTGATCGTCTTCGAGACGAAGGCGGAGAACGGAAAGCTTTCGAGAAGCTCATCGCCGAAGACCTTGCGAGCCGCAATCGACGTCATACGTGCCCGAAGCATTGATCACGGGGTGCGCAAGCTCGATCCCGCAGAGCTCGACCGTCTCGTCGCTGGTCGGTTCGCTGCGGTACCCTGCCGGGGGGTGGCGTCGTAGGGGGGACCACCCCCGAGGAAGCTTTAGCTACCGCAGGGGGTGGTGGGTCCCCTGCGGCGACAGGACCCGCCGGCCCGGAGAGCACCGGCCCATCAACGCAGAGCCTCATGTAGCCGCCCCCAGGCTTCGGTACCGCGCAGCCGAAGCAAGCCCCATAACCGCAGGCCATCTCCGTCTCCTCAGCAAGCTGACAAGGGATGTTGGCGGTGCGGCAGAGCTGCGAGACGGTTTCGAGCATTGCCGGGGGGCCGCAGGCGTAGACGACGGCCGAGGCGGCGTCGTCGCCGGCGAGCATCGCTGCGAGGAGGTCGGTGACGTAGCCGTGGTGGCCGGCGTGGCCGTCGTCGCTGGCGAGGCGGATCTCTGGGCAGAGGGTCCCGGCGGCCGAGCAGAAGAGGTCGAGGCCGCCGCTGTGCTCTTCGTCGCGAAAGCCGAGGAGGACGCGGTGGGGGACGGCGCGTTCGGAGAAGCGGCGGCGCAGGAGGGCGAGCGGGGCGACGCCGACGCCGCCGCCGACCAGGATCGCCCCGGCGGCGCCGGGCGGCGGCCTCCGACGGCGCCACGAAGGCATTGCCGAGGGGCCCCGTCAGCCACACCTCCTCCCCCTCCGCGAGCGCGCAGAGGCGGGCGGTGCCGGGGCCGACGTCGTCGATCAGGAAATCGAGCCGGACCCCGTCGGCGGCGGGGCCGGCCTCGGCGACCGAGATCGCCCGCGGCAGGTAGGCGCGGCCGCCCTCGGATGCCCAGCGCTTGGCGGCGGCGAGCATGTAGAACTGGCCGGCGGTCGGCTCCGGGCCCTCCTGGTCGAGCAGCGAGAAGACCCGGTAGCCGCCCGAGAGGCGGTTCGCCGCGACCGCCGCCAAACGGCGCCCGAAGGGGGCACCCGGCGCCGCCCCCGGACGCGGAAACGGAGCCGAATCCATCATTGACTCCTCTTCGGCCCCGCGAGAGCAGAGGAGGCGGCGCCCTGGTGGATCTCCTGCAGGGAGCGGACCTCGGCGTCGGCGACGCTGCCGGCGGCGATCGCCCGGGCGGCGGCGGTGGCGCCGGTCATCGTCGTCACGCAGGGGATGCCCTGGCGGACGGCGGCGGTGCGGATCTCGTAGCCGTCGGCGCGGGCGCCGGAGCCGGTCGGGGTGTTGATCACCAGGTCGCAGCGGCGCTGGCGGATCAGGTCGACGACGTGCGGCGAGCCCTCGCCGATCTTGTTGATCCGGGTCACCGGCACCCCCATCCGCGAGATCGCCTGGGCGGTGCCGCCGGTCGCGATCACCTCGAAGCCGAGGTCGTGGAAGCGCGCCGCCAGCTGCGTCGCCGCCGCCTTGTCGGCGTCGGTGACGGTGATGAAGACCGAGCCCGAGTCGGGCAGGACGACGCCGGCGGCGGCCTGCGCCTTGCCGAAGGCGGTCGGGAAATCGGCGGCGATGCCCATCACCTCGCCGGTGCTCTTCATCTCCGGGCCGAGCACCGAGTCGGCGCCGGCGAAGCGGGCGAACGGCAGCACCGCCTCCTTGACGCTGACGTGCTCGGGCTGGCCGCTCGGCAGCTCCTGGTCGGCGATCTTCTCCCCCAACATCAGCCGCGCCGCGACCTTCGCCAGCGGCACCCCGATCGCCTTCGAGACGAACGGGACCGTGCGCGAGGCGCGCGGGTTCGCCTCGATCACGTACAGCTCTCCGGCCGCCACCGCGTACTGGATGTTGATCAGCCCGATCACGCCCAGCTCGAGCGCGATCCGCTCAGTCGTCGCCCGGATCTCGGCGAGCATCTCCTCGCCGAGGCTGAGCGGTGGGATCACGCAGGCCGAGTCGCCGGAGTGGACGCCGGCCTCCTCGACGTGCTGCATGATCCCGGCGACGTGGACCTCGCCGCCGTCGCCGAGCGCGTCGACGTCGACCTCGATCGCGTTCTCGAGGAAGCGGTCGAGCAGCAGCGGGTGCTCCTGGTCGGCCTTGACGTTGGCCTCGAGGTAGTTGGCGAGGTCCTCGGTCGAGTAGCAGATCTCCATCGCCCGGCCGCCGAGCACGTAGGAGGGCCGGACCAGCAGCGGGAAGCCGACCCGTTCGGCGACCTCGAGCGCTTCGGCGGCGGAGAAGGCCGTTCCGTATGGCGGGTGCTTGACCTCGAGCCGGCGCAGCAGCTCGCCGAAGCGGCCCCGGTCCTCGGCCAGGTCGATCGCGTCGACCGGCGTCCCGAGCAGCCTCACCCCCGCCTCTTCCAGGGTCCGCGCCAGCTTCAGCGGCGTCTGGCCGCCGAACTGGACGATCACGCCCTCGGGGTTCTCCTCGGCGCAGACGGCGAGCACGTCCGCCGCCGTCAGCGGCTCGAAGTAGAGGCGGTCGGAGGTGTCGTAGTCGGTCGAGACCGTCTCCGGGTTGCAGTTGACCATCACCGCGTCGCGGCCGAGCTCGCGGGCGGTCATCGCCGCGTGCACGCAGCAGTAGTCGAACTCGATCCCCTGGCCGATCCGGTTCGGGCCGGCGCCGAGGATGACGACCGAGTCGCGCCCAGTCTGGCGGCGGATCTCCGAGGCGGGCGGGCTGCCGTCGGCGTTCGCGCGCTCGTGGCCGGAGTAGTAGTAGGGCGTCGCCGCCTCGAACTCGGCGGCGCAGGTGTCGACCGCCTTGTAGGTGCGGACGAGGCCCTCGGTGCCGTCGCCCTCGCGGGCGAGCGCCTCCAGCTCGCGCAGGAACCAGCGGTCGACCAGGCAGCGCCCGTGGACCGCCTCGACGTCGAGCCCGCGGCGGAACGCCTCCAGCACCTGGTCGAAGCGCTCGGCGCAGGGCACCTCGAGCAGCGCCAGCAGCTCCTCGTCGGCGGCGGGGAATTCCGGCGCCGAGTCGAGCTCGCGCGAGCGCATCGCCTTGGCGAAGGACTCGCGGAAGGTGCGGCCGATCGCCATCGCCTCGCCGACCGACTGCATGTAGGTCGAGAGGCGGCCGGTCGAGCCGGGGAACTTCTCGAAGGCGAAGCGGGGGATCTTGGTGACGACGTAGTCGATCGTCGGCTCGAACGAGGCGGGCGTGGCGCGGGTGATGTCGTTGGGGATCTCCTCCAGCGCGTAGCCCACCGCCAGCTTCGCCGCCATCTTCGCGATCGGGAAGCCGGTCGCCTTCGAGGCGAGCGCCGAGGAGCGGCTGACCCGCGGGTTCATCTCGATCACGACGATCTCGCCGGACTCGGGGTCGACCGCGAACTGGACGTTGGAGCCGCCGGTTTCGACCCCGATCGCCCGGATCACCTCGATCGCCTGGTCGCGGAGGTCCTGGTAGACGGGGTCGGGCAGGGTCTGGGCCGGCGCGACGGTGACCGAGTCGCCGGTGTGGACGCCCATCGGGTCGACGTTCTCGATCGAGCAGATGATCACCACGTTGTCGTTGCGGTCGCGCATCACCTCGAGCTCGAACTCGCCCCAGCCGATCACCGACTCCTCGACCAGCACCTGGTTGATCGGGCTCGCCGCCAGGCCCTCGGAGACGACCTGGCGCAGCTCGGTCTCGGTCCCGCCGATCCCTCCCCCCTGGCCGCCCATCGTGAAGGCCGGGCGGACGATCGCCGGCAGCGCGATCCTGCCCGCCGCGAGCGCCTCCTCGACCTCGGCGAGGCTCTCGACCGTGATCGACCACGGGATCCGCAGGCCGGCCTCGGTCATCGTCTGCCGGAAGAGCTCGCGATCCTCGGCGCGGCGAATCGAGTCGGCGTTGGCGCCGATCAGCTCGACCCCGAAGCGCTCCAGCGTGCCGTCCTCATACAGCGCCATCGCGATGTTCAGCGCGGTCTGGCCGCCGAGCGTCGGCAGCAGCGCGTCGGGGCGCTCCTTTTCGATGATCTTGGTGACCGGGCCGGGCAGCAGCGGCTCGATGTAGGTGGCGGTGGCGAACTCGGGGTCGGTCATGATCGTCGCCGGGTTCGAGTTGACGAGGACGACTTCGTAGCCCTCCTCGAGCAGCACCTTGCAGGCCTGGACGCCGGAGTAGTCGAACTCGGCCGCCTGGCCGATCACGATCGGCCCGGAGCCGACCAGGAGGATCTTCTGGATGTCGTCGCGGCGGGGCATCAGGCGGGTTCTCCGATCAGGCCGAGGAAACGGTCGAACAGGTGGCGGGCGTCGTGCGGGCCGGGCCCCGCCTCGGGGTGGTACTGGACGGTTGCGCCTGGCACGTCTTTCAACACGAGACCCTCCACCGTGCGGTCGTAGAGATTCAGCTGCGAGAGCTCCGCCACCCCGAAGTCGGTCTCCCAGCGCACCGGCTCGTCGGCCTCGATCCGCGGCTCTCCGCCGGGCCCCGTGACCGCGAAGCCGTGGTTCTGCGAGGTGATGTCGATGCGGCCGCTCTCCAGGTCCTTGACCGGGTGGTTGGCGCCGCGATGGCCGAACGGCAGCTTGTAGGTCTCGAGGCCGACCGCGCGGCAGAGCAGCTGGTGGCCGAGGCAGATGCCGAACACCGGCCGCTTGCCGACCAGCTCGCGGACCGTGTCGACGACGTAGCCGAGGGCGGCCGGGTCGCCGGGGCCGTTGGCGAGGAAGACCGCGTCGGGGTCCTCGGCCAGCACCCCCTCGGCGTCGGTCGTGCAGGGCAGCAGCGTCACCCGGCAGCCGTGCTCGCGGAACTGGCGGACGATCGAGAGCTTGATCCCGGTGTCGATCCCGACCACGTGCGGGCCGTCGCCGTCGGCTCCGAGGCGGACGGGTTCGGACGGGGTGACGAGGCGGGCGAAGTCGGCGCCGGCCATCGACGGCTCTGCGTCGATCAATTCGCGGGCCTCGGCTGCGGGCGTCGCCGCCGGGAAGATGCCGCCGCGCATCGCGCCGCGATCGCGGATCTGGCGGACCAGGGCGCGGGTGTCGATGCCGCTGATCCCCGGCGTGCCGGTGTCGCCGAGCCAGTCGAGCCAGCCGCCCTCGGCGCTGGCGGCGTCCTCGCGGTTCTTGGCGTCGCGCATCACCACCCCGCGGGCGTGCACCGCTTCGGACTCCATTGCCGCCCCGGAGACGCCGTAGTTGCCGATCAGCGGGTAGGTGAAGACGATGATCTGGCCCGCGTAGGAGGGGTCGGTGACCGACTCCTGGTAGCCGGTCATCGCGGTGTTGAAGACGACCTCGCCGGTGACGTGGCCGGCGGCGCCGACCGCGTCGCCGTCGAAGCGGGTGCCGTCCTCGAGCAGCAAATAAGCCGTCGCCTTCATCGGGCTGTTCCTTTTGTCGGAGTGGCGGACATAAGGAACAGCTCGGCGGGGGTCATACCGCCACCCCGAGGCTGAAGGAGCGGAGACGGAAGGCGACCTGGCCGGCAGCGACGGTCATCAGCACCCGCCCCGTCAGCTTCTCGCCGGCGCACCACGAGTTCTGCGAGCGGCTCTCGTAGCCGTCCTCGCCGACCGTCCACTCGGCGCCGAGGTTGCAGAGGACGACGTTCGCCTCGCTGCCGAGCGCCAGGGTCGGGCGCTCGATCCCGAACGGGGCGGCGCCGCCGGCGAGCCGCTCGACCAGCAGGCCGAGGTCGATCACGCCGGGGATCACCAGCTCGGTGTGGAGCGCGGCGAAGGCGGTCTCGAGCCCGGTCACGCCCATCGCCGCCTGCTCGAAGGGGACCTCCTTTTCCTCCGCCTGGTGCGGCGCGTGGTCGGTCGCGATGGACTCGATCGTGCCGTCGCGGAGGCCGGCGATCAGCGCCTGGCGGTCGGACTCGGCGCGCAGCGGCGGGTTCATCTTGAAGCGGTGCGGGTCGAGCGTGCGGCGGATCGCCTCGTCGGTGAGGCAGAGGTGGTGCGGGCTCGCCTCGGCGCTGATCTCGACCCCGGCCGCCTTGGCGGCGGCGACCGCCTCGACCGACTCGGCGGCGGAGAGGTGCTGGACGTGAATGCGGCCGCCCTCGTAGCGGGCGAGCGCGGCGTCGCGGGCGACCATCGTCGACTCCGAGACGCTGGGGACGCCGGCCAGCCCGACCGCGGCGGAGACCGCGCCCTCGTGCATCACCCCGTCGCCCGACAGCGTCGGCTCCTCCTCGTGCAGGGCGATGTTGCCGCCGCAGAGGCGCTGGTACTGGAGGGCGCGGCGCATGACGTTGGCGCTGCGGATCGGCAGGCCGTCGTCGGAGAAGCCGAGCGCGCCGGCTTCGCGCAGTTCGACCATCTCGGTCAGCTCCTCGCCCTGCATCCCCTTGGTGACGGTGGCGAGGAAGCCGACCGGGACCGAGGCGGAGCCGCGCGCCTGCTCGCGCAGGGCGGTGATGTCAGCGGCGGTCGAGACCGGCGGCTGGGTGTTGGCCATCGCCAGGATCCCGCAGTAGCCGCCGGCAGCGGCGGCGCGGGTGCCGGTCTCGACATCCTCCTTGTGCTCGTGGCCGGGGGTGCGGAGGTGGACGTGCGGGTCGAAGAAGGCGGGGAAGGCGTGCAGGCCCTCGGCCTCGACCACCTCGGCTCCCTCCGGCGCCTCGGCGGCGCCGGGGGCGGCGAGCTCGGCGAGGCGGCCGTCGCGGACGACGAGGTCGTGGACGCCCTCGATCCCGGCGACCGGGTCGAGGACCGTGGCCCGGCGGAGAACCAGGTCCGCGGCGGGCGCCTCGCGGACGTCGAGCGCGTCGCGCAGGCTCATGCGGGCTGCCCGATCGGGGTCGGTCCGGCCGGAGCGCCGTCGCCGCCGTCGGCGAGCGGCGCCGGGCGCTCGGCGCCGGCCAGCAGCTCGTAGAGGATCGCCATCCGCACCACCAGGCCGGCGGCGACCTGCTCGGCGATCAGCGACTGCGGCGAGTCGATCGCCTCACCGGAGATCTCGACGCCGCGGTTGACCGGCCCCGGGTGCATCAGCAGCTGGCGCGGGTGCAGGCGGCGGCTGCTGATCTGGTAGGTGGCGGCGTACTCGCGCAGCGAGGGGACGAAGCTCTCGCTCATCCGCTCGGTCTGCATGCGGAGCGCGTAGACGACGTCGGCCTCCTCGAGCCGGTCGAGCGAGTGCTCGACCGCGCAGCCGAGCTGCTCGATCCCGCGCGGGATCAGCGTCGGCGGGCCGCAGACGGTGACCTCGGCGCCCATCCGGGTGAAGGCGAGGACGTTGGAGCGGGCGACGCGGCTGTGGAGGACGTCGCCGACGATCCAGATCCTGCGGCCCTCGAGCGAGTCGAGGCGGCGGCGCAGCGTGTAGACGTCGAGCAGCGCCTGCGAGGGGTGCTCGTGCTTGCCGTCGCCGGCGTTGACGACCGCGGCGGTGGTCCAGCCGGCGACCATCTGGGCGGCGCCGGCGTAGGGGTGGCGGATCACGATCGCCGCCGGGTCGTAGGCGGAGAGGGTCGCGATCGTGTCCTTCAACGACTCGCCCTTGTCGACCGAGGAGCCGGCCGCTTTGACCGAGACGACGTCGGCGGAAAGGCGCTTGGCGGCGAGGTCGAAGGAGCTCGAGGTGCGGGTGCTCGACTCGTAGAAGAGGCTGACCACGGTGCGGCCGCGCAGGGTCGGCACCTTCTTGATGTCGCGGCGGCCGACCTCGGCGAAGCTCTCGGCGCGGTTGAGGATCGCCTCGATCTCCTCGCGGGACAGGTCGTCGATGCTGAGCAGGTGCCTCATCAGAGTGCCTCCGCGGGTTGTGGTTCGGAGATCAGGGGTTCGGAGATCGTCACCTCGTCGAGCCCGTCGACCTCTTCGAGGCGGACGTTGACCCGCTCCTCGTGCGAGGTCGGCAGGTTCTTGCCGACGTAGTCGGGGCGGATCGGCAGCTCGCGGTGGCCGCGGTCGCAGAGGACCGCGAGCTGGACCCGGCGCGGACGGCCGTAGTCGAAGAGCGCCTCGATCGCGGCGCGCACGGTGCGGCCGGTGAAGAGGACGTCGTCGACCAGCACCACCGTCCGCGCGGCGAGGTCGAAGTCGATGTGGGAGGCGTGGACGATTGGCTGCGCCAGGTTGCGCGCCTTGGCGCCGACGTCGTCGCGGTAGAAGGAGATGTCGATGTCGCCGATCGGCAGCTCGGTCCCGGTCAGCTCGCCGACCAGCGTGTGCAGTCGTCGCGCCAGCAGGGCGCCGCGGGTGTGGATCCCGACGATCGCCAAGGCCTCGGCGTCCGGGTTCTTCTCGGCGATCTCGTGGGCAATCCGCCGCAGCGTTCGCCTCAGATCGTCGTGCTCCAGCACGACCTTCTCGCTCATCTCGGTGGCTTCCTTCCTGGCCTCACGGGACCGGGTTAAAGGACGGGCTCAATGTAGCAGCGCGGATCGACGCCCCCTAGGTCTCCGATTCCTCCTCTTTGCGCGTTTCCCGGGCTCCGTTGGCGACCAGCTCCGGCTCGCCGCGCTCGGGCAGCGGGATCACGACCTGGTCGAAGTCGCGCGGCGCGACCACCGGCTCGAAGGCCTCGCGGGCCTCGTCGAGGCAGGCGCCGACGTGGTAGCGGGAGGAGATGTGGACCAGCGCCAGCAGCTTCACGTGCGCCTCCGCGGCCACCCCGGCCGCCTGCCGCATCGTCGAGTGGCCGGTTTCCGCCGCCCGTGCGGCGTCCTCCTCCATGAAGGCGGCATCGTGGATCAGCAGCTCGGCGTCGGCCGCGGCGGCGACGGTCGCCGGCGAGGGCCCGGTGTCGCCGGTGACGACGATCGTCCGGCCCGGCCGGCTCGGCCCCATCACCTGCTCCGGGGAGACGGTGCCGGCGCTCCCCTCCACCTCCTCCCCGCGCTGCAGCGCCGCGAATGCCGGCCCTTCGGGCACGCCCGCCGCCATCGCCGCCGCCGGGTCGAAGCGCCCCGGCCGCTCGTCCTCGACCAGCGCGTAGCCGAAGGCGCGGGCGTTGCGGTGCGCGACCTCGTATGCCGCTACCTCGAACTCGTCATGGCCGACGTAGCCGTCGCCCCCGAGCTCGACCAGCTCGAGGTCGTAGCCGAGCCGCCCCAGCAGCGGCCGGAAGATCGTGAACAGCGAGTTCAGCCCCGGCGGCCCGTAGATCGTCAACGGCGCCTCGCGGTCGGTCAGGTCGTACGTCTTCAGCAGCCCTGGCAGCCCCAGCACGTGATCGGCGTGGTAGTGGGTCAGGTAGATCTCGTCGACCTGGGTCAGGCCCAGCGACCGCTGCATCTGCCGCTGCGTCCCTTCGCCGCAGTCGAACAGCATCCGCACTCCCCCCCGCGCCACCAGCACGGCAGCCGTCGACCGCCGCGCCGACGGCGCCGAAGCCCCGGTCCCGAGAAAAGTCACCGTCAGGTCCATCGCGGCCCGAGCCTACGCGAACCGAGTCTGGCCGACCGGTCAACGCCTCCCGCCCGCTGAGTGAAGAATTGACGTCGCTATAGCACCCCCAATGCTTCACCCACTCGGCGAGGCGGCGCCGCAGCGCTGCAGGGTTTCGGCCGCACGGGGCCGGCCCACGGCCGTGAGCACTAAGCTGAACCGTCCAGCGCCCGTAGCTCAGCTGGATAGAGCGCATGCCTCCGGAGCATGAGGTCACAGGTTCGAATCCTGTCGGGCGCGTAAGGCCTCTTCCGCGAGGAGTGGGAAAAGACCTTCGAACCGGAAACCGGCCGACGGGCCTGGCGAGCGCCGGGCAACTGCGGCCGGCGGCTAGGGTCCCGGCCGATGCCCGACCCCAACTTCGCCGCCCACGAGGTCGACCTGCACGGCCACCGCGCGATCTACCGCGAGGTGGGCAGCGGCCCGAACCTGGTCCTGATCCACGGGATGATCAACTCCTCCCGGCACTGGGAGGACGTCGCCTCGCGGCTGGCCGGCTCCTACCGGGTGATCGCGCCGGACCTGATCGGCCACGGGGACGCGGCGACGCCGCGCGGCGACTACTCGCTGGGAGCTCACGCGGCCAGCATCCGCGACCTGCTGGCGACGATCGGGGTCGAGCGGGCGACGATCGTCGGCCACTCGCTCGGCGGTGGCGTCGCGATGCAGTTCTTCTACCAGTTCCCCCAGCGCACCGAGCGGCTCGGCCTGATCTCCAGCGGCGGCCTCGGCGACGACGTCAGCCCGCTGCTGCGGGCGGCGGCGCTGCCCGGGTCCGCGGCGCTCCTGAAGCTGGCGGCGAGCGGACGGCTGGTCGACGGCTTGGCCGACGCCGGCGGGCGCCTGCGCCGGCGCGGCCACCGCAACGGCGTCTATCTGGAAGCGGTGGCGCGGGCGCTGCGGCCGCTCGGCGACGAGGGCTCGCGCCGCGCCTTCGTGGAGACGCTGCGGGCGGTCATCGACGTCCACGGCCAGCGGGTCAGCGCCCGCGACCGGCTCTACCTGCTGGGAGGGATGCCGACCCTGATCGTCTGGGGCGAGCGCGACCGCACGATCCCGGTCGAGCACGGCCGCGAGGCCGCCGCGGCGATCCCCAACTGCCGCTTCGAGACCCTCCCCCGCGCCGCCCACTTCCCCAACCTCGAAGACCCGGAGGGCCTCGCGAACGTGCTCGGCGACTGGCTCGCCGGCACCGAGCCGTTCCGCATCGACGACGCCGACTGGTCGACCGCCCTCGCCGGCCGCCGGCCGTAACCCGCGCAGCGCTAAGCCGTCATGAAGCGCGCCCGCCACTCGTCGCGGTCGAACTCGGCCGGATCGGTGGCGGCGAGGAAGCGCTCGAGGACGGCGACGAAGCGGCCGGGGGCCTCGATCTGGGGCAGGTGGCCGACGCCGTCGAAGACCTCGAGGCGGGCGCCGGGGATCGTCTCCACCGCCGCTTCGGCGTGGGAGACGGGGATGATCGGGTCTTCGCTGCCCCAGACGATCAGGATCGGCAGCGCCTCGGCGAGGTAGAGGCGGTCGCCGGCGGCGACCTTCTGGCCGCCGGTGCCGACCACGGCGCGCAGGGTCTCGAGGAAGGCGGCGCGGCGGTCGCCGTCGGCCAGCGAGGCGTAACCGCGCGCCACCTCGGCCAGGTCGGCGTTCGGCCGCAGCCCGAAGGCGCCGAGGCCACGCGCCAGAGCGCCGCCGACGCGGGCGCCGGGGCCGGCGGTGGCGGCGATGAAGAGGTCGGCGCCCGGCAGCGCCGCGGCGCGCAGGACCGGGCTCACCTCGGGCCCGAGCCCACCGCTGGAGACGAGCACGAGGCGCTCGACCAGCTCCGGGAACTGGTAGGTGAACTGCATCGCGATGCCGCCGCCGAGCGAGTGGCCGACGATCGTCGCCCGCTCGTGGCCGAGCGAGAGCAGCAGGTCGCGGAGAGCTCCGGCGTGGGCGCCGAGGCTGTAGTCGCCGCTGCCCGGCTCCGAGCTACCGTGGCCGGGCAGGTCCGGGGCGATCACGGTGTAGTTCTGGGCCAGCGGCTCGATCACCTCGCGCCAGTTCTCGGTGCTGCCGGCCATCCCGTGGACGAGCAGCAGGACCGGGCCCGAGCCGGCCTCGGTGTAGGCGACCGAGCGGCCGTGGATCAGCGTGGAACCTTGCCGAACGGTGGCGACGGCGAGGCTCGGCTGCTTCTGTTTGCGGGCCACGGCACGAGAGTAACCGCGATCGCCCAGGCAGTTACGCCAGGCGCGAAACATCACCGGATTCCAATACTGTCGCGGCGATGAATTGGCGCGAGCAGATCGGCGTCGAGGAGCTGAAGCGGCAGCGGCCGCCGCGGGCGGCGATCGTGATCGTCGCGATCGGCCTGTTGGCCTGCGTGGTCGCCGCCGTCGCCACCGCCGGCAAGGGCTCCGGCGAAGCCGCCCACCTCGAATGGGTACAGAAAACGCCGCTGCCCGACTCGAAGGCGGTGCCGGTCCCCGGCGGCACCCAGACGATGCAGCTGGTCAAAGGATTCATCCGCAGCACCGGCACCAACGTCAGCGGCTACAACCTCTTCGAGGTCGCCAGCTACCTGGAAATCGAAGCCGAAGCGCCCGTCCACGAAGCCAAGGTCCTCTGCGCGATCCACGCCCCCCACCACGCCGAAATCGGCCAGGCCTACGGCGGCCTGCGAGCGCTCTACCCGCGCTCCTCCGAAAAAGGGGTCTACAAGCAGGAAGTGCCGGACCAGCTCTCGCTCGACTTCAGCTCGCACGGCTACGAATTCGCGATCGTCGAAGTCAGCGGCCTGGCGGAACGATTCACCAACGAACGCGGCGTCAAGGTCGAATGGCCCGAATTCGAAGAAGGCACCGAGCACATCGAATACTCGATCGCCGGCAAACCGAAGAAAAATCTGGTCCTGCCCTTCGAGTCGGTCTGGCGCTCGACGCATCCGCCGGAGACCAAGGTCAGCTGCACCCTCACCAATGGCAGCGGCAAAGCAACGGTCGAATCCGAAGCGGCGCTGAAGAAGCCGCCGCCGATCGACGAAGAAAAAGAAGAACTGGAACAGGAACGCCGTCAGGAAGAACAATCGGCGGCAGAAGGAGAAACCGACGAAGCCGGCGGCGAAGGCGAATAGCCACCGTTCGTCGTTCCTCCCGCCCGGCGGGACGAACGACGAACGCTAGGCGTCGGTCGCCAGCTGCTCCTGCGGCGCGACCAGCAGCTCCGGGCCTTCCGCCATCCCTTTGCCAACCTTGTTCAGGGCCGGGTTCGCCGGCGCCCCCGCCATCCGCCGCGGGTCGAGCGGCCCCAGCATCGCGATCGCGTCCTCGGCGCTGAGATCGGGCCGCAGCCAGGCCGCCTCCGCCTCGGCGTCGGGCAGGATCGCCGGCATCCGGTTGTGGACCGGCTTGACGACGTCGTTCGGCGTCGTCGTGATGATCGTCGCGCTGTAGAGGTAGCCGTCCGCGTCGACCCCGCGGTCCTCCGGGTCGCTCCACTCCTTGCGGGTGCAGAGGCCGGCGAAGGCGAACGGGGCGCCGTCGTCGACCGTGAACCGCCACGGCTGCCGCGGCTGCTTCGGATCCTCGGCCCGCATCCACTCGTAGAAGCCGTCGGCGACGATCAGGCAGCGGTGGCGGAACTTGCCGACCAGCGGTCCGTAGGCTTTGCTTTTCGTCAGGTTCTCGGTTTTCGCGTTGATCATCCGGTAGCCGACCTTGAGGTCCTTGGCCCAGACCGGGACCAGGCCCCAGCGCATCAGCCGCGCCTCGCGCTCGCCCGCCGCCGCCTCCTCTTCCTCGGGAGCGGAGCGGACGACGAGGATCTCCTGGGTCGGGGCGACGTTGAAGCGGCCGAGGCCGGGCGGCGCTTTCGCCTTCTTCCCGGTGGCGCCGTCGGCACCGTCCTGGGCCGACTCCTTCGCCGCCGGCGCGCCGTTGCCGCCGCCGCCGGAGCTCTTTTCCAGCGCCTTCTCCAGCTCGACCTGGAAGCGGTCGGCGATCGTCTTCGTGTCTTTGGTCGTGACCGTGAAGCGGCCGCACATCAGGGAAGCACCTCCGGGTGGTCGCGGTACCACTCCAGGGTACGGGCCAGCCCCTCCGGCAAAGCGACCCGCGGCTCCCAGCCGGTCAGCCCTCGCAGCTTTGCCGAGTCGAGGTACTGGTCGACGATCTCGCCCGCCGGCACCCCGGGGCCGTACTCCGGCGCGACGCCGCCACCCGCCGCCGCGCTCAGCTCGTCGACCACCTCGCGGACCGAGTGCGGGCGCTCGCCGCCGGCGTTGAACGCCTCGCCGGGCGACGCCGCCCCCGACTCGAGCGCCGCGGCGATCGCCAGGTAGGCGGCGACCGCGTCGTCGGCGTGGAGGAAGTCGCGCTTCGGGCTGCCGTCGGAGCGAATCCGCGGCGCCCGACCCTCGCAGAGCGCCCGCGCCGTCTCCGGGATCAGCCGCGTGAAGTTGAGGTCGCCGCCGCCGTAGACGTTGGCGAAGCGGGTGATCGCCAGCGGCAGCCCCACCGCGACCGCGTAGCTGCGGGCGACGGTGTCGGCGGCGGCCTTGCTGGCGTCGTAGGGGTAGACCGCGCGCAGCGGGAAGTCCTCGCGGTAGGGCAGCTCGGGAGCGGTCCCGTAGGCCTTGTCGGAGGAGGCGAAGACGACCGTCGCGACCCCGCCGCCGCGGCAGGCCTCGAAGACGTTCCAGGCGCCCCGCACATTGACCTCGAAGGTCTCCCGCGGCGAGCGGCTGGCGATGCCGACGATCGTCTGCGCGGCGAGGTGGAAGACCGCCTCGCAACCGGCGACCGCGGCTGCCACCTGCTCGGCCTCGAGCAGGTCCGCCTCCCGCAGCTCGACCGCCTCGCGGACGCCGAGCAGGTCGAGCCCCGAGCGGCGCGGGCCGCCGAGGTCGGTCAGCCGCGGCGAGGGCCGGTCGAGGACCCGCACCTCCCAGCCCTCGCCCAGCAGCGCCGTCGCCAGGTGCGAACCGACGAAGCCGTGGGCGCCGGTGACGAGCGCCCGGCGGCCGCTGCCGCCGCTCATCGCGCCTCCGCCGCGGCCGGCTCGGCGCCCCAGCTCCGCCACGGCGGCGCGCCGCTTTTCCAGAGGTCGTCGAGGACGACCGCGTCCTTGTAGGTGTCCATGCAGTCCCAGAAGCCCTGGTGGCGGAAGGCGCGCAGCTGGCCGTCGGCGGCGAGCCCGGCGAGTGGCTCGCGCTCGAGCACGCTGCCCTCCCCCAGCCGCTCCAGCAGCACCGGCTCGAAGCAGAAGAAGCCGCCGTTGATCCAGTGCTCGGAGCGCGGCTTCTCGGCGAAGCCGCCGACCCGCTCGCCGTCGAGCTCGGCGATGCCCCAGGGAAGGTCGGGACGGACGACGGTCATCGTCGCCACGGCGCCGTGGGCGCGGTGGAACTCGAGCTCGGCGCCGAGGTCGACGTCGGCGACCCCGTCCGCGTAGGTGAGGCAGAAGGTGCCGCCCGCGAGCCGCTCGGCGAGCCGCGCCACCCGCCCGCCGGTCGGCGTGTCGAGCCCGGTGTCGACGCACTCGACCTCGACCCCGGCCGGCCAGCGCTCGGCCGCCGCGAACCCGGCCACCGCGTCGCTCAGGTAGCCGGTCGCCAGCAGGAACCGCTCGAACCCCTGCGCCGCGTAGATCCGCACCACGTGCCAGAGGATCGGCTTGCCGCCGATCTCGACCAGGGCCTTCGGCACCGACTCGGTGCGCTCACGCAGCCGCGTGCCGCGGCCGCCGCAGAGGATGACCACGGGCGGTTTCACGCTGCAGGGTTTTTACCCCCTACAGGGGGTGAAAGGGTTGCAGCGCGTCAACCGCCGGCGACGGCCGGGAGGATCGTGACTTCGTCGCCCTCGTTGATCTGCGTCTCGAGGCCCTGCTGAAAGCGGATGTCCTCGCCGGAGACGTAGACGTTGACGAAGCGGCGCAGGGTCCCGTCCTCGGTGATCCGGTCGCGCAGCTCGCTGTGGGCGGCGAAGACCGCGTCGAGCGCCTCGCCGACGGTGGTCCCGCTCACCTCGACCTCGGCCTGGCCGCCGGTGGCGGCGCGCAGCTGGGTCGGGATCTTCACTGTGATGGCCATCGGTCGCGATTCTAAGACGGCGCCGCGCTAGGCGGTCGCCGCCGTGGCGAACTCGGCGTCGAAGCTGTCGAGGGTCGGCTCGATCTCGTGCATCCGGAACGTGTCGCTGATCGCGTCGAGCGTCTTCAGGCCCTCGCCGGTGATGTAGGCGACGACTTTCTCGCCGGCGCCGATCTCACCGCGTTCGGCGAGCTTGCGCAGGACGCCAATCGTGACGCCGCCGGCGGTCTCGGTGAAGATTCCGGTCGTTTCCGCCAGCAGCCTGATCGCGCTGCGGATCTCGTCGTCGTTGACGGCGTCGATCCCGCCCCCGGTGCGCCGCGCGTGCTCGACCGCGTACGGCCCGTCGGCCGGGTCGCCGATCGCGAGGCTCTTGGCGATCGTCTCCGGGCGCTGCGGCTTGCAGACGTCCCAGCCTTCGGCGAAGGCGGTCGCCACCGGGCTGCAACCCTCGGCCTGGGCGCCGTTGAAGGTCGGTAGCTCGCCGGCGACGAGGCCGAGGTCGAGCCACTCCTGGAAGCCGCGACCGAGTTTGGTGAAGAGCGAGCCGGAACCGATCGGGCTGACGACCCGGTCCGGCAGCGTCCAGCCGAGCTGCTCGACGGTCTCGTAGGCGAGCGTCTTCGAGCCCTCGGCGTAGTAGGGCCGCAGATTGACGTTGACGAAGGCCCAGGGGTGGGTCTCGGCGAGCTGGGTGCAGAGCCGGTTGACGTCGTCGTAGTTGCCGCGGACACCGACCAGCTTGGTCGAGTAGACGCTGGTCGCGAGCAGCTTCTGCGCCTCGAGGTTGGCGGGGACGAGCACATAAGAGTCGAGCCCGGCGGCGGCCGCGTGGGCGGCGACCGCGTTGGCGAGGTTGCCGGTGGAGGCGCAGGCGACGGTCTCGAAGCCGAGCTCCAGCGCTTTGGCGACGGCGACCGCGACGACCCGGTCCTTGAACGAATGGGTCGGGTTGGCGGCGTCGTTCTTGATCCACAGCTCGGCGTCCAGCTCGAGCCGCTCGGCGAGTCGGTCGGCTCGGACCAGCGGCGTCAGGCCCGGCTCGAGCGGATCGGCGGGGCGACCGGCGAACGGCAGGAAGTCGGCGTAGCGCCAGATTCCCTGCGAGCCGGCCTGGATCCGCCGCTTCGCCTCGACCGCGTCGAAGCGCGAATGGTCATAGGTGACTTCCAGGGGGCCGAAACAGCGTTCGCAGAAGTAGCTGGCCCCCAGCTCGTACTCGCTGCCGCACTCCTTGCACTTCAGGTTCTCGACTGACATCCGATCGTCTCCTTACGAAAAAAACCTCCGCCTTCGTGGGGCAGAGGTCCGATCGGACTTCCCCCACATCTCCCCGACGCGGTCCCTCTCGAGACACGCGCCTGGCTGGAATTGGCACCTCTCTCGGACGGTTAGGTCCGAGGCGGTTGCCGGGGCTTCAATGGGCCAGTCCCTCCACCCCTCTGGATGTGGCGCTTATGTGGCAAGAACCTTACCAAGGACCGCGGCACCCTTTCCAGCCTGGCGCTCCGGCTAGTCTTAGTCGCGAGATGGTCTTCCTGCGCGACGAGATGGGTGCCCCCGATGCCGAACCTTCCGAAACCACGGTTGCGGCGTCCTCGGCGCGCGGATGCGTCCGCCGCGCCGTCCGCTGAGCCGCAGGCCCCGCGCGTAGAGCAGATCGACGGCGCTGGCCTGCGCTGGATCAACATCGAGCGCCCCGGCGCCCTCGAGCGGGCCTGGCTCGAGGAGCACTTCGACTTCCACGCCCTCGACCTCGAGGACGTCCTCTCCCGCAACCAGCGGCCGAAGATCGACGTCTACGACGATTACCTGTTCATCGTCCTCCACCTGCCGGTCTTCGACCGCAACGTCGGCAGGCTCGGCACCGGCGAGCTCGACCTTTTCGTCGGGCCCGACTACCTCGTCACCCTGCCGAACCAGCCGCTGCAGCCGGTCGAGTACCTGTTCGAGCGCTGCCGCAGCAAAGAGGAGCTGCGCGAACAGCTCTTCGCCCGCGGCTCCGGCTACCTGCTCTACCGGCTGGTCGACGACGCCTTCGACTACTGCTTCCCGATGCTGCGCAAGATCGGCAACAAGCTCGACGCGCTCGAGGACGACATCTTCGAGGGCCGCTCCGACGAGGTCGTCCGCGATATCTCCAACGTCAAGCAGGAGATCATCAACTTCCGCAAAGTGATCCGCCCGCAGCGCCCGGTCCTGCGCGACCTGGAGAAGGTCAAACAGCGCTACCTCGCTTCCGACATCGACCTCGAGATCTACTTCGACGACGTCGTCGACGCCCACGAGCGGATCTGGGACATGCTCGAAAACTACAAGGAGGTGATCGTCGGTCTGGAGGAGACGAACGAGTCGGTGATCTCCCACGGCCTCAACGACATCCTCCGCGTGCTGACCTCGATCAGCGTCGTGATCCTGCCGCTGACCCTGATCGCCAGCGTGATGGGGATGAACTCCTGGGTCCCGTTCGAACACAACGAGGCGGGCTTCTTCGTCGTCCTCGGGGTGATGGCGATCATCCTGATCGGGATGGTGCTGTTCTTCCGGCGGCGGAACTGGCTATAGCGGGCTGAGGGGCGGCGCTGACCTATAGCCTCCCGGCGGTGGCCAACTTCCGCATCTGGGCGCCCTGGCGCCTCAGCTACGTGACGGACGCAGCGAAGGACAACGAGGAGGAGTGCATCTTCTGCGCCAAGCCGGCGCAGGACGACGACGAGGCGAACCTGATCGTCCACCGCGGCGAGCGCGCCTTCGTGATCCTCAACCTCTACCCGTACACGAACGGGCACCTGATGGTGGCGCCGTACGAGCACCTGGGCCGCCTGCAGGAGGTGCCGGTCGAGACGCTGACGGAGATGATGGGGCTGGCCCAGCTGGGGATGAGCCGGCTCGAGGACGTCTACAGCCCGCACGGCTTCAACGTCGGCTTCAACCAGGGCCGGGTGGCCGGCGCCGGGGTCGAGCACCACATCCACATGCACGTCGTCCCCCGCTGGGGAGGCGACACCAACTTCATGCCGGTGCTCGCCGACACGAAAGTGATGCCGCAATCGATCGAGCAGAGCTACAACGCGTTGAAGGGAGCGTTTTGAGCAACCGCGAGGCCCTCGCCCCGCCCGGGATCTTCAAGGCCTACGACATCCGCGGCCTCTACGGGACCGAGATGGACGCAACCACCGCCGAGGCGATCGGCCGCGCCTTCGTCCGCGTCCTCGCCCGGATGCGCGGCAAGCCCGCCGCCGAGCTGCGGGTCGGCCTCGGCCGCGACATGCGGCTGACCGCGCCGGAGATGGCGGCCGCGCTGCGCGACGGGATGATCTTCGAGGGCGCGACCGTGCTCGACGCGGGCATGGTCGCGACCGAGATGCTCTACCACCTGGTCGGCTCGCGCGAGCTCGACGGCGGCGCGATGGTCACCGCCTCCCACAACCCGAAGGCCTACACCGGGGTGAAGCTGGTCCGCGAGGGGGCGCTGCCGTTCTCCGGCGACGCCGGCATCGGCGACGTCAAGGCCGAGATCGCCAAGCTGGGGTTCGGGCCGGGTCCCGGCGGCGGCTCCCTCGAGGAGGTCGACGTCTGGGATGAATTCCGCGCCCACGCGCTCTCCTTCATCGATCCCTCGGTGGTGAAGCCGATGAAGGTGGTGGTCGACGGCGGCAACGGGATGGGCGGGCCGATGGTCGGGCCGATCCTCGAAGGGCTGCCGCTCGAGCTGGAGGAGATGTACTTCGTCCCCGACGGCGAGTTCCCCGACCACGAGCCGAACCCGCTGCTCGAGGAGAACCGGCGGATGATCATCGCGCGGGTCCGCGAGAGCGGCGCCGACCTCGGCATCGCCTGGGACGGCGACGCCGACCGCTGCTTCTTCATCGACGCCACCGGCAGCTTCTGCGACGGCGACTTCGTCTGCGCCCTGCTGGCGCGCTCGGCGTTGGCCAAGAACCCGCCGGGGACGGCGATCCTCTACGACCCGCGCTCGAGCCGCGCGGTCCCCGACACGATCCTCGCCGGCGGCGGCCGGCCGGACCTCTCACGGGTCGGCCACGCCTTCTTCAAGGCGCGGATGCGCGAGGAGCGGGCGGCGTTCGGCGGCGAGGTCTCCGGGCACTACTACTTCCGCGATTTCTGGAACGCCGACTCGGGGACGATCCCGGCGCTGCTGATGCTGGAGCTGCTCTCGCTCGACGGGCGGACCCTGGCCGAGCTGATCGACGAGTTCCGCGCCAAGTACTTCATCACCGGCGAGATCAACAGCGAGGTCGCCGACCAGGCGGCGAAGCTCGAGCAGATCCGCCGGCGCTACGGCGACGGCAGGATCTCCGAGCTCGACGGCATCTCGGTCGACTACGACGACTGGCACTTCAACGTCCGCCCCTCGAACACCGAGCCGCTGCTGCGGCTCAACCTCGAGTCGCTGGTCTCACGCGAGGACATGGAAGCCAAGCGCGACGAGGTGCTGGGGCTGATCCGCTCGTGACCCCGGACGAGGCGGCGGAGCTGACCCCGGAGGCGGCGCTCGAGCAGGCGGCGCTGGCGGGCATCCACTGCCTGCCGATTCCCACCCCCTTCGCAGTCGGCCGGATCAACGCCTACCTGATCGAGGACGACCCGCTGACGCTGGTCGACGTCGGCCCCAACTCGGGCAAAGCGCTCGACGAGCTGAACGCCCAGCTGGCCCAGCGGGGGCACGCGATCGAGGACCTGGGCCTGATCCTCGTCACCCACCAGCACCTCGACCACATCGGCTTGGTCGAGATCGCGGTCGAGCACTCCGGCGCCGAGGTCGCGGCGCTCGGCGCCGCCGCCCGCCGGCTCTCCAACTTCGACGAGGAAGCGGTCGCCGAGGACGAATACGCGGTCTCGGTGATGCTCCGCAACGGCATCCCCGAAGAAGTCGCGGTGGCGCTGCGCAGCGTCTCCTCGAGCTTCCACGGCTGGGGCGCGCCGGTCAACGTCACCCGGCCGCTGCAGGACGGCGAGAAGATCCAGCTGCGCGACCGCACCCTGCAGGCCCTCCACCGCCCCGGCCACTCCCCCTCCGACACGGTCTTCTGGGACGAGGAGCGCCAGCTGCTGTTCGCCGGCGACCACCTGCTCTCGAGCGTCTCCTCGAACCCGCTGATCACCCTCCCCCTCGATGGCGGCAAACGCCGGGTGCAGACCCTCGTCACCTACCTCGAGAGCCTGCGCAAGACGCAGGCGATGCCGGCCGAGATCGTCTTCGGCGGCCACGGCGAGCCGATCACCGACCACGTCACGCTGATCGACTCCCGCTTCGCCTCGACCGAGCGGCGCAAGGAGAAGATCTACCGGCTGATCGAGGAGCGCGGCCGCACCGGCTACGAGCTGGCGCAGGCGATCTGGGGCGACGTCGCCGTCACCCAGGCCTTCCTCACCCTCTCCGAGGTGATCGGCCACACCGACATCCTCGTCAACGAAGGTCGGGTGCGGGAAGCCGACGAGGGCAACGTGATCCGCTTCGAAGCGGTCTAGCGACCGCCCCGAAGCGGATCTTCGCGGGCCTCAGCAGAAGACCGCGATGTAGAACTTGCTGTCCTTCAGCGGTGGTTGGCCGGTTTCGACCCATTCGTTTATCTGCACCCCGACGCCGTTGGGTTTCGATTCGGTCGAGACGGTCGAGTCGGCGGCGATCATGTCGACGGTGTCGGCCGAGCTGACCGAGTAGGCGCAGGCGGAGACGTTGCGGTCGAAGATCACGGTGTAGACGCCGGGGTCTCCGCCGATCCGTTCGACGCTGACGACCGCCGGGCTATGGGCGCCGAGCGTCGGCGCCGGTTTGGTGGTCCCGTCGACCACCGCCCAGAGCGCCGTCGCCGACGCCCCGGCCTCGCCCTTCAGGCCCTGCGGTCCCGTTTTGCCCGTCGCGCCCGCCGGGCCCTGGGCGCCGCGCTGGCCGCGTGGTCCCTGAGCGCCTTTCGGTCCGGGAGCGCCTTTCGGTCCCTGAGCGCCGGCAAAGGCCGACCGCGTCGCCCGGGCGAGCTTGGCCGGAGTCACCGCGCCGCGCTTCAGCTGGCGGGGGCCGACGCTGTTCTTCGGCAGCTGGGTCGCCGCGAAAGCGGCGCCCCCGCCGAGCAGGAGGAACAGGCAGAGCGTTGAGATCACGTTCGCGTAGGTGAGCTTGCCGCGTAGGCGCTTCATCCGAGACGTCCTTTCCCTGATTGCCGCTGGCTGAGACCCGGTGGAGCATTCCACGTCGGTCGGCGAGAGGCGAACCGGCTCCCATACGCTGCACGCAGTGTCGCCCCCCCTCCGCGCTCGCCGTCGCCGCAAATCCGCGAAGAAGCGGATGCTGATCATCGGCGGGCGGGGCCATCATCAGCGAGAATTGACGCCCCCATGCGGCGCGAGGTCCGGGTAGGTCCGGTTGTTTCCGGCTAGATCCTTGTGCGACTGGCGCACCACTGGCGCACGAAAGCCACGGCACCGCACCTACGGTATCCGGACTGAGAATGGCCTCCACCAAGCAGGGATCATCGGTGCGCCGAACGCCGCCCTGTCGATTTACGGAGCATCCGCATCTAATGGAAAACAACCGCGAGCACTACCGAGAGCACTACGCCGCTGAGCGCAATTAGCCCATTTACCACGACCTGCGCCACCCTGAGCCGTACTTCTCGCTGTTCCTGCTTGGCCGCCAGCACCGCTTTCGCGTAGGGGACACGCTCGGCGACGAAGCAGTCGGGGTCGCTGTAGAGCGCAAGCCAACGCTGTAACTCCCCGATTGAACGCTTGTCCATTTCCTTCCGCTCGCGCTCCATGCGACCGCGCTCGGCTCTCGCCCAGAGGTCTCTCGCTTCGCCCCCATTCTTTCTGCGGATCTCTTGGAGTTCCAGAGCGACTGGGTTGTTGGCGGTGGCCTCTTCGTACTCGATCTCTGCTGCTGACTTCTTCATCTCGCCATAGGCTAGGAGCCTGACCGGCGGCGCCAACTAGGCGCTGACGACAGCGACGATCACGCTGGCGATGGAGGCAACGGCACTTATGGCGGCAATCAGCACGACGAGCTTGTAGAGCTTGGCCTGCTCGCGTTCCCGCTCGATCCGCTCGTTCTCTCGCGCTTCGACCGGGTCGTAGCCCATGAGTTGCTGCGCGACAGAAGCCGCACTCATCCCGAAAAGGGCCTCAGGTTTCCGGTGTTCTTTGCGAAGTCCAGCGAGCTGATTGGCGATGGCGTTTAGCGCCTTCGCCTCGGGGGATTCCTCAGGCTCCTTCTCACTCATCGAATCCAGACTAGGAGTCAGGTCGGTTGATCTTGCGGCTCACGGCTCAAACACCATTCTCTTCTTCCTCGTCTGGCGCAAGCAAGCGCCCTAAATCGCTTCTAGAAGACGGCGCATCTCTTTGCACAGTTTTTCGAACGATCGTGAGTTTTTCTCGGCAAGATCAAGATCAACCGCAGCAGCAAGTCGAGGTTGATCATCGACCTCTAAATACCGTCGATCCCCATCCATGTTCGAAGTTAGCCTGCCCTTTGCGTCTCGAATTTTCTCGGCGTCCGGAACGCATTCAGCGTTTTCGCGAATTCGGCAGATACCGCGGAGAGAATCCTTTGCGGCTAGAAACCACCCCTCAAACTCACGACAGGCGCAGACGACCGCCACGTTCGGAAATGCTGCCGCTTCAGCCCGGGCAAGGAGGTCGCTTGCCAGGGCAACCGGGCAATCATCGTCAGCATCAAGAATCAAAAGGGCAGCGTCGGCGGAGCGGGCCCGCATGGCCTGAGTAAGGCTCCGCTCAAGCTCCTCCGCTTTCACAACTCGGTTCCGCTTGACTCGAAACGGTCTCGCAATCTGGACATCAAATCGAGATTCGCGATGAGCCAGGCGACGTAACAAGACGCTTGCCGCGTCGACCTCGCCGTGCCCCTCAACCAGGGGAACAATGGTCGCCATGGCTTAGTGCGCTTTCGCGGCTAACGGCGCGAACAAGGACGTCTGCTCAGCGGCCCTTTCGGCCGCTTGGCTGTCTACGTCAATCTCGCGATTGCGCAAAAGCTCGCCAGGGGTAAAGAGCTGATCCTTCACCGCCTGCCTTCCATGCTCATCCATTGGGCCGATCATGGTCGCATTTCGATTCTTAGCCACCACTCTGAGCGCTGAATCAGGGATGTACTTGAAATCAAGAAGATCGGCGCTATGCGTCGTGATCACGACCTGCCGCTCCTCGGCGGCATCAACAAGGACCTGAGTGATGATTTCCGTAGCTCCCGGATGAACAGTCGCCTCAGGCTCCTCAATGGCGATGAGCGCCGGGCGATCCACCTGATAAACGGCAAGTAGAAGGCCGAGCATCCTGAGGGTGCCGTCAGAAACGTTCGAAGCTGGAAAGCGCCACGGGTTCTTTTGTCCAACGTCCTGTCTGAACTCCAGAGTGTCCTGCCCCGCGATTGCCCGATAGTCGACTCCTACGAGTCCCTCTACCGTCTTCTCAAGCAGACTGCAAATGCGCTCATACGTGTCGGGGCTGCTGTCTTTGATGCGTTTTAGGACAGCTGCCGCATTTGAGCCATCCCGTCTCAGCGAATCTCCGGCATCGGGCGGCTGCGGGTTGCGCATGAGATCCGGCACGATCGAATAGGTCTCGATGCTCGTCAGAAAATCGAAGACGTATCTGTAGGGCTCAACGGAGGAAGCGGCAAAAAGGGCCAAACGATCGGAAGAGATGGCTGGACGAATGCCAGGAATCTCAGTTTTAAAGACACCTGATTGAACCTCGAAAGACTGGGGTTGATCAAAGAGGGGACTCACCGTGCATTTCTCGCGGGAGATTTCGAAACGGCCGCTCGCTTTTGCGGCTACCTCAAAGGCATAGAAAGCAGTTCCCTGGTCAGGCAGAGTCATGATCAGCCTTATTCCTAGATGGGTCGGGTGACCACCCGAGCGGCGCCTAACCGCATCTAGCCCACCTCGCTTCTTGAAAGCAAGATCCATGGACTCCGCAAGAGAATCTTTAACGAATGCGAGTGCATCAATGAAATTGCTCTTGCCAACTCCATTGGGTCCGACGAGAACACAAAATCTCGGTAAATCGACAGCCGCCTCGGAAAGACTCTTGAAGTTGCGCACAAAGACTGACGTGATCTGCCCGGGAGTTTTGGATGGAGCAGCCATACGCGCTCTTCAGCCTATCCTCCGCCGAGGATCGGAGATGCCATCTCAGCTAGTTGCGGTCACAGGGCAGTCCCCATCCCGCGCTGAGCCTCTCGACTCTGCGTCTGTTCGCGCCCCAACCGCCGCTGACTCTCCCGCAGTCGTCGCTGCTGAGCCTCCCACTGCGCCCGCTTAGGACCACGATCGGGTCGAAGCCCGAGCGCGCTGTCTCTGTCCCTGATGCCGTTCTCTTTCCGATAGCCCTCGATCCCCTGCGCCGCGCGGTCCCAGGTCGAGCGCTTGCGGAGGTCGTCCGGCCTCTCCCCCAACTCCTTGACGATGTAGGCGGGCGGGGAGATGCGCAGGGCCACAAGCTCGGCGCGCTGGCGCTCGGCGAGCAGATAGTCGATGACTGCGGCCTCGGCCCGCGCCCGGTGATCGACGGGTGCGAGCCCGCGCTGCTGAGCTTCCAAGCGATCGGCTGCCTCGCTGCTGCGATCGGCCTGCGCCTGCAACCGCTCCATCTCTGCTCGGCGCTGGCGCCGGGGAAGCTCGCTGACCCGCTCGGCCTGCTCGGCGATCCGGTCGAGGTTGCGATCGGCGCGGGCGATCTCCTCCGTGAGCCGGCCGTGGCTCTCCTCGTTGTGGCGCTCGGCGCCGGCCTCGGCGCGAAGCTCTTGGCGCCGTTGCGTCAGCTCCTCGGTCGAGAGCCGCCCGAGCGAAGAGCGCAGGGCCTCATCGTGCGCTGCCGACTGGGAGCCGTCGCGCTCGGCGGCTTCGGCGATGTGCTCAAGGCCCTGGCGTGAGTGCGGCGAGCGCGGGGCGACCTCCTCACGGTCGAACTGGACCTCCGGCGTCGCGTAGAAGTAGGTCTCCTCGCGGGTGCGGGAGGCGGCGACGTAGAACTCCTGGCGATCCATCGTGGGGTCGGCCATCACATAGGCGCGGTCGACCGTCGCTCCTTGCGCCTGGTAGGTGGTTGCGGCGTAGGCGTGCTGGAGCGCGGGGTCTCCGTACCTCGTAACCCGCCCCAAATAGACGGAATCGACACACACCCGCCCCCGGGTGTCGATTCCGTCCAACACCAGCGCCCCGGACCCTGGATCTACGGACTCGATCCGCCAGCGCTCGCGGTTGTAGATGTTGGCCTTGTGGTCGTTGACCCTCGTTATGACCTGATCGCCGGCAGCGAAGCGGGCCTCCCCCACTTCGATCTCGGCCTCGCCGAGCCGTCCTTCGGCACGCATCCGCTCTCGTGCCAGCGCGTTCAGCTTCTCGACCTCGGCGTTTCGCTTCGCCACCATCAGCGCGTCCTCGCCCTGGCCGAAGCTCCGCCACCAGTCATTGACCATCTCCTCGCGACGGGCCTCGGGGTCGGCGGCGACGATCACCCGCTCTGAGGAGCGGTAGATATCAAGCGCCTCGCGGCCCTCCCCCTCTCTGATCCGCTTCGCCCCTTCGCGGTCGAGCTCGTGGCGGTGGCGGATCACTTCGTCCAGCACCACCGGCTCGCTGCGGTTGGCGATCGCCGCGAAGAGTCCGCCCGCCTCGATCTCGCCGAGCTGGGCGGGGTCGCCGATCAAGACCAACTTGGCGTCGGCCGCCTGGGCGTGATCGATCAGGCGGGCGAGGGTCGCCGAGTCGACCATTCCCGCCTCGTCGATCAGCAGGACCGAGCCGGGGCGCATCACCGCCTCTCCCGCATCTGCCTTCCTGTCGAGGTCGGCAAGGAGCCGGGCGATGCTGGTCGCGTCGAGCCCCTCGGAGCGCAGCACGTTCGCTGCGCGCCAGGTCGGCGCCGCGACGAACAGCTCGTGCGAGCCCGCCGCCCAACCTTCGGCCGCAGCCACAGTGGCGTAGGTCTTCCCGGTCCCCGCCTCGCCGATCACGATCTCAAGCGCCCGGCCACCACCGAGGAGCTGGGAGACCATCGCCCGCTGATCGGCCTTCAGGCTCGGGCGGGCGTCGAGGACGCGGGAGACGACGATCGGGTCGACCACGACGCGATCGGTCGTGCCTCGCATCCGCTCGGCCGCCGCCAGCGCCCGCTGCTCCAACTCATAGATCCGCTGCGTCGTGAAGCGCTCGCCCTTTGGGCCCTCGCCGATGCGGATCACCGACTCACTGGCGAGGAAGGCGTCGGCGAGTTCCTCGACTTCGGCGGCCGGGGCGCCGTGAGGCAGATTGTCGGCAACGGCCTGGATCGCCTCGCGGCGGTCGAAGTGGGACACGTGAGCGGTGACCGAGCGCTCGACCTGGAGCGCGGTCAGCAGCGTCGGGCCGGGGCGCTCGTGACCGAGGCGGGCGCCGATGGCATCGCGGTCAAGGCCGACCTCGGCGCCGTTGACCCGCCAGGACTCGCGCAGACTCTCGGTGGTGAGGTCACGGTCTTTGGCCTTGCGGGTCGCCAGGGTCGCGACCTGCATAGCTCGCGCCGAGGCGCCCTCCCCCGCCGCCTCGAGGATCTCGGCGCGACGGGTGGAGAAGCGCCGCAGCTCCCCTTTGCTGAAGCCGCTGATGTCGGCGATTCCATTGACGACCGGCTGCCACTCGACGCCAAGGCGCTGGGTCAGCTCGTGGCGAAGATGGGCCTCGTAGATGTAGCTGGCGGTTTTGGCGTGTTCGTAGATCGCCGGGTGGTAGAGGCGCGACCAGCGGCCGTCCGGCCCCTTGGTCGCGTTGGCGATCAGGACGTGGGTGTGGAGTTGGGGGTCGCCGGCGCGCGAGGAGCGGTGGAGGTAGGCGGCGGCGAGGAAGCCGTTGCCGGGAACGAACTCATGGCCGCCACGGCCGCGCCGGGTCCAGCAGGCTTGGCGCTCCAGATATCCGAGCGCCTCGGCGACGGCGGCGGCGTGGGCTTCCTTGACCTGGCCGGAGACCGGATGGCCGCCGAGCGCCCAGGTCAGCGAGACCGACTTCGGGGCCGAGAAGGTTAGGTCGAAGCCGGGGACCGGCTCGCGGCCGGGAGCGGTCTTCAATCCGAGCAGCTCGCCGTCGACCGGATTGCGGCCGGTCAGCATCGCGACGAGCTGGTCGGGCTCGACCTTGCCATCGAGGCCGAGATGCTCGGCGGCGTCGCCGAGCCAGTAGCCCTCGGCCTCACCCTCGCCGGAGTAGTAGTCCTCAGCGCCTTCGGCAACCTTGTCGAGGTAGTAACTGTGCTGGCCGGCGCCGAGCTTCCCGATCGAGAGCATCAGCTGCCTGAATGCCCTTGGCGAGGGCGGAAGCGGTCGGAGTCGGGGCTCATACCTCCTACGTCGTGCTGGAGGCGGTTTTGCATCGGGGAGATTTGGAGGCTGGCCATGCCTCCTACGTCCGATGGGGAGCGTCAGCGCCCCCGGAGAGATCACCCCGGTGATAGGGCGTGAGGGGTGGTGCTGTTGCTGTCTGGGTGGTTGCCCTTTGTCGAGCGGGTGACCTTCGGCTCTAATTCTGTGCCCTGATGACTTCTAGTCTCTGGGCTGACTGCGTTAGGTAATCGAACTGCTGGACTGGGCCTGGATGGCTTGTCCTGGCCTGCCTCAACCTTTCGGAATCGCCTCATGCGGCGGGGTCGGGGTCACCCCCTTGAAGCGTCTCGGGGTCAATAGGAATTTTTTGGACTAGGTCTTGAAGAGTCGCCAGCGTTTCCTGCGTTTGCACGACAACCTCATCGCCACGGCTAATCCCGACTGCGAACCCAACCGCCGATACGGCGTCCATGACGTGAATCCCGAGGAGGTAGACGTAAAAGGCTCGGATCGTCGCGCTCGGGTGGCCGTTTACCGGCATTTCCCGGCTCTCGATCGAAGCAATCTCAAGGACTCGCGATCGTTTGATGTGGGCCATCTCTGAGAGGTTCTTGTAGAGGTCCTCCATGAATTGGCGCGTTCTGCCTGGCGCCTCGATGCCCATATCGCGCATTTCCTCAGAGATAGATTTCTGATTTCGGTCCTCGGCGGCTCGAACACGGGAGGGCTTGATGTGTTGGTCCTGTAGCCAGTCTCGGAGGATGTTCGCGTCTCGGTGCATTGAGACCGCCCGCAGGAGCTGCGTCGCCTCATGGGCGGTTCGGAGCACTGGGACAAGCTCGCTGGCAAAGCCAGCGCGAGCAAGGCTCAATCCCGCGTTGAGGAGCCCGATCACCCGCCCAGAAATGAACCAGGCCGCGACCTGGCGGGAACTCCCTTCTAGGTCAAGGTCGCTGAGATCCCCAATCTGGGAGTGAAACGCTCCCAGCTCCTGCAAGCAGACTTCATACGCGAGCAGGTGGGCCTCGATCCGGGGTCCCAGGATCTTCGTGTTCTGCGCATTGGCCTTACCGCCCCGCTGGCGCGCTGCCCGTACGTGATTCGCCACAGGACCAGGCGTCACCGCCACATCGAATTTGTCGCTCCATCGCCGCGGCATCCGGGCCTAAATCTGTTCACGCTTGACGCCGCCGACGTGGTAGGCGTTAAGCACGTTGTTCTCGATCATCCCCTCCAGCAGCTCGCGCGTGTGGTCGCGCCGCGGGGATACCGCCGCGGCCTCAACGCTGTAACCGGGAATGAGTCCGTGGCTAATCGCCCGGCAGCTTTCGAGGTCGAAGTCGTCGGCGGTAATCCGTACCGGCCGTCGGTCGGGGTGATAGAACCATTCGCGATCTGCTTGGGCAATCACAGCGCGGTTCAGCTCGACAGCAATAACGTCGTTGCAGAGCAGCGGGGATTGGGCGTCCTCGTCGTTCATCCAAGTGAGCAACAGCGCCCGGCTCGGGCTCAAGGCAATACGAAGCTCAGCGGTCGCCACGTATCCCGTCGAGGGCATTGGTGCGATCTCTGCACGGCCATCGTCGGCAAGGAGTGGGACCGCCGTCACCGGCTGGTCTCCAGTTGCGAGCAGGGGGCCTCCAAAATCGAGCAGGGTCCAGTGCATGGATGCAACCAGGCTCGCGGTTTTCGGAATCGTCTCCAGCATGTGCGAAACGCGGAATTCGTTGCTCGTCAGGCCGCGGATGAGTTCGGAGACCTTGTCCGGAGAAAATTCGCGTTCATACTGCGGCAGCTTTTCGATGATCTGCTTGTTTAAAAGCTGCGAGGTCATTTCAAGGACTGCCGGATTGCGGACCATGTGAACCGCAACCAGGGCACCAATTTTGGCCTTGATTGGAAGGTCAAGCGGCCAATCGGCGTCAATTCGCCGCAGGGCATCAATGCCCTCGGACTCGTAAATGGCCATCTGGCGCTCCGCCTCCTTCGACACAGCGGCATTGCCAAACAGTCGCCGACGAAAACCTGCCTTCTCTGGACGCTTCGGTTCTGACGTGAGCTGCCCGGCAAACACGCGACGCAGATTGCCGTCATCGCCTGCCCATGACCGCAGGTAGCAAGCGCTGGCGATGTGGTTGTTCGCATAGTTGCCCATCTCGTATCGAAGGTAGCGCGAGAGGTAGACGCCTAGTACGCGTCAGCGGTTGGTACGAAACAGAGGGGGCGGCGTCTTGTCTGCATGACGTAGGAGAGGCGATTTTGCGGGACAAGTAACCGAAGCAATTTCCGGGGGCGTTCGGGGCGCCTTTCGGACTTATCCGATGCAATGGACTATCCCGACGGACAGATTGCGCGATGAAGAAGCTCGCCACCTCTGTCCCTCGTATAGCGCTGACGCCGCCAGAGGCTGCGGCCGCCATTGGGGTCGGCCCGGACTTCTTCGACGCCAATGTCGCCCCAGAGATTCGCCTGATCCGCCGGGGGCGTAAGCGACTGGTTCCAGTTCACGAGCTAGAACGCTGGACGACAGAGAACGCCGAGTACGTGCTGCCAGGGGCGTGATGGCCGTGCTGCATCTAGGCTGCGCGACATGGCCGACGCCAAGGAGAAAGCACGCCGCGAGGCACGGAAAGTTCAGGCCGACTACGAGCGCCAAGCGGCCGACGCGCGAGACGCGCGACGGAAGGGCTTCGAGCGAGCGCGTAAGGCTGGCCTCACGTTGCGCGAGATCGGAGAGGCGGTTGGCCTCCACTGGACGACGGTGGGAGGCATCCTCAAGGGCAAGTAGATCATCCGTAGGAGTTTGTCCTACGGATGATGTACCGTAGGATTTCTTCCTACAAAAGCGGCTCCCGGCGGCGCGCTAACGCCAACCGGGAGCCTGACCACAAGGAGCGTGAACCTCCTCATGGCTGACCAGAACCCTACGGATCGGGCTTCGCTCGATCCCTCCTCACCCGCAGGTGCAGACAAGAGAACGGAGCGCGCCGTCCTGGCGCTCCTCCTCGATGAACACCCGACCCGGCTGACGATGGACGAGTTGATCCTCGTTCTCCATGCTGATCCCGAGCGAGGTGATCCTGAGGACGCTGCGGAGCGAGCCGTCCGCGAACTAGTCGGTGCGGGGCTGATGCACCGCGAGGGGCGCTTTTTGTCACCCTCGCGAGCGGCGCTCTACTTCGCTGCCCTGGAGTTGGGCTGATGGATATCGCGGCGCAGTTCGGCGACAACCTCGTCCGCGCTCGCAAGAGCGCGGACATGTCTCAGGACGAGTTGAGCGTCCGGGCTTCCGTTCACCGGACCGAGATCAGCCAGCTTGAGCGCGGTCTGCGGATCGCCCGCATCGACACGCTGGCAAAGCTCTGCGCGAGCCTTGAAGTCGAGCCTGGCGAGTTGATGGCGGGAATTGACTGGAGCCCGGGCGACAGGCGGGTTGGTCGCTTCAAGAGTGGCGACTGATGGCCGAGGGCATACGCAAGCGGCATTCCAAAGGCTGCGGCGTCCGCGAGGGGCGGCGCTGTACCTGTAACGCAGGCTACGAGGCATGGGTCTTCTCGAAGCGGGATGGGAAGAAGATCCGCAAGACCTTCCAACGCGAGGCGGAAGCGAAATCGTGGCGCGTCGATGCGCTGACCGCCCTAGCCAAGGGCGGGCTGCGCGCACCGAAGCCGACGACGATCAAGCAGGTGTGGGACGCCTGGTACCAAGGAGCGCGAGACGGCACCGTGACCAACCGCTCAGGCGACCCCTACAAGCCTTCGGCGCTGCGCTCATACGAGCAGGCGATGCGGCTGCGCGTCCTCCCCGCCTTCGGTCGAACGAAGGTGGCCGAGATCAGTCGGCCTGACCTCCAAGCATTCGTTCATCGGCTCATCACCGAAGGCTTGAACCCGTCCACCGTGCAGGTCACGCTCCTCCCCCTTCGCGCCATCTTTCGGCGAGCATTGAGCCTCGGCGAGGTGGCAATCAACCCCTGCACGGGCCTGGAACAGCCAGCCGTCCGGGGGCGCCGCGAGCGCTACGCCGACCCGGGCGAAGGGGAAGCGTTGATCGCCGCCGTTCCCGAGCGAGATCGCGTGATCTGGGCAACGGCGATGTATGCAGGGCTGCGCCGTGGCGAGTTGCGCGCCCTGCGGGTGGAAGACATTGACTTGGAGCAAGGGCTGATCCGCGTCGAGCGAGGGTGGGACCCATACGAGGGGGAGATCAAATTAAAGTCCAGCGCCGGGCGCCGAAAGGTGCCGATTATCGCCTTGCTGCGGACTCACCTTGCCGAGCGCCTGAATAACAGCGAGCGCTCTGGACAGGATCGGGTTTTCGGCGCCACCGCCATCCGACCTTTCACTGGCGAGAAGCTGTCTGAGCGAGCCGACGAGGCGTGGAAGTCCGCTGGCCTCGATCGCATTACGCTGCACGAGTGCCGCCACCTTCGCGTCCTTGATGATCGCGGCCGGTGTCAATGCCAAGGCACTCTCCACCTTCATGGGCCACGCGAACATCTCGATCACGCTCGACCGCTATGGGCATCTGATGCCAGGCTCCGAGGCGGAGGCCGCCGATCTGCTCGATGCCTACCTCGCCCAGCAGCGCCAGCGCCGGGCCGCCTAGCGCCTTACTGGCGCACCAACTGGCGCACAGACACCAAATGACCCCCAAACTCCCCCACCGCAAGTCGAAGAAGCCCGCCAAGAAGCGGATGCTGATCATCGTCAACCCCTATGCGACGACGGTCTCCGACCGGCTCCGGAACCTGGTGGTCTACGCGCTGCAGGGGCGGTTCGAGGTCGAGGCGGTGGCGACCGAGGCGCAGAACCACGCGACCCAGATCGGCCGCGAGGCGCGCGGCGGCGGCTATGACGTGGTCGTCGCCTTCGGTGGCGACGGAACCCTGAACGAGGTCGTCAACGGGCTGGCCGGGACCGACCTGCCGGTGGCGATCCTGCCGGGCGGCTCGACCAACGTCGTCGCCCGCTCGCTCGGCATCCCCAACGACGTCGTCGACGCCACCGAGCACCTGCTCTCGCTGGTCGACGACTGGCATCCGCGCAAGATCGACCTCGGCAACGTCGACGGGCGCCGCTTCGTCTTCGCCTGCGGCGCCGGCCTCGACGCGACCGTCGTGCGCCGGGTCGACGAAAACCCGAAGCTGAAGGCGAGGGTCGGCCCCTACTACTACAGCTGGGCAGGGATTTCCGGCTTCTACCGCAAGTACCTCCTCAACCCGGTGCGGCTGCGAGCCGAGAGCGACGCCGGCGAGCCGACCGAGGGCGTCACCGCGATCGCCCAGAACTCCGACCCGCTCACCTACTTCGCCAGCCGCCCGGTCCGGGTCGCGGAGGGGATCGCGATCGACGACGGCACCCTCTCGATGGCGGTCCTGCGCCGCGCCGCCCAACGCGACCTGGCGACCCTGATCCCGCGTCTGCTGAGCGACTCCAGATCCGCCGCCGCCCACCGCCAGATCGCCCACTTCGACGACGTCCACGAGGCGACCGTGACCTCGATCAGCAAGGACAAGGACGGCGCCTTGAGGGCGTTCCCGTTGCAGGTCGACGGCGACTACATCGGCGATCGAACGCACGTTTCACTGCGGGTGGAGCCGGGGGCGTTGACGATCATCGCCTGAGCGAGGGACGAGGGTTGGCGGCGGAGGCCGGAGCGTCTGGTCTCGGGTCTCGAGCGCCCAGGGTTCGGGCGACCCACTTCTCTGTTTGAGCTGACGAGGGACGGGCGCTCGCCGGCCAGATCCCGATCGTCAACCGCCAGCTGTTCCTTTTGTCGACCCCTCCGACATAAGGAACAGCTCGCCGCGCCCGCGTCGCCTAATCCAGCTTCGACAGGCCCTCAGTCCAAGGTCCCGGCTTCGCGGGCGCCGATCGCGGTCTGGATCAGGGTCTCCTCTGCGTCGAACTGGGGCTGCCAGCCGAGCTCGACGCGGGCCTTGGTGGTGTCCATCAGGACCGGGCGGTCGTAGGCGATCGCCCACTCGAGCTGGGGGCTGAAGAAGGCGAGCTGACGGGCGGCGCGGCCGCCGAGACTGGCCAGTGGGCGCGGGACGCGGACCGAGCGCCAGCCGATCGAGTGGGCGAGGTCGCCGAGGGTGACGGTGCCCTCGCCGGCCAGGTTGTAGGCGCCCGAGGCGCCCTTGCCCTCGATCGCCGCCGCCAGCGCCGCGGCGACGTCGTCGTGGTGGACCAGCTGCAGCGGCACGCCGCTGTCGGGGAGGACCGGGGTGGCGCCCGGCACCCGGCCAGCCCAGCGCCGGAGTTTCGGCAGCGGGTCGCCGAGCCGGGCGCTGGCAACGACGCGGTCGACCAGCATCGTCGCCTGCGGCCCGGCGACGATGCAGGGCCGGAAGACGTAGGCCGCCACCTCGGAGCCTTCGAGCGAGTCGGCCAGCGCCGCCTCCAGCTCCGCCTTCTGGGCCGAGTAGTAGAAGCCGTCCGAGCCGCGCGCCACCACGCCCTCGGTGAGCGGCTGCGGGTTGTCGGCGTGGAAGCCGTAGGCGGCCACCGAGGAGGCGTAGACGAGGCGCTTCACCCCGGCTTTGCGGGCGGCCATGAAGACGTTGCGGCTGCCGATCAGGTTGGTGCGCCGGGTCTGGCCGCGGCCGCCGAAGATCGAGAAGGCGAGGTGGACGACGACGTCGGCGCCCTCGAAGAGCGAGTTCAGCGAACCGCGGTCGAGGACGTCGCCCCGCCGGTAGGCGACCTTGTTCCAACCCTGGCGCTCGGGCCGGAACGGGCGCCGCGCCATGCCCCGCACCGACTCGACCGCGTCCACGCTCTCGAGCGCTCCCAGCAGTGGCATGCCGATCTCGCCGGTCGGTCCGGTGATTGCGACGGTCAGGCCCAACGATTGCCCCCTTCCGCGGTGCCGTCGGTCAGGCGGTCGGGGTTATGCGGTAGGCGTCGAAGACCGAGTCGACGTTGCGGAGGCGGGAGATGCAGTGCTTGAGCTGCTCGGTGTCCCCCACCTCGACCACGAACCGGTTCTTGACCATCGGGTGGTTGGTGGTGCAGGCGGCACCGATGATGTTGATCCCGACCTCGGAGAAGGTCCGCGAGAGATCCTCGAGCAGGCGGGTGCGATCGTAGGCGTCGATCTGCAGCTCGACCCGGAAGCTGGCCTCGTTTTCGCCTTCCCAGGCGACCTCGACGAAGCGCTCCGGCGCCCGTTTCAGCGCCTTCAGGTTGCGGCAATCGGTGCGATGGATGGTGATCCCGCGGCCGAGGCTGACGTAGCCGGCGATCGTGTCGCCCGGCACCGGCCGGCAGCACTTGGCGAGTCGCACGGCGACGTTGTCGGCGCCCTTCACCGCGATCCCGTAGTTGGAGGCGTCCTTGGTGCGGCGGGCGCGGTCCTCGCCGCGGCCGGGCGGCAGCGAGGTCGGGTCCTCGTCGACCGCCTCGCCCTGCTTCAGCCGCTGCATCAGTTTGGTCGCGACCGTCTTGGTCGAGAGCTTGCCCTGGCCGAGGGCGATGTAGAAGTCGCTCGCTTTGCGGTAGCCCATCTCGCGGAAGACGTCGGCGAGCAGGGCCGAGCCGGAGACCTTCTGCATCGGGATGCCGCGGGTCCGCAGCGCTTCGTCGAGGCCCTCGCGGCCGCGCCGCTCGGCGTCGTCGCGCCGTTCCTCTTTGAACCAGGCGCGGATCTTGTTGCGGGCGCGGCTGGTGCGGACCAGTTTCAGCCAGTCGCGCGAGGGGCCGCGGTTCTGCTTCGCGGTCAGCACCTCGACGATGTCGCCGGAGCGCAGCTGGTAGTGCAGCGGCACGATGTTGCCGTTGACCTTGGCGCCGACCGTGCGGTGGCCGACGTCGGTGTGGATCGCGTAGGCGAAGTCGAGCGGCGTCGAGCCGGCGGAGAGGTTCTTCACCTCGCCCTTCGGGGTGAAGACGAAGACCTCGTCCTCGAACAGGTCGACCTTCAGCGATTCGAGGAACTCGGTCGGATCCTGTTCGCCCTCGGCCTCGACCAGCTGCCGCAGCCAGGACATCTTCTCGCGTTCGGTTTCGTTGCTGTGGCCCTCCTTGTAGGCGACGTGGGCGGCGATCCCGTACTCGGCGAGCTTGTGCATCTCATCGGTGCGGATCTGGATCTCGAGCGGTTTGCCCTCGGGCCCGATCACGGTCGTGTGCAGCGCCTGGTACATGTTGGCTTTCGGCATCGCCACGAAGTCCTTGAAGCGGCCGGGCAGCGGCTTCCAGAGCGAGTGGATGACGCCGATCGCGCCGTAGCAGTCCTTGACCGAGCCGACGATCACCCGCATCGCGGTGAGGTCGAAGATCTCGTTGAACTCGCGCCCTTTCTTCGCCATCTTCGTGTAGATCGAGTAGAAGTGCTTGGCGCGGCCGGAGATCTCGGCCGCGATCCCGACTTCCTCGAGCTCCTCGGCGAGGAACTCGCCGGCCTCGGCGACGTAGTTCTCGCGCTCGTCGCGCTGCTGGGCGACCAGCTGCTTGATTTCGGCGTACTTGCGCGGGTGCAGCGCCGCGAAGGCGAGGTCCTCGAGCTCCCACTTGATCGCGTGGATCCCCAGCCGGTGCGCCAGCGGCGCGTAGATCTCGAGCGTCTCGTGCGACTTCGCCGTCTGCTTCTGCTTCGGCAGCGCCCCGAGCGTCCGCATGTTGTGGAGGCGGTCGGCCAGCTTGATCAGGATCACCCTGACGTCGGTGGCCATCGCCACCATCATCTTCCGGTAGTTCTCGGCCTGCCGCTCGTCGCGGCTCTCGAAGGTCATCCCGGTCAGCTTGGTGACGCCGTCGACCAGCTGAGCGACCTCCTCGCCGAACTCGGCCTCGATCTCCTCGAGGCTGGCGCTGGTGTCCTCGACCGTGTCGTGGAGCAGCGCCGCGCACAGCGTCGCCGTGTCGAGCCGCAGCCCGGCGCAGATCTGGGCGACCCCGACCGGGTGGGTGATGAACTCGTCGCCCGAATGGCGGAGCTGGTCGGCGTGCCGGTCGCAGGCGAAGTCGAAGGCCTGCTCGACCTGGGCACGGTCGATCGCCGCAACCGCCGTCGCCGTCCCGGCCCCGTTGGCTTCCGGGATCGCGGCCGTCGAGAAGCCGCCGTTCCCGTTCGTCTCGGCCTCGTGGACCGAATCGAACTCCTCGACGACCGCGAAGAGATCGGCGAGGAGTTCGCCGTGCTCTACTGCTGTCTGGGTCTTGCGAGGAATTTCTTGGCCTCCGAATGCCGCTCTCTATAGCTCCGGAACGCCGGTGAGCGCTCCAGTTCGGTTCCCTCTGAGGATAGAGCGCAAACCAAGTCTTGACCGCCATTTGGCGCCCCAGTGGCCAAATCGAGCTCCCGCAGGACGCGGAAGGCACGAGCGGCGGCCGCGGGCGCGAGCGGGTGAGCGCACGCTGCCGCGGAGGGCGTCGCGGAGCGCTTCGCCGCTGATCCCCACCGGCTCCGGGACGCCGTCGCGAAGCGCCTCGCCAGCAATCTCCGCGGGCTTGGAGGCGCCGTTCGCAGCTCCCTGACACGCCTCGCGGAGCCCGCGGTAGACGGCGGCGACCGCGGCGCGCGAGGCGAGCGCCTCGTCGAGCGCGGCCAGCGCGAACTCGTGCTCGGCCTCGCTCCAGAGCTCGTGCAGGTAGCCGGCCTCACCGGCGGCGACCAGCGCCGCGGCGGCGGGATCGGTTGGCGGGTCGACGAGGACGACGTGCTCGAACTCGGCGACCAGCTCAGCGCCCTCCTCGCCGGCCGCCTCCAGCGCCCCGTAATCGGTGAGCGCGAGCCCGCCGGCCGCCTTCGCCCGCAGCTCAGCCAGCGCCTGCGGCCCGCAGCGCGAGCAGGCGACCCGGCCGCTGCCGCCGTTGAAGCGGGCCAGTCCCGCCGCACCGGTGGCGAGCGCCGCCCGCCGCGAGGCGTCAGCGCAAACCGCCAGCACCCCCGCCCCGCTCGAGACCAGCTCCGAGATCGCGACCACCGCCGAGCTGCCGCTGCGAACCACCGTGCGCTTCGGGCGCCTTTGTTCCGCTATTCCGAACAAAGGCGCCCCAATCCGTCGAATCGGCCCCCAGCTCGGTCTCGAACCGCCGCCACCACTCCGCCGCCTCGCACTCGCATCGATGCAGCCGCGACGCCTCGGCGCCTTCGGCGTCGAGTGGATAGAGCTCGCGGAGGACGACGCGCGGCTCGACCGAGCCGTTCCAGTGGTTGACCTCGAGCCGCACCGCCGCGTCGACCGACTCGTCGGCCTCGACCCCGAGGTCGGAGCGGCCGAAGGCGACGCCGAGCGCCCGATGCGAGCCGCTGTGGAGGCTGAAGCGAGCGTGCTTGCCCTCCCCCATCGTCCGCACGTCGCTGACCCGCGCCGACGGCACGACCAACCGCACGCCGGGGTTGCCGAGCCCGAACGGCGCCAGCTGCCGCAGCTCCTCGGCCAGGTCCAGCCCCAGCCCGACGCCGCCGACCAACGCATCGAAGCGCTCCGCCCGCGCCGGCGGCTCGGGCCCGAGCACCGAGATCGCGTGAGCGGCGAAGGCCGCGCGGAAGGCCTCGAGGTTCTCGGCCCGTAGCGACAGCCCGGCCGCGGCCCGGTGCCCGCCAAACGAGTCGAGGTGCTCGCCGCAGGCATGCAGCGCCGCCAGAAGGTCGAAGCCGGGGATGCTGCGGCCGGACCCGCGCCCTCCCCCCTCCTCGTCCAAGGAGATCACGACCGTCGGCCGGTTGTGCCGCTCGACCAGCCGCGAGGCGACGATCCCGACGACTCCGGGATGCCAGCCCGCGCCGGCGACGACCAGTCCCGGCGCCTTCTGCAGCTCCTCGGGGAGCTCCCGCCGAGCCGCCTCGGCGGCCGCGTCGACCTCGCGCTCGGTCGCCCGCCGCTCCGAATTCGCCCGCGAAAGCTCCGCGGCGATCTGCTCGGCCCGCACCGGATCGTCGGTCAGCATCAACTCGACCCCGGCATCCGCCCGATACAACCGCCCCGCCGCGTTGATCCGCGGCGCCAACCGAAATCCCAAGTCCGACTCATCCAACGTGGTCGGCTCGCATTTCGAAGCCGCGATCAGCGCCCGCAGCCCCGGCCGCTGCGCCAACCGCATCTCCGCCAGCCCGCGCTTCACCAGCGACCGGTTCTCGCCGACGAGGGGAACCAGATCCGCCACCGTCGCCAGCGCCACCAGATCGAGATCCAGGTCCGCCGACCCGACCCCCTCCCGCAGCGCCGTGGCGAGCTTCCAAGCCACCCCCGTCCCGCACAGCCCCGCGAACGGATACCCGTCGATCGCCGGGTGCAGCAGCAGGCAGTCCGGCAGCTCCGCCGCCGCCTGGTGGTGGTCGGTGACCAGCACCTCCATCCCGAGCTCCTTCGCCAGCCCCACCTCCGCCACCGAGGTGACCCCGCAGTCCACCGTCACCAGCAGCTCCGTCCCCCGCTGGGCCAACCGCTCGACGTTCCCGGCGCTCAGCCCGTAGCCGTCCGCCAACCGGTCCGGGATCAGCCAATCGCAGTCCGCCCCCAGCTCCCGCAGCGTCGACACCAGGAGCGCCGTCGCGCAGACCCCGTCGACGTCGAAGTCGCCGTGAACCGTGATCCGGCTGCCGGCTTCGATCGCGATCCGCACCAGCTCGACCGCCTCCGCCATCGACGGGAACGCGCCCGGCGGATGCGACTCGTCGGCGGCCAGGAAGCGTCGCGCCTCGTCCGGGGTCCGGTACCCCCGCCGCACCAGCGTCACCGCCACCGGGTCGCTGACTCCGACCGCCGCGGCGACCGCGCGGACGTCGCCGTAGGAATACTCGTCGGCTACGAAGTGGCTGGAAGCGGGGGCAGAATCCGGCACCTGCCCAGGCTAGGCGGCGGCGCGGCGGAAAACTCGACCTCGCTAATGCGCAAAATGCAGGGGAAAAGCCGCGCCTCTAGATGATTGATTCCACGACCAGGCCCACCTGGATGACGCCCCTGGCACACTGCGCGGCTCTGCGTCCTCGGGTTTGCCTTTGCCAACCGGCAAAGGCTGCACCCTGCGTCCTTGATCCGCTTGGCCAGGCGCGCCCCCAGTCACACCTCGCCGTGGAATCAATCATCTAGTCGAGCGCGGCGGCTTCCTGGCGGGTGCCGATCAGCCAGACCACGCCGAGGCCGATCACCACGCCCGGGATCGCCTCGAGCGCGGTGCCGAGGTTGGTGTTGCCGAGGCCCTTGTCGGTGATCACCTCGATGATCAGGCCGAAGATGATCGCGCCGATCACCGCGCCGAGGAAGGCGCCGACGATCCCCTGCCAGAAGCGCTCGGGCAGGAAGACCGTGAAGTGCCAGAGGGCGATCCCCATCGTGAACCAGACGAGCAGGGCCATCAGTCGCTCACCGCCGTCATCGTTTCCTCCCGTGTTTGCGCCGCTGGGCGCGGCGGGCGCGGCGCTCCTCGTTCCTCTTGCGGCGCTCGGCGCTCGCCGACGAGTCCGGCTCGCCGGCCCCGTTGCCGTCCTTGTCGCCGCCCGTCGGCCCGGCGCCGTTGCCCGGCTCCTGCGGCCGCTCGACGGTCGCCACCGCGCCGCCGACCGGCTCGGCTTCAGCGGCGGCGGCGCTGCCGGCGTCCTCGACCTCGACCGCGGTCTCGCCTTCGGCCTCGTCGTCGCGGGCCAGCGCCGCGGTCGCGACGTCGTCGGCGTAGGCGGGCACGAAGCCCTCGACTTCGGCGATCCGCTGGCGGCGGCGGATGAAGCCCGGCTCGCGTTCCTTCCAGGCGGTCAGCACCGGCGAGGCGATGAAGATCGACGAGTAGGTGCCCGAGAGGATCCCGATCATCATCGCGAAGGCGAAGTCCTGCAGGGTCGCGCCGCCGAAGACGAGCAGCGAGACGATCGCCAGCAGGGTCGAGAAGCTGGTCGCCAGGGAGCGGGTCAGCACCTCGCTCATCGAGCGGTTGACGATCTGCGAGAACGCCGCCCGCGGCATCCGCGGGACGTTCTCTCGTATTCGGTCGAAGACGATGATCGTGTCGTAGATCGAGTAACCCAAGATGGTCAGGAAGGCGGCGACCGTTCCGCTGCTCACCTCTTTTCCGGTCAACGCATAGATGCCGGCGGTGATCAGGATGTCGTGGAAGATCGCGATCAGCACCGGCACCGCGAACTTCGGGTCGAACCGCAGCGCGATGTAGCCGCAGATCACCAGCAGCGAGAAGATCAGCGCCTTGAGCGCCGATTCGGCGACCTGGTTGCCGAAGGTCGGCCCGACGCTGGTCGATTCGAAGCCGTTTTCGGCGATTCCGTACTCTTCCGCCAGCACCTTGCGGGCGCCTTTGACTTCTTCCGGTTCGAGCTCGTTGGAGGAGATCTGGAAGACGTTGTCGCCGAGCACGGGGTCGGAGACCTGCTGTACCTCCTCGCTGCCGATTTCGGCTGCGTCGAGGGTTTCGCGGACGCCTTCTTCGTCGGTCGGCTGGACCAGCGCGACCTTGATTCGCGTCCCCGACTCGAAATCGATGCCGAAGTTCAGCTGCTTGGTCGCCAGCGCCAGGGCGCCGATCAGGAGGATGATCCCGGAGACGGTGAAGAACCAGCGGCTGGCGCCCATGAAGTCGAAGTGCCAGCGCCTGCCCTGGCCGCCGGCGCCGAGCGCGTTCGGCGAGCGCAAGAGGCGGCTGCGGCTCATCGTCGCCAGCAGCGACTGGGTGAAGACGACGGCGGTCAGCAGCGAGACGATCGTGCCGACGCCGAGCGTGAAGGCGAAGCCCTTGACCCCGGCGGTCGCCAGCACGAAGAGGATGAAGGCGGTCAGCAGGGTGACGACGTTCGCGTCGACGATCGTCGCGATCCCGCGTTTGTAGCCGGCGGCGATCGCGCTCGACATCGAGCGCCCAGCCCGAACCTCCTCCTTTATTCGCTCGAAGATGACGATGTTCGAGTCGGCGGCGACGCCGATCGTCAGCACCAGGCCGGCGATCCCGGGCAGCGTCAGCGTGATCGGGATCAGTTTGATCAGGGCGAAGAAGATCACCCCGTAGGCGCCCAGCGCGATCGAGGCGACCAGCCCCAGGAAGCGGTAGTAGAGGAGCAGGAAGATGACGACGAGGGCGAGGCCGATGATCCCGGCTTTGATGCCGTCGTGGAGCGCCTGGGCGCCGAGCGTCGCCGAGACCTGCGTCTCGGAGATCAGTTTGAGGTTGATCGGCAGGGCGCCGATCTGCAGCGTCGTCGCCAGTTCCTGCGCCTCTTCGAGGCCGTGTTCGCCGGAGAAGCCGCCGGAGATCTGGGCGCCGTTGCGGCCGTCGATCCCGTCCGGGTTTTCGGCGAAGTTGATGATCGGCCGGGTTTTGACTTCGTTGTCGAGGACGACCGCGAAGTGGCCCGAGAGGGCTGCTGCCTGTTCAGCCGAGACCGGGCCGATCGCCTGCGCCTGGCCGCGCTGGGCGATCTGGCGGGTGACTTCGTGGAAGGCCGATTCACCGCTGCCGGTGAAGCCGAAGCTGACGTTCGGTTCGCCGGTCGTCCCGTATTCCTGCTTCGGGTTGGTGATGTCGTTGCCCGACAGCGCCGGTTTGTCCTTCAGCGCGAACCAGCCAGGCTCGGCGGTTTCGTCGACCTTGCCGCTTTCGTCGCTCGGCAGTTCGGAGACGAGGACGGTGCCCGGCGGGATTTCGATCACTTCGCCGTCTTTCGGCAGTTTTTCGCCGGTCGGGCTGATGAACAGGTCCTTGCGGCTCAGCTCGGGCCCGGCCAGCAGCCTGTGCTTGCCGCCATTTTCGAACAGGTAGTAGCGGGGCCTGGCGATCGAGCAGTCGGTGCATTCTTCGACCGGTTCCTGTTCGGCGGCGAGCTGCGCCGCCTGGTAGGCGTTCGGGTAGGCGCCGGCGAGGATCAGCTGCTGGTTCTCGAAGCTCTTGACGTTGCGGCCGGCTTCTTCCCAGCGTTTTTCGGAGGCTTCGACCTGCCCTTTCGGCGGTTGCTGACCGGGGTGGCCGCCGATCGCCCCCTCGGGGCCGATCAGGTTCGGCTCCCAGTCGTAGAAATAAAGCTGCGCGGTGGTCCCCACCTGTTCTGCAGCCCGATTCGTGTCGGTGACGCCGGGCAGGCCGACGGTGATCCCGTTGTTGCCGAGCCGCGCCACTTCCGGCTCGGAGACGCCGAGGTTGTTGATCCTCTTTTCGATGATCGAGATCGACTCTTCGATGTCTTCGCCGCTGACTTCGGTCGTGGTGCCGGTCGGCTGGCCTTCGTAGACGAGCTCGAGGCCGCCCTGCAGGTCGAGGCCGAGCTTCGTCTCCTTGGTGGCGATGACGATCGCCGAGACGGCGACCAGGGCGAGGACGAACAGCAGGACGAGGAGGTGCCGTCGCCTCGAGCCCATCGGGTCCTAGCCCTCCGGAGTGAGGACGAGCAGCAGGCCGCCGTCGTCGTCATAGGCCGGGAAGACGTCGGCGACCGCGCGCGCCGGGAGATCTCCCTCGGCGTTGACCGAGACCCGCTTGCCGAGCGATCGGACTCCCCACTCGAGCGAGGTCTCGATCGGGTCGGTGACGCCGTCGCCGTTGGTGTCGGCGCCCTCGCCCCCGTCGCCCTTGTCGATCCAATCCAACCCCAGCACCTCGCGCACGGGACGGCCGATCACGTCCTCGTCGCGGAGGCCGGTCAGCTCGTAGCTGCCTTTGCCGGCGTCGATCACGCGTTCCTGCTTGTCACAGACGAAGAAAGCTGCATTCGGTGCCGGATAATAATCGTCGAGTAATTCGAATACGAATCCGAAGCCACATTTCTGGCAACCCTTGGGTCGGGTCGAGAAACCGGCGTTGCGATCGCCGCTGACTTCCCGGTGGCCGCAGTTGGGACAGATGAAGAAGGGCATCGTTCGACAGGCTAGCTGGAGCGGGTAACGGGTGCGGTTGCCCCTGGATTACCGCTGATTGGCGCTAGAAGAGGCTGGCTGCGCCTTCCGGGGCGGGAAGGCCGAGGTGGTCGTAGGCGCGCTGGGTCAGCACTCGACCGCGCGGCGTTCGCTTCAGCAATCCCTGCTGCAGGAGGTAGGGCTCGAGCACGTCCTCGATCGTGTCCGGCTCCTCGCCGACCGCGATCGCCAGGGTCGAGAGCCCCACCGGGCCGCCGCCGAATTTGGTCGCGACGGCGTCGAGCAGGGCGCGGTCTGAGCGGTCGAGGCCGGCGTCGTCGACCTCGAGCATTTCGAGGGCGGCGGCGGCCACGGCGGCGCCGATCTCCCCCGTCCCCTTCACCTGCGCGAAGTCGCGGACCCGCTTCAGCAGCCGGTTCGCGACCCGCGGCGTGCCGCGCGAGCGGGAGGCGATCGTGTGGGCGCCGGCGGCGTCGATCTCGACCTCGAGGATGCGGGCCGAGCGGCCGACGATCTCCGCCAGGTGCTCGGCGCTGTAGTGCTCGAGCCGGTGGCTGACCCCGAAGCGGTCGCGCAGCGGCGTCGTCAGCAGGCCGGCCCGGGTGGTGGCGCCGATCAGGGTGAAGTCCGGCAGCGGCAGGGTGACGGTGCGGGCTCCGGCGCCCTGGCCGAGCACGACCGGCAGCTCGCCGTCCTCCATCGCCGGGTAGAGCGTCTCCTCGACGGCGCGGCCGAGGCGGTGGATCTCGTCGATGAAGAAGACCGAGCCCGGCTCCAAGGCGGTCAGGAAGGAGGCGACGTCGGCCTTGCGCTCGAGCGCGGGGCCGGCGGTCTGAACCATCGGCACGCCCAGCTCGGCGGCGACGATGTGGGCGAGCGAGGTCTTGCCGAGCCCGGGCGGGCCGGCCAGCAGAACGTGGTCGAGCGGCTCGCCGCGTTGCTTCGCCGCCTCGATGAAGATCGCCAGCTGCTCGGTGACCTGGGTCTGGTTGACGAAGTCCTCGAGGGTCGGCGGCCGCAGGCTGCGGTCGAGGTCGTCCTCGCCGGCGCGCGCGTCGTGGACCACGACCGCGGCGTCGATCGGCCCGAGATCGCCGGCATCTCCTCCGCTCCCGCGAGGGGCAAAAGAATCAGATATGGATTGCCCCCCGCTCCCGCGTCCGGGGATGCCGGGCGAATCCTCAACGCCCGGGGTCCTGATCCGCTTGCGCTCCATCATCGTGCGGCCCCCGCCTTGCGCAGCGCCGCCGCGATCAGCTCCTGCGGCTCGCCGTCGGCGAGGCCCTCGAGCAGTTCCTCTGCCTCGAGCGGCGCGTAGCCGAGGTTGACGAGGCCGTCGCGGGCGAGCGAGCGAGCGTCGCCGTCCCCGGCCGCAGCCAGCACCACCTCTTCCTCGAGCGCTCCCGCGACCTTCTCGCGTAGCTCGACGATGATCCGCTCCGCCGTCCGTTTGCCGATCCCCGGCACCGCCTGGAAGCGTTTGGCGTCGCCGGCCCCGATCGCCCGCATCAGCTCGCGAGCCGAGCCGCCGGAGAGGGCGGCGATCGCGACTTTCGGGCCGACGCCGCTGACCGAGATCAGCAGCCGGAAGAGGTCGCGCTCCTCCTCGGAGGCGAAGCCGTAGAGCGCCAGCGAGTCCTCGCGGGCGATCAGCTCGGCGTGCAGGAACGTCTCCGACCCGGCGGCCGGCACCGCCTTCAGCGTCTCCGAGGAGACCGTCAGCCGGTAGCCGACGCCGCCCGCGTCGATCACCACGTGATCGGGCCGGCGCACCATCACCTCGCCGCGGACCGCGGCGATCATCCGGCCGGCCGTCCCACGGCCACCGCCGTCGCCGCTTCTTCGCCGGCCAGCACCGCCGCCCGGCGGCCGCTGCCGCCGCCGTGGCAGATCGCCACCGCCAGCGCGTCGGCGGCGTGGTCGGGGGTCGGCGGCTCGGGCAGCCCGAGCAGGGTGCCGACCATCCGCTGCACCTGGCTCTTGTCGGCGCCGCCGGAGCCGCAGACCGCCATCTTGATCGCCTGCGGGGTGTAGCCGAAGCACTCGACGCCGCTCTGCGCGGCGGCCAGCATCGCGACACCGCTGGCCCGGCCGACCGCCATCGCCGAGCCGACGTTCTTGCCGAAGTAGACCTCCTCGATCGCCATCGCCTCCGGCTCGTGCCAGGCGATCAGCTCGACGAGCGCCCGGTGGATCCGCTGCAGCCGCACCGACATCGCCTGCTCGGGCGCCGTCTCGACCACGCCGCCGTCGAGCGCGAGCATGCGGTTGCCCTCGACCCGGACGATGCCGAAGCCGAGGTTCGCCGCGCCTGGGTCGATCCCCATCACAACCTGCATGGGAACTGATTCTGGGAAGAGCCCCGGATGCCTTCCGGGAATCGGCTCTACGCCGCCAGTTGCTCGAGGACCTGCTCGGGGATGTCGAAGTTGGCGGTGACCTCGTCGACGTCGTCCTGGTCGTCGAGCGCGTCGAGCAGCTTCAGCAGCCGTTCGGCATCGTGACCCCTGACCTCGATCGTGTTCTTCGGTTCCAGCACGAGCGTCGCCGACTTGATCTCGACCCCGGCCGCCTCGAGCGCCCCGCGGACGCCGCTCAGGTCGGTCGGCTCGCAGAGCACGGTCAGCTCGTCGCCGTCCTCGCGCACGTCCTCGGCGCCGGCGTCGATCGCCGGCATCAGGTCGTCCTCGCTGTAGCGGCCGGCGTCGACCACGACCGCGCCCTTCCTCTCGAAGATCCAGGCGACCGAGCCCGGCTCGCCGAGGCTGCCGCCGTGGGTGGAGAAGGCGTGGCGGATCTCGGCGCTGGCGCGGTTGCGGTTGTCGGTCAGCGCTTCGACCAGCACCGCCACCCCGGCCGGGCCGTAGCCCTCGTAGACGATCCGTTCGATCGCGGCGCCGTCGACGCCGGCGCCGGTCCCGGTGTCGATCGCTTTCTGGATTTTGTCTTTCGGCATCGACGCTTCGCGCGCCTTCTGCACCGCGGTCGCCAGGGCAGGGTTGCCCTCGGTGTCGCCGCCACCGTCGCGGGCGGCGACCGAGATCGCCCGTGCCAGCTTGCTGAAGAGCTTCCCCCGTTTCGCGTCGGCGGCGCCCTTCTTGTGTTTGATCGATGACCACTTCGAGTGTCCGGACATATAGGTGTCATTCTATTTGGCAGGGAGATGACGTCGAACGCACACACCGTGAGCGCAGGCCGGGGGATCGCGGCGGGCATGGTCTTCGTGGCGATGCTGGTCGCCGCCTTCGCCCTCTGGACCGTGATCCCGCTGGGCTGGGTCTACGTCGCCTCGAAGGTCTCGAAGACCCAGTTCCCGAGCGGCGGCCCCTACGCGATCGTCGCCGCCGGCATCCTCGTCTCGGTGCTCGTCGACGCCTGGCTGATCGGCCGCCTCAACTCCCTCTACATCCGCATCACCGGCACCAACCGCCTCAACCCGATCCGCCCGACCTGGCTGCGCAGCATGCGCGACGCCACCCCCGCCTACAACCAGGTGACGGTGGTCGAGGCGGTGATGATGTCCTCGGTCCTGCTCGCCGCGGTCGCGCTCACCGTCTGGTTCTTCGCCCTCGCCGGCTCGCCGATTCCCAACCAGTAAATCGGCGAAACCCGGTAAAGAGCGAGAACGCAGACAAAAGGTTCCATCAGAGCCGTTATTGTGGCATCATGGCTTCGGTGATGGCAAGGGAAACGTGGACTGACGAGCGGCTCGACGACCTCAAGCAGGCGGTCACCGAAGGCTTTGCCGATAACCGCGGGGAGTTGCGGGCGATCCGCACCGACATGCGCGAGGAATTGAGCGCGATGCGGACTGACATGCGCGAGGAATTGAGCGCCATGCGCACCGACATGCGCGAGGAATTGAGCGCGATGCGGACTGACATGCGCGACGAATTCAAGGCGGTTCGCGCCGACACGAAAGATGGATTCACGGCAGTCCGCGCGGAGATCGGCGAATTGCGCGGCGAGATCGCGGCACAGGGCCGCTCGTTTCAGCAGCTCACCTGGGGTCTGATCGGCGCGATGCTGGTCGGCTTCCTCGGCACCATCGCGGCGATCGTCACTCAGCTCTGAGGCCTGCGCTCAGCCGAGCGGCGGCAGGACGGTGAAGCTGGTGCGGGCCGACGGGCCGGTGCCGGCGGCGCTCGTCGGCGTCGCGGTGAGGCGGTAGGAGCCCGGTTCCAATTCGAGCGTTTTTCCGTGGCGGCGGAGCTGGCCGTTGTAGGCGATCGAGACGCGACCAGGACCGAGGTTCTTCTTCGTCCAAGACCAGACGCGCTTGCCCTGCTTGGTGGCGATCGCCAGCGTCACCGTCGCTTTCACCGAGAGGTTCAGCTTCAGCTTGGTGCCGGTGGCGCCGCGGGCCGTGACGCCGCCGAGCGGCTTGGCGCGGAAGCTCTTCGGCTTGGCGGCGAGGCCAGTGATCGTCGGGGCCGCCGCCGGGGCTGGCGGCGGGCTGCTGATCGGGGACGGACCGCTCGCTCCCCCACCGTCCCCGCTTCCCGAGCCGCCGCTGCTTGGCGGCGCCGGGCAGAAGCCTTCGTGGATGGTGGCGTCGGTCGGACATGAGTCCTGGCTGACGTCCCCGTAGCCGTCGCCGTCGACGTCCGGCTCGATGTCGGCGTCGTAGAGGATGGTGCCGTTGTGTGATTGGCCCGTTGCGGTGTTGCCGTCGAAGACTTCGTTGGTCTCGGTGTACGTCGCGGCGCCGGTGCTTGCCTGGAATCCGAGGTTGGCGACCCCTGGGGACAGGGCCACGTAGTCCCCAGCTTGAATCGGCAAGCGGGTTGGAAACGTGGAGAGCGTCGCGGAGAGCGGCCCGAACGGTGCGGTCACGCTCTCCGCCGCACTGGAGCGCAGGACTTTGTATTTGAAGAATGGCCCGCCGGCGGCGCCTTCGAAGCTCGCGACTCGGGCGCGGTACGACCCGTTCCCCCCGTTCAGCACCCGCCACCGGACGACGACTCCGTTGAATGCCGCCGCGGTGGAGACGCCCCCGACGCTGGTCTGGATTTTCATGCACCCGCCGGAGCCACAGCCCGCGATTCCCGTGCGCGGTCCTTGCAGGTCGCTGCCGACAAGCGCTCCCGAGCAGGCGGAGGTTGCGATCGGCGAGCCCGGACAGAGATCCTGCGAGGCGTCGCCGTAGCCGTCGTGGTCTTCGTCGGGCTCGAGCTGGGCTTCGAGGTTGAGGCGGCGTTCAGCCGTCGCCACCCCACTTGACAGGCTGCCGCCGGCCGCCGTTGGCGCGAACTCCTCCGTACTGTCAGCGGTCGCGGCGGTCTTGAAGAAGAGCGGCGTCGCTTGGATGAAAGGTGCGTTGTGGAAGCGCGCGGCGAGGACGTCGCCGGCGTTTGCCGGGAGGCGCTCATAGAAGGTGTCGACGGTGTTTTTCGTCAAGCCGAGGAGGCTGTGAGTCAAGCCCTCGCTGACGACGGTGCCCGCGGAGGCTCCGGTCACATGCACCGTCTGAACCTGAGCGGTCGGCGAGTCGACCGGATCGACCGAGTTGCCGACGTAAAAACCGCTGGCGACTATTACCCCGTCGAACGGGATCCCGTAGGAGTTGCTGGTCGGCCCGATGTCGTGGAACTGCGCCACGGTGCAGTTACATCCACCCCTCGCGGTGGCTCCTTCGATGTTGAAGGAGCTGGCGGCTTGACCCAGATGCACCGGAGCCGGCGCCGCTGCGGCCGGCCCGGCACAGAACAGCGGGCTCGCGGCGGTGGCGGCAAGGAACACGACCCAGGCGAGCGGGTGGACGCGACGCACGCCGAGAATTGAACACCCAAAGCCGGTCGGTTGGTGCGAGATTCCTTTGCGGCTGGACGCTTGTTGGCGGAAATTCGAGCCGCCGCGCCGGCGACTCAGACCAGGAACTTGCCGTCTTCCTGCATGACGATGCCGTCGACTTCGAGCTTGCCGCCGAGGCGGAGGTCGCAGACGAGGTCGGTGTGGACGGCGGAGTCGTTGGTGCCGCCGGACTCGGGGTAGGCGGCGCCGACCGCCATGTGGACGGTGCCGCCGAGCTTCTCGTCGAGCAGCACCTCGCGGGTGCCGCGGTCGATCGAGTAGTTGGTGCCGATCCCGAGCTCGCCGAGCGTGCGCGCCCCCTCGTCGGTGTCGAGCAGCTTCAGCAGGTACTCCTCGCCGCGGTCGGCGGTGGCGTCGACGACGCGGCCGGACTCGAACTTGAGGTGGACGCCGGAGACCTCGCGGCCGCCGATCACCGCCGGCAGGTGGAAGCTGACCTCGCCGTTTACCGAGTCCTCGACCGGGCCGGTGAAGAACTCGCCGTCGGGCATGTTGTGGTCGCCGACGCAGGGGATGAACTTGCGCTCGGCGACGCCGAGGGTGATGTCGGTGCCGGGCGCGGTCACCCGCACCTCCTCGTGGCCCTCGATCCAGTCGGCCAGCCGCACCGTCTCCTCGGAGGCGCGCTTCCAGGCGCTCAGCGGGTCGTCGTCGTCGGCGAGGCAGGCGGCGTAGTAGAAGTCTTCGTAGTCGGCCAGGCTCATCTCCGCCTCCGACGCGTAGGCGCTGGTCGGGAACAGCGTGTAGACCCAGCGGAAGTCGCCCTCGGCGGCGCGTTTCATCGCCCGCTGCATCAGCGGCCCGGTCGCCGTCTGGCGCAGCGTCTGCCGCTCCGGCGGCACCCCGGAGAGCTCGCGGGTGTTGGTGCTGGCGCCGACCGCGATCCGCACGTCGACGTTGTCGACCATCCACTCGGCGAACGGCGAGATCCATTCCAGCTGCGGATCGGCGGCGTGCTTGAAGTAGGCCGCGATCTGCCCGTCGAGGGCGACGTTCATGACCGGGTGGGCGCCGACCTTCAGGACCTCTTCGTAGACCGCCAGAAGCAACGGGGAGGCGGCGGTCTCGCCGTCGATCGCGACCACCTCGCCCTCCTTCACCTCGGTCGAGTAGCCGACCAGGATCTTGGCCAGGTTCAACACCCGCGGATCGCTCATCCCCTCACACCCTCCTCCGCGCCGCCGCGGGCGCTGGTCGTCGTCATCGCCATGAAGATCGCGTGGAAGCGGGGGTCGTCGGTCAGCTCCGGGTGGAAGGCGGAGGCGAGGACCGTGCCCTCGCGAATCGCCACCGGGTGCCCCTCGTAGCTGGCCAGGACCTCGACCCCGGGACCGTGGGTCTCGACCCACGGCGCCCGGATGAAGACCGCCCGCAGCGGCTCTTCGCCGGCGCCCTCGACCCGCAGGTCGGCCTCGAAGCTCTGCAGCTGGCGGCCGAAGGCATTGCGGCGCGCGGTCGCGTCGAGGAGGCCGAGGTGGTCGGCGTCGCAGACGATCAGGCCGGCACAGGTGCCGAGGATCGGCCGCCCCGCCTCGTGGTGGGCGCGGATCGGCTCCTCGAGCCCGGCCGAGGTGATCAGCTTGCCGATCGTCGTCGACTCGCCGCCGGGGATGATCAGCCCGTCGAGCCCCTGCAGCTGCTCGGGCGTGCGCACCTCGAGCGGCTCGGCGCCGAGCGAGCGCAGCGTCTTCGCGTGGGCTTCGAAATCGCCCTGCAGCGCGAGGACGCCAACCCTGAGCGCGGCGGGCGCCGCCGGATCTACGGCTCAGCCCCCGCGGTGCTGGAGCAGCGCGTCTTCGGCCTCGAGCGGGCCGATCTCGAGCCCCGACATCGCCTCGCCGAGGCCGATCGAGGCGGCCGCCACCCGCTCCGGGTCTGAGAAGTGGGTGGTCGCCTCGACGATCGCCCGCGCCCGCCGCTCCGGGTCGCCCGACTTGAAGATCCCCGAGCCGACGAAGTTGCCCTCGGCGCCGAGCTGCATCATCAGCGCCGCGTCGGCCGGCGTCGCGATCCCGCCGGCGCAGAAGAGCGGCACCGGCAGGCGCCCGGCGGCGGCCACCTCCTGGACGACTTCGAGCGGCGCCGGCAGCTGTTTCGCGGCGGCGGCCAGCTCCTCGGGGCGGAGCGTCGCCAGCCGCCTGATGCCGGAGGTGATCTCGCGCATGTGGCGGACCGCCTCGACGACGTTGCCGGTCCCGGCCTCGCCCTTGGAGCGGATCATCGCCGCCCCCTCGCCGATCCGCCGCAGCGCCTCGCCGAGGTTGGTGGCGCCGCAGACGAACGGCACCTCGAAGGCCAGCTTCTCGATGTGGTTGACCTCGTCGGCCGGGGTCAGCACCTCGGACTCGTCGATGTAGTCGACTTCCAGCGCTTCCAAAACCTGTGCCTCGGCGAAGTGGCCGATCCGCGCCTTCGCCATCACCGGGATCGAGACCGCCTCCTGGATGCCCTTGATCATCGCCGGGTCCGACATCCGGGCGACGCCGCCGTCGCGGCGGATGTCGGCGGGGACGCGCTCGAGCGCCATCACCGCGGTGGCGCCCGCCTGCTCGGCGATCTTCGCCTCCTCGGGGGTGACGACGTCCATGATCACCCCGCCTTTCAGCATCTCGGCGAGGCCGGTCTTGAGGCGGAAGGTGGCGTGCTCGGGCATGGGCCCCATACTACGAAGCCGCGTCCCCGGGTGGCACCGCCGGTGCGGCCAAGCTTCGCCCGCCTCCCCCGCCCGGGTGGTGCGCGCTACTTCAGTTTGTAGGCGCGGATGCGGTCTTTGTGGCTGGCTTCGTCGCGGGCGTAGAGGCCGTGCGCGAGCGCCTGCACCAGCGCCATCAGCGCCGTGTTCGAGCGCGCGAAGCTGGGGCTGTTGGAGGAGAAGTAGAGGGTCATCTCGGCGTGCTCCCCGACCTCCGACATCGTCGCGTCGGAGATCGCCAGGGTGCGGGCGCCGCGGTGCAGGGCGAGCTTCATCGCCCGCAGCAGCAGCGGGTGGGCGCGGCCGGCGGAGAGCGTGATGACCAGCGTGCTCTCGTCGATCCGGCCGAGCCGCTGCAGGCTCTCGCCGCCGGTCGAGGCGACGATTTCGGCGCGGATGTCCAGCAAGCTGAGCGTGTGACGCAGGTAGCTCGCGAAGAAGGCCATCTGGTCGACGCCGACGATCACGATCCGCTGCGCTTCGGCGAGCGCCGCGACCGAGTCGTTGACCTGTTCGGCCGTCAGCTTGCGCGCGGTTTCCTCGAGGTTCGAGTAGTCGGCGCTGAGCGAGCCCTCGAGCTCGGAGTGGTCGAAGCTGAAGAGCGGGCCGCCGTTGGCGGCGCCGGCGGCGGCGATCGTCGTCCGGTACTCCTCGATCGCGGCCTGCTGCAGCTCCGGGTAGCCCTCGAAGCCGAGCGCCTGCGAGAAGCGGACGACGGTCGAGGAGGAGGTGCTGGCGCGGCGGGCGAGCTCCTCGGCGGTGAGGAAGGCTGCCTCGTCGAGGTGGTCGACGATGTAGCGGGCGACGTCTTTCTGGGAGCGCGAGAACTCTTCGAAACGCTCCTGGATGTAGTCGGAAAGGCTTTTGAGTTGTGGGGACTTCGTCGCGGTCTTGGTCACGGCGGTCCATTTCGCCCTGCCTGACGCTTTCCCTTCTGGGAAACTCGCCATCGATGACGCTCGCGGGGATCATCCGCCTCACCAACCGCAACATGGTCGCCTTCGACCTGGCGCTGGGCAGCGCGGCGCTGGTGGCGCCGGCGGCGACGCTGCGACTGCTCGGCCACGACGAGCCCTCGCCGGACGCCGAGCACCTGTTCCGCCGCTGCGCGCCGATCTGGCTGACCTTCGCCGCCGCCCACCTGGTCGCCGATCGCCGCGGCCGCCCCGGCGACTGGCAGGCGCTGGCCTGGCTGCGCGGCACCGAGATCGCCACCGACGCGCTCTGGTCGGCCTCGCCGGCGGTCAGCCGCCCCGGCGCCAAGGCGGCGCTGCGGCTGGCGAGCGCCTCGAACCTGGCGATGGCCGGCGCCTTCGCCTGGATGGCGAAGCGAGGGGGCTGAACCCGGGTGAGCGAGTTCGACGGCCTGCCGAGCATGCGCTGGAGCCTCCGCGGGCTGACCGAAGAGGGCGACGAGGTCTGGCTGATCCGCGGCATCGCCCGCAAGCGCTACCACTGCCCCGGCTGCCACGGCGACATCGAGATCGGCGACGAGCACACCGTCGTCCAGTACGTGCGGCGGCTCGGCGGCACCGACCACCACCACTGGCACCGCCGCTGCGCCGAAGAGATCCTGATCCCCGAGCTCGGCAGCCTGCGCCGGGTGCCGGCGGGCGAGTCGAGCCAGTCGAAGCTCGAGCGCCGCGGCCGCTACCCGTCGGGCCGGCGACGGCGGTAGGGCCACCAGCGGTGAGGCGCGAGCCGGGGCAGCCGGCGCTCCCCCGCCGGGTCGGCGGCGTCTACGCCCAGATCGGCCGCGTCTACCGCGACTACTGGGCACAGATCCTGCTGCTGGCGGTGATCGTCTTCGTCCCGCTCGGCCTGCTCGACGCCGCCGCCGCCCAGTTCGACAGCGGCTCGCTCGAATCCGGCGACGGCTTCAAGATCCTCGTCATCGTCGCCGCGCTCGGCGCGGTGACCACCACCGGGCTGCTCGGCGAGGTCTTCTTCGCCGGCACGATCGCGCTCTCGCTCACCCACCCCGAGCACGAGCAGCCGCCGCCGCTCCGCGAGCTGGCCCGCCGGATCAAATACTGGCGGCTGATCGCGGTCGACCTCCTCTACGTGATCTTGGTCGCGGTCGGGCTGATCCTGCTGATCGCGCCCGGGGTCGCCGCCTTCGCCTTCCTCGGCCTCGCCGGGCCGGCGGTGGAGCTCGAGCACCGCAGCGTCCGCGGCTCCTTTGCCCGCAGCTTCCGCCTCGTCCGCTCCGACTTCTGGCTCGTCCTCCTGGTCCTGCTGCCGATCGAGATCGTCGGCGACCTGATCGGCGAAACGGTCGAGCACCTCTTCCACTCGCTGCTCGGCGACCACTTCTTCTCGACCTGGCTCTCGGAGGCCGTCTCGAACACCCTCACCTCACCGTTCTTCGCGCTCGCCACGGTCGTCCTCACCACCCGCCTGATCACCGCCCTCGACGGCTCCGGGCCGCGGATAAGATCGGTCCGTGGCCGGGGCAAGAGGGATCTAGAGGCGATCGCGTGACGACGCTGCAGACGGCGACCTTCGTCTCCGACTTCTACGACAACCTCGTCGCCAACGAAGAGCAGGGGCTGTTCTGGGTGCTCGCCGGGTTCATCGGCTCGTTCGCCTTCATCCGCATGAGCACGCGGCTGATGCGCAGCCCGAAGGTGCCGTGGTGGCCGGGCAGCGTGGTCTCCGACAGCGGCGTCCACCTCCACCACCTGGTCTTCGGGATCGTCGCGATGATGGCCGCCGGCGCGCTCGGCTTCCTCTCCTTCGGCCGCAGCCCGGCAACCGAGATCTGCGCCGCCTTCTTCGGCATCGGCGCCGGCCTGACGATCGACGAGTTCGCGCTCTGGGTCCATCTCGAAGACGTCTACTGGTCCGAGCAGGGACGCAGCTCGATCGACGCCACCGTGATCGCCGCCGCCGGGATGGGCCTGGTCCTGATCGGCGCCAGCCCGATCACCTTCGAAACCGGCTCGGCGAGCGCGATCATCGGCAGCATCGTCACCTGCGCGCTGGTCTTCGGGACCGTCGCGATCTGCTTCGCCAAGAACCGCTGGCTGCACGGCTGGATCGGCTTCTTCTTCTTCCCGCTCGCCGTCTACGGCGCCTGCCGGATCGGCAAGCCGCACTCGGCCTGGGCGCGGCGCCGCTACGGCGCGCGGCGACCGAAGAAGCAGGCGAAGTCGGAAGCCCGCTTCCAGCCCGACCGCCGCACCGACCGCTTCAAGAACGCCTTTCGAGACATCATCGGCGGCAAGCCGAGCGAGGGTCTGGAAAGCGCCGCCGAAGAGGCGATCGCGGCGACCCGCGAGGCGAGCGAAGAAGTGCGCGAGCGGGCCGAGCGGGTGGCGCGGGCAGCCGACCCGAGCAAGCGCGATACCTAGATGAGTAGTTTCACGGCGAGGTCTGACTGGGGGCGCGCCCCTCGAGGCGGCGGCGCAGGTTGGCGCCCACCGCGGGCCACTCGCTGTCGATGACGCTGTAGTAGGCGCTGTCGCGCTGGCCGACTTCGGGAACGATCATGTGGTTGCGCAGGACGCCCTCGAACTGGGCCGGCAGCGCCGCCATCGCGCCGCGTGAGCGCTCGTTGCGGGCGTCGGTCTTGAGCTCGACGCGGACGCACCCGAGAGTCTCGAAGGCGTGCTCCATCTGCAGCAGTTTGGTCTCGACGTTGACGCCGCTGCGCCAGACTCGCGGGTTGAACCAGGTCCAGCCGATCTCGACCACCCGGTCGGGCGGCCGCACGTTGAGGAAGCGGCTCGAGCCGACCAGCTCGCCGCCGTCCAGCTCGCGGATCGCGAAGACGCCCTCGCGATCCTCGCGGGTCGCCGTCAGCGAGGCCTCGAACCAGCCGTCGAACAGCTCGCGGCTGGAGTCGAGGCGGACCAGCCAGTCCCAGATCTGCTCCGCCTGCGCCGCCTCCCAGAGCCCCTCGGCGTGGGCGGGCGCGAGCGGCTCGAGCGCCACCCGCTCGCCGCGCAGCGGCACCGCCAGAGCCGCCGGAAAGCCGCCTCCGTCGCTCACCCGCCGCGGTACCTGGTCGCGCTCTTCATCGCCTCAGTTTCTACAGGCCGAGGCCGCCGACGCCGCGCTCGCCCCAGCCGAGGTGATGGGCGAGCTCGTGGCGGAGCGTCTGCTCGACCTCGGCGGCGAGCAGCTCGGGGTCGTGGCCGAAGTCGCGTTCGAGGGTGTCGCGGTAGATCACGATCCGATCCTCCCAGCCGTCGCGGGCGACGCCGTCGCCGAAGTACTCGCCGTAGGCGTGCTGCTCGGTGCCGAGCTCGGAGACGACGATCGCCACCGTCTCCAGGACCCGCTGGAACTGCTCGGGCAGGGCGTCGATCGCGTCGGCGACCAGCGCTTCGAAGGCGTCGAGCCGGCGCTCGGGGGTCATGTCCTAACGGTAGAGTCGGCGGCGAGGCCGCGCACCCCGCGGCCGGACCTTGCATCCTGCAGTCGATCGGGGGAGGACGAGATGGAAGACGTTGAGGGGACCACGATGATCTCGAGGGCGCGCCGCGCCGGGGCCGCGCTCGCCGTCGTCGCCGCCCTCGGCGGCGGCCTCGTCCTCTCCGGCTGCGGCGGGGGCGACAGCTCGACCGGCGGCGGCGAAACCGGCACCTCCACCAACAACGCCCAGCAGGAAGCCGAAAACGGCGTCGAATCGGCCGAAGAAGGGATCAAGGAAGGCCGCAAGCAGGCTGAAAAGGGCATCGAAGAAGGCAAGGAAAGCGCCGAAAAGGGCATCGAAGAAGCCGAAAAGCAGTTCGAAAACAGCAAGGGCAACAGCAAGAAGAGCGCCGAAGAAGCGCGCGAAAAGGCCGAAGAAATCGCCAAGGAAGCGCAGGAAAAGGGCGAAGAAATCGGCAAGGAAGCGAAGAAGAAGGCCGAAGAACTGCTGCCGTAGCGGCGAGCTCGCCGGCGCCCCCGGGGCGGGCGCCGGCTAACCGGCGGCGAGGGCGCTGACCGCGCGCATCCGCGCGACCAGGACCGTCCCGACCATCATCACCACCAGGCCGGCGACCAGCAGCAGCCCTTCGCCTTCGGCCGAACGCCAGTTCTCGGTCAGGAACAGCGGCTCCAGCGCCACCGGCAGGAAGGTCTGCACCGCGCTCGAGACCGGCACCATCGTCGTCGCCGGCCGCCGCTGCAGCGCGGTCATGCCGCTGATCGTCGCGGTCGCGCCGGCAAACAGCGCGAACAGCGCCCAGGCGACCGCCTCGACGTAGTGGCCGCCGCCGATGTCGTCGGCGAGCAGCTTGGTCGCCAGGTTGGTCGCCGCGAAGCCGCAGGCCGAGCCGAGGTTGGCGTGCATCGGCGTGTCGAAGCGGCTGCCGCGGCAGAGGAAGGGCAGCAGCGAGACGGCGAGCAGGGCGCCCATCACGACCACGACCGTGACCGGGCCGCGGTGCTGCTCGCTGTGGCTCGGCGCCCCCCAGGCGATCAGCGCGGTGCCGGCGATGATCGCCAGCACCCCGATCAGCGTCCGCCGGTCGGGCGTCTCCCCCATCTCCCGCACCCCGACCGCCAGCAGCACCAGCAGCCCGGCCGAGAGCAGCGGCTCGATGACGATGAACGGCGCGTTGGCGAAGGCGACGACCTCGAAGACGACGCCGAGGCCGCCGAGCAGCAGCCCGATCACCCAGCGCGGCCGCCGCAGCAGGTCGATCAGGAGCGAGGTGTGGAGCGCCTCCTCGGGCGCGGTGCGCCGCGCCTCGATCGCCTGCAAGGCGATCCCGAGGTTGAAGAGGACCGAGGCGACGAGGCCGCAGGCGAGGCCGATTGCGAGCATCGACCTGTCCTTTCCCGAAGCGCGGCGGAACTAAGCCCCCGGGCCGGAGCGACCATCCCCCTACGATCGATCAGTGCCCCTCGCGCTCGGTCAGCGGATCCTCTTCCACCACGCCCTGCGCGGCGGCTGGATCTGGATCCTCGCCGTCGTCGCGGTGGTGCTGCTGATCCGCTTCTGGCCGCTGATCGTCCGCTGGTGGGAAGGGCGGGGCCGCTAGATGATCGCCGGGCGCGTCATCCAGGTGGGCCTGGTCGTGGAATCAATCATCTAGACGGTCTGGCGCCGCGCGAGCGCCAGCTGCCAGGAGACCCCGAAGCGGTCCGCGACCCAGCCGTAGTGCGGGCTGAACGGATAGGCCTCGACCGGCATCAGGACCTGGCCGCCGTCGGCGAGCAGCGCGAAGGCGCGGTCGATCTCCGCCGCGGTCTCGCACTCGACCCACAGCGAGCTCGACGGGGTGAAGGTGAAGTCGTGCTCGACCGGGCTGTCGAAGACCTGGAGGCGCCAGTCGCCGAGCCGCAGGACCGCGGTCTGCAGCGAGCCCGGCACCCCGGGCCCGTCGTCGCCGACGCGCTCGATCGACTCGACCTCGGCGTCGGGGAAGACCGCGACGTAGAGGTCCAATGCTTCCTCGGCCTGGCCCTGGAACATCAGCTGCGCCGTCGCGTGGACGATCAAAGTGGGCGGCAGTCTACGGCGACCGGTGGCGGGAAACGCTCTAGCGTCGCGGCGCCGAGGCAGTCGGTGTCGATTCCGGCGGCGCCCGTTCGTCGCCTGGGTAAAGGCGGGGCCGAACGGGCCACGTCGATGAGCGAAGGAGAAGAGCGAATGTCCGAACGGCGATTGATCCTCACCATGTCCGCCTCGATCGACGGCTTCCTCGCCGGCGAGGACAACGTGATCGACTGGCTGTCCCCGCCCGGCGAGGTCGCCGAGGCGGCAGGCGCGGCCCGCCACGAAGCGAACCTGGAGCTGATCGGCCAGCTCGGCGAGTTCGTCGTCGGGCGGCGCGCCTACGACGACATGGCGCCGGCCTGGAGCAGCTCCGACAGCCCGATGGCACAGCAGTTGAACGCGCTGCCTAAGGTGGTCTTCTCGCGCACGGCGCCGGAGTTCGAGTGGCCGAACTTCCGCCACAGCTCGCGGCCGGTTGAGGAGGAGATCGCGGAGATGAAGCGCAGCGGCGAACGCGACATCGCCTGCTTCGGCGGCGCCAAGCTCGCCCACTCGCTCGCCCGCCACCACCTGATCGACGAGTACCGCCTCACCGTCCACCCGGTCGCGCTCGGCGCCGGCCTGCCGCTCTGGCACGGCCTGCCCGAGCCGCAGCGCTTCGTCCCGGTCGCAACCGCCGCCTACCCCGACGGCGCCGTCACCCACGTGCTGCGGGCGAGCTGATCAGGGGCGATGTCGATTTCGGCGCCGCCCGTTCGTCGCCGAGGTAAAGGCGCGCCGCAAGGGTGCGCCGAGCAAAAGGAGATGAGCTGATGTCCGCGACCGTGCTGTACATGTCGATGTCCCTCGACGGCTACGTCACCGGCCCCAACGAGGCGCCCGGGAACGGCCTCGGCGACGGCGGCACGCGCCTCCACGAGTGGATCTTCGCCGGCGAGCCGACCGAGCACGGCGGCGTGCCCGGCCGCCCCGAGGGCCGCAACGGCGAGCTGATGGACGCGCTGATGTCGACCGGCGCCGTCGTCACCGGCCGCACCACCTTCGAGCTGGCGGGTGGCTGGGGCGGCGACCACCACGACAGCGCGCCGATCTTCATCCTCAGCCGCCAGCAGCCGAGCGCCGAGGCCGCCGGATGGCCCCTGGTCACCTACGTCCCCGACGTCACCGAGGCGATTGACCGCGCTCGCCAGGCCGCCGGCGAGAAGGACGTCCTCGTCCACGGCGTCGAAACCACCCGGCTCGCCCTCGAAGCGGGCGTCCTCGACGAGATCCAGATCCACCTCGTCCCGATCCTGCTCGGCGGCGGCCGCCGCCTCTTCGATGGCGTCTCGCCCGAGCACGTCGAGCTGGAGCCGATCCGGGTCGTCGCCGGCGAAGGCGTCACCCACCTGCGCTATCGCGTCCGCCGCTGAGCGGCGGCGCGACGTCAGGTGAGGCGGCGGAAGGCGCCGGTGATGCCCTCCCAGGCGTAGAGCCGCGCCGCCGCGGCGCCGCGCTGCCAGACGCGGTAGTAGCCGAGGAAGAGCGGCCCGCTCGTCTCCTCGACCAGCTCCGATTCGGCGCCCGGCCAGTCCTCCGCCGAGACGCGGGCGAGCGGCTCGAAGGGCCCGCTGTGGGAATCGCTGAATTCGACGCTCCATTCCATAGCGATGGCCGGGCCGATCCATCGCTATGGATTGGGATCTTGATCCGGTGCGGTACCCGCCGTAGAGGGCGCTCAAACGTCGCCCCGACCCGAGGGCGGGCTCAGCGCCGCAGCTCGGCCGCCTCCTCGAGCCGCCCGAGCTTTTCCGGGTTGCGGACCGCGTCGATGCGGACGATCCGGCCGGCCTCGACCACGAAGCTGATCGCCGCGTCGAACTCGCCGCCGGGATCGATCCGCAGTCCGACCGCGCCGTTCAGGGACAGCGTCGCGACCTCGGCCCCGGCCGTGGTCCGCGGCACCCCGGCGAGGATCGCCGCGATCTTCTCCCGGCCCTCGATCGGGTGCAGGAACGCGGTCACCAGGCCACCGCCGTCGGCGACCATGACGACGTCGGGCGCGAGGACCTCGATCAGGCCCTGCACGTCGCCGCTGGTGAGGGCGGCGCGGAAGCGCTCGACGACCTGCTCCTGCTCGCTGCGGCTGACCTCCACCCGCGGCCGCCGCGCCGCAACGTGCAGGCGCGCCCGGTGGCCGATCTGCCGCACCGCCGCCGGCGATTTGGCGAGCGCCGCGGCGATCTCCTCGTAGGGGAAGTCGAACACCTCGCGCAGCACGAAGACCGCCCGCTCGGCCGGCGCGAGCGTCTCCAGCACCGTCAGCATCGCGATCGAGACGCTCTCGACCAGCTCGACGTCCTCGGCCACGTCGGGGCTGGTCAGGAGCGGCTCGGGCAGCCACTCGCCGACGTACTCCTCGCGCCGTCGGGCGACGGTGCGCAGCCGGTTGAGCGCCTGCCGGGTCGCGATCCGGACCAGGTAGGCGCGCGGGTCGCGCACCTCCGCGCGCGCCTCGTCGCCCAGCTCCGCCCAGCGCAGCCACGTCTCCTGGACGACGTCCTCGGCGTCGGCGGCGGAGCCGAGCATCTCGTAGGCGACCGTGAACAGCAGGCTGCGGTGCGCGACGAACGGGTCGGCGGCGGTCATCCCGGCCACGCTACGCCGCCGCCGGCCGCGACCGCGCCGCCAGCGGCACCTCACACGCCGCCGAGAACTCCTGCGACTCGACGCCGAGCGCGACGTTGCACCTGGTCGAGAGGTTGGAGAAGGCGATGTAGGCGGTCAGCTCGACCAGCGCCGCCGGCCCGAGCGCTTCCAGCAGCCGTGCCGAGAGCTCGTCGTCGACCGTCGGCGGCGTGTTCGTCATCGCCTCCGCGTACTCCAGCACGTCCCGCTCGAGCGGCGTGAACGCATCCGACTCCCGCCAGCGCGGCACCTGGCTCGCCTTCGCCATGTCGAGGCTCTCGTTCTGCGCTTCGAAGTAGCCGTAGTCGAGGCACCAGCTGCAGCCGACCTGCGCCGCCACCGCCATGTGGGCGAACGACTTGAGGCGCTCGTCGGCGGCATCCCACTCCCTTGCCCTGGCCCCGAGCTCGCTCGCCGCCGCGACGACCCGCGGGCTGTGCATCGTCACCTCGAGCGGCTCGGGCACGATCCCGAGCTGCTCCTCGATCTCTTCGCTGAGCCGGGTCGGCTCGGCCTTGGGAACTCGTAGCGCCATGGTGACCTCCAGGTCCGGTTGCTCGTCGGGCATGGGACACCGGCCGCGGCGAGGACGTGACAGAGAGAACGAGCCCCGTCCAAAGCTAGCCAAACGGCTCTTGGCGGATCTTCGATACCGGCCAGCCGGCCGCGGCGATCAGCGGCGGCTCGGGTCGAACCAGCGACCTCTCGCGTGTGAAACGAGCGCTCCCCCACAAAGCGAGGCTTCTCCTCGCCTGCCTGGCGCCGGTGGTGGCGCTCCTCGCCCTGGCCAGCTGTGGCGCTGGATCGGCGACGACCGGTCCCAGCTCCCAGCCGAAGCGAAGCGACCGTCCCAAAAGCTCGGCCATCCAGCGCCGGCATCGGGCGCGGCGAGCTCGCTGACGATCAGATCGCCGTCGACCGGCGATCTGCGATCTACGTGACCGGTGGGGGCGCGCCTTCGGCGCTCGCCGCGAGCGAGTCGTCCCACTCGCAGGCCAGGCAGGCGTGCTGGAACGCCGAGCGGGCGAATTCGAGCGCGTAGCCGTGCGGTTCGGCGGCGGCGCGGACGTCGTCCCAGTCGAGCACGTACTCCCCCAGCCCGTCGTCCCAGCGGGCCGCCTCCGGCTCGAGCGTGGCCTCGCCGAAGCCAGCGGGGGCGGGATAGGCGAAGGCGAAGAATGCCGCCTTGCCATAGCGGCGGTCGCCGGGCCACCAGCCCACCTCGACCTGCTGAGCGTTCCCCGCGTTGCGGGTGATGAAGTCCTCTGAGGGCGGCTCGGCGGGGCGGCCCGAGAAGAGGTGGACGGCGAGGTCGAAGGAGCCCCACCAGGCGTTGACAGGGGTCGAACGGCCGCGGTAGGGAGCGCGGAAGGCGGCGAGCACCAGAGCGGCCTGGGTGGCGGCAGCGAAGTAGGCCGACACCGCCTCGGGCTCGTAGGCCGCATGCTCGGTGTCCTCGTCGAGCGGGACGCTCCAGGGCACCTCCTGTGGCGTCGGGTCGATCTGGACCGCGCCACCCAGGTCGCCGACCGCCGCCAGCAGGTCCCGGGTCACCTCACCGACCGCGCGGTGCGGGGTCAGGGGAAGCCGCCGGACCCGCCCGTCGCTGTGCTCGGCGACCGCCTCATGACCGTGCAGATCCAGCGCCACGACCAGGGCTCCCGAGCCATCCGGCGCCCGCAGCGGCAGCGTTTCCCAGCCCCGGGCGCTCAACCGCAGCGCCGCGTGCTGGAGCTGAGGCTCCGGCGGCGCCAGCGTCGCGGCGATCTTCCCCAGCACCTGCGCGTGCGCGTGAAGCGTGTCGCAGGTCTCGCTCCACTCCTCGTAGGAAGCCGACGGCCAAGGGTCGCGAGAGCCCATCGACCTAAGGTAGCGCCTGCCCGGCCGACGCCGCCGGGCCTGGGACTACGCGACGCTCGCGGTCAGCTCGCGGTCGATCTCCAGCAGGTAGGGCGCGACGAGGCCGTCGTAGTCGGCTTTGCGCTCGACCGGGAGGTCCTTCCAGCCGGTCACCGAGCCGCGACAGTTGTCGGCCCCACAGAGGCAGCCGCCGGGGAAATGATCGATCGAGTAGTTGCGCATCGCGTAGTCGAATGTGATCTCCTCGCCGGCCGCGATCGACTCCCGGGCGATGAAGTCGCAGGCGCCGGTCTCGTTCACCTCGACGCCGCAATTCGGATCGCAGGAGTGGTTGACGATCGGGCCGAGGCCGCGATGCCGAGCCCATCTCGTCCGGCTGACCTGGGTCGCGTGAGAGTCGTTGCGATCGACCTCACCCTCGAGCTCGCCGATCATCACGGTCTCGCCAACCTCGAATCCACGCGTCGCGCGAACGCCGCCGCCCTTGCCGCCCTCGGGAGTGCAAAGCTCATATCCGACCGGATCCAAAGGACCGCCTCTCAATTGTTTTGGCACGGCGAAACCGTGTCCGGCGACCCTAGTCCATCGCCGTTCGGGGCATGTTCCGATCTCGATATGAACTAGTCCGCTGCGGCGACCTCGGCGACGCAGCTCGCGACGAGGTCCGGGCGCGAGAGAAACGGGAAGTGCGCGGCGGAAAGCTCGCGGACGCTGGTCGCCCTGGCCGCCTGCGCTCGCTGCAGCTCGGGGTTGGTGCTCCTGTCCTCGGCGCAGACCAGGTAGGTCGACGGGACCCGTTCCCACGCCGCGTTGGTGGCCTCCGCGCCGAAGACGGCAGCCGATTGGGCGCACAGTCGCCGATGGGCGCCGGCGACCAGGTCGGGGTCGGCGACGTCGCCCAGAAAGCGAGCGTCGAAGGCGGCGCGGTCGCCGGCGTCGACGCCGATCGATCCATCCGGGTGCGCGATGACCGGCACCGGGTCGGGGCCGGCGGTCAGCGCGCCAAGGCTCTCCCCGACCGCGGGCAGATAGGACGAGATGTAGACGATCCGCCGCACCGCGGGGTGATCGCCGACCTCGGCGGCGACCATTCTCCCGTAGGAGTGGGCGACGAGGATCGTCGGGGTGCCGTCGTCCAGGATCGCCTTCGTCGCGGCTGCGTCCTCCGCCAGACCCGGACCCGAGCCGGTTGGAGCGCTCCCGGCCTCCCCGCACGACGGCAGCGGCGCCGCGGTGCTGACGATGCCGTCGCGAGCGAGGAGCCCAGCGACTTCCGACCACCACCAACCGCCGTCGCTGGAGAACGCACCGTGGATGAAGAGGACCCGCACTCGGCGGACCCTACTTCGACGTGACCGCGGTCGGCGCGGGCGCCGCGAGGCGTGGGACCCGTCGAAACCGTCGAGAAGCTCGAACGGGACCTCGCCGAAGCGCGCTGCTGGACGGTCCCCCGTCAAGGTTGGCCAAGTTAGCTAAGCACTGCTAACCTGAGTCTATGACTCACACCTTCACGATCGGCGAGGCCAAGACCCACCTCTCAAAGCTCGTTGCCCTTGTCGAGGCCGGCGAGAGGGTCGAGGTTTGGCGCGGCAAGCAGCCGGTCGCCCAATTGGTTCCGCTGTCGCAGGCCAGCACTGCCCGCCGCCAGCCGGGCGCCCTGGCAGGCCGAATCAAGATTGCCGAGGACTTCGACTCCTGGCCCGACGACGTCGCGGCCGAGCTCGGGATCCGCGGCTGAGGCTGCTAGCCGACACCCACGCCCTCCTCTGGTGGCTCGGCGACCACCCTCGACTATCCCCTGTCGCTCGCGATGCACTCGCCGGCGCTGAGGAGCCGCTCTTCAGCGCCGGCACGCTCTTCGAGGTCTCCATCAAAGCCTCGCTCGGCAAGCTCGAGGTCGCCGAGGGGTGGGCTGAGGAGCTGCTCTCCGAGGGCTTCTCGCTCCTGCCCATATCGCTTGCTCATGGAACCGCCTACCGCCGCCTTTCCTATGTCGAACTGGAAGGCAAGCAACAGCGCGATCCCTTCGATCGCCTCCTCGCAGCCCAGGCCGCTGTGGAGGGTGTGCCGCTGGTGACCTGCGACCCCGGGATCGCCGCCCATGGGGTGCAGACGCTGTGGTGAGCGCCAAATTCTTCGAACTCATCGAGCTCGTACGTCGCGAGCGCGCTGGCTCCTGACCAGCGGCCGTGCCGTCACGCGGCCGACGACCCAAAGTTCCGATACTCAGCAAAGACGCCGGGCTTTGATGGGGCGGGCTGGACTCGAACCAGCGACCAAGGGATTATGAGTCCCGTGCTCTGACCAACTGAGCTACCGCCCCGCGGGGGCTGACGATACGCCTTGAGAGGGCTCGAATGGTCGAGGATGCTTGCGGTCCGCAGAATCGGGTAGAACTCGCAAATGCGTAAGTTCGTAGTCGCCGCGTGGGAGCGGCGCCGGCATCGCGAAAGGGAACTGAGGACCGTCGAGGCCGAAACGGCCGAACACGCGGTCGTCGCGGTTGCGGTGACGCGTGGGAGCGAGGGCAGCGAGTTCGTCTACGAAGCCTGGCCCGAGGGCGAGCCGGGATGCAATCTGCGAATGATCCTCGGCCGCCGCGAGCGGCAGCTGCGACTGTAGAACCAGTGCGGATCAGAGCTCGATTCGGGTCCGTCCTGGCCTTGGCCGCCCTGATCGCGTCCGCTGGCGCTTGGGCGGCGGTGCCGAGCGGCGGCGCAGCGCAGCCGGGGTGCGGCTCGTTCGCGTCGCAGGGAGAAGCGGAGGAATACTTCCTCGAAGCCGGCGGCTCGCCGGCGCGGGGCGTCGGCGGGCTCGATCCCGACCGCGACGGGGTCGCCTGCGAGCACCTCGGCGCCCCGTTCGTCGGCTACGCGACGATCGGCTACAACCGCGGCAACGGCTTCCTCTACGGCACCGCGACGATGCCTGCCAAGGCAAGCGGCTACCCCTGCCTCTACGGCAACGTCCATTACCCGGACGCCGCCCGCAAGGTCGCCGTCTTCCGGGTCCGCCCCGGCCCCGACAAGCGCCTGGTCGGCGAATACACCGGGGCCGCCGAAGCGAAGCCGGAAAGCGGCCGGCTGCTCTGGAAAGTCGACCGGGGGTCGCTGCCGCCCGGCCGCTACTACGCCAAGTTCCAGGAAAAGATCCGCACCCACCCCTACGGCGCCAACGAGTGCCCCGGCTTCACTTCGCGGCCGACCCTGCTGCCGCGGCCGCGGCCCTTCCGCTGAGCGCTCAGGCGCTGAACAGCTGCGCCAGGGAGCGGCCAACGTCAGGCGGCTCCTCTTCGCCCTTGGCGGCCGCCGCGGCGCCCTCGGCGAGCGCCTTGGCAGCGTCGGCGATCTGATGGTCGCGGCCACCGCGGATCGAGCCCGTCTTCTTCGCTTCGGCGAGGTCGGACTCCATCAGCCCGGCCAGCTCGGACAGGCGGCGCAGGCCGACGACGCCGGCGGTGCCGCGCAGGGCGTGGGCTTCGGCCCGCATCGTCTCGAAGTCGGTCGTCGCGGTCGCCAGACCGGCCGCGATCACGTCGCAGCGGCGCCGCGCCTCTTCGGCGAATGACTCGAGCAGCTCGGTCTCGTCGGCCGCTTTGTCGCTCACTTCCCCACCGCCTTTTCGACTGCCGCATCCATGGTTTCGGTGCCGAAGCCCCCCTCGATCGCCGCCTTGACCACTCCTTTACGGTCGATCGCGAACAGCCAGGGTTCGTCCGGCAGGTGGAATGCGTGCACCTGCGGCAGCACGGTCAGGTGGTTCGGATCGGTGTCGTTGTAGATCTCCATGTGGATGAAACGCGCCTCGTCGCCGTATTTCGCCTTCGCCTGCTCAGCCACGTCGACGACGGGGCTGCAGACCCGACTCTGGCAGAACTTGGGGGTCGCGAACAAGAGGAGGATCGGTTCTTTCCCCAGCGCGTCTGCGTAGTCAACTTCGTGTTGGGTATCGGGGGGTATTCGAGTCGTGATCTTCGACAGCTGACCGCCAACATCCTTCGCGGTCGGCGTGTGGATCGACGGCGCATTCTGCCCGACTCGCGGGATCGAGTCGAATTCGCCGGCGTTGACGCTCGGCAATTGCGTGATCGCGCCGACTTCGTCGCCTTCCTTGATCAGCGCCACCAGCCGCCACTGGCCTTTTCCGGGCAGCGGCACCTGAGCGGTGTAGACGACCCGGGCCGCTTCCGGATTCTCGGCGGTCGTCCGCGATTCGAACTTCGGCTCGGTCGCCAGCGTTTCGATCCGCGCCGGGAACGGGCCGACGGCGGGCTGGTCGAGCGCTTCCCCGGCCGCCTTGGCCGCCGGTCCCTTCACCCCTGACTTCGATTTCTTGCCGGCCACCGGCGGCACCGGCGCGTAGTAGAGCGCGACTTCGGCATCGTCGACTTCGGCGCCCAACCCGCCCCCGTTCCCCTTCTCGAAGACCCCGAACGGGTAGCGGTTCGGGCCTGCTTCGAAGACCATCGCCTGCGGCTCGATCTTCAGCTCGGCCGTGTGGTCGGCGACCTGCTTGACCATCTGTTTGAGCGTCCGCCCTTCGGTCGCCGGGAAGGCGCCCTTCGGCGGCGCCGGGGTGCTGTGTTCGGGCGGCGGCTTGCGCTTGCCCGCGGCCTGCTCGCCGGAGCCGCCGCAGGCGGCGAAGAGCAGCGCCGCCGCCAATCCCAGGCAGGTGAAAGCGACGAGTTGTCGGCTGGCTCGCATCGGCCCGGCATATTCTCAGAGAGGCGCGGCGCCCCGCCGCCCCCCACGGCGCCGACCCGGGCCGGATAAGGTGGCGCCGACGGCGTATCGGAAGGAGAGGGGAATGGCGGAGCGAGCGGCTTTGATCACGGGTGCCTCGGGCGAGATCGGCCTGGCGATCGCCCGCGTGCTCGGCGAGGAAGGCTACGGGCTGACGCTCTCGGCGCGGCGCCCCGAGAAACTCGAGCAGGCCGTGCAGCCGCTGCGCGACGACGGCTTCGAGGTCCTCACCGTGCCCGCCAACATGACCGCCGAGGAGGAGGTGGTCGCGATCTTCGACGCCCACAAGGAGCGCTACGGCCGCCTCGACGCGCTGGTCAACAACGCCGGGATGGGGGTCGGGGCGCCGCTCGAGGAGATCCAGACGAAGTTCCTCGACATGCAGCTCGGGGTCAACCTTCGGGCGCTGATCCTCGGCACCCGCGAGGGCATCCCGCTGCTGAAGGAGGCCGGCGCCGAGCACGGCAAGGCGCTGATCGTCAACACCGCCTCGCTGGCCGGCAAGGCCGGTCCGGCCTGGCTCTCGATCTACGGGGCGACGAAGGCGGCGGTGATCAACTTCAGCGAAGCGACCGCCCGCGAGGTCTCCCGCTCCGGCATCCAGTGCACCGCCTTCGCCCCCGGCTTCGTCGACACCGCGATGGCTGACTTCATCCGCGACCAGATCGGCGAGCCGCTGATCCAGCCGAGCGACATCGGCGAGGCGGTCCGCTTCCTGCTCCGCACCTCGCCCAGCTGCCACGTGCCGGAGATCGTCTTCGTCCGCCCGGGCGAGGACATCGTCGCCGCCCAAGGCTAGGCCCGGGTCCGGACCGCGGTGCCGCTGCGGGTCCTCGTCGCCGCCTTCGGCGACCCCGGCCACGCCTTCCCCGCGATCGCCCTGGCGCGGGCGCTGCGGGAGCGCGGCCACGAGGTCGTCGTCGAGACCTGGGAGGAGCGCCGCGCCGCGGTCGAGGGCGCCGGCCTGCGCTTCGCCGCCGCCGAGGAATACCGGATGTTCCCGCCGCCCGAGCCTGACTCGCCGGACGGCCGCCACGCGGCCGAGGCGGCGCGGGCGCTGCTGCCGCTGTTCGACGAGCTCGACCCCCACGTCGCGGTCTCAGACATCCTCACCCTGGCGCCGGCGCTGGCCGCCGAGCGCGCCGAGGTGCCGCTGGCGACGCTGATCCCTCACCTCTACCCGGTGGTCGAGGCCGACCTACCGTTCTTCGCGATCGGCCTGCGGCGGCCGCGGACCCCCGTCGGGCGAGCGATCTGGCGGGGCGGGCAGCGGGCGCTGGCGGTCGGCCTCGAGCACGGCCGCCGCGACCTGAACCAGCAGCGCGTACGACTCGGGTTGGCGCCCCTCGAGCGCTTCCACGGCGGCATCAGCGAGCACCTGGCGCTGGTCGCCACCTACCCGCAGCTCGAGTACCCGCGCCAGTGGCCGCCGGGAGTGCGGGTGACGGGGCCGATGGCCTTCGAGCAACCCTTCCCGGAGATCGAGCTGCCTCCTGGCGAGGAGCCGCTCGTCCTGGTCGCGCCGAGCACCGCCCACGACTCGGAGAACCACCTGGTGCGGACGGCGCTGCGGGCGCTGGCGCGGGAGCCGGTGCGGATCGTCGCGACCACCAACCGGGTGCGGCCGCAGCGGCCGATCGAGGTGCCGCCGAACGCCGTCCTCGTCGACTGGCTCAGCTACAGCCAGCTGATGCCGGCCGCGGCGCTGGTCGTCTCCCACGGCGGTCACGGCACGGTTGCCCGGGCGCTCGGCGCCGGCACCCCGGTCCTGGTCAGCCCGATCACCGGCGACATGAGCGAGACCGCGATGCGGCTCGACTGGTGCGGCGCCGGGCTCTCGCTGCCCTGGCGGGTCTGCCGGCCGGGGCCGCTGCGCTGGGCGGTGCGACGGATGCTCGGCGACCCCTCGTTCGCGGCGCGGGCCGGCGAGATCGCCGCCTGGGGGCAGCAGAACGACGGCGCCGCCAGCGGCGCCGAGCTGGTCGAGCAGCTGGCGGCGCGCTCCTGATTTGGCGCCTTTGTTCGGATCTGCCGAACAAAGGCGCCGGAAGACCCCAAGCTCCGGGGGTGGGACTCGAACCCACAACCCTTCGGTTAACAGCCGAATGCTCTGCCGATTGAGCTACCCCGGACCGCTGCCGGCGAGCCGGCTCATCAGGGAATTTAGCGGGCCGCCGGACGCCGTGCGCACCTAATCGGAGACGGGGGCGGGCTAGCCGCTGGCGTGGGCGATCCGCTCGACCAGCGCCGCCCGCTCGCGGCTGAGGCTGGTGCGGCGCTCGTAGTCGCCGCGTTCGCCGGCGGCGGCCAGCTCGTCCTCGAGGCGCCGCTGCTCGAGCAGCAGGAAGTTCAGCTCCATCGCCTCCGGCGAGGCCGGCTCCTCGCGCGAGAGCATCACCAGTTCGGTGACCAGGCCGGCGAGCTCGTCGTCGCCGCGCGGCAGGTTCGAGGCCGGGTCGGGGTGCTCGCGCAGCCAGGCGACGGCGCGCTCCCCGGTCGCCGAGAGGTGCGCCGAGTCGAGCCGCTGCAGGTAGTCCTGCCCCTCGGCCGGCCGCGCGATGCACATCGCCAGCAGCGCCCGCTCGCGGCGCTCGCGCGAGGTCAGCTCGGCGGGACGGCGGCGGGGCGGCGCCGCCGGCTGCGCTGCCTGGCGCTGCGGCCGTGGCTCCTCGCCACCGCTCGCCGGCGTCGCCGCGACGACCCTCCCCATCACCAGCGCCGGTTCGAGGTCGAGCCGGTCGGCCACCTGGCGGACCAGCTCTTCGCGGGTGATCCCCTCCCCCATCGCCGCCAGGATCGGCGCCAGCTCGCCGAGCGAGCGGTCGCGGGCGCTGGGCGAGCCGACGTCGGTGTGATCGAGGACCAGCCGCACCTGGAAGGCGGCCAGCTCGACCGCTCCCTCGACGATCTCGCCGAAGCGCTCGGCGCCGCCGCCTTCGGCGACCATCTCGGCCGGGTCCTCGCCGGCCGGCATCGAGGCGACCAGCAGCCGCATCCGTCGCCCGGCGGCGACCCGCTGCGCCCGCAGCATCGCCTCCTGGCCGGCGGAGTCGGCGTCTAGCGCCAGCACCACCTGGTCGACCATCCCGGAGAGGGTCGCCACCTGCTCGCCGGTGATCGCCGTCCCCATCACCCCGACCGCCTCCTCGACCCCCGCCTGGTGCAGCGCGAGGACGTCGGTGTAGCCCTCGACGACGACGGCGCGGCCGGCTTTGGCGATCGCCGCTTTGGCCCGGTCGACGCCGTAGAGCAGCTGGCTCTTGTGGAAGACGTCGGTCTCGGCGGTGTTCACGTACTTGGCGCCCTGGTCGGACCGCATCGCCCGGCCGCCGAAGCCGAGCACCCGCCCGCGGCGGTCGCGGATCGGGAACATGATCCGCGCCCGGAAGCGGTCGTAGAGGCCGCCGCGCTGGTTCTGCTGGACGAGGCCGACGCCGCGCAGCTCCTCGGCCTTGAAGCCGGCCCGCTGGCCGGCGACCAGGATCTTGTCCCAGGCGCTCGGCGCGAAGCCGACGCCGAAGTCGCGCAGGGTCGCCTCGGCGAGCCCCCGCTCGGCCAGGTAGGCCCGCGCTTTCCCGCCCTCGGGCGACTCCCAGAGGTATTTCGCGTAGTAGCCGGCGGTCCGCTCCAGCAGCTGCTCGAGCCGCCGCTGCCGCGCCCGCCGCTGCTCCGCCTGCGGGTCCTCCTCGTCGCGCTCCAGCTCGACCCCGTAGCGATCGGCGAGCAGCTCGATCGTCTCGACGAAGCCGAGCCCGTCCTTCTCTTCGACGAACTTGATCACGTCGCCGCCGACCCCGCAGCCGAAGCAGTGGTAGAGCTTGTCCTGCGGGTCGACCGAGAAGGACGGCGTGCGCTCGTCGTGGAACGGGCAGAGGCCGACCCAGCGGGCGCCCTGGCGGCGCAGGTCGGTGTGGGTCTGGATCACCTCGACGATGTCGGCCGCCCCCTTGACCCGCTCGACGCTGTCGTCGGTGAAGCGCGCCATCAGAACCGCGCCTGCTCGGGGATCGTCAGCTCGCTGAACTTGGCGATGCAGAAGCGGTCGGTCATCCCGGCGATGTAGTCGGTGACCCGCTGCAGGTCGCTCGCGGCCGGGTCGGCGCTCGGCACCTCCTCGGGGTGCTCGAGGTAATGGTCGAAGAGGCCGTGCATGGCGCCCTCGACGCGGCCGTGCTCGCGCCGCGCCTGCGGGCCGAGGTAGACGCGGTCGAACATGAACTTCCGCAGGCGCAGCATCGCGCCGCCGATCTCCTCGCTCTGGACGATGTCGCCGGCCGCCTCGGAGCGCTCGACGATGTCGCGGACCAGGGTGTCGATGCGGGCCGAGCCGCTCGGGCCGAGCAGCTCGATCTCGGCGCTGGGCAGGTCGCCGGGGGCGAGGATGCCGGCCCGCAGCGCGTCGTCGATGTCGTGGTTGATGTAGGCGACGCGGTCGACCAGCTTGACGATCCGCCCCTCCAGGGTCGCCGGCTTGGCGGAGCCGGTGTGCTTGAGGATGCCATCGCGGACCTGCTGGGTCAGGTTGAGGCCATGGCCCTCGCGCTCGAGCACGTCGACGACCCGCAGCGAGTGCTCGTTGTGCCTGAAACCGGCGCCGGAATGCGCGCGCAGGGCGTCGTCGAGCGCCGCCTCGCCGGCGTGGCCGAAGGGCGGGTGGCCGAGGTCGTGGCCGAGCCCGATCGCCTCGGTCAGGTCCTCGTTGCACCCCATCGCGCGGGCCACGGTGCGGGCGATCCCGCAGGCCTCGAGCGTGTGGGTCAGCCGGGTCCGGTAGTGGTCGCCCTCGGGGGCGACGAAGACCTGGGTCTTGTGCTTCAACCGCCGGAACGCTTTCGAGTGGACGATCCGGTCGCGGTCGCGCTGGAACGGGGTCCGCAGCGGCGAGTCGGGCTCCTCGCGCCGGCGGCTGGCCGGGTAGGAGCGGGTCGCGAGCGGCGAGAGGAACTCCTCCTCCCAGGACTGGACGCGGCCGGCGAAGGATGCGGTGAGCGGGGGCACGCTTCGATCATACGAGCGGGCCGCCGCCGCACGAGGCGCCGAAAACCGAGCAGGTCGGGGATGCAGGGAGCGGGACGAGGGGAGCGCACTTCAGTGCGTGACCCGAGGAGCGCGACCGAAGACCCCGAGATGCGCCGGTTTGCAGGCGCCTCTCAGGCTGCGGCGCGCAGTTGCACGTGCGCGTGATGCTCGAGGGTCTCGCCGACCGCGCGTTCGACCTGGCGCAGCGCCGCCGGCTCCGCCGCGGGCGCCTCGCTGAGCGGCTGCGCCAGCGCCTCGACCATGAAGCCGTGGGCGGCCTCGCTGAGGCCGAAGGAGCCGGCTTCGCAGCTGCCGCAGACGACGCCGCCGGCGGCGCCCGAGAAGCCGGCCAGGTGCTCGGCCTCGCCGCAGCGGGCACAGGAGGCGAGCTCGGGGGAGAAGCCGGCGACCAGCGCCAGCTTCAGCCGGAAGGCGAGGGCGACTTCGTGGGAGGCGGAGCGCGGGTTGCCCGGCGCGTCGAGCAGCTCCAGGTAGCGGCAGAGCAGGTTGTAGGCGGGCGGGTTCGGCTCGGCGGCGTCGAGCAGCCGCAGCACCGCGTCGCAGCCGCGGGCGCCGGCGCCGATCGCGGCGCCGTCGGAGCGCAGCCGCGGGTAGCCGTCGACGGTGGTGACGCCGGTCACCGTCATCAGGTCGCTGCGCCCTTCGTGCAGCATCAGCTCGAGGCGGAAGAACGGCTCCAGCCGGCCGCCGAAGCGCGATTTCGGCTTGCGGGCGCCCTTCGCGATCGCTCCGATCCGGCCCCGCTCGCGCGAGTAGAGGTGGAGGATGCGGTCCGCCTCGCCGTAGCGGATGCTGCGCAGGACGACCGCCTCGGTCCTGACCGTGGTTCCGGGCACGAGAGCAAAGATGAAGGACGGCTCGGATGCCTACTTGCCGCGGCGGGCTTTCGCCGCTTTCCGCCGTTTCGGCCGGCGGCGCAGCTTCACCTGGCACTCCGGGCAGAAGTAGGTCGAGCGGCCGCCGACCACGATCCGCACCACCTTCCCCTCTCCCTCCGGGCAGGGCTGGCCCTCGCGGGTGTGGACGAGGAACCTCTCCTGCATCGTCCCCTTCTCACCGCGGCCGTCGCGGTAGTCGTCGATCGAGGAGCCGCCGGCGTCGATCCCGGCTTCGAGCGCCGCGACGACCCCGTCGCGGAGCGCCTCCCAGTGCTCGGGCTTCATCGAGCCGGCCGGCGAGAGCGGATGCAGCCGCGCCCGGTAGAGCGCCTCGTCGGCGTAGATGTTGCCGACCCCGGCGATGTGCGACTGATCGAGCAGGAACGACTTCAGCGGCGCCTGCCGCCCTGCCGCCAGCTCCCCCAGCTTCTCCGGCGTGAACTCCTCGGAGAGCGGCTCGACCCCGAGCCGCGCGAAGCGCTGCGGCAGGTCGGCGTCGTCGATCAGGAACGCCTCGCCGAAGCGGCGCGGGTCGGTGAACCACAGCTCGCGGCCGTCGTCGAGGACGAAGCGGGCCCGCAGGTGGCGCTCCTCGGTCGAGCGCTCGCCCTGGTAGAGCAGCCGCCCCTCGGCCGGGTCGATCATCTCCTCGCCCTCGACGAGGACGAGGTTGCCGGTCATCCGCAGGTGCATGACCAGGGTGCGGTCGCCGTCGAGGCCGAGCAGCAGGTACTTGCCGCGGCGGCCGAGCCCGGTGATCGTCGCCCCGGACACCGCCTTGCCGAGCCGCTCGGGCGGCACCGGCCGCGACCAGCGCGGGTCGTAGACCTCGAGCCGCTCGATCCGGCGGCCTTCGACCTCCGGCTCCAGCTGCCGGGCGACGGTCTCCACCTCGGGCAGCTCGGGCATCCCCGAGTTCTACCGAACCGCGTAGCTGTTCCTTTTCCCGACTATGCCGGGATAAGGAACAGCCCGACGAGGTCAGTCTTCGTTGGCGCGCGGGTGCGAGTTGAAGTAGACCTCCTTGAGGCGGTCGCCGGAGAGGTGGGTGTACATCTGCGTGGTCGCGATGTCGGCGTGGCCCAGCATCTCCTGGACCGCGCGCAGATCGCAACCGCCCGCCAACAGATGCGTGGCGAAGCTGTGACGGAGGGTGTGCGGGCTCATGCGGCCGTCGAGGCCGACGTCGCGGGCGTGGCGCTGGACGATCTTGTAGAGCCCCTGGCGGGTCAGCGGCCCGCCGCGGAAGTTGAGGAAGAGCTTCTGCTCCTGGCGCTCGCCGATCAGCTGCGGCCGGCCGCCGCGCAGGTAGCCGTTGATCGCCAGGATCGCCTGCCGGCCGAGCGGGACCAGGCGTTCCTTCGAGCCCTTGCCGCGCGCCCGCAGCAGGCCCTCGCGCAGATCGACGTCGCCGAGGTCGAGGCCGATCGTCTCCGAGGCCCGCAGCCCGCAGGCGTACATCACCTCGAGCAGCGCCCGGTCGCGCAGCGCGGTCGGCTCGCTGCCCTTCGGCGAGGCGAGCAGCTTCTGCACCTCGGAGTAGTTGAGGACGTGCGGCAGTTTCTTCGAGCGGCGCGGCGCGCTCAGCGCCGCGGTTGGGTCCTCGACGATCAGCTCGTCGCGGCGCAGGTGCTTGTAGAAGGAGCGCAGGCAAGCCGCCTTGCGGTGAATCGTCGAGGCCGAGACGGCAGGCCGCTCCCCCTCTCCGGTCGCCAGCTCGGCGAGGAAGTCGGCGATCTCCGCCGGCCGCGCCTTCAGCGGGTCAACGTCGTGGGCGGCCAGGTACTCGCCGTACTGCAGAAGGTCGGTGCGGTAGGCGTTCAGCGTGTTGCGGGAGAGCCCTCGCTCCAGCTCCAGATAGGAGAGGAAGTCGAGGACGAGGCCCTCGAAGCGCGCACCGGCCTCGGGTCCCGCCCGCTCGGCCGGGCTGTGGGGCTTGATCGCGATCGCCATGGGGCGCTTGTTCGCTTCGGCACCCGCCGCCCCTGCGCCCGCAACGGACCGTGCGTCCCGAGCCCGCGCCCCCGCCCGTCACCGCCCGATAGCTGTTCCTTATGTCGGATAGGTCGACATAAGGAACAGCCCGGCGGGGGTCAGCGGGCGAGGAGGGTGCCGGCGGCGAGGGGGGCGGCGAAGAAGAGCGGGTCCTCGGCCAGGGGACGGCCCATCGTCGCGGCCGGCAGGCCGGCGGCGGCGTAGGCGTCAAGGTCGACCGCGGCGTCGAGCAGCCGGTGGCCGCCGGGGGCGGCGGCGGTTTCGAGGAATGCACGAGCCTGCTCGGCGCCCTCGATCTCGCCCTTCGGCACGGCCACCTCGACCGGGGCGAGGAGAAGTTCGAGCAGGGTGTAGGTGTGGTGGCTGAGGTGGAGGTGGCGTTCGCGCGGGTCCGCGCAGGAGAGGCGGGGCGAGACGAGCGTCGGCAGCTGCAGGGCCAGCGCCGCGTGGGCGTTCTCGAGGGCGGCGATGCCGCCGTGCCCGTACTCGGTCCCCGAGCCGATGATGCCCGGGCCGGGGCCGACGATCGCCGCGTCCCAGCCGCGGGCGCGGCCGGCCTCGAGGGCGCCGACCGTCGAGAGCGCCTCGAGCTCGCCGCCATAGGCGGGTGCGGCGGTGACGTGGGCGGCGAGCAGGCCGCGCTCGCGCAGCGCCCGCACGTCGCGGGACAGCGAACCTGGCAGCGCCCCTCCCCCGCTCTGGACGTAGCCGATTTCGATCCCGGGCGCGGCCTGCGCCGCGGCCCAGGCGGCCGGCGCCAGGTGGCCGTGCAGGGGGATCACCAGCACCTCGAACGGGCGCGGCCGCGCCGGGTGCTCGCCGCTCGCCGTCTCGACCGGCGCGACCGGGTGCTGCAGCGACGTGTAGTTGAGCTTGATCACGTGCTCGTCGCCCGCCGCGCCGCCTGCGAGGCCGCGGGTCAGGTTGACGTGGACGACGTCGAAGCCGCCCGAGCCGAGGCCGAGGTCGAGCGCGGCGACGTTGACGACGACCTCGTCGCCCTCGCGCATCTCCCCCACGAGCGCCGTGTCGGCCCAGGCGCGCCGCCTCTCCCCCGCCACCTCGACCTCCAGCGGCCGCGCCGAGACGACGACGCCGCGCCGCAGGGCGAGCCGGCCGCCCACCGCTACTCGGGCTCGCCGACGTCCGACTCGGCGGCGCTCGGCTCGGCCGTCCCCGGCTGATCGGCCGTGGCGACCGCGCCGACGATCCGCTCGCAGACCTCGAGCATCCTGTCGAGGCTGCGCGCCGGCACCATCTCGTGCTCGGTGTGGACGTGCTCGGTGCCGTTGGCGAGCAGCACGCAGTCGAAGCCGTCGCGGCGCAGGGCGTTGGCGTCGCTGCCGCCGCCGATCGCGACCCGCTGCGGCTCGAGGCCGGCCGTGCGCAGGCCCGTCTCGGCCAGCGCCAGCGCCGGCGAGTCCTTCGGCAGCTGGTAGCCGCGGAACAGCTCCTCGATCCGCACCTCAGCGTCGCAGCCGTGCTCGCTGGCGCCCCAGGCGCAGGCGTCGGCGATCTTCCCCGCCACCTCAGCCGCCTTGTTGAGGTCGAGGCTGCGCGCCTCGGCCTGGACGAAGCAGTGACCGGGGACGACGTTGCCGGAGCTGCCGCCCTTGATCAGGCCGACGTTGGCGGTCGTGCCCTCGTCGAGGCGGCCGAGCTCCATGCGGGCGATCGCGGCGGCGGCGGCGGCGATCGCGCTGGCGCCGTCCTCGGGCTTGATCCCGGCGTGGGCCTCGACGCCGTGGAAGTCGGCGAGGATCTTCTGCTGGGTCGGGGTCGAGACGACCACCTCGCCGATCGGCCCGGCGTGGTCGAGGACGAAGCCGACGGGCGAGCGCAGCGAGGAGGCGTCGAAGGCCTTCGCCCCGCGCAGCCCCTGCTCCTCGGCGACGGTCAGGACCAGCTCGATCCCGACTTCGGGCTGCGCTTCGGCAGCCCGCGCCGCCAGCTCCATGAAGACCGCGACCGCCGCCTTGTTGTCGGCGCCGAGGATCGTCTTGCCGCGGCTGCGGAAGACGCCTTCGTCGTTCACCACCTCGACCCGGCCCTGGTGGGGGACGGTGTCGAGATGGGCGCAGAACATCGCCCAGCGCTCACCGCTGCCGGGCAGCCGCGCCAGCAGGTTGCCGGATCCCGCTTCGGCCGGGCCCTCGGCGTCGTCCTCGCTCACCTCGAGCCCGAGCGCCCGCAGCTCGGCGGCGACGGTGTCGGCGATCTCCCGCTCCTCACCGGTCGGGCTGCGGATCTCGCAGAGCCGCGTGAAGGTCTCGTACAACCGCGTGCCGGAGCTCGCCTCCATCGAGCAGAGGCTATCCGGCGCTCAGCTGGCGCGGCGGACGCCGACGTCGGAGTCCGAAGCGGTCTCCTCGGCCGACTCCAGCTCGGCGCCGTCGGCAGGCTCTTCGCCGGCGTGGGTGGTGGCGGCGCCGACGAACTCGCGGAACAGCGGCTCGGGGCGGTTCGGCCGCGAGTTGAACTCCGGGTGGTACTGCGAGGCGACGAAGAACGGGTGGTCGGGCAGCTCGATCATCTCGACCAGGCGCCCGTCCGGCGAGGTGCCGCCGGCGACCAGGCCCTCGTCTTCGAGCCGGTGCCGCAGCTGGACGTTGACCTCGTAGCGATGGCGGTGGCGCTTGTAGATCACTTCTTTGCCGAAGATCTCGTGCGCTTTGGTGCCGTCGTAGAGCCGCACCGGATCGGCGCCGAGCCGCATCGTCCCGCCCATGTCGGAGACCTCCTTCTGCTCCGGCAGCAGGTCGACGACCGGGAACGGCGTCTCCGGATCGAACTCGGAGGAGTTGGCGCCCGGCATGTCGGCGACGTTGCGAGCGAACTCGACCACCGCGATCTGCATCCCGAGGCAGATCCCGAGGTAGGGGATCTGGCGCTCGCGGGCGATCCGCGCCGCTTCGATCTTGCCCTCGATCCCGCGCTCGCCGAAGCCCCCGGGGATCAGGATCCCGTCCATCCCTTCGAGCACCTCCGGGTTGAAGTCCTCGGAGTCGACGAGTTCGACCTCGACGTCGACGCCGTGGTGGAAGCCGCCGTGCTCGAGCGCCTCGATCACCGACTTGTAGGCGTCGGCGAGCTGCACGTACTTGCCGACGATCGCGATCCGCACCTTGCCACTGGCCGAGTCGGCGCGGCGCACCATCGCCTCCCACTCGCCGAGGTCGGGCGACGGCGCCTCCATCCCGAAGTGGTCGAGGACCAGGTCGTCGACCCCCTCGGCCCTGAAGACGAGCGGGATCTTGTAGATGTTGTCGACGTCGTGGGCGGAGACGACCGCTTCCACGGGAAGGCTCGCGAAGAGCGCGATCTTCTCGCGGATCTCGCGGTCGAGCCGGCTTTCGGAGCGGCAGACGAGCGCGTGCGGCTGGATCCCGATCCGCCGCAGCTCGTTGATCGAGTGCTGGGTCGGCTTCGTCTTCAGCTCGCCCGCGTGGCCGACGTACGGCACCAGGGTCAGGTGGACGAACATCGCCCGTTTCGGGCCGAGGTCGGTGTAGAGCTGGCGGATCGACTCGAGGAACGGCAGCGACTCGATGTCGCCGACGGTGCCGCCGATCTCGGTGATCACGAAGTCCACCGACTGCGACTCGGCGACGATCAGGATTTTGTTCTTGATCTCGTTGGTGATGTGCGGGATCACCTGCACGGTGGCGCCGAGGTAGTCGCCACGCCGCTCGCGCCGGATCACCGAGTTGTAGACGCCGCCGGCGGTGACGTTCGAGGAGCGCGAGGTGTTTTCGTCGGTGAAGCGCTCGTAGTGGCCGAGGTCGAGGTCGGTCTCGGCGCCGTCCTCGGTGACGAACACCTCGCCGTGCTGGAACGGGCTCATCGTCCCCGGGTCGACGTTGATGTAAGGGTCGAACTTCTGCAGCTGGACGCGGTAGCCGCGGGAGACGAGGAGGCGGCCGATCGAGGCCGCGGTGATCCCCTTTCCGAGAGCCGAGACCACCCCGCCGGTGACGAAGATGAAACGGGTATCGCCTTTGATGGTCGGACTCATGCTCTGCCGAGCGAGTCTAGCCAGCGCAGGGGCGGAACCCTTTCGATCGTCACCGAGATCGATCGCAACTCTCCGTAAATGGTCAATGCGAGGATCAATCCGAGGGCGACGAGGCGGGCGTCGGCGCCGAGAACGGTCAGCAGCCAGACCCCGGCGACGGCGCCAACCAGGTTCGAGCCGGTGTCGCCGAGCATCGCCCGCTCGCCGAGCGTCAGCCAGGCGCCGACCAGGATCGGCCCGGCGAAGATCCCGAGCAGCTCGATCGGGGCCAGGGTCCAGGCGCCGAGGCAAAGGCCGACGCCGAGCAGGACGAGGCCCTTCTCGGCCCTCCCCGGGCGCAGGTCGAGCAGATTGCCGAGGTTGGTGGCAAGGACCAGCAGCGCCACGTCGGCCAGGTAGCGCCACGACTCGAGCCCGCGGCCGGAGACCACGTAGGCGGCGAGCGCCAGCGCCCCGATCGCCTTGATCGCCCCGGTCGAGAGCCGCCCTTCGCGCAGCGCCCGCGCGTGGCCGCGCCAGCCGCGCGGGGAATCGCTGGCGGCGCCACGGCCGAGCGCGTCGTCGAGGAAGCCGAGGAACGCGACCCCCAGCAGGTACGGCAGCCAGCGCCGCAGCTCGGGATCGAGCAGGTCGAGGTCGCCGCGGTCGTTGAGGAAGGCGAGCGGGGCGAGGGTCACCAGCGCCGCCGTCGCCAGCACCGCGCCGAGCGGAAAGGCGAGCTCGGCGCCGCGGTAGTTCTGGCGCACGAGGCCGGCGTCGCGCAGCCCCCGCGCCCCCGCCGGCACCACGAACAGCGCCACCGCGATCGCCAGCGGGAAGCCGATCCAGTACACGGGTGCCTATTCGCCCTGGGTGAGGAGGTCGGGCAGCAGCCGGTCGGCGCTGCCCTTGACGCCGAAGCTGCCCTCGGCGCCGAGCAGCGTGTAGACCATCGCCAGCTTGCCGGCGGTGAGGTCGACGTCGTCGACGGTCGAGAGGTCGTTGGCGACGAAGAAGGAGATCGAGGACGGTTCGGTGGTCGAGGTCTCGATCCCGACCGTCGGCAGGCGGGTGCCGGTAATCCCGGCCAGCATCGCGCTTTCCAGCTGCGTCGCCCTGGTCTTCTGCACCGGCCCCATTTCTTCGGGCTGCTCGCGGACGACGATCACCCCGTCGAGGCTGCCGAAGCTGCCGCTGGCGCGCGAGAAGAGGTGGCCGCGGACGACTTCGGTCAGCGTCCCGCCGAGCACCAGCTGCCGCCCCAGCCCGGTGCCGAGTTCGGTCAGCTGGTCGGGTTCTTCGCGCAGTTCGGCGAAGCGCGTCTTCGAGAGGTCGCCGGCGAGGCCGTTGACGTCGACCGGCTCGCGGACGACGCCGACGCCGACCAGTTTCGCCCCGGTCGGCCCGATCGCGTCCTCGACCGCCGAGGTGAGGTCGCCGGGCAGGCCGCCGAAGGCGACGATCCCGAGCTGCATCCCGGCCAGCCGCTCGCGGGTCATGACCGGGTAGACGCGTTCGCCGAATTCGGTCGAGCGACCGAGTTCGCCGCTCAGGTCTTCGGCGTGCGAGCGGGCGTCCTGGAGGTTGCCGACGAGGCTGTGCTCGAGGTCCTTGCGGGTCTGGGTCAGGGCGTCGCCGCCGAACTCGGCGCCGATCAGGATCCCGACCGCGAGCGCGAGGAAGACGGCGATCAGCGAGGTGGCGTGGTAGCGCGCGCTGTAGCCCATCGACCGACGAAGGCTACGCGTTCTCGGCCGCGGGGATCAGATCCCGAGCCAGATGCGGATCTTCAGCCAGACCAGTTCGAAGACGTCGTTCAACGCCGGCGAGGTGATCACGAGGATCGTCAGCAGGACCAGGAAGGCGACCGCGAAGAAGGCCAGCGGCGCCAGCGTCGAGCTCGGCCGGTAGAGCCGGCTCACCCCCTTCGCGTCGACCAGCCGCTCGCCGATCCGCAGCCGGGTCAGGAAGGTCGAGGACATGCCGCCGCGCTTGCGGTCGAGGAACTCGACCAGGTTGAAGTGAGCGCCGACGCTGACGATCAGGCCGGCCCCCTTCTCGAAGGCCATCAGCATCGCGACGTCCTCGCTGGTCCCGGCGGAGGGGACGATCGTGTGCGGCAGGCCGGCCTCGAGCAGCCGCTCGCAGCCGGGGGCGCGGCCGTCGGGGTAGGCGTGGACGATCAGCTCGGCTCCGCAGCGGAGCGCCGAGTCGGAGGCCGAGTCCATGTCGCCGAGGATCACGTCCGGCTTCATCCCCGCCTCGAGCACGCCGTCGGCGCCGCCGTCGACGGCGACGATCAGCGGCCGCACGTCGCGGATGTAGGCGCGCAGCGCTTTCAGGTCGCGGCGGTGGCGGTCGCCGCGGACGACGATCAGCACGTGGCGGTCGCGGAAGCGGGCGCGGGTCGGCGGGAAGGCGATGTCGCCGGTCAGCAGATCGGTCTCCTGGCGGATGTGCTCGACCGTGTTTTCGGCGAACTCGGCGAGCGCCTCGTCGATCCGCTCACGCTGCTCCTCCAGCTGGCGTTCCAGCTCCGGCACCTCGAGCAGGTGGCCGTGGGCGATCTCCTTGCCGAGCCGCGAGACCGAGTCGCCCTCGAGCCTCACCACGTCGCCGTCTTTGAGCAGCTCGAAGAGGCCGGCGCCGGGAGCGTCGAGGAGCCTGATCCCGGCCCGGGCCAGCATCAGCGGGCCGGCGTTGGGGTAGCGCCCGGTCGAGGAGAGCGAGGCGTTCAGGACGCCGACGACGCCGCTCGAGATCAGCTCCTCGGCGGCGATCCGGTCGATGTCCTCGTGGTCGATGACCGCGATCTCGCCCGGCCGCAGGCGCCGCACCAGGTGCTTGGTGCGCTCGCCGAGGCGCACCGTGCCTTCGACGGTGGTCGCGCTCCGAGCGCCGTTCCGGCGCCCGAGCAGAGCGGGGAGGCGTCGCCGACTGGTGGTGGCCACGCCGTCCAGATTATGTGACCCGACCGAGCGCTCGCAAGCGGGGATTGCCAGCCGCGCCGCCGATCAGGCCGCGGCGAGCAGCTCGCGGGCGTGTTGGGTGGCGGCCTCCTCGCCGCCGCTGCCGCCGAGCATGCGGCTGATCTCGGCGACCACGCCCTCGCCGTCGAGCCGCTCGACCCGGGCCGCCGCGGCGTCCCCGGCGACGTCCTTCTCGAGCCGGAAATGGACCTCGGCGAGCGAGGCGACCTGCGGCAGGTGGGTGATGCAGAGCACCTGGCGGCCGCCGCCGAGCGCCCGCAGCCGCTCGCCGACGACGCGGGCGGTGCTGCCGCCGACGCCGGCGTCGATCTCGTCGAAGACGAGGGTGCCGGCCGAGCCGGCGCGGCCGAGGCCGCTGAGCGCCAGCATCACCCGCGAGAGCTCGCCGCCGGAGGCGGCGTCGCGGATCGGCGCCGGCTCGATCCCCGGGTTCGGCGCCAGCCGCAGCTCGACCGTCTCGCGGCCGCTCGGGCCGAAGCCGTCGGGGTGTGGCTCGAGCACCACCTGCAGCGAGGCGCCGGCCATCGCCAGGCTCTCGAGCTCGGCGGCGACCCGCGCTTCGAACGGCGCTGCCGCGGCGCGGCGAGCCTCGCCGAGCTGCTCGGCGAGCGCCGCCCGCCGCTGCTCGGCGGCGGTCAGCGCCGCCTGCGCCTCCGCCCCGCGTTCCTCGGCGCCCTCGAGGCGGGCGATCTCCGCCCGGCAGAGCTCGGCGTGGGCGAGCACCGATTCGACGCTGCCGCCGTGCTTGCGCTCGAGCCGGTCGATCGCCTCGAGCCGCTCCTCGATCGCCTCCAGCGCCGCCGGGTCGGCCTCGACCCCCTCGCCGTAATCGCGCAGCTCCGAGCCGACGTCGGCCAGCTCGACCGCCAGCGCCGCGACCCGCTCGCCGAGCGCGTCGAGCCCCGGGTCGACGCCTTCGCTCCCGGCCAGCGCCGCCTGCGCCTGGGCCAGCGCCGCGGCGGCGCCGCCACCGTCCTCTTCGGCCCCGGCCAGCGCCGCATGGGCGCTGCCCGCCGCGCCGCGCAGCCCCTCGGCGTGGCGCAACCGCTCGCGCTCGCCGGCGATCCGCTCGCGCTCCTGCGGCTCGGGCGCCACCTCCTCGATCTCGGCCAGCTCGTAGCGGTAGAGGTCGAGATCGCGCTCGCGCGACCCTTCGCGCTCGCGCAGCTCGGCCAGCTCGGCGGCGAGCCTCAGGGTCTCGCGGTGGGTGGCGGCGTACTCGGCCCTCAGCTCAACCTGCTCGGCGCCGATGAAGCCGTCGAGGACGTCGAGCTGGGTCGAGGCGATCGTCAGCTTGCGGTGCTCGTGCTGGCCGAAGAAGGCGATCAGGCGGCCGCCGAGCGCCTTCAGGTCGGCGGCGGTGGCGGCGCGGCCGGCGACGAAGGCGCTGGTCCGGCCGCCGGCCGAGACGCGGCGGCCGAGGACGATCTCCTCGGCGCCGGCCGGCAGCCGTTCGGCCAGCTCCGCCAGCTCGGGCTCCTCGAGCAGCCCCGGCGGCAGGTCGAAGACGCCCTCGACCCAGGCCTCCTCGGCGCCGGGACGGACGATGTGGGATTTGGCCTTGCCGCCGGTCAGCAGGTCGAGCGAGTGGGCGAGCACGGTCTTGCCGGCGCCGGTCTCGCCGGTGATCGCGTTGAGGCCGGCGCCGAGGCGCAGCTCGGCGCGCTCGATCAGCAGCAGGTTCTCGATCCGGAGCTCGCGCAGCATTGGAGCCGGTTTAGCAACGGGGCCCGACGGACTTCGGGCGGATTCCCGCTAGCTGCGTACTCCGGGGCGGCTGCGAGGAGGGGTCGGGGACAGTACTCGGCTCACCCGCTCGCACCATCCCCGCCCCCTCCCAACGGGCCGGAGCGGAAGTTCCGGCCGATGCGGCGCGGCGCAGAACCGCTGGAGCTTCGGGGCGGTTGGCTCAGGTCGGCTCGGGCGCGGGTTCTCGCTGCTCCCGCTCTGGAGCTTCCTCGGGTTCGGGGGCGCCGGCGGGGACGAGGTCGCGGGAGCGGGTCAGGACGAAGCCGAGGATGGCGCCGGCGAAGGCGACGATCGCGCCGATCAGGAGGATCTCGTTGAAGCCGCTGACGAAGGCGGCCTTCGAGGCTTCGACTGCTTTGGTCTGGATCGCGGGCGGGAGCGGCAGGGCTTCGACGGCTTTGGAGCCGCCGGAGGCGACGATTTCGCCGAGGCCCTTGGGGGCGTTGGGGAGGGTTTCGTGGAGCTTCGAGTTGATCCGGCTTTGGAAGACGGCGCCGAGGGCGGCGACGCCGGTCGAGATCCCGACCTGGCGGAAGGTCGAGTTGATCCCCGAGCCCATCCCCGATTTCTCCGGCGGCACGACCGCGATCGCGCCCTGGCCGATCGCCGGGTTGGTGAGCCCGACCCCGATGCCGGTGACGATGAAGCCGGCCAGCAGGGTCGTCCAGCTGGAGCTGACCGTCACCCCGGTCATCAGCAGCAGCCCGACTCCGACCAGGCCGAGCCCGACCCCGAGCAGCGTCCGCAGCGCCACCCGGTTGAGCAGGGAGCCGGCCGAGGCGGCGACGAAGAAGCTCAGCAGGGTCGAGGGCAGGAAGCGGATGCCGGCTTCGAGCGGTTCGAAGTTGAGTACGCCCTGCAGGTAGATCGTGATGTAGAGGAAGAGCGCGAACATGCTCGCCGAGAGCGCGAAGGCGACCGCCGAGACGCCGTTGAAGGCCGGTTTGCGGAACAGGCTCAGGTCGAGCATCGGGTAGCGGCTGCGCCGCTCGATCACCAGGAAGATCGCGAAGAGGGCGACGGCGCCGATCAGGCAGGCAAGGATCACCCCGCTCCCCCACCCTTCCGGGTTGCCGCGGATCAGCCCGAAGATCAGCAGGAAGAGGGCGGCCGAGAAGGTGACGAGGCCGGGCACGTCGATCGGTTCCGGTTCCTTGGCGAAGACGTTGACGATCTTGCGCTCGCTGAGCGCCATCGCGACCAGGCCGATCGGCACGTTGACGAAGAAGATCCACTCCCAGCCGAGGCCCTGGGTGATGACGCCGCCGATCAACGGCCCGACGGCGACGGCGCCGCCGATCGTCGCGCCCCAGATCCCGAACGCGGTCGCCCGGTCCTTGCCCTGGAACTCCTGGCCGATCAGCGCCAGCGAGGTGGCGAACATGCCGGCGGCGCCGATCCCCTGCAGGCCGCGGGCGAGGTTGAGCAGGGTCGGGTCGTCGGCGAGGCCACAGAGGAACGAGGCGAGGGTGAAGATCCCGAAGCCGATCGTGAAGATGCGGCGGCGGCCGAGGCGGTCGCCGAGCGAGCCCATCGTCAGCAGGAAGGCGGCCAGGGTCAGCGCGTAGGCGTCGACCACCCACTGCAGGCTGGAGAGGCTGGCGTGGAGTTCACGCTGGATGTCCGGGAGGGCGACGTTGACGACCGTCACGTCGAGCAGCAGCATGAAGGTCGCGACCGAGACGAGGACCAGGGTCCACCATTTGCGCTCCATGCGATGCGACTTTAGCTCGGCCGCCGGCTCGGCCCCATCCTTTAGGACCTGGCTAAACGGCTAGGTGGCCGAACTTCTCGCGGATGCGGCCGTAGAAGCTCGTCCCCGGCAGCTGCGCGAGCAGGCCGACGTCGTGGACGAAGCGCACCTCGAGCCCTTCGCCGGGCGGCAGCTCGCCGACCTGTTCGCCGTCGACGGCGATTTCGACGGCCTCGCGGCCGGCGGCGTTGAGGACCTGGAGGACGTCGCGCGGCGCGACGACCAGGGCGCGCGCGGTCAGCGAGTGCGGGGCGATGTAGCTGACCACGTAGCCCTCGACTCCCCAGGCCAGGATCGGGCCCTGGTTGGCGAGGTTGTAGCCGGTCGAGCCGACCGGGGTCGCGGCGACGAGGCCATCGCAGCGGACGTGGCCGACCTCCTCGCCGGCGATCCGGTAGCTCAGCTCCGCCACCCGCTCGCGCGGGCGACGCGAGAGGGTGACGTCGTTGAGGCCGACGGCGCCGCGGCCGTCGACAGTCACCTCGAGCCCAGGCAACGGCACGGTCTCGACCTCGCCGGCGAAGGCGCGTCGCACGCCTTCCTCGGTCTGCTCGCGCTCGACCGCGGCGAGGAAGCCGACGGTTCCGAAGTTGACGCCGAAGATCGGCACCCTTGTGCCGGCGAAGCGACGCAGGGCGTGGAGGATCGTGCCGTCGCCGCCGAGCACCAGGCAGAGGTCAGGGGCCTCGTCGTCGCCGGCCGGCTCGACCCCAGCCGCCACCTCGCCGTGCTTGGCCAGCTCCTCGGCGTCGGCGATCAGCCGCCAGCCGCTCTCGGCGGCGACGCGGACCGCGACCCCGACCGCCTCGCTTGCCGCCGGCGGGTGGGTGTGGGTGATCAGCGCGGCGGTCTTCACCGGCGGCCCGCCTCGCTCTCCGGCTGCGCCCGTGCCGCGGCGCCCTCCGCGCCCGCGCCCTCCTCGGCGGCGACCAGGGCCGCCTCGAGGTCGGTGGGCGGCAGGCCCTCGCCACCGCACCAGACGAAGGTCTCGCGGTTGCCCTTCGGGCCGGGCAGGCCGGATGGCGCGAAGCCGCGCACCGGCAGGCCCAGCTCGGTGGCGGTGGCGGCGACCGCGAGGATCGCCTCGCGGCGGTCGCCGTCGTCGCGAACCACGCCGCGCCCGACCCGCGCGCGGCCGAGCTCGAACTGCGGCTTGACCATCGCCAGCACCTCGCCGCCGAGGTCGAGGCAGGCGGCGACCGCCGGCAGCACCTTGCGCAGCGAGATGAAGGAGACGTCGATCGTCGCCAGAGACGGTGCGAACGGCAGGTCGGCCGGCGTCAGGGCGCGAGCGTTCCGGCGCTCGATCACGGTCACCCGCGGATCCTCGCGCAGCCGCAGGTCGAGCTGGCCGTAGGCGACGTCGCTGGCGATGACCCGGGCGGCGCCGCGCTGCAGCAGGCAATCGGTGAAGCCGCCGGTCGAGGCGCCGACGTCGAGGCAGTCGCGGCCGGCGACGTCGATCGCCAGCGCCACGAGCGCGTTCTCGAGCTTCGTCCCGCCGCGCGAGACGTAGCGCGGCCCGCCGGCGACCAACAGCTCGCCCTCGGGGTCGACCAGCTGGCTCGGTCGCAGCGCCAGCGGCCCGTCGGTGCCGATCCGCACTTCGCCGGCCCGCACCGCCCCGGCCGCCGCCGTCCGCGACGGAAACAGGCCCTGTTCGGCCAAAACCGCATCGATACGCGCTTTCTTCACCTGGCGAAAGCTACCGGCGACCCCCCTATTTGGCCGTTTATTCGAGCCCAGGCAACGTCGTGCAACATTTTCTTGACGATTGAGATCTCTTTTTGCGCTTGGCTAACCCTGCGGCGGGTAAAACCTCAGAGACCCAGTCGCAGCGCGGTCCCCCGCTCGGGGGGTGCACCGAAGCTCTGTGATCCCACTCACACACAAATCGCACGTATGTTCGTACGCTGGTAAAGGATTCGTTGAAGGAAACCGATGAAAGGCAGTAACTAAGACTTCTTGGCTGAGTCCCGCGTCGTAAATATGGCCCCCGGTGCTTCCCACACCAGGCGCCCACGACACAACAGGGCTCACCTACCTCCCACGGATCCACATATATAGAGATACATATCTCTCCTCCCTGTAGTAACCCCAGAAGCGCCCCGCCTCCCCGGCGGGGCGTTTTCTGTTGTGGCTGTCGAGCTTCCTCTGAACCATCGCGCGGGCGGGTTCAAATCCCGATGCCTCGAATCTCGAGAGCGCCAGAATCTCGGCGGGCTGTTCAGCCGTTTCATCGCCTGCTTGACCCGTCGTTGCGAGCGGATTAGGGTCCGGCCTCCGGGAATGAAGCTCATGGCCGTGATCGTCGCGATCGTTCTCGCCGGGACCCTCGTCTTCGCGGGGGCGGCGAGCTCCTACATAGGCTCAGCGACCGGGAAGAGGTTGATCGCCAAGAGGGCCACCGAAACCTGCGCGGTCGTGAAGGGCTGCCTTTCCTGGTCGAGCGAACATTGCTCGCGGTACTCCGCGAACCGAGTCGATTGCGCAATCAACTACCTCTTTCCGGAAGGCTTCCTCGAAGAAGGCGTCGTATGCGTTCAGGTCATCTACGCGGAACACCCGCCCCGGACCAAAGGCGTGAAAGTCCATTCCAAGCACTTCAACTGTCCGGGAGGGTCGTACGACGAACCGAAAGTTCCACACTAGAGAGACCCACGGGCTCGGTTAGACGAGGTTGCCGTTTCCCGCGCTATCGAGGCAAACGGCAACCTCGATCAAACGAGCTCGCCTTCTCGTGTGGCGACGCGGCGATTCGGGAGCTGGGCCGAAGGCGCGAACGACCGGTGCCGTCAGGAAAGCCGCTCGAAGACGTGCCAGACGTGGTCCGCGTCGGCAGTCGGTGCGGTGCCGCGGTAGGCCCAACCGGCTGGGATCGACTCGTCGGTGGCGAAGAACGCGAGCGGGCGCGGGCGCAGATCGTCGTCGGCGTCATCGACCACGGCCCAGACGACGACGCCTCCGGCCTCCACATTGGCGTGGACGATCTCGGCTCCGGCCGGCATCGGCACTTCCGGCGTCGCGTCGGCGCGATACCTGGGAACGTCGTACTTGCGGATCCGCCTCGCATCGAGGTCGAGATCGACGACCTGCATCGCTTCCCCCTGGATGAACCTACGTTTTGGATGAACCTACGTTTGTCATACGAGCGTACTCAGCGAGGCTGGGCTCTGCCTGAGACTTAGTCTAATTTCGACCCGCCGGTCCGCTTCGCGGGGGCGGGCTCGGGTGGCTCGCCGCTGGCGGGGGGACGATCGCCAACCGGCCATCGCGGCCGCACCTACCGGCCCGAGCCCGGCGGTTCGGCCTGCGAGGCCGGGATCGTCATCAGCGGCAGCGGTTCGTCGAACGGCTGGCAGAGCGCCGCCGGCGACTCCTCGCGGACCAGCGTCCGCCGCAGCTGCAGGAAGGCGATCGAGCCGAGGATCGCCGGCAGGCCGAGCTGTACGACCCGATAGGCGAGGACCGCCGCGGTTGCCAGGGCCAGCGGCGTCCCGAACAGCGCCAGGGCGCCGATCAGGCCGCCTTCGATGCCGCCGATCCCGCCCGGCAGCGGCACCAGCCCACCGAGCTGGCCGATCACATAGGCGAAGACGAAGGCGCCGAACGAGGGGCCGACGCCGAACGCCTCGAAGGAGGCGGCGAGGGCGAGCACGTCGAAGCCCATGTAGCCGATCGCGCCGCCGATCGCCAGCGGCTGGCGCCGGCGCAGGAGCATCCCGGCGTCCTCGAGGCCGCCGCCGATCGCGCCGGCGGCGCGGCGTGAGAGGCGGGCAATCCGGGTCCGCAGCGCGTCCTCGCGGAGGTCGCCGTCGCCGCGATCGGGACCCACCCGGCGCAGCAGGCGAGGCAACATGACCACCACCAGGACCACGGCCAGCGCCAGGATGCCGAAGACCAGCGCCACGACCCGCGGCCCGTGGCTCGGCAGCACCCCGGCGCCGAGCAGAATCCCGAGGACCGCCGCGCAGAAGAAGTTGGGGATGCTGGTGAGGAGGAAGAAGGAGACGCTGCGGCGGGCGATTCGTTCCGGCGACATGCCGCCCTGGCGCAGCACCCAGGCGCCGAGCGCCAGGCCGCCGAGGCCGCCGGCCGGGACGAGGACGTTGGTCCCCTGCTCGGCCATCCCGACCTGGTAGCTGAAGCGCCAGCTGAGGCGGGCGCAGAAGACGCCGCGGAAGGCGACCACGTAGGAGAGGCAGGAGCAGAGCTCGAGCACGCCGAGCGCGACCAGCCAGCCGAGCTTGGCGTCGGCGAAGCGTTCGCGAACTTCGCCGATCCCCGGCAGGAGCGCGATCAGCAGGGCGACGACCGCGAACAGCAGCGCCAGGACGGCGATCCGCTTAGCCAGGGCGGCGGCGCTGAATTCGCGCGGCAGCGCTTCCGGGGTGGGTGGGGTCGACGCCACGGCCACCAACCTAGCCTGGCGCCCGCTCCGCCCGCCGCCGCGGACCCGACGGCACGGCCCCTCGCCGGCCGGGCCGTCCGCGGTGCCGTAGGGTCTCCCCATGGAACGCCCGTGGTTCTCCTGCGAACCGGTCGACGAGTCGTTCTTCGCGAGCGCGCCGGTCAAGCTGATCGCCCGCTTCGAGGTGCGGCGGCCGGCGGCCGACGTCTGGGGCGAGCTGACCGGCGAGCGGCCGCTGCACTGGTGCCGGATCCTGCAGGAGGTGCGCTGGACCTCGCCGCGGCCGTTCGGCGTCGGCACCACCCGCTACGTCAAGGCGCTCTGGGGCGCCAACCTGTTCCGCGAGCACTACTTCCGCTGGGAGGAGGGGCGCCAGCACTCCTTCTACGTGGCCCAGTCGAGCGCGCCGCTGGCACGGCGCTTCGCCGAGGACTATCTGGTCGAGCCGACCGGCGATGGCTCCTGCCGCTTCACCTGGCTGATCGCCTTCGAGCCGACGCCGCTGGCGCGGCCCGGCACCCCCGTCAACAAGTTGCTGCTGCGGACCCTGTTCAGCGACACCCGCGACCACTTCGGGCTCAGCTGAGCCGGGACCGGGAGCGGGCCGTCAGCTGAGCCGGCCGAGCAGGTGCCGGTAGTAGGGGCCGAAGCCGGCGCGTTCGTAGAGCCGCACGGCGCCCTCGTTGGCCTCGACCACGGCGACGCTCCAGAACTCGATGCCCTGGGCGCGGAACCGCTCGCGGGCCGCCTCGAGCAGCGCCGCGCCGACGCCGCGGCCGCGCGCCCCGGGGGCGACCGCCAGCGACTCGATCTCACCGACCTGGTCGCCGAGGTCCCAGGTGGCGCCTGCCGCGCCGGGCAGGAGCACCGCGTAGCCGAGCGGCGTCGCCGCGGGGTCCTCGCGCGGCACCGCGGCCAGCATCGTGCCGTCGCCGGCGAGCCACTCGACGTAGTCGGCCCGTCGCAGCTCCCAGGCGGCCTGCTCGTCGCGGACCGGCCAGGAGTCGCCGACGATCTGGCGGTGGTGGGCGACCATCGACTTCCAGAGCGACTCGACCCGGTCGACCTCGGCCAGGGTCAGGTCGACGATCTCGAACTCGCCGCCGCCGCCGCTCAATCGTCCTTGGCGGGGTCCTCGCCCGGCCAGCTGCCGGTCGCGCCGGCAAAGGCCCGGCGGGCGCCGTAGTCGGTCATCCCTTTGACGACGCGGAAGATCGCCCCCTCGATCGCCAGCGCCGTGACCAGCTTGATGGTCGGCGCGTCGCGCTGATCGGGCTCCGGCGGCTCCTCTTCGTCGATCACCGCCCAGAGCTTTTCGAAGGCCTTCTTGCCGAGCATGCCGGCGACCAGGCCGGCGCCGATCCCGATCGGTGCGAAGAGGAACTTCATGGCCGCACCCTACCCGCTGGGGCGCCTTTGTCTCGGTATGCGAGAGAAAGGCGCCCCAGCCCGTGCGGGCCGGCTGCACAGGGGCCGACTTGACATAATCAAACGATTGGTTACGATATATCGCGTTAGTTATCGATAGAAAGGTTTCAAGATGCACCACCGACACGCACAGAGGGATCCGCGGGTAGGCCGCGATCCCCGCGCCCATCGACGCGCCGAGTTCGGCCGCGGCCCCTGGGGCCGGCCTGGCCGAGGCGGCCGTCGGGCCCGCCGCGGCGACGTCCGCGCCGCCGTCCTCGCCCTGCTCGCCGAGCGGCCGATGCACGGCTACGAGATGATCAAAGAGCTCGAGGAGCGGACCCAGGGGGCCTGGACCCCGAGCGCCGGCTCGATCTACCCGACGCTGCAGATGCTCGAGGACGCCGACCTGATCCGCGGCGAGGAGACCGAGGGCAAACGCCGCTTCGTCCTCACCGACGCCGGCCGCGAGGAGCAGGAGAGCCACGCCGGCGAGGAGACGCCCTGGGACAAGGTCCGCGCCGACGTCGACCCGGAGCGGCTGCAGCTGCTCAAATCGGCGCACAAACTGCAGCACGCCGTCGGCCAGGTCTTCGACGCCGCCGACGAGGGCCAGCAGAAACGGGTCCGCGAGCTGCTCGACGAGACCCGGCGCGAGGTCTACTCGATCCTCGCCGAGAAGGTCTGAGCCTCCGGCCCGGGCTCGCCACGCGTCTGCGATCTCCCGCCTATCGGCCGGCGAATCGCAGACGCGCCTCGCGGCCCGCTCCGCCTAGACGGGGGGCCGCGAGAGATCCGTTTCCCCAAACGGACCCACATATAGAGATACGCATCTCTCCTCCCTGTGGTGATTCCCCCAGAAGCGCGGTCCAAGGCCCTCGCTTCTCCTGTTCACCGGAGAGACAGCGGCAGGCTAGTGGATTGCGCCGATTGAGGCAATCCTGAATATCGGGCGGTTTATATACCGAAAACTGTGGATGCCCAGGCGTGGAGCGGCTCAGCCGGCGACCGGCTCGCGCGAGCCGACCGCGTTCAGCACCCGCTCGGCGACCGCCTCGCCGGTCAAACCGACCTCGGTTCGCAGCAGCGCCGGCTTGCCGTGGGTGACGAAGCGGTCCGGGAGGCCGACCCGCAGCACCCGCGCCCTCTCCCCCGGCCCCTCGGCGAAGGCGTCCTCGAGGTGCTCGAGCACGCCGGAGCCGAAGCCGCCGGCGAGGACGTTCTCCTCGATCGTCACCAGCAGGTCGTGGTCGCGCGCGAGGCGCTCGCAGAGCGGGCCGTCGAGCGGCTTCGCGAAGCGGGCGTCGGCGACCGTCGCCTGCAGGCCGTGGTCGGCGAGGATCGCCGCCGCCTCGAGCGCCACCGAGACCCCGTAGCCGTAGCCGAGCAGCGCCACCCGCTTGCCCTCGGCCAGCACCTCGCCCTCGCCGATCGGGATCAGCTCCGGCGCCGCCGGCAGCGCGACCCCCGCCGCCGCGCCGCGCGGGTAGCGCAGCGCCGCCGGGCCCTCGTGGGCGATCGCGGTGTGGAGCATGTGGACCAGCATCGCCTCGTCGCGCGGCGCCATCACCACCACGTTCGGGAGCGGGCGGAAGTAGGAGATGTCGAAGACGCCGTGATGGGTCGGGCCGTCGTCGCCGACCAGGCCGGCGCGGTCCATCGCGAAGGTGACGTCGAGCTGCTGCAGGCAGACGTCGTGGATCAGCTGGTCGTAGGCGCGCTGGAGGAAGGTCGAGTAGATCGCGCAGACCGGCTTCGCCCCCTGCAGCGCCAGCCCGGAGGCGAGCAGGACCGCGTTCTGCTCGGCGATCCCGACGTCGTAGTACTGCTCGGGGCGCTCGTCGGCGAGCTTCTGCAGCCCGGTCCCGCCCGCCATCGCCGCGGTGATCCCGATCAGCCGCGGGTCGCGCTCGGCCTCGGCGACCATCGCCTCGCCGAAGACCTTCGTGTACTGGGGCGGCGAGCCGGCCGGCTGCGGCTTCTCGAGCCGCTCGATCCCCTCCGGCGAGTCGGTTTCGGTGACCGGCACCGGCTTCGCGCTCGCCGCCGCCGGCTTGCCGTTGACGATCGAGTTCGGCTTCGCCGCGTGCCACTCCTCCATCGAGCTGAGGCCGCCCTCTTCGGCCGCCGCGAAGCCCTTGCCCTTGACCGTGTGGATGTGGACGACGACCGGGCGGTCGGCGTCGAAGGCCTCGGTCAGCGCCTGTCGCAGGGCGCGCACGTCGTGGCCGTCGATCACGCCCATGTAGGCGAGGTCGAGCTCCTCGAAGAAGAGGCCGGGCGCCCAGTAGGCCTTGATCGCCGCCTTGATCTCCGGGCCCAGCCGCTCGATCCGCCGCCCCATCCCCAGCGGCAGCTTGGTCAGCCGGTCCTCCATCCCCTCGCGGGCGTGGTAGAGCCGCGGGTTCAAGCGAATGCGGTTGAAGTAGCGCGAGAGCGCGCCGACGTTGGGGGAGATCGACATGCCGTTGTCGTTGAGGACGATCACGACCGGCGTCTGCAGGCCGCCGGCCGCGTGCAGCGCCTCGTAGGCGACGCCGCCGGTGAGGGCGCCGTCGCCGATCACGGCGGCGACCTTGCCGTCCTCGCCGATCCCCTTGCGCATCGCCTCCTTCAGCCCGACCGCGTAGCCGACCGAGGTCGAGGCATGGCCGGCGCCCATCACGTCGTGCTCGGACTCGGGGATCGAGCAGAACGGCGCCAGGCCGCCGTACTGGCGGATCGTCGCCAGCCGCTCGCGGCGGCCGGTGAGGATCTTGTGCGGGTAGGCCTGGTGGCCGACGTCCCAGAGGACCTTGTCGCGCGGCGAGTCCATCAGGCTGTGGAGGGCGACGGCGAGCTCGCAGGTGCCGAGGTTGGCGCCGAAGTGGCCGCCGATCTCGCCGATCGTGTCGATCACGTATGTGCGCATCTCCTCCGCGACCTGCTGCAGCTCGGCGTCGTCGAGCCCGTGCAGGTCCTGCGGGCCTTCGATCTGCTCCAGCAGCGCTTCGGTGGGTTTTTCTTCGTCGTTGCCCTGGGTGGGGGGCTCTTCGCTCATGAGTTCCTCGTGAAGATGTAGTCGGCGACGCTCTTCAGGTCGCCCGTCTCGCCGCCTGCCTCCGCCAGCGCGGCGCTGGCCTTCGCGTGCGACTCGGCCGCCAGCTCGCGGGCCCGTTCCAGGCCGAAAAGGCTGACGTAGGTGAGTTTGCCGTGTCGCTCGTCGCTTCCATGTGGCTTTCCGAGCCGCTCGTCGCTCTCGGTGACGTCGAGGATGTCGTCGACTATCTGGAACAGGACACCGAGCTCGTCGGCGAAGCGCCGGTAGGGGATTGTCTCACTTTCCGCGGTTCCCTCGAGGATCAGGGCGACGCTGACGCTGGCGGCGATCAGCCGGCCGGTCTTCAGCGCGTGCAGCGCCCGCAGCCCCTCGGCGTCGTCCTCGGATTCGACCACGTCGACGTACTGGCCGCCGACCATGCCGTCGACCCCGGTCGCGCCGGCCAGCTCGCGCAGGGCCGCCAGCACCCGCTCGGGCGGCCCGGGCTGGGTCGCGAACAGCCGCACCGCCTCCGCGAAGAGGCCGTCGCCGGCGAGGATCGCGACGTCCTCGCCGAACTTCACGTGCGAGGTCGGCTTGCCGCGCCGCAGGTCGTCGTCGTCCATCGCCGGCAGGTCGTCGTGGATCAGCGAGTAGGTGTGGATCAGCTCGATCGCGGTGGCGACCGGCAGCAGGCGCAGCGGCTCGGCGCCGAGGGCGCGGGCCGTGGCCAGGGTCAGCACCGGCCGCACCCGCTTGCCGCCGGCGAGCAGCGAGTAGCGCATCGCCTCCTCGAGGCCGGCGGTGTTCGGGGCGGCGGCGAACCGCAGCCGCTCCAGCTCCCGCTCGACCAGCGACCGCAGGTCCTCCGGATAGGTCGGCAAGACCGCTATCCGGAGCCGGCGGCTTCGCGCGCCTCGCGGTTGGCCTCCTCGACCGCCTCGCCGGCCAGCTCCGCCGCCTCGGCGGCGAGCTCGGCGGCACGGGCGTCGGCGAGCTCCTCGGAGCGCTCGAGCTCGGCCGAGATCTCCCGCAGCCGGGCCGAGATCTCGCGCAGCCGCTGGCTCATCCGGTCACCTCGCGTTCGCGGGCGATCGCCCCGAGCACGCCGTTGACGAAGCCGGGCGCATCGGCGCCGCAGTACTCCTTGGCCAGCTCGACCGCCTCGGAGATCGCCACCTCGACCGGGGTCCCGGCGTGCTCGATCTCATACAGGGCGACCCGCATCAGGTTGAGGTCGAGTGGCGCGATCCGGTCGACCGACCAGCCCTTGGCATGCGCTTCGATCTCCTCGTCGAGCTCTTCGCGGTACTCGTCGACGCCCTCGGCCAGCTCGCGGGTGAGCGGCCGCGCGTCGGCGATCAGCTCGTCGAGCGGGCGGCCGGTGACGTCGCGCTGGTAGGAGGCGAAGACGGCGTCGCGGCGTTGGTCGGATCGGCGCATCGGCGCATTCTCGCAAGCGAGCCGGCCCGCGGGCTCAGCGCAGGATCTCGACCATCAGCACCCAGGCGCTGGCGACCGCGCCGGAGATCGCGAAGACGATCCCGGCCAGCAGCCAGTAGAGCCCGCCACCGCCTTCGAGCAGCAGCGAGAGGCCGCCGACGATCAACGGGACGATGCTGAAGGCGCGGACGCCCCAGCGACTCAGCTTCCACTGCATCGGCTCCTCCCCGGTCTCCTCGTCGAGCGCGTAGACGGGCAGCTTCAGCGCCGCGGCCGCCATCGCCAGGCCGAGGGCGAGGATCTCGATCCCGAGCGCGACGTGGCTCTGGCCCGGCGTCAGGCCGACGATCGCGACGATCAGGACGCTGAGCAGGAGCAGCAGCGTCTCCAGCGCCCGCTCCGGCAGGCCCTTGTATTCGAGGATCCGCTCGAGGTTGATCGAGACGGCGACGAAGAGGAGGCCGAGCAGCGCCGCCGAGGCGCCGGCGACGGCGACGAAGAAATCCGTCCACTCGCTGGGGTCATACGCCGTCACGGCTGGCATCGTCGCCTGCTGCCCGGACGGGCCCAGCATCGAGTGACGAGTGAAGCATTCGCGTTGCTATCGCGACGTCAATGCTTCACTCAGCGGACGGCCGAGCCTTTACCGGTCGGCGCGAGACGGCGGGTGGGGCTTCTAGGCGCGGGACATGTACTCGCCGGAGCGGGTGTCGACGCGGATCGTCTCCCCCTCCTCGATGAACAGCGGCACCTGGACGATCGCCCCGGACTCGAGCGTCGCCGGCTTGCTGCCGCCGCCGGAGGCGGTGTCGCCTTTCAGGCCCGGGTCGGTCTGCGCGACCTTCATCTCGATCGCGCTCGCCACCTGCACGTCGCTCGGCTGCTCGTCGACGAACAGCACCTCGACCTCGCTGTTGGGAAGCACCCACTGCATCGTGTCGCCGAGCGTCTCGCTGGGGATTTCGATCTGGTCGTAGTCGCGGCTGTCCATGAAGACCGCGGTGTCGCCCGAGTCGTAGAGGTACTGCATCTTCTTCGATTCGGTGCGGACCGAGCGGAACTTCTCGCCGGCGCGAAAGGTTTTGTCGATCACCGCGCCGTCCTCGATCCGGCGCAGCTTGGTCCGCACGAAGGCGCCGCCCTTGCCGGGCTTGACGTGCTGGAACTCGATGATCTTCCAGACCTTGCCGTCGATCTCGATGTGCGAGCCGTTCTTGAATTGGTTGGTGCTGACCGTCATGCGCCGGACTCTAATGAGTCGCGCTTTGCGGGTCGTCGCGGGGGCGGGTTGCGCCGCCGGCGCGACTACCCTGGAGCGATGCCGCGAGGCAGATCAGATAACCGACATAGGAGGCGATCCGCCGACCATGAGTCGCAGGATTTCCAAGGAGGCATAAGACGTGGGAGCCGACGCAGGCCTGGGGCTTGCGATCGGCTTGGCCCTTCCCTTCGCGCTCGTTCTCGTCGTGGCAGCGCTGTGCCGGATGGCGCTGCGACGGGACGCCGAGCTCAAAGGGGAGATCAAGGCACCATCGTTTCGCCTCGATTTCCACCTACGTCCGCTGAAGGTCGTCGAAGCGGAAGCGAGACGGCGACGGCGGAGGTTAAGTTCATGGAGGAGATGGGCGCGAGCAGCGCGCGCTGACAGCTCCGAAATACGGAAATGAACCTTTCGAAGAGGGGTCCCGACGGGGCCCCTCTTCGCGTCAGGCCCTGCTACTCGTCGGCGCTGGTGCTGGTGCTGGTGGTGAGGGAGCCGGCGGCGCCACCGCCAAGGACGCGGCGGACGAGGCTCGGGGTGAGCACGCGGAGGGCAGCGGCGAGGGCGTAGGGCCGCGGCACGTAGCGCTCGGCGCGGCCGCCGGGGCCGACCTGGTGGATCGCCTCGGCGACCTTCTCGGGGCTCGAGAGGAGCAGGCGGGTGAGGGCTTTCTCGCGCAGCTCGGTCGCCGGGAACCCCTCGGTGGGGATGAAGCCGGGCAGGACCATGCCGACGTGGACGCCGTGGGGGGCCTCCTCCAGGTGGAGCGCCTCGGTCCAGCCGATCAGCGCGAACTTGCTGGCCGAGTAGGAGCCGGTGCGGGCGCGGGCGACGCGGCCGGCGGTGCTGGCGACGTTGACGATCCCGCTGGGCGCCGAGCGGCGGAGCAGTGGCAGCAACGCCTCGGTGAGGCGAACGACGGCGTCGAAGTTGAGCTCCATGTGGCGGTGGACGTTGGCGTAGCCGGTCTCGGCGAAGCCGCCCCGCCAGGAGGCGCCGGCGTTGTTGACCAGCAGGTCGAGGCGGCCGTGCCGCTCCTCGACGTGAGCGCGAACCCGCTCCGGGGCGTCGGCCTCGGTGAGGTCGGCGGCGACGTAGGTGGCCGGGCAGGGCAGCGCCGCGGCGACCTCGCGCAGCAGCTCCTCGCGGCGGGCGACGAGCACCAGCCGGGTACCCGGATCGCGCGCCAGCCGCTCGGCCGTCGCCCGCCCGATCCCGCTCGACGCCCCCGTCACCAGCGCCACTCCCCCGCTCCGCATGCCGCCCACGCTACCCCACCACCGCCGTGCAGCTGTTCCTTTTCCAGGCTATGCCGGCAAAAGGAACAGCCCGACGCGGTCGGCGGGCCTACGTCGAGGGCGCTGGCCGTCCTCGTCGCCGCCACCGCGCTCCGCTACGCCGCCATGCGCCTCTGGATCTTCGGCCCGTCTCCCACCCTCGAGGGCGAGTTGCAAGGATTGCCGGCGTGGAGGGCTCGTCCGAAGCGCACCGCCCGCGGCTGAGCGCCGTTCGCCGCGAGGGCGAGCGGGTGACGCCGCTCGAGCTCTTCCTCGACCTCGTCTTCGTCCTCGCGATCACCCAGTGCACGGCGCTGATGTCCCACCATCCGACCTGGGCGGGGATGGCGCAGGGACTGCTCGTCCTCGGCGTCCTCTGGTGGGCCTGGGTCGGCTACGCCTGGCTGACCAGCGTCATCGATCCCGAGCAGGGAGCGATCCGGATCACGGTCTTCGCGGCGATGGCGGCGATGCTGGTCGCCGCCCTCTGCGTGCCGGAAGCCTTCGAGAGCCTCGGCCTCGCCTTCGCGGTGGCGATCGGCTTCTTCCGCTTCCTGCAGATCGCGCTGATGCTGCTCGCCAGCCCCGACGACCCCGAGCTGCGGCGCAGCACCAAGGGGCTCGCGGTCAGCACCGCGATCGGCGTCGCCGTGCTCGCCTGCGCCTCGCTCTTCGACGGCGTCGTCCAGGCCGCCGTCTGGGCGCTGGCGCTGGCGCTCGACATGGGCGGCCCCTACTTCTTCGGCACCGAGGGCTGGCGCCTCGTCCCCGGCCACTTCGCCGAGCGCCACGGGCTGATCGTGCTGATCGCCCTCGGCGAGTCGGTCGTCGCGATCGGCACCGGCGCCGCCGGCCACCTCGACTTCGCGATCGGCGTCGCCGCCGTGCTCGGGGTCGGGATCGCCGCCGCCCTCTGGTGGCTCTACTTCGACCTGGTCGCGCTGATCTCGGCCAAACGGCTGACCGAGGCGCCGCAGGGCCGGGCCCAGAACGCGCTCGCCCGCGACTCCTACTCCTACATCCACCTGCTGCTGGTCGCCGGCATCGTGGTCGCCGCCTTCGGCCTCGAGACCGTTCTCCACCACCCGAGCGAGCAGATGCGCGACGTCCGCGCCTTCGCCCTGCTCGGCGGCGTCGCGATCTACCTGCTCGGCCTCGTCTGCTTCCGGCTCCGCCACGTGCAGACCGTCAACACCCTCCGGCTCGGCCTCGCGATCCTGCTGCTGGCGCTGTTCCCGGCCGCCACCCAGGTCTCGGCGCTCGCCGCCGAGGCGTTCGTCTTCGTTGCACTCTGGGCACTCGTCGCGTGGGAGCTGCGCGGTTACGACGAGCGGCGTGACCGGCTCAGGGACGAATTCTCCGTAGCGCACGGGGACTGACGACCGCAACCAGCGAACTTCGCAATACTCCCGCCCTTGACCGTCCCGCCGCTGCTCGACGAACTGCTCCGTGCCGGCGCCCCGTCGGGCTACGAGGCCCCGGCGGCGGCGATCTGGCGCAAAGCCGCCGCCTTCGCCGACGAGCAGGCAGCCGACGGGCTCGGCTCCTCGATCGCGCGGGTCGGCGAGGCGGCGCCACTGCTGGCGATCGTCGGCCACATCGACGAGATCGGCCTGGTCGTCACCCACATCGACGAGAAGGGCTTCATCTGGTTCGCCCCGGTCGGCGGCTGGGACCCGCAGATCCTGGTCGGCCAGCGGGTGCGGGTGATCACCAGGGACGGGGACGTCCTCGGCGTCGCCGGTCGCAAACCGATCCACCTGCTCGACATGGACCAGCGCAAGAAGGTCGTCGAACTGAAATCGATGCACATCGACATCGGCGCCGCCGACGGCGAGGAGGCCTCCTCGCTGGTCCGGATCGGCGACCCGGTGGTGGTCGCGACCGAGCCGATCGAGGTGCTCGGCGAGCGGCTCGTCTCGAAGTCGATGGACAACCGGCTCGGCGCCTACGTCGCGCTGGAGAGCCTGCGCCGCTGCGCCAAGGGCGAGGGCCCGGGCGGCTCGATGGCGGCGGTCGCCGCCGTGCAGGAGGAGATCGGCCTGTTCGGCGCCCGCACCTCGTCCTTCAAGCTCCGCCCCGACGTCGCGATCGCCGTCGACGTCACCCACGCCACCGACGCCCCGGGGGTCGACGAGAAGGAGCTCGGCACCAGCCCGCTCGGCTCCGGCCCGGTGATCGGCCGCGGCTCGACCCTCTCGCCGAACGTCTTCGAGCTGCTGGTCGAGACCGCCGAGGCGGAGGGCATCCCCTACAACGTCAGCGCCAGCGGCCGCGGCACCTCGACCGACGCCGACGCCCTGCAGATCTCGCGTGCCGGGATCCCGACCGGGGTCGTCTCGATCCCGCTCCGCTACATGCACTCGCCGGTCGAGATGTGCGACCTGCGCGACGTCGAGGCGGTCGTCGAGCTGCTCGCCGCGGTCGGCGCCCGCCTCACCGCCGACGTCGACCTGAGCCGCTGAGCGGCGCCCGCCCGATGAACGGCGGCGGCGCCGACGGGACGACGCCGGCGATCGGCATGCACGGGGTCCAGGTCTGGCGCTGGGTCGCCGCCGAGGAACGCCGGGCGGTGCTGCTCGACGACGTCGACTGGACCGTGCGACGCGGCGAGCACTGGGTGATGCTGGGGCCGAACGGGGCCGGCAAGACGACGCTCCTGAACCTCGCCGCCGCCGTCTCCCACCCGAGCGAGGGCGTCGTCGAGGTGCTCGGCGCCCGGCTCGGCAAGGTCGACATGCGGGCGCTGCGCGAGCGGATCGGGACCGTCGAGGCGAAGCTCGGGCGGGCGATCCGCGGCCTCTCGACCGGGATCGAGGTCGTCCTCACCGGCGCCTACGGCTCGATCGCCCTGCAGCACAAACGGATCGAGCCGAGCGACGTCGAGCGGGCCGAGCGGCTGCTGACCGAGATCGGCGCCGGGCCGCTGCACGACCGCCGCTACGAGCAGTGCTCGCAGGGCGAGCGCCAGCGGCTGCTGCTGGCGCGGGCGCTGATGGACGAGCCGGAGCTGCTGCTGCTCGACGAGCCGACCGTCGGCCTCGACCTGCCCTCGCGCGAGCGGCTGATCGCCTCGCTCGACGCGATGGCCGCCCGCGACCCCGACCTGCCGACCGTCACCGTCACCCACCACCTCGAGGAGATCCCCTCCTCCTCGACCCACGCGCTGCTGATCGCCGACGGCCTGATCGTCGCCCAGGGCCCGATCGCGGCGACGCTGACCGCCGCCAACGTCTCCCGCTGCTTCGAGATCGAGGTCGAGGTGTCGCGCCACGGCGACCGCTGGTCGGCGCAGGTCGCGCGACCGGCGGCCGAGCCGCTCGGCTAGCGCTCAGTCCGAGCGCGGAGGCCGGCGGGCGCTGTAGGCGAGGTGGGTGCCGTCGGGCGACCAGGCGAGGCCGCGCACCTCCTTGCCGGGGAAGCGGGCGAGCAGCCTGTCGCCGCTGCCGTCCGGGCGGACGCTGCGAATTTCGCCGGCGAAGGTCGAGTAGGTGATCCAGCGCCCGTCGGGGGTCCAGGCCGGCTTCGCGGTGATCGTCTCCGCGTCGACGATCCGGCGCGGGCGGCCGCCGGCGGCCGGCACGACATAGAGGTGGGTGCGGCGGTCGCGGCCGGCGTTCGACAGCGCGATCTCGCCGCCGTCGGGGGCCCAGGCGGCTTCGGCAACGCCGCTCACCTCGCGCACCAGCACCCTCGGGTCCGAGCCGTCCGTGCCGACGACCCGCAGGCTGGCACCGCGCCGGCCGCCCTCGAAGTACAGGAGCCGGCTGCCGTCCGGCGAGAGCTGCAGCGCGTCCTCGACGCCGGGCGCGGCGAGGATTCGCTGCGGCTGCGCTTGGGGCGAGTCGAGCCGCCAGATGTCGGGCGTCGGCCCGACGAGCTTGCCGCTCGGGAGGTCCAGCGTCCGCGCGTTGGGGACGAAGAAGAGCGGCCAATCGCCGGGCCCCCAGGCGTCGCTGCCGACCGGGACGCCGAGCAGCGCCGCCGGCCCGACGGAGCCGTCGAGTCCGATGCTGCCGGCCGAGTCGTCGCCTTCCAGCGGGTCCGGGTGGGAGAGGAAGAGGATGCGGCTGCTGTCCGCCGACCAGGCGATTGCGCATTCGCAGGGGAAGCCGAGGTTGCCGATCTTCCCCCTGCCCAGCTTCCTGGTCCGCTCGCCGTCGGCGGAGACCAGCGCGATCGAGCTTTCCTGCGGGACGGCGACCCAGGCGCTGTCGGGCGACCAGCTCGGCTCGCCGAACGGCGGGATCGGCGTCAGCTCGACGCCGCGGGCTTCGGCGGCGCCGCCGCCGAGGAGTAGAGCGACGGCGAGCAGCGCGGCGAGAACTCCGGCAAGCACCGGAGACCGGCGGGCAACATGCCTCATCCGACGATCTGCAGCTCCTTGGGCAGGCTCGAGAGGTTCTCGCAGCCGTCCTCGGTGACGACGACGAAGTCCTCGATCCGCACCCCGAGCTCGCCGGCCAGGTAGATGCCGGGCTCGACCGTGACGACTTCGCCGGGGGCGAGGACGTCGTCGGATTTCTGCGCCAGCCGCGGGCCCTCGTGGACCTCGAGGCCGACGCCGTGGCCGAGGGCGTGGCCGAAGGCCTCGCCGTAGCCGGCGGCGGCGATCAGGTCGCGGGCGACCTTGTCGATCTCCTCGCCGTTGCGGCCGGCGGCGATCGCCTCGAGCGAGGCCAGCTGGGCGCCGAGCACGGTGTCGTAGACCTCGCGCGCCTTCTCGCCGATCTCGCCGGTGGCGAAGGTCCGGGTGCCGTCGGAGCAGTAGCCGTCGAGCTTGGCGCCCATGTCGAAGACGACCAGCTGGCCGGGCTCGATCACCCGCTCGCCGGGCTCGGCGTGTGGCAGGGCGCCGTTGGGGCCGGCGGCGACGATCGCCGGAAAGGAGGGCTCGCCGCCGAGCTCGCGGATCTTCGCTTCGGTGGCGAGGGCGACGTCGCGCTCGGTGCGGCCGTTGAAGCCGCGCTCGATCGCCCAGCGCCAGGCCTCCTCGCCGAGCTTCGAGGCCTCCTCGATCGCCTTCAGCTCGCTCGGGTCCTTGACCCGGCGCAGCGTCTCGACCTCGCCGCCGGCCGCGACCAGCTCCACCCCCTCGGGCAGTTTCGCCTTCAGTTTCTCGGCGGTCCGGACCGACATCTGGTCGTCCTCGAAGCCGACCCTGCCGGCGACCCGCTCGGCGATCCCGCCCAGCCAGTCGGCGCTGATCGTCACCGTCTCCCACTCGGAGACCTCGGCTTCGGCGCGCTCGGTGTAGCGGAAGTCGGTGAGGAAAAGGCGAAGACCACTCCCGCAAATACAAGCCCCATTCGTGCCGGTGAAGCCGGTCAGGTAGCGGACGTTGGTGAGGTCGGTGACCAGGAAGCGGTCGAGGTCGCGGGCCCGAATCGCCGCCTCCAGCCTGTCACCGCGGCCGCCCATCAAGCGCCCAGCTCGGTCGCCAGCCGCTCCAGCGCCTCGCGGTAGCCCTCGGCGCCCTTGCCGGAGATTTTCTCGAGCACCAGGCCGTCGAAGACCGAGACCTTGCGCCAGTCGTCGCGGCTCTCGACGTCGGAGAGGTGGACCTCGACCGCCGGCTTGCCGACGATCGCCAGCGCGTCGGCGATCGCCCGGCTGTAGTGGGTCCAGGCGCCGGCGTTGATCAGCGCCGCGTCGGCCAGCTCGCGCAGCTGGTGCAGCTGCTCGACGAACTCGCCCTCGAAGTTGGTCTGGAAGAACAGCGGTTCCAGCCCCAGCTCGCGTGCCCAGCTCTGGATCTGGTTTTCGAGCGCGGACAGCGAGCCACCGCCGTAGATGGCCGGGTCGCGGCGCTCGAGCACGTCGAAGTTGACCCCGTGCAGGACGGCGACGCGGTTCCTGGTGATCGCGTTCACGCGTACAACTCTTCCACCGCGGCGCGAACCTCGTCGTCCGCCACCAGCTGGCCGCTGCGCGGCTGGCCCGGCTCGGCGAGCAGGACGAAGCCGACGCCGGCGCCGGTGCGCTTCTTGTCGCGGCCGAGGGCGGCGAGCGTCGGCTCCAGCTCGATCGCCGGATCGAGCTCGGTCGGCAGGCCGAGGCGGCGCAGGATCTGCTCGATCTCGTCGCGAAGCTGTGACGCCCCGGAGAGGCGGAGCGCGGCGAGCAGTCCGAGGCCGATCGCTTCGCCGTGGCGGTAGCGCCGGTAGCCGCCGGCCGTCTCGATCGCGTGGCCGACGGTGTGGCCGAGGTTCAAGACCTGGCGCAGGCCGGCGTCGCGCTCGTCGGCGGCGACCACCTCGCACTTGTAGCGGGCGCAGGCGAAGACGACGTCGTCGAGGCCGGCGGGGTCGAGCACCTCGAGCGTGCGGACGCGCTCCCAGAGGGCGCCGCCGGCCAGGAGGCCGGTCTTCAGCGCCTCGACGAAGCCGGCGGCGAGCTCGGCGGGCGGCAGCGTCCCGAGGGTCGAGGGGTCGGCGAGGACAGCGGCGGGCAGCTGGTAGGCGCCGGCGTAGTTCTTGCCCTCCGGCAGGTCGACCCCGGTCTTGCCGCCGTAGGCGGAGTCGACCTGGGCAACGAGGGTGGTCGGCACCTGGACGACCGCGACGCCGCGCTGGTAGAGGTGGGCGCAGAAGCCGGCGAGGTCGCCGACGACGCCGCCGCCGAGGGCGACGAGGTGGTCAGACCGGGTGGCGCCGGCGCTGGCCAGGGCACGGAGCACACGCTCGGCTTCGGTCATCGACTTCGCCCCCTCACCCGGCTCGACCTCGACGGTCGCCTCGAGCGGTACCAGGCGGCCGGCGTAGAGCGCGGCGACGTCGTCGTCGGAGACGCAGAAGCGGCGGCCCTCGAGCGGCCACCAGCCGGCGCCGAGCAGCTCGCGGCCGACCAGGATCGGGTACTCGCCGGAGGCGCTCGAAGCCCACAGCAGCTTGGTCCCCGCGGGCAGCTCGGCGAGCGCCTGGATCGCCGGCAGGGCGCGGCGGACGATCTCGCGGTCGCCGGCCGGGACGACCGCGTCGGCCAACTCTTCGTAGAGCGGCAGGCGGGTCGCCAGCAGCTCCTCGACGTCGGCGGCCCCAGTCGCGAGCGGGCGGCCGGTGCCGTCGATCCGGCGCCAGGCCTCGGCCGCGTCGACCTGCAGCCAGACGACGATGTGGCGGCCGAGCGCGGCCCGAATCCGCTCCGAGAGGACGCTGCCGCCGCCCAGCGCGATCGCGCCGCCGGACGCGTTCTCGAGCAGGCCGCCGACGATCTCCGCCTCGCGCTCGCGGAAGCCCTGCTCGCCGAAGCGCTCGAAAGCGGCGGGGATCGAGACCCCCAGCTCGCGTTCGAGCAGATCGTCGACCTCGGTCGTCTCGAGGCCGGCGTCGCGGGCGGCGGCGAGCGCCGTCGACTTGCCGGCGCCCATGAAGCCGATGAAGACGATCGCGGGGGCGCCCGCTCGCTCCGCCCCGGCGGCGCTCATCGTCGCCAGTCGATGCGCGACTGGTAGGCGGCGATCGCGCCGCGCACGTCGTCGATGTGGTCGCCGCCAAACTTCTCGCGGTAGGCCTTGGCGAGCGTCAGGCAGACCATCGCCTCGGCGACCACGGCGGCGGCCGGGACGACGGCGGAGTCGGTCCGCTCGCGCAGCGCCTGGGCCGGCTCGTGGGTCGCGGTGTCGACCGAGCGCAGTGGCTTGGTCAGGGTCGAGATCGGCTTGATCGCGGCGCGGACCGAGAGCGGCTCGCCGGTCGTCATCCCGCCCTCGAGGCCGCCGGCGTGGTTCGTCTTGCGGTGGTAGCCGTGCTCCTCCGACCAGAAGATCTCGTCGTGGGCCTCCGAGCCGGGGCGGCCGGCGACATCCCAGGCGTCGCCGATCGCGACGCCCTTGACCGCCTGGATCGAGGCGACGGCGCCGGCCAGGCGGCCGTCGAGGCGGTCTTCCCAGGAGATGTGGGAGCCGAGGCCGGGGACGAGGCCGAAGGCGATCACCTCGAAGGTGCCGCCGAGGCTCTCGTTCGCCTTGCGCAGGCGGTTGATCTCCGCGACCATCGCCTTGCTGGCCTCCGGATCGAGGCAGCGGACCGGGTCGTCGTCGACGCCGTCGAAGTCCGACGGTTGCAGTTCCGTGCACTCCTGCGCGTGAATCGAGGCGATCTGGAGGACGTGGCTGCGGACGTCGACGCCGAGCGCGGCGAGGAAGCCGCGGGCGAGGGCGCCGGCGGCGACGCGGGCGGCGGTCTCGCGGGCGCTGGCCCGCTCGAGCACGTTGCGGATGTCGGTGTGGCCGTATTTCCAGGAGCCGACCAGGTCGGCGTGTCCGGGCCGCGGCAGGTGCACCTCGTCCGGCTCGAAGCCCTCCACGGGCCACGGGTTCATCCGCTCTTCCCAGTTCGCGTAGTCGCGGTTGGCGACCAGCACCGCGACCGGGCTGCCGAGCGTGCGGCCGTGGCGGACCCCCGAGCGGACGTCGGCGGTGTCGGTCTCGATCCGCATCCGGCCGCCGCGACCGTGGCCGAGCTGGCGCCGCGCCATGTCGCGGTCGAGCGCCTCGCGGTCGAGCTCGAGCCCGGCCGGCAGCCCCTCGACGATCGCGACGAGCCCTGGCCCGTGCGACTCCCCCGCGGTGGTGAAGCGGAACGTGGTCATGAGCAGCGAAGGCTATCGGTGGGCGTCAGCCGCGGGCGGGCGGCGGCGGGCCCAAGCGCCGGGCGCGGCTCAGCCGCGGGCGGCGGCGCGCATCACCGAGTGCGGCGCCTTGCGGCCGGTCCACAGCTCCAGCGAGAGGGCGCCCTGCTGGACGAGGATCTCGAGCCCGTCGACGGTGGCGGCGCCGGCCGCCTCGGCGGCGGCGAGCAGCGAGCTCGGGCGGGCGCCGTAGACCATGTCGACGACGACCTGGCCGGCGGCGAAGGAGTCGGCGGCGAGCGGCAGGTGCTCGAAGGGGTCCTCGCCGTGCAGGCCGACCGCGGTGGTGTTGACGATCAGCTCGAACTCGGAGGCATCGGGGTCGGTGACGGCGACGCCGCCGAGCTCGCCGGTGACGATCGCGACCCGCTCCGGGGTCCGGTTCCAGATCTCGACCTCGGCACCCGCGCCGGCGAGCGCCCAGATCACCGCCCGGGCGGCGCCGCCGGCCCCCAGCACGAGCGCCCGGCTGCCGCGCGGCGAGCGCGGCAGCGCGGCGAGCAGGCCGCCGGCGTCGGTGTTCTCGGCGGCGATCGTCACGCTTCCGTCATCGCTCGCGACGAAGCTGAGCGTGTTGGCGGCGCCGATCTCGCGCGCCGCCTCGCTCGCCTCGCCGGCCAGCGCCAGCGCCGCGTGCTTGTGGGGGACGGTGACGTTGGCGCCGGCGTAGCCGTCGGCGGCGAGCTCGCAGACGCGCGCCTCGAAGCCCTCCGGCGCCACCTCCACCGCCCCGTACTCCCACTCCGGCGTCAGCCCCAGCTCGGCCAGCGCCGCGTTCTGCATCGCCGGCGAGCGCGAGTGGCCGACGGGGTAGCCGATCACGGCCAGCTTCGGCACCTGGGCCGCTAATCCCCGCAGGTGCTGGGCGCGTTGCCGCCGTTCGCTTCGCGCGCCTTTTCGTACTTGGCGACCGCCGCTTCGAATTCGGCTTCGGTCTTGGCGAAGGTGAGTTCGTTGCACGAGTTGGGGTCGTTGACGTAATAGATGTAGCCGGTCTCGGCCGGGTGCGCCGCCGCTTTCAGGGCGGCGAGGCCGGGGCTGTTGATCGGGCCCGGCGGCAGGCCGGCGTTGAGGCGGGTGTTGTACGGCGAGTCGGTTTCCAGCTCGGATTCGGTCAGCGGCTTTTCGAAGTTGCCGGTCGCGAAGCGGATCGTCGCGTCGATCCCCAGCGGAATCCCTTCGCGGAGGCGGTTGTAGATCACCGAGGCGACCAGCTTGCGCTGCTTGGCGACCCCGGCCTCGCGCTCGATCATCGAGGCGATCGTGACCACGTCGTAGACGGTCAGGTTCTTCGACTTCGCGTACTTCATGTTGACCTTCTTGATTTTCCGCTTGAAGTCCCGCAGCTGCAGCTGGACGAGGTCCTTGACCGGCGCCTTCGGCTTCAGTTCGAAGGTGTCCGGGAAGAGGAAGCCCTCGAGGTTCTTGGCGTCCTTGCCGCCGTACCTGGCCGGGTTCAGGTACTTCGACTTGACCGTCGCCTTCTTGTAGTTGCCGGGGACGCCGTCCTCGCGGATGATCGGCGCCGCCTGGCCGCGGGTGTAGCCCTCGGGGATCGTCACCGTCCTCACCCCCGGCTTCGCCGCTTTCGGTTCCTTGGAGAGCGCGTCGATCGCGGCGCCGTAGCTCATGTCCTTCTGCAGGTTGAAGCGGCCCGCGAACAGGTCCGACCGCTTTCCGGCCAGGGTGACGCGGACCTGGAACAGGGTCGAGGCGTCCGGGCCGATCGCGGGGCCGTCCAGCACCCCCCGCTTTTCGAGGATCTCGCCGACTTCGCTGACGCTGGCCCCTTTCGGGATCCGCACCGCGACGTGGCCGTTGCCTTCGCCGTGGAAGGGCTGGAAGAGCGAGTTCAGCAGGTAGAGGATCACGATCAGGACGATCACCGCGACGATCCGGAACGGGTGCCGCAGGAGCGCCCCGAGCGGTCCGCCCCGCCGGCGGCCACCGTCGCCGCCGCTGCGCCGCCCGGTGCGAGCGGCGCCGGCCATCTCGGGATTTCCCTCGTCGTGGAAGTCGCTGAGGTCGTCGGTGCGTGGCCCCGGCACCGCCGCCCACTCCTCGCTGGTGTGGCCGCGCAGGTGCGGCGCGTCGGGGTCGGGGATCGGCTCCTCGCCGCCGGCGGGGCGGGTCGGGTCGGCGCCGACCGGGATCGGCACCGGAGCCGGGTCTCGGGTCGCGAGGTCGGCGGGATGCTCGCCGGTGACGGGCTCGGAGGAGCGGCTGGCGGTCGGTGCCCCGGCGCGGTGCTCGCCGGTCTGCGGGCCGGCGGCGTGATCCCCGCTGGCGCCCTCGCCGTCCGACCGATCGGTGCGATTGCTCCCACCGTCGCCGCCGAGCTTTCGCGAACCCGCGCCGCGACCGACGCTCGCGGGCTCACCGGTCCGCGGCTCCTCGCCCGATACGCCGCCCGGTCGCTCGGCGGCCGGGTCTGGCCCGGCGTCTGCCGCGGCTGCGGCGCCCGCCGCATCGCCGGCGGCGACCGCTGCCGGCGACACCGGCTCGTCGCTGCGACGGGGCGGCGGGGGTGACTGCGGCGTCGGCGCGGGCGGCTCGAGGCCGGGAGCCGGCGGCTGGGGCGCCGGGTTCGGCTCCGCCGGGTCGCGGGTCACCCGCCGCGCGTTTCCGGCCGGCCGGCCGCGCTCGGCGATGCCCGGTTCGCGGATCGGGTGGACGGCCGTCGCGTCGTCTGGCGGCGGCGGCTTCGGCGAAGCGCCGCCGCCTCCCGCCCGCTTGCCGGCGCCGGGGTCGGCCTCCCGGCCCGCGTTCGCCGCCGCGTCGCCGGACGGAGATCTTTTTGAGGACGGATCACCGCCGGGACCTGGTGACGCGCCGCCTTTCGCCGGCCCGGCATCGGTCCGTGCGGACTCGGCACCCCACTTCGCCGGCCCGGCGTCGGTCCCGCCGGGCTCCGCACCCTGCTTCCCCCGCCCGCGCCCGAACAGCCTCGCGAGGCGTCCTTCGGGCTCCGGCTCGGTGGCGGCCGGCGGCCCACTCGCCTCCGCGCCACGCCCCGCACCTGCGTCGCTCCCTCTCCGACTGCTCGGTGCGGCCGCCACGCCCCTTCCCCCGCTCGCCGCCTCCTTCTCCTCCTCGGGCGGCGGTGGGGTCGGGTCTTCGTCCCAAAACTCCTGCTCAGGGGAACGTTTCGGGGGCGGCATCGGCGGCGCCGATTCGGGCGGCGGCGGCGCCGGTGGCGCTTCGCCGTGCTTCTCAGCCTTCTCGCGCCGCTTCCGTTCGCGTTCGGAGCGCCGTTCGGCCCGCTCCTGCGCCGCCGGGTCTTCCGGGTCGGCGAAGGGGTCCTCGGTGAGCCAGTCGTCGCTCACGACTCACCCTCCTCCCCGCTCTCCGCTTCGTCAAACGGTTTCGCGTTGGCGGCGAGGTAGGACTCGAGCAGGTGGGCGGCGGCCAGCGAGTCGCGGGCCGCGCCGGCGCCGGCGCGGCGACTGGCGTCGGCCATCCGCGAGGTGAGCCGCTCGTCGTAGGTCTCGACGGGAACGTCGAGCATCGCCTCGAGTTCCGCGCAGAAGGTGCGCGCCAGCGCTGCCTGGCTGCCCTCTTCGCCGCTCAGGTGCAACGGAAGGCCGACAACGACCCGCTCGACGCCGTGCTCGGCGACGATTTCGGAGACCACGCTCGGCTCCGGCGGCTCGATCACCGGCAGCGGCGTCGCCAGGGTGCCGCTCGGGTCCGAGAGCGCGGCGCCGATCCTCACGGTTCCGTGGTCGAGGGCAAGCACGCGCATCCGGGTCCTAGCGCAGCTCCGCCTCGAGGACCGAGCGCGCCGCCCCGAGCGCGTCGTCGAGCCTGGCCGGATCGCGGCCGCCGGCCTGGGCCATGTCGTCGCGGCCGCCACCGCCGCCGCCGACGACCCCGGCCGCCGCTCGCACCAGCGTCGCCGCCGAGAGCCCGCGCTCGATCGCGTCCTTGCTGACCAGCGCGACCAGGGCGACCTTCTCGCCCTCGCCGCCGCCGAGGACGACCGCCGTCGGCGCCCCTGCCAGCATCGACTGGACGCGGTTGGCGACGTCGAGCAGCAGCTTCTGGTTGGTCAGCTCGGTGCCGGCGATCACCGCCTTGACGCCGCCGATCTCGTCCGCCGCCGCCGCCAGCCGTTTCGCCTCCTCGCCGAGCTGGGCTCGCTCCGCCTGCGCCGCGCCGGCGCCGGCCTCGCGCAGCTTCTCGGCGGCGCGGCGGGCGCCTGCCAGCGGGTCCTGGGGCGTCCCGAGCAGCTCGCCGGCCTCGCGCAGCTCGGCGTCGCGCTGGCGGAAGAGATCGATCGCGGCGGGGCCGGTGATCGCCTCGATCCGCCGCACGTTGGCGGCGCTCGACCCCTCCGAGGTCACCTTGAAGATCCCAATCTCGGCCGTGTTGGCAACGTGGGTGCCGCCGCAGAGCTCGCGCGAGACGTCTTCGATCTCGACCACCCGCACCCACTCGCCGTATTTCTCGCCGAACAGCGCCATCGCGCCGAGCCGTTCGGCCTCCTCGCGATCCATGTTCATCCAGCGGACCGGCGCGCTCGCCTTGATCCACTCGTTGACCCGGTCCTCGACGTCGCGCAGCTCCTCGGGGCTGAGCGAGGAGCCGTGGGTGAAGTCGAAGCGCAGTTTGTCCGGGCGCACCGCCGAGCCGGCCTGGTGTACGTGGGCGCCGAGCCGCTCGCGCAGCGCCGCGTGCAGGAGGTGGGTGGCGGTGTGGTTGCGCATCGTCGCGTGGCGGGTCCCACGGTCGACGAGGGCTTCGACCGGAACGCCGGCCTCGATCTCGCCGCCGCCCTGCGGCTCGACCTCGAGCGCCTGGTCCTCGCCGACCCGGTAGACGTCGAGCACCCGCGCCTCCGAGCCGTTCCAGCGCAGCACGCCCGAGTCGGCGACCTGGCCGCCGCCCTCGGCGTAGAAGGGGCTCTCCTCGAGCTTGACCAGCGCCCGGCCGTCGCCCGGCTCGACCGCGGCGAGCCCGGTCGAGGTCCGCAGCGTCTCGTAGCCGACGAAGCGGGTCGGCGGCGTCGCGCCGGCGAAGGCGAGCACCTTCCCGTGGCGATCCTCGGAGCCGTGCGCGGTTGCGGCGCCGGTGCGCGCCCGCTGGCGCTGCTCCTCCATCAGCTCCTCGAAGCCGGAGTCGTCGACCGCCAGCCCCTGCTCGGCGAGCAGCTCCTTGGTCAGGTCGTAGGGGAAGCCGTAGGTGTCGTGGAGCTTGAAGGCGTCGGCGGCGTCGATCCAGGAGGTGCCGTCCTCCTTCGCCTCGGCGATCAGCCGCTCGAGCAGCTCGGTGCCACGCTCCAGGGTGCGGCCGAAGCCCTCCTCCTCGTCGCCGACCCAGCGCGCGATCGTCTCCCGCTCGGCCGCCAGCTCGGGGTAGGCATCCCCCATCAGCTCGATCGTCCGCTCCGCGAAGCGGCCCAACTGGGGGGCGTCTATCCCGAGGCTGCGGCCCTGCTGGATCGCCCGGCGCATGATCCGCCGCAGGATGTAGCCGCGGTCCTCGTTCGAGGGGACGACGCCGTCGGCGATCAGGAAGGCCGCCCCGCGTGAGTGATCCGCGACGATTCGCATTGCTCTCGTCACCGCTCCACCCTCGTCGTAGCGGCGGCCGGAGAGCTCCTCGGCGAGGTCGATCAGCGGCCGGATGTGGTCGGTCTCGTAGACCGAGGGGACGTCCTGGAGGATCGCCGCCATCCGGTCGAGGCCCATCCCGGTGTCGATGTTCCTGGTCGGCAGCGGCGTCACCGAGCCGTCCTCATGCAGGTCGTAGCTCATGAAGACGTGATTCCAGAACTCGAGGTAGCGCTCGGTGTCGTCGCCGGGCCGCTCGTCGTCGCCGCCGAACTCGGGCCCGCGGTCGAGATAGAGCTCCGAGCAGGGGCCGCTCGGCCCGGTCGGGCCGGCCTGCCAGAAGTTGTCCTCCCGCCCCAGCTGGACGATCCGCTCGGCGGGAACGCCGGTCGCTTCCCAGATCTCGATCGCCTCGGTGTCGGGGCCGAGCCCGAGCGCCTCTTCGCCGCCGAAGACGGTCACCCAGATCCGCTCCGGGTCCATCCCGAAGCCCTGCGTCGCCAGCTCCCAGCCCCAGGGGATCGACTCGGCCTTGAAGTAGTCGCCGAAGCTCCAGTTGCCGAGCATCTCGAAGAAGGTGAGGTGGCGGGCGGTGTTGCCGACCTCCTCGATGTCGGTCGTGCGGAAGCATTTCTGGACGTCCGTGAGGCGCGGCGCCGGCGGCTGTTCGAGGCCGAGGAAGTAGGGCTTGAAGGGCTGCATGCCGGCGGTCGTGAGCAGCACCGAGGGATCGTGGACGCTCGGCACCAGCGAGGCCGAGGGGACGATCTTGTGGCCCCGCTCCGCGAAGAACTGGAGGTAGGTGTCGCGGATCTCGGCGGCCTTCATGTGAGGGAGCCTAAATAGTTCCTTAGGACGAGGCGAGTAACCATCGGAGTTTCTTACCGGTGCGGGCGGCGGCGCGGGCTCAGGCCGCGGCGACGATCGTGCCGTGGCCGACGACCGTCTCGCCCGCCAGCAGGACCGCGGTCTGGCCCGGGGAGGCGCCGGCGAAGTCCTCGCCGAGCTCCAGCTCGAGCGCGGCGTGGCGGCCGGGGGCGGCGCTGCCGGCGGCGCCGAGCCGGGCCGGCAGCGAGCGCGAGTGGTAGCGCAGGCAGACGCCGTCGACCCGCTCGCCGTCGCGGTGCAGGACGGCGTCGCGGACCCGCACCCGGCGGGTCAGCAGCTCCTCGCGGGTGCCGATCGTGACCGTGTTGGCGTCGGCATCGGTGGCGATCACGTAGGCCGGCTCGTTCAGCGAGACGCCGGTGCCGCGGCGCTGGCCGACGGTGAAGTTGTGGTGGCCGCGGTGGCGACCGAGGGGGCGACCGGCGCGGTCGACGACGTCGCCCTCGCGGTCGACGAGGCCGCCGTGGCGGCGCAGGAAACGGCGCTTGCCCTGGCCGGCGAGGAAGCAGAGGTCCTGGCTCTCGGGCTTGCGGGCGACGGAGAGGCCGTGGCGGGCGGCGATCGCGCGAACCTCGTCCTTGGTCAGGTCGGTGAGCGGGAAGCCGAGCTGGTCCAGGAGCTGCGGCGGCAGCGCCGCGAGCATGTAGGCCTGGTCCTTGGCCGGGTCGGCGCCGGAAGCTAGCAGGCGACCGTCGCCGTCCTCGACGATGCGGGCGTAGTGGCCGGTCAGCAGACGAGTGGCGCCGGCGCGCTCGGCGAGGGCGACCATCGCCGCGATCCGCACCTCGCCGTTGCAGAGGATGCAGGGGTTCGGGGTGCGCCCCTCGGCGTAGCCGCTGACGAAGCGATCGACGACCTGGGCGCGGAACTGGCCCTCGAGGTCGAGGGTGAAGTGCGGGATGCCGAGCGAGTGGGCGACGGCGCGGGCACCGAGCACCGCCTCGGGCGAGCAGCAGGCCTTGGTGCCGTCGGTCTCCGGGTCGGCCCAGAGCTTGACGGTGATGCCGATCACCTCGTGGCCTTCGTCGCGGGCGATCAGGGCGGCGACGGCGGAGTCGACGCCGCCGGAGAGGGCGATGGCGACTCGGGCGCGGGACGGGTTTGCGGTTGGGGACGGCTGCTCGCGTCCTCCATTTGCAGGTAAGGCCGCGAGCAGCCGTCCCGAATCCGAGGCCGCGGCGGAGAGGGCGCGGTGGAGGGCGTCGGTGGCGAGTTGGGCGGCGTGGCGTTTGGCGGGGTCGAGGCCGCCGAGCAGCTGTTCGGCATCGTCGATGGAGAGGCGCGCGGCCGTCAGCACAGGCTCGTTCTCGATCGCTTCGGCGAGGGCGGCCGTCATCGCGCGGGTGGCGGCGCAGCCCTCGGAGTCGAAGGCGACGGACTCGACCCTGCCCTGGTCGAGGGTGAGCGAGAGGCGGGCGAGGTCGCCGCAGGCGGCGCCGCCGGCGGCGCCGGTGTAGGCGTCGTCGGGCGCCGGGCCGCGCCGGGTCTCGTCGGCCAGGTAATGCTCGAAGAGCTCTCGATCCACAGACAGAGGGTAGAGGCGCGGCCGCGGAGGTTGGCGCTCAGGCCGCCAGGAGCAGCCGCAGGTCCGCCGCCAGCCCGGTTCGCCGGTCGCGCAGCTGCCGCCAGGTGATGCGGGTGGTGCGCCATCCCTCGGCGAGGAGGATGCGGTCCCGTTCGCGGTCGGACTCGAACCCGTCGTCGGTGTCGTGGACCTCGCGGCCGTCGAGCTCGACCGCCAACCTCTGCGGCCGCCAGAGCGCGTCGATCTCGAAGAAGCGTCCGCGCATCGCGAGCGGCGCGTTCATCGCCGGCCGCGGCAGCCCGCATTCGTCGAGGAAGGCGACGAACGCCTCCTCGAATTCGTTCCGCGTCACGCCCACCGGCGCCTTCGAATCGAGCACATCGCGAAGCAGCCCCGCTCCGCGCTTGCGCGGATGCCGCCGCAGCAGCTCATCGAATGGGACCGCCTCGGCGAGCCGTCGGCGCTTGATCTCGTGCACTACCCGCTCGACCAGCCGCCGCTCACCAAGCGCCGCGACGTCGAACGCGGTCCGAAACGCCGACGTCATCGGAATCCCGTCCATCGACCGCCACTTCGTCCGGCAGCAGCACGGCATGGTGGGAGCGGACCTCGGCGCGCCTGCGATGGAATCGCGGCCGGGTCACTTCGATCGCGATTTCGCCGGGCCAGAGCAGCCCGTGAGCCTGTGCGGCCGAACGGTGACTCAGGACCGACCCGGGCCCACCGGCGAGCACCGCCGCCATCCACCGACCACGCTGGGTGAGGAGCCGGTGCCCGACCGCGTAGACGCCTCCGTGAAGCGGCTGCAGATGCCCACGCGCGACGAGGCCCTTGACTTCCTCTGCGGTCACTCCCCGCCGAAGCAGCTGCCATCGCGCCACGACGCCGTGCTGCGCCGCCGCCGCCCGCGCCAAGCAGCACGCCGACGGGACCGATCGGTTCGCCACGCGGAAGAGCCGTGCATCTGGTCCCGCCTGCGGTCGCTGTTGCACGAGTCTTCCGGCATCGCCCCCATGGTCGGCGGCGGCGGCGCGCGCGTGGTGCGCATCGTGTGCCGGCTTCGTCAACGGAGGCGCAAAAAAGGCCCCAGTCCGCCGTTACCGCCTCTAGCTTTGATCCCTTCATAAGAAGGTGGGTGCCTGATCCCGACCCCAAGGGGCCATGGATACGGTGGCTCCCGCGCCGTTTGTGTTGGGTCAAACGGTGAGACGGCTCTCGTACGGGCTCGAGCCTGGGTTCAACGGTAGCACCGGCGGCTGAAGCGGCCGGGGCTCAGTCGTCGAGGTTGGAGAGATGCCACTCGGCCTCGCTCCAGCGCTCGGAGGGGACGCGGAGGGCGATGTCGCCGTGGCCGAAGCGGTCGAGCGGCCAGTCGGCGGTGAGGACGGCGTCGATGCCGGCCTCTTCGAGGGCCTGGTGCCAGGCGCGGGCGGTGCGGACGTCGGCGAAGTCGCGGACCACCTCCCAGGCGTCGTAGTAGGGCTCGTCGACGTGGACCGGGGTCTGGCCAGGGCCGGGCTCGGGACGCCACCTGCGGGGAAGCCAGTCCCGCAGCGACATCTCAGTGACCGGGGAGGTCGCGTTTGTGGAGGGCGACGCCGAGCTCGCGCAGCTGCGCCTCGTCGACCGGCGCGGGCGCGCCGGTGAGCGGGTCGAAGCCGGAGGCGGTCTTCGGGAAGGCGATCACGTCGCGGATCGTCTCCGCCCCCTGCAGGCGCTGGGCGATGCGGTCGACGCCGTAGGCGATCCCGCCGTGCGGCGGCGCCCCGAAGCGGAGCGCCTCGAGCAGGAAGCCGAAGCGCGCCTCGGCCGTCTCGTCCTCGATTCCGAGCACCCGGAAGACGGCCCGCTGGACCTCGGCGTCGTGGATGCGGATCGAGCCGCCGCCCAGCTCCTGGCCGTTCCAGACGACGTCGTAGGCGAGCGCCCGCGCGGCGCCTGGGTCGTCGGGATCGAAGGGGCCGTCGGGCGAGGTGAACGGGTGGTGCATCGCGTCCCAGCGGCGCTCGTCCTCGTTCCACTCGAACAGCGGCCAGTCGACGATCCAGACGAGGCGATCCTCGCCCGGGTCGATCAGCTCGAACCGCTCCGCCAGGTCGAGCCGCATCTGGCCGAGCACGGCGCTCGTCACCCGCGGCTTGTCGGCGACCAGCAGCAGCAGATCGCCCTCCTCGGCTGCGAGCCGGGCGTTGAGGTCGGCCAGCTCCTCCGCGCTCAGGAACTTGGCGGTCGGCGAGCGCCAGCCGTCGCCCTCACGGAACGCCCAGACCAGGCCCTTCGCCCCCAGCTCCTGCGCCCGCGAGATCAGCCCGTCGAGCTCGGAGCGCGGCAGCTCGCGGCGGCCGGCGTTGAGGCCGCGGATCGTGCCGCCGCCCTCGAGCACGCCGCGGAAGACCTTGAACTCGGTCTCGCGCAGCGCGTCGGAGAGGTCGACCAGCTCGAGGCCGAAGCGCAGGTCGGGCCGGTCGGTGCCGAACCGCGCCAGCGCCTCGTCGTAGCCCATCCGCTCCATCGGCAGCTCGACCTGCGGGCCGCCGGCGCGCTCGAAGACGTGCCGCAGGAGCCGTTCGTTGACGCCGATCACGTCGTCGACCTCGACGAACGACATCTCGACGTCGAGCTGGGTGAACTCCGGCTGGCGGTCGGCGCGGGTCGCCTCGTCCCGGAAGCAGCGGGCGATCTGGTAGTAGCGCTCGAAGCCGGCGACCATCAGCAGCTGCTTGAACAGCTGCGGCGACTGCGGCAGCGCGTAGAAGGAGCCGGGCTGCTGGCGGCTGGGGACGAGGAAGTCGCGGGCGCCCTCCGGGGTCGAGCGGGTGAGCACCGGCGTCTCGACGTCGACGAAGCCCTCGCCGTCGAGGAACTCGCGCATCGCCGCGGTCACCCGGTGGCGCCGCATCAGCCCCTCGCGCATCGCCTCGCGGCGCAGGTCGAGGTAGCGGTAGCGGAGGCGGTTGTCCTCGCTCGCCTCGCCGGCGTAGCCCTCGATCTGGAAGGGCGGCGTCTGCGCATCGGCGAGCAGCTCCGCCTCTCCCACCAGCAGCTCGACCGCGCCGGTCGGCAGCTCCGAGTTGACGGTCTCCGGCGAGCGCCGGACGACGGTGCCGCCGGCGCTCAGCACGTCCTCGGCACGCAGCCGGTGGGCGAGCTCGAAGGAGGCGCCGGACGAGTCGGGGTTGAAGACGAGCTGGACGATCCCGGTGCGGTCGCGGAGGTCGATGAAGATCAGGCCGCCGTGGTCGCGGCGGCGGTGGACCCAGCCGGCCAGCCGAACCTGCGAGTCGACCCGGTCCGCCAGCACCTGGCCGCACCAGGTGTCGCGGTAGCCATTAGCGCTCAGCACCGGCTTGCCGCCGGCCCCGCCCTCGCCGCTCATCCCCGCCCCCGCGTCATCTCGCCGACCAGGTTGCCGGTATCCGCCGGCCGCTGCTCGCCGCTGTCCATGTCGCGCAGCTGGGCGCCGCCGTCGGCCTCGAGGATCAGCACCTGGCGCGCCCCCAGCCGGTTCGCGTGTTTCAGCTGCCCCTTCAGCCCGCGTCCGGCGAGGTCGAGCTCGGCGGCGAGACCCGCCCGCCGCAGCTCGCGGGTCAGCGCCACCGCCCGCTGCCGCTGGCCCTCGTCGGCGATCGCGACGAAGGCGTCGCGCCCGGCCGCCGGCACCTCTTCGTCGAGCGCCAGCAGGATCCGCTCGATCCCGCAGGCCCAGCCGACCGCCGGCGTCGCCGGCCCACCGAGCTGCTCGATCAGCCCGTCGTAGCGGCCGCCGCCGCCGACCTCCGACTGCGCCCCGAGCACGTCGCAGTCGAAGGTGAAGATCGTCCGCGTGTAGTAGTCGATGCCGCGCACCAGGGTGCCGTCGATCGCGTAGTCGATGCCGGCCGCGTCGAGCAGCTCCCGCACCGTCGCGAAGTGCGCGGCGTCCTCGTCGCCGAGCCGCTCGACCAGCATTGGCGCCGCCGCCATCACCGCCCGCGTCCCCTCGTCGTCGGCGTCGAAGGCGCGCAGCGGGTTGAGGTCGATCCGCTCGCGCACCTCGGGCGAGAGATCGCCTTCGTGCGCGTGCAGGTAGGCCTTCAGCTCCTCCAGGTACTCGCGCCGCGCCTGCAGCGAGCCGAGGCTGGAGAGCCGCAGCGTCACCCCCGGCACGCCGAGCTCGCTGAGCAGGTCGGAGAGCAGCATGATCACCTCGGCGTCGGCGAGCGGCGAGTCGGTCCCGATCGCCTCCACCCCGAGCTGGTGGAACTGCCGGTAGCGCCCCGCCTGCGGGCGCTCGTGGCGGAAGAAGGGGCCGCCGTAGGAGAGCTTGACCGGCTGCGCCAGTTTGTGCATCCCGTGCTCGAGGTAGGCGCGGCAGATCGGCGCCGTCCCCTCCGGCCGCAGGGTCAGGCTCCGCTCGCCCTTGTCCTCGAAGGTGAACATCTCCTTCTGGACGATGTCGGTCGATTTGCCGACCCCGCGTTCGAACAGGTCGGTGTCCTCGAAGCTCGGCGTCTGGATCGGCTCGTAGCCGGCGCGGGCGAAGAGCTCGGCGGCGACCTGCTGCAGCCGCGCCCGGGCGCGCCCCTGCTCGGGCAGGATGTCGAAGGTGCCGCGGGGCGCCTGGAACTTGCTGGCCATGCGGCGGCGCGCCCTAGACCGTCAGCTGGGCCAGGAACGGATTGGTCGCGCGCTCGGCGCCCAGCGTCGTGATCCCCATGTGGCCGGGGTGGACGACGGTCTCGTCGGAGTGGCGGTCGAGCAGGGTCTGGATCGAGCGGGCCAGGGTCGGCCAGTCGCCGCCGGGCAGGTCGACGCGGCCGACCGAGCCCTGGAACAGCACGTCGCCGGAGAAGATCGCGTCCTCGCCGCGGGCCGAGTAGGTGACGTGGCCGGGACTGTGCCCCGGGGTGAAGATCACCTCGAGCTCGAGCCCGGCGAGGCTCAGCGTCTCGCCGCCGGCGACGGTCTCGTCGGCGTCGTAGTCCTCGAACGGGCCGAAGCCCGGGTAGACGTAGGAGTTGATGTCGGCGAGGACCGGCACCTCGATCTCCGGGCAGTAGACCGGCGCCCCGGTCGCCCGCGCCACCGCCGCCACCGCGCCGACGTGGTCGAAGTGGGTGTGGGTGAGGAGAATCGCCTCGACCCCTCCCCCCATCTCGGCGGCCTTGGCGAGGATCAGCTCCGCCTCGTCGCCGGGGTCGACGACGATCAGCCCCGCGGCGCCCTCGGCGCGGGCGATGAAGCAGTTCTCGGCGATCTGGCCGACCGTCAGCATCTCGACCTCGAGCGCCATCACTTCCCCTGTTCGACGCGTTCGCGGATCCGTTTGCGCTCCCGTTTCCGCCACATCGCCAGGTCGATGTAGTAGCCGGTCGGGATGTAGAAGGCGAGCATGAAGCCGCCGAAGATCAGCGACTGGGCGACCGGGCGTTTGAAGATCACCAGCAGCAGCAGGACGAAGAGGACCGCGGCACCGCCGCCGCGGAGGACCGAGTTGCGCCAGGTCGGCGGCAGGTCCTCCTTGCGGGTGCTGGTGGTGGAGCGGCCGGCACGGGCGCGGGCTTTCGCCTCCTCGCGGCTGCGCGGGCGCGAGGCGCGGCGGCGGGCGTCGATGCTGCCGCCCTGGGTGCCGCGGCGCTTGCGGCGGCGCCGTTTCTGGTTCTGGGCCATCTGCTGAATCTACCGAGTGTGGGGCCTCAGGAGAGCGCTTCCAGGCGCCGCTCGATCACGTGGCGGGCGGGGTCGAAGCCGCGCATCGGCACGTCCTCGGGGTAGCCGGCCAGGGCGGCGGCCGGGATCAGCCCGACCAGCTCGGCCTCCAGCGGCCGGGCGCCGAGCGGCGCCGCCAGCGCCCGCACTCGCTCGACGATCTCCCCGAGCGGCACCCGCAGCGGGTCGTGGACGTTGGTCGAGACCTGGGCGCGGCCGCTGGCGAGCACGAGCCCGATCGCCCGCACCCCGCGCGGGCCGCCACCGGCCTCCCGCAGCGCCGCCGCCACCGCCCGCGCCACCTCGACGTCGCCGCTGTCGAGCTCGACGTTGAAGGCGGCCAGCGGCGGCCGCGCGGTGACCAGCGTCGCGCCGGCGCTGGGGTGCGGCAGGTGCGGGCCGAAGTCCGGCCGCAGCTCGCCCGACTCCATCCGCAGCCACAGCTCGGCCAGGCCGCCGTTGCGGAAGTAGGCGCGCTCGGCCCGGTTCGGCTCGCGGGCCAGCTCGCCGTAGAGGAAGACGGGCACCCCGAGGCCGCCGATCTGGGCGGCGACGGCGACCGCCTCGGTCCGCGCCGCGGCCTCGTCGCCGGGCTCGAGGAAGACGACCGGGCAGACGTCGAGGGCGCCGATCGCAGGGTGGGAGCCGCTGTAGGCGTCCATCGCGATCGTCTCCAGCGCCACCTCGGCGCCGGCGAGGAGCGCTTCGGTGAGGGCGCCCGCCGGACCGTGCGCTGCCAGGGTGAAGACGGAGCGGCCGTGGTCGGCGTCGACGTGGCGGTCGAGCAGCGTCGCGCCGCGGCCGAAGGCCTCCTCCAGCTCCGCCAGCCGCGCCGCGTCGCTCCCCTCGGACACGTTGGGTACGGCGAGCAGAGCCGGCATGTCGGGGAGGCTAGCCTGTGCGGCGATGGCCGCCGTGACGCTCAGCGACGAGACCGCCGGCACGATCGCACTTGGCGATCTGCGCGTGCGCCGGCTCGGCTTCGGCGCGATGCGGATCACCGGCGAGGGCATCTGGGGACCGCCGGCCGACCACGGGGAAGCGATCCGGGTGCTGAAGCGCTCGGTCGAGCTCGGCATCGACCTGATCGACACCGCCGACTCCTACGGGCCGAACGTCAGCGAGGAGCTGATCGCCGAGGCGCTGCGCCCCTATCCGGAGGGGCTGGTGATCGCGACCAAGGGCGGGCTGACCCGCACCGGGCCAAACGTCTGGCCGCGGAACGGGCGGCCGGAGCACCTGCGAGCGGCCTGCGAGGGCTCGCTGCGGCGGCTCGGCCTGGAGCGGATCGACCTCTACCAGCTGCACCGCCACGACCCCGATGTCCCCTACGCCGAGTCGGTCGGGGCGCTGCAGGAGCTGCAGGAGGAAGGCAAGATCCGCCACATCGGCGTCTCCAACGTCGACCTCGAGCAGCTGGCGACGGCGCGCGAGCTGGTCGAGGTGGTCTCGGTGCAGAACCGGTACAACCTCGGCGACCGGGCCTCGGCCGACGTGCTCGAGGCCTGCCAGCGCGACGGCATCGCCTTCATCCCCTGGTTCCCGCTGAACGCCGGCAAGCTCGCCGAGGATGGCGGCCCGGCGGCCGAGATCGCCGCCCGCCACGACACCACGCCGGCGGCGATCGCGCTCGCCTGGCTCCTGGCGAAGGAGACGACGCTGCCGATCCCCGGGACCGGCTCGGTCGCCCACCTCGAGGTGAACGTCGCCGCGGCGGCGCTCGAGCTGAGCGCCGAGGAGATCGCGGCGCTCGACGCGGCCGCCTGAGGCGAGTCGGCCGGACGCGCCGCCCGGCGGACTCGCCTAGATCAGCAGCTCGCTGCCGCTGACGACGACTTCGCCGTCGATTTCGACGGTCGGCTCGTTGATCACGCAGTCGAGGTGGACCGCGACCTGGACGGTGCCGCCGATCGCCGCCGAGGCGCCGAAGGCGACGTGGGCGGTGCCGAGGATCTTCTCGTCCTCGAGCACGTTGCCGGTCGGGATCGCCTCTTCGTTGGTGCCGATCCCGAGCTCGGCGACGTTGGTCGCCTCGGCGCCGTGCGGGGTCAGCAGGTCCATCAGGCGCTCGCCCGCCTCGCCTTCCGCGTCGGTCAGGTGGCCGCCGCGGATCGTCAGCCTGGTCGGCGTCTCGAGCAGGCCGATTTCGGCGATCGAGCCGTCGACCACCAGGGTTCCCTCCGAGGTCCCCTCGACCGGGGCGATGAAGCCCTCGCCGCAGGGCAGGTTGCCGAAGGCGCCGCGGGTCGAGAGTTCGCCGCCGTCGGCGATCGCGTTGCGCCCCTCGAGCCCGAGTCGCAGGTCGCTGCCGCGAGGGCAGGTGATGCGCGCCTCGCTGCCGCTGTTCAGCGCCGAGACGAGCGCCCAGCTGCGGCGCCGGATCTCCTCCAGGTCGCCGGTCATCAGCCGTTCCAGCATCTCTTCGGTGACCCCCGGCAGGGTCCCGATCCGGACCCCGTTCTCGCTCGCCCGCTTGCGGGCCGCGGTGTGGGAGAGCGACTGCACGGTCGGCGCCAGCACCACGTCGGCCGCCGCCATCGCCGCGGCCACCGCCCCGGGCGGCTCGGCCGCCGCCGATTCGCGCTCGGAGATCACCGCCAGGGTCGCGTCGGCGCCGTCGCCCTGCGCCTCGATCCGCATCAACGCGCCAATCTCTTCGGTGACCGGGTTGCAGACCACCAGCACGTCCTCGCCCGGCGCCACCCCCATGCAATGACGGACGACGGTCTTGATGGCCCTGTCCAGCTCGGCGCTCACGCACCCACCCTATCCGCCGAAGCCGTTTGATGGAACGCTTCCCACCAATACGGCGGGGTCGGTCAATCGTCGTCGTCGTGCCGGTGCGCGATCGACCACCCCTCGAGCCAGATCAGGCCGATCAAGATCGCCCCGAAGGCGATGAACGGCACCACCCAGCCGCGTTTCTGCGAGAGCACCAGGGCCGCCACCACCCCCGCGTCCGCGATCAGCAGGAAGGCCACCAGCACCGGCCGCATCTCCGACCACCCGATGCGCCGGCCGCCGCCGGAACCGCTCGCCATTTACCATCCACCGTCCCGCCGGAGTAGCTCAGCTGGTTAGAGCAGCGGAATCATAATCCGCGTGTCGGGGGTTCGAGTCCCTCCTCCGGCATCGCCTGGGGCGCGACTGTGGGGGTCAGGGCCGGAGGCGGTAGTGGAGGTGGACGACGCCGCTCTCGAAGCGGCGCTGGTCGAGGAGCTCGAGCTCGGTCCGGGTGTCGCGCGGCAGGGCGGGCTTGCCGGCGCCGATCACGATCGGGTGGAGCAGGAGGTGGAGCTCGTCGACCAGGCCGGCGGCGATTGCCTGGCCGCCCAGCTCGGCGCCGCCGATCGAGAGGTCGGACTCGGAGGTCTGCTTGAGGCGGCGGACCGCGGCGGGGTCGAGGTCGCGCTCGAGGCGCGTCTTCGCGGTCGACGGGGCCTGCAGGGTTCGCGAGAAGACGACCTTGTCGGCGGCGCGCCAGATCGCCGCGAAATCATGCATCGGGGCCGGCTCGTCGGGGCCGTCGCCCTCGGTCTCCCAGAAGACCATCGTCTCGTACATCCGCCGCCCATAGAGGTGGGTGCCGATCGGGCGCTCGAGGTCGTTGACGAAGGCGTGCACCTCCTCGTCCGGAGCCGCCCAGTCGAACTTGCCCTGCGCATCCTCGACGTAGCCGTCGAGGGACGCGATCGCCGAATAGATCAACTTCGCCACCGCGGGCATCGTCGCCGATCGCGGTCGGTCGCGCCGTCCGGGCCGCCCGGCAGGATCGCGCCGTGGCGAGGTCTGAGGGGCACTCGATCGACCCCCGCGAGGCGCGGGCGCAGCGGATCCAGCAGCGGTTCGAATGGCCGGTGGTGGTCGCGGCGATGCTGACCGTGCCGCTGTTGGTCATCCAGGAGTCCGACCTGACGGCGCCGTGGCCGGAAGTCGCGCGGGTGTTCAACTGGGCCACCTGGATCGTCTTCCTGGTCGAGATGGTGGTGATGCTCGCGGTGGTGCCGAACCGGCGGCGCTGGCTGCTGCACCACCTGATCGACGTGGCGGTGGTGGTGATCACGCCGCCGTTCGCGCCGGCCGGCTGGCAGTCCGGCCGGATCTTCCGCCTGGTCAGGCTGCTGCGGCTGGTCCGAATCCTGTCGCTGCGGCGGCTGCTCTCGCTGGAGGGGATGCGGTACGCGGCGATGGTCGCAGTCGCCACCGTGATCGTCGGCGGCGTCGTCTTCGCCAGCGTCGAAGACAGCCACGGCGTCACCACCTGGGACGGCGTCTGGTGGGCGGTGACCACGGTGACGACGGTCGGCTACGGCGAAATCCCGGTGGAAAGCACGGCGGGCCGGATCATCGGCATCACGATCATGTTCGTCGGGATCGGCTTCGTCGCCCTGCTGACCGCCTTCATCGCCGACCGCTTCATCAACGCCGCCGAGGAAAGCGACCTCAAGGAGGACCTGATCCTACGCGAGCTGCGAGCGATCCGCGAACGGCTCGAGGCGCTCGAGGCCCGCGACCCGGGCGAGGAATAGCGCCCGCGCTCGATCCCGCTCCACGGATCGGTTCCTTGCATCGAGAGGTCTCGGCCGGTCGACACCGAAACCGCCGCCGACGGGCATTACGAAAGGGAAGGGAAACCGATGTCCAACGGCACCTACGCGCACCACCGGCCGGTCGGAGTGACGATCCTGATGGTCCTGATCTGGATCGAGGCCCTGATCGGGATCATCGGCGGGATCTACCTGATCATCGCCCACAACAACCTCGACCTGCGGATCGAACTGAACCGCTCCGCCAGCACGATCCTCTGGTACGGCATCATCACCCTGCTGATCGGCCTGGTCACCGCCTGGGTCGCCTCGGCGCTCGGCCGCGGCAGCGAATTCGCCCGCTGGCTGGTGGCGTTGATCGCCGGCCTCAACCTGCTCTCGGCGATCTACAGCTTCATCGCCCTCGACGGGGTCACCCGCTCGAGCGCGCTGGTCAGCGCCATCGTCGCCGTGGTCGTCCTCTACATCCTCTTCGGCGAGCGCGGCAGCCGCGAGTTCTTCGAGGCCTAGTGAGGGCCCAGCCGGGCGCGACCGACGCGGCAGCCGCGGCTGCGCTGCCGCGTCAGCGTCCGCGGCGCCCGGCGGCGGAAGGCGTGGCCGAGGCACTCGGCGGCGTTGGCGGTGTGGCTGGCGCTCTCGGAGCTGGCGTGCTGGTGGGAGCCGTAGTCGCGGCTGACCCAACCGCAGGTGGCGCAGATGCCGATCCAGCCTTCGGCCAACTGGACGGGCTCAGCGTGATGGTGGCGGTGGAGGTGGTTCATCGGGAGCTGCAGATTCGCCGCTAGAACGGGCGTCCGCAAGGGCGTCGGACGAACGGCCACCAAGTTCTCGCGGCCTGCCATCAGCCGTTTTTGCGAGATCCGCGAATTTGGCCCCCGAACGGCGATCCGCAGGCTTACCGGCGGGGCCGAAAGGGCTTTAGCCCGGCGTGGACAGACCGCCGATTGCGGTCATAGGATGCGGCCTTCCAGTCAGTGCGTCCAACGAAGGGATGTCTCGTGAGATTCAAGTTGTTGGTCGGGGTGTCGGCCATCGTCGCCATGCTCGCCTTCACGGCGGTCGCCAGCGGCAATTTCCAGCTCCGGTTCGGTCCGGCGAAACGCGCCATCTCCCAGGAGACGGCGGAAATCTGCTCTCAGGTGAACGGCTGCAAGTCGTGGTCGGTCCACCCGTGCAGGCGTCAGTCCTTGCATCGGATCGACTGCCTCTCCAACTACCTCTTCACCGACGGAGCGGTCTGCAGCTCGGTGACGACCGCCACCTACCGGCGCTACGCCGAAGGCATCATCATCAACCACAAGCGGATTCGCTGCTAGCGGCATGTCGGTGCCGCCGACCATCCTCGAGTGGGCCGGCGGCACCGACGCCTTCGAGCGCTGGCTCGAAGCCTTCTACGACCTGGTCGAAGCAGACGATTCGCTGGCGCCGCTGTTCGGCGGCCGGGTCAGTGAGCAGCACCGCCAGCACGTCCTCGCCTGGTGGGTCGAGGTGATGGGCGGCCCCGACACCTACACGCGTGAGCTCGGCGGCTACCCGGCGATGCTCGCCCACCACCGCGGGCTCGAGATCACCCCGGAGCTGCGGCTGCGCTTCGTCACCCTGCTGAGCGAGGCCGCCGACCGGGTCGAGCTGCCCGCCGACCCGGAGTTCCGGGCGGCGATCATGGGCTATGCCGAGTGGGGATCGCGGCTGGCGGTCCACAACTCCGCCGCCGGCGCCGAGGTGGCCGAGGAGGCGCCGGTCCCGCGCTGGGGCTGGGGCGTCGCGCCGCCGTTCGAAGGCTGAGCCCGGGCCGACCCGGCCCCCCGCAACCCCACCGCCGCAACTTTGCCCGAGCGCGGCAGTTAGCGCAGTCGTAGCCAGGGACAAAGACGCCGGCCTGAGAAAGGGGCGGCGCGACGAAGGGACATAACGATGCGAAGCAAGCGACTGACGTTCGCGGTCGCGGCGCTGGCCTCTGCCTGGGCGCTGCTGACCGCTGCTGGTGCGGGGGCGACGACGATCACGGTCGGCAGCGTGCTGCCGCCGGGCTCGACGCCGGAAGAATTCAAGGAAGTCCAGACGCTGTTCAACTCGGCGCTGCCGGAGAAGGGGTCGAACCTCAGCTCGCCGGTCAACGGGCTGGTCGTTCGCTGGCGGGTGCAGGGCGCCGTCGGCGGCCCGTTCACGCTGCGGGTGCTGCGGCCGAACGGGGCCGGCGCCTACACCGCCGTCGGCGCCAGCGCGCCGGCGACGCCGTCGGGCGAAGGCGTGCAGACCTTCCCAGCCAACATCCAGGTGAAATCCGGCGACCTGATCGGCGTCGACCCGACCAACGCGACCGACAAGATCGGCGTCGCCACGGTCGCCGGGGCCGGCTTCGCGTCGCTCTTCCCGACCCCGCTCGAAGGGGCGACGGTGGGGCCGCGGCCCGGCGTCAGCGGCAAAGAGATCGAGCTCTCGGCCGAAGTCCAGCCGCAGCCGCAGATCAAGTCGATCGAACCGGCCTTCGGGCCGCTGACCGGCGGCGCCAAGGTGAAGATCACCGGCACCGACCTCGGCGGGGCCAGCGCGGTGATGTTCGGCGAACTGCCGGCGGCCGCCTTCACGGTCGAATCGGAAACGCAGATCACGGCGACGGCGCCGCCGTTCACCACCCGCGGCCCGGTGCCGATCACGGTGCAGACCGTGGCCGGGACCAGCGAACTGACCAAGGCCGACGAATTCGCCTACACCGGCTGCATCGTGCCGAAGCTGAACGGCCGGACGCTGAGCTCGGCCAAGGAAGCGCTGCGCCAGGGCGGTTGCCGGATCGGCAAGGTCCACGAGCTGAAGGGCGCGACCGCGGCGAACGGCCGGGTGATCAGCCAGGGCTCGGCGAAGGGCAAGATCCTCGCCGCCAACGCCAAGGTCGCCGTGACCCTGAAGGCGAAGCCGAAGAAGCACCACGAGAAGAAGGACCACGGCAAGGCCCACCACTAGCCGGCGGGAGCGACCGGCGCGCGCTGCCGCTCAGCGGCGGCGCGCGCTGCCGCGCCGGGGCGAGCGCTTGCCGGCCCGCTCGTTGCCGCGCTTGTAGTTGCCGGTGGCGCGGGCCATCAGCTGCTGCGGGTCGCGGCGCCCGACCTCGGCCAGGAAGCGGGCGGCGGCCGCACCGCGCAGGACGGTGGCGCGGCGGCCGCGATGGTAGATCGCGACGGCGCCACCCTCGACCTCGTAGCTGAAGCCGTCGGGGGCTGGCACCCGCCCAGCGTAGTGGCGGCCTGCGGCTAGCCAATAAGGTCAAGGGGTGCTCGGCAGGCAGGCTTGGACGGGACGCGCGAGGGCCGCTTCGGCGGCCGCGGCGGTGCTGGCGGGCGCGGCGCTCCTCGCCGGCTGCGGCGGCTCCGTGACGACCAGCGGCGGCGGCGACTCGACCGCCGCCGGCTCGGCCGGCAAGCACCACGGGCTGGTCGTCGGGGTCCGCGGCGAACGGCTCGGGCAGGAAGCGCCGAGCACCCTGCACGTCTCCCGCGGGGACTGCGAGGCGCTGCGGCGGCGGGCCGAAGCGCAGACCGGCCGCCGGCTCGACGCGGTCGGCGAGCCCACTCCCCCCTCCTCGCGCTGCCGCCTGACCGGCACCGGCGTGCGGATCGGCGTCTATCTCGACTCCGGCCGCTCGGCCCGCCAGCGATACAAGAACCGGATGACCGAGCAGAACCAGTTCGGCGCTCCCGACCCCCGCAAGACCACGCACCCGGTGCCGAACGTCGGCGACCCGGCGCCCGGCGACGAGTTCGCCAGCTGGGTCCCCGGGCTCGGCACCCTGTTCGCCGCCCGCGGCAACCGCTGGCTGACCGTCGCCTACCACGAAGGCGGCCTCAGCTCGCCGGCGGCCCGCGACCGGGCCGCCGAGCTCGCCCGGCTCGGCTTCCGGCTGACCGCCGATGGCTAGCGGCGACCCGATCGCGATCCTGCTCGTCTCCGGCAGCCTGCGCGGCGGCTCGACCAACAGCAGCCTGCTGCGGACGGCTTCGAACATCGAAATCCCCGGTATCGCCATGACCCTCTACGGCGGCATGGGCGACCTCCCCCACTTCAACCCGGACGACGACGATCCGGCGGGCGCGCCGCAGCCGGCGGTCCGCGAGCTGCGCGATCAGCTGCGCCGCAGCGACGCGGTCCTCTTCTCGACCCCGGAGTACGCGGGCGCGCTGCCGGGCTCGTTCAAGAACCTGCTCGACTGGACGGTCGGCGGCGGCGAGACCTACGCGATGCCGGTCGCCTGGGTCAACACCGCCGGGCCGGCGGCGCCGTCGGGCGGCGCCGACGCCGAAGCCTCGCTGCGGAAGGTGCTCGGCTACACCGGCTCGCTGGTCGTCGAGGAGGCGGTGCGGCGGATCCCGGTCCCCCGCGACGCGATCGGCGCCGACGGGCTGATCGCCGACCCCGGCATCCGCGGACCGCTGGCGGCGGCGCTGCGGGCGCTCGCCGCGGCGGTCGAAGAACGCGACGGCGACTCGGAGCGGGTCAGCGCTTCGGGCTAGTCGGAGGGCCCGGCGACCGCGACGATCGCCGCCGCCGCGCGCAGCGGCTCCTGCGCCATCGCCGCGTGGGCGCTCTCCTCGAAGATCTCCACCCGCGCGTTCCAGCGCTCGCCGAGCGGCTCCGCGTTGCCGACCGCGACCAGCTGGTCGAGGCGGCCGTGGAGGACCAGCGCCGGTGGCGGGTCCGCGAGCGGCGGCGGCTCGCGATCGCGCCAGGCCGACCAGCGCCGTCACCTGGGCGTCGAGCGCGCGGTGGTCGAGCTGCGCCCGCGCCGCGGCGACCAGCTCGCCGAACTCGGCGTCGATCGCCGCCGCCTGCGCCGGCGGGAAGAGGACCGAGAGCAGCCGGCTCGCCTGCTCGCGCGGCGTGCCCGAGTAGTCGATCAGCTTCGCGAACGACTCCGCGTCGCCGGTCGGGACGTAGGTGGGCCCGCCGGGGTGGGTGCCGATCATCGTCAGGGCGCTGACCCGGGTTGGCGCGCTCTCCGCCAGCCGCTGGGCGACGTAACCCCCCATCGACCAGCCGCCGACCGCACAGGCCTCGACCTCGAGCGCGTCCATCAGCTCCTCGACGTCCGCCGCCATCGCGGCGATCGTCAGCTCCTCGTCGCCCAGCTCGGACTCGCCCATGCCGCGGTTGTCGGGGCAGATCACCTCGAAGCGCTCGGCGAGGGCGCCGAGGAAGGTCGGGTCCCAGTCGGTGCCGGTGCCGGCGTAGCCGTTGACGAGGATCAGCCGCGGCCCGGCGCCGACCGCGTGCCAGGCGTAGCGCCGCCCGTCGATCGCGATCGTCTGGGCACTCGCCGCCATCCCTACATTCTGAAGACCGGCGCGGCGCGAGGCGCGAGCGGCGCGTTGGCGCAGGCGCCGAGCGCCAGCCCGATCACGCGGCGGCTGTCCAGCGGGTCGATCACGCCGTCGTCCCAGATCCGCGCGGTCGAGTAGTAGGGCGAGCCCTGGCGCTCGTACTGCTCGCGCAGCTGGTCGCCGAGCTCGGGCTGGCCGACCTCGCGCATCACGATCGCCGCCTGCTCGCCGCCCATCACCGAGATCCGCGCGTTCGGCCACATCCAGAGGAAGCGCGGCGAGTAGGCCCGCCCGCACATCCCGTAGTTGCCGGCGCCGAAGGAGCCGCCGACGATCAGCGTCAGTTTCGGCACCCGCGCCGTCGCCACCGCGGCGACCATCTTCGCCCCGTCCTTGGCGATCCCGCCCGCCTCGTACTCGGGCCCGACCATGAAGCCGGTGATGTTCTGCAGGAACAGCAGCGGCACCCCGCGCTGGTCGCAGAGCTCGACGAAGTGGGCGACCTTGAGGGCGCTCTCGGAGAAGAGGATGCCCTGGTTGGCGACGACGCCGACCGGGTGGCCGTAGAGGTGGCCGAAGCCGCAGACGACGGTCGTCCCGTACTCGGCCTTGAACTCGTGGAAGCGGCTGCCGTCGAGCAGGCGGGCGAGGATCTCGCGCGGGTCGTAGGGCGTGCGGCCCTCGGTGGGGACGGCGCCGTAGAGGGTCGCCGGGTCGACCGCGGGGTCCTCGGTCGCGGCGCGCTCCCAGGGCGCGGCGGGCTTGGGCGCGAGGGTGGCGACGATCGAGCGGACGATCCGCAGCGCGTCGGCGTCGTCGGCGGCGAGGTGGTCGACGACGCCCGAGGTGCGGGCGTGGAGCTCGCCGCCGCCGAGCTCCTCGGCGCTCACCTCCTGGCCGGTCGCCGCCTTCACCAGCGGCGGCCCGCCGAGGAAGATCGTGCCCTGGTCGCGGACGATCACGGTCTCGTCGCTCATCGCCGGCACGTAGGCGCCGCCGGCGGTGCAGGAGCCCATCACCGCGGCGATCTGCGGGATCCCCTGCGCCGACATCTTCGCCTGGTTGAAGAAGATGCGGCCGAAGTGCTCGCGGTCGGGGAAGACCTCGTCCTGCATCGGCAGGAAGGCGCCGCCGGAATCGACCAGGTAGATGCACGGGAGCCGGTTGTGGAGCGCGACCTCCTGCGCCCGCAGGTGCTTCTTGACCGTCATCGGGTAGTAGGTGCCGCCTTTGACGGTGGCGTCGTTGGCGACGACGACGACCTCGCGGCCGTGGACGCGGACGATGCCGGCGATCACCCCGGCGCCGGGGGCGGCGTCGTCGTAGAGGCCGCCGGCGGCGAGCGCCGGAGAGCTCGAGGAAGGGGCTGCCGGGGTCGGCAAGCCGCTCGACCCGCTGGCGGGGCAGGAGCTTGCCGCGGGAGACGTGGCGCTCCCGCGCCCGCTCGCCGCCGCCCAGGGCGGCGCGCTCGAGGCGGCCGCGGAGGTCGCCGACCAGCTGCCGGTGGGCGGCCTCGTTGCGCTCGAACTCCTCGCTGCCGGGGACCGCGTGGCTGCGGAGGATGACGCTCATCCGCCGGCTCCGTCCCCGTCCTCGCCCATCAGGACCAGGGTCTGGCCGCGCTCGACCTGCTCGCCGGCGGCGACCAGCACCTCGGCCACCGTCCCGGCCGCCGGGCTCTGCACCGCCAGCTCCATCTTCATCGACTCGACCACGACCAGCACCTCCCCCTCCTCGACCGCCTCGCCCGGCCCGCGGCGGACGGCGATCACCGTCCCCGGCATCGGCGCCTCCAGCGACCCCGCGTGCGCGGCGGCGGCCCCGTGCTCCCGGTCCTCGTCGACGAACGCGAACCGCACCGGCTCCGAGCGCCCGGTGAGGATCCAGACAGCACCGGGGCGCTGGCCGGCGCCCGCCTCCCGCACCACCTCCCAGCCACCCGACACCGCTCCACGAGGTTGCCTTTTGCGGCGCATATCGCCGGAAAAGGCAACCTCGACGGCGGACCGCGGGGGCGGTCGACCTCGACGGCGCCGTCGAGGCCCTCGAGCGTGGCGCGGACCGGGGCGGGGCCGGCGAGGCGCCAGCCGTCGGCGGCGTCCCAGGGGTCGCCGGGGTCGGGATCGAGCAGCGCTTCGAGCGCCGCGGCGGGCACGTCCGGCGCCATCGGCGGCGGCGCGATCTCCTCGCCGAGGCGCTCGATCAGGCCGGTGTCGAGCTCCCCCGCCCGCACCTCGGGCCGCGCCAGCAGCGCCCGCAGGTAGGCGACGTTGGTGCCGGGGCCGAGCAGGACCAGCTCGCCGAGGGCGCGGTCGAGCGCCGTCAGCGCCTCGCCGCGGTCGCGGCCGCCGCCGATCACCTTGGCCAGCATCGGGTCGTAGTCGGAGCCAACCTGCGAGCCCTCCTCGACCCCCGAGTCGATCCGCCCCACTCTCGGCTCGCGGTAGGCGACGACGGTCCCGATCGAGGGCAGGAAGCCACGCCCCGGTTCCTCGGCGTAGACCCGCGCCTCGACCGCCCAGCCGTCGAGCCGCACCTGCTCCTGGGTCAGCGGCAGCTCCTCGCCGGCCGCCACCCGCAGCTGCAGCTCGACCAGGTCCAGCCCGGTCACCGCCTCGGTCACCGGGTGCTCGACCTGCAGCCGCGCGTTCATCTCGAGGAAGAAGAAGTCCTCCGGCCGGTCGCGATCCGCGATCAGCTCGACCGTGCCGGCGTTGACGTAGCCCGCCTCGCGGGCCAGCGCCAGCGCGGCGGCGCCCATCCGCTCCCGCAGCTCCGTCCCGACGACCGGCGAGGGCGCCTCCTCGATCACCTTCTGGTGGCGCCGCTGCAGGCTGCACTCGCGCTCGCCGAGGTGGATGCAGTTGCCGTGCGCGTCGGCGATCAGCTGCACCTCGATGTGGCGGGAGCCGTCCAGGTAGCGCTCGACCAGCAGGCGGTCGTCGCCGAAGGCGGCGCCGGCCTCGCGCCGCGCCGCCGCCAGCGCCTCCTCCAGCTCGCCGCGCTCGCGGACGATCCGCATCCCACGGCCGCCGCCGCCCGCCGCCGCCTTCAGCAGCACCGGCAGCTCGGCGCCCTCGACCCAGCTGGCGATCTCCGCGTCGCTGAGGTTCTCACCGGCGAGTCCCGGCAGGACCGGGACGCCTGCGGCCTCGGCGACCGCCTTCGCCTCGACCTTGTCGCCGAGCAGCGCCATCGCCTCCGGGCCGGGGCCGACGAAGGCAATTCCCGCCTCGGCGCAGGCCAGCGGCAGCTGCGGGCGCTCGGAGAGGAAGCCGTAGCCGGGATGGATCGCCTCGGCGCCGCTGGCGAGCGCCGCCTCGAGAACCCGCTCCACCGAGAGGTAGGACTCCGCCGCCGGCGCCGGGCCGATCCGCAGGGCGTCGTCGGCCGCCCGCACGTGGACCGCGTCCGCGTCGGCATCGCTGTAGACCGCGACCGACTCGATCCCGAGCCGCCGCAGCGTGCGGACGATCCGCACCGCGATCTCGCCGCGGTTGGCGATCAGGACACGGCTGAACACGGCGGCATCGCTCCCCTCACCGCTCCCAATCGACCGGGCCGGCCAGAAGCGTGTGCGAGCCGAGCTGGCGACCGAGGATGCTCTGCGCCTCCCGGGAGGCGGCCAGCAGCGCTTCCAGGTCGACTCCGGTCTCGATCCCCATCTCCTCGAGCATCGAGACCAGGTCCTCGCTGGCGATGTTGCCGGTCGCCCCGGCCGGGACCGGGCAGCCGCCGAGCTCGCCGAAGCTCGACTCGTAGGAGGCGCAGCCGGCCTCGAGCGCCGCCAGCACGTTGGCGAGCCCCTGGCCGCGGGTGTTGTGGAAGTGGGCGGTCAGCTCGACCCCCGGCAGCTCGGCGGCGGCGCGCTCGAAGAACGAGCGCACCTGCAGCGGGTTCGCCATCCCGGTCGTGTCGCCGAAGCCGACCTCCGCGGCGCCCGCCGCGGCCAGCGCGGCGGCGATCTCGAGCACCCGCCCCGGCGCCACCTCGCCCTCGTACGGGCAGCCGAAGCTGGTCGAGATCACGCCCTCGACCCGCAGCCCCGCCTCGCGCGCACCGGCGATCACCCGCTCCACCCCGGCCAGCGACTCGGCCACCGAGCGGTTGACGTTGTGGCGGTTGTGGGTCTCCGAGGCGGAGAGGAAGACGTTCACCTCGTCGATCCGCTCGCGCACCGCCAGCGCCGCCTCCAGCCCGCGCTCGTTCGGGACCAGGACCGAGACCGCGACCTCGTCGGGGATCTCGGCCCGTTCCAGCACCTCGCGGCCGTCGGCCAGCTGCGGGATCACGTCGGCGCGGACGAAGCTCGTCACCTCCAGCCGCCGCACCCCCGTCCGCGCCAGCATCTCGACCAGCCGCACCTTGTCGTCGGTGGCGATCACCTCGGGCTCGTTCTGGAAGCCGTCGCGGGGACCGACCTCGCGCAGCTTCACCGCCGCGGGCATCCTGGTGGCGGCGCTCACCTCAGGCCCCGAGCGCCCGCGCGATCACCATCTGCTGCACCTCGTCGGTGCCCTCGCCGATCGTCAGGATCTTCGCGTCGCGGTAGAAGCGGCAGACTGGGTACTCCTCGATGAAGCCGTAGCCGCCGTGGATCTGGACCGCCTCCTCGGTCGCCCGCACCGCCAGCCGCCCGGTCAGGAGCTTCGCCTGGGCGGCGGTCAGCGTGAACGACTTGCCGGCGTCCTTCTCCAGCGCCGCCCGCCAGGTCAGGAGCCGCGCCGCCTCGATCTGCGCCGAGAGGTCGGCCAGCTTCGCCTGGATCGTCTGGAATTTCGAGATCGGCTGGCCGAACGCGTGCCGCTCCTTGGCGTAGGCGAGCGCCTCGTCGAGCGCCCCCTGGGCGAGGCCGACGCCCATCGCCGCGACCCCGATCCGGCCGCCGTCGAGGATGTGGAGGAAGTTCTTGAAGCCCTCGCCGCGGCGGCCGAGCAGGGCCGACTCGGGGACCCGGCAGCCGTCGAAGGAGAGCGGCCGCGTGTCGGAGGCGTTCCAGCCCATCTTCCGGTACGGCTCGCCGGCCTCGTAGCCGGGGGTCCCGGTCGGCACCAGCAGGTTCGAGATCTCCTTGCGACCGCGCTCGTCGGTGCCGGTCGCGGCGGTGATCGCGACGACGCCGGAGATGTCGGTGCCGGAGTTGGTGATGAACTGCTTGGCGCCGTCGATCACCCACTCGCCGTCCTCGAGCCGCGCCGTCGTCCGCACGTTGCCGGCGTCGGAGCCGGCCTCCGGCTCGGTCAGGCCGAAGGAGGCGAGCCGTTCGCCGCTGCAGAGCCGCGGCAGCCATTCGGCCTTCTGCTCGTCCGTGCCCCAGAGGTGGATCGGCATCGTTCCCAGCGAGGTGTGGGCGGCCATCGTGATGCAGACCGAGGAGTCGATCCGGGCCAGCTCTTCGACCGCGAGCACGTAGGAGAGCGTGTCGGCGCCGCCGCCGCCGTACTCCGGCGGGAAGGGGATCCCCATCAGCCCGAGCTTCCCCAGCTCGGCAACGATCTCGTAGGGGAACGACTTGGTCCGGTCGAGCTCCTCGGCGACCGGCGCCACCTCGGCGCGGGCAAACTCGCGGACGGTGTCGCGCAGCAGCCGCTGCTCGTCGGTGAGGTCGAAGCTGACCATCGGGCCCGACAGAATACCGAACGATCGCTCGAAATTCGAGCGATCCTTCTATTTTCCGCGCTACCGTATGCCGATGGCGCCGCCGCCCGCTCCCGACCGCCCCGCGCTCCGCGCCCGCTACGAGGGCCGCCGCGGCGAAGTCGTCGCCGCCGCCGCGAAGCTGTTCGCCGAGAACGGCTACACCGCGACCTCGATCGCCGACCTGACCGAGGCGACCGGCCTCGCCGCCGGCGGCCTCTACCACTACATCGGCAGCAAGGAGGCGCTGCTGCTGGCGATCTGCGACGAACTGATGGAGCCCCTCCTCGCCTGCGCTCGCGAGATCGCCGCTGGCGAGGAGCGCTCCCCCGAGGGCCAGCTGCGGGCGCTGCTGCGGGCCTGGCTCGAGCACATCGAGAGCCACCGCCACCACATGTTGGTCTTCGCCCAGGAGCGGCACCTGATCGAGCGCGAGCCGCAGTGGCGCGCCGTGCGCCGCGCCCGCAAGGACTTCGAGCAGATCCTCGACGGGATCCTGCGGCGCGGCGAGGAGGCCGGCGCGATGGCCTTCGAGGACCGCGGCCTGACCCTGCTGGCGCTGCTCGGGATGGTCAACTACACGCCGCAGTGGCTGCGGCCTCGCGGCCGCCTCAGCCCCGACGAGATCGCCGACCGCTACTGCGACCTGATCCTCCGCTCGGCCGCGCCGAGCTGAGCGTCGGCCTCAGGGCGCGGTGACGGCCCAGGTGCCGGCCGAGGAGGTGAGCCCGGCGCCCATGGCCCGCACGTCGACGAAGCCACCGAAGCGGGTTATCCCCGGGCAGGAGTAGAGGATCGTGTCGCACACTTCCAGGGTTTCGATGTTTTCGGTCGCCCGCACGAAGAGGCAGAAATTGCCGGCGGTCGCCTGCGGATCGGCGACGCTGCCGGGGCAGTCGGGGTCCGGCGTCGAGTTGACGACGTTCAAGATCGGCGCCGCGGCCAGTGGGACCGGGAAGCTGATCGGGCCGTAGACGTGTCCCGCCGCGGGGACGTTGGCGCCGACCGCGTAGGTGCCGCGCAGCGTCCGCCCGGCGGGCAGCACTTCGAGGAAAGGCCCCGGTTCTCCGCGGTCTCCCTTTTCGCCTTTTTCGCCTTTCTCGCCCCGTTCACCCTTCTCGCCGCGTTCGCCCTTCTCGCCGCGTTCGCCCTTGGCACCCGCCGCGCCGGGCGCGCCGGGCGCGCCGGGTTCGCCCTTCGGGCCGCGCGGGCCCCGTTTCGCCTTCTTGGCCTTGGCGACCGCGGCGGCGCTGCCGCCGTGCGCGACGGCCGTCGCCGGGAGGATCCCGATCGCCAGCAGGGCGACGAGCAAGAGAAAAGGACGAGGCACATTCAAAGCAGCGGGATCGTCCCCGGCGCCGACCCTCACCGCAATCGCAATTTTGGGTGATCAAACGTCCAGCATCACGGTAACCGGCCCGTCGTTGATCAGCGCCACCCCCATGCAGGCGCCGAAAACCCCCTGCTTGGCGCCGAGCCGCTCGCAGAAGCGCTCGTACAGCGGCTGCGCGTCCTCCGGCCGCGCCGCGGCTACATAACTAGGCCGGTTGCCGCGGCTGGCGTCGCCATAGAGGGTGAACTGGCTGACGCAGAGGATCTCCCGATCGCCCAGCGGTTCGTTCATCCGCCCCTCGGCGTCGTCGAAGATCCGCAGCTTGCGAACCTTGTCGGCGAGCTTGTCGCACTCCTCGACGCCGTCGCCGACCTTCACCCCGAGCAGCACCAGCATCCCCGCCTCGATCTGGGCGACCCGCTCGCCCTCGACGTCGACCGCCGCCCGGCTGACCCGCTGCACCAGCGCCCGCATGGCGGCGAGCTAGCCGCCCGCTTCCAGCGCCTCGACCAGGGAGCCGGCGTCGTAGGCGCCGCTGAAGCGGGCACCGTTGACGAAGAAGGTCGGCGTGCCGGTGGCGCCGCTGGCGCCGGCCGAGGCGAGGTCGCGCTCGATCCGCGGCAGGTGGGTCTCGGCTTCGAGCTCGGCGGCGACCCGGTCGGCGTCGAGGCCGAGGTCGGCGGCGACGCGCAGCACCGTCTCGCGCGAGAGTTTCGGCTGTTCGAGGTAGAGGGCGTCGTGGTACTCCCAGAACCGGCCCTGGGCGGCGGCGGCCTCGCTCGCTTCCGCCGCGACGAGCGCCATCGGGTGCTTCTCGGGGATCGGCAGGTGGCGGAAGCCGAAGCGGAGGCGGTCGCCGAGCCGTTTGTGGACGCGGCGCAGGACCGACTGGGCGCCGAGGCAGAAGGGGCACTGGAAGTCGCCGAACATGACCAGCTCGAGCTCGGCGCCGGGCTCGCCGCGGACGTGGTCGATCTCCTCCAGCGGCGGCTTCAGGTCGGCGTCGGTCGTCTGGCTCACTTTGCGCACCCTTCGATCACGTTTACGAGGATTTCTTCGCGCTGCTTTTCGTCGGCGTTGCCGAGCGTGACGATCTTCCCATCAGGGAGCTTGGCGATCGTCGCGCCGAGGCACTTGGCCTGCTTCCGGCTCAGCCCTTCGCGGCGGCCGAGCGCTTCCAGGGTCGAGGAGTACCCGACCCGCAGCAGGTTGACCTGGACGTGGCTCGGGTGGGCGATGATCGGGTCTTCGCCCTGGCGTTCGCACTTCGGCGCCGCCCCGAGGGCGAAGCGCAGCGCCACCCGCCGCCCCTGCTGCGCCGGCAGTTCCGCCAGTTCTTCCAGTTCTCCGGCGCTCAGCTTCTCTTCCACCTCGTCGACCAGGCATTGACGGTAGAACGGCTCGTAGGGGAACTTGCCGAGCACCAGCCGCAGCTGCCCGAAGGGGTCTGCGGAGGCTTCGGTCGAACCGCCGGCGGCGGTCGTGGAGCCGCCGCTGGTGGTCGAGGAGCCGCCGCCGCAGGCCGCGATCAGCAGCACCGCGGGGAGCAGCAGCAGCAGGCTGAGACGGCGGGGCATCGCGGCCACGCTAGCGGTCGCCGGCGTCGGACGCGAAGATGCGCGCGTGCACAACGTCCAGTCGATCCTGCTGCTGCTATTGGCGGCCGCCCTGCTCGTCCGCGTCGCCGACCTGGCGAAGATCCCCTCGCCGATCGTCCTCGTCGTCGGCGGCCTGGCGATCGCCCTGGTCCCCGGCCTGCCGGAAGTGGAACTGGAACCGGACGTCGTCTTCCTCGTCTTCCTGCCGCCGCTCGTCTACGCCGCCGGCTGGCGCACCTCGCCGCAGGAGCTGCGGGCGGTGATGCGGCCGCTCGTGTCGCTCTCGGTCGGGCTCGTCTTCCTCACCGCCGCCGCGGTCGCGGTCGTCGCCCACGCGACGGTGCCGCAGCTGACCTGGGCCGAGGCGGCGATCCTCGGGCGCCGTCCTCGCCCCCACCGACGCGGTCTCGGCGACCTCGATCTTCGGCCGCCTCGGCGCCCCCGAGCGGGTGCGGCTGGTGGTCGAGGGCGAGTCGATGATCAACGACGGCACCGCCCTCGTCCTCTACCGGATCGCGGTCGGGGTCGCCACCGGCACCGCCTTCAGCCTCGGCTCGGCGGCGCTCGAATTCGTCGGCGTCTCGCTCGGCGGCATCGCCGTCGGGCTCGCGGTCGGCTTCGTCTCCGACCTCGTGATCCGCCGCCAGTCCGACTCCGGCCTCTCGATCTTCCTCACGGTCCTGACCGCCTACGGCGCCTACGTCGGCGCCGAGGAGCTGCACGTCTCCGGCATCCTCGCCGCCGTCGTCGCCGGGGTCTACGGCGGCTACCGCTCGCCGGTCTCGCTCGCCGCCGACATCCGCCTCAACGGCGTCGCCTTCTGGAGCGTCCTCACCTTCGGCCTCGAGATCTCGCTCTTCGTCCTCCTCGGGCTGCAGCTGCCGAGCGTCGTCGACACGCTGAACAGCTCCGGCTCCGGGGTCACCGACCTGCTCTGGCCGGTGATCGCGATCGCCGTCGCCTCGATCCTGATGCGGCTCGCCTTCGTCTTCGCGATGCGCGGCGACACCGGCGAAAGCTTCGGCGAACGCTTCGCGGTCGGCTGGAGCGGGATGCGCGGCGCCGTCTCGCTGGCGGCGGCGCTGGCGGTGCCGCTCGACGTCCCCGGCCCGGCCGCAGATCATCTTCCTCACCTTCGCGCTGATCCTCGTCACCCTGGTCGGCCAGGGCCTCTCGCTGCCGTTCATCATCAGGGCGCTGCGGCTCGAGGAGACGCGGCGCTGGTCCGACGAAGAGGCGGTGGCGCGGATGGAGGCGGCGCAGGCGGCGCTCGACCGGCTCGACGAGATGGAGGACGAGGAGCGCGCTTCGGACACGCAGCTGAAGCGCCTGCGGGATCTCTATCGCGGGCGATTCCGGATGTGCCAGGCGGTGCTCGGCGGCGGCGATCCCGGAGACGGCGGCGCGGGAACAGCGGATCGTCGACTACGGGGAGCTGAGGAGGGAGTTGATCGGGGTGGAGCGGGAGGAACTGTTGAATCTGCGTGGGAATGGGAGGTTGCGGCCGCCGACTCAGAGGCAGATCGAGCGTGATCTGGACTTGGAGGAGGCGCGGATTCGCGCTTAGAGCTAGGCGGGCGGTGCGTGCGTGGTCGGGCGGGTGTCGGGGTCCCTCCCCCGGACGAAACGCCACTGCGTGGTTTCTTGAGTGTCCGGGGGAGGGACCCCGACACCCGCCCGCCCCCGTCAAACCTCTGTCTCGAGCACCGGCTTTCGGACCGGCCCGAACCCTCGTAAGCTCAAAAAGAAGGGGGGGGTCCCCCACCCTTTGCTTTTAGCTGACTGACCTTGGGGTCTTGGCTGGTGATTCGGAGGGTTGTGCTTGGGGCGAACGTGGGGTGTCCCTCCCAAAACACTCAAGCGGAGCCGAAGGCGGAGCGTTTTGGGAGGGATGCCCCACGGTCGCCCACGCCAGCGATCTCGGGACTCAGGCGAAGAAGTCGCGGGCCCGTTCGGCCACGAGCTCTGGTGCCTCGTCGGCGATGAAGTGGCCACTTCCCTCGACCAACTCCAGCTCCATCTGCGGCGCGTGCCGTTGCCAGCCGGCCAGCATCTCCGGTCGCAGCGCCGCGTCGCCGGTGCCGAACAGCATGTCGCGTCGGCACCTCGAGCCGCGCCTCGGCGTAGCGGCCGGCGATGATCTCCGGCGTCTCGCGGAGGTTGAAGATCCGGTACATCTGCACCGCCGCGTGCGCCCGCGCCGGCTCCCGGTAGGTGTCCGAGAAGGCGTGGATGGTCGCGGGGTCCCAGACCTGCTTTTGCTCCGAGCCGCCGACCAGGACTTTCGGCACGAATTGCCCCGAGGTGTGGAGCCGGTAGCCGAGGCCGGGCGCCAGGATCATCCACTGGTACCAGAAGCGCCAGAGTTGCGGGACCATCGCCCGCACGCTGACCCACGGCGGCAGGATGTTGAGCGCCAGGTAGCGCTCGAAACGCTCCGGCGCCCGCAGGCAGAGCAGGAAGCCGATCCAGCCGCCCCAGTCGTGGCCGACCAGCTTCACCCGCTCCAGCCCGAGCTCGTCGAGCAGCGCCAGCACGTCGCTCGCCAGCTCCTCCTTCTCGTAGCCGCTGGCCGGCGCCTCGGACCAGCCGAAGCCGCGCTGGTCGAGGGCGATCACCCGGTGGCGGTCGGCGAGCGCCGGCATCAGCGCCCGCCACTCGTACCAGTGCTGCGGCCAGCCGTGCAAACAGAGGACGACGTCGTCGCCCTCCCCCATTTCGGCCAGGTGGAGATCGACGCCGCGGACGCGGACCTGGTGGTGACGCGCCCCGGCGACCTGCGGCAGCTCGGTCAGCGGACGGCTGCCTCGGCGGCGGCGCGGAAGTCGGCCAGCATCTCGCCCATCGCCTCGACGTTGCACGGGACCATTTCCGGCCACGGCTTCTCGGGATGGTCGGCGATCGTCTTCAGGCCGTTGCCGGTGATCGCCGCGACGACGACCTCGTCGGGGCCGATCTTCCCTTCCTGTGCGAGCTTCGCGGTGACCGCGATCGTCGTCCCGCCGGCCGGCTCGGTCAGCAGACCCTCGGTGCGGCCGAGCAGGTCGATGCCCTCGAAGATCTCCGGGTCGCTGGCGGTCGCCGCCCAGCCGTCGCGGCTGCGGACCGCGTCGATCACCAGGTTGCCGTCGCCGGGGGCGCCGATCGCGATCGAGTGGGCGGCGGTCTCCGGCGTCTGCGGCTCGAGCTCGCCGCCCTCGCGGATCGCGGTGGCGATCGGCGAGCAGCCGCTCGCCTGGGCGATGTTGAGCCTGGTGCCGGCGGTCTCGGCGAGGCCGACCATCTCCAGCTCCCGCAGCCCCTTGTGGACGCGCGAGGAGAGGGTGCCGCCAGCGGCCGGGATCACCATGTGGTCCGGCGCCTGCCAGCCGAGCTGCTCAACCACCTCGAAGGCCATCGTCTTCGCCCCCTCGGCGTAGAACGGCCGCAGGGTGATGTTGGCGAACTCGATCCCGCTCGCCAGCGACAGCTCGCGGCAGGCGCGGTTGGCCTGGTCGTAGTTGCCGTCGAGCTGGCAGACCTGGGCGCCGAGGGCGCGGCAGGCTTTCGCCTTGCCCTTCTCCATGTTGCCCGGGTAGAAGACGTAGGCGGTCGCGCCGGCGGCGGCGGCGAGCGCCGAGACGGCGGTGCCGACGTTGCCGGTCGAGACGCAGCCGACCTCGTCCTTGCCGAGCTCGAGCAGGCGGGCGATCGCCATCCCGACGACCCGGTCCTTGTAGGAGAGGGTCGGCCGGTTGGTCGAGTCGTCCTTGATGTAGAGGCGGTTGAGGCCGAGCTCGGCGCCGAGCCGCTCGGCGTGGATCAGCGGCGTCTGCCCGGAGATCTGGCCGACCTGGGCCTGCGCCCGCTGGCCGATGATCGGCAGCAGCTCCTCGAAGCGCCAGAGGTTCCGCGGCCGCTCGGCGAGCGGGTGCTCGGCGATCGTCGCCTTGGCGCGCTCGTAGTCGTAGTCGATGTCGAGGCCCTCGCCGCAGGCGGGGCACTTGAAGGCGGTGTCGAGCAGCGGCGTCCGGTAACCGCAGTCGCGACAGACGAGTTCGGTGGCGCACGACCTGGTGTGCGGCCCGGCGGGCGCCCCCAGATGCGGATCAACCGCGTCGCTCATGTGTCCTCCGATCGTCCTTGCCTCGATTTGGCTTTGCCTGGCGCCTGCGGCGCCGTTTCGGTATAGCAGGCGGGGAGCGGGCGCTCAACGGGAACTGCGCAAATCTTCACAAACGCGCCTCGCTGCCCCACGAGCACGGTAGCGGACGCGACAGGCGGCGACCAGCGTTTCGGGGCTCCGACGAGCGCGGCCGGAACGGCGGTCGAACCGGCCTCGCGGGCGCGGATGCTTCTGTCTGTGGCACTTTCTGTCTGTCCCAGTGGAGAATGCCGGAGCGATGAGCCTCAGCCCGCAGCAGCGCTTCGCCGCCAACCTCCGCCGTGCCCGCACCAAAGCCGGCGTCTCCCAGGAAGAGCTGGCCCGCCGCTGCGACCTGCATCGGACCGAGGTCTCGCTGCTCGAGCGGGCCGGCCGCGAGCCGCGCCTCGGCACGATCACCAAGCTCGCCGGCTCGCTGGGGACGACCGCGGCGGTGCTCTGCGAGGGCATCTCCTGGTCGGCCGAGAAATCGCGCTACGAGGTCAAACCGCCGCCGTCCGAGTAGCCACGATTGGTGCTCTATCCGTCTGGGAACGGATAGCGCGCCAAGAAGATATGTGGAGGCGGGGCGGGCGCCGGCGGTGAGCCGGACGCTCCCGAGCCAGTCCAGGAACGGATCGGCTCGGCTCGGCGACTGGTCCTCCTTTGCCACCCCAAGGCGGTATCGCAGTTCGTCTGAAAGCCCCGCCTCCTATGTCACCGGTTGATCAACCCGGCCTGAGCAATTAGTAACAGATCCCGTCGGTCTAATCAACCTTTTTTGTGCAGAAGGCACGCGACGCCTCATGCAGCTGTTCCTTATCCCGGAATGGCGGGGAAAAGGAACAGCCCGGCGGGTCTCAGGCGGGGGTTGCGTCCTCGAAGGCGACCGGGATCTCGACCCGCTCCGGCCACTCGCCGAGCGTCTCCGGGTCGACCCGGCCGGAGGCGAGCAGCAGCGCCTCGGCGGTGTGCGGGGCGAAGGGCACCAGGGTCCGGGCGAGCAGGACGAGGGCCGCGACCTGGGCCTCGGCGTCGGCCCGGTCGAGCTGGCCGCGGCGCTGCATCACCCGCTTCTCGTACTGGCCGATCCGCTCGAAGAGGCGGGTGATGTTGCGGATCGACTGGTGCATCTGCAGCTCGGCGGTGTCCTCGCTGATCTTCTCGAGCCCGGCCTCGCACCATTTGCGGAGGCGATCGCGCAGGTGCTCGGTGTCGGCCGCGGCCTCGGGGTCATGCTGGTGCTCGTCGAGCGCGACGAAGCGGTCCTGCGCGTAGGTCCAGAGGTTGCGCAGGAAGCGGCTGGCGAATTTGATCTCGCCCTCGGACCAGTTCAGCGTCTTCGCCGGCCCGGCGGCGCGGAGGATCGCGAAGCGGACCGTGTCGGCGCCGTACCTGGCGACCAGCTCGTCGGGGTCGACGACGTTGCCGAGGTGCTTCGACATCTTGCGGCCGTCGGCGATCACCATCTCGTGGAAGAGGCAGCCGGCGAACGGCTCGCCCTCCTCCATGAAGGCGAAGGGGCCGATGTCGCGGAGCGCCTTGGTGACGATCCGCTGGTCGAAGACGAAGCCGCCGGAGTCGCCGCCGGCGACCAGCCGCTCGGCCGGCAGCCACTCCTTCAGGTCGGGGTGGGTGAACATCTGCTCGGCCCGCGCCTCGGGCGGCACCGCCGCCGGCACCCAGAGGAAGAGCGCGTCGAAGTGGCAGTCGAGGGTGTCGGTCTCGCGCTTCGCCGGCTTCCCGCAGAGCGGGCAGGCGACCTCGACGAAGTCGGGCCGCTCGTCGAGCGGGTTGCCCTCGCCGGTCGGCAGGATGTCGCGCGGCAGCACCACCGGCAGGTCGGCCTCGGGGACCGGCACCGGCCCGTGCTCCTCGCAGTGGATGATCGGGATCGGCGTCCCCCAGGAGCGCTGGCGGGAGATCGAGAAGTCGTTGGCGCGGTAGAGGACCGCGTCGCGGGCGCCCGCGACGGGGGGGCTCGCCGGCGGCCCGGACGAGGTCTCATCCCCAGCCCCCTCCCCCGGCTCGACCGGGTCCGGCGCCCGCCCCATGCGTTTGGCGATCTCGGCGTCGGCCTCGTCGACCGCGGGGATCCCGAGCACCGCCGAGGGCCCGAAGCGGGCGTCGACCAGCGGCGAGACGAAGACCGGCAGCTGCTCGCCGGCCGGGCCGGGCAGCGAGGCGCCGGTGTCGATCACCGGCACCGCGCGGGCGTCGCGGGCGCTCCGCTCCCAGCCGCCCGAGCGCAGCTCCTCGAGCTGCCCGCGGGCGCCCTCGCCGATCCACTCCTCGATCTCCGGGTGGCGCGGCGAGAGCAGGACGAAGGTCGCCAGGCCGAGCGCCTCGCGGTGGGGGCTGAAGACGGTCAGCTGGCGATCGCCCTCACCGAGGTCGAGCTCGACCCCGTCGCTGCGGCCGAGGATGTAGCGCTGGGTGGCGAGCGCCAGCTCGTTCCAGTTCTGCAGCCGCTCGGTGTTGCGGTCGTTCTCCTCCAGGTAGGGGGTGATCCGCAGGAACCAGGTCGGCCTCCGAATCAGCCGCACCTCGTTGTGGCAGCGCCAGCAGCGCCCGTCCTCGACCTGGATCGAGGCGAGCGTCGTGTTGCAGGTGTCGCACCAGTCGACGGTGGCGTCCTCGCGGTAGATCAGCCCCGCCTCGAGCAGGGTCAGGAACAGCCACTGGGACCAGCGGTACTGGCCCTCGTCGGAGCTGTAGAAGACGCGGTCGTAGTCGAAGGAGAAGCCGAGCCGGCGCATCTGGGCGAGCATCTGCTCGCCCGACTGCTCGACCCACTGGGCGGGCGGCTCCTGGCGCTCGATCGCCGCCAGCTCGGCCGGCAGCCCGAAGGCGTCGAAGCCGAAGCCGAACAGGACCGCGTCGCCGCGACCGCGGCGAAAGCGGGCGTAGGCGTCGCCGATCGAGTAGTCGCGGACGTGGCCCATGTGCAGGTTGCCCGAGGTGAACGGGCTCGAGGGCTTGATGTAGACGCGCGCCTGACCCGCCGCGGGGACGGGGGCGTCGAAATCGCCGCGCTCGTTCCAGGCGGCTTGGCGGGCGGGCTCGATCTCGGCGGGGTCGAATTTCGGGGTGCGATCGCTCATCTAACTCAAGGCTAGCCGAGCGACCTCGAGGCAGCGGGGCGTCATCGGGCGGTCGCCGGGTCCCTCCCCCGGACGAAACGCCACTGCGTGGTTTCTTGAGTGTCCGGGGGAGGGACCCGACGCCCGCCCGACAACGTCAAAACCTCTGCCTAAAGGACGACCTCCGGACCGGCCTGAACCCTCGTAAGCTCAGAAAGGAAGGGGTGTGACCCCCACCCTTTGCTTTTAGCTGACTGACCTTGGGGTCTTGGCTGGTGATTCGGGAGGTTCGTGGTCGGGGCGGACGTGGGGTATTCCTCCCAAAACACTCAAGCGGAGCCGAAGGCGGAGCGTTTTGGGAGGGATGCCCCGCGGTCGCCCACGCCAGCGGCTTCAAGACGACGACAGCTGCGCCCCCAGCCGCCGCTAGCGAAACGTCCAGAGGCGGTTGCCGAGGAAGTTGAACGGCATCGCAAACGCGACCGCGATCGCCTGGGCCGGTAGTTCGCCGAGGCCGGAGCCGACCAGCAGCTCGAGCATCGCCAGGTTGAGCAGCAGGGCACCGACGCTGACGACGAGGAAGCGGACCGCCTGGAAGTGCAGCGGCGCCTCCCCCGGTCCGAACGTCCAGTGCCGGTTCCAGAAGTAGTTGCTGCTGACCGCGACGCAGAAGGCGCCTACCGCGGCGATCGTGTGCTGGACGCCGAGGTTGCCGGAGAGCAACGCGAAGACGCCGAGGTTGACCAGGTACCCGGAGCCGCCGACCAGGCCGAACTTGAGCAGTTGCCTCCAGTTCTCCGGCTCGCGCGCCGCCGCCCCCAGCCGATAGGCGAATTCCGACGATCTCATAGCGCCCCTCCGTGGTGAGGCCGATCGAGCACGACGCCGTTGACGCCGAAGCCGGTCGGCAGCGCGAGCAGATGTTTGGCTTTGACTTTCACCGGATGCGAAGCGAGGTACCTGGTGAGCGTGAGGCGATCGACCCTGTCCTCTTCGATCGCGCGAAAGGAGCCGAGCAGGTTAGCCGCCCGACCGGCGAAACGGGGCTTTGAGAGCACGTCCACTTCCCGTACCCGCCGCAGGCCGCCCCAGACCTGGACCGCTTTGCCCGGCAGGTACCAGCGGACCGGGTCGGCGGCGAGCCGCCAGCCGACGATCGCGCGGCGGACGCGCGGCGTCCCCAGGTCCTGGCCGACGAGGCGGAAGTCGGGACGCTGCAGGTTCGGCGTCTGCGTCACGTAGATCGCGAAGGCGAGCCAGAACGCGCAGAGGCCGCCGGCCAGCGCCAGCCCGAGCCGCGCCGGCGCCGCCGCGAAGCCGAGCGCGACGACCGCCGCCAGCGGCACCAGCGCCGCCAGCAGGTTGCGCTCGATCACGTAGTCCTTGCCGGCCAGCGCGGCGAGCGCCGCCAGGCCGAGCACGCCGAGCCCGATCGCGGCGGCGACCGCGGCGCCGCGCCGCTGCCGCCGGCTGCCGCGCCAGAGGAGCAGCGCCAGCGCGATCGCGACGCCGGCCGCCGGGACGATCGCGAACTGCGGTCGCGGCGGCTCGGCGATCACGTGGCCGGTTTCGCCGGCGAGGAAGCTGACGCCGGTCTCCCAGAAGCGCAGCGAGAGCGGGCTCTCCTCGATCCAGCCGATGTGGCGCGGGTCGACCTGGGCGCTCAGCAGCGGCAGCAGCGCCGCCCCGGTCGCGACGACCGCGGCGAGCGCCGCCAGCACCGCCCGCCAGCGCCGCCGCTGCGCCCACAGCAGCCAGCCGCCCTCGATCGCGACCGGGAAGACCGCGAAGTAGTGGCTGCCGAGGGCGAGCGCCGAGCTCAGCGCCCAGAGCGCCAGGTCGGCGCCGCGGCTGCCCTCCCGAGCCCGCAGGAAGAAGAGCAGCGAGAGGGCGCTGAAGAACACCAGCAGCGCGTAGGAGCGGGCCTCCTGCGAGTACCAGATCAGCATCGGGTTGACCGCGACGAGGGCGGCCAGGATCAGGGCGGCGCGGCGGCCGTCGAGCTGGCGGCCGATCAGGTAGGCGACCGGGACCGTGGCGGCGCCGACCAGCGCCGAGAGCGAGCGCAGGCCGACTTCGCCGAGCCCGAAGGCCCGCGACCAGCACCAGGCGAGGACGTAGTAGAGGGGCGGGTTCGACTCGCTGACGCGGACCTTGTGCAGCATCTGGCCGAAGCTGCCGGGCAGCACCCGCATCGCCGTGATCACCTCGTCGTGGTGGTAGCTCTGGACGCCGAGGCTGGCGAAGCGCAGGACGGCGCCGACGGCGACGATGCTTGCCAGCGCGAAGGCGTCACGGCTGCTCACGACCGGTCAGCGTTCCCCCGCCGGCTGAGCCCAGGATGAAGCGAGGCTAAGCGGGACCTAAAAGTCGCAGGGTCCGTGCGGCAGCGGCGTGCCCGGCCCGAACGAGGGCGGCGCCGCGCCCGGCCCGCTCCCCCAGGCGCGCCGCGAGTGGCGGCCCAGGGTGAAGGCGAGGTCGGCGCCGCCGGCGAGCGCGCACCAGCTGACCCACGGCTTGCCCCAGGGGCGGCCGCCGAGCCGTAGCGAGCGCACGTAGATCCCCGGCCCGCTGGTCGTGATCGTCGCCCGGCGGTGGTTGGCGAGGGCGATCGTCGCGCGCGGGAACGCCGGGCTGGCGAGCGCCAGGACGCCGGTCCCCGGCACCTCCGGGTAGAGCCCGAGCGAGGCGAGCACGTACCAGGCCGAGAGGGTGCCGAGGTCGTCGTTGCCGGGGTAGCCCGCGGGCCGGGGCGAATAGAGGGCGAGGCCGCGGCGGACGGTGCGCTGGGTGAGGTCCGGGCGGCCGAGCCAGTCGAACAGCCACGGCGTCTGCAGGGTCGGCTCGTTGCCGAGCAGGGCGTGGTCGGTGTGGGTGCCGCCGGCGCCGGCGCCGAGGGCGCGGGTGAAGTGGCGCAGCCGCGCCAGCGCCGCCGCCCGCCCGCCCATCGCGGCGAACAGGCCGGCCGGATCGTGCGGGACGAACCAGGTGTACTGGGCGCCGTCGCCCTCGACGAAGCCGCCGCCGCCGGTCTCGGAGTAGGGCTGCGGGAAGGAGCCGTCCGCGTAGCGCGGCTCGATTCCCCTGGTCCGCGGGTCGAACAGCCGCCGCCAGTTCGCCGAGCGCCGCATGTAGACCGGGTAGGCGCTCGGGCCGTCGGCGAAGCGGCCGGCGAGCTGGGCGATCGAGAAGTCGTCGAGGGAGTACTCGAGCGTCGTCGCCGCCGAGCCCCAGGTCGCTTCCGGGCTGCCGAACAGCGAGTTCGAGTTGCGCTCGCCGGTTTCCCCGTCGAGCGGCAGGTAGCCGAGCGAGAGGTAGCTCGCCAGCCCCTGGCGCTCGACGTATTCGCCGTTGCCCGGGCTGCGGCAGCCTTCGCCTTCGGCCCCCGCCAACATCGCTTCCAGCGCCCCTTCGTAGTCGAAGCGGGCGCCGAAGGCGGCGGCGCCGGCGAGGATCGGGTCGGCCGAGTCGCCGACCATCGTCATGCTCTGGCCGGCCGCGTAGGGCCAGCGCGGCAGGCAGCCGCTCTGCTCGGCGTCGGCGAGCAGCGAGCGCATCATCTCGCCGGTCCGGCGCGGCTCGATCATCGCCAGCAGCGGGATCTCGGTCCGGTAGATGTCCCAGCCGGAGAAGTCGGCGTACTGGGTGTAGCCGACGGCGCGGTGGACGGCGCCGTCCATGCCGGGGTAGTAGCCGCCGACGTCGTTGAAGGTGCGCGGCGCCAGCAGCGCGTGGTAGAGCGCCGTGTAGAAGGTCCGCGTCGGTTCCGGCGAGCCGCCGGCGACCCTGATCCGGCCGAGCGCCGCGTCCCAGCGGCGGCGGCCGCGGTCGGCGATCGCGTGCAGCCCGCCGCGGCTCTCGGCGCGCAGGTTGGCGCGGGCGCCGGCGACGCTGACGAAGGAGACGCCGACCCGCACCCCGACCTCGCGGTCGCGGCGGGTGTCGAAGCTGACGTAGGCGCCGGCGGCGGCGCTGCGCGGCGGGTTCTCGGCCGGCTGACTGCTCGCTTCGGCGGCCGTGCTCCCCGGTTCGAGCGCGCCGCGGGTCCAGGTCCCGGAGGCGGCGAAGGGGCGGTCGAAGACGGCCGCGAAATAGACGCGGTAGCGCGGCCGCTGACCGCAGAAGAGGCCGCTCGAGGCGCTCCCCGAGATTTCCCGCCGGCCGGAGTCGACCGCGACCGCCGCGAAGTCGTCGGGCTGGGCGCTGCCGCCGGCGTTGAGCAGCAGGCTCGCGTGCGGGTTGGCGGGGAAGCCGAAGCGGGCGATCCCGGTCCGCGTCGTCGCCGCCAGCTCGACCCCGATCGCGCCGCCGTGGCGCGGGTTGAGCCGCACCGAGTAGTAGCCGGGGCGGGCGACCTCGGAGCGGTGCGAGAAGCCCGGCTCGAAGATCCCCCGCAGGCCGTCGCCGCTCGGGTCGGCCGGCGAGGCGCGCAGCGGCTCGGTCGTCGGCAGGAAGGGGAAGTCGCCGTAGAGCGCGCAGCCGGCGCCGTTTAAGTGGGTGAGGCTGAAGCCGGAGAGGTGGTGGTCGCGGTAGTCGTAGCCGCCGGAGTGCGGCGCCGCCGGGGTCGTGTCGGGGCTCCACTGGACCATCCCGAACGGCAGCGCCGCGCCCGGGAAGCTGTGGCCGCCGCCGAAGGTGCCGGGGCCGGGCCGGGTGCCGGCGAAGGCGTCGACCCGTTCGGCCAGGTCGGCCGCCGCCCGCCCCGGGGCAAGCGCCAGCGCGGCCAGGGCCACGGCGAGCAGGGTGGCCGGGACGCGGCGTCGCATCGGCGGCCCAGGTTAGGCGCGCCTCCTAAAGAAGCCCGCCCGCGGCGGTCGAACGCCATAACCTTCGAGCCCGTGCAGCGCCGCACCGCCACCGCCATCGCCGTCCTCCTCGCCGCCGCCGCGGTGGCGCTGATGCTCGCCTTCGGCGGCAAGCAGGAATCGAAGGCCGAAGCGAAGCCGGCGGCGCCGGGCGAACCCTCGGTGGAAATCATCTCGCCCCGCAACGGCGCCCGCCAGGCCGCCCACGCGGCGGTGGTCAAGGTGAGGATCGAGAACTTCACCCTGGCCCCGCGGCAGTTCGGCCGCGACCCGCAGATCGGCGAGGGCCACATCCGCTTCAGCCTCAACCGGGTCCCCAACTGCGTCGACCCGGTCAAGCTCGAACACGCGATCAACAGCCCGCTCGGCAAGGAACGGCTGGTCGGCAAGTCGTTCGACTTCCCCAAGTACGACGGCCCGAACGGCGTCCTCGCCGAACGGATCGGCTCCGCCGGCAGCTACTCGCCGGCGACCCGGCCGGAGATCTACTACCACGGCCTGCCGCCGGGCTTCTACCGGTTGGTCGTCAACCTCGCCCAGAACAACCACGCGACGACCCAGGCCCACGCCGTCACCAACTTCGAGATCCTGCAGAAGCCCGGGCACCACGTGAAACCGTGCCCGCCGGGCAAGGTCTCGAGCGCCGCCGCCGCCGAAACGGCGCAGTAGCGCCGCCCGCGAACGCTCAATACTTCACTTTGTATAGTAGGTGGGAATGCACACCTACCGTCGTTTGCTGGGCTTTTTGCGGCCCTACAGGGCTCAGCTATGGGGCTCCCTGATCTTCGCCTGGGCGGCGATGGGGATGACGATCCTGATCCCCTGGCTGGTCGGCCGCGCCGTCAACGCGATCCAGGACGGCGACAAGTCCGACCTGCTGCCGCTGGCGCTGGCGATCCTCGGCGCCAGCATCCTCCGCCTCGGCTTCACCGTGGTCCGCCGGCTGGTCGCCGGCAAGGTCTCGCTGGGAGTCGAATACGACCTCCGACAGACCTTCTACAAGCACCTGCAGCGGCTCGAGCTCGGCTTCTTCGACCAGCAGCAGACGGGGCAGCTGATGTCGCGGGCGACCGTCGACCTGCAGGCGATCCGCTTCTTCCTCGGCTACGGCCTGATCTTCATCACCCAGGCGCTGCTGACGATCGTCCTGGCGGCGACGGTGATGATCATCATCGACCCCTGGCTGGCGCTGCTCTCGCTGCTGCCGGCGCCGTTCATCGTCTATGCCGCCTCGCGCTACAACCGCGTCTCCCGCCCCGCCCTGCAGGAGGTGCAGCAGCGGATCGCCGAGCTGACCGCGGAGGCGGAGGAGAACGTCTCGGGAATCCGCATCGTCAAGGCCTTCGCCCGCGAGGAGTACCAGCTCGCCCGCTTCCGCCGCGCCGTCGCCCGGGTCTTCTCGCAGAGCATCTACTCGACCCGGCTGCAGGCGATCTTCTCGCCGCTGATCGGCCTCCTGCCGCAGCTCGGGGTGGCGCTGGTCCTGCTGGTCGGCGGCCGCGCGGTGATCGACGGCAGCCTCAGCCTCGGCGACTTCACCGCCTTCTACACCTACCTGGTGCTGCTGGCCGGGCCGATGCGGATGCTCGGGGTGACGATGGGGATGGCGCAGCGGGCGATCGCCGCCGGCAACCGGATGTTCGAAATCCTCGACCGCCAGCCGGAGATCGCCAGCCCGCCCGGGGCGCCGCCGCTGCCGGTGGGCGGCGGCGAGGTGGCGCTGCGCGGCGTCACCCTCACCTACCCCGGGACCACCAGGCCGGCGCTCAGCGAGGTCGAGCTCGAGGTCGAGGCCGGGCGGACGATCGCCCTGGTCGGCCCGTCGGGCTCCGGCAAGACCAGCCTGGTGGCGCTGATCGCGCGCCTTTACGACCCGGACACGGGCACGGTGACCGTCGACGGCGCCGACGTCCGCTCGGTCGACCTCGACAGCCTGCGCACCGAGATCGCCTTCGTCGCCGACGACAGCTTCCTCTTCACCGCCAGCGTCGCCGAGAACATCGCCTACTCGCGGGCCGAGGCGACGCTGGAGGAGATCGAACGGGCGGCGCGGCTGGCCCAGGCCGACGGCTTCATCCGCGAGCTCCCGGACGGCTACGAGACTCGCGTCGGCGAGCGCGGGCTGACCCTCTCCGGCGGCCAGCGCCAACGGGTCGCGATCGCCCGTGCCCTGCTCGCCGACCCGCGCATCCTGATCCTCGACGACGCCACCTCATCGGTGGACGCGACGACGGAGGCGGCGATCAAATCGGGCCTGCGCGAGGCGATGGCGGGCCGCACCACCTTCATCATCGCCCACCGCCTCTCGACCGTCGCCCTCGCCGACGAGATCGTCGTCCTCGACGGCGGCCGCGTCGTCGACCGCGGCACCCACGAGGAGCTGATGGAGGGCTGCGGCTTCTACCGCGAGATCGCCGAGCACGGCCTCGCCGACTCGGTCTTCCTGCAGCGCGACCTCGAGGACCGCGAGGAGATGGCGAAGCTGTGAGGCCGGAGCGAGCAAGCGTTCATATCTGGTTCTCCGCGCCGCGAGCGGAGGCCGAACGGTTGTGATGAGCTCCGAGACCTCCAGCAACGGCGACGCGCCGCGCAACGGCGACGCCCCCGGGAACGGCCCGGCGCCGGCGGAAAACGGCAGCCCCTTCCACAACGCCGCGGCGCTCTTCGCCGCCCTCTGGCGCCTGGTCCGCGGCGAGGACCAGCGCGGTCGCAAGGTGCGCTGGCTGATCGGCCTGCTGAAGCCCTACCGCGGCCGGATGGCGCTGATGTTCGGCTTCCTGCTGATCGAGACCGGCGCCGGGCTGGCGCCGCCGTACCTGGCCGGGCGGGCGATCGACGCCGGCATCGTCACCGGCGACCTCAGCGCCCTCGACTGGACCGTCGCCGCCTTCGTCGCGGTGGCGATCGTCTACGCGCTCGCCACCTTCGCCGAGACCTACCTGGTCGGCTGGGTCGGGACGCGGGCCCTGCAGGACATGCGCGAGCGCCTCTTCGGCCACATCCAGGGGATGTCGATCGGCTTCTTCACCCGCAAAAGCCCGGGCGTCCTGATCTCGCGGATGACCAACGACGTCGAGGCGCTGAACCAGCTGGTGACGAGCGGCGTGGTGACGATCTTCAACAGCTCGCTCACCCTGATCGGCGTCGTCGTGATCATGCTCGTCCTCGACGTCAAGCTGGCGCTGCTCACCTTCCTCACCTTCCCGCTGCTGGCGATCGCCAGCGTCGTCTTCCGAATCGTCTCGGCCGGCGCCTACCGGGCGACGCGCGAGCGGATCGCCGCCGTCACCGCCTACCTGCAGGAGAGCCTCTCCGGCGTCCGCGTCGTCCGCAGCTTCGGCCAGGAGACCCGCCACGTCGACGAGATGAGCGAGCTGAACGAGGCCAACCGGGCGATCAACATGCGGACCGTCTACCTCAACGCCTCCTACTTCCCGGCGGTCGAAATGCTGGCCGCGGTGGGGACCGCGGTGATCCTCCTCTACGGCGGCAGCCAGGCGATCGACGGGGCGATCAAGATCGGCATCATCGTCTCCTTCGTCGGCTACCTGGCGACCTTCTTCGAACCGATCCAGGAACTGAGCCAGCTCTACACCACCTACCAGCAGGGGATGGCGGCGCTCGACAAGATCTTCGACACGCTGGAGACCGAGCCCGACATGGTCGACGCGCCCGGCGCGATCGACCCGGGGCCGCTGCGCGGCGAGATCGAGCTCGACGGCGTCTGGTTCTCCTACGCCGACGAGCCCGATCTCGACGACCCCTCCGACTGGGCGCTGCAGGGGGTCGACCTGCACGTGCCGCCGGGGCAAACGCTGGCCCTGGTCGGCGCCACCGGGGCCGGCAAGTCGACCTTCGCGAAGCTGGTCGCGCGCTTCTACGACCCCCAGCAGGGCGAGGTGCGGGTCGACGGCCACGACCTGCGCGGGGTCCAGCAGCGGGCGCTGCGGCGGCAGCTCGGAATCGTCCCGCAGGAGGGGTTCCTCTTCTCCGGCAGCGTGCGGGAGAACGTCGCCTTCGGGCGGCCGGAGGCGAGCCTCGAGGAGATCGAGGAGGCGCTGGCGACGGTCGGCGCCGCCGCGTTCGTCGCCGCCCTGCCGCAGGGAATCGAGACCCAGGTTGGGGAGCGCGGCGTCCAGCTCTCGGCCGGCCAGCGGCAGCTGGTCGCGTTCGCGCGGGCGCTGCTCGCCGAGCCCCGGATCCTGATCCTCGACGAGGCGACCTCGAACGTCGACGTGCGGACCGAGAAGACGATCGAGCAGGGACTCGAACGGCTGCTCCACGGCCGCACCGCGATCGTCATCGCCCACCGGCTCTCGACGATCCGCCGAGCGGGCACGATCGTGGTGCTGGAGGGTGGGGCGATTGCGGAGCAGGGGACGCATGAGGAGCTGATTGCGGCTGGGGGGCGGTATGCGTCGTTGTATGGGGCTTGGGCGGATTCGTCTGCCGCCTAGGGATCAGGGGTTGGAGAGGGCGATCGCCGGTGGGACCCCCTCTCTCGGCCTGTCGTCGATGGGAGTGGGAGAGCTGTCGCCCGGGCCGCTGTTCTCCTCAGCCGCAAAACGTTCGGGGGTCCCACCGACGCTCACCCCAAGGACGAACAGGCCCAGGGCTCGGGCCACCCCCTCTCTCTTTTGCTTCTGGTACATGAGCCGCTTCGGCGCACCGGCTTCTCGCCGCCAGGCTCCAGGCTTCGAGCGCTCGCCGAAACGGCAGCTCCTCCGGCCAACCAGCCCCGTCCCTCGTAAGCCATAAACAAAGGGGGGTGGGCCATTCCCCGGTTTCGTGAGGGCGGGGCGTCGGGGTCCCTCCCCCGGACACTCAAGAAACAACGCAGTTGCGTTTCTGTCCGGGGGAGGGACCCCGACGACCCGCCCCCGCCCAACCCCAATCCCTCGCATCCCGCGCTCAGCCCGGCCCAATCCCCCCACCAGACGATTCTTCAGGCGCCACTTCTTCCCCGCCGCCTTCTTCGCCGACTCCACCGGCGCCGCCAGTTTCCGGCGCCACTTCTTCTTCGGGCACGAATTCTTCTTCGACTTCCGGCGCGACTTCTTCTTCGGGCACGATTTCTTCTTCGATTTCCGGTTCGACGCCGCCTTCTTCGGGCACGATTTCTTCTTCGCCGCCGGCGCTTGGCGAGCCGGTCGCGGGGGTCGGGGCGCTGGCTTCTTCGCTGCAGGATTCGAAGCCGTAGACGGCGGCCTCGTTCTGGAAGTTTTCGAGCGCCGGGACGGCGGCTGCGGAGGCTTCTTCGAGCGCCGCCGGTTCTTCTTTTTCGGCCGCCACCTTGACTTCGCCCTCGGCCTTGCCGAGCTCTTCGGCCGCTTCGGAGAATTCCGTGTAGCCGTCCATTTCGGCCGGCGTGCCGAGTTGCGAGATCCGTTCGATCATGCCGACGTAGAGGCTCCCGACCTCGGCCGCCTGCTCGTTGGCGCCGGTTTCCGTTTCGCTCTGATCGATCGAGCCAACCGCCGAGTTGACCTCGCCGCAGATCCCGTCGCCGCGGCTGATGAACTCCGCTTTGGTCAGCTTTGCCGGAGCTTCCGGCTTCTTCGCCTGGGTCGCTTCGCTGGTGTCGCCGCCGCCCCCGCCGCAGCCGGCAACGGCCAGTGCCGCGATCGGCACGGCGATTACCGCCAGACGAGGGTTGAGCCAGGAGAACTTCATCGCAGCAGCTGCGCCCCAGGGACTCGAACCCCGACTACCTCGTCCAGAGCGAGGCGTGCTGCCATTACACCAGGGCGCAAAGTTCCCCCGAGGATAACGGTGCGTGCGGCTTCCCCGCGCCTCCGTGGGGGGAGAGATCAGCCCGGCCCGGACCTTGGAAAGGGCATGCAACGCCCAAATCGATGCAGACAAAAGAGTACAATCGCGACATGGCAAGCGTCGAGATCACGACGATCCAGGTGACGGTCGACGTTTTCGAGGAGCAGCTGATCCTCGCGAGCGCGGAACGAGCCTGGAACAAGATGGCCGAGATGCCTGCCGAGGAGTTTGCACTGGACGGCGCCCTCACCGATGAGGAAATCGCCCAGTTGCAACCCGACGAGACCTGAATTGGCCTCGGATTCACCCGCACGCGGCGAGCTCTACATCGCCGACCTCGATCCGCACGTCGGACACGAGCAGGGCGGGCGCCAGCCGTTCCTGGTCCTCTCGATCCCACAGATGAACCGGGCGCAACTGGGGCTGGCGATCGGACTGCCGGTTACGACGACGCTTCACGGCACCAAGCTGCATGTTCGGATCGAGCCGGGAGACACCGGTCTATCCCGAGTCAGCTACGCGATGCCGGAGATGGCTCGCTCGATCTCCACCGAGCGCTTCGGGCGCTTGCTGGGCCGCGTCCCAACCGAGACCGCGGAAACCGCAGCCGGCCACACCGCATTCCTCCTCGGCCTCGGCCGGACGAAGTTCTGAGCCGCTGAGCGGCTAGCCGATCGCCGAGAGGTCGGCGTCGGGGTCGGCGATCGCGTCCTGCGAGCCGGAGACGTCGATGCCGTCGGCGAGCAGGCGGCGGGCCTCGGCGAGGTCTTCGGAGCGCTCGACGCTGAGGGCGCCGGCGACCCTGCCGTCCTTCAGGTACCAGAGCGAGAACTCGCCGGCGTCGCGGTCGCCGCGCCAGATCTCCTCGTCCCAGTCCTGAGCCGGGCCGACGTACTCGAGGCTCGCCCAGTCGGCGAGGTCGCTGAAGAAGTAGGGGACGACGTCGTAGTCGGCGTCGTCGCCGAGCATGTTCCTGGCGGCGTGCATCCCCTGCTGCATCGCCACGTCCCAGTGCTCGACGTGGATGCGGCGGCCGTGGACGACGCTGTCGTAGCTGCAGCAGTCGCCGGCGGCGTAGACGTGCTCGGCCGAGGTGCGGAGCTTGCGGTCGCAGACGATGCCGCCGTCGCCGACCTCGAGGCCCGCCCGCTGGGCGAGCATCGTGTCGGGGCGGACGCCGGCGCCGACGACGACCGCGTCGCACTCGACCGTCAGCCCGCTCTTCGTCACCACCGCCCGCACCCGGCCGTCGCCCTCGAAGGCCTCCAGCTCCTCGCCGCCGTGGAAGGTGACGCCGTGCTCCTCGAGCTTTCCCTGGAACCAGCGGCCGGCGTCCTCGCCGAAGGTCCGCGAGAGCGCCACCTGCTCCAACGCCACCAGCGTGCACTCGGTGCCGCGGGCGGTGAGCGAGGCGGCGACCTCGGAGGCGATGTAGCTGCCGCCGATCAGGACCACGCGCTCTGCCCCCTCGGCGTCCGCGCGGATCGCGTCGGAGTTGCCGTAGGCGCGGAGGTAGTGGATGCCCTCGTTCTCGGCCCCCTCGACGCGGAGGATGTTGACGTTCGCGCCGGTGGCGAGCAGCGCCTTGCCGAATCCGACCTCCTCCCCGCCCTGGATCTTCGCCGTCCGCGCCGCCGGGTCGAGCGCCATCACGTTGCGGCCGCTCAGCAGCTCGACCGCGTTCTCCCCGTACCACTCGGGCGGGTTGACGTAGGCCTCGGCCCGCTCGGCCTCGCCGCGCAGGTACTCCTTCGAGAGCGGCGGCCGTTCGTAGGGCGGCTCCGGCTCGCGGCCGGCCAGCAGGATCGAGCCCTCGGCGCCGCGCTTGCGCAGCTCGGCGGCGCAGCTGGCGCCGGCCAGGCCGCCGCCGACGATCAGGAAATCGACCTCGCGGTCGGGGCCCTCAGGCAACGCCGCCGTCTCCTTCCGGTCCGAAGAGGATCTTCAGCTGATCCTCCTTGCCGGGATCGAGCACGGCGAGGACCTCGTCCCCCTCCTCGAGGACGGTTTCCGCGGTCGGGACGAAGCCCTTGCCGTTGCGGAGGACCGAGATCAGCAGGCTGCCTTCCGGCATGTCGAGGTCGCCGACGCTGCGCCCGGTGACCCGCGAGTCGGAGCCGAGCAGCATCTCGATGATCTCCAGCTGCTCCTCCTGCAGGTCGAGCAGGTGGACGAGGCCGTACTCGGGCACCTCGTGCTCGAGCAGGCGCAGGATCAGGTCGGTCGCCGAGACCGACGGCTTGATCCCGAGCAGGTCGAAGTGGAGGCGGTTGCGGGGGTTGTTGACGCGGGCGATGATCTGGTCGACCAGGTACTTCTCGCGGGCGACCTGGCAGATCAGCATGTTGTCCTCGTCGTCGCCGGTCACCGCGATCACCATGTCGGCGCGCTGCACGCCGGCCCGCTCGAGCACCCAGAGCTCGGAGGCGTCGCCGTAGGAGACGTTGTGCTCGAGCTCCTGCTCGACGGTCAGGTAGCGGCGGCGATCGCTCTCGATCAGCGTCACCTCGTGGTCCTTCTCGAGCAGCTCGCGGGCCAGGTTCCACCCCACCTTGCCCGCGCCGACGACGATGATGTACACGAGCCCCGGCCTCCCTACGCCGCTTCGCTGACGTTGTCGTCGTCGGGGGCGCCATCGCGGCCGGCGGCGTCGCGAACCGCCCCCTCGAGCATCTCGATCGCGACCCGGGTCGGGCAGACCGTGTGCAGGCCCTGGCGCTGGTACCACTCGGCCCGCAGCGGGTCGAGGACGCGGGCGATCACGGTCGGCACCTCGTACCGCTTCTGGGCGATCTGGGCGATGATGATGTTCGTGTTGTCGCCGTCGGTGGAGGCGATGAAGACGTCGGCTCGCTCGATCCCGGCGGCGACCAGCGCCTCGGTCTCGAGCCCGGCCCCGACCGTGAACTGGCCGCCGAGGTCCTCCCAGCTCTTCTCGAGCCCGACCTCGAGCCGCGCGTGCGACTCCGGGTCCTCGTCGAGGCAGGAGACGTCGTGGCCCTCGCGGAGCATGCCGCGGGCGACGGAGGATCCGACCCGGCCGCAGCCGACGATCAAGACGAACATGGGCCGGATACTAGGCGCTGGGCTTTGCTTCGGGGGGCGCCGTCAGCAGCACCCGGCAGGGCGCTTTTTTCAGCACGTACTCGGTGGCGGCGCCAATCTCCTCCGGCTTGGCGGCGCCGATGCCGCCGAGCAGGCCGCCGCCGCGGATCTTCGAGGGCGGCTCGCCGCCGATCACGATCGCCTCCGAGTTGCCGCGCCGGGCCGCCTCGAGGATGCCGGCGCCGACTTTGCGGGCGCGGATCACCTCGGTGCGGACGTCGACGTCCTCGTACTCCTCCCCCACCTCGCGGGCCCGCGCCAGCACCCGCCGCGCCTGCGCCTCGCGCTCCTGTGGCAGCTTCGCGTCGAGCGGCAGCGAGAGCGGCACCTCGATCACGTAGACGACGTCGAGGTGCGACTCGCCGTCGTCGCCCGCCTCCTCCTGTTCGGCGGCCGCCAGCCGGCCGGCGGTGGCGACGATGTCGTCGTCGAGATCGGTCCCGAAGACGGGCACGAGGATGTTGCGGAACTCGACCGTCGGCGCCTGCTTGGTCAGCGCGTGCTCGGGGACCGAGATCCGCCGGGTCAGCGACGTCCCCTCGAAGACCTTGCGGTAGACGGCGTAGAAGGTCAGCCCGAACGCCATCCAGCCGAGCCCGACCCAGCGCGCGGTCGAGTGGTAGGCGAGCACGCTGACGAAGAGGAGGGCGCTGACGACGGCGGCGATCATCGCCGGGATCGGCAGCTGCGCCCTGCCCCAGGCCATGTTCCAGGGGATCCGGAAGGGGCGCGCCCTGTCGGGGGCGCGGACCCGCAGGCGGATGATCGAGAGGTGGGCGATCGTGATCGCCAGCGTCGCCCCGAACGCGTAGAGGCCGGCCAGCAGGCGGATGTTGGTCGGGACCACCAGCCCGAAGGCGATCAGGCCGCAGATCGTGATCGCCACGTAGGGGGTCGCCTGGCGCCGCTCGAGCTTGCCGAGCCAGCTCGGGATCTGGCGGTTGATCGCCAGCGTGTAGATGTGGCGGGAGACGCCGAGCATCGAGATGTTCGCCGCCCAGAAGAGGACCGGGACGGCGACCAGCATCACCACCCAGCGCATCGTTTCCGCCAGCCAGTGGGGGTGGAAGGCGGAGACGACGCCGAGCACCGGCTCCTCGATCCACTGGTTGCCGAGGGCCGTCTGCGGCCCGTCCGGCCCGGCGACGACCGGCAGCGCCATCAGCGCGATCGCCGCCATCCCGGCGTAGATCAGCGGCACCGCGAGGGCGCCGACCGTCGCCACCCGGCGCAGGTCGCGGCGGCCGACCTTGATGTCCGGGGCGAGGTCGGCGGCCGCCTCGATCCCCGCGTAGGCGAGCATCGCGACGACGAAGGCGTAGACGATGTCCTTGAAATCGGGGCTGGTGAAGAGGTCGAGCTGGTCGGTCAGGCGGTCGGGGTGCAGCACCGCGAAGAGGCCGACGACGATCACCGCCAGCTGCAGGGCCAGATCGGCCAGTGCCAGCACCGCCAGGTGCAGCTGGCGACCGCGGCCGGTGATGTTGAAGATGTTGAGGAAGCAGACCGCGCCGATCACCACCGCGGCGATCGGCACTTCCAGCCCGGGCCGGCCGAAGTCGGCCGAGATCGGCTCCATGTAGTGGGGCACCGAGAGCGCCGCCAGCGCGATCACGATCAGGTAGTCGATGAGGATCGCCCAGCCGGCGACGAAGGCGATCAGCTCGTTGAAGGCGTGGCGGGCGAAGCTGGAGGAGCCGCCGCGCTCGCGCAGCATCGCCCCGCCCTCGACGTAGGTGAGGGTGGTCAGCGCGAACAGCAGCCCGGCACCGAGGAAGATCAACGGGGTGAGGCCGAGGCCGCGGTCGGCGACGACGCCGAGCGCGAAGTAGATCGAGAAGCCGACCGCCGAGTAGGCGGCGACGAAGAGCGACGGCACGCCGAGGCTCTTGGCGACGACCTTGCCCCGCCCGCCCGGCCCGCCGCGCTCGGGCGGCCCGCCGTCGGCCTTCACCGCTCCACCCGCCGTCCGGTGACCCACAGTCGCAGCGCGCCGACCAGGACGAAGGCGACGCCGAGCAGGACCCCGACCGAGGCGGGACCGCCGCCGTTGGCCAGCGTCACGACCAGCACCAGCAGCCCGATCACGACGAACACCGCCGAGAAGGCCCGCACCGCCCCCTGATAAGCGGCGCCGTGGCGATCCACTAGGCGACCTCGACCAGGGCTTCGGTCGGTGGCACCGTCCGTTTGTCGACCGGGTCGGAGACGACGATCACCCGGCAGGGACGCTCGCCGAGCACGGTCTGCAGCATCTTGTCGTAGAGCGGCACCCCGCGCCGGTAGCGCAGGCCGATGACGATCACCTCGGCTTTGATCTCCGCCGCCTCGTTGGCGACCGAGTAGCCGGACTGGCCCGGCCGCACGCGGGCGACGTGCCCGGTCACCCGCTGGCCGCCGATCAGCCGCGCTTCCTCGAGCTTCTGCTGCGCCGCCGCTTCGACCTCCGGCAGCTCGGCGTCGAGCGGCAGGTCGGTCGGCACCGTCATCATCGAGTGGACGTGGATGCCGCGGCGCCGTTTCGAGGCCAGTTTGACCGCGGTCGCGACCATCTCCGGCGAGAAGTCTTCGTCGTCCTCGAAGCCGACCAGGATCGAGCGGTACTCGACCTCCTCGACCCCTAGCGGCTCCGGCAGCACCACCTTCACGGTCTTGGTCAGCGGCAGCCCCTGGCTGCGCCGGTAGAGGACGTAGATGACGGTCCCCGCCACCATCCAGCCGATGCCGACGAACAGCGTGCTCGGGTTGAGCGCCATCACCACCACCCAGGCGCCGAAGGTGCCGAGACCGCCGAGCACCGCGGTCAGCGGCAGCTCGAAGCCGAAGGCGCGGACGTTCAGCGGCGGCTTCCAGGTCCGCTCGGACTCGGGGAGCTTGCGGCGCAGCTGGATCACCGCGACGTGGGCGATCGTGAACGAGAGCATCGCGCCAAACGAGTAGAGCGTCGCCAGGAAGTCGGTCTTGCCCGGGATCATCGTCAGGATCGCGACGAAGGCGAAGATCAGGATCGCGATGTAGGGGGTGCGGTACTTCGGGTGGACCTGGCGCAGGCCCTCGGGCAGCTGCCGGTGCTGGCCCATCGAGTAGGTGAGCCGGGAGACTCCGATCAGGCCGGCGTTGGTCGCGATCAGCAGGATCACCGCCGCCAGCACGCCGACGTAGTAGCGCAGCACTTCGGTCGGCCCGTGCGAGAGGCCGAGGTTCTCGACGATGCCGAGGATCGGGTCGTCGGCGTAGCGGGAGCCGAGCGCGGTGTGGTATCCGCTGCCGACCGCATCATGGACGACCGGCATCGCCGAGAGGGCGACGATCGGGATCAGCAGGTAGAGGCCGAGCACCGCCGCGACCACGAGGCCGACGCTGCGGGGGATCGTCCGCGCCGCGTCCTTCGCCTCCTCGGACATGTTGGAAATCGTCTCGATCCCGGTGTAGGCGATCATCCCGACCGCGATCCCGAGCGCGAAGTCGCTCCAGGTCGGGGCGACGCCGAGGTGGACGTTGTCGACCAGGATCTGCGGGCTGAAGACGAGGACCAGGCCGATCCCGACCAGGACGACCTGGGTCGCGAGGTCGGCGACGGCGAGGATCAGGTTCAGTTTCGCCGACTCTTCGGTGCCGCGGATGTTGAGCAGCGCCAGGCCGGCGACGAGGACGGCGCCGCCGATCACGTCGCCCGGGCTGCCGCCGAGCCAGGGCCAGAAGACGGCCAGGTAGTGGGGCACGAAGAAGGCCGAGATCGCGACCGTGATCGTGTAGTTCAGCATCTGCCCCCAGGCGGCGATGAAGCTGACGAACTCGTTGAAGGCGTGGCGGGCGAAGCTGGAGGAGCCGCCCGCCTCGGGGAACATCACGGTCGCCTCGGCGTAGGTGGCGGCGGTCGCGGCGAAGATCAGGCCGGAGATGACGAAGGCGATCGGGGTCAGCCCGAGGGCGAACGCGGCGGTGACGCCGAGCGCGTAGTAGATCGACGAGCCGACGTTCCCGTAGGCGGCGGAGAACAGGGCCCCGACGCCGTGGACGCGGCTCAGCGATTCGTCTCTGGGGATTCGCTGGGCCATTCAGGAGGTGACGAAACTAGGCAACTACTCCGAATATACGCCGGTGATCGGCCCGCGTCTGGCGTGCTCGCTGGTCAGCTCGCCGGGGGCCGTCACGCCCAGCAGGGCGAGCGCCAGCGCCAGCTCGTCGGTGAGCTGCTCGAGCACCCGCTGGACGCCCGCGGCGCCATCCAGGGTGAGGCCCCAGAGGGCGGGCCGGCCGACCAGCACCGCGTCGGCGCCGAGGGCCAGGGCGACGGCGACGTCGATGCCGCGGCGGATCCCGCCGTCGACCAGCACCGGCACCCGCCCGGCGACCGCTTCGACGACCTCCGGCAGCACTTCGGCGGTCGCCCGGCTGCGGTCCAGCTGGCGGCCGCCGTGGTTGGAGACGATGAGCCCGGCGGCTCCGTGGGCGACCGCGAGCGCCGCGTCCTCGGCCGCCTGCACCCCCTTGACCAGCAGCGGCACCCCGACCTCGGCGGCCAGCTCGCCGACCGCCTCCCAGTCGAGCGAGCGGTCCATCAGGTCGAAGGTCTGCTTCAGCGTGTACTCGCGGCCGGGGCCGCAGGCGGCGTCGAGGCTGGGCACCCGGAGCTCGGCAGGGACGACGAAGCCGGTGTGCAGGTCGCGCTCGCGGTTGCCGGCCGGCGGCGCGTCGACGGTCAGCGCGACGGCCTCGTAGCCGGCCGCCAGCGCGTGTTCCCACAGCGCCCGGGTGACGCCGGCGTCCTCGAAGCAGTAGAGCTGGCACCAGCGCCGCCCCGGCGGCGCCGCCGGGCCCACCTCGGCGGGCGGGATCGTCGCCAGGGTCGAGTGGCAGAAGATCGTGCCGGCGGCGGCGGCGGCCGTCGCCGTGGCCAGCTCCCCGTCGGGGTGCAGGAGCCGCTGGAAGGCGGTCGGAGCGACCAGGATCGGCGTCGAGACCGGGCCGCCGAGCAGCTCGATCTCGGTGCTCACCCGCGAGACGTCGGTCAGCACCCGCGGCACCAGCCGCCAGCGACCCCAGGCGTCGCGGTTCTCGCGCAGCGTCTCCTCGTCCCCGGCGCCGCCGGCGAAGTACCCGAGCACCCCCGGCTCGAGCCGCTCGGCGGCGAGCCGTTCGGCTTCCTCGACGTTGATCCAGCCCGCTTGCACGCCGCGAGACTAGTCCCTGCGGGCGCGGATCGATGATCTAGCGTTCCCCGGCGTGGGGGCACCGAGACGGCCGACCCGGGCACAGATTTGGCGACGACGCCTCGTCGCCCTGGGCGTGCTCGGGCTGGCGGTGGTCGCGATCGTCCTCGTGATCGGCTCGCTCGGTCCCTCGAGCTCCGGCAGCAACTCGGCCGGCAAGCCCGAGCCGGGCGGCTACCGGCTGATCCACATCGAGGTCCGCAGCAGGGCGGTTCCGGGCCGCAGGCTCGGGGTCAACGTGATCGTGCCGCCGAAGCCGGGCGCGCGCGGGAAACGCCGCCTCCTGATCTACCTGCACGGCCGCGGCGGCTACGAGGGCACCTTCAACGACGCGGTCCTGCGCGGGCTGCCGGCGCTGCACGGGCGCGGCCCGGTGATCGCCTTTCCCGCCGGCGGCGTCCACGGCTACTGGCACAACCGCGCCGACGGCCGCTGGGAAGACTGGGTGATGGACGAAGTGCTGCCGCTGGTCGAACGGCGCTTCGGGATCGACTCGCGGCGGGTCGCGATCGGCGGCATCTCGATGGGCGGCTTCGGCGCCCTGGACATCGCCCTCCACCACCCCGGCCGCTTCTGCGCGGTCGGCGCCCACTCGCCAGCGCTCTGGTTCGAAGCCGGCGAAACCGCGCCCGGCGCCTTCGACGACGCCGCCGACTTCGAACGCAACGACGTCGTCGGCCGGGTGCGGTTCGTCGCCGCCCTGCAGAACGGCGACGCCAACCCGATCGTCCACTCCTGGCCCCGGCGGCCACGAAGGCAGCTACTGGGGCAAGCACTGGCCCGACTACCAGCGCTTCTACGTCAAGGCGCTGTCGCGCTGCCCGTGAGCCGGCGGCCGACCCGCGCCCAGCTGTTCCTTTTCCCCGCTATGCCGGGATAAGGAACAGCCCGCGGAAGCGGCGGCGAGTGCCGATGGCTTGGGGCTCAGCGGCCCGGCGAGCCGGCCGGTGGGGTACCCGGCGGCGGCGCCGGGCCCCAGCTCTCGCGCGCGTCCGCGGTCTGGATCGGAATCTTCGGGCCGGCCATCGCCGGGGTGTCGATGGTGACGTCGGCGAGCGCCTTGACCCGCGAGAAGACCTCGCGAACCGAGCTGCGCTCGCCCTGGTAGCCCCACTGGTGGTAGTCGGAGTCGAGCCCGGTCGCGTGAATCCCCGCTTCTTCGGCCAGGAACAGCGCCCGCGGCATGTGGAAGCCATTCGTCACCACCACCGCGTCCTGCACGTTGAAGATCGACCGCGCCCGCACCATCGTCGCCCAGGTATCGAACCCGGCGTGGTCCTCGAACACGTCCCGCGCCGGCACCCCCCGTTTCACCAGCGCCTTGCGCATCGTGTCCGGCTCGTCGTAGGCCCAGGTGTGGTGGTCGCCGGAGACGAGGATCTTCTCCACCTTGCCGGCATGCCAGAGCCGCGCCGCCCCCCTGACCCGGTCCGCCAGCATCCCGCTCATCTTCCCGTCCGGCTGGACCAGCGCCCCCGGCACGATCGCCACTTCCGCCGCCGGCACATCCGCCACCGTCGAGGTCGCATTCCCGTCCTCGCGGACCAGGATGTAAGCGTTCGCCCCGACCACGAGCAGCACCAAGCGCCACCGCGCCCGCAGTCAGCGTCCAAGCCGTCCTGGGAAATCGCCGCCACGGATAGCCGAGCTTCCTGAGAACCCTGCGCATCCAAGCGAAACGCTACCAACGCCGCTCCTCCGAACCCTCGTCTCCCCAACCGTCCCTCGCAACCCCAACCCCGCTCAAGCGGGGGCGGTCACTCGGGGCAGGCCGCGGTGCCGGCGGGCGAGCGAAAAGCAAGCCAGGCAAGGACGCAGCCCGCCTGAATAGCAGAGCTATTCAGGCGGGCGAGGACACCGCCTGGCGCCGCTTTGCAGCCGCCCGACGGTGCCGCGGGCAACCCGAGGGGCCGCCCCCCGCCACTAAAAATGCACGATCGGGATGATGAGGATGGCCACGATGTTCGCCACCTTGATCATCGGGTTGATCGCCGGGCCGGCGGTGTCCTTGTAGGGGTCGCCGACGGTGTCGCCGGTCACCGAGGCGGCGTGGGCCTCGGAGCCCTTGCCGCCGTGGGCGCCGTCCTCGATCAGCTTCTTGGCGTTGTCCCAGGCACCGCCACCGGCGGTCATCGAGATCGCCATGAAGAGGCCGACGACGATCACGCCGATCAAGAGGCCGCCGAGCGCGTCGACGCTGAGGACGCCGACGATCACCGGCACCACGATCGGGATCAGGGCCGGCAGGATCATCTCTTTCTGCGCAGCCAGGGTGACGATGCTGACCGTTTCCCCGTACTCGGGTTTTTCGGTCCCCTCCATGATCCCCGGGTGCTCGCGGAACTGTTTTCGCACCTGCTCGACCACCTGGCCGCCGGCCCGGCCGACCGCCTCGATCGAGAGGGCGGCGAACAGGTAGACCATCATGCCGCCGATGATCAGCCCGATCAGGACATCGGGGCTGGTCAGGTGGAACAACCCGTTGAGGTCGTACCCGGATGGCGCTTCGTCGGCTAATTCGCTGCGGAACGCGGCGAACAGGACCAGCGCCGCCAGCGCCGCCGAGCCGATCGCGTAGCCCTTGGTCACCGCCTTGGTCGTGTTGCCGACCGCGTCGAGCGGATCGGTCACGTTGCGGACGTCCTCCGGCAGCTCCGCCATCTCGGCGATGCCGCCGGCGTTGTCGGTGATCGGCCCGAAGGCGTCGAGGGCGACGATCAGGCCGCAGAGCGAGAGCTGGGCGACGACGGCGATGCCGATGCCATAGATGCCGGCAAGCTCGTTGGCGCCGAGGATCGCGAGGGCGATCACCAGCGCCGGCAGCGCCGTCGCCTGGTAGCCCTGGGCGAGGCCGGCGATGATGTTCGTCGCGTGCCCGGTCTCCGAGGCCCGGGCGATCATCTTCACCGGCCGGAAGCGGGTCGCCGTATAAAATTCGGTGATCCCGAAGAGGAGCGCGGTGACCGCGACTCCGATCACGGCGCAGAGCCAGAGGTCACCGACCGAGACCGACTTGGCAGCCGCGTCGGCGAAGCCGAGCCGCAGCGGATCGCTCATCAGCCAGTCGGTGATCGGGTAGAAGGCGGCGATCGAGAGGACGCCGGAGATCAGCAGCCCGATGTAGAGCGCGCCCTCGACCCGGTCGGATTTGGTCCGCACGCAGAGCGCGCCGATGATCGAGGCGATGATCGCGATGCCGCCCAGGACCAGCGGGTAGATCGCGACCTCGCGGGCGTAGTCGGAGGTGAAGGTGAGGACGCCGAGCAGCATCACGGCGACGGTCGTCACCGCGTAGGTCTCGAACAGGTCGGCGGCCATGCCGGCGCAGTCGCCGACGTTGTCGCCGACGTTGTCGGCGATCACGGCCGGGTTGCGCGGATCGTCCTCGGGGATCCCCGCCTCGACCTTGCCGACCAGGTCGGCGCCGACGTCGGCGGCCTTGGTGAAGATGCCGCCGCCGAGCCGGGCGAAGACCGAGATCAGCGAGCCGCCGAAGCCGAGCCCGATCAGGGCGTCGACCGCGCTCTTGTCGGAGGTGCCGGTGATCACCAGGATCCCGTAGTAGCCGGCGACGCCGAGCAGCGCCAGGCCGACGACCAGCAGACCGGTGACCGAGCCGCCTTTGAAGGCGACGTCGAGCGCCGGTGGGACGCCGCCGCGGGCCGCCTCCGCGACGCGGGCGTTGGCCCGCACCGAGACGTTCATCCCGATGAAGCCGGTCGCGCCCGAGAGCGTCGCGCCGATGATGAACCCGATCGCGGTCTTGTAGTCCTGCAGGACGAGCAGGATGATCGCGATCGGCACCGCGACTGCGGCGATGATCGTGTACTGGCGGTTGAGGTAGGCCTGGGCGCCTTCCTGAACGGCGCCGGAGATTTCCTGCATCCGCTCGTTGCCCGGCGACTTTCTCAGCAGGCGCTGGGTCACCAATAGCCCGTAGACAACGGCCGCACCTGCGCAAACGAGGGCGACGACTACCCCGTAGTCACTCAAGAAGCTGGTCAAGTCTCTTTCCTCCGGTGGGTTTAGCGGGCGCGAGTCTATATATGCGGCCGGCCGAACCGCTTTCCGCTGCGGAAACGCCCCCCTGACCGGGTGCCGGCGCCGCGCCTAAGCGGGTTGCTCGACGCCTCCGTAGGTGCGCCGCGTCGCGGTCACGGCGTCGCCCTGGATCTCCTCGACGCTCGCCCCGCCGCGGAACGCCTCGCGCGCCCGCTCGGCCCCGTTCCTCGCCGGCAGCTCGACCTCGATTCCCGCCTGCGCGCGGGCCGGATCGGTCCACTCGAGCACCGCCTCCAGGGCGGCCCGCGTCTCGACCTCGACCCCGCGCCGGAAGTCGATCAGCTTGCCGCCGGCGCCGTGGCGGATCGCCCGCCAGAGGTTCTCCTCGATCTCCCGATCGCCGAGCGGCGGCCCCGCCCCTTGGTAGCCGTGCTCGTCGTAATCGAGCGCCGCCTGGGCGACGCAGGCGGCGATCAGCCCGGCCAGCGCCGTCGCCTCCTCGCCGCGCGTCTGGGCGTCGCAGATCCGCACCTCGACGGTGCCGAAGCTGTGGTGCGGCCGCACGCTCCACCAGAGCTGGGTCGACTCCATCACCGTGTTCGTCCGCACCAGCAGCTCGACGAACTCGGCGTACCGCGCCCAGTCGCCGAACGGCGTCGGCACCCCGCAGCGCGGGAAGGTGCGGGTGAAGATCTCGCTGCGGACCGAGTGCAGGCCGGTGTCGCGGTGGTCGAGGAAGGGCGAGTTGGCGGAGACCGCGAGCAGCAGCGGCAGCAGCTCCCGCATCCAGTCGCAGACCGCGATCGCCCGGTCGGCGCCGCGGACGCCGACGTGGACGTGCAGGCTCCAGGTGTTGTTGCGCTGCGCGACCCAGCCGAGTTCCTCGCGCAGCCGGTTGTAGTGCTCGGTGTCGATGATCCGCTGGTCGAGGTAGCTGGCCCAGGGATGGGTGCCGGTGGCGCCGAGCGCCAGCCCCATCTCGCCGACCAGCGCGAACAGCCGCCGCCGCGCCTCCGCCTGCCGGGCGACCGCGTCGGCGAAGTTCTCGCCGCGGCCGGAGCGGATCTCGATCTCCGAGGCGATCAGCTCGCCCGCCGCCGCTTCCGCCAGCACCTCGTCCCGTTGGCAGGCTGCGTAGACGTCCTCGAAGCGATGGGCGAGGTCGAGCGAGCCCGGGTCGAGGATCGCGAACTCCTCCTCCAGCCCGATCGTGAAGTCGGTCGAGGACTCGAAGCTCTCGCGGGCGCCGTCGAGGTCCACTGGGTTGGGTTTAAGCCAGGTAGAAGTAGAGCGCGTAGAGCAGGTCCACAGCCGGGCTCGAGGTGTGGACCGTGACCTCCGGCGGCACCTGCAGGAGCTGCTCGGAGTAATTGAAGATGATCTTCACCCCGGCTTTGACGAGCCGGTCGGCGACCTCCTGGGCGGCATCGGCGGGCACCGCGAGGACGCCGACGACGACGTCCTCGTCACGGACCACGCTGTCGAGGTCGCCGAGCTCGCGCACGGCCAGCTCGCCGACCTTTGTCCCGACCACCTCGGGGTTGACGTCGAAGACGGCGACGACCTGGAAGCCGTGGTCGGCGAAGATCGCCGAGGAGGCGATCGCCTGGCCGAGGTGGCCGGCGCCGAACAGGGCGATGTTGTGCTGGCCCGAGGTGCGGAGGATCTTGCGGATCTCCGAGACCAGCGAGTCGACGTTGTAGCCGACCCCGCGCTTGCCGAACTTGCCGAAGCCGGAGAGATCGCGGCGGATCTGGGTCGGGTTGATGTGGGTGTACTCGGAGAGCTCCTGCGAGGAGATCGTCTCCCGCCCCATCTTGCGCGCCTGGGTCAGCACCTGGAGGTAGCGCGAGAGCCGCGCCGCCACGCCGAGCGAAAGCCGCTCGCCTTCGACCGGGAAGGCGCCCGCGTCAAACTCTTCGATCACCTCGACCATGCCCCCACAGTATCGAGCCGGGCGCGAACCGACGCCTCCTCGAAGCGCAGCTCGGAGGCAACCATGCCGTCGACCTCGACAACCGGGATGCGCTCGAGGTGGCGCCGGAGGAGGAGATCGTCGCTCTCGATATCGATCTCGCGCAGCTCGAACCGGTACCCCGCCGAATGTAGGTCGACCAGCGCCGCGACCGCTTCCTCGCAGAGATGGCAGCCGGGCCGCGAGTAGACGACGACCTCCGCCATCAGGCCGCCCGGCGGGCCGGTTTCGCGGCCGCATCGCCGCTGGCGAAGGCGTCGTAGCCGAGGTAGTCGGGGTAGGCGATCCGCGGCGCGTAGCGCGCGGCGGAGCCAATCATCGCCGCGTTGTCGGTGCAGAGCGGCAGCGGCACCAGCTTCAGCCGGACCCCCTGCTCCTCGCAGAGATCGGAGACCGCCGCCCGCAGCGGCCCGTTGGCGGCGACGCCGCCGCCGAGCGCGACGGCCTCCCAGCGACCGCGCTTCAGCGCTCGCTTCAGCTTCGAGACGAGCTGGCCGACGACGGCCGCCTGGAAGGAGGCGGCGAGGTCGGCACGCCGCTCCGCGACGCCCTCCGGCCCCAGTTCCCGGCAGCGGTAGACGAGCGCCGTCTTCAGGCCGCTGAAGCTGAAGTCGAAGCCAGGGTCGCGGGCCATCGCGACCGGCATCTCGAACGCCTCCGGGTCGCCATCCTCGGCCTCCTTCTGCAGCGCCGGCCCGCCCGGGAAGCCGAGCCCGAGCAGCCGCGCCGACTTGTCGAAGGCCTCGCCGGCGGCGTCGTCGAGGGTCTGGCCGAGCAGCTCGTAGCCGGCGTGGTCGCGGACCCCGGCCAGCAGCGTGTGGCCGCCGCTGGCGACCAGGCAGAGGAAGGGTGGCTCGAGCGGCTCCGGCTCGAGGAAGTTGGCGGCGACGTGGCCCTGCAGGTGGTCGACCGGGATCAGCGGCAGCCGCCGAGCGGCGGCGATCGCCTTGGCGGTCGAGACGCCGACCAGGAGCGCCCCGATCAGCCCCGGCCCGGCGGTCACCGCGACTGCCTCGACCTCCTCCAGCCCGACCCCGGCCTCGGTCAGCGCCGCGCCGACCAGCGGTGCCGCCAGCTCCAGGTGGTGGCGGGCGGCGACCTCGGGGACGACGCCGCCGAAGGCGGCGTGGGCCGCGTGCTGGGAGGAGATCAGGTTGGCGAGGATGCGCGGCCCGTCGAGGACCGCCGCGCAGGTGTCGTCGCACGACGTCTCGATCGCCAAGATCAGGCTGCGCTCGGCCATCACCCAACCCGGCTCAGTCCAGCCACATGATCAGCGCGTCCTCGCCGTTGTCGTGGTAATAGCGCGGACGGACGCCGGCCGAGCGGAAGCCGAACCGCTCGTACATCTCGATCGCCTTGCGGTTGGAGACGCGCACCTCGAGCGTGAACGGCAGCACCCCGCGCGCCTCCTCGACCAGCCGTGTCATCAGCTTCCAGGCGACGCCGCGGCGGCGGTGCTCGGGCGAGACGGCGATGTTCATCAGGTGCCAGACCTGGTCGTAGCGCGAGCAGACCACGTAGCCGAGCAGGTCGTCGCCGGCGCTGGCGGCGAGGCAGATCCCGGACGGCTTCGAGAGCTCGAGCACGAACATCGCCAGCGACCAGGGGGTCGGGAACGAGCGCCGCTCGATCGAGATCACCGCCGGCAGGTCGCTGTAGGCGAGCCGGCGCACCTCGACCTCGCGGGTCAGGCTCTCATTCGGCTCTTTGGAGAGAATCTCGCTCACGCCACCGCTCCGCGTCCGGGGGTCGAAGGTAGATCGGCTCTAACGACCCGGCACCGTCGTCCAGCGCTGCGGCGAGGGCGCAGATGTCGCGCGCCGCGACGCGGTGGACGGGGTCGGAGTCGCCCGCGATGCGGACGCCGTCAATGCTCAGCTCACGACGAAATCGTACCGCGCCCGGACCGGCGGCAGACACCGCCATCTCGAGCTCGGCAAGCCGCGCGGCCAACTCCTCGGGCCGGCAGACCAGCGGCTCCCAGAGGCGCTCGCCGCTCGCCGCGTAGAGCGCCGCGAAGACCTCGCCGCGGTAACCGTCGAGGACCGCCAGCCGCTCCCCCTCGATCCCGGCCTCCCCGATCCCGCGCCCGAGCGCGTCGAGGGTGCCGACCCCGCGCGCCGGCAGCCCGAGGCTGGCCGCCAGCCCGCGGGCGGTCGCGATCCCGATCCGCAGCCCGGTAAACGAGCCCGGCCCGCGGCCGACCGCGACCAGGTCGACGGCCTCCCAGCCACCGGCCGCCGACGCGGCGGCCTCGACCTCGGCCAGGAGCGCCGTCGCATGGCGCGGCCGCCCGGCCCCGGAGAGGCCGAGCTGGGAGGCGTGCAGAACCTCGCCGTCGCGCCAGGCGCAGGCGGCGGTATCGGCGGTCGCGGTGTCGAAGCCGACTACGAGCAGGCCGGCGCTCCCTCGCCTACCGCTTCACCCGGAAGGCGCTCGAGCCGACTTTCTTGCCCTTGACGAACCAGGAAACGACGTGGCGGCCGGGGATCGTCGAGGTGATCTTGTTCACGTAGAGCGTCCCCTTGTCGGCCTCCTGTGCTTTCGCGCAGAGGTTTTTGCCGCTCGGGAACTTGACGCAGACGGTGTAGGAGACGTTCCCCTGGAGGCTTTTGAAGAAGGCGCCCTTTTTGCTCTTGCGGGGACATTCGTGGGCCGGTTTGGCGTTGCGCGAGATCCCGCAGCCGATGTAGTGCTTGTAGGCCGCGGCGCTCGCCGAGGCGGTGACCGCACCGGCCATCAGCCCGGCAACGACCAATACCGCCACAAACGCCTTCAGTCCCTTCATCTCCATCCCTTCCTGGCTTTCCGGATTCGAGCGATGCTACCGGCGCCGCTCATCCCTCGATCTCGATAACCCGCCGGGCCTCGTCGAGGTGCGCCATCCGCACCTCGATCGCCGGCCGGCCGAACCGCCCGGCGCCCGCCGCCGGCCACTCGACGAAGGCGACCGAGTCCGGCCGCAGATAGTCGTCGAGCAGCGCCGGGTCCTCGCCCTCGAGGTCGGCGAGCCGGTAGAGATCGAGGTGGGAGACCGGCAGGCGGCCGCCGCCGTAGCGCTGGCCGATCGTGAAGGTCGGCGAGGTGACCGGGTCGGTGACGCCGAGGGCGCGGGCGGCGCCGCGGATCAGGGTCGTCTTGCCGGCCCCGACCTCGCCGCTGACGAGGACCACGTCGCCGGCCCCGAGCCGCGCCGCCAGGCGGCCACCGAGCGCCTCGGTCGCCGCCGCCGAGCTCGTCTCGAGGCGCTCGACCGGGCGCGCACTCACCCTTCGGCCTGCCCGAAGAAGCCGAGCTGGTCGTCGCGGGGCGGCGGCTGCTCGGCGACCGCCCCGCGCGCCTCCGCCTCTTCCAGCTCCTGGCGCGAGGGCAGCGGCGCCGGCAGCTCGCGCTCGATCAGCTCCGGGATCGTCGCGAAGTCCTCGCGCAGGATCTGCTTCACCGAGGGCGTCCGCAGCGCGGCGGCCGGGTGGAAGAGCGGCAGCAGGAAGACGGTGCGGCCGCCGAGATCGTGGACCTGGGGCGTGCCGCGGACCTTGGTGATCCCGGTCTGGCTACCGGTCAGGAGCTTGGTCGCGAAGTTGCCGAGCGTGCAGACGACGCGCGGCTCGATCAGCCGCACCTGCTCCCAGAGGTAGGGCTCGCAGGCCTCGATCTCGAGCGGCTGCGGGTCGCGGTTCCCCGGCGGCCTCGACTTCAGCACGTTGGCGACGAAGACCGCCTCGCGCGAGAGCCCGATCTCGACCAGCAGCTCGTTCAGCAGCTGCCCGGCGCGACCGACGAACGGCAGCCCCTGGCGGTCCTCTTCGGCCCCCGGCGCCTCGCCGACGAACATCAGCTCGGCGTCGGCGTTGCCGGCCCCGAAGACCGCCTTGGTCCGCGTCTCGTGCAGGGGGCAGCGGGTGCAGTCGGCGACCTGGCGGTAGAGCTCGACCAGCCGCTCGCGGCGCTCCTCGGCGTCGGTGGCGCTCATCCCGCCTCCCGCTTCTTCTTCGCCGCGGCGAGCCGCTCGCCACGCGACGCTTCGCGCTCCCGCCGCCGCGATTCGTCGGCGCGCACCCGCGGCCCGCGCGGCTGCCGGCTCGGCGGCGCGAACCCGGACAGCAGCCGCCGCGTCCGCGTCGAGCCGCACTCGGCGCAGGGAGCGGCCTCGGCGCCGGCGGCGACGAGCTCCTCGAAGCGGGCCCCGCAGTCCTCGCACTCGAACTCGTAAATCGGCATCTAGGCTTTTGGCTGGTTGCGGCTCATCTGCCGTTGGCTCTAAGACGCCGTTTTGTCCGGGACCACGGGCGGAGTGTTTACGGCGGATTGCTGACGCGATGTTGGCCTGGCGTTGCCCTGAGGCGGGCCAGCGGGCGCCACGACGTCGTCCAAGAACGCTGCGGTGCCGACTCTCTCGTCCATCAGGTGAATGTATTCCCTCAACGTGAAGCTGGGCATGGCCCAACCACTCTTGCACCTGCTTGACGTTCCTGCCCTCGGCTAAGAGCAGCGAGGCGCAGGTGTGACGGAGGGTGGGGAAGGTGACTCACGGGAGTCCAACGGCATTTCGTGCCGGCGTCAGCACGTTGGTGCCAAGCGCCTTCGAGTCGAAGGGAAACGCGAAACCTTCGCTCACAGGAAGGATTCAGCCATGCCGAAGGCCTGAAACCGGAGCACACGCTGATGAGCCGGTTGGCGGCCGCCCTCGGCCACCCCGATCGCCTGCGGATCCTGATGGAGATGAACACGCCGATCCGCCGTATGTCGCCAAAGCAATACGCCGAGTGCTCCGGCCTCCCCCCTCGGGAACGCCTTCTACCACTTCCCAATTCTTCGGCAGGCCGGCAACTTGAAAATCGCCGAGGAACAGCAGGTAAGGGGAGCGACCGCGCACTTCCACGAGCCAGTTCAGCGCGCTCTGGCCTGGCGGCGGGAATGGGCAGACCCGCGATCTCGCTACGCGGCTATGTCGAATTGATGGAGGTGACCGCCGAGGTCGGCGAGCGGCTTGAGCAGAATCCCGCTGCCGAGAATTCCTCAGGTGGTCTCTTGTGGTGCTTGCTGGCTAGCTCTGGCTGGCCATCGCTGGGTCTGCTCAATGCCTGGGATGGCTGCCTCGGCTGCTGACCGCTGACTGGCTTTCCCGCTCTGACTGATTTAGACGGCTGGTGCTCGATCTCTTGAGCTGGACTGGGGGCTCTGGAGTGTCTGCGTGGTGCCTGGGCTCTGCTCTGAATCGCCTCCACAGGGAGCGAAGCTCCTAGGCTGGCGGCTTCCTCGCCGCTGTCTGGGCGCCCGACGAGGCGTCGCGGGTATGGCTCAGGCTGCGAGTGGAGCTCGGGTCGAACTCCCGATGCTTTCGACCCGGCAGCGAACCGCTGCGTGACGGCACCGCGGACAACTGCGTAAATGGGCACGCACGTCTGGTCGACTGCGCAACCGCCCATCTTCGTCGGAAAGAACTCGGGTGACGGCGTCACAGTCCATCTGTCGGCCGAGGTCCATTTGCTGCAGTCGGCGTCGGGCCTCGTATAGCGCTTGCCGGACCGCGCCTGCCGAGGTTCCGAGGGCGGCTCCGATCTCGCCGAACTCGAGGCCGTTCAGCTCTCTCATGACGAGCACGGCGCGCTGCCGCTGCGGTAGGTCCGCCACGTCCTGGAAGAGCAGATGCAAACGCTCGCTGCACTCGGCGCGGTCTTCGACGCTCGACCCGACGTCGAGGATCCCGGGCCCCAGCTCCTCGGCCGGGTGTTCCCGCCGTCGAAGTTCGACTGCCTCGTTGTGGGCGATCCGGTAGAGCCAGGGTTTCAGCTGAACCTCGCGGCGCTCCCCCGGGAGCGCGCGCAGGACCTTCAGCATCGCGTTCTGCATCGCGTCCTGGGCATCCTGTGGGTCGCCGAGAATGCCGGCGCAGAACCGGTAGAGGTCCTTCTCGTAGCGGCGGAAGATCGCCGCAAAGGCCTCTGTATCGCCGCCGGCAGCCCGTCTGGCGAGGCGCTCATCCGAGTTGAAGGTTCCCGCCTCGAATTGGGGCGCCGCACGCGAGGCCGAAGCCTCGCATGCGGCATCTCGATCGTGGGGGTGCATCAGGCCGGCTCGGGACCGCCTTCAGGTGGGCGGCGCTCCTCGCGGCGCCGTTTGTCCGCCTCGGCCCTTGCTTCGACGCGCTGCTTGGCGAGGGCGACGTCGTCTTCGACTTGGCCCCGCTGCTGCCGGCCCTTGCGGTAGGCGTCCTCGAGCATCCGCGCGGCGACATCGCGGCCGCCGAGGCCGAAGGCGAGGGCGGCGCCGAGCGCAACCGAACCGAGCAGCGCCGTATAGGTGATCGAGACGATCGCCGGGGCGATCCGCAACTGGTTGAGGATCATGAAGACGGCGATCACCATGATCAGCGCCGGCACTGCCGTCGCCACCACCTTGCCGGTCGGCGTGTCGCCGAGCAGCTTCGCGACGATGCCACCGACGGCGCCGGCCAGCGCGGCCGCGATCACGAAGATCAGGACGGCCGCGATCACGTTCGGCAGGTAGTTGAGGACGTCGTTCATGAACGCCGTCACCGCCGGGATCTTGAGCGCGCTGAGCGCCGCGGTCAGTACGAAGAGGAAGATGAACCAGAAGGCGATCGCGCCGATCAGCTTTGCCGCGCTCGCCCCGGGACTGACCTTCTCGACGTAGGAGCCGGCATCGGAGTCACGCAGGGCGCGGTCGAGGCCGACGGCTTCGAGCCCCTTGGTGACGAGGGTGCGGACGACTTTGGCGATCAGCCAGCCGATCAAGAGAATGACGAGGAAGCCGATCAGATTCGGGATGAACCCGATGAAGGCGTCCAAGCCTTTCTGCAGGCTTTCGGAGATGCTGAGAGACGCGGCGACGATGGACAAGAGGACTCTCCTGGCGGTAGGAGCGAGGAACGCTCGTTGGACAACTGCCGCTAGGACTGAGGCGCCGAAAGCGTTGTTACAAAACTTCCTCTAAGTCAGTTGCCTGGTTCTAGATCCCGGGCGCGGAGATCGTCGAGCCCGGCGCGCTCGGCCGCTTCCTCGGATTCCTCGATCAGCTCCTCGGCTCGCGCTTCCTGCTCTTCGGCCAAGTGCGCGTAGAACTCGGCCGCCTGCGAAGCCTTGGCGGCCTCGGCGCGTTTCGTGTCGTACGCCTGATCGGGAGGCGCAGCGTCAGCGTGGTCGAGCTCGGAATCGTTTCGGGCCAGCGACGAGCGCCAGTGAGCGTCCCACACGGCAATTGCCGCAGCCACGACGACCAGCGCGGCGATCAAATAGAGCAACCACATCCTTCGACTCCGCTCATCAGAGGCGACCCAGGAGGAGCAGGATTAACAGGATCAGGGCGATCAGGCCGAGGATGCCGCCGGCGATCGCGACCTTCAGCAGTACGAGCACGATCGCGACGATGATCAGTACTCCGATAATCGCTCCGACCAAGTCCTGTCCCTTCCGAGTTGACAGCTCTATAACGGTGCGAATGTTGCAGTTGTCAGGGGCCGCGCCCCGTCGCAACGGGCTCCGGCCCAGCCACTCCGCGACTAGCTTTCCTCGCTCGCTCGCGGAGCAGCCTCCGCCTCGACTCGATGAATCCGCACCAGGCCTTCGACGAGGAACCGGTTCGGTACCCGAACCGTCTCTCCCTCCGAGGTCTCCAACAGGGTCGCCATCGTCTCCACCTCGACGACTCTCCCGCGCACGCCGCTAACCGTGATCTCTTCGCCGGCCGCGAAGGCGTTCCGCGCGTGGCGGCCTGCGCTGAGCTCGCGGGCGACGCCCTGACCGCCGAGCCCGAAGGCGAGTGCCAGGATCGACATCGCTCCGGCGAGGAAGATCGCCACCAGGATGAGGAGAATCGCAGTCGAGACGGCGATCTGTGCCGCGGCCGTTATCGCGAAGATCGCGACAACGGTGACCTGCGCGACCTGGCCGAGTGAGATCGGCAGATCGAGTTGGAAGGTCAGCCGCTCAACTCGCTGGCGAGCGATGCCGCCGAGAACGAGGCCGATCAGGACGAGGGCGGCGGCGATCAGGATCTTCGGGATCGCGAGCACCGCCGCGTTCAGGGATTCGTTCAGGTATCCCAGCCCGAGCAGCGAGAGAGCGGCGAAGATGACGATCAGGCTGAGGGCGAGCCGGACCGCGCTGGCGATCACTCGCGAGAGGGAGGAAGGGAGACCGGCGCGGCTGAGGTGCTCCTCGACGCCCACTCGAGCGGCGGCGTCGTCGAGGCTGGCTGCTTCCAACGCTCGCCTCAAGATCACCGCAATCAGCTTCGCGATCAGGAGGCCGACGATCAGGAGGACGAGAGCGCCGACCAGGCGCGGCAAGAAGGCGCCCAGTTCGTCGCCGGCGCGGTCGAGGATCGTGGCTGATGGCAGGGCGATCATGGCCCGCTCCCCCGGTTCGACCTGAGGAGAGCGGAGACGCCAACGGCGAGTGCCCCCGCCAGCTGCTCGACGAGCCGAAGCGGGCCGCGGATCGCCTGCTGCCAGCGGGCACTGCGATGCACCTCCCTGGCAATCGTCAGGTCGGTCGCCGGCGGATCCTCGCGCAGTTCCTCGAGGTAGTCGAGGAGGCGTCGCTCGCCAGGGTCGGGCGGCGGGGGCTCGGACGTCGTCACTGCGGCAGCTCCCAGTCGTAGGTGTTGCGGCGGAGCAGGTCGATCAGCTCTTGGCGGGCGCGGTGCAGCCGGCCTTTGACGCTGCCGAGCGGCGTCTCGGTCGCCGCGCCGACTTCCTCGTAGGAGAGCCCTTCGATGTCACGCAGGACGAGCACGACCCGGTGCTCGATGCGCAGCAGCCTGATCTTCTTTTCCAGCCGGTCGACTCGCTCCTGCCGTTCGAGCGCGACCGCGGGGGTGAGGACGCGATCCGCGTCCTCCTCGCCCGCGGCGGCCGTCGGGTCGACCGGCTCGGGACGGCGGCGGGCTGCGTTGGAGACCGCGGCGTTGTGGGTGATCTGCAGGAGCCAGGACCGAAACGAGGAGCTGTCCGCGAGCTGGTCGAGGCGGTTGAAGGCGCGGAGGAAGGCATCCTGGCTGACGTCGCTTGCCTCGTCGGGGCCGACGATTCTGGCGGCGACGCGGTAGACGACGTCGCGGTGGCGCTCGACCAGTTGCTCGAACGAGCTCAAATCGCCCTTTCTCGCCTGCTCCACGAGCTTGGCGTCCGTCGGCGCATTGCGCACGGCGCTCACTTCGAATTGTCGACGGCGGTGAAGCCGACCCCGAAGTCGCTGGGGCCGGCCTCCAAGCGTGCCTTCCGATCGGTCAAGAGGTGCGCTTGATCCCGGCCTTCGTCTTTTCCGCGGCCTTGTCGATGCCGCCCTTCAGCTTCCCCTTCGCCTCGTCGGTCCGGCCACGGCCCTTGAGGCTGTTGTCATCGGTGAGGTCTCCGGCCGCCTTCTTGATCCGGCCTTTTGCCTTGTCGGTCTTGCCACCCATTGCTTCCTCCTTCACTTCACCTTCGAGGTCGTTGCCTTCTCGGCCGCCGCCGCGAGGCGCCCGAGTTCTTCGCCGATCGAACCGGCGTGTTTCGCGGCCGAGATCACCGGCCCGAGGTCCGGCCCGCCCCGCCGTCGATGTCCGTTGCGGCGAACCATGGCCAGGCCTCCGGCGGCGCCCGCGGCGAGGCCGCCGCCGACCGCCAACGGGACTTTCACTTTCGAGGCGGCGAGACTGATCGCCATGCCCGCCGCACGGGCACCTTCGATCGCTGCTTTGCCCGCCAGCGCGGCGCTGGCGGCAGCTCCGGCCGGCAGCTCCTTCGCCGCCTCCGTTGCTTTCGATTTGGCCTCACTCGCCGCCTCGGTGGCCGTCGATTTCGACTCGCTCGCCGCCTCGTGGGCTTTCGATTTGGCCTCTTTCGCCGCCGGTTTCCGGGATTTGCGGCCAGCCGGTTTTTTCACTTTCGCGCGCCCGGGGCCTTTCGCTTTGCCCGAGCTGGGGCGTTTCGCTTTGCCCGAGGTCGAGCGTTTCGAGCCTTTCGTTTTCGTACTGTCAGCCATCAGTTTTCTGTTCCTCTCCTTCCCCGCACAGGTTTAGATCGCATACCCTTCGCAATGCGGGGTAAATGGGCAAAAAGATGAGTTCGACTCCTCGAGATATCGCCCGAAAAGCCGCCGAACGGAGTCGGCGGCAGCGGCAGCACGGCCGTGAATTGCTGCTCCGAAGTCGGATCTGGCAGGTGCTGACCAAACGGCGCGCTCAGCGCAAGATCGGGCGCTCGCAGCAGCGGTTGCATCGACAAGCGGAGATCTCGAAACGGCGTGCGAGCGAATCCAGGGACCGAGCCCGGGAGGCTGCTGGTCGGGGGCAAGACCGAGCCGTCGGGATGCGACGGCGGGCCGAAAAATCTCAAAAATCTCGATAGCGAGCAGAAGGAGATACCCATGCCGATGAAGAGCCTCTACATCGCCGCCGCCCAGCGTCTCGGCGGCAAGCGTCCCGCCGCCATTCGAGCCGCGGCGGGCGCCGCGGCCGCGGGCACCGCGACCGGTGTTGTCGTCTATCGGCTGCTGCGCCATGAGAAGGACGACGACTAGCTCTGGGGCGGGCGCCCGGGAAACGGGAAGAGAATCCGCTCGATCCGGTCCATGATCTGGTGGCTTGGATAGCGGACGCCGTCGACCGTCGAGATCAGGTACTCGACCAGGCGCTCGGCCTGCTCGCGCTTGTAGACGATGTTTTCCGCCCGCTCGATCAGCTCGTGGCTCGGATACCGGACTCCGGTGACCCGGTCCAGCAGCGCATCGATGTACTCGTCGCGCAGGTTCTCGCCGTTCATCTCTCCGTCCTTCCTCTCGCTTAGATCAGTTTTCCCAGCGGCCCGAGATCGATGTTCAGGTCCTCGTCCTCGAGCCCGAACGCGTCCTTCAGCTCCTGCATCCGCTCCTCCAGCAACATGAAGGTCTCCCCCAGTTGCTCGACCTTCTCCGGGCTCAGCGATCCACCGTCGATGCGGCGCAGGGCCTGTCGCTCCATCAGTTCGCGCAGCAGCTCGATCAGGGTGAGGACGAGCTGAGCGAGCCCTTTCTCGAGGCTCTCGCGCTCAGCGTTGACCCGGCGCTGCAGCGCACCGTCGAGATGAGGCAGATCCCCAGCCGCGAAATCGAAGCCGGCATCGCCGGCCAGCAGCTTGCGCCGCGCGGCCGCCGGATCTGGCCTTCGCTCGCTCACCGAGATCCCTCCGAGACGAAGCTGTAGGGAGGCCAGGGACCGGTGCAGCTGACGCCCGCCCCGCCCTCTTGGCCGAGTCGGGCGACGAGCGCAGTGAAGTCGTCGACCCGGGCGGCTTCGACCAGGTAAGCCGCCTTGAAGTCGCCGGCACCAAGGCGCGTCGAAGCGACGCGACTGCTTCGCGACAGCGCCCTCAGCGGCTCGTGGTACCGAGCCTCCGCGGCTTCCCGTGCGCTCCGAGCCCGGCCGCGCTCGCGCATGTATTCGGTGCCGGTCCGGGGCTCCGCCGGGTCGCCGCCGGCAGAGCGAGCGATGCGCTCCGCCGGCGGAGCGGCTTCTGCGACCCGAACGCTCAGCTCGACCGCCCCACGGACGTCGTCGAGCAGAGTCTTGAATTCCTCGTGGCGCGAGCGCAGGACGGCTTCCAGCTCCTCGCCGCTCGCGGCGGAGACGCCGAAGCGCATCGGCAGCACCGTGAGCTCCTCGGCCAATCCCTCGACCACGTCCTCGTGACGCCAGAGCTCCTCGACCCCGGCCTGCGGGGGTTTCTCGTGCTCGCTGACGATCGCCGCGAGTCCGTCGCTGGAGACGGCGCGAAGCGATGCTCCGTGGAGGCCGATCCAGAGCGGCTCGGGGACCGAATCGGTAATCGCGTAGACGTAGAGCATCGCCACTCCGCCTCACAGAGCGTCCGCTCGCAGGGAAGGGCTGCTGGCCGTGAGGGCGACGCCGAGGTCGCGCTCGATCGACTCGACCGAGCCGATCAACGCCCGCAGGCCGACGTAGACGAGGTCGACGTCGGCGACCGCGAGGGTGATGTCGCCGTGGAGCACGACACCGCCGTCGAGCAGGCGATCGACGAGGTCGAGGAGGGAGACGTCGCGGTCGCGGATCGCCCGCGAGACGCCCGCCTCCTGACGACGGCGCGAGGCATCGCGACGCTGCTGCCATTGCTTGCGATCACGCTCGCGCCGCGCCGCCGCGACCTGCTTGGAGCGCTCGAGGTTCATCGCGCCGCCTCGATCGAGCTCTTGACGAAGTTGTAGGCCGGCCAGGGCCCGGTGAGGACGATTTCGACGCCCCTGCGGTCGAAGTCGTCCTGCAGCACGGTGACGAGATCGCGGAAGCGGGCCGTCCCCTCGTCCGCAATCAAGTAGACGCCGTTCAGGAGCATCTCGTTCTCGTTGCCGCTCAGCTCCGGACGCTGAAGCGGGTTGAGAAGCGCCTCCGCGGCGGCGCCCTCGAGCCGGTCGTGGATCAGCCGCGCCCAATCGTCGGCCACTTCCTCGGCTTCCTCGCGAGCCTTGGCCTGGCGGCGTTTGCGATTCATGTAGGCGATCCCGGCCGGGACCTGCTCCTCGTCCTCGCCGCCGGCGCGCCTCGTCACCTCTCTGTCGAGCGCTTCGCGATCGGCGAACGCCTTCACTCCCCACTCCGCCTTCTCCGTCAGCCGCGCCAGCGCCTCGAGCAGGATGTCGCGCTCGCCCGTGAGCATCTCTCGCACCTGCTCCTCGCCGCTGAAGACCGTGCAGAGGCGCATCGGAACCAGCGCGTCGGTCATCCCGAGCGCCACCTCGAGGACCGCCTCGTGCGCCCTCGCCTTCTCCTCCAGCCAGGCGACGTCCTCGAGATGCTCGCGGATCGTCTCTTCGCCGAATTCGTCGAGCGGTGCTTCGCTGACGATCGCCGCCAGATCGCCGTCCTCGACCAGACGCACCGGCAGCTCGCCGTCGACGCCGGCAAGATCGGGCGGCATCCGCGAGCCGGCAGCGAGGACACCGTAGACGTAGAGGCCGCGGGCCGAGACGCGCTCACGTTCGACCAGCGGATGCAGACCCTCCTCGGGTGGTGGATCCTGGGCTCGCACCTCGGCGTCTGGCTCGTGTGCTTCGACCGGCGGCCGCTCGAGCACTTCCTCGCACTGCCGCAGCAGAGCCGCCGAGAGGCGTCGCACCAGGACCTCGCGCACGTTGGCGGTCGCCTGGGCACGCGCCTCGGCGATCAGCACCGGCGCCATCTCGGCCGCTGTCGCGTCGATCGCCATGGCTGACTCCCCGTCCCCCACGAAGCTAGATCCCCTCCCGTTCGGCCGAGCTCACTGCCGCGGCCAGCTGCTCCTTGTTCATGGTCGACCGCCCGCTGACGTCGAGCTCCTGAGCGCGCTCGAGCAGCTCCTCGCGGCTGCGGTCGTCGGCCACTTTCCGGTCGCGCTCGCGCCGATCTTTGGTGCGCTCGTCGTCCACTTCGATCACTTCGCGACGACGCGTCTCGACTTCGACCTCCTCGCCGGCGCGCGGTGCCGGCAGGCCGGCGACTTCCTCGAGGCGCTCCAGCCGCTCACGAAGCTCGTCGTTCTCGTCCTCGAGCTCCTGCGCCCGGCTCGAGAGGCTCGGGTCGGACTCCCACCAGTTGATCCCCATCTCCTGCGCCCGCTCGACCGAAGCGACCAGCAATCGGATCTTGATCGTCAGCAGCTCGATGTCGAGCAGGTTGATCTGGATGTCGCCGGCGATCACGATGCCCTTGTCGAGCACCCGCTCGAGGATGTCGGCGAGGTTGGCCGGGCCGCTGCCGCCGCGCTGCATCTCGGTTCGCGGCGACTGCGGGGCGCGACGGTTGTAGAGGGCCGGTGCGCCCTCCGGCTCGGTTGCCATCAGACCTCACCCGCCTCAGAGCGCGGATAGCGCCGCGTCCGCTGAGCGCCGAGCAGCTCCCCGTCTTTGTCGAGCTTCACCTCGTAGCGGCCGAGCACGTCGGTGGTGCTGGGAATCCGCTCGAGCTCGAGCACCTCGAGCGTCACCGTCCATTCGTCGCCATCCCGTTCGAGCCCGGTGACCGACTCGACTCGCCGGCCGATCAAGTCCTGCATCTGCGCGGCGGCGCGCACTGCGATTTCCTTCGGCTTGACCTTGCCGTTCGATTCAGCCATGGGTCACCTGCTCCTCCAGCTCGAGCTCTTCGGCTTGTCGCCAGCGTGAGACCGTCAGACGCTCGAACAGGTCTTTCTCCTTGGCCTCCCGCTCAACGTCGCCGAGGCGCCCCTCTTCGGAGTCGATTTCGATTTGGATCAGCTCGCGTTTGATGTTCTCCTCGTCGTAGAGCTGGCGATCCGCCTCGTCGGCGAGGTATTCGGCGACCTTGACCGTCCCGCGCACGGGCGCGAGCGGCAGCAGCGCGATCTCCTTGAACAGGCCCATCAGGCCGCGATCCCGAGCTCGACGAAGCTGTGCGGCGGCAGCGGCCCCGTGTACTTGAAGCGGATCCGAGCGGCCTGGGAGGCACCGAGCTCATCGACGGCTCGATCGAAGTCCGCGAGCTGAGCCCGCAAGACGAGGAACGAGGCGTTGACCGCCATCCGCTCGTGCGCCGGCTCGGCCAGGTCGACCGCAACCGCTTGCGGGCGCAGGGCCTCGACCACAGCGACGGAGTCCTCCTCGCGCTTGGCGGTGAAAGCGCCGGCGACCAGCTCGCCGAGTCGGATTCGCTCGTAGTAGGTGGCGTCGGCCGGCTTGCCCGTAATCGCCTTTCGCAGCTCGGCGACCTCGCGGTTCTCCGCCACCACCTCGCGGATGATCGCCTCCTCGTCGTAGAGGCCTTTGATGCTGATCTCGACCTTGCCGTCCATCTCCTGCAGCTGCGCGCAGAGCTCGTCGCGATGGGAGGCGAGCAACCGGTCGCGCACGGTCCGCTCGTCCGGCATCACCACGCCGAAGCGCATCGGCAGAACCGTCGCTTTCTCCAAGACCGCCTCGAGGACGCGGGAGTGGGTCAGCAACTCCTCGCGACCGGCCTCGAGCCGCTCGTCGGGGGCACGGCTCGCCACCGCCGCCAGCTCGCCGTCGGCCAGCAGCTCGACCGGCGCCTCGGCGATCCCCTTGACGCCGGCCGGTGCCGGCGCCGCGGAGCGGACCACGCCGTAGACGTATCTCGGGTTGCTCTCGGCGTCCGCCATGACCGGCCTCCTCAGCTACTGCTTTTCGCCCGGCGTCGTTTCGAGGCCGATCCGCCCGTCTCGCTGCGACGTCGCCGTTTCGTCGTCGAGGAGTCCGTTTTCCGTCGCCGGGTCGAGCTCTCTTCCTCATCGCCTTCGTCCTCCTCTTCGTCTTCGTCACCGAAGAGGGCCTCCTTGGCTCCTTGCAGCATGCCTTTGGTTTTGCTCGAGGCGCCGCCTTCGGTGATGCCCTCCATCAGCTCAGGCAGGCCCTGGGTCTCGGTGGACATCAGGTCGAGCCGGTTGACCGCCTCGGCGAAGCGCAGGTAGGTGTCGACGCTGGCGATCACGATGCGCGCGTCGATGGTGACGATCTCGATCCCGATCAGCGAGACACGGACGAAGACGTCGATCACGAGCCCCTTGTCGAGGATCAGCTCGAGAACGTCGTAGAGCCCGCTCGAGGAGCTCCTCGCCACATAGCCGCTGCCGCCGCGGTGGGGCTGTTGCATTGCCGTGGACATCTGGTTCCTTTCTTGATTGGCGGTGCCGGGCCGGGCTCGTCGTCAGGCCGCGGCCTCCTGCTCCTCTTCCTCGAGGGGCTCCTCGGCCTCCTCGTCGATCTCTTCGTCCGGCTCTTCCGCTTCCGGCTCGCTGTCCTCCGGCTCCTCCTCGGTGGCGGCCTCTTCGTCCGCTGCTTCGGTGCCGGGGTCTTTGAAGTCCGCGGAGCGGTAGTCGTTCGCCTCGTCCCAAAGCTCGGCGTAGGCCTTGAAGCGGCGCAGCTCCTGGCGGATCGCCCGTTCGGGGACGCCGGCCAGGCGCAGGAGCCGCTCGACCGTGCCCTCGGACTCCGGCTCGATCGTCAACTCGACCCGCGTCAGTCGCGGCGCCAGGGGATGGAAGCTGACGACGCCGGCGTGGGCGAATCCCTCCGCCGCCTCCCAGTCGAGGCGCTCTTCCGGTTCCTCGCCGATCACCTCGATCGCCAGCGTCCGGTGGCGGGCGCCGATTTTGACCGAGATCGCGAAATGGGAGTCGTCTTCGACCTCCACCTCGCTGATCCGCTCACTGAAGCGGTCGAGCTCCTCGAAACGGGTGCAGAGGTCGAAGACCGCGGCGACGGGGACGGCGACGTCGATCGACTCCTGGATCGGCATCGGGGCCGAGTCGTCGAACAGATGCTCGTCGCCTTCCTCCTCGGCTTGCGCGGCTTCCCGCTCGCCGCCACCATCACTGCCGTCCTCTTCCCCTTCGGGACCGCCGTCCTCTTCCCCCTCGGGAAGCAGTTTGTTGACGACCCGCCGCCCGACGCCGACTTTGGCCGCGAGCTTGCCCGTTTTCCCGAATTTCGCGAGAGCGGCATCGGCGAGCTCGCCGAGGTCACCACCGCCGCTGTCCTGGCCCGACGGCAGGGCCTCCTTGAGCTTTTCTTTGACCCCGCCGCCCGCGTTCGCCCCTTTGCGTTCGGACAGCGCTTTGGCGCCAAGGCGGACCGCCTCGGTCCAGTGCGAGAGAGCCTCGCGCCCGTACTCGCCGGCGCCTTTGTCCGCGGCGCCTTTGTCCGCGTTCTTGGTTGGACTCATCGAATCGGTCGGTCCGCCGTCAGGACTTCTTCGCGGCTTCGTCGGCGGTCTCGCTCACGGTCTTCACCGAGCTCGCGACCTTGCTGATCCGCTGGCCGAGCTGATCGGCCTGGTCCGCCGCCCCACTGACGGCGCCGGCCGCCTTCCGCACGTTGCCTTTCATGCCCTTGCCCTTCGGCAGCGGCACCTTCGGGAGGTGGACGTCCGGCAGGTGCACGTCGGGCATGTGGCTCTTCGAGCGCTTCGGAACCGAGACGCCGAGGACCTTGCGCTTGTTGTTGCCTGATCTGGCGGCGACCACCGCGGCGGCTCCCCCGACCAGGGCGGCGCCGGTCGCCAGCAACGGCAGCTTTGCCTTCTGCGCGCCGTTGGCGATCCCGTTGGCAGCACCATGGGCGCCGTCGACGACGGTGTCTTTGACCGAATCGCCGGCGCCGCTCCCGTTCGCTGAGGCGGACGGCGCTTTCCGAGCTTTTTTCGCGGCCGACGAGCCGGCGCGTTTCGAAGCTTTCGCTTTGGTTTTGGCGGTCGCGCCGGGGCGCGACCTCGAAGCCGAGCCGGAGCTTTTTTTCGGTTTCGATTTTTTCGTTTTGGCTTTGTTCGTCTCAGCCATTTACTCGTCCTTCCTTGGTGGCCCCCTAGGCCCGCAACGCGGCATCGATTCCCCGCGCAACGGGACAAGGATTTAGAACAAGAATCCGAATGGGTTCAGTTTTGAAACGGGCCGAGCTTCTGTTTTGTCAGGACCGGGCGATACTGCCTCGTCCCTGAAACCACCGATGAAGCGGGCCTATTCGGAGGGCGCGGTCGGTTCCTTCTTGACCGAGCCGTTGCCGTTCCCGCTGCCGTTGGGATTGCCGTTCCCGTTCCCAGGGGAGGCTTCAACAGGCGCTGCATTAGGTTCCGATTCGACCGCTTCCGGTTCGGTGGCTGGCGGAGGCGTTTCCTTCTGCGACTGTTCCGGATGGGGTGGGTGTTCGGGGTGCGCCGGCTGGCCAGAGGGCGCTGCGGCTGGCGAGGACGCGGGAGGCGATTTCGCCTGGGCCTTGTCGGTCTTTTCTTCGGCCTTGGCCTGCTTCTTTTCCGCCTGTTCTTCGGCCTTTGCTTCGTGCTTTTCGGCCTGTTCTTCGGCCTTCGCTTCGTGCTTTTCGGCCTTCGCTTCGCCGGCTTGGCTCCTGGTTCCCTCCGAGCCACCCCCGGACTGAGCCGAATGCTCGGGATGCTCGGCCGCCGATTGATTGCCGGCCGCGCTGCCGCCCTCCGTCGTCGCGGCCGATTGGCGCGTGCCGGGCGCAGCGGGTCCGGTCGGCTGCTCGGCAATCGTCGACGCCGGCTCGCTTCGGGATGGCTGCATCGCGACCGGCTTGCTCGAGCCCGGTCCGACCTCGGCCGCTCGCTCACCGCGGTTGGATCGAACCGTTACGCCGCCCTCGGCGGTCTGCGATTCGGGCTGCGACGCATCGCGTGCCGAGGCGACGGCAGCGAACCCAGTCCCGTGGGGCTCGCCACGGGCGGGGGCGCCCCGGTTCGCGTCACGGCGAGCCGGGTCCGCCGAGCCGGCATCGCGCTCGACCGAAGTGCCTCGTCGTTCTCCTTGCAGGTCGACCAGACCGCTGCGGTCCGCCGCCGCGGTGCCGATCGCGACGACCACGAGGACACCCGCCACTGTCTTGACCAGCCCGGAGCTGGCAGCGGCTCCGCCCACCAGGCCGGAGGCAGCGCCCGCCCCGCCGGCGCCGGCGCTCGCGCTGCCCGCACCCGACCCGGCAAGAGCGCTCTTCAACAGCCCGGCAGCGATGAACGCCGGCAGCGGCGAGACCGCGGCCAACGCCTGCTTGCGGTCGCCGATTTCGCGCTGGAAGCGGCGGCAGTCGCGGCATTGGCGCAAGTGGGCTCGCACGTCTCGCCCACGCAATCGCCCCTCTTGGTCGGAGAGTGCGCGGGCGATCGCGTCGCAGTCCAAATCGCGACCGAGCTCCATCTGCTGCAGCCCGCGCCGGGCCTCGTAGAGGGCCTGGCGCACGGCACTCGGCGAAGTCCCGAGCGCGGCTCCGATCTCGCCGAACTCCAAGCCGTTCAGCTCCCTCATCACGAGGGCGGCCCGCTGGCGCTCTGGCAGATCCGTCATGTCGCGGAACAGCACCTGCAGCTGCTCGCTGCGCTCGGCGCGCTCCTCGACACTAGATCCCGCGTCGGCGATTTCCACCTCGAGCTGCTCCACCGGGCGCTGGCGCCGGCGCAGTTCGACCGCCTCGTTGTGGGCAATCCGGTACAGCCACGGCTTCAGCTGGATGTCACGGCGCTCGCCGGGCAGCGCTCGCATTGCCTTCAGCATCGTGTTCTGGATCGCGTCCTGTGCGTCCTGCGGTTCGCCGAGGATGCCGACGCAGAAGCGGTAGAGATCCATCTCGTAGCGGCGGAAGATCGCGGCGAAGGCGTCGGGGTCGCCTTGTCCTGCTCGGGTTGCCAGACGCTCGTCGGAAGCCAGTCCGTGCACGCGGTCGCGTGGCTTCCTCGGCTTGCGGGCGGCCGGAGCCCTCTCAGGCTCCGGCGTGGGCGGAACCTCCCGTTCCCGGGCGACCACTGACTGCTCGAGAGTCATCGCGGCGCGACTCCGCCACCTGCTCCTCCAAGGACCGGCATGGCAGCCTTCTACCCCGCAAAGGAAATTCGATTCAAAAGGTGTGGATCCGGCATGAGTCTTCGCCTGCCTGACAAAGCGCCGCCGCCGACCGTTTGAAAGAGACAGCAACGAACCGCGACGCGCCGTGTCGCTATTCGATCAAGGAGACGGTCTTGACTTTCGCGGCCAGCATCTTCCTCATCGCAGTGGGAGCGATCCTGCGCTTCGCGACCCACTTCCACGTCAAGGGATTGGACCTGCGAACGATCGGCCTGATCCTGATGATCGTCGGCATCCTCGGCCTGGTGATTGCCATCTGGCAATGGGCAGTCTGGTCGCGACGAGCGCGCCAGAGCGAAGTCCTGGTCGACGACCGGCGACCCGTCGAACGGCGCGACTACAGATGAGAAACGTCGGTGGGAGAGCTGGGCCCCCACCCCACCGGCGACTGGGCGGGGCCGGTTTGCCTACCGGCCCGGCCCCGCCCAGTCTGACGAAGACCGAACGCCGTGGCCCGCTACTGGGTTAGTTGCCGCGCCGCGCTCTCTGGGGGAGCGATCACGCATCTGCGGGACGCCGGCATCTACCTCTCCGCCGAATCCCTGGAGGTGACCGCCGGTTCAGCGAGCGGGACCCGCCACTACCTCTCGGTCGAGGCACGAGATTCGGAAGACGCCCTGCTGATCGCTCGTGGAGCCCTTGCGATCGCGGGCGCCGTCGTCGACGACCTGAACTCAGCGACCCCCCGGCGGAGCGCTCGCTGCCGTCCAGATGAGGGGTTCTTCCAAGCCGGATCAACCGATTCGGTTCTCGGGTCGGAGCCGTGGGTATAGACCGGAAAAGGCCCCCAATCCAAAGGAGTGAGCATGGCTGCTAAAGACGCAGAGCAGGAGCAGGACGCCGTCGAGGAGGAGCAGGAGTACGAAGAGGACGATGGCGGCACCTCGATCAACATCACCGACGAGACGATCACCATCGCCGTTCCTCGTGACGGCAACGAGGGAGAGACCCTGACTCGCGTCGCCAAATTGGTCGACGGCCTAGGCGGTTAGGGCCGGGTCTTGCGGGCGGCCAGAGCGCTGGTCAGGGGGCCCTACCAGCGCTCATGTCCGCCCCCGCGCCGCCACGGATCGACGTCGAAGGAGTGATGCGAAGTGCTCAAATGGGTGTCCACCGCAATCCGCGGAGCGAGGAAAGTGCCTTGGGCCAAAGTGCTTGCTGCGGTGGCCTGGCTCAACACCGAGGGCCGCCGATACTGGAACCGGCTGTCCCCACGGGAGCGCCGGGAGGTCCTCGACCTGATCGCCAAATCGAAAGGCAGCCGCTCGAACCTGACGAACGCCGAGCAGGGTCGCCTGGTCGACCTCTTCGGAAAGATCCGAGCGAGCTGATGGCGCCGGAAAAGCGAACCGATTGAAGGAGCCAAGATGACCGAACGGACGAATGCCGAACGAAGCCGGGCCTCGCGCAAAGCCGCGGCGACCCGCCAGGCAAACGAGGCAAAGGAGAGCGGGAAAAACGTGAAGAAAGCCGCAGGCAAAGCGGCAGACGCCGCAAAACAGCTCGGCAAGGACGCTGCGAAGACGGCGTCGGATGTCGGCAAGGCCGCGGGCCGGCGCGCCAAGTCCTGAGCCACCGATCCGGGTTCAAAGACGTCTCCGTTGAGGGGCCTTTGGGCTAATCGGAAAGTGACCCGCGACCCGCCGGTCGTAGAGGCAAAGAGCGGCTGGATGGCCTACCAGCCTGCGGTTCTCCGTAGTCATTCGTCGAACCGACGGCGTTTTGCGGGACCAAGGCGGGGTACCCGAGAGTAAGCATCGCCGGCCCCCCTTTCTCGAGTACGGGGTCCTGCGAGAGCCGTTCACTCTCGCCGTCAGACATCGGAGACGGAGCCTGATGGGAGACAAGGGATCGGCGTCACCGTTCGATCCACTACGAGAGGAACCCCTCGATGATCATGCGCCTCGACCGCCTGCAGGCGGAAATCCCCCCGCCCTCCGACCCCGATCCGAACGGGGCCTCACTCGTCCAGGAGCTGCTCGGCGGCAAGTTCGGCGAGATGTCGACCTTCATGAACTACACCTACCAGTCGTTCAACTTCAGGAACCGCCAGGGCGCCCGGCCCTTCTACGACCTGGTCGCCTCGATCGCCGCCGAGGAGTTCGGCCACATCGAGCTGGTCTCGACCGCGATCAACACGATGCTGACCGGCGCGGCGAAAGGCAAAGCGGGCAAAAAAGGCGCGCTGAAAGGCGTCAAGGAGGCACGCAACTCACAGCAGTTCCTGGCCGGCGGCGCCGCGGCGATGGTCCAGGACTCGATGGGCAAGCCCTGGAACGGCGACTACGTCAACGCCTCGGGCGACCTGATCGGCGACCTCACCCATAACTTCTTCCTCGAGACCGGGGCGCGGGCCGCCAAGCTGAAGGTCTACGAGGCGGTCGAGCACCCCGCCGCCCGGGCCCTGACCGGCTACCTGCTGGTCCGCGGCGGCGTCCACCAGGTCGCCTACGCACGCGCCCTCGAGAACCTGACCGGGGCGAAGATGGAAAACCTCTTCCCCACCCCGCGCGTCCCCACCGACAAGATCCCCGAGTGCAAACCGCACATCAAACGCGGCGAGCACCTGAAGCTCTATCGCTGGTCGCCCGATGACTTCCAGGAGCTGGCGGCGGTCTTCAACGGCCGGCACCCGGAAACCGGCGAGCAGCTCGAAGTGGCCGAGGAGCTGCATCCCGAGGGCGCGCTTGCCTACGACCTGCCGCCGCAGCCGGCGGTCTTCGCGCCGGGCCCGGAGAGCGGTGAGATCGAAGAGATCGCCCAGAAGCTGCGCGAAGCGGCGGGGCTGCCGAAGGAGCCGACCGGCGAGGTCGCCAACTAAGGCGCGGATGGAACCGCACCGGCACGGCCATAACCTCGCGATCTATCTGAACGACCACCTCGCCGGGGCAACCGGCGGGGTGGAGATGGCACGGCGGACCCGCGCCGCCAACCGCGCACCGAGTTCGAGCAGCCGCTGACGAGCCTCTGTGCGGAGATCGAAGCTGGTCGGCGCCAGCTCGAGGCGATAAAGGCCGAGCTGGGAGTGTCCCGGTCCCGCTACAAGTCGGTCCTCGGCTGGCTGACCGAGAAGCTCGGCCGCGCCAAGCTGAACGGCTCGCGCTCCTCTCCTACTCGCCGCTCAGCCGCTTGATCGAGCTGGAAACCCTGCTCGGCGTCACCGGCAAGCTCCGGCTTTGGCAGCTTTTCGTTGAGGCCGGCGTCTCCCTTGGCGCCCGCGACTCCTTGGCCGCTCGGCCCCGAACCGCTCCGAGGCTCAGTCGCCAGGTTCGAGCAGCAAGCGGATACTGAGCTCCGTCTCGCCCTCACGGCGCTCTGACACTTCGAAGTGGCTGCTGAACGTGGAGATCACTTTCAAGCTGAGCGGAAGACGGTCCCCGTCGCCGCTCGTGATTCGCTTCAGACCCTCGCCACGCTCTCTTACCAGGATCGAGAACTCCTTCCCGTCGCGATGGACCTCCACCCTGATCGGGCCGGCTGCGGGTGGACCAGCGCTCACTGCAAGGGAGCAGGCCTCCGTGACGACGGTCTTGACGTCGTCGATCAGCGGCTCGCGAATGCCCATGAACTCCGCAAAGGCGGCCGTCACTCGCCGCACCATCGCTAGGTACTCAGGCCTCGGTGGCAGCGACAGCGCCAATTTCGGCTCGTCGTCCACGCCACCGGTTACCCAGACTCATCCTGCTTCGCCATCAGTGGCTATCTGCCCGTACTGCGAGGAACCGAAACTGCGGTCAGGTGACGGTCTCTGAGGAGAGGGCTTCGTCGGCCTGCTCGAACCCAAAGCCCCGATCGATCAACCCAGCTACCTCGAGGATGCGGTGGACTTGCTTCGTCGCTCCGTATGCCGCAAGACGACCGCCCTCGGCTTCGAGCTGCTTCTGCTTGCGCAGCATGATCGCGATCGTCGATGAGTCGATGAACTCGCAGGCCGAGAGATCGATCATGACCTCATCATTCGCGGACGCCAGGTCGAGTGCAGCCTCGAAGCGATCGGCTACCGAAAGGTCGACCTCGCCCTGAACTCGAATCTCTTTTCCTCCCGACGCGAGGTCGCGAGAGTCAACTCGGAACCTATTCATGGCCGCCTGATTTTTCCCAAATCCCGTCGGTCAGTCAAGTGCGCCGCGGAGCTTCTCGAGACCTAGCGCCCGGCTTCATACCGACTTGTAGTTCGGCACGTCAACCGCTGCGCCAGGGGCGCCGAGAAGGCACCGGAATGCATCCCCTTGACCCAGACCTCGACCCGAGAACAAAAACGCCCCTCGGGCGGCGAAGCGGCGCTGAATTTAGAGCCACAAGCGAGAAAGCAGAAGAGTCGCCCTGATTCTCGCGCGTCGAGCGCTACGGTCGCCGACCGCATTTGCCGAGGGCACGCGACGGATGCCGCAAAGGCGGTTACACCGAGTTGCTCGTGCGCCTGGATCGGCGATCGCGTCCGGCCCGGCGGAGCCTCGCTCGACATGAGGGTCGTTAGCGCGGGCGTCGACCTCGGATACCGAGGCAGACCACTCGCTCCTCAGGCGACTCGATGTCTCGTCCACCAAGCGGCGAAGCCGAGCAGGGAAAGGGCGATCGCGCCGAAGATCGTAGTCTCCGCCAATTGCAGGCTCCAGAAGTGTGAGGCCGGCTGGTATATCGCGTGGATGAAGCCGTGGCGCAGGGTGGGTAGGTGGCAGGCACCGCCGGCGCCGACCTGGCAGGAGTAGCTCGCGATGTGCTCCCCGCCGCGTGTGGCCGGGAACTGTTCGATGATCCAGGCCTTGTCGAGGTTTGGCGTCTTCCCGCTGACGCTCCAGACCGCGGTGTCGGCCGAGACCAGCCGTTGCCGCAGCCAGGTGTCGACGAAGACCCGGACGGCGATGTAGCCGACGAGGCCGACTGCCAGCGCCGGGACCACCCGCCGCCAGACCGCCCCGACCGCGGTGGCGAGCGCCAACGCGAACAGCATGTAGGCGAAGACGACCGTGCCCTCGGAGTCGTAGACCGCGGGCGCGACCCGTCCCTGGATATCGACGAACGGCTGGCGCCACCAGGTCAGCAGGAGGAGGAGGACGCCCGCGGCGACGATCGTCGAGACGACCGAGAGCCCGAGTTTGGTGGCGATCCAGCGGCGGCGCGGGACGCTTTGGGTCCAGTCGAGCCGGTAGGTGCCGTGCTCGAGCGCCAGGACGAATGGCGCCGCCAGCAGCACCCCGATCAACCCAGGAATCAGCGTCAGCCAGGCGATCAGGTTGCCGAGCGAGCTGAAGCGGGCGCCGAAGGCTTCCGGCGACTCGTGGTGGATCGCCGCGGACATGCTGATCCCGGTCGGGATCAGGAGCATGGCGAGCAGGGCGATGATGCCGAGAGCGATCAGCGTCTCCGTCCGTTGCTGGCGCCAGCTGAGCCAGATCATGCGTAGGCCTCCTCGTCGTAGTGCGATCCGCCATCGCCGTAGCCGAGGTAGGCGAGAACGATCTCCTCGAGGTCGACCTCGCGCGGCGTCCAGCAGGAGTCGTAGACGTGCCCGTTGGCGCGGACCAGCAGGGTCGTCTGCCGCGGGGTGTGGCTCTCACGGATCACCTGGTGGACGCGCGAGATCCTCTTCGCGTCGCTGCGCGGTCCGGTAAGCAACCGGTGACGGGCGACGATCTCTTCGATCGAGCCGGAGAGGACCTCGCGCGACTCCGAGAGCATCACGATGTGGTCGCAAATCCGCTCAAGGTCGGCGACGATGTGCGATGAGAGGACAACGGTCATCCCGGTGTCCGCGGCCGCCTCGACCACGGTGCTGAGGAACTCGCGCCGCGCTCGCGGGTCGAGCGCCGCCACCGGCTCGTCGAGCAGCAGGAGCTCCGGCCGCTTCGCCAGCGCCAGGGTCAGCGCGATCTGGGACTGTTGGCCGCCGGAGAGCTTGCCGACCTTGTGGTCGGGGGCTACCCCGAGTCGCCGCAGCCGCCGTTCCGCCAGCCGCTCGTCGAAGGTCGGGTTGAGCCGCCGGCCGTACTCGAGCATCTCGCCGAGCGAGAACCGCTCGTGCAGGGGATGCTCCTGGGCGACGAAGCCGACCCGGGGCAGCAGCTCCTCCGCTTCGTCCCAGGGGGAGTGGCCGAGCACCTCGAGCTCGCCGACGGTCGGCTCGAGCAGTCCGACCGCCATCTCCAGCAGGGTCGACTTGCCGGCCCCGTTCGGTCCCAGCAGCGCGGTCACCGACCCGGCCGGGACCTCGATGTTGCAGTCGCGGAGCGCCCAGGACGATCCGCCGTAGCGCTTACCGAGACCCTCGCTGCGAAGCGCGGCGCTCACGCGACCCTCAGCGTTCCTTGCGGATGAACGGCGGCGGCGAGGAGGGCGGCCATGTTTTCCTCGTCGAGCCCGGCCGCGCGCGCGTCGGCGACCCACTTGCCGAGCGACTTACGCAATGAGTCAACTTCCTCGGGCGGCAGCGAGGCGGCCCCCTCGGTGACGAACGTGCCGACACCGCGCCGTCCTTCGACCAGGTCCTCGAGGTCGAGCTCGCGATAAGCCTTCAGCACCGTGTTGGGGTTGATCGCCACCGCCGCGACCACCTCCTTCACCGTGGGCAGCTGGTCGCCTGGGGCGAGGATCCCGAGGCGGATCGCCTGCCGGACCTGCTGCACGATCTGCAGATAGCTGGGGACGCCGGAGCGGCTCTGGATGTGGAACTGGATCATGACGCGCACTTTATCTACTTAACTAGTTAAACGTCAAATTCGAGTGTGTCGACGTAGAAGGCGGAGAGGCATAACCGTCAAGTTCACGTCGCCACTCCACCTCGCGACTCCTTGTCGAGCGAATGCGAAGCGTCACCTCTCGGGGCCGCGACACCATCTGACGCGCTTCGTGGGTCGCCTTGCCCTAGCCGTTGCCCTCGAAATCTGATTTGGCTCTGCGACCGGCCTAGCGGCGACCGGGTGCCGAACTCGTAGATCGGCATGCCGCCCGACTCTTACGCCTGCTCGGCGTTCTTGCGCGGGGGGATCGACGATCCACGACTACGCTGCCGCGATGCTCGGCGACGCAGCTCTGGGTGCCGCGGTGGCCTTCTGCCTCGCGATCGTGACGACGCCGGTCGGCGTCTCCGGCGCCGTCTTCCTCGTCCCGTTCCAGATCAGCGTCGTCCAGACGCCAAGCCCGGCGGTGACGCCGACGAACCTGATCTACAACCTGATCGCGATTCCCGGCGCCCTGCTGCGGTTCCGCGGCGAGCGACGGCTCGGTGGCCCGCTGGTCCGGCTCCTGATTCTCGGAACGCTGCCGGGTGTCGTCGCCGGGGCTGCAATCCGCGTCTTCCTGCTCGGCAGCGGTCAGACTTTCCTCCTCGTCGTCGCTGCGGTGCTGATCCCGCTCGGCGGTTGGCTTCTGCTCGCCGCGCGGCCGACGCCGGCCGCCGACCCCGACCGCGGCCGACGGCGCCAGATCGTCGCCCTCTCGCTCGCGGTGGGAACGGTGGGCGGCATCTACGGGATCGGCGGTGGCTCGATCCTCGGTCCGATCCTCGTCGGCTTCGGTTTCTCGGTCTTCGAGGTGGCGCCGGCGGCGTTGGCGGCGACGTTCCTGACCTCGTTCGCCGGAGTCGTCGCCTACGCCGCGATCAGCCTCGGAGCGGACGGCGACATAGCCCCTGAATGGGCGCTCGGGGTCGGGATGGGGATCGGCGGCCTGGCCGGCTCCTACCTCGGGGCGCGGCTGCAATCGCGCCTGCCCGAGACGCTGCTGCGCCGAGGTCTCGGCGCGCTCGCACTGGCGCTCGGAGCCCGGTACGTGCTCCAGGCGATCGCCTGAGACCAGCTCAGGCGACGCGGAATGTCTCGAGACCCATAAATTACTTAGAAGGTCAAGATAGTCAACTTTTGCCACCGGGTCGCCACGGGGTCGCGAGGAGCTGGTTCTCACCGCCGTGAAGATCGGAGGTGCGGGCCCAGCCGAGGGCGAACCACTACGCTCCGTGGGTGGACTTCGACTTTCGATTCAGGAATTCGGCTGGGAAGTGGGAGTCCAAGGGGCACAAGCGGGGCGCCAACCGTGCTGCCGCATTTCGGGCCATGGGAGACGCTGCCGGGGGACTGCCGGCGGGCAGGTACATGTCTCGGCCCAGGGGCCGCCAAAAGGATTGGGATCTGTTCTCGTTGGACCACGAGGGCCAGATCACGCAGGTGCCGCGAACCGGCCGGGGTCGCACTTCCGTTTGATCGCTCCGCTCCCCGGGCCCACGGCCCGCGGAGCGGCGCCGGGAATCAGTCCTCCTCGTCCTCCACGGGCTCGAGCCGATCGGCGAGCTTGACGAAGGTCCCATGCCATTTGGAGGTGCTCGGCAGGCGGGAGGCGTGGTAGCGAGCCGTGGCGGCAATGTCCACGAGGGCCATCTCCTCGCGCCGCGCAACCTCGGTTTTCAACATCGGTTTCGGGGCAGCCATCGGCAGCTCTCTTCCAGCCTGGCGACGATCTCCAGGCCGATCGTTGGGTTTCGGGCACCAATCCGGGCCTCGCCGCAAAGGCAACCGCCGGTGATTCGGTCGATGCTGCGCACGCGCCCCAGGCGAACGCTAGGGTATTGCGAAGCGATGTCGCTCCGGTCCCATCCGGGCCGCAAAGGCACGATCGGGGCGACGGAGGAGGAGAGATGTTCTACTGCGAGCGTTGCGGATCCCGCTTCAACGAGACCGTGGCCGCGGCGAGCTCGAACTGTCCACGCTGCCGTCAGGCCGACGGTGTCGAGGCCCCGCTGCGATTCCGGCTGTTCTCGCGCTCGGCGCTGCGGGTCGCCGGCATCGAAGCGAAGCCGAGCCGGGACGAGGAAGCCGCCGAGTCAGCTCGCCGCTAGCGCGGCGGGCGCTCGAAGAAGGTGACGAAGGCGGTGACGGGAATGCTCTCGTCGCCGTTTTCGCCGCTGCGCTCGGCGCTGGCCGCACCGATCGCCCCGATCCGCTCGACCATCTCGTCGTAGAGGCCCTCCAGCTCCTTCCATCCGTCCTCATCGACGAGGATCGGCTGGCGTGAGAAGCAGGCGCCGTCGCGGCGCTCGAGCGTCTTCGCGTCGAGCGCCATCGTCGCGTCGGCGGCGGCCAGCTGGAACGACTGGCGGACGTAGGCGAGGCGCTTGTCACCGTCGAGCACGGCGCCGTTGCCGTCGGCGTTCGGCACCGAGGTGGCGCGGTAGAAGTGCTGGATCGAGCCGCGGACCGGCTTTTCGCCGACCAGCTCGATTGCGCCCGCTTTGAGCAGCGTCGCGACGTGGTAGCTGACGTCGCTGAGCGGCTTGCGGAACTCGATCGCCAGTTCGGCCGGGCTCGCGGTACGCTCGGCGAGGCGGGTCAGGCAGCGACTGCGCAGCGGGTGAGCGACGACCGAGCCGATCGTCCGTTCGCTTGATTTCCTTACCGCCATGCCCAAGTCCCCCTTGCGAAATTCCCGGTCGCTGATTGGCCGAGAACGTTAGCCCGGTTTTGAGGACTCGATCGATTCTTGTGAGGTATCTCCCTATCGGTGAAGAATCCTCATCCTTTTCCCTCAGGCCAGCGGCTCCCAGTCCCAGTCGCTGTTCGAGACCAGGCTCTCCTGGTCGAGGTAGCGGCGGAACTCGGCGAGCTCGTCCGGGTCGACCGCGTAGCCGTGCTCGGGGCCGGGGAAGCTGTGGCCGCGGACATCCTCGCCGTAGCGGCTGAGGGCGGCGACCATCTCCTCATGAACCTCGGCGTAGCGCTTGACGAACTTCGCCATGTGGCCGGTGGTGATCCCGAGCAGATCGTGGAAGACGAGCACCTGGCCCGAGGTCGTCGGGCCGGCGCCGATCCCGATCGAAGGGATCTCGAGCCGCTCGACGATCGCCGCGGTGATCTCCGCCGGGACCGCCTCGAAGACGACCGCGAAGCAGCCGACCGACTGCAGCGCCAGCGCGTCCTCGCAGAGCTGGATCGCCGCCTGCGCCGACTTGCCCTGGGCTTTGTAGCCGCCGAGCGCGGTGGCGGTCTGCGGGGTGAGGCCGAGGTGGCCCATCACCGGGATGCCGGCGCGGACGATCGCCCGGGCCCGCTCGACCGAGACCCCGCCGGCCTCCAGCTTCACCACCTGGCAGCCGGTTTCCTTGACCAGCCGCTGGGCGCTCAGGATCGCCAGCTCGTTGCTCGCCTCGTAGCTGCCCATCGGCATGTCGCCGATCATCAGTGGCGTCTTCAGGCCGCGGCGGACGGCTTTGCCGAGCACCACCATCTCCTCCATCGAGACGAGGTCGGTGCGGTCGTAGCCGAGGACGACGTTGGCGGCGGAGTCGCCGACCAGGACGAGGTCGACGCCGGCCGCCTCGGCGACGCTCGCCGAGGGGTAGTCGTAGGCGGTGACCATCACGATCGGTTCGCCGTTTTCCTTCATCTCCTGCAGCCGCGGCAGGCTCATCGCGACGCGGTCTTCGACGGGGGCGGTGTGGGAACGGCTTCCTGAGCTCATGAGACAAGCATCTCCGGGTGGTTGTCGACGGCGAGCGCGCGGTTGTCCTCGTCGACGTGGACGACGACCGGCTCGTAGCGCTCGAGGTCTGCCTCGTCGTAGGCGCCGAACGAGGCGACGATGATCTTGTGGCCGGGCTCGGTCAGATGAGCGGCGGCGCCGTTCACCTGCATCGTCCCCGACCCCGGCTCGCCGTCGATCACGTAGGTGACGAAGCGCTGGCCGTTGTCGACGTCCCAGACGTGGACCTGCTCGTTGGTGAGCAGGTCGGCGTCGGCCATCAGCTCGGTGTCGATCGTGATGCTGCCGATGTAGTCGACGTCGCAGTCGCTCACCGTCGCGCGGTGGATCTTCGACTTCAGCATCTGTCTCTGCACGGGGCTCTTTCTCCTCTTGCTAGTCGTTGCCGGGGGGAGGCGCGGCGGCACCCCCGCCGCCGGTATCGGGTTCGCGTTGGGGTTCGATCAAGACGTTGTCGATCAACCGCGCCGGGCCGAGCCGGGCGGCGACCGCGACCAGGACCGGGCGGTCGCCGAGCGCGGCGACCGCGGCAAGGGTCTCGGCGTCGCGGGCCTCGAGGTACTCGGGCTCGATCGCGGCGGCGGCCAGCTCGGCGCGGCCGGCGTCGAGGGCGTCGCCGAGCGGGACGCCGGCGAGGGCGGCGTCACGGACCGCGGCCAGCGCCCGCGAGAGGGCGACGGCGCGCTCGCGGTCGGCCGGCTCCAGGTATGCGTTGCGAGAGCTCATCGCCAGGCCGTCGGGCTCGCGCACGGTCGCCAGGACCGCGATCCGCACCGGGAAGTCGAGGTCGCGGGCCATGCGGCGGACGATCGCCGCCTGCTGCGCGTCCTTCTGGCCGAAGTAGGCGACCTCGGGGCCGACGCTGTTCAGCAGCTTGGCGACGACGGTGGTGACGCCGCGGAAGTGGCCGGCGCCGCGGCGCGAAGGGTCGCCGTCGAGCACTTCGGTCAGCGGACCGCCAACCTCGACCGTGGTCGCGAAGCCCTGCGGGTAGACCTCCTCGACCGGCGGCGCGTAGACGAAGTCGACGCCGGCCTCGGCGGCGAGCCGCAGGTCGCGCTCCTCGTCGCGCGGGTAGCGGTCGAGGTCCTCGCCGGGTCCGAACTGGGTCGGGTTGACGAACAGGCTCATCACCACCAGGTCGCACTCGCCGCGGGCGGCCCGCAGCAACGAGAGGTGGCCGTCGTGCAGGTAGCCCATCGTCGGCACCAGGCCGATCCGCAGGCCCTCGCGGCGCGGGCGCTCGAGCGCCGCGCGCAGGCTCGCCTTGGAGCGCAGCACGCTCACGGCAGCGTCGTTGCTGGTGTCGCCGATAACGAGTTTGAGGTCCATAGGTCCATGCCCTTGAGGGTCACGGCCGGTTGCGGGGCGAATTATAGGCGGTAATCGATCGGGCGTATCGGCTTCGCCGGCGCCCCGGCGCAGATCTGCCGCGCCGGCAGGTCGCGGGTGACGACAGAGTTGGCGCCGACCACGCACCGCTCCCCCACGCTGACGCCGCTGGTGACGACGCAGTTGACGCCGAACCAGACGTTGTCGCCGATCGCCACCGGCCCCTTCGAGGTGAATCCCTGCCAGGTCACCGGCAGCTCCGGATCGTCGAACCGATGCTCCGCGTCCCCCACGAAGCACCCGTTGGCGAACATCACGTGATCCCCGATCGTCACCCTCCCCTGCGCCGCGACCATCGTGTTGCGATTGAGAAAGCACCCCTCGCCGATCACCACCTCCGCCTCCGGCGCCATCGTGATCCAGCACCCCGGCTCGAACAACGTCCCTTCCCCAATTCGAAGCCGCCCCTCGTCCAGCGCCTCCAGCACTTCGCCCTCGACCGGATGCCGGATGAAGAATCCGCCCCTGGCCGCGTGCCGATCGATCCGCAGCCGGTTCCCGAGCCGGTGCGTGCGGTTGTACCAGCGGTTCTTGATCAGCCAGGTGCGCCAGCCGGTTTGCGACATGGTGGCACGGTACTGCGGGGGTTCGGATGGGTGGCGAGGGGGGCGGGTCCGGTGGTCCCTCTCAGGACACAACCCCCCCCGGAGGAAATTGGCGAAACAAGTTCCGGCTCGGATTCTGCCGGGGTCGTTGAGCGTCCTGAGAGGAACCACCGGACCCGCCCACGCCAGTCACCGACGACCCGAACCCCCGGAGCTCGACCACGAAGCAAAACAAGAAGGGGGTAATCCACCATCTGGGAGGCCTCTGCCCCCGCTCGTCCCCCCCGCCGCCTCCCCGCCCGAGCCCAGGAATACACTCCCGCCCATGCCAGACCTCCACGGAGGCATCGACCTCGGCGGCACCAAGATCCAAACTGCGGTCGTCGACCCCGACGGCCAGGTCAAGGGCGAATCCCGGCGCCCGACTCCGACCGACGGCGGGCCCGCCGGCGTCGCCGAACAGATGGCCGAGGCGATGATCGAGGCGGCCAAAGCCGCCGGCATCGAGGCCAAGGACCTGGCCGGGGTCGGTATCGGCTCGCCGGGGGACGCGGACGAGAAGACCGGGGTCGTCTCGACGGCACGGAACCTGCCCGACTGGGAAGGGAGCTTCCCGCTCGGCGAAACGCTGCAGGACGCGCTCGGGACCGAGGTCAAGGTCGGCAACGACGTGCAGGTGGCGACCGAAGCCGAGTTCCACCTCGGCGCCGGCAAGGAGTTCGAGAGCCTGATCGGGGTCTTCTGGGGAACCGGGGTCGGCGGTGGGCTGATCCTCGATGGCAAGCCCTGGCTGGGGCGCGGAGCCGCCGGTGAGATCGGCCACATGGTGATCCACCGTGGCGGCGCCAAGTGCCCGTGCGGGCGGCGCGGCTGCATGGAGGCCTACGCGGGTCGGCTGGCGATGGAAGCCGAGGCGCACAAGCGCCACGACGAGGGCGAGAAGACCGACCTCTTCAAGCTGATGGAGAAACACGACAAACCGCGGCTGACCAGCGGCATCTGGGAGCGGGCGCTCGACCACGACGACAAGCTCGCGACCGAGCTGATCGACCGCGCGATCGAGGCGCTCGGCACCGGCATCGCCTCGGCCGTCAACCTGCTCGACCCCGAAGCGATCATCATCGGCGGCGGGCTCGGAATCCGCTTCGGCGACCGCTTCATGGAGCCGCTGATGGACGAGATGCTGAAGCACCTCTTCGTCGACGACCGCCCGCCCGCGGTCCGCGTCGCCACCCTCGGCGACCTCGGCGGCGCGATCGGCGCCTCCCTCCTAGTCACCCACTAGCTAGGCGGCCACAGGCCACCATAGGCCGCATGAGGACGACCCCCCCTGGGGCGCTGGCGGCGGGCGCCACGCATCGAGGTTGCCTTTTTCCGCCCATATCGCGGCAAACGGCAACCTCGACGCGGCGGACGGCGTCACCGCACAGCGCCGCGCCGGGCGGCCTCGCGGGCGTTCGCCCCTAGGTGCGGCCGGTTTCTTTGCGTTGCAGGCGGACCACTGCGTCGACGAGGACGGCGAGGGCGAGGACGCCGCCCGTCACCATCAGTTTGACCGGCGAAGAGAGGCCGAGGAGATCCATGCCGTTGGCGATCGAGCCGATCACCAGGGCTCCGAGGAGGGCGGTCCAGACCGAGCCACGGCCGCCGAAGAGGCTGGTCCCGGCGATCACCGGACCGGCGATCGCCAGCAGCAGGAGTTCGTTGCCGCCCGAGTTCTGATTGACCGCGAACAGCCGCGAGGCGGCCATCACGCCGCCGATCGCGGCCATCGAGCCGGAGATCGTGAAGACCGCGATCCGCACGCCGTTGACGCGGATGCCGGCCCGACGGGCCGCCTCGGCATTGCCGCCGACCGCGAACACGTGGCGGCCGAAGGTGGTGCGCTTGACGACGTACTCCATGCCGACCACGAACGCCATCAGGATCAGCACCGCGAGCGGCACGCCACGGTCGGAGTTGAGGATCGCGACGGCGCCGATCACGATCGCCGAGATCAACGCCCATTTCAGGATCTGCGGCAACGGATTGCCGTTGCCGAGGCCGGCGGCGACGCGTTTTCGGTAGCCGAAGCCGACGATCAGGCCGTAGGCGACGATCACCACGGCGGCCATGATCCAGCCCACCGTGTCGGAGTAGAAGATGTTCGCCAGGCCGGTGATCTTCGGATCGAGGATGTTCAGCGACCCGGTCTTCCCCAGTACCTGTAAGAGCGCTCCTTCCCAGGTCAGCAAGCCGGCCAGGGTGATCACGAACGAGGGGACGACGAATCTGCTGAACAGAGATCCCTGCAGGAAGCCGATCGCAGCGCCGACGACGACTGCGGCGGCGATCGACAGGTACGGGTTCCAGCCGTGCTTGACGTTCAGCACCGCCATCACCGCGGCCGCCAACCCGGACACGGCGCCGACCGAGAGGTCGATCTCCCCGAGCAGCAGGACGTAGACGATCCCGACCGAGATCAGACCGATCGTCGTGATCTGCAGCAGCAGGTTGGTGAGGTTCTCGGCCGACAGGAAGCGGTCTTCCTGGACCTGGAAGATGACCGCGATCAGGATCAGGCCGAAGACGACCCGCAGCGACGAGAGATCGCCCTGGATCACCCGTCGCGCCGTCTCGCGGAAGTTGAGGGAGCTCGCCTTCGTCTCCTCTGGTTTAGCTGCTTGCTCGCTCACGCTTTGCCCTCTCCCTCGGCGGTCGGCTCCGGTTCGGCGAGCGCCGCGGCATCGGCTTTGGCGCCGCGCGAGCCGTCGCCGAGGCCGGTGATCGCCGAGACGATCTGGTCCTCGCTGGCCTCGCTCGTCTTGAAGTCGCCGGCTTCGTGCCCGAGACGGAGGACGAAGATGCGGTCGGCGACGGCGAAGACGTCGACGAGGTTGTGGCTGATGACGACGACGCCGAGGTCGCGCTCACGCAGCCGGCGGATCAAGGCCAGCACCTGTCTGGTCTGCGGCACGCCGAGCGCCGCGGTCGGCTCGTCGAGCAGCACGACCTTGGGTTCGCCGAGCAGCGAGCGGGCGACGGCGACCTGCTGCCGCTGACCGCCGGAAAGCATTCCCACCTCACTGCGCAGGCTGGGGATCGTCACCGCCAGGTTGGAGAGCAGGTCTCCGGCCTCGTGCTCCATCCGCACCTCGTCCAGCGAGCGCGAGACGGCGCCGGCCCCGGTCGATACCTCCTCGCGGCCGAGGAACAGGTTGGCGACGACGTCGAGGTTGTCGGCGAGCGCCAGGTCCTGGTAGACGGTCGCGATCCCGAGGTTGGTGGCGTCCTGCGGCCTCTTGATCGACACCTCCTTGCCCTCGAAGCGGATCGTGCCGGAATCGGCGCCGTGGATGCCGGCGATCGCCTTCACCAGGGTCGACTTGCCGGCGCCGTTGTCGCCGACGAGGCCCACCACCTCGCCGGCGCTGACGGCAAAGTCGACCCGGTCCAAAGCTTGGACCGGGCCGAATTGCTTACTGATCCCCTCGAGCTGGAGGAGGGGCTGTCCGGGGCTCATCGGTCAGCCCGAGATTCCCGCTTCTTTACAGGCGGACGCGAAACCGCCTTCGCACAGTTCCGAGGTCGAGACGAACCCGTCGGCAACCACCGTGCTCTTGACGTTGTCTTTCATCACCGGCGTCGATTCGAGCAGTTTCGAAGGGACATCGGTCTTGCCGTTGTTGATCTTTTCCGGAGCGATCGAGGACGGCACTTCGCCCGTTTCGCCAAGCGCGATCGCCATTTCGGCGGCGATTTTGGCCTCCGGTTCGATTGCCTTGTAGATCGTCATGTACTGCTGGCCGGCGAGGATCCGCTGCAGGCCGGCAACCGTCGCGTCCTGACCGGTGACGGGCCGTTCTTCGGGATTGATCCCGACGCCTTTCATCGCCGCGATGGCGCCGCCGCCGGTGTCGTCGTTGGCGGCGTAGATGCCCCAGAACCCTTCTTTGCCGAGCGCCGTGATCGCCTGCTGTGCCTCGCGCTGGGCGTTTTCGGCGGTCCAACCCGGGGTGTCGTATTCCTTCGCGATTTCGACGCCGGATTCTTCGAACCCTTTGTGGGCGCCCTTCTTGAAGAGGGCCGCGTTCGGGTCGGCGGGATCGCCGTTGATCATGATGATCGGCCCTTTGGCGTGGCCGTCTTCTTTGAGCTTTTCGGACAGCGCTTCTGCCTGCTGGACGCCGACCCTTTCGTTGTCGAAGGAGACGTAGGCGGCAACTTCGCTGTTTTCGATCAGGCGGTCGTAGCTGACCACCGGCACGTCCTGGGCGTGCGCTTTTTCGACGATCGCCGCCGCCGATTTGGAGTCCATCGGGTCGAGGACGATCACTTCGGCGCCCTGGGTCAGCGCCGCTTCGCCCTGGCTCTGCTGCTTTTCAGCGTCGCCACCGGCGTTGAAGTATTTGATTTCACAGCCCGAGCACTGTTCTTCGACTGCTTTTTCGAAGTCCGGTTTGTCGTTGGTTTCGTAGCGCGGCGTTTCGTTTTCCGGAAGCATCAGAGCGATCTTGATGTTGCCTTCGCCCGAGGCTTCTTCGCCGCCTGACGCTTCTTCGCTCGTTTCGCTGCCGCTGCTGGTAGAGCTTCCACCCCCGCCGCAAGCCGCGACGACCGCTGCGAACAAAACGCATGCGAACGCCGCGATCAGTAGCCGTTTAAGCGTTGAACTGGGCATCTCTCCTCCTCGTTAGTCGCCCGGTTGCTGGAGCGACCCTACCCCTCCTGGATGACGTTCCAGGCGTCGGATGCAGGCGTTTCCGCGAATTGGCCAAAGAATGACCAACCCGTAGGCCAGGATGGCCTACGGGCATTCGCGGCGCTGGGTCACGTGGATTGCAAGTCTCGTCCCCGGTGGGGACCATCAGGCAGCGACCGCTTCCCGGCGGCGGCCCCGCTTCGGCTTCGCCGGCTCGACCAGCCCGGCGAGGAAGCGGCCGGTGTAGGAGTTGCCGACCGCGGCGACTTCCTCCGGGGTGCCGACGGCGATGATCTGGCCGCCCTCTTCGCCGCCCTCGGGCCCGAGGTCGATCAGCCAGTCGGCGGTCTTGATCACGTCGAGGTTGTGCTCGATCACGACCACGGTATTGCCGGCGTCGACCAGCCGCCCGAGCACGTCGAGCAGCCGCTGCACGTCGGCGAAGTGGAGCCCGGTGGTCGGCTCGTCGAGGATGTAGAGGGTGTCGCCGGTCGCCACTTTCGAGAGCTCGGTGGCGAGCTTGATCCGCTGTGCCTCGCCGCCGGAGAGCGTCGTCGCCGACTGCCCCAGGCGGATGTAGGAGAGGCCGACGTCGTGCAGGGTCCGCAGGCGGCGGGCGATCTTCGGCACGTTCTCGAAGAACTCGACCGCCTCCTCGACCGACATCTCGAGGACGTCGGCGATGTTCTTGCCTTTGAACCTGACCTCGAGCGTCTCCCGGTTGTAGCGTTTGCCGTGGCACTGCTCGCAGGGCACGTAGACGTCGGGCAGGAAGTGCATCTCGATCTTGATCTGGCCGTCGCCTTTGCAGACCTCGCAGCGGCCGCCCTTGACGTTGAAGCTGAAGCGGCCCGGTTTGTAGCCGCGCGCCCGCGCCTCCTGGGTCTGCGTAAAGAGCTGCCGGATGTGGTCGAAGACGCCGGTGTAGGTGGCCGGGTTGGAGCGCGGCGTCCGCCCGATCGGCGACTGGTCGATGTTGATGATCTTGTCGATCTGGCTGAGCCCGTCGATCCCGTCGTGGGCGCCGGGCCGCAGTTTCGCCTGGTGCAGGCGGTTGGCCACCGCGTGATGCAGCGTCTCGTTGACCAGCGTCGACTTGCCCGAGCCGGAGACGCCGGTGACGCAGCAGAAGACGCCGAGCGGGATCGACACGTCGACGTCCTTGAGATTGTGTTCGCGGGCGCCGCGGATCACCAGCGCGCCGCGCCGCGGCCGCCGCTCCTCGGGCAGCTCGATCTTGCGCTTCCCCGACAGGTACTGGCCGGTCAGCGAGGCGGCGTTCCTTTCCACCTCCTTCGGCTTGCCGGCGGCGATCACGTGCCCCCCGTGTTCGCCTGCCCCGGGACCGAGATCAACCAGGTGGTCGGCCGCCTTCATCGTCCCCTCGTCGTGCTCGACGACGATCACCGTGTTGCCGAGGTCGCGCAGCCGGTCGAGGGTCGCGATCAGCTTCTCGTTGTCGCGCTGGTGCAGCCCGATCGAGGGCTCGTCGAGGACGTACATCACCCCGACCAGGTGCGAGCCGATCTGGGTCGCGAGCCGGATCCGCTGCGCCTCGCCGCCCGACAGCGAGCGCGCCGACCGGGCCAGCGAGAGGTAGCCGATGCCGACGTTCTCGAGGAAGGCGAGCCGCTCGGTGATCTCGCGGACGATCAGCCGCGCGATCGCCCGCTCGGTCTCGGTCAGCTCGAGCTCGCGGATCCAGGCCGAGGCGGCCCGCGCCGAGAGGTCGCTGTACTCGGCGATCGAGAGGCCGCCGACCTTGACCGCCAGGCTCTCCGCCCGCAGCCGCGCCCCGTGGCAGACCGGGCACGGCTGCTCGGCCATGTAGCCCTCGATCCGCTCCTGGTTCGACTCCGAGTCGGTCTCTTCGTAGCGCCGCTGCAGGTTGTTGACGATCCCCTCGAAGCGCACCTTGTAGGAGCGCCGGCGGCCGAAGCGATTCGTGTAGCTGACCTGGTGGCGCTTGTCGCCGGTCCCGTAGAGGAAGAGGTCTTTCTGCTCCTGGGTCAGCTGCGACCAGGGGACGTCGACGTCGACGTCGTACTCCGCGGCGACCGACGCGATCAACCGCTTCCAGTAGGAGCTGATGCCGCGGTTCCACGGCTGCAGCGCCCCCTCGGCCAGCGACATGGTCGGGTCGGGGACGACCAGCTCCGGGTCGATCACCCGCTGGAAGCCGAGCCCGTGGCAGCGCTCGCAGGCTCCGTGCGGCGAGTTGAAGGAGAAGATTCGCGGCTCCAGCTCCGGGATCGAGGTGCCGCACTCGAGGCAGGCGAACTGCTCTGAGAAGAGCATCGTCTCGGCCGTCTCCTCGCCGTCGAGGATCTCGACTTCGATCAGCCCCGCCGCCAGCCCGGCCGCGGCCTCGACCGACTCCGAGAGCCGCCGCCGCAGCTCCGATTTCATCACCAGCCGGTCGACGACGACCGCGATGTCGTGTTTGTACTTCTTGTCGAGGACGATCTCCTCGTCGAGCCGCCGCAGCTCGCCGTCGATCTTGACCCGCGAGTAGCCCTCGAGCCGCATCTGCTCGAGCAATTTCCCGTACTCGCCTTTGCGGCCGCGGACGATCGGCGCCTGGACCATGAATTTGGTCCCGTCGGCGAGCGTCATCAGCCGGTCGACGATCTGCTCCTGGGTCTGACCGGTGATCTCGGCGCCGCACTGGGGACAGTGCGGGACGCCGATCCGCGCCCACAGCAGCCGCAGGTAGTCATAAATCTCGGTTACCGTCCCCACCGTCGAGCGCGGGTTGCGCGAGGTCGTCTTCTGGTCGATCGAGATCGCCGGCGAGAGCCCCTCGATCGAGTCGACGTCGGGCTTCTCCATCAGCCCGAGGAACTGCCGCGCGTAGGCGGACAGCGACTCGACGTAGCGACGCTGCCCCTCGGCATAGATCGTGTCGAAGGCGAGGCTCGACTTGCCCGAGCCGGAGAGCCCGGTGATCACGATCAGCGCGTCGCGGGGCAGCTCCAGGTCGATGTCCTTGAGGTTGTGCTCGCGGGCACCGCTGATGACGATTCGATCCGAGGCAGGCACTTCACATAAGTCTAGCTAGGCGAACAGACGTTCCCCCGGGGAGAATTTGCCCTTCCCGCGGACTTATGCCCGTATGCGGGAAGAAATGCGTTCGCACCAGGCCCTGGCCGAGCTGGCGGCCAAGCAGCACGGCGTCGTCTCGTTTCGGCAGCTGCGTAGATCGGCTTCTCGGCGGCAGCGATCGCGAGGTCGACTGAGGCGTTTCGGCTGCGGCGCGTTCATCGCGGCGTCTACGCGGTCGGCCACGATCGGATCGACGACCGTGGCCGATGCATGGCGGCGGTGCTCGCCTGCGGGCCCGGCGCGATCCTCAGCCATCCCTCGGCAACCTGGCTCTGGGGGCTGCGGCCGGCGCTGCCGCGCGAGGTCGAGGTCACCGCGCCCCGAACCGGGCGCCGCCCCGGCCTGCGCGCCTACCGCGGGATCGCCCTCGATTCCGAATCGGGCCACATCGACCACATACCCGTCACCGATTACCCCCGCACGCTCCGCGACATCGCCGCGACCCGATCCACCCGTGATCTGACCACCGCGGTCGACAACGCCACGCGGCGGGAATGGTTCGACCTCGGCGCCGTCGACGCCTTCCTCTGCCGCCACCCCCGGGCGCCCGGATCGCGACCGCTGCGCGAAGCGCTCGAGATCTACGGGACCCGGTTTTCGACCGGGCGCGCTCCGAGCGCCTCTTCCTCGACCTGGTCAAGAAGGCCGGGCTCCCCCGACCGCGGCTGAATAGCTGGGTGGATGAATTCGAGATCGACGCCTACTGGGAAGCCGAGCGCTTCGCGGTCGAGGTCGACGGCTGGTCGGCCCACGGCAACCGGCGCTCGTTCGAGGCGGACCCGGTGCGAATCGAGGACATGAAGCTCGCGGGAATCGACGCGATCCGGGTCACCGCGCGCCGCGTCGAACGCCAGCCCCAGGAGGTCGGGCGACGCCTGCGCCTCCATCTCGAACGGAGGCGGCGCGAACTTCGGCCCTGACCCCTCGCGCACTTGTCTCCGCATACCGGAGACAACTGCGCGAGGGTGGGATCGGCGGGCGCAGGGGCCGACGCCGGGGCGGCCCCAGGGGAGCGCGGCGCCATGAACCCAGCCGCCCTAGAGCGCAGCGGACAGCTTCTGCCGGTACTCCCGCGCCTTCGGGTCGTCGGGGACTTCGTTGATGACCCCGATGATCGCCTGGCGCAGCAGGTCGCGGGTGCCGCCGGCCTCGCCATTGCCGGGCTGCTGGCCGAGCTCGGCGAGAAACGCCTCGATCGCGGCCTCGCGGTCGCCGCGGCCGATCGCTTCGAAGCCCGCCTTGCCGACGCCCTGCTGCGAAAGCCTCACCCGCGCGGCGATCCCCTGCGCGTCGAAGTCGCCGGGGTGATCCGCGACCGCTTCCAGCGCCTCGTCCTCCGCCCCGCGGGCGAGCCGCGCCCGCCCGAGGGCGACGGCGACGTCCGCCCGCCGCGGGTCCAGTTCGTGCGCCTCGCGCAGCGACAGCTCGTCGCCTTTGGCCAGCAGCTCGTCGACCTTCGAGGGGACCAGCGAGTCGAAGAACGCCTCGACCTGCGCCGGCGGCACCGCGCCGACGAACTCGTCCACCACCTCGCCGCCCTTGAACGCCTTCACCGCCGGGATCCCCTGGACGCCGAAGCTGCCTGCCAGCCGCTGGTTCGAGTCGACGTCGACCTTTGCCAGCAGCACGCGGCCGCCGCGCTTCGCCTCCGCCGCCTCCAGGGCCGGGCTCAGCTGCCGGCAGGGGCCGCACCACTCGGCCCAGAAGTCGACCACCACCGGCGTCTCTTTCGAGAGCTCGACGACGTCGCGGTCGAAGCTCGCTTCGGTTACGTCCACGGCCATCCCGACAGGTTAAAGGGACGGAAACGCCGGCCGGCGACGCTTACGTGCGCACGTAGAAGCCGCCAGTTCCGGTGCCCACTTCGTGCACCATCGAGAGCCCCGCTTTCGCCGGACAGCCGGCGGTTCCTGCGGTCTTTTCCATCGTCGGACCCGAGGCTTTGAAGATCGCGTTCGAGCCGCCGGTTATGGACTCTTCGATGGTGTGGGTGGGGCCGGGCGCGGCGTATTCGCAGGCCATGCCATTGCTGCAGTCCAACACTTTGAGTGCTGGGCTGCCGGTCGCCGTCACTTTCGCGGTTCCGTTCGGGCCGGATCCGCCGACCTGGACCGGGGCGCTCCAGGGGGTGGGGTTCGCCTGTATCACCGAGCACCCTCCGGTGCAGCTGGTGCCGGTGACCGCGAGGATTTCGGTCGGCTCGGCGCCGCTGCCGATCGCGGTGTTTTCGAGTTCGATCGTGCCGCCGGTGCAGCTGGTGACGCCGTTGAGAATGATCGACCCGGTGCCTTTGAAGAGCGTGCCGACCGGATATACCGCGCTGCACGTGCTCCCGGCGTTGTTTTCGCAGATCCTCGTCCCCGCCGCCTGAGCGGACGCTCCCGTCGCCAGCGCCGACAGCAGCGCCAGCGCGACGAAGCATCCCAGCAGTCCCTTCCTCGACATTCGTCAAGGATAGCTGACTATTTAGGTTCCCGTGCGTTTATGCGCCCGGCGCTCAGGCGCCCGCGGTCATTCCGTCGAGATCGCGGCGCAGCTCCCTCAGCTCGTCGCGGATCCGGCCCGCCTCCTCGAAGCGCAGGTCTTCGGCCGCGACCTGCATCTCCTCCTCGAGGACGACGATCGTCCTCTCCAGCTCCTCCGGGGTGGCGAAGTCGTCGCCTTTGCGGCGCCGGCGCTTGCGCGGCGCCCGGTCTTCGATCGCCAGCAGCTCGGACATTTCGGAGATCCCCTTGCGGACGGTGGCCGGGGTGATCCCGTGCTCCTCGTTGTAGGCGACCTGGATCGCCCGGCGGCGGTCGGTCTCGCGCAGCGCCGCCTTCATCGCGTCGGTTTCCTTGTCGGCGTACATCAGCACCTTGCCCTCGACGTTGCGGGCGGCGCGGCCGATCGTCTGCACGAGGCTGGTCTCGCCGCGCAGGAAGCCCTCCTTGTCGGCGTCGAGGATCGCCACCAGCGAGACCTCAGGCAGGTCGAGACCCTCGCGCAGCAGGTTGACGCCGACCAGGACGTCGTACTCGCCGAGCCGCAGGTCACGAATGATCTGGATCCGCTCCAGGGTGTCGACCTCGGAGTGCAGGTAGCGGACCTTGACCCCGTACTCGAGCAGGTAGTTGGTCAGGTCCTCGGCCATTTTCTTGGTCAACGTCGTCACCAGGGTGCGGTCGCCGGCCTCGGTCCGGGCCTTGATCTCGTTCATCAGGTCGTCGATCTGGTTCCTCGTCTCGCGCAGCTCGATCTCCGGGTCGACGATCCCGGTCGGGCGGACGATCTGCTCGACGATCCGGGTCGATTCGGCTTTCTCGAACGGGCCCGGGGTGGCCGAGACCATCACCAGCTGCGGCACCCGGTCGAGGAACTCGTCGAACTTCAGCGGCCGGTTGTCGATCGCCGAGGGCAGGCGGAAGCCGTAGTCGACCAGCGTCGTCTTCCTGGAGCGGTCGCCCTCGTACATGCCGCCGATCTGCGGCACGGTCTGGTGCGACTCGTCGACGAAGACGACGAAATCGTCCGGGAAGTAATCGATCAGCGTGTGCGGCGGGCTGCCGGGCGGGCGGCCGTCGAGGATCCGCGAGTAGTTCTCGATCCCCGAGGTGAAGCCGAGCTCCTTCAGCATCTCGATGTCGTAGGCGGTGCGCTGGCGGAGGCGATGGGCCTCGAGCTGCTTTCCCTCTTCCTCGAGCTCGCCGGTCCGCCGCTCGAGTTCTTCGCGGATCTCGTTGACGGCCCGCTCCAGCGTCTCGTCTCTGGTGACGTAGTGGGACGCCGGCCAGACCGAGACGTGGTCGATCTCGTCGAGGATTTCGCCGGTCAGCGGGTCGAAGTGCTGGATCGACTCGATCTCGTCGCCGAAGAGGGCGATCCGGTAGGCCGACTCGGCGTAGGAGGGCATGATCTCCAGCACCTCGCCTTTGATCCGGAAGGAGCCGCGGCCGAGCACCGCGTCGTTTCGCTGGTATTGGATTTTCACCAGCTTGCGGAGGACGTCGTCGCGGTCGATTTCCTTGCCGACCTGGAAGAGCTGCATTTTTTCGTTGTAGACCTGCGGCGAGCCGATCCCGTAGATGCAGGAGACCGAGGCGACGATGATCACGTCGCGGCGGGCGAACAGCGCCGCCGTCGCCGCGTGGCGCAGCCGGTCGATCTCGTCGTTGATCGAGCTGTCCTTCTCGATGTAGAGGTCCTGCGCCGGCACGTAGGCCTCGGGCTGGTAGTAGTCGTAATAGGAGACGAAGTAGGAGACCGAGTTGTCCGGGAAGAACTCGCGGAACTCGTTGCAGAGCTGCGCCGCCAGCGTCTTGTTGTGCGCGATCACCAGCGCCGGCCGTTGCACCTCGGCGATCGTCGCCGCCATCGTGAAGGTCTTGCCGGTCCCGGTCGCGCCGAGCAGCGTCTGAAAGCGTTCGCCGGCGCCGAGGCCCTCGCTCAGGCCGGCGATCGCCTTCGGCTGGTCGGCGGTCGGCGTATAGGCGGGATTCAGCTTGAACTCGGACACCAGGTGGTGAGACTAGCCACCCGCGCAGCCGGCGTCCGGTTTACGGCTCAGCTCGTACCGGCGCCGTCCTCGTCCTCCACCCGAGGCAGGTCGAGCGTCTCCCGGACCCAGGCGTCGGCTTCGACCTCAGCCGCCGGCCGGTACAGATGCCTGAGGGGACCGCCGACCGGCTCGATGCCCTCCAGCCGCAGCATCCCCAGCTCGGCCAGCACCCGAACGTGGTAGCTGACGTTCGAGAGCGGCAGCCCGAGCGCCGTCGCGATCTGGCTCGGGCTCATCGCCTCCCGCTGCGCCAGCATCAGCTCGAGGATGCGCCGGCGCAGCCGATGCTTCAACCCGACCAGCAACCGCTGCCGGTCCGCCATCGCTGCCTCCTTTGTTGCTGTGGGGGGCCCAGCCGAGGCCGAGATGTTGCGGGGGGTGTCTCGTTAACCGCTTCGACCCCGGCTGACCACTAGAGAGGCTCGCAGAGGGGCGATACCTCGTCCATACCCGAATCTAGAAAGGGATTCCCCTACGTCGCAGGCGGATGTGGGTATGAAGAGCGCGCCTTGCGGCTGCGAGGGTAGCCCTGCAGGGAGCAGATGAAGGTGCGCGGCTCTTCGCCGCCGGCCTCGGCGCGAGCCAGTGATTCGGCCTCGATCTCCTGGAATTCCCGGTAGACCCGCTCGAAGACGGCGCCCATCGCCGCCCAGCCCTGGCGGTCAACGTTGTAGCGAGCCCAGGTCAGCCACGAGCTCGGCTCGTTGCTGATCGTGCCCGCGTGCAGAGCGGTGAGTGCCTCGGCGCCCGCGTTCTGGATGATCAGCCCGTAGAGCTGCTGGCGTTTCTCGACCGACCAGCTCGACAGATCCGGGACATCGAACTCGGCGGAGGTCGTAGCCCGGTAGAACCGCTGCTCGAAATTGCGGGCAGGCACGGTCCGCGAGACCTCGATCGCGCCGGCCTCGAGGAGTTCTTGCAGGTGGTACTGCACGGTGCTCTGCGGATGGCCGAGCCTGCGGGAAAGTTCGCTGGCGCTGAACTCGTCGACGTTCAGCTCCGAGAGGATTTCGACCCGCACCCGGTGCGACAGCGCGAAGGCAATCGCTTCCTCGCTGCTCCGCTCCTGTGATTTCGCCGACGTCCTTGGCACCGACTCCCCTTTCCCCGGAGTTCTCCCTCGCGCTCAGCGGAAGTGGAGCATATCTCGTGGCCCAGTTTGGGTGCTGGCGAAACAAAGGAGTTTCCCTTTGCATCGGCATTTTTTTACCGTTCATACACGTTCCAGCGGAATCGCCGCTGGCCTTTGGCGGGAGGGGGTGAGAGCCGATGACGATCATGTCTGTAGACGCAGTAACGCAGCGCATCAAGATCGCGAAGAACTCCTGATTGCGCGGGGGGCCGGAGGGCGGGTTTAGCCCCGGCCCCCCGGCTCTTTCCACACCAAACCCCGACCTCGGCTCGCCGGCCAGTAGGGTCCGCGCCGATGCGACCACTCCGCGCCACCGTAGCCGCCTTCTTCACCCTCGCCGGCACCCTTCATTTCGCCCGGCCGCGGTTCTACGAAGCGATCGTGCCGCCTTCGCTGGCGTCGCGGAAGCGGGAGATCGTCGCGATCAGCGGCGCCGCCGAGCTGGCGGGCGCCGCCCTGGTCCTCCCCGCCTTCACTCGCCGCCTCGGCCGCTGGTGGCTGCTCGCCCTGCTCGCCGCGGTCTTCCCCGCCAACGTCCACATGGCGGTCCACCCCGAGCAGGTCAAGGGCCTCGACACCCGCAAGCTCCCCCACTGGCTTCTCTGGGCTCGCCTCCCCCTCCAGCCCCTGATGATGCTCTGGGTCTGGCACGCGACCCGGTAGCCATCCGCCGCGCATCCGCTGAGACCTTCGCTGAAGCATTTCGGCCCTATAGCGACAAAACTCTGCAGCGACGGTTCCGACCGAAAATCGGAGGCGCGGCCTCGACCGGGATTTTCGCTGGGATTGCGGTACATCAGCGTCCGGTCTATGTACATCTGCGGCGGCAACATTGATGATCCGCTTCAATGAATTTTTCCACGAGATTTGGAGCGAATCTCCGTGAGGTTCGCAAAGACAGGGGAATGACGCAGGAGGATCTGGCAGGGCAGATCCGGCTCCATCCCACACAGCTCTCGAAGATCGAGCGGGGCCAGAGCGCGCCGGGGGCAGAAACGATCTCGAAGCTGATCCGGGTACTGGGGACGAGCTGGGACGCCCTGCACGAGGGCATCGCCTGGGACGCCGAGCGTGGCGTCTTCGACGTGACGCCAGGCTAATCCGTAATCGGCAGAGCGGAAAAATCGCCCCTATCGGCGGGATTCCGCCTAGGTTGTCGAGCGTCGTGAAGCTGATTTGGTTTCAGCCAAACAGAACTGTTCACCATAGCTGTAGACCCATTGTCTGCGAGGGCCCCCTAATGCCTGCGTGGATTTTCGACATCAACTCGGTTTCAATCTCCGGCGGCTCCGCGTGGGAGCGGGCCTTTCGCAAGAAGACCTGATGCGCCTCGCCGACGTCCACCGGACCCAGATCTCGAAGTACGAGCGGGGCGAGACCGAGCCGCAGGCCGAAGTCCTGGCGAAGTTGTCGCGGGCGCTGGAAGTCAGCGCGGATGAGTTCTTCGCAGGCGTGGGTTGGCAGCAGAACCCGCCAAGGCTCGTCATCGAGCCGGCTGATCAGGAAAAGGAGATCCACACTGAACGTTTGGGAGAGAATCGGCGCGAACATCCACGCGGCACGTGAAGTCTGCGGATTCACGTGGGAGGCGCTCGGCGCCCGTTCCCAGCTGCGTGGCGCACAGATCGCCGCGATCGAGCGGGGCGAGGTCGAGCTCAACGTGGTGACCCTGATTCAGATCGCAACGGCGCTGCGGACCACGCCGTTGGCGCTGCTCAGGGGCGTGCGCTGGGATCTGAATCGACTGCGGCTCGACGTCGAACCGCCCGGTGCGCCCGACTACTAGCTCGCCGGGGCGCTCTCGACGGTGGGGGCGATCGCCTCGCGCTCGGTCTTCGCCCAGTTGCCGCGGGAGGTGAGCTGGCGGGCGGTGGCGCGGATCAGGACCGGCCAGAGGAACCAGGTGTAGACGGTGTAGATCTGGGCGATCAGGAAGCCGAGCAGCCAGCCGAGCGGGCCGGACTCCGAGCGGGCGGCGATGCAGCCGAGGGTCGTGCCGCCGAAGGCGAGCAGGTAGAAGAAGAGGAGCTGCCAGGTCGGGCCGCCGCCCCAGAAGGGGACCTGGCCGCTGATCCAGAGGAAGAGGGCGCCGAGCAGGCCGAGGCCGATGATCCCCTGCCAGAACGGCATCAGCAGGTAGAGCAGCTGCTCGAGGCGGGCGCCGGGGCCGAAGGGGGCGTGGGTGACGGCACCGCGCAGGCTCATCGCCTGCAGGTTGCCCTGCGACCAGCGGGTGCGCTGGCGGAAGAGCGGCCGCAGCCGCGAGAGGCCCTGCTGGTCGACGGCCGCGCGCAGGTCCTGGCGTCCCTCCCAGCCCGCCGCCAGGAGGCGGAGGCCGAGATCCTGGTCCTCGGTCAGCTTGTCCCGCCAGGGGCCCTCGTGGTTGGCGACGTCGTCGAGGGCGGCGAGCCGGTTGAACTGGCCGTTGCCGCCCATGCCGGCCGTCCCCCAGTGGTCGCGGCCGGCCTGGAAGAGGTGGCCGTAGACGCCGAACTCGACGTCCTGCAGCCAGGTCAGCAGATGCTGGCGGTTGTAGATCCGGACCAGGGACTGGACGCCGCCCACCTGCGGCTCCGCGAAGTGGCTGGCGGCGAAGCGGGGCGCGTCGGGGCGGAGGCGCCCGTCGGCGTCGACGATCGCGACGATCGTCCGCTCCCGGTCGGGGATGTCGCGCAGGCCGCGGTAGGCGTAGTTGAGCCCGGCCGCCTTGCCCTTCTGCGCATCGGGCTTCTCGCGGCGGAGGACGAAGAGGTCCGGGTCGTGGATCTCGGCGAGGATCTCCGGGGTGCGATCGCTGGAGGCGTCGTCGATGACGATGATCCGCCGCCGCTCCAGCTTCATCGCCAGCAGGCGGGCGACGGAGTCGGCGATCGTCACCTCCTCGTTCAAAGCCGGCACCAGGAAGATCCAGGTGAAGGCGTCCTCACCGCCCTCGGGCGCCTCCGGCGGGTGCACGATCGCCGCGTGGCCGCGGACGAACAGCAGGAGGCTCCAGAGGAACATCGCGATGACTACCCCGAAGCAGACGCCGAAGAGGATCTGCCAGGCCAGCGCCAGGCCGGCGAAGGGCCAGATCAGCGCCAGCGGCAGGAGCTCCGAGACCGCCATCGCGGCCTCAGGCCTCGGTGATGTAGCTCGGCTCCTCCTCCTCGGCGGTGACCACCGCCGGGACGGAGCCGAGCAGGCCCTCGAGCATCTCGAAGGCGACCCGATCGTCCGGGCCGAAGCCGGCGGCGAGGGAGATGGCCGCCGGGCTGTAGCCGGGGCCGAACGGGCGCGGCTCGTTCTTGCCGAGCAGGATGTGCTCGAGCGAGCCGGCGATCCGCTTCGCCGCGAAGCCGTCGCCATAGGGATTGTGGGCCGCCGACATCTCCTGGTAGGCGTTCTCGTCCTCGAGCAGCCGCGAGCCTTCGGCGAAGATCACGTCGGGGTCGGTGCCGACCAGGCGCAGGGTGCCGGCGGCGATGCCCTCGGTCCGCTCGGTCGTCTCGCGGGTCACCAGCACCGGCTTGCCGAGCGACGGCGCCTCTTCCTGGATGCCGCCGGAGTCGGTGATGACGAAGAAGGCGCGGGCGAGCAGGCGCGAGAAGGTCGCGTAGCCGAGCGGCTCGGTCAGCAGCACGTTGTCGAGGCCGCTGAGCCGCTCGGTCAGGACTTCGCGGACGCGCGGGTTGGGGTGCACCGGGAGGACGAAGTGAGCGTCGCGCTCCTGGCTCGCCAGCCGCGCCACGCCCTCGGCGATCCCGCGCAGCCCGTCGCCCCAGTTCTCGCGGCGGTGGGCGGTGATGACGACGATCCGGGCGTCGGAGTCGTGCAGCGCCTGCAGCTCCGGGTTGGCGAAGCGGACGTCGATCCCCGAGGCCCACTGCAGAGCGTCGATGCCGGTGTTGCCGGTGACGAAGACCTGGGCGACCGGAATCCCCTCGCGGACCAGGTTCTGCAGGTTCGCCGAGGTCGGGGCGAAGTGCATCGCGGCGATCTTCGAGATCACCTGCCGGTTGAGCTCCTCCGGGAACGGCGAGAGGTTGCTGCCGCCGGTCCGCAGGCCGGCCTCGACGTGCATCACCGGGATGTGCAGGTGGAAGGCGGAGAGCGCCGCCGCCATCGCCGAGCTGGTGTCGCCGTGGACGAGCACCGCGGCGGGGCGGCGGCCGGAGAGGACGTCGTCGGCGGTCGGCAGCGCGTCAGGGTCGATCTCGAAGCGCTCGACGCAGAAGTCTTCGAAGCGCTGCATCACCGAGGCGACCCGTTCGTTCAGGTGGGCGCGCCGGGAGCCGGCCCAGAGGGTGACGTCGGGCTTGATCTCGGCCAGCTCGAAGATGTACTCGACGAGGCGATTGTGCTGGCCGGTGGAGACGACGATCGGCTCGTAATAGGGACTCTCACGCAGCGCCAGGATCACCGGGACGAGCTTGATCGCCTCCGGCCGGGTGCCGACCACGATCGGCACCAGCAGCTTGTCCTGTCGCAATTTGTCGTCGAACATCGGTCTACGCGAGCGTTATCGGAGGCCTCCCGCGCGACCTTGAGCGCGCTGGGAAAGAACTTCCCGCCGCGCTCGGCACTACCGGCCCTCGCTAAGGGATCAGTTCTTCGAGGAAGCTGCCGACCGGGCCGAGGATGCCGCTCGCGCCTTCGAAGAGTTTTCGACCGTCCTTGACCAGTTCGATCGCCTGTTCCAGCGGGATGTTTTCGAGTGCAGCTCGGGCCGGGGCGGCGAGGATCGGGCTCAGCGCCCCCGCTTCTTCGGCGTCGTCGACCGCCCGGACCAGGCCGGCGCGGATCGCCTTCGCCAGCTTCGCGTCGTCGATGCCGTACCTCTTGCTGAAGCGTTCGCGCGCCTCCGGGGTCGCCAGCGCCCGGGCCAGCGTCTCGCGTGAGACGCCGAGCTGGCAGGCGGCGCCGTCGAGCGCCGAGAGCGTGAACTGCTGGGCGATCTGCTGCAGCCCTTCCGGGTTGCGCCAGGCCCGCGGCTTGCAGGGGTCCTGCGACTTGAGCGGCTCGTAGCCGGCGCCGCCGGCCGCCAGGTAGGCGCCGACCAGGAGCAGCGAGGCGAGGAGCGCGCCGCCGATCAGGAGCTTGCCCCGGCTCACCGGGCTGCTCCTTTTGTTCGCCCCTCGGACATAAGGAACAGCTCGGGGCTCACAGGTCGATCCTCCGGGCGAGGCCGATCGGGATCAGCGCCAGCAGCCCGATCAGCGCCGCGATCCCGAACGAGGGGCTGAAGGCGTGGGTGGCGCCGCGGTCGAGCTGGTCCTGCAGTTCTTCGCGCAGGCCGACGACTTCGGCGCGTTCGTCGGGGTCTTCGGGCAGCGGTTCGAAGGCCGGCCCGATCGTCGGCACCTTGCCGTTCTCTTCTTCGAGCCGGTCGGAGATCCGCTTCGCCATTTCGATCTTCAGCAGCGGGTTGGCGGGCGAGTCGAGCAGGACGGCGGTGCCGGCGTTGATCGCGTCCTTGCGCTGGACTTCGATGTCGTGGGTGAAGATCGGGGTCAGCGCCAGCAGCCCGATGACGACCCCGGCGTGGCGGGCCGAGATCGTCCAGCCGCCGTGGATCGCCTGCGGCGAGCGGCCGGCGAGGGCGGTCTCGGTCAGCGCCGAGAGGACCAGCGAGAGGCCGACCCCGACCAGCAGCTGCGGCGGAAGCGTCAGCCAGACGCTGGCGTGCGGCAGCAGCGCCAAGCCACCGAGACCGCCGGCGACGAGGATCGCGCCGGCGGCGGCGCGGGCCCGCTCGCTCGGCACCAGCGGCGCCAGGCGGCTGCCGAGAAGGGCGGCGAGCGGCATCGCGGTGACGACGATCGCGGCGCCGATCGGCGACAGCCGCCAGCCTTCGATCAGCAGCAGCACCAGCAGGAAGAGGGCGGCGGCGATCGCGGCGGAGATCATCGCCAGGGCGACGTTCGCCCACAGGTGCGGCCGGCCGGCCGGGCGCTGCTCGCGCTCGATCACCCTGGTCGCGGCCTCGTCGCGGGCGACGGCGAGGATCGGCACCGCCGCGGCCAGCGCCAGCGGCACCTGGACCAGGAAGATCGACTGCCAGGAGACGAGCTGGGTGAGGATGCCGCCGACCGCCGGGCCGAGGGCGGCGCCGGTCGCCCCCGCCCCGGCCCAGACGACGGCGGCGCGGCGCTCGCTTCCCACCGTCGCCGGCAGCAGCTCGAGCGCCGCGGTGACCGCGGCGGCGCCGCCGATCGCCTGCACGCAGCGGGCGGCGATCAGGGTCGAGAGCTGGTCGGAGACGCCGCAGGCGAGCCCGGCTCCGGCGAAGATCGCCAGCCCGACCGCGGCGGTCCGCCCCGCCCCGAACCGCCGCGCGACCAGCGCCGCCGGCACCGCCGCCAGCGCCATCACCAGGTTGAAGGAGACCAGCACCCAGACGACACCGCCGACGCTGGTGTCGAGGTCGCGGTAGATCTCCGGCAGCGCCAGGACGACGATCGAGGAGTCGGCGAGGACGATCCCGACCGCGGCCGCCAGCGCCGCGACCCGCGGCCGCGCCGCCTCGGGGCTCATCGTCCGTACCCCAGCTCGTGGGCGTACTGGTCGCGGTATTCGCGCTGCTTTTCGAGCACCTCTTCGACGTAGGCCCGCGTTTCCGGGAAGGGGATTCCCTCGACGCTGAGGCCGCCGCCGCCCCACTTGTCGGCGTTGCCGGGGCCGGCGTTGTAGGCGGCCAGCGCCGCCGCCTCGTCGCCGCCGTAGCGTTCCAGCAGTTCCTTCAGCAGGAAGGTGCCGTAGCGGATGTTGATTTCCGGGTTCGAGAGGTCGTCGATCTTGAAGGTGGTGCCGCCGCTCTGCTTCTCGATGAATTCGGCCGCCGCCGGGGTGATCTGCATCAGGCCGCGGGCGCCGGCGCTCGATTCGGCGTCGTTGAACTTCGACTCCGAGTAGATGACGGCTGCGATCAGCGCCGCGTCGACGTTCTTTTCATGTGCCTGCTGGCGGATGATGTCCTCGTGGCGAAGCGGCAAGGTCAGCTCCTTGATTGCCTTGTCGAAGGTGCCGCTGACGGCGAGGATGCCGACGATCAGCCCGAGCACGACCGCCGCCGCACCGAGGATCGGCCAGCCCCTGCGCCGCCCCCGATTATCCCTCCTCATCGCCTCAGCTTCGCGAGCAACGCGGACAGCTCCCGCTCGAGGTCCTCGAGCGAGCCGTCATTGACGACCACGTGGTCGGCGCGGGCCGCCTTCTCATCCTGCGGCAGCTGCCGCGCGTCGCGCTCGTCGACCAGGGCGTGGCCGCGGGCGGCGGCGCGCCGGCGGCGCTCGTCCTCGCCGGCGACGACGGCGACGGTGGTGTCGAAGACCGCCTCGCGACCGCCCTCGAAGAGCAGCGGCACCTCGACCACCGCGACCTCGGGCCCCTCGGGCAGCGAGCCCAGCCAGGCGACCGTGCGGGCGCCGACCAGCGGGTGGATCTGCGACTCGAGCCAGGCCAGCTCGGCCGGGTCGGCGAAGACGATGCGGCCGATTGCGGCGCGGTCGACGCCCTCCGGCGGCATCACCTCGGGGCCCCAGCGCTCGACCAGCGCGGCGCGCAGCCCGGCGTCGTCTTCGAGCAGGTCGTGGACTACCGCGTCACTGGAGAGGGTCGCGGCGCCGAGCCGCGCGAAGGCTGCGAGAGCCTCGGACTTACCGGCCGCGATACCGCCGGTCAATCCGATCGTCAGCGGCGCCACGGCCGCCGTTCAACCTTGCTGGGACTCGCCGTTCCCGGTGTCTTCGCCCGCGGCCTCGTCGGTGCTGCTCGGGGCGTCGGGCCGATCGGCGGCGGATTCGCCCTCGTGGGCCTCCTCGCCGGCGTCCTCGGCCGGCTGCTCCTCGCCGTTGCCCTCGGGCTGCTCCTCGGCTGCGGGCTCAGCGGGGGCCTCGGCTGCGGGCTCAGCGGGAGATTCGGCCGCCGGCTCCTCGGCGACGGGCTCCTCCGCGACGGGCTCGGCGGGCGCCTCGGCCGGGGCCTCGTCGACAGATTCGGCCGCGGCTTCGGCGGCAGGCTCCTCCGCGACGGGCTCGGCCGGGGCTTCGGCGACGGGCTCCTCGGCGGCCGGGGCTTCAGCGACGGGCTCCTCGGCGGCCGGGGCTTCGGGCGCGGCCTCCGCGACCGGCGCGGCGGCCTCGGGCTCAGCGGGCGCAGCCTCAGCTTCGGGCGCAGCGGGCGCTTCCTCGGCCGGCGCGGCCTCTTCGACCCCAGCCTCGGACTCGACCGCCGGCTGCTGCGCCTGCGCGATCTGCTCGCCGAGGCCCTGCATCGGCATGTTCTGGCCCTCGACCCGCTTGATCGAGAGCGAGAGGCGGCGACGGTCTTCGTCGATCTCGAGGATCTTGACGTTCAGCTTGGCCCCCGGCTCGACCACTTCGCTCGGGTTCTCGACGTGGTGGTCGGCGAGCTCGGAGATGTGGACCAGGCCCTCGACGCCGGGCAGGATTTCGACGAAGGCGCCGAAGGCGACGACCTTGGTCACCGTGCCCTCGAGCACGTCGCCGGGCCGGTGGGTGCTGATCACCCGCTGCCACGGGTCCTCCTGGGTCTGCTTCAGCCCCAGTGAGATCCGCTGCCGGTCGCGGTCGATGTCGAGGACTTTGATCCGCACCGTGTCGCCGATCGCGACGACTTCGGAGGGATGGTTGACATGGCTCCAGGAGAGCTCGGAGATGTGGATCAGGCCGTCGATGCCGTCGAGGTCGACGAAGGCGCCGAAATCGACGATGTTGGAGATCTTCCCTTCGACGACCTGGCCCGGCTCGAGGCGACCGAGGATCTGCTCGCGGACCTCTTTGCGCTCCTCCTCGAGCACCGCGCGGCGCGAGAGGACGACGTTGTTGCGGCTGCGGTTGAGCTCGATGACTTTGCACTCGAGCTCCTGCGCCATGAACTCGTCGAGGTTGTGGACGCGGCGGATGTCGACCAGCGAGGCGGGCAGGAAGCCGCGTACCCCGAGGTCGAGGATGAGGCCGCCCTTGACGACCTCGATGACGCGGCCTTTGACCGGTTCGCCGGAGTCGGCGGCGACTTCGATCGAGCGCCAGGCTTTCTCGAAGCGGGCGCGCTTCTTGGAGAGGATCAGGCGGCCCTCGGCGTCCTCCTTGGTGAGAACCAGGGCGTCGACCTGCTCGCCCAGCTCGACCTCGTCGGCCGGGTCGACCGACTTGCGGATCGAGAGCTCGTTGCTGGGGATGACGCCCTCGGCCTTGTAGCCGATGTCGACCAGCACCTCGTCTTTGTCGATGCGGACGACTTTGCCGCTGACCACGTCCCCCTCGTCGAAGGAGACCATCGTCGCCGCGTAGTTGGGGACGACCTTGCCTTCGATTTCGAGCAGCAGGCCACCGGAGCCTTCGACGGGGGTCGGAGTCGGCGCAGGGGCAGGCATGGTCTCGGCTACGGACACGGAGGCGCATGATGGCAGGTCCGTTCTGGATACGCTCCCCCGGATGCCTACCCGCGCTACGAAACGGGGCGAGGAACGGACGCCGCTCGACGGCTCCCACGATGTCGTGATCTGCGGCGCCAGCTTCGCTGGGCTCGCCGTCGCCCGCGAGCTGGCCGGCTCCGGCGCCGACGTGCTGATCGTCGACCGCTACGAGATCGGCGAGCGCCAGACCTCGGCCTGCGGAATCCCGACCGAGTGGCTGCGGCGGCTGGGGCTGATGGACGCCGAGCGGCAGCGCTTCGAGACGCTGGTCATCCACACCCCGCACGGCGACGGGCGCTACCGCCTGCCCTGGACCTTCTCGACCTTCGACTACCGCGAGCTCTGCCGGCTGCTCTGGGACCAGTGCGACGCCCGCTTCGAGACCGCCAAGGTGCACGGCCGCGGCGCGCCGAACGGCGACGGGGCGGTCGCGGTGGAGACCGACCGCGGCACGATCAGCGCGCCGCTGGTCGTCGACGCGCTCGGCTGGCGCCGGATGCTGGCCGTCGGCGACGGCGTGCAGCCGCCCGACGCGCCGCTCTCGCGCGGGCTCGAGGTGCACCCGGAGGGCGGCGCCGAGGACCTCGAGGTCTGGATCGACCGCCGCTACGTCCCGGCCGGCTACGGCTGGTCGTTCCCGGCCGCGGAGGAGACGCGGATCGGGGTCGGCTCCTTCGACCCCAGGTTCCACGTCCGCGAGACGACCGAGCTGCTGGCCGAGGACCTGGAGCGCGACCGGGTTCGCTACCAGGGCAACTGGATCCCGCACGAGCTGCGGCGGGCGACCGAGGGCGAGGTCTTCTTCGCCGGCGACTCGGCCGGCCACTGCCTGCCGCTGACCGCCGAGGGAATCCGGACCGCGCTCTACTTCGGGATCGCGCTGGGGCGCGAGCTGCGCGGCGTCTACGAGGGCCGGCAGAGCCGGGACGAGGCGCTCCGTCGCTACGCCGAGTTCAACGACTCCCACGAGCTGAAGTTCCGCTGGATGCTGCGGGTGCAGAAGCTGGTCCCGCGGGTGCCGCCGCGGCTGCTGGGCCCGGCGATCCGGCTGATGGGCTCGCGGCGCTTCGTCGAGTGGTCCTTCAACCATTACCTGGCGATCGCCCCGCCCGATTTCGCCGACGCGGCACCGGCGGCGCCGGCCGAGCGCGAGCCGGCCCTCGCCTGAGCCCGCCCGGCCGACCTGAACTAGGCCCGGCTCGCGTCCGTAACTCCGGACAGCGATGCCAGGGAGCAAATCCAGGGAGCGACTGCTCGGCCCGGCGCTGCGGACTCAACCGGACCGCCGCCTGGTTGCCCTTGCCCGCGTCGGCAGCGAGCCGGCGCAGGAGGAGATCGTGCGGCGCTACCGGGCGGCGCTGGTCCGCTACGCGGGCTCGATCGTCGGCGCCGCCGCGGCCGAGGACGTCGTCCAGGACTCGCTGACCAAGGCGAGCGGGGCGCTCGGGCGCGCCGACGAGGAGCTGCGACTGCGGCCCTGGCTCTACGCGATCGTCCGCAACACGGCGCTCAACCACCTGCGCGACGCCGGCCCGGAGACCGAGCAGCTCGACGAGAGCTACGACGGCGTCGAGCAGCCGCCGCAGGCGTTCGAGCGGCGCGAGCAGATGCGCTCGCTGGTCGGCGGCGTGCGGCGACTGCCGCCGCCGCAGCGCCAGGCGCTGGTCAAGCGCGAGCTAGAGGGGCGCAGCCACGCCGAGATCGGCGAGGAGCTGGGCGTCTCCACCGGTGCCGCGCGGCAGTTGATCTTCCGCGCCCGCGAATCGCTGCGGGTCGGCTTCGGCTCGCTGCTGCCGATGCCGCTGCTGCGCTGGCTCGCCGAGGGCGGCGGCGACGGCGCCGTTGGGGTCGCCGCCGGGGCCGGCGGCGGCGCGGTGGCGGCGAAAGCGGCGATCGCGATCTTCGCCGCCGGGGCGGCAGTGACGGCGGGGGTCGCGGTCGACCACGCCGGGCACGGGCGCCCGGCGGCACCGCCGGCTGCCGAGGCCGCGGTGTCGCCGGGGCGGCCGGCGCAGGCGGCGACGGCCGCGGGCCCGCCGGCCGCGGTGGACGTCTCTGGGCCGTCGAGCGGCGACGGCGAGGGATCGGGGCACGGCGGACACTCCGGGCCGGGCTCCGGCGACGGCCGCGGCGGCGAGCCCTCGGGCGAGGGCCCGGGCGACGGCCGGGCGGTCGACGGCGGCAGCCCCGGTCGGAGCGTTGACTCCGGCCGTGGATCAGGCGGTGAGCAAGGCGAGGATCACGACGGCGGCGGCTCGGGTCGATCCGGCGGGAGAGACGACGACGGCTCCTCGCATGAGCACGACGGCAGCGATGACGGCAAGAGCGGCTCGGGATCGAGCGGCGGTCGCGACTCCGACGGCTCGGGCCGCGGCGGCAGCCGGCCCTCGGGCGACAGTGGAGACGGCTCGGGGAGCGGCGGGTCGAGCGGCGGCAGTGGCAAGGACTCCGGAAGTGGCGGCGGATCGGACGCAGGCGGCGGATCGGGCCACTCGAGCGGATCGGGCAGCGCGGGCGGCTCGGGCAGCTCCGGGGGCTCGACCGGCTCCGGCGGCGGGTCGGGCTCCGACTCCAGCGGCTCAGGCACCGGCTCGGGCTCGGGCTCGGGCTCGAGCAGCTCGAGCGGTCTCGATGGCTCAGGCGGGTCGGGCGGCTCGAGCGGCGGCGGCGGTGACGACGCGGTCGAGGCCACCTCCTCCCCGGCCCCGTCCCCCTCGCTCGCACCGGCGCCCGCCCCCGCTCCGGCCCCCGAAAGCGGCTCCTCCGGCTCCGGCAGCGGCGGCTCGGGCAGCGGCTCCGGCTCGAGTGGCGGGTCCTCCGACTGAGATTCCGTGATCTTTCCGGTGCCTCCGTGTCTCAAGGGTCAGACGACCCCGACTGAAGGAGGAACCATGGGACGAAGGAACGCGCTTCTGGTCGCCATCGCCGCCGCTCTCGGCGCCTTGGCGTTGATAGCCCTACCGGCGCTGGCAGGCGCAAAGGACAGCCACCACCGCCGCGGTCACGACCGCTTCGAGCATCGGCACCACCACGGCGACCGCAACCACAACGAGAACGTCGGCCGGATCTCCGCCTTCGACCCGGCGACCGGCGAGCTGACGATCGCCCGCTTCGGCGGCGGCACGATCAGCGGCCTGGTCACCAGCGCCACCGAGATCAAGTGCGAGGGCGTCGACGACAGCGCCCGCTTCTCGCGCGACGGCGGCAACTCGGGCCCCGGCTCGGGCGGCAGCGGCTCCGGCCGTGGCGAGGAAGAGCCCGGCGACGACCACGGCGAAGGCGTCGAGCCCGGCGACGACCACGGCGAAGACGGCGTCAACGCCGACCCCGGCTCGGCCAACTCCGGCCCCGGCCGCGGCGACGACGACCAGAACGACGACAACGACGACCGCATGTGCACCACCGCAGCGCTGACCGTCGGTGCCGTCGTCGAGGAGGTCGACCGCCACCTCGAAAACGGCGTCGCGACCTTCGACGAGATCGAGCTGGGCCACACCAGCTGAAGCCGCCAGGGAGGAGGCATCGGGCGAGGCGGCTCGGCTGGGCCGCCTCGCCCCGTCTCTGACCGTCTGACCGCTGGCCCGGCAGCTACTTCGCGTCGAGCCAGTCGCTGCCGATGCCGACGTCGACCTCGAGCGGCGGGTCGAGCTCGTAGGCCCCGGCCATCTCCCGCTCGACGATCTCCCGGGCCCGCTCCATCTCCGCCTCGGGCCCTTCGAACAGCAGCTCGTCGTGGATCTGGAGGACGAGCTCGGTGTCGAGGCCGGCCTCTCCCAGCGCCTGCTCGGCCCGCACCATCGCCACCTTGATGATGTCGGCGGCCGTCCCCTGGATCACCGTGCTGATCGCCAGCCGCTCGCCGAGCCGCCGCGTGTTCGGGTTGCCCGAGCGCAGCTCCGGGATCGGCCGCCGCCGTCCCATCAGGGTCGTCACGTAGCCGTCCTCCTGGGCCCGCTCGATCACCCCGTCGCGGAAGGCGCGCACCGCCGGGATCCGTTCGAGGTAGCGGGCGACGAATTCCTCGCCCTCTTTGCGGGGGATGTTGAGGCGGTCGGCGAGGCCGAAGCCGGTCAGCCCGTAGACGATTCCGAAGTTGACCATTTTCGCTTTCGAGCGCTGGCCGACGTCGACTTCGTCGGGGGCGATCTCGAAGACCTCGGCGGCGGTCGCGGCGTGGACGTCTTCGCCGGCGTGGAAGACCTCTTTTAAGACCGGCTCGTCGGCGACGTGGGCGAGCACCCGCAGCTCGACCTGGCTGTAGTCGGCGGAGAGCAGGCGGTTGCCGGCGTCGGCGACGAAGCAGGCGCGGACCGGCCGCCCGAGCTCGGTCCGGATCGGGATGTTCTGCAGGTTCGGGTTGGTGCTGGAGAGGCGGCCGGTGGTGGTCGCGGTCTGGTTGAAGGTGGTGTGGACGCGACCGGTCTCGGTGTCGATCAGGTCGGGCAGCGAGTCGAGATAGGTGTTCTTGAGCTTGGTCAGCTCGCGCCAGCTCTCGATCTTCTCGACGATCGGGTGCTCGTCGCGGATCTGGGCGAGCACCCGGGCGTCGGTCGAGAAGCCGGTTTTTCCGCGCCGCTTGCGGGTCAGCTGCAGCTTCTCGAAGAGGACGCGGCCGACCTGCTGCGGCGAGCCGATCGTGAACTCCTCCTCGGCCAGCTCGAAGATCTCGCGCTCGAGGGTCTCGATCCGCTCGCCGAAACCGGCGCCGACAGCCGCCAGGCGCTCGGCGTCGAGCTTCAGGCCGCGCCGCTCCATCGCCGCCAGCACCGCGACCAGCGGCAGCTCGACCTCGTTCAGCAGGCCGGTCAGGCCGAACTGCTCGAGCCGCGGCCGCTGCACCTCGGCGAGGGCGGCGACCAGGCGCGCTTCCTCGGCCGGGTCGAGCCCCGCCTCGGGCTCCTCGCCGAGCGACATCTGCCCGTCGGGGTCGGGCTCGTCCTCGGCGCCGGCGGCGAGGCCGATGCCAGCGTCGGCGGCGAGCTCGGTCAGCTCGTAGGTGCGGCGCTGGGGCTCCAGCAGGTAGGCGGCGACCATCGTGTCGTGGTCGAGGTTCAGCTCGACGCCCTCGATCTCGGCAGCCGCCAACAGCCCGTGGCGGCCGCCGCCGAGCGACTTCAGGTCGTGGGCGGCGAGCGGCTTGCCGGCCAGCGCCACCGCCAGCTCGTCGTGGGAGGCGGAGCCGCTGAGGATGCGCTCGGCTTCCGCGGCCGCCCAGCGGTCCTCGGCCATCGCCACCGCGACCGGGCCGGCGCCGATCTCCGCCGGCGTCCCGTCGACCGCCTTCACCTCGAGCTCGGTCTCGACCCGCCGCCCCGGCACCGCCTGCCCCTCCGGCAGCGCTTCTTCGAGCCGCTCCATCACCGCCCGCAGCTCGAACTCGCGCATGAAGTCCCGCAGGGCGCCGCGGTCCGGCTCGCTGCCGAGGGCCTCGGCGAAGTCGACGCCGGTCTCGACGTCGTAGTGGAGCGTCGCCAGCCGCTTCGAGAGGCGGGCGTCGTCGGCGTGCTCGGTCAGGTTCTGCTTGCGCTTGGCACCGGAGATCTCCTCGACGTTCGCCAGCACGCCCTCGAGATCGCCGAACTGCTGCAGCAGCTGGGTCGCCGTTTTCTCGCCGATCCCGGGGACGCCCGGGATGTTGTCCGAGGTGTCGCCGCGCAGGCCCATGTGGTCGGTGATCAGCTCCGGCGGCACCCCGTAGCGCTCCTCGACCGCGGCGACGTCGTAGATCTTCGTCTCGGTGATGCCGCGCGAGGTGCTCATCACCCGCACCCCCTCGGCGACCAGCTGGTAGGCGTCGCGGTCGCCGGTCACGACCATCACCTCGATCCCCTGCTCGCGCGCCGCCCGCACCATCGAGGCGATCACGTCGTCGGCCTCGTAGCCCTCGACCTTGACGTTGGTGTAGCCGAAGGCTTCGACCAGGGGCATCAGGTGCGGCCATTGCTCGCGCAGCAGATCGGGGCGCGATTTGCGGTTCGCCTTGTAGAGGTCGTAGACCTCGGTGCGGCCGGAGGTGCCCGCGTCCCAGGCGACCACGACCCCGGCCGGGTGGTGCTCGTCGATGATTTTCACCAGCATCGAGGCGAGCCCGTAGATCGCGTTGGTCGGGCGGCCGTCGCTGGTCCCGATCGACTCGGGCAGGGCGAAAAAGGCACGGTAGGCGAGGGAGTTGCCGTCGATCAGGAACAGCTCGGGGGCGTCGGCGCTCATCGCCGGCAACTCTACGAGGCCAGCCGGCCACGGACCTCGGCGGCGACCGGCCCGCCTTCCCGCTCCAGCTGGCGGCCGGTGTAGCGAAGGACGGTGAAGCCGAGCCGGCGCAGGGCGAGGTCGCGAGCGTGGTCGTCCTCGAAGGAGACGTCGCCCTGGTGATGGCGGTAGGAGTCGGTTTCGACGATCAGGTCGTACGCGGGCCAAAGGAAGTCGGCGGTGAGGGTGCGATCAGCGAGGGGGTCGCTGAGGGGCACGTTGACCTGGGGACGGGGGATCCGGTGGCGGCGGCAGAAGGCGAGGAAGTCGGACTCGAGGTCTGAGCGGGTCTTGTCGGTCTTCACCTTGCCGAAGCCGTCGTGCTGGGCCTCGCGGGCGGCATGGCGGGCGAGGTCGGGGTCGGTGCGACGGAGGTCGTGGATGGTTCGGCGGGGCGTGGTCAGCGGGATCTCGGCGCGGCGGGAGATGTCGCGCCGCTCGAGCGCCCGCGGGCGGTGGATGCGAATGCCGGCCTTTCGGCGCTGGCCGGAACGGCTCGGCAGGGAGACGTGGACGGGTCCGTCCGCGGGCCGCACAAAGCCCCACAGCGCCGCGGCGCTCGCGTGACTTAAGACCGCGCCAGGGCCGCAGGCCAGGACCGCGGCAATCCACCGTCCCTCGTTGCTTAGGGACGAATGGCCAACCGAGTAGACGCCCTGATGGACGGGATGCAGGCGTCCCGCCCGGACCCGTCGCGCCACGGCGCTCTTGTCGAGCCCCGCCCAATTCAACTGCGCGCTGGTCACCACGCCGTGCTGCCGGCGCGCAATCGCAGCAACCGCAACCTCGGGTGGGTCGCGTTTCTCTCGCATACCGAGATAAAGGCGGCCCATACCCTCGGCTCTCCCCGGGTGGTCCCCGACGCCGCGACGATGTTCGGGGGCGGTGCGGGGTTTTGGAGCTCTCTGTGCGTTAACTGGCGCTCTTGGGCGGCAGCGAAGCCGCGTACTCGGCGCCGGCTTCGACCCACCTGGCGAGGTCCTCGTCCTTCGCCGTTCCTTCCGGGTCGACGTAGATCGCGGTCTTCATCGGCTTGCCGGTGAAGTCCATCGGGCGGGTGTGGGGCTCGGCAAGCGCCGCCTCGCCATCCTCACCGAGGCGGACCATCAGGTCCTCGCCGATCACCCCGCAGCAGATGTTGCCGGCGAGCATGAAGGCGATGCCGCCGAACATCCGTCGCTCGCTCAGCCCGGGCCGGGCGGCGAGGACGTCGCGAACCCGGTCGGCCAGGGCTTCGTCGAAGGCCATACGTGAAGGCTATGCCCCTTCAGTGGAGGCACGGCCCGATCGGGAACGGGCCCCCTCGGGGAAGGAGGACGTGGCAGTAACCGTGTTCGAATTCGGTCAGCGCGGGACCCGGAGCGAGCGGGTAGTTCGGGAAGCCGGGGAAGTCGACCGTGAGGTTGCCCCTCCACTGCGATCTGTTGCCATCAGGAGGCCCGTAGACGGCAGAGCCGGAGAACGGCGCCGGCGGTGCGAGCCGCGCTCGGTGCAGGTCGGCCGCCCAGGTGAAGCTCGAAGGTGGTGCGATCACTTCCGCGCCGCGGGAGATAGAGATTCCGTGGACGCGGTTCACCGCCGAAGCGGCGACGCGGACCTTGCCGTTCGGCATGTTTTGCACCACGGAGGTCCTGCCCCATCGCGCCAGGACGGTCAGCATCACCCCACGCGAACCCCCGTGATATTCGTCGACCGAGAAGCAGAACACAGCAGGGTCGTGGTAGAGCGGCGGCACCCGCAGACTCGGCTTCGAGACGGTCGTGAAACCTTGCTCTCCGGTGAACTGGAGATCGCCTTCGTAGAATCCGGCTCGCACCAATTCGTGCCACGCCGACCGCACTGACGACGTATCCGCTTCACCGGCCCCGGGTTGAAATGGACGTCGTTTCGCGCATCCCCTTTCTGGCACTGACGAACACCTTCTCTTCGTCGCCCAGGTAGTTGGCAATCCCAGTCACCTTGACGGCGAAGCCGTCGCTCCCCTTGACGGCGAAGACTGGCGGCGCAGTGACCTGCTTTCGCGAAGTCGGCTGGCGAGCGCTTGCCACCCCGACGAGACCGAGGCAGAGCAGTGCGGTCATCGCACTGACTGCCATCAGCCGCTCGCCCCGTCCCCGAACCACTCGGGAAACCCTACGCGAGCTGCCGGTCACGCGAATCTGATTCGATAGCCGCGCAATGGCGGTAAGCGCTCAGTACAGCGTCACGATCCGGGTCGAGCTCGACGCCCGGCAGGAGCCGCTGGGCAAGCTGACGGCGGCGATCGCCGAGGCCGGCGGGCAATTGCAGGGGGTCGACCTGGTGCCGGGCGCCGGCGGCGAGGGCAAACGGGTGCGGGAGTTCACGATCGACGCCGCCGACCGCGACCACTGGGAGCGGATCCTGCGGGCGATCGGGTCGACCAGGGGCGCCCGGGTGCTCGACTACGTCGACCGGACGATGCAGATGCACCGCGGCGGCAAGATCGGCCAGCACAACAAGTACCCGGTGAAGACGCGAGACGACCTCTCGATGGCCTACACGCCCGGCGTCGCCCGCGTCTGCATGGACATCCACGCCGACCGCAGCAAAGCCTTCGAGTACACGATCAAGAAGAACACGGTCGCGGTGGTCTCCGACGGCAGCGCCGTGCTCGGGCTCGGCAACATCGGCCCCGAGGCGGCGATGCCGGTGATGGAGGGCAAGTGCATGCTGTTCAAAGAGTTCGCCGGCGTCGACGCCTTTCCGATCTGCCTCGACACCCAGGACGCCGACGAGATCGTCCGCGCGGTCGAGCTGATCGCCCCCACCTTCGGCGGCGTCAACCTCGAGGACATCTCCGCCCCGCGCTGCTTCGAGATCGAAGACCGGCTCAAGGCCTCGCTCGACATCCCGGTCTTCCACGACGACCAGCACGGCACCGCGGTGGTGACGATGGCGGCGCTCTTCAACGCGCTGAAGATCGTCGGCAAGCCGATCGAGGAGATGCGGGCGCTGGTGGTTGGCCTCGGCGCGGCGGGGGTAGCGGTGACGAAAATGATGCTCGAAGCAGGAATGACCGAGATCGTCGGCTGCGACCGCAACGGCGCCGTCTCCACCGCCCGCGAGGACTACGAGTCGGGCGAGATGAACGCGGCGAAGCGCTGGTACGCCGAGCACACCAACCCCGGGCAGGTCGGCGGCAGCCCCGCCGAAGCGCTCGACGGGATGGACATCTTCATCGGCCTCTCCGGCCCCGGGATCATCGTCGGCGACGACCTCGAGAAGATGAACGACGACGCGATCGTCTTCGCGATGGCCAACCCGACCCCCGAGGTGATGCCCGAGGACGCCGCCCCGCACGTGCGGATCATGGCCACCGGCCGCTCCGACTACCCGAACCAGATCAACAACGTGCTCTGCTTCCCGGGGATCTTCCGCGGCGCCCTCGACGCCGGCGCCCAGCAGATCACCGAGGCGATGAAGCTCGCCGCCGCCAAAGGCATCGCCGCGGTGGTCACCGACGAGGACCTCGCCGAGGACTACATCATCCCCAGCGTCTTCAACCGCGACGTCGCGCCGCGGGTCGCCGCAGCGGTGATCGAGGAGGCCAAGCGCGACGGGGTCGCCCGGCGCAGCGAGGAGACCGGGACCTTCCAGGCCGTCGAGACGGTCTGAGCGGGGCCCGGTCGCAGCCGTGAAGGTCCTCGTCACCGGCGCCAGCGGCATGATCGGCCGCCGCCTCGCCGACGCGCTCTTCGCCCGCGGCGACGAGGTCGTCGGCCTCAGCCGCGACCCCGGCAGGGCCCGCCAGGGAAACCCACGGGTCGAGTGGGTGCGCTGGGAGCCGACACTCGAACGCCCCCCGAGCGAGGCCTTCGAGGGCGTCGACGGCGTCGTCAACCTGATCGGCGAGCCGATCGCCCAGCGCTGGACCGACGAGTCGAAGCGGCGGATCCTCGAGTCGCGCCGCACCGCCACCCACAACCTCGTGCAGGCGATCGAGGGGCTGGAGCACAAGCCGGCGGTGCTGGTCAGCCAGTCGGCGGTCGGCTATTACGGCGATCGCGGCGACGAGGTCCTCGACGAGCAGAGCTCGCCGGGGCAGAGCTTCGACTCCGAGGTGACCCAGGAGTGGGAGAAGGCGGCGCGGGCGGTCGAGGTGGCCGGGGTGCGGCTGCTGATCGTCCGCACCGGGCAGGTGCTCGACCCCTCCGGCGGCTTCCTCGGCGAGCTCCTGACCCCGTTCAGGCTCGGCGTCGGCGGCCCGCTCGCCGGCGGCGAGCAGTACGTCTCCTGGATCCACCGCGACGACGAGGTCGGGCTGCTGCTCTGGGCGCTCGACACCGACTCGGCCACCGGCACCGTCAACGGGACCGCGCCGGAGCCGGTCACCAACAAGGAGCTCTCGAAGGCGCTCGGACGGGCGCTGGGACGGCCGGCGGTGCTGCCGATCCCCGGCTTCGTCCTCGACCTCAAATTCGGCGGCGAGGCGGGCAAGGTGCTGCGCGGCGGCCAGCGGGCGCTGCCGAAGCGGACGCGGGAGCTCGGCTACGAGTTCCGCCACCCGCAGGTCGAGGCGGCGCTCCGCGACCTGCTCTAGCGCGGCGCCCTAGCCGAGCGCTTCGCCGACCTTGGTCCGCAGCGTCCCCGCGGTGCCCGCTTCTTCGACCGCGGCGAGGACGCGCTTCATCGCGGCGGCGCCGTCGCTCGCCCGCAGGTAGGCGATCCCCGCTTCTTCGAGGATCGGCTCGGCGAACTCCGCCGGCTTGCCGGCTTCGCCGATCACCGTCGCGGTGGTCGAGTCCTCGCTGGCGCGGCGGGCGTTGGCGCCGACCGTCGCCAGGTCGAGGCGGCCGCCGCTCCGAACCGGCGCCAGGCACAGCGCCCGCACCTCCACCTCGCCCGCCTTGCCCCCGGCCCGGCCGAGCGCCGCCCGCGCCGCCGGGCAGAGGCCGGCGGCGACGTAGACGTTCACGGTCGCCCCGGCGGCGACCCCTTCGCTCCCCCCGCAACCCCCGACCGCCACCAGCGCGATCAGCGCCAGCGCCGCCGCTGCACCTCTAGCCAAAGAAGACCTCGGCCTCGGCGTAGAGCTCGGGCGGCACCGTCTTCAGCTCGGCGGTCGCTTCGGTCAGCTCGACCAGCTTGATGTCGGTCCCCCGCAGCGCCGTCATCCAGCCCCATTTGCCGGCCTCCGCGGCGTCGATCGCGTGCAGGCCGAAGCGGGTCGCGAGGACGCGGTCGAAGGCGGTCGGGGTGCCGCCGCGCTGGACGTGGCCGAGCACGGTCGCCCGCGTCTCTTTGCCGGTCCGGCCCTCGATCTGCCCCTCCAGCCAGTGGCCTATCCCACCCAGCCGCACGTGGCCGAAGGCGTCGTGCTGGGACTCGTCGGCGGCCGGCATCCCGCCCACCGGCTCGGCCCCCTCGGCGACGACGATGATCGGCGCGAAGTGGCTGGCGAAGCGGCGGCCGACCAGCTCGCAGACCTCGTCGACGTCGAACTGGCGCTCGGGGATGAGGATTACGTTGGCGCCGCCGGCGAGGCCGGCGTGGAAGGCGATCCAACCGGCGTGGCGGCCCATCACCTCGACGATCAGCACCCGGTGGTGGCTGTCGGCGGTCGTGTGGAGGCGGTCGATCGCCTCCATCGCGATGTTGATCGCGGTGTCGAAGCCGAAGGTGTAGTCGGTCGCCGAGAGATCGTTGTCGATCGTCTTCGGGACGCCGATCACGTTGAGGCCGTGCTCGCTGTGGAGGCGCGAGGCGGCGCCGAGGGTGTCCTCGCCACCGATCGCGATCAGCCCGTCGACTCCCTCCTCCGCCAGGTTGGCGGCGATCCGCGCCGGCCCCTCGTCGCTGGCGAACGGGTTGGTCCGCGAGGAGCCGAGGATGGTGCCGCCGCGGGGCAGGATGCCGCGCACCTCGGGCACGCCGAGCGGCCGCCAGTCGTTCTCCAGCGGCCCGCGCCAGCCGTCGCGGTAGCCGACGAACTCGTGGCCGTGGATGCCCGCGCCTTTGCGGACGACCGCTCGGATCACCGCATTCAGGCCGGGACAGTCGCCACCTCCGGTGAGGACCCCTATCCGCATCGGTCCCAAGGGTAGGGAAGGCCTCGCACAGATGGCCCCGTGGCGGTAGGTTCGGATCAACTAGAGCGAGAGGAGAGCCATGAACGACGCACCGGATTTCGAGGCGGCGACCCGCCGCCAGCAGGCGACCTGGTCCGAGGGCGATTTCTCGATGGTCGGCGCCCACATCGTCCTCACCGCCGAGAGTCTGGCCGAGGCGCTGGAGATCCTGCCCGGCGAGCGGGTGCTCGACATCGCCTGCGGCAGCGGCAACGGGGCGATCGCCGCCGCCCGCCGCAGCTGGACGCCGGTGGTCGGCGCCGACTTCGTGCCGGCGCTGCTCGAGCGCGGCCGCGAACGCGCCGCCGCCGAACGGCTCGAGGTCGAGTTCGTCGAGGCCGACGCCCAGGCGATGCCGTTCGAGGACGCCAGCTTCGACGTGACGATGTCGATCTACGGGGCGATGTTCGCCCCCGACCAGGAGCGGACCGCATCCGAGCTGCTGCGGGTGACGAAGCCGGGCGGGCGGATCGGGATGGCCAACTGGGTTCCCGACGGCGGCGTCGGCCAGATGTTCCTGACGATCGTCAAACACACCGGCGGGCCGCCGCCGGGGATCGTCCCGCCGGTCCTCTGGGGTACCGAGGAACGGCTGCGGGAACTGTTCGGCGACGGGATCTCGGCGCTGCGGGTCGAGCGGCTGAAGGCACGGCAGTCGTTCCGCTCGGCCGACCACTACCTCGACTTCTTCCGCACCTACTTCGGCCCGGTGAAGACCGCCTACGAGGGCGTCGGGCCGGCCGGCGAGGCGGCGCTGACCGCGGACCTGCGGGCCTACCTGGAGCAGGCCAACACGGCCGGGGACCGGGCGCTGGTGCTGGAGCCCGAATACCTGCAGGTGATCGCGACCCGGGCCTGAGGGCTCGCGGCGCGGTTGGCGGGCAAACCGCCGCCTAGGAGTCGGAGGTCATCGAGCCGGCGACCTTGAAGATCGCCGCGGCCAGCACGCCGGCGAAGAGGATCAGGCCGGAGACCGCCCCGCCCTGGCCGAGCCAGGCGTAGACGATCACCATCGCCGCCACCGCCAGGATCAGGGTCACGAACGTGCTCATCTGCGCCTGAAGACTATCTGCCGAGCGAGACGCGCGTCTCGCTGAGGAACTCGCCGGCCGCGTCGGCGGCCGCCCGCGGCGTCCCCGCCTCGCCGACCGCGCGGACCAGGCGGCTGCCGATGATCACCCCGTCGGCGATCTTCGCCACCTCGCCCGCCTGCTGTGGCGAGGAGATCCCGAAGCCGACCGCGACCGGGGTCGCGCCCGCGTCCTCCCTGGTCGCCGCCGCCAGCTCCGCGAGGTGAGCGGGGACCGCCGCCCGCTCGCCGGTGGTGCCGGTGGTCGAGACCAGGTAGATGAAGCCCTCGGCGCGCTCGCAGATCGCCCGCCGCCGCGCCGGCTCGGTGGTCGGCGCGACCAGCGGCACCAGCGCCAGCCCCTCGCCGGCGAGGGCGGCGCGGACCTCGTCGTCCTCGCCGAGCGGCAGGTCGGGGACGATCGCGCCGGCCGCCCCGGAGGCGCGCAGGATCGCCGCGAACTCGACGGCACCGCCATGGGCGAGAACCATGTTGGTGTAGATCATCACCACGACCGGGACCCGGGCGGAGATCGAGCGGCAGGTCTCGAGGGCGGTGGCGAGGGTGGCGCCGGCCTCGAGCGCCGCGGTGTCGGCGGCGTGGATCGTCGGGCCGTCGGCGAGGGGGTCGGAGAACGGGACCCCGAGCTCGACCAGGTCGGCGCCGGATTCGGCGTAGGCGGCGGCGACCGCGAGCGAGGTCTCGCGGTCGGGGAAGCCGGCCATCATGTAGGGCATCAGCGCGGCGCGGCCCTCCGCCCGCGGCCGCATCGAAGGCAGCCGCGATGCGCTCGACGCCGGTCAGCGTCTCAGCGGTCATCGAACTGCCCCGCCTCGGCCATGTCCTTGTCGCCGCGGCCCGACAGGCAGAGCACGTCGAAGCCCTCGCTCGCTCCGCCCTCCTCGAGCAGCCAGGCGACCGCGTGCGAGGACTCGAGCGCCGGGATGATGCCCTCCAGCCGCGCCAGCTCGCGGAAGGCGGCGAGCGCCTGGCGGTCGGTGACGGCGACGTAGCGGGCGCGGCCGCTGTCGCGGAGGAAGGCGTGCTCGGGCCCGACGCCCGGGTAGTCGAGGCCGGCCGAGATCGAGTGGGCCTCCTGGATCTGCCCCTCCTCGTCGGCGATCACCGAGGAGAGCGAGCCGTGCAGGACGCCGGTGACGCCGCCCGACAGCGAGGCGCCGTGGCGGCGGGTCTCGAGCCCGTCCCCGGCCGCCTCGACCCCGACCAGCGCCACCTCGGCGTCGTCGAGGAACGGGTGGAAGATGCCGATCGCGTTGGAGCCGCCGCCGACGCAGGCGATCACCCGGGCCGGCAGCGCCCCCTCGGCCTCCAGCGCCTGCGCCCGCGCCTCGTCGCCGATCACCCGCTGCAGGTCGCGGACCAGCGCCGGGTAGGGAGCCGGGCCGACCGCCGAGCCGATCACGTAGTGGGTGTCGCCGACGTTGGCGACCCAGTCGCGGATCGCGGCGCTGACCGCCTCCTTCAGGGTGCGGGCGCCGGCCTCGACCGGCGCCACCTCGGCGCCGAGCAGCTTCATCCGCTCGACGTTCGGCGCCTGGCGGCGAATGTCTTCGGTCCCCATGTAGACGACGCACTCGAGGCCGAGCAGCGCGCAGGCCGTGGCGGTGGCGACGCCGTGCTGGCCGGCGCCGGTCTCGGCGATGATCCGCGTCTTCCCCATCCGCTGCGCCAGCAGCGTCTGGCCGACCGCGTTGTTGATCTTGTGGGCGCCGGTGTGGGCGAGGTCCTCGCGCTTCAGGTAGACCCGCGCAGCCGACCCGCTCGGAGAGCCGCTCGGCCAGGTAGAGCGGCGTCGGGCGGCCGATGAAGTCGCGGCGCAGCTGGTCGTGGCGGGCGCGGAACTCGGGGTCCTCGCGCTCCCGTCCCAGGCCTCGGTCAGCTCGTCGAGCGCGGCGATCAGCGCCTCAGGGACGTACCGCCCGCCGTAGGGGCCGAACCTTTCCTCGACGGCGCTCACTCGGCGGCGACGGGGGCCGGGTTGGCGGCCTCGAAGAAGGCGGCCATCGCCGCGTGGTCCTTGCGCCCCGGCTCCGCCTCGACGCCGCTGGCGACGTCGACCGCGTAGGGGTGGGCGATCGCGATCGCCGCCGCGACGTTGTCCGCGGTGAGGCCGCCGGCGAGGATCGCCGGCACCTCGGAGCGGTGGCCGCGCAGCAGCTCCCAGTCGAAGCTCTGGCCGCTGCCTCCCCAGAGGCCGTCGGCGCGGCGGTCGAAGAGGTGGAAATCGGTCCGGTAGGCCTCGGCGCCGTGGACGTCGGCGGCGCTGGCGACGTGGATCGCCTTGATCACCTTCAGCCCCGTGCGGCGGGCCGCCTCGGCGCAGAAGGAGGCGCCCTCGTTGCCGTTCAGCTGCACCATCGTCAGCTGCTCGTCCTCGACCGCCCGGGCGACCTCCTCGAGGGTCGGGTTGACGAAGACGCCGACCACCTCGCACTTGCGCCGGAAGGCCGCCGCGATCTCCGCCGCGACGGCGGTCTCGACGTAGCGCGGCGAGCGGTCGTAGTGGATCAGCCCGACCCCCCACGCCCCGAGCCGCACCGCCTCAGCCGCGTCGTCCAGATTGGTGATGCCGCAAAACTTGACCCTCACCAAGCCAGCGTACCGACGCACGGACCGCCCGGCTCAGCCCACGGAACGGCAGGCACCCGGACGGCCGCCGCATCCTGGCGACGGCTCCGTTGGGAGGGGGCGGGCATAGTGCGAGCGGGTGAGCCGAGTACGTCCCGACCCCTCCCCGCACCGCCCTGTCTACGACCGGGTTCGCCCACCGAATTCGGCCGGGTGCCGAGCGTCACGGTCGCCTTCTTTTCCTGGCCGCCGCGCAGCAGGGTGAGCTCGAATTCGTCACCGGGTTTCGCTTCTTCGACCAGGCCGATCACTTCTTCCATGTCCTTGATCTTCTGGCCGTTGATTTCGGTGATGATGTCGCCGCCGAGCCCGACTTCGACGCCTTCGATCGTCGCTTTCTTGTTCGAGCCCTGGACGCCCGCCTTGTCGGCCGGGCCACCCTTGACGACTTCCTCGACGATCACGCCTTCCTTGACCGGCAGGTTGAAGTCCTGCGCGACTTCGGGGGTGATCGGGCCGCCGCTGATGCCGAGGTAGGCATGTTCGACTTCGCCGTTGTCGATCAGGGTCTGGATCTCGGACTTGGCGGTGTTGATCGGGATCGCGAAGCCGATGCCGACGTTGCCGTCGCCGCTGCCGCCGGTCTGGATCTGGGAGTTGATGCCGATCACTTCGCCGGCGCCGTTGATCAGCGGGCCGCCGGAGTTGCCGGGGTTGATCGCGGCGTCGGTCTGGATCACGTTGGAGATCGAGAACCCGTCAGGGGCCTGGATCTGCCGCTGCAACGCCGAGACGATGCCTGCGGTGACGGTGCGGTCGAGGCCGAACGGGTTGCCGATCGCGACCACCGGGTCGCCGACTTCCATCTTCGAGGAGTCGCCCAGCGTCAGCGGGTGCAGTTCGCCGGCGGGGGCGTCGACCTTGAGTAGGGCGAGGTCGCTGCTCGGGTCGGTGCCGACGACTTCGGCCTTGCGGGCGGTGTCGGATTCGCCCAGTTTGACGGTGATTTCCGTGGCGTTTTCGACCACGTGGTTGTTGGTCAGGATGTGGCCTTCGCCGTCGACCACGAAGCCCGAGCCGGTAGCGGTGCCGCCACCCGATTCTTCCGGTTCGGCGAACGGTTCGAACGGGTTCGGTTCGGATTCTTCGGGGGCGATCTGCGATTCGACGAAGGCGACCCCGTTGCCATCCGACTTGTAGATCTGGTTGACGGTGTTGGCGGCGCTGCTTTCTTCGCCCGACTTGGAGGCGACGGGCGAGCTGAGCGGCGCCTCGACGGTAGTGGTTGACCCGCCGCCGGATGAGACGAGGCCGGTGGCGATCGCAACCAACCCCACCACGGCGACGATCGCGCCGCCGAGGAGAGCGGCCACGAAGGGACGGTGGAGAAGACTTTTACGTTGGTCCATGGGGTGATGGTGGACGGAGGCGCTGATTCGACCTTAAATGCTCTCCAAAAGTTTTCTAAAGACGTGGCGGATGTTACAAGGGACGCTGGGGACCGGGGTTGGCAAGGGGCGGCTGTCGGCACTCCCCAGCGGGAATTGAGTCGCGTCCCTATCGGGACAGCTCGCTCATGTTGCTGCTCCCCTATGGGGAGCAGGAATCAGATTGCATATCGCCGCTTCGCGAACATTCCCGCTGGGGAGTGCCGACAGCCGCCCATCGGGAAGCTCGCGGCCAGCGCCCTCGCAACGGACCACGAAGCTTCTTCAGGACGAGGGGGATGGACTCGCCCACTTCTCGGAAGCTTCTGAACCCTGAGGCGTCGGGGACCTGTGGCGGGGGATTGGGTGCCCCTACCGCACCGCCCCCGACCCTCAGGGCAGGTGGTGCTCCCGCGTGTGCTCGTCCATCCCCGTCAGTTCGCGCACCTTGGCCTCCGGATCGTCGGCAACCATCAACGACCCCCCGATCAAGACCGCATCCACCCCCACCCGGTCCAGCTCTTCGAGCTCCTCGCGGCCGCCGATTCCGCTCTCGGAGACGACCGTCTTGCCGGCCGGGATGTCGGGCATCAGCTCGAAGGTGGTTTCGATGTCGACGGTCATCTCGTCGAGGTCGCGGTTGTTGATGCCGACCACCTCGGCGCCGGCGACCAGGGCGCGCTCCAGCTCCGCCGCGTCGTGGACCTCGACCAGGGTGTCGAGGTCGAGCTCCTCGGCTTCCTCGTGGAGGCGGCGCAGGCGGTCGTCGTCGAGGGCGCGGACGATCAGCAGGACGGCGTCGGCGCCGTTCACCGCGGCCTCGTAGAGCTGGTAGGGGTCGACGATGAAGTCCTTGCGGATGATCGGCAGGCCGCTGGCGGCGCGGGCGGCGCGGAGGTCGTCGAGCGAGCCGCCGAAGTGCGGCTCGTCGGTGAGGACCGAGGCGGCGGCGGCGCCGCCGCGCTCGTAGGCGGAAACCTGGCTGGCGACGTCGGCGACCACGTTGATCGCGCCGGAGCTCGGCGAGCGACGCTTGAACTCGGCGATCAGCGAGAGGCCGGGGCGCACCAGCGCCTCGTTGAAGGGGCGATCTTCGACCCTCCCGGAGAGGCGCCCTTCGAGGTCCGCTTGCGGCACCTCAGCCCGGCGCTTCTCGACCCCCTGGCGGGCGCCTGCGATCAGCTCGTCGAGAATTCCCACTTGAGCCAATACAGCCTAGCGGTCGCCGGCCGCGGAATCGCGGTCGCTCACCGGGGAACCGTCGCCGCGACCAGGCGGTCGAGGACGCCCGCGGCGGCGCCGCTGTCGATCGACTCGGCGGCGCGCTGGACGCCCTCGGTGAGATCGCCGGCGAGGCCGCCGACGTAGATCGCGGCGGCGGCGTTGAGGAGGACGAGATCGCGGCGCGGGCCCGGCTCGCCGGCGAGGACGGCGCGGACCACGGCGGCGTTCTCGGCCGGGGTGCCGCCGGCGACTTCGGCGAGCTCGGCCGGCGCCAGGCCGAACTGGGCCGCCTCCGCGTACCACTCCGAGGTGCGGCCGTCGGCGACCTCGATCACCCGGGTCGGGGCCGAGATCGAGAGCTCGTCGAGACCGTCTTCGGCGCTGACGACGAGGGCGCGGACGCTGCCGAGGCCGACCAGCGCCTCGGCGATCGTCTCCTGGTAGTGGCGGTCGGCGACGCCGACCAGCTGGCGGTCGGCGCCGGCCGGGTTGGTCAGCGGCCCGAGGAAGTTGAAGATCGTCCGCACCCCGAGCGCCTTCCGCGCCGGTTGGATGTGCTGCATCGCCGAGTGGTGCTTGGGCGCGTAGAGGAAGCCGAAGCCGATCTCGTCGATGCAGCGACCGACCTGGTCGGGCTCGAGGTCGATGTCGACGCCGAGCGCTTCCAGCACCTCGGCCGAGCCGCACTTGCTGGTGTTGGAGCGGTTGCCGTGCTTGGCGACCGCACAGCCCGCCCCGGCGGCGACGATCGCCGCCGTGGTCGAGACGTTGAAGGTCGAGGGGCCGCCGCCGGTGCCGGCGGTGTCGACCAGCTCGGACCGCTTGCTCCGCACCGGCGCCGCCAGCGAGCGCATCGTCCGCGCCAGCCCGACCAGCTCCGGCACCGTCTCCCCCTTCGCCCGCAGCGCGATCAGGAAGGCCGCCGTCTGCACGGTCTCGGCCCGCCCCTCCATGATCTCGGTCAGCACCGCCGAGGCGTGGTCGGCGGTCAGGTGGTCGCCGGCGCAGACCGCGTCGATCGCACGGCTGACCACGTCGTTAGGCACCGTTGCCTCCGAGGAAGTTGGCGAGCAGGTGCTTGCCCTGCGGGGTCAGCACCGACTCGGGGTGGAACTGGACCCCCTCGACCGGCAGCTCGCGGTGGCGGGCGCCCATCACGACCTCGCCGAGGCTGGCCGTCAGCTCGAGCTCCTCCGGCAGCTCCGGGTCGGCGACCAGCGAGTGGTAGCGGCCGGCGACCAGCGGGCTCGGCAGGCCCTCGTAGACGGCGCGGCCGTCGTGCTCGACCTCGGCGTCCTTGCCGTGGATCGGCTCGCCGACCACGACCCGGCCGCCGAACTCCTCGACCATCGCCTGGTGGCCGAGGCAGACGCCGAGTACCGGGGTCCCGGCCTCGCCGAAGGCGCGGATCGCTTCGCCAGAGATCCCAGCCTCGGCCGGCGTGCAGGGTCCGGGCGAGACGACCAGCCGTTCGTAGCCGCGCTCGATCAGCTCGGCGACCGCGGCGCGGTCGTTGCGCACGACCTCGATCTCCGCCCCCAGCTCGCCCAGGTACTGGACCAGGTTGTAGGTGAAGGAGTCGTAGTTGTCGATGATCAGGACGCGCTTGCCGGCGCTCATTGCTCCACCTTAGACGCGAAGGCCGTGCGGCCGGGTCAGGCCCAGTCCGGCTGTTCGCAGGCGACCTCGACCGCGCGGAACACCGCCTTCGCCTTGTTCACCGACTCGTTGTACTCGTAGTTGGGCTTCGCGTCGGCGACGGTGCCGCCGCCGGCCTGGACGTGCAGCTGGCCGTCCTTGACGACGACGGTGCGGATGTGGATCGCGGTGTCGAGGTCGCCGTCCCAGGAGAGGTAGCCGATCGCGCCGCCGTAGCTGCAGCGCTTGACCGGCTCGAGCTCGTCGATGATCTGCATCGCCCGCACCTTCGGCGCCCCGGACAGCGTCCCCACCGGCAAGCAGGAGCGCATCACGTCCATCGCCGTGACCTCCTCGCGCAACCGGCCGGAGACCTGGCTGACGATGTGGAGGACGTGCGAGTAGGTCTCGACCACCATCAGCTCGTCGACCGCGACCGAGCCGTACTCGCAAACACGGCCGAGGTCGTTGCGGCCGAGGTCGACCAGCATCACGTGCTCGGCCCGCTCCTTCGGGTCGTTGATCAGCCGCTCGGCGAGGCGCCGGTCCTCCTCCTCGCTGCGGCCGCGCGGCGAGGTGCCGGCGATCGGCCGCGACGACACCCGCCGCCCCTCGACCTTGACCAGCGGCTCCGGCGAGGCGCCGGCGATCTGGAAGTCGCCGAACTCGAGGAAGTACATGTACGGCGAGGGGTTGACGGCGCGCAGGCCGCGGTAGACCGAGAAGGCCTCGACCGTGGCCGGCGCCGAGAAGCGCTGCGAGGGGACGACCTGGAAGGCGTCGCCGGCGTGGACGTACTCGATGATGCGGCTGACCATCGCTTCGAACTCCTCGCGCTTTCAGGTTCGACTCGAACTGCGGCGGTTCGGTGACGGCCGCGCTCTCCGGCGTCGGGACGGCGCCGCGCAGGCGCGCGCGCATCTCGACGATCGTCTCGGCGGCGCGCTCGTAGGCGGCGTCGACGCCGCCGGGGTCGTCGGCGAAAGCGCAGGCGAGGATCGTCAGCTCGTGGCGCAGGTGGTCGAAGACGAGCATCGCGTCGGTGATCATCAGCGCCATGTCCGGCAGCCCGAGCGGGTCCGGGTTGGGCGGTCCGAGCGGCTCGACGGTGCGGACCAGGTCGTAGCCGAAGAAGCCGACGGCGCCGCCGACGAAGGGCGGCAGCTCCGGCACCGGCGCCGGGGTCAGCTCGGCGAGCCGCTCGGCGACGGCCGCGTAGGGGTCGGGCGCCGGCGTGGTGCGGCTCGGCGCGGCGCCGGCGGCGGCCTCCTCCCCGCTCCACTCCGACAGCGTTCCCTCGCTCCAGCGCAGCAGCGCGCGTGGCCGCAGGCCGACGAACGAGTAGCGGCCGACCTGGCCCTGCTCGGCGGACTCGAGCAGGAAGCACGGCGCCCCGTCCGGCTCGCCGGCGCGCAGCTTGAGGAAGGCCGAGACCGGCGTCTCGCAGTCGTCGACGAGGCGAGCCCGGATCGGGACCACGTTGCCCTGGCGAGCCAGCTCGCGCGCCTCCGCGAGCGTCGGCTCGAGGGTCAGCTCCTCGCTAGCGGCGACGGCCATTCAGCACTTCCATCACCTCGGCCTGGGTCACCCCGCGAGAGAACAGCAGCACCGCCAGGTGGTACAGCAGGTCGGCGGCCTCTTCGGCGACCCGCTCGTCGCTCTCCTCGCGCGCCGCCCGCGCCACCTCCTCGGCCTCCTCCTCGACCTTCTCGCCGATCTGGGGCGGGTCGTCGAGCAGGGCGACCGTGTAGCTGCCGCTCGGGCGATCGACGGCGCGGGTGCGAAGCGTCCGTTCGAGCGAGGCGAGCGCTTCGTGGGTGACCGGGAACGGCTCGCCGGGCGCCGGCGGCGCGTCCTTGCGGGTCGAGGCCGAGCCCAGCACCTCGCGGTAGAAGCAGGAGCGCTGACCGGTGTGGCAGGCCGGGCCGGTCGGCTCGACCAGGGCGACGATCGCGTCGCCGTCGCAGTCGTAGCGCAGCTGTTTCAGGTGCAGGAAGTGCCCCGAGGTTTCGCCTTTCTTCCAGAGCTCGTCGCGGGAGCGGCTATGGAAGTGCAGTTCGCCGGTCTCGAGCGTCATTTCCAGCGATTGCGGGCTGACGTAGGCGAGCGTCAACACCTCGCCGGTGTTGAAGTCCTGGACGACGCACGGCGCCAGCCCACGCTGGTCGAATTCGATTTCGGGGAACACGGGCTGAATCGTACGGGCAAGCCGCCCCCGGACGCGAAGCGGAGGAGGCGGCGCTTGACCTCGGGTCACTCGATCCCGAGCCGGTCGAGCAGGTCCTCGTCGCGGCGCCAGTGCTTGCGCACCCGCACCTCGAGCCGGAGGTGGACGCGGTGGCCGAGCTCGCGCTCGAGCGAGCGCCGCGCCGCCATCCCGATCTCACTGATCTTGGCGCCGCCCTTGCCGATCAGGATCCCCTTCTGGCTCTCGGTCTCGGCCCAGATCTCGGCGACGACCTCGACCAGACCGTCCTCCGGCCGCGGCTCCCCCACCTCCTGCACCGAGACCTCGACCGAGTGCGGAATCTCCTGCCGGGTCCGGTTCAGCACCTGCTCGCGGATCAGCTCGGCGAGCAGCAGCTCGCTCGACTGGTCGCTGTGGTCCTCCGGCGGATAGAGGTAGGGGCCCTCGGGGACGAGCTCGCCGAGTCGCTCGAGCAGCGGCGGCAGGCCCTCGCCCGAACGGGCGCTGATCGGGAAGACCTCGTCGACGCCCTCCATCTCGGCGGCCTGGGCGAGCACCGGGACGAGCTCGTTCGGCCCGGTCTTGTCGGCCTTGTTGACCGCGCAGATCACCGGCAGCTTGGCCCCGGCGGCGAGCAGGGCACGGACGATGAAGCGGTCGCCGGGCCCGACTCCCTCCTCGCCGTTGATGACGACGAGGGCGACGTCGGAGTCGGCCAGCTCGCGCTCGACGCGACTCTGCATGCGGGCGGTGAGGACGTCGCGCGGGCGCTGCACGCCGGGCAGGTCGACGAGGATCAGCTGCCGCTCGGCGACGGTGTCGGTGACGACCCCGCGGATCGCCCGGCGGGTGGTCTGGGGGCGGCTGGAGACGATCGCGACGTGCGTGCCGACCAGCGCGTTGACCAGCGTCGACTTGCCGACGTTGGGCCGGCCCGCGAGCCCGACGAAGCCGGAGCGGCTCACCCTGGTCCCGCCAGTCCCGCCAGGACGTCGGCCTGCAGCGCCCGCATCTCGCCACCGTCGATCTCGTGGTCGTATCCACAGAGGTGGAGGACGCCGTGGACGGCGGTCTCGGCGAGGGTCATGTCGCGGCAGCGGTCCGGGCAGATCGCGACGTCGCCGAGCTCGCGCGGCCCGGCGACCGGTCCGGCCCCGTCGACCGGGAAGGAGAGGACGTCGGTCGGCTCGTCCTTGCCGCGGTGGTCGCGGTTCAGCTCGCGAATCCGGCCTTCGTCGACGATCTCGACCGCCAGGTGGCCGTCGCCGACGCCGGCGGCGGCCAGCGCCGCGGCGACCGGCGGCCGCAGCTCGACCGGCACGTCAGTTAGGTCGAGGGGCACTGTGACGGTCGTAGGCGGCGACGATCCGCTGCACCAGTTTGTGGCGGACGACGTCCTCGCCGCCGAACTCGACGAAATCGATTTCCCGCACGTCGTCGAGGATCTCGCGGACCGCGATCAGCCCCGAGCGCTGGTCGCTCGGCAGGTCGACCTGGGTGACGTCGCCGGTGACCACCATCCGCGAGTTGAAGCCGAGCCGGGTGAGGAACATTTTCATCTGCTCGGGGCTCGTGTTCTGCGCCTCGTCGAGGATCACGAACGAGTCGTTCAAGGTGCGGCCGCGCATGAAGGCGAGCGGCGCCACCTCGATCACGTCGCGCTCGAAGTAGCCGTTGACCCGGTCCGGGTCCATCATGTCGTAGAGGGCGTCGAACAGCGGCCGCAGGTAGGGGTCGACCTTGGCCTGGATGTCGCCGGGGAGGAAGCCGAGCCGCTCCCCCGCCTCGACCGCGGGCCGGGTGAGGATGATCCGCTGCACCTGGCGTTCGGTCAGCGCCGCGGCGGCCATCGCCACCGCGAGGAAGGTCTTGCCGGTGCCCGCCGGGCCGATCCCGAAGGTGATCGTGTTGTCGCGGATCGAGTCCACGTAGCGCTTCTGGTTCAGCGTTTTCGGGGCCACCCGGGTGTTGCGGTGGCGCCAGACGACGTCGTCGAGGATCGCTGCCGGGCTCTCCTCGGCGTCGAGGGCGCCGGTCACCGTTTCGACCGTGCCCGGGGCGACGTCGTGCCCCTGCTCGATCAGCTCGACCAGCTCGTCGACCACCGTCGCCGCCTCCTGCAGATCGGCCGAGTCGCCGTCGAGGGTGAGGACGTTGCCGCGCAGGTGCAGGTCGACCGGCAGCTTGTCGCGCAGGCTGCGCAGCACCGAGTCCTCCGAGCCCGCCAGCTCGGCGGCGACGCTGTTGTCGAGGGTCAGCTGGCGTCTCGCCAAGTCAGCTGCCCAGCTTCTCGCGCACCGCGGCGCTGACCCGCTTGCCGTCGGCGCGTCCCCCCACCTTCGGCATCAGCGCCGACATCACCTTGCCCATGTCCCGCACCTCGCTGGCCCCGCTTTCGGCGACCGCCGCGTCGACCAACGCCGCCAGCTCCTGGTCGGAGAGCTGCTGCGGCAGGTAGCCCTCGATCAGGTCCGCCTCGAAGCGCTCCGCGGCGGCCTGCTCGGCGCGGCCGGCCCCCTCGTAGGCCTCCGCCGCCTCGACCCGTTTCTTGCGCTCGCGCTGCAGCACCGCGACCTCGTCGCCCTTGCCGAGCTTGGCGTCCTGCTGCAGCGAGTCGACGACCAGCCGCAGGGCGGACGCCCGCTCGCGTTCGCGCGCTTTCATCGCCGTCCGCACGTCGCTCTGCACCTGCTCGAGAACCGTCACGAGGCGAAGATTAGACGGCGGCGTCGGGAGCCACCGCAAGTCCCTTCGAGACGAGGTCGGCGATGTCGGTGCTGACCAGGGTCCAGCCGTTGCGGCGAGCGGCGGCGACGTAGGCGGCGTCGTAGGCGGTGAGGCGGTGCTCTTGCGGCGATTCCGACGGCCTCGACGGCGAAATTCGGCGTCGACCCGAACCAGGCGTTCCTTGCAGCGGGTGACGAGCCCCTCCAGCACATCTGCGGCACGTTGCCCGACGACCTCACTTGGCGCCGACCGCGTTGGCCACCTCGAAGAGGGTCGAGATCGAGGGCGCCAGCTGCCTCGGGAGACCGAACGAGGGCTCGGAGGCGTGATGGAAATGTTCGCGAGGGTTGACCTGTGCGGCCGCCACCCAGACGCTCGCGTCGAGCAGCAGAGGCACCTAGCGAGAATTCCGGTCTTCACGGATCAGCTGGGTTCCGTTCGGTGGCGGCTCTTCGTCGGGGCCGAAGTCGGCGCGGATCAGGTCGAAGATCTTCAGGCCTCCTCCCGACCGCGCATGCTCGTCCTCCTCGAGTCGATCTCGGCAAGGCGACGCAGATAGCCGGACCGGCTCTCGCCGAGAGCCGGGCGCTGGCCGATCGACTTCGCTCAAAGCTGATCGGGAATGGAGACGAGAACCTTCGCCATGGGCTGAGTATATCCAGTATGTCCCGCGGTCACAACTGCCATGGCGGCCACCCTGCCAGGCAATTGCGCACGCGTGTGTGACTGGCGTGCCGACTTCGAGAAGAACTTGGCGCGTAGAAGCGAGACGACGCCGCGAATCGGCGGCGGAGCTCAGACGCCGGCGGCGAGCGCGACCCGCTCGACCTCGCCGAGCGGCATCTGCAGGAAGCGGGTGCCGACCTCGCGGAAGGCGCCGGCTTCGCCGGTGCAGAGGAAGTCGTAGGCGCCCTCGCCGTCGCTGCTCGGGCGCGAGAGGCCGGCGGTGTCGAGGGTCCGCTGGACGGCGGCGGCGACCGCGTGGCCACCGCTGACCAGGCGCACGTCGCGGCCGAGGATGCGCTGCAGCATCGGCGCCACCAGCGGATAGTGGGTGCAGCCGAGGATCAGGGTGTCGACGCCGGCCTCGCGCAGCGGCGCGCAGTAGGAGCGGGCCATCGCCATCGTCTCCTCGTCGAAAAGCGAGCCGTCCTGGATGAACGGGGCGAGCCGGGGGGCGCCGACCTCGATCACCTCGAGCGCCCGGTCCTGCGCTTCCAGCGCCCGCCGGTAGGCGCCGCTGGCGACGGTGTTCGGGGTGGCGAGGACGCCGACCCTGCCGTTGGCGGTGATCGCGGCGGCGATCTCGGCCTGCGGAGCGACCACCGGCACCACCCCGACCCCGGAGGCGGTGGCGACCTCGCGGACGACGTCCTCGGCGACCGCCGTGGCCGTGTTGCAGGCGATCACCAGCAGCTTGGCGCCGCGCTCGAGCAGCAGCCCGGCGATCGTGGCGACGCGGGCGCGCAGCTCCTCGGTGTCGCGCGAGCCGTAGGGGAAGAGCTCCGTGTCGCCGAGGTAGACGTAGTCCTCCTGCGGCAGCGAGACGAGGCACTCGTGGAGGACGGTCAGCCCGCCGACGCCCGAGTCGAACATCGCCACGGGCAGGGATCTGTCGATCACATGAACGGCTTGTAGACCATGAAGAAGATCGTCGCGACGATCAGGATGCCGGCGATGGTCCCGACCTGGCCGTAGCGCTGGGAGATCGCTTCGAACTCGGGGCTGAGGCTGTCGCCCGCCTGCAGGTCGCGCTCGGCGAGCTCCCTGGCCCGGCGGACCGCCGGCTGGAAGAAGCCATGCTGGAGCGCGAACAGGGCGATGATCGCGATCCAGCCCCAGACGATGAAGAAGTCGCTGCCGTCCCAGATGTTGTTGCCGTCGATCATCAGGACGATGCCGGCGATCAGGAGGATCACCATGCCGGGGTTGACGAGGTAGCGGTCGACCCGCTGGACGCCGGCCAGGAGCGCCGGCGTGGCCCGCGGGAACTGCGGGCTGACCGAGAGCACCAGCGCGTAGCCGAAGGTCGGTCCGAACGCGACGACCACCGCCACGATGTGGAAGAAGAGGGCGACCTTGTACCCCGAGTCGAGGTAGTCGGCGAAGGGCAGCATCGGCGGCAAGATACCCGTCCGGCGGGACGGAGGGCGTCAGTCACCCCGCATGAGGAGCGCCGCCCAGTCGCCCTCGCGGCGGCGCTCGGCCTCGGCCAGGCCGGCGGGCGCGAAGGCGGCGGCGGTGGCGTCGAGCTCGCCCGGCAGCAGGCCGGAGCAGATCAGCGCCGCCGGGGCGGCGTCGTGATCGAGCAGCCTGGCGACCGCCGCGAGGACCGGCGCGGTCATGTTGGCGACCGTGGTCGGCGCCAGCTGCGGCAGCCTTTCGCGCAGATTGACGCGCTCGAGGCGCAACCCGGCGCCGTTGGCGGCCGCGTTGGCGGCGGCCGCGTCGAGCGCCAGCCCCTCGTGGTCATAGCCGGCCACCGGCCCCCAGCCGAGCTTGGCGGCGGCGATCGCCAGCACCCCGGAGCCGGTGCCGAGGTCGGTCAGCGCTCCCACCGCCCCGCCCGCCGCCTCGATCTCCAGCAGCAGCTCGAGGCAGAGCCTGGTGGTCGGGTGGGCGCCGGTGCCGAAGGCGCGCCCCGGGTCGACGACGAGGTCGATCGTCCCCTCCCGCGGCGGCTCCCAGGAGGGCCGCAGCCAGAGCCGCCCGCCGACCAGCAGCGGCTTGTGGAAGTCGCGCCAGCGGTCGGCCCAGTCGTCGGGGATCTCGGTCGCGACGACCTCGATCGGGCGGCCGCCGACCACCGCCTCGATCTCGCCCAGCTCCGGCAGCTCGCCCTCGCCGCCGTAGATCGCGTACTCGACGTAGCCGGGCCCGCGCTCCTCCTCGACCCCGTTCGGGGCCAGCACGGTCAGCTCGGCCAGCACCAGCTCCGCCGCCTCGGGGGCGCAGCGGACCGCCAGTCGGATCAACTGAAGGCGCGGCGAACGCGGGCGAAGATGCCCTCGCCGCCGACCGGCTCGAGATTGGCCGGCTCCAGCGACTCGTCGAGGCGCTTGGCGAGCGCCTGCTGCTCGTCGCTGAGGTGGGTCGGGACGACGACGTCGAAGACGACCCGCTGGTCGCCGCGGCGGTGGCGGCCGAGCGGCGGCAGCCCGAGCCCGCGCAGCCTCTCTTCGTGCCCCGGCTGGGTGCCCGGGGCGACCTCGACGTCCTCCTCGCCGTCGAGCGTCGGCACGGTGACGGTGGCGCCGAGCATCGCCTCGGTGGCGGGGATCGTGACGACGTGGATCAGGTCGGTGCCTTCGCGGCGGAAGCGCTCGTCCTCGGCGACCGCGACCTCGACGTAGAGGTCGCCGGCCGGCGCGCCGGGCTCGCCGGCATGGCCGGCGCCGACGACGCGCAGGCGCTGCCCGGCGCCGATCCCAGCCGGGACTTCGATCGTCTTCGTCTGCAGCCCGCGCAGGCGGCCGCTGCCGCCGCACTCGCCGCAGGGCGTCTCCGGGATCTTGCCGGCGCCGTGGCAGCGGTCGCAGGTGACGCCGCGGACCATCTGGCCGAACGGCGTCCGCGCCACCTGCCGCAGCTGGCCGGCGCCGCCGCAGTTCTCGCAGGTGACGATCGGCGTGCCGGGCTCGGCGCCGTTGCCGCGACAGTGCTCGCAGACTCCGACCGCCTCGTAGGAGACCTCGCGGGCGACGCCGGCGACGACGTCCTCGAGCTCGACCTCCACCGCGGCGAGCAGGTCACCGCCCGGTGCGGGCCCGCCGCCGCCGAAGCCGAAGCCGGCACCGGCGCCGGCGGCGCCGAAGATCGACTGGAAGAGGTCGTCGAAGGAGCCGAAGCTCTGGGCGCGAGGGTCGAAGCCGCCGGAGCGCAGGCCCTCGTGGCCGTAGGAGTCGTAGGTGCCGCGGCGCTCGGCGTCGGAGAGCACCTCGTAGGCCTCGGCGGCCTCCTTGAACTTCTCCTCGGCTTCGGGGTCGTGGGCGTTGACGTCGGGGTGCAGTTCGCGGGCGAGGCGGCGGAAGGCTTTCTTGACTTCGGCCTCGCTGGCGTCGCGGCCGACCCCGAGCACTTCGTAGTAATCGCGTGGCATCGGTGATCGCGTCTGTTCGGGGCGTTTTCGGTGGCTAACCGTCGTAGACGGTCTCGAAGTAACGGGAGAGCTCGTGGGCGGCGCTGCGCACCGAGGCGATCGCGGTCGCGTAGTCCATCCGCAGCGGGCCGACGACGCCGACCGTGCCGAGGTTGCGATGCCCGAGGCCGTAGTTGGCGCCGACGACGCTGACCGAGCGCAGCTCCGGCTGCGGGTTCTCGCCGCCGATCCAGAGGAAGACGGAGCTCTCGTGAAGGGTCGCGGTCAACATCCGCAGCACCCCGGCGCGGCGCTCGAGCGCGGTCATCAGCTCGTCGGCGCGCGGCAGGTCGGGCAGGTGCTGCTCGGAGAGCAGCCGCGCCGCCCCGTCCACGTAGAGGTCGCCGGCGGCTTCCTGCTCGAGCTCGGTGAAGGCGCTGCCGAGGGTGGCGATGAATTCGGCCTCGAGCGGGCGCAGCTCCGGGTCGGCGAGCCGGGTGGCGATCATCCGGGCGCCGACCCCGAGGCCGGAGAGCGACTCGTTCAGGTAGCTCGAGGCCCAGGCGACGAGGCCGCTGTCGACCGGGTGGTCGAACTCGAAGACGCGGCGGGCGACGTCGCCGCTGGAGGCGATCGCGATCAGGACGACCCGGTTCGGCGCCAGCTGCAGGACCTCGACCCGGTGGATGGTCGCCGCCGCGCCGGGTGCCGGCGCGGTCGCCATCGCCACCAGGTCGGTGACCCGGGCCAGCGCCGCGGTCGTCTCCCGCATCGCCTCGTCGACCTCGCGCCGCAGCTGCGAGAGCTGCATCTCCAACCGCGCTTCGGCGGGCGTGCCGGCAGCGAGCAGGGCGTCCACGTAAAGCCGGTAGCCGGCGTCCGTCGGTACCCGCCCGGCGGACGTGTGCGGATGCGTGAGGAAGCCGGCCGCCTCGAGCGCCGCCAGCTCCGCCCGCACCGTCGACGGCCCCCACTCGATCTCCGGCCGCTCGGCAACCTCTTTCGACGGCACCGGCCGCGCCGATGCGAGGTGCGCATCGACCACCAGCCGCAGAATCAGCTCTTGCCTTGGACTAAGCACAGCATCCATTCTAGGAAGCGCCGCCGCCGACCCCCGTGAGGAGGGGGCGGGCGTACTGCGAGCGGGTGAGTCGAGTGGTGCGCCCGACCCCTCCCCGCAGCGCCCCGAGCTACGAGATATCGAGCTCTGCTTGGGCGTTCTTTATGAGCTTCGTGTCGCCTTGCGTGGCGACGGTGTCGACGACCACGCGGCTGCCGTCGACCTCTTTGATGGTCCCGGTGACGACGATCTCCTGCTCGGGGACGCCCATGCCGCGGAATTGGACGCTCAGCTTCTTCAGCGCCCGCGGGTCGCCGGCGGCGAGCGCCACGGCGTTGGCTTTGGCGACCAAACCCATCGAGTAGAGACCGTGGAGGATGTTGCGCGGCAGGCCGACGACTTTCGCGAACTCCTCGTCGATGTGGATCGGGTTGAAGTCGCCGGAGGCGCCCGCGTAGCGGTGCGGCAGGTATTTGTCGGGGGTCACCCGCAGCTCCTCGATCGTCTCGCCCGCGCTCACGTCGGCCACCTCACACCCCCCTGACGATGTTGGTCCAGACGCCGCGCAGTACCTGCTCGCCGTCCTGGTTGACCGAGGTCGACTCGAAGACGTAGAAGCCGTTGCCCATTTTCTCCTCGATCGAGAGGCATTTGGGCGTGGTCGTGATCTCGTCACCGGAGCAGACGACGTCTCCCCACTCGAAGTCCTGGGCGCCGTGGACCATCGTCGCGAAGTTGATGCCGACCTCGGGGTCGAGGACAGCCGGGCCCATCGCCGGCAGCGCGTAGACGACGCAGAACATCGGCGGCGCGACGACGTCGCGGAAGCCCGCCTCGCGGGCGGCGCCGACGTCGAAGTGGACCGGGTTCCCGATCCCCAGCGCGTTCGCGTACTCCTTGATCTTCTCGCGGCCGACCTGGTAGGTCGTCCCGGGCCATTCCTTGCCGACCGCGTCGGTCTTCACCGGCATCGCGCGGCACTCTACTGGCTGCGCAGCCAGGAGGGGTTCGCGCCGGGCTGTTCCTTTTCCCGGCTATCCCGGGAAAAGGAACAGCCCGCGCCTACTCGTCGATCTCGAGCACCGCCAGGAACGCCTCCTGCGGCACTTCGACCCGGCCCACGGACTTCATCCGTTTCTTCCCCGCTTTCTGCTTCTTCAGCAGCTTGTTCTTGCGGGTCACGTCGCCGCCGTAGAGCTTCGCGGTGACGTCCTTGCGCAGCGCCTTGACCGTCTCGCGGGCGAGGATGTTGGAGCCGATCGCCGCCTGCACCGGCACGTCGAAGAGCTGCCGCGGGATCGTCTTCCGCAGCCGCCCGACGAGGCGCTTCCCCTGGTCGTAGGCGAATTCGCGGTGGACGATGATCGAGAGCGCGTCGACCCGGTCGCCGGCCAGCAGGATGTCGACCTTGACGAGGTCGGCGGGGCGGTAGCCGATCGGCTCGTAGTCGAGCGAGGCGTAGCCGCGGGTCGAGGACTTGAGCAGGTCGAAGAAGTCGAGGACGATCTCGCCGAGCGGCATGTCGTAGCGGATCTGCACCCGCTGCGGGCTGAGGAAGTGCATGTCGACGTGGGTGCCGCGGCGCTGCTGGCAGAGCTCCATCACCGCCCCGACCTGCTCTTTCGGGCAGATGATCGTGGCGCGGATGTAGGGCTCTTCGATCGTCTCGATCGTGCCGGGATCGGGCAGTTCGGTCGGGCTCCGGACCTCCTTCTCGGCGCCGTTGGTGAGGTGGACGACGTAGCGCACGTTCGGCGTCGTCGCCAGCAGGTCGAGGTCGTACTCGCGCTCCAGCCGCTCGCGCACGATCTCCATGTGCAGGAGGCCGAGGAAGCCGCAGCGGAAGCCGAAGCCGAGCGCCTCGGAGGTCTCCGGCTCCCAGGACAGCGCGGCGTCGTTCAGGGCCAGCTTCTCGAGCGCGTCGCGGAGGTCTTCGAAGCGGTCGGTGTCGATCGGGAAGAGGCCGCAGAAGACCATCGGCCGCACCTCGCGGTAGCCCTCGAGCGGCTCGGCGGCCGGGTTCGCCTGTGACGTCAGCGTGTCGCCGACGCGCAGCTTCGAGACGTCCTTGATGCCGGTGATCAAGTAGCCGACGTCGCCGGCTTCCATCCCCTGCACCCCGGTCATCGCTGGGCGGAAGAAGCCGATGTCGTCGATCTCGGCTTTGGTCCCGTTCTGCATCGCGAGGATGCCCTCGTTTTTGCGAAAGGAGCCGTCGACCATCCGCACGTAGGCGATCACGCCCCGGTACTGGTCGAACTCGGAGTCGAAGATCAGCGCCCGCGGCGGCGCCTCGACCGCTCCGGAGGGCGCCGGGATGCGGGCGACGATCGCCTCCAGCACCTCGTGCACCCCCTCCCCGGTCTTCGCCGAGATCGGCAGCGCTTCGCCGGGGTCGGTCCCGAGCAGGTCGGCGATCTCGTGGGCTACCCGCTCGGGCTCGGCACCCGGCAGGTCGACCTTGTTGATCACCGGGATCAGCTCCAGCCCGTTCTCGATCGCCAGGTAGGTGTTGGCGACGGTTTGGGCCTCGACGCCCTGGGCCGCGTCGACGACCAGCAGGGCTCCCTCGCAGGCGGCGAGGCTGCGCGAGACCTCGTAGGAGAAGTCGACGTGGCCCGGCGTGTCGATCAGATGCAGGTGGTAACTCTGGCCGTCGTCGGCGGTGTACTCGACCCGCACCGCCTGCGCCTTGATCGTGATCCCCCGCTCGCGCTCGAGGTCCATCGAGTCGAGCAGCTGCGCCTGCATTTTCTTCGGGTCGACGGAGCCGGTCAGCTCGAGGATGCGGTCGGCCAGCGTCGACTTGCCGTGGTCGATGTGGGCGATGATCGAGAAGTTGCGGATCTGGTCCATGGGCGAGCGATGAGTATGGCGAGGGCCGGGCGTGGGCGCCCGGGCGAGCTAGGGGCAGGACGAGGGGTCGAGCGGGCCGTCGATTCTGAAGACGACCGTCGGCGGCTTGCGAAGCACCACCTCGACCCCACCGGTTGCTTCGAGCCAGCGCGCCTGCGGCGGGAAGGGGGGCTTCCCGGGTTCGATCCGGTCGCGGGAGGCGACGAGGAAATCGTAGCCACCCTCGTTGACCAGCCGGATGAACTCGCGGCAGGTCGCCGGCTCCTCGAATCCCCCGTGGGCCGTCTCCTCGCCGACGTACCGGACCCGGTTCGACAGATCGGTGCCGAACAGCGGGTACTGCCGCGTGCTGGTGGTCCCGATCCGCGCCCCGGAGACGTCCCGAGCCCACCCGAACGCCGCGTTCAGCCCCGGCGTCGTGAACGACGGATCCTCATACCGGCCCGCCAGGTAGTGCCGCTCGATGGCGTACCCCGCCCCCACCGCGATCAAGAGAGCCCCGACGAGCGCCGCCACCCCCACCCGCGCCGCCTTGTGGTTGTCCTTTCTCAACCCGGAGCGCGTGCGGTTGTCTTTTCTCAACCCCTGGTTGAGAAAAGACAACCACCCTCCCTGGGCGCTGGCGAGGGAGGCGAGGCGACCTCGGACGGGCGGCGCGGCCGGGAGCAGGGCGAGGCCGAGGACGAGAGCCGGGGCCAGGTAGCGGAGGGCCGATTCGAAGCCGCGCGGCATCCCGTCGGGACCGGAGGCCGAGGTCGGGGCGACGAGCCAGGCGAGCGCCGTCGCCAGGCCGACGAGCCCGGCCAGGGCCAACACGCCGCCCAGGTCGGCAGCGCGGTCGCCCTTTCTCCGGGGCGGCGCGCTGTCGTCGTCCTCCGTACGGCCACGCTCTCCGTGGTTGTCCTTTGTCCGGTCCCGGGCCCCCTGGTTGTCGTTCGTCCGGTCATGCCGGACAAAGGACAACCACTCGCGGGGGGCGAGGGGTAGGAGGAGGCCGGCCAGGGCGGCCAGACCCAGCACTGGCCAGACGATCCAGAGGGCGTGGTGGAGGCCGGGGAGGAACCAGTCGGACCAGACGCTGCCGTCGGTCAGGTAGCCGATGACGCTGTGGGCTTCGCGGCCGCCGAGGGCCTGCGCAGGGGCGGGCAGGTCGAACGGGCCAAGGTGGTGGATCCAGGGCAGCGGGCTGCCGGCGTGGGCGAGGTTGCGCAGGTACCAGTAGCCGCCGGCGGCGAGCGCCGGCAGGGCCGCCGCGGCGAGGGCGCGCCAGCGGCTCCCGGGCGGCGCTAGCGCGACCAGGCCGAGGACGAGGACCACCGCCGGCAGGAGGAAGTTGAGCTTGGTCCCGGCGGCCAGGCCGGCGCCGAGGCCGATCACCACCAGCGCGCCGGCATCGAGGCGCCGGCGCGACCCTGCACCTGCATCCGCCGGCCGGTCGTCCTCCCCCTTGCTCACCGCCCAGGCGTTCAACGCAATCGCAACGGCCGCCAGCAGGAAGAAGATCCCGACGATGTCGTTGCGGGCCTCCCCGGCCTGGTCCGAGAGCGCCGGCACGCTGAGCGCGACCGCCCCGAGCGCCAGCGACCACGGCGCCACCCGGTACGGCCGCCCGATCGCCCAGCACGCGAGCAGGCAGCCGACGAACCAGCCGAGGTTCAGGAGCGGCGAGAGGATGTCCCGGCTGAACGCCAGCATCCCCGCCGCGTGCAGCACTTCGCTGTTCGCCGGGTAGAACCAGGCCAGGAACTGCGGCGCGATGAAGTGCAGCCGCCAGGTGTCCCCGCTCTGGAAGAAGCCCGCCGCGAACGGCCCGTGGTACCAGGTCGAGTCGAACCCGGTCATCCCGGTGCCGAGCCGGTCCTTGACCCCGCCGGCGAAGTGGACGACGGCGACCAAGGCGATCAGCACCGCGATCCAGGTCACGACCGACGCCCAACCGCCACCGCCCGCCGCAGGGAGGTCGCCCGCACCCCTACCTGCAAGTGCGGGTGCGGGCGACCTCCCTCTGGCGGCACGCGGCGCCCACCTCCACACCCCACCCGCCACCAGCGCCAGCAAGACCAGATAAGGCACCGGCTGCCAGGCCCCGAAGCTTCCGAGCAGCTCCGCCGCCCAGATCAGGATCGCGACCGCGATCAGCGTCATCGCCAGCCACGCCGCGGTGCCGCGCAGCCGCGGCACCAGCCAGACACGCAACCGCCACGCGGCGAGGCCGGCGAGGCCGATCCAGAGCAGCAGCTCGACGACTCCGAGCAGGTACCGACCGGGCCCGAGCATCCCTCCCCGCTCCGCCTAACGCCCGCGCCGCAGCAGCCGCATGATCTGCTCGAGCTCGGCGATCCGCAGCGCCCGCGCAACCGCCAGGTAGACGAGGGCGCCGACCGCGAGGCCGCCGCCGAGGCTGACGATCTGGCCGCCGAGGCCGCGTCCGAGGAGCTCGTCGAGGACCCTCCAGACCAGGTAGCTCGCCGCGGCCAGGGCCGCCGAGGCAATCGAGATCCGGATCGCGACCGAGAGCAGCCGCCCCAGCTCGAGGCCGCCGAACTCGCGCCGCAGGATCACCGCCTGGGCGACGACCGCCGCCGTGGTTCCGATCCCGGTCCCGGCGACGACCCCGCCGATCCCGAACGGCTCGTAGAGCACCAGCGCGGCAAGGGCGGAGACGACGAGGTCGATCAGCGCCAGCGTCGTCGCCCGCCAGGGCCGCTGGATGCTGAAGAAGGTTCGGGTCTGCAGCAGGTAGAGCCCGTTGGTCGGCAGTGAGAAGGCGAACCAGAAGAGGGCGGTGCCGACCAGCGCCGTTTCCTCCGGGCCGAATTCGCCGCGCTGGTAGACGAGCCGGATCATCGGTTCGGAGAGGACGAGGATCGCCGCCGCGGCCGGGACCAGGACGAAGAGGATCTGGCGCATGCCGTTCGCCAGCGTCGCCCGCAGGTTGTCGAGCTGGCCGGCGTTGGCGAAGCGCGCCAAAGCCGGGAAGAGGACGGTGGCGACCGCGACCGAGAAGATCCCCTGCGGCAGCTGGTAGAGGCGGAACGCCTTGTCGATCGCCGCCGGCGCTTCTTCGCTGATCAGGGCGCCGAAGAAGCTGTTGATCAGCGCGTTGAAGTTGATCAGGCCGAGGCTGATCGTCACCGGCAGCATCAGCAGCAGCACCCGCCGCACGCCGGGGTGTCGCCAGTCGAGGCTGAACGTGAAGTGGAACGGCGTGTGACGCAGGTCCCAGGTCGGGATCAGGAGCTGGACCAGGGTGCCGACGAGGATGCCGATCGCGTAGGCGTAGATCCTGTTCTGACCGTGGAAGAGGGGCTCGAGGATGACGAGGACGACGATGATCGTCAGGTTCCAGAACAGCGGCGAGATCGCGAAGGCGCCGAAGCGGTCGTAGCTGTTGAGGATGCCGACGACGACGCCGCTGACCCCGAGCAGGATCAGGATCGGGAAGAGGATCTGCGAGAGGGTGACCGTCAGGTCGATCACGCTCTGCTGGTGGAAGTCGGGGATGAAGAGGGGCATGATCACCGGCGCCAGGAGGACGAAGAGGGCGGTGATCGCGCCGAGCACCATCGTCGCCAGCAGCATCAGGGTCGAGGCCAGCCGGAACGCCTCGCGGTAGCGCTTCTCGCCGAGCAGTTCGGTGAAGACCGGGACGAAGGCCGGCTGCAGCGCGGCGTCGGCGAACAGGGCGCGGACCAGGTTCGGAACCTGGAAGGCGATCGTGAAAGCCGACATCGGCCCTTTGACGCCGTAGAAGCCGGCGGCGACGACTTCCCGCCCGAGACCGGCGACGCGCGAGGCGCCGGTCGCGATCGAGAAGAAGGCGGTCGAGCGGGCGATGCGCCCCGCCTGGCGGCCAGGGGCAGGCTCCGCGAACGGTTCCTCGCCCGGTTCGAAGGCCTCCGCCTGGCGCACGCCGACGTCGGCCCAGACGTCCATCTCGGCGTTGATCGGCTGATCGCCGAATTCAGGGGGTGCTGGCGCCTGTGGGCTTCGCATCAGGGTTGGATTCGGGAGCGCTGCGGGAAGTCCTCAATCGGGGGGCGCCCCAGGAGCTCCTCAGTCGCTATAGTCGGCGGCCGCCCGAGGCCGGCATCACGCCTGCGAGGGCTCATCGACATGGCCAACATAGCCTCACAGAAGAAGCGGATCCTACGCAGCGAGCGCGAGCGCTCGGAGAACCGGCTGTTGACCAGCACGGTGAAGACCTACTTCCGCCGCCTCGAGAGCGCGGTCGAGGGCGGCGACGCCGAGGCGATCGCCAGCGAGCACCTGGCGCTGATCTCGAAGATCGACAAGGCCGTGCAGAAAGGCGCCATGCACAGGAACACCGGCGCCCGCAAGAAGTCGAAAGCCGCGCGGATCGCCGCCGGCAACGGCTCCGCCCAGTAGCGACCTCCCTACGCGATCGCCGGGTTCGCCATGCGGCGGATCGCCAGCGTGAACGCCAGCGGGTCCCCGTAGTCGGCGCCGCCGCGGCACCAGAGCTCGAGCTCGGCCAGCGACTCGGTGGCCCGCCGCAGGTCGCCGAGGTCGGCCTCGCGGATGCGGCCGACCAGCAGCTTGGCCGCGTAGGGGTGCATCTTCAGTGAAGATTCGACCTGCTTCGGTGGCACCCCCTCCTCGAGCTGGGCGGCGGCGGCGCAGGCGTTGCGGAGCCGCGAGGCGAGGCCGTAGACGAGGCCGGTGACGTTCTCGCCCTGGGCGATCAGCTGCTCGGCGAGGCGCTGGGCGGCCGCCTCGTCGCCCTCGAGGAGGGCGTCGGAGAGCGACCAGACGGCAGCCTCGGAGGTGTCGGCGATCATCTCTTCGAGATCCTGGGCGCCGACCTCACCGGCCGGGCCGGCCCAGAGCGCCAGGCGCTCGAGCTCGTTGCGCAGCCGCACCGAGCTGGCGCCCATCCGCTCGACCAGCATCCGCGCCGCGGCGGGGTCGAGGCGGAAGCCGAGACCCTGGGCGTCGGCGACCAGCTGGCGTGGCAGCTCACGCGCTTTCGGCGCCTCGAAGTGGTGGACCTCGCCGGCCGCCGCTTTCACCGCCTTCAGCAGCTTCGGCGGCGCTTTGGCGCGGGAGATGAGGACCAGGGTGAGGTCCGGCGGCAACGACGCGATCGCCGCGGCGACCGGCTCGATCTGCTTGTCACGCCATTTCTCGACGCCGTCGACGAGCAGGTAGCGCCGCGCCTGGGTCAGCGAGAGCGCCGGCAGCGCCGCCAGCAGCGCCTCGTGGTCGGGCATCGACCGTCCCTCCCCCGCCTCGAAGACGAACAGCGCCTCGACCCCGGCCTCGCGCTCGGCGCGGGCGCGCAGCCGCGAGCGCGTCGCGTCGATTTTCGCCCCGTCGGTGCCGGAGATCAGGTACAGCGGTCGCATCTCGTCGGCCACCGGCCGAGTCTATTGACGGGCGCGCGTGGCTCGGCGCGGCCGGCGATCAGGGAGCTTCTGCGACCGGCGGCGCCGGCGCTTCCGGTTCCGGGGCGGGTTCCGGTTCGGGCGCCGGTTCTGCCGGCACTTCAGGGGTGGGTTCCGGTTCGGTCACCGGGACTTCGGCTTCTGGCGCTTCTTCTTCAGCAGGTTCTTCTTCGACCGGCGGTTCTTCGACAGGAGGTTCTTCCGCCGGCGGTTCTTCGGCGGGCGGTTCGGCGGGCGGTTCTTCCCCTTCGCCGGGGAGGCCGCCGCCCGCGCTCGATTTGCCGCCGGGGCCGCTCGAGGAGCCCGGCGCTTCGCTGCCCGATTCGCCGCCCGTGGCCGATTCGCCGCTCACTTCGGGCGTCTCGCTGGTCTGGTTGGGCGCTTCGGCCCCCGTCTGCGAGCCGCCGCTGTGGTTGGAGACGCCTTCGCTCGGGCCGGAGTGATGGCCGGGCGCCGAGGAGTCGCCGTCCGCCTGGGCGGACCCCTGCGGCAGCGTCGCGAAGCCGACCTGGATCGGAGCGGTACCGCCGGGCGTCGCGCCGCCAGGGCCGCCGCCGGGTCCGCCGCTCGGATCGGTTCCGTTCGCGGCCGGGAAGCTGGTGAAGGTCGTCGCAGAGCTCAGTGACGGGATCGTCGGAGCGATAACGCCCGGGCCCGAAGCGGCCGGGGAACCGTTGCCGCCGGTGAGGTCCGCGGAAGTGCGTTCGTCGCCGCCGCCGAGCGCCTGAGCCTGCCCGAGCTTCTGCACCGGACCGGTCGGCGGCGGACCGGGCGGCAGCACCGAATAGCCGGCGCTGGCGAAGAGGACGACCCCGACCAGACCAACCGCGGCAGTCAGCCCGAGCAGGGCAAAAGTCGTCGTTCGCAGGCGTTCGATCAGGCCGTCGCCGGCAAAGCCGCCCCTTGCCCACCTCGACGCCAAACGTTCCCGCCTCGTCTTCACAACTTCATCATCGGTCCTCTGCGCGGCGTTTCGTGCCTTTGGATCGAAATCTCCAACTATTGGGGGGGACATCTGTCCAGAATTCATAGCGTCCTCCCAATTTCCCTCCTCACCGCGATCGTACCGTCATCGAACCGCGCCGTACGTAGATTTCGACGGTGCCGGAAACATCCGTGCGTAGGGTGCGAATCCGGTGCCGCGCGAGGGTCGCCAGGGTGGCCGGCGTCGGGTGTCCGAAGGGGTTGCCGGCGCCGACCGAGATCACCGCAAGCCGCGGCCGCGTCCGGTCGAGCAGCGCCCCGAGACCGGCGTCGTCGGAGCCGTGGTGGGCGACCTTGAGGACGTCTACCGGGCCGGGGTCGAGCGGCACCGTTTCCGCCTCGGCGTCGGCGGTCAAGAGCATCGAGAAGCGATGCCAGCGGGCGAGCAGGACGAGCGCGAGCTGGTTCGGGTCGGTGCCCGGCGGCGGCTCGGCGGCGAGCTCCGGCGGCGGCCAGAGGACTTCGAGGCGGAGGCTGCCGGAGCGGACCGCATCGCCGCGGGCGAGCTGCAGCGGCCGGGCGCCGGCGCCGCGGGCCTCGGCGACCAGCCGCGGCGAGGAGGCGCCGTAGAGGAGACGGGCGACCGGCAGACGGCCGAGCAGCTCGTCGATGCCGCCGGCGTGGTCGGACTGATCGTGCGAGACGACGGCGGCGCCGAGCCGGTCGACGCCGGCCGCGTCCAGCTCCGCCTCGAGCGGGTCGCCGGGCGGGCCGCCGTCGACCAGGACCGCGGGCGCGGCGGCCGGCTGCAGCAGGATCGCGTCGCCCTGGCCGACGTCGAGCACCTCGACGCGGAGGCCGTAGGGCGGCGCCGGAGGCCGATCATCACCTCCGCGTAGGAGGAGAGTCGCAACCAGCGCGAGGACCGCGAGGCCGGCAAGGACGAAGGCCAGGTGGCGCCTCGGCCGCCCGCGGCCGCGCGGGCGGCGCTGCGCCCGGTTGCGGCGCAGCGAGCGCCAGCCTCGCCTGACGGATGGGTACCCGTGCCGGTCCACCCGGCTCCCACCAGCTCGGGCGAGGCGGCGCCAGCAAGCGAGGTGGGCCGAGGCGACGATCGCGGCGGCGAGGCCAGCGTAGGCGGCGGCGACCCCCCAGGGGCCGAGGTGGACGTGGACCACCGCCCAGCCCGGACGACCGCACCAGGCCGCGACCTGGGCGATGTAGGCGAGCGGCAGCGCGGCGAGGCCGTTCAGCGGCGCCAGCGGCAGGCCGGGGATCTGCGCGGCGGCGGCGCTGACCATCCCCAGCCACATCGCCGGCGCCACCGCCGGCATCGCCAGCAGGTTCGCGACCAGCGTCGTCAGCGAGATTTCTTCGAAGTAGAAGGCGACCAGCGGCGCGGTTGCCAGGGTGGCGGCGACAGTGATGCCCGCCCCCTCGGCGAGCGCCCTCCGCCAGCCGCCACTCGCTCCGGCGCCGGTCCTCCCGCCCGTCGTCCGGGCGAGGATCGCGTCGCGGATGCGCCCGGCGAGCAGGTAGATGCCGAGCACGGCGGCGAAGCTGAGCTGCCAGCCGACGTCGGCGGCGACGGCCGGGTCGATCGCCAGGGTGACGAGCAGCGCCAGGGCGAGCGCGTAGAGGGTCGAGGCGCGGCGGCCGGCGAGCGTCGCCAGGAGGCCGGCGGCGCCCATCACCCCGGCCCGCTGGATCGACGGGCCGGAGCCGGCGAGCGGCACGTAGAGGGCGATCAGCGCCAGCACCCAGACGAGCCGCTCGCGCAGCGGGATGCCGAAGGCCCCGAGCACGGCGCCGGCGAGCAGGGCGAGGAGGGTGACGTTCTCGCCGCTGACCGCGAGCAGGTGGCTGAGGCCGGCGCGGGTGAAGTCTTCCTTGGTTCGCTCGTCGACCTCGCTGTCGTCGCCGAGGACGAAGCCGCGGGCGAGGGCCGCCTCGCGCGCCGGCATACCGTCGCCGAGGCCGGCCTCGGCGCGGGCGCGGATTTCGTCGGTGCGGGCGAGGGCGACGGCGAGCAGGGCGGCGATCCCGAGCAGGATCGGCAGCGAGAGCGGCGGCGTGCGCATCGTGCCGGCTGCTCAGGGCTGCAGGCGGGCCCGCAGCGCCGTCATCGTGGCCGGGCCGATGCCGGAGATCTGGTCGAGCTGGTCGACCGAGGAGAGGCCGCCGTGTTCTTCGCGGTAGGCGACGATGTCTTCGGCGGTGACCGGGCCGATGCCGTCGATCGTGTCGAGCTGTTCCACGGTCGCCGTGCCGAGGCTGATCGGGCTTTCTTCGGCGCTCGCGGTGCCGGCGCTCGCGCTGGTCCCGGCGGGGCCGCGTTCGGGGACCACGACCTGCTGGCCGTCGGCGAGCCGGGCGGCGAGGTTGACCGCTTCCAGCTGCGCCTTCGCAGCGGCGCCGCCGGCGCGCTGGAGGGCGTCGTTGACGCGGCTGCCGGCAGGTAGCCGGTAGACGCCGGGGCGGGCGACGGCGCCGGTGACGTCGACGACCAGGTCGCCGGCCTGGCCGTCGAGGGTGAATTCGCCGCCTTCTTCGTCGCCGCCGTCGCCTTCGCCGCCTTCTTCGTCGCCGCCGAAGCTGGAATCACCGGACGAGCCGCTCCCGTAATCGCCGTAGCTGCTGCCGGAGTCGCCGCCCTCACCCCTGATCGCCCGGGCGCCGACCAGCAGCAGCGCCACGGCGACCGCGCCGTAGACGAGGACCTGGGTGCGGCTCAGCTCTGGCACCGACCGATCGTGGCCGGATCGCGCGCACGCGTGGCGCGCTCAATCAAACGACTTCGTCGCGTCTCCGTCTAGAGATCGTCGTCGTCGTAGTCGTAACCCGCAACCTCGGCCAACTGGTCGCTGTAGAGCTCCGAGGCGGCTACCTGGGGCGACTGGATCGAGACGCAGGAGAGCTCGGCGTCGCCGTCGTTGGAGATCGAGTGCTCGGTGGCCGGCGGGACGAGGATCAGGTCCCCCTCCTCCACCTGCTGGTTGTCGCCGGCGACCGACATCGCGCCGCGACCGCGGACGACGACGTAGGCCTGCTCGGCCTCGCCGTGGGAGCGCAGCGTCTGCTCGGCGCCGACCGGCACCGTCAGCCAGCTGACCGTGAGGTTGCGCGAACCGAGTTCACCCGCGTCCATCAGCAGATGGGCGCGGAGCTTGTGCCACTCCTCCACCGGTGCTTCTCCAAGGCGCCTGACGAGCATCGGCGGCTTTCTACCAGATGCGGGCGTTAACGGACGACGAAGTTGACCAGTTTGCCCGGCACGACCACCTCTTTGACCACTTCCCGGCCGTCGAGGTGGCGGCCGACCTTCTCGCTGCCGCGCGCCAGCTCCAGCAGCTCGTCACGGTCGGCTTCGGCACCGGCTTCGATCCGGTCGCGCAGCCTTCCGTTGACCTGGACCACCAGCGTGACGGTGTCGCTGGCCAGCAGCGCCGGATCGGCTTCCGGCCAGGGCTGCTCCCAGACCCGCTCGCCGCGCAGGCGCTCGAAGACCTCGCTGCCGAGGTGCGGGGCGAAGGGGAAGATCAGCGAGGCGGCGGTGGCGGTGGCGAAGCGCAGGGCGGCGTCGCCGTCGGGCGAGCCGAACAGCTCGTCCTTGAGCCGGTAGCAATCGTTGACCAGCTCCATCACCGCGGCGATCGCGGTGTTGAACTGGAAGCCGCGGCCGAAGTCGCGGGTGACCTTGTCGATCGCCCAGTGCGCCTTCGCCATCAGCTGTCGCGAGCCGCCGGCGGCGGCACCCGCGTCCCACTCCCCCGCACCGGTTCGCTCCTCGACCTCGTCGCTGAGCCGCCAGAGGCGGGCGAGGAAGCGGTTGACGCCCTCGACGCCCTCGTCGGTCCAGTCGCCGCCGCGCTCGGGCGGGCCCATGAAGCAGATGTAGGTGCGGGCGGTGTCGGCGCCGTAGCGCTCGACGAACTCGCCGGGGCTGACGGCGTTCCCCCGCGACTTCGACATCTTGGCGCCGTCGCGGGTGATCATCCCCTGGGCGAAGAGGTTGACGAACGGCTCGCCGGCGCCGACGTGGCCGAGATCGGCGAGCGCCTTGGTGAAGAAGCGCGCGTACATCAGGTGCAGGATCGCGTGCTCGACGCCGCCGATGTACTGGTCGACGGGGAACCAGTGGTCGGAGGCGGCGCGGTCCCAGGGCGCCTCGCCGTTCTGCGGGTCGAGGTAGCGGAGGAAGTACCAGGAGGAGTCGACGAAGGTGTCCATCGTGTCGGTCTCGCGCCGCGCCGGGCCGCCGCAACGCGGGCAATCGGTGCTGACCCAGTCCTCGGCGGCGGCCAGCGGGCTGCGGCCGCGCGGCGCGTAGTCGTCGACCTCGGGCAGCTCGACCGGCAGTTGCTCGGCCGGCACCGGGACGATCGCCGGCCCCCCCTCCTCGCCGCAGGCGTCGCAGTAGACGACCGGGATCGGCGCGCCCCAGTAGCGCTGGCGCGAGACGAGCCAGTCGCGGAGGCGGAAGTTGACGGCCGGCCTGCCGCGCCCCTCCTCTTCCAGCCAGGCGATGATCTCGGGGTAGGCCTCGCGGTTGTGCTTGCCGTCGAAGCGGCCGGAAGCGGTCATCGGGCCGTCGCCCGGGTAAGGCAGGCCCTCGTCGTCGCGCGCCGCCTCGGGGTCGGTGCCGTCGATCACGCGCCGCAGCGGCAGGTCGAAGGCGCGGGCGAACTCGTAGTCGCGGCCGTCGTGGGCGGGGACGGCCATGATCGCGCCGGTGCCGTACTCCATCAGCACGTAGTCGGCGACGTACATCGGGATCTCCTCGCCGTTGACCGGGTTGACGACGCTGCGGCCGAGCGCCACGCCGGTCTTCTCGCGGTCCTCGGCGCCGCGTTCCTCGGCCGACTCGCGGCCGACCCGGTCGACGTACTCGCGCACCGCCGCCTCGGCCCCGGTGCCGGCGACGAGCCGCTCGAGCTGCGGGTGCTCGGGGGCGAGGACGAAGAAGGTGGCGCCGAAGAGGGTGTCCGGGCGGGTGGTGAAGACCGGGAAGTCGAGGCCGACTTCGTCGCAGCGGAAGACGACTTCGGCGCCCTCGGAGCGGCCGATCCAGTTGCGCTGCATCGTCACCACGTGCTCGGGCCAGGACTCGAGCGAGTCGAAGTCGGCGAGCAGCCGGTCGGCGTAGTCGGTGATGCGGAAGAACCACTGCGCGAGGTTGCGCTGCACGACCTCGGTGCCGCAGCGCTCGCAGCGGCCGTCGATCACCTGCTCGTTGGCCAGCACCGTCTGGTCTTTCGGGCACCACTGGACCGGCGCCTCGGTCCGGTAGGCGAGGCCGCGCTCGAACAGCTGCAGGAAGATCCACTGGGTCCAGCGGTAGTACTCGGGCGCGTGGGTGGCCAGCTCCCGCGACCAGTCGATCGAGATCCCCCAGGAGCGGAACTGGCGGCGGAACGACTCGATCGAGCGCTCGGTGGCGACCCGTGGCGGCTCGCCGGTTTTGATCGCGTTGTTCTCCGCCGGCAGGCCGAACGAGTCGTAGCCCATCGGGTGGATCACCTCGAAGCCCTGGCGGCGGCGGAAGTGGGCGATCGCGTCGCCGACCGAGTACGTCTTGAGGTGGCCGACGTGCGGCTCGCCCGACGGGTACGGCAGCATCTCCAGTACGTAGGCCTTCGGCCGGTCGGGATCGAACCCTGGCTGGCCCGGGTTGGCCACCTCCCAGGTGTGCTCCTCGGCCCAGACGGCCTGCCATTTCGTCTCGATCTGTTGCGGCTCGTATGCGCTCATCGTTCCCCCACGACGAGCGATCTTATGGAGCGGCGCCAAGGGGCGCTTGGTGTCTGGTCGGCACCTACGGCGCCGGCGACCAGGTCTGCAGGGTGTAGTGGAAGTCGGAGAGCGAGCGCAGGATGTGCGGCCAGACGTAGACCTCGATCGAGGCGGCGACGACTAGGGTGGGGATCGCCAGCGCGACCGTGACGACGGTCGCGGCGAGCAGCTGGTTCCACTCGCCGCGGCGGCTGGCGATCAACCAGGCGGCGAGCGGCAGGAACAGCGCGGTCAGCTCCGGGATCGCGTGCGGCAGGACGCTGAGAATCAGGTCGAGCCGCGAGATGTGCAGCTGGTAGGCGAGCGTCGACCCCTGGAAGCCGAGGTAGAGCGCCTGCGTGCCGAGCGAGAAGATCGTCACCGCGGCGACGAAGAGGATCGCCAGCTCGCCGGCCTTGACGTGGATCCAGCGCGAGACCCCGGTCCGCTGGGCGGCGGCGACCGGCATCGAGGCGCCGGCGATGAAGCCGGCCACGCAGGCGGTGGCGTGGAGCGCCAGCACCAACGAGTTGCGGTAGAGGATCGGCAGCATGTCGCTCGGTTCGGCGGGCGAGGTGAGCCCGGGCAGATGGATCGGCGTCAGGTCTGGCGTCAGCAGGCCGGCGACGAACCAGACCGCGGCGAGCAGCGTCAGCGCGATCGCCAGGCTCAGCGCCACCCAGCCGCGCAGCACCACCCACGGCCGCCCGCTCCAGGCGTCGATCGTCTCGCGCGTGTCGCGCACGCCGTGGGCGAAGACGTGCTGGTTGGCGGTGGCCATCGACGTTAGTCATCGGCAGACGCCGCCAGCGCGTTAAGTGGCCTGGACACTGGACCGAGGCTGGCGACGGGCTTTCCCCAGCGCGTCACGGTCACCTCACCGCCGTCCTCGGCGTGTCGGACGTAGTGCGCGAGCCGAGCATGGAGCTCGTCCATGCCGACCGCGCATTTGAGATCACGCCGAGAAGTGGAGCTGACGGGGCTCGAACCCGTGACCTCGACACTGCCAGTGTCGCGCTCTTCCAGCTGAGCTACAGCCCCCGGAAACTCGTAATCGGCGGCGAAGTTTAGCGCCGCCCGCTGGTTGTTTCGCGGCGGGGTCAGCCGGAGAGTAAGCAGGTGCAGTCCAGCGACGCGCTCGATCGGCATCAGGTATGAGCGCCTGGTGTGGTCGCAATAGATCGCGATCGCATCCACTTCCTTGGCGGTGTACTTCCTGATGACGTAGCCTCGCGTCGGCGAGTGATAGGACGACGCTATGCGCACCGAGATCGTCTCACCGTTGCACGCTCCCCACTTGCATTGGACGCGCAGCAGCCGGTCGGCGACCTCGAGCACCAGGTCGTAACGGCCATGCTCGGTGAGCGGTCCGAAAACCCCAAGTCCCAGCTTGGCGGCCTCCGCGGCGATCGCCAACTCCGCCGCGTTGCCCTTGTGATTGGTGTTCCGCTCGTCTGCCACGAACGCATGTTCGCAACCCGGTCGGACGGAATGTTTTGTCTACATCCGCCCTAGGCGGCGCGCTGCTCGGGGTCGGTCTCGTCGTCGAGGTCGAGGACCAGGTTGTCGGGCGCGGTGTGGCGGACGCGGAAGTCGAGGGCGGGGTGCTCTTCGAGCTCGTGCAGGAGGTCGACCGGCTCCTCGAGGTGCAGCGAGAGGGTCGCGCGGCCCTCGGAGAAGCGTTCGACCGAGATCTCGGAGGCGCCGAGCTCGCCGATCGCGTCCTCGAAGCCGACCAGCTGGGAGAAGTCGCCGAGCGGACCGACCTCGAGCTTGACCCGACCCTCGTAGAGGCCGTCGAAGTCGATCGGGGCGGCGCCGTTCGAAGGCGCGCCGTTGGCGAGGGCCGGATCCGCGCCCGCCTGCTCGGTTGCCGGCAGGTCGCTCATCGGCGCCGCGCTGCCGCCGTTCTCGTGGCCGTCGCTGAGGGCCTGGACGCGGCGGCTCACCTCGACCGCCTCGCGCAGCGCTTTCATCCGGATCCGGGTCGCCTGGCCGCGGGCCTGGGCGTTGATCTCCTCGAGCCGCGCGGTGACCGCGTCGAGGGTCGAGATGCTCCGCTCGTGGACGGCCTGGGCATCGGCGAGGCGGGCGTCGAGGACACGCAGGTCGCGCTCGCGCTGGACCACCATCCCGGCCAGCGTCGTCGTCTCCTCTTCGAGCGCCGCCAGCGCCTCGCGGCCGCGGCTCAGGTCCGATTCGAGCGCCCCGACCTTGCCGTCGTGGATCGCGAAGGCGGCATCTACATCAGCCCGGCGGTAGCCGAAGAGGGCGCGCTTGAAGGGGGCCATGGCGGGCACCGTAGGGGGGCCTTCGGACGGCAATTCGTCACATTTGGCCCGAATCCTGTGTGGAACGCCTGGCTGAGTCCGCCGGGGGCCGCCAAGTTCCCGCAAAATCGGCGACTCAGGCGGTCGCGGCGGAGGGCGCTTCGGGCTCGTCCAGCTCCAGCTCGAGCCGCGGCGCGTCGCGCCACAGCTCCTGCAGCTGGTAGCGGTCGCGCGCCTCCGGCGTGAAGACGTGCATCACGCAGTCGAGGTAGTCGAGGATCGTCCAGCCGGCTTCGCCGCCGCCATCGATCCCGCCCGGCAGCAGCCCCGACTCGCGCTTGACGACCAGCCGCACCTCATCGACGATCGCCCGCGCCTGACGCTCGTTGCGGGCGGTGACGATCACCAGGAAGTCGGTGTAGGCGACCAGCTCGCGCATGTCGAGGACGACCGGGTCCTCGGCTTTTTTCCCGTCGGCGAGCGCGACCAGCTCCCGTGCCAGCGCCTCGGAGGAGAGCGGGCTCATCGGTAGATCCCCTTCTCTTCGATGAAGCGGGCGACCGGCTCCGGCACCAGGTAGCGCAGCGGCCGTCCGGCGGCGGCCCGCTCGCGCACGGCCGAGGAGGAGACCCCGAACTGCGGCATCTCCAGCATCGTCGCCCGCTCGGCGGCGCCGAGGCTCCGCATCACCGCCGCCACCTCGGAGTCCGAGATGCCGGCCCGTCGCGCCACCGCCAGCCGCGCCAGCCCGACGACGCGCTCCGGCTCGCGCCAGCTCTCGAGGCCCACGGCCGCGTCCGCCCCCATCACGAACACCAGCTCGTTGTCCCCTTTCTCCTCGACAAGCATCTCCAAGGTCTCATACGTATAGGACGGCCCCTCGCGTTCGACCTCGAGCGAGGAGACCGAGAAGCGGGCGTCGTCGGCGGCGGCGAGACGGGTCATCGCCAGCCTCTGCTCCTTGCCGGGATCGTCGGCGATCCGCTTGTGCGGCGCCTGACCGGTCGGGACGAGCACCACCTCGGCCAGCCCGAGCTGCCAGAGCGCCTCCTGGGCGAGGGCCAGGTGACCGAGGTGCGGCGGGTTGAACGCCGACCCGAGCACGCCGATTCCCGTACCTCCGGGAACGCTAGCCACGCACCTGGCCGTCGCCGTGGGCCACGTACTTGAACGTGGTCAGCTCGCGCATCCCGATCGGGCCGCGGGCGTGCAGCTTCTGCGTCGAGTTGCCGATCTCGGCGCCCATCCCGTACTCGAAGCCGTCGGTGAAGCGGGTCGAGGCGTTGACGTAGACCGCGGCGGCGTCGACCCCGGCGGTGAAGGCGTCGGCGGCCTCGCCCGAGGCGGTGACGATCGCCTCCGAGTGGCCGGTCCCGTGCTCGTTTACGTGGTCGATCGCCTCCTCGACCGAGTCGACCACCGCGACCGCCATCTTCAGCCCCAGGTACTCGGTGCCCCAGTCCTCGTCGGTGGCCGGCCCCACCGGCACCTCGCCGGCGGCGGCCCGGGTCCGCTCGTCGCCGACCAGCTCGACCCCCGCCGCGGCCAGCTCGGCCAGCGCCGCCGGTGCGAAATCCGCCGCCACCGCGGCGTCGATCAGGAGCGTCTCCGCCGAGTTGCAGACGCCGGGGCGCTGCACCTTGGCGTTGAAGGCAATCCGCCGCGCCATCTCGAGGTCGGCCTCGGAGTGCACGTAGACGTGGCAGTTGCCCGCCGCCGCGTACATCACCGGCACCGTCGCGACCGCCTTGATCGCCTCCTTCAAGCCCTCTCCCCCGCGCGGGATCAGCAGGTCGACGAGCCCCTCCTGGGTCGCCAGCTCGGCCAGGTCCTCGCGGTCGCCGGTCGCCAGCAGGGTCACCGAGTCCTCCGGCAGCCCCGCCTCGGCGAGCGCCTCGCGGACGACCGCGGCGAGCGCTGCGTTGGAGCGCTCGGCGTAGCTCGAGCCGCGCAGGACGATCGCGTTGCCGCTCTTGATCGTCAGCGCCGCGCAATCGATCGTCACGTTCGGCCGCGCCTCGTAGACGACCGCGATCACCCCCAGCGGCACGCGAACCTTGCGCAGGTCGAGACCGTTTCGCAACGTCTGCCGCTCCAGCTCCTCGCCGACCGGGTCGGCCAGCGCGGCGACCACCCGCACGCCCTCGGCCATCGCTGCGACCCGGGCCGGGGTCAGGGCCAGCCGGTCGCGCAGCGCCTCGCTCAGCCCGGCGGTCCGCTCGTCGGCGAGGTCGGCCTCGTTGGCGGCGAGGATCTCCGCCGTCCGCTCCTCGAGCAGCCGCGCGGTCGCCGCCAGCGCGGCGTCCTTGGCCGCGGTCGGCGCGCTCGCCAGTGCCCGCGCCGCCCGCTTGGCGGCGGCGGCGCTGGCGGCGACGGTGCTGGTCGTGACGGCCATCGCTGAAGGGTAGCTGGCCCCGCCCGCCCCGCCCCCGCTCGCTTTTTCTACTTCGTAGGCGGTAGAAAAAGCGGACGCGGGCTCAGAGCAGCACGAACCGGTCGCGGTGGATGACCTCGTCGGGCGAGTCGGGGAAGCGCTCGCGCAGGTACTCGCTCTTGCGGCCCATGATCCCGCCGATGTCGTGGGAGCCGAACTCGCAGATGCCCTTGCCGATCGTCCCGGCGCCGTCGACGACCAGCACCGCGTCGCCGGCGTTGAAGCTGCCGCTGCTATCGACGATCCCGACCGCCAGCAGGCTCGAGCCCCGCTCGCGCAGCACCCGCGCCGCGCCCTCGTCGACGGTCAGCACCCCGGCCGGCTGCTTCGCGTATTTGAGCCAGAGCTTGTAGGGCGGGGTCTTGCCGCCGGGCGTCGCGCCGACCCGCGTCCCCACCGCGCCGCCGCCGACCGCCGCCTCCAGCGTTCCCGCCGTGGTGCCGTTGCAGATCACCACCGGCACGCCCGACTCGCTGGCGATTCGCGCCGCGGTGATCTTGCTCCCCATTCCGCCGCGCCCGAACCGCGAGGTGTCGCCGATCGCGATCGACTCGATTTCGCGCGTCTCGTGGATCTCGCCGATCAGCTCCGCCCCGGCGTCGCTGCGCGGGTCGGCGGTGAAGACGCCGTCGGTGTTGGTCAGCAGCACCAGCAGCCGCGCCTTCAGCAGCCCGGCGACCAGCGCCGCGAGGAAGTCGTTGTCGCCGAAGGTGACTTCGTCGGTCGAGGTGGTGTCGTTCTCGTTGATGATCGGGACGACGTTCCAGCGCAGCAGCCGCTGCAGCGTCTGGCGCGCGTTCAGGTAGTGGGCGCGTTCGGAGACGTCGGAGAGCGTCAGCAGCACCTGCGCGGCCCGTACGTCGTGGCGCCCGAGGCGCTCCTCGTAGGCGCGGAAGAGGTCGCCCTGGCCGACCGCCGAGGCCGCCTGCAGAGCGTCCATGTTGGCCGGCCGCCCACCCAGGTCGAGCAGCCGGATGCCGCGCGCGATCGCGCCCGAGGTGACCAGCACCACGTCCTCGTCGCGGCGCTTGATCGCCGTCACCTGGGCGCAGACCGAGTCGAGCACGTCGGCCCGCAGCTCGCCGTCGTCGGCGGCGACGATCGATGAGCCCAGCTTTACTACCAGCGTCATGACCGGCAAGTCTAGGAGCGAAGCCCCCTTCAGCCACGAGCTCCGGGTCCGCTTCGGCGAGTGCGACCCGCAGGGCATCGTCTTCAACGCCCATTACCTGGCATTCGTCGACGTCGCCCTGACCGAGCTCTGGCGAGACGCGTTCGGCTCCTACCAGGCGGTGGTCGAGCGCGGTGTCGACACCGTCGTGCACGAGGCCAACCTGCTCTTCCACGCCTCGGCACGCTTCGACGACGTGCTCACGATCGCGGGCGGCTTCGAGCCGCTCGGCCGGACCAGCGCGGTGCTGCGGCTGGCGATCGAGCGCGACGCGGAGCTGCTGGTCGAGACGCGGCTGCGCTACGTCTTCGTCGACGCGAAGTCATGGGAGAAGACGGAGATCCCCGGCTGGGTCCGCGAGGGCCTCGACCAGTTCATCCTGCCGTAGACCCGGCATCCCCGGACGCGGAGGGCCGGGTCGCGAGATCGCCGGTGATTGCGAGCGCGACCTAGCCCGCAGCAGAGGGGATGGCGGTCATATGTGGAGCTCGAATTCGTGCTCGCCGATCCGCACCTCGTCACCGGGCTCGAAGCCGGCCCGGGTCAGGGCCGCGATCACGCCGATCTCGGCCAGCCGCTGCTCGAGGTAGGCGAGCGCTTCCTCGTTGCGGGTGTCGTGGCGCTCGAACAGGACCTCGACGCCGCGGCCCAGCACCCGAAAGGCGCCGTCCTCTTCGCGCTCGACCCAGTAGCCGCCCTCGCCGGCGGGCCGGTAGACGCGGTGCTCGGCCTCGAACTCGTCGGCCTCGGCCCCGCTCGGGACGCCGATGGCGGCCCCGGCCGCACCGACCGCCGCCGTCGCCTTCGCCGCCGCCGGCAGCTCGGCCAGGATCCGCCGCCGCAGGCCCTCCAGCCCTTCGCCGGTCGCCGCGGAGACCGCCAGCACCCCGAGCGCCGTCTCCCCCAGCCGCTCCTCCCACTCGGCGACCGCCGACTCGACCTCGGCCGCCGGCAGCAGGTCCCGCTTCGAGAGCACGACCAGCTCCGGCAGCCGCTCGAGCCCGGCGCCGTAGGCCGACAGCTCGCCGCGCACCAGCTCGTAATTCCCGGCCGGGTCGCCCTCGACCGGCAGCAGCTCGACCAGGTGGACGAGCATCGAGCAGCGCTCGACGTGGGCGAGGAACTCGTGACCGAGGCCGGCGCCGGCGGCGGCGCCCTCGATCAGCCCGGGGATGTCGGCGAGCACCGCCTGGCGGTCCTCGCCTTCGATCGTCCCCAGCACCGGCGCCAGCGTCGTGAACGGGTAGTCGCCGACCTTCGGCGTCGCCCGCGTCAACCGCGCCAGCAGCGACGACTTGCCGGCGTTCGGCAGGCCGACCAGGCCGACGTCGGCGAGCAGCTTCAGCCGCAGCTCGATCCACTCGGCCTCGCCGCTCGTCCCCTTCTCCGCGAAGCGCGGCGCCTGCCGGGTCGAGGTCGCGAAGCGCTTGTTGCCGTGGCCGCCGCGCCCGCCGCGGGCGATGACCGCGCGCTGGCCGTCAGCGGTCAGGTCGATGTGGCTGCCGTCGACCGCCTCCGCCTGGGTCCCGGGCGGGACCGGGATCTCGAGCTCCTCGCCGCGGGCGCCGTGCCGGTTGGAGCCCTCGCCGTTCCGCCCCCGCGGCGCCCGGAAGTGCTTGCTTCCGCGCAGCGCACCGAGGTCGCGCTTGGAGGCGTCGCAGACCAGCACCACGTCGCCGCCGTGGCCGCCGTCGCCGCCATCGGGCCCGCCCCGCGGCACGTGCGCCTCGCGGCGGAACGACATGCAGCCGTTGCCGCCGGCGCCGCCCTCGACCCAGATCTTGGCGCGATCGTCCATCGGATCAGGGTAGTCCGGCCCGCTAGCTGTTCCTTATCCGGGCTATTCCGGGAAAAGGAACAGCCCGGCCGGGCTGGTGCTAGTCCTCGGCGAGGACGCGGATCGTGCGGCCGCGGCGGGCGGGCTTGAAGTCCACCTTGCCGGGGCGGGTCGCGAAGATCGTGTGGTCGCGGCCGATGCCGGTGCCGTCGCCGGGGCGAAACTTGGTCCCCCGCTGGCGGACGATGATCTCGCCGCCGTACACCTGCTGGCCGGCGAAGACCTTGACCCCGAGCATGTTCGGGTTCGATTCGCGACCGTTTCGCGACGACCCGAGGCCTTTCTTGTGAGCCATCAGTGGTCCTTTCGGTAAGTCGAGTGCCGATTGGGCGGGCGAAAACCGAGCCGGCCGCGGACGCAGTGAGGCCCAATAGTGGTGACTATTGGGCCGACCGAGGACAAAGGCCGGCGATGGTTTGCAGCCGCCCAATCGGTGCTCGAATTTGCCGAAAGGAGCACTAGCTCTCCTCTTTCTCAGTTTTCTCGGCTTTGGCTGCGGGCTCTTTCTTCGCCGCTTTTTTCGCCGAGCCGCCTTTGATGCCGGTCACCTCGAGCTTGGTCAGCTCCGAGCGGTGGCCGGCGCGGCGCCGGTAGCCCTTCTTCGCCTTGTATTTGAAGACTTTGATCTTCGGCCCGCGCAGGTGCTCGGCGACCGTCGCCTCGACTTTGACCTTCTCGAGCTCTTTCGCGCCGACGAGCACCTCGCCGTCGCGGAACATCACCGGCCGCAGGCTGACTTTGTCGCCTTCCTTGGCGTCGATCCGGTCGACCAGGAGGGACGTGCCCTCCTCGACCCGGTACTGCTTGCCACCGCTTTCGATTACCGCGTACATGGTCCGTTTCCGCTCGTCTTACTCGTCCGTGCTGCTGCCTTGTTTGGCGCGCGAACGCCCCCGACCGCCTCGGCGGCCGCGGCTGCGTTTACGCGAAGGAGCGTCGGATTCTAGCTGGGAGCCGTTCTCCTCGCCGCCCGAGCCGTTGCCGTTGGGCGAGTCGGCCCCGCCGAGCAGCGAAGCCACCGCCTCGCTGCGCCGCACGTCCTCGATCCGCACCAGCTTGCGCTCGCCGACGAACGGGCCGCCGCCGGTGACGCTGACGATGTAGGAGTCGATCCGCGCCACCGCGTCGTCGGCGTTGTACATGTGCGGCTCGTCGATCTTGACCAGCACCTCCTCGCCGACCTTGAAGGGCAGCGCCCGCTCCTCGATCTGCTCGCGGCTGCCCTTCTCGATCACCTCGAAGGTGTCGATCTTGAGCGCGTCGCCGCCCTCGAAGTGAAAGCGCTTGCCGGTCTCCTCCTCGAGCTCGGCGAGGCCGGAATCGCCATCGGTGAGCGCCTGCGCCACTTTCGGGTTGACCCGGATCAGGAATGCCTCGGTGTCGCCGTTTTCGGCGACGATTTCGCGCATCCGGCGGAGCCCGTCGAGCGCCACCGTCTCGGCCGACAGGACGACGCCCTGGCCGTGGCAGGTCGGGCACATTTCGGTGAGGATCTCGCGCACCCCGTCGGTGACGTTCTGCCGCGTCATCTCGACCAGCCCGAGCGGCGAGACCTCGACCACGTAGCTCTTCGACTTGTCGGCGTCGAGCGCTTTGCGCATCGTCTTCAGGACCTTGTCCCGGTTCGAGGCCCGCGCCATGTCGATGAAGTCGATGACGATGATGCCGCCGATGTCGCGCAGCCGCAGCTGCCGCACCGCCTCCTCGGCCGCCTCGGTGTTGACTTTGGTGATCGTCTCCTCGAGCCCGCCTTTGCCGCGGCCGGTGAAGCTGCCCGAGTTGACGTCGATCACCGTCAGCGCCTCGGCGTAGTCGATGATCAGGTAGCCGCCCGAGGGCAGGTCGACGCGGCGGCTCAGCGTCGACTCGATCTCCTCGTCGATGTGCCATTTCTCGAACAGCGGTTTCTGCCCTTTGTAGAGCTCGACGCCGCCGACCAGCTCCGGCGCGGTCCGCTGGAAGAAGCTGGTGACCCGTTCGAACTGCTTCTCGGAGTCGATGATCGCCCGCTCGAACTCGCTGAGGAAGACGTCGCGGAGGACTCGCACCGAGAGGTCGGCCTCCTGGAAGACGAGGGCCGGCGCCTTGGTCGCCTCGGCCCGCCGCTCGAGCACTTCGTTCAGCTTCTGCAGGTAGGCGATCTCCCGCACGAAGTCGGCTTTTTTCGCCCCGTGCGCCGCGGTGCGGACGATCAGCCCGCCCGGGCCTTTGTAGGTGCGGTCGACCATCTTGCGCAGCCGGTCACGCTCTTTGTCGGCCAACCGCCGGCTGACGCCGACGCCGGAGCCGGTCGGCGCGTAGACCAGGTAGCGGCCGGCGATCGAGACGTTCATCGAAAGCCTGGCGCCCTTCGACTTGAGCGGGTCCTTGACCACCTGCACGAGGATCTCCTGGCCCGGTTTGATCAGCTCGTTGATGCGGCGGCCGGAGCCCCGGCCCCGCTTCGGCGCCTGTTTTCCGTCCGGCGTGACGATCTCGTCGACGTGCAGGAAGCCGTTGCGCTCGAGGCCGATATCGACGAAGGCGGCCTCCATGCCGGGAAGGACGTTGTCGACCTTCCCCTCGTAGATGTTGCCGACGATCGATCGCCGGCCGCGTCGCTCGATGTAGAGCTCGGCGACGTTTCCTTTGCCGCCTTTCTGCTTCGACTCGAGAACGGCAACGCGGGTCTCGCCGCGCTCGGCGGACACCAAAATCGTTTTTTTCATTTGTAGATCAGCTCAGTTCGGTTAGGTACGCATACCCGGTCTCCCCGTGGGGAGGTAGCGGGGCCGGCCGGTAGTTGTCGGGCCGGACCATCACCAGGCGAACCTGTCCCTCTGGCTGAGTCGCGCTTGGATGTTGATGCTCTCGAGAACTCCGACCGCCAAAAAGGTAGCGATCACCGAGGACCCTCCGTAGCTCATCAGCGGTAGCGGGATGCCCGTGATCGGCATGATGCCGAGGTTCATCCCAACGTTGACGAACACCTGGAACAGCAGCGCGACGGCGATGCCGCCGGCGACCAGGGTCCCATAGGAGTTCTTCGAGAGCGTCGTTATCCGCAGCGCCCGCCAGAAGAGCAGGGCGTAAAGGGATAGGACTAACGCGGCGCCCAGGAACCCGTAGCGCTCACCGATCACCGCGAAGATGAAGTCGGTGTGCCGCTCGGGAACGAAGTCGAGCCGCGTCTGGGTGGCTTTGTCGCCACGGCCGGTCAGCTGACCGGCGCCGATGGCGACCTTGGATTGAGCTTGCTGGTACCCCGCACCGCCCGGGTCGGAGCTCGGCGACGCGAATGACGTCAGCCGTTCCGCCTGGTAGCCCTTGAGGACCGGCGTCCCGACTGCGGGCGCGACCACGAGGACCAGGGCGATCAGGGTTGCGAGGCTCGCGCCGATCACCGCGAAGTGCGTCCAGGGGACGCCTCCGAAGTACATCACCGCGAGGGTGGAGACCACGAACACCAATGAGGTGCCGAGGTCGGGTTGCAAGAAGACCAGTGCAGCCGGTGCCAGGCCGAGGCAGAGGTAGCGCACCGTGCGCTGCCGCGGCGACCCGCGCCTGGCTCCGTCGATCACGAACCCGGCCAGCGCAAGCACCAGCAGGAGCTTGCCGAGCTCGGACGGCTGGAAGCTGAAGAAGGGAAGTTCGAAGGAGCGCCGCGAACCGCGTGCGGCGAAACCGAAGACGAATACGAGGGAAACACTTACGCAGAGGAAAGTGTAGATGCCGACCCGCAGCTCGCGGAAGCGCGAGTAGTCGATCCGGGTCAGCAGCAGCATCCCGAGCACGCCGAGGACCCCGTAGATCGCCTGCCGGTTGAGGTAGTAGTGGGGATCGCCGGGGATGTCGTTGGCGGTCGCCTGGCCGAGGGTCAGCACGCTGAAGGCGACCAGGCCGACGGCGGCGAGCGCCAGCGGCCAGTCGAAGTAGGCGATCCCGAGCCGTTCGGCGAGGCCTTCGCGCTCCGGCGCGAAGGGTTCGGTGACCGGTCGCTGGGGGGCGACGTAACTCATTCGGCGCCACCTTCGGTGCTCACCGCGGTGGCCTGTTTGTTGAAGAACGCTTCCAGCATCTGCAGGTTGGCCGGCGCTGCGGATTCGGCTCCGAAGCCACCTTCCTCGATCGTCACGACCGTGACGATATTGGGGTTAGGGTACGGCGCCAGCGAGATGAACCACGATTGGTCGGCGTGTCCCGGTCGTTCGGCGGTCCCCGTCTTGCCCGCGATCGGCACTGGAAAATCGCCGAAAACGCCGGCCGCCGTGCCTTCCGGGCCCTGGGCGGCGCCGTGCAGGCCTTCCAGGATCGCCTGCCGCGAAGCCGGGTCGATCTTCACGTGGCGACGCGGGCCGGGGGCGAATTCGTGCAGCACCCGCCCCGCCGTGTCGCGGATTTCGAGCCCGACGTGGGGGCTGAGGATCGTGCCGCCGTTGCCGAGCGCGGCGTAGGCGATCGCCATCTGCAGCGGCGTCGTCTGCAGGTCTCCTTGGCCGGTCGCCAGCTGGATGTTGTCGCCTTCTGACCAGGGCCGTTCGGTCAGCCCTTCCTTGAAGAGCTGGTCGCGCCATTCCCGGCTCGGCACCAATCCTTCGGAGGAGCCCGGGATGTCGAGCCCGGTCGGGTCGCCGATCCCCATCAGGTGCGACCAGTGCTGCAGGTAGTTCTTGTCCCACATGCGGCCGCCGAGTTCGTACATGAAGACGTCGGAGGAGACTTCCAGCGCCCGCACCAGCGAGAGCGCCCCGTAGGCGGCGCCGCCGGCGTTTTCGAATTTCTCCGTGCCGCGTTCGATGTAGCCGTTGTCGACGATCGTCGAGCTCGGCGTGATGACGCCGTTTTCGAGCGCGGCCAGTGCGGTCATGAGCTTGTAGGTCGAGCCGGTCGGGTAGGCCGATTCGGTCGCCCGGTCGGTGAGCGGCGCCAGCACCGGGTCGCGGAACAGTTCGTCGACCTGGCTCTGGGTCATCGGTTCGGTGAAGACCTTGGGTTCGTAGGTCGGGAACGAGCCCATCGCCAAGATTTCGCCGCTGTGGACGTTCATCGAGATGAAGGCGCCCGGCAGGCCGCGTTCTGCGAGTGCCGCTTCGCCGGCTTTCTGCATCGCCGCGTTGACGGTCAGCACCAGGTCGTCGCCCGGGGTCGGCGGCACCTGCGTCAGCTGCCCGCCTGGGGTCGGCTGCCCGAGCGCGTTGACCTGCACCCGGGTCAGGCCCGGTTTGCCGCGCAGGTACTTGTCGTAGGCGTACTCGGCGCCGCTCTGGCCGACGTCTTCGCCCGCGTCGACCTTCGCGTAGCGCTTTTCCTCGAGCTGTTCTTCTTCGACCTCGCCGACGTAGCCGACCACGTGGGCGGCCTCCGAGCCGTCCGGGTAGGCGCGGACGAAGACCCGCTCGACCGAGACGCCGGGGAAGCGCTTCTTGTTTTCTTCGAGGTAGTAGATGAGGTCGTAGCCGACGTCGCGCCGCAGCGTCACCGGCGCCCCGGCGGCGACTTTTTCCTGTTCGGCGATCACTTCATGCACGCGCTTCGGCGACATGTGGGCGAGGTGTCCGAGCTGGGCCAGCTCGGCGCTCGCTTCGGCTTCGTCTTCGGGCAGCTTGCTCGTGTTCAGGAGCAGCGCCAGGCTGGTCCGGTTCTGGACCAGCGGTTCGCCGTTGCGGGCGAGGATTTCGCCGCGCGGCGCCAGCACCCGGTATTCGCGGGTGCGGTTGTTCTGCGCCTCGGCCAGGTAGTGCGAGCCGTCGATCACCTGCAGGTTCCAGAGCCGGAAGAAGAGCACCGCGAAGAGGGCGACGGCGACGCCGCCGAGCACGGCGATCCGCAGCGAGAGGCGGCTGCCACGGGGGAGGTCCTTGTCGCGCAGGAACACCGGCCTAGGTTCCCAGCACAGTCGGCCGGCGGGGGGATCGCGGCTCCTCGACCAGCGCCGGTCGCAGCAACCGGCGCAGGCCGACGTAGAGGGGCCATCCGAGCAGGGCGCCGTAGACGCTCTGCACCAGCATGTCCGAGACGACCATCGGGCTGACGTTCGAGCCGACTTCGCCGAGCATCGCCTGCACGGCGCCGAAGCCGAGCTCGGCGAGCAGCGTCAGGCCGGCGCAGAGCAGCGGCACCGCGAAGCGGGTCGGGTAGCCGAAGCGCTCGCGGTAGGCACCGGCCAGGTAGCCGGTCGCCAGCAGCACCAACGAGCCGCCGCCGAGCGGGGCGATCAGCAGGCAGTCGAGCAGCAGCCCGACCGAGAAGCCGGTGACGGCGCCGCTCATCGTCCCGCCGAGCAGGCCGAAGCCGACGACCAGCGCCGGCAGCACGTCGGGGCTGACGTGGAAGAGGGCGATCTGCGAGAAGAAGGAGAGCTGCAGGATCACGCCGAGCAGCAGCACGAGGACGACGCGGGCGAGCATTTTGCCGGTCAGGATCACCGGCGGGACCCCCCGGTCAGGACCTGGACGATTTCGAGGTTGCGGAGGTCGGCGAAGGGCCGCACCCGCACCTGCTGCTGGGCCTCCTGCTGGAGGATCGAGGCCTTGGTGATTTCGCCGATCGGCAGGTTCGGCGGGTAGCCCGAGGAGAGTCCCTGCGCGCGCCAGCCGGCGGTGACCACCTTCTGACCCCTGTGGACGTGCTTGGCGGAGTCGATGAAGTCGAGGATCAGCGTCCCCGGGTCGCCGACTTCGGGCCGGATCAGCCCCTGGATCCCACCCGGCACGACTTTCGCCGAGACGGCGCTCGAGCCGTCGGCGATCAGTTCCACCTGGGCCGAGCCGCCGGTCACCGCCGCGACGGTGCCGACCAGGCCATCGCCGTTGATCACCGGGTCGCCGACCCCGACCCCGTCGCCCGAGCCGACGTCGATCGTCACCGCCGCGTACCAGACGCTCGGCGAGCGGGCGATCACCCGGCCGCTCACCTCTTCGTAGCCGGAGGGGATCGCCCCGCCTTCCTTCAGTTTCTCGAGCTTCCGCAGCTGCTCGTTTTCGGCGATCGCCGCTTTCGCCCCGACCACTTCCTTGCGCAGCATCTCGACTTCGCCGTGCAGCTTGGCGTTTTCGCCGCGCGCGTCGAAGGTCTTGTCGAACCAGTTGACGAGGTCGCGAGCCGGCTTCAGGGCCCGGTCGGCGACCGACTGGACCGGGCTGAAGATCGTCGCGACCCCGCGCTGCAGGCCGTTCGAGCCCTGCCCGTAGGTGATCGTCAGGAGCGCGAAGCTGCCGAGGATCAGGAGGGCGAGAATCGCACGTCGGCGTCGAAGTTGCTTGCGGTACACGAATCCAGTCAGGGATGGTTGCTTTGCGGGGGCGCCACGGCCGTCAGCGTCGGCGGCGGTGGTCGGAGTTCTTCCTCGCGGAGCGGTGGATCGTCTCGAACTCCTCGAGCGAGATTCCCGATCCGACCGCGACGCAGGTCAGCGGCGACTCTGCCAGCTGGCAGGGCATCTGGCACTCGTCGTGCAGGCGCTGCTCCCAGCCTTGCAGGAGCGCACCGCCGCCGGCCAGGGTGATGCCGCGATCCATGATGTCACCGGCGAGCTCCGGCGGCGTCCGGTCAAGCGTCTCCTTGACCGCTTCGACGATCTGCCCGACCGGTTCCTCGAGCGCCACGCGGACCTCTTCGGAGCCCAGCTCGACCGTTTTCGGGAGGCCGGAGACGAGGTCGCGGCCGCGGATTTCCATCCGCACTTCCTCGGCCAGCGGCGAGGCGGAGCCGGCTTCGAGCTTGATTTCCTCGGCGGTCTGGGCGCCGATCGCGAGTTTGTGCGCACGTTTGCAGTGGCTGATGATCGCTTCGTCCATCTCGTCGCCGCCGATCCGGATCGACTCCGAGACGACGATCCCGCCGAGCGAGATCACCGCCACCTCGGTGGTGCCGCCGCCGATGTCGACGACCATCGAGCCGACCGGGTCGGCGACCGGCAGGCCGGCGCCGATCGCCGCCGCCATCGGCTCTTCGATCAGGTAGGCCTCGCGGGCGCCGGCCGAGAGGCAGGCGTCCTCGACCGCCCGCTTCTCGACCTTGGTGACGCCGGAGGGGACGCAGACGACGACCCGCGGGTGGGCGAAGCGGCTGGCGTGGACCGACTTGATGAAGTAGCGGAGCATCTGCTCGGTCACCTCGAAGTCGGCGATCACGCCGTCCTTGAGCGGTCGGATCGCGGTGATCGTGCCCGGCGTGCGGCCGAGCATCAGCTTCGCCTCGGCGCCGACCGCGTGGACCTGGCCGCTACGCGAGTCGATCGCCACCACCGAGGGCTCGGAGAGGACGATCCCGCGCCCGCGCACATAGACGAGCGTGTTTGCGGTGCCGAGGTCGACCGCCATGTCGCGACTGCCGACGTGCAGGAGGCGCCCGAAGATGCTCATCGGCGGGCGCGGCTCATCCCGGTCGTCGCTTGTCCCCCACGTCGGTTCAGGTCACCCATGAAACCAAACTCTGAAGCAAGGGCTGAGGGTTCCCTTGATATTTGGCTCCAGATGATTGTTTCCTGAGCGAATGCTAACGCTTGAAAAGCTCCGGGGCGAGGTCCGCCAGGAGGCCCACAGGGAGCCCGACGACGTTGGAGACGCTGCCCTCGAGGCGTGCGACCAGCGTCGACCCGAGGGTCTGGATCGCGTAACCGCCGGAGCGGCCCTGCCACTCGCCGAAGTCGACATAACGCTGCTTCTCCGCCTCGCTCAGCTCCTTGAAGACGACCGTCGTCCGCTCCAACCCGCTCCGCTCGCCGTCGTTGCGGAGCACGACCAGGCCGCTCATCACCTCGTGGGCGCGGCCGGACATCCGGTCCAGGTAGGCGCGGGCGGCGGCGGCGTCGGCGGGCTTGCCGAGCACCTCGCCGTCGAGGACGACGTCGGTGTCGCAGGCGATGACCAGCTTCTCGGGACCCGGCTCCGCAGCGATCCGGGAGGCCACGGAGCGGGCCTTGCGCAGGGCGTTCTCGACGACCAGCTCGGCGGCGTCGCCCTGGTCGAGCTCCTCGACGCCCGGGACCCGGACCTCGAACTCGATACCCAGCTTGGCGAGGATCTCCCGCCGCTGCGGCGAGCCGGAGGCTAGGACGACGCGAGCGGCCAGGACGTCAGGCCAGCTCGGGGAACCAGATCCCGATCTCGCGCTCGGCCGACTCGTCGGAGTCGGAGCCGTGGACCATGTTGAAGGTCACCTCGAGCGCGAAGTCGCCGCGGATCGAGCCGGGGGCGGCCTCGACCGGGTTGGTGGCGCCGATCAGCTGCCGCGCCGCCTTCACCGCTTCGACCCCCTCGAAGACGATCGCGACCAGCGGGCCGCCGGTGATGAAGGAGACCAGCTCGCCGAAGAACGGCTTCTCGGTGTGCTCGGCGTAGTGCTGGTTGGCGATCTCCTCGCTGGCGGTCATCGACTTGACGGCGACGATCCGCAGGCCCTTGCGCTCGAAGCGCGAGATGACCTCGCCGGTCAGGGCTCGCTCGAAGGCGTCAGGCTTGACGAGGATCAGGGTCCGGCTCACGACTGGGGCTCCTTTGCTCGTTTCGTTCGGTCGGCGCCTCGTCGGCGCTGCGAGCGGATTCCCGTTTGGTCGTGCTCGCGGAAGATTTTTTGGCGTTCGAGGCGGAGGCGGCCGCGGCTTTTTTGCGGCGCGGCCGTTTCGCTTCTTTGGTCGCCTCGTCGCGGACCTGCTCAGCCTCACGGGCGGCTTCGGCTTCGCGTCCCTCGCGCGAGGACCGCCGCGGCCGGCGCTCCTCGCCGGGCGGCTCCGGGCGGCGCTCTTCGGGCCGCCGCTCGCGCTCGTCGGGGCCGCGCTGCGGGCGGCGACGGCGTTCGCCGCCGAGCGTCGATTCGCAGTAGGGGCAGAGCGTCCAGCGCGGGTCGACCGGCTTGCCGCAGGTCGGGCAGGGGTCCTTCAGGCGCCGCTCGCAGTTGGGGCAGCGGAGGAAGTTTTTCTCGACCGGGTATTCGCAGTTGGGGCAGCTCTGGTCTTTCAGCTGCCGCACCCGCAGCTCAGCGGCGCGGATCTCGAGCTCGCGCTCGTGCGCGTCCTCGAGGTACTCCGGCGGCCGCACGATCGCGTAGACCGCGGTGCCGATGAAGGGGAAGAAGGAGGCGATCGTCGCGCAGGCGACCAGGAACGGGTCGCCGATCCGGCGGCGGGCGTCGAGGAACGTGTAGACGATCAGTGCCAGCCAGAGCACGATCAGCATCAGCAGGAAGAGGCTGGCGGCCAGGTTGAGGCCGCTGTTCGTTATTCCAAAGATCGCTAGTGCCATGCGTTTTGCGCCCTGCCTAGGGGTGAGGGATCGGGCAGTCTACTTCGCCGAACGCCGCGCGATCCCTCGTCGGGCTCCCCAACAGAATAGGGCTCCGCTCAGAGGAACAGCCGCCCGAAGAGGTAGCCGACGCCGAAGAAGACGAGGATCACGATCGCGACCACTGCCGCGACCAGCGCCATCATCGAGAGCAGTTCCGAACCCGCGCTTCGCTGCATGGCTAGATAGTCCCATACCCGGATTACGCCCCGAACCCCGCCCCAGGTCCCGTTCCGCCACCCCGCGCCCCGTGGAGCTGTTCCTTATCCGGGCTATGCCGGGATAAGGAACAGCCCGGCGAGGGGTCAGGGGCGATTCGTGGCGAGGGCGGCGCGAGCGGGGGCGATCGCGTAGTGGGAGCCGGTGACGAGCAGGGCCGCTTCGGGGGGTTCTGTGGCCAGGGCGCGGGCCCGGGCCAGGGCGGCGGCGAAGTCGGGCTCCGGCTCCGCATCGACCCCGGCCTGCTCGAGCAGCGCCGCCAGCTCGGCGGCGGGGCGGCTGCTGGCGCCGGGGCGGCCCTGGGACCGCAGAGCCGCGGCCGGGACCTCGGTGCAGACGGCGGCGTCGAGGGCGGGCGCCAGCGCCGCGACCATCGCCGCCGCGTCCTTGTCGGCGAGGACGGCGAGGCAGGCGACGACCCGGCGGCCCTCGACGAGCGCCGGCAGCGCTTCGGCGAGCGCCGCCGCCCCGTCCGGGTTGTGGGCGGCGTCGACGTAGGTCGGGGGACGCTCGGCGATCCGCTCGAGCCGGCCCGGCACCTCGACGCTGGCGGCGACCGCCGCGACTGTCTCCGGGTCGAGGGCGCCGAGGAAGGCCTCGACCGCGGCCGCGGCGAGGGCGAAGTTGCGCCGCTGGAACTCACCAGCCGCTCTCAGGCGCACCCCGGGCCCGGGATCCTCCGGGGCGACGAGGAGCCGCGCCCCGCGCTCGGCCGCGGTCCGCTCGGCCAGCTCGCGGACCGGCTCGGAGACCCGCCCCAGGACCAGCGTCGTCTGGTCGCGCAGCACCGCCAGCTTCTCGGCGGCGATCTCGATCTCGGTGTCCCCCAGCCACTCGGTGTGATCGAGGCCGATCGAGGTCAGCACCGTGACCCGCGAGGGGATCGTGTTGGTCGCGTCGAGGCGGCCGCCGAGCCCGGCCTCGATCGCCGCCGCCTTCACCCGCGCCTGCGCCAGGGCCAGGAAGGTCGCCGCGGTCGCCGCCTCGAACTCGGTCACCACCTCCCCCTCCTCGAGCGTCCGATTGACCCCCTCGGCCGCCCGCGCCACCTCTTCCACCGCCCGCGCCCAGGCCTCGGGCGAGATCTCGCGGCCGCGGACCAGCGTCCGCTCGGTCCAGCGGGCGGCGTGCGGCGAGAGGCAGGCGCCGGAGGGCACCCCGTGCGCTTCCAGCAGCGCCGCCGCCATCCGGGTCACCGAGGACTTGCCGTTGGTGCCGACCACGTGGATCGAGGCGAAGCGGTTCTGCGGTAGCCCCAGCGCGGTCGTCAGCCGCCGCATCCGGTCTAGCCCGAGCCGCCAGCCGACCGGCTCGAGGCCGTTCAGGTACGCGTCGGGATCCCAGCTCCGGCGACGGCTGCTCCGCTGCGCGTCCGCGCCGTCTGACATCCCTCAGCCGAGTTGGTCGAGTTCGTGCCGGTAGCGCTCGAGCTTGCCGCGCTCTTCCTCGACCACCTCGGCCGGCGCCTTGGCGACGAAGCCCTCGTTCTCGAGTTTGCGGCTCGCCCGCTCGACCTCGGCCCGCAGCTCACCCCGCCGTTTCTCGAGCCGGCCGGCGACCGCCTCGGCGTCGAGCTCGGCGGAGGCCAGGACCCGCACCGGCCCGACCGAGGCGACGGGATCGGCGCCGACCCCGTCGAAGGCGAAGCGCGAGAGGCGGCCGACGAATTCGGGCGGCTCGACGCCGTCGATCAGCGCCGGCAGCGTCGCCGCCGCCGGCACGCCGGCGAGGTCGCGCCAGGCGCGCAGCCGCTGGGTCAGCCGGATCCCCGCCTCGACGTCTTCCTCGGCGTCCTCGTCGAGCAGCGAGTCGTCCGGGTCGGGGAAGGCGTGGACGACCAGGTGGCCGTCGCGGGCCGGGTGGTAGGACCAGATCTCCTCGGTCACGAACGGCATCAGCGGGTGCAGCAGGCCGAGCACCCGCTCGAGCGCGTAGAGCAGCGTCGCGGCGGCCTCCTCCTCGCCGTCGTAGAGCCGCGGCTTGACGATCTCCAGGTACCAGTCGCAGAGGTCGCGGAAGACGAAGGCGTAGGCCTCCTGGGCGGCGTGGGCGAAGTCGTAGCCCTCGAGCTTCTCGGTCACCGAGGCGATCGCCCGCTGCAGCCGGGAGAGGAGCCAGCGGTCCTCGACGTGGAGCGGCCGCGGCGCCGGCTCGACCTCGGCCGCGTTGAGGAGGATCAGGCGGCTGGCGTTCCAGAGCTTGTTGGCCAGGTTCCGCCCCTGCTCGACCTTGGCGTCGGAGTAGCGGACGTCCTGGGTCGAGGACATCGCCATCAGCCCGAAGCGGAGGGCGTCGGCGCCGTGCACGTCGATCTCCTCCAGCGGGTCGATCCCGGTGCCGAGGCTCTTCGACATCCGCCGCCCGTCGCGGGCCTGGATCACCGCGTGGACGTGGACGTCGCGGAACGGGATCGCGCCGGGGAACTCGAGCCCCATCATCACCATCCGCGCCACCCAGAGGAAGAGGATCTCGCGGGCGGTGGTGAGGAAGCTGGTCGGGTAGAAGGCGCGCAGCTCGGGGGTCTCCTCGGGCCAGCCGAGCGTCGCGAACGGCCACAGCGCCGAGCTGAACCAGGTGTCGAGCACGTCCTCCTCCTGGCGCAGGTTGGTGCCGGCGCAGCCGGGGCACTCCTCCGGCGCCACCTCGGCGACCACGTCGCGCTCGCAGTCGGCGCAGTACCAGACCGGGATCCGGTGCCCCCACCAGAGCTGGCGGGAGATGCACCAGGGGCGGATCTCGCCCATCCAGTCGAGGTAGACGCGCTTCCACTGGTCCGGGGTGATCCGCACCTCGTCGCGCTCGACCACCTCGATCGCCGGCTTCGCCAGCTCGTCCATCCGGCAGAACCACTGCAGGCTGATCAGCGGCTCGATCCGCTCGCCGGAGCGGTGCGAGAACGGCACCGAGTGGGTGTAGGGCTCCTCGCCGCGGAGGCGGCCGGCCTCGCGCAGGGCGGCGACGATCGCCGCCTGGGCCTCCCCCACGCCGAGCCCGGCGTACTCGCCGGCGGCCTCGCTCATCCGCCCGTCCTCGCCGATCACGGTGATCTCCTCGAGCCCGTGGCGGCGGCCGATCTCGAAGTCGTTGACGTCGTGGCCGGGGGTGATCTTCAGGGCGCCGGTGCCGAAGGCCGGGTCGACGTGGTCGTCGGCGATGATCGGCAGCCGCCGCCCGACCAGCGGCAGCACGCAGAAGCGGCCGACCAGGTCGGCGTAGCGCTCGTCGCCCGGATTGACGGCGACGGCGGTGTCGGCGAGCATCGTCTCCGGCCGCACCGTCGCCACGGTCAGCACCCGGTCGGAGTCCTCGAGCGGGTAGTCGATCGCGTAGAGCGCGTCCTCGACCTCGCGGTTCTCGACCTCGAGATCGGAGATCGCCGAGCGCGTCCCCGGGTCCCAGTTGACCATGTAGTTGTCGCGGTAGATGTAGCCCTTGTCGTAGAGGACCTTGAAGACGCGGTAGACAGCCCGCACGTAGCCCTCGTCGAGCGTGAAGCGCTCGCGCTCGTAGTCGGGCGAGGCGCCGAGCCGCTTGTACTGCTCGACGATCCGCGAGCCGTACTCCTCTTTCCAGGCCCAGACCCGCTCGACGAACGCCTCGCGGCCCATCTCCTGGCGGCTCGTCCCCTCTTTGCGCAGCTCTTTCTCGACCACCGCCTGGGTGGCGATGCCGGCGTGGTCGGTGCCGAGGATCCAGAGCGTGTTGCGGCCCCGCATCCGGTTGAGGCGGACCAGCGCGTCCTGCATCGAGCCGTTCAGCGCGTGGCCCATGTGGAGGGCGCCGGTGACGTTGGGCGGCGGGATCGCGACCGAGTAGTTCTCCTCCGGGGTGCCCTCGGCGGTCGGGTGGAAGTAGCCGCCCGCGATCCATTCCGCGAACACGCGCGCCTCGACCGCCGCGGGTTCCCAGCGGGTCGTCGCTTCCAGGGCTTGGCGGCGCTCCTCGTTCACGAGGAGGCGAGTCTAGATGGACAGTCCGAGTTGGTCGTGCAGCTCGCGGGCGCCCAGATCGGTGACCCGGACCGCGCGCCGGACCGCGGTCCGCTCCAGCCACTCCAGCTCGAACAGGCGCTTGGCGAGGGCGACGCCGAGCCTGCCGGCGAGGTGCGGGCGGCGCTCGCTCCAGTCGTTGCAGGTCTTGCCGGCGCGCGGCGCCTTCTCCAGCCCCAGCTCGGCGAGCCAGGCGCCGCCGTCGTCGGTCAGCAGGAAGACCTCGGCCTCGCGCTCGAGCAGGCCGCGCTCGAGCATCGAGTCGGTGATCCCGACCCCGAGCCGGCCGGCGAGGTGGCCGTAACAGGTGCGGGCGGCGTCGAGAGCGGTCGCCCGGTTGGCCTGCTTCAGCGATCGCACCTGGCGCCGCGGAGCGAGCGAGCCGAGCGCCTCGACCGCCTCCGCGACCTGCGGCCCGGCGAGCCGGTAGTAGCGATTGCGGCCGCCGCGCTCGACCGCGAGGAAGCCGGCCTCCTGCAGCTGCGCCAGGTGCTCGGACATCGTCGAGCGCGAGACGCCGGCGACTTCGGCCAGCTCGCTCGGCGGCAGCGCCCGGCCGTCGACCAGCTCGACCAGCACCGCGGCGCGGCTCGAGTCCGCCATCAGGCGGGCGGCGGCGGCGATGTCGGCTTCGCCGCCGCCGTTTCCGTCGATCCGGGTCTTGCTGGCCATGACCACAGGCTAGGACGAGGACGATTCGGCCGGCGCCGAATCGTTTCGAACCTAGCTTCGAGGGCATGAACCAACCCATGGAACATCGCCAGGACCATCGCCGCCGCGCCCTGGTCGTCGCCTCGGCCGGCTACTTCTTCGTCCTCCTCGACGTGACGATCGTCAACGTCGCCCTCGCCAAGATCGGCTCCGACCTCGGCGCCTCGCGGTCCGAGCTGCAGTGGGTCGTCGACGGCTACGCGCTCTGCCTCGCCGCCTTCATGCTCGGCGCCGGCGACCTCGCCGACCGGCTCGGCTCGCGGCGGCTGTTCCTCGCCGGACTGGCTCTGTTCGGGCTCGCCTCGGCGGCCTGTGCGGCGGCGCCCAGCGCCGGCGTCCTGGTCGCCGCCCGGGTCGCCCAGGGGCTCGGCGCGGCGGCGATCCTGCCGACCTCGCTGGCGGTCGTCAACCAGCTCTACTCCGACCCCGAGGAGCGGCCGCGGGCGATCGGCCTCTGGGCCGGGGTCGGCAGCTCGGCGCTGGTGCTGGGGCCGATCCTCGGCGGCCTGCTGGTCGGCCCGTTCGGCTGGCGGGCGATCTTCGCCCTCAACGTGCCGCTCGTCGCCGCCGCGCTGTTCGCCGGGATGAGGCTGCTGCCGGCCGGCCCGACCGCGGACGGCGAGCGCGCCGACCTGCCCGGCCAGCTGCTCGGCACGATCGCCCTCGTCGCCCTCGTCTTCGCCCTGATCGAGGGCGGCCACGGCGGCTTCGGGGGCGCCCCGGTGATCGCCGGCAGCCTGGTCGCGGCGGCGGCGCTCGCCGCCTTCGTCGCGGTCGAGCTGCGCCGCCGCCGGCCGCTGCTCGACGTCCGCTGGTTCAGGCGGGCCGACTTCAGCGGCGCCAACCTCGGCGCCGGGATGATGAACCTGGGGACGCTCGGGGCGCTGTTCGCGCTCAGCCTCTTCCTCCAGGACGAGCGCGGGCTCTCACCGCTGCGGACCGGCCTCAACCTGGTGCCGCTGGCGGCGCCGCTGGCGCTGCTCGCCTTCTTCGCCGGGCGGGTCGTCGCCCGGGTCGGGCCGCGGCTGCCGGCCGGGCTCGGCCTGCTCGCCTGCGGGGCCGCCTACCTGGCCCTGTCGCGGCTCGAAGGCTCGATCGAGAGCCCCGCCGGCTGGGCGCTGCTGGCGCTGGGCGGGGCCGGGATGGGCTTCGCCACCCCGGCGCTGGTCGCCGGCGCCACCGAGGCGCTCGGCCCCGACCGCGCCGGCATCGCCTCGGCGATCAACAACACCAGCCGCCAGGTCGGCGGCGCCGTCGGCGTCGCCCTGATCGGCGGCTTCGCCAGCGTCGGCAGCTCGCTGCTGGCGAGCGGCCTCGCCCTCGCCGTCGGCGGCACCGCCGCCCTTCTCCTGATGGCCCGCCGGCGCCCGCACTCGCGCGCACTTGTCTCCGCATACCGGAGACAAACGCGCGAGGGTCGCGCCGGCTAGGCGGTTTCCTCGCCGAGCTGCTCGGCCGGCGGGGCGCCGCCGATGTCCTGGTGGGCCGCCTCGGTCACCAGGGTCGGCCGGCGGCCCTGGGTGATCGTCTCCTTGGTCACCACGCACTTGGTCACGTCGCGCCGCGAGGGCAGCTCGAACTGGACGTCGAGCAGCGTTTCCTCGAGGATCGAGCGCAGGCCGCGGGCGCCGGTCTCGCGCTCCAGGGCCTTGTTGGCGATCGCCTCGAGGCTGTCCTCGGAGAAGACCAGCTCGATGTCGTCGAACTCGAAGAAGCGCTGGAACTGGCGCGTCAGCGCGTGTTTGGGCTCGGTCAGGATCGTGGTCAGGTCCTCGCGGCTGAGCTGGTGGATCGCGGTGATCACCGGCAGGCGGCCGATGAACTCGGGGATCAGCCCGTACTCGATCAGGTCCTCGGGCAGCACCTGCTCGAACCATTCGCCGGCGTCCTTCTCCTCACGGGAGGAGATTTCGGCGCCGAAGCCGATCCCGCGGTCGCCCACCCGCCGCTCGATCACCTTGTCGAGTTCGGCGAAGGAGCCGCCGCAGACGAAGAGGATGTTGGTGGTGTCGATCGTCAGGAACTCCTGGTGCGGATGCTTGCGCCCGCCCTGCGGCGGCACCGAGGCGGAGGTTCCCTCGAGGATCTTCAGGAGCGCCTGCTGGACGCCTTCGCCGGAGACGTCGCGGGTGATCGACGGGTTGTCGGCCTTGCGCGCGATCTTGTCGATCTCGTCGATGTAGATGATCCCCGTTTCCGCCTTCTTGACGTCGAAGTCGGCGGCCTGGATCAGCTTCAGGAGGATGTTCTCGACGTCCTCGCCGACGTAGCCGGCCTCGGTCAGCGCGGTCGCGTCGGCGATCGCGAAGGGGACGTTGAGGATGCGGGCGAGCGTCTGGGCGAGCAGCGTCTTGCCGCAGCCGGTCGGGCCCAGCATCATGATGTTCGACTTCTGCAGCTCGACCTCGGTCTCTTCGGACTGGGCGATCTGGACCCGCTTGTAGTGGTTGTAGACGGCCACCGAGAGCGACCGCTTGGCAGCATCCTGGCCGACCACGTACTCCTGCAGGACGTCGTAGATCTCGCGCGGTTTCGGCAGGTTCTCGAGCTCGAAGGCGGGCGGAGCGGTCAGCTCCTCGTCGATGATCTCGTTGCAGAGGTCGATGCACTCGTCGCAGATGTAGACGCCGGGACCGGCGATCAGCTTTTTCACCTGCCGCTGCGACTTCCCGCAGAAGCTGCAGAGAAGCTGCTCGTTGGAATCGGTCGGGCGTGCCAGCGAAATCCCCTCCTAGCGGGACGATCGGTTTCTCCGGCGGCGGGCGGCCTAAAAGCTTAGACGGGGCCGGGCGCCGGACTGTGACCGTGCAATACGTCAATCGTCCGCGGCTCCCTGCCGCTGGTCGCGAGCTTGCGAGAAGGCGGTGGCGTGATTAGCTTGCGCCGATGGCCGAGATCGCCCCGATCACCCCCGCCGAGTACGGCGAGCTGCTGCCGCTGATCGCCGCCTACCAGCGCTTCTACGAGGTCGAGGACATCGACGAGGGCCGCAACCACCGCTTCTTCCGCCGCTTCCTGGCGCCGAGCGACGACGGCCTCCTGCTCGGCTACCGCGAGGAGGGCCGGCTGCTCGGCTACGCCTGCCTCTACTGGCACTTCAGCTCGGCCGCGGCGCGCGAGACGGTGCTGATGAACGACCTCTTCGTCGTCTCCGAGGCGCGCGGCCGCGGCGTCGGCCGGGCGCTGATCGAGGCCGCCCGCGAGGTCGCCCGCGAGCGGGGCGCCCTCTCCCTCGAGTGGCAGACCGCCCCCGACAACCACACCGCCCAGCGCCTCTACGACTCGACCGGCGCCAGCCGCTCGACCTGGCTCACCTACGAACTGGATGCCTGAGGTCGAGGTCGCGCCGGTCCGCCGGGACGACCCGGCGGTGCGCGCTCTGTACGCGCCCTACGCCCGTGAGGTCGGGGTCGGGCTGACGACGGAGAGCGTCGCCGAAACCGGGGCCGAGGCGGCCGCCGGACCGCCGGGCGACCTGGTGCCGCCGGCCGGGGCGATGCTGCTGGTCCGGATCGACGGCGAGCCGGCCGGGATCGGCGGCGTCCGCCACCTCGACACCGCGGTCGCCGAGATCAAGAGCATGTACGTCTCCCCCGCCCACCGCGGCCTCGGGCTCGGCCGCCGCATCCTCGAGGAGCTGCATCGGGTGGCCCGCGAAGCGGGCTGCCGCGCCGTCCGCCTCGACAGCAACGGGTTCCTCGCCGAGGCGGTCGGCCTCTACCGCGCCCACGGCTACCGCGAGGTCGCCGACTACAACGGCAACCACCGGGCCGACCTCTGGTTCGAACGCGACCTCTAACCGGCTTGCTGCCGGTCGCGGCGCTCGACCTCGCGGTTGAGGCTGCGGCGCAGCGGCACCTGGGCCGACAGCGAGACGATCAGGTAGACGGCGGCGACCAGCAGCAGCAGGCCGCGGTGCTCGGAGACGATGATCGCGGCGATCACGATCACGACCAGACCGACCACGGTCGAGATCCAGGTCGTCCGCAGGATCCTGTTCGCCATCTGCCGGGTCATCGGTGCCTCGCCTCGTAGCGTCGCATCAGGGCCCGCCGGTAGAGGCGGTGGAGGAAGAAGGCGACCACCGCGTAGACGACGGCGACGAGGAGGAGGACGCCGCGGATGTCAGGCAGCGCGATCGCCGTCGCGATCAGCAGCGCCAACGAGATCAGCTGGGCGAAGCCGTAGACGCGCATCGCCCAGCGCACCGGGGTCGGGGTCGGCTGCGAGGTGGACGACGGCGCCGGCGCAGCGCCGGCCGGCGCCTTCCCGACCTCGACCAGGCTCCCCTCGGCGTCGACTTCGTAGTTGCCGCTCTTCATCAGCTCCAGGCGTCCCAGCGCTCGAGCGCCGGCTTCGGGTCGATCGGGCGGCCGTCGACGTGGATCTCGAAATGCAGCTGGCAGCCGACGGTGCGGGCGTTGCCGGTCTTGCCGACCACCCCGACCCGCTCGCCGGCCCAGACCCGCTGCCCGCGATGGACGAGCGGCGGCACCTTCAGGTGGGCGTAGAAGTAGCTGCGGTGCTCGCCCTGGCCGTGGATTTCGAGGTAGTTGCCGTAGAGGACCGGGTCGTAGCCGGTCTTCCGCACCTTGCCGGTGGCCGCGGCGACGACCTCGGCGCCGCAGCGGGCGAGGATGTCGAACCCTTCGTGGACGCGGCCGCCGTCACGGGGGGCGCCGAACTCGCCGACCGCGCCACGTTCGCCGTGCGGGGCCTGCACCGGGAAGACGTGGGCGAAGTAGGGAATCGCGCCATTGGCGGCGTGGAGCGGGTCGTGCGGCTGCGCGGCGGCGGTGGCCGCGACGGCCGAGAGCGACGTGGCGAGGAGGACGACGAAGAGGGCGGCGCGCTTCAGGGCCTGAACCTCAGGCGCTCACCGGCGCGTCAGTGGTGTTCGATGACGCGGTCGACGATGTGGTACTCCTTCGCCTCCTCCGCGCTCATGAAGTAGTCGCGCTCGGTGTCTTTGGTGACCTTCTCGAACGGCTGGTTGGTGTGTTTGGCGATGATCTCGTCGAGGCGGCGGCGGACGTCGATGATCTCTTTGGCGTGGATCTCGATGTCGGTCGCCTGCCCCTGGAAGCCGGCCGACACCTGGTGGATCAGGATCTTCGAGTTCGGCAGCGCCATCCGTTTGCCCTCGGCCCCGCCGCAGAGGAGCAGCGCCCCCATGCTCATCGCGACCCCGACGCAGATCGTCTGCACCTTGGGTTTGATGAACTGCATCGTGTCGTAGATCGCCAGCCCGGCGTAGACGCTGCCGCCGGGCGAGTTGATGTAGAGGCTGACGTCCTTCTCGGGATCCTCCGACTCCAGGTGCAGCAGCTGGGCGACGATCAGGTTGGCGATGTCGTCGGAGACGGGCGTCCCGAGGAAGACGATCCGCTCACCCAGCAGGCGCGAATAGATGTCAAACGCCCGCTCACCGCGGGAGGTCTGCTCGACGACCATTGGGACCAGAGGAGTCATGGTCGGGACTCTATAGATCGATGTCGGCGGGCCGGGGTGCGCTCGGGACGCCCGTGGACGGGGGCGGTGCAGACCCTCCACGCCAGATCCTGATCCCTACTCCTCACCCGGCGGCGTCCAAAGCTTGGACTCGCCAGATTTCTCCGCCGCCTCTTTCTCCGGCGTCCAGATTTTCTCCGCCGCCTCGGCTTTCTCCTGCCGCTCTTCCGCCTCCTCCAGCGGAATCGGTTTCGCCGCCTCCGCGATCAGCTCGATCGCCTTACGCGCCCGCAGGTCTTCGACGATCATCGCGTCGCGGCCGTTGGCGCGGAGGCGCTCGAGGAGCTTCTCCGGTGTCGTCCGTTCGTGCTCGGCGGAGTGCTCGAGCGCCTCGACCAGTTCCTCGTCGGTCACCTCGACGTCCTCCGCCTCGGCGACCGCGGTGACGACCGCCTCGCGCTTCAGCTCGCGCTCGGCGTCCGGCTTCGACTCCTCGATCAGCTCCTCGCGCGTTTTGCCCTGCATCTGCAGGAACTGGTTGGGGTCCATGCCGCGCTGGGCGAGCTGCCGTTCCATCCGCTCCCAGCGTTCGGTGGCGCGGGCGGTGACGAGGTCGTCGGGGACCTCGACCGTGGACGCATCGACGGCGGCGTCGACGGCGGCGATCCGGAAGTCCTCCTCGGCCCTCGAGTTGAGCGCGTTGCCGACTTTCTCGCGGATGTCGTCGCGCAGCTCCTCGAGGGTGTCGAACTCGGAGGCGTCGCCGGCGAAGTCGTCGTCGAGGTCGGGGAGGATTTTCTCCCGCACCTCTTTGACCTTGACCGCGAAGAGCGCGTCCTCGCCGGCCAGCTCCTCGTTCGGATAGTCCTCGGGGAAGGTCACCTCCACCTCCACCTCCTGGCCCGGCTCGGCGCCGCTCAGCTGCTCCTCGAAGCCGGGGATCAGGCTGCCTGAGCCGAGCTCGAGCAGGTAGTCCTCGGCCTTGCCGCCCTGGAACACCTGCCCGTCGCGGGTCCCCTCGAAGTCGATCAGCAGCGCATCGCCCTCCTGCCCCGCCCGCTCGACCGGTTCCAGCCGGGCGAAGCCCTGGCGCAGCCGCTCGACCTCGGTGTCGACGACCTCGTCGGGCACCTCCTCCTCTTTGCGGCCGACCTCGAGCCCCTTGTACTCGCCGAGCTGGGCCTCGGGCCGCACCCCGACCTCGAATTTGAACTCGAGCGGCTCGTCCTCGCTCTCGGGGGTCGAGATCATCTCGATCGCGGGGTCGCCGATCGGGGCGATGCCGGACTCGAGCAGCGCCCGTTCGTACCACTCGGGCAGCGCCTCGCGGATCGCCTCCTCGAGCACCGCCGGGAAGCCGATCCGCTGGATCACCAGCGACGGCGGCGCTTTGCCTTTGCGGAAACCCGGCAGCCGCATTTCGCGGGCCAGGGCGCGGGCGGCGCGCGAGGTGGCGCGGCCGACGTCCTCGGCGGGGACCTCGACCTCGACCCGCGCGCGCGAATCGGGAAGCTCGGTGAGAGTCGTCTGCATCGGCCCGAATCTAGACGAATCCGAGGGCCGGCCTAGGCGCGGCCGCTCTCCCCACCCGCCCGGCGCCGGGCGGCCCGGCGCTGCGCGAGCATCGTCCGCAGGGCGGCGCCGAAGTCGATCGCGAAGGCGACCCCGCGGCCGAGCGGGCCGGTGACGAGCCAGGCGCGGGCGCGGTCGAGCGGCACCCTCATCGACGCCTCAGGCGCTCGGCGCGCTCGGCGCACCGGGCTCTCCCCCGCCCCCCAGCAGCTGCCGTTCGAGCCGCGCCGACTGGCCGGCGGCGACCGCCCGCTGGGCCCGCGCCGGGTCGAGCTCGACGCCGCGCTCCCAGGCGAGGTCGAGCAGCCGCTGCTTCTCGATCCCCTCGCGAGCCGCGAGGAAGAAGAAGTAGGCGATCAGCGCCAGCCCGCCGAGCGTTCCCTCGATCATCATCACCACGCCGGCGATGCTCTGGTCGGCGAGCGGTTCGATGTGCCAGGCCGCCTCGCCCTTCGCGTAGACGTCGTAGAGGACGGTGTTCGACCACATCAGGACGTTGCCGAGGATGAAGCCGGAGAAGCGGACGACGACCACGTAGCCGACCTTCCAGCCGGCCGTGAACCAGGCCGGCTTCGGCAGCGGCCCGAAGATCGGCATCCACATCAGGCAGCCGAAGAAGATGAAGCTGGCGTGCTCGAGCGCGTGCACCGGGGCGCCGCCGTAGGCCGCGTCGTAGAGCGGCGGGATGTGCCAGGCGTAGAAGTTGATCGCCCACAGCGGCAGCGCCACCAGCGGGTGGGCCAGCACCCGCAGCTCCCCCAGCGGCTTGGTCGAGAGGACCGGCTGCAAAAGCGGCCCGGTCAGGCCGAGGACGATCAGCAGCGAGGCGATGTCGCCGATCAGCAGGTGCTCGACCATGTGGGCGGCGACCAGTTCGTCGGCGACGTCGGAGATCGGCGTCACCAGCACCAGCGTGATCAGCAGCAGGCCGCTCGCGAAGCAGATCTGCCGCCGGAGCGGCACCGGGCGACCGCGCTCGGCCAGGGTCGCCGCCCGCTTCGCGTAGAGCCCGGCGGCGATCAGCATCGGCGCCAGCTCGACGAACGCGAAGATGCCGGTGAGGTGGGCGACGGGCAGCGCCATCGCGGTCCAGCGTAGCGACGGCCAATCGTCTAGCTTGCGCCCGATCGTGGCCGCCGACGCTGACCGCTTCCCCCCGATCGGGGACTACGGCTTCCTCTCCGACTGCCACACCGCGGCGCTCGTCTCCGACGCCGGCAGCGTCGAGTGGCTCTGCCTCCCCCGCTTCGACTCGCCGAGCACCTTCGCGGCGCTGCTCGACCGCGGCGCCGGCCACTGGCGGCTGGCGCCGCAGGGCGTGGTGGTGCCGATCGGCCGGCACTACGAGCCGGGGACGCTGGTGATGGAGACGACCTGGGTGACGCCGAGTGGCTGGGTCGTCGTCCGCGACGCGCTGACGATCGCCGAGTGGGCCGCGATGAGCGAGGACCCCGGCAGCCGGCCGATGACCCGGCACCAGTCCGACCGCTCGCTGCTGCGCACGATCACCTGCATCGACGGCGAGGTCGAGATGGAGATGGAGTGCGTGCCGCGCTTCGAATACGGCGCCGGCGAGTCGCGCTGGACGCTCGGCGGCCCCGGCGAGGCGAGCTGCGAGGGCGACGCCGAGGGACTGCGCTTCGCCTCCGACATGGAGCTGAGCGCCGACGGCGGCACCCTCCGCGGGACGCTGCGGCTGCGCGCCGGCGAGACCGGCTTCTGCGCGCTCGACTGGGGCGGCGAGGAGGGGCTCGGCGGCCCGCGCTCGGAGCCGGAGGCGCTCGAGCGGCTCGAATCGACGCGCAAGTTCTGGCGCCTCTGGCTGCGTGCGGGCGACTTCCCCGACCACCCCTGGCGGGTCCACCTGCAGCGCTCGGCGCTGGTCCTCAAGGGGCTTACCTACGCGCCGACCGGGGCGATCCTCGCCGCCGCGACCACCTCGCTGCCGGAGACGCCGGGCGGCGAGCGCAACTGGGACTACCGCTACAGCTGGATCCGCGACTCGACCTTCAGCCTCTGGGCGCTGCACACGCTCGGCTTCGACCAGGAGGCGACCGACTTCATGCGCTTCATCGTCGACATCTGCCGCGAGCACCCGGACCTGCAGATCATGTACGGGATCGGCCACGAGCGGGAGCTGGCGGAGAGCGAGCTCTCCCACCTCGGCGGCTACGGCGGGGCACAGCCGGTGCGGATCGGCAACGGCGCCTTCGACCAGCGCCAGAACGACGTCTGGGGAGCGCTGATCGATTCGGTCTACCTGCACCAGAAGGCGCTCGCCGGGCGCGGCACCGAGGTCGACCGGGAGCTGGTCCGCTACCAGGTCGAAGCGGCGATCGCGGCCTGGCCCCACCCCGACCAGGGCATCTGGGAGACGCGCGGCGAGCCGCGGCACTACGTCTCCTCGAAGATCATGATCTGGGTCGCGGTCGATCGCGGCGCCCGGCTCGCGAAGGGCCTCGGCCATCCCGAGCTGGCCGCGACCTGGGCCGCCAAGGCGGCGGAGATCAAGGCCGAGATCCTCGAGCGCGGCGTCCGCGACGGCGTCTTCCGCCAGCACTACGAGACCGACGCCCTCGACGCCTCGCTGCTGCTGATCCCGATCCTCCGCTTCCTGCCGGGCGACGACCCGCGCGTGGTCGCCACCGTCAACGCGATCGCCGAGCAGCTCACCGAGAACGGCCTGGTCAGCCGCTACAAGGTCGAAGAGACCGACGACGGCCTGCACGGCAAGGAGGGCACCTTCCTGATCTGCTCCTTCTGGCTGGTCTCGGCGCTCTCGGAGATCGGCGAGAGCGCCCGGGCGCTGGCGCTCTGCGAACGGCTGCTGAGCGCGGCCGGCGCCCTCGGCCTCTACGCCGAGGAGCTCGACGCCGAGTCGATGCGCCACCTCGGCAACTTCCCCCAGGCCTTCACCCACCTGGCGCTGATCAACGCCGTCTCCCACGTGATCGCCGACGCGCAGCGCCCCGAGGGCGGCGTCAACGCCGTCTTCACCGAGATGGGCGGCATCCGCGACGCGCCGGACGGCGCCGACCTTCCTTCCGGCGCCGACCGCGACGAACCCTGACCGGACGACTCGTGCATCGACCACCCTCACGGTGGTGGATGCACGGCTAATAACCGTGGTCCGCTCGGCTCCATTCGGAAAACGCCGGAGTTTCCGGTGCAGACACAGAGTTTACAGACAAAACGTTTCGTTTGCTCTATATTGCGGGGCACACGCATGACGAGTCTCGACCGCTCCGGCGACAACGACCTTCTGACCGCCCTCCGGCATCCGCTGCGGCGCCGCATCCTGCGGCGCATGGACGAGGACAAGGCGATCAGCCCCCGCGAGCTGTCGAGCCAGCTGCACGAACCGCTCAGCAACGTCAGCTACCACGTCCGCGTCCTCGTCGATTGCTCGGCGGTGACGCTGGTCGGCACGCAGCCGGTGCGCGGCTCGATGCAGCACTTCTACTGCAGCGCGATCGACGCCCCCTGGGCCCGACAAGTCCTCGGAATCAGCGAGGCCGAGGACGAGGGTGAGGGGGAGAAACCGGGCGGCTCAAAGCCATAGCCAGGGAGATGGACGCGAGCGGCGACAGGTGGACGACGAAGGACGATGACCTGGCAATGGAGTCAGCGGTACTGCAGCGCGTCCTCGACGTCCATCCGGCCCGCCTGACGATGCCGGAACTGATCCGCGAACTGGCCGGCGAGGAGGCCGACTTCGGCACCCGCGACGCGGTCGAACGCGCCGCCCGCGATCTCTCCGGCGTCGGCCTGATCCACCTCGTCGACGAGTTCGTGACGCCGACCCGCGCCGCCCTCCGGTACTCGGAGCTCCTGGACCGCTGATCCGGCTGTTCTGACCAAGCAGCTCGAGGACGCAGGGAGCGTGGCGTGCTCTGCACGCGAGCGACCGAGGACGCCGATATGCGCTGGTCAGAACAGCCGGACGAACGGGACGCGGAGGCGGTCGCGCAACTCGGCGGCGGCGCGCTCGGCCTGCTCGTCGTCGTCGGGGTCGGCGCTGACCAGCACCACCTCGGTCGCCGGGTAGCTGCCGATCTGGTCTTCGACCGCCTGGACCAGGTCCTCGTCGCCAACCCGGGCCTCCGCCTCGACCCCGGCCTTGGCCAGCGAGGCGACGCTGACCACGAGGTTCTCCTGGGCCGCGCGCCGCGCCCCCTCGAGGTCCGAGGCCCAGCGATCGAGGAAGCCGATCCGCGCCGGTGCCAGCACCAGCACCGCTTCCGCCGCGGCATGGTCGGCGCCGGTGCCTGCCAACCCGGCGATCGCGCCGATCGTGGCAGCGTCCTCGACCGGCCGGGCGACGACGACCAGCAGCCGCCGGCCGGGTGCCGCGGCGACCGCGCCGATCCCGCCGCGCGGCCGCTGCCGAACGGCGACAACGACCACGACGAGCGCCACCAGGGCGCCGACCGCGACGCCGATTCCCGGTCCCCCCACCAGGAAACCGGCGACGATCGGGACGGCGATCGCGGCGACGAGCAGCGGCAACTTCCATGGTGCCACCGCTCAAGACTGTCAGGCGCGACCGCCGCCCGCAGGTACTCGTGCGGTTAGCGAGTCACGAGCCCTTGCTGACCGTGGTCGGCTGGACCCGCTCCTGGGCATTCATGATGCGCACGATTTCCTCCCCCCTATGTGGTGGTTCCCCCCGCGCCAACCGTTGCCGGCGACGCAAACAGAGGGTTACTCTAATACGTCTCATCAATCAAAGTCAATGCACTAGGGGTACGCGACTAAACGGATAGTTGATTACCGGTATAGATTTTCTTGAGCTACGGGCCTTAGAGTGTCCAGATCGGTCCGTATTCCGTGTTAACAACCCGAAGGAAGCCCCCCATGCCCAGGACGAAACAAAAGGATGACGTCGAACAAATCGTCGCCAAGGCGTTCGCCCATCCGCTCAGAGTTCAAATCTTGATCATTTTGAACGAGCGAGTGGCGAGCCCCAATCTGCTCGCACAGGAGTTGGACCAAAGTTTGAATCTGGTCGCCTACCACGTGCGGGTGCTCGAGAAATACGACTGCATCGAGCTGGTCGACACCAAGCAGCGACGTGGCGCCACCGAGCATTTCTACCGCGCCACCCGTCGCCAGTTCCTGACCGATGCCGAATGGGCGCGAATGCCAGAGGCGCTCCGGCCCGGTCTCTCCGGCGCGATGCTGAAACCGATCTTCGACGACGTCGAGGAGGCGCTCGCCGCCGGCAGCTTCGACGAGCTCGAGGACCGGCACCTGACCCGGACGCCGATGGTCGTCGACGAGCAGGGCTGGAACGAAACCGTCGAGGTCCTGAACGCGACCCTCGAGAAGGTGTTCGAGATCCAGGCGGAGGCCTCGCAGCGGCTCGCCGGCAGCGACGAGCAGGGAATGCTCTCGAAGGTCGCGATCCTCCACTTCAAGTCGCCGCCCGAGAGCGCCGCCGCCAACCAGAACGGCGCCGGCGAGCTCGAGGTCGCCGACCCCGAGTAGCCCCCCGAGCACCCCCCGGTGTCAGCCCGGTCCGGTAACCCCGGACCGGGCCGGCGCTGCTCGCCTCAGCGGCTGAGCGGAGCCGCCGCCTCGGGCGTCGCGATGACGAACGAGAAGCTCTCCTCCAGGTAGAGGTCGACGCCGTCGCTGTCGTGGTGGGCGTAGCCGATCGCCAGGTCCTGGCCCGACTCGAAGAGGAAGTCGCCGCCACGCAGGCTGACGACGACCGCGCCCTCGACCCCCGGCGCCCAGACGATCGGGCCGCCGAGGATCTCGCCGAGGTGGTTCCAGAGCGGGTAGCCACCGTGCTCGGCGGTCTCGATCACCCGCGTGTACTCGTCGGGGCCGAGCGCCAGGCCGTAGGGGCCACCGACCCCGGCGGCGCGCACCGACTCGACCGCCCGCGCCACCGAGCGCGGGTACTCCTCGCCGCTGCCGCCGAGCGGCTGCGGTGCAAACGGCGAGGCCTCGGCGATGCCGGTCACGCCGGCATCGGCCCAGCCGTGGAAGACGGCGACGTTCTCGCAGGTGGCGATCCGCAGCGCCGCTTCGTCGAGCGGCTCGAGGTCGACGTCGAGCGCGCCGCGGTCGTCGTCGCGCAGCTCGGCTCGCGAGATCGTGAAGTCGGCGCGCACCTCGACCAGCGGCAGCACCCGCCGCCGCAGCGCCTCGATGCCCTCGCCGCTCGGCGCCGGCACCGCCTCGACCCGGCCCAGGTTGGTGGCCGAGTGCTCCCAGCCGTTGGGGCCGCTGAAGTCGACCAGCCGCCGCGCTCCGAGCGGTCCGTGCAGGCGCTCGCGCGCCTCGTCGTCGAGCAGCTGCCAGTTGCCGTCGGTGAGCGGGGCCTTCCCGCGCAGCAGGTGGTTCATCGCTCCGCACCCCGCAGGCTGCCGATCCCGAGCGTGCCGCCGTCCGCGCCCGCGCCGGCGGCGCCCGAGCCGGCGATGCTGCCCTCCGGCGGGCCCTCGTCGTCGGGGCCGATGTCCTCGCTCGCCGCCTCGGCCGCCTCGCCGTTCTCGACGATGTCACCGGCCTTGAAGAGGACGCCTTCGGCGATCGCCCGCCAGCGCGGGGTTCGCCGCAGGAGCGACTCGAGGTTCATCACGAAGTGCTTGAACTCCTCCCCCTGGGCGTCCGCCATGATCGACCGCGCCTCCGCGTCGGGCTCGACCGCGAGCCGCTGCTGGTACCAGCCGATCGCCTGCGACTCCTCTTCGAGGGAGGCGCAGAGGCGGGCAAAGGTGCGCGTCTCCGCCGGCAGCTCCTCCGGTGGCTCGTGGTACTGGTCGAAACCCATCTGACCTCCTCGCGTCGGCGCGGCCGCTTGTCAGCGCGAGACTACCCCGCCGCGGCCGCTCGCACGCCTGCCGGGCCCGGCGGCCAGCGGATCACAGGGTTCCCAGGGCTCGGCGAAGAGGTCATAGGACTTCCGTATCGCGCTGAAGCCGAGCGCTTCGGCGCGCGCGCAGAACGCGGACGTCGGCAATTCGTACTCGGCCTCGAAGACCGCCTTGCCGGCTTTGACGAACGGCTCGAAGCGCCCGCATTCTTGGTACTGGAAGCACTCCTCGACGATCGCGAAGTCGAAGTCGTCGAGCAGCTCCGGGACCTGGGTCGGGTCGTTCTTCAGCGCCACCGCCATCCCGCGGCGATGGACCTGGGCGGCGATCCAGCGGTTGAAGCGCAGCTGCTCGGCCGCGGTGATGTCGAAGCCGGTGTCGTTTTCGAAGCCGGCGAGGTTGTCCGGCTCGACCGCGTCGAAGCCCTTCCGCCCGCACATCGCAATCCGCCCTTCCAGCGGCTTGCGGAAGAGGCGGAAGCGAGAGACGTCGAGCCAGCGCTCGTCCGGGAAGCCTTCGTAGCGCTTGCCGCGCACGGCGGGCGGGAACTCGCCGCGGTCCGGGCGGTAGCTCTCCCAGCTGCCGACGTCGAGATAGCAGACGACCCGCTTGCCGCGGCGGTGCAGCTCGCCCACCTGCGCCCGGCTCGTTTCGAAGCCGTCGACGTCGTAGACCGAGGCGGCGAGGCCGGGGTCGAGCCGGCCCTGCAGCTGCCACTGCCAGGCGGCGGTCTGCGGCGCCGGGTGCCAGACGAGGGCAAGCGCGAGGAGGGCCGTCTGCAGGGCGTGGGTGAGCATCTCGTCCGCCAACGCTAAGGTATCGGGAGGCGGCCGTGTGAGGTTCGCCTGGCGCTGCACGGCACCCGCTAAGTGCCCTCTGGGCGGCGCCGGTGACAAGTTCGGTCCCGGCGCACGACGATTCCAGATGGCAGCAAGACAAGACCAGACCCCGACGACCGCTCCAGCCCCGGCCCCCGGCCCCGGCGACGGGCTCGCCAGCGAGCGCGAGCTGTGGCGGCGCTTCGCCGCCGACCGCGACCCGGCCAGCCGCGAGGAGCTGGTCCGCCGCTACCTGCCGTTCGCGAAAAACCTGGCGCTCCGCTACCGCGGCGCCAGCGAGTCCTTCGACGACCTGCTGCAGGTGGCGAACCTCGGCCTCGTCAACGCGATCGACCGCTTCGAACCGAAGCGCGGCACCCCCTTCGCCGCCTTCGCCTCGCCGACCATCCTCGGCGAACTGAAGCGCCACTTCCGCGACCGGGTCTGGACCGTGCGGGTGCCCCGCGGCCTCCACGACCGGATGGCCGAAGTCGACAAAGCCACCTCCGAGCTGACCGTCCAGCTGCAGCGCTCGCCCTCGGTCGGCGAGATCGCCAAACGGCTCGAGCTCGACCCCGCCGACGTGCTCGAGGTGCTCGAGGCAAACCACAACCGCCGGCCGCTCTCGCTCGACCGGCCGCTCGGCGACGAGGAAGAATCGCCGGCCTCGGAGTGGATCGGCGATGAGGACGAGGGCTTCGAGCTGGTCGAAGACAAGCTGACCCTGGAGGGGGTGCTGCCGCAGCTCGACGAGCGCGAGCGGCTGATCCTCAAACTTCGCTTCGTCGACGACATGACCCAGTCGCAGATCGCCGACAAGATCGGCCACTCGCAGATGCACGTCTCGCGCATCCTGCGCCGCACCCTCGACCGGATCCGCGAGGAGGTCGCCGAACGCGACGCCGAGGCCGAGCGGCCGGACCAGCCGACCCCCTAGCGCCCGCTCGCCGCGGCGCTAGGAATTCGAGAGCGCGGCGATCTCGACGACCAGGTACTCGCCGGCGTCGTCGTCCTCGATCCGCAGCTCGTCGGCCAGCGAGGCGAGGCTGCCGCCGACGGCCGGCAGGTCGAGGCTCTGGCGCAGGCTCTCGCCGCCGCCGGCTTCCATCGGCCCGACCTTCAGCTCGACGCCGCCGGGGCCGTCGAGGATCGAGAGGCAGACGTGGCCGTCGGGGAAGCCCTGCGGGGCGCCGGCGGAGATCGCGTCGCTGAGCAGCATCGCGTCGGAGATGCGGTCGACGGTGACGTCGTGGCGGGCCGCCAACGAGGTCAGGGCGCGACTCAGGATCGGCGCCAGCAGCTGCGGCGGGCCGACCCGCAGGTCGGTGGTCTCCGGGTGGCCGGGGATCTCGACCCGCTTCACCTCCTCCCCCTGCCGCTCGCCCGAGCGCAACGGCAGGTGCATGCGGATCTCGGTGCCGCGGTCGACGCCGCCTTTGATCTCGAAGCTGCTCGAGAGGGCGGCGATCAGGGTCAGGCCGAGGCGCAGCGTCGGGCGCTCGGGCTCGGGCTCGGTTCGCGGCCGGATGCCCGAACCGTGGTCGCGGACCGAGACGGTGAGGCCGTCGAGCTCGAGCACCGCCTCGACCTCGAGCGCGCCGGGCCGCTCGTCCGCGTAGGCGTGGACGACGACGTTCATGCAGGCCTCGGTGACCACCGTCTTCAGGTCGGCGATGCCGGGTTCGTCCATCCCGATCGACTCCGCCAGCCCCGCCAGGGCGTGGCGGACGACCGCTACGTTCTCTGCGTTTGCGGGCAGCGACATCTCGAGCCCTGGTCGATCCTCTTTCGTCGCGTTCACGTTTTAAGGCGCTTTCGTACTCCGGTCTTTAGAGCGCCCAACCACGGCCCTCGCGTCCTCTCGCGCCGCGAGCATAACTCCCGGCCGCCTGAGGTTTTCCTACCCGGCCGCGTCGCGGTAAAACGAAGGCTTCGGCGGCGCGGCCCTGCGATAGCATCGCGACCGTGAGCCCAGGGTCTTTCGAGGCGTCGACCGCCGAGCTCGAGGGCGGCCTGCGAGTCGTCTCGGTACGGGGCGAGCTGGACCTTGGCACGGCCCCCGGCCTGGAGGGTCCGCTGGAGCAGGCGGTCGCCGCCGGCGAGCCGCTGCTGCTCGACCTCAGCGCCTGCGAGTTCATCGACTCGACCGGGATCGCGATGATCGTCCGCGCCAGCCAGCAGCTCGGCGGCGGCAACGGCGAGGGCGCCAAGATCGTCATCTGCAGCGCCAACGAGCAGGTGCGCCGGGTTCTGGAGATCACCGGGGTCGAGAGCTCGATCCCGGTTCTCGCCAGCCGCGCGGAGGCGCTTGCCGCCCTCCGCGGCGCCTGAGCACGGCCGGGTGAGACCGGTCACACAGTCGGCCGGATAGCGATACCCGGGCGGGTCGCAGGGTATGTATGGGCGATGCCTGCGCCACGCCGGAGAATCCCCCGCGAGCTGTTCGAGACTCGCAGCCACGCCTGGACCTCGATCGGTCTCGGCGACGAGCTGGCGCCGAACTTCTCGAAAAAGGCGGTCGGCGGGCTGATCGTCGCGGTCCTGGTGCTGGCGGCGACGCTGGTCGTCTATTACAACCGCAGGACGATCGCCCCCGGCTACGGCGAATGGGTGCGGGCCGGCACCGTCCTGATTCTGATCCTGGTCGGCTCGGCGGCGGTCCACTGGCTCGGCCGCGCCTTCTCGCCGCGCCTCTACCGCCGTCTCGACCCAGGGACCGCGGGCACGGTCGGCTTCGTCATCCGCCTGCTGGCGATCGCGGCGGTGGTCGTCCTGGCGCTGCGGATCGCCGGCGTCAACGCCGGCACCCTGGCGGTCGGCGGCGCCTTCACCGCGGTCGTCCTCGGCCTCGCCGCCCAGCAGGCGCTGGGCGGCGTCTTCGCCGGCATCGTCCTGCAGAGCACGCGGCCCTTCCGGGTCGGCGAACGGGTGCGGCTGCTCGGCGGCCCGCTGGCCGGCCAGATCGAGGGCACGGTCTCCTCGCTCGGCCTCTTCTACACGACCCTCAGCCAGGGAGCCGACCGCCTCAAAGTCCCCAACAGTGTCCTCCTCGCCCTCGTCGTCGTCCCCCTCCGCGAGCCCGACAAGGTCGACCTCCGGGCGCGCTTCTCGAGCGACGCCAGCCCGGGGCAGATCGAGCAGGCGCTGCTCCGCTCGATCACCGTCCCGACCCGCTACCGGCCGAGCGTCTCGCTCGAGGAGGTCGACCCCGAGGGGACCGTGTTCCGCGTCCAGGCGACGCCGCTGCGCCCCGAGCACGGCTCGCAGCTCGCCGAGGAGGTGCTCCGCGCCCTGCGCGAGGAATCCTCGCGCAACGGCAACGGCAGCCGCGACGGCACCGCGGTCGGCAACCGCGACTAGACCTCAGGCGAAGATCGCGATCGCCAGGTTGATCAGGACGGCGATCGGGGTGCCGACCAGCGAGAGGGTGCGGAAGAACCTGGCGAAGCCGCCGCGGTAGCGGACCGCCTCCATCAGCGTCAGGCCGACGACGTGGGCCATGTTGACGAGCGCGATCACGATCGCGACGCCGATCGCAGCGGCGGACCAGCCGGTCTCGGTGCCGGAGCCGGCGGCGGCGATCGCGGCGAGGATGATCGCGACGATCGTGCCGACGATGCCGGCGATCATCCCGGCCAGGTCGGCCCGCGAGAGGCCGGGCAGGTAGGCGGAGCCGACTTCGTGCTCGACGCCGCTGACCGTGCCGGCGCCGGCCCGCTCGACGTCGACGACGTGCTCCCCGGCGGCGCTCTCACCGTCGATGAAGACCATCCGCAGCGGCGGCTCCAGCGACTCCTTGGCGTGCTCGAAGAGCTCGCCTTCGTACCAGCGCGGGCCGTCGTCGCCGCCGCGCTCGAAGAAGACGACTTCGTCGGCGGGCGCTTTCAGCAGCGCGTCCTGCGCCGCCTGCACCGGGTCCGGGTCGCCGACCTCTCCGCGCACTTCGAGCCCCTGCGCGCGCAGGTTGGCGAGCGTCGCCTCGAGCCGCTCCGCCGCCCGCGTCCGCGGCTCGTCGACGTCGCCGAGGGTGTGGCGCAGGGGGTTGGCCTCGACCGCCGGAACGACGACGCGGATCTCGCCGCCGCCGTCGCTCGCCCTGGCCAGCTCGGCAGCGGGCTCGTCCCCGTGCAGCTTGTCGGTAACGACCGCGATTACCCGCCGCGGCATGGCACCCTCCTACTCGTCGGGTTTGATCTCCTCGTCCGGCTCGCCGTACTCGGCGTCGGTGCGCTCCTCGTCGACGTCGGAGACGGCGCTGTCGGGGAAGCGGTGTTCGTCCCCGTGTTCGGCGATGTCCTCGAGGTCCTTCTCGGCCAGCTCGAAGCCCTCCGACTCGCCCTCGCCGGACTCGATCAACGGCTGCTCGGCCGGGTCGTCGGTGTCGCGCGGCACCTCGCCGCCGATCTTCGCGGCTTCCTGCGCCGCCTCTTCTTCCTCCTCCTCGATGAACGCGTCGTCGCGCTCCTCGCCGGGCATGCTCACAGGACGTCCCCCTCGTTCGGCTTTTCGAAGCTCACGCGCGGCAGCTACCCCTGCCCTCGGCGGGTCAAACGACGCCGGGCGCGGTAGCTGGCGGGCATCAGAGCTCTGTTCATCAACTGCAGGCGAAGCGTAGTCCCGAGTCCTCGAACACCAAGTCGCGACCCCGGCCGCGCCGCGCCCGCGGCGGCGCCTACGGCGAGGGCGGCGAGGCGAAGCCGGGCGCGTCGGAGCCGAGCTGACCGAGCAGCCAGACGGCGGCCGCGCCGATCAGGACGCCGAGGCCGAGCAGCGTCGTCGTCCGCATCGGTTCCCGCGTCAGCTTCGAGGCGGTGCCGCGTGCCGTGTGCTTCGCCGTCGTTTTGACGGCCTTGCGGGCGAGCATCGTCTTGAGTGCCATGGAGAGTCGCTACCCGGGTTCCCGGGCAAGCAATCGCGGGTAGGCCGAGGTGATGGCCGCCACCGTGATCCTCGACGTCGACGGCACCCTCGTCGACACCAACTACCAGCACGCGATCGCCTGGCACCGGGCGCTCCGCGGCTCCGGCTTCGCGGTTCAGCTCTGGCGGATCCACCGCCACATCGGCATGGGTGGCGACCAGATCGTCGCAGCGCTGATCGGCGAGGAGGGCGAGCGGGAGCACGGCGACGCGGTCCGCGAAGCCGAGGGCGAGGCCTACGGCGAGCTGGTCGGCGAAGTGCAGGCGATGCACGGCGCCAGCGAGCTCCTGCGCGAGCTGCACGAGGGCGGCCATCGGGTCGTCCTCTCGAGCTCGGCCAAGGCGGAGGAGGTGGAGAGCTACCTCGACCTGCTCGACGCCCGCGAGCTGGTCGACGACTGGACCACCGCCGCCGACGTCGACCACACCAAGCCCCACCCCGACCTGATCGCGGTGGCGCTGGAGAAGGCCGGCGGCCAGCGGCCGGCACTGATGATCGGCGACTCGACCTGGGACGTGCGGGCGGCGAAGCGGGCCGAGGTCCCGACCCTCGGGGTGCTGACCGGCGGCTTCGCCGCCGAAGAGCTGACCGAGGCGGGCGCCGCCGAGGTCGTCGAGTCGATCGACGAGCTGCGGGGCCGGCCCGAGCTGATCGCCGGGATCGCCGGCTAGCCCGGCGCTCCTAGCTGGCGGCCGCGACCGCCTTCTGCAGCTGTTCCTTCGTCATCTTCGAGCGGCCTTCGATGCCGAGCTTCCTGGCGTCGTTGTAGAGCTGTTCCTTGGTCCTGCCGCCCGGCCCTTTTCCCGATTGCTTGCCGCCGCGGCTGCTCGCCGAGCGGCCCCGCGTCGAGCTCTTCGATCTCGTTTTCGACTCGCCCGAGCGCGCTTTTTCCTTGTTCACGGTGCGCGCCGCGATCTCTTTGGCGCGTTTGGTCGAGCGGCCCTCCTTCTTCTCGCCTTTGACGATCTCCTTGTACTGGCGGTCGCGTTTGCTGCCTTTCTTGACTCCGCGCGGGGGCATCAGGCCACCTGCCCCTCGTCGACGCCCGCGGCGAACGCCTCGACGATCTTGGTGTCGAAGGCCGGCAGGTCATCCGGCTTGCGGCTGCTGACCAGGCCATTGTCGGTGACGACCTCCTCGTCGACCCACTCGGCGCCGGCGTTGCGGAGGTCGGTCTCGAGGCTCGGCCAGGAGGTGACCCTGCGGCCCCTGACGACGTCGGCCTCGATCAGCGTCCAGGGCCCGTGGCAGATGACGCCGACCGGCTTGCCGGTCGCGAAGAAGTCGCGTACGAAGGAGACCGCCTCCTCGTGGGTGCGGAGGTTGTCGGGGCTGGCGACCCCGCCCGGCAGCACCAGGCCGTCGAACTCGGAGGCCCGGGCGTCGCCGACGGCGCGATCGGCCTGGTAGGTCTCGCCCTTGTCGAGGTGGTTGAAGGCCTGGATCTCTCCCGCTTCGGGGGCCAGCAGCTCGGCCTCGGCGCCCGCTTCGCGCACTGCCGCCAGCGGTTTCGTCAGCTCGACTTCCTCGACTCCCTCGTTGGCCATCAGAAAGGCAATCCTCCTGCCCTGCAACTCCTCTGCCATTTCCGACCCTCCTCTCGATTCACAGGTCTCGGGTGAAGTAGTTAGCCCGCCGACCCGAACGCCTCGCCGTGGGGGAAACGGTTGGTCGTGGAGCCCAAGCGGGAACCGGCTATTGGGCCGGTGAAAGCCGCTGGACTTCGAGCCGACGGACTATGCAGGTGCGCTACCCGAGCGCCGGGCAGCCAAAACGCGCGTTTTCGGGCCCGTTGCGGCGGGTCCGTCCGACCGGGCCCCGACCATCAATCCATGTGGTCGATCGAGATCGTCTGCTCGGACCCCGAGTGTGAGTGGCAGGCGGAGATCCTGCTCGACGAGCTCGAGGAGCTGGAGCCGCTGGTCTGCGAGTGCGGGCACTGCGCCGTGGTTCGCGCGGTCGCGTCGTTCGATCAGCTCTATCTTTCGATCGATGGCGGAGCCACGGGAGAAGGAGCTGGAGCTCGGGCGTTATCTGCGCAGCCAGCGTAAGGTCGCCGAACGCCTGATCGAAGGGTCCTCGCTGGAGGAGGTCGCCGTCGACTTCCTCGAGGCGGTCGCCGGGTTGCTGCGCTGGGAGAGCGGAGCGCTGTGGGAGGTCCCGGCCGAGGGCGAGGCGCTGCGCTTCGTCGACGGCTGGTCACGCGAGGGCCTCGACGCGGGTCCGCTCTGGCGGCTGAGTCGCGAGCTCAGCTTCCACCGCGGCGACGGCCTGCCGGGGGGAGCCTGGGCGCGGGGCGAGTTCGTGATGGCCTCCGATCGCGACGACCCGTCCCCCTACCCGCGCCGCGATCTGGCCGTCTCGCTGGGGCTGAGGCGCGGGCTGGCGATCCCGATCCCGATCGGCGACCCCGACCGGGTGCAGGCGGTGGCCGAGTTCCACACCGGCTTCATCAGCAACCAACCCGACGAGCTGCTGGTCCTCCTCACCGGGTTCGCCGACCAGCTGGCGAGCTTCATCGAGCACCGCCGCACGGTCGCCCAGGTGGCCGGCGGCGAGCAGGCGCGCCAGCACCTGGCCGAGGTGGTGCGCGGCACCGAGGACGCGGTCCTCTCCAAGGACCTGTTTGGGATCGTCACCTCCTGGAACCCGGCGGCGGAACGGATGTACGGCTACAGCGCCGAGGAGGCGATCGGCCGGCACGTCTCCTTCCTGGTTCCGGCCGACCACAAAAACGAGGAGATGGTGATCCTCGAACGGGTCCGCCGCGGCGAGCGTCTGAAGACGTACGAGACCGAGCGGATCCGGGCCGACGGGGTGCGGATTGCGGTCTCGCTGACGGTCTCGCCGATCACCAACCCGAGCCAGGGGCTGGTCGGCGCCTCGGTGATCGCCCGCGACATCACCGCCGAGAAGCGGCGGCGGCGGGCGCAGGAGTTCCTCGTCGCCGCCAGCCGCCTGCTCGACACCTCGCTCGACGTCGAGCAGACGGCGCGGACGATCGTCGCCACCGCGGTCCCGGAGCTGGCCGAGATCTGCGTGATCGACTTCCTTCGCGACGACGCCACCTACGGCGACAGCGTCGCCGCCGGCGCCGACCCTGCGGCGGCGGCGCGGCTGGAAGAGATCCGCCGCGACTCGCCACTCGACCCCGGCGGCGAACACCCGGTGGCGCAGGTGATGCGCGAGGACCAGCCGCTGATCTGGCGCGACCTGAAGGCGCCCGAGGTGATCGACCGGGTCGCCCAGAACGAGGAGCACCGCAAGCTGATGGACGATGCCGGCTACAACTCGGCCGCGGTGGTGCCGCTGATCGCCCGCGGCCGCAAGCTCGGCGCCCTCTCCTTCCTGCACGCCAGCCGCGACCTGCGCTACGACGAGGACGACCTCGCCTTCCTCGGCGAGCTCGGCGACCGCGCCGCGATGGCCCTCGACAACGCCCGCCTTTACAGCGAACTGGCGCGGATCGCCGAGAGCCTGCAGCGCGGGCTGCGGCCGCCGCGGCCGGCGCCGGTGCCGGGGCTGGCGATCGAGGTCGTCTTCGAGGCGGCCGGCGAGGCGATCGAAGTCGGCGGCGACCTCTACGACGTGCTGCCGACCGAGGACGGCTGCTGGGTGTTGATCGGCGACGTCGCCGGCAAGGGCACCGACGCGGCCGCCATCTCGGTGGCGCTGCGGCACGCGGTGCGCGGGTTGACCCGGGAGATCGAGGAGCCCGAGGAGGTGCTGGCACGGGTCAACGAGCTGCTGCTCGGCGGCTCCAGCCTGAACGAATTCGCGACCGCGATGCTGCTGCGGCTGCGGCGCGGCGAGGGTGGCGCCTGGCACGTCGCCGTCGCCTCGGCCGGGCACCCGCCGGCGGTCCACGTCGGCGCCGGCGAGCCGCGGCTGCTCGGCGGCGGCACCGTGCTCGGAGCCTGGGAGGAAGCCGCCGTCGAGAGCCACGAAGTCGAGCTGGCGGCTGGCGAGTCGCTGGTCCTCTGCACCGACGGCTGGCTCGAGGCCGGCCCGGTCCCCGAGCACGCCGAACCGGAGGCGCTGGCGGAGATGGCGAGCGCGCTGCGGCGGCTCGAGCTGGCCGAGCTGACCGCGCGGCTGCGGGCCGACGCGATCCGCCGCGGCGGCGGCGTGCTGCGCGACGACCTCGTGATCCTGGCGCTGCGGCCGGACCCGGCGAGGCCGGCGCGCGGACGGGCCAGGGCGACCAGCGTCGTCGGCCGATGAGCACCGCGAGGCGCGTGGCGCTCTGCTGCCTCGCCGCGCTGCTGCTGGCGGGGGGCGTCGTCGCGCTGGCCGCCGCGGCCGGCCCCGGGCCGAGCGCCGGCGCCAGCGCGGCGCCACCGCCGATCACCAAGTGGCTGATCCCCTTCGGGGCGAAACGCAAGCACGAGATGGCGGCCTACTCGGAGCGGCACTACGGCGAACGCACCTGGCGGCTGGTCCACCCGCGGGTGATCGTCGAGCACATGGCGGAGACGAGCAGCGCCGCCGCGGTCCACAACACCTTCGCCCCCGACGTGCCGGACGTCGAGCTGCACGAGCTGCCCCAGGTCTGCTCCCACTTCGTCGTCGCCGCCAACGGGCGGATCTTCGAGCTGGTCAACCTGCGCACCCGCTGCCGTCACACGGTCGGGCTCAACTGGACCGCGATCGGGATCGAGCACGTCGGCTTCGCCGACGCCGACGCGCTCGACGACCCGGCCGAGATGCGCGCCTCGCTGCGCCTCACCCAGTGGCTGCGCTGCAGCTTCCAGATCCAGGTGAAGAACGTGATCGGCCACAACGAGAGCCTCTCCTCGCCCTACCACCGCGAGGACGTGCCGAGCCTGCGCACCCAGACGCACGGCGACTGGCGCCACAGCTCGATGCAGGTGTACCGGAAGCGGCTGCGGGCGCTCGGCCCCTGCTGAGCGCGGTCAGGCGCTGACCGGGGTCGGCAGCGGCTCGCCGCGGACGGCGGCGAGCGCGTTGCGGGCGGCGAGGGTCGCCATCGCCTCGCGGGTCTCGACCGTCGCCGAGCCGAGGTGCGGGAGCAGCACCACGTTCTCCAGCCCGAGCAGGTCCGGGTGGACCCGCGGCTCGTGCTCGTAGACGTCGAGCGCGGCGGCGGCCAGCCGGCCCTCGCGCAGCGCCGCGGCCAGGGCGGCTTCGTCGACGACGGGGCCGCGGGCGGTGTTGACGAGGACCGCCTCGGGCTTCATCAGCGCCAGCCGCCCGGCCGAGATCAGGCCGCGGGTCGCCGCGGTCAGCGGCGTGTGCAGGCTGACGAAGTCGCTGCTCGCGAGGAGCTCCTCCAACCCCAGCCGCTCGGCGCCGAGCTCGGCGACCAGAGCCGGGTCGGCGGGATGGCGGTTGGCGTAGGCGATCTCGATCTCGAAGCCGCGGGCGCGGCGGGCGACGCGGGCGCCGATGCCGCCGAGGCCGACGATCCCGAGCCGCTTGCCGCGCAGGTCGCGGCCGAGCATGAAGTCCATCCCCCAGGCCCAGGGCCGGCCGGCCCGGATCAAGCGCTCCCCCTCCCCCAGCCGCCGCGCCGCCGCGAGCAGCAGCGCCATCGTCAGGTCGGCGGTCGCGTCGTCGAGGACGCCGGGGGTGTTGCTGACCGCGACGCCGCGCGCCGCGGCGGCCTCGAGGTCGACGTTGTCGTAGCCGACCGCGACGTTGGCGATGACCCGCAAGCCGGGGCCGGCGGCGTCGAGCAGGGCGCCGTCGACGCGGTCGAAGAGGAAGCAGACGATCGCGTCGGCGCCGGCCACCAGCTGCCGCAGCCGCTCGGGCGACAGCGGCTCCTCGGCATCGGCGACCGCGACCTCGCCCGCGGCGTGCAGCAGCTCGAGCGCCGGCCCCGGCAGGCGGCCGCTGACCGCGAAGCGCGGCGATTCGAGCGAGCCCGGCGAGTCCGGCGGCGCCATCGCGCGACTCTAAACCGCCCCAGGGGTAGACTCGCCCGGCGATGAGCGAGGAGAGCGGGTTCAAGGAGGGGGACAAGGTCTGGGTCGAGGACGCGGACGGGAACCGGCACTCCGGCATCTTCGTCGGGATGAACGAAGCCGCGGGCTGGTTCGGCGGCGGGCCGAGCGCCTACGTCGTCCACCCCGAGGCACACCAGGCCGAGGTGGTCTCGGTCTTCCGGATCGTCCCGCGGGACGAGTAGCGCGCCGCCAGCGGCGCGCGCTCAGCACCGAAGCCTCAGCCAGACGTCGCCGTGGGAACCCGACGCGGCGAGTAGCGGTAGCCCACGCCGCGCACCGTCTCGACCGGGTCGATCCCAGCAACGGCGAGCTTGCGGCGCAGGTAGCTGACGTAGAGCTTCACCTCGTCGCGGCCGCGGATCCGGTCCCCCCAGACGGCGTCCAGCAGCTGGCCGTGGCCGAGCACGCGACCGGGGCTCTGGGCGAAGGCCTCGAGCATCCGGAACTCGGTCGGGGTGAGCGGGATCTCGATCCCGAGCGCGGTCACCTGGTGCCGGGCCCGGTCGATCTGGAGGAACTCGTCCTCGATCACATCTGCGGCGATCGGGCCGATTCGGCGACGCCGCAGCAGCGCCTCGATCCGCGCCACCACCTCTTCCGGCAGCGGCGGCATCGAGACGCAGTCGTCGGCGCCGGCGCGGAGGCCGACGACCCGCTCCTCGTCGCCGTCGCCGGCCACCGCGACCACCGGCACGTCGCTCAGCTCCTTGATCCGCGCCAGCACCTCGAAGCCGTCGAGGTCCGGCAGCTCCAGCTCGAGCACGACCACGTCCGGCCGCTCGACGTAGAACAGGCGCAGCCCGGCGATGCCGCTGTTCGCCTCGACCAGGTCGATCTCGGCCCGGACCAGGGGTTCGCGGAGCGGATAGCGGACCGCGTTCTCACCAGCGATCGCCAGCGCCTTCGGCCGGGTCCGGCTCACCGCTCCTCCTCCTCGCCGAGACCGTCTTTTCCCAGAGTCCGGTTCCTTCGCGATTTTCCTCTTGCCCACAGGACGCTGTCAACCGTGACAGCGAAATCACCTGTTTTTGCGTAGTGGGATCCCTTGAACGAAAAGACAACAGTAAAAAGACGACAATCGTGGCGAACGTAGCCAGCCGAGCTGAAGAGGAGGGAAAAGGATGCGCTTCATGATGTTCATGTATCCCCAGATCGAGGAAGCGGAGTGGGTCGGCGAGCCCGGCGACGAGCCGCCGCAGGAGCAGGTGGAGATGGTCGCCGCGATGAGTCGCTACAACGACGAGCTGCGGCGGGCCGGGATGCTGCTCTCGCTCGACGGCCTGCGCCCGCCCGGCGAGGGCGGCACCGTCGTCTTCGACGCCGAGGGCCAGACCAGCATCACCGACGGCCCCTATTCGGAGGCCAAGGAGGTGGTCGGCGGTTACTGGCTGATCCAGGCGCGCTCGGCCGAGGAGGCGCTCGAGTGGGCGAAGCGCTGTCCCTGCCAGAGCTGCCGGATCGAGGTGCGGCGGGTGCAGGAGATGGAGGAGTTCCCGCCCGCGATCCGCGAGGCGGCGCAGCCGTCCGAGTAGCTCGCGAGATCCGGCTCCGAGCGGGCGGCGCGGCATGACGGCGGCGACCAGCGGCGCGGCCGAGCAGGCGATCGAGGCGGTCTGGCGGATCGAGCAGGCCCGCCTCGTCGCCGGCCTGGCGCGAATGACCCGCGGCGACCTCGGCCTCGCCGAGGACCTCGCCCAGGACGCGCTGGTCGCCGCGCTCGAGCGCTGGCCGCGCGACGGCGTCCCCGACAACCCCGGCGCCTGGCTGATGGCGACCGCCAAGAACCGGGCGATCGACCTGATCCGCCGCGACCAGACCCTGGCCCGCAAGCAGGAGGAGCTGGTCCGCGAGGCCGGCCTGCGGCTCGAGCACCAGCGCGCCGACTTCGACCTCAGCCCCGAGGAGGAGCTCGGCGACGACCTGCTGGCGCTGATCTTCACCTGCTGCCACCCGCTGCTCGCCCGCGAGGCGCGGGTGGCGCTGACCCTGCGGCTGCTCGGCGGCCTCACCGCGGCGGAGATCGCCAGCGCCTTCCTCGCCAAGGAGGCGACGGTCGCGCAGCGGCTGGTGCGGGCGAAGAAGACACTGCGCGAGGAGGGCGCCGGCTTCGAGGTGCCGCGCGGCGCCGAGCTCGAGGAGCGGCTGCCGTCGGTCCTCGAAGTGATCTACCTGGTCTTCAACGAGGGCTACGCGGCGAGCGCCGGCGAGGACTGGATTCGCCCCTCGCTCTGCGAGGAATCGCTGCGCCTCGGCCGGGTTCTGGCGGAGCTGGCGCCCGAGGAGCCGGAGGTGCTGGGGCTGATCGCGCTGCTCGAGATCCAGGCCTCGCGGCTGCCGGCGCGGCTCGGGCCGGGCGGCGAGCCGGTCCTCCTGCTCGACCAGGACCGCGGCCGCTGGGACCCGCTGCTGATCGTCCGCGGCCGCCGCGCGCTGGAAGGCGCCGAAGCCCTCCCCCGCCCGCTCGGGCCGTACGGGCTACAGGCGGCGATCGCCGCCTGTCACAGCGCCGCGATCACCGCCGAGGAGACCGACTGGGTGCGGATCGCGGCGCTCTACGAGACGCTCGCCCGGCTGACGCCGTCGCCGGTGGTCGAGCTGAACCGCGCCGTCGCGATCGGCATGGCGTTCGGGCCGGAGGCCGGGCTGCGGATGCTCGACGCGATCGCCGCGGAGCCGGCGCTGGCCGGCTACCACCTGCTGCCGAGCGTGCGCGGCGACCTGCTCGAGCGGGCCGGCCGCGAGGACGAGGCGCGCGAGGAGTTCCGCCGCGCCGCCGAGCTGGCCGGCAACGAGGCCGAGCGCGAGCTGCTCCAGCGCCGCGCCGGCGGCTGAGCGGCCGGGCCGCCGCTTCGCGCTGCGCGGTTTAGGGCCCCTATAGGGGCCTCAAGGTCCAACCCGCGCGTCGGCCGCCAGCCGCGCGATCCCGTCGCGCTCCAACCGCAGCATCTTCCAGTCGTCGAGGCGCTCGGCGCCGAGGCCGGCGTAGAAGTCGAGCGCCGGCTGGTTCCAGTCGAGCGCGCACCACTCGAAGCGGACGTGGCCGCGCTCCAGGGCGAGCGCCGCCAGGTGCTCCATCACGGCACGGCCGATCCCGCCGCGGCGCCGCTCCGGCTTCACGTAGACGTCCTCGAGCCAGATCCCGGAGCGGCACTCGAAGCTGGAGAAGGTGACGTAGAAGATCGCGTAGCCGATCGCCTCGCCGGACTCCGCCTCCTCGATCAGGAGCGCCTCGGCGGCGCCCTGCTCGAACAGTGTCCGCCGCAGCACCTCGGGGTCGCCGGCGACCTGGTCGCGCATTTTCTCGTAGCTCGCCAGCTCGAGGATCAGGCCGAAGAGCGCCTCGACGTCGGCCTCGGCCGCGGGCCTGATCTCGATTCCGGCGGCGAGCTCCATGCGGCGGCCGACGATAGCTGGGCGAGGGTGGCTAGGCTTCCGCCGCGTGGACGTAGTCGACCACCTGCTCGAGAACAACCGGGCCTTCGCGGCCTCGCAGCCGGCCAAGCACCAGGACGTCGAACCGCGTCTGCGGCTGGCGGTCGTCGCCTGCATGGACTCGCGGCTCGACGTCTTCGCGGCGCTCGGGCTCGACTCCGGCGAGGCGCACGTGCTGCGCAACGCCGGCGGCGTTGTCAGCGACGACGTGATCCGCTCGCTGGCGATCTCGCAGCGGCGGCTCGGCACCCGCGAGGTGATGCTCGTCCACCACACCGACTGCGGCATGCAGAAGATCTCCGACGACGGCTTCCGCACCGAGCTGCTGGAGACCGCCGGCGTCGCGCCGGCGTTCGCGATCGAGTCCTTCACCGACCTCGAGGCCGACGTCCGCCAATCGATCCTGCGGGTCCGCCGCTCTCCCTTCCTCCCCCATCGCGACCGCGTGCGCGGCTTCGTCTACGACGTCGACGACCACCGGCTGCGCGAGGTCGTGGTCAGCGAGGGCGAGGGCGGCGCGGTCGAGGCGGGGGCGCCGGAGCAGGCGTGAGCACCGTCGCCCCCTTCGGGTCCTGGAGCTCGCCGATCACGGCCGAGTCGGTGGCCCGCGGCAGCGGCCGCAAGAGCGGCGCCATGCTCGCCGGGGACGGGGCGCTTTGGTGGGCGGAGCTGCGCCCCGATGAGGGTGGCCGCACGGCGCTGATGCGGCGGCCGGTTGGCGGCGAGCCCGTCGCCGACGTGGCGCCGGCCGGCGCCAACGCGCGGACCCGCGTCCACGAGTACGGCGGCGGCGCCTGGACCCTGGCGGCTCCTGACGTCGTCGTCTTCGCCGAGTTCGCCGACCAGCGGCTCTACCGACTGCGGCTCGGCGAGGAGGCGGTGCCGATCACGCCCGAGCCCGAGGTCGCAGCGGGACTGCGCTACGCCGACATGCGCGTGGCGCCTGACGGCGAGACGATCTACGCGGTCCGCGAGGTGCACCCTGCCGGCGGCGGCGAACCGGAGAACCAGCTGGTGGCGCTGCGGCTGAGCGGCGAGGGCGAGGCCCAGGTGATCGCCTCCGGCCACGACTTCTACTCGTTCCCGCGCGTCTCGGCCGACGGCGCGACGCTCGCCTTCACCACCTGGGACCACCCGAACATGCCCTGGGACGGGACCGAGCTGTGGACGCTGCCGCTCGACGGCTCCGGCGAGCCGACCCTGGTCGCGGGCGGGCCGAGCGAGTCGATCTTCCAGCCCGAGTGGGGCCCCGACGGGCGCCTGCATTTCGTCTCCGACCGCGACGGCTTCTGGAACCTCTACGCGGCCGGCAGCGGCGGCGAGGTCGAGCAGCTGACCGCCGAGCAGGCCGACCTCGCCCACCCGCAGTGGCTGTTCGGCGGCTCGACCTACGCCTTCCTCGACGGTGGCGCGATCGCCTTCGTCCGCACCGAGCGCGGCACCGAACAGCTCTTCGTCCGCGACCCCGAGGGCGGGCCGCTGCGTGACCTCGGCCTCCCCTACACCAACTTCGGCTTCCCCTCGATCAACGGTCGCGAGGGCCGCCTCGCCTTCGTCGCCGGCTCACCCGAGGCGGAGCCGCTGGTGGTCGTCCTCGACCTCGCCGGCGGCGAGCGCGAGGAGCTGGCCAGCGAGGGCGAGGGTCCGCTCGACCCGGGCTACGTCTCGCGGCCGCGGCCGGTCGAGTTCGCCACCGGCGAGGGCTCCGAGGTCGCCTACGGCTTCTACTACCCGCCCGCCAACCCCGAGTTCGAGGCGCCGGCGGGCGAAGCGCCGCCGCTGATCGTCGAGAGCCACGGCGGCCCGACCTCCCACGTCGTCCCCGCCTTCAGCAAGGAGTACCTCTACTGGACCAGCCGCGGCTTCGGCATCGTCGACGTCAACTACCGCGGCTCGAGCGGCTACGGCCGCGCCTACCGGGACAAGTTGCAAGGGACGTGGGGCGTCGTCGACAACGACGACTGCGTCGAGGCGGCGCTGCACCTGGCCGCCAGCGGCGACGCCGACGGCAAGCGGCTGACGATCCGCGGCGGCTCGGCCGGCGGCTACGCGACCCTCTGCGCGCTGGTCTTCCACGACGACTTCGCCGCCGGCGCCAGCTACTTCGGAGTCGCCGACGCCGAGGCGCTGGCGACCGACACCCACAAGTTCGAGTCGCGGTACCTGGACGGGTTGATCGGTCCGTATCCGGAGCGGGCCGACCTCTACCGGGAGCGGTCGCCGATCCACTTCGTCGAGCGGTTGCGCTCGCCGGTGATCCTCTTCCAGGGGTTGGAGGACGAGATCGTGCCGCCGAATCAGGCGGAGACGATGGTCGCGGCGCTGGCCGCGAACGGCGTGCCGCACGCGTACCTGGCCTTCGAGGGGGAGCAGCACGGGTTCCGCCGGGCGGAGACCAACATCAGGTGCATGGAAGCCGAGCTTTACTTCTACGGGCGGATCCTCGGGTTCGAGCCGGCGGGGCCGATCGAGGCCGTGACGATCGACTGCCTGGACGACTGAGGGTTCGGGCCGCTGCTTGGAGGGGCCGCGGGCACTACTCGGCTCACCCGCTCGCAGTACCCGCGTCCCCTCCCCACGAGTCGCCGGCAGTGGTTCAGGCGGTGGCGGGGCGGCGCCGGTGGGATTGCTTCAGGCCGCGGCGCCGCCCCGCCCAGCTGTTCCTTATCCCGGAATCGCCGGGGAAAGGAACAGCCGGGCGTGCGGGGCCAGGGGCTATTTGGATTTGGCCGCGGTTTTTTTGGCTTTTGCTTTGCTCGATTTGCGGGCGGGGGATTTTTTGGCGGTTGATTTTTTCGCCGTGGTGCGTTTCGCCGACGATTTTTTGGCCGTCGATTTTTTCGCGGCCGGTTTCGATTTCGCGGTCGCTTTTTTGGTGGCCGTTTTTTTCGCGGCGCGTTTCGGTTTGGCGGTGCGGCGGAGGCGGGCCGGGACCTCGGCAACCGCTACCGCGCCGGCCAGCTGCTTGACCTGGCCTTCGAGGAATTTCGCCATCCGCTCCTCCTCGCGGCGGATCGTCCGGGCCAGGCTGGCGGTCTCGTTGTCGCCGACCTTGGTGGCGAAGGTCTCCAGCGCCAGGTAGGTCGAGATCTCCTCCTGCTCGGCGTTGAACTGGGTCTTGGCGTTCTTCAGCAGCTTCTCCTGCTCGCCGGAGCCGCGCACCGCGTGCAACGGCGCTTTCGCCGCCGCGGTCGCTTTGCCGACGACCTTCTGGACGAGGCTGCCGCCGCCGCCGAGTTTCTTGATCCGCCGCTCCAGCGCCTTGGCGTGGGCCTTGGTCTCTTTGACGTGCTGCTTGAGGCGTTTCTGGTAGGACCCTTTCGGGGTCATCAGGATGTCGGCCTGCAGGGCGAGTTCGAGTTCCTGCTCGTTCCCGTACGCCTCCTGCAGGTACTGGATCAACTTTGCGTCTCGCTCGTTCGGATCTGCCATTTGGGGGTTCTCCCGTCTTTTGTTTTCAGTTCTCTGCCCTCAGCTGACGACACATTTGGCGCCTCCCGGCGAATTTCCTTTAGCCGGGAAGGCGTGTGCCAGCGCTTGGGCGATCAGCTGCGCGCGGGCCGCATAGCCCGGCGAGGTGAAGTGGATGCCGTCTTCGATGAACCAGGCGTCTTTGACGTCGCCCGCCCAGTTGTAGACGCGCATGTTGGGGTAGGTGAGGCAGGCTCGTTCAAGTTCTTCGTCCCACTTTTCCATGTTTTCGGGTGAATACGCTTCCGGGGCCTGCGGTAGCGACTTGACGTTTACCCAGAGGACCGGTTCGTCACCGACGATCGCCATCATCTTTTCGATCCGGTCGCGCTCGCTGACGTTCGACCCGGCGGCGACGTCGGCCGCCTCGTTGGTGCCCAGCGCCAGCACCCAGCAGCCTTTGAATCCTTCCGCCTGCCAGGCCGCGGCGACTTCCTGGGCGTTCGGCAGCCCTTCGAACCGCTCTTCGATCGAGGTCGCGCCCTGCACCTCCATGTGGGTTTCTTTGACGCCGACTTCGGCGTAGCGGTTTTCGATCCGCTCTTTCGGGTCGGGCAGGTATTCGGCCGAGTCGAGTCCCTCCGAGGTCGAGTCGCCGATGTGGACGACGTCTTTGCAGATCGTTTGCGTCGAGTCTTCGGCCTGGGCTTTGGTCAGCGGCGGCGGCTTGTCGGTGCCGGCGGCGCGCGCCTGTTCGACCCGCGTCGCTTCGCCTTCGGCGCTCGCCGCGTTGAGCCCGGCCATGCCGGCGATCCCGACCACGATCAGCACCGCGGCGACGACGATCGCCACCCGCATCCCCGGCACGAACGTGTACCAGCCCCAGCCGACCGCGCGGCGGCGGGCGAAGAAGCGGCCGATCGCGCCGTGGCGGATCGGCTCCTCGACGAAGCGCCAGGAGAGCGCCGCGATGCCGAAGATCGCCGCCACCTGGACGAGTTTGCGCAACAGCCCCTCGTCCTGCGGGTTCTGCTGGTGGACCGCGCTGAGCACGATCACCGGCGTCTGCCAGAGGTAGATCGCATAGGAGCGGACGCCGACCCAGCGCAGCGGCCGCACCCCGAGGAAGCGCCCGAGCCGGCAGGCCGGATGGGCGAGCGGCATCAGCACCATCACCGTCGCCAGCGAGAGGACGACGAAGCCGCCGCGGTAGAGGAACGAGGAGAGCTCGCCGACCCGCCAGATCATGATCGCGATGATCGCCAGGCCGAGGACACCGACCGCGTCGAGCCTGTTGCGCGCCTGCAGGGTGATCTTGTGGCTTAGCCGGCGGCTCGGCCAGACCATCGCCAACGCCGCCCCGAACAGGAGGCCGCCGGCGCGGGTGTCGGTGCCGTAGTAGATCCGCGAGGGGTCGAGGGTCGGGTGGTAGAGGATCGCCATCTCGATCGTCGAGATCAGCGCCAGGACGACGGTCAGCAGCGCCAGCCGCGGGCGGACCCCGGAGGGCAGCGGCGTCTCGCGGACGAGCTTCGTCCCGATCAGCAGCAGGAATGGCCAGAGGATGTAGAACTGCTCCTCGACCGAGAGCGACCAGAGGTGGTTGAGCGGGCCTTCCGGCGCGAAGCGCGCGAAATAGGAGACGTTGGCGAAGATCTGCTCCCAGTTGTTGACGTAGAAGACCGCGGAGACGACCGCCTTGCGGAACTGGTCCGGCTGGGCGGGGCCGAAGATCGTCACCCAGAAGACGACGATCGCGAGCATCACGAACAGCGCCGGCAGCAGGCGCCGGGCGCGGCCGAGCCAGAACTGACCGAGCCTGATCCGCCCCCGCTGCGCGAGCTGGTGGAGCAGGATGTCGGTGATCAGGTAGCCCGACAGGGTGAAGAAGATGCCGACGCCGAGGAGCCCCCCGGGCGCCCAGCCGAAGCCGAGGTGGAAGGCGATGACGGCGAGGACGGCGATCGCGCGCAGGCCGTCGAGCCCGGGCATGTAGCGCTGGTTGCGCTTGACTGGTTCGGGCATCGCTCGGCCCCATCCTAGAGTGGCCGGGTACGGGAATATTCACCGTCATTCCCCAGTCCGCCGCCGAATAGGAGGAAGAATGTCGCTCCAATCGCCCGCCACCGAGCTGCCCACCCGGGCCCTCGGCGACTCCGGCATCGAGGTCGCCACGGTCGGCCTCGGCTGCAACAACTTCGGCGGCCGGATCGGCCTCGAGGGGACGCGGGCGGTGCTCGAGGCGGCGCTGGCGGCCGGCGTCACCCTCCTCGACACCGCCGACATCTACGGCGGCGGGGGCGGCAGCGAGGCGCTGATCGGCGAGCTGCTCGAGGGGCGCCGCGATGAGTACGTGCTGGCGACCAAGTTCGGGATGCCGATGCGCGGCGCCGAAGCGGAGCGGGCGCCCGACGTGCCGCGCGGCTCGCGCGAGTACATCCGCTGGGCGCTCGAGGGCTCGCTGCGGCGGCTGCGCACCGACCGCATCGACCTCTACCAGCTGCACGAACCGGACCAGGCGACGCCGATCGCCGAGACCCTGACCGTGCTCGGCGAGCTGGTCGCCGAAGGCGCCGTCACGGCGATCGGCTGCTCCAACTTCAGCGCCGCCGAACTCGAGCAGGCCGACCGCGTCGCCCGCGAGGAGGGCCTCCCCCGCTTCGTCACCCTGCAGAACCACTACAGCCTGCTCGAACGCGGGATCGAGGCCGAGGTGGCGCCCGCCTGCGAGCGGCTCGGCGTCTCGATCCTCCCCTTCTTCCCGCTCGAAAGCGGCCTCCTGACCGGCAAGTACAAGCGCGGCCAGGCGGGGCCGGAGGGGACGCGCCTGGCAGGCTCGACGCCCGGTACCGAGGCCCAGTTCGAGGTCGTCGAGGCGATCGAAGGCTTCGCGGCCGAGCGCGGGATCGAGCCGATCGACGTCGCGATCGCCGGCCTCGGCGCGCAGCCGGCGGTCGCCTCGGTGATCGCCGGCGCGACCAAGCCGGAGCAGGTGCGGCGAAACGTGGCGACGCTCCAATGGCAGCCGACGCCCGAGGACCTGGCGGAGCTCGACCGGATCGCGCCGACGCCCCGGGGCTAGCCGGACGCCGGGCCCTCTGGACGTTCGGGCGCTTTTGTTCGCGATAGCGGAACAAAAGCGCCCGAAGCGCCGCGCCCGCTGATACTTTCCCCGCCCGATGCTCGCCTCCGCCCCCCATCGCCGGCGCTCGTCCGCGTTCGCCGTGCTCGCCGCCGCGGCGCTCCTCGGCGCGCTCCTCGCCCTGGCCCTGGGCGGCGCCTCGCGGGCGTCCGCCGCCGGCTGCCCGAGCTTCAAGGTCCTGCACGACGACCGCGTCGGCCCCGCGACCCTGCCGGCCGGCAGCTACACGATCACGGTCGAAGACTCCGGCCTCACCTGCAAAGCGACCTCGGAACTCTTCGCCCGCTTCCTCGAGGACTACGACGGCAACCTGCCCGGCGGCTGGAAGGTCAGCGCCCAGGGCAGCGGCAAGGCGTCCTTCAGCCGCGCCAGCCAGGCCGGCTTCTCGGTGTCCCGCACGGGAGGCGGCGGCAACGAAGAAGGCGGCAGCAACCCCCTGATCGGCACCCTCTGCCCCAACACCTTCACGGTCAACTCGAACGCGCCGGTCGCCTCCCTGGTCTTCGCCAAGGGCAAGTACCTCCTCTACCAGCCGCCCGGCACCGCGATCAGCTGCAACCGCGCCGCCGTCCTCTTCACCCGCTTCCTCTCCTCCGGCGCCCATCTGCCGTTTCCCTGGAAGCTGAACAACCAGACGGCGACGTTCTACAAGTCGTCGAATCCGACCCGGTCGGCCTTTCGGGTCGAGCCGTTCAGCGGGACCTGAGTCTCGCGAGACCTGGGTCCGCCTGGCGGGTGAGGGTCGGGGAGACCCTGCCCGCTGCACCTCGTCGGGTGGAACGGCCGTGCGGCTTTACGCCATGAAGGTCGGCGGCCCTCCTCATGCTGATACGCGTGCAGGGTCTCCCCGACCCTCACCCGACGAATTCATCTGTCTCGAGACCCAGCTCCGCAGGACGAAGCTTCTCGAGAAACGCGACGCAAAAGCTTCTGTAGCTCGGGACCCGGATTCGCTGGGAGCGGTGGGGTGCCCCTCCCGAAAAGGCTCAGACGCATCCGTCGGCGCCCTGGGAGATCGATCCAGCTGCGCGACGGTCTTTTCGGGAGGGGCACCCCATCGCTCCCCCCACCAACCCTGATCCTTAGTCGTCCCCGTCGTCAGCCAGCCATTTGCGGGTTTCCACCCCCAAGAACGAGCTCTCCGCCCCCATCAACTGCTCGAACTCCCCCGCATCCAGGAACATCCCGTGGCACTTCGTGCACTGCTCGATCGTGACGCCGTTGCGGCGGTGGGTGCGCATCGGGGATCCGCATTTGGGGCAGGTCATCGCCACAGAAGTTAGAGCTTCCTAGACCTCGAGCCGCGACTCCTCGAGGTCGAGCTCGCGCTCGAGGCGGCGCATCACGTCGGCCGAGAGCTCGCCCTGGTCGCGGAGGTCGACCAGCGTCGAGCGTTGGGCGCCGTAGACCTCGTGCATCAGGCGCTGGTAGGAGAGCGAGCGGTCCTCGATCCCGTCCGCGTCGTCGATCTTCCCGGCCCGCACCTTGAAGCGGCGGCGGCGGAACTCGTAGAGGGAGCGGACCCGGTCGACGGTGTCAGGGTTGGTCCAGCCCTCTTCGTTCAGCTGCTCGAGCCGCTCCAGCGCCGCCGCCGCCGCGTAGAGGCGCGCCCGCACCTCCTCGTGCTCTTCTTCGTCGCGGTCCTCGTGGACGCCGAGGGCGCGGATCAGGAGCGGCAGCGTCAGCCCCTCGCCGACCAGCGTGAAGAGGATCACCGCGAAGGTGATGAAGAGGATCAGCGCCCGCCCCGGCAGCGGCGCGCCGGCGTCGGTGGTGAGCGGCAGCGCCAGCGCCGCGGCGAGGGAGACGGCGCCGCGCATCCCCGCCCAGCTGGCGATCACCCGGCCCTGCCAGCTGGCGCGCCGCGCCCGCTGCGCCGGGCGGCGGTCGAGGGCGCGGACCAGCGCGGTCGTCGCGAACCCCCAGGCGAAGCGGATCACGACGATCGCGGCGCAGGTCAGCGCCGCGTAGAGGATCGCCTGGCCGGCGGCGATGCCGGCGTCGCCGAGGCCGTCGACGATCACCGGCAGCTGCAGCCCGATCAGCACGAACAGGGTCGCGTTGAGGAGGAAGATCAGGACCTCCCAGACCGAGTAGCTCTGCAGCCGGGTTTCCGGCGAGACAAGTTCCGGGGCCCGCCAGCCGAGGTAGATGCCGGCGGTGACGGCGGCGAGGACGCCGGAGACGCCGAGCTCTTCGGCCGGCAGGAAGGCGGCGTAGCCGGTGAAGAGCGAGATCGTCACCTCGGTCAGCGGGTCGTCGGTGCGGCGGCGGATCTGGGCGACCAGCCAGCCGACCGCGAGGCCGATCGCGATCCCGCCGGCGGCGATGCCGAGGAAGCGGAGGCCGGCGTCGGCGAGGCTGAAGCTGCTGCCGACCGCGGCGGCGACCGCGACCCGATAGGCGACGAGGGCGGTCGCGTCGTTGACCAGGCTCTCGCCCTCGAGGATGTTGACGTAGCGGCGCGGGACGCCGAGCCGGCTGAGGATCGAGGTGGCGGCGACGGCGTCGGTCGGGGCGACGATCGCGCCGAGCGCGAAGGAGATCGCGATCGGCAGGTCGAAGACGTTGTGGGCGAGCAGGGCGACTCCCACGGCCGTCGCCAGCACCAGCCCGATCGAGAGCAGCGAGATCGTCCGCAGGTCCGAGCGGAACGCCTGCAAGTCGGCGAAGAAGGCGCCCGAGTAGAGGATCGGCGGCAGGAAGATCAGCAGCACCAGGTCCGGGTCGAGTTCGAGCTCCGGGATGCCGGGAACCAGGCCGAGCGCCAGGCCGCCGAGCACCAGCACGATCGGGTACGGCACCGAGAGCCAGTTGGCGATCGCGTTCAGCAGCGCGACCGAGACGAGCAGGGCCGCGATGAAGATCTGGATATCGCCCACGGGGCGCTACTCGGGGTCGCTGTGCGAGCCGCCGCCGGCGGCCGGGGCGCGCTCGGGGTAATGCGGCAGCCCGTCGTCGGGGGGCTGCGCCCAGGGGGCGGCGAAGGCGGTGAACTGGTGGGCCGAGACGCGGATGCCCGGGTCCTCGTCGAAGGCGCCGAAGCGGACGCTGACCCTGCCGTGGTCGGCCGGGTCCCAGGAGCAGATCTGGCTGCCGCAGCTGCGGCAGAAGACCTTCTCCCAGCCGCCGTCGCCGGGGTCCCAGACGCCGAGCTGGCCGCCGTCGGCGACGATCCGGAAGGAGCTGTCGGCGCTGCGGGCGTTGGGCCCGGAGCCGGCGCCGGTCCGGCGCTGGCAGCGGCGGCACCAGCACTGCAGGGCGCTGACCAGAGGCTCGGTGACCTCGAAGCGGATCGCACCGCAGTTGCAGCCGCCGCCGATCGGGAGGGACGAAGCATTCACCCGGGGGAGCCTATCCCGGCCGATTCGCCGCCGCGAGTGGCGGGTAGGGAGCCGGCGATGAAGGCGGCGATCCTGCGTGAGCGCGGCGCGACCCCGGAGCCAGGCGAGTTCGCCGACCCGGAGCCCGGCGGCGAGAACCCGGTCCTCGAGGTGGTGGTCGCCGCGGTCAACCCGATCGACCTGGCGATCGCGGCCGGCAAAGTCCCCGCCCGCGAGCGCGAGCACCCTTCGGTGCCGGGGCTGGAGGGGATCGGCGAGCTCGACGGCCGCCGTTACTACTTCGACGCGCCGGTCCCGCCCTTCGGCTCGATCGCCGAGCGGGTGCCGGTCGAGCGCGACTCGCTGATTGAGGTACCCGAATCTCTCGATCCTGAGCTGGCCGTGAGTCTCGGGGTGGCCGGGCTGGCCGCCTGGCTGCCGCTCACCTGGCGGGCGGACCTGCGGCCCGGCGAGAACGTGCTGGTGCTCGGCGCCAGCGGCGTCGTCGGCCAGATCGCAGTCCAGGCGGCGCGGCTGCTCGGCGCCGGCAAGGTCGTCGCCGCGGCCCGTGACGAGCCCAGCCTCGAGCGAGCGCGGCACGAGCTCGGCGCCGACGCAATCGTCCAGCTCGGCGGCGAGGGCGACCTCGCCGAGCACCTGCGCGAGGCGGTCGGCGGCGGCTACGACGTCGTCATCGACCCGCTCTGGGGCGAGCCGGCGCTCGCCGCCCTCGCCAGCTTGAACCGCGACGGCCGCCTGGTCGCGATCGGCAACGCGGCCGGCGAGACGGCAGCGATCCCCGGCCGCGACTTCCGCAACCGGCTCGGCAAGGTGATCGGCCACACCAACTTCCACGCCCCCGCCGAGCTGAAACGCCAGGCCTACGCGGCGATGACCGCCCACGCGCTGGCCGGCGAGATCGTCGTCCCGGTCCTCGAGCGGCCGCTGGCGGAGGTCGGCGCCGCCTGGGAGGAGCAGGCGGCCAGCCCCCACCACAAGCAGGTTCTGCGGCCGCGATGACGTGCGAGCTGCGGGTCGGCTGCTCGGGCTGGAGCTACGAGAGCTGGCGCGGCCGCCTCTACCCCGAGCGCCTCTCCCCCGCCCGCTGGCTCGAGGCCTACGCCGAGAGCTTCGACACGGTCGAGGTCAACGCGACCTTCTACCGGCTGCAGAAACGGCCGGCGGTCGAGCACTGGGTCGAGGCGACCCCGCCGGGCTTCCGCTTCGCGGTCAAGGCGAGCCGCTACATGACCCACATCCGCCGCCTGCAGCAGCTGGCCGAGCCGCTGCGGCGGTTCTGGGAGCCGCTCGAGCCGCTGCGCGAGGCGGGCAGGCTGGGGCCGGTGCTGTGGCAGCTGCCGGAGAATTTCCAGCGCGACGACGAGCGGCTCGGGGCGGCGCTCGAGCGGCTGCCGCAGGGAGCTGAGCACTGCTTCGAGTTCCGCCACCCGAGCTGGTTCGCGCCGCCGGTGATGAAGCTGCTGCGCGAGGCCGGCGCCGCGCTGGTGATCGCCGACGACAAGCGCCGGCCGCTGCCGGCGGCGAAGCCGACCGGCCCGCTCGTCTACGTCCGCTTCCACTTCGGCCACCGCGGCCGGCGCGGCAACTACTCGCCGGCCGAGCTCGAGACCTGGCGGCGGCGGCTCGCCGCCTGGCGCTCGCGGCGGCCCGTCTTCGCCTACTTCAACAACGACTGGGAGGGCTTCGCGCCGGCCAACGCGCGCGAGCTGCTCAAGAGCTCGGGATGAGCGAACGGGCAGGCTAGCCGCGGGCGGCGCGCCAGTAGGCGGCGAGGCGCTTGTCGAACGCCTTCGGCTTCTCGGCGTAGAGGCGGGCGCCGATCGCCAGCGCCCGCGCCAGCAGCTCCTCCTGGCGGCGGCCGATCAGCTCGCGGATCGGCTCCGGGTCGACGACGTCGCGCTGGTCGAGGTCGGCGGCGAGGACCGCGAGATCGTGGTGGTCGCCGAGCTGATCCGCCAGGTCGTGGGCCACCTCGGCGGTTTCGCCGAGCACCGCGGGCCACAGCTCGCTGAGGATCCGCAGCTGGTACCAGAGGTCCTTCGCCCGTTTGCGCCATTCGTGGACGGCCTCGGCGGTGGGGTCGTCGGACACCTCCTCGAAGGCGTCGCGGCCGTCGTGGTAGGCGGTCATCAGGCCCGGCTCGACCAGCTTCCAGGAGTCCTCGCCGAGCGACCAGGAGCCGATCTCGGTGCGGCCGACGGCGATCATCGCCGCCGCCTTCTGGATCCGCTCGGCGACCCTGCCGCCGGGGTCGGCGGTCGCCGCGTAGCGCTCGCGCTCGAGGTCGGCCCGCCAGGGGGCGGCCGCCGCGCTCGGGAACTCGGCGCCGAAGCGGCGCTTCGAGGTCGTCGAGGGTCTCCACCTTGACCTCGGCGTCGCGGGTGTCGGAGAGCAGCCGGCCGGCGTCGCGGAAGCGGCGGTTCTGCGCCTTGTAGGCCTTCTCGCCGAGCTGCTCGCGGACCAGCCGCAGCACCGCCCGCAGCTTCTTCAGGTCTTTGCGGGCGCCGTGGATCGCGGTCGCGCCGTCGTCCTCGACCTTGGCGAGCTTCTTGCGCGCCTTGCGCGCGCGGGCGTCGGCGATCCTCCCGATCCCCTCCGGCGCCGGCTCGTCGAGCGCCAGCCTGTAGGCGGCCTTGCCGCCGTGCTTTCTGCGCTTCTCGTGCTCGGGAGCCATCGAGCCCTCAGTCTCCCGCCCGGCGCCGTTCAGCGCCAGCGTCTGGTTGGCGTAGGCGGGGTCGCCGGTCACCTCGCGACCGAGCCAGGCGGGCGGCCGGAACAGATGGCTGGCGTCCTCGTCGGCGAACTCGACCTCGGCGACCACCAGGCCGTCGTGCTCGCCGCCGTAGCGGTCTACCTCGGCGACCAGCCCCTCGCCGAGCGGCAGCCGGTAGCGGGTCTTGCGCAGCCGCCGCCCCTCGGTCAGCGGCCAGAGCGCCTCGAACTGCTCGCCGTAGAGCTCGACCTCGACCTCCTCGCGCGACTCGCCGTGGCCGCGCTTGACGGTCAGGTAGCGCTTGCCGTCGGCGCGCCGCAGCCGCACCTCGGTCTGCGGGTCGACCGCCAGGTAGCCCTGCTCGATCGCCGTCGCGTGGACGCCGTTGGCGCCGGCCGGGACGTGCGTGAGCACGAACTTGCGCTCGATCTCGTTTCCCATAGAGGGAAGATTTACCGCGTCTGGGCCGCATCTGGGGAGGCTTCCCAGAAATCGTCCACTTTTACTGCGTCGCCGCCATCGTCCTGGCGCGAGACCACCCACATCTCGACCGGCTCCTCGCCGCGGTTGCGGTGCGAGCGGACGGTGCCCGGCGCGACCCGCACCGCGGTCCCGGCGGCGACCTCGTGGACGTCGTCGTCGAAGCGCATCGTCAGCCTGCCGCGGGTGACGAGGTAGACCTCCTCGGTCGCCTCGTGGCGGTGGCCGGTGCCCTGTTCGAAGTCCGAGTGCGGCGGCACCCGGACCAGCGTCAGCGCCAGCTGGGCGCAGCCGAGCGCCTCGGTCAGGCGGCGGAACTCGCCGGGGACGTCGGTGCCGGCGTAGGCGTCCTCGACCTGGTCGCCGGCGACGATCGAGTAGGCGGAGGGCATGCAGCTCCCCTACCCCGGCGCCGCGGCGCTCACGCCTGGACGGTCCCTTCGCCTTCGAGGCCGGTTTCGAGCACCCGCTCGAGCTTCTGCTCGAGCATCCCGTCGGAGGTCGAGAAGCAGAGCCGGGCCGCCGTTTCGGGGGCGTCGACGATCTGCCAGTAGGAGCAGATCACGTCTTCGTCGTGGCTCGGGAAGAGCGCGACGATCGGGGTCGGCGTCTCGCCCTCCGGCAGGCCGACCCGGCCCAGCTCGCTGAGCACCGCGCTCTGCGCCTCGCCCTCGTGGAGGCCCCGGTACTCGCCGCTGGTCATGTGGTAATCGAGGAAGCCGCCCGAGTGGGCCGGGATCGTCACGACCTCCGTCTTTTCGGCGCCACCGGCGATCGCCGCGACGACGACCAGGGCGACGATCACGAAGCCGCCGATCCAGCCGATCAGCGCCCGCCGCAGCTGGCGCCGGCGATGGCGCTTGGGGTCGCTCGGCGGCAGGGCCATGGCGCAAGCCTAGATGGGCGCGAGCGGCGGCCCGCCGGGATCAGTCGGGCAGCTGCTGGCGGTCGGAGAGCAGCGGCGCGTGGAGGTCGCCCTTCTCGTTGACCCGCTGCAGCACCGCGTCGGCGTCGAAGACGAGGCGGCCGGCGTCTTCGGCGGCGAGCGCCGCCTCCAGCTCCTCCCACTCGAGCGGGGTCGAGACGGTCGGCCGCGGTTTCGCCCGCAGCGAGTAGACCGAGACGGTCGTCTTGTGCTGGTCGTTCTGGCTCCAGTCGATCAGCACCTTCCCCTGGCGCTGCGCCTTCGTCATCCGCGAGACCACCCGGTCGCCGAATTTCGACTCGAGCGTCTCGGCGACGGCCTTGGCGAACGGCTTGGTCTGCTCGTAGGTGACCTCGGTGTTGAGCGGGACGTGCAGGTGGATGCCCTTCGAGCCCGAGGTCTTCGGGTAGCAGCGCAGGCCGAGCTGCTCGAAGAGGCCGCGGATCCAGAGCGCGACCTGGGCGCAGTCGAGGACGTCGGCGGGGGCGCCGGGGTCGAGGTCGAAGACGATCGCCGTCGGCCGCTCGATCTTCTCGGCCAGCGAGAGCGAGGTGTGGAGCTCGAGGTCGGCGAGGTTGGCCGCCCAGATCAGCGAGGGCAGGTCGTCGAGCAGGCAGAAGTCGATGTCCTCGTTGTGGCTCTCGCTCCAGATGCTCGCCGTCTCGACCCACTCCGGTCGGTGCTTGGGGCAGCGCTTCTCGTAGAAGTGCTGCCCCTCGACCCCGTCGGGGTAGCGTTTCATCGTCAGCGGCCGGCCCTTCAGGTGCGGCAGCAGGACCTCGCCGACCCGCGCGTAGTAGTCGATCACCTGCCCCTTGGTGAAGCCGGCCTCGGGGTAGAGCACCTTGTCGAGGTTGGAGAGCGCCAGCTCGCGGCCGGCGACGGTGATCACCGTTTTCTTCTTGCCCTTGCCGTTGCCGGAGCCGGAGCGGGACTCGGCGACGGCGCGCTCGAGCTCGACCTCGGCCGCCGGCTTGTCCTCGCGCAGGCCCTTGAAGGAGCCGTGGCGGACCATCCCCTCGGCGGTCAGCTCGCGGTACTCGATCTCGGCGACCAGCTTCGGCTCGACGTAGTTGGCGGCTTTCGGGCCTTTGCGGCCGAAGGGATTCGATTTGCGCGCCAGCGGCTGCAACCTCTTCAGCAGTTCCTTCAGATCGCGATCGGAGAAGCCGGTGCCGACTTTGCCGGCGTAGCGCAGCTCGCCGCCCCGCGTGGCGCCCTCGGGGTCGTGGTAGCCGAGCAGCAGCGCCCCGAGCGTGTTCCGGCGCCGCCCCTCGCCGGGCAGCCAGCCGCCGATCACGAACTCCTGGCGGCCGATGTTCTTCGCCTTCAGCCAGGAGCCGTTGCGCTTGCCGGGCGCGTAGCGACTGTCGAGCCGCTTGAGGACGATCCCCTCCAATTGCTGCGCGGCGGCGGCGTCGAGCAGCTCCTTCGCGTGGCCGACCGAGTAGCCGGGGGTCTGCCAGCTCTCGCCCTCGAGCCCGAGCCCCTCGAGCAGCTCGCGCCGGGCGGTGTACGGCTCGTCCATCAGGTTGCGGCCGTCGAGGTAGAGGAGGTCGAAGATCAGGTAGGTGACCGGGTGGGATTTCATCCGCCGCCGGACGATCGCGTCGGAGGTCTGGTGGATCCGCTGCTGCAGGCGCTCGAAGCTGGGTTTGCCGTCGTCGGTGAAGGCGACAAGCTCGCCGTCGAGGATGGCGTCGCGGGCGCCGAGCTGGCGCGTGAGGCGGCGGACCTCCGGATAGGAGCCGGTTACGACGTTGAGGTTGCGGGTCTGCAGCTCGAGCCGGCCGGGCCGGCAGTAGGCGATCGCCCGCACCCCGTCCCACTTCACCTCGACCGCCCAGCCCTCGTCGTTGGTAGGCAGCGGCGCCAGCTTGGCGAGCATCGGCACCACCGATTCGGGGAACGGGTCGGCCTGCCGCTGCGGCGGGTCGATCCGGTGGATCATCCAGTCCTTCTCGTCCCTGCCGGCCCGGAACAGCGCGTAGCGACCCTGCAGCCGCTCGCCTTCGAAGGCGAGCATCACTTTCCCGTCGGTCCACTTCTCGAGCTCAAAGGTGCCGCGGTCCCAGATCTTCATCGACCCCGCCCCGTACTCGCCCTTCGGGATCTCCCCCTCCCACTCCAGGTACTCGAGCGGGTGGTCCTCGGTGTGGACGGCCTTGCGGTTCTCCTCGGGAGACATCGGGATCCCGTTCGGGATCGCCCAGGAGGCGGCGGCACCGTCGTGCTCGAGCCGCAGGTCCCAGTGCAGGCGGCGGGCGGAGTGTTCCTGGACGACGAAGCGCGGCTTCGGCTTGGCTTTCGCGCGTTTGCGCGCGGCAGATTTGGGTTTCTTCGGCGCGGGCTCCTTCGTCTTCGCGAAGTCGCGCTTGCGCTGGTACTCGGAGAGTTTCGCCTTCCGTGCCATCAGAATCGTTCCCTGTGATCGCGATCATCGCCGACACGCACATGCCGCGTGGCGCCCGCCGCCTGCCCGAGCGCTGCGAAGCGCTGCTGCGCGAGGCCGACTCGGTCCTCCACGCCGGCGACGTCTACGCGCTGCCGGCGCTGGAGGAGATCGAGGCGCTGAACCCGCGGCTGCAGGCGATCTGCGGCAACGTCGACGAGCCGGCGCTGCGAGCGATGCTGCCGGAGACGCTGACCGTCGGCCTCGCCGGCGGCCGCTCGCTGGCGATGGTCCACGACGCCGGCCCGGCCAAGGGGCGGCTGGCGCGGCTGCGGCGCCGCTTCCCGGAGGCCGACGCGGTCGTCTTCGGCCACAGCCACATGCCGCTGCACGAGGTCGGCGAGGGCGAGGACGCCGGCTTTCAGATCTTCAATCCCGGCAGCCCGACCGAGCGGCGACGGGCGCCGCGGCCCTCGATGGGCCTGCTCGAGCAGGAGGGCGGCGAGCTCGTCTTCCGGCACCTGTACTTCTGATACCCGTGGCCCGGCCAATGATGCAGAAACGTCTCAAGCTCGAGCAGCTGCTGGAGGCGATCGCCGCGGTCGCCGACGACGGCTTCGTCACCGCCGCCGAGCTGCACCCGCGGCTGCCGCGGGTCGGCCGCCGCGACCTCGAGCGCGGCTTGTCCCGCGCCGCCAACCGCGGCCTGGTGTTGCTGCGGCGGGCGCCGGACGGGCGCCGCTACGCCGCCCTCTCCGACGAGGGTTGGCGGGCGCTGCGGGCGGCGCGGGCCGGCGGCGGCGGCGAACGGCGCCGGGGCGCCGCGTGAGCGAGGTCGCCGACGCGGTCGTGATCGGCGCCGGGCCGAACGGGCTGGTCGCCGCCAACCTGCTCGCCGACGCCGGCTGGGAGGTCGTCGTCTGCGAGGAGCAGCCGACCCCCGGCGGCGCCGTCCGCAGCGGCGAGGTGACCGAGCCCGGCTTCGTCCACGACCTCTACAGCGCCTTCTATCCGCTCGCCGCCGGCTCCCGCTACATCCGCTCGCTCGACCTCGAGTCCCACGGCTTGCGCTGGCTTCGGGCCGAGACCGTGCTCGCCCACCCGCACCCCGACGGCCGCTGCGCGCTGCTCTCGCTCGACCTCGCCGAGACCTGCGCCTCGCTGGAGGCGTTCGCGCCCGGCGACGGCGAGGCCTGGGGCGAGCTGTTCGAGTACTGGCGGCGGCTCGGCCCCGACCTCCTCGACGCGATCCTGACCCCGCTGCCGCCGCTGCGGCCCGGGCTGCGGCTGGCCCGCAAGCTCGGGCCCCGCGGCCTCCCCGAGCTCGCCCGTTTCGCGCTGCTCTCGGCGCGGCGGCTGACCGCGGAGCGCTTCGCCGGCGAGGGCGGCGGCTGGCTCGTCGCCGGCAACGCCCTGCACGCCGACCTCACCCCGGACTCGGCCGGCGGTGGCCTCTTCGGCTGGCTCCTGACCGCGCTCGGCCAGCAGCACGGCTACCCGGTCGCCGCCGGCGGCGCCGGCGAAGTCACCGCGGCACTGCTGCGGCGGCTGCGCGAGCGCGGCGGCCGGCTCGAGCTGGAGACGCCGATCGAGCGGATCGAGGTCGGCGGCGGCCGGGCGACGGCGGCGCTGGCCACCGACGGGCGGCGCTTCGCGGCGCGGCGGGCGATCCTCGCCGACTGCGGCGCGCCGGCGCTCTACGGCGAGATGTTGCCGGCCGCGGCCGTCCCGGCGCGGGTCCGCCGCGGCATGCGCCGCTTCCAGTACGACAACGCGACCTTCAAGGTCAACTGGTCGCTCGACGGGCCGATCCCCTGGAGCGCCGCGGGCGCCCGGCGGGCGCCGACCGTCCACGTCGCCGAGGGGATGGCCGGCCTCGGCCGCGCCGCGCTGCAGCTGGCCGAGCGCGAGATCCCCGACCGACCGTTCCTGGTGCTCGGCCAGTACTCGATGGTCGACCCGAGCCGCTCGCCCGCGGGGACCGAGACCGCCTGGGCCTACACCCACATCCCCCAGAGGCCACTCCGCGACGCCGCCGGCGAGCTGCGCGGCGAGTGGTCGCGGGGCGAGGAGGCCGACGCCTTCGCCGACCGGATCGAGGCCGAGGTCGAGCGCCTGGCGCCGGGCTTCCGCCAGCTGATCCGCCACCGCCACCTGCAAACCCCGCTCGACCTCGAGGCGAACGACCGCAACCTGGTCGGCGGCGCGGTCAACGGCGGCACCGCGCAGCTCCACCAGCAGGCGATCTTCCGGCCCTACCCGGGGAGCGGCCGGCCGCGGACCCCGGTCGAGGGGCTCTACCTGGCCTCCGCCTCCGCCCATCCCGGGGGCGGCCTGCACGGCGCCGCCGGCGGCAACGCCGCCAGCGCGGCGCTGCGACGGGAGCGGCTGACCGAGACGCGTAGGCTGGGCCGGCGCGGGTAGAGGGTCAAGCTCGACTCACGATCCGTTTCGTCCAGCGATGCCCGAGGCCAAGACCGACCCCTACGCCCACCGCTTCGGCTCCTCGCCGCCGCTCTCGCTCGGCGTCGAGGAGGAGCTGCTGCTGATCGACCCGGCGACCAACTCGCTGGTGCCGCTCGCCGAAACCGTCCTCGACGGCGTCACCGGCCCGGCCGCCACCAACGTCTCCTCGGAGATCTTCACCGAACAGATCGAGGTGAAGACGGGGGTCTGCCTGAACCCCGACGAAGCGCTCGCCGATCTGCGCGCGGCGCGGGCGACCGTGGTCGCCACCGGGGTCGGCCTGCTCGGCTCCGGCCTGCACCCGGGCGAGGACGGCAAGGCGAAGCTGGTCGCCAAGCCGCGCTACGACGTCGTCCGCGAAGACCTCGGCGACATCCTCAACACGCCCCCCTGCGGCCTCCACGTCCACGTCGGCATCCAGGACCCGGAGACGGCGGTGCGGCTGACCAACGCCTACCGCCTCTACCTGCCGGTGCTGAGCGCGCTGGCCGCCAACTCGCCGTTCCGGGCCGGCGCCGACTCCGGCCACGCCAGCGCCCGCACCCAGGTCGTCCGCGCCTACCCGCGCTTCCAGGTGCCGCGGCGCTTCCGCGACTACGAGGACTTCTGCCGGGTCGCCGATCAGCTGATCGCCGCCGCCAGGGTCGACGACTACACCTACATCTGGTGGGACGTGCGGCCGCACCCGAAGCTGGGGACGGTCGAGGTGCGGGCGGTCGACGTCCAGGCCGACGCGGCGACCTCGGTCGGGCTGGCGGCGCTGGTGCAGGCGATCGCCGCCAAGGAGCTCGACCGCCCGAGCCGGCTCGAGCTGGAGCGCGAGGCGCTCGAGGAGTCCTACTTCCAGGCGGCGAGCCACGGCCTCGACGCCCGCATCCTGCTCGACGACTCCTCGCCGCGGCCGGCGCGCGAGATCGCCCGCGAGGTCCTCGACGCGGCCCGCCCCTACGCCCGCGAGCTGGGCACCGAGGCGGCGCTGGAGGAGGTCGAGCGGATCCTCCGCGAGGGCAACGGGGCCGAGGAGCAGCGGCGGGTGGCGGCCGCCCGCGGCATCGACGGGCTGCTCTCGCACCTGGCGGCCCGCACCCGCTGAGACAACGCCGGGATTGGCATCCCGCCTCACCGGGAACCAGATTGACGATGGCAGCCGCCGACGAGCAAGCGAAGCGCGACGAGGTCGACTCGCCCGCCGAGATCCAGGCCTCCAGCTGGTGGGCGACGCTGAAGCGCACCGCCAGCGAGTTCCAGGAGGACAACCTGACCGACTGGGCGGCGGCGCTGACCTACTACGCGCTGCTGTCGCTGTTCCCGGCGGTGATCGCGATGGTCTCGCTGATCGGCCTGTTCGGCGACCCGACCTCGACCACCCGCAGCCTGACCGAGATCATCACCGAAATCGGCCCGCAGTCGGCCGCCGAAACCTTCCGGGGCCCGATCGAATCGGTGACCGAAAGCCGCGGCACCGCCGGCTTCACCTTCGTCCTCGGCATCGCCCTTTCGCTGTGGTCGGCGTCCGGCTACACCGGCGCCTTCATGCGCGCCTCAAACGTGATCTACGAGACCCGCGAGGGGCGGCCGTTCTGGAAGCTGCGGCCGCTGCAGGTGCTGGTGACGCTGGTGATGATCGTGCTGGTGACGCTGCTCGCCCTCTCGCTCGTCCTCACCGGCCCGATCGTCTCCGCGGTCGCCGGCCCGCTCGGCATCGGCTCGACCGCGATCGACGTCTGGAACGTCGCCAAGTGGCCGGTGATGGCGCTGGTCTTCCTGGTGATGCTCTCGATCCTCTACTACGCCTCGCCGAACGCGAAGCTGCGTGGCTTCAGATGGATCACGCCCGGCAGCGTGGTCGCGATCTTCGCCTGGATCGTCGCCTCGGCGCTGTTCGGCTTCTACGTCGCCAACTTCGGCTCCTACGACAAGACCTACGGCACCCTCGGCGGCCTGATCGCGCTGCTGGTCTGGTTCTGGATCTCGAACCTGGCGATCCTCTTCGGCCTGCAGCTGAACTCGGAGGTCGAGCGCAGCGCCGAGATCGAAGAAGGGATGCCGCGGGCCGAGCACGAGATCCAGCTCGAGCCGCGGGCCCAGCCGAAGCCGCCGAAGACCGCCTGACGGGCCGCCATCCGCCTGCGAGGATGGTGCCGTGGCGGGGATCGCGACGATCGGCGTTTACGGCTTCGACCGCGACTCGTTCCTGGCGGCGCTGCGGGGCGCCGGGGTCGAGGTGCTGATCGACGTCCGCCAGCGGCGCGGCGTGCGCGGGCCCGAGTACGCCTGGGCCAACTCGCAGCGGCTGCAGGCGGCGCTCGCCGAGGCGGGGATCGATTACCAGCACCGCAAGGAGCTGGCGCCGACGACCGCGATGCGCGAAGCGCAGTACCGGGCCGACGACGCCGCCGGCGAGGGCAAGCGCAGCCGCACCCACCTCGCCCCGGTGTACGAACGCCTCTACACCGAGCACGTCCTCAGCCAGGCGGACCTGGAGCCGATCGCGGCGCTGGCGAGGGAGCGGCTGCCGGCGTTGATGTGCGTCGAGGCCGAGCCGGAAGCGTGCCACCGCTCGCTGATCGCGGCGCGGCTCGAGCGCGAGCATGGGCTGCGGCCCCTCCACCTTCGCCCGGACTGATCCGGACGAGCCGACCTCAGTCGTCGAGCTTGTCGCGTTCCCTGGCCCGCTCTTCGCGGTCGCCGGCCTCGGGGTCCTGGCCACGGTGCGGCTCGCTGGTGCTGCCGGCGCCGGTCGCCGGATGCGGCTCCGCGCCGAACGGCTCGCCGTCAGGGTCCTCGGGGTCGAGCGGGTCGCGGCGCTTGTCGTAGGGGTCCGGCCACTCGGTCGGGTCGGGGTCCGCGGCCGGGTTGTTGAGCGCGTGGTGCGGGTCTTTGCCGGCGGGCGGCGCGGGCTTCGCCGGCTCCGGCGTCGGCGGCTGCGGTTTCTCTTTCTCCGCTTTCGGCTCGGGTTTCGCCGCTTTCGGCTTGTTGGTTTTTCGATGCTTTGGGCTCGGGTTTCGCCGCTTTCGGTTTCGGCCCTCTCGGCTTCGCCGCTTTCGGTTTCGGTTTCGGCGCCTCCGCCTCGGCCCCGTCCTCGGCGCCGGGCGGCGCCGTCGGGGTCTCGGCGATCGGGTCGAGATCGGCGCCTGGGCCGGGCCCGCCGTCGTCGGCGGGCCCGCTCTCGTCGCCGTGGCGGTGCAGCAGCCGCCGCGCCACGTAGCCGCCGATTCCGATCACCGCCACGCCCGCCCCGACGGCGACCTTGCCGGCGTGCCGACCGCCGCTCTCGACGAGGCTCTTGCCGGGGATGTCGGGAAGGCTGGGCATCGGGTACCTACTGCCCCGAACCGTCGCACGACTAACCCGTCCCGTTGTGAAATTGATGGATACTCAACCGATGGACCCAGCCGCGGAGAGCGCGTCCGACACGGGGAGCTGAGCGCTCTCGTGTCCGACCGCGTCCCCGAGATCGAGATGCCGGTCGACGCGCCGCCGGTCCTCCAGCGCGACCTGATCGTGGTCGGCGCCTCCGCCGGCGGCGTCCAGGCCCTGCAGCGGCTGGTCGCCGATCTGCCGCCCGAGCTGCCGGCCGCGGTCCTCGTCGTCCTCCACATGATGCAGACGGGCACCAGCGTCCTCGACAACATCCTCGCCCGCGCCGGCCAGCTGCCGGCCACCCAGGCGCGGGACGGCGAGCGTCCGGAGCGCGGCCACGTCTACGTCGCCCCGCCGAACGCCCACCTGCTGCTCCGGGGTCCCTATCTCCAGCTCTCCGGCGGGCCGCGGGAGAACGGCCACCGGCCGGCGATCGACCCGCTCTTCCGCAGCGCCGCCCGCGCCCGTGGCCCGCGGGCGATCGGCGTCGTCCTCACCGGCACCCTCGACGACGGCACCGACGGCCTGCGGCTGATCAAGGAGCGCGGCGGCGCGACCGTCGTCCAGGACCCCGCCGACGCGCTCTACGAGGAAATGCCCCGCAGCGCGGTCGAGCACGTCGAACCCGACGCGGTCGTGCCACTGGCGGCGATGGCGGGGACGCTGGCCGGGATGCTCGACGAGCCGCTCGACGCCAGCCTGACCGCGCCGGCCGCCGATCCCGACCTGCAGCGGCGCGACCTGGTCGAGGCCGAGCTCGGGTTCGAGCCGCCCGACGGCCAACCGTCGCTGCTGACCTGCCCCGACTGCGGCGGCGTCCTGATGGAGCGCGAGCAGGGGGCGGTCGTCCGCTTCGCCTGCCAGGTCGGCCACGCCTACTCGCCCGAGAGCCTGGTCGAGCAGCAGGGGACCGCGCTGGAGTCGGCGCTGTGGACGGCGATGCGAACGCTCGAGGAGCGCGCCGACCTGCTGCGGCGGATGGCGCGCCGCGCCGGCTCCTCGACCAGCGGCCGGCTCGAGCAGCGAGCGGCGGCGGTCGCCGAGCACGCCGACGTCGTCCGCGCGACGATCCTGCGCCTGCGCGGCGCAGACGACGAGCCGGCGCTGAGCGAGACCGCCTGATGGCCGCCGAGGCCCAGGGCGAAAGCGAGGGAGCGGGCCTCGAGGCCCTGCTCGAGTACCTGCGCGAGGCGCGCGGCTTCGACTTCAGCGGCTACAAGCGAGCGACGCTGGCGCGGCGGGTGACAAAGCGGCTGGCGGAAGTCGGGGCCGAGGGCTACGACGGCTACGTCGCCTTCCTCGAGGCCAACCCGCGCGAGTTCGTCGAGCTCTTCAACACGATCCTGATCAACGTCACCGCCTTCTTTCGCGATCCCGAGGCGTGGGAGTACCTGGCGACGGAGACGATCCCGCGGCTGCTCGAGGAGATCCCGGCGGCGGAGGCGATCCGCGTCTGGTCGGCCGGCTGCGCCTCGGGCGAGGAGGCCTACACGACGGCGATCGTCCTGCTCGAGGCGCTCGGCGAGGACCAGTTCAAGCGGCGGGTGAAAATCTACGCCACCGACCTCGACGAAGAGGCGCTGAGCGAAGCCCGCGCCGCGCTCTACTCGGAGAAGGACCTGGCGGAGATGCCGGCCGAGCTGCGCGACCGCTACTTCGTCGAGAGCGGCCGCGGCTTCGCCTTCCGCCCCGACCTGCGGCGCTCGGTGATCTTCGGCCGCAACGAGCTGCTCGAGGACGCGCCGATCTCCCGCATCGACCTGCTGGTCTGCCGCAACGTGCTGATGTACTTCACCGCCGAAGCCCAGACCCGGATCCTCAGCCAGTTCAACTTCGCGCTCCGCGACCGCGGCTACCTCTTCCTCGGCAAATCGGAGATGCTGATCCGCCACTCCGACTACTTCGTCCCGGTCGACGTCAAACGGCGGGTCTTCCAGCGGATCGCCCGACGCAACCTCGGCGAGCGGCTCGGCCAGGTGATCGGCGACCCGACGATCGGCGACGAAGCGGCGGCCCGCCGCCACGCCAACCTGCGCGAGGCGGCGGCCGCGATCGGGCCGGTGGCGCGGCTCGTGGTCGACGCCCAGCGCTTCCTCATCGACGTCAACCTGCCCGCCACCCAGCTCTTCGGGATCGGTCCCGGCGACCTCGGTCGGCCGCTGCAGGACCTCGATCTCTCCTACCAGCCGCTGGAGCTGCGGACGCCGCTCGACCGCGCCTTCCAGACCGGGCAGCCGATCCTCGCCGGCCGGGTCGGATGGAACCGCGGCGGCGAGAGCCGCGTCCTCGAGGTCGAGATCAACCCGATCTCCCCAGCCGGGGAGGCGGCGATCGGCGCCGCGATCAGCTTCGCCGACGTCACCGAGCTCGCCCGCCTCGCAACCGAGCACGGCAACTCGCAGCGGGAACTGGAGACCGCCTACGAGGAGCTGCAGTCGACGGTGGAGGAGTTGGAGACGACCAACGAGGAGCTGCAGTCGACCAACGAGGAGCTGGAGACCACCAACGAGGAGCTGCAGTCGGCGAACGAGGAGCTGCAGACGATGAACGAGGAGCTGACCTCGACCAACGACGAGCTGGAAGCGATGAACGAAGAGCAGCGTGCCCACACCGAGGAGCTCGATCGCCTCAACCTCTTCCTCGAGGGGATCCTCGGCAACCTGCGGGTCGGCGTCGTCGTCGTCGACCGCGAGCGCCGGGTCCAGCTCTGGAACGCCAGCTCGGAGGACCTCTGGGGCTTGCGGCCGGACGAGGTCGAAGGCGAGGACCTGCTGACGCTCGACGTCGGCCTGCCGGTGGCGGCGCTGCGCGAGCCGCTCGACGCGGCGGTCTCCGCCGCCGGCACCAACTCCGACCTGACCCTCGAAGCGGTCAACCGCCGCGGCCGCGCCTTCCCCTGCGAAGTGCGGGTGATGCCGCTCTTCTCGGCCCAGCGGGGCCTGTTCGGCGCGATCGTCCTGGCCCGCGACGCCGACGGCGAGGCGCCCTCGATCTGATCAGCTCCGGTTCGCCCGATCGAGCTGCTCGCCGAGCACCCGGCGCAACCGTGAGTTCGCTTCGCGCGATTGCCGGTGGCGGTCGCGGATCTGCTGCGAGTTGCGGCGCACCTGCTCGCTCCAGTTGAGCAGCGCCCGGTGCTGTTCGCCGGCCGAGCCGGCCGCCGCGGTGAGGGTGAAGAAGCAATCGGTGATCCGGGTGGCCGGGTCGAAGGAGGCCACGTAGCGGACCACGCGGTGGCCGCTCAGGGCCTCGACCACATTCCCCAGCTGGCCCTCGATCACCTTCATGAACTGCTCCCGGAACCGGCGCAGCTGCTCGTCGCGGCCGGTCTCCAGGAGCCATTCGTCGGCCCGGCTGAGGCCGCCGTCGAAGCTGAAGGCGAGCAGGTGGTCGCTGAGCGTAGTCCGCGGATCGAGCGGCCGCGAGTCGTAGAGGGTCGCGAACTGGTCGGCGAGGCCGGCGGCCAGCCGGTCGAGGCCGGCGGCGTCGAGAATCGCCGCCCCGCGGGGCGAGCCGGTGCCGTCGAGCTCTGGTTTTCGCGCGCGCGTGTCCAACTCCTGGGGTTAAGCTACCCGCGATGAGCGGGGAGATCGAGGTCCAGGACGGTGCCAGGCGATCGATCGTCGCCGACGTCTCGCGCGAGATCGTCGGCATCTACTCCCGCTTCTACGGCCGCGGCCCGACCAAGGCGAAGACGGTCTACCACCACGACGTGGTCGTCACCGTGCTCGACGAGATCTTCAGCAAGGCCGAGCAGGTGCTCGTCAACGCCGGTCACTTCCCGCAGGTGCGCAGCAACCGGCAGGCGTTCCAGGACGAGGTCGGGCCGCTCTTCCGCCAGGTGGTCGAGACCCTGACCGGGCGTCGCGTGCGCGCCTTCCTCAGTCAGGTCAACGAGGACGGCGTCGCGGTCGAGGTCTTCGTGCTGGAGCCGGCCGAGCCAGCCGAGCCGCGGGCGATCTGATCGGGTCGGCCGGGACCGCTGATCTCGATCCCGCTGAGATCGAACGCTTTGAACGCCAACGGCGCATGGACCTCTGAAACCGCACCGATAATTGACCTGGCCCGTCACCAAGGAGAGCCGTGCCACTGCTGCTGACCCACCCCGCCAGCCGCGAGCACGACCCGCGGCCGTTCATCCCCCGCCACCCGGACAAGCCGGAGCGGATCGAGGCGATCGAAGCGGCGCTCGCCGAGCGCGACTGGCTCGGCTGGGAGCGGCGCCAGGCGCCCGCCGCCTCGGACGAGGCGATCCTCGCCGTCCACAGCGAGCGGCTGCTGGGCGAAGTGCGCGAGCTGTCGGAGTCGGGCGGCGGCCTGATCGACCCCGACACCGCGGTCGGGCCCGGCACCCTGCGGGCGGCGCGGCACGCTGCCGGCGGTGCCTGCGAGCTGGCGCGGGCGCTGCTGGCCGGCGAGCACGAGGTCGGGCTGAGCGCCTGCCGGCCCTCCGGCCACCACGCCGAACCGGACCGGGCGATGGGCTTCTGCTACTTCGGCAACGTCGCGATCGCCGCCGCGCTGGCGCGGCGCGAGCTGGGCGCCGAGCGGGTGCTCATCTTCGACTGGGACGTCCACCACGGCAACGGCACCCAGGCCTGCTTCTACGAGCGGGCCGACGTCCTCGTCGCCGGCATCCACCAGATGCCGCTCTACCCGGGGACGGGCGCGGCCGAGGAACGCGGCGCCGGCCTCGGCGAGGGCTTCACCCTGAACCTGCCGGTGCCGCCGGGGAGCGGCGAGGCGGAGTGGCTGGGGCTGATCGACGAGCGGCTGTCGCCTGCCGCCGCCGAGTTCGATCCCGACCTGGTGCTGGTCTCCGCCGGCTTCGACGGCCACCGCGCCGACCGGATCGCCGGCTGCGAGCTGGAGGCCGAGTCGTTCGCGGCGATGGCGCGGCGGCTGCGGGCGATCGCCCGCGCCGCCGGCGCCCCGCTCGGCATCGTCCTCGAGGGCGGCTACCACGTCCCCTCGCTGGTCGCCTCGCTGCTGGCGACGATGGAGGCGCTCTCCGAGTAGCCGCCCCGCGGCTCGGCGGCCGCTCAGCCCTCCCAGCTGCTGGCCCCGGAGTACATCAGCGAGCCCGGGGTGTCGAGGTCCTCGCCGGTCTCGACCAGCGTCTTCAGCCCGGAGAGGATCATCGGCCAGCCGCCCCAGAGCTGGTTGTTGGCGCCCTCCGGGAGCTGATCGTGGACGACCCGCAGCTGGGTCGAGGTGCCGACCGGGGTCAGCTCCCAGGTCACCCGCGAGGTCCCTTCCCGCTGCAGGTCCTCGCTCCACAGCGCCTGGAAGGTCTGGACGAGGCGTTTCGGCGGCTCGACCTCGACGTTCTCGCCGGAGGAGATGTCGACGACGCCGGGGACGCTCGCCTTGTAGGTCGACCCCTCGGTCCAGTCGGACTCGATGCCGACGCCGAAGCTGTAGCGCTTGCGCATCTCGGGATCGGTGATCGCCTCCCAGACCCGCTCCGGCGTCGCCTTGATGTAGATCTCGAACACGGTCATCGTGCCGCGGCCGCCAACCACGGTGTACAGCTGCTCCTGCTCCATCAGTCTTCCTCCTCGATCTCTTTTTTCAGTTGGGTCAGGGCCGAGGCCCAGGGCTCGGCGTACTTGCTCACCCAGCGGTCGTGGATCAGCCGGATCGGGACCGGGTTCAGGAAGTGGAGCTTTTCCCGCCCCCGCTTCCGGGTGGTGATCAGGCCGGCCTGCTCGAGCACCTTCAGGTGCTTCATCACGCCGAAGCGCGACATCGGCAGGCGCGCCTCGAGCGTGCCGAGGCTCTGGCCGTCCTCGCGGAAGAGCTCGTCGAGCAGCTCCCTGCGAGTCGGATCGGCCAGCGCCTTGAACACCTCGTCCATGGGTCGGAACTATATGTGACCTTTTGGTCACCTGTCAAGTGCCAATCGCAGGCACCGCGGAGGCCGCATAGATTTCAGCGGTGGCCGACCGCTTCGTCCTCCTGCAGATCTCGGACCCGCACCTCGGCGCCGAGTGGAGCGACGGCGACCCGGCGGCGCGGCTGCGGGCGGCGGTTGCGGCGATCGGCGAGCTGCCCGAGCCGCCCGACGCGATCCTGCTCAGCGGCGACGTCACCGACCACGCCGAGCCGGCCGAGTACGAGGCGGCCCTGGCGGAGCTGGCGCCACTGCGGGCGCCGCTCTTCGCCCTCCCTGGCAACCACGACGCGCGCGGGCCGCTGCGCGAGGCCTTCGGCATCCCGGGGGACGGCGAGGAGCGGATCGACTACTCGGCCGAGCTGGGGCCGCTGCGGCTGGTCGTCCTCGACTCGACGGTGCCGGGCGAGGTGGCGGGGGCGATCGGGGCGGAGGCGCTCGCCTGGCTCGACGCCGAGCTGGCGGCGGCGCCGGGCCTGCCCACGGTGCTGGCCCTCCATCACCCGCCGCTGGCGACCGGGATTCCGGCCTGGGACGCGATCAACGTCGGCGCCGCCGAGCGGGCCGCGCTCGGCAAGGTGGTCGGGCGGCACCCGCAGGTGCGGGCGATCGTCGGCGGCCACCTGCACGCGGCGCGGGCGTCGGCCCTGGCGGGGCGGCCGGTGATCGCGGTGCCGAGCGTGCTCGAGCAGGCGCCGCCGGAGTTCGGCGTCGACGCCCAGCCCGGCTTCGCCCCCTATCCCCCGCACCCGCCCGGCTACGCGGTCCACGTGCTGCACGAGGGCGAGCTCGCTTCCCGGATCGTCTGCTACGCCCCGTAGCGCGTGCTCGTCCTCGCCCTCCTCTCGGTTCCCAAGCACCTCGGCTACCTGGCCCTGGCCCTGCTCGTCGGGCTCGAGTCGACGGGGGTGCCGGTGCCGGGCGAGACGGCGCTGATCGCCGCCGGCCTGCTCGCCAACGAAGGCTCGATGTCGATCGAGGGCGTGATCGCGGTCGCCGCCGCGGCGGCGGTCGTCGGCGACAACCTCGGCTACCTGATCGGCCGCCACGGCGGCCGCCGGCTGCTCGAAGCGCCCGGGCCACTCGAACACCACCGCCTCTCGATCATCGAGAAAGGCGAGCCCTTCTTCGACGCCCACGGCCCGAAGGCGGTCTTCCTCGGCCGCTGGGTGGCGGGCCTCCGCATCGCCGCCGCCTGGCTCGCCGGCATCACCCACATGCGCTGGCGCACCTTCTTCTTCTGGAACCTGCTCGGCGGCGTCGCCTGGGCCACCTCGGTCGGCCTCGCCGCCTACCTGCTGGGCCCGGTGGCGAAGAGGATCATCGAGGACTTCGGCATCGGCGCCATCGCCCTGGTCGTCGTCGCGGCCGCCGCCTACGGCGTCTGGTGGTGGCGCCGCCGCCGCAGGCAGCCGCCCCGGACCACGACCCGCGCCGCCGCCCCGGACGCCGGCGCCGCACCAGCCACCGCGAGCGCACCGGACCCCGCGCCCGGACCCGACGAGACCTAGACGAGAGGCCCGCCTGAGGATCGAGTCGTGCATCCTCCCCCTGTCGGGGGTCGATGCACGTTTCGTCCGGTGGGGACGTTTGCGTGGATTGCGGGGGACGTGGCGGGGTAGCGGGTGCTTATGGCAGACGCTTCGCATCCGACCCTCGAGACGCCGGCGCCACCCGCCCCGGCACCGCCGGCGCCGGGACCCGATCCGGGGCCGCCGGCGCCGCCGCAGCCCGATCCGAGCCCGCCGGTGCCGGAGCCGGGGCCGCCGTCGGTGCCGGAGCCCGACCCCGAGCCGCCGGAGCCCTCGCCGCCGGGCCCCGAGATCTAGCCCGACCGGCGTCGGCCGCGTAGGCTCGGGGCGCGTGAGCACCCGCACCGAACGCCTCCCCGCCTCGACCTTCCGGCTGCCGGTGGAGAAAATCCGCGCCGGGTACTACTCCGACCACTACTTCGTCCTCACCAAGGAGCTGCTGGAAGCGCAGGGGCGCCAGCCGCGGGTGACGGTGCAGGTCTTCGCCAAGCACCAGGGGCTGCTCGGCGGCATCGACGAGGCGATCGCGGTGCTGCGCGAAGGCGCCGGCCGGGCGACGCCGGACGGCGGCTGGGAGGAGGGCTGGTCGCAGCTGCGGGTGCGGGCGCTCGAGGAGGGCGAGGAGATCGAGCCGCTGGAGACGGTGCTGACGATCGAGGGCGACTACACCCTCTTCGCCCACCTGGAGACCGTCTACCTCGGCAGCCTCGCCCGCCGCTCGCTGGTGATGACCAACGTCCGCGAGGTCGTCGCCGCCGCCGGCGGCAAGCCGATCATCTTCTTCCCCGCCCGCCACGACCACTGGCTGGTGCAGACCGGCGACGGCTGGGCGGCCCACGTGGCGGGAGCGATCGGCGTCTCCACCGACGCCCAGGCGAGCTGGTGGGGCGGCCGCGCGGTCGGCACCGTCCCCCACTCGCTGATCGCCGCCTACGGAGGCGACACGGTCGCCGCCGGCCGCGATTTCGCCGGCCGCTATCGCGACCGGATCAACGTCGTCGTCCTCGTCGACTTCCACAACGACTCGACGCGCGAGGCGGTCGCGGTCGCCGACGCGCTCGGCGACGACCTCTGGGGCGTCCGCCTCGACACCTCCGAGCGGCTGGTCGACGCCGCCCTGCGGGGCCGCCCCGGCGAAGAGCGGCTGCGCGGGGTCGTGCCCGAGCTGGCGGTGGCGGTCCGCGAGGCGCTCGACGCCGCCGGCCACCAGCGGGTGAGGATCGTCGCCTCCGGCGGCTTCGATGTCGCCAAGATCGAGCGCTTCGAGAAGGTCGGCGCCCCGGTCGACTCCTACGGCGTCGGCTCGGCGCTGCTGCGCGGCGAGTTCGACTTCACCGCCGACGTGGTCGAGCTGGAGGGAGAGCCGGCGGCGAAGGCCGGACGCGAGCTGCGGCCGAACCCGCGGCTGCGGGACGTCGAGTAGGGCGGGGCGGGTCGCCGACGGCCTCCCCGGCGGTCCCTATTCCGGCACGTGCACTTCGAGCGCGTGGATCTGGTGCTGGCCGTAGGAGCCGGTCTGGACCGGGCCGGCGGCGCTGACGAGGTCGCCGACCCCCGGCAGCGGGTGCGGCCGCAGCCCCTTGCGGACGTCGATCGCGGTCAGCCCCGGCAGCGTGATCCCCTGCGGGTCGAAGACGACGAAGTGGGCGTCGCCGTCGCCGTCGGGGTCGACCCGCTCGACGTAGACGATCCGCCCCGCGGTCGTCCGGCAGGCCGGATGGCCCGCGGGGCAGTGCGACGGGGCCAGGGTCAGCGGCTGCGGCGCGGGCGCCAGGCCGATCGCGATGGCCGCGACGGTGGAGGCGGCGATCCCGAACACGGGTGGAACCTATCCTTTCCGATGGCGATGGTCGAACCGATCCCGGACATGCCGGACGGCACGCTCGGCTTCCGCGCCCGCGGTGAGCTGACCAGCGCCGACTACCGCGAGACATTCGTCCCGGCGCTGCGCCGCGCGGTCGAGGCCGGCCCGGTGCGGCTGCTGCTGGTCGTCGCCGACGACGTCGAGCGGCTCGACCTCGGCCGCCGCGTCGCCGAGGCGCGCGGCGAGCTCTCCTTCGGCGCCCGCGCGCTGGAGCGGACCGCGTTCGTCACCGACGTCGGCTGGATCCGCACCGCGATCCGCCTCTTCGGTCGCTTCGTCCCCGGCGAGGTGCGCCTCTTCGCCGGCGGCGAGGAGCGCGAGGCGCGCGGCTGGATCGCCGCCGCGGCGGAGCGGCGCTAGGCCGGGACCGACTCGCGTCCGCCGGCGCCGCCGGCCGCCGCGCCGCGCCGCGCCGCTCGCCGCCGCCACCTGGCGCGGGCCCAGCGCGCAGGCGCGGCCTTCGGAGAATCCGTCGGGGCCGACTCCGAGGGCGACGTTGGAGCGGGCGCGGGCGTTCTCCCAACCGATCAGGTGGACGAGCTCGAGCGTCCCCTTGTCGCCGAAGCGGGCGACGACGCGGGCCATCAGCTCGTCGGAGACGGCTCCCGGGGTGCCGGTCATGCCCTCGGCCAGGTCGATCACCAGCAGCTGATCCTCGTCGAAGAGCCCCGACTCGTGCGCTTCGTGGAGCGCCAGCAGCTGCTCGTCGCCGAGGCCGGCGCGGCGCACGTACTCGGAGGAGATGTCGATGCAGAACTCGCAGCCGACCATCGCGGCCGCCTTCGCAACCCCGAGCTCGGCCAGCAGCTTCGGCACGTGCGGGGTCCGCTCGGCGGCGCGGTTGTAGCGCATGAAGGAGGCTGCGAGCCGCAGGTGCTTGGCGTAGACGCCCGACGATTTCAGCTCGCGCCCGTAGCTGACGCGACTGCCCTTGGTGAGAATCCGGGCGACCGGCCCGTTGCTCGGCTCGATCCTCATCTCGTGCCTCCTCTGATCAGCGGCTGACTTGCCTTGGCCGTCATTGCGGCCACGCACGGTAGCGGCGATGTGGCACCACGATAAGGTCCATTCGGATGGCGGAAGAGGGGACCACTTTCGAGCTGGCGCTGCCCGGCTGGGACCCGGCGGGGCCGCGCCGCGAAGGGCTCGAGGCGGGCCTACGGGAGGCGATCCGCGCCGGCCGGCTGCGGGCCGGCGCACGGCTCCCCTCCTCGCGCTCGCTGGCCGCCCAGCTCGGCGTCTCGCGGCGGCTGGTGGTCGAGGTCTACGAGCAGCTCGGCGCCGAGGGCTACCTGGCGGCGGCGCGCGGCTCGGGGACCCGGGTCGCCTTCGGCGAGGGCGGCGGGATCGCCGCCCCGGCGCCGCCGCCGCCGGAACCGATGCTCCACCCGACCACCGGCATCTCGCTCTTCCCCGGCGCCCCCGACCTCTCGCTGTTCCCGCGCCGCGCCTGGGGCAGGGCGCTGCGGCGCGCGCTCGCCGAGCTGCCCGACGCGCGGCTCGGCTACGGCGAGTTCGCCGGCGCCACCGAGCTGCGGGTCGCCCTCGCCGAGCACCTCGGCCGCGGCCGCGCCGCCGCCGCCGACCCGGCCCGGGTCGTCGTCACCGCCGGCTTCCAGCAGGGGCTGCGGCTGTTCTGCCAGGTCGTCCGCAATCGCGGCGGCCGCCGGATCGCGGTCGAGGACCCGGGCTACCCGATCAACGGCTGGACGATCGAGTCGGAGCGGCTCGAGGCGGTGCCGATCGCGGTCGACGAGGACGGGATCGACGTCGCCGCGCTCGCCGCTGCCGATCCCGACGCCGCCGTCGTCACCCCGGCCCACGCGCTGCCGACCGGCGCCGTGCTGGCGCCGGAGCGGCGGCGGGCGCTGGTCGGCTGGGCCCGCGAGCGCGGGGCGCTGGTGCTCGAGGACGACTACGACGCCGAGCTGCGCTACGACCGCCGCGCACCGGCCGGCGCCCTGCAGGGTCTGGCGCCGGAGGTCGTCGTCCTCGCCGGCACCGTCTCCAAGACGCTGGCGCCGGCGCTGCGGCTCGGCTGGCTGCTGCTGCCCGGCGAGCTGGTCGGCGCCGCGGTGGCCGGCCGCGCCGCCGCCGACTCGGGCGGGCCGCGGATCGAGGAACGGGCGCTGGCCGAGCTGATCGCCTGCGGCGGCTTCGACCGCCACCTGCGCGCGGCGCGGCAGCGCTACCGGGCGAAGCGGGCGCTGCTGCTCGAGGAGCTGGCGCGGCAGCTGCCGGCGGCGCGGGTGGGCGGCGTCGCCGCCGGCCTGCACGCGCTGCTCGAGCTGCCGGACGGCTGCGAGGAGGCGGCCGTCGTCCGCGGCTGCGCCGAGCGCGGCGTCCACCTGCAGGGGCTCGCCGACTTCACCCGCGCCCACCGCCGCGGGCCGGCGCTGGTGCTCGGCTATGGGCTGCCGAGCGAGCGCGAGCTGCGCGAGGCGGTCGCGGTGATCGCCGCCGCGGCTGCGAATGCGAGTTAGGAGGCGGCGCCGGTCGCGCGGAGGAAGGTGAGGACGGCGAGCACGCGGCGGTGGTCGTCCTCGGCGGCCGGCAGGCCGAGCTTGGCGAAGATGTTCGAGATGTGCTTCTCGACCGCGCCGGGAGTGACGACCAGCGCCTCGGCGATCGCCGAGTTGGTGCGGCCCTCGGCCATCAGCGAGAGCACCTCGCCCTCGCGCGGCGAGAGCGGCGCCAGCGGATCGTCGGCGCCGCTGGAGCGCGTCTGCACCAGCTCCGAGACGACCTCGCGGTCGAGCGCGGTGCCGCCGCCGGCGACCCGGCGGATCGCGTCGAGGAAGGCGGGGATGTCGCCGACCCGCTCCTTCAGCAGGTACCCCACCCCGCCCTCGCCGCCGGCCAGGAGCTCGGCGGTGTAGACCGGCTCGACGTACTGGGAGAGGATCAGCACGCCGAGGTCCGGGTGGCGGCGGCGGGCCTCGACCGCGGCGCGGATCCCCTCGTCGGTGAAGCTCGGCGGCAGCCGCACGTCGACGATCGCCAGGTCCGGCTTGTGGCCGCCGACGATCCGCAGCAGCCCGTCGCCGTCCTCGGCCTGGGCGACGACCTCGAAGTCGTGCTCGCGCAGCAGCGCGACCAGCCCCTCGCGCAGCAGCAGCGAGTCCTCGGCGATCACGACCCGCACGGCAGCACCGCCTCCACGGTCGTTCCCCCGCCGGGCGCGGAGCGCACCGTCAGCTCGCCGTCGAGCGCCGCGACCCGCGCCCGCAGCCCCTCGAGGCCGCTGCCGCGAGCGGCTTCGGCGCCGCCCGGCCCGTCGTCTGAGACCGCCACCCGCAGCTGCTCCTCGCCGCCTTCGATCCGCACCGTCGCGGCCGCGTCGGGGGCGTGCTTGGCGACGTTGGTGAGCGCCTCGGCGACGACGAAGTAGGCGGCGGTCTCGATCACCTGCGGCGGCCGCCGCACGAGCCGCGCCTCGATCGTCACCGGCACCGGCGAGCGCCGGCCGAGCGCCTCGACCGCCGCCGGCAGGCCGCGGTCGGTGAGGATCGGCGGCGCGATGCCGCGGGCGAGGTCGCGCAGCTCGGCGATCGCGGCGCCCGCCTCCGAGCGCGCCTGCCGCACCAGCTCGGCCGCCTCGGGGTTGTCGGCGAGCCCCTGCTCGGCCCGGCCGAGCTGCATCGAGAGGGCGACCAGCCGCGCCTGGGCGCCGTCGTGGAGGTCGCGCTCGATCCGCCGCAGCTCCGCCGACTGCACGTCGAGGGCGCCGCGCCTGGTTTTGGTCAGCGTCTCCACCCGCTCGGTCAGCTCGCGTTCGCGTTTGCCGCCGAAGACCCGCTGCCAGACCAGCCGCGCCATCAGGTTGAGGACGAAGATCACGGCCATCCCGAGGATCGGCCAGATCGGCCAGAAGGCGCCGAAGCCGGCCAGCGCCCAGACCGCGATCGTGATCCCGATCACCACCAGCGAGATCACCGCCTGCATCGCCAGGCCGCGTTTTTCGGGGGCGATCCGGACCGCCTCGCGGAGGCCGAAGTGAAGGCTGATCGGGATCAGCAGGGCGAGCCAGACCCAGGCCGGCCAGTAGTAGCCGCCGCCGGTCGCCGCCCAGATCGCGGTGACGAGCAGGCCGAGCATGGCGGAGATCGCGACGTGGAGGGCGAGCGTCGAGTCGTCGTCGACGGCACGGCGGAATCCGTCGACGGCGGAGGCGTCACCTGGCGGCGCCCCACCGAGCGCCGGATCGCCCCCCGCGGGCGCCGACGCCAGCTCCGTGGCCGGCGCCTCGCCGGCGTCGAGCAGCCAGCGCGCCAGCCACAGCTCGGCGAGCGCCATGCCGCGCAGCAGGAGGCCGCTGAGCGCCGCCAGCGGGATTGCCGCCAGGGTCGCGAGGAACGCCAGCGGCAGCGTGTCGATCTGCCAGCCGATCCAGTTGACGCCGCCCGGGATCGCCCAGAACCAGAGCGGCATCACGAAGGCGCCGACCGTCACCGCGACGCCGGTCACGGCGGCGGCGCCGAAGGCGAAGCCGAGCACCGAGTGGACGACCAGCCAGGCGAAGTCCTTCCAGGTCTGCGGGTCGCGGGCGGTGCTGCTGAGCCGGGCGAGAAAGCGCTCGCCGTGGTGGTCGCGATAGCGGCCCCGCAGCAGCTCGCCGCCGAGCAGCTCCGCGTTCCGCCGGTCGAGCTCCGCCGTCCAGCGGAAGGCGAGGGCGCTGAGCAGGAAGGCCGGCAGGCCGATGATGAAGACCAGCAGCGAGACGGTGACGATGACCGCGGTCAGCCAGACGCCGAAGGCGAGGACGGCGGTCAGGCCGCCGACCGCGAGGTAGGCGAGGTCGAGCCCGGCACGCGAGGCGAGGGCGGCGAGTCGCTCGCCGATCCCCGCTTCGCCCGCGGCGGCCGCCTGGGGAGGCGCGGCGCTCACGCGCCGGCCTCCCCCACCGTCTCCTCGCGCTGGACCGAGCGCCGCCGCCTGGTAGGGCGCTCGGCGCCGCCGCCCGGCAGCCACTCGAGCCAGCGCGGCAGGTACCAGTTGCGATCGCCGAGCAGCTTCATCGTCGCCGGCAGGAGCACCGCGCGGATCACGGTCGCGTCGATCAGGATCGCCGCCGCCAGCCCGACTCCCATCTGCTTGAAGTCGAGGAAGCTGAGGGTGGCGAAGATCGCGAAGACCGCGACCATCACCGCCGCCGCGCTGGTGACCACGCCCGCGGTCGTCTTCAGGCCGTGGGCAACGGCCGCCTCGGTCGACATGCCGCGATCGTACGCCTCGCGGATGCGGGTGAGGATGAAGACGTGGTAGTCCATCGAGAGCCCGAACAGGACGACGAACAGGAACAGCGGCAGCCAGGCCGTGATCGCTCCCGTCGAGTGGAAGTCGAGCAGCCCTTCCAGGTGGCCGTCCTGGAAGATCCAGACGACCAGGCCGTAGGCGGCGCCGACCGAGAGCAGGTTCAGGCCGATCGCGGTGATCGGGATCACCAGCGAGCGGAAGCTGAACAGCAGCAGCAGGAAAGCGGCGCCGAGCACGAAGGCGAAGACGAACGGCACCCGCTGGGCGAGCAGGTCGTTGAAGTCCTTCGAGCCGGCGGTGTCGCCGCCGACATCGGCCCTGACGCCCGGGACGGCGCCGACGGTCCGCGGGATCGCCTCCTCGCGCAGGGTTTCCAGGGCCGCGTCGGAGCGGGCGTTGGTGCCGGTGCCGGCCAGCGGCACCTGCAGTTCGGCGACCGTCCCGTCCTTGCTCACCCGCAGCGCCGAGGCGCCCGGGAACTGCTGCGGATGGGCGCCGACTTCCTCGCGCAGGGCGTCGATCGCCCTGGCGACCGGCGGGGCGCTGACGTCGGCGGCGCTGATCGCCACCGTCGCCGGCTCCTGCCCGCCCGGGAAGGCGGCTTCGAGGCGGTCGAAGGTGCGGACGATCGGCATCTCCTTCGGCAGCCCGTTGGCGCCGGTGTTGGCGGTGTGGAGGCCGAAGGCGGGGATGATCAGGGCGATCAGCAGGGCCAGGGCGAGGCCGCCGGCCAGCTTCGGGTGGCGCATCACGCGCTCGATCAGCGCCGGCCAGACGCGGCCGCCGCCGCCGCGCTTGAGCCGGCCGAGGAATGGAATCCGCCCCTTCTCGACCCGGTCGCCGAGCCAGGCCAGGAGCGCCGGCAGCACGGTCAGCGAGCCGATCATCGCGACCGCGACGACCAGGATCGTGCCGGTGGCGAAGGAGGCGAAGGTGGCGTCGCCGGCGATGTACATGCCGGCCATCGCGACCATCACCGTGAAGCCGGAGACGAGGATCGCCCGGCCGGAGGTGGCCGCCGCCGCTTCCAGCGAGGCGCGCTCGGTGTTGCCGGCGGCGCGCTCCTCGCGCTCGCGGCGCAGGTAGAACATCGTGTAGTCGACGCCGACCGCGAGGCCGATCAGCAGGATCACCGAGCTGATCTGTTCGGCGACCGGGCCGAAGATGTGGCTGATCGGGCCGAGCAGGCCGATCGTCGCGCCGACCGCGGTCAGGGCGAGGATCAGCGGCACGCCGGCAGCGACCAGGGCGCCGAAGACGACGACCAGGATCAGCAGCGTGACCGGCAGCGAGGTCGTCTCGGCCTTCGCGAAGTCGTCGCCGAGGCTGTCGGAGATCGCCTTCTGGGCGGAGGCGTCGCCGACCTCTTCGATCCGCATCCCGGCGTTGTCGTGCTCGGCGGCCTTGACCGCGGCGAGCGCGGCGCCGACCTTCTGCTCCGGTTCGACGTGGGGGTTTTCCGGGATCCTGAATTCGACCAGGGCCGAGCGCCCGTCCTTGGAGATCTGACCCGCGCTCGGGTTCTCGTAGGGACCGTTCAGGTCGCGGACGAAGCCGAGCTTGCCGAGCCGGCCTTCGACGTCGCCGACGGCGGCGCGGAAGTCCTTGCCGTGGGCGTCTTCGCCCTTGCGGGTGCTCTGGATCAGCACCTGCTCGCGGGCCGATTCGGGGAAGCCGCGTTCGAGGGTCGAGTCGGCGCGGCCCGACTCGCCGATCCCTTCTTCGTTGTCGGAGAGGGTCCTGGTGCCGATCGCGCCGCCGACGACGACCGCGGCGAGGACGAAGGCGACCCAGCCCCAGATCGCCAGCTTGCGGTGCCCGGCGCTCCAGCGGCCGGCCCTGGCGGCGAGGTTCCTGCTCCTTCCGACTGGTTCCATCATCACTCCGTTTCCGAGCTTTTGCGGGTGATTCCAGGCTCCGGGAACGGCGCCGCGCCGACAATGAGGCGGCCTGGCGAATCGCGGTGGGGCGCTCCGGCTTCCGCGGGGTGGGGTTAACCCGAAGCCGTTCGTCCTTTGTCAACCTGTGGTTGACAACCGACGAACGCGCCCATCGGCGAACATGGCGCCGTGGCGGAGAGACGGGAAGACCTCGAGCGGCTGCTCGAGCGCCGGGCGCTGACCGAGGACGCGGCGCGGCCGGAGGCGGTGGCGAAGCGGCACGCGGCCGGTGGCCGAACCGCCCGCGAGAACATCGCCGACCTCGTCGACCCCGGCTCCTTCGTCGAGTACGGGCGCTTCGCGATCGCCGCCCAACGCGGCCGCCGCGAGGTCGAGGAGCTGATCCGCCGCACCCCCGGCGACGGCCTCGTCGGCGGCACCGCCCGGGTCAACGGCGAGCTGTTCGGCGAGGGCGGATCTTCGTGCGCCGTCCTCTCCTACGACTACACGGTCCTCGCCGGCACCCAGGGCGCCCTCGGCCACCGCAAGAAGGACCGCCTCTTCGAGCTGATCGAGCGGCTTCGTCTGCCGACCGTGCTGTTCGCCGAGGGCGGCGGCGGCCGGCCCGGCGACACCGACTACCCGGTCGTCTCCGCCCTCGACGTGCCCGCCTTCGCGCTCTGGGCGCGGCTCTCCGGACTGGTGCCGCGGATCGCCGTCGTCAACGGCCGCTGCTTCGCCGGCAACGCGATGCTGGCCGGCTGCGCCGACCTGATCGTCGCCACCGAGGGCGCCTCGATCGGGATGGGCGGGCCGGCGATGATCGCCGGCGGCGGCCTCGGCGAGGTCGAGCCCGACGCGGTCGGCCCGGTCTCGGTGCAGGAGCCGAACGGGGTGCTCGACCTGGTCGTCGCCGACGAGGCGGAGGCGACCGCGGCGGCGCGCAAGCTGCTCGGCTACTTCCAGGGCGCGACGCCGCCGGGCGAGGCTGCCGACCAGCAGCCGCTGCGGGAGGCGGTGCCTGAACGGCAGCGGCGCGCCTACCCGGTGGCGCCGATCGTCGAGACGCTCTGCGACGCCGGTTCGGTCACCGTCCTGCGCGAGCGCTTCGCGCCGGAGCTGCTGACGGCGCTCGGCCGGATCGAGGGCCGGCCGGTCGGCTTCCTCGCCAACGACACCCGCCACAGCGCCGGCGCGATCACCGCCGCCGCCGGCGACAAGTCGGCCCGCTTCCTGCAGCTCTGCGACGCCTTCGGGATCGCCGTCGTCTCGCTGATCGACACGCCCGGGATCATGGTCGGCCCCGACGCCGAGGCGACCGGGCTGGTCCGCCACGCCTCGCGGCTGCTGGTCGCGGGAGCGGCACTGCGAGTGCCGCTGATCGCGATCGTGCTGCGCCGCGGCTACGGCCTCGGCGCCCAGGCGATGGCCGGCGGCAGCCTCCACGAGCCGCTCCTCACCGTCGCCTGGCCGGGCGCCCACCTCGGCCCGATGGGGCTCGAGGGGGCGGTGCGGCTGGCGCTGCGGCGGGAGCTCGAGGAGGTCGCCGACGACGAGGAGCGCGAGCGCCGCGTCCGCGAGCTGACCGCCGCCGCCGAAGCCAACGCCGAGGCCCTCAACGCGGCGACCCTGTTCGAGCTCGACGACGTCATCGACCCGGCCGAGACCCGCGCCCTGATCGCCAAGACCCTCGCCGCCGCCGGCGCCCACACGCGCCGCGACGACCCGCCGCGCCGCTTCGTCGACACCTGGTGAGCTAGCTCACCTGGAGGACGGCGGCGCCACGGAAGGCGCCGGCGCGCAGGTCCTCGAGGGCGCGGTTGGCCTCCGACAGCGGGTAGGCGGTGATCTCGGTGCGGACCGGGATGCTCGGGGCGAGGGTCATGAACTCCTCGCCGTCGCGGCGGGTCAGGTTGGCGACCGAGCCGAGCGTCCGCTCCTCCCAGAGCAGGTCGTATGGGAAGGCGGGGATGTCGCTCATGTGGATGCCGGCGCTGATCACCCGCGCCCCCTTGGCGCTGACCCGCAGGGCGGCCGGCATCAGCTCGCCGGCGGCGGCGAAGACGATCGCCCCGTCGAGCTGCTCCGGCGGCGCCTCGTCGGAGCCGCCCGCCCACTCGGCGCCGAGGCTGCGGGCGAACTCCTGCGTCTCGGCGTCGCCGGGCCGGGTGAAGGCGAAGACGCGCCGGCCTTCGGCGACCGCGACCTGGCAGAGGATGTGGGCGGAGGCGCCGAAGCCGTAGAAGCCGAGCCGCTCGCCGTCGCCGACCAGGCGCAGCGCCCGGAAGCCGATCAGCCCGGCGCAGAGCAGCGGCGCCGCCTGCAGGTCCGGGTAGCCGTCGGGGATCGGGAAGCAGAAGCGCTGGTCGGCGACGGTCAGCTCGGCGTAGCCGCCGTCGATGTCGTAGCCGGTGAAGCGGGCGTGGTCGCAGAGGTTCTCGCGGCCCGCGCGGCAGTAGCGGCAGGTCTCGTCGACCCAGCCGAGCCAGGGGACGCCGATCCGCTGGCCCGCCGCGAAGCGGTCCGCCCCCTCCCCCAGCGCCGCCACCGTGCCGACGATCTGGTGGCCGGGAACGAGCGGCAGCTTCGGGCGGTCGAGCTCGCCGTCGTAGATGTGGAGGTCGGTGCGGCAGACGCCGCAGGCGCGGACCGCGATCAGCACCTGCCCGGGCCCCGGCTCGGGGTCCGGCAGCTCCAGCTCCCGCAGCGGCTGGCGGGCTCGCTCGAGGACCATCGCGCGCACTGGATCACTTTATGCGACGAATTCGCTCGAACGCCGCGCATGTCTGCCCCCGATCCCGCCTGGGTAGGGGCGAAGGCGGATGTCAAACGCCGAGGCGGCCCTCGACCTGCGCGACCTGCACAAGCGCTACGGAGACGTGGTCGCCCTCGACGGCGTCTCGTTCAGCGTCGGCGGCGGCGAGATGTTCGGCTTCGTCGGTCCCAACGGGGCCGGCAAGACGACGACGATGCGGATCGTCCTCGGCGTGCTCGCCGCCGACGCCGGCGAGGTGCTCTGGCGCGGCGCGCCGATCGGCGACGCGGAGCGGCGGCGGATCGGCTACATGCCGGAGGAGCGCGGGCTCTACGCGAAGATGCGGGTCCGCGACCACGTCATCTACATCGCCCGCCTGCACGGGCTCGGCGAAGCCGAGGCGGACGCCGCCGCCGACCGCTGGCTGGCCACGCTGGACCTCGAGGAGCGCGCCGAGGACGTCGTCGAGGCGCTCTCGCTCGGCAACCAGCAGCGGGTGCAGCTGGCGCTGGCGCTGGTCCACGAGCCCGACCTGCTGGTCCTCGACGAGCCCTTCTCGGGCCTCGACCCGACCGGCGTCGACGCGCTCAGCGGCGCCCTCCGCGACGAGATCGCCCGCCGCGGCGTGCCGGTGATCTTCTCCTCGCACCAGCTCGAGCTGGTCGAACGGCTCTGCGACTCGGTGGCGATCATCGACGCCGGCCGGATCGTCCAGCGCGGCGCCCTGGCCGAGATCGGCGGCTCGCTGGCGGACGCCTTCCGCGAGGCGACCAGCCGATGAGCGACTGGGGCACGGTGAAGCTGGTCGCCCGGCGCGAGTTCTACGAGGGGCTGCGCTCGCGCGCCTGGCGGGTCTCGGTCGCGATCCAGGTGCTGGTGGTGGCGGCGATCGCGATCATCTCGATCGTCACCGGCGGCGGTGGCAACGGGCCGAGCCACCGCACCGTCGCGATCGCCGGCCCGGCCGGGGCCAAGGTCGAGGCGAAGGCGCGCTCGCAGCAGCAGGCCTACGGGATCGAGCTGACGGTCGAACGCGTCACGGGCCCGGCGGCGGCGCGCCAGGCGGTCCACGACGAAGACGCCGACGCGGCGCTCACCCCGGCCGGGCTGGTGGTCGGCGAAGACCCCGACGACGCGCTGGTGGCGCTGCTCCAGAACTCGGCCCGGGTGGTCGCCGGCGAAGCGAAGCTGCGCGCCGCCGGGCTGCCGCCCGCCGCGGTCCGCGCCGCGCTCGAACCGCCGCCGCTGCGGACCGCGGAAGTCGAGACCGGCGAGGGGTCGAGCGGCGTCGGCCTCGCCTACATCGGCGCCCTCCTCCTCTACCTCGCGATCCTCACCTTCGGCTACTCGATCGCCGCCAGCGTCGTCGCCGAGAAGGCTTCGCGGGTGGTCGAGGTGATCCTCAGCGCGATCCGGCCGGTGCAGCTCCTGGCCGGCAAGGTGCTCGGCGTCGGCCTGCTCGGCTTCCTGCAGATCGCGACGATCGCGCTCGTCGGCCTCGCGATCGCCGTGCCCAGCGGCGTCATCCACCTGCCCAGCTCGACCGCCGAGACCGTCGTCCTCGTCTTCGTCTACTTCGTCCTCGGCTACCTCTTCTACGGCTGCGCCTTCGCCGGCACCGCCTCGCTGGTCTCGCGCCAGGAGGACGTCCAGAGCACGACCGCGCCGCTGCTGGTGATCGCGGTCGCCTCCTACATCGCCACCAACACCGCCCTGCCGAACCCCGACGGCAGCCTGGCGACGATCGGCACCTTCCTGCCGCCGATGGCGCCGATGGTCGTCCCCGGGCGGGCGGCCCAGGGCGCTCTGCCGGCCTGGGAGCTGGCGGTCTCGCTGCTGCTGATGCTGATCGCGATCGTCGTCGTGGTGGTGCTCGCCGGGCGCGTCTACGAGCGCTCGGTGCTGCGCTTCGGGACGCCGCTGAAGCTGCGCCAGGCGCTTAAGCTGGTGCGTACGTGAGCGAATCGAGGCGAACGTGAGCAAGGTCGTCCTCCTCCACTCGGCGCAGGGACTGCGCCCCGCGGTCGAGGCCTGGGCGGCGCGGATGCGCGAAGCCGGGCACGAGGTCTGGACGCCGGACCTGTTCGAGGGCCGCAGCTTCGACGAGCTGGCGGCCGGGATCGCCTTCCGCGACGAGGTCGGGGTCCCGGAGCTGATGCGGCGCGCCGAGGCGGCGCTCGGCGGAGCTGCCGGACGACGTCGTCTACGCCGGCTTCTCGATGGGCGCTGCGAGCGCCGGCTACTACGCCGCCACCCGGCCGGGCTGCCGGGGCGCGGTGCTGATGCACGGGGTGACGCCGCTGCGCGAGCTCGGGGTCGAGCGCTGGCCGGAGGCGGTCGGCGCCCAGGTCCACCTCGCCGAGGAGGACCCGGAGGTCGACCGGGCCGGGGTCGAGGCCTTCGAGCACGAGCTCGACGCGGTCCGCGCCCGGCTCGAGATCCACCTCTACCCCGGCTCCGGCCACCTCTTCGCCGACCCCGACGACCCCGGCTACGACGCCGCCTCGGCGGAGCTGATGCTGGCCCGCGTGCTCGAGTTCCTGCACCGCTGCGGATAGGGCGCCGGTAGGGCGCCGCGGCGGCGGGCTCTACGACGCCCGCGCCGGCCTCAGGCAGCGACCGTGACCAGGGTGCCGATCGGCGTGTAGGGCCAGACCGCGGCGGCCTGTTCGAGCGGCATCTCGACGCAGCCGAGGCTCTGCGGGGTGCCGAAGGAGGCGCGGTCGAAGGCGTGCAGGGCGTCGCCGCCGTTGAAGTAGGAGACCCACATGATCCCCGGGTCTTCGTAGTGACGAGCCGTCCGGGTTTTCGCCGCTCATCGTCGTTTCTTCGAGGTGCTCGAAGACCGGGAAGGTGCCGAGTTCGGTTTCGGCGCCGGGGATGCCGGTGTTGCCGGGGCCTTCGACGACGACCTTGGCGTTGTGCGAAGACCTGGACGGTCTCCGGGAGCGTCTCGGTGACGAAGACGTAGTTGTAGCCCGGTTCGGATTTGCGTTCGCCGTCGATCGTCGCTTCCATCAGCCGTTCCCAGACTTCGGGGCCGGCGACGCCGTCGGTTTCGATCCCCTGGTCGAGCTGGAAGCTCATCAGCGCGCCCTGGGTGATCGTGTTCGCTTCGCCCGGCGACCACAGTTCGGTGAGGAAGCTCGGCGCCTTGAACTTCCAGTCGAAGTTGCCCTTGCGGCGGGTCGGTCGCCGCGTTGACCTCGGCTTCGGGGGTCAGCGCCACCTCTTCGCCCTGCTTCGCCTTCCAGCTGTTCGGCATGTAGCCGAGCTGGGCGAGCATCTGCTGCAGCCGCAGCTCGCTGCCGGCGGGGACGTGCCAGGTGACCGCGCTCTGGCTCTGGACCGAGCCGTCGGACTGGACGACTTCGACCTTTTCCGGCAGCTTCGCTTCCAGGTCGGTGGCCATCGGGGCGCCGAAGCCGCTCGGGGTGAAGCGGATCGTGTGGGGGTCGACCTTGCTCCACTTGCCCGGCACTTCCGGGTCGAGGGTCGGCATCTTGCCGCCGAGGACCTTCTTCACCTTCTTCGAGAAGGTCAGCGTCAGCGGCGTCGAGGGGCCGATTTCGGAACCGGCGACCGGGGTCGCGGCGACCGTCGGCGGCGCCGCCGGCCGGGAACCAGGTGATGTTGGTGAACTTGCCGAGGTGCTCCCAGCTGCGGGGCGCGGCGGCGATCACGAGGCCGCCGGCCGCGGGCTGGTCGCCGAGCTTCACCTTGTGCTTGGGGTGCTTGAAGGTGCGGTGGGTGAGCTCGCCGGGCTGGCCGTAGGCGACCTGGACGACCGCCTTGTCGAAGTGGACGGTCGGCACGCCGTCTGACTTCGGCACCGCGATCCACTTCGTCTTCACCTGCGCCTTGGGAGCGTGGGCGACCATTGCGAGGGTCGATTTTTCGCCGGCGACGAGGCCGATCACGCTCGGCCGCTTGACCGTCACTTCGAGCTGGACCTTCTCGCCGGGGTGAAGCTTCTTGGTCGGGACGAGCTGGTCGCCCTTGACCGTGACCGGGATCGATTCGCCGTTCGGGCCGGTCGCCGTCGCCGCTTCGATTTCGCCGCCGAAGGCGTCGGTTTCGACGCCGGCGAGCGCCGCCGGGTCGCGGCGCAGGTGGGCGCCGCTGAAGCCGAGGGCGGCGACCAGGAAGCCGCCGATCAGGAGCAGCGGGATCGCGATCAGGCAGCCGACCAGGACCCGTTTGGGCCAGCGCCGCGGCGGCTGGTCCTCGGGTGGGAAATCCGGGACCTTCGGGTATTCCTCGGTGAGCACCTATGAAAGGTTAGGCATAGCGGCGGCTCCGCGGCGAAAAACTAAGCATTTGACCGATTTCGACCTCGATCGCTTCCCACCTGCCCAGGACGCCGGCGGCACCTACGGGCGGGCCCTGGCGGAGCTCCGCGCCGGCCGCAAGACCAGCCACTGGATGTGGTTCGTCTTCCCGCAGATCGAGGGCCTCGGCCGCAGCCCGACCGCCCAGGCCTACGCGATCGCCTCGCTGGCCGAAGCCCGCGCCTACCTCGAGCACCCGGTTCTCGGCCCGCGCCTGCGCGAGTGCGCCGACGCCCTGCTCGCCCTCGCCGGCGACGACCCGGTCGCGGTGATGGGCGGCATCGACGCGCTCAAGCTGCGCTCCTCGATGACCCTCTTCGCCCGCGCCGACCCCGACGAGCAGCGCTTCCCGGAAGTGCTCCGCAAGTTCTACGCCGGCGAGGAAGACGAGGCGACCCTCGCGAGGTTGCCGTAATCCGTCTATATGGCGGCAAACGGCAACCTCGACGGGAGGAGCCCTCGGGACTGCTAGATGTGGCGGCCGCCGCCGACCTCGATCACGATCCCGGTCAGGTAGCTCGACAGGTCCGAGGCCAGGAAGAGCGCCGCGTTGGCGACGTCCTCGGGCTCGCCGGCGCGGCCGAGCGGGATCTCCCTGACCCGCGCCTCGAACACCTCCTGGGGCATCTTCTCGGTCATCGCGGTGTGGATCAGGCCGGGCTGGATCGCGTTGACGCGGATGCCGGCGTGGCCGAGCTCTTTGGCCGCCGCCTTGGTCATCCCGACGATCCCGGCCTTGGCGGCCGAGTAGTTGGTCTGGCCGGCGTTGCCGACCTTGCCGGAGATCGAGGAGATGTTGACGATCGCCCCCGGCCTCCCCTGCTCGCGCATCGCCAGCGAGGCGGCTTTGATGCCGAGCCAGGTGCCGCGCAGGTGGACGCCGATCACCGCGTCGAAGTCCTCGACCGGCATCTTTTTGATCGTCGCGTCGCGGGTGATGCCGGCGTTGTTGACGAGGATGTCGGGGCCGCCGAGCTCCTCGCGGGCGTGGGCGACCAGCGCCTCGACCTGCTCGGGCACGGTGACGTCGCAGCCGATCCCGAGCGCCAGGCCGGCGCCGGGCAGGTCGAGCGCCGCCTCGCGCGCCTTCGCCTCGTCCATGTCGGCGAGCACCACGGCGGCGCCCTCCTCGCTCAGCCGCCGGGCGATCGCCAGGCCGATCCCCTGGGCGGCGCCGGTGACGATCGCCGAGCGACCCTCGACCAAGCCCATCAGACCGCCGCCTTCGCCCGCGCCGCCGCCAGCATCTGGCGCGCGATCACGACCTTCTGGATCTCGTCGGTCCCCTCGTAGATCCGGTAGAGCCGCGCGTCGCGGTAGAAGCGCTCGACCGGGACGCCGCGCATGTAGCCCATCCCTCCGAGAACTTGTACACCGCGGTCGGCCACGGTGTTCACCATACGCGAGGCAAACAGCTTGGCGACCGCCGGGCCCTGGCGCGTGTCGCTGCCGGCGTCGTAGGCGCGGGCGGTCTCGAGGACCAGCGCCCGGCCGGCCCGCGCTTCGGTCTCCGAGTCGGCCAAGAGCCCCTGGACCAGCTGGAACTCGCCGATCGGGGTGCCGCCCTGGCGGTTGTCGATCGCGTAGGCGGTCGCCTCGGCGACGATCCGCTCCGCCATCCCGACGCAGAGGCCGGCGATCGTCAGCCGCCCCTTGGCGAGCGATTTCATCGCCGCCCGGAAGCCGGTTTCCTCCTCGCCCCCGATCAGCGCCGAGGCCGGCACCCGGACGTCGTCGAAGAAGATCTCCGAGGTCCAGGCGCCCTGCTGCCCCATCTTCTTGTCGTGCGGGCCGAGCGAGAGCCCGGCCGTGCCGGCGTCGAGGAGGAAGGCCGAGATCCCCTTGGTGCCGGCCGCGTCGGGGTCGGTGCGGGCGAAGACGACGAAGACCGTCGAGAGCTCGGCGTTGGTGATGAAGCGCTTGGAGCCGTTGATCACGTACTCCTCGCCGTCGCGCTTGGCGCGGGTCCGGAGGCCGCTCGGGTCGGAGCCGGCCTCGGCCTCGGTGAGGGCGAAGCAGCCGACCGCCTCGCCGCTCGCCAGCGCCGGCAGGTAGCGCTCTTTCTGCTCCTCGGTGCCGTAGTTGGCGATCGTCTGGCCGGCGATCCCGTTGTTGGTCCCGAACAGCGAGCGGAAGGCGGGCGCGGTGCGGCCGACCTCGAAGCAGAGGCGCACCTCCTCCTCCATCGTGAACCCCAGCCCGCCGTATTGCTCGGGCAGCGCGTAGCCGAACAGGCCCATCTTCGCCGCCTCCTCGCGGAGGAAGCCGGGGACCGCGTCGGTCTCTTCGATCTCGTCCTCGCGCGGGATCACCTCGCGCTCGACGAACTCCCGCACGGCGCTGACGATCGCCTCGAAATCCCCTGCGTCCAAACCTGGCCTCCGATCGGTGTCGCGGTCGCGGCCTATTCTGCCCGGTCGCGGCCGGCCCGGTCCGCCGACCTACCTGGCGGTGGTGAAGCCGCCGCGGTAGAAGATCAGCGGCTCGGCCAGCGCCGCCTCCTCGCCTTCGGCGACCGCCAGCCGCTCGACTTCGCCGACCACGATCGTGTGGTCGCCGCCCGGGTATTCGGCGGCGATGTGGCAGTCGACGTGGGCGATCGCGCCGGCCAGCCGCGGCGGCCCGTCGCCGTCTTCGACCAGCTCGACGCCTTCGTAGCGGTCGCTCCCCTTGCGGGCGAAGCTGAGCGCCAGCTCGCTCTGGTGGTGGCCGAGGACGTTGACGCAGAAGCGGTCGGCGGCGCGGATCAGCGGCCAGGTCTCCGACTCGACGCCGGCGCAGAAGAGGACCAGCGGCGGTTCCAGCGAGACCGAGGTGAAGGAGTTGGCGGCCATCCCCACCGGCTCGCCGCCGCAGCGGGCGGTGACCACGGTGACGCCGGTCGCGAAGTGGCCGAGCACGCGCCGCAGCTCGGCGCCGCCGACCCGCTTCTCGCCCGGCCCGCTCACCCCTGCGGCTCAGCCTCCTCGAGCCCGTGCGGGTGCAGGTGGTCCTCGGCCATCCGCTTCAGCCCGGCGCGGTCGATCTTGCCGGTCGGGTTGAGCGGCATCTCCTCGAGGAAGACGATCTCCTCCGGCGCTTTGTAGCCGATCCGCTCGCGGCAGTGGACGATCAGGTCGGCGCTCGACGGCGGCTCGGCGCCGGGGCGGACGGTGACGTAGGCGCGGACGTTCTCGCCGTGGACTTCGTCGTGGACGCCGACCGCGCCGGCCAGGTCGATCGCCGGGTGGTCGACCAGCGCCCCCTCGACCTCGTAGGGGCTGATGTTGGAGCCGTCGTGGACGATCACCTGCTTCTTGCGCCCGAAGAACCAGAGGTAGCCGTCCTCGTCGGCGCGGGCGAGGTCGCCGGAGTCGAGCCAGCCCTCCTTGACGACCTCGGCGGTCGCCTCGGGCGCCTCCCAGTAGCCGACCATGCTGCTGCGGGTGCGGATCCAGATCCGCCCGACCTCGTCGGCTTCGATCTGGTTGCCGTCCTCGTCGCGCAGGGCGATCGAGAAGCCGCCGACCGGGGTGCCGATCGAGCCCTGCTTGACCACCCCCGAGGGCGGGTTGATGGTCGCGATCCCGACCTCGGTCATCCCGTAGCCCTCGACGATCGGGAAGCCGGCGCTGGCGGCGAACTCGGTCAGGAGCTCGGTCGAGACCTTGTCGGAGCCGGCCCGGCAGATCCGCAGGCAGGCGAAGTCGCTGGGGCGCAGGTCGTGGTCGCGGATCAGCGCCAGGAGCGCCGCCGGGATCATCGCCAGCACGGTCGGCTGGTGCTCGCGCAGCAGCGGCAGGATCTCGTGGCTGTCGAAGCTGCGGGCGACGACCACCTTGCCGCCGGCCGCGAGCGTCGTCAGCGCCCAGAGGAAGCTGCCGACGTGGGACATCGAGGAGCCGGGCAGGAAGACGTCTTCGGAGTCGAGCTCGAAGGCGCTGGCGGCGCTGGCGATCATCCAGCGCAGCGTCCCGCGGCTGTGGGTGACGCCCTTGGCCGGCCCGGTGCTGCCGGAGGTGAAGAAGATCGCGGCGGGAGCGTCGGGGTCGGCCGGCCCCTCGCGCGGCGGCAGCGGCTCCGCCTCGAGCAGCGCCGCGAACCCGTGGCGCCAGCCGCCGTCGTGCTCCTCCGGTTCCTCGTTGCCGGTCGCCAGCGGCTCGGCGTCGCGGTAGGCGATCGTGCCGAGCTCGAGGCCGCCGGCCAGCTCCGAGGCGGCGACGTCCTCGGCCCGCTCGACGTGGGCGAGCAGCGCCCGGGCGCCGCTCACCTGGAGGGCGTGATCGATCTCGGGCGCCGTGTAGCGGTAGTTCAACGGGGTGGCGACGAGACCGGCGCGAAAGCAGGCGAGGTAGTGGACGACGAGGTCGATCCGGTTCGGCATCAGCGAGGCGATCCGGTCGCCCGGCTCGAGGCCCAGCCCCTGGTAGCCGCCGGCCACCCGCGCCGCCGCCTCCTCCAGCTCGGCCCAGGTCTTCTGGCGCAGCGCCGAGACGATCGCGACCTCGTCCGGCGCCCGCTCGAGGCCAACCCGCAGGAGGTCGTCGAGGGGCGCCGCCGGCGCGTCTAGCTGGACCCCGTCGATCAGCACGCCGGGGATCGTATGCGACCGCCCGCCGGGCGGCCGGCCGGCGCCCGGTGAACGCGGCCGGTCGGCGCTCAGCCGGGGCGGCCGCCGGCGTAGTGCGCGTAGTGGCGCCAGGCCGGCTTCGCCCGGAAGCCCTTGGCGAAGAGGCCGGTGCCGCCGCAGAAGTTGCAGCCGCCGGGCAGGTCGTCGACCGAGAACCAGAAGACCTGGTGCAGCCGCCAGCGGGCCTGGTTGTTGCGCAGCAGGCGGAAGGCGCCGCTCAGCTGGGTCGCCTGGCCGCGCACGCCTTTGGCGAAGGCGTCGGCGTGCGAGGGATGTTCCGAGCTCCAACCGATCTCGGTGATCCACAGCCCCTTGCCGGCGTCGCGGTGGGCGCGCAGCACCTGCCGCACTTCTTCGATCTCGGCCGGCAGGTAGGTGTAGGAGGTGGTGTAGGGGTGCAGGGCGACGCCGTCGAAGGCGGCGGCGATCCCCGGCGTCCGGTCGTACATCCCTTCCAGGAATTCGACCGCGGTGAAGGCCCGCGGCGGCCGGTACTTGCCGGCTTCCCCGGGGCGGGCGAAGAGGCCGCCGAGGAGGACCGTGGCGCCGGGCTCGGCGGCGTGGATCGCGGTCGCCGAGCGCCGCACCAGGCGCCCGTATTCGCCCGGGTTCGGGCGGGCGACGAAGTACTTGAAGTTCGGCTCGTTCCAGATCTGCCAGGTGCGGATCGGCTGCCGCGGGACCTTCGGGTTTTCGCTCCAGAAGTCGCCGTGGGGGCCGTAGCGTTCGGCCGCCTCGCGGGCGAAGGCGGACCAGCCCTGGCCGGCGCGGCCGGCGACCGGCAGGTGCGCGGGCGCCTTCGAGCCCGGCGAGCCGGGGACGTTGGCGGGCGCGACCGCCCAGCGCGGGGCGCCATAGAGGAACGGCAGCGGTTCGATGTGCGCTTCGGCGAGCGACGTCACCATCCCGTCGACCCCGCCCCAGTCGATGTCCCTGCGCGGCGAGGGCTGCATCGCGCTCCAGTCGACCGGGAAGCGGATGCTGTCGACGCCGCCGCGATGCAGGCGTTCGTACTGAGCATGGGTGAGCGGCCCCTGCGGGACGGCGCCCCAGAAGTTGGCGGGCACGGCGCCGGCGGGGGCGGCCAGCGCAGCCGCGGCGAGCAGGACGGTGGCGAGCGCCAGCAGCGCCGTCCAGGCGGCGGTGGCGCGGGTTCTGGTCGAGTGGCTCACAAAGGCGTCAACTCGTCTGCGGGTCCGCGGTTGCGGTCAGCTCGCGGCGCAGGATCTTTCCCGACGGCGACTTCGGCACCGCCTCGATCCGCTCGACCAGCCGGATCCGCTTCTGCGGCGCCACCCGCTCCCGCACCCAGGCGATCAGCTCCTCGTCGTCCAGCTCCGCTCCCTCGGCGACCACCACGAACGCCTTCGGCAGCTCGCCGGCCTCCTCGTCGGGGACCCCGACCACGGCCGCGTCGGCCACCGCCGGGTGGGTCAGGAGCAGCGCCTCGAGCTCGGCCGGCGGCACCTGGTAGCCCTTGAACTTGATCAGCTCCTTGAGCCGGTCGACGATCGCGTAGTAGCCGGCCTCGTCGACGACCGCGACGTCGCCGGTGCGGAGCCAGCCGTCGGCGTCGATCGTCGCCGCCGTCGCCTCCTCGTTGTTGAGGTAGCCCTTCATCACCTGCGGGCCGCGGATCCAGAGCTCGCCGCGCTCGCCCGGCGGCACGTCCTCGCCGCTCTCGGGGTCGACGACGCGGCACTCGGTCAGCGGCAGCGCCGGGCCGACGGTGCCGACCCGGTTGCGCTCCGGGTCGAGCGGGATCGCGTGGGTGACCGGGCTCAGCTCGGTCATCCCGTAGCCCTGGCCGACCATGCAGCCGACCCGCTCTTCGACTTCGCCGATCAGCTCCGGGGCCAGCGGCGCGGCGCCGGAGTTGAGGAAGCGGAGCGTCGAGAGGTCGGCCTCGGCGACCGCCGGGTGGCGGGCCAGGGCGAGGGCGATCGGCGGCACGATGAAGGAGATCGTCACCCGGTGGCGCTCGACCAGCGCCAGCCACTCGCCGAGGTCGAAGCGCGGCATCGTCACGATCGTCACCCCGTTCCGCAGCCCGAGGTTCATGATCATCGTCATCCCGTAGATGTGGAAGAACGGCAGGCAGCCGACGAAGGCGTCGTCGTCGCGGACCCGGAGGGACTGCTGCACCTGCAGCAGGTTGGCGACCAGGTTGCGGTGCGTGAGCATCACGCCCTTCGGCAGCCCGGTGGTGCCGCTCGAGTAGGGGAGCGCGGCGAGGTCGGCGGCGGGGTCGATCGCGGCCGGCGGCGCCGGCTCGGCGGCCAGCAGCTCGGCCCAGGGCGTCGCCTGATCCTGTTGGTGGTCTGGGTCCTCGCCGAGCACGAAGACCTCCTCCACCCCGGCCTCCTCGGCGGCGGCCAGCGCCGTCTCCAGCAGCGGCGCCACGGTGAGCAGGAAGCGGGCGCCGGAGTCGTGCAGCTGGTGGCCCAGCTCGCCGGCGGTGTAGAGCGGGTTGGCGGTGGTGGCGCGGCCGCCGGCCGAGGCGGCGGCGTGGAAGGCGACCGCGTACTCGGGGACGTTCGGCATGTAGATCGCCAGCGTCTCGCCGGGGCCGAAGCCGCGGGCGGCGAGGCCGCCGCGCAGCGCCGCGATCTGCTCGGCCAGCTCGGCGTAGCTGATCGCGCGGCCGCTGGGGCCGTCGATCAGCGCCGGCTTCTCGCCGCGCTCGGCCGCCGCCTCGAGCACGAAGCTGGTGACGTCGACGTCGGGGATCGACAGGTTGGCGTCGCTCACGGTTCCCTCCTCCGTTGGCCCTCTCCCGGAGAGCGGTAGGCCCGCTCCCCGCGAGGGAGCTTAGTGCCGGGTGGCGGGAGCGATGCGCCGGGCGACCGCGGGCGGGTGGGCGCGGGAGCCGTCGTGGGCCGCCGGCAGCGCGGCGCGGGCGGCGGCGCCCCCGTGCGGGCCGCGGCGGCGCGGGCCGCGGCGGGCGAGCGGCGACTCCGGCAGGCGCGGCTTGTGGGCGCGGATCTTCTCCTCGGCCGGTCCTTCGGTCTCCGGCATCCGGCCGGCCCAGAAGACGAACCAGAGCAGGCCGAAGATCGGGATCTTCATCGCCAGGATCATCAGGACGATCGGCAGCACTCCCATCGCCACCGATTCTAAAGAGCGGGCATACTGGCCGCCAATGTCCGGGGAGATCGCGATCGAGCGGGTGGGCGCCGAGCGGATCGAGGCGATGGCGCCGCTCTACGAAGCGCTGCACGAGCACCACGCGAGGATCGCGCCGGCGCTGGCCGGCGGCCCGGCGCGCGAGACCGGCGAGTCGTGGCGGCGGCGCCGCCGCCACTACGAGAAGTGGCTGGCGCAGCCGGGAGCGTTCGCGCTGCTGGCGCGGAAGGCGGCCGCCGATGGCGAGGCCTACGCGGGCGAGGTGGTCGGCTACGCGGTGGTGAGCGTCGAGGCTGGCTTCGACAGCTGGGACTGCGGCGAGCGGGTCGGCGACCTGCACGACCTGGCGGTGCTGCCGGCTGCGCGCGGCGCCGGGCTCGGGCACGAGCTGCTGGCCCGGGTCGCGGCCGAGCTGGCCACCGCCGGCATCTCCCAATATCGGCTGCTGGTCCTCGAGGGCAACGACGACGCGGTCCGCTTCTACGAGCGCGAGGGCCTGGCCACGGTCGTCCAGATGATGCTCGGGCCGACGGGCGCGAGCTAAGCAGCCCAGGGGCCGACGCCGCCGACCCGCTCGACCCGGTAGCGGAGCACGAAGCCCTCGCTCCTCGGCGCCGGGAACTCGGCGTCCGCCGCCATGTAGACCTTGGTCAGGCGGTTGAGCAGATCCCAGGCGCCGTCGCGGGTCACCGTCGCCCGAGCGTGGAGGACCGCGTAGGGGTTGAGGAAGGCCTCGCGGTCGCGCGGGGCGGTGAAGGAGAGGACGACGCGGGGGTCGCGTTCGACGTTTTGCACCTTGCGGTAGCGGCTCATGTGGCCGCTGACGATCTCCTCGCCGTCGAGGCCGATCCAGACGACGCTGACCTGGGGGCTGCCGTCGGGGTTGATCGTCGCCAGGTGGCAGAGCGGCCCGCTCTCGATCAGCTCGCGAAGCTCTGGCGTCAGCACGGAGGCGATGCTACTTCTCGGCGAGCAGCTGCTCGAGCGAGGTGCCGCCGAGCACCGACTCGGGGCGTTCGGCGGCGACGTCGGAGCCCGGCGCGGCGGCGTCGTCCTTGCGCTTGATCAGCAGCCACTGCGGCTTGGCGCCACGGCCGGTGCGCTGCAGGGCGAAGCCGCCGCGCAGCTTCTCGCCGTGGAGGACGAAGACCGCGTGGCCGCGCTCGAGCGCCTCCGGCCACGGCACCCTGCCGCCCTGCTCGTAGGGGCCGCGGTCCCAGACGATCACCCCGCCGCCGTCGGTGCGGCCCTCGAAGTCGTTGTGGGAGAGCTCGTGGTCCTCGACCTCGATCGCCATCCGTTTCACGCCCGGGTCCATCGAGGGGCCCTTCGGCACCGCCCAGGAGCGCATCACGCCGTCGACCTCGAGCCGCAGGTCGTAGTGGTGGGCGGTCGCCGCGTGCTCCTGGACGACGAAGACGCCGGCGGCGACGCCGCGGATCGCGAACTGCTCGTGCCCCTCCGGCTTCACCTCGTCGACCTCGACGCCCTCGATCTCGGCCCCGCGTGGCCCCTCGCGGAGGAAGGCGAGCAGCGAGTCGACCGCCTCCCGCGAGCCCTCGGCGTGGACCGCGACGCTGCCGTCGTCCTCGTTCCGCACCCAGCCGAGCGCGCCGGCCCGGTGCGCCTCGCGCACCGCCGCTTCGCGGAACCCGATGCCCTGCACCGCCCCGGTCACCCTCACCCGCACCGCCGCCTCGGCCTTCGCTTTAGCCATGGGCCGCGAGGGTAAGCGATAGGTCCCCCCGGGGCGTGAGAAAGACCCTCGCCGACGAACGGAGACCCTGGATTTGATCAAGAATCATTTGGGACTAGGATGCGGGCCGTGAGTCCCGGGACCCCACTCGCCGGCGCCTCCACCCCGCCCGCCACCCAGCTCGTCTACGACTTCGCCGAAGGCTCGCGCGAGATGCGCGACCTGCTCGGCGGCAAGGGCGCCAACGTCGCCGAGATGACCCGGGTCCTCGGCCCCGAGCGGGTGCCCGCCGGCTTCACGATCACCACCGAGGCCTGCGTCGCCTACCTGCGCTCCGGCGGCGAGATGCCGGACGGGCTCGAGGAGGAGGTCGACGCGGCGCTCGAGCGGCTGCAGGAGCGCGCCGGGCTCGGGCTGGGCGACCCGGTCGACCCGCTGCTCGTCTCGGTCCGCTCCGGCGCCCGCGAATCGATGCCGGGGATGCTCGACACGGTCCTGAACCTCGGCCTCTCGGACCGCTCGGTCGAGGGGCTGGCGGCGGCGACCGGCAACGAGCGCTTCGCCTGGGACTCCTACCGCCGCTTCGTGCAGATGTTCGGCAACGTCTGCAAGGGCATCCCCGGCGAGCGCTACGAGGCGATGATCGCGACAGCGAAGCGCCAGGCCGGGGTCGAGCTGGACGTCGAGCTCGACGTGGCGCGGCTGCGGGAGCTGAGCGAGCGCTTCAAGGCTCTGTTCGTGCGCGAAACCGGCACCGAGTTCCCGCCGGACCCGCGGGCGCAGCTGCGCACCGCGATCGCCGCCGTCTTCGACTCCTGGCGCGGCGCCCGCGCGGTCGAGTACCGGCGCATCAACGGCATCCCGGACGAGTGGGGCACCGCGGTCAACGTCCAGCAGATGGTCTTCGGCAACAAGGGCGAGCGCTCGTGCTCGGGGGTCGCCTTCTCCCGCGACGAGATCAGCGGCGCGCCCGAGCCGAGCGGCGACTTCCTCGTCGACGCCCAGGGCGAGGACGTCGTCTCCGGCGTCCGCACCCCGCGCGACCTGGCCGAGATGGCCGCGGTGATGCCCGCGGCGCACGCCGAGCTGCTGGAGATCCTGCGCACGCTCGAGCGCCACTACGGCGACATGCAGGACACCGAGTTCACGGTCGAGGAGGATCGCCTCTTCATGCTGCAGACGCGGAGCGCGAAGCGGCCGGCGCAGGCGGCGGTGCGCTTCGCGGTCGACGCGGTCGGCGAGGGCCTGCTCGACCGGCGGGCGGCGCTGGCGACGATCGACGCCGGCCGGCTCGACGCCATCCTCCACCCCACCTTCGACCCCGACGCCGAGTTCGAGGTGCTGGCGCGCGGGGTCGCCGCCTCGCCCGGGGCGGCGCGCGGCGAGATCGTCTTCACCGCCACCGACGCGGTCGACGCCGCGGCCGCCGGTCGCGGCGTGATCCTCGTCCGCCCCTTCACCGACGCCGAGGACGTGGCGGGCTTCCACGCCGCCCGCGGCATCGTCACCGCCGAGGGCGGCAAGGCCTCGCACGCGGCGCTGGTCGCCCGCGGGATGGGCAAGCCCTGCGTCTCCGGCGCCCGCGAGCTGGAGATCGACCTCGAGGCGCGCACCGTCGGCGTCGGCGACACCGTCCTCCGCGAGGGCGACGTCCTCACCATCGACGGCTCGGCCGGGGTGATCACCACCGACGAGGTGCCGCTGCGCGAGGTGGAGATCAGCGCCGACCTGGAGACGGTGCTCGAGTGGGCCGACGAGGTGCGCCGGCTGCGGGTCCGCGCCAACGCCGACACGCCCGCGGACGCCACCCGCGCCCGCCAGTTCGGCGCCGAAGGGATCGGCCTCTGCCGCACCGAGCACATGTTCATGGCGACCGAGCGGCAGCCGCTGATGCGGGCGCTGATCATGGCCGAGTCCCCTGACCAGAGGCGGGAGGCGCTGGAGGGCCTGCTGCCCCTCCAGCAATCCGACTTCGAAGGGATCTTCGCGGCGATGGAGGGGCTGCCGGTGACGGTCCGCCTGCTCGACCCGCCGCTGCACGAGTTCATGCCCCGCGCCGAGGACCTGGCGCGCGAGCTCGAGCAGGCGCGCGGCGAGGAGGACGAGGCGGCGGTGGCCCGGATCGAGCCGATCCTCGACCGCGTCCACGCGCTCTCGGAGACGAACCCGATGCTCGGCACCCGCGGGGTCCGGCTCGGCCTCCTGCACCCAGAGATCTACGAGATGCAGGCGCGGGCGCTGATGCGCGGCGCCCGCGAGGTCGGCGAGCGCCTCGGGACGCCGCCCAGGGTCGACGTGATGATCCCGCTGGTCGCCTACGAGCAGGAGCTGGAGGCGATGCGCGGCCTGGTCGAGCGGGTCGCCGCCGAGGAGGGGAACGCCGCCGAGCTCGAGATCGGGACGATGATCGAGCTGCCCCGCGCCTGCTTCGTCGCCGACCGGATCGCCCGCATCGCCGACTTCTTCTCGTTCGGCACCAACGACCTCACCCAGACCGCCCTCGGCTTCTCCCGCGACGACATCGAGGGCCGCATCGTCGACCGCTACATCGAGCGCGGCATCCTCGACCGCAGCCCCTTCGAGACGATCGACAAGCCCGGCGTCGGCTGGCTGGTCCGGCTCGCCGCCTGGGTCGGCCGCGAGGCTCATCCCGACCTCGTCCTCGGCGTCTGCGGCGAGCACGCCGGCGACCCCGACTCGATCGCCTTCTTCGACCTCGCCGGCCTCGACTACGTCAGCTGCAGCCCCTACCGGGTGCCGATCGCTCGGGTCGCGGCGGCGCAGTCGGCGATCGCGGCGGCAGCCGACGGCTAGAGCGCCAGCGAGAGCGGCTCCTCGAGCAGGGCCCGCACCCGGGCCAGGAACTCGGCCCCCTCGGCGCCGTAGAGGATGCGGTGGTCGCAGGCGAGGGTGACGTCCATCAGCTGGGCGGTCGCGATCGCGCCGTCGCGGACCACGGGGCGCTCGGAGATCTCGCCGACGGCGAGGATCGCCGCCTGCGGCACGTTGATCACCGCGCCGAAGCTGCGGACCCCGAACATCCCGAGGTTGGAGACGGTGAAGGTGCCGCCGGAGAGCTCCGGCGGGGTTATCGATCCGTCGCGGACCTTGGCCGCCAGCGCCCTGGCGTCGGCGGCGATCTGCGAGAGCCCCTTCCGGTCGGCGTCGAAGACGGTCGGGACGACGAGCGCGTCCTGGGCGGCGACGGCGACGCCGACGTTGACGCGCGAGTAGAGCTCGAAGCGGCCGTCCTTGTAGGCGCCGTTGGCTTTCGGGAACTCGCGCAGCGCCAGCGCGCAGGCCTTGACCACCATGTCGTTGAACGACGGCACGGCGTTCCCCTCCGGCGTTGCGGCCTTCAGCCGCTTCCGTCCCTCGACCGCGGCGCTCATGTCGACCGTAGCTTCGAGGTAGAAGTGCGGCGCGGTCGCCTTCGACTCCGACATCCGGCGGGCGACGACTTCTTGGAGCTTCGTCAGCTCCTGAACCGTCGTCTCGCCCTTCGCGGTCTCGGCTGCCGCCGTGCCGCCGGCCGGCTCCGTGGTGGCCGCGGCTACCTCCACGTCCTTCTTCACGATCCGTCCACCCGGGCCGCTGCCGGTGAGCGTCGCGAGGTCGATCCCGCGCTCGCTCGCCAGCCGCCGGGCCACCGGCGAGGCTTTGACCCGCTCGCCAGCCTCGCCGACGGGGGCGCATTCGTCGTTGGGACGCGTATGTCGGACCAACGACGAACGCTCGCCCGTCACCGGCTCGGGCACTTGGCCGGCGGCGGGCGGGGGCGCGGTCTCGGGCTCGGGCGCAGCCGCCGCCTCGGGCGCCGTCCCGTTCGGATCGCCGACCACTGCGATCGGGGCGCCGATCGCGAGCGTCTCGCCCTCCGGAGCGAGGATCTCGGTCAGCGTCCCGGCGACGTCGGCCTCGTAGGCCATGTTCGCCTTGTCGGTCTCGATTTCGACCAGCTCTTCGCCGACGGCGACCTCGTCGCCGACCTGCTTCAGCCAGGTGAGGATCGTCCCCTCCTCCATCGAGTCGGAGAGGCGCGGCATGACGATCTCGCTCATCGGGCCAGGCCGAGGGTGCGGAGGACGGCCGCGGCGATCCGCGCTTCGGTCGGCATCGCCGCCAGCTCCAGCTCCTTCGCGTAGGGCAGCGGCACCTCGGCCATGCCGAGGCGCTCGACCGGGGCGTCGAGGTCGTCGAAGCAGGCGAGCTGGATGCGGGCGGCCAGCTCGGCGGTGACGCCGTAGGTCGGCCAGCCCTCCTCGATGCAGAGGGCGCGGTTGGTCTTGGCGACCGAGGCGGCGACGGTCTCGACGTCGAGCGGGCGCAGGCTGCGCAGGTCGACGACCTCGACCGAGAGGCCGCGGTCGGCCGCCAGCTGCTCGGCCACTTTCAGCGCCCGCACGGTGGCGAAGGAGTGGGCGACGAGGGTCAGGTCGGTGCCCTCGCGGGCGACCGCGGCGCGGCCGATCGGGGTCACCAGGTCCGGATCGACCTCGACCTCGCCCTTCTCTTTGTAGATCGGCAGGTTCTCGATCACCAGGACCGGGTCGTCGTCGCGGATCGCCGCCTTGAGGAGGCCCTTGGCGTCGGCCGGGTTGGCGGGCGAGACGACCTTGAGGCCGGGGGTGCCGGCGAACCAGGCGTCGAAGGACTGCGAGTGCTGGGCGGTCAGCTGGTTGCCGGCGCCGTTGGGGGTGCGGATCACCAGCGGGCAGCGGACCTCGCCGCCGAACATCGCGCCGATCTTCGCCGCGTGGTTGACGACCTGGTCCATCGCGACCAGCAGGAAGTTGAGGGTCATGATCTCGACGATCGGCCGCTCGCCGAGCATCGCCGCGCCGACCCCGGCGCCGACGAAGCCCTCCTCGGAGATCGGGGTGTCGCGGACGCGGTCGGCGCCGAACTCGTCGAGCAGGCCGGCGGTCACCTTGTAGGAGCCGTCGAAGACGCCGACCTCCTCGCCCATCACGAAGACGCGCTCGTCGCGCTGCATCTCCTGCTGCATGGCGAGGCGCAGGGCCTCGCGGTAGGTCATCGTCTCGATGCCGGCCGGTGCCGGCCCGGCGACGCTCGGGTCCGCTTTGGTCGCGGTCGCGGCGCTCACTGTCCCAGGCCTCCGGCGAAGACGAGCTCGCGCTCGCCGAGCGGGCTGCCCGGCCGCATCCGCTCGAACTGGTCGCCCGACCCCGGCGCGTACATCCCCGCCGCGAGGCGGTCGACGTCCGGCGCCGGATCCTCCTCGGCGAAGGCGATCGCCCGCTCGACCGCGGCCTCGGCGTGGCGGTCGGCGCCCTCGAGGCGCTCCTCGTCGACGCCGTGGGCGCGCAGCAGCGCCCTGGTCCGCTCGAGCGGGTCGGCGAGCTTGCGCTCATCGATCTCCTCGCGGGTCCGGTAGGCGAGGCCGGCGTCGGCGACCGAGTGGCCGCGGTGGCGATAGGTCATCGCCTCCAGGACGGCGGGCTTGCGCTCCTCGCGGGCGGCGGTCAGCAGGCGGCCGGCGGCCTCGATCACCGCCTCGAGGTCGTCGCCGTCGACCCGCTCGCCGGTCATCCGGTAGGAGGCGGCGCGCTTGAAGAGGTCGGGCTCGGCGGAGGCGCGGTCGACGCTCGTCCCCATCCCGTACTGGTTGTTGATGACGAGGAAGACGACCGGCAGCTCCCAGACGGCCGCCAGGTTCAGCGACTCGTGCCAGGCGCCCATGTTGACGGCGCCGTCGCCGAGCTCGCAGAGGACCGCCTGGCGGGCGCCGCGGCGGACCAGCGAGAGGCCCATCCCGGTGGCGATCGGCAGCTGGCCGCCGACGATCCCCCAGCCGCCGTAGTAGCCGCGGGAGACGTCGAGCAGGTGCATCGAGCCGCCGCGCCCGTGGGCGCAGCCGTCGCGGCGGCCGAACAGCTCCGCCATCACCGCCTCCGGCGGGACGCCGCGGGCGAGGGCGAAGCCGTGGCAGCGGTAGCCGGTGACCAGCAGGTCCTCCGGCTCCAGGGCGGCGACGGTGCCGACGGTGGCGGCCTCCTGGCCGGAGGAGAGGTGGCAGTAGCCGCCGATCCTGGCCGCCTTGTACTGGCGCTCGGCGGCTTCCTCGAAGCGGCGGATCAGGACCATCTCGCCGTAGAGGTCGAGCAGGTCGGGGGCGGCGCCGGCGGGCGGCGCGGGCGGTTGCTTGGTGGCGACGGGCATCGGGGTCTATGCCTCCTCGAAGTAGTCGGGGTGTTCCTCGCGGATCCGGGGGATCTCGCGGAGGACCATGCGGAGGTGGTGCCGCAGCGCCTGCTCGGCGCCGTCGGCGTCGCGGTCGCCCACCGCTGTGGCGATCGCGCGGTGCTCCTTGACCATCTCCGGCATGTAGTCGGGCAGGCTGAGGCTGAGGCGCCGCAGCCGGTTCAGGTGCGACTTGGCCCGCTCGGAGACGGGCCAGACGGCGGGGTGGCCACTGAGGTCGCAGAGGTAGCGGTGGTAGGCGTCGTCGAGCAGGTACCAGGCGTCGAGGTCGCCGCTGTCGCGGACCCGTTCCTGGGAGCGGATGTTTTCCTCGAGCGCGGCGATGTCTTCGTCGCCGGCCTGTTCGGCGGCGGGGCCGATCGCGGCGCACTCGAGCGCCTCGCGGATGAACTGGGCGTCGCTGATCGCCTGGATGCTGATCCGGGCGACGTAGGTCCCGTGCTGGGGGACGACCTGGACGAGGCGGTCGTCGCGGAGCCGGCCGAGCGCCTCGCGGATCGGGGTGCGGCTGACGCCGAAGCGGTCGGCGAGCTCGTTCTCCGAGAGCTTGGCGCCGGGCGGCAGCTCGGCGCGGACGATCGCGTCGCGGATCGCGGCGTGGACGAAGGGGCGGGCGGGTCCGCGTTTCTGAGGCGGCTCGGGGACGGCGCGGAGCGGCGTCGGCTCCGTCACTGAACCGCCCCGACGAGGGGTTTGACGGCGACGAGGGCGCGGGTGGCGAAGGGCCGCGAGAAGGCGGCGCCGACGCCGGGACCATGGCGAAGGGAGGTCCCGGCGCCGGCCAGCTCAGCTGCCACGGCCCCACTCGGGGGCGACGCGTGCGCGAGCGCTGCGGCGGCCGGCAGCACAGCGACTGCCCTGGGGTGTGGGCAGTGGGGAACGCCGGCTGCGGCCTTGCCGTTCATTGCTTGCATACTAGTATCCCAACGCCCCGGACGCCAAGTATTCGCGCCTGCGGGGCGCAGCGGTTGTCCTTTGTCCGGCCGCGCCGCGTGCCGTTGTCCTTTGTCCGGAATAGCCGGACCGCAGCCCCTCGGGAGGCCTGATCCGGCGCTCCGTGGTTGTCTTTTCTCAACTCGCGGCGCCTGCGGTTGTCTTTTCTCAACCAGGGGTTGAGAAAAGACAACCGCGCCCGGGCTCGGGCCTCGGCGCGTGGCGTGGTTGTCCTTCGAACCACGCTCTCGCACCGGCTTCGGCCCCGGGCGGACCCCCGCTCCGGTCCGAGGTCAGGCGGCGGCGGGGGCCTCCGCGGCGGTTTCGTCACTCGCGACGGGGCGGCGGGACGGGAGGAGCTGGACCAGGGCGGCTACGGCGATGCAGACGATCGCCACCGCCAGGAGCGCCTTCTCGAAGGCGCCGGCGAAGGCGGCGTCAGGGCCGATCGCGCCGTAGAAGACGGCGCCGATCGCGGCGACGCCGATCGTGTTGCCGACCTGCTGGGCGGTCGAGAGGACGCCGGAGGCGGCGCCGGCGTGGCGCGCCTCCATCCCACCGACCACGGTCGCCATCAGCGGCGCGGTCAGGAGCCCCATCCCGATCCCGTCGACGGCGAGCGCCGGCAAGAGCAGCCAGGGCGAGCCGCCGACGCCGATCGCGGTCACGGTCAGCGCCAGCCCGAGCAGCGCCAGCGCCCGGACCACGCCACCGGCCGCCAGCACCTGCCGGCCGAACCGCGGCGCCAGCGCTTCGGCCCCGATCGAGGCCGCCAGGTAGCCGCCGGCGAGCGCCGTGAAGACCAGCCCCGAGTCGAGCGCGCTCAGCCCGCAGCCCTCCTGCAGGTAGACCGCGAGGACGAGGAAGAACGACGCCATCCCCATGTAGAAGACGACCGAGGCGGCGACGCCAACCGCGAAGGGGCGCTCGCGGAACAGCGCCGGATCGACCAGCGGCGAGCCGCCGCGCGCCGCCAGCCGCCGCTGCCGGGCGACGAAGAGGGCGCCGAGCGGCAGCGCCGCCGCCAGCGAGGCGAAGGTCCAGAGCGGCCAACCCTGCGGCCGCCCCTCGATCAGCGGCAGCACGATCGCGACCAGGGTCGCGCCGGCCAGCGCCGCGCCGGCCACGTCGAGTCGCTCACCGCGCTCCGCCCGCGACTCGGCGACCGCCCGCGGCGCCAGCGCCACCGCGGCGATCCCGATCGGGACGTTGACCAGGTAGCAAGCCCTCCACCCCAGCCCGAGCAGGTCGAGTTCGATCAGGGCGCCGCCGATCAGCTGTCCGCTGACCGCCGCCAGCCCCATCACCAGCCCGTAGACGGTGACCGCCTGGCGCCGCGCCGGCCCCTCGAAGGTGACGCCGATGATCGAGAGCACCTGCGGCGCGAACAGCGCCGCGCCGACCCCCTGCACGACGCGGCCGACGAGCAGGACCTCGATGCTCGGGTGCCGCCCCGCACAGCGCCGACGCCGCCGTGAACAGGGCCAGCCCGCCGGCGAACAGCCGCCGCCGGCCGAACAGGTCCCCGATCCGACCGCCGACGATCAGCAGCGAGGCGATCGCGATCGCGTACGTGGCGACGACCAGCTGGATCTGGCCGTCGCTGGCGCCGAGGTCGGCCTGGGTCGCCGGGATCGCGACGTTGACGACGAAGAAGTCGAGGACGAAGACGAAGGTGCCGGCCATCAGCACGGCCATCGTCAGCGCGCCCGTCTTGGCAGAAGCTTGGAGGTGCTGCGCTCTGGTTCTCATGGCGGCCAGCCTGCTCCTCGGGCGTAGCCGCGTCGATTACCTCAGGGGTAAGCGAGGGTGAGGCGATGAGAGGCCGAGGTCCGAGCTCCGTGGCTGCCTGCGAGCCCCTGGAGAGCCGGCCTCGGCGTTGGCTGCCGTTGCGGGCCGCGCCTTGGCACACGGCCTTCGCTTTGCAGCCGGGGCGACGGGCTAGGGAGCGCGCCAACCCCAGGCCGGAGACTATCCGCGCGCGCCCTTCGAAATCAAGGCCTCGGCGGTGGCGGCGTCGGCGGGGAAGAACGACTCGATCGAGAGCTCGGCGACGGTGACGTCGACGGCGGTGCCGAAGGTCGCGATCGTGCCGAAGAAGCTCAGCTCCTCGCCGCCCGGGCCGCTCACCCGGAGCGGCACGAAGACCTCGTGCTCGGGCGCCCCGGCGGGCTCCTCCGGCTCCGGCCCCGGGTAGGAGAGGAGCTCCTCGCGGAGGCCGGCGATCGCCGGGTCGCCGGTCAGCCGCAGCTGGCGGTCGAGGCGGCGCAGGGTGTGGCCGCGCCACTCGCCGAGGTTGCGGATCCGCGGCGCCATCCCTTCCGGGTGCAGCGAGATCCGCAGCGCGTTGGCGGGCGGCTCGAGCAGGTGCGGGGCGACGCCGTCGGTGAGGATCGCCAGGCCGCGGTTGGCGGTGACCAGCTCCCAGTGACGGTCGACGACCACCGCCGGATAGGGATCGTGCCCCGCCAGCACCTGCTCGATCGCCTCGCGCACCGGCGCCAGGTCGGGGTCCTCGTAGGCGAGCTGGCGGTACTCCGGCGCGAAGCCGGCGGCGATCAGCAGTTCGTTGCGCTCGCGCAGCGGCACTTCCAGCTCCGAGGCGAGGCCGATCACCATCTCCCGGCTCGGGTTCGAGCGGCCGGTCTCGAGGAAGCTGATGTGGCGGGCCGAGACGCCCGCCTCGAGCGCCAGCTCGAGCTGGCTGCGGTGCCGCCGCTGCCGCCATTCGCGCAGCAGCGGCCCGACGCCGGCGCTGGTCGTCGATGGCATGCCCGCAGCGTAGCTCCGCCAGTTCTAGCGGCGATTACCTCCGAGGTAGGCGGGACGGGTGCCCGACGCTCAGGAGTGCGAGTGCGAGCGGCTGCCGGAGCCGCCGCCGAGCGTGATGCCCACTTCAGTCCCGGCGGGAAGCGTTTTGCCCGCTTTCCGGCCCTGGCCGACGACGGAATGGGGACCGCGCGCCTGGTGCTTGACCGCCCCCGGCGTGCAGTTGTTGTTGCGCAGCGCTTTCTTGGCGCTCTTGAGGCTGCGGCCGGCGAGGTTCGGGACCCTGCAGAGCCTGACCGGAGGCGGCTTCACGGGGTCGACCGTCGGCGGCGTCGCCGAGCCGCCACCGGAACCGCCGCTGCCCGAGCCGCCGCCAGACGACGCGGGGACGTAGACGAGGAGGATCGACGGCGCACCGGTGGTGTCGGTGGCGATCGTCGCGTTGCTGGCACCGATCCCGACCCCGCTCGAGCCGGCGCCGCCGCCGGAGCCGTGGCTGCTGTCGGCGCCGCCACCGCCGCCGTAGAGGCCACCGCCACCGCCGCCACCCGCCTGGGACCCCCCACAGCCGCCTCCGCCGGAGCTTTCGCCGCCGCTCCCGAGCACGCCGTCGGCGCCGTCGTCGCAGCCGTGGCCGCCTTCGCCGCCGGCGGCAGCCGACCCCGGATGGCCGCCCGAAGCTCCGATGAAGCCGCCACCGGCCGTCGGCGTCGCGCCGGCGCTGCCGCCCCCGTTGTTTTCAGAAGGTGCCGCCAGTCCTGCGCCGCCGCCACCGCCACCGCCGGCGACGAGGAGTCGCTGCGAAAGGGAGACGCCGGCGGCGCGAGGCGAAGTGCGGATGTCCGAGGCGCCGCCGCCTCCGCCACCGAACCCGGAGGTGCCGCCGCTGCTGCCACCGCCGTTGAAGCCGCCGGCGCCTTCTTCGGACACGTCGCCGCCGTTGCCCGCGACCTCGATGTAGAGGGTCTGGCCCGGGGTGACCGCCAGATCGGCGCTGACGATCGCGCCGAACCCTCCGAGGCCGCCGCCGTTGCCGGCGCCGCCGCGGCCGCCGATCGCCAGCGCGTGGACGCTGGTGACGCCGGCCGGCACCACGAAAGTTTGCTCGGCCCCGGTCGGGAGGAAGGTGGCCGAGTTCGCCGCCGCCAGGCCTGGCGCGATCAGCGCGAAGACGAGCGTCGCCGCGATCGAGACGATTCCGAGAAGCCGACGGGCCGGGACGAGACGCATCTGGGATGGGAGCGTAGGCGAGCCGGGCGGCGAGGGCAAGCCACCCGGTCGAACTTCCTTCGGCAGCCGGGCGGCCCGGCTCAGCGCACGACCCGGAACCAGAGGTTGGCGGCGCTCGGTTCGTCGCCTACCGAGATCCGCTCCAACCGAACCTCGCGCCCGCCCGGCGCGGCGAACATCGGGACGCCGTCGCCGAGCAGGACCGGCGCCACGCACATCAGCACCTCGTCGACCTCGCCCAGCTCGAGGCACTGGCGGGCGATGTCGGCGCCCAGCACCATCACGTACTCCTCGCCGGCCGCCTCGCGGGAGGCGGCGATCGCCGCGCCGAGGTCGTCCATGAAGGAGACGTCCGGCTCGTCCGGGAGCGGGTCGTGGGTGACGACGAACTGCGGGCCATGCCAAGCGCCGCCGAACGCGCCTTCGCGGTCGGTGCCGCGGTTCGGATCGTCGCCCCCGAAGGTGTTGCGGCCGACCAGCAGCGAGCCGATCCGCGGCACCAGCTCGCCGCTGATCGAGTTACCGCTCGGCAGCCGGCCCATCCACTGCATGTCGCCGCCCGGCCCGGCGATGAAGCCGTCGAGCGAGCAGGTCGCCCCGTAGAGAAGCTTCGCCATCGTCTTCCTCCTTCGCGTGGGTGCTTTCAGGTTGAGACGGGCGCGGCCGGAAAACTCATCGGCAAGTCGAAGGCGGCGAACAGGCCGGGGTCGTGGAAGGCGGTGATCGAGGCGATCCGGCCGGCGGCGACCGTGATCACCGCGAGCGCGAAGGCGGTGAACTCCGCGCCGCCCGGCGGCCGCACGTAGCCGGCGGCGCCCGGCCGGCCGTTGGCGCGCAGCGGCCGCAGCCGGAACTCGCCGACGTAGCCCGGCGCCGCCGGGTTCCAGCTGGCGGCAAGCGCGGCGAGCACCGTCTCGCGGCCCGCGTACCACTCGCGGAAGGGCGGCATCGTCGTCTCGATGTCCTCGGCCATCAGCGCCTCGATCGCGCCCAGGTCGGCCGCCTCGACCGCCGCCACGTAGCGGTCGAGGAGCTCGCGCTCGTCGGCCCTGAGCGGGCCCGGTCGCCGCCACTCCGAGCGACCCGCCGGCAGCTCCTCGCGCAGCGTTTCGTGGGCCCGCTGCAGGGCGCTGTTGGCCGCCGCCTCGCTGGTCCCGAGCACCTCCGCGGTGCGGCGGGCGGAGGCGCCGAGGCAGTCGCGCAGGACCAGCGCCGCCCGCTGGCGCGGCGGCAGCAGCTGGATCGCGGCGATGAAGGCGAGCTCGATCGTCTCCGCCGCGACCGCCCGCTCGGCCGGCTCCTCGTCGAGCGGCGCCGCCGGCTCCCAGAGCGAGTCGGGGAAGGGCTCGAGCCAGGCGACCTCCGCGGCACCGACGTCGCCCGGACCGATTGCCACCTCGAGCCGGTCCGGCAAGAGCCGCCGCGGCCGCCGCCGCAGCGCGTCGAGGCAGGCGTTGGTGGCGATCGCGTAGAGCCAGGCCCGCTCGCTGGAGCGTCCCTCGAACCCCTCCCGCCCCCGCCAGGCCCGCAGGAAGGTCTCCTGGACCAGCTCTTCGGCTTCCTCCAGCGAGCCGGTCAGCCGGTAGCAGTGGACGCGCAGCTCGCGCTCGTGCCGCCGGAACTGCCGTTCGAGGTCCACCGGCCGACCCTAGATGATCGATTCATCCAACCGGGCCGGCCGGTGGCGGGCGGCGTCAGCCGCGCTCGGGGACCGCCAGAGCCGGCGGCGCCTCGACCGCCGCGGCGCTCCGCCGCGGCGCGCTGAGGAGCGCCGCCAGCACGCCGATCAGCGAGAAGCCGACCGCGACCCAGAGGGCGTCGGTGAAGCCGGCGACGAAGGCGTCCGCGGAGCGGAAGACGTCGCTGCCGGCGAAGACGCTGGCGAGCACCGAGACCCCGAACACGCCGCCCAGCTCGCGCAGGGTGCTGTTGGTGCCGGAGGCGACGCCGACCTCCGCAGCCGGCACCGAGCCCATGATCGAGTTGGCGACGGTCGGGAAGCAGAACGAGGTGCCGGTGCCGGCGACGAACAGGGCCGCCGCCACCTGCGGGTAGGCGACGCCCGGGTCGGCGATCAGCGCCACCCAGGCGAGGCCCGCTGCCTGCAGGGTCAGGCCGAGCGCCATGAACGGGCGGTTGCCGTAGCGGTCGGCGAGGGCGCCGGCCAGCGGCGCGATGAACATCGGCGGCAGCACCCAGGGCAGCAGCCGCAGGCCGGAGGAGAGCGGCGAGTAGCCGAGGCAGTTCTGGAAGAACTGGGCCATCAGGAACAGTGCTCCGAAGAGGCCGGCGTAGAGGAAGAAGCTGACCGCGTTGGAGTAGGCGAAGGTGCGGTTGCCGAACAGCTCCAGCTTCAGCATCGGCTGGCGGGCGCGCCGCTCCCAGGCGACGAAGGCGGCCGCCAGGGCGAGGCCGCCGGCGACGCTCGCCAGCACCTCGGCACTGCCCCAGCCGACGCTGCCGGTCCGCACCAGGCCCCAGGTGACGGCCAGCGAGGCGCCGGCGGCGAGCGCCAGCCCCGGCAGGTCGAGCCGCGACCGCGGGCCGAAGCTCTCGCGCAGCCGGGTCGCCGCCAGCGGCATCAGGGCCAGGCCGATCGGGACGTTGATCCAGAAGATCCAGTGCCAGCTGATGCCGCTCACGACGGCGCCGCCGACGACCGGCCCGGCGGCGACCCCGAGGCCGGTGATGCCGCCCCAGATGCCGATCGCCTTGCCGCGCTCGGCGGCCGGGAAGGCCTCGCTGATCAGGGTCAGGGTGAGCGGCATGATGATCGCGGCGCCGGCGCCCTGGAAGGCGCGGGCGACGATCAGCGCGTCGGCGCTCGGCGCCAGCGCGGAGGCGGCCGAGGCCGCGGTGAAGAGCCCGAGACCGGTCACGAACAGGCGCCGGCGGCCGAAGCGATCGCCGAGCGCGGCGCCGGTCAGCAGGAAGCAGGCGAAGGCGAGGTTGTAGGCGTTGACCGTCCACTCGAGGCTCGCCAGGCTGGCGTGGAGGTCTTCGCGCAGGACCGGCAGCGAGGTGGTGACGACGAGCGTGTCGAGGGCCGTCATCAGGACGCCGATCGAGGCGAGCACCAGGGTCCAGGTGCGGTGGGACTGGGTTCGTTCGGACACGTCGTCCTCCTCGGTCGCGCCGCCGTGGATCGGCGGCTTTAAGAGGACGACGCGGCAGGGCCGGCGATTTGGACAGCGGCCGGACGGTCAGGCGCGGAGGGCGGCGCGGCGGCGCTCGAGCTCGGCCCGCTCGACCGCGTTCTCGGTGAGGCCGGCGGCGCGCTCGTAGGCTGCCGCGGCCTCCGCCTCCTCCCCCAGCCGCCGCAGCAGCTCGGCGTGCGCCGCGTGCAGGGGCGCGTAGCGGTCGAGCTGGGACTCGGCGAGCAGCGGCTCGAGCAACTCCAGCCCCGCCGCCGGGCCGGCGGCGAAGCCGACCGCGGCGGCGCGGTTGAGCGCCACCACCGGTGAGGGGTCGAGCTCGGCGAGGGCGCCGTAGAGCGCCGCCACCTGGGCCCAGTCGGTGCGCTCGGGGTCGGGCGCTTCGACGTGCAGGGCGTCGATCGCCGCCTGCAGCGTGTAGCGGCCGGGCGGGCCGAGCCGGATCGCCCGCGCCAGCGCCTCCCGCCCGCGGGCGATCTCGGCGACCTCCCAGCGCGCGCGGTCCTGCTCGCCGAGCGCGACGTAGAGGCCCTCGTCGTCGGTCCGCGCCGCGGCGCGAGCGTCCTGCAGCAGCATCAGCGCCAGCAGGCCCCAGGCCTCGCGCTCATCGGGCATCAGCTCGGTCAGCAGCGCCGCCAGGCGGATCGCCTCGGCGCAGAGGTCGGCGCGGACCAGCTCGGCGCCGGCGGTCGCCGCGTAGCCCTCGTTGAAGATCAGGTAGAGGACGCGGAGCACGCCGCGCAGCCGCTCCGGCAGCTCCTCGTCGGCGGGGACGCGGTAGGGGATGCCGGCGTCGGCGATCTTCCGCTTGGCGCGGACCAGGCGCTTGCCCATCGTCGGCTCGGCGACGAGGAAGGCGCGGGCGATCTCGCCGGTGGTGAGGCCGCCGAGCGTGCGCAGGGTCAGCGCCTCGCGGGCGGCGAGGTCGAGCGCCGGGTGGCAGCAGGTGAAGATCAGCCGCAGGCGGTCGTCCTCGATCGCGGTCGGCTCGCTCACCTCCGGCTCCGCTTCTGCTTCGCCGTCCAGCCGCAGCAGCTCGCCGAGCCGCTCGGCCCGCGACTGGACCGCGCGGCCGCGGCGGATCCGGTCGATCGCCCTGCGGCGGGCGGCGACGGTAAGCCAGGCGCCGAGGTTGTCCGGAACGCCGTCGCGGCGCCAGGTCGCGAGCGCCGACTCGAAGGCGTCCTGGACCGCGTCCTCGGCCAGCTGGAAGTCGCCGACATGGCGGATCAGCGTCGCCAGGACGGCGCCGCGGTCCTCGCGGAAGGCCCGCTGGACCGCCGCCGCGACCTCGTCGCCCGTCGCCGGCGCCCCGCTCACGACCCGGCGGCCGTCGCGTCCTCGAGGAGCGCGAACATTTCCTCGCGGGTGCGCTCGGGCCGCACCTCGATCGAGCCGTACCGGGCGATCGGCAGCGTCTCGGCGACCTTCACCGCGGCGTCGAGGTCGGCGACGTCGACGAGCAGGTAACCGCCGAGGATCTCCTTGGTCACCGCGAAGGGGCCGTCGGTGAGCTCGGCCTCGCCGTCGGGGGCGCGGACCGTGGTCGCGGTCTCGACCGACTTCAGGCGGCCGCTCGCCAGCAGCACGCCGTCGGCGCTCATCTGCTCGATCAGCCGCCGCCACTCGGGCATGTAGGTGTTTTCCCGCCGTTCGACCTCGGCCGGGTCGGATTCGTCGGAGTAGAGCAGCAGCATGTAGTTCGGCATCGGGACCTCCTGGATCGTCGTCGCCACCTCTGGTGGCCTCTGACCTTACGACGCAGCCGGCGACGCGTTTTGGACAGCCGCCGCGGGACGGGCCCTGCCGAGCGTGCCGCTCTACTTGGGGCGCCGCCACCGGCGACCAGACCATCGCCAGGGCGATGAACAACAAGCCGATGATCCCTGGTCCCAAGCTCATCTGCGGCCCCTTTGCCGGAATGCCCGTTCCGCTGCGCATGTTACGCCCCTGGCGGCGGCGCGCCAAGGGCATGTCGGGGCCCAAAAACGCGCCGCGGGCTCCGCAAACGCGCCGCGGGCCCCCGAAGGAGCCCGCGGCACTGCCTGGTGGTCTGGGTCTGCGCCTAGCGCAGGTTGACCTTCGCCTTGCCGGGCAGAGCGACGCTCTTCGACAGAGCGCTGACCCCGGCGCGGCGGTCGACCGTCGCGACCAGCTCGTAGGAGCCCTGCAGCTCGTGCGAGCTGCTGATCGTCGCGTTGGCCCTGCTTCCCTTGATCGGAGCACGGCTGCTGCCGTAGACGCTGCCGTGCCGCTCGAGGCGGAAGCGGACCGCGCCGCGGCCGTTGCCGCCGCCGCTCACCCTGCAGGCGAGCTCGACGCTGCGGTGACCGCCGTCAACGTCGCAGCTGACCCTGGCCTTGGGCGGCTTGTGGCCGTGGCCGTGACCGTGGTCGTCGCCACCGCCGCCATGGCCGTGGTCGCCGCCGCCGTGGCCGTGTTCCCCTTCTTCGCCGCCGCCGCCGGAGACGCCGGTGACTTCACCCGTTTCCGGGTCGATGAACACCCTCGGCGCCGTCGGCGCGCCGGCGGCGAATTCGAACATGTTGGCGAGGGTGCCGGACTCGGCGTCCCTCGCGTAGCCGCCGATCCGCCCCAGCTGCCAGTTGTCCTCGATGAAGTGGATGATCGAGGTCTGGTCGGTCTGGGTGCTGTCGACGTAGTTCTGCTTCGCGTACGGGCTGATCATCTGCAGCGGCAGCCGCGGGCCGAAGCCGCAGCGGTCTTTCGGAGCGCTGCTGTCGGTGACGTGGCCGCACATGCCCGGTTCGCTGACCGAGTCCGACGGCGATTCGGACGGGCTGTCGATGGTCGGCATCACGTGGTCGTACCAACCGTCGGAGTCGTCGTAGGCGATCACGACCGCCGTGCTCGACCATTCCGGCGATTGCTCGAGCGAGTTGATCGTTTCGGCGACGAACCGCTGTTCGTCGAGCGGATCGGAGTTGCTCGGGTGGCCGTTCTCGTAGGCCGGGGCCTTGAGGAACGAGACCGCCGGCAGGTTGCCGGCGTTCAGCGCGGCGCCGAAATCGCCGATGTCGTACTCGTGGTTGGCCTGATCGGTGTGGCCGATCATCGCCACCGAGGTCGGCGGCAGGTGGTGTGGGTTGGCCGTCGATTTGTAGTACTCGAACGGGTTGTGGTGCGGGACGTAGTCGGTCACCGTGGCGTTCGCGACGTTCTGGTGGGTGGAGCCGCAGACGGCTTTGCCTTCTTTGACTTCAGTCGGCTTGAAGCCGCCCTGGAACCAGCCCCAGGTGATGTTGTGGGCGTTCAGCAGGTCACCGATGTTCTTGCCCGACATTTCGACGCCGCCGTGGCCGCAGTCGTCGAGGATCGGGTCCGGATCGCCGATCACCGTCCCGTTTTCGACGCTGCCCGAGATGTTTTCGGGAGTCGCGCCGTGGGTTTCGCCGGAGACGAGGTTGATCGCACCGACCGTCGAGGGCCCGAACTGGGTGTCGAACGAGTTGTCGCTGAGCGAGAAATGCTGCGCGTAGTTCCACAGACCGGTGACGGTGTTGCCGTCGTAGTAGTCCATGACCAGCGTTTTGTCGGTGCAGCCGCCGCCGGCGGTGTGCTGGACGAACTCGTCCATCAGGCCGTGGTCGAAGGCTTCCTGCTCGTGGGCGTAGCCGTGATCCTGCGAGCAGGTCACCGCTTCGGAGCGGTCGAGCCGCCGCGGGTTGTCGAGGTTCGGGTTGGCGGTCAGCAGGACGTTGCTGAGGCCGTTGACGCTGGGCGTCCCCGGGGCGGCGGTGAACTGCGGCTCGCCGGCCGGGTTGCTTGCTCTCGGATAGGTGCCGAAGTAGTGATCGAAGGACTCGTTCTCCTGGAAGATCACCACCACGTGCTTGATCGGAGTCGATGACGGCAGTCCGCTGTCGGATCCATTGGACGAGGACGGATCCGCGAATGCCGACACCAGCCCGAAGGCGGCGGCCGCCAGACCGACCACCAAGGCGCCGGCGAACAGCCGCCGGCTCTTCTTGCTGGTGACGCCTTCTGAACGCATTTGTCTCCTTGCGCATGGGCGGCGGGACGGGACCGGCGCCGCCAGCCGCCCACATCACGGCGCCTGGGAGCGAGTCTTTTCCTGCCGCGGAGCGGCTTTGTGGCTTTCCTGTTGGCGGCCTGTGACGATCCTGTGACGAGGCGGCGAGTAACGGCGAAGTAACAACCGGCGGCGGCGGTCGTCCTAGGTTCGACGGCGATGACGCCGAGGCTCGCCGGCCTGCCGATCGCCGCCGCGCTGGCGGCTGCGCTCGGGCTCGCGCTGGCCGGCTGCGGCTCCGGCGGTGGCGGCTCGAGCACGGCGGAAACGCACGCCGAAGCGGGCGCTGGGGGTGCCGGGGGGCAGCCGGCCTTCCACGTCGTCGGCAGCTCGCAGACGCCCCAGGAAGCCGCCGACTCGGCGATGAACGAGTCGACCGCGCCGGGGCCGCCGTCGGACCTGGCGCCGCTGCCGGCGAGCGCCTTCGACCGCCCGGTCGCCGAGTACCGGGCCTACGCGATCGGCCAGGCGCAGGCGATGGAAGCGGCGGTGGCGCGGCTGCAGGCGGCGGTCGGCGCCGGCGACCGCGGCGCGGCGCGCGCGGCCTGGCTCGACTCCTACGACCGCTACCTGCGGCTCGGCGCCGCCTACGGCGCGCTCGGCGACCTCGACGGGGCGATCAACGGCCGCCCGGGCAGCCTCCCCGGCGGCGTCCACGACCCCGGCTTCACCGGCCTGCACCGGATCGAGTACGGGCTCTGGGGGACCGAACCGGTGGCGTCGCTGGCGGCACCGACCGCCGTCCTCGCCGCCGACGTCGCCAAGCTGCCGGCGAAGCTGGCGACGATGGAGACGACGCCGCTCGAATACGCGACCCGCGCCCACGAGATCCTCGAGGACGCCCAGCGCGACATGCTGAGCGGCAGCCAGGCCCCCTGGAGCGGCGCCGGCCTGCGGGCCACCGCCGACTCGCTGGCCGCCACCGAAGAGGTCGTCGCGACCCTGGCGCCGCTGCTCGGCGGCCGCGGCTCCTCGCTGGCGCCGGTGCGGGTGGAAATGGCGGCGTTCGGCCGGGTGCTCGACGAAGTCCGCGCCGAACACGGCGGCGAATGGCCGCCGCTCGACCAGCTGAGCCAGGCCCAGCACGAGCGGGTCGACGGCGCCCTCGGCTCGCTGCTCGAGCGGCTGGCCGGCATCCCCGGCGAGCTCGAGACCGAAAAGCTGGAAGCGGTCCCGACGATCGCCGAACAGGAAGCGGAGCGGCAGTGAGCCTCGACCGGCGATCGTTCCTGCGCCGCTCGGCCGGGGCCGGGATCGGCGGCCTCGCCGCCGGCTACGGGCTCGGGCGGGCGACCGAGGCGGGGGCGGCGGAAACGGCGCCGGTGGCAGACGCCGCCACCGCGGAAGCCGTGAACCGGGCCGAGCTCGACTCGCGCCGCGCCTTCGACGGCGTCCACCAGGCGGGGATCCTCACCCCCGCCAACGAGTTCGCCAGCTTCCTCGCCCTCGACGCGATCACCAACGACCGCGCCGAGCTGCAGACGGCGCTGCAGGCGCTCAGCTCGCGCGCCCGCGAACTGGTCGGTGGCGGCGAGTTCCCGGCGGTCGAGTACGACGCGCCGCCGGTCGACTCGGGAACGCTCGGGACCGACATCGCGCCGGACTCGCTGAGCGTGACGATCGCGCTCGGCGCCTCGCTCTTCGACGATCGCTTCGGGCTGGCCGACCGGCGGCCGGCGAAGCTGACCGCGATGGAGGCCTTCCCCAACGACGACCTCGACCCGGCGCGGACCGGCGGCGACCTGCTGCTCGGCCTCGCCGCCGGCCACCGCGACACCGTCGTCCACGCAGTGCGCGAGCTGCTGCGGCCGGTGCGGGGCGCGCTCGCGGTGCGCTGGAGCGTCGAGGGCTTCCAGGGCGCCCGGCGCGGCCCCTCCCCCCACTCCTCCCGCCGCAACCACTTCGGCTTCCGCGACGGCACCAGCAACCCCGACGTCACCGACAGCGGCCAGATGGAGCGGCTGGTCTGGGTGGGGGCCGGCGGCGGCGAGCCGAGCTGGGCGGCCGGCGGCACCTACCAGGTGGTGCGCGCGATCCGCATGCACGTCGAGTTCTGGGACCGGGTCGGGCTCGCCGAGCAGGAGGAAATGATCGGCCGCGACCGCGGCACCGGGGCGCCGCGCGGCGGCACCGGCGAGTTCGAGGACCCGCGCTACGACCTCGACCCGAAGGGCGAACGGATCCCGCTCGACGCGCACATCAGGCTCGCCAACCCGCGCACCGAGGAGACTGAAGAGCAGCGAATCCTGCGCCGCGCCTGGAACTACGACCAGGGCTTCGACGAGGACGGCCAGCTCGACGTCGGCCTCCTCTTCGTCGCCTTCAACCAGGACCCCGAGCGCCAGTTCAAGGCGGTCCAGAAACGGCTCGACGAAGAGCCGATGGTCGACTACGTGACCCCGGTCGGCGGCGGCTACTTCTTCGCCCCACCCGCCTCCCGCGACGCCACCGACTGGGTCGCCTCCGGCCTCTTCGCCTAACCCCGCCGCCCCGCGCCGCGTGTGGTTGTCTTTTCTCAACCCGCGCCGACGGTGGTTGTCTTTTCTCAACTCCTAGTTGAGAAAAGACAACCACACGCCCGAGGTCGCGCCGCGGCGCGGCTGCCGGTGAGGTTGCCGATAGCCGCCGCATCGGCGGTAAACGGCAACCTCGACGAGCGGGCGGCGGTCAGCGATCGAGGTTGTGGGCGGCGCCGAGGAGCTCCTGCAGGTCGGCGACGACGATGTCGGCGCCGGCCTCGCGCAGGTCGTCGGGGGTGGCGTGGCCGCGGGCGACGGCGATCGTCATGTGGACGTTGGCCTGGCGACCGGCGCGGATGCCGGCCGGCGAAAGGTCGACGAGGATCGTCGTCTCGGGGTCGCCGTCGAGGGCTTCGATCGCCCGGTCGACGGTGGCCGCCGTGCGGGGGCCGTCGACGATCGCGTCGAAGCGATCCTCGAGGTCGGCGAGCGCTAGCGCCGCCCGCGCCCGCTCGCCGGAGGCGGCCAGCACGACCTTCTTGCCGGCGCCGCGCATTTCCTCGAGCCAGGCGACGGCGCCGGGCAGCGGCCGCACGTCGCCGTAGCCGAGGTCGGCGGCGACCGTCTCCAGCCAGATCACGATCGAGTCGAAGCGGTCGGCGTCGAGCCGCGCCCGCAGCGCGTCGAGCACGGTCGCGATCGGCCGCGGCTTGCCGCCGTCGAAGGGGTTGTCGGGGGTCATCGCCCCGGCGCCCCGATCATCGCCTCATCTTCCGGGTCATTGGGTCATCGCCCAGATCCCGAGGACGATCGCGGCGACCAGCAGCGCCACGCAGGCGATGCTGACGACGCCGTAGCCGACCAGCGCCCCCTCGTGGTGCTGCTGCCGCCGTTCGTTGGCGCGCAGCGAGCTGGCGACGGCGATGCCGGCGATGAACAGGACCGCGAGCCCGAAGGCGGCCGAGGTCCAGATCGCTTCCAGCAGCGGCGCGACTTCGACGAGCTCGGCGAACGGCGGGGTCATGCCTCGACCGGCACCGCGTCGGGCGCCTTCCTCGCCGTGGGACCGAAGACCGCGTCCTCGGAGATCGTTTCGTCGGGGTTGACGCTGGAGCGCTTGTTGGCGAGCCAGAGGAAGAAGCAGCCGATCGCCAGCAGGACGCAGATCACGATCGCGGCGAAGGCGCCGCCGCCGAGCAGTTCGATGATCAGGAAGGCGACCGCCGAGGTCGCGGCCGCGGCGGGCAGGGTCAGCAGCCAGCCGGCGACGATGTTGCGGGCGACGAGCCAGTTGACCCGGGCGCCGGGCCGTCCCACGCCGGCGCCGGTGACCGCGCCGGAGACGACCTGGGTGGTCGAGAGCGGGTAGCCGACGTGCGAGGAGGCGAGGATCACGGTCGCAGCGATCGCCTCGGAGCCGAAGCCCTGCGGCGGCCGCACCTCGACGACTTTCGTTCCCAGCGTCTTGATGATTCGCCAGCCTCCCGTATAGGTCCCGAGCGCGATCGCCGAGGCGCAGCAGACGACCACCCAGGTTGGCACGTCGAAGCCGGCGCCGCCCTTGATCGAGCCGTTGGCGATCAGCGCCAACGAGATCACCCCCATCGTCTTCTGGGCGTCGTTGGTGCCGTGGGCGAGCGCCACCATCGACGACGAGGCGACCTGGAACCATCGGAACTCGCGCTCGGCCTCGTCTTTCTTGAAGCGCTGGATCAGCCAGTAGATGAAGGCGACGCCGATCGCCGCCAGCAGCCCGGCGAGGATCGGCGAGATCACCGCCGGCAGGATCACCTTCGAGATCAGCCCTTCGAACTCGACCGCGCCGGTGCCGGTGGCGACGATCGTCGACCCGACCACGCCGCCGATCAGCGCGTGCGACGAGGACGACGGGATGCCGAACCACCAGGTCGCGAGGTTCCAGCAGATCGCCCCGACCAGGCCGCCGAGGATCACGATCGGGGTGATCGCGGTCGCTTCGACGATGCCTTCGGCGATCGTGGCGGCGACCGACAGCGAGATGAAGGCGCCGGCGAAGTTGAGGATCGCGGCGATCGTCACCGCGACCTTTGGCGGCAGCGCCCCGGTCGCGATCGTCGTCGCCATCGCGTTGGCGGTGTCGTGGAAGCCGTTGGTGAAGTCGAAGCTGAGCCCGGCGGCGACGACGAGGGCGACGATGATGTCTCCGGCGCTCATGCCGGGCTAATCAGAACGCGACCGGTCTCCCATCGTGTGAAAAAGGTGTTGGCGCGGCCCGGACGCAATTGCGGCCCGCCCGCTTCGCTTCGTAGAGCGCCGCGTCCGCGGCCGCGAAGACTTCGTCGTACCGGAAGATCGAGCCCGATCCGGAGGCGGCGACGCCGCAGCTGAGGGTCACCCGGACGCCGCCGAAATCCTCACCGGCGACGGACGCGCAGAGCTGGTCGGCGAAGGCGACTGCCTCGGCCGGCTCGGCGCCCGGCAGCAGCATCACGAACTCCTCGCCGCCGATCCGGTAGGCGAAGTCGAAGCCGCGCATCCGCTTCCGCAGCCGGTAGGCGACTTCGCGCAGGACCGCGTCGCCGGTGCTGTGGCCGTGCGCGTCGTTCAGCGACTTGAATTCGTCGACGTCGGCGAGCACCAGGCTGACCGGGTGGCCGTTGACCTCGGACTGCTGCCGCAGCTCCCCGACCCGCGCCGCCAGCGCCGCTCGGTTCAGCATCCCGGTCAGCGGGTCGATCACCGAGCGGCTGCGGAATTCGAGGTCGGAGCGCATCAGCGCCGTCGAGAGCATCGCGATCGAGATGATCAGCGCGGCCGGCGCGATCACCAGCGGCGGCTCGTCGAGCACCGCGTCGGGGTTAACGCCGAGCGCAACCGCGAACAGCAGCGCCAGCGCGATCGCGACTCCGGCGACGACGCCGCGGATCGAGAACCGCGAGGCGAGGGTGACCACCGGGATCGCCAGCCACGAGAGCGTCGCGATCTCCGGCCCGCCGCCGATCGCGACCGAGATCGCGATGATCGCCTCGGAGCCCGCCCAGGCGGCGAACAGCCCCAGCTCCGGCCGCCGCATCCGCTTCGCCAACCGGTCGGCGACGAGGAACAGCAGCGCGGCGCCGAACAGCGGCGCGATCGTCCACCAGCCGAGCCACGGCCCGCAGGCGAGCAGCGCGACGCCGAGCACCGCGAAGGTGCGCCGCCGTACCGGCGCGATCCGGCGGTCCATGTCGAGCATCCGCTCGCGGTCGATCCCGTCCTCGATCAGCCATGAGCCAGCCATCCACGGTCATCGGCGTACCGGAAGAAGTATGAAGCGGACCGCGCCCGGTTCAAACCTTCGTCCGCCCAGTTTCACGGCTCTACACCGGTAAATCCGCCGCCTCCCCGGAAACGCCCAGGTATTTTGCCCACGCCTCAGCGAGGTTGCCTTCTTACCCGTATTCCGGGTCGAAAAGGCATACCTCAGCGGAGAGGGGCGTCGGTGGTCAGGCCGAGCGTGTAGAGGCGGACCATCTCGCGGGCGATCTCCCGCGACGAATCGAGGGTCGGCCCCGGTTTCTCGACCGCCAGGATCTCCTTGGCGTTCTCGAATCGCTGCCGCGCCAGCTGCTCGACGAAATCGTCGTCCAGCTTGTTCCCGGCTTCGAGGGCGTGCTTGATCTCCGCCGACATGAACTTCCAGTCCAGGGCGGAGCGGGCATTCATCTCATCCAGTGCGGCCCCATCGAGGAGCGCCGACCCAATCTCGTCCATCTGGAAATCCACCTTTATGGGAAGCAGAGCCTCGCCATCGACCTCGGGATCGGCGACACGCTCTGCGGGTCCAATCACGATCTCCCAGTAATGTCGGCGGAAGAAGCGAAAGCTTGAATGAGCCAGCAGGCAAAGCCGCGACGCTTCGTCACAGAAGGCCCACGATTCGCGCTCGGTGCTGAATGTCTCCAGGAACTGGCCGAGGAGTCGATCGGCGACAGCTGCGTCCCGCGGCGCAAACACGTGACAGACCAACACGAAGTTGTCCTGACTGAACTCGATCACCCGGCGCGATGCCTCGAATCCAGGCGCGGTTCCTTCCCAACCTTGGGCTGGCTCAGAGGCCTGCCTGTACTTCGGCAGCACTAACCGCGCCGCGAGAAGTGACCTCAGGCTCCGGTAGCCACGCTTGATGAACCCCGGCGACTCCTCGGTATAACCCGTTTGCGAACTGACCAGCGGGAGATCCTTGGCGGCTTCCATGCGGTGGACCAACCAGTATCCGACCTCTCTCTCCGGCGCCGTCCAACGTTTCACGGACGCGGAGAGAATCGGTGGGCGCTCGAGGCGGAAGCCGACCCAGAAGCGGAAGCTCTTTTGGAGATCGACTCCCGGGCGAAGCGACCGGCGCGACTCGGTCGGCTCGTCCGCCGGTTCAATCGCGACCAAGTCAGCGACGGCCATTTTCACTCCTCGGGCTCATCCTCGACCCTGAAGTCGATGATGGCGCATTGATCGCGAACGGCGAGTTGGACGTGATTGAGATCGAAGATGCGGGATGACGGAACCCCGCTCTTTCGGCCGGGATAGATCGGCTCGCCCTCCTGGAACGCGGCTCGAACGACGTGGATGGGATCGTGCTCTCGAGACCGTATGCAGGCATAGTTGATCACCGCGCAATCCAGTTCGCGATTGCCTTTTACCGTCGATGCCAACCTCGCCGCGCTTTCGTCCCCGATCTCCTCGACAAACCAGTCGTAGAACGGTTTCAGTCTCGCGATGCCCTTCGGGCCGGCGAGGTTCAGACATCGCTTCAGCGAAATGTTCGCGTCGATGACGCAGCACTCGCAGTCGGGAAACTTGTCTCTGACCCACGTCCATGCCCGATCCGGTGAGTCCTCCCAGAAGTAGACTCCGAACCCGAGCCAATCGTATTTCCGTTCGCTCTGTTCGAAGCCACTCACCTGTATCCGCTCGGCCCGTTCCTTGGTCGTCCCATGGTGCGCATAGACAGACTCGTTTCGCCTCGCCAAGACTCCCCCGCTCTCCCGCGTTCGTGCAGCGGTCGGCGACGCTACCACGCATATACGAACCGTGATGTAGGAGAGCACGCCACATCCGATCCAGAATAGTGCGTACGACCGTCGGCAACCTAATTCTTGTACTGGGCTTTTATTCGTACCTTGGGTGGAACTAGAGCGCCAGCGCTAGGGGCTCTTCGAGGAGGGACTTAGCGGTGGCGAGGAACTCGGCGCCTTCGGCTCCGTAGAGGATGCGATGGTCGCAGGCGAGGGTCATCTCCATCAGCTTGGCGGGGACGATCTCGCCGTCCCTCACCGCGGGGCGGTCGGCGATCTCGCCGACGGCGAGGATCGCGGCCTGGGGGGAGTTGATGACGGCGCCGAAGCTCCTGATCCCGAACATGCCGAGGTTGGAGACGGTGAAGGTCGCTCCCGAGAGCTCAGGCGGAGTGATCGAGCCGTCCCTGACTTTGCCCGCCACCGTCCTCGCGTCGGTGGCGATCTCGCGCAGGCCCTTGCGGTCGGCGTCGAAGACGGTCGGGACGACCAGGGCGTCCTGGGCCGCCACGGCGATGCCGACGTTGACCCGCGAGTAGAGCTCGAAGCGGCCATCCTTGTAGGCGCCGTTGGCTCGGGGGTATCGCCTGAGGGCGATCGCGCAGGCCTTGACCACCATGTCGTTGAACGACGGGATCGTCTCGCCCTCGCTGGAGATCTCTTTGATCCTGGCCCTGGCCGCGACCGCTGCGCCCATGTCGACCTCGGTCGTCAGATAGAAGTGCGGCGCGGTCGCCTTCGACTCGGCCATCCGCCTGGCGACCACTTCCTGAAGCTTGGTCAGCTCCTGGACCTGGGTCTCGCCCTTCGCGGTCTCGGGCGCGGTCCCGGTGGTGCCAGTGGTGCCGCGGCAGCTGCAGGCGCGGAGGCGTCGCGCCGCGGGTCCTGCACCCTCTACTTGCGGGTGGAGGGTGCAGGGCCCGCGGCCGGGCCGCTCCGGCCGAACCCGCAGCCTCCACGTCCTTCTTGACGATCCGCCCACCGGGCCCGGAGCCCTGAACCCCGGCCAGGTCCACATCAAGCTCGCGAGCAATCCGGCGAGCGAGCGGCGAAGCCTTGACCCGCTCCGTGTGCCCGTTGCTCGCCGCCGCCCCTCCAGCGGGTGGCGTCGTAGGGGGGACCTCCCCCGAGGAAGCTTTAGCTACCGCAGGGGGAGGTGGGTCCCCTGCGGCGACAGGACCCGCTGGCCGGTCCGGTTCGTCCTGCGACGCGTCGGCCGCAACCGCATCCGGATCGCCGACCCGCGCGATCAGCGCCCCGACCGCCGCGGTCTCGCCCTCCTCGACGACGATCTCCAGCAGCGTCCCAGCGACGTCGGCCTCGTAGGCCATGTTCGCCTTGTCGGTCTCGATTTCGGCGATCTCTTCGCCGACCGCGACCTGGTCGCCGACCTGCTTCATCCAGCTGAGGATCGTCCCCTCCTCCATCGAGTCGGAGAGGCGGGGCATGGCGATGTCCTGTGCGGTGGTCTGGGGGGCCATCTCTTGCTTCGCTCCTTCCTCGTCAGACGCCGGTCGCGATCTCGGCGGCGAGGCCGAGCCGGTGCGCGACCTCGCTCACGATACGACCCTCGGCGGGCATGTAGGCGTCCTCGAGGGTCGGGCTGTAGGGGATCGGGGTCTCCGGGCAGGAGACGACCCAGGCGTCGTCGAGGTCGTGCAGGCCCTCGGCGGCGACGATGCCGAGCAGGTTGGCGGCCCAGCCGCCGATCAGCGGCCCCTCCTCGACGGCGACGAACCGGTTCGTCCTGGCGACGCTCTCGAGCACGGTCGGCACGTCGAGCGGCCGCAGCGCCCGCAGGTCGACCACCTCGGCGCTCACCCCCCGCTCGGCCAGCTCGTCGGCCGCCCGCAGGCAGTCGCGGACGCCCTTGGAGACCGAGACCAGGGTGACGTCGGTGCCCTCGCGGACCACCGCGGCCCGGTCGAGCGGCAGCGTCTCCGCCGCGCCGACCGGGTCCTTGACCGAGTAGAGCCGCTTGTGCTCGAGGAAGGCGACCGGGTTCTCGTCGCGGATCGACTGCTTGAGCAGCGCCTTGGCGTCGCCGGCGGTCGCCGGCGCCACCACTTTCAGCCCCGGGATCCCCTGCAGCCAGGGGATCGGCGACTGCGAGTGCATGGCGCCGAAGTTGCCGCCCGCCCCCATCGCCGAGCGCACCACCAGCGGCACGCTGCCCTGCTCGTTGGAGACGTACCAGTACTTGGCGGACTGGTTGATCAGGCTGTCCATGGTCAGCGGCAGGAAGTCGGCGAACATGATCTCGATGATCGGCCGCAGCCCGGTGACGGCGGCGCCGAAGGCGCCGGCGGCGATCGCCAGCTCGGAGATCGGGGTGTCGAAGACGCGCGCCGGGCCGAAGCGCTCCTCGAGGCCGCCGGTGACCGCGAAGACGCCGCCCGCGGTGGCCACGTCCTCGCCGAAGAAGACGACCCGCTCGTCGCGCGCCATCTCCTCCTCGATCGCCTCGCGGACCGCGGCGCGGAACTCGATCGTCTCGCGCCTCAGCCATCCTTGAACTCCTTTCCGTCGGCGGCCGGGTCGGGGAAGGGCGACTTCAGCCCCTGCTCGACGATCCGCTCCAGCTCCGCCGCCACCTCGGCGTCGATGTCGTCGCAGCGCTCGGGCGGGGTCCCGTAGCGCTCCTCGAGCCCCGCCCGCGCGACCAGCAGCGGGTCGCGCTTGCGCCACTCGTCGAGCTCGCCCGGCTTGCGGTATTTGCCGGGATCGGAGCGCGAATGGCCGACGAAGCGATACGTGAGCGTCTCGAGGAAGGCCGGGCCGGCGCCGGAGCGGGCGTGCTCGATCGCCTCGGCCGCCCCCTCGCGCACCTTCCAGAGGTCGTTGCCGTCGACCTTGAGGGTGTGGATGCCCATCGCCATCGGCCGCGCCCCGATCGCCCCGGCGGTGACGTCCTCGATCGGCGTGAACTCCATATAGAGGTTGTTCTCGCAGACGAAGACGACCGGCAGCTTCTCCACCTGCGCCCAGTTCAGGCACTCGTGGAAGTAGGCCTGGTTCGAGGTGCCGTCGCCGAAGAAGGCGACCGCGACGGCGCCGGTGCCGAGCCGCTTCTCGGCGAGCGCGGCGCCGGTGGCGGCGCCGATCGAGCCGCCGACGATGCCGAAGCAGCCGATCAGCCCGTGCTCGAGGTCGACCACGTTCATCGAGCCGGCGCGGCCGCCGCAGAGGCCCGGTCGCGCGGCCGAGCAGCTCGTCCATCAGGCCCTGGGCGGAGACGCCGAGCGCCAGCGCGTGGCCGTGGCCGCGGTAGGTGCCGGCGACCTTGTCGCCGTCGGTCAGCATCGAGCAGACGCCGACCCCGCTCGCCTCCTGGCCGGAGTAGAGGTGCGTCGTCCCGTGCACGTTGCCTTTCTGGAACTGCGCCTGGACGGCGTCCTCGAAGCCGCGGATCAGCCGCATGCGGCGGTAGAGCTCGCGCGCCCCCTCGGCGTCGAGCGCGCCGGGCGGCGCCTTCGTCTCCTGTGCCATCTCGTCGGCTCCCTCTTCTTGTCCTGGGCTCGTTTTCAGCTCGTTGCGCCTTTGGCGCTCAGGTACTCGGCGATGCCGCGGTCGGCGGCCTCCTGGTCGCGGTAGGCGATCTCGACCAGCTCCAGCAGGATGCCGAAGGGGTCGCGGAAGTAGACCCAGCGCCAGCCGGCGAGCACGCCCTCGTCGACGACGTTGACCGCGCTCAGGAACTCGACCCCGGCCGCTTCCAGCTCGGCTTTCTTCGCCTCGGCGTCCTCGACCCGAAAGGCGAGGTGGGCGGCGCCGTGGGCGTTGGCCGGAACGGGTCGATCGTAGGGCGGCTCCGGCGCGGTGTATTCGATCAGCTCGACGATCGTCTCGCCGAGCTTCAGGTTCACCTGCCGCAGGTTGGCGCCGGGGACGGCGAGCTTGTCGCCAAGCTCCGGTTCGTCGTACACCGGGCTGGGCGGGTCCATCAGCTCGAGGCCGAGGACGCCGGTGTAGAACTCGATCCCGCGATCGAGGTCGGGGACCGTGATGCCGACGTGGTGGACCGCCTTCATGCTCACTCCTTCTCGCTTGCTTGCTTGGCGCCCGCAGCTACCCGGCGCAGCGCATCTGCGACCCGGACCAGGTCCTCGCCGCCGCCCTCGAGCCCGGCCGCCAGCGCGATCGCCTGGGCCGAGGCGGCGGCGCCGAGCAGCGGCACCCCGTCGCGCTCGCCGAGCCCGCGGGCCAGCGCCAGGTCCTTCGCCATCAGCTCGAGGGCGAAGGCGGTCGGGGTCCCGTCGGGGTCGAGGAAGGCGGCGCGCTTGTAGTCGACGAAGGGCGAGGCGACGGCGCTGGCGGCGATCACCTCGTAGGCCGCCTCGCGCTCGACGTCCCATTCCTCGGCGATCACCAGCGCTTCCGAGGTCGCCAGCGTGGTCGCCGCGATCATCACGTTGAGGCCGATCTTCAGCGCCGCCCCGGCACCGCTCGGGCCGAGGTGGAACTGCGCTTTCGAGATCGCTTCGAGGACCGGGCGGGCGCGCTCGAAGGCGGCCTCGGGGCCACCGACCATCACCGTCAGCCCGGCGCTCTCGGCGACCGCCGTGGAGCCGGAGACCGGTGCGTCGATCATCTCCACCCCGGCCTCGGCGCAGAGTGCCGCCAGCTCGCGGGCGGCGAGCGGCCCGACCGTGCTCATCTCGGCGAGCACGGTGCCCTCGGCGGCGCCCGCCAGCAGCCCGTCGGGACCCTCGAGCAGGGCGCGGACGGCGGCGGCGTCGGCGACCATCGTCACCAGCACCTCGGCGCCGGCGGCCAGCTCGGCCGGGGTGGCGGCGACGCTCGCGCCCTCGGCGGCGAGCGGCTCGGCCCGCGAAGCGGTGCGGTTGTAGACGCTCAGCGGGAAGCCGGCGGCGAGCACGTTGCGCGCCATCGGCAGCCCCATCCGGCCGATCCCGGCGAAGCCGACCCGCAGCTGGGCGGGGGTCACGTGCTCACCTCGACCACGATCTTGCCACCGGCGCGGCCCGCCGCCAACGGCTCGAGTCCGTCCTCGACGATCCGATCGAGCGAGATCACCCGGTCGAGCACCTGCCCGGCGACCTGCGTCTGCGCCAGCACCTCGAGCGACTCGGGCAGGTTCGAGTCGCAGATGTGGGCGACGGTGGTCGTCAGGTCGACCTCGCGCAGCGCCGCGTCGAAGATGTCGACCGGCGGCGGCTCCGCCTGCAGCCCGACGATCACGACCCTTCCGCCGCGCTTGGCGCTGTGGATCGCCTCACTCGGGCTGGCGGGGACGCCGGAAGCCTCCATCACCACGTCCGCCCCGTCACCCCCGGTCGCCTCGCGGACCGCAGCGGCGACATCGTCCCTGCGCGCGTCGACCACGTCGTCCGCCCCGAGCGCGCTCGCCAGCGCCAGCTTCGAGTCGTCGACGTCGACCGCGATCAGCCGCTCGAGGCCGCGGGTCGCCGCGGCGCCGACGATGAAGGCGCCGATCCCACCCACCCCGAGCACCGCCAGCGTCTGGCCGGCGCCGACGCCGCCGCGGTCGAGGGCGTGGATCGCGACCGCCAGCGGCTGCGCCATCGCCGCCCCCTCGTCGGCGACCCGGTCGGGGACCGGCACGCAGATCGAGGCCGGGCTCCTGACCAGCTCGGCGAGCCCGCCCGGCGCGCTCAGCCCGAGCGTGTAGTAGGAAGCGCAGAGGTTCGTCCGCCCGGCCAGGCACCAGGCGCATTCGCCGCAGGAGACGCCGGCGCCGGAGACGACCCGGTCGCCGACCGCGACCTCCTCGACCCCCGCGCCCACCGCCTCGACCCGGGCCACGAACTCGTGCCCGATCACCAGCGGCCCGACCCAGCCGCTGCCCGGGTGGCGCTCGTGCAGCGGGATCATGTGCGGGCCGTGGGCGAACTCGGAGGCGTCGGTGCCGCAGATCGCCGCCATCCGCGGCGCCAGCAACAGCTCCCCCGCTCCGGGCTCCCCGGGATCGGCCACCGATTCGACCCGGACGTCGCCGGCGCCGTGGTAGACGGCGGCCCTGATCACGAGCGACGGCCCACGTGCCTGGCCTGGGTGTAGATGCCGGCGGCGACGAGGACGAGGATGCCGACGATCCAGTACTGCCAGGCCTGGCCGAGTTTGAGGAAGGTGGTCGAGTTGTTCGCCTGCTGCAGCAGGCAGGCGCCGAGCAGGACGCCGATGAACGAGCCGCGGGCACCGAACAGGCTGGCGCCGCCGAGCACCACCGCGGTGATCGAGGCGAGCGTGTAGGTGACGCCCTGGGTCGGGTCGCCGACCCCGAGCTGCGCCATCAGCATCACCGCGCCGAGGAAGGTGAAGAGCGAGCAGGCGACGTAGGCGAGGATGAAGGTGCGGTTCGTCTTCACCCCGAGCCGGTGGGCGGCGTCCTCGCGCGAGCCGACCGCGCGCAGGTCGAGCCCCCAGCGCGAGCGCCGCAGCAGGTACTCGAGCGCGATCGCCATCACCACCGCGACGATGAACGCCAGCGGCACCCCGGCGACCTTGGTTTTGATCGCTTCGGTGATGTTGCCGGCGATGTAGCCGCCCTGGGTGTCGCGCAGGAGCAGCGAGACGCCCTGCAGGGCGATGTAGGTCGACAGGGTGGCGGCGATCGGGGTGAACTTGGCGAACCTGACCAGCGACCCGTTGAGGGTGCCGACCGCGATCGCCGCCCCGATCATGATCAGGAAGCCGAGGACGACGGTCCCGGTCGCCCTTGCCTTCGACCGCGAAGAAGCTGGCGATCACCACCAGCATCCCGGCCAGCGGCCCGACCGAGAGGTCGATGCCGCCGGTGAAGATCACCACCATCTGGCCGAAGCCGATGAAGGCGAGCGCCGCCACCAGCAGCGCGATCGAGTTGAGGTTGAAGGCGCTGGTGACGAGGTTGTTCTGGCTGTAGGTGTAGGCCCCGTAGAGGAGCATCACCCCGATCAGGATCAGGCTCGGGGCGAAGTCGCCGCGGGCGAAGCCCTGCAGGCGCTTGAGGAAGGAGCTGGAGTCCGAGCGCCGCGCTTTCCCGACCGCCTCCTCGCGGTGGGTGTTGGCGGTGACGATCGAGCGGGCGATCTGCTCCTCGGAGACCTCGTTGGCGGTCAGCTGGGCGACCACCTGGCCGCGCGAGAAGACGACGATCCGGTCGCACAGCCCCTCCAGCTCGATCGAGTCGGAGGAGACGACGACCACCGGGATGCCGGCGCTGGCGATCTCGCGCAGGCTTCGATAGATCTCGACCCGGGCGCCGGCGTCGACGCCCTGGGTCGGCTCGTCGACGATCACCAGCCGCGGATCGGAGAGCAGCACCCGCGACAGCGCCACCTTCTGCTGGTTGCCGCCGGAGAGGCTCGAGACGAGCGTCTGGATCGACGGCGTCCGCACGTCGAGCTCTTCGTCTGCCGCTTCACCGCCTGGGTCTCCTGGCGGCGGCTGACGAAGCCGAGGCGCGAGTACTCGGGCAGGGCCGAGAGGGCGGCGTTCTCGCGCACCGAGAGCGTCATCACCAGGCCCTCGCCGTGGCGGTCGGAGGAGATGTAGAGGATGCCGGCGTCGTTGGCCGCCTTCGGCCGCCCCAGCTTCAGCTTCTGGCCGCCGAGCTCGACGTCGCCGCGGGCCCGGTCGAGGCCGGCGAGGGCGCGGACGAACTCGGTCTGCCCGTTGCCGGCGATCCCGGCGAGGCCGAGGATTTCCTGCGGCCCGACGTCGAGCTCGACGCCGCTGAAGCCGTTGCCGCGGAGGCCGCGCACCCTGAGCGCCGGCTCTGCCGGCGTCGGGGTCGGCTTCTCCGGGAAGGCCGCCTCGAGTTTGCGGCCGACGATCAGCTGCAGCATCTGCTCGTCGGACATCTCGTCGATCGGCGCCGAGCCGCGCACCTCGCCGTCGCGCATCACGGTGACGCGGTCGGCGATCCGCCGCACCTCGGGCAGGCGGTGGGAGATGTAGACGACGGCGGCGCGGCGCTGGGTCGCCGCCCGCACCTGTTCGAAGACCTTGTCGACCATCGCTTCGCCGAGCGGCGCGGTCGGCTCGTCGAGGATCAGCACCTTCGGTTCGAGCGCCAGCGCCTTGGCCAGCTCGAGCAGCTGCCGCTGGCCGACGGTCAGCTCCTCGATCCGCGCGCTCAGCGGGACCTCGAGCCCGATCCGCTCGAGCTGCTCGCGCATCCAGGCGCGGCCGGACTCGCCGCGGGTGGAGACGTCGCGGGGAGCGGCGATCGCCATGTTCTCCGCGACCGTCAGGTCGGGCAGCAGCGCCGGGTCCTGGCGGACGATCGCGAGGCCGCGTTCCTGGGCCTGGGCCGGCGCGATCGAGCCGAACGTCTCGCCGTCGAGCTCGATCGAGCCGGCCTCCGGCGCGTAGGCGCCGGAGGCGACCGCCATCAGGGTGGACTTGCCGGCCCCGTTCTCACCGAGCAGGGCGTGCACCTCGCCGGGGCTGGCGTCGAAGTCGACGCCGCGCAGGGCGCGGACGCCGGGGAAGCTCTTGTAGACGCCCCGCAGTCGCAGCACCGCATCGCCGGAAGGCGCGGCGGTGGTGGCGGTCGGGTTGATCTCGGTTCCGGTGTTCATCTGCTGGAAGCGGGGTGGCGGGCGCGTTCGAGACCGCGCCCGCCGCCGTTGACTGTGTCCCTATTCGAGTGCCGCCGCGAGTTCTTCTTCCGAGAGGTGCGAGGAGAGAATCGCTTCGCCGGTGAGTTTTTCGTTGCATTCCACCGGGTGCGGTTTACCCGTGATCGAGTTCTCGAACGGTTTCTGCGGAACTTCGTTCGAGGCGGGGATTTCGCCGCCGGTCGCTTTCGCGACCGCGAAGTCGACCGCGGTCCTAACCATCCAGTTCTGCGAGTCGACCGTGAACAGGGGGAACCCTTCTTTCTTCTGGATGCAGGAGAGTTCGTTCGAGTCCTCGGTCGCGATCGGCGGGATTTTCCGGCCGGCCTGTTCGAAGGCCGGGAACGAGCTCGCCAGGGCGGCGCCGAAATCGGTCGTGATCGCGTCGATTTCGGGGTACTTGGCGAGGTTCGCCGTCACCACCTGCTGCGTCTTCGCCGGGTCCCAGTTGGTCACCGAGAACGGCTGTTCGCCGATCATTTCGATGCCGTGGCCGTTGACCACTTCGGCCATGCCTTCGTACTCTTCGACGCTCTGGGTGTTGCCGGCGGGGCCGCCGAGCGGCAGCACCTTGCCGCCTTTGGGCAGCGCTTCCAGCAGCCATTCACCCCACAGCTTCCCGGCCGCTTTGAAATCGGTGGTGATGTAGTAGTCGTAGTTGACCCCTTCTTCACCGCCGGGGAAGACGCGGTAGGGAACCGTGACGACGCCCGCTTTGAACATGTTGGTGATCGCCGGCAGCATCGCTTTGCCGGCGTCCGGGAAGACGACGGCGGCGCTGATCCCCTGGGCGGTCAGGCCTTCGAGGTCGGAGATCGCCTTCTGGGTGTTGCCCTGGCCGTCGGTGTAGGTGAATTCGGTGACCGCCGGACATTTCGAGGCCTCGTTTTCGGCCTCGGCCTTGGTGATTTTGCGCCAGTTGTTGTCGCCGAACCCGTCGGCGAGGGCGAGCGAGATCTGTTCTTCGCCGCACCACGACGGGGTGCCGCCTTCGCCGCCTTCGCTGCTGGCGGGTTCGCTTTCGGCTTCGGCTTCTTCGCCGCCGCCGCTCGGTTCGCTCGATTCAGCCGCTTCGCTCGTTTCCGGCGAGCTGCTGCTGCTGCCGCCACCGCCACATGCCGCAAGGCCCAACGTCAAAGCCAGCGCCAGTGCGACAACGGCGGCCGATACCCACTTCAGGTCAGGCCTCGGTTTCATTTCTCTTCTCCCGTGTTCCCATGTTTGGTTGCGTATTCGAATGCGGTGTCAGGGGCTGCGTGTGCTTCTGGTGATGCATGTGATGCGTGTGACTGGCCAAGAACGGCCTCCCAGGACGGCGGCAAGCTGGGCTTCTGAGTGCTGCGCACCGTCCTGGGAGTGGCTGGGTGAGGAGAGAGGCCCAGCCAAGCTTCGAAGTGATGTGGAGTCACGCCCCCACCCCCGCCTGGTCCCTGGCGAAGTCGGCGCCGCTGACGTATTGGCGGCCGGCGACGAGCAGCTCCTCGGCCGGGAAGCGGGTCAGGAGGCGGGTTCCCTCGGCGGTGACCAGCACCTCCTCCTCGATCCGCGCCGCGGAGACGCCGTCGGTCGCCGGGCAGTAGGTCTCGAGCGCGAAGACCATCCCCTCCTCGATCTCGACCGGGTGCTCGAGCGAGTGCAGGCGGCTGATCATCGGCGACTCATAGAGGCCGACGCCGAGGCCGTGCCCGAACTGCAGGCCAAAGCAGGATTCCTCGTTCGGGAAGCCGAGCTCCTGGGCGGTCGGCCAGACCGCGGCGATCTGATCGGTGGTGGCGCCGGGGCGGACCAGGTCGATCGCGTCGTCTAACCACTCGCGGCACTGCTTATAGGCGTCGAGCTGGGCCTGGTTTACGCCGCCGACCGAGAACGTGCGGTAGTAGCACGTCCGGTAGCCCATGAAGGAGTGGATGATGTCGAAGAAGGCCTGGTCGCCGGGGCGCAGGAGGCGGTCACTGAAGACGTGGGGATGGGGGATGCAGCGATCGCCGGAGACCGCGTTGATCGCCTCGACCTGCTCGGAGCCCAGTTCGAAGAGGAGCTTTTGGGCCTCGGCGACGACTTCGGTCTCGGTGACGCCGGGGCGGAGCATTTCGTAGATCCGCTCGTAGGTGGCATCGACGATCGCCGCCGCGTGGTCGAGCAGGGCGACCTCCTCGTCGGTCTTCAGCGCCCTGGCTGCGAGCATCACCTGGGAGCCGTCGGTGCAGACGACGCCGGCCCGCCTCAGCGCTTCGAGGGCGACCATGTCGGTCATGTCGATGCCGACCGGCTCGCCCTCGAGGCCGTGCTCTCTGAGCTCGTGGGCGATGTTTCGGGCGAGGGTGTCGGGGACGCCGGTCTCGTCGGGCATCGCGCCGCGCATCGGGCTGACGCCGCCGCGGAAGCTCTCCGGCGGCAGCCAGGGGGCGTAGAGCTGGTGGTGCTTGGCGGCCGAGCCGAAGTCCCAGAGAATCGGCGGGCCGGTGCGCGGCAGGAGTGCGAAGCGGGCGTTCTTGTCGCGGGCCCACTCGCCGATGTGGGTCGAGGTGACGTAGCGGATGTTGTTGGGATCGAAGAGCAGCAGGGCGCCGAGCTCAGAGCCAGAGAGCGCCGCCTGGGCGCGGGCGAGGCGGTCGGTGCGCAGCTTCGCGAAGTCGATCCGCTGCTCCCAGTCGACGCCCATCGTCGCGCCGCGTGAAGCGATGTTGGTCATCTCTTTGCCCGTTTCCTCTCCTGTGGCGCTTTCCAGGGCGCCTTAGACTGCACAATAGTAAACAAGACTGAACATAGTCGTCAACCTAATTTAATACCCGGTTCAGCGGATTGATCATCGGCTGCACAGCAATGACGCCTCCGTGTGCGTCGTGGTCTAGGTCGGTGCGGCGGGCTCCGCGGTCGGCGTGCGGCCGCCGCCGAAGGTGTTGCCGAAGCGCTCGCGCACCCGCCCCCAGGGAACGGTGTAGATCGCGACGCCGGCGGCCAGGGCAACCGCCTGGACCAGGTACTGGACGGCGGCGTTGACGCCGGTGGTGAGGACGAACTGGTCGAGCTGGGTGATGAAGAGGGCGCCGATCGCGGTGGCGACGACCGAGCCTTTGCCGCCGAGCAGCGAGGTGCCGCCGAGCACCACCGCCGCGACCGAGGGCAGCAGGTACGTTTCGCCCTGGAAGGCGCTCGGCGAGTGGATGATCCCGGCCAGCAGGATCGCCGCGCAGCAGTAGAGGATGGCGGCGCCGACGTAGGCGCCGATCTGATACCTCCCCGGCGCGATGCCGGCGGCACGGGAGGCGGCCGGGCTGGCGCCGACCGCCTCGAAGCGGCGGCCGACCACGGTCAGCTTGACGAGGACCGCGACGATCGCGGTAATCGCGATCGCGATCAGCACCGAGGCCTCGATCCCGAACAGCTCACCGGTGGCGAACTTCTGCAGGGCCGGCGTCGTCGCCTGGGTGAGGCCGCCGTGCGAGACCTGGATGTCGACGCCGAAGGCGAGCGCGTTCACCCCCAGGGTGGCGACGATCGGGGTGATCCCGACCTTGCTGATGATGATTCCGGTGCCGAGCCCGAAGGCGATCGCGACGAGGAAGGAGATGACGATCGCGCCGAACAGCTTGCCGTCGTCGCCGGCCGGATAGTGGGTCATGATCACCACCACCAGCGAGACGATCCCGGGCACCGAGAGGTCGATGCCGGCCTGCTGGACGACCAGCGTCTGGCCGATCGCGATGATCGCCAGCACCGCGGCGAACGGCAGCATCCCCTTGATCGCGCCGGACTTGAGGCTGGCCGGCTCGATCAGGGCGCTGACGATGAAGAGCAGGATCGTGCCGATCACGATCACCGCCGAGGCGGGGACGCCGATTTCGCGAATCCGATCGCCGATCGTTTCGGCGTTGGCCTCGCCGGCCGCGGGGGTGTTCGGAGCCTCGGCGCTCACGCCCCCACCCCCGCCTGGTCCCTGGCGAAGTCGGCGCCGCTGACGTATTGGCGGCCGGCGACGAGCAGCTCCTCGGCCGGGAAGCGGGTCAGGAGGCGGGTTCCCTCGGCGGTGACCAGCACCTCCTCCTCGATCCGCGCCGCGGAGACGCCGTCGGTCGCCGGGCAGTAGGTCTCGAGCGCGAAGACCATCCCCTCCTCGATCTCGACCGGGTGCTCGAGCGAGTGCAGGCGGCTGATCATCGGCGACTCATAGAGGCCGACGCCGAGGCCGTGCCCGAACTGCAGGCCAAAGCAGGATTCCTCGTTCGGGAAGCCGAGCTCCTGGGCGGTCGGCCAGACCGCGGCGATCTGATCGGTGGTGGCGCCGGGGCGGACCAGGTCGATCGCGTCGTCCAACCACTCGCGGCACTGCTTATAGGCGTCGAGCTGGGCCTGGTTTACGCCGCCGACCGAGAACGTGCGGTAGTAGCACGTCCGGTAGCCCATGAAGGAGTGGATGATGTCGAAGAAGGCCTGGTCGCCGGGGCGCAGGAGGCGGTCACTGAAGACGTGGGGATGGGGGATGCAGCGATCGCCGGAGACCGCGTTGATCGCCTCGACCTGCTCGGAGCCCAGTTCGAAGAGGAGCTTTTGGGCCTCGGCGACGACTTCGGTCTCGGTGACGCCGGGGCGGAGCATTTCGTAGATCCGCTCGTAGGTGGCATCGACGATCGCCGCCGCGTGGTCGAGCAGGGCGACCTCCTCGTCGGTCTTCAGCGCCCTGGCTGCGAGCATCACCTGGGAGCCGTCGGTGCAGACGACGCCGGCCCGCCTCAGCGCTTCGAGGGCGACCATGTCGGTCATGTCGATGCCGACCGGCTCGCCCTCGAGGCCGTGCTCTCTGAGCTCGTGGGCGATGTTTCGGGCGAGGGTGTCGGGGACGCCGGTCTCGTCGGGCATCGCGCCGCGCATCGGGCTGACGCCGCCGCGGAAGCTCTCCGGCGGCAGCCAGGGGGCGTAGAGCTGGTGGTGCTTGGCGGCCGAGCCGAAGTCCCAGAGAATCGGCGGGCCGGTGCGCGGCAGAAGTGCGAAGCGGGCGTTCTTGTCGCGGGCCCACTCGCCGATGTGGGTCGAGGTGACGTAGCGGATGTTGTTGGGATCGAAGAGCAGCAGGGCGCCGAGCTCAGAGCCAGAGAGCGCCGCCTGGGCGCGGGCGAGGCGGTCGGTGCGCAGCTTCGCGAAGTCGATCCGCTGCTCCCAGTCGACGCCCATCGTCGCGCCGCGTGAAGCGATGTTGGTCATCTCGTCTCGATAGTAAACAAGACTGAACAGCCGCGTCAACCTAATTTAATGCCGAGATCAACAGCTCGGCGTTGCGCGGATCGCGCTCGAGCTCGCCCGCCTCGATCCGCCGCGCGACCTCGATCAGCCGCCGGTTGACCGGCGCGGCGCCGCCGAGCCGCTCCTGCTCGGCGACCACCAGGCCGTTGATCTCCTCGCCCTCGGCGTGGCGCCCCTTGATCCAGTCCTGGAGGACCGCGACGCGGGTGTCCTCGAGCGACCAGCCGGCGAGGACGGCGTCGAGCAGGGCGGCGGCGTAGCGGTCGGGCGGGGTCTCCTCGATCCCCTCCTGGCCGAACATCGGCACGATCCTGCAGCCGAGCGCCAGCGCCGTATCGAGGGCCTCGGTGCCGGCGGCGTCCATCACCGCACGCATCCCCTCGACGTGGAGCGCCTCGACCAGCGGCACGCCGAGGATCGCCGAGGGCACCATCTCGGCGGCGTTGGCGACCAGCTTCATCCACTTCGCCGAGCGCACGTCCGCGGTCACTTCGACGGCGCCGGCGCTGCGCAGCGGCTCAGCCAGCTCCTCGGCGCGCCCGAACGGCGTCGCCTCGCTCTGCGGGCCGAGCGCGAACCAGGTGCCGGCCTTCGGCGTCTGCCGTTCGACCGTGCCGGGGTCGAACATGTTGCCGGCGATCTCGATCACCGCCCCGAAGGTCCGCTGCGGGCCGAGGACCGCCGCCATCTCGTCGAGCGTCATCCCGTTCTGGACCCCGACCGCGAGCCCGTCGGGGGCCAAGAGCGGCTTGATCAGCTCGGCGTGCCAGCGGGCGTCGTAGGCCTTGGTGACGAAGTAGACGAGGTCGAAGGGCTCGCGCAGCTCGGCGACCTCGCAGAGGTGGTGGATGCGCAGGCGGGTCGTCTCCACCTCGCCCTGCGGCGTCCTCACCCGGACTCCGCCGGCGCGGATCGCCTCGACGTGGGCCGGCCACTGCTCGATGCAGGTGACGTCGAAACCGGCGTTGGTCATGTCGGCGGCGATCGCGCTGCCGTTGGCACCGGTCCCGACGACTGCGATTCGCTTCTCCGCCATTGCGCTCCCTCCTGGTTTGCCGGGCCCGCGCCCGGCGGGCGGGCCCGGCCGCATGGTAAGCAAAGGTGAACAAAGGCGTCAACTCGGTTTAACCCCGGACCGCCGGACGGCCGTGAAATCGGCCCCGGTGTGCAAAAAGCGCCAGCGTCGGGGCGTTGAATCGCCAAAGGAATCCCTGTTTAGTAACTTTGAAAACTTAGATGCCTTCGAAAGCGGCGAAAAGCGGGTGCGCCCCCGCGGCAGGCAACGGACGCGCCGGCGGCGGCCGCGAGCACATCGCCGGCCCGGTCGGCGAACGCCTCCGCGAGCACCGCCAGGAGGCGGGGATGAGCCTGCGGGCGCTGGCCCGCGACGTCGGCGTCTCCCCCAGCCTGATCTCCCAGATCGAGCACGGCAAGGCGACCCCGTCGGTGGGGACGCTCTACGCGATCGTCTCCGAGCTCGGCATCTCCTTCGACGAGCTCTTCTTCGACGGCCCCCGTGGCGCCGCCGCCTCGGCCGACCAGGAGCCCGAGCGCCACGCCGACTCCGGCGACGAGCGGACTCCGTCGAGCCACTGGCAGGCGCCCAGCGAGGGCCCCGTGCTGCGCTCCGGCAACCGCCTGACGCTGACCCTGGCGACGGGGGTGCGCTGGGAACGGCTGACCGCCCGCACGACCCCGGCGTCGAGTTCCTCTACTGCACCTACCCGGTCGGCGGCGAGTCCTGCCCGGCCGACGAGCTTGATGACCCACTCCGGCTCCGAGTACGGGATCGTCCTCTCGGGCCGGCTCGGCGCGACCGTCGGCGAGGACTCCTACGAGCTCGAGTCCGGCGACTCGATCGCCTTCGAATCGACCAGGCCGCACCGGATCTGGGCGATCGGCGACGAGGCCGCGGTCGCGATCTGGACCGTGGTCGGCCGCGAAGGCGACCCCCGCGTCGGCGGCTAGGAAAATATCGGGGTACCGATATTTCCCCCACTGGGGTGGGGAAAAGATCGGTACCCCAGTCAGGCCAGGTCGATCGCCTGCGCCTCGTCGCGGAGGACGAACTTGCGGACCTTGCCGGTGGCCGTCTTCGGCAGCTCGTCGCGGAACTCGTAGGCGTCGGGGGCCTTGAAGCCGGCGAGGCGGGCGCGGACGTGGGCGTCGAGCTCGGCCGGGTCCGGCTCCGCGCCCGGCTTCGGCACCACGTAGGCGACCGGGCGCTCGCCCCAGCGCGGGTGCGGCGCCGGCACCACCGCGACCTCGAAGACGTCCGGGTGCGAGGCGAGCGCCGCCTCGACCTCGACCGAGGAGACGTTCTCGCCGCCGGAGACGATCACGTCCTTGGCCCGGTCGCGCAGCTCGACGTAGCCGTCGGGGTGCATGACGCCGAGGTCGCCGGTGTGGAAGAAGCCGTTGCGGAGCGCGGTCGCGGTCGCCTCCGGGTCCCGGTAGTAGCCGAGCATCACGTCGTTGCCGCGGACGACGACTTCGCCGAGCGAGGAGCCGTCAGCCGGAAGGTCCTCGTCGTTCTCGTCGACCACCCGCAGCGGCTCGGCGATCACGTTGCCGACCCCCTGCCGCGCTTTCAGCGCCGCCCGCCGCTCGCCCGGCAGCTCGTCCCACTCCGGCTTCCATTCGCAGATCGCCAGCGGGCCGAAGGTCTCGGTCAGCCCGTAGAGGTGCGTCACCTCGATCCCCAGCTCGGCCAGCTCGGCAAGCAGCGTCGGCGTCGGCGGCGCCCCACCCGTCGCGACCCGGATCCGCGGGCCCGAGCGCGACGCCGGCGCCGCGGCGGCGATCGAGAGGAGCAGGGTCGGGGCGGCGTTCAGGTGGGTGATGCTCTCGGCCTCGATTGCGGCCCAGATCGCCTCGGGTTGGGTCTCGCGCAGGCAGACGTGGGTGCCGCCGGCGGCGGTCACCGCCCACGTGTAGCACCAGCCGTGGCAGTGGAACATCGGCAGCGTCCAGAGGAAGTTGGCGCTGGCGTCGAGGCGCGCGTGGTAGGCCATCGCCAGCGCCTGCAGATACGCCCCGCGCGGGTGGTACATCACCCCCTTCGGCCGGCCGGTGGTGCCGCTCGTGTAGTTGAGCGAGAGCAGGCCGGTCTCCTCCGCCGGCGCCGGCTCGAACCCCTCCCCCGCCGCCACCAGCGCCTCGTACCGCTCGCCCTCGACGACCAGCTCGAGGCCGCCGCCGAGCGCCGCCGCCACCGCCGCCCCGCGCTCCGCCAGCTGCTCGTCGCAGATCAGGAGGGTCGCGCCGGAGTGCTCGACGATGTGGCTCAGCTCGGCGACCGCGAGCCGGTGGTTGAGCGGCACGATCACCGACCCGGCGAACGGAACCGCGTAGTGCGCCTCCAGCAGCGGCCGCGAGTTCGTCGCCAGCACCGCCACCCGCTCGCCGCCGGCGTGGCGGGCGGCAAGGGAGCCGGCGAGGCCGAGGGTGCGGCGCTCGAGCTCCGCGTAGGTGAGCCGCGCGTCGCCGTCGACCAGCGCCGTCCGCTCCGGCCAGACCAGCGCCGAGCGGCGCAGGAACGCGGTCGGCGTCAGCGGCTCGAAGGCGTGGCCGCGGCGGCCCGCGGCCCGATCGCTCTCCATGCGCTAGATGATCGTTCCCCGATCCGGGTGCGACTGGGGGCGCACCCGGCCGAGCAGATCAAGGACGCAGCCCGCCGCCTTTGCCGGTTGGCAAAGGCAAGGGTGAGGACGCAGATATGTGAAGTGTGCCGGGTGCGTCATCCAGGTGTGGCGGGATCGGGGATCGATCATCTAGTGAACCAGCATCCCTCCGTCGACGTTGATCGCCTGGCCGGTGATGTAGTCGGAGTCGGCCGAGGCGAGGAAGACGCAGAGGCCGGCGATGTCCTCGGGGGTCGAGGTGCGGCCGACCGGGATCCCTTCGCTGAATTCCTCCAGCAGCTGCCCTTCGCGCTCGGTCTCGCCGACGTTGCGCGAGTCCTCGTCGAGCTGGTCCCAGAGCTCGGTGGTGACGACGCCGGGGCAGAAGGCGTTGACCGTGATCCCGTCGCCGCAGAGGTCGCGGGCGCCGGACTGGGTCAGCGAGACGACCGCGAACTTGCTGGCGCAGTAGGCCGGGAAGAGCGGGAAGCCCTCCTTGCCGGCGATCGAGGCGGTGTTGACGATCTTGCCGCCGCCGCCCTGGTCCTTGTAGATCTTGGCCGCCTCCTGCATCCCGAAGAGGACGCCGAGGCCGTTGACCCGCATGATCCGGTTGTAGTCCTCCTCGGTCACTTCGAGGAAGTGCTGGGTCTTCGAGATGCCGGCGTTGTTGAAGAGCACGTCGAGGCGGTCGAACTCGGCGACCGCCGCGTCGAGCGCGGCCCTGACGCTGGCCCGGTCGCCGACGTCGACGGCGACGCCGATCGCCCTGTCGCCGGCCTCGCGGATCGCTCCCGCGACCCGCTCGGCGCCCTCGCCGTTGAGGTCGGCGACGGTGACGGCGGCGCCCTCGGCGGCGAGCCGTTTGGCGACGCCGGCTCCGATCCCGCGGGCGCCGCCGGTGATGACCACGCTCCTGCCGTCGAGCTTTCCCATTCTGGTTCGTCTCTCCTTATTTGGTCTCTACGAGAATCTTGATCTGGTCGCCTTCGGGGTCGATCAGCTGCTCGAAGCCGTCGACCGTGTCGGCGAGGGTGGTGCGGTTCGAGACCGCGCGCTCGACCGGGAAGGCGCCGGAGGCGACCATCGCGATGATCCGCGGCCACTCGTGGACCGAGTAGCACCAGGTCCCGTGCAGGGTCAGTTCGCGCTCGCTCAGCTCCATCGCGTCGATCGCGGTGTCCTTGACGTGGAGGCCGACCTGGGCGACGTGGCCGCGGGTGCGGACGCCGGCCAGGCAGGCGCGCAGGGCGGCTTCGTTGCCGGCGCACTCGACGGCGACGTCGACGCCGCGCCCCTCGGTCCGCTCGCGGACCTCGGCGACCACGTCGGTCGCGGTCGGGTCGAGGACGGCGGTCGCGCCGAGGCTCTCGGCGCGGGCGGCGCGGCGCCGGTTCGGCTCCGAGAGGTAGACCTCGCCGGCGCCGGCGGCGCGGGCGGCGAGCACCGCGAGGGCGCCGATCGGGCCGGCGCCGGCGACCAGCACGCTGTCGCCGGGCCGTACCCCGCCCTGCTCGATGCCCCAGGCGGCGACCGCGGCCGGCTCGACCAGCGCCCCCTGCTCGTAGGAGACCTCGTCCGGCAGGCGCCAGGCCTGGTAGCTCTCGACCACGCCCAGCTCCGAGAGCCCGCCCCACTCCCAGGAGAGCCCGAAGCAGCCCATCCGCTCGCAGAGGTGGTTGAGGCCGCGGCGGCAGAAGTAGCAGCGGCCGCAGAAGACCAGCGGCATCACCGAGACGCGGTCGCCCGGCGCCACGTTCGTCACCTCGTCGCCGACCGCGACCACGTCGGCCGACAGCTCGTGGCCGAGGATCTGCGGCAGCGTCGCCCCGGTCAGCGGGTGCGGCTCGGCCGGGGTGACGATCGGACCGGCGACGTACTCGTGCAGGTCGGTGCCGCAGATCCCGCACCAGCGCGGCCGGATCAGGACCTGGGTCGGGCCGAGCTCGCCATCCGGCTCGGCGACCTCCTCGACGCGGATGTCCTTGACGCCGTAGAAGCGGGCGGCGCGCATCACTCGCTCACCATCTGCACCTTGATGTTCTCCTCGGTGCGCCGCGCCGCGTCGAGCGCATCGGTCGCCTGCTCGAGCGGGAAGCTGGCGGTGATCACCGGCCCGAGGTCGATCTCGCCGCGGGCGAGGAAGCGCAGCGCCGCCGGCCAGACGTTGGGCGAGCCGATCACGCCGCGGATCGTCAGTTCCTTCGACTGGATCTGGCCGAGGAGGGTCGGGGCGCCCTCGCCGGTCTCGATGCCGACGTAGACCAGCCGTGCTCTGAAGGCGGCGAGATCGAGCGCCGAGGCCATCGCGGCGGGGTTGCCGGAGGCCTCGATCACCACCTGCGGCGCTTCGCCGCCGGCCGCCGCGAAGCGCTCCGCCAGCTCCTCGCCGGGCTCGATCGCCGCGCTCGCCCCCATCTGCAGGGCGATCTCGCGGCGCTCGGCGATCGGGTCGACCACCACCACGCCCGCGCCGTGCCCGATCGCCGCGGCCAGGCAGCAGAGCCCGACCGGGCCGGCGCCGAGCACCGCGACCGTGTCGGAGGCGTTGACGTTGGTCGCCTCCTGGACCGCGTAGTAAGCGACGGTGAAGGGCTCGACCAGGGCGCCGTAGGCGTAGGAGAGCTCGTCGGGCAGCCGGTGCAGCCACTCGGGGCGGACCTTGAAGTACTCGGCGGCGGCGCCGGAGATCGAGAAGCCGAAGTGGTCGGAGCCGATCACGCACTCCCCCACCACCCGGTCGCCGGGCTTGAACGAGGTCACCTCGCGGCCGACCTCGGCGACCTCGCCGGACCACTCGTGGCCGGGGATCGTCGGGAACTCGATCGGGATGATGTACCTGCCCGACAGCAGGTCGAAGTCCGAGTGGCAGACGCCGACCGCGCGCGAGCGCGACCAGGATCTCGTCGGCAGCGATCTCGGGGCGCTCGACGTCGACGACCGCGGCGCTTTCCGGCGCCTGGAACATCAGCGCTTTCACTCTGCTCCTCCTTCCTGAGCCCTTCCCTGAACGGGGTTTATTTATACTAAACGGCTAGGAGGAGGCGTGCAGCGGAGTTGAAGGCACGCCGGCGGTTGGACCACCGGCGTCCCTCCCGAGCGGACCGCTCAGTTGAGGGTCAGCGGCGTCCCGTTGAAGTGTGCTCAGTGTCAGAATGGCGAAGAAGCGGGTCGCTGGTTTACCCGGTTTCGGTTCGCATTTTTCAGCCGGGGTGCCGGTGAACCCGGTGCTGTTCACCGAAGATGAAGTCATTGCCCGGGGTGAAGGTGAACGGGACCGTACCCGTCCATTTGCAGTTGAACGAGCCGAAGTCGTAGCGGATGGCAATCGCGACGGTGCCTTTGCCCGCTTCGCTGCTTTGCAGCGGGCTCATGCTGAATTCTGTGAGGGTCGGTATTTTTTCTTCGCCGCTGGCGCGCAGTTAGAGGCGCTCGCCGGCAGATACATCGCCGAGCTGCACCGCGCCGAAGGCGTTTTTTTCCAGGACCGTGGTCAGTTCCATGCTGTTGCATAGGAAGAGACCGGCCCACGTCTCGAGTTCTGTGGTGGTGGCGGATTTCAGGATGACTTTGGAACTGGTCGGCACGAGCTTTGGCGCCCTCCTAGAGTTCGGTCGCGCCGGCGATCGGCGGCGCCGCGAAGGCGGCCACCACGGCGATCGTCGCGAACAGGCTGAATCTCCTCAACATCTCGAATCCCCCCTCTTAGATTTACTCAGGGATATTTGTAGCAATGAGGCACTGCCCAGTCAACGGCAGCGGCGGTCAGCGGCCGGCCAGCTCGGCGAGCAGGGCGTAGTTCTCGAGCCGCGGCTCCAGCTCGCCGCGTTCGATCCGGTGCGCCAGCTCGACCACGGCGGCATTGACCGGCGCCCGCTCCTGGCCCAGCTCGGCGACGACGAGGCCGTTGATCTGGTCGACCTCGCTGCGCCGGCCCTTGCCCCAGTCCTGGAGGACCGTGGTCAGGGTGTTGGGGAGGACGAAGGTCTCATACAGCGCCTCGAGCAGGCGCTCGACGACGCGGTCGGGCTCGGCGACGTCGGCCGCCTCGAGGCCGAAGATCGGCTCGATCGAGTGGCCTCGGGCGAGGCCGGCGGCGAGCGCCTCCTGGCCGGCGGCGAGCATCAGGTCGCGCATCGCCTCGTGCTTCAGCGCCGCCAACATCGGCTCGCCGAGGATCGCGGTCGTCACCAGCGTCGTGCAGTTGCTGACCAGCTTCATCCACTTCGCCGAGCGGATGTCGTCGACCACCTCGACCGCGCCGGAGTAGGAGAGCAGCTCCGCGACCTCGGCGACATGGCCGGCCGCCGTCGCGGAGCCGTCGAGGGCGCCGGCGGCGAACCAGGAGCGCTGCGGCGGCGTGTGGCGCTCGACCACGCCCGGCACCGCCATCATCGAAGAGCACTCGATCACGCAGCCGACCGCCCGCTCGGGCCCGACCACGTCGGCGACGACGTCGGCGGTCATCCCGTTCTGAACCCCGGCGAGGACGCCGTCGGCCGCCAGGTGGGGCGCGATCAGCTCGCAGGCCCAGCGCGTGTCGTAGGCCTTCATCAGGCAGAGGACGACGTCGAAGGGCTGCGTCAAGGTGGCGACCTCGCAGAGGTGGTGGGCGCGGACCGGCACCTCGAGGGTGCGCTCCGGCATCTCGACGCGGACGCCGTCGGCGCGCATCTTCTCGACGTGGGCCGGCCATTGCTCGACCAGCGTCACGTCGAGGCCGGCGGCGGTCAGGTCGGCGCCGACCGAGGCGCCGTTGGCGCCGGCGCCGAGCACCGCGATCCGCCGCTCGGCCACGCGCTAGGCCTTCGTCTGAACCGAGACCTCGCCGACGCCGGCGAGCGTGACGCGGTAGGCGGCGCCGGGCTCGACGTCGAGGAGCGGCACGGTCGAGCCGCTGATGATCACTTCGCCCTCGCGCGGCACGGCGCCGAACTCGCCCAGGTAGCGGCCGACCCAGGCGGCGAGGTCATCGAGCCTGCCGAGCGTCGCCTCGGCGTCGTCGGTGGCGGCGACCGCGCCGCCGTCGCGCTCGACCGCGACCGCCAGCGGCCCCGGGCTGGACCGCGGCAGCGGGTCGCCGAGGACGACGCCGCGGTGGAAGATGTCGCCGGCCAGCACCGCCTCCTTCTCCGTCGGCGGCCGGTCGAGGTCGGCCAGCTCGATCGCCGGCGCGATCGCCGCCACCCCGGCGCCGCCGGGCCCCAGCGTCATCGCGATCTCCGGCTCCAGCTTCGGCGCCGTCCAGGCGCCGACCGAGACCTCGCCGCCGCTGGCGAGGAGGGTCGCGTCGGTGAGGAAGCCGACCAGCGGCCCGGTCATGCCGAGCGTGCCCATCACCGGCTCGACCCCGAAGGCGAGCTTCCAGCCGAGCGGCTTGGCGCCGCCGGCGAGCGCCTCGGTGCGAGCGGCCAGCAGCCGCTCCATACCGGCGACGACTTGCGGGTCCTGCCAGGGGTCGCAGCGCTCGCTCACTGTGCGGTGATACTAAACACCGCCGCTGCGAGGGCGCCCCGCTCAGGCCGCGGCCGATTCCTTCAGCGGGTGCAGCCGCGCCTTTTCGACCGCCGCCAGCTTCTTCCGCAGCCGTTTGAATTCGCGCTCCTCGAGCGGCGAGCGTTTGTAGCCCGGCGCCGCCAGGTTCTTTTCCTCGTTCGGGTCGCGTTTGAGGTCGTACATCTCCCATTCGGGCGGCCGCGGTTCTTCCGGTTTCTTCGCGATCGGCACTTCGTCTTCGATCACGACTTCGACGTCGTGGTACTTGGCCAGCTTCCAGCGCTCTTCGCGGATGCTGACCACGTGGTTCGGCGATCCTTCCGGGTACGGCCCTTCCGGCTGCCCGGACTGGAAGTCGTCGTAGGTGAAGACGACGTAGTCCTGCGAGGTCTTGTCGCGGCCGGGGTTGAGGACGAGGTCGGAGTAGTCGACCCCCTCCCAGTTGGCCCGCGCCGCTTTCGGCGCCGCGGTGAGGCTGGCGAGCGTCGGCAGCAGGTCGACGTGGGAGATCAGCGCCTCGGAGGTGTAGGGGCGCGGGAACAGCTTCGGGTTCGAGTAGACGAGCGGCACGTTCAGCGTCTCCTCGTAGAAGTTGAAGTTCTTCTGCCGCAGGCCGCCGTGGCTGAGCCCCATCTCGCCGTGATCGGAGGTGCGGATGATCAGCGTGTCGTCGAGGACGCCTTTCTCTTCGAGCTTGTTCAGCACCTCGACCAGGTAGTTGTCGGAGGAGCGCATGAGGTTGCCGTAGAAGTTGAGGTAGGCGCGTTTTTCGGCGTCCTGGCGCGGTTTGCCGGTCAGGTTGAAGATGCGGAGGAATTCCTTCTGGACGCCCGGCTTGCTCGCCAGGTCTTCTTCGAGGGTCGGCGGCAGGCCGATCTCGCCGGCCAGCCAGGACTGGTCGTAGCCGGCTTCGCTGAAGGTTTTGCTCGGGTAGAAGAGGACGTCGTGCGGGTTGACCAGCGAGACGACGAGGAAGAACGGCCGCGGCCCGGTGCCGGCCGTCTCCAGGTACTGGAGGGCGCCCTCCGTCCCACTGCCCGGCGCGCCTTTGGCTTCCATGAAGCGGCCGTCGTTGTTGACTACGCCGCCGGCCGCCTCGGGGACGCTCTGGTTGGCGCCCGCGTCGGGCGGGTCCCAGCCCGCGAAGCCGTACTTTTCGAGATCGGCAGGAACGGCGTCGTTGGGAGTCGCCGGTTTCGAGCAGTGCCACTTGCCCTTGTAGACGACGTCGTAGCCGGCCGCCTTCATCACCGTGCCGAGGTTCGGCAGGCTGGTCGGCAGGTTCCACTGCGGGTTCTTGTCCGCCGGCATCGTTTCCTCGAGCGTGTACTTGACGCCGTGCTGGGCCGGGAAGTAGCCGGTCATCATGCTCGAGCGCGACGGCGAGCACATGCAGGCGGCGGTGAAGGCGTTTTCGAAGTCGAGGCCGTGGCGCTTCAGCCGCCGCAGCCCCGGCAGGTTCTTGCGCATCCAGTTCGGCGGGAAGTGCTGGATCGCCCGCTCCTGGTCGGTGAGGAAGAGGATCACGTTCATCCCGCCGAGGTCTCCCTGGCCTCCCCCCTGGGCGGCCAGCGCCCGCTCGACGCCGCTGCCGGAGAGCAGCGCGGTCGCCGTCGCCGCGGCGCCGGCGCCCAGCAGCTGTTTGCGGGTCAGGCCCTCGTCACGGCGGTCGCTCTCGCTCATCTGATCCTCCTGAAGACGTCGACCGCGTTGCTTTCCAAGGCGGTCGAGTAGACGTTGCGGCCATCCGGGCTGACGGCGACCGAGCTGACTCCGGCGAGCGCCCTCCCGACGACGCAGCCGGGGACCGGTTTCGGCGCCACGCAGCCGGCGCTGTGCGGCTTCTGTTCGAGCCCGCCGGATTTCGGGCTGCGGTCGAGGACGTCGATCGCGCCGCTCTCGAAGGCGGCGACGTAGGCGTTGAGACCGTCGGGCGAGAGCGCGATTCCCTCCGGCGCGACCATCGTCCGCCCGAAGGCGCAGCCGGCCGAGCGGAGGAAGACCAGGCAACCGGCCGCGGCGGGGTTCTGGGCCAGGTGCGCCGGGGCGGTCTCGGTGAAGGCGGTGACGCTGTTGCTGAACAGCGAGGTCGCGTAGACGCCGTTGCCCTTGAGCGTGGTCGCGATCGCGTTGGCGCCCGCCAGCTGGGCGCCGGAATGGAGTTCGGTGTTGGTCGTGCAGCCGGCCAGTTCGGCGTTGCTGATGCAGCCGCTGCCGTCGGTTGCCTGCCCGAGCGCCCCGGTTTCCGGGTTGCGGCCGAGGACCGCTATCGCGTTCGAGGTCGCGGCAGCCGCGTAGACCGTGGTCCCGTCGGGGCTGACCGCGAGGCCCTCGATCGCGCCCAGCGCGATCCCCTTGGCGCAGCTGCTGGTCGCTTCCTTCGGTTCGAGGGCGATGCAGCCGGCGCTCCCTTCGAGCTGGCCGAGCGCGCCGCTGGCCGGGTTGCGGGCGAAGGCGAGGACAGCGTTGCCGAAGAAGGAGCCGACGTAGACGTTGCGGCCGTCGCGGCTGACCGCGACGACGTCGGGGCCGCTCAGCGCCCGGCCCGCCGTGCAGAGCGGGATCGGCAGGCCGGAGATGCAGCCGGAGCTGCTCGGCGGCAGCTGCACCAGCTCGCCGGTTTTGCGGTCGCGGTGGAAGCTGGTCAGCGAGGCGCCTTCGCGGGCGGTCGCGTAGAGGTAGCGGCCGTCGGGGCTGAGCGCGACCGAGTTCGGCCCGAACAGCCCCAGCGCCAGCCCGCAGCCGTGGTCGGCTCTGGCGGCGACGCAGCCGGCTTTCCCTTTCGGCTGGCTCAGTTTGCCGCTCCGTCGGATCGCGGTCGAAGACGACGATCGCGTCGCTGCCGGAGGCGGCGACGTAGACGTTGCGGCCGTCGGGGCTGATCGCGATCGCGTGCGAGCCCATGAACGGCCCCGGCCCGACCAAGGCGCGAGCCCGCGAGCAGCTGCCGCCCTTGGTGTTGCCGGAGGCGATGCAGCCGAAGCGGCCCGGCAGCTGGCTGAGCGCGCCGTGCTTGCTCGGCTTCGGCGGCTGCGGGTGTTTGAAGGTCCCGGCCGGCGGTTTTTCTTTTTCGTTTTCGGCGGCGCCGGCGCCCGGTGCGGCAAAGAGCGCCGCCGCCAGGCAGGTAACGAGGACGGCGAGGGCCGTGAGGCGCATTGGCGCACCCTCCTCGCAGCGTCGGACGGCAAAACGCACGCCGTTCAGTCGAACGAGCCGTTCAGTCGACGAGTCGTGCACCACCCCGCCACGGGTCGATGCACACTCCTAGGGCAGCGGGCCGCCGGCGAGGGCGACGACGACGCCGACCGCGCCGGCGCCGAGCAGGACCGGGACGACGCCGCGGCGGAGCGCCAGCAGCGCCAGCGCGGCGACCGCCAGGATCGCCGCCTGCCAGGCCTCGGCGAGGGCGGCGGCGAGCGGGACCGCCGAGCCGAGGATCGCGCCGATCGCCGCCGGGCCGGCGCCGCCGAGGAAGCCGCGGGCGGCGACGTTGCCGCGCAGCCGCTCGAAGCGGCCGCCGCCGAGCAGGATGAAGGAGAAGGAGGGGACGAAGGCGACCGCGGCGGCGAGCAGGCCGCCGCCGATCCCGCCCGCCGCGTACCCCACCGCCGCGATCGTCGCCACCACCGGCCCCGGCGTCACCTGGCCGAGGGCGACCGCGTTGAGGAATTCGGCATTCGTCATCCAGTGGTAGACGTGGACCGCGTCGTCCTGCATCAGCGGCACGATCACGAAGCCGCCGCCGAACGAGAGGGCGCCGACCTTGAGCGCGGTCCAGACCAGGCTGCCGACCCCGCCGCTCGCCGCCGCCGCCAGCAGCACCGCCGGCGCCGGGTGCAGCGCCGCCGCCACCGCGCCGCCCCGGCGCAGCAGCAGCTCGAGCGCGCCGCAGGCGAGCAGCACCAGCACCAGCCAGGGGCCGATCGCCGCCGCCGCGGCGCCGCCGGCGACGGCGTAGGCGAGCCAGCGCGGCGGCGGCACCCGCTCCGCCCGCGCCCGCTTCCAGCTCGGCCCGACCAGGTCGAGCCCGGCCCGCACCGCGACCGCGGCCACCGCCGCCCCGGCCCCGGCGCCCGCACCGCGGACCCAGTCGGGCGGCGCCGAGGAGAGGAAGAGCACAGACAGCGCCAGCACGATCGCCACCGCCGGGACGACGAAGCCGAGCCCGCCGACGATCGCCCCCGGCCAGCCGCCGACCCGGTAGGCGCAGAAGATCGCCAGCTGGGTCGAGGCGGGGCCGGGCAGCAACGAGCAGGCCGCGTTCGCGTCCTCGAATTCGTGCCCGTCCATCCAGCCCATCCGCTCGACGACCAGGCGCCGCAGCAGGGCGATGTGGGCGGGCGGCCCGCCGAACCCGGTCACGCCGATCCGGGTCCACTCGCGGGCGATCTCCCCCAGCGGCGCCCGGTGTCCCAAGTCCAGGGCTCCCCCAGCCTCTGGTTTCAGCGGCGGCGGGCGAAGGCGACGAGCAGCGCCGCGGCGGCGAGCGGCGGCGCCAGCCGCTTCGCCAGATGCCCGAGGTCGTCGGGGCCGATGACGACGCTCGACTCGAAGCCGGCGAGGTTGCCGACGACCACCAGCGAGCTGCCGCGCCGCTCGAGGCGGCGGAATTCGAACGGGTACTCGCCGAGCGGGGTGCCGACTCTCATCGCCTGGGATTCTCTCAGCCCAGGGGCGTCGTGCCGAGTCAGGCGAGCAGCCGCTCGAGCACCAGGCCGAGGACCTCGCGGCGGCTGCGCCCGCCGTGGTCGACCGCCATGAAGTGGCTGCCGACGAAGAGCGCGAAGACGATCGTGCAGCGCGCCTCGACCTCGTCCGGGTCGTCGCTGAGCTCGCCGAACAGGGCGCGCATGTAGTCCATGCGGCGGTTGTCGACCCGGCGCAGGCGGCGGCCGACGGCGCGGTCGCGGCGGGCCCAGTCGCGCACCGCGAGGTCGACCTCGAGCAGGCCGCGGGCCTCGGCGGCGAGGCCGAACAGGGCCCGCAGCTTGGTCCGCGCGTCGCCGCCGCCGGCCTCGACCTTCTCGATCACCTCGTCGACGAGGTGCAGCTCCCAGGCGTCGAGGAGCTCCTCGAGCAGCGCCTCGCGGTTTTCGAACTGCCAGTAGAAGCCGCCGCGGGTGACGCCGAGCCGCTTCGCGAGCACGTCGACGCGGACCGCCTCGGGGCCGCCGGCGGCGAGCGCCCGCAGCCCCTCCTCGATCCAGCGCCCGCGCGGGGTCCTCGTGCTTGCCGCCATCGCTTCCATACAGTAGTGTATGGATGATGGCGCCAGCAGGAAAGCTGCCGAACGAGACGCACCGGGCGCGCCCCTGGCGCATCCACTCGCTGGCGACGGATTTCAGGCTCGAAGACGTCTGGGCCCTCCCCACCCCCGGGGGCCCGGACGACTTCCCTTACCTGGTCGAGGGCATCGCCGAGGGCGCCACCGGGGACAGCCCCTCGCGCGCCGCCCGCCTCCTGTGGGCGGTCCGCTGGAAGCTCGGCGAGATCTTCGGCTGGGACGAGGAATACCAGGGCGCGGCGGCGGCCCGGCGACCGACGATCCGCGACCGCCTGCCGACCGACATGCAGGCGGTGCCGCCGGGCCCCGAGTTCGACGTCCTTCCCTTCCGCCCGGTCTACCTGCTGCCGGACGAGTTCGCGGCCGAGATCGCCAACCGCACCGTCCACGGGATCATGCACCTCGGCTGGGTGCCCGACGGCGAGGGCGGCTACCGCGGCGAGATGGCCGTCTACGTGAAGCCCAACGGCCTCTTCGGGGAGGCCTACATGGCGGCGATCAAGCCGTTTCGCTACCTCGTCGTCTACCCGCCGATGATGCGCCAGCTCGAACGCACCTGGGAGACCGGCCGAGCGGAGCTCACCGCCAGCTGAGCGGCGATCGGCGGCGACGAGCGGCGCGGCGGCGCTCGTCAAGATGTGCGGTGCATGAGCGCCGCGGCGATCCCCAGCCCGAGCTCGAGCGGCATCGACGTCGGTCCGTTCGAAGTCCACGTCTACGGGCTGATGTACGTGATCGCGGTGCTGGCGGCGATCGCGATCACGGTGGTCCGCTGGGAGAAGCAGGGCGGCGACCGCGACCTCGTCTACAGCACCGCGCTCTGGGCCTTCCCCGCCGGGCTGATCGGCGGCCGCCTCTACTTCGACATCACCAGCTTCTCGGAGATGCCCCACACCTGGTACGGGCCGCTCGCGATCTGGGACGGTGGCCTCGGGATCTGGGGCGGGATCGCGGCGGGGACGGCGGTCGGGATCTGGCGGGTCCACCGGGCCGGCGCCTCGGTCGCCGCCTTCATGGACGCGGCAGCGCCGGCGCTGCTGGTCGCGCAGGCGATCGGCCGGGTCGGCAACTACTTCAACCAGGAGCTGTTCGGCGGCCCCACCAGCCTCCCCTGGGGCCTCGAAATCGACCCAGCCCACCGGCCCGAAGGCTACGCCCACGACGCCACCTTCCAGCCGACCTTCCTTTACGAGATCGTCTGGAACCTCGCGTTGGCGGCCTTCCTGGTCTGGCTCGGCAACCGCCGCCGCATCCGCCCGCCTGGCCTCTTCGCCCTATATGTGACCGGCTACTCGGCCTTCCGCATCTTCGAGGAGTCGCTGCGGATCGACCCCGCTCACCACATCCTCGGCCTGCGCCTCAACTTCTTCGTCGCGATCGTGCTGACGATTGCCGGCGCGGTGTGGTTCCTCTGGACCCAGGGCCGGCTCGGCGAGCGAGGAGATACGGCGGGACCGGCTGGGGCGACACCCGGGCCGGCGGATCCCGCGGCGCCGCCGGCGGCGCCGGACCCCGCCGCCGCGAAGTCGCCCGGCCGGCCCGCTCCGCCCTAGATGATTGGGCTCGCTCTCCCTGCGCGTCCTCCGCGGGCCCGAAGGCGGCAGCGAGATGCTGGCGATCGAGCCGGAGACGAGCGGCCTCAGCGTCCCAGCCCTGGAAGCGCTCGGCCTCACCGCCCGGCCAGGCCGAGGCCCTTGCGCTGGGTCGCCCCTGACCGCCGCGGCCCCGACGTCGCCCGTCAGATCGGCCGCCGTCGGCGTCCGCCTCCGGTAGCCCGCCGCCGGCCCGGCGATGCCGGAGCACGGCCGGGCACCTCCGGCTTCGCTCCGGCTCGGCGTGGTTGTCCTTTCTCAACCTCACCGCCGAGCGGTTGTCCGTCGTCAACCCCTGGTTGAGAAAGGACAACCGCTCTTGGCGCGGCCGGGGCGGGGGCGAGGGTGCGACGCGCGTCTTGATATGCCTTGACAGCTATATGCCTTTGTGGCAATGTGCCTCGCAGATGAGCGGCGCTACGGCACTGAGGGCTCTTGGTGAGCCGAAGCGGGTCGAGATCCTCGACCTGCTGCGCGACGGCGAGCGGCCCGTGGGGCAGCTGGTCGAGCGGCTCGAGCTGAGCCAGCCGGCGGTCTCCAAGCACCTGCGAGTGCTGAAGGAGGCCGGGCTGGTCGAGGCGCGGGTCGACGCGCAGCGCCGCCTCTACCGCATTCGCCCCGAGCCCCTGGCCGAGCTGGATGAGTGGCTCGAGCCGTACCGGCGGCTCTGGGAGCGGCGGCTCGACAAGCTCGAAGACCACCTCGATCGCAGGAGGAAGAAGCGATGACCGACGCCAGCCTGATCAGCGACAGCACCCAACCCGCCGTCCGCCTCGAACGCGACCTGCCCGACCCGCCCGAGGTCGTCTGGCGCGCGCTGACCGAGCGCGAGCAATTGCAGGCCTGGTTCCCCTGCGACGTGATCGTCGCGGGTGGCGAGTGGCGGGTCGGCGCCGCGCTCTCGTTTCCCTTCCCGCCCGAGGTGATCGAGATGACGCTGAGCGGCGAGGTGCTCGAGTGCGACCCGCCCCACCGCCTCGCCTACACCTGGGGCGAGGAGGCGCTGCGCTTCGAGCTGTCGGCGCGCGAGGGCGGCACCCTCCTCGTCATGGTCGACGAGCTGCCAGCCGGCGCTGCCGCCCGCAACGCCGCCGGCTGGGAGTCCTGCCTCGACAAGCTGGCCGGCCTCGAACCGGCCGAGGACGCCTGGAAGCAGCACTTCGACCGCTACTCGGCCGCCTTCGAGCCGCAGCTCGGTCCGCAGGAAGGGCCGCCCGACGGCTACAAGGGCGACAAGGCTGACCGCGGCTGACCGGCTGGAGCAGCGATCGCCGCCCCGCGCCGAAGTGCGAGAACGGCAAGCTCGCGGCCGCCGGTGGCTGCGTCGACCGCAAAGCCGCGCGCCGGCAGATCGAAGCGATCGTCCGCCAGGCGATCCCGGAACTGGGGCTGGTCAGGGCCGGCTTCGGCAACTCGATGAAGGGCGTCGCGGCGACGCCGGACATGCACTTCCGGATCGGGGCGATGGCGATCCCGTACCTGATCAACCTCACCCTGCAGCTGGAAGACGAAGGCAAGCTCTCGCCCGACGACAAGCTCGCCCAGTACTTCCCGCAGCTGCCCGAGGCGAGCGAGATCACCCTCCGCAACCTGGCCAGCGTCACCAGCGGCTGGCCGGACTGGATCCAGGGCAACGAAAAGTTCCAGGGCATCCTCTTCGAAGACCCGTTCCGCCAGTGGCAGCCGCACGAGCTCCTGGAAGCCGCCTTCGCCCAGCCGCTGCCGTGCCCGCCGAACGCCTGCTTCCACTACGCCCACACCAACTTCCTGGTCCTCGCCGACGTGATCAAGCAGGTGACCGGGCGCTCGATCAGCTCGCTGATCGAGGAACGCGTCTTCCGCCCGCTCGGCCTCGCGGCGACCCAGATCTCGCGCTACCCGGCGATGCCGGGACCGGTCCTCCAGTCCTACACCGGCGAACGCGGCGTCTACGAGGACGCCACCTACCTGCCGTCCAGGGACATCTCGCTCGCGGTGGTCACCACCCAGCTGCCGCGCAGCTCGAACACCACCGACAGCTTCGCCGGGGTGCTGTTCAGCCGGATCGCCGCGTACCTGACGCCGGATCACCTGATCGCCGCGCCCTAGCCAGGTCGGCGCCGGGGTCGATCGCCCGCAGCGGCGCCGCCGCCTTCAGCAGCATCTCCCCGAGCTCCGCCTCCGGGTCGGATTGGGTGACGATCGCGCCGCCGCTGCCGACCCGGGCGCGGCCGCCGGCGAGGACGATGGTGCGGATCACGACGCTGAGGTCGCAGGCGCCGGAGAGGCCGAACCAGCCGATCGCGCCCGAGTAGACGCCGCGCGGCGCGCCCTCCAGCTGGTCGAGGATCGCCATCGTGCGGCGCTTCGGGGCGCCGGTCATCGAACCGGGCGGGAAGCAGGCGCGGGCGGCCTCGGGCGCGGTCAGATCCTGGCGCAGCAGGCCGCGGACGGTCGAGACGAGCTGGTGGACGGTCTCGTAGCTCTCGACCTGCATCAGCGCCGGCACGTGGACGGTTCCGACCTCGCAGACCCGGCCGAGGTCGTTGCGCAGGAGGTCGCAGATCATCAGGTTCTCGGCCCGGTTCTTCTCGTCCTCGCGGAGGCGCTCGGCGAGCCCGACGTCGGCGGCGGGCGAATCGCCGCGCGGCGCCGTCCCCTTGATCGGCTTCGCCTCCGCCCAGCCGTCGGCGCCGACGGCGAGGAAGCGCTCCGGCGAGGAGGAGAGGACGGCGGCCTCGCCGCAGCGCAGGTAGGCGGCGAACGGCGCCGGGTTGGCGCGGCGCAGGCGGCGGTAGAGCTCGAAGGGGTCGGCGTCGAGCTCGGCTTCGACCGCGTTGGTGAGGCAGATCTCGTAGCTCTCGCCGTCGCGCAGCTTCGCCTGGCAGGCGGCGATCTCGGCCAGGTAGCGCTGCTCGGAGCGGGCCAGCTCGAACGCGGGCGAGGCGCCGGCGGGCCCGTCGGCGCCGGCCGCCGGGGTCGCGGGCTCGGCGAGCGGCGGCAAGGCGCGGAGGCGCCGCTCCGTCGCCTCGAGCCAGGCGTCCGCCACGGCCGCGGCCTCGGCCTCGCCGCGCGGGCAGAGCGCCAGCAGGTAGGTGGCGCCCTCGCCGTGGTCGACCGCGACGAGGCGATCGGCAAAGACGAAGAAGGCGTCGGGCAGCGGCGAGGCATGGGCGGCGTCGCCACCGGTCTCGGCCTTCAGCTCGTAGCCGAGGTAGCCGACGAAGCCGCAGTCGAGCTCGAACGGCAGCTCGTGCTCGACCGGGCCGCGCCGCCGCAGCTCATCCGCGAGGCGCTCGAAGATCGACTCGCCGGCGCCGACCTCGTGCGAGACGACCGCCGCCAGCGGCCCCGAGTCGTCGCCCATGAACGAGAAGCGGGCGCCGCCGCCGAGCCGGCTGCTGTCGAGCCAGAAGGCGACCTCGCGGTCGCGGTAGAGGTCGGCGAAGGTGCGCTCGGTGTCGACCGCGAAGTCGAGCCGCCGCCTCCGCAGCTCGAGCCCGGGCGACTCTCCCACCGCGGCGTGGTTGTCTTTCGTAACGGCAGGCGTTACGAAGGACAACCACGGTTCGTGAGGCCGGACGAGGGACGACCGCGGTGGGGCGTCGGCGGCGGTCAGCTCGTAGAAGTTCTCGACGATCGCGCGGCCGTGCTCGCTGCAGACCGACTCGGGGTGGAACTGCAGGCCCCACTGCGGGCGGGTGCGGTGCTCGACCGCCATCAGCACGCCGTCGCTGCTCCAGGCGATCCCCTCGAGCTCCGCGGGCAGCGGCAGCTCGACGCAGAGCGAGTGGTAGCGGACGACCCGGAGCTCGCGCGGCAGCCCGGCCAGCGGGCCGCGGCCGTCGTGGAGGACGGCGCTGGTGCGGCCGTGCATCGGCTCCGGCGCGTGGACGACGGCGGCGCCGTAGGCGGAGCAGATTCCCTGGTGGCCGAGGCAGACGCCGAGCAGCGGCAGCTCGCACTCGCGGATCACTTCGCCGCAGACGCCGAAGTCCGCCGGTCGCTCCGGGCGACCCGGCCCGGGCGAGATGACGACGTTGTCGAAGCCGCCGCGGGCCGCCAGCCCCGGCCAGGAGAGCTCGTCGTTGCGGACCACGATCGGCTCCTCGCCGCTGACCTCGGCCAGCAGCTGGGCCAGGTTGTATGTGAACGAGTCGTAGTTGTCGATCAGCAGGGTCCGCACGCCGCCCGAGAGCATCGCCGACTCAGGCGCATTCCGGCCGTTCGCCTTCCGGGATCCGCTTCAGGTCGCCGCCGCTGTCGACCGCGAAGCCGATCGGGCTGGCGCTTGCCGGCGTCCGCGCCGGCGCTCCGTCGAGGGTCAGCTCGACCTCGCCGTTGCCGAACGACATCTGGTAGCGGCGCGAGCGGAACGGCCCGGCTTCGCTGCCGGCCGGCATGATCTGGCCGTCGATCAGCGGCTTACCGGCGCCGTCGAGCAGGCAGACCCAGACTTCGCCGGTCGCGGTCAGGCGCAGGCTCGTCCCCGGCCGCCCCGCCGGCTGCTTGGCCTGGTGCGGGGCGCCGCCGCCCTGCTTCCCTCCCCCGCCCCCGCCACTCTTCGCGCCGGCGCCTGCGCCTGGCCCCGGCGGCGCCGACCGGGTCGAGCCGCCGCCACCCAGCGCGGCGACCAGCGCCACCACCGCCGCCGCCAGCAGCAGCGCGCCGGCCGCGGCCAGCGGCCAGCGCGGGCGCGGCTTGCGTGCCGAGGGCGACTCGGGGACCTGTCGCGGCTCGACCCGCGGCCCGGCGGCGTCCGGGTCGCCGACCGGGTCGAGCCGCCGCTCGAGCGCCAGCTCGGCCGGGTCGAGCCCCAGGTAGTTGGCGTAGGTGCGGGTGAAGGCGCGGGCGTAGAAGTCGCCCGGCAGGCGGTCCCAGTCTTCTTCCTCGATCGCCCGCAGGAAGCGCGTCCGCACCCCGGTCGCCGCTTCGACGTCCTCGAGCCCGATCCCCCGGGCCCTCCGCTCCTGGCGGAGCTCGTCACCGATCCGCCCATCCACGCCAACAATTGTGCTCCTATTTGCGCCTATCCTCGGCCGATGAGCGCGCGGCGCATCGAGTCTTGGCTGATGGACATGGACGGCGTCCTCGTCCACGAGCTGGCGGCGCTGCCGGGCGCCGACCAGTTCCTGCGCCGCCTGCGCGAGCTCGGCCGCCCCTTCCTGCTGCTGACCAACAACTCGATCTACACCCGCCGCGACCTCGCCGCCTCGCTGCGGGCGACCGGGCTCGAGGTCGAGGAGGACTCGATCTGGACCTCGGCGCTCGCCACCGCCCGCTTCCTCGAAGGCCAGCGGCCCGGCGGCACCGCCTTCGTGGTCGGCGAGTCCGGCCTCACCACCGCCCTCTACCAGGCCGGCTACACGCTGACCGAACGCGAACCCGACTACGTCGTCCTCGGCGAGACCCGCACCTACAGCTTCGAGCGGATCACCGCGGCGATCCGCCTGGTCGCCGCCGGCGCCCGCTTCATCGCCACCAACCCCGACCCGACCGGCCCCTCGACCACCGGGCCGCTGCCGGCGACCGGCGCAGTGGCGGCGCTGATCACCCGCGCGACCGGGGTCGATCCGTACTTCGTCGGCAAGCCGAACCCGCTGATGATGCGCAGCGCCCTGAACGCGCTCGAGGCGCACTCGGAGACGACCGCGATGATCGGCGACCGCATGGACACCGACATCGTCGCCGGCCTCGAGGCGGGGATGGAAACAATCCTCGTCCTCACCGGCGTCACCGCCCGGGCCGAAGCCGAGCGGTTCCCCTACCGACCCTCGCGGATCGTCGACTCGGTCGCCGACCTGATCGACGAGCTGGAGTAGTGGCGAGGTGCCGGCCGCGGCACCCGGGCGGCGCCGCCTAGAGCCCGATCCCGCCCCGCACCTCGGTCGCGACGTTGTCGAATTCGCCGCTCAGCAGCGGCATCGCCCGCGCGATCGCCGCCTTCGCCTCCGGCAGCTCGAGCGAGGCCCGGTGAGCCTCCTCGCTCTCCCACACCTCGCTGACCCGGATCGTCACCTCGTCGCGCGGGTCGACCGCGACCGTGTACTGCAGGCAGCCGGCCGCCGCCAGTCCGTCGAGCCCGGAGAGCAGGATGTCCACCACCTGGTCGCGACAATCAAGTTTCGTCTTCATCGAAGCGATGTACCCGTAACGCAAGCCGCACCTCCTGTAATCGAATCGTGTCGCCTCAGCACCGAAAGGACGCCGTGAAGAGATACACCTTTCTCGCCCCCTGCCTGCTGGTGGCCTTCGCGCTGGCGCTGGCGGCCTGCGGCGGCGGCAGCTCCGAGAACGGGGCGATCGAAGACGTGATCGAAAGCTCGGCGACCACGGCGGACCCGGCCAACTGCACCAAGCTGCAGACGCAGAAGTTCGACGAACAGAACGCGCAGACCGAAGGCGCCGAAGCGGTCGAAGCCTGCGAAGCCGAAGCGCAAAAGGGCGAAGGCGTCGCCGAATCGGTGGACATCTCGAAGGTCAGCGTCGACGGGGAATCCGCGACCGCCGAGGTCGCCTTCAGCGGCGGCGGCTTCGACGGCCAGACGGTCGAAGTCAGCCTCACCAGGGAAGGCGGGGCCTGGAAGCTCGACGAAGTCCTCGGCTTCGCCGAATACGACGCGGAGAGGTTCGCCGAAGCCTTCGAAGCGGCGGCCGAAGGCGAACCGGAGCTGAGCCCGGACATCGCCTCGTGCATCGCCGAAGCGTTCGCGCAGGCCTCCCAGCAGGAAGCCGAAGAACTGGCCTTCAGCGGCGGCGAAGGACCGATCGAAGACCTGGTCCGCAGCTGCAAGTAGCCGCGGCCGCCAATGGCGCGGCTCAGGGGAAGGCGACGACGTCGCGGCCGACCGGCAGCTCGTCGCGCCGCGGGCCGGCGCCGGCCGGATCGACGGCGATCCTGCCGCCGCCGTTGATTTCCTTTTCGAGCGCTTCGCCGAGCGGCGGGATCCTGCCTTCGAAGCCGAAGTGCGAGAACGCGAACGGCAGCCCTTCGGCGTCGACCAGGCTCGGCTTGCTCATCACCTGGAAGTGCAGGTGCGGGCCCGAGGTGGAGCCGGAGTTGCCGAGCTGCCCGATCACCTGACCGGCCTGGACCCGCTCGCCGACGTGGACGGCGACGCTGCCGGCCTCGAGGTGGGCGTAGCCGGCGTAGAGGCCCTTGCCGAAGCGGATGATCACGTGGTTGCCGTCGGCTTCGGGCAGCGTCACCGGCTGCGGGTGGTTCGGAACCTGGTCGGGGTAACTGTCGACCGCGGCGACGACGGTGCCGGCGGCGACCGCCAGCACCGGGTCGCCGAAGAAGATCCAGCTCCGGTTGAGGTCGGGGTCGCCGACCACCCAGCGCCCTTCCGCGTTGCCGCGGTTGAAGTCGATCGCGAAGCGCTGGCCGAGGGCGAGGTGGCCGTTGATCGGCTGCAACGCGCGCCGGTGCGGGCCGTCGCAGCAGCTGCCGGCGGTGACCCAGCCCGGGCCCTCGACCGGCGGCCCGACCACGACCGGCGGCCGCCGGTCGACCCTGGTCTGCCCGCCCGTGTCGGTGATCGAGGTCGGCACCGGCAGCCCGGGCGGGACCTTGACCGTCAGCGTCTGCTCGATCCGCGCCGGGATCTGCTTGCGCGAGCTGAACGGCAGCTCGAGCCAGACGACCGAGACGCTCGACGGCTCTACTTTGGTAGAGGGCGTGGCGTAGCCGGCGGCGAGCGGGCCGATCGCGGCGGTCAGCGCCTTGCCGGAGAGGCTGGCGACGGCGCGGCCGCTCCTGGCGTCGCGGACGACCAGCTTCGACGCTTCGACCGGGACCGGCAGGCCGTTGGTCAGCTCCAGCTCGTAGACGAGCTGGTAGGTGCCGTCGGTGTCGCGGAACCAGTGCGGCGGCGCGAAGACGTGCATCACGAGCGGCGTGTAGCGGTCCGCCGGCGGCGCGCCCCTGGCCGCCCCGGCAACGCCGCCGCCGGCGAGGACGACGCCGAGCGCGAGCACCGCGGCCAGCGCGATCGCGAGCCCTGCGCGAGGGAGGCCGGGACGAGGCACGCCGCCGACCCTAACCCCTCGCCGCCGGGAATTGAACCCCCAGCTCAGGCCGGCGCGGTCTGGACCGCGTCGGAGAGGACGTCGTAGGCGAAGCGCACGACGAGCGCGCCGTCGCCGACCGCCCCGGCGACCCGCTTGGCGGCGCCGGCCCGCACGTCGCCGGCGGCGAAGACCCCGGGCCGGATCGTCTCCAGCATGTGCGGCGAGCGCTCGGCGAGCGGCCAGCAGAGGTGCCCCGGGCAGTTCTCGGCACCCTCGCCGCAGAGCAGGTAGCCGGCCGGGTCGACGGCGAGCATCCCGTCGGAGGCCTCGGTGCAGGGGTCGGCGCCGATCATCACGTAGACGGCGTCGCAGTCGACCTCCTCGCTGGCGCCGTCGCGGTCGCGCAGCGTCACCGACTCGACGGTGGCGCCGCCGTGGACGGCGGCGATCTCGGTCCGGGTCATCACCTCGATCCGCGGCGAGCGATCGATGCGGTCGATCAGGTAGTGCGACATCGTCGACTTCAGCGCCTCGCCGCGGACCACGACGCGGACGCTGCGGGCCCGGTTGGAGAGGCTGACCGCCGCCTGGCCGGCGCTGTTGCCGCCGCCGACCACGATCACGTCCTTGTCGCGGGCGCGCTCGGCGTCGGTCGACATCGCCGCGTGGTAGACGCCGGCGCCGCGGAAGCGCTCGACGCCCTCCGCCCCCAGCTCCCGCCAGCGCGCCCCGGTCGCCATCACCAGCGCCCGGGCCAGCACGTGCTGGCCGTCGTCGAGGTCGACCCGGACCAGCCCCTCGGGGCCGTCGGCGAGCTCCGTCGCCCGGTGGAAGCTGGAGAGCACGGCGTCGAAGCGGCGCGCCTGCAGGGTCGCTTTGGTGGTCAGCTCGCGGCCGCCGACGCCGGTCGGGAAGCCGAGGTAGTTCTCGATCCGGGTGCTGGTCCCGGCCTGGCCGCCGGGCGCCCAGGACTCGACGACCAGCGTCCGCAGCCCCTCGGAGCCGCCGTAGACCGCCGCCGCCAGCCCCGCCGGGCCGGCGCCGAGCACGACCAGGTCGAAGCGCTGCCCGTCGACCTCCGCCCGCAGCCCCAGCGAGCGCGCCACCTGCGCCGGCGAGGGGTTGCGGAGCAGGTTGCGAGCGTGGACCAGGACCGGCGTTTCGTCGCGCGGCACCCCGAGCCAGTCGAGCATCTCGCCGCTCTCGGGGTCGTCGTCGACGTCGTACCAGCGGACCGGCAGCAGGTTGCGCTCGAGAAGGTCCCGCACTTCGAAGGCCCGCCGCGAGCCGCGCGGCGCGATCAGCCGCATCACCCCGTGGCCCTCCGCTTCGTGCCAGGCGCGGCGGGCGAGCAGGGTGTTGAAGAGGTGTTCGCCGAACTCGGGCCAGCTGGCGACCATCTCCCGCAGCTCCTGCCGCTCGAAGACGATCGTCTCGGTCGGCTCGACCGCGACGCAGGCGCTGATCGTCGGCTCGCCGGTGAACACCGCGATGTCGCCGATGAAGGTGCCGCCGTCGGCGGCGGCGATGTGGACGTCCTTGCCCGGCTTGCGGTCGACGAGCTCGACCCGGCCGCTCTCGATCACGTAGAACGGCGCCTCGCGGACCGCGTGCTCGTAGAGCACCTCGCCGGGCTGGAAGCTCTCCGTCCGCCCGCCCCGCTTGCGCAGCCAGCGCAGCTTGTTCTCCGAGAGCCGCGGGAACATCAGCTCGTCGCCGAGGTCGGGGAAGCTGTCGCTGCGGATCACCTTGGTCTCGGGCATCGACCTAGGCTACAAGCCGGCTGGAGCAGCGCCCAGGGCCTTGAAGTTGACGCAGCGTCATCCTTCAGCGTCCCTCCCATGAGTTGGCCGATAAACGAAGTCGCGGCGATCTCCGGGGTCACCTCGCGGACGCTGCGGCACTACCACGCGATCGGATTGCTGGAGCCAGAGTCGACCGAGTTCGGCGGCCGCCGGCTCTACGGCCGGGCGGAGCTGATCCGCCTGCAGGAGATCCTCACCCTGAGGGATCTCGGGCTGCCGCTGAAGGAGATCGCCCGCGTCCTCGACGCCGACGGCGGCGCCCGGCGGGGCGATGCCCTGCGCTCGCACCTGGCCGGGCTGCGGCAGGAGCGCGAGCGGCTCGAGCGGGTGATCCGCACGGTCGAGCAGACGATCGAGGAAGGAGAGACGATGAGCCCCGAGCAGATCTTCGACGGCTTCGAGGAGAACCCGTACGAGGCCGAGGCGCGCGAGCGCTGGGGCGAGGAGGCGGTCGAGCGCTCGAAGCAGCGGCTCGCCAACCTCACCCCTGAGGACCGAGACCGCCTGCAGGGCGGCTTCTCGGAGGTGCACGAGAAGATCGCTGCCCTCCACCGCGAGGGCGCCCCGCTCGACGACCCGCGCCTGCGGGAGGCGCTCGACGAGCACCACGGCATCGTCGCGCTCGCCTGGGAGCCGAGCCCGCGCGCCTACGCCGGCCTCGGCCGCATGTACGTCGAGGACGAGCGCTTCCGCAGCGTGATCGGCCGCGGCGACGACGCCATGGTCGAGTACCTGCGCGACGCGATGGAGGTCTACGCAGCGGCGCTCGAGTAGCGCCGCCGGCTACTCGCCGTCTTCGCCGGCCCAGGTCCAGCGGGGCACCGCGTCGAGCGGGTAGAGCTCGCTCTCGTCGCGGGCGCGGGAGTTCTGCTGGGCGACGGCGGTCCCGAACTCGACGTGTTCGCGGACCGCGGCGACGAACGCCTCGTCGCCGGGCAGCGAGGACTCGGCCAGCGCCTCCAGGTAGAGATCGACGAAGCGCCGGCGCTGCTCGTCGCTGATCTCGAGGCGGCGGTGGACCGCGACGATGTGGTCCCAGCCGAGCCGCTCGCTGAAGCGCGGCGGCCCGCCGAAGGACTCGGCGGTGAACCAGGTGAGGTGCTCGACGTGCTGCGGCTGGCCGGCGCCGAAGAGCGGCTGCAGCAGCGGGTCGGCGAGCGCCTTCGAGTAGAAGAGCTGCTCCAGCTCGTGCAGGCCCTCGTCGCCGCCGGCGTGCTCGTAGAGCGTCGTCACATCGCGATGGTACGGATGCCGCCCTGCCCGGGTTCGATCCCCCCGGCGGCTCAGCCCCGCGGCGGGGTGCCGGTGAGGCGGCCGAAGGCGCGGTCCTTGAGGGCGGTCGGGGTGACGGCACCCAGCGCCGCCTGGACGCGGACGTCGGCGCCGACCGGATAGCGGGCGCGGGGACGGTCGGCGGTCAGCGCGCGCTCGATCGTCGCCGCGACGCCCTCGACCGGCTTCGCCATCTTCTGGATCCGCGGGATCGTCTTCCGCATCCCGTCGAGGTGGCCCGCGTAGAGCTGGCGGTGCTCGGCCGACATCTCGGCTTCGCCGTCGCGCAGCGTCTCCGGCGCCTTGCGCCAGAGGTCGGTGTCGGTCATCGCCGGCTCGACCAGGCTGACGCTGACGCCCCAGGGGCGCAGCTCCAGCCGCCAGGCGTCGGCGATCGCCTCGAGCGCGAACTTGGAGGCGTTGTAGGCGCCGGTCATCGGGGTCGAGACGAGGCCGCTGAGCGAGGAGACGAAGACGATCCGGCCGCGGCTCTCGCGCAGCCGCGGCAACACTGCGTTGGTGACCGCGACCTGGCCGACGACGTTGATCGCGAACTGCTCGCGCAGGTCGTCCGCCGAGAGCGACTCGAGCGGGCCGGAGACGACGACACCGGCGTTGTTGACGACCGCGTCGAGGCGCTCCGGCAGCGCCGCGTCGAGGGCGGCGACCTGGGCATCGTCGGTGAGGTCGAGGGTCAGCGGCCGCAGCCGCGCCGCGGCGTCGCCCGCCTCGGCGAGCAGCTCCTCGCCGTCCTCAGCGCGGCGCACCGTCGCGCAGACGTCCCAGCCGGCGCGAGCCAGCCGCAGCGCCGTCGCCCGGCCGATGCCGCGACTCGTCCCGGTGATCAGGACCGTCGACACCGGTTCCCCCATGCGCCCCGGCAGGTCATCGCCGGTTCTTATACCACCCGCTGCTCGGCAATCGGTCCACGGCCTTCGCCATCAGCTTCGCGTTGGCGACACAATGTCGGGATGCTCGGCACCTTCGAAGTCCCTCGGCACGACCGCATCGGTACCGAAACGGCGGTGGAGGACGTCGCCCCGGGCCTCGGGGACCGCCAGTGATCCGGCGACGACCAAGGCGACGAAGGACGAGAATCCGCGGCGCCAGCAAACCCCTCCGATGACCCGTCTGCCCGAGAAACGCAAGACCCACCTCTCGCCCGAGGAGATCGTCGCCGAGGCCGTGCGCCAGTACGACGCCTCGCCGGCGGCGCCGACGATCCGCAGCATCGCCGCCTCGCTCGACGTCGCTCCCTCGGCGATCTACCACCACTTCTCGTCGCGCTCGGCGATCGTCGAGGCGAGCGTCGAAGCGGTCTGGAGCGAGTCGGTCGTCGAGCTCCTCGAGCTCGTCCCCAACCCGCTCGAGGCCGACCCGGAAGTGGTCCTGGTCGCGGTCGGGGTCGCCACCCGGCGGGTCTGGTGCCGCCATTACCGGCTCGCCCCCTACCTCGCCGCCTCGCCGCCGGAAAACGACTTCTTCGAGGCCTCGGTGACGCTGATGACCGACCTCTTCGGCCGCCTCGTCGACGACCCCGAGCGCGCCGCTGCCGCCTTTCACTCCTACTCCTCGTTCATGATCGGCGCCTCGCTGTTCGCCGCCCTCCGCCTGCTCGCCGACGAGCAGCTGGAGATCGAGCCCGAGCGCTCCGTGCCGGCGGCGGACGGCGAGCCCGCCGATCCGATCCGGGTCGCCCTCGACCGGATGATGGCGCTCGGCTCCGCCGACCCGGCCGCCGACGAGGAGCAGTTCGTCCGCGGCCTGCACCGCCTCGTCGCCAGCCTCACCCGCGACTGAGCCGGCCGCATAAGATCGCCGCGTGAGCGGAGCGCGAATCCTCGTCCTCGGAGCCGGCTTCGGCGGGCTCGAGCTCTGCACGAAGCTGGCGCAGGGGCTCGGCGCGGAGGCCGAGGTGACGATGATCGACCGCGGCGCCGGCTTCGTCTTCGGCTACTCGAAGCTCGACCTGATGTTCCGCGGCGCCGGCGCCGCCGGGGTGACGCTGCCGTTCGCCGAGTTCGCCAAGCCGGGGGTGCGGATGCTGCGCGAGACGGTGACCGTGATCGACCCCGAGGCGAAGCGGGTGACGACCGACGCCGGCGTCCACGAGGCCGACTACCTGGTGGTCGCGCTCGGCGCCGACTACGACCTGGCGGCGACCCCCGGGCTGGCCGAGCACGGGCAGGAGTTCTACTCGGTCGCGGGCGCCGAACGGGCGGCGCCGCTGATCGCCGGGTTCTCGTCTGGCCGCGCCGTGATCGGCGTCTGCGGGGCGCCCTTCAAGTGCCCGCCGGCGCCCAGCGAGTGCGCGCTGATGCTCGACGACGAGCTGCGCCGCCGCGGCGTCCGCGAGGCCTGCGAGATCACCTACGCGATGCCGCTGAACCGGCCGGTGCCGCCCTCGCCGGAGACCTCCGACGCGCTCGAAGCCGAGTTCGCCGAGCGCGGGATCGAGTTTCGCGGCGGCCACCGGGTCGCCTCGCTGGAGGCGGGCATGGCGCAGCTCGACGACGGCAGCGAGCTTCCCTTCGACCTCTTCCTCGGCGTGCCCAAGCACCGCGCGCCGGACGTCGTCCTCGAGAGCGGGCTGGCCGAGGACGGCTACGTCGCGGTCGACCCGGCGACGCTCGCGACCGGCGTCCCCGGCGTCTACGCGGTCGGCGACGTCGCCACCGCCGGGGTGCCGAAGGCGGGCGTCTTCGCCGAGGGCGCCGCCCGCGTCGTCGCCGCCGAGCTGCTGGCCGAGCTCGGCGCCGGGCCGCCCGCCGACCGCCACCTCGGCCAGGGCACCTGCTACATCGAGTTCGGCGCCGGCCGGATCGGCAGCGTCGACATCGACTTCCTCTCCGGGCCGCAGAAAACCGGCCACTTCAACCCGCCTTCGGCAGAGCAGATGGCGCGCAAGGAAGAGTTCGGCGCCAGCCGCCGGGCGCGGTGGTTCGGCCGCTGAGCCCACCCGTTCGCCGCTTGTCAACCAGAGGTTGACAACGGGCGAACGCTCAGCGCTCGACCCGGCGCAGGACCGCCGTCGCCGTCGCCGCCTCGACCGGCTCGCCGGAGGCGAGGCTGAGCAGGAGGATGCCCTCGGCTGCCGCCGCCAGCGCCGCCGCGGTCAGCTGGTCGACGAAGCCTTCGAGCTCGATCTGCAGGCTCGCCGACCAGCGGCCGGCGGCGGGTCGCAGCGCCGGGCGCTTGAGCGCCGCCAGGTAGAGCTCGTAGCCGACGATCACCAGTTCGCGGCGCTCGGCCGAGTCGCGGCGCAGCAGCTCGGCGAGGGCGGCGACGAGATCGTCGCCCGGCTCGATCGCCGCCGCCCAGGCCCGGAAGCTGCGCTCGGTCTCCGCCGTCGCGCCGAGCATCGCCGCCTCGAGCATCTCCTCGCGATCGGCGAAGTGGTAGGTGGTCGAGCCGAGCGGCACCCCGGCCGCCGCGGCGACCGCGCGGTGGGTGAGGCCCTCGAGCCCGCTCGCGGCGACGACGCCGATCGCGGCGCGGGCGATCTTCTCGCGCCGCTCCGGGTCGGTCGGTCCGCGCCGCGCCATCATCCCGGCGCCTCGCCGGCGGCGACGGCGCGGGCACGGGCGTCGACGACGCCGCGACGGCCCCAGGTCGTGACCAGGACCAGCAGCGCGGCGGCCGCCATCGCCAGGTACGGCACCCCGGCGGCGCTCGACTCGGCGAGGCCGGTGAAGAGCGGCGGCCCGATCGTGTAGGCGGCGGTGATCGTCAGGTTGAGGACCAGCGCCGCCGAGGCGGGGCTCATCCCGGCGCCTTCGCCGCGCTCGGTGAAGAGGCTGATCAGCGGGATCCAGCAGAAGCTGAGCCCGATCCCCTCGAAGAGCACGAAGCCGGCCGCCAGCGCGACGGCGCTCCCGGCGGCGGCCATCGCCGCCAGGGCGAGGACGCAGAAGAGGGCACCGCCGACGATCGGCAGCCAGTGGCCGCTGCGATCGGCGACCCGGCCGGCGAGCACGCAGCAGACCGCCGAGAGCAGCGAGCCGGCGAGCAGCGCCGCGTCGACCCCGGCTTCGGAGGCGCCGAGGTCGGTGAGCCGCAGCGGCACCAGGATGATCGCGGACCCGGCGATCAGCGGCGGCAGCATGCCGATCCAGGCGAGCCAGCGCAGCGGCCGGTCGCGCGGCAGCCGCAGCCGCTGCAACGGCGGCACGCCCTCGCTTTCGCGGGGAGGCGACGGCGTGCGGGCGAGAACCGCGGCGTAGGCGAGCACCGCCAGCGCGACCGCGGCGAAGACCGCGAAGGTGCCGACCACCTGGGTCGCGGCGCCCAGCAGCGGCCCGGCGGCGGTGCCGAAGACCGCGGCGCCGAGCGCCGAGCCGAGCGCGGAGCCGCGGTTGGCGAGCGGCACGACCAGGATCAGCCAATTGAGCAGCGAGCACCAGAGCAGCCCGGCGCCGACCCCCTGCACCGTCCTCGCCAGGTCCAGCGAGACGACGTCGGCGGCGGCGCCGAAGGCGACGCTGGCCGCCGCCAGCATCGCGCAGCCGACCAGCGCGGTCGCGCGCACGCCGAAGCGGTCGCTGGTCCAGAGCCCGGCGACCAGGGTGCCGACGATCATCCCGCCGGTGTAGGTGCCGGCCAGCACCCCGGAGGCCAGCGTCGACATCCCCAGCTCGTCCTCGTAGTGGGGCAGCAGCGCCGAGAGCGTCGAGAAGAGCGCCGACTCGAGAACGAAGGCCGAGGCGGCGACGACGATGAAGGTGCGATCAGGCTTGATGCGTACGAATGTACATAAGCGGCCAGCGCCGCTCCAGGCGCCTCTGGAGCGCTACCCGAACAGCGAGACCTGGGCGAAGCCCGGCGCGCCCTCGATCTCGAGCATCCGCCGCTTCGTCTCGATCCCACCGGGCGCGGAGAACCCGCGCAGGGTGCCGTCGGCCGCCAGCACCCGGTGGCAGGGCACGATGATCGGCACCTGGTTGGCGCCCAGCGCGCTGCCGACGTCGCGCGCCGCCTCCGGCGCCCCGATCGCCTTCGCGATCTCCCCGTAGCTCACCGTCTCCCCCGCCTCCACCTCCCGGGTCGCCGCATAGACGGCCCGGTGAAACTCGTCGTAGCCACCCGAATCGACCGCGACCCAGCGCAGGTCCCGCCGCCCACCCTCGAGCAGCTCGACCATCCCTCCAATCGCCGCCTCGATCTCCTCCGGCACCGCCCCGAACCGCTCCCGCTCGACACCGCGCAGCCGCGAGGAGGGCAACTCAACCCGAGTCACACCATCCGCACCCCAATCGATTCCGCAGGTGCCGATCTTGGTCTCGAAGAGCAGCATCATCTGACGGTAACAACGGCCGCGGGCGAGGTTTCGTGAGGCTGCGAGGGGCCGCCGGAGGAGGTTCGCGTCGAGGTGCAGCGGGCAGGGTCCCCCGACTCCCTCGGTCCCCACGCACTGCGATGTCTCGCGCCAAACGGGAGCGGCGCGGGCGCCTGGGGGAACGCCCGCGCCGCGGAGGAGAGAACTACCTGTACTTCTAGTTCCTTCTTAGTCCTTTGGAGACTGAGTCTCGGACCAAAAATTAAGTATAGGACCAGCATCGGCGTTCGGCAACCCGGGTCGGTCGCGCGGGCCGCGGATTCCGTCTCGGGCCGGCGGGTATGGGGCGCCCGCAACCGATCACTTCACACTTCGAGAGGAATTCGCGATGACGGCTAGGGCGAGGATCTGGGGAAGTCTGGGCGCGGCGCTGCTGGTCGTCCTCCTCCTACCGGCGGCCGCCCTCGGCGGCAGCAAGGGCAAGCCGCCGAGCCTCGCCTCGACCTCGCAGTACAAGGCCTTCATCGAATACGTGAAGAAGCTCGACGGCCTGGTCGGGCAGCCGACCTCGGCGGCGCAGAAAGGCACCTACGAGACCGAACTGACGGCGAAGAAGGAAGCCGCCTCCCACAAAGCCAACGCCCTCTTCAACCGCGAGAGCGAAGAAGCCGAAGCGCAGTACAACGCCAAGGCGAAGGAACAGACGGAAGCGGTGCGGCGCACCGAAGAAGGCGAACTCGAAACGCTGAAGGCGGAATTCCGCGGCAAATTCGAACGGGCGTCGGCGAGCTACATGGAAAAGCTCGAAAAGGTCGACGTCGGCCACCACAACTACGAAGCCCACGTCAAGGAACAGATCGCCGGCCTCCGCGCGCAGAAGGCGGAAGCGACCGAAGTCGCGCAGAAAAACGCGATCCAGGAACGGATCACCGGCCTGATCGACGAAATCCGCGCGAAGCGTCAGGAAGGGTCCGAAAAGCGGAAGTCACTGAAGAGCGCCTACCGCGAACAGAAGGAAGAGCTGAAGGCGGCGGAAGCGAAGCAGGAAACCGAAATCGGCGAAGCGGCCGAAGCGAAGGTCGAAGTGATCGCCAAGCACTGGAAGAAAGCCTTCACCGACAAGAAGTCGAAGCTCAACTCGAAGCGCGAAAGCCAGCTCGCCTACCTGCTGTCGAAGCTCGAAAAAGGGCGCGCCGACGTCGCCTCGATGCCGGCAGCCTAGATCGCGCGCAGCTCCTCCTCGTAGGAGACCGCGAAGCGGCGCAGTTGGCCGCTCTCCTCGACCAGGTAGCTGCCCATCCGCACCAGCGGCGGCGAATAGGCGTGGATCGTGACCGCCGGCTCGCCCGCCGCGTGGAGGACGCGGTGGATGTCGCTGGCGCCGAACGAGAACGAGGAGCCGGCGCCGACGGTGCGGGCGATCGGCGCGTCGACCGGCCGGCCGAGCATCAGCCGCTCCTCGCGGACGGCGCCGGCGGCGACGGCGACCGCGCCGGCTGAGAGGTCATGGTCGTGGAAGCCGGTGTCGTGGTCGCGCGACCAGCAGAGCAGCCAGACGTCGAGGTGCGTGTCGCGGAGCAGCTGCTCGTAGGTGCGGTGGTTCGGGTCGTGGTGGATCAGCTCCTGCCACAGCTGCGGCCGGGCGGCGATCGCCTCGGCAGCCGCCAGCAGCTCGTCGTCGGTGAGGTCACGGTCGGACGGACGCACGATCTCCTCGATGCGCTCGATCATCCGAGGTCTCCTTTCGGGTTGCGAGTCAGCAGCCGGTGGGCGTTGGCGCCTTTCATGGCGCGGTCCAGGTCGGGGTCGGGCGACGGCGGGCGGTCGCCGACGACGGGCCGGTCGGAGCCGTAGACGAGCTGCCCGGCGCCGACCGCCTCGAGCATCGGCCCCGACATGCGCGGCCCGTAGGAAGAGGTGTCGTAGTAGACCAGCGGGTCGGGCGCCGGCGGCGGCTCGCCGGCACGAGCGGCGTAGCGCTCGAGCTGCAGCGGCGCGCCACCGGCGAGCATCGCGAACAGCACCCGCAGCCGCGGGTGAGCGGCGCGGCCGGCGTCGAGGAAGGCGAACCAGGCGGCCTGCATCTGGGCGACGTAGTCGGTGAGGGCGGGCCACCAACCGGGCAGCGCCTCGGCGGCGTTGGCGCCTCCTGCATCGATGGGATGTAGAAAGCGCCCGAGGCCGCGGCCCTCGTCGGCCGCCGTCGCGACCGGGCCCGGGTGGACGAAGAGCGGCGCGTCGTGCGCTTCGAGCCGCTCGAGCAGCGGCCCGACCCACTGCAGCCGGCCCGGCGTCGCCAGCGCCGCGGCCGGCAGCGCGATCCCGGCGCAGCCGCGGGCGATCGCCGCGTCGATCTCGGCCGGCCCGGGCTCGGCGAGCTGCACCGCGCCCCAGCCGCCGAAGCGGTCCTCGGGAAGCGCGGCGAGGTCGAGGTGGTGGGCCGCGAGCAGCGGCGCCGCCTCCTCGGCGGGCAGCGTCTCGATCCCGAGCGCGGTCGAGAGCGCGACCAGCGCCCGCTCGACGCCGTCGCCGCGCAGCTCCTCGGCCCGCGCCGCGGCGTCGGTGGCGGCGAAGGAGAGGAGGCTGTCCGGCTCACCCGAGACCCGGAACGTCCACCCCTCCCGCCGCCGCACCAACGCCGGTGGCCGCCGCCGCCGCGCCAGCTCCGCGATCAACTGCTCGCCGAGCAGATGCTGGTGTACGTCGACGGCATCCATTCTTAACTAACTCTATCAACATTATCGGCTTAGCTTTCGCCTTACCCCAGACCACGCCACATCGAGGTTGCCCTTTGCCGCTATATACGGGGGAAAAGGCAACCTCGACGAGGGGCGCCTCGCCGTCGCCGCGCCCCACCCCGGCCGCTGGCCCAGCGCCGGGCGCCGCCCCGCCGGCGGGCCTGCGCGCGCTTCGGCGCGGAGGGTGACAAGCGACGAACGCACCGTTGCGAGACACGCGCATTTGCGTCGACTTCCGCGCGGCCGGGGGACGGCCCGCTCGCGGCGCTACGCGGCGTCCGGCGGGTCGAGCGGGTGCAGCTCGCCGCGGGCGAGGGCCTCGGTGCGGAGGTGGGCGATCGCCGCGTACTCGGGCGAGCCGATCATCTCGAGGAAGGCGGCGCGGGTCGGGTACTCGACCAGCAGCACCAGGTCCCAGGAGCGATCGCCGAGGACGACCGGCGCGGCCGGCCCCTGGAAGACCACCCGCGCCCCGGCCTTCTCCAGCAGCGGCAGCACCGCGGCGCCATATTCGAGGTAGCGCTCGCGGCCACCGTCGGGCCTGAAGGCGAGCAGGTTCAGCATCGTCACCGGCCCCTCGCCGGCGCGCCGCGAGAGGTCGGCGAAGCCTTCCTCGTTCGGCGCCTCCGGCGCGCTCCCCCGCTCCATGCGCCCGATTCTCCCTCAGATCATCGCCATCTGCTTGACCAGCGTCCGGCGGTCCGGGCGCCGGCCGGCGCGGGCGCACCGCTCGAGGTCGAGCAGCGCCTGCTTGCGCTGCAGGCCGCCTCCGTAGCCGGTCAGCGAGCCGTCGGCGCCGATCACCCGGTGGCAGGGGACGACGATCGGGATCGGGTTGCGGCCGTTGGCGGCGCCGACGACCCGCGCCCGGCGCCCCGGCTCGACGATCGTGCTGAAGAGGCCGGGGTCGAGGCGGGCCGCCAGCTCGCCGTAGCTGACCGTCTCGCCGTAGGGGATCGCGAGCAGCTCGTCCCAGACCGCCCGCTGCAGGCGGGTGCCGCGCCGCAGGTCGAGCCGCACCTCGAAGCGACGCAGCTCGCCGGCGAAGTAGGCGTCGAGATCCGCTTCGACCGCCGGGATCGGGCGCCTACCCGCCTCCGGCGGCAGCGGCACCTTGCCCGGGAAGTCGAGCCGGGCGAGACCGCCGTCGCCGGCGATCAGGGTCAGCGGCCCGATCGGGCTCTCGTAGATGCTCCAGCTCAGCTCTTCTCCGCTCATCGTGCTCCTCTCGATCGCTCGCGTCCACGGATGGAAACGCAGGCAATCGCGCTTTCGTGAGAGCGGCGAGCGGCCGGGAGCTAGGCCGGCTCGTAGGTGGCGAGGACGACGCCGGACTCGGTGCCGGTGCAGTCGGCCAGTCGCAGCTGGACCAGCTCCTCGTCGTGTTCGAAGAGGCGCCGGCCGCTGCCGAGGACGAGCGGGTGGACCATCAGCAGGAACTCGTCGATCAGCCCGTGCGGAAGCAGCGAGCGGATCAGCACGCCGCTGCCCATGATCACCAGGTTGCCGCCGTCGCGCTCCTTCAGCTCGGCGACGGCGGCGGGGACGTCGCCGTGCAGGAGGGTCGAGTTCGGCCACTCGAGCTCGAGCTGCGGGTCGCTCGAGGCGACGTACTTGTCGGCGGCGTTGAGCGCGTCCTTGTAGGGACCGCCGCGTTTGTTCCAGGCCCGCAGCATGTCCTCGTAGCTGCGCCGGCCGAGCAGCATGCCGCCGCCGGGCGCCGACATTCGGGCGCCGATCGCCTCCTGCACGGTCGGGTCCTCGGCGTTGCCGGCCCAGCCGCCGTGGCTGAAGCCGTCGCGGGTGTCTTCGTCGCCCCGGCCGGGGCCCTGCATGACCCCGTCGAGCGTGAGGTGGTTGATGACGACGATGCGCATATCGATCAGACCTTTCTTTCGCAGCTTTTCTTCGCCGATTCGACGATGCCGTCAATTGCGGCTTCGGCGGCGAAGTTGGGATGTTCGGTGAGCAGTTCCGGGGCGAGGTCGGTGATGTCGAGGAGGAAGAACAGCTCCCTGCGGATGCAGCGGGCGAAGGCCGGCGAGCGCTTCTCGGCCAGCCCCTGGGTGAGCGTTTTGGCGCCGTAGTCGGCGAGCGCGTGCGGGCATCCTTCGGCCAGCTCCTTCAGCTCTCCGTCGAGCTCGTTCTGTTCGTCGCTGTCGGAGGCGAAGTTCAGCTTGCGGATCGTCGCCGCGTCGAGGGCCTTGACCTGCCGCGTGAAGCAGGCCTTCATCGGGCCGGTCGAGACCGCCCCCTCGTCGACGGACCTGATCGCGGCGAGGAAGGCGGAGCGCAGGTAGTCGTCCTCGTAGTCGTCGAGCTTCCAGCCGTCCTCTTCTTCGACCATCTCGAGGTGGCCGGCGGTGCCGTCGAGGTCGCCGCCGGAGACCGCGATCGCCACCGTCGCCCGCGTCTCGTCCTTCTGATCGAGGGCGACGGCGGTGACCCGCGCCTTGCCCGAGTCTTCCGGGACCGACCCCTCGGAGCTGACGCACTTCCGTACGTCGCCGTCGAAGATCCGTTTGATGTAGCCGGCGCTGACCATCTGCCGGCAGAACGGCTTCGCGTCCGCGGCCTCGATCGCCCGCGTCGCGGCGGCCCGGACTTCTTCCTCCGTGGAGGGGCCCGAGTCGCCGCAGGCCGCGAAGCCGAGCGCCGCGAGCGCAGCACAACTGGTGAGGATGGCCGACCGCACGCCCGAGTTCCTACCCAGAGCCGCGCGGTCCAATCGCGCTCCCGCTCAGGCACGCGTCCGGCTGCAGGCACGCGACATTCCGCCTGCAACCGGGCAAGTTAGGCAGGCGGAATGTCGTTCGCAGCGTTCGAGTCAGACTCGACCGTGCTCGCAATCCAAACGCATCCGACGTTTGGGAGATGAACGTTAGCGAACTTTCCAGCAGATTTGCGTTCAGGTCTCGAACATCTCGGTCCTTAACAACCGCATAAAGCCATAGTGTTGGCCCGTGACTCCCTCACAGCCGGGTTCACCAAGCGAACTCCGCGCCTCCAACCGCTCTCGAATCGTCGACCTGCTGCGCTCGCGGGGCCCGATGACCCAGGCCGAGCTCGCCCGCGCCAGCGGCCTCTCCCCGGCGACGGTCTCGAGCATCGCCCACGAGCTCCGCGACGAGGAATGGGTCGTCGACGAGGAGCTCGAGGGCGCCCGCGGGCGGGCGCTGACCCTGAGCCGCGACGCCGGGCTCGCGGTCGGCATCGCCTTCGGCCACTCCCACGTCCGGGTGGCGATCGCCGACCTCGCCCACACGATCCTCGCCGAGGCCGAGAACCCGATCGATACCGACCACGGTGCCGAGCACGGGATCTCGCTCGCCGGCTCCCTCTTCCGGCGCCTGGTCGAGGAGACCGAGATCGACACCAACCTGGTCACCGGCGTCGGCATGGGCCTGCCCGGGCCGCTGCGCCGCGACAGCGGCGAGGTCGGCGACTCGGCGATCCTGCCGAGCTGGATCGCCTCCCACCCGGCGCAGCTGATGCGGGACGAGCTCGGTCACGACGTCAAGGTCGAGAACGACGCCAACCTCGCCGCCCTGGCGGAGATCGTCTGGGGCGCCGGCCGCGGCTGCACGGACCTCCTCTACGTGAAAATCTCGACCGGCGTCGGCGCCGGCCTGATCCTCAACGGCCGCCTCTACCACGGCGGCGTCGGCACCGCCGGCGAGATCGGCCACACGACGATCGACGAGGCCGGCCCCGTCTGCCGCTGCGGCAGCCGCGGCTGCCTCGAGACCTTCGCCGGCGCCGAGGCGGTCGTCGAGCCGCTCCGCCGCCGCCACGGCGACTCGCTGACCGTGCGCCAGGTGGTGGCGATGGCGAAAGCCGGCGACTCCGGCTGCCAGCGGGTGATCGGCGACGCCGGCCACGCCGTCGGCCGCGCGGTCGCCGACGCCTGCAACCTGCTCGCGCCCGAGCGGGTGGTGATCGGCGGCGACCTCGCCCAGGCCGAAGACCTCCTGCTCGACCCGGTCCGCGGCGCCGTCGCCCGCTCGACGATCGGCGCCCTGCGCGAAATCCCGATCACCATCGGCACCCTCGGCGAGCGCGCCGACGTGCTCGGCGCGGTGGCGCTGGTCCTGCGCGACTCCGAGCGCTTCGTCGCCCAGCCGAGCTGAGCGCGCCGGCAGGCGGACCGATCGCGCGACAATCGGGGTCGGTGAGCGAATCGGCATTGGAGAAGCTCGAGCGCTGGGAGCTGTACGGCGCGGTCTGGCGGCTGCGGTCGCTCGCCGGCGGCGAGGCGACGGTCGAGCTGCTGACCTGCCACGGCGAGCCGGTCGACGAGCTCCGCTCCCGCGACCCGCAGCTGCTCCGCTACCTCGCCGAGCGCCCCAGCTCCGACAACGCCTGAAGCATTGACGTGGCCATGGCAGCGCCAATGCTTCAGGCGGCCGGCGATGGTGCTGGCAATACGCTCCCCGCGTGGAACGCCAGCCGCTCTCCCGGCGCCTAGGCCGGATCGCACTGTGGGTCGGCGGGGTCGCGCTCGCGATCTTCGTCCTCGACCTGCTCGGCATCCCGGTCCGCGAGTGGATCGAAGAACTCTTCGACAAGCTCGCCGAGGTGCCGGCCTGGGCGGTCGTCGGCGGCGTCGTCCTGCAGAGCGCGCAGACGACGCTCGCGGCGCTCGCCTGGTTCGGGATCCTGCGGGCGGCGCCGATCGGGCCCGGGGTCAGCTACCGCGTGGTGCTCGCCTCCTACGCGACCGCGGTGGCGCTGAACAGCTTCCTGCCGGCGAACATCGGCACCTGGGTGATGCTGCTGATGTTCACCACCCTGTTCGCCGGCGCGACCTTCGCGATGATGCTGTCCGGGATCGTCGTCCAGAAGATCCCGTTCACGGTCTTCAACGTCGCCCTCTACCTCTACCTGTTCCTGACCGTCGCCGGCTCCTTCTCGGTCAAGCTCGGCTTCCTCGCCGACCATACCGGCGTCGTCGTCGGGATCCTGATCGGCGGGGTCGTGCTGATCGCCCTGGTCGGCCGGGCGCTGTGGCCGCGGCTGGCGAAGCTGCGCGCCCAGGTGGCGCAGGGCGGCGCGGTGCTCGGCGAGCCGCGCCGCTTCCTGCTCGACGTGGTCGCGCCGTCGCTGGGTAGCTACCTGGCGCGGCTGGCGATCGTCGCGGTCTTCCTCGGCGCCTACGGCATCCCGGTCACCTTCCACGACGTGGCGTCGGTCACCGCCTCCAACTCGATCTCGAACTCGGTCTCGGCGACGCCGGGCGGGGTCGGCGTCACCCAGGCGATGAACTCCGTCGCCCTCTCCGGCTCCGCCGACACCGCGACCGCGACCGCCTACTCGATCAGCCAGCAGGTCGTCACCTCGGCCTGGAACGTGGTCTTCGCGATCGCCCTCGTCTGCTGGGTGTTCGGCTGGAGCGGTGGCAAAGCGCTGGTCGAGTCCTCCTACGCCGACGCCAAGGTGAAGAGCCGCGAGATGCGGGACCAGCGGCGCCGGCGCAAGAAGTCAGACCCGGACTCGGAGTCGGACTCGGTCACCACCTGAACTCGATCTCGAGCTCGCTCTCGTCGCCCTCGACCTCGAGCTCCACCTTCATCTCCAGCTCCTCGGGGACCGAGAACTTGAGCTTCAGCCCGTCCCGCTCGAACTCGACCTCCTCGTCCTCACCCGACAGCAGGTTGGCGATCCGGCGCAGGCGGGTCGCCGCCTCCGCCCGGGTCACCCGATCGCGTTTCTCGACCTCGAACGAATCCATCTTCGACTCCTTCACTCTCGCTTGCAGTTGTCCCTCGGAAAGCCTGACGGCCGAGCTGGTCAAGCCAACCGCGAAGGATATGGTGGACGCTCTCGGCGCCGACCACCTCTACGTCCGGCCACTCGAGCTCCGCCGGGTGGAGCACGAACGGGAAGCTCTGGGTGCCGCCGAGGCCCCCGTGCGAGCCGACCAGCTCCTCGAACGCCGCCACTTCTTCGAACTGCGGCCAAAAGGCGCTGTTGATCATCAGGTCGGCGCAGTGCGGGAAGGCGTCGGTGCGGCGCAGGTGGCGCCCCGCGTTGGGCCCGAACGGCGCCAGCGGGTCCTCCCCCACCACCCGCTCGCCGTCGAGATGGTTGACGCCGGCGCGGCCGATCGCGAGGGCGCCGTGCTGCTCGGAGCGGACCAGCACGAAGCCGATCCCGGGATGCCCCCGCAGGGTCGACACCAGCGTCGGGTGGAGCGCTTCGATCCGCTCCAGCGAGACCCGCCCGGGTAGGCGCGGGAAGCTGACCAGGCCGAGGCATCCGGAGGCCATCACCGACAGCTCGGGCGGCTCGGCGGCCTCGTCGGAGACGGCCTCGCGCCGGGCCTGCTCGTCGAGGAGGACGGCCCCATCCGCCACCCGGCCGCGGGTCGCGGCGCGGACCGTGCGACCGGCGACGGTGTCGTCGCGGGCGACCTCGGTGAGGCCGGCGCCGAGGTAGGAGAGCGCGTCGTCGTCGCCGCCGACGGCGACGATCACGCGGCTCGCGTCGCAGCACTCGCGCACCAGCTCCTCCAGCGAGTGGCCGAAGCGGTCGCGGAAGGTCTCGCCCTGCGACTGGCCGTGGTCGGAGAGGACGACCAGCCGGTAGGGGCGCGGCGCCTCGGCGCAGGCGAGGGCGATGCGAGCGATCTGGCGGTCGAGGTCGTGGAGGACGGCGAGCGTGTCCGCCCGCTCGATCCCGGAGTGGTGGGCGACCTCGTCGTAGGCGAGGAAGGTCGTGTAGACGGAGGGACGGCCGGCGAGGACGTCGGCGATCACCGTCGCCACCTGCAGGTCGCGCTGGACGACGGTCGCCCAGGCGCGGATCAGCGCGTAGGAGCGGCTGCGGTGGATGCGGGGGCGGACGTCGTCGCGGACCTGCGCGCGAGCGGCGCGGCGCTCGCGGACGAGCTCGGCGAAGGAGAGGACGAGGGTCCGGGCGACCGCGTAGGGGCGGGCGAAGTAGGCGCTGTAGTCGCGGCCGAGCGGGCGCCGGCGGCTGAGCGCGGTGCTCATCGTCAGCATCGAGTGCGGCGCGTCGCCGGAGAGGATGTTGGCGCGGCTGGCGCCGCCGGCGTGCAGCAGGCCGTTGCCGTCCGAGTGCCGCCGCTCGATCTCTTCGGCGTCGCGCGGGTGGTTGGTGACGATCGCCCGGCCGCTCTCCTTCTCCCACCAGCGGAAGGCCGGCATGTCGTCGTTGTCGCCGTGCAGGATGCCGGCCTGGCAGGCGCCCGTCTGCGAGGACCAGTCGGTCTCCCAGCGCCGCAGCCGGTGGCTGCCGGAGCGCAGCCAGGCGGCTAGGGTCGGCGTGGTCCCGGTGCGGATCGCCCGCAGCAGGACGTCGTGGGCGAGGCCGTCGATCTCCAGCAGCAGCAGGCCGGGAGCGGCGCTCTCGGTGACCTCGCCGCGGCGCCGCAGCTGCCGCCTGACCACGTGGCGGTACCACCATTCGTCCTCGTCGAGGGCGAGCGCCGAGTTGACGACCGCGGCGGTCGCGGCGAGGGCGATCGTCAGCACCACGCCCTGGAGGACGCCGCTGACCGCGGCGCCGGGGATCAGGTCGATGACGAAGGCGACCAGCAGGCCGTTGAGGACGAGCCCGCCGATCCCGAGCGTCAGCACGTTGAGGGGAAGCGTCAGCCGCGCCAGGGCCGGCCAGACCAGCGCGTTGAGGATGCCGACCAGGGCCGCCGCCAGCAGCGCGCTGCCGAGGCCGTCGAGCTCGAAGCCGTCGAGCAGCCAGGAGAGGACCAGCAGGACGATCGCGTCGAGCGCGGTCACGAAGACCGCCCGCCCTACCTGCGAAGCCCGCATCGCCGCCTAACCCTGGGCGCTCAGGGCGCGGCCAGGACCTTCCGCTTCGCCGCCTCGAACTCCTCCGGGCTGAGGGCGCCCTCGGCCCGCAGCGCACCCAGGCGCTCGAGACTGGCGACAGGGTCGGCTGGCGCCGCGGCCTGCGGCGGCGCCGCGGCGGTCCGGTCGCCGCCGATCGAGGCGCGCAGGGTCCGCATCGTCCTGCCGAAGCTCTGCCGTTCGGCGTCGGGGAACTCGGCGACGGCGTCGCGGCGGAAGATCGCCGCGAAGACCGCGAAGAGGATCGCGAAGACGAGGATCCCGACCCAGGTGCGGAAGGCGGCGATCGGCACCCAGGCGATCAGCGCCAGCCAGAGCAGGCCGAGCGCGACGTAGACGAGCCCCGGCTTTTCGCGCAGCGCGGGCGACGCCTGGCGCCGCAGGCCGCGGGCGAGCGCGGTCGCGCCGAGCGCCCAGGCACCGAGCACCAGGAGCACGCCGAAGAGGAGCGTCGAGACCGCGACCTGGACCAGCAGCGAGGTGCCGATCCGCCAGGCGGCGCCGGCGGCTTCTTCGACCGGGTCGGTGGTGGCGAGCGCGCCGACCACCGCGTGGCCGGCGATGCCGCGCACCGCGAGCGCGGCGACGCCGGCGATCACGAAGCCGAAGCCGGCCGCCCGCACGACCTCGCGGCGCCGGCCAGCCGCCAGGTAGATCGCCGCCCCGTAGAAGATCGCCGTCAGCAGGATCAGGACGATCGGCAGGTGCCGGATCAGCTTCGCGACCTTCTGCGCGGCGTCCAGCTGGCTCGATTCGAGCACGGTCAATTCGCCCGCTTCGGGCGGCAGCTTTTCGAGCACCGATTCCGGCAGCCCGGCCTCTTCGATCACGCCTTCGAGCAGGTCGTGGAGGTTGAGGGTCACCGTCCCTTCGCCGGTCGAGACGAAGGAGCCGCCGCCGTCGAGGATCTTCAGCAGCCGTTCGTGGGCGGTGCGGTTGGCGTTTTCCCACAGCCCCTGGAAGGCCGGCGAGGCGAGCGCCCGTTCGGCGACCCGTTCGGAGAGCTGCCGCAGCCCGCCCGCGACCGGCCCGGCGAGCTGCTTGGCCGCCGGCGGCAGCTCGGCTTCAAGTTCGGCCTCGACATCGGCGTTTTCGTAGGCCTGGGCGATCAGGAACTTCGACAGCTGTTCCTCGACGTGGGGGTCGGCGAGCAGCTTGCCGCTGGTGTCGACCCAGTTGTCGGTGTTCAGCACCTGGCGGTTGACCCAGACCGAGAAGATGCCGACCAAGAGGACGAGCGTCCCGAGGACGAGCAGCGTCGGTACGGCGATGCGCCGCGCACGGCTGGCACCCACTACGAACCTCCCCCTCGATCGCTCCGAGTCAGTCTCCTATCGGGCTGGGACGAAAGCAAGCTCGGCGGTCGGACCCGCGGCAGCACCAGCATCGCGCCCGGCTTCAGCACGTGCACCTCGACCTGCGGCGCCAGGGCGCGGACCCGCGCCGCGAACAGCCACGGCGGCTCGCGCAGCGGCCGTGATCGCAGCCGCGCCAACCCGGACGGATAGAGCGTGCCCCAGTGGATCGGCACGACGACCCGCGGCGAGAGCAGCGCCGTCGCCCGGGCGGCGCGCTCGGGGTCCATGTGACCGGGGCCGAGGGTCGGCCCCCACCCCCAGATCGGCAGCAGCGCCAGGTCGAGCCCCTCCCCCAGCTCGGCCATGCCGTCGAAGACGTCGGTGTCGCCGGCGAAGTAGAGGCGCTGCCGGCCCTCGATCAGGAACCCGATCGGCTCGGCCTCGATGCCGCGGCGGCCGACCGCGTGGCGCGCCTCGGTGGCGGTGATCGCGAGCGGCCCGAGCCGGTAGGTCCGGCCGCGGCCGAGCTCGACGACCGGCCCGATCCCCCTCGTCGCGAAGAAGCCGCCGGTCCCGGCCGGGACGATCAGCGGCACCCGATTGCCGAACCGGCGCAGCGAGGCGAGGTCGGCGTGGTCGCGGTGCAGGTGGGAGATGAGGATCGCGTCGACGTCGTCGGCGAGGCCGCGGGCCGGCGGCGCCGAGTGGCGGCGCAGGGGCCCCACCCGGCCGCCCAGCACCGGGTCGGTGAGCAGCCGCACGCCGTCGAGCTCGACGAGGACGGTCGCGTGGCCGACGAAGACGATCCGGTCGACCGCCTGGCGCGAAGTCACGGCGCGACCCCGGCCTCAGCCCTCCTCGAGGATCAGCAGCGTCTCCGGGCGCACCCCGTCGAACTGCATCGCCTCGGCGGTCTCGTCGGAGTCGAGGATCTCCTGGATCGCCTCCATGTCCGGCACCTCGAGGATCAGCCCGACCCGGTTCGAGCCGCGCGGATCGCGAAAGGTGCGGACCGAGATCCCGGCCCGGCCGAAGACCTCCTCACGTTTCGGCGAGCTGAGCCAGTGGTCGACGTCGTCGACCTCGTGAAAGGCGAGCACAGTTGGCATCGAATCCCTCTTCCCCCGATGTGTGGAAGCGCCGGCCGCCGCGCTCGTTGTCGGGGGCAGCGTCCCACGCGGCCGCCGCCCTGTCCACCTGGGCGGGCTAGCCGGGAACCGGCGGCGTCCAGTCCTGGAGCTGGGGCAGAAGCTGCTCGGGGTCGGAGTCGACGAGCACGATCCGGCGGTCGGCGGCGCTCATGAACCGCTCGGCAACGGCGTTGTCGAGCAGCGCCGCGAGCTGGTCCCAGTAGCCGCCGACGTTGAGCGCGCCGCACGGCTTGGCGTGGATGCCGAGTTTCGACCAGGTGGCAACCTCGAGCAGCTCCTCGAGCGTGCCGATGCCGCCGGGGAGCGCGGCGAAGGCGTCGGAGAGCTGCGCCATCAGCGCCTTGCGCTCGTGCATCGAGGCGACGACGTGGAGCTCGGTCAGGCCCTGGTGGACCTGCTCGAGGGCGAGCAGCCCCTCCGGGATGACGCCGATCACCTCTCCCCCGGCCGCAAGCGCCGCGTCGGCGGTGGCGCCCATCAGGCCGATCCCGCTCGCCCCGTAGACGAGCCCGATCCCGCGCTCGGCCAGCTCGCGGCCGAAGGCGGCGGCCGCCTCCCGGTACTCCGGCCGGCGGCCGACACCGGAGCCGGCGAAGACGCAGACGCGCTGCAGTTGAGGCTCGGCCATGGTCGGCCGCAGACTAATCGGGCGCCGACCTCGCCCCGGACCGCTCAGTCGTCGACCGGCTGCGAGAAGCCGGCGCCGCGCAGGGCGCCGAGGCTGGCGGCGACGACCATCGCGATCGCCAGCACGTCGGTGGCGGAGAGGCCCTGGGAGAGGCCGACGAAGCCGACCAGCGCGGCGACCGCGGGCTCGAGGCTCATCAGCACCCCGAAGACCGAGCTGGAGATGCGGCGCAGCGCTTCCAGCTCGAGGCCGTAGGGGATCGCCGAGCTGAGCAGGCCGACCGCCAGGCCGGTGGCGAGGACGGCCGGCAGCAGCAGGTCGGTGCCGCCGGTGGCGACGCCGACCGGCAGCAGGAGCAGGGCCGAGAAGGAGAGCGCCAGGGCGAGCGGCGCCAGGCCCTGGTGGCGGCTGCCGACCCGGGCGCTGAGCAGGATGTAGGCGGCCCAGAAGGCGGCGGCGGTCAGCGCCAGGACGATCCCGACCAGCTCCGAGCCGCCCTCGATGCCGCCGGAGAGGAGGACGACGCCGCCGGCCGCGAGGGCGACCCAGATGAGGTCGCGAGGACGGCGGGTGCCGGCGACCGCGACCCCGAGCGGGCCGAGGAACTCGAGCGTGACCGCGGTGCCGAGCGGCAGCCGGTCGAGCGACTCGTAGAAGGAGAAGTTCATCGCCGCGAGGACGAGGCCGAAGGCGAATGCGTCGCGGACCAGGCGCGGGTCGCGCTCGGCAGCGAGGCTGCGGCGACTGACCAGCAGCATCGCCGCGGCCCCGAACGCCGAGCGCAGCAGCACGGTCCCGCCGGGCCCGACCTGGTCGAAGATGCTGGTCGCCAGCGCCGAGCCGCACTGGACCGAGGAGATCGAGATCAGCACGAGGCCGGCGCTGCGGGGGGAGGATTGCCTGGCCACGGCCTGGACTATCGCGTGCGGGCGACGCGGCGAGCTCGCAGACGCGCCGGGCCCGCTTCCACCCGTCATGATTTCCCGACATTTAGATCATCGTGCCCGCTGTCGCGATATCTCGACAGAGGGGCCCGATGCTGCTAATGTCGGAATATGCCGACAGATAAGCAAGACACCACCTGGCGAATCCGCAGTGCCGCCGACCTTGGCCGAGCGATTGCGGGCGCGCGCCGCCGTCGCGGCGTCACCCAGGAGCAGTTGGCTGCGGAGCTGGGCATCAAACGCTCGTATCTCTCCGCACTCGAGAACGGGGAGGAGACGATCGCCCTCGAGCGCACCCTGCGCGCCCTGCGCCGGCTAGGCGCCGAGGTCTCGATCAGTCAAACGAGGGCGGGAGCGGATGGCTGAGCGCCTCGGGGTCTGGATCGACGATCTTCTGGTCGCCGAGCTCGAGCGGCGCCGAGCGCCTGAGATCCGCTGTCACTACAGCGAGGAGGCGCTCGGCCGCTGGCCGTTGAACAGCCCGCTGCTCTCCTGCTCGCTGCCGCTTGACCCCGCTTCGCTTTCGGCGGCAGCGTTCTGCGCCGGGCTCCTGCCGGAGGGACAGGCGCTGGCGACGCTCGCCGCCAACGCTGGGTTGTCGGCGAGGGACACCTTCGCCCTCCTGCGGCGTTTCGGTCGCGACGTCGCCGGCGCCCTGGTGATTTCAGAATCCGCACCCGAACCACGCGCCTTCGGCGTCGAGCCCTACACCGAGGAAAGCCTTGCCGGTGCCGTCGCGGAGCTCGACGAGTTCCCGCTCGGCGCCCACGAGGACTCCGAGCTCTCGCTTGCCGGCCTGCAGGACAAGCTCCCTCTCGTCCGCCTCGAGGACGGCGCCTGGGGACGGCCGCTCGCCGGTCGACCCTCGACCCACATCCTCAAGCGTGACGATGCCCGCTTCCCGGGACTGGTCGAGGCCGAGGCCGAGTGCCTCGCGTTGGCACGGGCGGCTTCGCTCACCGAGGTCGAGACCGAGGTGATCACCCTCGGCGCCGAGCGCAGTCTGATCGTCTCCCGCTTCGACCGCGAGGAACGCGACGGCGGGGTCCGTCGGGTCCACCAGGAGGATCTCTGCCAGGCGCTCGCGATCGATCCCGCCGGCGCCGAAGGGCGGGTCAAGTACGAACGCGCCGGCGGGCCTTCGCTGCGCCAGCTCGCACGACTGCTCGAGACCTACGCGGCGGACCCGGCCGAGGAGCTCGACCGCCTGCTCGCCGCGACCACCTACACCGTCCTGATCGGCAACGCCGACGCGCACGGCAAGAACTGGGCTCTGCTTCACCCGAGCGCCGAGGAGGTGCGGTTGGCGCCCCTCTATGACACCGTGCCAACCGCGCTCTGGACGAAGCTGCGCACGGAAGCGGCGATGGCGATCGGTGCGCAGCCGATGCTGGCCGACGTCGGCCTGGCCGACCTCCTCCGCGAGGCGCGGGCCTGGCGCCACCCCGTCGATCGTTCCGAAGCGGTGATCGAGGAGACGGTCAGGACGATCCTCACGGCGATCGCCGACGGGATCATCGAGCCGAAGGGCCGGGTCGGAAAGCTGGTCCGCTCGCGCGGCACGAAGCTGCTGCGCAAACGGGCGCGGCAATAGCCGTCCGGCACGGCCTACGACGCGATGTCCAGCCGAGCCCGGAGCCGTGCTCCCAAACGCACCTGTTGCCGGAGTGCCACGACGAGGATGATGGGTGGATGACTACTTCAGACCAAGCCGGAACCGCCACTCCGATCGACCGCGACCGCATCGCCGAGCTGACCGAGCGCGAGTCGAAGGCGGTCGACCGGCGCACCCAGGGATCGGGGGAGATGTTCGAACGGGCGAACCGGGCGCTGAGCGGCGGCGTCGCCTCGAGCTACCAGGTGCGCGAGCCGTGGCCGATCTACCTCGAGCGCGGCGAGGGCCCGCGGGTCTGGGACGTCGACGGCAACGAGCTCTACGACTTCCACAACGGCTTCGGCTCGATGGTCCAGGGCCACGCGAACCACGCGATCGGCCGGGCGATCACCGACCGCTACCACCGCGGCACCCACTTCGCGGCGCCGACCGAGGACGGGATCGTCGTCGCCGAGGAGCTGGCGAAGCGCTTCCGCCTGCCGCAGTGGCGCTACACCAACTCCGGCTCGGAGTCGACGATGGACGCGATCCGGATCGCCCGCGGGCTGACCGGCCGCGACGACATCCTCAAGATCTTCGGCTCCTACCACGGCCACCACGACGCGGTGATGGTCTCGATCGGGGTCGAATACGACCAGATCGGGCCGCCCGGGGCGCCCACCTCCCTCTCCTACGGCGCCGGCATCCCGCAGGCGACGGTCGACCTCACCCACGCCGTCCACTTCAACGACGCCGAGTCGATGGAGGCGCGGATCGTGGCGCTCGACGGCGAGGGCCGCAAGCCCGCCTGCGTGATCATGGAGGCGGCGATGATGAACCTCGGGGTGGTGCTGCCCGAGCCCGGCTACCTGGAGGCGGTCCGCGAGATCACCGCCCGCCACGACGTCGTCCTGATCTTCGACGAGGTGAAGACCGGCCTGACGATCGCCGCCGGCGGCGCGGTCGAGAGGTTCGGCGTCGAGCCCGACATGGTCACCCTCGCCAAGAGCCTCGGCGGCGGCCTGCCGACCGGCGCGATCGGGATGACCGAAGCGGTCGCCCGCGTCGTCGACGACGGCAGCGTCTACCAGGTCGGCACCTACAACGGCAACCCGCTCGGGATGGCCGCCGCCCGCGCCAGCCTGCTCGAGGTCCTCACCCCCGAGGCCTACCAGCACCTCGACCGCATGAACGACCGCATCCTCGCCGGCTGCGACGAGGTGGTCGCCGAGTACGACCTGCCCGGCTACACGGTCGGCATCGGCTCCAAGGGCTGCGTCACCTTCTCGCCCGTCAAGGTCACCGACTACGCGGTCTTCAAACAGCACCAGGACGCCGACCTCTCCGAGCTCGCCTGGCTCTACAACTTCAACCGCGGCATCTTCATGACCCCCGGCCGCGAGGAGGAGTGGACCCTCTCGGTCAGCCACGACGAGGCCGCGATCGACGCCTACGTCGAAGTGTTCCGCGAACTGGCGGCCGAGCTGCGCGGGTAGGGGCCAGAGCCCGCCCTCAGTCCGGCTCCTGCAGCCAGACCGAGAGGCTTTCTCCCAGCCTCGGACCGTTCAGAAATCGGTCCAGCGCGTTCGCGAGCCGGCCGAAATCCTGGCTCGGAAATCGAGCCGGGTGAACGAGGACGAGACCGTGGTGCGGCCGATCCGCTGCGGCGCACTGGCGGACGATCGCTTCGAAGTCGTCGCGGTCGTAGGTGACGAAGGCCCTGCGCTCGCGCTGTGCGAAATCGAAGAGGTCGACGTCCTGAGACCGCGGAGGACGACTTCCTCGGCAACGGCGACCACCTCGTGGCCGCGGCCCCGGAGGCGCCGCGCCACCTCGCCGCTGATGCGCTCGTCGATCTCCTCCGTGAAGGCGGCGTAGTAGCGAACGGCCGTCCGCACCTGGCCCTCGGAGAGGTTTGAGCATGTCCGCAACCACGGCAATCGCCTCATCGCCGTGCTGGGGAGCGTCCTTGAGGAGCCAGATCAGCTCCCAGACGTCGGGACCGGCCGCGAGGCCCGCCCGCCTTCCGGTGGGGCCCGGGGCGAAAGACGATGCCGGGGTGCTCATCCATCCGGATCGCCTCGTCCACGTAGCGCTCGGCGAGGCGGGACCTGTTGATCCCCTCGCGCTCGCTGCGCCTTCGCAGGCGAGTGACGACGTCGGTGCTCCAGCGTGCTGAAAAGGTCTCACTGCGGGGCGGCATTTGTATTACGTCGTAGTACGCGGACCGCTAGCCGCTGAGATCGTCGGAGCGTCCGGCTTCGATCCGCGGCCACTGCGAGAGCGGGCGGCCGTCGCTCCTGATCCGTCCGGCGGCTTCGGTGATCGGCCTCACCGGCCTGCCCTCAGGCGAGTCCTCCCAATCCTCCTGGCGGCCGAAGGCGGTCAGGTCGAGCAGCGCGTAGGTGTTGTCCAGGACTTCGACCCCGCGCCCCTCGAGCGAGTAGGTCTCGAAGACCCGATCGCCGTCGCGCAGGTAGGAAAGAAGGTGGAATTTGCCATCGTTCTGCTCGCCGAGCAGGGTCTCGAGCGAGGCCTTGGCCGAGTACCACGGCATCTCCCAGCCCATGAAGTCGCGGTAGCGGACGCTTTCCTCGTAGGGCCCCTGGCAGAGGGTGGCGTAGGTGACGTCGCGCGAGTGCAGGTGGGAGAGCTCGCGGACCTGGCCGTTGAAGAAGGTGCATCCCTCGCACTGGGCGGCGGCGGGTTCCCCCTCGAACCACATGTGGAAGTAGGCGAGCAGCTGCCGCCGGCCCTCGAAGGCGTCGAGCAGCGTCAACGGACCGTCCGGGCCGACCAGAGGGGCCGAGGCGTCGACCTCGACCATCGGCAGCCGCCGCCGCGCGGCCGCGATCGCGTCGCTCTCGCGCGTATGCGCTTTCTCGCGGATGCGCAGCTCGTCGAGAGCCGCCTGCTGGCTGTCGCGGTCCACCACCTCGGGCATCGAGATCACCTCGGTCATCTCCGTCCTCTACCCGAAAGCATGTCGATCACGCTTACTTCCAGGGAGAGCTCTCAGCGGTGGCCGGGCGCGACCTGGCCGCGGGGCAGGCGCTTCGCCCTGCCTTCGCGGATCGCCTGGCGCAGCGCCGCGTTGAAGCGTCCCGGTCCCCAGCGGCGCGAGTCGACCCGCCGGCGCAGCTCGCGCCGGTTGGCGCTGCCGTGCTCCTCGAGCGCCCGCTCGATCATCGCCACCTCGACCTCGAGCGGCACCTCGACGTAGGGGCCGCCGCCAGCCGAGAGGCCGCGGGCCGCCCAGTGCGCCGGTCGCGCCGAGGGCGGGCGCGGCGCTCTCGGCCGCGGCGGCTCGCGTTTCTCGCCCTCCTCCCCTTCCCCCGCCTCGGCCGCTTCGCCGCCCTCCCCCTCGGCGGTCAGCGGTTCGGCGATCTCCTCCAGCGGTTTCTGCTCCGCCTTGACCCCGAACAGCAGCTCGGCGATGCCGCCGAGCGCCATCACGACGGCGCCGATGAAGAAGCCGATCGCCAGCTGTTCGTCCGAGCCGCTGTTGATCAGGTGCCCGAACAGGAGCGGGCCGGCGATCCCGCCCGCCGCGGTCCCGACCGCGTAGAAGAAGGCGATCGAGAGCGCCCGGGTCTCCATCGGGAAGATCTCCGAGACGGTCAGGTAGGCGGCGCTGGCGCCGGAGGAGGCGAGGAAGAAGATCGCCAGGACGAAGGCCATGAACGACCAGGTGGTGAGGCTTTCGCTGAAGAGGAAGACGCCGAGCACCGCGGTCAGCACGGCCGAGCCGAGGTAGGTGCCGGAGACCATCGGTTTGCGTCCGACCGTGTCGAAGAGGCGTCCCAGGGTCAGCGGGCCGATGAAGTTGGAGAGGGCGAAGACGGCGATGTAGAGCGGGATCACCCCCGAGCCGACTTCGAAGAATTCGCCGAGGATCGTGCCGAGGTCGAAGGTGATCGCGTTGTAGAGGAAGGCCTGGCCGATGAACAGGGAGAGGCCGAGCACGGTGCGGCGCGGGTAGTCGCGGATCGCGGTGCGGGCGATCTCGGTGAACGGGATCCGCTCGCGCGGGTGGACGGTGATCGTCCCTTCCGCCTCGGGCAGGTCCTCGCCGGTGTCCTCGCGCACTTCCTCCTCGATCTCGCCGACGACCTCCTCCGCCTCGTCGTTTCTGCCGTGGATGAAGAGCCAGCGCGGGCTCTCGGGGACGTTGCGGCGGACGAGCAGGATGCCGACCCCGAAGATCGCGCCGAGCCCGAAGGCGAGCCGCCAGCCGACGTCGGCGGCGAACAGCGCGGTGTCGAGGAGGACCGCGGCGAGCAGGGCGCCGCCGGCGGCGCCGAGCCAGTAGCTGCCGTTGATGATCAGGTCGACCCGGCCGCGGACCCGGGCCGGGATCAGCTCGTCGATCGCCGAGTTGATCGCCGCGTACTCGCCGCCGATTCCGGCGCCGGTGAAGAAGCGGGCGGCGTAGAAGTACCAGGGAGCGAACGAGAAGGCGGTGGCGACGGTGGCGGCGATGTAGAGGCCGAGCGTGAGGATGAAGAGCTTCTTGCGGCCGAAGCGGTCGGTCAGCTGGCCGAAGAAGAGGGCGCCGACGCAGGCGCCGCCCACGTAGAAGGCCGCCGCGGTGCCGATCTGGGAGGCGTCGAGGCTGATCCCCGAACCGCTTTCGGTGAGCCGGTCGCCGATCGAGCCGACGATCGTCACCTCGAGGCCGTCGAGGATCCAGACGGTCCCCAGCCCGATCACCACCATCCAGTGGAACCGCGACCAGGGCAGGCGGTCGAGGCGGGCGGGAACGTCGGTCTCTATCTGCGCCTGCGCTGCGGCCACGGTCCCTCAATTCCCCGGCGGGCGCCTCGGCAAACGGCGGCGGCCGCGGCGATAACTCGGAGCGAATCCGGGTAGCGAGGCAGCGTGCCCGAGAACGACGAGACGGCTCGGTTGCGGGTCGTGAGCGACGATCCGAGCAGCGAGAGCGAGCTGCGGGAGCCCCTGGCGGCGCTCGCCGACGGCCGCCAGCTGGAGCTGAAGGTGGTCGCGCCGATTCGCCCGGCGTCGGGCCTCGACCTGCTGACCGGCGACGTCGACGACTCGATCGCGGACGCGCTGGCGGGCTTCGAGGCCGAGCGGATCGTCCTCGTCGATCCCGACGAGGACCTCGCCGAGGCGGCGCGGCAGCGCTTCGAGCTGCCGGTCAGCGTGCTCGGCGGCTGATCCCCCAGGTGCCGAAGCGTGGAAAGAGCTCGAGCCGGCTGCGGCGCTCGGACGTCACCTCGCAGGGGATCGCCCGCCTCGGAGCCGGGCGCGGCTTCACCTTTCGCGACGCCGACGGCGAGCGGATCGACGACGAGGAGACGCTCGACCGGATCCGCGAGCTGGCGATCCCGCCGGCCTGGAAGGAGGTCTGGATCTGCCCGGACCCGCTCGGCCACCTGCAGGCGACCGGGATCGACGCCGCCGGCCGCAAGCAGTACCTCTACCACGAGCGCTGGCAGCAGCGCCGGGCACAGCGGAAGTTCGAGCTGGTGCGCGAGTTCGCCGCCGAGCTGCCGCGGCTGCGCCGCGGGGTGACCGCCGACCTGCGCCGCCAGGAGATGCCGCGCGAGCGGGCGCTGGCCTGCGCGGTGCGGTTGCTCGACCTCGGCTTCTTCCGGGTCGGCGGCGAGGTCTACGCGGAGGAGAACGAGAGCTTCGGCCTCGCCACCGTGCGCCGCGAGCACGTCACGCTCGCCCGCAACGAGGTGGTTTTCGACTTCCCCGCCAAGAGCGGCCAGCGGCGGGTGCAGTCGATCCGCGACCCGGCCGCGCGCCGCGCGATCGAGGTGATGCGGCGCCGCCGCAGCGGGCCCGAGGACCTGCTCGCCTGGCGCGAGAACGGCGGTTGGCGCGACGTCCGCTCGGACGACGTCAACGAGTACATCCAGGAGCGGATCGGCGAGCAGTACTCGGCCAAGGACTTCCGCACCTGGCACGGGACCGTGCTCGCCGCGGTCGAGCTCGCCGGCGAGCCCGAGCCGGCCTCCGACGCGGCGGCGAAGCGGTCGATCCGCGCCGCGGTCGAGCGGGTGGCCGAGGCGCTCGGCAACACCCCCGCCGTCTGCCGCCGCTCCTACATCGACCCGCACGTGATCGAACGCTTCCGCGAGGGGGAGACGATCAGCCCGAAGGCCGCGGTCGGCGGCCGGATGACCGCCCGGGCGCGGACCAAGATCGAGCGCGAAGTCCGGGCGCTGGTCAGCTGAGCGGGCCGGACTTCGCGCTCACAGGACGGGAGCGGGCGGGACCTAGCCGACGCCTCCGCAGGGGAAGTGCTCGCGGATCGTGCGCAGCGCGGGCGCCGGCGGTTCGAGGTCCTTGATCACCATCCTCGTGAACTGCAGGCGCCCGCCGCAGTTGACGGGAACCGAGAGGGTGATCGTCGCCTTGTCTTCTTCGTAGTGGTTGCAGGAGACGAGCGGCTTGTTGCCGCATTCCGGGTAGACGAGACCGCCGGTCGTGTGGGCCGAGGTCGTTCCCCAGCGCTCCCAGTGAGCGGTCTGGAAGGTGGTCCTGGCGTCCGCGCAGGTGACGACGATGTTCAGCGGCTTGTAGGCCGAGTTGTTGCACCTGCTCGGGAAATAGACCTTGGCGGCGGCGTCCGCGCGCGGAGCGGCGAGGATCAGGGTCGCGAGCAGAGCGAGCGCCGCGGTCGCGAGCAGCGCGAGCCGCAAGCGCGGCTTCGCCGGGGTGAACGAGTCCATCTGGTGACCTCCTGGGGCCGAGTTCGAAGGAAGCCGAGGCAGCCTACGCGGCGAAGCGGCGGCCGGGCATCGGACTTCGGTCCATCAGTACGGCAGCTCGCGGTCGGCGGCGACGAAGAGGAACTTGCGGTAGGTCTCCTCGACCACCCATTCGTCCCAGAGACCGGGCTCGAACCAGCCGAGGTGCCCCGGGCCCATCTGGTATTCGGGCCTGCCGTCACCGGGTCTGGCGGTGACCTTGCCGGCCAGCAGGTAGACGAGCTCGCCGCCGTGGCGGCCGCGGAACGTGCACGGCTCCAGTTCCTCGATCAGCAGCACCGACCTGCGGTCCGGCGAGGTCCAGAGCACCCGGCCGCGCCGGCCCGGCTCGCCGTCGACCTCCATCCCCTCGCTCTCCATCGTCGGCAGCGACCACGGCTCGAGCTCGACCGACCCCGGGTCGAGGTTGAGGAGCTCGAACGAGCCGTCGCCCTCGGCCACGGCGGTGAGCAAGGACGGCATCGGCAGGAAACTGCTCATCTGCACAGGACCTTTCCACCGTGTTGATACAAAGTCAAATCCCCGATGACTCCTGAGAGCCCATCCCGGCTGGCGATCGCGACGCCGCAGGCGCCCGCCACCGAGGCCGGCCTGGCGGCCTTCGAGGCCGGCGGCAACGCACTCGACGCGGCGCTCGCCGCGGCCCTCTCGCTGACCGTCGCCTACCCCAACAACTGCGCCCTCGGCGGCGACCTGATCGCGATCGTCTGCCTCGCGGACGGCGCCACCCGGGTGGTCAACGCATCCGGCCCGGCGCCCGCCGCGGTCGACGCCGGCCGCCTCTTGGCGGCGGACTGGATTCCGATCCGCGGCCCCGACCCGGTCACCGTGCCAGGCCTGCTCGCCGGCCTCGGCGCGATCGCCGAGCTGGGCGCGCAGCGCTCCTGGGAGTCGCAGTTCGAGGCGGCGATCGGGTTGGCCGAGGACGGCTTCGCGGTCCCGCCGACGCTGGCGGCGGCGATCGCCGGCGCCGCGGCCGACCTCGAGGCGGACGAGGGCTGCCGGCAGGTCTACTTCGAATCCGGCTCGCCGCTGCGGGCGGGCGAGCTCCTGCGCCAGCCGGCGCTGGCCCGGACGCTGCGGCGGATCGCGGCGGAGGGACCCGCGGTCTTCTACGGCGGCGAGCTCGGCGCGGAGCTGGTCGCCTTCCTGCGCGGGGCGGGCTCGCCGATCAGCCTCGCGGACCTGGCCGGCTTCGCACCCGAGGTCGGGCCTCCCCTGCTCGCCGACCTCGACGACGGCCAGACGATCGCGACCGCGCCGCCGAACTCGCAGGGCTTCGTGCTGCCGCTGATCCTGCAGGCGCCGGAGCTGCGCGAGGGGCCCGTCGATCCGCTCGGCGCCGGCGCCAGCGCCCTCGCCGGGGCCTTCGCGCGCGGCCTGGCGATCAGGGAAGAGCGCCTCTGCGACCCGGCCGCGCTCAGCGGCGGCGGCGACACGGTCGCGGTAGTCACCGCCGACGACGCCGGCAACTCGGTCTCGCTGCTGCAGAGCGTCTTCCACGGCTTCGGCGCGGCGCTGCTCGACCCCGCCACCGGCGTCCTCTTCCACAACCGCGGCGCCTGCTTCTCCGCCGACCCGGATTCCCCTAACGCGATCGCGGCCGGCAGGCGACCGGCCCACACGCTGATGCCCTGCATGGTCCTCGCCGACGGCCGCCCGACGATCGTCGTCTCGACGATGGGCGGCAGCGGCCAGCCGCAGATCCTCGCCGAGATCATCCTCCGCCTCCGCGCCGGCGACTCGGCCGCCGCCGCCCTCGACGCGCCCCGCTGGGTCCTCTCCCCCGGGGCGGGCGGGGATATCGCCTACGAACCCCGCCTCCCCGCGGCCGCCCGCGAGGCGCTCGCCGCCACCGGCAGACCGCTGCGGGCGATCGACGACTACGCCGACGAAAGCGGCCACGCCCAGCTGATCCTGATCGGCGACCGCCCCGACCGGTTCGAAGCCGCCAGCGATCCGCGCAGCGAGGGCGCCGCCGCGGTCACCGACCGCGGCCGGCCTTCAATCCGGCTCGAGGGCTGAGGCCAGCTCGAGGTTGTGCCGGTGGACCTGCTCGTAGGGCTCGAAGTAATGGAGAGCCTCGGCGCCCCTCAGCTCCGGCAGCACTTCGTGGAGCGGGCGGGCGGCGGCCTGCGGATCGGTGGCGGCCGCGCGCAGGAAGCGGAGGTAGGAAACGGTGGCGTTGATCAGCGCCGGCGGGTAGCCGCCGGCGGCGATCTGCTCCGCGTCGCCGTGGTTGGGGAGGATCGCCAGCGGATCCAGCGCCCGCAGCCACTCGAGATCTCGCAGGTGGGCGTCGAGGTGGCCCGGCTCGTCGACGTAGGTGACCGGGTCCTCGAGCGTGTCGCCGCAGAGGAGCAGGCGCTGGTGGGGCAGCCAGAGGACGGTCGCGTCGTCGCTGTGGATGTCGAAGGTGAGCATCTCGACCTCGATCCCCCTCCCCCTCCCGAGCCGCATCGTCTCGCGCTCGGCGAAGGTCCGGGTCGGCAGGACGAGCGGCGCGATCGGCGGCGGGCCCTCGAGCTCACCGGCTTCGATCGCCTGCCGCCGGCGGGCCAGATGGGCGGCGGTGCGGTCGTTGGCGAGCACCTCGCAGTCGGCGAAGGCCTCGCTGCCGGCGATGTGGTCGAGATGCCAGTGGCTGAGGACGACGGTGAAGCGGCGGGCGCCGCGGCGCTCGAGTTCGGCGCGGACGAAGCGGCCCCAGGCGACCGAGACGCCGGTGTCGTAGACCAGCGCGTCGCCGCCGAGGAGCAGCGCGTAGCTGGCGATGCCGAGCCCGATCGCGCCCTCGTCGACCCAGTTCGGCGCGGCGGCGAAGCGGCTGCCGTCGCGGCCCGCGTAGAAGGCGAGCACCCCCGCGGCGGGCTCGAGCACGCGGATCTCCGGCTCGCTGGGCACGACGGCAGCCTAATCGGCCGCCGCGCGCGATCAGGCGGTCGCGGCGCCCCAGACCAGCGGCTTGACGATCGCCGGCATCCCCCTCCACCTGCCGCGGGCGACGGACTCGACCCGCAGCCGCGATTCGATCGTCGCCAGCGTCGGCCGGTCGCATTGGCAGCCGTCGGCGAAGGCGGCCCAGGGGCGCACCGAGCGCCGCTGCAGGGCGCGGCGCCAGCGCGAGTCCGCGCCGACGTGCTCGCAGAACAGCAGGCGGCCGCCCGGCCGCAGGACGCGGGCCACCTCGGCCAGCGAGCGCGCCGGGTCGACGACGGTGCAGAGGACGAGGGTCGAGACGACGGTGTCGAAGCTGTCGTCGTCGAACGGCAGCCGCTCGGCGGGAGCGCTCACCACCCGCGCCGGGACGCCGTCGGGAGCCCGCGTCAGGTCGATCCGCCTCGCCATCGATTCTCCCGGCTCGACCAGGACCAGCTCCTCCAGCCCGCCCGGGTAGTGGCGCAGGTTGAGGCCGGTGCCGGCGCCGATCTCGAGCACGGCGCCGCGCGCCCCGCTCAGCAGCTGGCGGCGACGCCGCGACATTCCGAGCCGCTCGCCGAGCCACAGGAAGGGCTCGTAGAGGACGGCGGTGAGCTCGCTTTCGGCGATCTCGACGGGGGCGGTGTCGGGGCTGTTCTCCACGCACTCGATTGAAGCGCCGCGCCGCCCTCGCCGCTTCGCCCGTCGCGGCCATCTTCGCTGGCCCGATCCGGCCATCCCCGGCTCTTAAGCTTTGCCGATGCGTGAGCCCGAGATTCGCTTCGCCGCAGACGAAGGGCGCCGGGTCGCCTGGGCGAGCAGCGGCGAGGGGCCGCCGCTGGTGCTCTGCGGCTGGTGGATGAGCCACCTCGAGCTGAACTGGCGCGAGCCGCGGTTGCGCGCCTTCGTCGAAGCCCTCGGCCGCCACCGCACCGTGATCCGCTACGACCCGCCGGGGACCGGCGTCTCGGCCGACGGCGCCGCCCCGGTCGCGACTGTCGACGAGGCGGCCGGCGCGCTGGCCGCCGTGGTCGAGTCCTCCGGGGCGTCGGCGGTCGACCTGCTCGCCGCCTCCTCCGGCGCGCCGGTCGGGATCGCCTTCGCCGCCGCCGCGCCGCAGCGGCTGCGACGGCTGGCGATCTACGGCGGCTACGCCGCCGGCGAGGCGATCGCCGGCCCCCGCGACCGGGCGGCGATCGTCGAGCTGGTCCGCGAGCACTGGGGGCTCGGCTCCCGCGTGCTCGCCGATCTCTTCATCCCCAGCGCCGACCGGCGCGAGCGCGACGCCTTCGTCGCCTACCAGCGGCAGGCGGCGAGCGCCGAGACGGCGGCCGACACCCTGAGCGCCTTTTACGAGTTCGACGTCAGCGCCCGCCTCGGAGCGGTGGCGGCACCCACGGTCGTCCTCCACCGGCGCGAGGACCGCGCGATCCCCTTCGCGCTCGGCCGCGAGCTGGCGGCGACGCTGCCGGACGCGAGCCTGGTGCCACTCGACGGAGCCGACCACTACCCCTGGTTCGGCGACTCGGGCGCGGTCCTGGCCGCGGTGCTGAAGGCCCTCGGGGTCGCGGGCGACGAGCGGGCGGCAACGGCGGCCGGGCCGGCGCCTCTACCCCCTGCAGAAGAGGACTTGACGGACCGCGAGACCGAGGTGCTGGCCCTGGTCGCGGGCGGCCTCTCCGACCGCGAGATCGCCGAGCGCCTGGTGCTCAGCCCCCACACCGTCCACCGCCACGTCGCCAACATCCGCACCAAGCTCGCCCTGCCAACCCGCGCCGCCGCCGTCGCCGCGGCGACCAGGCGCGGCCTTTTGTGAGAGCAGGTCGGCGCCAGCCGGCTAGAAATTTGTCGCCGGTCGGCTCTGCCTCCAGCCGGTCTCGCGCTGTCGAGGCGATGTCGAGCAGTTCGTTCAGCGCACGATCCATGACGATCGCCGCTTCGGTGAAGGCGAGCTCGTCGGCTCAGAATCGGTCGTAGGCGATGTGACTACCTTCGCGTTTGCCGAAAGTGCCAGCGTCAACCGCGTCGCCCACAGCTTCTACGTAACCCCGCAGGGAGACCGCGTCGATGTTCTGCTTCGCGATGTCGGGGAGCTCTTCGTATTCGCGCTTCCAGGCCAGCGCTCGCCTGACCGGCTCGTAGATGTGCTCGACCGCACCTCGATTCCGCTTCTCGTCGACGACCTCGATGCACCCGGCACTTTTCAAAACGCGGAAGTGGTAGCTGGAGCTGCCAAGAACGAGCCCGGCCTCCTCGCTGTAGTCCGACGGAGACAGCCGCCGGATTGGGGCGTTCATCGCCATGAGGATCCATATGCGGTCGGGGTGGGACAGCGCAGCCGCCAATTCGCTGACCGGCGTGTGCGCCGGCTTCTCTCCTCTCGGCATTTTTCCGAAGAACCTCCCTGTTTGATCGAGATCAGCCGATAGGTGGGGATCATCTCACCCAGGTGGAGGAAATTGCGTCATCCACGTTCCATTACAGGAACAGGTTCCACCAATTCGATTAGAAAGGCCGAGTAGGGATCACCTAGCGAGGGAGGGAGGTGAGAGCGAATGGTCTTCGTCGCCAGCAAGCCAGCCTTGCCGTACATCTCGACCAGCAAGGCGGGCTGAGCATCCGGCTTCGACCTTTGGGCGCCCAGGTCGAGGCCAAGGCGACGAAAGCGGGCAGAGCACACCTCCGGTTACAGGGCGATTCGTCGGAGCTTGCGTTTTGCTTGCGCTTGCGTTTTCCTTGGGTTAGGTTGCAGGTCGTGAGCAAGACGGTCGAGCGAATACTCAGCGACACCGCCCCGCGCCGGGTGGCGGACGCCGCGCAGAAGCTGGCCGGCGAGGAGATGGCCGAGATCGAGGCCAGCCTGCCGCGGGCGCTGGCCGGCGATCGCGACCAGGTCGGCGTCTACGTCGCCGCCTACGAGCGCCTCACCGAGCGGATGCTGAAGGCGGTCGGCGAGGCCCGTCCGGAGCTTCTCGCCGCCGCCGACGAGGATGGACGGCTGACGCTGCTGCAGGGCGAGGCGATGAACGCGCCGTTCAGCGCCTGGGTCGGCAGCCTCGACCCGGGGCGCGGCACGGCGCTGGCCTTCGTCGACCAGCTGCGCTCCTCGCTGCCCGCCGCGAAGCCGCTCTCGCGCCCGGCGAGATGGCGGCTGCCGCGCTGGGAGCTGGAGGAGGGCGACGTCCTGCGCTTCTACCGCGCCGTCGCGGCGGCGCTCGAAGGCCGCGACCTGCCGCTCCGCCGAATCCGGACCGTGCTCGGGCTGAACCGGACCGAAGCCGCGGTGCTCTTCGGGGTGCGCCGGCAGGCGCTCGAGGGCTGGGAGCGCAGTGGGGTCCCGGCCGAGCGGCAGGCGAAGCTGGCGAGCGTCGGCGCGATCGCCGACCTGCTCGCCGCGCAGCTGAAGGCGGATCGCGTGCCCGCCGTGGTGCGCCGCCCGGCCCCCGCCTACGGCGATCGCTCGATCCTCGAGGCGATCGCCGCCGGTGACGAGGAGCGGGTCCTCGAGGCGCTCCGCGCCGGCTTCGACTGGGCCAGCGGAGCCTGATGCGCCACCTCGAACGGGGTGGGCGCTACCTGCGCGTCGCCAAGCCGGACTGGAGGGATCCCCTCGCCGGCGCCCACTCGCGCGAGCGCGGCGGCCGCTGGAATCCTGCGGGCGCCTTCGAGACCGTCTACCTGAACGCGAGCCTCGAGGTCGCCCGGGCGCAGGTGCGGCGGCAGCTGGCGCCGCTCGGAATCGGCCCCGAGGACCTCGACCCGGCCAGCGGCCCCGTCCTGGTCAGCACCGAAGTCCCCCGGGCGCGCTTCGTCGACGCGGTCACCGAGGCCGGCCTGCGCTCGCTGGGGCTGCCCGCGAGCTACCCGCTCGACGGCGCCGACCGGGAGGTCGATCACGCCACCTGTCAACCGCTCGGAGCCGCGGCCCACGCCGCCGGCGAGCCGGGCATCGCGGCGCGCTCGGCAGCGGCCGCGCCCGCGCCCGGAGAGGAGCTCGCCTACTTCGGCCCGACGGCGCCGGCGGCGGCGGATCGCCGACGCTTCGCGGAGTGGTTCTGGCCGGGCGGCGAGGCGTCTGCCTAGTAGTTATCGTCGATCCACGACCAGGCCCGCTGGGATGACGTCCCTGGCAAGAGCCTGCGCCCCGCGTCCTTGATCCGCCCGGCCGACCACGCCACCAGTCACACCTGGCCGTGGATCGATCGAATAGCTAGTCGAGGATGACCGGAACGGCCCCGATCTCGGCTGTAAAAGAACCGTCGAGCAAGCCGATGCCGCAAGCCCCACCGTTGAATCCCGCGGCAGCGTTGAATTCGATGGTGTCGGCCCCGAATGCGTAGCCTCCGGCGACGGCTGCTCCGGCGTAGGTGCACTCTAATTTCACGCCAAGGTCTACTGTCACAGAGAGATTCGCGGTCACCCCTCCGCCACCGACGCTCTTGAGCGAGTTCAGGGCGACTTTTGTGACGTTAACGGCACCATTTTTGTTCGTGCAGTTGGCGGTCGTGAACCCTCCGTTGCCTTCGATTTCGAATTCTGCCCCGTTGTTCTTCTTCACGGTGGTGGTGAGGTTTAGCTTTTCGCATGTGATGTTGCCTACTCCCGCCGATGTGATGGTCACGTCTTCACCTGTGAGCGTTATCACTTCGCCGACTTCGGCTGTTACTTTGGCGACCTTTGTGATCTCGGCCGCGTGCGCCATCGCCGGCACGGCGAAGGCCATAACCGCTAGCGCCGCCGCCAGCAGGCTGATCCTCTTGGTCATATCACGTACCCTCCCGCGAGTCAGTCCGGGCGGGGCCCTCCGCGCAGGGCTGCCCGCTCGGGTGTGTGTCTTGCGCCAGGCGTCGTCGGCGGCCGCGACCGCGGCTCCGGGCTATGCGTTCGGGCATTCGTAGCCGGTCCGGCCGGTGAGCGCCACACCGGGCGCCCCTGGCGCGAGCGGCGCAGAAATCTCGCTGCAACTGGGCATCGACCTCTTGTCGCGAGCGCGAGTGCGCGCGCGCGCAGATCGACCCGGACAGGCCGCGGCCGGTCGACGAGCGGGAGTTCGACTCTGTAATCCCCCGACGCTGGTCGCTCCTCGGAGAGCGGCGCTCCGGTCGCGGCGAGCGCGCGAGGAGGTCGATCCAACCCGGCGAGATATTCAACGGCCGCGGAGCAGGGTGTCGGAGCTCTCGGAATACCCAACAAATGCGGGAACCGTTGCGCGCGAGCGCTGATCCGCGCACGACGGTCGGCCTCTGAGAACGTCGGTCGCGTCGGAGACGGCTGGTTATCCGCCAACCGCGGGAGGTCCTTCGTCGATTCGTCGAGCCGGTACGTCCGCGTTGGAAATCCGGCATCGGGGCAGGTAGCGTTCCCCGGACCCAGATGCATCGTCGTACCACGCTCGAGCGCCGAGCCGCAAGGCTCGGTCGGCCCGCTTGGCGAGGGGTCTGCGCCGCGTTCCTCGCGGCCTGCGCCTGTGCGCTGATGGCGGCTCCGGCGGCGGCCGAGTTCTCCGCCCACTTCCCCTACGCGGGCAGGGAAAGGATCCAGCACTTCACGGTGCCGGCGGGCGTCTTCTGGCTGACGATCGACGCCGAGGGCGGGCCGGGCGAAAGCGGCAACGACATCGCCCCCGCCGGCCACGGCGGGCAGATCACGGCGACGGTGCCGGTCGAACCCGAACAGGAACTCGATATCTACGTCGGCCAGTACGGGTTCGGCTCCAACGGCGGCTGGGGCTGGGCGAACGGCGGCCACCACGGGATCATCGACGGCTCGGGGCACGACGGCGGCGGGGGCGGCGGCGCCACCGCGGTCCTCGCGCCGAACGGCGCGCCGCTGGTCGTCGCCGGCGGCGGCGGGGGCGGCGGCGGCGACGCGGGCGGTGGCCTCGGCGGCCACTGGGGCGGCCGCGGCGGCAGTGGCGGCGAACCGGCGCAGGCGGGAATCTCCGCCCGCGGCGGCGGCAGTGATGGAAGGGGCGGCTGCGGCGGCTGCCGGAAAGAGCACAGCGGCGATCACGGCGGCGACGAAAGCTCGGACGGTGGCGGTGGGGGCGGCGGAGGCGGCGGCTACCACGGCGGGCACGGCGGCGACGACGGCGCCAGCGTCAGCGGTGGCGGTGGCGGCGGGGCCGGCTCCTCCTACTCGGTGCCCGGGTCGCTGGCGGTCAGCAACGGGATCGGCTCCGGTCACGACGGCGACGTCGTCGTCTCCTGGGGAGCGGCCGCCGCCCACGCGACGATCGTCGGCGGCGACGACCAGCAGGTGCCGGTCGGCGCCGCCTTCGCACCGCTGCAGGTGAAGATGACGACCGCCACCGGCGCGCCCGCCGCCGACCAGGTGGTGCTCTTCCAGGTGCCGGCGGAAGCGCCGACCGGCAGCTTCTCGAACAGCTCGAGCGTCTTCGAAACCCACACCGGCCCGACCGGCATCGCCACCGCCGGCACCCTCCGCGCCGGCGGCACGACCGGCCGCTGGGCGGTGAAAGCGTGGGCGCCGCAGACCGCCGCCGCGGTCCGCTTCCAGCTCGACAACGTCGCCGCCGCGACCGCGACCGCAATCAGCAGCTCGAGCAACCCGGCGACGGTCGGCGAAGCCGTGCGCTTCACCGCCCAGGTGGCGAGCGCCAGCCCCGAAGCGGGGCTCGAACCGACCGGCGTCGTCCAGTTCTGGAACGGGATCGTGCCGCTCGGGGCGGCGGTGCCGCTGAACGCCGAAGGGCGGGCGGTCTCGCCCCCGGTCGCCGGCCTCGCCGTCGGCAGCAGCGCGATCCGCGCCGAATACCTCGGCGACGACGGCCACCAGCCGAGCGAAGCGACCCTGCAGCAGGAGGTGGTGAAGGCGCCGACCGCGGTCGCGGTCAGCTCCAGCGCCAACCCCGCCGAGGTCGGCGAACCGATCGTCTTCACCGCCCGGGTCGCCGGCCACCCGGGCGGCGGCGACCCGCAGCCGACCGGGACCGTCACCTTCAGCGTCGACGGCACCGCCGGCGCGCCGGTGCCGCTGGCGAGCGGCGAAGCGGCCTCCCTCCCGGTCGCGGCGCTGGCCGAAGGCGCCCACGAGGTGACCGCCACCTATTCCGGCGACGCCGACCACGCCGCCGCCGAAGGGGCGCTGCGGCAATCGGTCGGCGCCACCGCGACCGCGGTGACCGTCTCCAGCAGCGCCTCCCCCTCCTTCTTCGGCGAGCCGACCGAGCTGCAGGCGACCGTGCGCCGTGGCGGCCCGGGCGACGTGCCCAGCGGCCGCATCGTCTTCCGGCTCGGCGCCGACCCGCTCTGCCCCGCCGCCGAGCTGGTCGCCGGGACGGCGACCTGCGACCTGACCGCCGAGCTCGAACCCGGCCCGCACCGGATCGACGTCGATTTCGAGGGCAGCGGCGGCTACGCGGACAGCTCGGGGGCGATCGTCCAGCAGGTCGCAGCGGCGCGGACGACCACCGCCGTCAGCGTCGACCCGGCGGCGGTGCCGTTCGGGCAGGAGTCCTGGTTGCGGGCGAACGTCGCCACGCTCGCGCCCGGCAGCGGCCTGCCGCGCGGCAGCGTCCAGTTCTTCGTCGACGGCGAAGCGGTCGGCGACCCGGTCGAGGTGAGCGAAGGATCGGCCGCGATCCTGCCGATCTGCAGCCTCCTGAACCCGGTCTGCAGCCTTGCCCCGGGCGCCCACCGGGTAGAGGCCGAGTTCTCAGGCGGCGCCTCCCCCCGCTACGGCGCCAGCCGCGGCGCCAGCGCCACCCGCGTCACCGACGCGCAGACGACCACGACGCTCAGCTCCGACGCCGGCCAGCCGGCCGCCTACGGCGCGCCGGTCAGCTTCACCGCGCGGGTCACGGCGCCGGCCGGGACCGGCGGCGCCGCCGGCGGCGTCGAGTTCGCGGTCGACGGCAAGCCGCTCGGCGACCTGGTCGCGCTGCGGCACGGCGAGGCGAGCTCGGCGCCGGTGGCGCTGCCGCCCGGCAGGCACGAGGTCAGCGCCGGCTACCAGGGGTCGAACGGCTTCACCGCCAGCGCCGCAACCCTGGCCCAGACCGTCGGATCGCCGCCGCCCGTCGAGCCCGGCGACGGCGGCTCGGGCAGCGGTACCGGAGCGCCTGCCGGCGCCGGCCGCGGCCCGCTCGCCCGGCTCCGCACCTCGCACGCGCGCGTCGATCGCTGGGGCCAGGCACGGGTCCGGGTGAGCTGCCGGGGCCCGGCGGGCAGCAGCTGCGAGGGCCGGCTGGCGGTGCGTGGCCCGGCCCACCGCCACCTCGCCCACCGGCGCTACGCGATCGCCGCCGGGCACACCCGCCCGGTCGCAATCGAACTGAACGGCGGCGGCCGCCACCTGCTCTCGCGGCACCGCCACCTCCAGACCCGGGTCGAGCTGGTCGGCGGGGGCGGCGTCAGCCATCGGCGGCTGACGCTGCGCCCGAGCCGCGCGCCGGCGGTCGCCCTGGCCTCCGGCCCGAGCGTCTCGGCGCGCGGCGGCCTGGTCAGCTTGCGGCTGCGCTGCCGCGCGGCGCGCGGCGGCCGCTGCCACACCTCGGTCCTGCTCGCCAGCCACGGGCGGCGGCTCGGCAGCTGGCAGCGGCGCCTCGGGCGCGGCAGCGCGACGCTCCGCCTGCGGCTCTCCGCAGGGGCGATGGCCAAGCTTCGCCGCCGCGGCCGCCTGGCGCTCCGCGCCGCCGCGATCAGCGGCCTCCCGGTCGGGCGCAGCAGCGTCGATCGCCGGCGACTGGTGGTGCGGGAGCGATGATCCGCTCGTATCTGCTCGCCGCGGTCGCCGCCCTCGTGCTCGCCGCCACCGTCGCGGTCGCGCCGACCGTGAAGGCGGACGGCGTCGAGTGCCCGACCCCCGTCGGCAGCAGCATCACCTTCGCCTACACCGGCAGCGTCGAGCACGTCGCGGTCCCGGCCGGGGTCGATCGGGTCTTCGTCGAAGCTCGCGGTGCGCACGGCGGTCAGTACGACACCACCGCGCCGGGCGGGGTCGGCGGCCTCGTCACCGCCACCGTCGCGGTCGAACACGATCAGTGCCTCTCGATCTACGTCGGCCGCGAGGGCCGCCACGACGGTGGCTGGGGCTACGGCAAGGGCGGCGACGAGGGCGGCACCCCGAGCCTGCCGCCGCCGATCGAGGGCCACGGCGGCGCCGGGGGAGGCGGCGGCAGCGCGGTGGCGATCGGCTCGGCGCCGCTGGTCGTCGCCGGCGGCGGTGCCGGCGGCGGCGGCGACAGCAGCCAACGCGGCTACTTCGGCGGCGCCGGCGGGGCGGGAGCGGGCGGCGACGGCACCGATACGCCCCGCGGCGAAGACGGCTTCTCGCCCCGCTACGGCGAAGAACTCAACTTCGGCGGCAAGGGCGGCTGGGGCGGCGACGGCCCCAACGGCGGCGACGGCGGCAGCGCCTACTGGCAGATCATCGGCGGCGGTGGTGGCGGCGGTGGCGGTTACAAGGGCGGCGACGGCGGCAGCGCCTGGTTCGAGAATCCCGAAGAAGGCGAGGACCTCCCCTACGGTGGCGGCGGGGGCGGGGGCGGCAGCTCGTTCGCGATCCCCGGCGCCACCGGCGTGCGCTTCAACCGGGCGGCCACCAGATGCCGCCCCGACCACAGCGAACCCGGCTGCGACGGCCTCGTCACCCTCTCCTGGGTCCAGGAACCGGGCGATGTCGAAGCGGCCGGCGGCGAACAGCAGAGCGCGACGATCAGCGAACCCTTCTCGCTGCCGCTGCGGGCCAGGGTGACCTCCCAATCCGGCGAACCAGTGCCCGGCGCCACCGTCACCTTCCAGCTCCCGGACAGCGGCCCGTCGGGCAGCTTCCCGGATGGATCGCGGACCGCGACCGCGATCACCGGCGGCGACGGGATCGCCGCCGCGCCGACGATCACCGCCGGCCCGGCGGCCGGGCGCTGGATCGCGACCGCCGGCGTCGCCGGGGTCAGCAGGCCGGCCCGCTTCGAACTCGAGGACCTCGCCGCCAGGACCGCCACCGGCCTGGCGCTGTCTCCGGCGGCGCCGAGCGACGGCGCGCCGACCGAATTGGTGGCCCGGGTCGCCACCCAGCCGGCCGCCGCCGGCAGGGCGACCGGCGAAGTGCTGTTCCGGGTCGACGGGCAACGGATCGGCGAAACCGTCACCCTCGACGGCGCCGCCGTCGCCCGCCTTCCCGGCGTCGAGCTGAACGCCGGGTCGCACACGGTCACCGCGGCCTACGGCGGTGACCAAAACCACGCCCCGAGCGCGACCAGCCTCAAAGTCCAGGTCGCGGCGGCCGGCAGCGCCGTGCGGCTGAGCTCGGCGGAGAACCCCTCGGCGGCGGGCGAAGCGGTCACCTTCTCGGGCAGCGTCACGGCGCTGCCGCCGACCAGCCGCCATCCCGGCGGCGAGGTCCAGCTGCTGGTCGACGGGACCGAAACGGCGACGGCACCGCTCGCCGCCGACGGAACCGTCAGCTGGCCGGCGGTGACGCTCGGCAGCGAGGGCGAGCACCAGGTCGAGGCCCGCTACCTCGGCGACGGCCACTTCGCCGCCGCCGGCGCGACGCTGGTCCAGGCGGTCGGCGCCGACGCCAGCGCCGTCACCGTCACCCCCGCCGCCCCCTACGCCACCTACGGCGCGCCGTTGAGCTGGGTGGTCCAGGTCAGCTCGCGGCTGTCGGGGACGCCGAGCGGCTCGGTCGCAGTCGAGGCCGATGGCGAACCGATCTGCGCCCTGCCGCTCGCCGGCGGCGAAGCGGTCTGCTCACCCGCCGCCGCGCTGGCCCCCGGGACCCACGCGATCACCGCCGCCTACAGCGGCGACGGCCCGCACGCCGCCGCCCACGGCTCGGCCGAGCAGGCGGTCGCGGCGGCGCCCTCCACGGTCGCAGCCGAGGTGGTGCCGGAAACGACCGTCTTCGGCGCCGCCTGGCGCCTGCACGCCGACGTCACCGCGAGCGGCTCGGCGGCGTCGCCGCCGACGGGGGCGGTCCGTTTCACGATCGACGGCGCCGCGGTCGGCGAACCGGTCCCGCTCGGCGCCGACGGGGCGACGCTCGCCGGCCTGCCCTCCCCCGGGGCGGGGGCCCATGTGGTCGCGGCCGAGTACTCCGGCGACGGCCGCTTCCTGCCGGGCCGGGCGATCGCCACCGCGCAGGTCTCCCCCGCCCTGGCCGAAGTGTCGCTCTCCTCCTCGGAGCCCAGCGCCCCCGCGGGAACCGGGGTCGGCTTCCGCGCCGCGGTCGCCGCCGTCCCCTCCGGCCCGGTCCCGGCCGGCGCGGTCCGCTTCCTGGTCGACGGCCGGCAGCGCGGCGGCGCCGTGCCGCTGCACGACGGGGTCGCCAGCCTGCCCGCCCTGGCCGAATTGGCCGTCGGCGAGCACCGGATCGACGCCGAGTACCTCGGCGACGGCGACTACCGGCCCGCCCTGGGGACGATCACCCAGCGGGTCACCGCGCCTGCGGCGGCCGGCGACTCGGGCGACAAGCGATCCTCACCGGGCGGCCCGAGCGCCGCGGGCGACCGCTCGCGGCGCTGCGGCACCGGCGTCACGATCACCAGCCTGCGCCGCAAGGGGCGCCTGCTGAGCCTGGCCGGCTTCACCGAACCGCGGCTCGAAGGGCGGCGGGTCGCGATCCGGCTCGGCCAGCGCCGGGTGGCGACCACCACGGTCCGCGCCAGCGGCCGCTTCCGCGCCAGCTTCCCGCTCCCCCGCGGCGCTCACCATCGCGGCGGGCGCTACCGGGCGGTGGTGGCGGGGATCCGCTCGGCGCCGGTCAGGCCGCGCGGCGGCGTCCAGCCGCGCGCCGGCGGCTGCAACCGCCACGGCCGATAGCCGGGCAACGAGGTGGGTGAAGTTTCCTTTCTGGTCTCTCCGGGGACTCGTGATCGCAGTCACTAGAAACGGAGAGAAACTTGACCATTGTCGGAATCCTCATAGTCATCATCCTCATCCTGCTCGCGATCTACCTCTTCCAGCGGGTCCGGACCCGCTGACGAGGGCGTCAGCGAGCCCGAAGCCGGCGGCTCTCCAGGGGCGGCAGTACAGCCACGGAGCCCGGTTTCGGTCAGCGCGGGAACGGCGGCCGTTCCTGGCAGCGCAGCCTCTGCACCGGCGCCTCCGAATCGGGGCGCGGCCGAAAGGCCGGTGAGTCGGGGCGCCGGGCGGCCCCGGTGCGGCGCTCGACGGCGACCATGATCTCGCCCGCCATCACCCCCAGGGCCGCCAGGCTCTGGTGGCTGTTCTGGCGGCTGCCGACGTCGACCTCGGCGAGGGCGTCGAGGCCGGCGAGGCGGAGGGCGTCGATCAACATCGCGATCTCGACCCCGTAGCCGACCGGCACGTGCATCTCGGCGAACAGCGAGCGCTCGATCGCGATCTCGCCGGCGAGCGGTTGCGAGAAGCCGGCCAGCCGCGGGAAGTGGAGATTCAGCAGCGGCCGCGCGACCAGCTCGGTCACCCGTCCGCCGCCGCCCTCCTCGACGGCGCCGGCCAGGGCGAGCGGCCGCTTGAACGAGGCCTTGACCATCCGCAGACCGGGCTCGAGGAACAGCGGGCCGAGCAGCCCGGTGAGGAAGCCGGCCTCGAAATCCAGCGAGTCGGCGTCGAGGAAGACGAGGAAGTCGGCGTCGACCGCGGCGGCGGCCCGCCACATCGCGTCGCCCTTGCCCTGACCGGGGCCGAGATCCGGGCCGAGCGCGGCCTCGGAGACGGCCTCGGCGCCCGCCGCGGCGGCGATCCGGGCGGTGCCGTCGCCGGAGTCGGCGTCGACCACCAGGAGCCGGTCGAGCAGCCCGGCCTCGCGCAGCGGCAACAGCCGCTCGACGGTCGCCCCGATCGTCGCCGCGCAGCGCCGCGCCGGCAGGATCGCCGCGACGGTCCCAGGCTTCGCGGCCAGCAGCTCGGCCACCCCGTAGTCGGAGCCGCGGTAGCGACGGGTCGCAAGCCATCTGCCGAGCTCGAGGTCGCGGCCCAGGCCGCGCTCGGCGCGGCCGTCGGTGCGCGCCGAGGTGGTCACCGAGATCGCCCGCCGGCGGTGGATCTCGACGCCGGCGGCGACCAGCCGGTCCTCGAGGTCCTGGTCCTCGAGCGCGGCGAGCTCGCCGAGCCCGCCGGCGCGACGGTAGGCAGCCGGCGTCAGCCCGAGCGAGGCGCCCGAGAAATGGGCGTGCTCGGCCGGCCCCCGAGCGGCCGCGGCCCGCACCCGCTCACCGAGGTCCGCCTGCCGGCTCGCGATCACCGCCGGCGGCAGCGCGCTCGCTTCCGCCGGGTCGAGGACGATCTCGCCGCCGACCGCCTCGACGCCCTCGTCGATCGCCCGCAGCTGCTGCTCCAGCCAGTCCTCGGCGACCCGCGAGTCGGCGTCGGTGCTGGCCAGCAGCCCGCGCTCGGCGGCGACCGACTCGAGCCGTGCGCAGGCGATGTCCATCCCCAGCGCCCGCGCCGGCCCGGCGCCGCGCCCGGGGCCGGCGACGGTGTGCAGCCGCAGCAGCGGCCAGCGCTGGGCGGCGGCCTCGACAGCCGCCGCGGTGCCGTCGCCGCAGGCGTCGAGGACGACGATCACCTCGTAGTCCTCCGGCGGCAGCGCCCGCTGGCTCCCGAGGCGGTCGAGGCAGGCCCCGATTCGCGCCTCCTCGTCGCGCGCGGGCACCACCACCGCGGCCCGCAGCGAGGCCGAGGGAGGAGCCAGCGGCCCGGTCCGGGTGATGCCGCTCAGCTCCACGGCACCCGCCTCGCGACTTCGCCGAGACCCGCCTCGTAAGCCGGGTCGTCCTGGTGGGCGAGGACGCCGACCAGCTCGCCGTCGCGGCCGTAGCGGACGACGAAGCCGCCGCGCGGCCGCTCTTCGAAGCGCAGCTCCTCCCAGCCATCGCCCCAGCCGACGTACTTCAGCGTCCGCTCGCCGATCGTCGACCAGAAGCCCGGCGCGGCATCCCAGATCGCTTCCTCGCCGGCCAGCGTGCGGCCCGCGACGGCGCCCATGTTGAGTGCCTCGCCCCAGTGTTCGACCCGCAGCCGCCTGCCGGCGGAGCCGTTGACGGCGGCGGCGACGTCGCCTGCCGCGAGCAGGCGCGAATCCGAGGAGACCATCGCCGCGTCGACCTCGACCCCGTCGCCGCAGGCGATGCCGGCGCGCCCGGCAAGCTCGTCGTTGCGGCTGATGCCGAGGGCGAGGACGACCGCGTCGGCCGCCGCCTCGCGCTCGTCCTCGAAGCGAGCCAGCGAGCCGCCCGGCCGGGCCTCGATCTCGACCAGGCTCGCTTCCGCCAACAGCTCCACCCCACCCTGCTCGAGCCATCTCGCGATTCGCGCCGAGGCCTCCGCCCCGAGCCGCTCCAGCTGCGGGCTCTCCTCCAGCGTCGCCATCGTCACCCGCGCTCCCAGCGACGCCAGCGATGCCGCCGCCTCGCAGCCGATGAAGCCGGAGCCGACCACGAGGACCGCCGACTCGGCCAGCCCGCGAAGCTGTTCGGAGTCGGCGATCGTCCGCACCGTGCGCACGTCAGGCCCGTCGGCGCCGGGGATGTCGGGGACCAGCGGCCGCGCGCCGGTCGCCAGCAGGCAACGCTCGAAGCTCCAGCCACGGCCGTCGGCGGCGCGCGCGGTCCCCGCCTCGAGGTCGAGCTCACTCACCTCGGCGTCGGTCTCGACCTCGATCCCGCGTTCGCGATACCAGCCGGCGTGCTCGATCAGGAGCTCGCCGCGACCGGTCTCGCCGCGCAGGTAGTCCTTGGTCAGCGGCGGACGTTCGTAGGGCAGGTCACCCTCGGCGGCGAGGATGCGGAGCGGCAGCGCGCCGCCGGCCCCACGGTAGGCCGAGGCGGCCGCCTGCGCCGCCGGACCGCCGCCGACGACCAGGATCCCGGCCTCCTCAGCCATTCCCCGCCTCCGGCTGGACCCAGGATTCGATCAGGTAGTCGGTCGTCGACTCGCCGCCGACGTAGCGGAGCCGGGTCTGCCGCCGCAGGATCGCGTGGACGGCGTCGCCGTCCAGCTCACGGCGGGGGTCGCCGGGGCGCCAATGGACCGCGACCAGGGTGCCGCCCGGCGCCAGCGCCGCTTCGATCCGACGCAGCCCCACCTCGACCAGCCGCGGGCTCCAGTAGTAGAGGATCTCGCTGCAGACGACGGTCGAAAAGGAGCCGGCGGGCATCTCCTCGGGCAGGGTCGCGACGCGCAGCTCGACGTGGTCGGCGCCGGCGAGGCGCTCACCCGCCCGGGCCACCGCGGTCGGGCTGAAGTCGACCGCCAGCAGGCGGCTGCAGCGGGGCGCCAGCATCGCCGTGAAGACCCCGACCGAGCAGCCCAGCTCGAGCGCCTCGCCGGCCGGGTCGGGCACGTAGGCGAGGGTGCGCCGGTACTTCTCCTGCTCGTAGGCGCTGGTCTCATACGACCACGGGTCAGGAGATTCGCCGGCGAGCCGCTCGAAGTGCTCGACCGGCGCCCGCTCCCCGGGCGCGCTCAAGGTTCCGCCAGCCTCTCGGCGCCGACCCGGGCCAGCAGCGGTTCGAGCCGGTGCTGGAGGAGGAAGGTCTCGAGATCGCGCCGCGCCCGGTCGAGCGGCCCGGCGGTGACGAACGGGTGCGAGCCGCAGGCGCTCGCCGCGGTCTCGAGCAGCGCTTTCGCCGCCCGGTCGATCTCCGCCCGCATCGCGACCGCGACGCGGCGCGGCGCGGGCGAGCCTTCGGCGGCGCCGATCCCCCGCTCGACCCAGGCCTCGACGGTGCCGGCGAGCGCCTCGATCCGGCCGGCGGCGAGCTGCGCCAGCGGCTCCTCGGCGCGGCGGCTGAGCTCCGCGGTCGCCGCCCGCGCCGCGGCGTCGACCATCCCCGCCCAGCTGGCGGCGGTCCGCATCGCGTCGCGCGAGAACCACGGCTCGCGGCCCAGCTCCCCGGGCCCGCCGAGGACCCCGAGCACCGGCGCGTCGTCGAAGACGACCCGGTGGCTCTCCGAGGCCCGCAATCCGGCGGCCCGGTACCAGTCGCGGTCGAGCTCGAGACCGGCGCACTCGACCAGCACCAGCAGCGGCGGCTCGCCCTCGTCGGAGCCGACCATCACCAGCGCCGCGTCGACGCCACCGGCGCCGGAGCAGAAGGTCTTGGCGCCGCGCAGGACGGGGGCGCCAGAGCGGTCCTGGCGGAGCCGCGCCGGCGGGCCCTCGCCGGGCCCCGGGTCGGCCCCCCAGACACCGAGCAGCCGGCGGCCGCCCTCGAGCCGTGCCAGCTCGCGCTCGCGCAGCGCCGGGTCGGCGGCGACTTCGAGTCGCTCGACCGCGTTCAGGTGGCCGTCGAGGATGCGGCCGACCGAGGCGTCGGCGGCGGCCACACGCCGGACCAGGCTCCACTCCGGAGCGACGGAGGCGCCCGCCTCGGCGGCGCCGATCGTCGCCTCCAGCGCCCCGGCCGCGGCGAGCGCGCGAAACGCCTCGGCCGGGAAGCGGGGCTCCCGATCGAGGTCGGCGGCGCCGGCGGCGATCGCCGCGATCGCCTGGTCGAGCGCCGCGGCGCCCTCGCCGCTCGCCTGGACGGCGCCGGTCACGCCAGCACCCCGTCGCACTCGGAGACCGGAGCGGGCCGCAGCCCGAGGCGCTCGGCCTCGGTCAGCAGCTGCCGCGTCAGCTCCAACGTCGCCCCGCAGCTCGAGCGCCGCGCCCCGGGCCCGAGGCCGTCGTGCATCAACACCACGTCGCCGTCGCGGAGGCCGCCCTGCACCCCCAGCGCCCCCATCATCGCCGCCGCCGAGTCGCCACGCCAGTCGTGGCTGTCGAGGTTCCATCCCCAGAGCCGCAGGCCGCGCTCGGCGGCGAGCCGCCGGGTGGTCGCCGTCTCGACTCCCCAGGGCGCCCGCCAGGCGCGCGGCTCGACCCCGATCGAGGCCAGCTGCCGCAGGCCTGTGTTCAGGTCGTGGGTCAGCTCGCCCTCGCTCTGCTCGCTGTGGCGGACGTGGCGAAGGCAGTGCAGACCCACCTCGTGCCCGTCGGCGAGCATCGCCTCGACCAGGTCGCGATTGACCACGGCGCGCGGGCTGAGGACGAAGAACGTCGCCCGGGCGCCGCTCGACCGCAGCTCCTCGAGCAACTGCTCGGTCCAGAGCGGGTCCGGCCCGTCGTCGTAGGTGAGGGCGATCGCGCCGCTCACTCGGAGTCCGGGTCCTCCTCGGCCGCCAGCTCGAGCGAGCCCTCGCGCACCGCGCTCAGGTGACGCTCCTGGAGCGGCAGCGCCCACTCGACCAGCTCGCCGATCGCGCTCTCGCCGGCCTTCTCGTTCAGCTTGCCGAGAATCGCCCAGTGGCCCGCCTCGCCGGCCTCGGTCATGATCAGGAACTCGAAGCCGTCGAGCCCGTCGGAGTCGCCGTCGAGGTAGCTCTGCATCATCTCGACGCCCTCTTCCTTCGTCTCCTCAGCCTTCTCGAGCACCCCGGCGGAGTCGCCGTCGCGGCTCTCGGCGACCTCGCGGGCCCGCTTCGCCGTCTCCTCGGACTCCTGGTTCAGCTTCTCGATCAGCTCCGCCTGCGGGCCGTCGTCGAGCAGCGAGGCGACCTTCTCGCTCGCCTCCTGCGCCGCTTCCGCCAGGCCGATGACCTCGCCGAGCTTCTCCTCCAAGGGAGTTACGTCCGCCATATGTACCTCCTGAGTCGCTGCCCGTGAGGACCGTCGGTCCCCCCTGGAGGCAATCTGGTTGTCGAGCAGCCTCTACCCGTTCGGGCCGCCTCGGACACCAGGCCTAGGCGGAGGGCTTGCCGCCGATGCCGCTGATCAGCTCGCGGAGGCGCGCCGGTCCGCCGGCCTGCGCCAGCAGCGGCGGCGTCGCGCCGCCCTCGCCGCGGCGCAGCGCGTTCAGCAGCTCGACCAGCGCGGCGGTGGATTCGTGGCGGGGAGCGAAGCGGAGCTCGTCGCGGGCACGGTCCGTGCTCATCAGCGGGACGCCGAGGGCGAGGTCGATCCAGCCCGCGTCGGCGGGTTGCAGGCGGGCCCGCCAGCTGAGGTCCGCGGCGGTCCGCACCAGGCCGCCGCCGAGTCGCAGCGGGCGGGCCTCGAAGATCCGGGCCAGCTCGGCGGCGCCGATCACCGGGTCGGCGGCGATGTTGAAGGCGCCGGCGACCTCGCGGGTCAGCGCCAGCTGGTAGGCCTCGCCGACGTCATCGGCGTGGACGGCCTGGAAGCAGAGGCGGTCGACGTCCGGGGCGAACGGGATCAGGCCCCGGCGCAGGAGGGGATTCGGGAACAGCGGCCCGAGGAAGAAGCGGCGGATCTCGCTCGCCGCCTCGGCCTTGAAGATCAGCCCCGGCCGCAGGCGCACCACCCGGACCGCGGGGTTCTCCGTCTCGAAGCGGTCGAGCATCGACTCGACTTCCGCCTTGTGGCGGGAGTAGGTCGAGGTCGGGATGCCGCCGGTCGGCCAGCTCTCGTCCACCCGCCGGTCCTTCGGGCCCTCCGAGTAGGCGCCGACCGAGGAGGCGTGGACCAGGGTCCCCACCCCAGCCGCCGCGGCGGCGGCGAAGACGCGGCCGCTGCCGAGCACGTTGACCCGCTCCATCGCGGCCGGGTCGCGCGAGGGCTGGATCGCCCAGGCGAGGTGGATGACCGCGTCGGCGCCGGCGAAGACCGGCGTCAGCTCGCTGGCGGCGACGTCAGCCTGCATCCAGCTCACCTTGCCGACCTCGATCCGCGGCAACCGCCGCGCGACCCCGACGATCTCCTCGACCGCCGGCTCGCTCGCGAGCGCCGCCAGCACGCTGGTGCCGACGTTTCCGCTCGCGCCGGTGACGACGACCTTCACCGCCGGCCCCCACCGAGACGCGGCAGCACCTCGCGCCCGTACACCTCTATCGCGCCGAGCGGGTCGGCGCCGGAGTTGTTCATCAGCGCCACCGTCGTCGCGCCCATCGCCTCGACTTCGCGGATCCGCGCCAGGTGCTCGGCCGGATCGGCGGCGATGATCATCGCCTGCCGCAGGTCCTCGTCGGAGACCCGCCGCTCGGCGTGCTCGTACATCGCCGCCGGATCGTGCCAGTCGTCTTCGTAGAACTCGTCCGGCTGGGCTCCCTTCCAGACCCTCGCCCCCTCGAGCGCGGCTTGGTCGTTCGCGGCCCAGGAGAAGGCGACCTGGAGGACCACCTCCCCGGGCTCGCGGCCGGCGTCCTCGGCGGCGCCCCGGTAGGCGTCGAGGACCGCCGGCACCGTTTCCGGATCGGCCAGCGTCCACAGCCCGTCGCCCAACTCGCCGGCGACCCTGGCGGCCTGCGGCCCGAAGGCGGAGACGTAGATCGGCGGCCGCCGCTCGGGAAGCGTGTGGATGAAGGCGCGGTCGGTGCGGAAGTGCTCTCCCTCCCCGGTCACCCGCTCGCCGTCCCAGAGCGCCCGGATCAGCTCCAGCGCCTCCCGCATGCGCGCGATCTGCGCCCCCACCGGCGGCCAGCCCTGACCGAGCGGCGCCTCGTTCAGAGCCTCGCCGGAGCCGAGGCCGAGGTAGGCCCGCCCCGGGAACATCGTCTCGAGCGTGGCCCAGGCCTGAGCGATCAGGACCGGGTGGTAGCGCGGCCCGGGAGGGGTGACTGCGGTCCCGAGCGCGACCCGCTCGGTCGCCTGGCCGGCGGCGCCGAGCCAGATCCAGGCGTTGCCGGACTCGCCCGGTTCCCACCAGGGCTGCAGGTGATCGCTGCAGCCGAGGCCGTCGAACCCCGCCGCCTCCGCCGCGAGCGCCTGGCGCAGCAGCTGGTCGGGCGGGAACTGCTCGTGGGCGCAGAGGTGGAAGTAGCGCATGGGAGCTCGATCCGACCTCAGGGCTTCAGCACGACCTTGATCGCGCCGTCTTCCTTCTTCTGGAACATCGAGTAGGCCTCGGGCGCTTTCTCCAGCGGCCAGCGGTGGGTGGTCAGGTCTTCGACCGCCAGCGGGTCACCGGCGTCGGCGGCGAGCAGCGGCAGGATCTCGTCGGTCCACTGGCGGACGTGCGCCTGTCCCATTCGCAGCTGCAGGCCCTTGTCGAAGATCTGCATCATCGGCAGTGGGTCGAGCTGGCCGCCGTAGACGCCGGAGATCGAGACGGTGCCGCCGCGGCGGACCGAGTCGATGCAGGCGAGCAGCGCCGAGAGCCGGTCGACGGCCGCCTTTTCGGTCAGCTTCGCCGCCACCCCGTCGGGCAGCATGCCGGTCGCCTTCTGCAGCATCTCGGCGGCGGGGGCGCCGTGGGCCTCCATGCCGACCGCGTCGATCACGCTGTCGGGGCCGCGGCCGTCGGTCAGCTCGCGCAGTGCCTCGGAGATGTCCTCGTGCTCGCCGTCGTTCAGGACCTCGACGCCGTTGCGGCGGGCCATCTCGAGTCGCTCGGGGACGTTGTCGATGCCGAGCACCCGGCTGGCGCCCCGGTGGCGGGCGATGCGAGCGCTCATCTGCCCGATCGGCCCGAGGCCGAAGACCGCGACCGAGCCGCCGTCCGGGATCGCCGCGTAGTCGACCGCCTGCCAGGCGGTCGGCAGGACGTCGGAGAGGAACAGGTAGCGCTCGTCCGGGGAGCCGTCGTCGAGCACCTTGATCGGTCCGAACTGGGCCTGCGGCACCCGCAGGAATTCCGCCTGACCGCCCGGGACCTGGCCGTAGAGCTTGGTGTAGCCGAACAGCGAGGCTCCCTTTTCCTGCTCGCGGTTCTGGGTCGTCTCGCACTGCGCGTAGAACTGCCGCTCGCACATCCAGCAGTGCCCGCAGGAGATGTTGAAGGGGATCACGACCCGGTCGCCGGGAGCGATCTGGCTCACCTCGGGACCGACCTCCTCGACGACCCCCATCGGCTCGTGGCCGAGGACGTCACCCTCGTCGATGAACATCCCGAGGACCCCGTAGAGGTGCAGGTCCGAGCCGCAGATCGCGGTCGAGGTGATGCGGACGATCGCGTCGGTCGGGTCCTGGATCGAGGGATCCGGGACCTCGTCGACGCGCACGTCTTCGTTGCCGTGGAAGGTGAGGGCCTTCATCTCTTCTCCTCCAGGTCGAGTTCAGCCCGTGAAACGCGGGGCGCTTCCCTGGAGGCTCGGTTCGTTCGCTGCTACCCGCCGCGGCTGGCGGCCAATCCGGTCCGGGCCGGCTACAGCGCTCGGCGGTGGCCAGCCGGGCGTCGGCCTCGCGATCGCCGAAGCGATCGGAGACCTGCCCGAAGACGAGCAGCGCCGGGATCAGGACGGTCGACGATGTAGGCGCGGGACATCCTCAACCGCTGATCCCCGAGACGATTCGCGCCGCCTCGCGCCAGCTCAGTTCCGCCGGCCCGCGCAGCGCCGGCGTCAGTCCGCCTCACCCACCTCGTGTGAGATCTCCTCCAGCGAGCGGTCCTTCGTCTCCGGCAGCTGCACGGCGAAATAGATCACCGCGGCGACGCCAAAGCCGGCGTAGAGCCAGAAGGTTCCCTGGATCGTGATCGCTCCGGTCAGGGTGAGGAAGAAGGTCGAGACGAGGAAGTTGGCGGCCCAGTTGGCGACGGTCGAGAGGCTCATCGCCGCGCTCCGCACCCGCAGCGGGAAGATCTCGGAGATCATCAGCCAGAAGACCGGCCCGAGCCCGACCGCGAAGGAGGCGATGTAGGCGATCAGGCAGGCGAGGGCCAGCCAGGAGGCGTCCTGCTTCAGGGATGGGGTGGCGAAGAAGACCCCGAGCGCGACCAGCGCGACGATGCAGCCGATCGTGCCGACGATCAAGAGCGCCCGCCGGCCGACCTTGTCGAGGATCAGGATCGCGACGATCGTGAAGATCACGTTGGTGATCCCGACCGAGAGCGCCTGGGTGATCGCGGAGCCGTTCGAGAGCCCGGTCAGCTTGAGGATCGTCGGCGCGTAGTAGATGACGGTGTTGACGCCGATCAGCTGCTGGGCGATCGCCATCACCAGCCCGATCGCGACCATCGCCCGGACGCCGGGGCTGAAGAGGTCGCGCAGGCTGCCCTGCGCCGCCGCCTCCTCGTCGATTTCGCGCAGCTCCTCGTCGACCTCCTCCTCGTCGCCGTCGCGCGCCTTCATCAGCACCTCGCGCGCCTCCTCCTCGCGCCCCTGCCCGACCAGCCAGCGCGGCGAGAACGGCTGGAAGTACATGCCGATCGCCAGCGCCACCCCCGGCACCGCCCCGATCCCGAGCATCCAGCGCCAGTTGCCGGTGACCCCGCCGAGCGCCGCGTTGACGATGTAGGCGGAGAAGATCCCCGTGACCACCATCAGCTGGTTGAAAGAGGTGACGCCGCCGCGGATCCGCTTCGGCGCCAGCTCGGAGATGTACATCGGCGCGACGAACGAGGCGGCGCCGACGGCGACTCCGAGGACGGTGCGGGCGGCGATCAGCTGCTCGGAGCTCTGCGCCGCGGCCGAGCCGAGCGCACCGACGACGTAGACGACGCCGGCGACGATCTTGGTCCGCCGGCGGCTGAAGGCGTCGGCGGCCCAGCCGGAGATCGCGGCGCCGACCACCGCCCCGACCAGCAGCGCGCCGACGAAGGCCTGCGCCTCGAAGCTCGACGGACTCAGGTCTTCTTCGATGTAGAGCAGGGCGCCGGAGATGACGCCGGTGTCGTAGCCGAAGAGGAAGCCGCCGAGCGCGGCAATGATCGCCAGCCGCAGGACGAAGCGGTTCTCGCCGCGGAAGGCCTCGCGCAGGAAGTCCACGGCCGTGCAGTTCCCGTTGACCGGCGGCCCTCAAACATCGAGGCGCGGCGAATCGGCGAGCTGGTTGCGAGGGGCCGGCCGGGGGTATCGAGATGCCGCGGCGTCAACTACGGAGAGGACCGAGATGGCCATCGTTCGCACGGTCGACAAACGGAAGATCGAGATCGAGGTCGGGGTGGAGAAAGCTGGCGAAGAAGTCCGCAAGGTCTCGGCCGGCAACATTCCGATGGTCGAGCTGAAGCGCAAGGGGAAGGACGAGATGGTGTGGCTGAACGCGAGCCAGATCGTCTCGATCGAAGAATCCGAGTAGGCGGGCTCGACCAGGCGAAGGCGGCCGAACGCCTTTTGGCCGGCGCGCTTCGGCGTCGTCTCATGGACGGCGCGTAGGATCGCGATCATGCGGATCCTGATCGTCGAGGACGAAGCGGGGATCGCCGATTTCATCAAGCGGGGGCTGGCGGGCGAGGGCTACGAGGTCCGGGTCGAGGTCGACGGGGTGGCCGGTGAGCTGGCGGCGCGGGATCCCGACATCGACCTCGTCGTGCTCGACCGCATGCTCCCCGGTCTCGACGGGATCGAGGTGCTGCGCTCGCTGCGGCGCTCGCGGCCGGCGCTGCCGGTGATCCTCCTGACCGCCAAGGCCGAGGTCGCCGACCGAGTCGAGGGGCTCGACCTGGGGGCCAGCGACTACGTCACCAAGCCGTTCGCCTTCGACGAGCTGCTGTCGCGGATCCGCGCTCGTCTGCGCGAGGGCTCCGATCTCGCCGAAACGACGCTCGAGGTCGGCGATCTGCGCCTCGACCTGCTCAGCCGCGAAGCGTCTCGCGACGGCATCAGCGTCCGCCTGCCCGAGCGTGAGGCGAGCCTGCTCGCCTACCTGATGCGCCACAGCGACCGAATCTGCAGCAGGGCCGAGCTGCTCTCCGCGGTCTGGAGCTTCGACCACGACCCGGGGACGAACGTCGTCCAGGTCTACGTCGGCTACCTGCGACGAAAGCTGGCGCGGGACGATTCGCCGGCGCCGATCGAGACGGTTCGCGGCGCCGGCTATCGCCTGCGGGGGGTGCGGTGATCGGCGCCTGGCGGCGGCTCGGGCTGCGCGGGCGGCTGACGCTCTCGATCGGCTCGATCGTCGTCTTCGCCTTCGCCATCGTCTTCGTCGCCGTCCGCGCGCAGATGTCGAACGAGTCAGCGGTGATCCGGCGCGAGGAGTCGCGCGAGGTGACCGGCCCCGGCGAGGGCGGCGAGGACACCGCCTCCCCGATCGCCGACGCCCACAGCGACGTCGAAAAGACGCTCTTCCTCGCCGGCGGAATCACCCTCGTCCTCGCCCTGCTCGGGGGCGGCCTCATCGCCAGTCGCACGGCCTCGCCGCTGCGCCGCTTCGCGACGACCGCCGCAGCAGTCGATGGCGGCGATCTCACCCCGCGTCTCGACGACGATCCGCGCGCCGCGTCGGAGCTGCGGGCGCTGGCCGAGTCCTTCAACCACATGCTCGACCGCCTCGAGGACGCGTTCTCGCGCCAGCGCCAGTTCGTCTCCGACGCCTCCCACGAGCTGCGCAGCCCGCTGACCGCGGTCCGCGGCCAGCTCGAAGTGCTGGCCCGCAGCGAGCACCCCGACCCAGCGGAGGTGCGCCGGGTCGAGGCGGTGACCCTGGCCGAGCTCGGTCGGGTCGAAAGGCTGGTCGAGAGCCTCCTCGCCCTGGCCCGGCTCGACGAGGGACAGGGGCCGGCGCTGCGCCCGCTCGACGCCGCCTCGTTCGTGCGTGAGATCGCCCGCGCCGCCCCCGGAAACGCCGCTTCCAGCGAGCTCGCCGAGGGACGGCTCGAGGCGGACCCGGACCTCCTCGCCCGGGTCGTCCACAACCTGATCGAGAACGCTCGTCGCCATGCCGGGCCGGCCGGTCGCGTCGAGCTCTCCTCGCGGGCGGAGGGCGAGGGGCTCGTGATCCGGGTCGACGACGACGGCCCGGGCATCCCGCCGGACGAATACGAGCGCGTCTTCGACCGCTTCCACCGCAGCGACTCCGCCCGCGACCGGGCGGCCGGCGGCAGCGGCCTCGGCCTCGCGATCTCGCGCGAGATCGCCGCTGCCCACGGCGGCCGGATCTGGGCCGAGGGCTCGCCTCTCGGCGGCGCCCGCCTCTGCCTCGAGCTGCCCCGCTTCGAGCCGAGATAAGAGACCTCTCACCGAACCCTTAACGAGCCGGAAGCCGGCGCCACGAGCATCGTCGCAATGATCGGCTCCGATGCAGCGACGCTCCGCGACCGCGCCCCCTCGAGGGCCGCGGGCTGGATGCGGGGAGGAGTACCGGGCAACGCCAGGCTGACCGGCTCGGTCGCCGTCGCGCTGCTCGTCCTCCTGGCCGCCGAGGGGGCGACGATTCCCTTCCTCGGCCAGCTGCTCGGGCCGCACATCTTCATCGGGCTGATGCTGGTGCCGCCGGTGCTGCTGAAGATGGGCAGCACCGGCTACCGGTTCGCCCGCTACTACACCGGGTCCGAGCCCTACGCGCGAAAGGGCCCGCCGGCGGCGGCGATGCGGCTGCTGGCGCCCGGCGTCGTCCTCACCACCCTGGCGCTGTTCGGCACCGGCGTCGCCCTCGCCTTCGCCTCGCCTCCGAGCAACACCCTCGTCTTCGCCCACAAGCTGAGCTTCATCGCCTGGGTGGCGCTGATGACCCTGCACGTCCTCGGCCACCTGCTCGAGGTGCCGAGGCTGGCCAGCGCCGACCTGCGTCGCGGTCCAGCCGCCGCCCGTCTCGGCGGCGGCGCCCAGCGGGCGATGGCGATCGCGATCGCGATCGTCGCCGGCGTCGCGGTCGGTCTGCTCGGACTCTCAGTCGCCTCCTCGTGGCTCTAAGAGAACACTCAGCCTCGCCTTAGGCGTCCTTTCCACACCCGATCGACACTCAGGACATGGACCCTCACGAAAAACAGGAAAAGCAACGCGCGGCACGGCGTCGCCTCAACGCCCAGCGCTCCCGCGCCGGCTTCCTGCGCGGCCGGGTGATCGCCGCCTCGATCCTCTGCTTCGGCCTTCTCTGGACCGTCGTCTTCGCGCAGATGGCCACCGGCAACGACCCGGTCCTCAGCGCCAAGACGCAGGCGTCCGCCAGGCTGCAGTCGACGAAGCGCCGTCGCTCGCATCCGTCGCATACCGCGAGCGAAGCGGTCGAAACCACCGAGCCGCGGGAACTCGAACGGGAATTCGTCGAACCGGAAGTCGTCGAAGAACCCGAACTCGAACCGCTGACCACGGGGCAGTCTTGAGCGGCGAGGCGCAGCTCGAATTCGACTGCTTCGGCGGCCGGGTCGAGGTGCGTGCCGCTGGAGCGGGCGCCGGCCCGGCCCTGGCAGCGGCGAGGGCGCGGCTCCTCGATGCGCACCGCCGCCTCTCCCGCTTCGATCCGGCAAGCGAGCTCTCCCGCCTCAATCGCGATCCACGGCGCGCCGTGCCGGCTTCGCCGCTCCTGCGCCGGCTGGCGACCGCGGTCTACGAAGCGGGCGCCCTCAGCGGTGGCCTCGTCGACGGCACCCTGCTCGAGGAGATCGAGCGCGCCGGTTACCGCTCCTCCCTCGCGGTCGAGCCCCTCCCTCGGGCCGAGCCGTCCGCAGAGCCGCTGGCCGTCGCCCCCGGCGGCCCGAGCGATCGCGCCGGCTGGTCGAAGGTCGCGGTCGACGAAGAAGTCGGAACGGTGATCCGCCCGCCCGGGCTGCGGATCGACGGCGGCGGGCTCGCCAAGGGCCTCCTCGCCGATCTCGTCGGGGCCGATCTCGCCGGCTTCCGGTCGTTCGCCGTCGAGTGCTGCGGCGACCTGCGACTGGGCGGCAGCGCGGCTCGCGAGCGCTCGATCCTCGTCTCCGACCCGCGTGGCGGCGAGCCCGTGGAGGAGCTGCGGCTGCGCCGCGGAGCGGTCGCGACCAGCGGCACCAGCCGGCGCTCCTGGCTCGGCCCCGACGGGCGGCCGGCGCATCAGATCATCGACCCGCGCAGCGGCCGCCCGGCGTTCACCGGCGTCGTCCAGGCGACCGCGGTCGGCCCGACCGCGCTCCACGCCGAGGCCTACGCGAAGGCGGCGCTCCTGGCCGGGCCGGCTGCCGGCGTCGATTGGCTGCCGCACGGCGGCGTCCTCCTCATCGACGACGGCAGCGTCGAGACCGTCCGCCCTCGCCGCGCCGTGGCCGGGGCGGCGGAGTGAACGTCGCTCCCCACCTCTTCTGGATCACCAGCCGCGCCGCCGGCGGCGCGGCGCTGCTCCTGGCCAGCGCCGCCGTCGCGGTCGGCCTGATGCTGAGCTCCAGGCGCCCGGGCGCGAACAAGCGCGACCTGCGACCGATCCACGAGGCGCTTTCCCTGAGCACCCTGGCGATGGTCGCGCTGCACGGGCTCTCGCTGCTCGGCGACTCCTTCCTGAACCCGGGCATCGGCGGGATCGCGATCCCGTTCGTCGGCGCCTACCGGCCCGTCTGGACCGGGCTCGGGATCGTCGCCGGCTACGGGCTGACGGCGCTGGGCCTCACCTATTACCTGCGCGACCGGATCGGCGCCGCGCGCTGGCGCCGGCTGCACCGCCTCACCGCGGTCTTCTGGGTGGCGGCGATCGTCCACACGATCGGCGCCGGCAGCGACGCCTCCGAGGTCTGGTTCCTCGGCCTCTCCGGGATCCTGGTGCTGCCGGCGGCGGGCCTGCTGGCGTTGCGCTGGCTGGGGCGCCTCGGGGGCGTTGACGCGCCGCCGATAGCCTCGGTCCGTGCCATGGAGACCGGCCCACCCTGAGACCCATCTCAGCTTCCGCTCGAACTGGCTGCGGGCGGCGGTCCTGGGCGCCAACGACGGCATCCTCTCGACCTCGAGCCTGGTCCTGGGAGTGGCGGCTTCCGGCGCCTCCGGAAGCGCGATCGTCACCGCCGGGGTCGCCGGCCTGGTCGCCGGGGCGGGCTCGATGGCGGCGGGCGAGTACGTCTCGGTCAGCTCGCAGCGCGACACCGAGAACGCCGACCTTCGGCTCGAGGAACGCGAGCTGGCGAGCGACCCGGAGGGCGAGCTGGCCGAGCTGGCCGGGATCTACCAGCGCCGCGGCCTCTCCGCCGCCCTGGCCGGCGAGGTCGCCGCCGCGCTATCCGCCCACGACGCGCTCGAAGCTCACGCCCGGGACGAGCTCGGCCTCCCCGAGGACCGCCGTGCCCGCCCTCTCCAGGCCGCCGGCGCATCCGCCCTCTCCTTCGCCGCCGGCGCGGTCCTGCCGCTGCTGGCGATCGGCGCCTTCGGCGCCTCGATCCGCGTCCTCGCCTGCATCGTCGTCACCGTGGTGGCCCTGGCGGCGCTCGGAGCATTGGGGGCTCGCCTCGGTGGCGCCCCCGAGCTGCCGGCCGTCGTCCGCGTCGTCTTCTGGGGAGCGGTGGCGATGGCGGCCACCTCGGCGATCGGCGCCCTGGTCGGCTCGATCGTCTGAGACCGGGCAGGCCCGCTCGATCCCATCCCTCCCGGAGGCGTCTCCAGGTCCGATCCACCGCAACCGGCGCTCGGTAGGTCGGTTTGGGCGGACATGCGCCGAGTGACGACGATCGCCATCGACCCGAAGCGGATCGCGGTCATCTTGCTCGCCACCTTCGCGCTGGTCGCCGCCTCGCCCGTCTCGGCGCGGGCGGAATTCGGAGAAGACCTTCCCTTCCACCTGGGCCGCGCGACCTTCGCCAAGGCGATGACCGCGGGGCCCGACGGAGCCGTCTGGTTCCTCGCCGAAAGGAACTACGCCGGGAAGCTCATCCTCGGGAAGATGACGGCGACCGGCGAAGTGACGGAATTCCCGCTCAACGCCGTGTCTCCCACGAGGCAGCACTATCGCCGCACCGAGACGATCGTCACCGGGCCGGACGGCAAACTCTGGTTCGGCGAGCTGGAAGCGGTCGCACCCGCGACGACCACCGGTGGGGTGACCGCGTTCCCTCTGCCTCCAGGCGCCAGCACCCCGACCGCGATGACGGTCGGGCCGGACGGGAACATCTGGTTCACCGAGGGCGCGGCGAGCAGGATCGGCCGGATCACGCCGCGGGGGAAGTACGCGGAGTTCCCGCTGCCACCGGGACGCAAGCCGAGCGGGATCGCCGCCGGCTCCGACAGCAACCTCTGGTTCACCGAGCGGGGGGCCGACGAGGTCGGCCGGATCACGCCGACCGGCCAGATCACCGAATTTCCGGTCCCGGGGACGCATGACGCGTTCGACTCGATCGCCGCCGGCCCGGACGGCAACCTCTGGTTCGCGGAGGCGGGCGCCCCCCGGGTCGGGAAGATCACGCCGCAGGGCGATGTGACCCAGTTCAACCTGCCGACGGTGCTTGGTCCCCAGCACATCGTCGCCGGTCCAGATGGCCTGCTCTATTTCTCCTCCTACTCGGAAATCGGCGCGATCGCCCCATCCGGGGCGATCTCCTGGCCGGCGTGCCTGGCCGCATTCTGCTCCCGGGACGTGGAATCGCTCACCCTCGGCCCGGACGGGAAGCTCTGGGCCTCGTCCGGGCATCAGCAATGCATCAGCCTGTGCGGTGGCGGTGCCGCGCTCGGGCTGGAGGAAGAACCTGGCTGGGTCGAACCCTTCTCCCTACCGCCCCTGCGGCTCGCGATCGCCCCCCGCCTGACTCGCCTGCGGACCGACAACACGACCCTTGGCCTCGCCTGCGGCCTCGAATCCGGATGCCGCGGCACCGTGCGCCTCGGCCTGTATGTGTATCGCCACCACCACCGGCACTTCCGGGTCTTCAGCCACGCCGACTTTGAACTGCAACAGGGGGAAGGGGGGCGAATCACGATGCCATTCTCGGCCCAGGTCGCCACCTATCTGCACCGGCACAAGAGCTACCGCCTGATCGCCAAGGCGCTGGACGAAGGAGGAGCGGAAGCGCAGCGAGGCTTGACGCTCCGGCGAGGCCCGGCCTGAGCCTCAGGCCAGCCCCGGTCGTGGGAATACCACCACGATTCGGCGTCGTCATCCAGCACTCCGCCGCTAATCTCGATCGAGATGAAGACCATCTCCGGCAGCATGCGAACCCTCCCAGGTGCCGACCTGATCGAACGCGGCATCGCAGATCTGAGCGCCGGGGATGAAACGGCCGAGGCCCTGCTCGTATCGATCGGGGCGCATCGCCTGCGATCGGTCGGCATCGGAATCCCCTCCCCGATCGAGTCTCCCGAGCACAAGCTCTATCTGCATCTGGCGCGCGAAACCGGCGATGCCGCCCACTCGGCTTACAACGCGCTGATTCGCCAGCTCGTCAGTTTCGAGCGAACGGCCCAATGCGCGGGCTAGCCGACGCGGGGCAGATCGAGGAATTCATGCGCTCCCTCGGGCGCGCTGCCAAAGTCGAGGGTCGGGTCTATCTCACCGGTGGCGCGACCGCGGTGCTCGAGGGCTGGCGAGCAAGCACGATCGACGTCACATCAAGGCGATCCCGGAACAAGACGACGCGCAGGATCTGCTCGACGTGAGGGAGAAGATCGCCATTGGATTGGTCGACCCAGCCGAAGCACTCGCGCAGCTCGACTCGATCGAGCCAGAGCTATATCGCTTTCCCGCCATCGACCCGCCGTCCTTTCGGCGCTCGGCGGAAGAGCTCTTCCGCTAGACGGGGCAGCCAGGACTCGAACCTGGAATCGCCGGTTTTGGAGACCGGTGCCTTAGCCAGTTGGGCCACTGCCCCTCGGGCTGGATCGTAACGAGACCGGCGCGACTAGCGGGCGACGGTGAGCGTCACCGAGGCGGTGGTGGCGACGGTCCTGCCGGGGGCCGGGCGCTGGGCGATGACGCGGCCCGGCTTGGCGGTCGGATCAGGCTGGCGGCGGACCTTGGCGGGGTGGCAGCCGGCGGAGTGGAGACGTTTGCGGGCGGCGCTGAGCTTGCCGCCGAGCAGGCTCGGGACGCGGCAGGTGAGCGGCTGCTCGACGCCGGCGAGGGGCACCGTCGCGGCGGCGATCATGTCCGGCCCGCTCAGCTGCGTGGCCGTGGCCGAAGGGTCGGTCGTGGTCGGCGGCGGCTCCGCGGGCGGCGGCCCCCCGGCTTCGGCGGGGCGCAGTTCGACGACCGTCGCCCCGGCCCCGACCGGCACGGTCAGCGAGCTGATCGGCGCCGCGCCGCTCGCCACCGGTTCCGCCGAGACGCTCGGTTCGTAGACCGCGTAGGCCCCCAATGGCTGGGCGAGCTGCACCTGGACCGGCTGCGGCGCGACCGGCAGTTCCACCTTTTCGTCCGGGTTCCAGATCGCCTTCCAGCGCCAGAGCGCCAGGTAGAAGGTGCCGTCGCGCTTCTCGAAGAGCGAGCTGTGCAGCTGGGTGCCGCTGTCGGCGAGGGTGTAGTCGAGCGTGCCGGGAGCGAAGCCGGGCCCGGGGTCGGCGAGCAGCTGGAGCAGGTTGCGGACCGCGCTGAAGGCGGGCTTCGGCGAGAGGTCGTTGCGGAGCAGGCCGAAGTTGCTCTCGCGGTCGTCGAGCTCGGGGTCGGGCGCGTCGTTCAGGAGCTCGTAGGGGTAGGTGCGGACCAGGCCGTGGGCGAAGTATTCGAGCAGCAGCCGCGGGTAGTAGACGCCGGCCGCCGCTTCGCTGATCGGTTTGTTTTCGCCGGCCCCGCCCGGGGTCCAGTTGATCGCGTTGGTGTAGCCGGTCTCGGTCGCCCAGAGCGGCTTCTGAGCGGAGTTGGTCGGCGCCCGGGCGATCACCGTTTCCAGCCGGTTCTGGGGCTGGTTGCCTTCCGGATAGACGTGGATGTTGCCGGCGTCGAGGTAGGCGGAGACGTCGCCCAGTTCTTCCCAGTTTTTGCCGACCAACGAGGGCCCGAGGATCGGCAGCGAGGCCAGAGCCGGGTCGCCCTTGATCGTTTCGTAGAGGCGCTTCTGGTAGGCGAGGGCCTTCGATTTGCGGGCGGAGTCGCCGTTGATCGCGTACTCGTTGGCACCCTCCACCGCTTCGACGCCGTTCAGTTCCTTCAACCTCGCGATCGTCTGGTCGAGCACGCTTTCCGGGAAATCGGGCGAGCCGAGGATCAGGTCGGAGCCGATTCCCGCCGCCGCCAGCTCGTTCAGCGAGTGCACCTGATCGGGGCGTTCGTTGGAGAGGAAGTCGCGGACGTGACGCACTCCCAGTTCCAGCAGCCGCTGCTTCACCGTCGCGAAGTCCGACTGGTACGGCGTGCCGGTGTAGTCGAAGTGGACGTTGACGCCGATCGAGCCGACCAGCGAATCGGCCGGGCTGGCGGCGACCGGCGCGGCAGCGGCCGTGGCCGGCAGCGCGACGGCGACGAGCACCGCCGGCACCGCCAGCAGCGGCGCGAGCGCGGCCTGCCGTTCGCGGATCCAGTTCCTCATCTCCTCACCGGCCCTCCCTACCCGCTCCCCTCGACATCTACTTCGCGCAGGTGTTCGCGGACGCCGATCCCGTACCCGGTCGGCTTGCCCTGGTAGTTGCTGATCAGCGACGGCCCCACCCGGCAGCCCCAGAAGCTCTTCGCGTTCCAGGTCCAGGGCAGGTAGGAGATGCCGTGCCGGTCGGCCCACCTCATGTAGGGGAGGACGTAGTCGTAGTTGCAGTCGGTGTCGCCCAGCTCGCCGGTCACCACCGGGTGCCTGCGGCTGACCCGCAGGATCGCTTCTTTGCAGTCGGCGTTGCAGGGTCCGTAGTCATAGCTGTGGTTGGAGGCGACCTCGGCGTGGGCGGGATCGGGCGGCAGGTGCTGGAGCCACTCGCCGAGGTCGCCGGACCAGTTGATCCCGCCGAGCATCAGCGGCTGCCTGGCACCGGTCGAGCGGACCGCTGCGACGAGTTCGGTCATCCCCGCCGTCTCATAGCTGCCGACCTGCTCGTCGCTGACGGTGCAGCCGTGCTCCCAGCAGCTCCAGTCGATCGAGTGCGGCTCGTTGTAGAGGTCGAAGAGCAGCGAGCGGTCGCCGCGGAAGCTGGTGGCGACGCTGCGCCAGAGGTCGGCCCCGTGGTCGCGGTCGACCATCGGCGGGATGCCGAAGGCCTGCTGATCGCCCGGCGCCACCTCGTGCAGGTCGAGGATCACGTAGAGGCCGGCCCGCTCGAGCCGGTCGACGAAGGCATGGATCGCCCGCCGGTAGGCGGCGCCGCCGAATTGCGGCTGGATCCCGTTGATCCCCAGCCAGCAGGTCTCGTTGAGCGGCACCCGGACCGCGTTGATGTCCCAGCTCTTCATCGCCGCGATCGCCTTCGCGTCGGTCGGCCCGTCGAAGATCGCCTTGCCTTCCTGGCAGCGGAACTCGGTGCCGGAGCGATTGACGCCGATCAGCCGGATCGGCTTGCCGGCGCCGTTGACGAGGTGCTTGCCCTTGACCCCGATCCACGGGCCGCTCGCCGCCGCGGGGGCGGCGAGCAACAGCAGGGCGAGGAGCGAGGCGACGACCGCCCTGGTCAGCTTCTGCTTCAAGCCGCCAAGCTTAGGTCGTCGGAGTGCGGGCGGAGGGACTCGAACCCCCAAGCTCTCACGAGCACCGGCACCTAAAGCCGGCGCGTATACCAATTCCGCCACGCCCGCGGGGCGCTTAACGCGGCGCCAATGCGGCGCTGTCGCGCCTGGATTCTATGATCCCGGCATGGCGGTGGGACAGGTGAGGCCCGGCTACGAACTGTGGCGGCCGAATCGGGAGAAAGCAAGCTCGGCGACGATGAAGTGGCTGATCGTGCTGCTGCTGCTCGCGACCGCGGTGCTGGCGGCGCTGGTCACGATCGGCGGCTGGTCGGTGATGAAGGGCGGCAGCGGGATGGGGATCGTCTGCGCGATCTACGCTCTGCTCTACCTCCTCTTCGCCTTTGGCGTGGCGCGCTGGAGCCGGGGCGTGCTGCCGGTGGCGGCGGCGCTCTCGATGATCCTCGCGATCCTCTGCGCGGTCGGCGCCGAAAGCTGGTTCGAACGCGACAAGAGCGGCTTCACCGAGCCGGCGCTCAGCTCCTCGCTGGTGGGGGTGCTGGTGATCGTCCTCGGCATCCTGCAGATCGTCGTGATCGCCGCCGCTCTCTACGGCTTCAACCAGAACTGGCACGTCGAGGAAGAGCGGCCGATCGGCTCCGGCGAGGACTACGGCGCCGGCTCGCCGTCGGCCGGCGGCGCCCCCCAGCCCGCCTGAGCGGCGCCGGGATCGCCCCCGCGCCTCTATCGTTCGCGCCTGGCCCGCCGGAGTGGCGGAATTGGCATACGCGATCGACTCAAAATCGATTGCCCTTGCGGGCTTGTGGGTTCGAGTCCCACCTCCGGCATCGCCCAGCTGTTCCTTTTGTCCGGCATCCGGACATAAGGAACAGCCCGGGCTAGCGCAGGGAGACGGCGAATTCGCCGGAGCCCGTCTCCCGGCTCTCGCGCGGCGCCGGCTCGCGGCGTGGCGGCCGCAGCAGCCGCAGCACCGCGATCGCGGCGAAGGTCCAGCTGGCGACGACCAGCAGCGCCCCGACCACGTCGCTCGGGTAATGCCAGGAGAGCACCACCACCGCGGCCGCCATCGCCGCGGTGAAGGCGGCGCCGACCGCCGCCGCCTCGAAGCGGAAGCGCGGCGGCACCACGAACAGCAGCGCCACCGCCAGCGAGGCGGCGGCGGTCGTGTGGCCGCTGGGGAAGGCGTCCGGCCAGGGGCGCCCGTACCCGACCAGCTCCTCCTGCAGCCGCGGGTGGGAGAGCAGCTCCTTCAGCACCTGGGTGGTGACGTTGGCGCCGGCGACGATCGCCGCCGCGGCGAGCGCCTCGCGCGAGCGGCCGACCGCGAAGCCGAGGGCGACCAGCAGGGCGAGGATCGCGAGCAGCGCCAGCGGTTCGCCGAGCGCGGTCACCGCCGCCGCGACGGTGTGGATGGTGCCGCTGTCGTGGACGGCAAGCCGGCGCAGGATCGCCGCGTCGAGGCGCTGTCCGACGCCGACCCAGTAGGCAGCCACGACCACGGGCGCCAGCAACAGCAGGCAGGCGATGCTGGCGAGCAATGGGTTGCGGACGTCGCGGCGCATCCGCAAACGGTAGCGAGGACCCTTACGTGAGCGTTAAGGGAGCCTCAGACCATGCCGAGGCCGCCGCTCACGCCCAGCGTCTCGCCGGTCACGTAGCTGGCGTCCTCGGAGGCGAGGAAGGCGACCGCGGCGGCAACCTCCTCGGGCTGGCCGAGACGTCCGAGCTGGGTCGAGGAGCGCATGTTCTCGATCAGCTTCTCGCCGATCTCGCCGAACTCCCTGGCCCCCATCAGGAGCGGCGTCTCGATCGGGCCGGGGGCGATCGCGTTGGCGGTCACCGCGTAGCGGCCGTTCTCGCGGGCGATCACCTTGGTGAAGCCGATCACCCCGGCCTTCGCCGCCGAGTAGGCGGCGGAGCCCTTCGAGCCGACCCGGCCCGCCTCGGAGGAGATGCTGACGACGCGCCCGTAGCGCGCCTCCTGCATGGCGGGCAGCGCCGCGTAGGTGCAGTTCATGACCCCGAGCAGGTTGATCGCGATCACCTTCTGCCACTGGGCCGCGCGTCGTCTGGGTGAAGAAGCCGAACTCGTCGGTGCCGGCGTTGTTGACCAGCACGTCGAGGGTGCCGAGCCCGCCGATCTCCCGGGTGCAGGCCTCGAGGTCGGTGACGTCGAGCTCGACCGGGTGGCCGGCGATCTCGCCGGCGATCCGCTCGGCGCCGGCCGCGTCGATGTCGGCGACCCAGACCTCGGCCCCCTCCGCGGCGAGCCGCGCGGCGATCGCGGCACCGATGCCACTGGCGCCGCCGGTGACCAGCGCCTTGCGTCCCTCCATCCTCATCGGCGGGGAGCTTAGTTCAAGGCGGGCTGCGGGCCGGCCACGAGGCGCGCGCAGGCGGTCCCATAGACTGGCCGCCCGCATCGTGGCCGACCTCCCCCCGATCCCGATCCTCGGCGGCACCGGCGCCCTCGGCGCCGGCCTGGCGCTGCGCTGGGCGCGGGCCGGGGTGCCGGTGGTGATCGGCTCGCGCTCGGCCGAGCGCGGCTCCGAAGCGGCGGCGAAGCTGCGCGAGCAGGTCCCCGACGCCGAGGTGCGGGGGATGGAGAACGCGGCGGCCGCCGGCGAGGCGGAGATCGTCTTCCTCACCGTCCCCTTCCGCGCCCAGTCGGAGAACCTCAACAACCTGCGCGAGGCGCTGCGTCCGGGCCAGATCCTGGTCGACTGCACGGTCCCGCTCGCGGCCGCCGTCTCCGGCAAAGCGACCCGCTCGCTCGGCGTCTGGCAGGGCTCCGCCGCCCAGCAGGCGCAGGAGATGGTCCCCGAGGGCGTCACCGTGATCGCCGCCCTGCACACGATCAGCGCCCCCAACCTCACCGACCTCGAGCGCTCGCTCGACCAGGACGTCCCGATCTGCGGCGACAAGAAGGCCGACAAGGCGCGGGTGGCGCGGCTCGTCGAGGCGATCCCCGGCCTGCGCGCGGTCAACGCCGGCCCGCTCGAGATGGCGCGGATCGTCGAGCAGCTGACCCCGATGCTGATCTCGGTCAACAGCCGCTACAAGACGCACGCGGGGATCAGGCTGACCGGCCTGCCCGACGCCGACCACTGGAGCTAGGGCCCGCGGTGCGGGTCGCGCTCCTCGCCGGCGGCACCGGCGGCGCCAAGCTCGGCGCCGGCCTGCAGGCCGAGCTGGGCCCGGAGCTGTCGGTGATCGTCAACACCGGCGACGACCTCGAGACCCTCGGCGTCCACGTCTCCCCCGACCCCGACCTCGTCACCTACTGGCTCTCCGGCGAAATCGACGCGGAGCGCGGCTGGGGGATCAAGGACGACGCCTTCGTCACCTTCCAGCGGCTGACCGAGCTGGGGGCGCCGAGCTGGTTCAGCCTCTCCGACCGCGACCTCGCCGCCTGCCTCTACCGGCGCGCCTTCCTCGACGACGGCGGCCGCCAGACCGATGCGCAGGCGCAGATCGCCCGCGGCCTCGGGGTCGAGGCGCGGGTGCTGCCGATGTCCGACGAGCCGGTGCGGACCAAGGTGCTGACCGAGGGCGGCCGCCGCGACCTGCAGGAGTACCTGATCCTCGACGGCGGCCAGCCGGCGGTGCTCGGCGTCGAGCTGGAGGGGATCGAGGGGGCCGAGCCGACGCCGGAGGTGCTGGCGGCGCTGGCCGAGGCCGAAGCGATCGTGATCGGGCCCTCGAACCCGGTGATCAGCATCGGCCCGATCCTCGCCCTGCCCGGGCTCCGCGAGGCGATCGCGGCGGCGCCGGCGCCGGTCGTCGCGGTCAGCCCCTACGTCGGCGGCGAGGTCGTCAAGGGGCCGACGAACCGGTTCATGGAAGCGGTCGGGAGGCCGCAGAGCGCCGCCGGCGTCGCCTCGCTCTACGCGGGCCTGATCGACGGCATGGTGGTCGATTCCGGCGACCCGGAGCCGCCGCCGACAGAGCTGCCGGTGCTCGCGACCCGGACCCTGATGGAGGGCGCCGAGGGCCGCGCCCGGCTGGCCGGCGAGGTGCTCGACTTCGCCGAGGGCCTGGAGCGGTGAGCGCCGCGGTCGCGGTGCTGACCGTGAAGCGCTTCGACGCCGCCAAGCAGCGGCTGGCGTCCGGCATGGACGGCGAGCGGCGCCAGGCGCTGGCGGCGGCGATGGCGGCCGACGTGCTGGAGGCGATCGGCGCCGCCCGCTCGGTGGAGCGGACGATCGTCGTCACGGGCGACCCCGGCGCCGCGGCGATCGCCGCCGAGTTCGGCGCCGAGGTCGTTCCCGACCCCGACGACGCCGGCCACGTGCAGGCGGCGCTGGCGGGGATCGCGCGGGCGGAAGCCGACGGCGCCCGCTGCGTGGTCCTCCTCCCCGGCGACTGTCCGCTGCTCGACCCGCGTGAGCTCGACCGGCTGCTGACCGGGATTCCGGAGCGCTACGTGGCGATCGTCGCCGACCGCCACGGCGAGGGGACGAACTCGCTGGTGCTGAGCCCGCCGAGCGCGATCGTCCCCGCCTTCGGCGAGGGCAGCCGCGCCCGCCACGTCGCCGCCGCCCGCGAGGCCGGGGTCCCGTTCGAGGTCGAGCGGGTGCCGTCGCTGGAGCTCGACCTCGACACCCCGGCCGACGTGATCGCCCTCACCCGCGAGCTCCACAGCCGCCGCGGCCGCGCCAGGCGCACCGCCAAGGTGCTGGGGATATGAGCGCCGCCGGCGAGCTCAGCGTCCGCGGCGTCGCCGGGCTGCCGGAGATCGGCGCCGGCGACCCGCTCGGCGAGCTGATCGCCGGCGCGGCCGGCGAGCTGCGCGACGGCGACGTCGTCGTCGTCTCCCAGAAGGTCGTCTCGAAGGCCGAGGGCCAGCTGCGCAAGCTGAGCTCGGTGATCCCGGGCGCCGAGGCACGGCGGCTGGCGGCGGTCCTCGGCAAGGAGCCGGCGCTGGTGCAGCTGGTGCTGGAGGAGAGCGCGGCGGTGATCCGCGCGGAGCGCACGGTGCTGATCGTCGAGACCAAGCACGGCTTCGTCTGCGCCAACGCCGGCATCGACTCCTCAAACCTGCCGGAGGACGACCACGTCCTGCTCCTCCCAGAGGACCCCGACCTCTCGGCCCGCCGCCTGCGCGCCGAGATCGCCACGGCAAGTGGCACCAGGCGGATCGGCGTCGTCGTCTCCGACAGCTTCGGCCGCGCCTGGCGGCTCGGCCAGGCCGAGGTGGCGATCGGCTGCGCCGGCCTGCGCCCGCTCGACGACTGGCGCGGGCGCCACGACGCCGGCGGCCGCGAGCTGGAGGCGACCCTGATCGCGATCGCGGACGAGGCGGCGTCCGCCGCCGACCTGGTGAGGAACAAGGCGAGCGGCGTGCCGGCGGCGGTCGTGCGCGGCCTCGGCGATCAGCTGACCGACGAGGACGGACCCGGGGCCGCCGCGCTGCACCGCCCCGCCGAAGAGGACCTCTTTCGCTAGCTGTTGGCGCTTTTGCTCGGTATATCCGAACAAACGCGCCAAAGCCGAGGCCGGGCGAGGGGCGAGCCGCAGACCTAGTCTTTGTGCATCAGGTCCTTGACCTTGTCGGTCAACTTCTCGACCCCGTGCTTGGCCTTGCCGCCTGCCTGGTCGACTTTGCCCTCGTTCTTGAGGTCCTTGTCGCCGGTCAGGTTGCCGGCGGCCTCCTTGACGCGGCCCTTGGCCTCGTCGGTGTTGTTCGGTGCATCGGTCATCGGGATTCTCTCCTTGCTTGGTTGCCGGAGACAGTTACCCGGCCCCGAAGCCCCTCAACCGACGCCCGTCAACCGACAGCGGTAGGAATGGCGTCGTAGCGCTCAATGACCCCATAGAGCGTCGTCCGCTGCGCCGCCGGCCGCCCGGCGGCATGGGCCGCCTCGACCAGCTGGGCGGGCTCGAGCCTGACCCCGTGGTCGGCCCCGGCCATGCGGCTGATGTTCTCCTCCATCAGGGTGCCGCCGAGGTCGTTGACGCCCCAGCGCAGCGCCTCGGTCGCCCCCTCGAGCCCCATCTTCACCCAGGAGGCCTGCAGGTTCGTGATCGACTTGCCGAGCGCCAATCGGAAGGCGGCGGTGTGCTTCAGGTTCTCCTCGATCGTGATCTCCTCGATCCCGTGGGTGCGGCCGAGCAGGGTGTTGAAGGGGATGAAGCTCAGGGGCACGAACTCGGTGATGCCGCCGGTCCGCTCCTGCAGCCCTCTGACCACCGCCATGTGCCTTGCCAGCTCACGCGGCTCCTCGATGTGGCCGAACATCACCGTCGAGGTGCTTCGCAGGCCGGAGCGGTGGGAGGCTTCGATGATCTCGACCCAGCGGGCAACGGGGAGCTTGTTCGGGGAGATCCGCTGCCTCACCCCGTCGTCGAGGACCTCGGCGGCGGTGCCGGGGGTCGAGCCGAGGCCCTGGGCGATCAGGTATTCGAAGACCTCGGCGGGCTCCTTCCCGGAGCGCTCGCAGGCCCAGTCGATCTCCATCGGGCTATAGGCGTGGAGGTGGATCTCGGGGGCCACCTCCTTGGCCAGGGCGAGCCAGCGGCCATACTCCTCGAGGCTCAGGTCGGGGTGGATGCCGCCCTGCATGCAGAGCTCGGTGGCGCCGAAGGCAAGCGCCTCCTCGATCCGGGCGGCGAAGTCTTGCTCCGAGACTTCGTAGGCGTCGGGGCTTCTTCGTCCCTGGCCAAAGCCGCAAAAGGCGCAGCCGACGGTGCAGACGTTGGTGAAGTTCAGGTTGCGGTTGACGATGAAGGTGACGGTCTCGCCTGCCAGCTCCTGGCGTAGCTCGTCGGCGGCGACTCGCATCTCCTCGATCACCTCGGGCCGGGTCTCGGCAAAGAGCGCGGTCAGCTCGTCCTCAGAGAGCGCGATGCCTTCTCTGCCCTTGGCGATCGCCCGCGGGGCGAGGTCGGAAGCGAGCCTCTCTTCGCTTCGTCTCCCGGAGCCTCGTCTCGGGATGAAGGACCAGTACTTCAGCTTGATCACGTCCAGGACCCCCTGCTCCATCCACTCGGGGTCCATGTATTGGGGGTAGACGCAGAGGCGCTCGGTCAATGCATAGCCCCTCGGAGCCAGCTCCTTCCTCACCTGATGGGGGCTCGGGAAGGGCTCCTCGGGGGAGATGTGGTCGCCGTTTGCCGAGAGGCCGCCGAGGTCGGTGGCGCCGGCCTGCACCAACTCGGGCCAGAACTCGGAGAGGTTCGGAGGCACCTGGACCCCGACCCCGGGCATCAGGCGCTTCGTCTCTTTGATCAACCGCTTGATCTCCTCGAGGCCGACGGGATTCGCCCAGTCGGGAACCGAAACGCTTTCTTCTCGCGGGGATTCCCATCCGGGGGCTTCCTGCCGGGTCTCCCCCGGCTGGGAATCCCCGCTCCCCCAGCGCTCCTTGGAAGCCTCGTTTGCGATCTCCGCCACCTCGGCCCCGTAGTAGCGCGGATGGGGGACGAAGTTCTGCAGGATCACCTCCTGCAGGTGGCCGTAGCGGTCATGGACCTCGGCCAGGGCTTCCAAGGACTCCACCCGCTCCTCCTCGGTCTCCCCGATCCCGACCAGGATCCCGGAGGTGAACGGGATCCGAAGCTCTCCCGCCGCTTCGATCGTCGCCAGCCTTTCCTTCGGGTGCTTGGTCGGCGAGCCGGCGTGGACGGTCTCCATCAGCCGCTCCGATACCGACTCGAGCATCAGCCCCTGGGAGGCGGTCACCTCCCGCAGACGAGCGAGGTCCTCCTTGCTCAGGACCCCGAGGTTCGTATGCGGCAGCATCCCGCGCTCGAGGGCTCGCTCGCAGGCCCAAACCACGTAGCTCGTGAAGTCCTCGTGCCCCCAGGCCGAGAGCCGCTCTTTGACCACCGGGTTTACCTCGGGCCGCTCCCCGGTCAAGACCAGGAGCTCCTTGGTCTTTCTCCTCAGCGCTTCGTCGAGGATCCGCTCGACCTCATCAGGCGCATGCAGATGCGCCTGATGGGTGGCGAACGCGCAGTACTTGCAGTAGCACTGGCAGGTCCGCGACAGCGAGAGGGTGAAGTTGCGGGAGAAGGTAACCCGGCGCACCGCGCCAAACTACCGCACGCGCCTCGCCGGTCCGGCGCGTGCGGTTCCTGCTCTGAACCAGCCCTATTTGTCTTTGCCTTTGGCCGGCTCGTCTTTGCCCGGGGCGTCTTTGCCCGGGGCGCCTTTGGTCGGTTTGACCGACGCCGGCGGCTTGGTCCGCTGCGGCGGCTCGGTCGGTGCCGGCTCGGGGGTCTCGATCACGAAGCGCCAGACGACGACCGCGACGAGCGCGCCGACGAGCGGGCCGAGCAGGTAGGGCCAGGTGCCGCCCCATTCGTTGGAGACCAGCGCGGCGCCGAACCAACGGGCCGGGTTGAAGCAGGCGCCGGTCAGCGGGCCGCCGAACATGACGAGGAAGACGAAGGTGAAGCCGATCGCCAGCGGCGCCCAGTCCTTGAGGCTCTTTTTCGAGAAGACCGTGGCGAGGATGACCGCGACGAGGACGAGGACGCCGAGCCCCTCGACCACCGCGCCGGCGACGTTGCCGGAGAGCAGCGGGCTGATCGAGCCGGCGCCGTAGTGGGTGGCGCGGCCCTCGTCGAGCAGAAGGCCCTTGGTCAGCAGGGCGCCGAGGACGGCGCCGGAGAGCTGGGCGAGGATGTAGATCACCGCGTCGAGCGGGCTGATCCGGCGGATCGCGGCGACGGCGAGCGTCACGGCCGGGTTGAAGTGGCCACCGCTGACCGAGCCGAAGATCGCGATCATCCCCAGGAGGGTGAGCCCCTGGACCAAGCCGACGACAGCGAAGTCCGTGCCGAACTGGACGTTGGCGCCCGTCGAGACGTAAAGCGTGACGACGCTGGTGATGAAGAACACCAGGAACAGCGTCCCGATCAGCTCCGCCAGATAAGCGGAAAGTCCTTTCTCCTGCACGTTTGGCTCCTCCTGGTCGCCTAGTGGGTTCGTCCCGCAGACGGGCGGCAGTGTACTCACAATTGCTCAATCCAATATTTTCGGGTCGATGAGAAGGGCTGTCGCGCTGCTGGCGGCCTCCATCGCGCTGGCCGTCCTGGTGGCGGCCTGCGGCGGCGGAGGCGCTGAACCGGGCGCGCCGATCGGCGCGACGCTGGTGCTCGACTTCACCCCGAACGCCGTCCACTCCGGCATCTACGCGGCGCAGGCCGAAGGGCTCTACGGGGACGAAGGCGTCGACCTCCAGATCCAGGCCCCCGGCGAATCGACCGACGCGCCGAAGCTGCTCGCCGCCGGGCGAGCCCAGTTCGCGATCCTCGACATCACCGACCTCGGCATCGCCCGCGAAAAGGGCCTGCCATTGGTCGGCGTGATGCCGATCGTGCAGCGGCCGCTGGCGGCGATCCTGGCCCGCGGCGACCGCGGCATCGCCTCGCCCGCGGACCTCGAAGGGAGGACGGTCGGCGTCACCGGGCTGCCCTCCGACGAAGCGGTGGTCGACTCCGAGGTGAGCGCCGCCGGCGGCGACCCGAAGGCGGTCGACGAGGTGACGATCGGCTTCAACGCGGTCAGCTCGCTGGCCGCGGGCAAGGTCGACGCCGCGACCGGCTTCTGGAACGCCGAGGGCGTCGCCCTGCAACGCCAAGGGGTGCCGCTGCGGATCTTCAAGGTGGACGAATACGGCGCCCCGCCCTACCCCGAGCTGGTGCTGACGACGACCGAGCACGAGCTGGCGCAGAACCCGCGGCTGGTCGAAGGCGTGGTCGCCGCGACCCGCCGCGGCTACCGCGCCACCGAGGCCGACCCGGCCGCCGCCCTCGACGACCTGCTCGCCGCCGACCCCTCGCTCGAACGCGCCGACCAGCAGGCCCAGCTGCGCGTCCTCCTCCCCGCCCTCGTGCCGAAGCCGTTCGACCCGGCGGTCCTCCGCGCGTGGGCCGCCTGGGCGCGCGCCCACGCCCTCCTGCACGAGAAGCTCGACGTCAGCGCCGCGTTCGAGCTAGGCGGCCAGTAGCCCCTCGACCAGCCCCGGCAGCTCGCGGCTCATCCGCGACCGCGGCACCACCAGGTCGACCCCCGCGTCCACCGCCGCCGCCCGCGTCTCGGCGTCGACGTGCGAGTAGTAGCCGAGCACCGGCACCCCGAGCCCGACCAGGGCCTCCGGCTCGGCGACGTCGAGGTCGGCGACGATCAGCTCGGCGCCGTCGAGCGAGGCATCCTGCAGCGAGCGCGCCAGGACGACCTGGTGGCCGGCGGCGGTCAGCGCCGCATCGACCCGGCTGGCGAGCATCAGGTCCTCGGCGATCGAGACGACGCGGGCCACCGCGGCCCGCTCAGATCGCGCGGCGCTTGCGGAACTCCTGGCGCACGCTCTCCGGCCGTCCCCAGAACTGGACGACCTCGGAGCGGCCCTCGCGCACCTCGGCGACCCGGATCTCGCCGCCGGTCCCGTCGCCGTCGAGCTTTTCCAGCACGCCCCGGACCGACTCGGCGGCGGCGCCGTGGCCGAAGCTGTGGGCGATCAGCACCCGCCAGTGCCAGCCGCTCGCGTGCGGGTGGCGGTAGGGCTGGCCGTTGACCTGGCTGATCGCGACGGCGCTGTCGATGTAGCGCTCCTCGTCGTCGATCCGCAGGTCGATCTCGAGGTCGGTCCAGTCAGGGGGCAGCGCGGCGATGATGCGCTCGAAGTCGGCGGCGAGGGGCACGGCGACAAATCTATCGCCCTCGGGCCGTCGCCCTCGGCTAGCGCGCCGCCTCGCTGGCTGTTCTTTATGCCGACCTGTCCGACAAAAGGAACAGCCCGGCGGCTAGCCGAAGAAGACCTGGTAGAGCAGGAAGACGTTGAGGGCGATGATCATCGAGGCCAGCACGCCGGCGACGACGGTCAGCCAGCCCGGGTTGACGAGCGCCCCCATCACCTTGCGATCGGCGGCGATGATCGACAACGGCACCAGAGCGAAGGGGATCCCGAAGGAGAGGACGACCTGGCTGGCGACCAGGGCGTCGGTCGGGTTGAAGCCGATCGCGAGAACGATCAGCGCCGGCGTCAGCGTCGCCGCCCGTCGCACGAAGAGCGGAATGCGGCGCTGGATGAACCCCTGCATCACCACCTGGCCGGCCATCGTCCCGACCGACGAGGAAGCGAAGCCGGAGGCCAGCAGGGCGATCCCGAAGATCGTCGCGGAGCGGTCCGAGACGAGCGTCTGGAAGCCCTGGAAGGCGCCTTCGATCGTGTCGATCCCGGTCATGCCGCTGCCGTGGAAGAGCGCCGCGGCGACGATCATCATCGAGAGGTTGACGATGCCGGCGAGCGAGAGGGCGATGACGACGTCGATTTTCTCGAAGCGCAAGGATGCGCTTTCGCTCCTCGTCGGAGCGGCCGACGATCCGCCGCTGGGTCAGCGCCGAGTGGAGGTAGATGACATGCGGCATCACCGTCGCGCCGATGATTCCGGTGGCGAGCAGCAGGCTCTCGGTGCCGGCGAAGCCGGGAACGAAGAGGTGCTTGGCGACTTCGCCGCCGTCGGGGGAGGCGTCGAAGAGCTCGTAGACGAAGGCGGCGACGACGACGCCGACGAGCACGGTGATCCCTGCCTCGAGCGGTCGGAAGCCGCGCTGCTGGAGGATCAGGATCGTGAAGGCGCCGGCGCCGGCGATCAGGCCCGCGGGGAAGAGCGGAATCCCGAACAGCAGGTTCAGCCCGAGCGCTGCGCCGACGATCTCGGCGATGTCGCAGGCCATCGCCACCACCTCGGCCTGCAGCCAGAGGCCGATCGAGGTGCGGCGGGAGAAGCGTTCGCGGCAGAGCTCGGCGAGGTTGTGGCCGGTGGCGATGCCAAGCTTCGCCGACTGCGCCTGCACCACCATCGCCACCAAGTTGGCGGCCAGCACGATCCACAGCAGCAGGTAGCCGAACTTGGCGCCGCCGCTGATGTTGGTGGCGAAGTTGCCGGGGTCGATGTAGGCGACGGCGGCGATGAAGGCGGGGCCGAGGAAGGGCCAGACGCGGGCGACGCCGCGGCTGTGGCCGTCGAGCGAGCGGCGGGCGGCGCGGGCGACCGCCGCCTCGCCCGGCAGCACGGTCTCGGCGGTCAGTTCGCCCTGGGTGCTCGGCGGCGGCGGCGGGGGCGGCGGCGGCTTCAGGGGGTCGGCTCCGTGGTGGCGGGCGGATGGAGGTCGGGGCCCGGGATCGGGGTGCCGTGCGGGTCGTGGCTCGGTTCGCCGAGCTTGGCGGCGATCAGCGCCTCGAGCTCCTCGGAGATGTAGTGCTCGAGCACCTCGGCCTCCTGGTGCACCCGGTCCTCGGGCATTCCCAGCGCCTCCGACAGATAGGCCTCGATCAGGCGGTGGTGGCGGATCACCTCGAGCGCGACCTTCTCCCCCGCCGGGGTGAGGCTGACGCCCTTGTAGGGGACGTACTCGGCGAGGCCGAGCTCGGCGAGGCGCTGGGTCATCACGGTCGCGGTCGCCGGGGTGACGCCGAGCCGCTCGGCGACCTCGCCGTTGAGGACCGGGCCGGTCGCCGGCGCGGTCGGCGGCGATCGCGTAGATCGCCTTCGCGTAGTCCTCGATCGCCTGAGAGTTAGACACGTCTAAATCTGGAGTTTAGACACATCTAAACCTGCGCCGCAAGAGGCCGGCGAGCGCCGGTTCCTAGAATCCGGGGATGGCCTCCGCCCCGCCCGTCGAGCTCGACGCCCAGTACCGCCAGCTGCGCGAGGAGGCCGGCCTGCTGGAGCGGGAGCGCGGCCTGATCGCGGTCACCGGCGCCGACGCCGCCGAGTACCTGCAGGGCCAGCTGACCAACGACGTCGAGGCGCTGGCGCCCGGCGAGGGCCAGTACGCCGCCCTGCTCGACCGCAAGGGCCACATGCAGAGCGACATGCGCGTGCTGCGACCGGCCGTCGAGGAGATCCTGGTCGAGACCGAGCCGGGCGCGCCGCACGCGGCGGCGCTCAGGCACCTGACGATGTACTCGGTCGGCCGCGACGTCGCGGTCGCCGAGGTGAGCGACGAGCGGGCGGTCGTCTCGCTGTTGGGGCCGCGCAGCGCCGAGATCGCCGGCACGCCGCCGCTGGCCGAGCAGGCGCTGGCGCCGACCCGGATCGACGGGATCGAGTGCCTGGCGGTCGGGACCCGCTTCGGGATCGACCTGATCTGCGCCGCCGCCGATGCCGAGCGGCTGGCGGCGGCGCTGCGCGAGGCCGGCGCCGCCGACGTCTCGCCGGAGGCGGTCGAGCTGCTGCGGATCGAGGCCGGGGTGCCGCGCTTCGGCGCCGAGATGGGGACCGAGACGATGCCGGCCGAGGCGGGGATCGTCGAGCGCGCGGTCAGCTTCACCAAGGGCTGCTACATCGGCCAGGAGACGGTCGCCCGGCTCCACTACAAGGGCAGGCCGAACCGCCACCTGCGCGGGCTGCGGCTGAGCGCCGCCGCCGCGCCCGGGACGCCGCTGCTGCTGGGCGAGAAGGAGGTCGGGCGCCTCGGCGGCGCCGCCGTCTCCCCCGCCCTCGGGCCGATCGGGCTGGCGATCCTGCGCCGCGAGGCCGAGCCGGGCGCCGAGTTGAGCGTTGGTGAAGATGGCGCCAAAGCCGTAGTGGTCGACTTGCCCTTCGGCTAGATTCCGTGCCGCGATGCTTCGTGGGAGAGCGAGAGCCGCGGGGGCCGGCGCCTTCATCGCCTGCGCGATCGCGGTCGCGGGCTGCGGCGCCTCGAACCACCCGAACCAGCCGCGGCCGGCGGTCTCGGCGCGGATCAGCGTCACGATCAGCCCGACGGCGGTGATCGTGATGCCCGGCAGCGTCGGCGACGGCCCCGAAGAGAGCCAGCAGATCCCGCAGAACGAAGGCCAGCCGCAGCCGCGGATCAAATCGAAGAAGCCGATGGCGGTGACGATCGTCGCCGCCAACCAGACCGGCAAGGACACCCAGCTGCTGATCCGCGGCCGCAAGAAGCTCGAATCGGAAACGGTCTTCGCCCGCACCCCGGCGACGATCCCCGCCTCGCTGCCGACCGGCAGCTACACGGTGGTCGCGGCCGGCGTGCCGGGAGCGACGCCGGGCCACTTCACGGTCGGCCCGTATCGCGCAAGCTCCCAGAACGATCTCCTTCTCCCCTAACCGGGACATTCGCAAGATGCGTTGCAGCGGCGGCGGTCCGTCCGGCCCGTTCGCAACCCTCGCTGGCCCATGACGATCGTGCTCGCAATCGCCGTCCTCGCCCTCGTCGGGGTGCTCGCATACGTGCTCCTCGGGCGCCGCGAGGAGCCGGCCGAGGAGGTCGACCTCGCCGCCGCGGTCCAGCAGGCGGCGGCCGAAGCCGCCAGCGAGGCGACCGCCAGCCTGTTGCGCAGCGCCGAGGAGTCGCGCCGGGTCGACAGCGAGAAGGCGCGGGTCGGGACCGAGAAGGCCGAAGCGGCGATGCAGCGGCGCGAGGCCGAGATCAAGAACCTCGCCCAGCGGATCGCCGAGGGCCAGGCGCGAATCGAGAGCGAGGTCAAACGGCGCGGCGAGACCGACCTGCAGACGCGCACCCTGCTCGAGCAGATGGGCCAGACCGTCGGCAACCTGAACGCCGAGACCGCCGGCCTGAAGAAGGCGCTACGGCAGCCGCAGGTGCGGGGCCAGTGGGGCGAGCTGCAGCTGAAGCGCTGCATCGAGATCGCCGGGATGACCGAGCACGTCGACTTCGAGCTGCAGGAGACGCTGCAGACCGAGGACGGCCGGCTGCGCCCGGACGCCCGCTTCCTGCTGCCGGAAGGACGCAGCTTCGTCGCCGACTCGAAGGTGCCGCTCGACGCCTTCCTCGACGCCCAGGAGGCCGAGGTCGAGAGCGAGCGCCGGGTCCACCTCGAGCGCCACGCGCGGCAGGCCCGCGAGCACGTCCGCGCGCTCAGCACCAAGGACTACCAAGGTCAGTTCAAAGCAAGCCAGATGCCGGACCTCGTGATCTGCTTCATCCCCAACGAGCCGGCCCTGCACGCCGCCTTCGGTGCCGACCCCGAGCTCTTCGACTACGCCCTGCAGCGCAACGTGCTGCTGGTCAGCCCGACCTCGCTGATCGGGCTGCTGCGGACGATGGAGCTGGGCTGGCGCCAGGAGCGGATGGTCGCCGAGGCGGCCGAGATCGCCGACGCCGCCGGCACCCTCTACTCGCGCTTCGCCAAATTCCTCTCCGACTTCGACACGCTCGGCAACCGCCTCAACTCGGCGACCAAGGCCTACGACGCGGCGGTCGGCTCGGTCGAGCGTCGCCTCCTCCCTCAGCTGCGCAAGGTCGAGGGCCTCGGGATCGGCCGCGGCGAGGCGATCGAGGCGCCGCAGCCGATCGACCACAACGTCCGCCCGATCGTCGCCGCCGAGCTCGAGCGACTCGAGTCCGAGGCCGAGGAGCGAGCGGGCGCCGAGACCGAGCGGGCCGCCGACTCCGTGGTCGAGCTGCCGAGCCGCGGCGCCGAGCGCGATCCCGCCGCCGAGGACCGCCCCGCCCGCACCGGCACCGACCGCTAGTCGCCGCGGCCGGCCACCCTGCCCCTGCCACCCCGCGCGTGCGGTGACTCGTGCATCGACCGCCCCTCCGGCGGTCGATGCACAACTCGTCGCCGGCGGGGTCTCATCTAGGATCAGCCCGTCAGCGAGCAAGCGGAGGAGCCAAAGTTGGCAGTCGATACGAAGGAGATTTCGCACCTCGAGGTGGAGCCAGGGACCCTGCCCGAGACGATGGCGGCATGGGTGATCCGGCAGGAGCGCGAGGGCGAGCCGAAGGACGCGTTCCAGCTGGAGCAGATCGAGGTGCCGGAGCCCGGCGCCTTCGAGGTGATCGTGCGGGTGATGGCGGCGGGGGTCAACTTCAACAACGTCTGGGCGGCGCTGGGGAAGCCGGTCTCGGTCTTCGGCTATGGGGACCATCCCGAGTACGGCCACCACATCGGCGGCTCCGACGCCTCCGGGATCGTCTGGAAGGTCGGCGAGGGAGTCACCCGCTGGCAGCCGGGCGACGAGGTCGTGATCCACTGCAACCAGGCGTCCTACGAGGACGTCGAGGTGCACGGGCTCGACCCGCTGGCGGCGCCGAGCCAGCGGATCTGGGGCTACGAGACGACCTGGGGCTCGTTCGCCCAGTTCACCAAGGTGCAGGCGCAGCAGCTGCTGCCGAAGCCGCGCAACCTCTCCTGGGTCGACTCCTCTGCCTACGGGCTGACCTACTTCACCGCCTACCGGATGCTGATCGACCAGTGCAAGGTGCAGGCCGGCCACAACGTCCTGATCTGGGGCGCCGCCGGCGGCCTCGGCGTCTTCGCGGTCCAGCTCTGCAAGGCGGCCGGCGCCAACGCGGTCGGCGTCGTCTCCTCGGACGAGAAGGGCGAGCTGGTCAAGCAGCTCGGCGCGGTCGGCTACATCAACCGCAACGAGTTCGGCGAGATGATGCGGACCGACGAGAACCTCACCGACCCGGCCGCCGACAAGGCCCGCTTCAAGGCCTCGCGGGCGTTCGGCAAGCGGGTCACCGAGATCCTCGGCGACGCCCCCGACATCGTCTTCGAGCACGTCGGCCGGGCCACCTTCCCGACCTCGGTGCTGGTCGTCAAGCCGTTCGGCAAGGTCGTCATCTGCGGCGCCACCTCGGGCTTCCAGCTCGACTTCGACGTCCGCTACCTGTGGATGCGGCAGAAGCAGATCATCGGCTCCCACTTCGCCAACGCCTACGAGTGCATGCGGGCGAACCAGCTGATGGCCGAGGGCAAGGTGCGGCCGGTGCTCTCCCAGACGATGGGATTCGACGGCGTCCCCACCGCCCACCAGCTGATGCACGAAAACAAGCACCTGGGCAAGATCGCAATCCTGGTCGGCGCCGGCGCCGAGGACGAGGGTCGCCACGAGGACGGCCCGGGCGCGATTCGCGCCGAGGTCGGCGCATGATGAACTTCGAGGTCACGTGATCGAAAGGAGCACCACCTGATGGCTGATGAGGTCTGCGTTCTCGACTGGCACGTCACGCCACTGCGCGCCGACCGCTGGCTCGACGTCTGGGAGCCCGTCGTCGCCAAGTGCGCGGCCTACGGAGCCAAGAGCTGGTCGCTGATCCGCAACACCGAGGACCCGCTGATGTTCCAGCAGACGATGATCTGGGAGAGCCGCGCCGACTTCGAACGCTATTGGTACTCGGAGGAGGTCCGCCAGGCCCGCGAGCAGACGATCGGCTTCTACGACATCCTGCTGCTGCCCAAATGGCACACCCTGCTCGCCTCCGAGGGCCAGCGTCTCTAACGGCGCGAGCTCGACGCCTTATCCGCGACCTTCCAGCTGAAGACGGTGGCGGCGGTGAGCGGCGCGGCGCCGGCATCGACCTCCCGCACCCGGAAGGTGTGCTGGCCGGGCTTTAGGCCGCGGTAGGTTCGCGGCGAGGCGCAGGCGGCCCATTTCTTGTTATCCAGCCGGCACTGGAAGCGGGCGCCCGGGTCGCCGCCGAAGGCGAACCTGGCGACGCCGCTCTTCGCCTGTTTGGCGGGATGAGCCGAGATCTTCGGCGCGCTCGGGCCGGTCGGGCCGGGGGCGGGCTTCGGGTTCTGAGAGCCCCCGTCGCCATTGCCCGGGGGCAGCTGGACGGGAGGTTCGCCGCCCGGGCCTTCGCCGCCGACCTTCACGTATTCGGCCATGAAGCTTTCGCTCGCGGCCGCCGGCACGGTCCGAGCGCGCGGGCCGTTGTCCGTCCAGCGCTTGAATTCGTAGGCGACGCCGCCGACTTCGGCCGTTTCCGGGGCGCTGATCGTGGTCGGCGAGTCTTCGATCACTTCGAGGTCGAACGGGGTGGCCTCGGTGGCCTGGCCGACCGAGAAATCGATCCCGGGTGGCGAGCTGGCGAGATGCAGCGTCACCGGCCGCGCTTTCACTTTGACCTCTTTTTCGACGCTGAGGCCGCGCGAGTCGGTGACCGTGAGGACGAAGTTGACGAAGGACGGGTAGTCGTGCTCCGGCGCGATCAGTTCGCCCGACCTGACCGCCGGGAAGACCTGCAGCGGGTGTTCGTGGCAGGCGCCGGCTTCGAACGGGCAGTGCAGCAGGCGGGTGTTCCAGTAGAAGGCTTCGCGTCCCAGTTCCGGGCCGGTGCCGCCTTTTTCCTTCGCCGTGGCGGCGAACTTGAGCGTTTCGCCGACGCTCCAGGTGGTGCTCGGCGCCGGTTCGGTGATCGTCACCGCCGGCGGCGAGTCTTCGGGGTAGACGGTCACCCGCGCGATCGAGCTCTTGCCGTTGTTGGTGTCGGTCACCTTGACCGTGGCGGTCTGGTTGGTGGTCGCAGCGCCGTAGGAGTGCTTCTGGGTCGAGGTCGCGTTTTTGAGCTCGAAGGTGCCGTCGTTTTCGAAGTCCCATTCGTAGGTCAGCGGGTCGCCGGCGGGACCGGTCGATTTGCTCGCATCGAATTCGAATTCGAACCCGGCCGGCCCCCACGCCTGCTTGACGCTCAGCCTCGCCTGCGGCGCGGTCGGGTCGTAGAAGATCCGGTAGACGGCGTTGAGGCCGAGCTCGGAGTAGTAGATGTCGCCGCCGGGGCCCTGCTCGATGTCGACGCCGGGATAGAGGAAGGCGCCGCTTTCGGAGAGGAACGGTTCGACCCGCGACGGGTCCGGTTCGCCGTCCTCGTCGGCTTTCATCACGAAGATGCACTCGCGGACCGAGTCGGAGAAGAACAGCGCCCGGTGGTATTCGCCGGGATAGCTCGAGCCTTCGTACATCGCGACGCCGGAGATCGCCGAGCCGCTCACCGTCGGGCAGGTGTCGCCGGGGACCACCGGCGCCTTGTGGCTGTAGAGGAAGAACGGCTTCTCGGTCGAGCCGGGGTTTTCGTAGAGGCGCTTGCAGGCGGTCAGGCCGGCGTTCTGGAAGCTCGGGTTGACGCCCAGGCCTTCGTAGCAGGGCCAGCCCGAGTTGAACGCTTCGGTGGAGCCGAGCGGGACGCGATCGATCTCCTCGATTTCGGTGTTGCCGACGTTGTCGACGTAGGCGGAGCTCGACTGCGGGTCGAGGAAGAAGCGGAACGGGTTGCGGAAGCCGAAGGCGATGATCCGCCGTTTGTTGGCGTTCGGGCTGGCGCCGAACGGGTTGCCGGGCCAGGCTTCGCCGGTGTCGGGATTGATCCGCAGCAGGGTGCCGTTGAGCAGCACTTCTTCGTTCGGCCGCAGCGGGCTCTGCGAGCGCAGCGAGCCGCCTTCGGCCGTCGGCGGCGTCAGGTTTTCCCCGGCGTGCCCCGGCGGGTCGCCGCATTCGTTGCCGAACTGCCCCCAGTCGGAGTTGTCGTAGCTGGCCCCGTCGCCGCCGCTGACGTAGAGGGCGCCTTCGGGTCCGAAGGCGAGGTCTCCGATCGAGTGCGAGGTGTACTGCTGGCACCAGCCTTCGACCAGCACCGTTTCTTCCGGCGCGGCGGCGGAGGGGTAGGCGTGGTTGGTGCCGAGCGCGACTTTCAACCGCACCAGCCGCCCGCTGACGATGCATTTGCCGCGTTCGGGCGGGCACTGGTCGTTTTCGTAGGTCGGCCCTTCGCCCCATTTCGGGTATTTCGGCAGGCCGTTTTCGTCTTCGCCGAGGACGTGGTCGAAGGTGTAGAGGGCGTAGACGTAGGGGCGGCCTTCGTCGAACTTCGGGTCCAGCGCCAGGCCGAGCAGGCCGCGGTCGCTTTCGTTGAAGACCGGTTTGCGGAGGTCGGCGAAGGTTTCCGGGTGGAAGTGGGTGCCGGCCGGGTAGACCTTGATTTCGCCGTTCTTCTGGGCGACGAAGACGCGCCCGTCGGCGGCGAACTTGAAGTTGGTCGGGGCGAGCGATTCGGCGTAGACGCGTTCGCTCTGGAAGCCGGCCGGCAGCGTCGGTTCGCCCGGCGCCGCCGCGGCCGGGCCGGCGCCGAAGGCGGCGATGGCCAGCGCCGCCAGCGCCAGAGAGCTGGCGAAGACTCGCCTGGCGGAGCTCACGAGCGCTCCAGCGGGGCCATCGTCAGGCCGGCCGCCTCGAGCTGCTCCCAGTAGTGCTCGGCGGGCTCGCGCGGGCCGGACCAGACGATCGCCTGGCCGGAGTTGTGGATCGTCTCCGCGAGCCGGTGTCCCTGGTCTAGGCTGATGCCGGGGAGTACCGATGACAGCGTGCGAGCCACATGCTCGAACGTGTTGTGGTTGTCGTTGCGAACGATCACGCGCCAATTGCCTCCTAGCCCTGAATCGGGCCCTGCACTCCGGGGTCGGGCAACCGTCGTCGACATCGGGGCCTGATTATGAAGGCCACCCGCCGGCCGAGAGCGGTCTGTCAAGGATGAACGGGCGAGAGACCGAAACTCTTTCGAGAGAGTGAGTAAGCCGCTCGACAAGCGTTTCCCCTACCTGCCCGGCATCGACGCGATGCGGGCGCTGGCGGTCCTCGCGGTCTTCGGCTACCACGCGGGGCTCGGCTGGATGCCGGGCGGCTTCCTCGGCGTCGACGTCTTCTTCGTGATCAGCGGCTACCTGATCACCTCGCTGCTGCTGCGAGAGTTCGAGCGCGGCGGCCACGTCCGGCTCGGCCGCTTCTGGCTGCGGCGGGCGCAGCGGCTGCTGCCGGCGGTGGCGGTGCTGATCGCGGTCTCGATGGTGCTGGGGGCGATCTTCGACCCGGCGCGGATCGACAGCCTGCGCGGCGACGCCTTCTCCGCCTTCTTCTACTTCGCCAACTGGCACTTCGTCTTCGGCCACGAGTCCTACTTCCAGCAGTTCGGCCGCCCCTCGCTCTTCACCCACCTCTGGTCGCTCTCGGTGGAGGAGCAGTTCTACCTCTTCTGGCCAGTCGTCTTCGCCGCCGGGATGAAGCTGTTCGGGCGCGGCAGGCTGGTGCTCGGGGTGCTGGCCGGAGCGCTCGCCTCGGTCGCCCTCGCCTGGATCCTGTTCGACCCCGGCAGCGACGCCTCCCGCGTCTACTACGGCACCGACACCCACGCGGTCGGGCTGCTCGCCGGCGTCGCCCTGGCAATGGTCTGGAGCCCGATCGAGCTGCGCCGCCACCCCTCCGGCCCGCTGGTCGGGCCGATCCTCGACGGCGTCGGCGTGCTCGCGCTCGGCTACGTCGTCCTCTGCTTCCTCCACGTCCACGACTACGACCTGGCGCTCTGGCACGGCGGCTACCTGTGGCTGGCGATCGCGACGGCGCTGCTCTTGGCGGTGCTGGCCCACCCTGCCGCACGGCTCGGCACGATCCTCGGCCGGAAGCCGCTGCTCTGGCTCGGCCTGCGCTCCTACAGCTTCTACCTCTGGCACTGGCCGGTGCTGGTCCTCACCCGGCCGGGGATCGACGTCGACCTGCCGCGCGGGATCCTGGTGCCGCTGCAGCTGCTGGCGACGCTCGCCCTCGCCGACCTCTCCTACCGCTACGTCGAGCTGCCGTTCCGCGGCAGGGCGAAGCTGCCGGGGCTGCCGGACGGCTGGCTGCGGCTGGCGCGGCCGGCGCTGATCGCGGCGGCGCTGGCGGTCGTCCTGTTCGTCGGCTGGAGCGGCCTCTTCGGCGGCTCCGACCACGACCTCGAACGGGCCGAAGCGGCGCCGACGGTGGCGCGGGTGCAGGCCCGTCCGGGGCGGCGGGAAGCCTCGTCGGCGCTGCGGCGGGCGGCGCGAGCGCGGGCTGTGCAGCGGCGGGCGGCGCGGCAACGAGCCGCGCGCGAGGCGGCCGCGAGGGAACGGGGAGAAGCCGCACCGCCCGATCGCCAGGCAGCGCCCCCGCCGCGGCAGCTCGCCGCCCCGCCGCCGGCCGACCAGAGCAGCGGCCCTCGCTCCCACCCGCCGCCGCTGCCGCCCGGCTCGCCGTCGCCACGGATCCTCGCCCTCGGCGACTCGGTGATGGTCGGCGCCGCCGGCCGGCTCGCCGCCCGGCTCGGCCCGGGCCTCGCGCTGAACGCCAAGGAGGGCCGGCAGGCATCCGAATTCGTGGAAATCGTCGAGAAGCTGAAACGCGAGGGGCACCGCCCCGACGCGTTGATCATCCAGATGGGCAACAACGGACCCCTGTACGGCGCGGAAATGGAAGCGATCGAGAAGGCGACCGCCGACATCGGCGAGCTGTTCCTGGTCACCGATCACGCGCCGGTCAGCTGGGTCGACGAGTCGAACGGCGCGCTCGCAGAAGCGGCCGAAGACTGGCCGCACACGACGCTGATCGACTGGGCGCCGCTCGCCGCCGAAAACGAAGACGAGCTCTGGGACGGCATCCACCTGAAACCGGCGGCGGCCGGCCTCTACGCGCGCCTGGTCAGCGAAGTCGTGCGCGAAAAGGTCGCCTACCCGGCGCCCCGGCCTCGCTCCCTCGCGCACGGCGCCGCCGGCACGGCAGAATCGACGCAATGACCACCGTGACGAGCGAGGGGAAAGCGGCCAGCGGCGCGCCCCCGGCGGCCGAGTGCGACATCGCGGTCGTCGGCGGCGGCATCCTCGGCCTCGCCGTCGCCCGCGAGCTGCTGCAACGCCACCCGGGCGCCAGCCTCCAGGTGCTGGAGGGCGAAAGCGCGATCGGCCGCCACCAGACCGGCCGCTCGAGCGGCGTCATCCACGCCGGCATCTATTACGAGCCGGGCTCGCTGAAGGCGCGGCTCTGCGTCGAGGGGGCGCGGGCGCTCTACGCCTACTGCGACGAGAAGGGGATCCCCTACCGGCGCTCGGGCAAGCTGGTCGTCGCCGTCGAGGAGAGCCAGCTGGGCGGCCTCGACGAGCTCGAACGGCGCGGCATCGCCAATCAGGTCCCGGGCCTGCGCCGGCTCGCCGCCGAGGAGATCGCCGAGATCGAGCCGAACGCGCGCGGCGCCGGCGCCCTGCATTCGCCGGCGACCGGAGTCGTCGACTTCGTCGCCGTCGCCGAGTCCTACGCCGCGGACGTGGGCGCGGCCGGCGGCGCGGTCGCCCTCGGGACGCCGGTCGCCGGCGCCGAGGTCGGCGCCGGCCGGATCGCGATCCGCCACGCCGCCGGCACCACCGCCGCCCGCGCCGCCGTCTTCTGCGCCGGCCTCTGGTCGGACCGCCTCGCGGTCGCCTGCGGCGCGCCCGCCGACCCCCGGATCGTCCCCTTCCGCGGCGGCTACCTGCGGCTGCCGCCGCAGGCGGCGGAGCTGATCCGCGCCAACGTCTACCCGGTCCCCGACCCCGACCTGCCCTTCCTCGGCGCCCACCTGACCCGCAACTTCGCCGGCGCGGTGCTGGTCGGCCCGAGCGCGCTGATGGCGCCCGCCCGTGACGCCTACGACCTCCGCCGGGTGCGCCGCCGCGACCTCGGCGAGACGCTGCGCTGGCCCGGCACCTGGCGGATGATCGCCCACCACTGGCGGGCCGGCCTGCAGGAGACCCGGCACGCGCTCAGCGCCCGCTCCTTCGTCGACGAGGCGGCGCGGATGGTGCCGGCGCTGCGCGGCGTCAGGGCGGAAGCGGCGCCGGCCGGGATCCGCGCCCAGGCGCTCGGCCGCGACGGCAAGCTGGTCGACGACTTCGTCGTCCACCGCACCGAGCGCGCGATCCACGTCCGCAACGCCCCCTCCCCCGCCGCCACCTCCTCGCTGGCGCTCTCGCGGCTGATCGCCGACGAACTCGACGCCCTCGGCGCCCTCTGAGGCCGGCGTCGGGCCGCCGGGTCACGCAGCCGCGTCTGGCTGTGGGGGCGTGCGGGGTGGGGCGCCGGGCGGGTCTGGCGACGGCGCTAGAAGGCGACCGGGACGCGGACGACGAGGTCGTCGATCGAGCCGCTCAGGCCTTCGGCGATCTTCGTCGCGCCGATCGCCACGCCGGAGAATTCGCCCGTCACTTCGCTGGCCCCTTCGTCGCTGACTTCGCCGATCGCGGTCGGGCCGATGTAGGCGGCGACCGCGGCGCTCGCTTCGCCCGCCGTTTGTTCGACTTTCAGCCGCACCACGGTCGGTTCGTTCAGGCCGCCGATCTCTTTGACGTTTTTTTTGATCGCCAGATATTTGGTGCCGGCTTCGGAGACCTTGATCAGCTGTGCCTTTTTCTGCACCGGAAAGGCGCGGATTTCGTATTTGGAGCCGCCGCCGACCCGCAGCTGGACCGCCACGTAGGCCTTGTTCTGCAGCGGTTTCGGGGTGCCGCTGAGGATCCGCTCGGTCGCCGCGACTTCGAGGTTGCGGCCGATCACCGGCGTCCGGTAGGAGCAGGAGTCGGTTTTGCTGCCGAGCACGACGCGAATCGCGTCTTCGCCGCCGCCGCGCTTGCAGCTGCGACCGAGCAGCTTCACCAGTTCGGCCCGCTGGGCGGTGCTTTCGAGGCCGTTGCGGTAGATCCCGACCATCGCCGCGCCAGCCACCGTGGAGGCGAGGAGCGCCGCGCCGAGCACGGCAACGGAGACGATTGAGAGGCGGGCCTTCATCGGATGCTCACCCTAAACACACGCCAGCGTCAAAGCTGCGGGGAAGCGGGTCTGAAACGCGGCTTCCAACGGCGACCAGGCGCCGATTCCAAATAACATCTGCTGCATGACCGATCACCGACTGCCCCAGCGCGACCGCCCCTGGGTGATGCGCACCTACGCCGGCCATTCCGACGCCAGGCGCTCCAACGAGCTCTACCGGCGCAACCTCGAAAAGGGGCAGACCGGCCTCTCGATCGCCTTCGACCTGCCGACCCAGACCGGCTATGACCCCGACCACGTCCTCGCCCGCGGCGAGGTCGGCAAGGTCGGCGTCTCGGTCGCCCACAAGGGCGACATGCACCAGCTGCTCGACGGCATCCCGCTCGACGAGATGAACACCTCGATGACGATCAACGCGACCGCCGCCTGGCTGCTCGCCCTCTACGTCACGGTCGCCGAGGAGAACGGGGTCGCCCGCGACCAGCTCAAGGGCACCACCCAGAACGACATCATCAAGGAGTACCTCTCGCGCGGCACCTACGCCTTCCCGCCCGAGCCGAGCCTGCGGCTGATCGCCGACATGGTCGCCTTCAGCGTCAACGAGGTGCCGAGCTGGAACCCGACCAACATCTGCAGCTACCACCTGCAGGAGGCGGGAGCGACGCCGGTGCAGGAGATCGCCTACGCGCTCTCGACCGCGATCGCCGTCCTCGACGAGGTCAAAGCCCGCGGCCAGGTCGCCGAGGCGGACTTCCCGAAGGTCTTCGGCCGCATCTCCTTCTTCGTCAACGCCGGCATCCGGCTGGTCGAGGAGATCGCCAAGCTGCGGGCGATGTCGCTGCTCTGGGGGGAGATCGGCCGCCAGCGCTACGGGGTCAGCGACGAGAAGATGCTGCGCTTCCGCTACGGCGTCCAGGTCAACAGCCTCGGCCTGACCGAGGCGCAGCCGGAGAACAACGTCCAGCGGATCGTGGTCGAGGCGCTCGCCGTCACGCTCAGCCGCGACGCCCGCGCCCGCGCCCTGCAGCTGCCGGCCTGGAACGAGGCGATGGGCCTCCCCCGCCCCTGGGACCAGCAGTGGAGCCTGCGGATCCAGCAGGTGCTGGCCGAGGAGACCGACCTGCTCGAGTACCCCGACATCTTCACCGGCTCGGTGGTCATGGAGGGCCTGGTCGAGGAGCTGGCGGCCGGCGCCCGCGAGGAGATGGCGGTGGTCGAGGAGCGCGGCGGCGCCGTCAACGCCGTCCCCTACATGAAGGCGCGGCTGGTCGAGTCGAACCGCGAGCGGGTCGCCCGGATCGAGCGCGGCGAGCAGAAGGTGGTCGGCCAGAACAGCTTCACCGAGTCCGAGGACTCGCCGCTGACCGCCGGCGCCGACGGCGGCATCCTCACCCCGGACCCCGAGGTCGAGCGCGAGCGGATCGAGGCGCTGGCCGAGTGGAAGGCCGAGCGCGACGAGGACGCGGTGCGCGAGGCGCTGGCGGAGCTCGCCCGCGTCGCCGCCGACGACGCCGCCAACGTGATGCCGGCGACGATCGCCGCCGCCGCGGCCGGCGCCACCACCGGCGAGTGGGCCGAAACCATGCGCGAGGTCTTCGGCGCCTACCGGGCGCCGACCGGCGTCGATGGCGCCGCCCCGCCCAGCAACCGCCAACAGCTCGAGGAGCTGCGAGGCCGCGTCGACGAGGCATCCGAGCGGCTCGGCCACCGGATCAAGATCCTGGTCGGCAAGCCCGGCCTCGACGGCCACTCCAACGGCGCCGAGCAGATCGCGCTGCGCGCCCGCGACGTCGGCATGGAGGTGATCTACCAGGGCATCCGCCTCACCCCCGCCGAGATCGCCGAGTCCGCCCTGCAGGAGGACGTCGACGTGGTCGGCCTCTCGATCCTCTCCGGCTCCCACCTGGAGCTGATCCCGGAGGTGATCCGCCTGCTCGCCGAGGAGGGCGTCGAGGTCCCGGTGGTGGTCGGCGGCATCATCCCCGTCGCCGACGCCAAGCGCCTCCGCGAGGCCGGCGTCGCCGGCGTCTATACGCCGAAGGACTTCGACCTCAACCAGATCATGGCCGAGATCGTCGACCTGGTCAGCGCCCGCGCCGGCGCCGGCGCCGCTGCGTAAGAACGGGTCTAAGCGCAGTTTTTCGGGCAGATTTTGGCTTCTAAGCGCGGTTTTTCCTAGAATTCGAGGCCATGAGCCCGACTAAGCGCGCTTTTTCGCTCCCGGATCAGCCGGAGGTGTTTGCCAGCACGACTGCGGATTCCGAAGCCATCAGCCGAGCCGTCGGCGCCGGCAAAGCCCGAAAACTCGGCGGGCGCCTCTACACCCGAAATCTCGACCAGCCTCTCGAGGCAGTGGGGCGCCGGAACTGGCAGTCGATAGTCGCCCACCATTTCCCCGATGCGGTCGTGGTCGACCGCAGCGCGTTCGAAGCCAAACCAGCTCCCGACGGCTCTGTTTTCCTCGATGCCGGCCCTGAATACGCCAGCAAACGGCCGGTGAGACTGCCGGGCCTGATCTTGCGGCCGCGGAGAGGGTCCGGCCCAGTCCCGGGAGATATGCCCTACATGGGCATCCATCTATCGAGCCGACCGCGCGCTCTGCTCGACAACATGCGACATGGACGAGGGCAGCGGGGACTCAACCGCACCCTGTCACGCGCCGAGGTGGAGGGCCAGATCTCCGGACTGGTGGAGCGCCTGGGCGAAGGGGGCCTCAACGAGATTCGCGATCAGGCGCGCGAACTCGCCCCATCGCTGGACCGCGATCAGGAGATGACCGACCTCGACGAGTTGATCGGCGCGATGCTCGGCACTGACGACGCGCCGCTGCAAACGGACCCAACCCGCGCGCGCCGGGATGGGATCGCCTTCGATACCCGCCGGATCGAACTGTTTGCGACCCTGCAAGCCGAGCTCCTCCGTCAACCGTTGCCTCGTCGGCTCGCCCGACCGGAGTCCCTGCCGGCGATCGCATTTTTCGAGGCGTACTTCTCGAACTGGATAGAGGGCACCGAGTTCGAGCTCGACGAAGCCGAAGAAATCGTCTTCGAGCACCTGATTCCGGCAAGCCGGCCCGAAGATGCCCACGACGTCCTCGGCACCTACGACCTGGTCGCCGACCCCGAGCGTCGCGGCAAGCTTCCCAGAGACGCGCAGTCCCTTCTTGAGCAGCTCCGCGAATTCCACGCTCGGATGCTGGGTCAGCGTCCGACTATCAATCCGGGCGAATTCAAGCAGAGGGCGAATCGAGCGGGGCCGACCAGCTTCGTCGCCCCGGAGCTCGTAACGGGGACCTTGATCGAGGGCTTCCGGTACTTCGAACCGGTTCCGGAGGGCCTCGCCAAAGCGATCTTCTTGATGTTCCTGATCTCGGAGGTGCATCCCTTCACCGACGGCAACGGCCGCGTCGGAAGGGTGTTCATGAACGCGGCGCTCACCGCCGTGGGAGAGGAGCGGATCCTGATCCCGCTCTCTTACCGCGACGATTACCTTGGCGGCCTGCGAGCCCTGTCGCAGAGCGGCGAGCCGGCAGCATTGATTCGGGTGCTCGAGTTCGCGCAGAGGTACGCGACCGGAATCGACTGGACCGACATGCGATCGGCGCAAGCGACGCTGGAAGAGACGAACGCTTTCGTGACGCCGGAAGAGCGGGACCGAACCGGCAAACGCCTGGTGCTGCCCACCGCGGCCAATCCTTGATTCCGCCGAGCGCTCCGGGGCGCCACAATGGAGGCATGAACGAGATGAACGGGGACCGCTCCGCCTGGCTGCGCTGCTACCGCTGCTGGTCGCAGGACCTCGAGATCCAGCTGCACTACGACGCGATCCGCCGGGTCGACCCGGAGACGGGGGCGCTGGCGGAAGGCGTCGACGAGGTACAGGAGGCGGTGGTGCAGTGCCTCGCCTGCATGCACGACCAGCCGCACCTGACCTTCGAGGACGACCGGGTGGTGCCGATCGAGGACCGCTGGGAGCGGATGGTGGCGGGGACGCCGTGGGTGGCGTCCTGCACGGTGACGGTCGACCAGGACCGGGTCGAGAGCTGCTCGGGGCCGGAAGCGATCGAGTTCCTCACCTTCGGCGCCTTCGGCGACGCCGGCGTGCGCGAGTTCTTCACCCACGTCCGCTTCCACAAGCACGACGAGGAGCAGATCGTCGTCCACCTGCTGGTCGAGCTCTACGCACGCTCGGCGCAGGAGGCCACCGAGGTGCTCGAGGAGGCCGCTCAGGGGCTGCTCGAGATCACCTCCTTGGCTGAGGAGTCACGGCCGCCGGCGCACGCCTCCGACGAGGCCCACTGAGCGGTCGGGGCCTCCCCCGCCAGGTCCCGCTTAGGCTTCCCTTTTCGCTTGCTGACCCCATTTTTCTGCTCGCTCAGCACCTTTTTTGTCCTTGCTGATAACGGGGTTGTGAACTATCTTCAGGTGTCCCCCAGTTCGCCCGCCAGGGGCGTCGTAGGTCGGACGTAAGACGCAACTTTGCTCACCCGAGCTGATTCCAAGCGCTAGATGGCACCCCTAAAGACGGGAGCGCGCCCGGCCGATAGCAGGATTGCCGCGGAAGCGCGGCTTCCCATGAACCAGACCAGCGCACAGGACCTCTCAAAAGGCGCCGCTGGCGACGGTCACGGCCCGTTTTCGGACTGGCGCGCGACCTCCGCCGAGGCCAGCCACACCGCCCGCATCGGCGGCTGGGGGCTGCTCCGCCTCAACCTGCACGCGTTGCTGATCGTGCTGGCGATCCTCTGCGCCAGGGCGGTCGGCTCGCAGGCCGACGGCGGCAAGGCGATCTGGGCGATGCTGCCGCTGATCGTCGCGATGCTCGCCTTCAAGGGCACCTACCGGCGCTCGCTGCAGCTCGACGTCGGCCGTGAGGTGATGCGGGCGCTGCTCGCGACCTCGCTCGCCGCGGTCGCCGTGGTCGCCGCCGTCGCGATCCTCGACCCGAACATGAACTCGGCGCCGCTGATGCTGCGGGGGTGGCTCTTCACCGCCGCCTTCCTCTGCGGCAGCGCGCCGCTGATCGTGATGGGCGAGCGCCGCGCCCGCCGCGCCGGCGGCGACATGCTGCCGACGCTGGTCGTCGGCGCCGGCCAGGTCGGCACCCAGATCGAGCGCCGCCTCTCCAGCCAGCCCGAGCTCGGCCTGCGCGTGGTCGGCTACATCGATGCCGACCCGGTGCCGAAGGAGCGCGTCCCCGAGCGCCGCGCCCCGGTCCTCGGCTCGCCCGACGAGTTCGTCGGCATCGCCGAGGAAACCGGCGCCAAGCACGTGATCCTCACCTTCACCTCCTCCCCCGACCACGTCCTCGTGCCGCTGATCCGCGCCTGCGAGGAGCGCGGCATCTACGTCTCGATGGTGCCGCGGATGTTCGAGAGCGTGAACCTGCGGCTCTCGCTCGACAACATCGGCCCGCTCCCCCTCTTCAACCTCAAATGGGTCGACCCGAAGGGCTGGCAGTTCGCGATCAAGCACACGATCGACCGCGTCGTCAGCTTCCTCCTGATCGTCCTCTTCTCGCCGCTGCTGCTGGCGCTGGCGATCGCGGTCCGGGTCAGCTCCCCCGGCCCGGTCCTCTACCGGCAGCTGCGAATCGGCCGCGACGGCCGCCGCTTCGACATCCTCAAGTTCCGCTCGATGCGGATCGGCAGCGGCGGCGACGCCGGCGCTCCCGGCCCGAACGGCGACGTCGCCCCGGGCGGGGTCGAGGGCGACGATCGCCGCACCGCGGTCGGCAGCTTCATCCGCCGCTACTCGCTCGACGAGCTGCCGCAGCTGTTCAACGTCCTCAAAGGGCAGATGAGCCTGATCGGCCCGCGCCCCGAGCGCCCCCAGTTCGTCGAGGTCTTCGACGAGGAGGTGCGCCGCTACTCCGACCGCCACCGGGTCAAGTCCGGGATCACCGGCCTCGCCCAGGTCAGCGGCTACCGCGGCAAGACCTCGCTCCCCGAGCGCGTCGAACTCGACAACTACTACATCCAGAACTGGAGCATGGGGCTTGACCTAAAGATTGCATTCCGCACCTTTGCAGCGGTTTTGGAGCCCGCCGAGTAGAGTCGCCGATCCTCATGGCACCCCAGAGCGAAGAAGGCGGATATCCAATCCTCAAGCCCGAGGCGGACCAGGCGACCCATCGCCGGCTCGCCGAGGTCTTCTGGCGTCGCAAGTGGATCATCGTCGCCACGGTGGTGATCCTCACCGTGCTGACCGCGGTCGTCTCCCGCTCGCTGCCGAAGGAGTACGAATCGACCGCGACCCTCTGGGTGGTCGAGAGCAACAGCTCCAGCACCACCTTCGACTCGGTCCAGGCGGGCCAGGTCCTCGCCGGCACCTACGGCAACGTCGCCAACAACCAGCTGCTGGCCGAAAAGGTCGCCGCCGAACTGCCCTTCGAAATGAGCGGCGACGACGTCCTCAACTCGATGAAGTTCGAACCGGTGCAGGAAACGCAGCTGCTGAAGCTGACCGCGACCGACCAGAGCGCGGTCAAGGCGCGGGTGATCGCCAACACCTACGCGCGCACCTTCATCGCCTACTCGAAAAGCCAGCTCGGCGACGTCGTCAACGCCGACATCACCTTCGCGGCGCCGGCCTCGGTCCCGGCCGGCCCGGCGCGGCCGCAGCCGCTCCTCTACACCGTCGCCGGCTTCCTGATCTCGCTGGCGCTCGGCGCCGGCCTGGCGCTGCTGGCGGAGATGCTCGACCGCCGCATCCGCTCCAGCGAGGAACTCGAGCAGCTGGTCGGCGTCCCGGTCCTGGCCCGGATCCCGCTGAAAGGCAAAGACCCCGAGCTGCAGGAATCCTTCGAAGAGTCGTTCCGCCTGCTGCGCACCAACCTGCAGTTCCTCGACCGCAGCCAGCTGCGCTCGCTGGCCGTCGTCAGCCCCTCGCCGAGCGACGGCAAGAGCACGGTCGCCTTCGAGCTGGCGAAAGCGTTCGCCGAAGCCGACCTGCGGGTGATCCTGATCGAGGCCGACATGCGGCGACCCAGCCTCGGCGCCGTGGTCGGCAGCCGCGGCGGCGGCCCGACCACCCGCCAGGCCGGCCTCTCCGACTACCTGAGCCGCAAATCCGACCTCTCGAGCGTGCTGCTGCCGACCAACCTGCCGACCCTGCGCTTCGTCTCCTCCGGCCTCCTGCCCCCCTCCCCCTCGCGCCAGTTCAGCGCCGAGCGGACCCAGAAACTGCTCACCGACGCGCGCCAGGAGGCAGACCTGGTGATCGTCGACACGCCGCCGCTCTCGATCGGCGCCGAGGCGAGCACGATCGCCGCCAGCGCCGACGGCACCCTGATGGTCGTCGACACCAAGACCTCGAACAAGCCGAAGATCCGCAGCGTCCGCGCCCAGCTGGCGGTGGTCGGGGCGGAGCTGCTCGGGGTCGTCGTCAACCGGGTGACGAAGATGGCCAACGTCGAACCGTACGGCTACCGGCTGCAGCCGCAGCTGGGCAACGGCCGCAAAGCGGGCCGGGGCGGCAAAGGCGACAAGGGCGGCAGCTCGGACGCCGAGCAGCGCGTCACCGCCGACACCTGAGGAGCGCTCGTCCGTGGCGGCGACCCTCCCCAACCGCTCCTCCCTCCTCTTTGCGCTGGCCTGCCTCGCGGCGGCGGCGGTCTCGACCATCTGGGTCGTGCTCGCCTACCAGCTCGGGGTCGGCATCGCGCTGGTGCTGCCGATCGCGCTGGCGCTGGTCGGCGCCGTCGCCTGGTCGCCGACCGCCGGCATCTGCATCGCCTTCCTCTGCGCTCCGATCGACTACCTCGCCGCCGGCGGGGGCGGCGGCCCCAGCGTTACCCCCTCGGAGGCGGTCCTCTTCCTCACTGCCCTCTCGGCGGCGCCGCGCCTCGCCGACTCGCTGACCGCGAGCCGGATCCCGAAGCCGTTCTGGGCCTACGGCGTCCTCCTGGTGATCAGCGTCGCCGGGATCTTCGTCGCCACCGAAACCTACGTCGTCGTCCGCATCGTGATCGACTGGCTCGCCTTCGGCATCGTCGCCGTCTACGTCTCGCAGCTGCCGCTGCGCTCGGCGAAAGCGGTCGCCCTCAGCCTCGCCGTCTCCGGCGGCATCCTCGGCCTGACCGCGATCGGCAGCCTCTCCGGCCAGGAATCGCAGGCCGGCGGCGCCGTCATCTCCGGCCGTGCCGAGGCCAGCTTCGCCCACCCGACCGGGCTGGCGCTGTACCTGATCCTCAGCTTCCCGTTCGCCTTCGCCTTCGGCCTGCGCGGCTGGAAGCAGCTGCGGGTGCCGATGCTGATCTGCGCGGTCGCCGGGCTGATCGGCCTGATCGCAACCCAGACCCGCGGCTCCTTCATCGGCGCCGGAATCGCGCTGATCTGGATGATGTGGCGCTGGCAGCCGTTCCGCCGCTTCGCCGCCGTCGCCGTGCTCGTCCTGGCGCTGGCCGCGGTGTTCAACATCGGCTCGGTGTTCGGCGGCAAATCCACCTCGGTGGTGACCGAACGCCTCTCCTCGCTCTCGCTCAACGGCGAGGGCGACCAGCGGCTCGAAATCTGGAAGACGACGCCGAAGATCATCGCCGAACACCCGTTCCTCGGCATCGGCCAGGGCAACTTCCCCTACGTCTCACCGGAATACGGCCTCCACGACATCGGCGGGATTGCCCTTCGACCACGCCCACGACATCTTCCTCAACATCGCGGTCGAGCTGGGGCTGCCGGCGCTGGTCGTCTTCCTCTACCTGATCGGCACCGTGATCGGCACCGCCCGCCGGGCGCTGCGCGACCGCGCCGGGCCCGCCTATCCCTACGCGATCGCCGCCAGCACCGCGCTGCTGGGGCTGATCATCAACTCGCTGACCGAGTACCCAGTGCGCCAGAACCTGCTGCTGGCGACGGTCCTGGTCGTGATCGGCCTGCTTTGCGCGTTCGAACGGGCGGCGCGTAAGGACGAAGTGGAGCAACGGGCGGTAGGCGAGCTGGCAGGCGTAGACGAGTAGTTCGGCTGAGGGACGGGATAGGGGTCAGGGTTTGGTGGGGGCGACGTCGGTGGGGTGCCCCTCCTCGAAAAGACCGTCGATCGCAGCTAAGGAAGGCCCTTGCCGAGGGCGCCCTCGGATGCGTTTGAGCCGTTCGGGAGGGGCACCACCGACGCACTCCCAACCGAATCCGCTGGAAACTCCCGGCCCGTCCCGAAGCTAAAGAAAAGCTGCGGGCGTTCCCGTCCCGAAGCTGAGGACCCGAGCTGCGGGCGTACCCGGTTGGGGCTCCCGTCCCTCTTGTCTTGAGCTTGTTGCTTTCTACGGGTGGGGATCGGGGGGACCCTGGACGCGTATCAGCATGAGGAGGGCCGGAGAGCTTCAGGCGTAAAGCCGCACGGCCGCTTCTCCCGACGAGGTGCAGCGGCCAGGGTCCCCCCGATCCCCACCCCAACGACAAACCTCGTCTAGCGCGAGGCAGGCACGAGCGAGTCGAGGCTGCGGCGCAACCGCCCGCCGGGCCGGTACAGATCGAGCCACGCCGGGTTCGCCCACTCCGGCACCCGCTCGCGGCGGCGGTGCCAGGGCAGCGGTTCGCCGAGAGCGAGGGCGCCGGCGCGGACCGCGTTGCCGACGCTGCGGTAGTCGCGGGCTCCCTTCATGTAGGCGCGGCGGGCATCGCGGCGATTGCCGCCGCGACGCAGGCCGCCGGCCAGCCAGCGCGAGAACTGGACGCCGTCGATCTCGACCCCGAAGCGCTCGCGCTCGTCGCGGTAGCGATCGGCGAGCAGGTCGAAGTCGGCGAAGTGGCGGTCCATCAGCCCGGCGCTGATGCTGCCGCTGCGCAGCACGTAGCCGACGTGCGGGCTCTCGACCGCGGCGGCGCGGCCGTTCAGCAGCAGGCGGGTGAAGAGGTCCCAGTCGGCGAGCGCGTCGAGGTCCTCGTCGACGCCGCCGATCGCGCGCAGCAGCTCGGTGCGGGCGATCAGGTTGGAGGAGCCGGCCGGGACCGAGGAGCTGCGCAGGATGCTCCGCGGCTGCTCCTCGCCGGGCGGCGGGTAGTAGACCAGCAGCGGGTCGAGGTCCTCGTCGAGGACGACGGCGACGCTGTAGGCGATCTGGGCGTCGACGGCGGCGGCGGCGTCGAGCTGCTCGCGCAGCTTGCGCGGGTCCCAGAGGTCGTCGTCGTCGAGGAAGGCGAGCCACTCGCCGCGCGCCTCGCGGATGCCGAGGTTGCGCGCGTGCGCCTGACCGCTGTTCTCGTCGAAGCGGAAGACGCGCAGGCGCGGCTCGCCGAGCTCGCGCAGGCACTCGGCGGTGCCGTCGCGCGAGGCGTCGTCGACGACGATCACCTCGAGGTCGACGTCCTCCTGCTCGAGCGCGCCGAGCAGCGTCGGCCCGATCAGCGCCCGCCGTTGGTGGGTCGGGATGACGATCGTGATCTCGGGCACGGCGTCACACTCCGAGCTCGCGGTAGATGGCAATGGTCTCGTCGATCATCGTCTCGGTGAGAAAGCGGCCCTCGTGGCGCCGTCGCGATTCCATCGACATCCGCTCGCGCAAACTGAAGTCCTGGACGATCTCCAGCACCGCCGCCGCCAGCGCCGGCGGCTGGCGGGGCGGAACCAGCCGCCCGGTGACGCCGTCGCCGACCGCCTCGGGGATGCCGCCCACCGCGCTCGCCACCTGCGGCACGCCGGCCGCCATCGCCTCCAGCACGCCGATCGGGAAGGCCTCCCAGGCCGACGGCAGGATGTAGAGGTCGATTCCCGCCAGGTAGCTCTCGATCGGGGCGGTGAAGGGGATCATCCGGAAGCGCGGCTCGCGGTCGAGGCCGCGGGCCCGGACCAGCGCCTCCAGCTCCTCTCGCTGCGGCCCGGAGCCGATCAGCGCCAGCCGCGCCTCCGGTTCGCCGGCGAGGATCGCCGGCGCCGCCTCGATCAGCGAGTCGAGCGCCTTCGGCGGCCGCAGGGTGGAGAGCGAGGCGACGATCGGGCCGTCGCCGGCGGCGCGCCACTCGGCCAGCTCCGGCGCCGGCTCGACCGCGGCCGGGAAGCGATCGACGCCGTTGTAGACGCGGGCGATGCCGCGCCGCGGCCGCAGCCGCTTCGCCTCGGCGAGCCGCACCTCGAAGTCGCAGACGCAGACGATCTCGTCGCCGAGCGGCGCCAGGCCGCGCTCGATCGCGGTCGCCAGCGCCAGCCGCGCCCGCGAGAACTCGCCGACGAAGGGGAAGCCGTGGGGCGAGTAGACGACCCGCGCGCCGCGCCGCCGGCGAGCGGCGAGGCGGCCGAGGACGCCGGCCTTCGAGGAGTGCAGGTGGACGACGTCGAAGCGGCCCGCGGCGAGCAGCTGGTCGAGCCCGCGCAGCGCCCGCAGGTCGGCGCCGGTGTTGAAGTACGAGGGCGCCAGCGGCAGCAGATGAACGGGGACGCCGCCCGCTTCCAGCTCCGGCAGGTGGCGGGCGCCGGGCGGGCCCGCGTACTCGACCTCGAGGCCGCGCGCCGCCATCCCCAGCGCCAGCGCCGCCGCGATCACCGCGGCGCCGCCGTCGGCCGGCTCGCAGACGTGCAGGACCCGGGTCATCCGCCGCCCTCCGGCGGCGCCAGCTCGTCGTAGACGGCGGCGGTGGCGGCGACCATCCGCTCGATCGTGAACAGCTCGTCGCGGCGGTGGCGCGAGGCCTCCCCCATCCGCGCCAGCGCCTCGCGGTCGCCGAGCAGCTCGGCGACCGCGGCGCCGATCTCGCCCGCCTCGACGCCGACCACCCGCCCACTGACGCCGTCGGCGACCGCCTCGGCATTGCCGCCGACGTCGGTCGCGACCTGGGGGACGCCGCAGGCGAGCGCCTCCAGCAGGCCGATCGGGAACGCCTCCCACTGCGACGGCAGGACGAACACCTCGAGCGCGGCCAGGAACGGCCAGGAGGAGTCGTGGAAGGGGACAAAGTGGAAGCGCGGCTCACGGTCGAGGCCGCGGTCGGCGGCATGCCTGCGGAGGCTCTCCTCCTCGGGGCCGCTGCCGATGATCACCACGTGGGCGTCCGGGTCCGCGGCGAGGATCGCCGGCGCCGCGTCGATCAGCAGGTCGAGCCGCTTCTGCCGGCGCAGGACCGCGATCGCGCCGACCACCCGCGCCGCCGGCCCGAGCGCCGCCAGCTCCGGCGCCGGCGCCGCGCCCGGACAGGGTTCGACGCCGTTGTAGACGAGCCGCAGCTGTGGCGGCCTCCCGACCCGGTGGGAGAGCGCCTGGCGGCGCTCGTCCTCGCAGACGCAGAGGAAGGCGCCGGTGTAGCGGGCGAGGGCCCGCTCGGTCCAGGTGGCGACGCCGCGCTGCAGGCCGCCGACCTCGCCGATGAAGGCGAAGCAGTGGGGGCTGTAGACCGTCGGCACCCGGCCCCGCACCGCCAGCCGCAGCAGCGCCCCGGCCTTCGAGGAGTGGGCGTGGACGAGGTCGAACCGCCGCTCGCCGAGCAACTGCCGCAGCCCGCGCAGGCCGCGCGCATCGGCGACGGGGTCGGCGAAGCCGCGGCTGAACGGCAGCCGCCAGTACTCGATGCCGGCCGCCTCCAGGCGCGGGTAGATCGTCGCCTCGGGCGGGCCGGCCACCGCCGGCAGCCAGCCGTGCTCGCGCAGGCCGAGCGCCAGCTGGGCGACGTTCTCGGCCACCCCGCCGTCCGGCGGCTCGAAGGCGAGTAGCGCTCGGCGCATCAGATTCTGGGCTCCGCGGCCACGAGCACCGCGCGAGTCTAGATGCCGGCGGTCCCGAAACCGGGCGCACGATCGCGGCGATCCTCTAGCCTGGCGCCGATGCCGCCCGCGCCGGACCCCAGCAACGGCAGCCCCAGCGACGAGAGCGGGCTGCCGCGGCTGGCGGAGATGCCGCTCGCCGAACGGCTGCGGAAGGGGACCGCGGCCGGCAACGCGCTCGCCGCCCTCTACCGGATGCGGCGGCTGCCGAGCGGCGCCCTCGCCGCCCGCCGTGCCGCCCGCGGCGACCCGCCGACGCGCCGCGAGGGCGGGCGGCCGCGCTACCGCGGCGTCTACGTAATCCCCGCCGGCCCCGGCGACTGGGAGCCGCTGCGCGACACGCTGGCGAGCGTCCTCGCTTACGAGGGCACCGACGCGAAGGTGATCGTCGTCGACGACGCGACCGTCGACTGCCGCGCGGCCGCCGTCCAGGCCGAGCTGCCGGAGGTCGACGTGGTGCGCCGGCGAGTGCCGAGCGGAGGGCCGCCGCGCAACACGCCGGTCGTCCTCGCCGGCCTCCGCCACGCCCGCGCCAACTACGACTTCGAGGTCGCGATCAAGATGGACACCGACGCCCTCGTCACCGCCGCCAGCCCGAGCGCGGTCGCCGCCTCCTACTTCGCGGAGCAGCCGCGGGTCGGCCTCGCCGGCACCTACCTGACGCGCGCCGACGGGCTGCCCGAGGAATACGAGTTCGACGCCTGGGTCCTGCGCCAGACCGAGCGCTGGAGCCCGGCGGCGCGGCGGATGATGGCCCGGGCGCGGGCCGGCGGCTACCGCGGCGCCAAGGTCCACGGCGGCGTCTACGCGGTCTCGGGGGCGGCCGTCGAGGCGCTCGCCACCAGCGGCGACCTGAGCTGGCGCGAGCCCTTCTGGACCCCGCTCGGCGAGGATTTCTGGCTCTCGATGCTGGTCCTCGCCAACGGCTTCGAGCTCGGCTCGCTGGGCGGCCCGGGCGAGGCCTTCGCGGTCGCCAGCAAATACACGCCGATCGCCAAGGAGCAGGTGCTGAGCGAACCGCGGGTCGCGATCCACTCGGTCCGCCGCGGCGCCGACGGCGAGGACGAGGCGACCCTGCGCGCCTTCTTCCGCGCCGCCCGCGAGGGCGGCGGCGGGCCTCAGGCGCGGGCCAGCGAGGGCTCGACCGAGGCCAGCGGCCCGCCCTCGTCGTAGAGCGCGAGCCAGTCGGGCCGGGGGACGAGCAGCGGCTGGTGCTGACCGAGCCGCCTGGCGGCGGGCTCGCCGAGCAGCATCACCGCGGCCCGGGCCGCATTGCCGAGGCTGCGGCCATCCCAGGCGCCGCGCAGGTAGGCGCGGGCGGCGCCGCGCTGGTCGCCGGCGCGGCGGTAGTTCTGCGCCAGCCAGCGCGAGACGTTGGCCGCGTCCATGCGCAGCCCGCGTTGGCGCCGCACGGCGGCGAACTTGCCCTCGATCCGCGCCAGGTCGGCGGCGATCACCTCGCGGTTCAGCAGCACCGAGCTGACGCCGTGCTGGTAGTAGCCATATAGGAACTCGTCGACGCAGGCGGCACGGCCTTCGCCGGCGAGCAGGATCCGCACGTAGAGGTCCCAGTCCTCGGTCACCCGGAAGCCGGTGTCGAAGCCGCCGATCTCACGGACGATCTCGGTCAGCGCGATCATGTTCGCGCAGCCGCCCGGCGTCACCTGGCGCAGCAGGATCTCGTCGCCGATCGTCGCCGGGTCCGGGGTCCGCTGCGCGTCGAGGACCTGCAGCTCGGTGTCGATGAAGACCGCCGCGGTGTAGACGAACGCGGCGACGTCGGCGCCCGGGGCGTCGAGCTGGGCGCGCAGCTTGCGCGGGCTCCAGAGGTCGTCGTCGTCGAGGAAGGCGATCCAGCGGCCGCTGGCCTGCTCGAGGCCGCGGTTGCGGGCGCGGGCGACGCCCTGGGCCTGCTCGTTGCGGACCACGATCAGGCGCGGGTCGCGGAGCTCGGCGAGGCGCCGCGGCGTCTCGTCCTCGGAGCCGTCGTCGACGACGATCACCTCGACCTCGACCCCTTCCTGGGCCAGGGCGCCGGCCAGGGTCCGCTGCAGCAGGTGCCAGCGGTTATGGGTCGGGATGACGACTGAGATCTCGGGCATGGCTTCCTTCGGCGCCGCTCCCGAGGGTTATCGGCAGCGACGCTGGAAGCTCAAGCTCTGACGCCGGCGAGCGGATCGGCCCCGGCGAAGCTGCCGCCCGGCCGGTAGTGCTCGAGCCACGACTCGGCCGCCGTCGGCGCCGGTCCGGTGGCGCGGCCCGAGACCCGTTCCATCGCCGACTCGCCGAAGACGAGCGCGCTGGCGCGCAGGAGGTTCCCCGCGTTGCGCTGCTTCCAGGCGCTGCGCATGTAGACGCCGATCGCGCCGCGGCGATCGCCGACGCGGCGATAGTTGCCGGCGGTCCAGCGGGCCAGCCCGACCTCGTCCATCTCGACCCCGTGGGCGCGCCGCACCCCGGCATAGCGGCGGCGGATGTAGCCGTAACCGGTGCGGGTGCGCTGGCGGTTGACCAGCACCGAGTTGGCGGGATGGAGGACGTAGCCGTAGAGCGGCGCCTCGCAGCGAGCCGCGGCGCCGCCGGCCTCGAGCAGCATCCGGATCCACATGTCCCAGTCCTCGGCGGTGGTCAGCTCGGTGTTGAAGCCGCCGGCGGCCCGGGTCAGGTCGCGGCGGGCGACGACGTTCGAGCAGCCGCCGGGGATCGCGCAGAAGCTCAGCGTCTGCACCAGCACCTCGGCGGGATCGGGCGCCGGCTGCACTTCCAGCACCGCCATCGCCGGGTCGACGATCACCGAGGTCGTGTAGGCGAACGGCGCCGCGGCGGCGCCGGCGGCCGCCAGCTGGCGACAGAGCTTGTCGGGCGCCCAGACGTCGTCGTCGTCGAGGAAGGCGATCCACTCGCCCTCGGCCGCCTCGACGCCGCGGTTGCGGGCGGCCGAGACCCCGAGCGCACGCTCGTTGCGGAGCACCCGCACGCGTCCGTCGTCGAGGGCGGCGAGCCGCTCCGCGGTGCCGTCGGTCGAGCCGTCGTCGACGACCACCACCTCGACCTCGACCCCCTCCTGCGCCAGGGCGCCGGCCAGGGTCCGCTGCAGCAGGTGCCAGCGGTTGCGGGTTGGGATGACGACCGATATCGATTCGTCGGGCATGGCGAGACCGGGCCTCCGGGTTGGGTACAGCATGACCCCCTACACCCATGAACGCATGGCGGCGGCGAAACTCGCACGCCGCGAGCCAGACGCTCAGGCGGCGGTGGTGGCGACGTCGCGGCGCAGCATCCGCTGCGCGGTCGCGACCGCCAGCATCACCGTGCCGCGGTCGAAGAGGAAGACCAGCGCCGCGTAGACGAGCGCACCCGGCAGCGCCGCGAGCACCAGCGAGATCACCGGGGCGATTCCGGTGGTCGCTTCGGCGACCAGCCGCGAGACTCCCCAGGCCGCCGCGGTGGCGGCCGCGATCGGCAGCAGCGTCCGCATGTGGGGGACGATGTGGATGCCGAGGTGGCGCTGGATCACCGCCGCCATCAGCGGCACCAGTAGCAGCGCCTGCAGGAGGATCACCCAGGAGACCGCGGTGGCGCCGATGTGGGCGGCGACGATCAGCGCCGGGATCGCCGGCACCAGCAGGATCGCGGTCAGCGTGCCGAGCGTGCCGGCGTGCCCGGTCGAGTTGAGGAGCCAGCCGATCGTCACCTGGACCGGCACCACCGCCGCCCAGATCCCGAGCACCGCCAGCGGCCCGATCATCGGCTCCCAGTCGGCGCCGAAGATGCCGAGCGTGAACGGCCGCGCGGCGCCGCTGAGCACGGCGCCGATCACGCAGGCGAGCAGCGCCACCAGGCGCAGCGCCGAGAGGTAGGAGGTGGTGATGTCTTCGCCCTTGGACCGCATCCGGGCGAAGCCGGGAAAGGTGATTTTCGCGACCGGGTCGGCGATCCCGAAGTGGGTCAGCTCGCTGAGCCGGTAGGCCATCGAGTAAAAGCCGAGCTGGGTCTCGCCGAGGACCCGGCCGACGACCATGTAGTCGACGTTCTCGGAGATCCAGGCGAGCCAGCCTTGGGCGAGGAAGCCGCGGCCGGTCACGAAGACTTCGCGGGCGACGCCCCACTCGAGCCGGGGCCGGACCCGGTGGCTGGCCATCGCCAGGTAGATCACCGAGAGCGCCAGCATGCTGACGTCCTGGCCGATCACCAGCGCCCAGACCCCGAGCCCGGCGATCGCCAGGGCGATCGAGGTGGCGGCCAGCACCACGGTCTGGGTGACCTGGCCGATGAAGCGCTTGCGGAACTCCATTTCGCGCTGGAAGAGCGAGTCGTAGAACCAGGCGAAGGTGGCGAACACCGAGCTGATCGCGAGCACCGGCAGCAGCGAGTTGAGGCGCGGCTGGTCGAGCAGGTGGGCGGCGAGCGGGGTCAGCGCGATGACGATCGCCGTCACCGCCAGCGAGGTGAAGAAGAGCAGGGTCAGGATCGTCCCCATCTGCCGTTCGCTGAAGTCCTGACGGAGCACCAGGGTGGCGCCGAGGCCGAGGTCCTGGAAGAGGCCGAGGGCGCCGAAGGCGAGCGTCGCCAGCGCCATCAGGCCGAAGTCGGAGGGGGTCAGGAGGTGGGCGAGGACGACCGTCGTCAGCAGCGCGATGACCTTCGTCGCGCCGAACGAGACGAAGGTCCAGGGGACGCTCTTGACCATCGATTTGGTGTCATCCATTTCCAGCTCCGCGGCTGCCGCCGGGCCCGGCGCCGGGGGCCCCGACCGCCGCGCCGTACAGCGGGATCAGCCGCTCCACCATCTGATCGGCAGCGAACCGCTCGGCCGCGACCCGGCGGGCGTTTTCGCCCATCCGCCGGCGCCCCTCGGCGTCGCCGGCGAGCGCCGCCAGGCGGTCGGCCAGGGCGGCGCTGTCGCCGACTGGGACCAGGTAGCCCGTCTCCCCCTCGGCGACCGCCTCCGGGGTGCCGTTGACCGCCGAGGCGACGACCGGCAGGCCGGCCGTCATCGCCTCCAGGATCGCCATCGGCAGCCCCTCCCAGAGCGAGGGCAGGACGAAACCGTCGAGCGCCTCGAGGTAGGCGTAGGCGCCGCTCTCGAAGGGCAGCAGCAGGGTCGAGTCGCGCAGCGCCGGGCGGGCGACGCGGCCGGCGACCTCGTCCCAGAGCGGCCCGTTGCCGACGATCGCGAAGCGCGGCGACTGGTCGCGCTCGGCGAGCTCCTCGAGCGCCGCCAGCAGTACCGGCAGCCCCTTCTGGTCGCGCAGGCCGGCGACGAAGCCGAGCAGCGGCCCCGCGCCGCGGAACTCGAGCAGGCGCGGGTCGGGGACGGTGCCGGCGGGAGCCGGCGCGACGCCCGGATAGACGACCACGATCCGCTCGGCCGGGGCGATCCCGTCGGCGATCGCCGTCTGCCGTTCGTCCTCGGCGACGGCGACGATGAAAGCGGTCTTGCGAGCCAGGCGCCGCTCCAGCCGACGGCCCAGCTCGAAGCGCAGCTTGGCGCTGCGCCGCGGCCGCATCGCCTGGGTCCTGTAGACGAAGGAGTGCGGCGTGTAGATCGAGGGGAGGCCGGCGCGGGCGGCGGCGCGGCGAGCCAGGGCCCCGGCCTTCTGCCCGTGGGCGTGGACGAGGTCGAAGCGGCCGCCGGCGAGCAGCCGCCGCAGCTGGCGGCCGGCGCGCCAGTCGGCGAGCGGGTCGGGGACCCGGCCGGTCAGCTCGAGCGGCGCGTACTCGACCCCGAGCGCCTCGATCGCCGCCCGCGGCCCGGCGGTCGCCGGCCCGGCCACCGCGACCGCGTGGCCGCGCTCGGTGAGCCCCTCGGCGAGCAGGCGGACGTGCTCGGCGACGCCGCCGTCGGGCGGCTGGAAGACCTCGAGGACACGGGGGGACGGCGTGCTGATCGGCGCAGCGTAAAGCCCGGGGGCAGTCGAACAAACGTCCAAGCAGCGGCCGCAAAGCGTGGAATGGCGCAGATACGTCCGACGGATAGGGGCCATGAACCATTCGCCCCGCAACCGCCGCCGCCCCGCCCTGATCGGGAAAGCGCTGCTGGCGCTGGTCTCCCTGGCGGCGCTCTTCGCGGCGCCGAGCGCCGCCAGCGCCGATACCTCCTACGTCGGTTTCCAGACGCACGCGCTCTGGTACGAACGGACCGACTCCGAAATGGACCACGAGCTGGACATGATCCAGCAGCTCGGCGGCAACGTGGTCCGCGTCGACGTCGGCTGGAGCACCCTGGAGCTGAACGGCAAGGGTCAGTACGACCCGGGCTACGTGGAAAAGCTCGACCGCTTCGTGAACGGCGCCGACCAGCGCGGGATCAAGGTCCTCGCGACCCTCGACGGAACTCCCTGCTGGGCCTCCAGCGCGCCGGAATCGATGAAACAGGGCTGCCGCGGCAGCTGGTGGGAACGGGGCGTCGAAAACTACCCGCCGACCAACCCGCAGGACTTCGCCGACGCCGCCAACTTCATCACCTCCCGCTACGGCACCAAGCTCGCCGCGCTCGAGCTCTGGAACGAGCCGAACAGCGAACGCTTCCTCGTCGCCCCGAACCGCGCCGCCGCCTACACGGCGATGGTCAAGGCCGCCTACCCGGCGGCGAAGGCCGGCAACTCGCAGGTGCCGGTGCTGGCCGGCGCCCTCGCCGCCGCCGACCGTCCCTTCCTCGACGAACTGTACGCGGACGGGATCGCGGGCTCCTACGACGGCATCTCGATCCACCCCTACAACGAGTGGCGCGACCCCTACGACCTCTGGCAGCCGCAGTGGAAGCAGTACACCTTCCTGCCCGGGATCGAATGGATCCGCGAAGCCCAGGCCGCGGCCGGCGACACGACCCCGATCTGGGTGACCGAGTTCGGCTGGGACACCTGCAGCGGCCAGCAGTGGTGCGTCAGCGAAGCCGCCCAGGCCAGCTACACGGTGAAGGCATTCCAGATCCTCGACACCCTCCCCTACGTGCAGGGCGCGGTCGACTACGAGCTGCGCGACGAGAGCAGCGACAAATCCAACTTCGAAGGCAACTGGGGCCTGGTCCGCCAGGACTTCAGCCCGAAGCCGATCTTCGACGCGGTCCGCGAACAGCTGCACGGCAACGTGCCGAGCGTCGGCGTCACCCTCGAAGTCTCGGTGACCAGCGGCGGCAGCGTCGTGATCGAAGGCAAGGGCACCGAACGGCAGAGCGTCGGCGTCAAGATCTCCTCCTGCGACGACAGCGGCCACCTCGAGCTGATGACCTCGGCCAAAGGCCGCTACCGCAAGAACCTCGGCTCGGTCGGCCGCCTCAGCGGCTGCACGGTGAAGGCGCAGCCGGCGCGGTCGACGAAGACGACCGTGAAGAGGATTCCGGGCACGGGCCCGAGCGGCGAAGGGATCGCGGCGGCGGTCCGGCTCGGTTAGCGGCGGCTTCTGGCTCGATCGAGGCAGGGCTGGGCGTGACCGAGGGGGTCGGGGGACCCCACCCGATCCCCACCGCCCCGCAAACCCTTCTCTAGCCGGACCCGAGCATCGCCTCCAGCTTCCGCTCGAGCCGCTCCGGCGACTCCTCGATCGCGGCGGTGCGGGGCAGCTCGAAAAGGCGGGCGGCGGCGGTCAGGGGGACGTCCGGCAGGACGCCGACCGCCTCGCCGAAGCCGAGCGAGCGGACCAGGCGGCGGTCGGCCGGCAGGTTTTCGCCGAACGGGTAGGCGAAGCTGCGCGGCGAGCGGCCGGCGAGGTCGGCGACCAGCTCGCGGCTGGCGAGCACCTCGGCCCGCGCCTCCTCGTCGCCGAGGGCGCGCAGGCTCGGGTGGGTGGCGGTGTGGGCGCCGAGCTCGAAGGCGGCGCCGGCCGCCAGCTGGGCGGCCTCCTCGGGGCTGAGCGGGCGCCGCAGCGGGTCCTCGGCGCTGCCGGTCGGCGCCGCAGTCGCGTCGAGCCCGGCCCACTCGCAGATCCGCGCGGTCGTCGCTTCGATCGCGGCGACGCCGCAGGCGCGGAGCGCCGGCTGGAGGACGTCGAGGGCGAGGTGGCGGCGCTCGGCGGGGGTCGTGGTCGGGGCGTCGATGGACGTCTCGCCGACCGCGACCGCCAGCCGCGGCGGCCTCTCCCCCGGCCCGATCAGCGCGTCGAGCAGCAGGTCCCACCAGAATTCGCGCGGCCGCTCCTGGAAGCTGGTCGTCAGGTAGAGGGTGGCGGTGAGCCCGTTGCGCTCGAGCAGCGGCGCGGCGCGGTGGAGGTTGTCGGCGTAGCCGTCGTCGAAGGTGATGGCGATGGCACGCTCGGGGAGGCGGCGGGCGGCGACCGCGGCGGCCAGCTCGGCCAGCGGCAGCACCCGGTACTCGGCCCGCAGCATCTCCAGCTGCCGGGCGAAGGTCAGCTCGGAGACGCAGATGTCCCAGGGATCGTCGGCCGGGGCGGCGATCCGGTGGTACATAAGGATCGCCGCTTTGCCGCGCCGCCCGGCGAAGCCGGCCATCTGCCCGCGGGCGCGCCGGCCGAGGGCGTCGGCGACGCGGGCGATCTCCCCGGAGGCTCCCCGCGTCCCGGCCGGCGTCATCTCGGCGGCCGCCCTAGGAGCCGGCGGGCTCGCCGGGTTCGCGACGCGGCACCAGCACCAGCCGCTTGAACTCGGCGACCAGCACCCCGTCCTGGTTCAGGACCCGAGTCTGGACCTTGACCGTGCCGCGGTCCGGTTTCGATTTCGAGGGCCGCACGTCGAGCACCTCGGTCTCGCAGAACAGGGTGTCGCCATGGAAGACCGGGTTCGGATGGCTCAGCTCTTCGGTCGCCAGGTTGGCGATCGCCTTGCCGGAGACGTCGGAGACCGACATCCCGAGCGCCAGCGAGTAGACCAGCGGCCCGACGACGACGTTGCGGCCCTGCTGGGAGCCCTTCGCGTAGATGTCGTTGATGTGCAGCGGGTGGTGGTTCATCGTGATCAGGCAGAAGAGGTGGTCGTCGGCCTCGGTCACGGTCTTCGCGGGCCAGTGCTTGTAGACGGCGCCGACCTCGAACTCCTCGAGATAGCGGCCGTAGCTGTGCGCGCCGCTCGCCTCGCGCTCGGCCTGGTCGGTGGTCAGCTCGTACGTCTCGGTCATGCTGTTTCCGGTCTCCCTTCGAATTTGCGGGCGGGATGCTATCCGCCCCAATGCCGCCGCCGCATCTACACTTGCGCCGATGAAAATCGCAATCGTCGGCCTCGGGTACGTAGGCCTCCCACTCGCAGTCGCCTTCGCCGAGGAGTCGCACGAGGTCGTCTGCTTCGACCTCGACCCCAACAAGATCAGGGCCCTGGGCGAGGGCCGCAGCTACATCGAGGACATCAGCGACGAGGAGCTGGGGGCGATCCGCGACCGCCTCCACCCCACCTCGCGGCACGCCGACCTGGCGACCTGCGACGCGGTCATCATCTGCGTCCCGACCCCGCTGACCAGCTCCCGCGAACCGGACCTCACCTACCTGCTCGACGCCACGACCACGCTCTCGCAGGTGATGCAGCCGGGGCAGCTGGTGGTGCTCGAGTCGACCACCTACCCGGGGACGACCCGCGAGCGGGTGGCGCCGATCCTCGAGGAGTCCGGGATGGCGGTCGGCCGCGACTTCTTCCTCGCCTTCTCGCCGGAGCGGATCGACCCCGGCCGCACCGACTACACGGTGCGGACCACGCCGAAGCTGGTCGGCGGCATCACCGACGCCTGCACCGAGCGGGCCCGGGCGCTCTATGCCGAGATCTGCGAGACCGTCGTCGTCCTCTCCTCGCCAGAGACGGCCGAGCTCTCGAAGCTGCTCGAGAACATCTTCCGCTCCGTCAACATCGCCCTCGTCAACGAGCTGGCGCAGCTCTGCGACCGGCTCGACATCGACGTCTGGGAGGTGATCGATGCCGCCTCGACCAAGCCGTTCGGCTTCATGCGCTTCGAGCCCGGCCCCGGGATGGGCGGCCACTGCCTGCCGGTCGACCCCTTCTACCTCGCCTTCAAGGCGCGCGAGCAGGACTTCTACCCGGAGTTCATCGAGCTCGCCGGCAAGGTCAACCAGGCCCAGCCGGCCTTTTGCGTGGAGCGGATCGAGCGGGCGCTGAACCACGTCGGCAAGCCGGTCAAGGGGTCGAAGATCATGATCCTCGGCGCCAGCTACAAGGCCGGCTCCGGCGACACGCGCGAGTCGCCGGCGCTGAAAATCCTGAAGCTGCTGGACGCGCTCGAGGCCGACCTCTCCTACCACGACCCCTACGTGCCGGCGCTCGGCGAGTTCGGGCTCGAGTCGGCCGACCTCGAGGCCGGCCTGGCGGCGGCCGACCTGGTCGCGGTGGTCACCGCCCACAAGGAGATCGACTACCAGGCGGTGGTCGACGCGGCGCCGCTGGTGCTCGACTTCCGCGGCGTCACCCGCGGGATCACGGCGCGCAACCTGGTCCGCCTCTAGATATCGAGCAGCCGGACCCGACACGGGGCCTGTTCGAGACGCTGCTGGTGGTCGAGGAGCGACCGGTGGCGCTGGCGCGTCACCTGGAGCGGCTGGCGCGGAGCGCCCGCGACCTCTACGGCGCCGAGCTGCCGGACGAGCTGGCCGGCGAGGCGGTGGCGGCCTGCGCCGGCGTCACCCTCGGCCGGGAGCGGATCGACGTCTGCTTTGGCGGCGGCCGGGCGACCAACTGGAAGGCGGTCGCGACGGCGATCGACCCGCAGCAGTTCTTTCCGCCCTGGGAGCGCGGGGCGACGCTCTGCAGCGTCGCCGCGAGCGAGTGGTCGGGCGCCCACAAGCTCGCCGACCGCGACTGGCTCGAGCGCAAGGAGGCCGAGCTCTGCGAGGCGGTGCCGCTGCTCGTCGGCGCCGACGGCGCGGCGCTCGAGGCGGGTCGGGCCAACGTCTTCGCGGTCTTCGACGGGGTCCTGGCGACGCCGCCCCTCGACGGCCGCATCCTCCCCGGCACCGCTCGCTCGGCGACCGTCGAGCTGGCCGGCGAGCTCGGGATCGAGGTCACCGCCCGGCCGCTCTCCCTGGAGGACCTGCGGCGCTCGGGCGAGATCTTCCTCACCTCCTCTGTACGCGGCATCCGCCCCGCCCGCTCCCTCGACGGCGAGCCGCTGCCCGGCCACGCGACCACCGACCGCCTCGCCACGTCCCTGCGCCAGCGCTGGCTCGAAGGCTGAGCCGCTCGTCGTTTGTAGCCCACAGGGCTACGAATGACGAGAGCCGGCGTGCGACCTGGCCGGCGTTTCGGCGCCGTTGCTGGCGGCCTTCTTCGCCCGCTTGGCGGCGAACATCGCCGTGTCGGCGGCGCTGGTCAGGTCCTGCAGGGTGATCTTCTCGCCGGGCGCCGCCTCCGCCAGACCGACGCTCAGCGACAGCTCGAAGGGCTCGGCGCTCGCCTTGTTGCGAGCCCGCAGCGCCGACTCGATCCGCGCCGTCGCCTGGGTCGCGGTCTCAGCCTCGGCACCGGCCAGGATCGCGCAGAACTCGTCACCGCCGAGGCGGGCGATCAGGTCGGAGTTGCGGAGCACCGAGCCGAGGATCTCGGCGACCTCGAGCAGGGCCCGGTCGCCGGCCTCGTGGCCGAAGCGGTCGTTGATCGGCTTCATGTTGTCGAGGTCGGCGTAGATCGCGGTCACCGGCAGCCCGAGCCGGCGGGCCGCTTCGAGCAGCCGCTCGCCGAGCATCTCGAAGCCACGGCGGTTGGAGAGGCCGGTCAGCTCGTCGCCGATCGCCAGCGAGAGCGAGGCGATCTCGGCCTCCGCCATCGCCGCCAGCTGGCGCAGCGTCTCGGCGTCGAACCCGGCGGCGTCGCGGGGTACGTCGTCGAAGACGCAGAAGGTGCCGACCGGCTCGCCGCTCGGGGCGAGGATCGGCTGCCCGGCGTAGAAGCGGATCCCCGGTTCGCCGAGCACATGGGGGTTGTCGGCGAAGCGCTCGTCGACGGTCGCGTCGGCGACAACGGTCGTCTCCGGCTCGAGGATCGCGTGGGCGCAGAAGCTGAGGTCGCGTTCCGCCGCCTCGCCGCCGAAGCCGAGCGAGGACTTGAACCAGACCCGGTCCTCGTCGAGCAGGTTGACCTGGGCGGCCTGGGTCTTGAAGACGCGCTGGGCGAGCCGGGTGATGCGGTCGAAGCGCTCTTCACGCTCGGTCTCGAGCAGGTTCAGGGCGTGCAGCGCCGCCAGCCGGCGGGCTTCTTCGGGATGTTTCTGGGCAGGCGGCATCGTCTCGGGCAGCGCTTGATCCACTACCTAATATTACGTATCAAACCGAGAGCGGATGCGCGCCAAACAGCCGTTAATGCACTTTTTTCAGCCGCAGCCGCGCCTCTTGCCGGGCCACCACCTGGGCGATCAGCTTCAGCACGTTGGAGTCGCCGCTGGCCTTGATGTGGCCGGTCTCATAGGCGCGCCGGTAGCTCGAGATCGTCCCTTTCTCGGCAAGCTGGTTGAACTGGGGGCGGTCGATCTGGACCAGGACGCGCTCGTCCTGGGCCAGGTCTTTGCTGATCTTCGGCCCCGGCAGCTCGACCCGGTAGAGCTGGATGTCGTGTTTCGCTTTCAGCTCGAGGCCGAAGACCAGTTTCAGTTTGTGCAGCGCCGGGACTTCCTCCTGGAAGCGGGCGACCGCGGTGCGGATCAGCTCGGCGGTGGAGGCCACCGGGCGCCTAGATCTTGTTCCGCTGGAGGAGCTTTTTGCCGATCACCATGCGCTGGATCTCCGAGGTTCCCTCGCCGATCAGGAGCAGCGGCGCGTCGCGGTAGAGGCGCTCGATCTCGTACTCCTTCGAGTAGCCGTAGCCGCCGTGGATGCGGAAGCTTTCCTCGACGCAGAACTTGCCGGTCTCGGAGGCGAGCAGCTTCGCCATCCCCGCCTCGAGGTCCGAGCGCTCGCCGGCGTCCTTCATCCGCGCCGCTTTGCGGGTCACCAGCCGGGCCGCCTCGATCTGGGTCGCCATGTCGGCGAGCTTGAACTGGATCGCCTGGTGCTGGGCGATCTCCTTGCCGAAGGTCTTCCGTTCCTGGCTGTAGCGGAGGGCCAGCTCGAGCGCCCGCTGGGCGATGCCGACGCCGCGGGCGGCGACGTTGACGCGGCCGACCTCGAGCGCGTCCATCATCTGGATGAAGCCCTGGCCGACGCCGGCCTCCTCGCCGCCGAGGATCCGCTCGGGCGGGCAGCGATAGCCGTCGTAGACGAGCTCGGTCGACTCGACGCCCTTGTAGCCCATCTTCTTGATCTTCGGCGGCACCGTCAGGCCTTTGAAGTCGCCCTCGTTGACTTCCTTCCAGGGCTCCTTCTCGGTGATGAAGCAGGTCATCCCCTTGTAGGGCGGCTCTGCTTTGGTGTCGGTCTTGACGAGGACGAAGACGACGGCCGAGCCGAGGCCGTTGGTCACCCACATCTTCTGCCCGTTGATCTCCCAGTTGCCGTCCTCGCCCTTCTTGGCGGTCGACTTCAGGCCCTGGACGTCGGAGCCGACCTCGGGCTCCGAGAGCGAGAAGGCGGCCCGGATCTCCCCGGTGGCCATCTTCGGCAGGAAGTACTCCTTCTGCTCGCCGGTGCCGAACTTCATCAACAGGTAGGAGCCAATGAAGTGGGTGTTGACGACGCCGGAGATCGAGATCCAGCCGCGCGAGAGCTCTTCGACGATCATCGCGTAGGTCGCCAGGTCGAGGCCCATGCCGCCGTACTCTTCGGGAATCGTCACCCCGAACAGGCCGAGCTCCTTCATCTGCTCGACGATCGGCTCCGGGAACTCGTCTTCGTGGTCGTAGTGCTCGGCGTTGGGGATGATCTGCTCGTCGGCGAACTGCCGGACCATCTCCAGGATCGCCTGCTGGTCCTCGGTCACTTCGCGATGAGCGGCGGTGTCTACGGCCATTTCTCCTGCCTGGTTGCTGGATTGCGTGGACCTCGGAGGATATCGGCGCAACGCGAAAGCGCCGCCGCCCGCCCCACGAAGGGACGGGCGACGGCGCCGGAGGTGCCGGTCGGGATGTCGGTTATTGGCTGAGAGCCACCGACCAGCGCAGCGAGCCCCAGTTCGTCGGTTCGCTCGTCGGAGTGGCCTGCAGAGAGATCAGGTCACCCGCCGCGAACGAGACCGTCGCGGAACCGCTGTTGCACGTCTTCGTCGTGAACGAGCCTTCGACCTTGCAGGTGACGCCGGTCGAAACGCCGTTCTTGCGAATCGCGAATTCCCACTTGTTGCTGCCCGTGCCGGGGGCGGCGGCCATGTCGATCGCCAGGTTGGAGACCGTGCCGGCGACCGGGATGACCTGCTGGACGCTCGACTCCGTGGTGGTCGACGAGCTGGTCAGGAACGCTCCCAGGTAGGTGGCGCTTTTGGTCGAACCCGCGTTGGAGCTGGTCAGGCCGCCGATCAGCATCCGGGTCGCACCGGGCGTGCCGGCTTCGCCTTTCAGGCCTTCTTTGCCTTCTTTGCCTTCTTTGCCCTGTTTGCCTTCGAGACCCTGCGGGCCCTGCTTGCCTTCGTCGCCCTTCGGACCGGTGAGGCCGGTGTCGCCCTTCGGACCAACCGGGCCGGCGGCGCCGGTGTCGCCCTTCGGACCAACCGGGCCGGCGGCGCCGGTGTCGCCCTTCTCGCCCTGCGGACCGACGGGGCCTTCCTTGCCGTCTTCACCCTGCGGGCCGGCGGGGCCGGCGTCGCCCTTCTCGCCCTGCGGACCCTGCGGGCCGACCAGCGAGGTGCCGTCGACGGGCCATTCTTCTTCGGCCTTCGGGCCGTAGATCACGTTGTCATTGGTGTCGAGGTAGAAGTCGCCGTCGACGCCGGTCGACTGCTGCGGCGCGCCTTCCCCGTTGAGGATGGTCTTGCCGTCGGCACCGGGAGCGCCGGTCGCGCCCTGCGGGCCATCGGAGCCGGTCAGGCCGATCGGGCCCTGCGGGCCGATCGGACCGACCTCGCCCTGGGGGCCTTCCTTGCCGTCGTCGCCCTTCAGACCCTGCGGTCCCTGCGGGCCGACCGCACCGTCCTCGCCCTTCGGACCGATCGGACCAGCGGCGCCGTCCTCGCCCTTCGGACCCTGCGGGCCGACCAGCGAGGTGCCGTCGACGGGCCATTCTTCTTCGGCCTTCGGGCCGTAGATCACGTTGTCATTGGTGTCGAGATAGAAGTCGCCGTCCTGGCCGATCACCTGCGACGGAGCGCCCTCGCCGTGGAGGACAGTGCTGCCGTCGGTGCCGTCTTTACCGTCGGCACCAGCGGGCCCGGCGGGACCCTGGGGACCGATCTCGCCCTGCGGGCCGATCGGACCGGTCAGACCGGTGTCGCCCTTCGGACCAACCGGGCCGGCGGGACCCTGATCGCCCGGCTTGCCTTCGTCGCCTTTCGACCCAACAGGACCGGCCGGGCCGGCGGGACCCTGATCGCCAGCGTCGCCCTTAGGGCCGGCGGGGCCAGCCGGACCCTGGTCGCCGGTGGCACCCTTCGGCCCAGCAGGACCAGCGGGGCCCGAGTCGCCGGTTGCGCCCTTCGGGCCAACCGCACCGGCCGGGCCCTGTTTGCCTTCGGCGCCGGCTTTGCCTTCAGCGCCAGCTTTGCCTTCAGCGCCAGCGGCACCGGTCTCACCGGTCGCGCCTTTCTGGGCGCTGCTTTCCTGAACGCCGAGGACGCCCTGGGGAAGGCCGGTCAGGACTTCGATGCCCTGCTCGCCCTTCTTGCACTTGGCGTTCGGCCCGGCGAAGCGGACGACGCCCTTTTCGGGGCCGCTCTTGGTGACGCAGAGGGTCACCGCGGTCGAGGAACTGGCCGCCGAGGCGGATCCCGCGAGTGCCAGCGCCAGCATCGCGACGCAGGTGAGCGCCGCGATCAGTGAGCCGACCTTCGTTGCCTGAGTGTTGCGAGTCATCAGTGTTCTCCTGGATATCGATTGCGAGTCATTTGGGAGCCCACTGCTCGCGGCCCCGATTCGGTGGCGAAGGTACCTGCGGAAAAACGACCTAGATCGCCGACTCCATCGGACATTCGGCCAGCTGGACCCGCACCTCTAAAGGTGGGCGCCGCGGCTTCCGAACCCCCTCGATCTCCCCGCTCCTAGCGGCCTTAGCGGCCCGGATCCCGCATCCCGGGCCGGCTGGCAGTGGGTCTTTAATACAGGCGTCCAGGCGCTCCCGGGCACGTGCGTCCAGACTCGGACGACCCGCACGAGCCCCTCCCGGGGCCGGTCGATGAGGAGCACGTGAAGGCCAAGAAATTCACCGTCGCCGTACTCGCTTTTGCGATCTGCAGCGCCGCCTGCAGCGCCGCCGGCGCCTCAGCGGCGAGCCTGATCGCCCCCCGCGCCGCCTGTCCGGAAGCGGCCGCCGGCACCGCGGCCGAAGAGACCGCGATGCTCTGCTTCACCAACTACGCCCGCACCGAGGCCGGCGAGGCGCCGCTCGAAGCCAACGAAGCGCTGGCCACCTCGGCCCGCGAGAAGTCCGAAGACATCCTCAGCTGCGACAGCTTCAGCCACTATGCCTGCGGCCGCGAATTCACTTACTGGATCCGCGCCAGCGGCTACCTCGCGAGCGAATGCTGGCGGGCCGGCGAGAACCTCGCCTGGGGCAGCGGCTCCTACGGCAGCGTGCGCTCGATCTTCCGCGCCTGGATGCGCTCGCCCGAGCACCGCGCCAACATCCTCGGCGAATTCACCCAGGTCGGCATCGACCGCGACGTCGGCACCCTCGAAGGCAACCCGGGCACCGACGTCTGGACCCAGCACTTCGGCTCCCACTGCGAAGCCGCGGCCGGCGGCTGAGCCGGGCTGGCGCGGGTCAGAGGATTCGTTCGAGCGCCCGCAGCCGCTCGACGACTTGGTCGGCGCGATCCATGAAGTGAGCGAGCCGCAGGTCCTCGTCGCGGGGCAGCGGGAAGACCGCCGGGTTCGCCTCGGCCGCTGCCGGCGCCGGCTCCGCGATAACGGTCGCTGCGGCCGGCATCGTCGCCACCGCCGCCGGCCCCTCGAGCACCGCCAGCCGCGCCGCCTGCGCCGAGATTGAGGCGCTCTCCGCCAGCTCGGCCGCCCGCCCTGCCTGGGCGGCGGCCTCGATCGCGCTCGCCCCGACCTCGGCGACCGCCTCCTCGGAGGCCTGCGCCACCGCGATCGCGGTGTCGATCCGCGCTTCCAGCTCGGCGAAGCTGCGCGGCCGCGCCGGCTCCGCCAGCAGCCAGTCCTCGGTCTTGTCGCGCTCGCTGCCCTCGCTGACGGCCATCCCGGGATGGTTTCGCCGCCGCCCGCCCCTCCCCTCCCCGGCCGCGCCCTACACCGTTCTTTGACTAGATTCCCGCTCGACCCAAACCGAAGCGAGGAGACCCTTGAGAGCCCCACGAGACTTCTTCAACCCGCTGGCGATCGGCGCCCCGGAGCCGCTCCGGGAGATCCCGGTGACGCCGTCGCGGATGATCCACTTCCTCGACTTCTCGAACGAGAAGATGGTCGCCAAGGCCGGCGACATCGCCAAGCAGACCGACATCCTGCTCGGCAACCTCGAGGACGCGATCCCGGTCGACCGCAAGGAGGCGGCGCGGGCGGGGCTGATCAGGGCGGCACAGGAGACCGACTTCGGCGCCACCGCGCTCTGGACCCGGGTCAACTCGCTGGAGAGCCCCTGGGTGCTCGACGACCTGACCGAGCTGGTCGGCGCGATCGGCGAGCAGCTGGAGGTGGTGATGGTGCCGAAGGTCGAGGGCGCCTGGGACATCCACTACGTCGACCGCCTGCTCGCCCAGCTGGAGGCGAAAGCGAAGCTCGAGCGGCCGATCCTGATCCACGCGATCCTCGAGACCGCGCAGGGCGTCGTCAACCTCGAGGAGATCGCCGCCGCCAGCCCCCGCATGCAGGGCATGAGCTTCGGCCCGGCCGACCTCGCCGCCAGCCGGCGGATGAAGACGACCCGGGTCGGCGGCGGCCACCCCGGCTACCGGGTGATGGAGGACCCCAAGGACCCCGAGAACCCCGAGGCCGACCGGGTCACCGCCCAGCAGGACCTCTGGCACTACTCGATCGGCCGCATGGTCGACGCCTGCGCCGCCAACGGCCTGCTTCCCTTCTACGGCCCCTTCGGCGACATCAAGGACACGGCCGGCTGCGAGACCCAGTTCCGCGCCGCCTTCCTGATGGGCTGCGTCGGCGCCTGGTCGCTGCACCCGGTCCAGATCGGGATCGCGAAGAAGGTCTTCAGCCCGCCGCCGGACGAGGTCCTGTTCGCGAAGAAGGTGCTGGAGGCAATCCCCGACGGCCGCGGCGTCCACATGATCGACGGCAAGATGCAGGACGACGCCACCTGGAAGCAGTGCAAGGTGATGGTCGAGCTGGCGGAGATGCTGGCGGCCAAGGACCCGGAGCTGGCCGAGGCCTACGGGCTGTAGGTGCGCTGCAAGGGTTTCACCCCCTATGGGGGGTGAAATCGCTGCAGCGCGTCAGGCGCGGACCGGCAGCTGCCGCGCCGGGTTGCCGGCGACGGTCTCGCCGGGCGCGACGTCGCGGGTGACGACGGCGCCGGCGCCGATCAGCGCCCCGCTGCCGATCCGCACGCCGCCGAGGATCGTCGCCCCGGAGCCGATCGAGGCGCCGGCCTCGACGACGGTCTCCAGCAGCTCCCAATCCTCTGCGGTCTGCAGGGCGCCGTCGGCGGCGGTCGCCCGCGGCCGCTTGTCGTTGACGAAGGTGACGCCGTGGCCGATGAAGCAGCCGTCCTCGATCGTCACCCCCTCGCAGACGAAGGTGTGGCTCTGGATCTTGCAGTTGGCGCCGATCCGGGCGCCGGCCTGGATCTCGACGAAGGTGCCGACGCGGGAGCCGGCACCGACGCTGCACCCATATAGGTTGGTGAACGCGTAGACGCAGACGTCGTCGGCGAGCTCGACGTCTCGCAGCAGCCGGTAGGGCGCGTCGTTGGCGGGCGCGTCACTCATCATCAGAGCAACGCCCGGGTCACGGCGCGGCTTGCGGCCCGAGCCAAGGAAATCCCCCCTGGCCAGCCGACCAATTCCCCCCTGAGCCGCGCAAGTGATAGCCGTTCCTCGCCGTTAGTCGGATATGTCGGTCGTAAAGAAGGCGCGAGTCGCCCATCCCATAAAGCAATCCGTCCCACACGTAAAGGCTTCCGTCACCTCCTTGCTCGGGTTGATCGTGATCGCCGAGTCGGCGCAGCTGCGGCGCGACCTGGCCGAGGCGATGGCCGTCTCCGGGCCGCGCCCGGAGTCGATCGCCCGCCCCGAGGCGCTGGCCGAGTACGACGTCAGCGCCAAGACCATCGTGATCTACGCCTGCGACGTCGACCGGCCCGCCGAGATGACCGCCCTGCGCCGCCTGCGCAAGGACCATCGCGAGCTGGCGATCGTGGTCGTCTCGCCGCAATCGACCGCGACGGCGGTCCGCCGCACCCTCGACGCCGGCGCCGACGCGCTCGTCTTCGAGCCCGAGGTCGAGGTGGCGCTGGCCGCCAGCGTGCGCGCCGTCGAAAGCGGCCAGTCGGTCGTCCCGCGCAACCTCCGCGCCGGGGTCGAGCGGCCCAACCTCTCCCACCGCGAGCGCCAGGTCCTGACCCTGGTCTGCGACGGACGTACCAACGCCGAGATCGCCGAGGCGCTGTTCCTCGCCGAAAGCACGATCAAAAGCCACATGGCGTCGATCTTCACCAAATTGGGAGTCCATTCACGAAAGGAGGCCGGCGCCGTGTTCCTCGATCTGAACTCGGTCGTGGCCAGCACCCAGACCGATCCAGAACTCGACCTCGAGGAGATGCAGGCATGACGGCTCCGACCGCGACCACCCTCGACGCGCCAGCGCGCGTCCCCTTCGTACGGCTCGACAACGGCGACCCCGCCCTGATGGAGGAGCTGATGGCGACCGTCGCCGATGTCGCCGCGCGCGGTGCCTTCACCCTCGGCGCGCCCGTCGAAGCCTTCGAGTCCGAGTTCGCCGAGTGGTGCGGCAGCCGCTTCGCGGTTGGCGTCTCCTCCGGCACCGCCGCCCTCGAGCTGGCAATGCGGGCGCTCGAGATCGGCCCCGGCGACGAGGTGATCGTCCCCACCAACAGCTTCATCGCCACCGCCGAGGCGGTCAGCGCCGTCGGCGCCACCCCGCGCCTCGTCGACGTCGACCCGGAAACCTCGCTGCTGACCGCCGAGATCGTCGAAGCGGCGCTGACGCCGGCGACCCGCTGCGTGATCCCGGTCCACCTCTACGGCCGCACGGTCGAGATGGAGCCGCTGGCCGACCTCTGCGACGAGCACGGCATCTTCCTGATCGAGGACGCCTGCCAGGCGCACGGCTCCGAATACATGGGCCGCCGCGCCGGCAGCCTCGGCGACGTCGGCTGCTTCAGCTTCTACCCGACCAAGAACCTCGGCGCCTGGGGCGACGGCGGTGCCCTCGTCACCGACGACGAGGCGATCGCCGAGCGGGTGCGGCTGCTGCGCTCGCACGGCGAGGGCCAGCGCCACCACCACGAGATGCCGGCCCGCACCGACCGCCTCGACGGCCTCCAGGCCGCGATCCTGAGCGTCAAACTCGGTCACCTCGACGGCGCAAACCAGCGCCGCCGGGAGGCCGGCGCGGCCCTCACCGGGGCGCTTGCGGGAACTTCGGTCCTCGCGCCCGCCCCGGCCGCGCCCGGCACTGACCACGTCTTCCACCTCTACGTGGTGCGCTCCGAGCAGCGCGACGCGCTGCGCGCCCACCTCGAGGCCGAAGGGGTCGCCAGCGCGATCCACTACCCGACCCCGATCCACCTGCAGCCGGCCTACGCCGAGCTGGGCCAGGGCCCCGGCAGCCTGCCGGTGGCCGAGCGCCTGGCCGGCGAGATCTGCTCGCTGCCGATCTTCCCAACGATCTCCACCGCGGAGATCGAGCGGGTCGCCGCCGCCGTCGCGGCGTTCGACCCCAGCTAGGGACAAAAGCCTCCGAGGGCGTGACCCTTGGGGTGCCCCCCGCGCGCGGCGCGTCGAGCTAACTGCTTGGCGCGCCGCTCGCATATCCGGCTGGGGATCAGGGTTTGGTGGGGGCGAGTGTCGGGGTCCCTCCCCCGGACAGAAACGCAACTTCGTTGTTTCTTGAGTGTCCGGGGGAGGGACCCCGACACTCGCCCACGAATCGGCTGAAACCCACGCCCCGTCTCGCAGCTAACGAAACAAGCTGCGGGCGTTCCCGGTTGAAAGCTCCCGTCCCTCGTGTCTTGAAGTTTGTCCCAAGACAGGGGTGGGGGTCGGGGGACCCTCCGAACGTTTTGCGGCTGAGGAGAACAGCGGTCCGGGCGACAGCTTGCTTACTCCCATCGACGACAGGCCGAGAGAGGAGGGTCCCCCGACCCCCTCCCTCTCGCAGACCTGTGTCTAGCGCGTGGCGCGACGAACGCAGGCGCGCTCGTAGGCGGCCAGCAGGCGCTCGCTGGAGCGCTGCCAGGAGAGCTCGGTGACCCGCTCGAGCGCGATCGCGCCCATCCGGGCGCGGCGCGCCTCGTCGTTCAGCAGCTCGTCGACCAGCTCGCCGAGGGCTGCCGGGTTGGGGGCCGCGTAGGCGGCCGCCTCGCCGGCGGAGACACGGGTCTCGGCCAGGTCGAAGGAGGCGATCGGCGCCCCCATCGCCATGTACTCGGGCACCTTCATCATCGTCGAGACGTCGTTGAGCGGGCTCGGCGGGTCGGGCGCCAGGCAGAGGTCGGCGCTGGAAAGGATGCGGCGGATGTCCTCGTCGCCGCGCCAGCCGGCGAACTCGACCGAGTCGGCGATCCCGAGCTGGGCGGCCAGGGCTTCCATCTCGCCCCGCATCGAGCCCTCGCCGACGAAGATCGCCTTCCAGTCCGCGCCGCGCCGCTCGCGCAGGGCCGCCAGCGCCAGCAGCGCCTGGTCGACCCCGTCCTGCGGCTCCATCACGCCCAGGTAGGCGAGGACGAAGCGGCGGTCGGCGCGCAGGCCGGGGTCCGGTTCGACCGGCGTGAACCGGTCGAGGTCGGGCCCGTTGCGGACCACGAAGACGTCGTCGGGGTTGACCCCGCCGCGCTCGATCGCGAGCCGCTTGTAGGACTCGTTGGTGGAGATCACGACGTCGGCGCTGCGCAGCGCCCAGCGCTCGATCGCCAGCAGGCCCCTGTGGGGCAGCCCGGCGCGGCGGAAGCGAGCGCGGAAGAGTTCCGGCATCAGGTCGTGGTGGTCGAAGACGAAGGCGGCGCCACGCCGGCGGGCGGCGCGCGCCGACCAGAGCAGGAAGTCGGGCGGGTTGGCGGCGTGGACGACGTCGAAGGGCCGCTCGCGGCTGAGCCGGCCGACCAGCGACCGCAGCCGCAGCACCGCCTGGCCGTACTCGCGTACGTAGTCGGCGGCGCCCTCCGCCATGCGCAGCGGGAAGCGGTGGATCGCTACGCCGTCGAGCGTCTCTGACCCCGGCGGGCCGTGCTCGTCGGCGGGACAGGCGACGCTCACCTCCCAGCCGGCGCCGGCGAGGGTGCGGGCCTCGTTCCAGACGCGGCGATCGTGGGGGACCGACTCGTTCTCGGAGATCAGCAGCGCTCGCCGACCGCCGCCGGCGCCGCTCACCGGGCGCCCTTGCCGTGGATCACGGTCGGGATCGTCAGCAGCAGGATCTTCAGGTTCAGCAGCAGCGAGTGCCGGTCCACGTACTCGACGTCGAGCTCGATCATCTCCGGGAAGCTCGTCAGGCTACGGCCCCGCACCTGCCAGAGGCCGGTGATGCCGGGACGGACCGCGAAGCGGCGGAAGGCGCGGGCGGGGTACTTGTCCACCTCGTACTGGATCGGCGGCCGCGGCCCGACAAGCGACATCTCACCGCGCAGCACGTTCCAGAGCTGCGGCAGCTCGTCGATCGAGCTGCGGCGCAGGAAGCCGCCGACCCTGGTCACCCGCGGGTCCTTCTCGAGCTTCATCATCGGCACCGGCTTGCCGTCGTCCTCGTCGCCGCCATCCTGGTCGCAGATCATCGCCTCGACGTGCGCCCGGTGGCGGTCGCTGGCGGAGCCCTCGTACATGGTCCGGAACTTGGCGACCGAGAAGGGCTGCAGGTCGCGGCCGAGGCGGCTCTGCCAGAAGATCACCGGCCCGCGCGAGTCGAGCTTGATCAGCAGTGCCGAGATCGCCAGCAGCGGCGAGAGGGCGAGCAGCATCAGGCCGGCGCCGGCGATGTCGAGCGCCCGGATCGCGACGTCCGAGATGCGCGGCGTCTCGGTCCGCAGCAGCGGCGCGAGATCGACTTCGGTCCGCTCCCCGACGGTCTTCACGGTCACGTCGGAACCACCGCCCCGGTGAGGACGCCGAGCCGGTCGACGACGAAGTCCTGCTGCTCGTCGCCGAGGCCCGGGAAGAGCGGCAGGAGGACGTACTCGTCGGCAGCCGCCTCGGTGTGGGGCAGCGGGCCGGCGCTGCCCTCGTAGCTCTTCTCGAGGTGGATCGCCATGATCCCGCGCCGGGTCATCACCCCTTCGCGCAGCAGCTCGTCCATCAGCTCGCCGGCGTCGAGCGCCGCCTCCGGCAGCACCCGCACCGGGTAGGACTGCCAGGTCCGCCGCGCGTACTCGGGGTCGCGCGGGGTCTCCAGCGTCGGCATCCCTCCCAGCAAATCGTTGTAGCGCTCGGCCAGCCGGCGGCGCTCGGCGAGGATCGTCTCCAGCACCTCCAGCTGCTTCAGCCCGACCGCGGCCTGCAGGTCGGTCATCCGCGTGTTCCAGCCGCGCTCGGGGTAGTGCTCGACGACCACCTTGTCGGCGGCGTGGCGGTCGAGCGCCGACTTGTCCATCGCGTGCTGGCGCAGGCGGCGCAGGCGCTCGGCGACGATCGGGTCGGAGACCGCGATCATCCCGCCCTCGCCGCAGGTGATGACCTTCCTCGGGTGCAGGGAGAAGCAGGCGAGGTGGCCGAGCGAGCCGATCGGGCGGCCGCGGTGCTCGGCGCCGATCGCGCAGGCGGCGTCCTCGACGATCGCCAGGCCGTGGCGGGCGGCGAGCTCCTCGAAGGCGTCCATGTCGGCGGGCAGGCCGACCTGGTGGACCGGCATCACCGCCTTGGTGCGGGGCGTGATCGCTCGCTCGACGCTGGCCGGGTCGAGGTTGCAGGTGGCCGGGTCGACATCGGCGAAGACCGGCGTCGCGCCGCACTGCCAGACCGAGTTGGCGGTGGCGATGAAGGACAGCGAAGGGACGATCACCTCGTCGCCGGGGCCGACCCCGGAGACGTACAGCGAGAGCTGCAGCGCCGTCGTGCAGTTGGTGGTCGCGACCGCCTCGGGGGCGCCGACCCGCGCCGCGAAGGCACGCTCGAACTCCTGCACCCGCGGCCCCTGCGTCAGCCAGCCGGAAGCGATCACCTCGGCGACCGCCTCGCTCTCGCCGCCGCCGAACCAGGGCTTGGCGAACGGGACCTCCATCAGTGGGCCTCCGAGCCGGCGAGGACCGGGGCCTGGTCGGCGGCCCGCTCGGCGCGCCACCAGTCGACCAGCTGCGAAAGTCCCGCTTCGATTCCGATCTCGGCCCGGAAGCCGAGGTCGCGCTCGGCGGCCGAGGTGTCGGCGAGGCGGCGGCTGACGCCGTTGACGGCGCGCTCCGGCCCGTACTCGATCTCGAGGTCGGAGCCCATCGTCCGCAGCAGGGCCTCGGCGAGCCCCTGGAGGCTGGTCTCGGTGCCGCTGGCGACGTTGTAGACGCGGTCGGTGACGTCGGCTTCGGCGGCCAGCACGTTGGCGCGGGCGATGTCGGGGACGCAGACGAAGTCCATCGTCTGCTGGCCGTCGCCGAAGATCAGCGGCGGCTTGCCCTCGACGATCCGCTCCATCCAGCGCACCAGCACCTCGGTGTAGAGGCCGTGCACGTCCATCCGCGGGCCGTAGACGTTGAAGTAGCGCAGCGCGACGTAGTCGAGCCCGCTCATCGCGTGGTAGCTGCGCAGCAGCCCCTCGTTGAAGACCTTGCTGGCGCCGTAGAGGGTGTCGTTGGCGTAGGGGTGCTGGGACTCGGTGGTCGGGAACTCGGTGGCGAGCCCGTAGACCGAGGCCGAGGAGGCGGCGATCAGCTTCTCGACGCCGGCGTCGGCGGCTGCCTCGACCACGTTGAAGGTCCCGTCGACCAGGACCTCGAGCGCCAGCCGCGGCTCCTCCGCGCACTGGGTGATGCGGATCGCGGCCTGGTGGAAGACGAGGTCGATGCCCTCGGTCAGCTCGCGGACCAGCGCCTTGTCGCGGACGTCGCCGTCGACGACGGTGAGATTGCCGTTGGCGGCGGCCCACTCGAGGTTGCGGCGCCGGCCGCGGACGAAGTTGTCGAGCACGACCACCTCGGCAGCCCCCGCTTCGACCAGCTGGTCGACGAGGGTCGAGCCGATCGTGCCAGCGCCGCCGGTGACGAATATCCGTTGGTTCTTGATCACGTTCTCTTCCTCGGGAGTTGGGGTGTTCGCTCGGCTACCTGAAAAGAAATCCGGAGCGGTGGCCGATCACCGACCAGTTCTAGAAACCAACGGCCGGCCGAGAGCAAACCTTTCGCCCAGCACCGCGGCCGACATCCGCCGCCGCTGCTCGGCGCGGACGAACTCGCGGTAGCCGTCGACCTCGACCCGCGGCACCCGCCGCGCCGCTGCCCGCGCGTACCCGTACAGGTAGGCGGCGCCGGAGGCCACGCGAGGCTTCAGGCGGGCGGTCTTCAGGGACCGGGCGACGGTCCAGGTGACGCCGTGGTTGAGGATCCAGTGCGCCTCGCCCCAGCGGACGTGGCCGCGCAGGCGGCCGTCGGCCGAACCCGTCTCGCGGTAATGGAGGGCCTCGGCGCAGTCGAAGGAGCGGGTCGTGTAGCCGCGCATCCGGGCGAGGACCTCGTCGATCCCGTCCCAGCCGAGCCGCTCGACGACGCCGCCGATGTCGGCGAAGCAGTCGCGGGTGTAGAGCTTGAGGGCGCCGCGCACGTGTTCGGGGGCGCTCGAGGTCGCCTGCCACTCGCCGTCGCGCTGCTCGAGGATGACGCCGCCGCCGATCCCCAGCGTCGGGTCGCGCTCGAACTCGGCGAGCAGCCGCTCGAAGTAGTCGGGGCGCAGCTCGACATCGCCGTCGAGCTTGCCGATGTGGGTGTAGCGGGAAAAGTCGCCGACCGAGTCGAGGCCGTAGTTGAAGGCGCGCGGCGCGGCGGCGACCGCCAGCCGATCGGCGCTCTTGACGGTGAAGTTCGGCGGCGTCTGCACGACCCGCATGAACTCGATCCGCTCGGCGAGGCGGGCCAGCACGTCGCCGGTGGCGTCGGTCGAGTTGTCGTCGACGACCACCCAGAGGGCCGGCGGCCGGGTCTGTTCGCAGAGCGCCCGGGCGACCCCCTCGATGTGGTGCTCCTCGTTGCGGACGGGCGAGATGATCAGCATTCGGTCTTCGGTCATGTCATCCGAAGAAACGGGCGGCCCCCGACGCTTCTTGCGGGCTCGGGACATAGGTCTCCGTTGGCTGGGAATCGGGGGGACCCTGCCCGCTGCAATCGTCGGATGAAACGGCCGTGCGGCTTTACGCCATGAAGCCAAAGCAACAAGCTCAAGACACGCAGCTTTTCGTTAGCCCCGAGACGGGCGAGATTTTCAGCCGGATCGTGGGGAGCGCCGGGACCCCGGCGATCGCCCCGCCAAACCCTGACCCCCAGGCCCGTCCCGCCGCAAACCCTCAGCTCAGTCGAGCCGGTCGAAGAACTCGAGCAGCCGCGCCACCTGGTTCCCGCGCGAGAAGCGCTCGAGGACCGCGGCCGCGGCGCGGGCGCCGTCGGCGCGCACCGCCTCGGGCTCGGCCCGGTAGCGCTCGCCGGCGGCGGCCAGCGCCCTGGCCGCGGCGAGCACGTCGCCGTCCTCGACCGCGACCGAGAAGCTCGGGTCGAAGACCTCGCGCCCGCCGAAGCCGGGGAAGCCGACGACGAAGCAGCCGCTCGCCATCGCCTCCGCCGCCGGCAGCCCAAAGCCCTCGCGGAAGCCCAGCGCGAGGAAGACCGGCGCCGCCCGCAGCGCCGCCGCCGTCTCCCCCTCCGAGGCGCCTTCGATCGGCGTCACCTGCCAGTCGGCGAGCCGCTCGCCGAGCAGGCGGAGGATCAGATCGGCATCGCCGGGACGCTTGCGCGGCATCAGCGCCAGCCGCCGCGCCGGCAGCTCCTCCTGGCGGTGGAACAGCGCCGGGTCGACCGAGTTGGGAACGACCTCGACCCGCAGCCCGGGGAAGGCGAAGCGGAGCAGCTCGGCGCTGTCCTCGGAGACCGTCATCGCCGCCTCGAAGCCCGCGTAGGCGGGTGCCTGGCCGGCGGCCAGGTGCTGAAAGGTCAGATAGCCGTTCTGGTTGAAGGCGACCCGGCGCACCCGATCGGGCAGCAGCTCGAGGAAGGGCCCGTAGACCTCGGGGACGACCAGCACGTCGTCGGGGCCGAGCTCGACGCTGGGGGCCCCGAGGACCCGGGTCGTGTTCTCGAACCAGGTGCAGCGGAAGCCGTCGCTGTGGTGCAGCACCGCCGCCGGCCGCCCCGCCTCGTTGAGCGCGTCGACGTGGCGGTAGATCACCCGGATCCCGCCGCTCGGGGCCGGGTAGTTCGGGCACATGTAGTAAACGGTGCGGGCTCCGGACCCGGCGCCCAGCCTGAGCTGCGGCGGTCGCCGCCGCCGCAGCACGCGCCGCCGTCGCAGCCCATCGACGAGGCTACGCGCGTCTGTCTTCGCCATGCCCGGCCGCCGCAAGTTCTCGAAATCGCACGGCGTTTATCCAAACACATGGATGCAAAGCAGCCAGCAACGATCAGCGCCGTCGTCGCCGCCTACCAGGCGGAGGAGTGGATCGGTGAGGCGATCGACTCGATCCTCGGCCAGACCTCGCCCCCGGACGAGGTGGTCGTCGTCGACGACGGCTCGACCGACGGCACCGCCCGCGAGCTGGCCCGCTTCGGCGATCGCATCCGGGTCATCCGCCGCGAGAACGGCGGCTGCCCGGCGGCCTTCAACACCGCCTTCGCGGCCGCCCGCATGGAGTTCGTCGCGATGTGCGGGGCCGACGACGTCTGGGAGCCGCACAAGCTCGAGCTGCAGCGGGCCGCGATCGCCTCCCACCCGGAGGCCGACCTGTTCTGCGGCCACGCGGTGATGACCGGCCTGATCGAGGGCGACCACACCCGCCCGCCCGGCGTCGGCCTGCTCGACAACGAGGCGCTGCGCAACGAGCTGTTCGCCGAGGGCTGCGTGATCAACGCCCCCTCGATCGTCATCCGCCGCCAGCTTTTCGAGCGGCTCGGCCCGTTCGTCGAGGACTTCGGCGCCGACGACTACGAGTACTGGTTCCGCTGCCTCAAGGCGGGCGCCCGCTTCTACTACGAGCCGCGGCCTCTGGTCCGCTGGCGCCAGCACGGCAGCAACCTCTCCTGGAAGACCGCCTGGATGGACGAATGCACCTACGACGTGCTGCGCACCTACGAAGGCGAAATCAGCGACCCCAAAGTGCGGGCGCGGGGCTTCGCGCCGCTCTTCTTCCGCACCGCCCGCGGCCAGGTCGACGGCGGCGAAGCGAAGGAAGCACGCCGCAACTTCGCCCGCTCGATCCGCTTCTGGCGCGGCCAGGGCCTCGTCCAGAGCCTCCGGGCGCTTGCCTGGATCGTCGTCCTCAGCCTCCCCGCCACCGTGCGCGGCACCCTGGGGAGGGCGCTGGTCAAGCTGAAACGGGCAATCGACGGCCTGCTGGGAACCCGCCAGCCACTCCGCGCATGAACCGCCCGGCGCTCACGATCAGCGCGGTGATGCCCGTGTACAACACCGAGGACTTCGTCGCCGAGGCGCTGCGGACCGTGCTCTCGCAGACCCGGCCGCCGGACGAGGTCGTGGTCGTCGACGACGGCTCGACCGACGGCACGCCGGACGTCCTCGCCGGCTTCGGCAGCGAGATCCGCGTCGTCCGCCAGGCCAACCAGGGCGTCTGGGGCGCGATGAACACCTGCTTCCGCGAGGCGCGAGGCGACTACGTCGCCAAGTGCGACGCCGACGACCTCTGGGCGCCGGAGAAGCTGGCCAGCCAGGCGGCGGTCGTCGCCTCCGACCCGACGCTCGACGTCTGCTTCGCCGAGGCCCGCGTCTTCGGCAGCTACGGCGGCCGCTGGGGGATGCCGCTCGACGGGCCGGCCGCTGGCCCGCTCATCCCCCGCCAGCTCGGCGAAGTGATGTTCGCCGGCAACCCGATCTGCCCCTCCACCACCTTCGTCCGCCGCGCCACCTTCGAGCGCCTCGGCGGCTTCCGCGACACCCGCTGCGAGGACTACGACTTCTGGATGCGGGCGCTCGAGCTCGGCGCCCGCTTCCACTACGACCCGGCGACGCTCGTCCACTACCGGCGCCACGACAGCAATGTCTCCAGCAACAAGCTCGCCGTCCACGAGTCGAACCTGATGGTGCGCCGCCAGAACGGCCACCTGGTCGAGCCGCGCCTCGCCCGCAGGCTGATCTCCGAGGACCTCTTCAGCATCGGCCGCGACCTCAGCGACGCCGATCGCAGCGAGGAGGCGCGCGAGTACTACCGCGACTCGCTGCGGGAGCGGCTCACCCCGAAGGCGGCGGCCTGGTTGGCGATCAGCGCCGCTCCAGCCGCGGTGCGGAGGCCGCTCGCCGAACGCCTGGTCGCGCTCAAACGCTCGGTCTCCCCGGCTTCGCGCCTCAGCACCGACGGCTCCTGACGGTGGTGGTGCCACCGTGGCCAGCCACCTGAACCCGGACTCGAAACCGCCGGACTCGACGCAGGGGGACTCGACGCCGCACGGGAACCTCGGCGATGCCGCGGCACACGGCATCCGCTGGTCGGCGATCTCGCGACCGACCGTCGAGCTGCTGCAGCTGGTCTCGATGGTCGTCCTCGCGCGACTGATCGTCCCGACCGAATTCGGCCACTTCGCGGTGGCGACGATCGCGGTCGAACTCGGCAGCCTGTTCGTCGGCGCCGGCCTCGCCAACGCTCTGGTCCAGCGCAAAGTCGCCGACCGCGAGCACATGCAGGCCGGCTCGGCGCTGGCGCTCTCGATCGGCCTCTTCATGACCCTGGCGACGCTGCTCCTCGCCGCGGTGGTCGTCGACCCGGTGTTCGGCGGCCGCACCGCCGAGCTGATGGCGCTGCTGGCGCCGATCTGCCTGATCCAGTCGATCAGCTCGGTGCCGCTGGCGCTGCTGCGGCGGCGGATGGCGTTTCGCCGCCTCAGCGAGATCGAAATGGCCTCGACCCTCACCCGGGTGGTCGCGGCGATCGCCCTGGCGGTGATCGGCCTGACCGGCGAGGCGCTGGTGCTCGGGATGATCGCCGGCTCGGCGATGGTGATGGTGATCGCCTTCGTCAGCGCGCCGCCGCCGCTGCCCCGCTTCCGCATGCAGCCCGCCCGCGACCTGCTCGAGTACGCGCTGCCGATGTCGCTCGCCTCGCTCACCTGGGTCGGCTTCAGCAACGTCGACTACGCGGTGATCGGCGCCCGCCTCGGCCCCACCCAGACCGGTCTCTACTACCGCGCCTACTCGGTCGCGGTCGAATACCAGAGCAAGCTCGGCATGGTGATGAGCCAGATCGGCTTCCCGGTCCTCTCCCGCACCGCCGACTCCGACCAGATGGACTACCTGCACCGCCACATGGTGCGGCTGCTGACGATCGTCCTCTTCCCGCTGCTGGTGCTGCTCGCGATCACCGCGCCGACCCTCGTCCCCTTCGTCTTCGGCGACAACTGGGCCGCCGCTTCGGGCCCCGTCCAGGTGCTGGCGCTGGGTGGCGCCGCGACGGTCCTGATCGACGCCGCCGGCACCGTGCTGATGGCGAGCGGCCGGCCGCGGGCACTGCTCGGCTTCGGCGCCGGGCACTTCCTCGTCTACGGCGTCGCCGTCCTCGTCGTCGCGCCGCTCGGGATCACCGCCGTCGCGGTCGCCGCCGCGGTCGTCCACTCGGCCTTCGTGATCGTCAGCTACTGGCTGATGGAGAAGGGGATGAGCCGCAGCTTCATGCACCGTCTCTGGGACGACATCCTGCCGGCGACCGCCTCCTCGGTGGCGATGGCCGCGGTCGCCGTGCCCGCCAGCCTGGCGCTGACCGCGGCCGGACTGCCGGCGCTCCCCTGGATGCTCGCGGTCGGCCTGATCGGCACCGTCGCCTACCTGCTGGTGCTGCGACTCTGCTTCGCCGCGGTCTGGGCAAAACAGCGGGCGATCTTCAACCGCATCGTCCCCAGCCGTCTCCGCGACCGGATCAAGCTGCGGCCGGCGGCGCTGCAGGGGACCTGAGCTCAGAGCTCGCGGATCACGCGGGCCGGGTTGCCGGCGGCGATCACGCCGGCCGGGATCTCACCGGTTACGACGGCGCCGGCGCCGATCACCGAGTCGTCGCCGATCGTCGAGCCCTTGAGGATCTTGACCCCCATCCCGACGAAGACGTTGTCGCCGATCTCGACCGGCGCCATCGCCGGCCTGCCGCCGCGGCGGCGATCGGGGTGCAGCTCGTGGAAGTTGGTGTCGAAGATCTCGATGTTGGCGCCGAACAGCCCGTCCTTGCCGATCCGGATCCCCGGCCCCTCGCTCTTCAGCATCAGATTGTTGTTGAACTCGGTCCGGTCGCCGATCTCGATCGTCGACTCCTCGCTGCTCGCCTCGACGTGGCAGTAGCCGGCGTAGAAGAGCGGCGAGGAGTGCCAGCCGAACTGGACGCCCTCGCCGAGGGTCACGGTGCCGGCCCCCCGCCAGAGGACGGGCTGCAGGACCAGCGGCGCGCCGCCGCGCGGGCTGCAGGTGGAGAGCGCCCGGTATTTGAGGATCCGCGGCCGCTGCACCAGCCCTCCCAGGGAGGGCAGGCGGAGGCCGCGGCGGGCCGCAGCGGGGGCGGCGCCGGGAGCGGCGTCGGCGCGCGCGGGGCTGTCGTCGATGGTCGTCACCTCATCTATGAACGCCGCGGCGGCGCGCCCGCTTCCGCCGCCGTGGAGCTGGACCCTCCTGGCCGCAAGAAGGCATCGGCGCGAAGCGTTGTTCTGGGGTGAGCGCCCTCGATTCAGCCGACCTCGCCGCCGCGCCGGCGCCGCGCGCCGAGGAGCGCCCGCGCGCCCGCCCCGACCTCTCGGTGATCGTCGTCACCCACAACGGGCGCGAGCAGGCGCTCGCGACCCTCGAGTCGGCGCTGTCGGCCCAGGGCTGGCTCGACGCCGAGTGGCTGGTGGTCGACGCCGGCTCCAGCGACGGCACCCCGGAGGCGGTCGCCAGCCGCTTCCCCGACGTCAAGGTCCTGCGCCGCGAGAACCGCGGCTTCGCCGCCTCCAACAACGTCGCGCTGCGCGAGGCCCGCGGCCGCTACGTCCTCCTGCTGAACCCCGACGTCGAGTTCCGCCACGGCTCGCTCGCCGAACTCGTCGCGGCGATGGACGCCCGCCCCGAGGTCGGCCTCGCCAGCGTCATCCAGAGCGACGCCGAGGGCCGCCCGCTGCCCTCGATCCGCCGCTTCCCCTCACCGGCGCGGAGCTTCGGCGAGGCGCTCTTCGCCGACCACTGGCCGCTCGGCCGCAGCCTCCAGGAGCGGGTCCTCGGCGGCGCCCGCTACCAGCGCGCCGGCACCGCCGACTGGCTGGTCGGCGCCTTTCTGATCGCCCGCCGCGAGGCGGTGCGGGACGTCGGCCCGCTCGACGAGCGCTTCTTCCTCTACTCCGAGGAGTGCGACTGGTGCTACCGCTTCTGGCAGGCCGGCTGGCAGGTCGAGCACCTGCCGAACCTGACCGTCGTCCACCACTGCGGCAGCGGCTCCTCCGGCGCCCTGAAGCCGCAGCTGACCCACTCCAGGATCCTCTTCGCCGAAAAGCACTTCTCGCCCCTGAAGGCGGCGGGAATCCGGGCCGGTCACGTGCTTCGGCACGCGATCCGGGTCGCGATCTTCGCCCCGCTGGGCGCCTTCTCGCGGGGGCGGCGCGAGCGCGCCCGTAACGAGCTGGCCGGCCTCAAGGTCGCTCTCGGCGCCTCCGCACCGCCGCTCAGCACTACGTAATATTAGGTTCACATAACATCCCCTTAACTGGGTAATAGGGTCCTGGGCTAGAACATACGTCCACGTTCCCCAGTCGGTGGCAGAGCAGGGGCCTCGTCGCGCCGATTGGGGTTTGCACGATGAACTCGTCTCGTTCAAATCGCGCTTTAACCTGTGTGCTGTCGTCGCTGGCCGCGCTGGCCGCCTTCTGCGGCTTGGCCGCGGTGGCGAGCGCCCAGCAGAGCACGGTCGCCGGCTCCCATCGTGCGCACGCGAAGACGCCGCCGCTGCAGTCGGGCGTCCAAGCACGCTGGAAATCGCACCTGAAGGGGCAGGTCGTGGTCGCCCAGCCGCCCGCCACTCACAACCCCAAGCGACGCGGCCACCACAAGCGCCCGCATCGCGCCGTCGAAGTCGCGCCGCCGGCGGCCGAAGAAGCGGTGCCGACTCCCGTCACCCCCGCGACCGGGCCATACCCGTGGACCGGCACGATCACCAAGCCGCCCGCCGCGCCCCCCACCTCCTCGGCGAGCGATGGGCCGGAACCGCCCCCGGAGGAAGAACCGACCGCTGAAGAACCCGGCGACGAAGAACCCGCGGGTGAAGAACCGACCGGGGAAGAACCGACGGGCGAAGAACCCTCAGGTGAAGAACCCGCGGGTGAAGAACCGACGACGCCGCCGGTCGAAGGCTCCCGCAACACGAACTGCTTCGTCTCCCCCAGCGCCTGCGGCTTTCCGGACCCGACCAACACCGGCGTCCCGGCCGGAGTGACGCTGACGCCGCGTGGGACGGTCACGATCAACCAGGCCGGCACGGTGCTCTCCGGCGTCGACGTGACCGGCACGATCGAGATCAACGCCGCCAATGTCACGGTCGAAAACTCGCGGGTCACGCAGACCTCCACCTGCGGCCGGACCAGCAGCTGCGGCAACTACGCGATCAGGATCGCCCCGGGATTGCGCGGCGTCAGGATCGCCCACGTCGAGACCCGCACCGCCGCCGGCGCCACCTGCGAGCAGGACATCCGCAACACCGGCGCCGAACTGACGATCGAAGCGTCCTACCTGCACGCCTGCGACGGCAACATCTACGCGGTCGGCCCGACCGTGCTGAAGGACTCCTACGGGATCGCGAAGATCGAAATCTCAGCCGACCACATCGAGAACGTCTACTTCAACGAAACCAGCTTCTCGGCGATCCACAGCACGCTCTTCAACCCGGTCAACCAGACCGCGGTGATCTTCGGCAACTCGGGCGGCGGCGTCGACGTCAGCAACTGCTCCAACCGGCTCACGATCCACGAAAGCCTGCTCGCCGGCGGCGGCTACTCGCTCTACCCCTGCGCCCATTCCTCGCAGCCGGGGTCGAGCGTTCTCGACGTCCAGGGCAACCACTTCGCCCGCTGCCTCTCGACGCCGATCTTCGAAGCCAACGGCGGCCACCATCCCTGCAGCGGCGGCTTCGACTCGCACGGCTACTACCCGAACTCCGGCTCCTACGGGATCGCCACCGACTACTACAGCGGGACCGGGACCTGGCGCGGGAACGTCTGGGACGACAACCTGGAACGGGTTTGTCTCAACGGGGGGAATAACGGATGCGAATGATGCGGGGGCGCAGCGCAGCGCTTATGCTCACCCGGTCCTCCGCCCGATGCTCTTCTCGACTCTCATCTCAGCGCTCGTCACGCTGACCGCCGGCGTCGCCACCGGTTCCGCACAGACCGCGCCGCCGCCCCCCTTCTATCCGCCGGTCAACCAGAGGCACTGCTTCGAGAAGCCGCAGGAATGCGGCTTTCCCAGCCCCGGCAACACCGGCGTGCCGAATGGCGTCTCGTTGAAGCCGAGCCGCTCGATCACGGTGACGCAGCCGGGCACCGTGATCTCCGGCGTCGACGTGAGCGGCAAGATCGACATCGCCGCCGACGACGTCACGATCGAAAACTCGCGGGTCACCCAGGACACCAGCTGCGGCACCGAGGAGAGCTGCGGCAACTACGCGATCGGGATCTCCGACGGGCTCAAGGGGATCAAGATCCGCAACGTCGAGACCGCCAGCCAGCCTGGTCAGACCTGCGAGCAGGACATCCGCAACACCGGCTCCGCGGTGACGATCCAGGGCGCCTACCTGCATGCCTGCGACGGCAACATCTACGCGGTCGGCCCGACGCTGCTGAAGGACTCCTACGGGATCGCGAAGATCGAGATCGAAAGCGACCACATCGAGAACGTCTACTTCGACGAAACCAACTTCAAGGCGATTCACGACACGCTGCTGAACCCGGTCGAGCAGACGGCGGTGATCTTCGGCAACTCGGGCGGCGGCCGCAACGTCCCCAATTGCTCGAACCGCCTGACGATCCTCGGCAGCCTGCTCGCCGGCGGCGGCTACACGCTCTACCCGTGCGCCCACGCCGGCGGCCCGGGCTCGAGCTACATGAACGTCCAGGGCAACCACTTCGCGCGCTGCACCTCGAAGGAAATCTACGACCCCGACGGCGGCCACCACCCCTGCGCGGGCGGCACCGACTCGAGCGGCTACTACCCGAACTCCGGCTCCTACGGGATCGCCACCGACATCTTTCCGGGCACCGGGGTCTGGCGCGGGAATGTTTGGGACGACGACCTGGCGAAGGTCTGCATGGATGGGAGCAGCACTAGGGGACCTTGCGGAGGCTGACGGGGTTGCCCGTCTAGGCAGAGCGGTGCGGGACGGAGGGTTTCAGGGGTCCCCCCGATTCCCGCCGAACGCCAAGCCCACGCGCTCAGCTCGCAGTTGGCACCGCCCGCGGCCGGCGACGTCGCCGCCGTGCCAGATCCGCCGCCCGCCGTACCACGATCGCAGGCGCAACCTTTTCCACCGAGGCGGCGCAGATGCACATCGCCGCGAGGAAGACGAACAGGTACGGCGCCTGCGGGAAGCTGAGGATGTCGTAGAGGGCGGTCGCCGCCGCGAAGCCGAGGCAGCCGGCCGCCGCGGCGAGCGCCGGCGGCCCCCGCAGGGGGTTGTTCGAGCGCATCGCGAAGCGGGCCTGGTAGACCGGCAGCAAAACCAGCAGCAGCCAGGCGAGCAGGCCGATCAGGCCAACTTCGTAGACGATGCCGAGGTACTCGTTGTCGAAGATCCGGTACTGGTCGTGCAGGAGCGAGTCGTGGGTGCCGAAGCCGCGGCCGATTGCCGGGTGCGTCAGCAGGTCGGGGACGACAGCTTCGTAGTCGGAGGTGCGACCGTCGGTCGAGGCCTGGTCGCCGCCGTTGAAGAGCGATGAGATCGCGTTGATCTGACCGCCGGAGAAGACGAGGGCGATCACCGCCGCGACCAGCGCGTAGGGGATCAGCGGCAGCAGTTTCCGCGGCCGGAGGGCGAACACGGCAATGACCGCCACGGCCGGGACCACCAGCCCGGATCTGCGTTGGGTCACCAGGGCGCCGGCGACGATGATGCAGGCCAAGAGCCCCCAGAGCAGGCGCCGCCTCATGTCCGGCGAGAAGGCCGCGAAGGCGACCGCGAACGGCGCCGCCATGCCGAGGATCGAGGCGACCGAGAGCGCGTGCCGGCTCGGGCCGGCGATCATCGGCCGTCCGGTCTTTTCCCCTTCGGTCGGCGCCGGGTCAACGTTGGCGATCGGCGAGAGGACCGATTCGGCGGTCGAGTAGAAGATGTTTTCGCCGGTTTTCTGCTCGTAGATCGTGCCGATCGAGGTGATCGTCGCCAGCACCACGATCAGGGCGCCGAAGGCGCGCAGCTCGGTCACCCGCAGGGAGACCGCGAAGACGGCGAAGACGGCGAGCAGCCCGACCAGGACGAAGATTTTCTTCTCGGCGACCGAGAGTTCGCCGAGGTTGGTGATCCGGTCGAGGTTGAGGACGATGCTGATGATCGCGATCGCGAAGAAGGCGACGATCCCCAGCGCCCAGCCGCGCGGCCGCAGCCGCAGCCGCCCCGTGCGCTTGTTGAGGATCACGCCGATCAGCCAGACCGCGAGGATCACCGCGATCAAGAAGCGGCCGTAGTCGGAGCTGAACGGCAGGTTGACCTTCATGTGCACGCCGTCGACCGGGATCAGGAAGACCGAGGCCAGGAAGGCGGCGAACAGCCAGGGCAGCGGCCGCCGCGTGCGCGGCCATGAGTCGATGCGCTGGAGCGCGGTCATGCTCAGAAGGTGCCGCGTTCGAGATACGGGCGCAGCACGTGCTTGGTCTCCGCGTCGTCTCCGTTGCCGTTGCCGTTCCCGTTGCCGTTGCGGTCGTGCCGGTCGTCGTCGGGATCCGGCGTTGACCGCCATCCCTTGGCGATCGTGCGGGCCGGGATCAGCAGCAGGCTCCAGAGGATCAGGACCACGAAGAAGACGAGGACCGCGATCTGGACGTTCGCTCCCGCGTTGACCGTGCCGCCGGTCGCATCGCCGAGCTGGCGCAGCGTCACCCGCCGTTTGTCCGGCGTTTTCTGGTCGACCTGGATCCTCTGCACGTAGGACTGCAACGCGTGCGGCGCGGCATCGGCCAGCGCAATCGCCTCAGCGCTGGTCGGAGCCTGGGCGTAGACGGTGATCAGCGGCATGTTCGGGTTGTTCTCGAACCGCAGCCGGTAGAGGGCGCGCTCGCCGAGGATCTGGGTGCTGCGCTTCTCGGCGGTCGGTTCGATCGCGAACAGCGGCTGCCCCTGTTCGTAGGGCCCCTGGGCCTCGATCGCGTTGGCCGGCAGCTTCGCTTCGCGGGCGATCAGGTCGACCGCGGCGGGGCTCGCCAGGAAGCGGGCGAAGACGCCGGCCCGGTAGTTGAGCGGGTCGACTTCCTCGGCCAGGTTGGCAAACGAGGAGTCGGGGGTGTCGACCAGGATCTGGGTCGAGGCGGTCGCGAATTCGTTGGTCCGGTTGGTCAGCTTTGGTGGCGAGAGCGAGACCTGGTAGGCGCTCAGGATGGCCACCGCCGCGGCGACGACCACGCCGAGCAGAAAGAACCAGCGGCGATGCCAGATGGCCTTGAAGGCGCGTGCGAATTCCATCGTCGTTACCGCCGCCGCCCGGCGCCGGAGCGCTCCTTGCGGACGCCGGTGCCGTTCGGGATGACCAGGGTCGGAGTCGGATCGCTGATGTCGGCGACGTCTTCGAAGGGGTCGACGTCATCGTCGCCCCGCTTCCAGGCGGATACCAACCGCGGCATGCCGAGGATCAGCGCGAGCTCGAGCAGCAGGACCCCGAAGAAGGCGGCGACCGCGATCTTCTTGCCCGATTCTTCGGAGACCGAGCTGACCACGGCGGGGCCGAGCGTCCTGATCTCGACGCGTTCGCGGGCGGGGGTTTTCTGCCGCTGCTGGGTCGTCTTCACCATTTCGTCGAGCGCGCGGGGCGCCGCCGCAGCGAGTGCGCGGGCCTCGGGGACGGTCGGCGCGCGGCTGGTGATCGTCACGATCGGCAGTTCGCCGACCTGGGTGAAGGTCAGGCCGTAAGGAAGCGTTTCCGCCCCTTCGGAGACGCCGGGAACCTCGCCGGGGAATGGCATCGGCCCCTTGACCTGGATCTCCCAGGGCCGGACGCCGGCTTCGTGGGCGATTCCCTTGACGATGTCGCCGCTCGCCATCAGCCGGGCGAAGACGGCGGCGCGGGAGGCCAGCGCTTCGACGTTCCGTTTCGAGCCGGCGATCGGCGAGCGGGCCGAGTCGATCAGGACTTCGGTCGTCCCCTGCGCTTCGGGCGTCGAGTCCTTGCTCACCTGCTTATAGGCGCCAACCGCGGCGGCGGCGGCGATGACGATCGCCAGCGCGACCAACAGCTTGCGCTTCCAGAGTTCCTTGAGGAGGGAGATGAAGGTCACGGGTTCGTCTTTCTTGGGGGGACTCGGCGGTGTGAGGAAAAAACGGTCTGGGTCGCGATTACTTGCACGCGCATCGCAGGCGCTTCCTGATCAGGAGGCGGCGACCGCGTGGGCGGCCTCTCATTCGTTTTTCATCCAGCCTTCGGCGGCCGGCTAAAAGTCCGCGGCCACTTCGCCCGTTTGTCCGGCATGACCAACGAATTGGGAAACACCGCACCTATCGGCACCGTGGTCGTGGGCTATGGCTACTGGGGGCCGAACATCGTCCGCAACGTGATCGAGCGCCCGGAGTTCGAGCTCGTCGCCCTCTGCGAGCGCGACCAGTCTCGGATTGCCGAGTTCGAAAAGCGAACTCCCGGCGCCCGTTGCATCGAAAGCTTCGATCAGGCGCTCGCCGACCCCGACGTCGAGGCGGTCGCGATCGCGACTCCTCCCCACACCCACTACACCCTGGTCCGCCAGGCGCTGGAAGCGGGCAAGCAGGTCCTGGTCGAGAAGCCGCTGGCCCGCACCGCCGGCGAGGCGGCCGAGCTGGTCGCCCTCTCCGAAGAGGTCGGCCGGGTGCTGCTGCCGGGCCACACCTTCCTCTACAGCCCGTCGGTGAACAAGGTCAAAGAGCTGATCGACGAGGAAGTGCTCGGTGAGATCTACTTCGCCACCTCCTCGCGGATGAACCTCGGCCTCTACCAGCAGGACGGAGTGATCCTCGACCTCGCCCCGCACGACCTCTCGATCCTCCTCTACTGGCTCGGCGAGCCGCTCGTCGAGGTGACCGCCAACGGCCGCAGCGTCTTCCAGGACGACGTCCACGAGACCGCCTTCATGACCCTGCGCTTCGCGAGCGGGGCCCAGGCGAACGTCCAGGTCTCCTGGCTGGCGCCCCGCAAGATGCGCCAGATGGTCGTCGTCGGCAGCCGCCGGATGATCCAGTACGAAGACACCGCCGCCGACGACTCGGTGCGGATCTACGACCGCGGCCTCGAGTTCTCCGAGGCGCCGGCCAACTTCGGCGAGTACCGACTCACCTACCGCACCGGCGACATGGTCGCTCCGCAGATCCAGGCGGCCGAGCCGCTTGGCCTCGAGCTCAAGGACTTCGCCTCCGCGATCCGCGAGGGCACCACTCCGGTCTCGAGCCCGCGCCTCGGCCTCGAAGTCGTCTTCGCCCTGCAGGCGCTAGAGCGCTCGCTCCACGCTCGCGGCGAACCGGTCAAGGTCCGCTCGGCCGACGACGTCCGCTCGCGGACGCGTCAGCCGGTCGTTGCTGCCTGACCCCGCCGCAGCCTGCGTCCTCGGGGGAGGGAAGCAGGCTGAGAAAGGGCCCGTCGCCAGAGATGGCGGCGGGCCTTTTCTTTGTGCGCGTACTTCGGAGGCGTTGCGGGGGCGGCGATAGGGGGTCCCCCCTATCCCCGCTCACCGGAGGATTCGGAGCTCACAAGGTCGGTCCAACCCCGGCCGCTGGTGCGAGGCCGGCCCAGCTGGTGGGCTCGGGGCTGCGAGTCGTGCATCGACCGCTGCTAGGGCGGTGGATGCACGAGTCGTTGGCTAGCTAGCGGGCCGCGACGGCGGCGGGGGGCGTGGTCTCGACCACGCCGCGGCCGTTGTCGGCACGCCACCATTGGATCCTGGCTCGGTCGGCGCCTTCGCCCTCGACGTGGACGCCGTCGGCGTCCTCGACGAGGCGGAGGTCGCGGCGCTGACGCCACCAGGCGGCGACCTCCTTCGGCAGCGCGTACCAGCCGCCGTCCTTGCAGGCCAGGTACTCGAGGAACTCCTCGTACATGCGCATCCGTGCTGGAGAGTCGAGGTAGTCGGGATGGACGATCGGATTGATCAGGCCGCCGTTGGCGGCGATCCAATCGCCCTTCTGGGTCCAGAGGTCGATCGTCTCCTCGCGGAGGATCTCCCACAGCGTGTGGTCCTGGACCAGGGTGATCGGCAGCTCGACCATCTCGCCGAAGAAGAAGGGGAGGACCGAGCAGCAGCCGCCGCCGAGCGGCTCGAAGGGGTCGCTGTCGGGGAAGGAGGTGTCGTAGGCGGCGCCCAGCTCCTCCTGCCAGTCCGGGTTGCGGTGGGTGGCGGGGGCGCGAAAGCCCTCGGCGCCCCACTCGGCGAGGCAGCGGTGGATCTCCGGCAGCTCGGCCTCGAAGTTGGCACGGCTCTCGAACAGCTTGCAGTCGTGCTTGATCGCGTGCAGGCCGATCTCGAAGGCGTGGCAGCGGAGGTGGTCGAAGAGGCCGGCTTCGATCGGGTACCAGTCGCCGACGAAGTTCCAGCTCGAGCGGAAGCCGTGGCGGGCCTCGAGCTTCGCCACCTCGCGCACCCTGGCGACGCCCTCCGGTCCCTCGACGTCATGGGTGAGGATCGCCGCGAAGCGGTGGCCGTCGGGCCAGGGGGCGATCGAGGGCACCGCCGCGGCGCCGCGGCGCTCCAGCTCCGCCCGCAGCTCGGCCTGGCGGCGCTCGACCAGGATCGGCTCGACCGGCCAGCGCGGGAACTCGACCTGCGCCTGCCGCTTCGCGTAGCGACGGCGAAGCGCCAGCTGCAGCGAGCGAGGCATCAGCGGCTTGACGTTGTAGTAGGCCTTCATCGGCAGCGAGCGGCGCTCGGAGCGCTGCCGATAGCGTTCCTCGAGCAGGTCGCGCTCCGAGAGGCCTGCGAGGCGCTCCTCGAGCGGCTGCGCGGCCTCAGCCGACATGGCGGTAGAGCATCTCCCCGGCCAGGCGCCCGACCACCGCCGGCGAGCGCTGGATCGTCGCCGCCATCACCCGCTCCCGCACCGATTGCACGCCGATCGGGGCCGGCTCGCGGCGGGTCAGGTAGGTGTAGGAGAGCGGCAGCTCCGCGGCTCCCCAGGAGCACTTGAACCGGCGCAGCCCCTCGTTGTCGAGGTCGGTGCGCCCGAAGTCGAACTTGCCGAAGCCGTTCTCGCACGACCAGCGGATCGCTTCCAGCATCAGCAGGTTGTTGGGCCGTTTCGGCAGCGCCTCGGCGGCGGAGGCGCCGTACTTGTAGGTGACGGTGTCGTTGTGGGTCAGGTAGACGGCGGCGGCGACCGGCGTCTCGCCGTCGAGGATCAGCCAGACCGAGCCGAGGCCGGCGGCGAAGAGCTCCTCGAAGCGGCCGATGAAGCGTTTCGGCTGGGTCGGGACGCCGAGCCGCTGCCGGGTCCGCAGATGGAGGCGATAGAAGGCGTCGAGGGCGGCGGCGTCGGTCCGGCGCTCGGCCCGGAGCCCCTCCTTGCGCGCCTTCGAGACGCCCCGCCGGAGCGACTTCGAGGCGCCGCGTTCCGCCTCGTCGGGATCGGCGGGGAGCTCCAGCTCGTGGACGACGAAGCGCTCGCTGACGTGGCCACCCGGGATGCTCGGCATCGCTCCGTGCACGGTCAGCTCCAGGCCTTCGTCCTCGGCATGGGAGGCCACCGCCTCGCCCAGCGTGCCGAGCGCCTCGAGGTCGGCGCCGGCCGAGAGCGCCGGCGAGCAGACGTCGGAGAAGGGCAGCGAGACCAGCCGGCTGCCGGTCAGGCGGCTGTTGACGTGGGCGAACGGCAGACCCGCTTCGATCCCGTCCTCACCGCGAACGCAGCAGGCCCGGATCTCGTAGCCGTACTGCACCCGCAGCAGCTCCAGCCAGCGCGGGTGGTGGAAGATTTCCGAGGTTGGGCTGGCGGCGACGAACTCCGCCCACGAGGGGTCCTCGATCGGGTCGATGAAGTCGACGGATCTCACGCCGAACCAACGATCCGGTGGTGGTCCTTCTTGCGGCTAGGAGGGGATGCGCGGCAGGGCCGCGGCGGCGAAGCGGACCCCGGCGGGGCAGGGTCCGGTCACCTGCAGGACGCGGCCATGGCTGACGGCGGCGACCACCGAGCTCGCTTCGTAGCGCAGGCAATAAGCCTTGTGGCCGGCGATCTTCAGGGCCTGGGAGGTGCGAGCGCCCGCCACGAGCGGCTGCAGCGACGCTTCCATCACCACCATGCTGATCTGGCGGCCGGAGCCGGTAAAGACGCAGGTCGGCCCCTGCAGGTGTTCCTGCTTGTGGACGTTGCCGCCGAGGATGCGATTTGCCTCCGAGGCGCGGACCAGCCGGCAGGGCTTGACCGGCTTGGTGCCGGAGACGCTGACCTCGTCGGTGTCGGCGCCGTTGGGGAACTCGCCGGTCTTGATTTCGGTCGCGCCGCCGGTGTCGCTCACCTTGTCGAGCGACTTGACGATCGGGCCCGAGGGCGTGTCCTTGGCGGTCGCTTCGGAGGGCCCTGAGCCGCCGCAGCCGGCGACCAGCACCGCGGCGACGGCCGCCGCGGCAAGCACCGTCAGGCAGTTACGGACGCGGGTGATCGTTGCTTTCGAGGTCATGGCGTGAAGAGCACGTCGACGAAGTAGTTCGTCGCGTTGAAGGAGCTGGTCGGGAAGGCGAGCGAGGTTTTGTAGATGTAGAGCCCGTTCGGCGAGGTGCCGTTGGCGAGCGCCGTCAGCGGCGAGCTGGTGACCGCGCTGGCGAAGCCCTGCGCGGTCGCCGAGTAGTGGCCTTTCGGCGCCAGGTAGGCGGCGACGTAGGTCGTGCTGGCGGCGATCGGGACCGGGGTCGCGAAGTTCGCTTCCTGCCAGCCCGAGGGCGTCTCGGAGCTGACCGTCGCCTGCGCCAGCAGGCCGCCGCTCGCGTTCCACAGTCCGACCTGGTGGGTGCCGGTGTTGTTCGCCGATTTGTAGAAGCGGATGCCCCGCACCTGGCCGGCGAGCGAGCTGGTGAACTTCATCCCGACCACCACCGAGGAGTTGTCGTTGACGTCCGGGGAAGCCGGCGTCATGTTTTCGAACAGCGTGACCCGCGGAATCACCGCCGCCGAGGCCGCCGATTCGGCGCCCGAGCCGGCCGCGCTGGAGGCGGTCACCTTGAAGGTGTAGCTGCTGCCGTTGGTCAGCGAGCCGATCGTCACCGAGGTGGCGCCGGCGCCGACGTTGGTCGCCGTCTGCGCTTCAGCGCCCAGGAACGGCGTCACCTTGTAGCCGGTGATCGGGCTGCCGCCGTCTTCGCTCGGCGTCGTCCAGGTGACGACGGCGCCGGCGTTGCGCGCCGAGGCGGCGACGTTGGTCGGCGCCGTGGGCACCGCGGCCGCGATCGGCGTCACCGCGCTCGACGGCGCCGACTCCGGGCTCTGGCCGGCGCCATTGGCGGCGCTGACCGTGAAGGAGTAGTTGGTGCCCGGGGTGAGACCGGTGATCGTCGTCGAGGTCGCCGGCGGCGTCCCGGTGACGGTCTTCGGCGCCTGCGGGCTGGAGCCGACGTAGGGGGTGACGACGTAGCTGGTCGGCGCGCTGCCGCCGCTCGGAGCCGTCCAGCTCACCGTCGCCGAGTTGATGCCGGCGGTGGCGGTCGGCGCCGCCGGTGCGGCGGGCGTCACTTCGGGGTTGAAGAGGACGTCGACCCAGTAGTTCGAGGATTCGAACGAGGTGGTCGGGAAGCGGCTGGTGCCGCCGTAGGTGTAGAGCCCGTCGGCGGGGCCGGCTTCGGCGTGCAGCGGCGGGTTGTCGACGGCGCTGGCGAGACTCGGGCCGTTCGCCGAGTAGTGGCCCTGCGGAGCGACGTAGCTGGCGACGTAGGTCGTGTTCGCCTGGATCTGCACCGGCGTCGAGAACGTCGCCTGCTGCCAGCCGAAGGCGCTCTCGTTGGCGAAGGTGACCTGAGCCAGGGCGCCACCGGTGGCGTTCCACAGCGTGCCGATATGGGTGCCGGTGTTGTTCGCCGCTTTGTAGAAGCGGATGCCGGTCACCTTGCCGGGGACGTCGCTGCGGAACTTGACGCCGACGTTGATCGCGTGGGTCTCCCCCGAGTCGACCGTACCCGGCGTCGCCAGGTCGAAGATCGTGTCGTAGGGCGTCACCGCGGCCGAGGCTTCGGATTCGGGGCCGGTGCCGACGCCGTTGATCGCCGCCACCTTGAAGGTGTAGGCGTTGCCGTTGGTGAGGCCGCCGATGGCGGCGCTGGTCGCCGCCGAGCCGGTCGTCGTCGCCGTCTGGGCGACGCCTTCGAGGTACGGCGTCACCTTGTAGCCGGAGATCGTGCTGCCGCCGTCTTCGCCCGGCGCCGTCCAGCTGACCTGGGCGCCGTTGCTCTTGACCGCGGCGCTGACGCTGGTCGGCGCCCCCGGCGCGCTCGTCGCACCCGGGGTGACGGCGTTCGACTGCGCCGACTCGGCGCTTTCGCCGGCCGAATTGGCCGCCCTGACGGTGAAGGTGTAGCTGCTGCCCGCGCTGAGCCCGCCGATCGTGGCCGAGGTCGCCGGCGGCGTCCCGGTGACGGTCGCCGGCGTCTGCGCGGTCGAGCCGACGTACGGGGTGACGGTGTAGCTGGTCGGCGCGCTGCCGCCGCTCGGAGCGGTCCAGTTGACCGTCGCCTTGCCGACCCCCGCGGTCGCGGTCGGCGTGCCGGGCACGCTCGGCGCGGTCGGCGCCGCTTCGGGGACGAAGAGGACGTCGACCCAGTAGTTCGAGGACTGGTAGGTCGTGGTCGGGAATTTGGTCCCGGAGCCGTAGGCGTAGACGCCGTTGGCGGCGCCGCCTTCGGCGTGCAGTGGCGCGTTGTCTACCGCGCTGGCGAGACTCGGGCCGTTGGCCGAGTAGTGGCCTTTCGGCGCCAGGTAGCTGGCCACGTAGGTCGTGTTGGCCTGGATCTGGACGGGCGTCGAGAACGTGGCCTGCTGCCAGCCGGAGGCGCTCTCGTTGGTGAAGGTGACCTGGGCCAGGGTGCCGCCGGCCGCGCTCCAGAGGGTGCCGACGTGGGTACCGATGTTGGCTTCCGCCTTGTAGAAGCGAATGCCGGTCACCTTGCCGGGGAAGTCGCTGCGGAACTTGACGCCGACGTTGACCGCGCCGCCGTCGCCGGCGTCGACCGTGCCCGGGGTCGCCAGGTCGAAGATCGTGTCGTAGGGCGTCAGCGCCGCCGAGGCGGCGGATTCGGGGCCGGTGCCGACACCGTTGATCGCCGCCACCTTGAAGGTGTAGGCGTTGCCGTTGGTGAGGCCGCTGACGCTGGCGCTGGTCGCCGCCGAGCCGGTCGTCGTCGCCGTCTGGGCGGCCCCTTCGAGGTACGGCGTCACCCTGTAGCCGGAGATCGTGCTGCCGCCGTCTTCGCTCGAGGCGGTCCAGCTGAGCTGCGCGCCGGAGCTCTTGGCGACGGCGCTGACGCCGGTCGGGGCGTTCGGCGCGGTGGCCGCTTTCGGCACGACGGCGTTCGACTGCGCCGACTCCGGGCTCTGGCCGATCCCGTTGACCGCGATCACGGTGAAGGTGTAGGAGGAGCCCGCGGTGAGGCCGGGGACCGTGGTCGAGGTCGCCCCGGCGCCGACGCTGACCGGCGTCAGCGCTTTGCCGGCGAGGTACGGCGTCACCTTGTAGCCGCTGATCGGGCTGCCGCCGTTGTCGCCAGGCGCGGTCCAGTTGACCGTGGCCGAGCCTCCGCCCGCGGTCGCCTGGACGCCGGTGGGGGCGGCTGGAGCGGTGATCGCGGTCGGCGTCACCGGGTTCGATTTGACCGACTCCGCGCTGGAGCCGCCTTCGTTGACCGCGGTGACGGTGAAGGTGTAGGTGGTGCCCGCGGTGAGGCCGGTGACGGTCTTGCTGGTTTCGGTCGCCGGCACCGTGATCGCGGTCTGCGCGGCGGCGCCGACGTACGGCGTCAGCTTGTAGCTGCCCGGCGCGCCACCGCTGGTCGGCGCCGACCAGGTGACGGTGGCCTGGCCGCGGCCGGCGCTGGCCGCCACCCCGCTCGGCTGACCGGGGGCGAGCGGCGGCGTGCTCGGCGTGTAGAGCACGTCGACCCAGTAGTTGTCGGCGTGGTAGGTCTGGTTCGGGAAGGCGCTTGCCTGTCCGTACTGGTAGACGCCGTTGCCGCCTTCGGTGTCGGCGAGGATGTGCATTGGCGCGTGTTCGAGCATCGTGCTGCCCTGTGCCGGCGGTTCCTCGAACTGCCACGAGGTATCCGAGTAGTGGCCTTTCGGCGCGAGGTAGCTCGCCACGTAGGTGGTGTTCGCCTGGATTTTCACCGGCGTCGAGAAGGTCATTTCCTGCCAGCCGGAGGCGCTCTCGTTGCTGAAGGTCCCCTGCGCGAGCAGTTCGCCCGAGGCGGTCCAGAGGCTGCCGACGTGGGTGCCGATGTTGGCTGCCGATTTGAAGAAGCGGACGCCGTTGACGGTGCCGGCGACGTCGCTGCGGAACTTGACGCCGACGTTGATCGAGCCGCCGTCGCCGGCGTCGGCGACCGCCGGGGTGAGCGAGCCGAGCATCGAGCAGGGGCAGCTGATCGCGACGTTGGTCCCGGCGGTGGCCGGGCCGATGTTCGCGGAGTCGTCGATCGCCCGCGCCTTGATCACGGCCGAGTTGGCGCCGTCGACGCTCCACGTGTACGACCAGCTGGTGGTGCCGGTGGCCGGGTGCCAGGTTTTGCCGCCGTCGGTCGAGACTTCGACCCCGGCGACGACGCCGCCGACGTCTGAGGCGGTGCCGGTGATCGCCAGCCCTTCGCCGCCTTTGACCGCTTTGCCGTTGGTCGGCGAGGTGATCGTCGCGGTCGGCGGGGTCGTGTCGGTCGACGCGGTCTGCGCGATCAGGCCGCTCTGCAGGGTCGAAGGCTGGGCGCCCATGTCGGCCAGCAGGTTGACCGTCGCCTGCTGCATCGTCGGGTCGGGCGGGTTTTCCGATGGGTTGACGGTGTAGACGCCCCAGGCGTTGGTTTCGTCGAGGCCCCAGGACCAGTCGACGGTGCCAGCGCCGAAGACCAGCGCCCCGCTCGGCGCTCGGTAGAGCGAGAGGCTGTGGGTCGCCATCGAGTTGTTGGTCGGCGAGGTGCCGTAGTCGGTGAAGATCTGCAGGCCGTTCGCGGTCGTCGAGGACAGCGAGATGCGACCAGGCGGCCGGAAGCCGTTGTCGGCGTCGACGTCCCACTCATAGCCGAGCGTGCCGGTCCCCGGGCTCAGCGTCAGCGTTTCGGTCGGTTTCAGTTTCGAGACCGCGGTGTTCCGCCAGAAGCGCAGTTTGGCGAAGGTGCCCGGGACCTGGATGTCCGTGCTGCCCGCGTTGACGACGAAGTACTGGCCGGTGAGGCTGTTCGCCGGTTTGCCGGCGCCGCCTGACTTGAAGCGCGGATCGGCCCAGCTCGAGGTGGCGACTTTCGGCTCTTCCGGGTCGACCGCTTTGTTGAAGTGCGTCTCCTTGTATGAGACCAGGGTGCGGTTGGCCTGACCTTCCATGCTCGGCGCCCAGCGGGTCTTCCAGAAGATCTCGTTGCCGGTGAAGAAGGCGAGGTTGACGCCGGCTTCACGGGCCGATTCGACCGCGGTCCGTTCGCCCGCCGACCAGTACTCGTCGTGGCCGCTGGCGACGAAGACCTTGTGGTTCTTCAGCAGTTCCGGCCGCGCTTCGACGTCGGGCTGCGCGACGTAGGTCATGTTGTAGCCGTTGCGCTCGAGCCAGCGGATCATCTGGTATTCGGCGTAGAACGGATCCGACTGGCCGGCGTCGGTGGCCAGCGTGCCGTCGAAGGGCCGGTTGTAGGAGACGGCGTAGGCCGCCTTGTACGCTTCCGGTTTACCTTCCGGGCACCATTCGTTGGTGCAGCTGTAGAGGCTGTTGCCGCCGTACTGCGTTGTAGGCCTCCCAGGTCGCGTCGGAGGTCTTGAGAACGATCGGCGCTTTGCTTTCGTCGTTGCGGACGACGAAGAAGATCTGGCTGGCGCCGCCGGTGTCGTCGCGTTCGAGTTCGGCGATGTAGAGGCCGGAGACCGCGGTCGAGGGAACTTTCCAGGACGCCGAGACGGCCCAGTTGCCGCAGTCGAACAGACCGGTTTTTTCTTCGTGCATGCACGGCGGCTGTTTCTGCGGCAGCGAGGCGGACGGCTGGAAGCTCGGTTCGATCACCCGGGCGCCGTCGCCGCCGTAGTAGCCGAGCCGCAGGATCCGGAGGTGGTATTTGCTGGCGTCGGTCTTGATCTTGAAGGACTCGGTTTCGCCGACGTTGACGCTGATCTGCGTCGCGAACCCCTGGATCGATTCGTCGCCGATCCCCTTGATTTCCCAATCGGTCGCGCCCGGTTTCGAGTTCTCGCAGGCGATCGGGTTGGTCACCGGCGCGGCGCAGGGGTCGGCCGCTGCAGCGGTGGCGACGGTCGGCCCGCCGAGCTGCGCCAACGCCACTGCCGTGACTATCAATGCGAAGAGGAAGGGAATCGCGATTGCAGGACGGCTGAGGCGCGGCGTGGGGGCGGTCATCACCTCCATAAACGCGCCGGGGCGCCGTCGAACTTTCACGGCGGCGACCCGAAACGGGGGAAATAAGTGCTAATCGAGGGGGCGCGAGCGCCGCGGCTAGGCCGGAACGCGCCGCTCAGGCGCCGGGGAAGGGTCCCCGATCAAATCCAGCTCCGCCAGGTAGACCAGCACGGCGTGCCCGGCGAGGTCCGGAGCGCTCACCCCCTGGCGCGCCGCCTCACGGACCAGCGCAGCTTCGATCCGCTCGTCTACCTGAACCTCGACCTCAGCCTCAGGGTTGGCCGATTCGCCCGCCGGGGGCGAACCGGGACCCCGCCCGTCGACGTTCCCCCGTTTGGCGAGGAATTTCGGATATTTCGCTGGGCCCCTGCCGCTGCAGAGTTTGCCCACGTAGTAGACGAGGGCGGCGTTGATCGCCGCCGGGATATCCGGCCCGACTCGAGATTCGAGTCCGGTCCTTGCCAGTGCTCCGACTACGACTCTCATGTCCAAGAAACTCCTCTGTCCCAGGGTTTTCACACCCAGAACCGAGATTCCGTCTTACTTCAGACTAAAGAAAGTGCGTAGGTTTGCAAGCGAATCCTGTGCAATGGCTGATTTCTCCCCAAAACAAGGGAGAGATTGGACAGATATCGGGGATTGACAAGTAGGGCATTCGACCTCATTCTCTTCCCCTCAGGAGATCCCCCGGGATTCCCCCGCGAGATCGCTCGCAATCCAAGGTAAACCAGCAGCACCCGCATGCGGTGAGCATGCAGGAGAAACCAATGAACACGCCGAGCACTGGCGTTGGCGGTTCCGCAGAGAGCCGACTCGTCCAGCAGGCGGTTCGCAGGGCCAAGGAAGGTGACACGGAGGGAATCCATTACCTCTACGTGCGCTTCTCCGACGACGTCCTGCGCTACGTAAACAGCTTCGTCCGCGACTACCACGAGGCCGAAGACATCACCCACAACGTGTTCGCCAAGTTGATGACGGCGATCACCAAGTACGAGGAACGCGCCGTCCCGTTCACGGCCTGGATCATGCGGGTCGCGCGCAATGCGGCGCTCGATCACCTGCGGGCCCGGCGCGCGATCCCGACCGAGGAGGTCAGGATCGCCGACAGCGACGAAAGCGATTCCGGGTTCGAACGGGGGCTCGACATCCGCGAAGCCCTCGAAGAGCTGCCTGACGACCAGCGCGAAGTGCTGGTCCTGCGGCACGTGATGGGCCTCAGCCCGGTCGAGATCGCCGGCACCCTGGAGAAGACCGAGAGCTCGATCCACGGCCTGCACCACCGCGGCCGCCGCGCGCTCCAAGGTGCGCTGGAAGCACGGGGAGCGGTTCCCGCCGTCGTTCAGTCGGCGGCCTGACCCCAGGCTGAGCGACGGCGCCGCGCCCTCGGGGCGGCGCCGTCGACCTCCCGGCCTCTGCGTCAGCCTCGGCCTCAGCCGAGGCGCGCTTCGAGCGCCGCCAGCTGCTCCTCGAGCTGGGACGGCAGCTTGTCTCCGAACTGCGCCAGGTGCGCCTTCACCTGCGGCAGCTGCTCGCGCAGCAGCTCGGTGTCGACGGAGAGCAGCGCCTGCATCGCCTCGCCGGAGATCTCGAGGCCCTCGGTGTTGACGTCGGCCGGCGTCGGCAGCCGCCCGATCGCCGTCTCGACCGCCTCGCCCTCGCCGTCGCAGCGGCGGAAGATCCACTCGAGCACGCGGCTGTTCTCGCCATAGCCGGGCCAGAGGAACTTGCCGTCGGCGTCCTTGCGGAACCAGTTGACGTAGAAGACGCGCGGCAGCTGCGCCCCCTCGCGCCCGCCGACCTGCAGCCAGTGGGCGAAGTAATCGGCCATGTTGTAGCCGAGGAAGGGCAGCATCGCCATCGGGTCGAAGCGCAGCTGGCCGACCGCGCCGGCCGCCGCCGCGGTCGTCTCCGAGGACATCGTCGCCCCCATGAAGACCGCGTGCTCCCAATCGAACGCTTCGGAGACGAGCGGGATCACCGTCGCCCGGCGACCGCCGAAGAGGAAGGCGTCGATCGGCACCCCGGCCGGGTCCTCCCACTCGGGCGCGATCGAGGGGCACTGGGCGGCGGGGGTCGTGAAGCGCGCGTTCGGGTGCGCGGCGGGCGTCTCGGACTCGGGCGTCCACTCGTTGCCGTGCCAGTCGATCGCGTGCGCCGGCGGCTCGCCGGTCATCCCCTCCCACCAGATGTCGCCGTCATCGGTCTTGGCGCAGTTGGTGAAGATCGTGTTCCGCTCGATCGTGTCCATCGCGTTCGGGTTCGTCTTGTGCGACGTGTTCGGCGCGACGCCGAAGAAGCCGGCCTCGGGGTTGACCGCGTAGAGGCGGCCGTCCTCGCCGAACTTCATCCAGGCGATGTCGTCGCCGACCGTCTCGACCTTCCAGTCGGGCAGGGTCGGCACCAGCATCGCCAGGTTGGTCTTGCCGCAGGCCGAGGGGAAGGCGCCGGTCAGGTACTTGACCTTGCCCTCCGGCGAGGTCAGTTTGAGGATCAGCATGTGCTCGGCGAGCCAGCCCTCGTCGCGCGCCATCGCCGAGGCGATCCGCAGCGCGAAGCACTTCTTGCCGAGTAGGGCGTTGCCGCCGTAGCCGGAGCCGAAGGACCAGATCTCGCGCGTCTCCGGGTAGTGGACGATGTACTTGTTGTCCTCGTTGCAGGGCCAGGAGACGTCTTCGACGCCTTCTGCGAGCGGCATGCCGACCGAGTGGACGCAGGGGACGAACTCGCCGTCCTCGCCGAGCGCCTCGAGCGCCGCCTTGCCCATCCGGGTCATGATCCGCATCGAGACCGCGACGTAGGGCGAGTCGGTCAGCTGGACGCCGATTTCGGAGATCTCGGAGCCGATCGGTCCCATCGAGAACGGCACCACGTACATCGTGCGGCCGGCCATGCAGCCCTTGAAGAGGTCGCCGAGGACCTCGCGCATCTCGGCCGGGTCGCGCCAGTTGTTGGTCGGACCGGCGTCCTCCTCCTGCTCGGAGCAAATGAAGGTGCGGTCTTCGACCCGGGCGACGTCGGCGGGGTCGGAGAGGGCGAGGTAGGAGTTGGGGCGCTTGGCGTCGCTTAGCCGCTCGAACGTGCCGGCGTCGATCAGGACCTGCGCGAGGCTGTCGTACTCCTCGGCGGAGCCGTCGCACCAGTGGATCGAGTCCGGCTGGGTCAGCGCCGCGATCTCACCCACCCATTGCTGCAGCTTCTGGTTGGTGGTCAGCGCAGGTTCGGTGGTCAGGTCGCTCATTCGCCTCTCTCTTATTCGGATGCTTTGGACGCGTTCGCTTTGTCTGCTTCGAGGCCGATGAGATGCACATCGGCTTCCGTGTCGAGGATCTTCAAGGTTGCGGTCGCTTCTTCGCCCTTGGAAAAGTCAACTGCGCAGGTAAACGTGTTACCGGGCTCCACCTTTTCGCCGGTGGGGCAGTCGACGCTCTTGATCTTCTCATGAAGCGACCGTTCGAGGCTGGCTTTGACCGTTTCCTCGGTCTTCTGATCATCGATCACGGTTTCCCCGCAACCGCTCACGACCAAGACGACGGCCCCGATCAGGGCGACGGTGAGGGTGCGGCTGGCGGGGGTCTTCAATTGCTCCTCGGAGCCCGTGTCGAACCGGGCTGGGGTGCAGCAGTATCTCAGGCGCGTCGACGGCTCGACGTGATCTGGATCACTAGTGACAGCTGTCTCTTAGCCGCGCCCTGCCCTGACGAGGTTTCCCTTTCCGGCGATATGCGCCCGAAACGGCAACCTCATTCCTGGAAGAGCGGCGAAAGCGGGTAGAGCGAGCGCGCCCGGCGGTAGGCGGCGAGCGCCGCGTCGGCGTCGCCGCGCTTCGCTTCCAGCCGCGAGATCACCAACCAGGGCCGCCAGTTGGTCGACTCGCGGCGGCTCGCCGATCGCGCCGCCGCGACCGCCCGATCGAGGTCGCCGCCGAGCTCGAGCACCAGCGCTTCCTGCAGGCGCGGGCTGGCGGCGCCGGGCTCGACGTTGCGGGCCGAGCGGGCGTCTTCGAGCGCCTTGTCGAGGTTGCCTTCGCGGACCGCGGCCTCACTCTGGCGGACGAGGTCGGTCTGGGCGAAGGGGATCGCGATCGCGACGATCGCGACCAGGGCGCCGAGCGGCAGCCCGAGGCGCAGCCAGAGCGGCAGCCCCGGGGCGCGCTCCTCGCGCGGCTCGCCTTCCGCCTCCTGACCTCCCCCGCCCGCCGCCGCCACCAGCACCGCCGCGAGGCAGAAGAAAGTGAGCGGCAGCACCGGTATCTGCCAGGTCCAGTCGGCCGCGGCGGCGACGGCGAACGCGAGGCAGCCGGCGGTCGCCGCCGCCAGCGCCGCCCGCGTCGCCGGACCGGCCCGCACCGCGGCGAGCGCGCCGCCGACCAGCACAGTCAGCACGAAGCCGGCGAGCACCAGGAAGCCGATGATCCCGAGCTCGCCGAGCGTCTGCAGGTAGAGCGAGTGGGCGTCGTGGACGGCCTCTTCGCCGCCTTCGGTGCGGTCCCACCAGAATTCGAAGGTGCCCGAGCCGGTGCCGAGGATCGGCTCGTCTTCGAACTCCTTGACGGCCGACTTCCAGAGCGCGTAGCGGCTCTCGCCGGAGAAGCTGTTGAGGCGGCCGGTGCCGACGCCGGCGTCGCTGCCGCTCTTGAATTCGTCGATCCCGTGCGAGATGCGGTGCGGCCCGCCGGCGGCGAGGAAGGCGACGATGACGACGACCGCGGCGACGCCGACGGCGGCCAGCGAGAAGCCGCGCGAGGGCCGCGTCCAGGCCGGCCGCCGCCGCTCCGACATCGCCACCGAGACGCCGAGCTGCAGCAGGCCGACGGCGACGCTGACGACGATCGCGACCAGCAGCAGGTCGTTGCCTTGATTGACCGCTTCGGCGTTGGCGAGCCCTTCGCGGAGCGCGTGGTCGCCGACCGCGACCGCGACGAGGACCAGCGAGCCGGCGCCGGCGACGGCGGCGCCGATCAGCTTCGGCAGGCGGTCGTCGGTCAGCGCCAGGTAAGCGGCGACGGCGATCACCGCGGCGACGATCCCCGCCCGCGAGAGCGTGTAGACGAGCGCCAGCACCATCCCCGGCACCGCCGCCGCGGCGAGCGCCCGGAACAGCGGTTGCCGGGCCGTCGCCGCGACGTTCAGGAGCAGCGGCAGCCCGACCGCGATCAGCGCCCCCAGCCCGTTCCAGTAGTTGAGCGGATAGGAGAGCCGTTCACGGCTTTCGGTGAGGAGCTGCGCGGTCTGGTCGGCGCTCGGGAACCAGGCCGGGTGCAGGCGCGAGAGCAGCCCGATCAGGGCGATCACCGCGATCGCCGTGCCGACCGCGGCGACGACCCGGCGCGGTTCGCGCGGCGCCCGCACGAAGAGGACCAGCGAGAACAGCGAGAGGTAGGTGAGGACCCGGGCGACGTCGGCGAGGGTGCGCTCGAGGCTCTCCGTCCAGTTGAGGCTGAGGGCGGTCCAGATCACGAAGCCGGCGAGCAGCCCGAGGGCGGTCAGCGCGGTCGGCGAGAGACGGGTGCGCGGCAGCGCCCCGGCCGCGACCCCGAGCAGCAGCACCCACCAGGCGGCGATCCCGACCTGGCTGTAGATCAGCGCGTCGTAGCCGCCGCCGTCGATCCCGAGGAAGGCGACCAGGCCGAAGCAGAGCGCCCAGGTGAGGACCGCCTCCCAATCGATCGCGGCCAGCGCTTCCAGTGGGCGGTCCGACCGCATCGAATTCGCCTCCATGCGGTTCTATGCTACGAAGCCCACGCGGACGTTCCGCGCCGCCTAGACCGTTGTTCGTACGCCCCCCGCTGATGACCAGGACCCTCCGCAACACCTCCTGCGCGATCGCGATCGCCGCTTTCCTCGCCCTCCCGGCCACCGCCCTGGCGGGTCAGTACTACGTGCCCAACAACAACTCGGCGGTCAACCAGTACAGCGAGTCGATCCCGACCGCCGGCGGCGACCAGAGCAACGGACGCGGCACCCCGACGACCCAGAAGCACGACAGCAACCAGGCGCTCGGCGCCGAAAACGCGGAAAAGCTCGAATCGACCGGTGCCGAAGGCAAGGCGGCGGCGGAACTGGCGACCGAAACGGCGCCGGAACCGGTGACCGAAGCCGCACCGCAAACGGGGGCTTCGAGCGGCGGCGCCAAGCCGAAGAAGCAGGCGGCGAGCGGCAACGGCCAGGCGCAGCACGAAGCCTCTAGCGGCGAAGCCACCGCGCCGCCCAAGCAGCAGCCTTCGACCAACGCCAATGACAGCACGCTGGTGCTGACCGGAGGCAACGGCGCCAGCGCCACCGGGGAAGTCGCCTCGAAGACCTTCGGCCTCTCCAGCCCCGGCAGCTTCGGTTGGCTGCTGCCGCTGGCGATCGTCGCCGCCGCGGCCTGGGCCGGCTTCTACCTCGGCCGCCGCCGGCGCAAGACGGCCTCCTAGGCCGCCGCCAGATGCGAAGCCCGCGCCGCCTCCCCCTGCTCTGCGCCGCCCTGGTCGCCGCCACGGCGCTGCTGCTGCTCGGCGCCGGCGGCGCCGGCGCCGCCTCGCGGCCGCTGCTCACCGGCCTCGGCGGGATCGGCCAGTCGAGCGCGGGCAGCCTCGCCGAAGTTCGCGACACCGGCGCCCAGATGCTGCGGATCGCCGTCCCCTGGAACGACGTCGCGCCGAAGCAGAAGCCCGCCTCCTGGAACCCCGAAGACCCAGGCGACCCCAGCTACAACTTCGACTTCCTCGACCAGGAAGTGCGGGAAGCCTACGCCGCCGGCCTCACTCCGTACCTCTTGATCGAGGGGCCGCCGCGCTGGGCGCAGCGCTGCAAGTCGCCGCCGAACCTGCAGATCGTCGAAACCTGCGACCCCGACCCGGTCGCGCTGGCCCAGTTCGCGACCGCGGCGGCGCGCCGCTACAACGGCTCCTTCCACGGCCTGCCGGCGGTCCGCTACTGGCAGGGTCTGAACGAGCCGAACCTGACGCTGTTCTTCTACCCCCAGTTCACGAACAGCCTGACCCCGCTCGCCGCCAACCTCTACCGGACGCTGATCAACAGCTTCTACACGGCGGTCAAGGGCGTCTCCAACGAAAACGTGGTGATCGCCGCCGGGCTCGGCCCGATCGCCGTCCGCGGTGCCACCGTCGGCCCGATGCAGTTCACCCGCGAACTGCTCTGCATGAAGGGCAACGCCCACCCGAAGCCGGTCTCGGGCTGCGCCGGCGGCGTCCACTTCGACGCCTTCGACATCCACCCCTACACGACCGGCGGCCCGACCCACCGCGGCGGGCCCGACGACGTCGAGCTCGGCGACCTGCCGAAGCTGGCACGGTTGCTCCGCGCCGCCGATCGCGCCGGCCACATCAAGGGCTCCGGCGGCCGCACCCAGCTCTGGGTCGGCGAGTTCTCCTGGGACTCGAAGCCGCCCGACCCGCACGGGCTGCCGATGAAGATCGAGACCCGCTGGATCTCCGAGGCGCTCCACGACAGCTGGCTGGCTGGCGTCAGCCACTTCGTCTGGTACGGCCTGCACGACGAACCGCTCGGCAAGGACCCGGGCCAATCGCTGCAGTCGGGGCTCTACTTCAACGGCGGCCGGCCGAAGCTGGCGCTGCAGGGCTTCAAGTTCCCGCTCGTCGCCTATCCCGGCGGCAAGCTCGCCTTCTGGGGCCGGACGCCGACCGCGACGGCCGGCAAGGTCGAGCTGCAGGCCAAGGACGGCGGCGGCTGGCGCCACCTGGCGAACGCCCACGCCAACCGCTTCGGGATCTTCCAGGGCAAGGTCGGGACCAGCTTCGGCCGCGACCAGAAGGGCTCGGTGCGGGCCGTGTTCGGGGGGCAGAAGTCGGCGCCCTTTGCGATGAAGCCGGTGCCCGACTTCCACATCAAGCCGTTCGGCTGAGTTGCGGGTGAGGCCGCCCCTCCGGCCGGCGGTCGGATAGGGTGCCCGCCCGGTATGCGCTTCTTCGAGTACGAGGCACGCAGGATCGTCGAGCTGGCGGGGATTCCCGTCACCAAGTACGGCTTCTGCACGAGCGCCGAGCAGGCGCGGGCGGCCGCCGAGGAGATCGGCGGCCCGGTCGTGATCAAGTCGCAGGTGCTGACCGGCGGCCGGATGAAGGCCGGCGGCGTCAAGTTCGCCGACACGCCCGAGGAAGCGGCCGCCTTCGCCGAGGAGATCCTGCGGCTGGAGATCAACGGCCACATGCCGCGCGGCGTCCTCGTCGACCCCAAAGCCGAGGTCAAGCAGGAGTACTACGCGGGCGTCGTCTGGGATGGCACCGCGAAGAAGCCGCTGATGCTGTTCTCGGACATGGGCGGGATCGACATCGAGGAGGTCGCTGAGCAGCACCCCGACCACGTCGGCCGCGGCCACCTCACCAACCTCTTCCCGATCCCCGACTTCGAGGCGAAGCAGACGATCGCGGCGACCGGCGTCACCGGCTCGCAGCTGAACCGTGCAACCCCCGTACTCGCCCGACTCGCCCGGCTGTTCCGCGAGAACGACATGACGCTGGCCGAGATCAACCCGCTGGCCGAGCTCGAGGACGGCAGCTTCGTCGCCCTCGACGCCCACATGGAAATGGAGAACGAGGCGGTCGGCCGCCAGAAGAAGCTGCTGCGCGGCGAGCTCGAGATCGCCGCGGACGACACCCGCGAGACCTACGAGCCGAGCGAGTTCGAGCGCAACGTCGGTGCGATCGACGCCGCCGACCATCGCGGCGTGATCCAGGGCAAGGACCACGGCTTCACCGGCAACCTCGGCCTCGTGATCGGCGCCGGCGGCGGCTCGCTGACGCTGACCGACGCGGTCATCAACCAGGGCGGCGAGCCGGCCAACTACTCGGAGATCGGCGGCAACCCGTCGGTCGCCAAGGCCTGCGGCCTCGCCAAGCAGGTGCTGGAGAAGGACGGCGTCGAGAAGATCGCGGTGATGATGTCGATCGTCTCCAACACCCGCGTCGACATCGTCGCCCGCGGCGTCATCAAGGCCTGCCTCGAGCTCGGCAGGGACCCGGGCGAGACGATCGCGATCTTCCGCATCCCGGGCGCCTGGGAGGAGGAGGGCTTCAAGATCCTCGAGCGCTACGGGGTCGAGTACTGCGACCGCTCGGTCTCGATGTGGGAGGCGGCGGGACGGGCCGTAGCCAAGATCCAGGGACAGGGAGCGACCGCCTGATGTCGATCCTGCTGAGCAGCGAGACCACCTTCATCGTCCAGGGGATCACCGGCCGCGAGGCGGTCAACCTGACCCGCGAGTGCCTCGACTACGGCTCGAAGATCGTCGGCGGCGTGACGCCGGGGCGCAAGGGCCGCGAGGTCCACGGCGTGCCGGTCTTCGACACCGTCGCCCAGGCGGTCGAGAACCACGGCGGCCCGATCGACGGCTCGGTCGTCACCGTCCCCCCCGCCTTCACCAAGGACGCCGTCTTCGAGGCGATCCTCAACGGGATCAAGCTGATCGTGATCGTCACCGAGCGGATCCCGCGCGGCGACGTCGCCCAGATGGTCGAGCTGGCCAACATGGAGGGGGCGCGGATCATCGGCCCCAACTGCCTCGGCCTGATCGTCCCCGAGGTCTGCAAGATGGGCGGAATCGGCGGCCCCGCCAAAGACGCGGCCAAGGCCTACCAGCCGGGGCCGGTCGGGGTGATGAGCCGCTCCGGAGGGATGACCACCGAGATCTCCTCCTCGCTGACCCAGGCCGGGCTCGGCGTCTCGACCGCCGTCTCGATCGGCGGCGACGCGATCATCGGCTCCACCTACGCCGAGCTGATGCCCTACTTCGAGGCCGACGAGCAGACCGAGGCGATCGTCATCTACACCGAGCCCGGCGGCCGCATGGAGGCTCAGCTCGCCGCCTGGGTCTCCGACAACGACAGCCGCCTCCCGATCGTCGCCTTCATGGCCGGCAAATTCATGGACTCCGAGGCGATGAAAGGCATGTCCTTCGGCCACGCCGGGACGATCGTCGAGGGCAAAGAGGACACCGCGACCGAGAAGATCGCCCGCCTCGAAGCGGCCGGCATCCGCGTCGTCGAGCGGATCGACGAGATTCCCGGCGTGGTCAAGGAAAAGATCGGAGCGCCCGCCTGATGGCAGACGTCGTCAACAAGCTGAACAAGGTCTTCATCGACGTCGAGGTCGACGAGTCGGTCGCGAACGATGCAGCCCTCGCCGCCAAGCTCGAGGAAGTCTGCCCCGTCGACATCTTCGAGGACGCCGGCGGCCGGGTCGGGATCGTCGAGGAGAACCTCGACGAGTGCGTCCTCTGCAGGCTCTGCATCGAAGCCGCGCCGGCCGGCACGGTCCACGTGCGGAAGCTCTACGACGGCACCGAGCTGTAGCTAGCGGCGGCGCAGCCAGTCGGCCAGGAACGGCTCGACGATCCGGTAGGCGCCGCGGTCGCCGGCGACGACTTCGCGTTGCTCCAGGGTCTTCAGGGCGCGCTGCACGTTGGTCGCCGGCCCGAGACCGAAGCGCCGGCGGTACTCGGTGCTGAACGGTCGGCCCGGCTCGCCGGCGAGCGCTTCGAGGACCAGTTTCTGATTCGGGGTCGCCCCCTCCCAGAGCAGCTGGAAATGGGCGTGCTCCGACTGGAGGACGTCCTCCAGCGCCAGGGGAACGAGATCCTCGCCGGCCTCGAGGCCTGGGCTGGTCCGATCCCAGAGAAAGTAAGAGAGCTCCTGGGTCGCATAGGGATGTCCTTCGGTGTGGTCGAGGACGGCGGCCACCGCCTCCGGCGCGATGCTCTTGCCGCTGGCGTCGAAGCGGTCGACCAGGAAGGGAGCGAACTCGAGCGGATCGATCGGCCCGATCTCGACGGTCTTCGCGCTGCGCCAGAACGGCTCGTTGCGGTCGCTGAAGATCCGCTCCATCACGTGCCTCCTGCTGCCGAGGTAGACGTGGGCGACTTCGGGCTGCTGCTGGAAGATCGCCCGCATCAGGTTGGGCAGCTGCGGGTCGATCTCGACGATCTGCTGGAACTCGTCCATGATCAGAGCCGCACGGCGGTTGCGGCTCCCCGCCAGCTCACCGGGCAGGCGAAAGAGGCGCTCCAGCGTCGCGTCGATGTCGGCGGCTCGCTCGCCGAAGCCGAAGCTGAACGAGTAGGAGCCATCCTCCTCGACGGTCACGGTCGGCCGGACCCGGAGCCGCCTGAACGGCGCCAGCGCGGTCTCCACCGCCCGCTCCAGCGGCGAGGCGATCTGCTCGAAGATGCTGCCGGCGAGCGCCGCCGCGAAACGCTCCTTGGTCGGCGTGGTCATCAGGTCGACCTGCGCGACCAGGGCACCGTCGGCGGCGGCCGCCTGCGCGGCGCTCCACGCGAGCGAGGACTTGCCGAGGCGGCGCGGCGCGTAGATGACGACGTCCTGGCCGTTGCGGATGTCGTTCACCAGCGCCGTCCGCTCCCGCTTCCGATCGGTGAAGGACTCGTCGAGCGAGAGGGCGCCGAAGCGAAACGGATTGACGACAGAAGCTTTCATACACCAATGTATTATACAGCTCTGTATAAGGTCCTAGAAGAGACTGGCCCCGCTGAATCCCGCCCCAGACGCCGCCGCTTCAGGCGGAAGCTCTTATACGCGGACGTATTATGCCGGCCGGCATAAAGCCGCCGCCAGGCTCAGCCGCCGTCCGGGTGGACGACGCAGCCGTCGCTCACCTCAAGCGTGACCGGCGTCAGATGCCCGGCCTCGACTTCGATCACCGCGCGGGTGCCGGTCCAGCAGGGCAGCCCGACATGGGCGCGGAGGACGTAGCGTCCCGGCCCGAGGTGGGCGTCGAAGTGCCCGCCTTCGACCGGCAGGGACATCATCGCCTTCGCCGCGCCGGCGCGGCGCACCAGCACCGTCGCCGCGTCGCCTTCGTAGGGCGGATAGACGATCGGCGGCGGCGGGCAGATGCTCGGGCTCGCCTCGGTGCAGAAGGCCGGCGCCCGGTGCAGCGGGCAGACGATCGAGGCCCCGGCGCCCTGCGGGCAGGCGACTTTCGCGCGGCAGCTCGGCGGCGGCGGGCAGGGCGGCTGGCAGCCCGTTTCGCAGGTCGTGTCGAGGACGATCCCCTCGACCCCGGCCCGCGCCCGTGCCTGCGCCAGCGCCGGCACCGCCGCCAGCGCCACCAGAGCCAAGACCGCTGCAAACCATGCACGCCTCATCGTCGTTGAGGCTACCCGGCTTCCCCGCGCCAAACCGCCCCCCGGCGTGTGCGCGGTGTCACGTTTGCGTGAATTTATAGTCGGGTAACCTCTACATGGATGGATGCATCGGTCACCACCCAGAGGACCCGGCTGCCACGCGCCGACCGGATGGAGCAGACGTTGGGCGAGGCCCACGCGCTGTTCGCCGAGCGCGGCTACGCGGCGGTGACGATGGACGAGATCGCCGCCGCGGTCGGGGTGACGAAGCCGCTGCTCTACAACTACTTCGGCAACAAGGAACGGCTCTACATCGCCTGCATGCAGCGGGCCGGCGACTCGCTGACCGGGACCGTCGCCGAGGCCGTCGCCGACACCGCCAGCCCGGCCGCGGCGCTCGGGGCCGGCGTCCGCGCCTTCTTCTCGTTCCTCGACTCCGACCGCGCCGCCTGGGCGGTGCTCTTCGACGAGACGCTGCCGCGCGGCGGCGAGGTCGCCGAGCGCGTCGCCGAGTACCGGGGCCGGATCCTCGAGCTCGTCTCGGCCGCGATGCTGGCGCAGCTGCCGGAGCGCCGCCGCGACCGGGCGCGGACCGAAGTCGAGGCCCTCTCCACCTCCCTGCTCGGCGCCGCCGAGGCGCTGGCCCGGTGGTGGCTGCGGACCGAGGCGCTGGCCGCCGAGGACGCCGCCGAGCTTCTGATCGCCACCGTCGAGCCGGGCCTCATCGCCCGAGGAGGAAGCACCACCTAAATGAACGCCAAGACCCGCCCGGTTGCCGTCGTCGGCGGCAACCGGATTCCCTTTGCGCGCTCCGACTCGAAGTACGCGCGCGCCACCAACCAGGACATGCTCACCGCGGCGCTCGACGGGCTCGTCGACCGCTTCGGGCTGGCCGGCGCGCAGCTCGGCGAGGTCGCCGGCGGCGCCGTCCTCAAGCACTCCCGCGACCGCGACCTGACCCGCGAGAGCGTGCTCGGCACCCGGCTCGCCGCCGAGACCCCCGCCTACGACGTCCAGCAGGCCTGCGGCACCGGCCTCGAGACGACGATCCTGGTCGCCAACAAGATCGCCCTCGGCCAGATCGACGCCGGCATCGCCTGCGGCGCCGACACCACCTCCGACGCTCCGATCGCCCTCAACGAGCAGCTCCGCAACACCCTGCTCGAGGCCAACCGCGAGCGCTCGACCGGCGGCAAGCTGCGGGCGCTCACCAACTTTCGCCCCCAGCACCTGGTCCCGGAGATCCCGCGCAACGCGGAGCCGCGGACCGGCCTCTCGATGGGCGAGCACTGCGCGATCATGGCCGAGGAATGGGGGATCGAGCGGCGCGAGCAGGACGAGCTCGCGGTCGCCTCGCACCAGCACCTGGCCGCCGCCTATGAGCGCGGCTTCTTCGAGGACCTGCTCACCCCCTACCTCGGGCTCGAGCGCGACGAGAACCTGCGGCCGGACTCGAGCCTGGAGAAGCTGGCGAAGCTGAAGCCGGTCTTCGGCGGCCCCGAGGGGACGATGACCGCCGCCAACTCGACGCCGCTCTCCGACGGCGCCTCGGCGGTCCTGCTCGCCTCCGAGGAGTGGGCGAGGGAGCGCGACCTGCCGATCCTCGCCTACATCACCGAGGCCCAGACCGCCGCCGTCGACCACGTCCACAAGCGCGAAGGGCTGCTGATGGCGCCGGCCTACGCGATGCCGATGATGCTCGACCGCGCCGGCCTCGCCCTGCAGGACTTCGACTACTACGAGATCCACGAGGCCTTCGCCGCCCAGGTCCTCTGCACGTTGAAAGCCTGGGAGGACCCGGCCTTCAACGCGGAGAAGCTGGGGCGCGAGAAACCGCTCGGCGCGATCGACCGGGCGAAGCTGAACGTCAACGGCGGCTCGCTCGCCGCCGCCCACCCGTTCGCGGCGACCGGCGGCCGGATCGTCGCCGGCCTCGCCAAGCAGCTCCAGGAAGACGGCAAGGGACGCGGCGTGATCTCGATCTGCGCCGCCGGCGGCCAGGGCGTGGTCGCGATCCTCGAAAGCGCCGGCAGCAACGGTGGAGGCACGAAATGAGCGACCGGTACGCGCAAGTCGTAAACGCCCCGCTGGTCGGCACGATCGCCAAGGGGATCGGGCTGCCGCAGCCGGTCGAGCTCGACCGCTTCCGTCCCGGACAGGCCGTCGTCGCCGGCCCGGTGCTGAGCGGCGCCGCCCCCGGCGGCCGCCTCGAGAAGCCGATCAAGGCGCTGCTCGACCAGATCGGCGCCGAACGGGCGGGCACCGAGGGCCGGGCGAAGGCGCTCGTCTTCGACGCCACCGGGATCGCCGACTCGACCGAGCTGGTCGAGCTGCAGCGCTTCTTCTACCCGAACGTCGGCCGGCTGCTGCGCAGCGGCCGGGTCGTCGTCCTCGGCACCACCCCGGCCGCCACCGGCGCGCCCCGCGCCCACACCGCGCAGCGGGCGCTCGAGGGCTTCACCCGTTCGCTGGCGAAGGAGATCGGCGGCCGCGGCGCCACCGCCCAGCTCGTCTACGTCGAGCCGGGCGCCGAGGGGGAGCTCGCCTCTACCCTGCGCTTCCTGCTCTCGCCGCGCTCCGCCTACGTCGACGGCCAGGTGATCCGGATCGGCAAGGGCGTCGCGCCGCTCCCCGACCTCAACTGGGACGCGCCGCTGGCCCGCAAGGTGGCGCTCGTAACCGGCGCGGCGCGCGGCATCGGCGCCGCGATCGCGACGGTGCTGGCCCGCGACGGCGCCGAGGTGGTCGGCCTCGACGTGCCGCAGAACGCCGAGGAGCTGCGCAAGCTGACCGCTGACCTCGGCGGCGCGGCGATCGCCCTCGACATCACCGCCGCCGACGCGCCCGCGCAGATCGCCGAGCGGCTCGAGGGCGGCGTCGACGTCGTCGTCCACAACGCCGGCGTCACCAAGGACCGGACGATCGCGAAGATGCCGGAAGAGCGCTGGGCGCAGCTGATGGAGATCAACCTCTCCAGCGAGGAGCGGATCGACGACGAGCTGCTGGAGCGCGGGCTGCTGAACGAGAACGGGCGGATCGTCTGCGTCTCCTCGATGTCGGGGATCGCCGGCAACTCCGGCCAGACCAACTACGCCGCCTCGAAGGCGGGGGTGATCGGGATGGTCGAATCGATGGCGCCGGAGCTGGCCAAGCGGAAGGCGACGATCAACGCCGTCGCCCCCGGCTTCATCGAGACGCAGATGACGGCGGCGATGCCGATCGGCCCGCGCGAAGCCGGCCGCCGCCTCTCCTCGCTCTCGCAGGGCGGGCTGCCGGTCGACGTCGCCGAGACGATCGCCTGGTTCGCCAGCCCCGCCTCGACCGGCGTCAACGGCAACGTCGTCCGCGTCTGCGGCCAGAGCCTGCTGGGGGCCTGACGATGGCGACCGAGACCCGCACCCTGCAGAGCCCGCCGAGCATCCTGCCGCTCTACGCGCGGGCGGCGGCGCCGCTGATCCCGGGCGCCTCGCTGCTGCCGTTCGTCCCCGGCGGCGGCGGTGAGATCCCGGAGATCGAGCTGGAGCTGGTCGGGGTCGCCGCCGACCCCGACGCGGTCGCCGCCTACGCCCGCGTCTGCGGCTTCACGCTGCGCGACCAGCTGCCGCCGACCTACCCGCACGTGCTCGCCTTCCCCCTGCACATGGCGCTGATGGCCGACGGCCGCTTCCCGTTCGGCGCGGTCGGGCTGGTCCACGTCGAGAATCGGATCGACCAGCACCGGCCGCTCGGGCTCGGCGAGGAGCTCTCGCTGCGGGCGCGGCCGACCGCCCTCGCCCCGCACCCGAAAGGACAGTACCTTCACGATCGTCACCGAGGTCAGGGCCGGCGGCGAGCTCGCCTGGGAGAGCGTCAGCACCTTCCTGCGGCGCGGCAAGGGCGACCCGAACGCGGTTGTCTCCGGTATGCGGGGAGAAGTGCGCGAGGGTGAGGACGGCGACCCGGCCGCGCTTCCCACCATCGCCGAGTGGCGGCTGCCCGGCGACCTCGGCCGCCGCTACGCGACGGTCTCCGGCGATCGCAACCCGATCCACATGCACGCGCTGACCGCGAAGCCGCTCGGCTTCCCCGCCGCGATCGCCCACGGAATGTGGACCAAGGCACGCTGCCTGGCGGCGCTCGAGTCGCGCCTGCCCGACGCCTTCAGCGCCGAGGTCCGCTTCCGCAAGCCGATCCTGCTGCCGGCCAAGGTCGAGTTCGCCAGCGTCGCGGCGGACAGCGGCGAGATCGATTTCGCGGTCCGCGACGCGAAGCGGGCGACCCCGCACCTCGACGGCCGCATCACCCCAGAGACGCAAGCCCCGCAAGCACGCAAACCGAAAGCAGCGAAACGAACCGGAGGAAAACGCAAGTGAGCACCAGCACCCAAAACGACCAGGGGATCGCCGAGCGCAGCATGGGCGTCGGCCTGCGGGCGCTGAACTGGCTCGCCGGCTCAGACCTGCTCGACCGCATCCGTCTGCGCAAGCAGGTCGAGCGAGCGCTGTTCCAGACCACCAAGGGCGGCTTCCGCACCGCGACCGTCGCCGGCCGCACCTTCAAGGCGGCGCAGCAGCTGGGCAAACCGGCGCGCCAGAAGCGCTCGAAATCGACCGGCCTCTTCGACGTCACCCCCGACGACGAGCAGCAGATGTTCCAGGAGGCCTGCCGCACCTTCGCCGAGGCCGAGATGCGGCCGGCGGCGCTCGCCGCCGACGCCGATCGCAGGACCCCGCCGGAGCTGCTGGCGCAGACCGCGGAGCTGGGGATCAACATGCTCGGCGTCCCCGAGGAGCTCGGCGGCGTCATGCAGGAGCAGTCGGCGGCAACCACCGTCCTGGTCGGCGAGGCGCTCGCCCACGGCGACATGGGGATCGCCTACGCGGCGCTCGCCCCGGGCGCCGTGGCGACCGCGATCGGCCTCTGGGGCACGGCCGAGCAGGAGGCCACCTACCTGCCCGCCTTCACCGGCGAGGACGTGCCGGCGGCGGCGCTGGCGATCCTCGAGCCGCGGCCGCTCTTCGACCCGCTGCAGCTGCAGACGAAAGCGCGCCGCCAGGGCTCCGACTGGGTGATCGACGGCGCCAAGTCGCTGGTCGCCCGGGCCGGCGAGTGCGAGCTGTTCCTGGTCGCCGCCGAGGCGGAGGGCGTCGGACCGGCGCTGTTCGTCGTCGAGGCCGGCGCCTCCGGCCTCTCGACCGAGCCGGAGCCGGCGATGGGCCTGCGCCCCGCCGCCACCGGCCGCCTCCTGATCGAGGGCGTCCACCTCCCCGGCACGGCGCTGCTCGGCGAGGGCAAGCGCGCCGACTACGTCGAGTGCTTGAACCGGGCGCGGATCGCCTGGTCGGCGCTCGCGGTCGGCACCTCCCAGGCGGTGCTCGACTACGTGATCCCCTACGTCAACGATCGCAAGGCGTTCGGCGAAGCGATCTCCAACCGGCAGGCGGTCGCCTTCGGCGTCGCCGAGATCGGCATCGAGACCGACGGCATGCGGCTCACCACCTACCGCGCCGCCAGCCGCGCCGACCGCGGCGAGGACTTCGCCCGCGAGGCGGCCCTCGCCCGCAAGCTGGCCGCCGACAAGGGCATGGCGATCGGCTCCGAAGGCGTGCAGCTGCTCGGCGGCCACGGCTTCGTCAAGGAGCACCCGGTCGAGCGCTGGTACCGAGACCTGCGAGCCGCGGGCGTGATGGAGGGCGCCCTGCTCGTCTAGAGCGAAAGGCAAACCATGATCAACCTCGAGATTCCCAAGAAGTTCAAACCGCTGGTCAGCCAGGCCAACCAGGTCGCGACCGAGGTCTTCCGGCCGATCTCGCGCAAATACGACGAGGCCGAGCACGCCTACCCGAAAGAGCTCGACATGCTGGCCTCGCTGATCGACGGCATGAACGAGGGCTCCGACCTCGGCGGCGCCGGCGCCGCCGGCGTGCGCCGCACCGACGGCGCCGACCCGAGCGAGAACCGCAACGGCTCCAACCTCTCGACCGTGCTCGGGATCATCGAGCTCTGCTGGGGCGACGTCGGCCTGCTGCTCTCGATGCCGCGCCAGGGGCTCGGCAACTCCGCGATCGCCTCGGTGGCGACCCAGGAGCAGCTCGACCACTACGGCGGCCTCTGGGCGGCGATGGCGATCACCGAGCCCGAAGCGGGCTCCGACTCGGCCGCGATCCGGACCACCGCCGAGCTCGACGGCGACGAGTACGTCTTGAACGGCGAGAAGATCTTCGTCACCTCGGGCGACCGCGCCGACCTGATCGTCGTCTGGGCGACCCTCGACCGCACGAAGGGTCGGGCGGCGATCAAGTCGTTCATCGTCGAGCGCGACAACCCCGGCCTGAAGCTCGACCGGCTCGAGCACAAGCTCGGCATCCGCGCCTCCGACACTGCCAACTTCACCCTGCAGGACTGCCGGGTGCCGAAGGAGGCGCTGCTCGGCAACCCCGACGTCAACGTCGAGAAGGGCTTCGCCGGGGCGATGCAGACCTTCGACAACACGCGGCCCCTGGTCGCGGCGATGGCGGTCGGCGTCACCCGGGCCGCCCTCGAGGAGACCCGCCGCCAGCTCGAGACGGCCGGCGTCGAGATCGAATACTCGGCCCCCTCCCTCTCCCAACCCGCCGCGGCGGCTCGCTACCTGGAGATGGAGGCCGACTACGAGGCCGCCTGGCTGCAGACCCTGCATGCCGCCTGGATGGCCGACAACTCGAAGCCGAACTCGCTGCAGGCCTCGATGGCGAAGGCGAAGGCGGGACGGACGGCGGTCAACGTGACCCTCGGCTGCGTCGAGCTGTGCGGAGCGGTCGGGTATGGCGAGGGCGAGCTGCTCGAGAAGTGGAGCCGCGACGCGAAGATCCTCGACATCTTCGAGGGCACCCAGCAGATCCAGCTGCTGATCGTCGCCCGCCAGCTGCTCGGTAAGAACTCGAGCGAACTGCGCTAGACGCCGGCGGCTCGCAGGGCGAGCGCGGCGGCACGCCGCATGCCGACGTCGGCGACGAGCGCCCGCCAGACCTCCCGCAGCGGGCGGTCGATCCGAGTCGGGCCCGCGGCGAAGCGGGCCCGCTCGGCGACCAGCGCAAGGCCCTCGGTTCGCGGCCCGATCCCGGCCAGCGCCGGGCGCAGCTCGCGGAGGGTCGTGCCCGCCTGAGGCGTCTCCGGGACGAGCCGCGCGAGGACCTCGCCGAGGTCCGCGGCCGGGTCGCGCCGGCGGCGACGGCGACGGACGACGAGGCCGAGGATCGCCAGCGCGGCCACCCCCGCGCCGGCGCCCACGAGGAGCCCGCCGCCACCACCGGCGCCGGCACGATTCACGCGCAGGACGTCCAGCCCTTCGGCGACGGCGGCGGGCGCCGCCGCCGGCGTCGGGTTGAACGGGACCCAGCCGACGCCCGGGAAATACACCTCGATCCAGACGTGGGCGTCCTGGTCGCGCACCGCCCAGGTATCGCGGCCGTTCGGGACCCCGGTCGCGAATCCGGCGACGACCCGCGTCGGCACGCCCGCCAGGCGCAGCAACAACGCCGCGGCGCCGGCGAAATGCTGGCAGTAGCCGGCGTGAGTGGTGAGGAGGAAGTCCAGCAGCGGCTCGGCGGACGGCTCGGCGACGTCGGTGGTGTACCGGAAGCGACCACCCCGCAGCAGGTAGTCCTCGACCCGGCGGACCACCGCCAGCTCGCTCGTCTCCCCGGCCGAGAGGCGCCAGGAAAGGCGCAGCAGGCGCGCCCAGGGCGTCCCGCGGAGGGCGACCGGCAGGTCGTTCGCCAGTCGGTCCACCGGGCGCGGGACGGGGATCGGCGGCGCTTCGGTCCAGACCTTGGTGAGGCGGTTGTAACGCCGGCCCCGGGGGATCGGGATCGCTGCCAGCTCAGCCGCGCTGGCGCGGACGACTTCGGCTTCGACCGCGTAGGTGCCTCCTTCCTTCTGTTCGTTGACCAGCGCCCGGGCGTCGCCGGAGAGCCCGGTCGCCGGCCCAGCGCCGCGCACGGCGTCGATGCGGCCGGGCGAGACGACCAGCGCGTTGACCAGCCCACGCACTTCGACGCTGATCGATTCTCTCTCGGCCGCGGGCTCGGGGAGCCTCATCGCCCGGTGGGCGACGATCCAGTGGCTGCCGTCGAAGTCTTCCAGCACCTGCATCCGCCAGAGCGCCGGCCGCGGCGCCCGGATCTCCAGCATCACGGCCCCGGAGCGGCGGTCATTCAGCGGCCCGTAGCTCTGGGACGTGTCGAGCTGTTCGAACTGCGGCTGGGAGTGGCTGCCGCCAAAGGGCCTCCACCCTTGATGCGGGGCCGCGGCCTGCGCGCCGACGACGGCGAGGGCGCTGAGGATCGCCGCGACGACGAGCGCCGGCGCGGTCCGACCGCGGGCGATCCGAAGGCTCACCGCGGCGAGGACGATCGCGCCCTGCCAGGCGGCATCGGAGGTCTGCTGCAGCGCGATCGCCGCCACCAGCGGCGCCACGAGCAGGGCGAAGCCGCCGAGCACACGATCCCTGCCGCCACCGCGCCAGAGGATTCCCGCCAGGTTGATCGCGGTCCCGGCGCAGAGCAGGCTCGCGGCCAGTGCCCAGCTGCCGAGCGGGGCGTCGGCCGCCGCCGGAGTAGGTGGGGCGGGAAGCGCTGGCAGCGCCCGCAGCCCGATCCGCAGCAAATCGAGGGTGCCGGGGAGCGCCCCTGGCGCCAGCGTGCCCAGGGGCAGCCCGGCGGCCAGCAGCGCCGCCGGCAACCAGGCGACGCCGACCGCCGCCGCCACGCGCAGGCTGAGAACGCCGGCCGAGGTCAGCGCCGCGACCGCGACGATCGGCGCCAACCAGAGGAGACCAGCGCCGAGGCTTGCCCACCACCCCGCCGCAGCGGCCACCGACAGCAGCACCAGCGCGGCCGCGTTCGACCAGCGCGCTTCCTCCCTATCGGCCGGCGGCCTGACCGCCATAGCTCACGTTCTCCAGGGGCATCACCCCAGGCGGCAGGGAACAAGGGGCCGGCAACGCCGCCACCGGGGCCCGCTCGGCGCGCACGGGTAACGCCCCGGCCGGTGCGGCGGCGGCCGGCCGACGACGCTCCGCTCGCAGGCCGGCAAGGCGGCGGTGGACCGCCCGCCAGCTCGCGGCTGCGTTGCCGACCGGGGTCGGCTCACGATCGCCCGGAAGCAGGACACGGCAGCCTCCCGCGCGGGCCAGTTCGTAGATCTGACCGGCGGCCGCCCGCAGAGCCCAGTCGACGGCCGCCTCCGACGGCGCTCCGGCGAGGTCGACGACGACCAGCGGCGACTCCTGCGGAGCCGCGACGATGTGCCGCTCCTGCCATTCGCCGCCCCTCGCGACGCTGGGCCAGTGAATGCGGCTGACCGGCGTGCCGTGCGAGTAGGAGCGAAGGCCGTCGGGCTCGGGGTCGCCGGTGGGGTCCGCCCCGCTGCTGCGCCTGACGTCCTCGACCCTGGCCGGCAGCGGCAGCACGAGCACGACCTGCGGGTCCCCGACGCCGAGGCGCCGCGAGAAGAGGCCGAAGTCGTCGCGGACTCGCAATTGCGAGGGAGACACCACGTGGGGGCCCGGCCGCTCGATCGCGAAGCGCGTGGTGAGGTCGTCGTCGAGCCGCCGCCAGCCGCCGTCGGCGGCGAGGATCTCGGCGTGGGCGGGCATCCGCCGCAGGCCGCGGAGCCCGAAGCTGAGCGTGACCGGCTGCCCCTCGAGCACCTCCAGAGGGGTGACGGTCCGCTCGACGACGACACGCCGCGCCGCGATCGAAGTGACGATCACGCTGCCGGCGACGGCGGCGAGCAGGCCGAGGGCGAAGGCGAACAGCGCCGCCGACCCGAGCAGCGCCGCGCCCAGCAGCAGGACCAGAGCGAGCGCGGCGGTGCCGGACGCCAGCCTCATCGGGCCGGGACCTTCTCCAGGGCGTCTTCGACGATCGTCCCCTGGGCCTCGGCCGACGCCCCGGCGATCGGCTGAATCCGATGGGCGAGGACCGGCAGCGCCAGCGCCTTGACGTCGTCGGGGACGACGAAGTCGCGACCGTCGAGGGCAGCCCGGGCGCGCGCGGCGCCGAGCAGCATCAGGCCGCCACGCGGGCTGGCGCCGGATTCGCTGAGCGGGTGCTCCCGGGTCGCCGAGAGGAGCGCGACCATGTAGTCGAGCAGGGGCCGGCCCGCGTGCACCCGCTCGACGGTGGCGATCGCCCGCGACACCTCGTCGAGGTTGGCGACCGGGGAGAGAACCGGCCCCGGCGGCGCGGCGAGCAGATCGGCCTCGGCGCTCGCCGAGGGGTAGCCGAGCGAGAGCCGCGCCATGAAACGGTCGAGCTGCGCCGGCGGCAGCGCGTAGGTCCCGTCGAAGCCGGCGGTCGGGTTCTGGGTCGCGATCACGGTGAACGGGCGCGGCAACTGGTGCGCCTGACCTTCGACCGTTACCTGCAGCTCGGCCATCGCCTCCAGCAGGCCCGACTGCGTCTTCGGAGTGGCGCGGTTCAGCTCGTCGACGAGGACGACGTTGGCGAACACCGGCCCCGGGTGGAAGCCGAAGGCCTCGCTGCTCGCGTGCCAGATCGTCGTTCCAAGGACGTCGACCGGCAGCAGGTCGACCGTCCCCTGGACGCGGGCGAACTTGCCTTCGATGCTGTTGGCGATGCTCCGCGCCAGTTGCGTCTTCCCCACCCCGGGCCGATCCTCCAGCAGCACGTGCCCGCCGGCGAGCAGCACGCAGAGGACGACGTGCACGACCTCTGCCTCCAGCTGCATGCCGCGCGCGATGCCGCGGCCCAGCCGCTCACCCCAGGCGGCGATCCCCGCTGCATCGGAAACGCTTGAGCCAGCCGAAGCGGCCATCGACTAAGTGTGGCCCACCGGCGCCGCCGGCTCCAGATGAGCAGAGTGCGAAAGACTGCCGCCCGATGAACATCATCGAGGATCTGATGGAGCGCTCGCCGGCCTCGCGGCTCGGCATCGTCGCCATCGACGGCGAGGCCAACCGGCGCGATTGGCACTTCGGGGAACTGATCGCGACCAGCGCCGGTCTCTCGGGCGCGTTCGCGGCGCGCGGCGTGGGGCGCGGCGACGTGGTGATGACCCTGGTCGGCAACCGGATCGAGTGGGTGCTGTCGCTGCTCGCCTGCTGGCGGATGGGGGCGGTGGCGCTGCCCTGCAACACGATGCTGCGCGAGCACGACCTCGCCCACCGGGTCGCCGCGGCGAACCCGAAGCTCTGCGTCGGCGAGGACGAGCTGCTGGCGCGGCTGCCGGACGGGGTGGCGACGATGACGCTGGCCGAGATCGCCGCGGTCCTCGACGAGGACCGGCCGCAGGAGACGCCCGCCGCCGTCGCCGCGATGGACGCCGAGGACCCGGCGCTGATCGTCTTCACCTCGGGGACGACCGGCCAGCCTCGCGGCGCCGTCCACCCGTACCGCTACCTGCTCGGGCAGCGGATCCAGGCCGAGCACTGGTTCGGCTCGCGGCGCGGCGAGCTGGCCTGGTGCACGACCGCGACCGGCTGGTCGAAGTCGGCCCGCAACGTCTTCCTCGCCCCCTGGCTGACCGGTGCCGCCGCCGTCCTCCACGAAGGCCGCTTCGACCCCGCCGAGCGGCTCGACTTCGCCGAGGCGCTCGGCGTCAACGTCCTCTGCCAGGCGCCGACCGAGTACCGGATGCTGGCCCGCCGCACCACCCTGAGGCGGCTGCCGGAGCTGCGACGGATGGTCTCCGCCGGCGAGGCGCTCGACGCCGAGACGGTGGCGATCTTCAGCCAGCAGATGGGCCTCGAGCCGGCCGACGGCTACGGACAGACCGAGACCGGCGCGATCACCGCCAATCTGGTCGGCGAGCCGGTCAAGCCAGGCTCGATGGGCAGGGTGCTGCCGGGGCTGGAAACGCGGATCGTCGAGGGCGAGCTGCAGCTGCGCGCCTCCTCCTCCCCCACCTTCTTCTCCGGCTACCTCGACGGCGAGCGCTTCGAGGGCGAGTGGTGGCGGACCGGCGACCTGGTCCGCGAGGACGAGGACGGCTGCCTGCTCTTCGAGGGGCGAAACGACGACATCATCGCCTCCTCCGGCTACCGGATCGGCCCGGCCGAGGTCGAGGCGGCGCTGCTCTCGCACCCCGCCGTCGCCGAGGCGGCGGCGGTCGCCGCGCCGGACCCCGAGCGGGGCGCCGTGGTCCGGGCGGTGGTGGTGCTGCGGGCGGGCGACGGCCCGGCCGACGAGGCCGAAGGCGAAGCGCTCGAGCGCGAGCTGATCGCCCACTGCCGCGCGGTCAGCGCCCCCTACAAGGCGCCGCGGATCGTCGAGTTCGCCGCCGAGCTGCCGAAGACCAGCACCGGCAAGATCCGCCGCGCGGCCCTGCGCAGCGAATAGCCGCCGGGCTGTTCCTTATGTCCGCCATTGCGACATAAGGAACAGCCCGCCGTCAAGCGGCGACGTCGAGCGTCTCGGCGTCGACGGGGGCGCCGAGGTGGAAGCCCTGGCCCATGTCGACGCCGTACTCCTGCAGCAGCCGCGCCGTCTTCTCGTCCTCGACGTACTCGGCGATCGTCGTCTTGCCGAGCCCGCGGGCGATGCCGACGATCGCCTGCACGGTCAACCGGTCGGCGTCGTTCTTGGGCAGGTCGCGGACGAAGGCGCCGTCGATCTTGATCACGTCGAAGGGGATCCGCTTCAGGTACTCGAAGGGGCCGAAGCCGGCGCCGTAGTCGTCGATCGCCACCTCGCAGCCGAACTCGGTGAGGCGGTCGGCGAAGCGGGCGGCGAAGTCGTAGTCGTCGACCCGCGCCGTCTGGGTGATCTCGAAGGTGCAGCGCCGGGGATCGCCCTCGCCTTCGTCGAGCTCGCGTTCGATGAACTCGAGCACCGAGGCGTCCGAGACCGAGGCGCCGGAGAGGTTGACGTGCAGGGAGACCGGGTCGCCGGCGGCCTCGCGTGCCCCCAGCAGCTTCAACGCCCGGCCGATCACCCAGCGGTCGAGCTCCTGGATCATCCCGGTCCGCTCGGCGACGCCGATGAACTGCGAGGCCGGCAGCAGCTCGCCGTCGTCGCCGGCCATCCGCAGCAGCAGCTCGTGGCGGACGACCCCGCCCGAGGCGAGGTCGAGGATCGGCTGCCCGGCCAGCCGCAGCCGGTCGTGGGTCAGCGCGTCGCGGATGCGGGCGCTGGTCGTCAGCCCCGATTCGGCGGCCCGCCGTCGCTCGTTGGGGCCGCTGAAGACCGCGACCCGATCGCGGCCCTCGGCCTTCGCCCGGTACATCGCCTGGTCGGCCGCGACCAGCACCGCCTCCGCCCCGGTCCCGGCTTTGCCGTCGAAGAGCATGATCCCGACGCTGATCGTCACCCGCTCGGTTTCGAGGTCCTCGGCGCAGCCCTCGGCCGCCTGCGCACGCAGTTTCTCGCCGAGGGCGACGGCCCCCGCGGCGTCGGTCTGCGGCACCAGCACCGCGAACTCGTCGCCGGCCAGGCGGGCGACCAGGTCGGTGCCCCGGACCCGTTCCCGCAAGACGTTGGAGACGCGCCGGATCAGCCGGTCGCCGGTGTGGTGGCCGTGGCTGTCGTTGACCTCCTTGAGGCCGTCGATGTCGATCACCATCACCGCCCCCTGGCCGCCGTAGCGGGCGCTGAAGGAGACGTAGGAATCGAGTTCGCGGCGGAAGCTGCGGCGGTTCAGCAAACCGGTCAGGGGATCGTGATCGGCGAGGAAGCGCAGCTCGGCTTCGGTCTTGGCGGCTTCGGCGAGGGCGTCCTCGATGACCGCCCGCTCCGCCGGAGCAAGCTTCGCCATCACCTCCTCGAGAGTTGGGTCGCGGTTGTCGACGGTGTCGGCGATTGTTACGGGATCATGACTGGCGTCGGGGCGCCGCGGTAGGCCGAAATTGGTCGGGGTACTGTGCTGTAGATGGCCAATCGGCTCGCCCAGGAGACTAGCCCGTACCTTTTGCAACACCGGAACAATCCGGTCGACTGGTTTCCCTGGGGCGAGGAGGCGCTGACGCGGGCGCGCGAGGAGGACCGGCCGATCCTGCTCTCGGTCGGCTACTCAGCCTGCCACTGGTGCCACGTGATGGAGCGCGAGAGCTTCGAGGACCCGGAGACCGCCGCCTACATGAACGAGCACTTCGTGCCGGTCAAGGTCGACCGCGAGGAGCGCCCCGACGTCGACTCGATCTACATGGAGGCGGTCCAGTCGATGACCGGCCACGGCGGCTGGCCGATGACCGTCTTCCTCGACCCCGACGGCGTCCCCTTCTACGGCGGCACCTACTTCCCGCCGGACGAGAGCCGCGGCATGCCGAGCTTCCGGATGGTGATGGAAGCGGTGGTCGACGCCTTCGAGACCAAACGCGAGGAGATTCGCGAACGGGCGCCGGAAGTGCGGCAGCGGCTGGGGGCGATCGGGGCGCTCGAGCCGCGCCAGGGCGGCGCCTCCGAGGCCGAGCTGCGCGAGGCGACGGAGCGCCTGCTGGCCGCCGCCGACCGCCAGTACGGCGGCTTCGGCGGGGCGCCGAAGTTCCCACCCGCCTCGGCCCTCGAGCTGCTGCTCGCCCGCGGCGAGACCGAGGTGGTGCGGGAGACGCTCGACGCGATGCTCGCCGGCGGCATCTACGACCAACTCGGCGGCGGCTTCGCCCGCTACGCGGTCGACCGGGTCTGGCTCGTCCCCCACTTCGAGAAGATGCTCTACGACAACGCGCTGCTGGCGAGCGCCTACCTGCACGGCGCTCAGGCGCTCGGCGAGGAGCGCTACCGGCGGGCCTGCGAGGAGACGCTCGACTGGCTGCTGCGCGAGATGCGCGGCCCCGAGGGCGGCTTCTACTCGGCGCTCGACGCCGACTCGGAGGGCGAGGAGGGCAAGTTCTACGTCTGGTTCCCGGAGGAGATCCGGGAGGTGCTCGGCAAGGAGGCGGCGGCGCCGGTGCTCGAGTACTACGGGGTCAGCGAGCGCGGCAACTTCGAGGGGGCGAACGTGCTGCACCGCGCGCAGGGGGTCGCGGCGCCGGCGCCGCCCGGTCTCGACGAGGCGCGGGCGAAGCTGCTGGCGGCGCGCGCGAAGCGGGTGCGGCCGGGGCTCGACGACAAGCGCCTGCTGTCCTGGAACGCGCTGGCGATCTCCGCCCTGGCCGAGGCGGGCGCGGTGCTCGGGCGCCAGGACTACCTGGAGGCGGCGCGGCGCGGCGCCGAGTTCGTCTGGGAGCGGATGCGCGACGAGCACGGCCACCTGCTGCGCACCTACAAGGACGGAGAAGCGCGGCTCAACGCATACCTCGAGGACCACGCCTACCTGGTCGAAGCGCTGCTGACGCTCTACGAAGCGAGCTTCGAGCGGCGCTGGTACGAGGCGGCGGTGGAGACGGCGGAGGCGATGCTGGCCCGCTTCGGCGACCCCGAGCTCGGCGGCTTCTACTCGACCTCGGCCGACCACGAGGAGCTGATCGTGCGCCGCAAGGAGGTCGGCGACCACCCGATCCCAGCCGGCAACAGCGCCGCCGCCCTGGGGCTGCTGCGGCTGGCGGCGCTGAGCGGCGAGCGGCGCTACCGCGAGGCCGCCGAGGGCGTCTTCGCGCTGTTCGCCAAGCCGGCGCTCGACCACCCCGACTCCTTCGCCCACCTGCTGCGGGCGCTCGACTTCGCGCTCGCGCGCGTGCGGGAGGTGGCCCTGGTGGCGCCGCCCGCGGTCGAGGGTGACGCCGCGGGGTCGGCGGCCGATCCCGATGCCGTCCCCAACCGCGTGGCGAAGGCGGTCGCCGACCTGGCCACGGTGGTCCGCGCCGAGCACCGCCCCCACCTCGTCCTCGCCGCCGGCCCGGAGGGGGCCGAGCAGCCGCCGCTTCTCGCCGGCCGCACCCTGCTCGACGGCCGCCCGGCCGCCTACGTCTGCGAGAACTTCGCCTGCCAGCTCCCGGTCGCAACTGCCGACGACCTGCGCCGCCTCCTCTAGCTGTTCCTTATCCCGGCATAGCCGGGATAAGGAACAGCCCGGCGGCTAGACCTCGTACTCGCGCACCTCGTCGAGGACGACCCGTCCGCCGACCTCGGCCCAGCCGTCGCCGAGCGAGCGGGCGCGGAGCAGCGAGCCCTCGCCCTGGGTGATCACCAGCTCGCGGCCGAGGCTCTCGGCGAGCATGATCGCCGCCGAGCCCGTCGCCTCGTCCTCGCCGACGCCGTCGAGCAGCGACCAGCAGCGCGAGCGCACCGTTCCCGCCGCCTCGTCGGCCCAGGCCCAGACGTAGATCTCGCCTTCCTCGCCGCCGGGAGGACCGTCCAGCGCGGCGACCGTCTCGGCGTCGTCGTACTCGATCAGCCGCCAAGGCGGCGACCACTCGGCCCGGGCGGAGACGAAGGTCAGCCCCTCTTCACCGGCCGGCTCGCGCCGCACCGCCACCTCGCCGGCCGGCGGCCGCAGCGCGGCGACCGCCTCGCCCTCGCGGGCGAGCAGCCAGGCGGTGCCGACGCTCGGGTGGCCGGCGAACGGCAGCTCGAGGCCGGGGGTGAAGATCCGCATCTCGGCCCGGCCGCGGTCGTCGACGAAGACCGTCTCCGAGAAGCCGAGGTCGCGGGCGATCTCCTGGCGGCGATCCGCCGGCACCTCGGCGCCGTCGAGGAAGACCCCGAGCGGGTTGCCGAACTCGCCCGCTTCGTCGCAGAAGACGCGCAGGATGTGCAGGGTCGCCACCGCGCTCGCCTCGCTACTCGACCCCGGTCACAGGATCGGCAGGAAGTTCTCGATCTCGTACGGGGTCACCTGGACCCGGTACTCGTCCCATTCCTGCCGCTTGATCTCGACGAAGCGGCGGAAGGTGTGCTCGCCGAGGGTGCGCAGCACCAGCTCCGAGTCGGCGGCGACCTCGACCGCCTCGCCGAGCGTCGCCGGCAGCTGCTCGATCCCCTGGTGGGCGAGCTCCTCCTGCGAGAGGTGGTAGAGGTTCTGCTCCATCGGCTCCGGCAGCTCGTAGCCCTTCTCGACCCCTTCCAGCCCCGCCTGCAGCATCCCGGCGAAGCAGAGGTAGGGGTTGGCGGCGGGGTCGGGGCAGCGCAGCTCGGCCCGGGTCGCCGCCTCCTTGCCGGGGTGGTAGAGCGGCACCCGGATCAGCGCCGAGCGGTTGCGGCGCGACCAGGCCAGGTAGACCGGCGCCTCGTAGCCGGGCACCAGTCGCTTGTAGGAGTTGACCCACTGGGCGAAGAGCGGCGAGATCTCGCGCGCGTGCTTGAGCTGGCCGGCGATGAACGACTTCGCCACCGGCGAGAGGAAGTAGGGGTCGTCCTCGTCGTAGAAGGCGTTCCTGCCGTCTTTGGAGAGCGACTGGTGGACGTGCATCCCGGAGCCGTTCTCGCCGAACAGCGGCTTCGGCATGAAGGTCGCGTGGTAGCCGTACTTGAGCGCGTACTCCTTGACGACGATGCGGTAGGTCATGCAGTCGTCGGCCATCTCGAGCGCGTTCTTGTAGCGCATGTCGACCTCGTGCTGGGAGGGGCCGACCTCGTGGTGGGTGTACTCGACGTGGATGCCCATCTTCTCCAGCGCCAGCACGGTTTCGCGGCGCAGGTCGGAGCCGGCGTCGAGCGTGGTCAGGTCGAAGTAGCCGCCCTCGTCGAGCGGCTCGGGGACGCCTGTCGGCGGCTTCGAGGAGCGGAAGTAGAAGAACTCCAGCTCGGGGCCGATGTTGTAGGCGTCGAAGCCGAGCTCCTCGGCCCGTTTCATCGCCCGCTGCAGGATCCAGCGCGGGTCGCCCTCGTAGGGGCCGCCGCCGGGGACGCGGATGTCGCAGAACATACGGGCGACGCGGTCTTCGGCCTCCGGGCGCCAGGGGATCATCGCGAAGGTCGCAGGGTCCGGGACGGCGAGCATGTCGGACTCCTCGATCGGGTTGAAGCCGGTGATCGAGGAGCCGTCGAAGCCCATCCCGCCTTCGAAGGCGTCCTCGAGCTCGGAGGAGTTGATCGAGAAGCTCTTCAGCTGGCCGAGGACGTCGGTGAACCAGAGGCGGATGAAGCGGACGTCCTCCTGCTCGACCTGCGCGATGACGTGCGGCGCTGCGGGGTTCGTCTGCCATTGCCTCAAATGCCTCCTGGGGGTCGCGAGAAGGGGGCAACGATAGGCGAATGAACCAAGTGGATGCGGAAATCCGTATATCGGGTAGTTGCCAGGCGACCCGGAGGCCGCACAGGCGATGCCCCGGGCCTCTGTGAGAGGGGTCACGTAGGCGGGGTGGGGACGTCCGGCCGGCTTGAAAGCCGATCGAAAACTAGCTATAACTTACCCGACGTAAGTAAGAGGCTCAAAGTAAAGTAAAGGCCACGTAAAGGCTCTGTAAAGCGGCCGTCCCCGAGCAAACGGCTCCGCGACCAGGCAGAGCAGAAGCGAGTTGCAGAGTGACCGTAAAAACGGCAGTAAGCAGATTTCAGATCCACGACGAGCTGACCGCTCCCGACGAGAGCGCTCCGCTGATCAAGTCGATCCAGGCCGCCGGCGGCGCGGTCACCAAGTTCGTCGGCGTCCTCGCCGGCGCCCCGGCCGTCCTGCGCGCCTACACCCGCATGCGCTCCGAGCTGCGCGGCGGCGTCCTCCCCCAGGCGACTCGCGAGCGGATCGCGCTGGCGGTCGCCGAGCACCGCGAGGACACCTACAGCATCGCCCAGCACGCCAAATCGGCGCGGCGGGCGGGCCTCGGCCTCGACGAGGTGTCACGGGCCCGCAGCTTCACCTCCGCCGACCCCAAGGAGGCGGCGCTGCTCCTGTACCTGAAGGAGGCGCTCGACGCCGACGGCCCGCCACCGCTCCACCTGCACGAGGAGGCGCGCGAAATCGGCTGGACCGACGAGGAGATCCTCGAGGCGGTCGGCCACCTGGCGCTGAACGAGTTCCAGAGCCTGATCGCGAGCGCCGCGGCCCTGCCCCAGGACCAGGCGACCCCCCGCGTCCTCCCCGCCGCCGCGTAACGCCGCGGCGCAGGCCCCGGTCCGCGGGGCCCGGCCGCGGACTCCGGTCTGGTCCCGCATCGAGGTTGCCTTTTCCGGCGATATACGCCCGAAACGGCAACCTCGACCGGGCCGGCTACTCGCCCTCGACCAAGGTCGCCGTGTAGAGCAGGCGGGCCGTCGAGTACTTGCAGCCGAAGGTTGCCCGTTTGTTGACCGTCTGGAGCGCTTCGCCCTCGCGGATCGAGGTCGAGTTGGTGCAGGTGCCGGGTGCCCGGCTGGCCCGCCAGACGTTTTTCGCTTCCAGTCCCTGCGAGAACATCGGCGCCCAGGTGGGGACCGAGATGCCGACCACGTCGCCCTTTTCGACCGGGACGCTGGAGCCGAACTTCACCGTCTGCCCGAGGTAGGGCGAGAGCACCTTGGTCGCCCCCTGCGCGACGAGGCTGTAGCGGGGCGGGTTGGTGCCGGCGACCTTGCGGAGGATCGCCAGCCGCGCCTCCGGCGGGGTGCCGAAGAAGCCGTTGAAGAAGTTGCGCTGTTTGTCGGTCGGCTGGGCAAGGGTCAGCGTCCAGGCCTTGATCGTGCCGTCTCGCGGAACCCGGTACGGCAGGCTGGACTGGTCGGTGCTGACCTGGAAGCCAGTGACGCTGCCGACCGCCTGGCAAGGATTCTCCGGGCAGGACGGGTCCGGCGTCGTCGCGGTCGAGCCGAGGACAACCGTCGCGGTTCCCGGCGCGGCGGCGCTGGCGGCGGCGAAGACGCCGATCGCGCCGACCAGGGCGCAGGCCAGCGCCAGCGCTGCGAGCCGGTGCCGCCCTGCGTGGGCGGGCCACCGATTGTGCGAGGACCTCGACATGGACTGCTCCTTCCGACGTGAGGCGCGGCGGCTGGGCGCCGTGCCTGGACTGCCTGGGAACACGGCAGATTAGAGCCCGGAGCGGCCGCCACTCGCTTTTCCCCTGCTCAGGGGGTTGCCTGGGCCCTTCGGCCTGCGCGGCGCGAGGCGCTGGTCGCGAGGCGCGCTAGCGGCGCGCGTATTCGACCGCGAGCTGGTAGCCGACGCGGGCGACGCCCGTTTCTTCGAGGCCGAGCGCTTCGCTGGCGGCGGCGGTGAGGTCCCAGGCGCGTCCTTTGATGTACGGACCGCGATCGATCACCGGCGCCATGACCGTGCGGCCTTCGTAGGTGAAGCGCACCATCGTGCCGCAGGGAAGGGTCTTGTGGGCAACGCCGATAGTGGTCGGGCGGAGGACCTCACCGCAGGCGGTGCTGCGGCCCCAGAGGCCCGGGCCGTACCAGCTGGCGCCGGCGTAGCGGGTTGGCCCGAAGGCCATTTCTTCGCCGCTGGCGGTGGTCGGCGCGGCGGCTTCGTAACCGGAGGCGCCACCGGTCGAGGCCTGCGCGACCGGGATCGCGGCGAAGCCGGCGAGAGCCGTGGCGGCGAGCGCCAGCGCGATCCGCGCGCGGCGGCCAGCTCGGGCGCAGCGGCCCACTCGGGAAGTCTGTGTCCGCGCTTGGCGGCTGTCGTCGTCGTTCATCGCTCTTTCCAGGCGCTTGCGGGGTTAGCTGACGGGCTCGCGCTGAAAGAGCTGCGCTACGCGGCAGAGGCCGCGATTCGCCCCAACTGATTGGGCCCCCCGCTCTTCGCGATATGTAGGCGAAGATTCAGCGGAAGTTGGCGGCAGGTTAGCAAACGCTAAGACAGAAAACTTGCAGGAACCATGGATACGCGGCATCGAGCGCTGCATCGGCCGCTCGGGAAGCCGCAATTAACGGCGAAACCCGCCGTGCAAGGGCGGCGGGGATCCAGACCGCCCCGCCCCGCAGACATGGGAAAGGCCCCACGAAGGGGGCCTTTCCGTTAGCGGGCCTGTAAGCCGGATCCTGTCTCGAGCGGCCATCTATCTCTGCGGCCTACCTGGACCTCGCCGAGCCGGGTCGACGGTCCTGCTTGGCCTTGCACCGGGCGGGGTTTGCCTGGCCGCCGCGTCACCGCGACGCCGGTGCGCTCTTACCGCACCTTTTCACCTTTGCCTGTACGCGACTCACGTGCGGTCGCGCCATCGGCCGTGTGTTTCTGTGGCACTGTCCCGCGGGTTTCCCCGGGTGGGCGTTACCCACCGCCCTGCCCTGTGGTGTCCGGACTTTCCTCGAAGGGTTTTCTCTCCCCCCGCGGTCCGCTCGGCCCGCTTGAGGGATGTTAGACCTCGGACGGCCGGCTGCAAACCGGCGCAATTCGGCGTCCTCGGTCGGTTTCGCTCGGCTTGCCTCATCCGGCCGAGCCTCGCATCGGCCCTGAGCGTCGACGGGGCCAAGCAGCTCAAGGACGCAGGGAGCGAGCCGAGGGGAGCGCACTCCAGTGCGTGACCCGAAGGCGAGCGACCGAGGACGCCGAGATGCGAAGCGCCCCGTCGACGCTCAGCTCAGACTTTGCGGAAAACCCCGACGACCCGTCCCAGCACCCGCGCCTCGGTCGTCAGGATCGGTTCCATCTCGTCGTTCTCTGGCTGCAGGCGGATGTGCTCGGCTTCGCGGTAGATGCGCTTCACGGTCGCCTCCTCACCGATCAGGGCGACGACGATTTCGCCGTTGTCGGCGTCGTCGGAGGGTCGGACGACGACGTAGTCGCCCTCGAGGATGCCGGCGTTCTTCATGCTTTCGCCGCGGATCTGGAGGATGTAGTCGCCGTCCTCGCCGCCGATCACGTCGGGGATCTCGAGGTACTCGTCGATGTTCTCCTCGGCGAGGATCGGCTCACCGGCGGCCACCTGGCCGATCAGCGGCAGCTCGTAGCCCGGCCGCACCGTCTTCTTCGCCTTTTCGAACAGCAGCTCGATCGCCCGCGGCTTCGAGGGGTCGCGCCGCAGCAGACCGATCTTCTCCAGGTTGGCGAGGTGGGCGTGCACGGTCGAGGAGGAATGCAGGCCGACGGCTTTGCCGATCTCCCGCACGGTCGGCGGGTAGCCGGTCTTCGCCGCGTACTTGCGGATGAAGTCGAAGATCTCCTTCTGCCGCTTGGTCAGGTCGAGGTCAACCATCGTCGCTGAGTGTCCTCCGCTTGCCGGGTCGGATGCATTCGAACATCTGTTCGTAAACGGTAGCGGCCGCCGCGGACACAATCAAGCTGTATGCGGAATCTTGACATCGCCGGCGCCCTCCCCCTGGCAAGCTGAAAGGTTGCGCATGCCCGACCCGCCCGAGCCCCCCGAAAGCTACGAGGACGCCCCCCGCCGCACCCACCTCGCCGCCGAGCGGACTCAGCTCGCCTGGTGGCGGACCGGCCTCACCGCGATCGCGGTCGGCCTCGGCATCGGCCGCGTCGTCCCCGACATCGCCGGCACCGATGACACCTGGCCCTACGTCGCGACCGGGATCTGCTTCGCGCTCTACGGCGTCGCCCTGATCGCCTACGGCACCGTGCGCGCCCGCGAGCTCGAGCGCAAGCTCGGCGGCCGCCACCGGGTCGACGCCTCCGACCGGGCGCTGATCGCCCTGACCGCGGTTGGCGTCGTCCTCGGCCTCGCCAGCGTCGCCCTGATCGCCGCCCAGTAATCGGCGCCGCTATTCCTGTCGCGGCGCCGTAACGGCCATAGCGGCGAACGTCGATCCGCCTAATCGTCCTCACCGCTCGAAAGATCCGCTCGTTGCGTGCCGTTTACAGATCACCCGGTGGGTACGGAATCAGTCGACTCGGAGCCAACACATGTCTCTCTTCAAAAGCGATTTATCTCTAGTCCAGGCCGCGAAAGCCAAGCTTCGCTTCCGCGAGACGCAACTCATCCCGTTCCGCAAGTCACGGATCAGGGTCGACGGGACTCTCGACGGCGGCGGCTGCATGGAGGTCGGCTTCCGCTGGCCGGGCAACTTCTTCGAGCCGACCACCTTCATCATCGAGCGCGGCGGCAGGTGCACGGTCAAGGGCAACTTCAAGCTGGCGTGCGGCGTCAAGGTCGTCGTCGGGCCAGAGGGCCATCTCGACCTCAAGGGCGGGGTCGGCATCAACAACCACGGCAACCTCGCCTGCTTCGAGCGGATCACGATCGGCGTCAACGCGCATATCGGCCCCGAAGTGCTGATCCGCGACAGCGACTCCCACAGCACCGGCGAAGGCCACACTCCAACCCAACCGATCACGATCGGCGATCACGTCTGGATCGGAATGCGGGCGATCATCCTCAAAGGCGTGACGATCGGCGACGGCGCCGTCGTCGCGGCAGGCTCGATCGTCACCAAGGACGTCGCGCCGAACACGCTGGTCGGCGGCAACCCGGCGCGCTTCATCCGCGAGGTGAACTGGTCGGAGACCGTCGAGGAGGCCGAAAGCGCCATCGAGCCCGCGGTCGAGCACGCCGTCAGCTCATAGCGTTCGACTCGCGGACCCGGCCGCCCCGGATCACAAGGCAGAAACCCCGCCGTAGCGGGGTTTCGTGAGGTGCGGCTGAATGGAGTCGAACCATCACGGGTGTTTCCACCCACAAGGCCCTCAACCTTGCGCGTCTACCAGTTCCGCCACAGCCGCAGAGCCACTGATCTTATTGGGTGATCGCGGCCGCCGCGCTGCAGCCGGGCGGCGGTCAGGCGACGCCCAGGGCGCGGTCGATGAAGGGGCCGAGCAGGTCGGCGACCCGGGCGGCGGTCGCGTGGGGATTCTCGCCCGGGGTCGTGATGTAGCTGATCGCGAGGCGGACGAGGGCCTCGGCGAGCAGGATCACGTCGGCCTTGGCGGCCTGCGGCCAGCCCTGCTCGATCACCGCCGAGAGGCGGGTCGTCGCCCAGAGGACCACCGGGCGGCCCTCGGTGGTGACGAAGGGCAGCAGGCCCTGGGTGCCGTCGTCGCTGAGCAGGACGCGGACCAGCGGGTCCTCGCCGGCGCTGCGGAGGAAGAGCTCGAGGGCGGCGCCGATCGCCGCGCGGGGGTTGTCGACGTGCTCGAGCACCGCCGCCTCGACCGCGGCGAGGAAGCGCTCGCCCTCCTGGAGCACGAGGGCGAGCGCGAATTCGTTGCGGTTGCCGAACTCCTTGTAGAGGGTCTGGCGGGAGACGCCGGCGGCGGCGGCGACCTCCGACATCGTGATCTCCGACCAGCCGCGCTCGGCGAGCTGGTCGCGGGCGGCGTCGAAGAGGGTCTGGCGCAGCAGCTCGCGCGCCGCCTGGGCGTAGGGGGTGCGGCCCGAGGCGGCGGGAGTGCGCGAAGACGAAGCCACGCCCTCAATCGTCGCACCGGTGGCGGTCAATCGTCCCCGTCGGCCTCGAAATCGATCTTGTCGCGGACGCCGCAATCGGGGCAGGGCCAGTCGTCGGGAACCTCGCTCCAGGGGGTGCCGGCGGGGAACCCCTCGCGCGGGTTCCCGGCCTCCTCGTCGTAGACGTAGCCGCAGGTGGGGCAGCTGAAGCGGCTCACGCGGTGGCCTCGCTCGGCGCCGGGGCGCTGCCCGCCCCCGGCGAGCCGTCCCCGCCCCCGTAGCGCGCCAGCAGCGCGGCGCGCTTGCGCGGGCTGATGTTGGCGCGCTCCACCTCGCCGCCGTAGTGGGCGAGCAGGCGCGGGTCCATCACCCGCCGCCAGAGCGGCGGGAACCAGGCGAGGACGATCATCCCCGCGTATCCGGTCGGCAGCTGCGGCGCTTCTTCGACGTGGCGCAGCGCCTGGTAGCGGCGGGTCGGGTTGGCGTGATGGTCGGAGTGGCGCTGCAGGTGGTAGAGCAGGACGTTGGAGGCGACGTTGTTGCTGTTCCAGCTGTGTTCGGGGCGGCAGCGCTCGTAGCGGCCGTCCTCTTTGCGCTGCCGCAGCAGCCCGTAGTGCTCGAGGTAGTTGACGACCTCGAGCAGGGAGAAGCCGATCAACGCCTGCAGGACCAGGAAGGGCAGGACGATTGGGCCGAAGGCGACGGCGAGAGCGGCGAAGAGGACGACGGTCATCGCCCAGGCGCCGAGGATGTCGTTGCGCAGGGAGAAGTGGCTGGCGCGGAGGCGGTCGAGGCGGGCGGCCTCGATGCCCCAGGCCGAGCCCAGGCTGCCGGCGACGGTGCGCGGCAGGAAGGCCCAGAAGCTCTCCCCCAGCCGCGAGCTGGCCGGGTCCTCAGGAGTGGCGACGCGGACGTGATGGCCGCGGTTGTGCTCGATGAAGAAGTGGCCGTAGCCGGTCTGCGCGAGCGCCACCCGGCTCAGCCACTTCTCGGAGGCCTCGCGCTTGTGGCCGAGCTCGTGGGCGGTGTTGATCGCGATCCCGCCGACGACCCCCATCGTCAGGGCCAGCCCGATCGATTCGACGATCGTCAGGTCGCCGCTGCCCCACTGGGCGCAGGCGAGGACGAGGCCGGCGTACTGGATCGGGATGAAGACGTAGGTGCACCAGCGGTAATAGCGGTCCTGCTCGAGGAACTTGAGGACGCTGTCCGGCGGGTTCGAGGCGTCCAGCCCGACGACGATGTCGAGGATCGGGAAGGCGACGAAGACGAGGACCGGCCCGAGGAACCAGAAGCCGCCGAAGCCGGTCAGCCCGACCAGCCCCCAGGCGAGGAACGGCGCCAGCGGGACGACGATCCCGAGCAGCCAGGCGTAGCGCTTCGGGTCGCTCCAGGTCGCCGGGTTGACCTCCACCTCTTCGTGGTGGTGGTGATGGTGCGCGTGCGGATGGTCTGCGTGAGCCTCCACGGCTCTCCTCCTTGTCAAAATCGGAAAGAACGTCTGCAAGGTTTACACAGATACGAGATTTGTCAACCTCAGTTACAGACACGTCGCCTTTGACGCCAGCCGAAATCTGATGGGTGGCGCGACCCGGGCTGCCGTGAGACCAGGGGGTGCGACGACCAAGCGGGGAGGGGCCGAATCCGCGCAGCGTCGTCGCGCCACCTGGGCCGCGCCAGCCCGGGGAGCGCCGCCCCTTAGATCTTGAGCAAAATGAAGGTGTTCAGCACGAAGAGGACGGCGAAGAAGACCGTCGCCCGGTCCAGGTTGCGCTCGACCATCGAGCCGCCGCCGATCTGGCTGCCGCCGCCACCGATGCCGAAGGCACCGGAGAGGCCGGCGTCTTTGCCGGAGTGCAGCAGGATCAGGAAGATCAGGACGACGCTGATGCCCACCTGGATGACGCTGAGGAACGTGTACATCGTTCGGGGAGTTTAGCTGCGCTCGGCCTTTTCCGGCTCCGCGGCCGGATCGTGGGCGCTGCCGTCGCCATTCGCGCCGTTGCCCGCCGCCGCCTCGGCGTCGCGGATCGTGCCCGTTGCCCCGTTCGGGCCGTGCCCGTTGGCACCGTTGCCGTTACCGGCCCCGACCCTCGCCCCTCCTCCGTTCTGCGTCCGCTCCAGCTCGTCGAGCATCTCGACCGCCTCCTGGCGCAGCTCGGCGTCGAGGATCGCGTAGTCCTCGTCGGAGAGCTTGCCGGCGGCGTGGTCGAGCTCGGCATCGCGGATCTCGCGGTATTTCGCTTCTTTGAGGGCGTCGGTCTCGGTCGGCACGAGGGCACCGCGGCGGCGGCCGCGGCTCGGCCAGATCGCGATCAGCGCCCCGGCCAGGGCGATCAGGCCGCCGATCCACATCCAGGTGACGAGCGGATTGACGATGAACTTGAAGGTGGTCGGCGCGCCTTCCTTGACGTAGCTGGCGGCGATCCGCTTGGCGGTCAGTTCCTGCAGGTTTTCGATCTGGCCCAGGGCTTCCGTCTGCAGCGCCGGGTTGGCGGCCGCCGCCCGCATCATCGCGTTCACGTCTTTGCACGAGGGCGGCGTCCCCGGCCCCGCTTCGACGCAGGCCTTGAAGCCCTGTTCGGCGATCCGCGCCTTGCGCTGGATGCCGACGATGTTCGGCTGGTTGGCGGTCCAGATGTCGTGCGTGAGACCCGCCTGCAGGCCGATTTCGCTGTCGGCTTCGCCGTCGAAGTAGCCGGAGATGCCGCCGATGCTGCCGGGGGCGCCGCGCCCGGTCGGCCGGTAGAAGTTGCGTTCCGGTTCGAGCGTGAAGTCGCTGCCGCCGTCCTTGACGGCGACGATCGCGCCGACCGAGAACTTCAGACCGTTGACGTGCGAGGTCGGCCGCACGTAGGTGAATTCACGGCCGTCGATCACCGCGCTTTCGCCCGGTTTCAGTTCGACGTTGCGGTTGGTCTGGAAGCTCGAGGAGGCGGCGATTCCGATCAGCAGCACGGCCACCCCGACGTGGACGATGTAGCCGCCGTAGCGGCGCCGGTTGCGGGTGACGATCGCGAGCAGCGCCTGCCCGATCGGTTCGCCGGTCAACCGCTTGCGCCCGGCCGCGCCGTTCCAGAACTCCTGGCCGATGCCGACGATCGCGAAGGTCGCGAAGGCGAACAGGAGCAGCGCCCACGGCTTGTGGCCGGCGTCGGTGAAGAGCCCCAGCGCCAGGGCGGCGACGACGGCCGCCGCGATCGGCAACCGGAAGGCCCGCCTCGCGGTCGCCCAGCTGACCCGCCGCCAGGCGAGCAGCGGCCCGATCCCCGTGAACAGCACCAGCAGGATCGCCAGCGGGGTCGTGTATTGGTCGAACCAGGGCGCCGCCAGCGAGGACTTGCTGCCGGTGAAGAGTTCGGAGATCAGCGGGAAGAAGGTGCCCCAGGCGATTACCAGCGTCAGCCCGACCAGCAGCAGGTTGTTGACGAGGAAGACCGCCTCGCGCGAGAACAGCGAGTCGATCCGCTTCGGCGTCCGCAGTTCGTCGAGCCGGGAGATGATCAGCAGGGTCGAGCCGATCACGACCACCCCGATCAGCCCGAGGATGTAGGGCCCGACGGTGTTGTCGCCGAAGGCGTGGATCGACTGCAGCACGCCGGACCGCACCAGGAAGGTGCCGAGCAGCGCCATCGAGAAGGTGCCGACCACGAGGCTGGCGTTCCAGACCTTCAGCATCCCGCGCTTCTCCTGGACCATGATCGAGTGCAGGAAGGCGGTGCCGAGCAAAAACGGCATCAGCGCCGCGTTCTCGACCGGGTCCCAGGCCCAGTAGCCGCCCCAGCCGAGCTCGGTGTAGGACCAGCGCGCGCCGAGCAGCAGGCCGAAGCCGAGGAAGGTCCAGGCGATCAGCGCGAACTTGCGGGTCGCGCGGATCCACTCGGCGTCGACGCGGCGGGTGACCAGCGCGCCGATCGCGAAGGCGAACGGGATCGTGAACGCCACGTACCCCGAGTAGAGCATCGGCGGGTGGATCATCATGCTCGGGTGCTGCAGCAGCGGGTTGAGGCCGATCCCGTCGCTCGGCGCCGGGTTGAGCTTGGCGAACGGGTCGACGTCCGGCGCGAACAGCATCAGCCCGGTGAAGAAGGCGGCGATCCCCATCAGCACCCCGGTCGCCCACGGCACCAGCTCGCGCAGCTTGTTGCGGGTGAAGTAGAGGGCGGCGCTGGAGAAGATCGAGAGCACCCAGGCCCAGAGCAGCAGCGAGCCTTCCTGGCTCGACCACATCGCCGCCACCTTGTAGAAGGTCGGCGTCTCCAGCGAGGAGTGTTCCTGGACGATCTTGAAGGAGAAGTTGTCCGCGAGGAACTCGATCTCGATGATCGCCACGCAGGCGGTCACGAGGAAGAAGAAGCCGTAGACGATGCGCCGCGCCAGCACCTGCCTGCGGTCGTCGTGGCGCCAGAGAAGGGCGGTGACTCCGGCGGTTACGGCAGCGAGGAACGCCAGCGCCAGCAGGACGCTGCCGAGGCTAGCCATTGCTCTGAGTCGTGAACTTCGACGGGCACTTGGTGATCAGGGTTTCCGGTTCGCCGACGAAGGTGCCCCCCTTCAGGCTGCCGGTTAGGACGATCTCGCGGCCGCCGCGGAACGGGTCCGGGACGGCTCCCTTGTAGGTGACCGGCATCGCCTCGCCGCCGCCTTCGCGGTCGACGACCTCGAAGGCGATGCCTTCCTGGCCACGCTGGCGCACCGAGCCCCTGACGACCTTGCCGGTCATCTCATAGGTGCTGGCGGTGCCCGAGGAGAGGATCTGCGAGGGCTCCTTCGCCTCGGTCGAGGCGGAGAAAGACGTGTAGATGAGGGCCACTGCGAGCAGTACCGCCGCGCTCAAGGCGACGACCAGCCGGATCTTGCGCTTGCGCCCGGGGTCCACGAGGCTCGATTATCGCAGCCTAGAATGCTCGGCGATGGCCGCCTCCGCCGACGACCCCGTCCTGCTGATCACCGGCGCCGGCAGCGGCATCGGCGCCGCCACCGCGCGCGCCGCCGCCGAGCGCTACCGGCTGGTCCTCGCCGGCCGCCGCATCAAGCCGCTCGACGTCGTCTCCGGCGAGGCCGGCGGCACCGAGCGGGCGCTGCCGGTGCGTTGCGACGTCGGCGAGTGGGACCAGGTCGAGGAGCTGGTGGCGCGGGCGCTCGACCAGTTCGGGCGGATCGACGCGGTCTTCGCCAACGCCGGCTTCGGCGTCAAGCGCGGCTTCCTCGAGGAGTCGCCCGAGCACTGGCGCTCGATGGTGCTGACCAACGTGCTGGGACCGGCGCTGACGATCCGCGCCACCCTCCCCCATATGCTCGAGCGCGGCAGCGGCCACTACCTCCTCACCAGCTCGGTCGCCGGCCGCGTCAACCTGCCCGGCTCGCTCTACTCGGCGACCAAGTGGGCGGCGACCGCGATCGGACACAACCTCCGGCTCGAGCTGCGCCAGATGGACGAGCCGAACGGGATCCGGGTGACGCTGATCGAGCCGGGCACCGTCGACACGCCGTTCTTCGACGAGAGCCCGGAGGGGGCGTTGGCGGACGACGACGTCGCCCGCGCGGTGATGTACGCGCTCGAGCAGCCGCCGAACGTCGACGTCTCGGAGATCCTCCTGCGGCCCGTGCGGCGGCAGAACTGAGGGACGGGTGCGCGAGACCGAGGCGGAGCTCGCCCGGCTTCAGGAGCTGATCGACGCCAGCTACGCGCAGGCCGGGCCGCACCTGCTCCGCATCCACGATCCCGAGCGGCGGCTGGACGCGGCGGCGATCAGCGAGCGGCTGACGGGGATGCGGCTGCTCTCGCTGGCGACCGTCAGCCGCGACGGCAGGCCGGTGGTCGGGCCGGTCGACGGCATCTTCCTGCACGGCTCCTTCCACTTCGGCTCCTCCCCGGACTCAACCCGCGCCCGCCACATCGCCGAGCGGCCCGCGGTCAGCGCCACCCACCTGCCCGGAGAGGAGCTGGCGGTCACCGTCCACGGCGAGGCGGTGCCGGTCGACGTCGGCGCACCGGCGGGCGCCGAGCTGCGCGAGGTGCTGCTCGGAATCTACGTGCCGCGCTACGGCGAGGAGTGGGAGGAGATGCTCGAGTCGGGGGCGATCTACTGGCGGATCGACGTCCGCCGGATCTTCGGCTTCCAGATGCCGCCGGACGCTTCCTGAACCCCGCGGCGGGACCCCCGCCCCGCGTTCCGGAGGACGCCCCGACCCCGCCCAGCTGTTCCTTTTCCAGGCTATTCCGGGATAAGGAACAGCCCCGCAGGCGGCGGCCGGGTCAGCGGGCGCCGAGCAGGGCGCGCACCGCTCGCCAGTAGGCGCGCAGGGCGAGGCGAGCCGGACCGGAGCGGGCGATGTCGGCGATGAACGGCGAGCCGAGATCCGGCGTCAGCCAGGAGGCGAACTCGGCGGCGCCGACCGTGCGCCCTCGCTGGATCGCCCGCCGCTCGCGCAGCAGCCGCGGCAGCCACCGCAGCGCTTCGCCGTTCGCCGCCAACTTCTGATCGGCCCAGCCGCCGCGGGCGGCGACCGCCAGCAGCGCCAGCTCGGTCGCCAGCAGCGCCGGCGCCAGCAGGAGGAGCAGCGGAGCCGGATAGGCGCGGACCAGGAACGCGAGGCGGTTGCGCTCGAGCCAGCGCCACTTGTGGCCGGGGCTGGCGCCGAACTCATAGTCGTGCTCGACCACCGCCGCCGGCTCGATCCCGACCGTGCCGCCGAGCAGCCGCAGCCGGATCGAGAGGTCGACGTCCTCGTGATACATGAAGAAGCGCTCGGCGAAGCCGCCCAGCCGTCGCCAGGTCGCGAGCGGGATCGCCAGACAGGCGCCGGAGAGGACCGGGACCTCGGCGGGACCTTCCGGCGCGGTGGCGATCGGCTCGCCGTGGCCGCCGGCCCAGACGATGCCGGTGAAGTGGACCGGGTTACCTGCGGAGTTGATCTCGGTCCCCCCCGCCTCGGCGACCAGCGCCTGCCAAGCCGCCCAGCCGCGGCCTTCGAGCCAGGGGCGGCGGATCGCCTCCCCCCAACCGGAGCGCGGCGCCGCGTCGGGGTTGAGCACGACCAGCAACTCGCCGCTCGCCTCGGCGGCGCCGGCGTTGCAGCCGCCGGAGAAGCCGACGTTCCGCCCCATCCGCACCAGCTTCGCCCGCGGCGCCAGCTCGGCGACCACGGCGGCGGAGTCGTCGGGTGAGTCGTTGTCGACGACGATCAGCTCGTCGCTGGGACCGAGCTCGGCGAGCAGCGCCGGCAGCGTCCGCGCCAGCTCGGCGCGCGAGCCCCAGGCGACGATCAGGACCGAGAGAGAAGGGTGCACCGGCGCGGAGGCTAGTGAGCCTGCCGCGCCGGCGCGAGCGGTGCGATCAGCGGAGCGCCGCTACTTCTTGCCCTTCTTCTTGCCGCCGCACTTGTCGATCCTCAGGCCGAACTTGTTGTTCTTCACCTGCTTGCCGTTCTGGCCCTTCATGTTGAGGATCGCCCGCTGCGGTTTCTTGCAGAGGTTTTCCGAGTTCTGGATCAGGCTCTTCTTCCCACCCTGCATGTTGAGGATGAACTTCGTCACCGGCACGTCCGGCACCGCCGGGAACACCGTCTTCAGCCCGCCGTGTTTGGAGCTGATCACCCCGTGGAGCTGGATGTTCACCTGGCCGCGCAGGTCGGCGACGAGGTCGGGCAGCGTGTGGTTGGAGGAGACCAGGTAGACCGGCCCCGACAACTTCTTGCTGAGCAGCGGTGATTTCGCTTCGGCGTGGCCGTAGACCGCCGCCTTCGGGCACTGCTTCGCGGCCAGCTGCACCCGCGTGCAGACGGTGCGGATGTGACTCTGGTCGAGGAACAGCGAGTGCGGCAGGTTGAGCGCCGTGCGGGCGATGTTGGCGTCGCCCTGCTTCGCTTCCAGGATCGCCCGGATCCGCGTGTTCTTGGCCCGCGTCGTCGGGCCGAAGATCCGCACGTGGAGCTTCGGCTTGAAGCCCAGCTTGTTGCAGCCGGTCGCCTGGTAGGGCGAGCTGACGCTGTACGTGCTGAACGCGGACGGTTCGGCCGGGTTGCTGCCGCCGCCGTTGATGACCCCGGCGGTGGCGCCTTTGGCGCAGTTGGTCGGGTTCAGCATGAACTTGCTGCGGTCGACGTTGAAGTCGATCGAGCGGATGTCCAGCCTGACCCCACCGAACACGTTGGGGATCGGGTCGGAGACGGCGTTGACCTGGGCCGTTTCCGGGTTGACGTTGAGCGCCACCCGGACGACGACGGTGCCGAGGTCGAACGGACCCGAGACCGCCGGCGTGATCACCGCCAGTGACAGCGGCGCGCCTTTGTAGGGCCCGGACAGGTAGACGTTGCCGGACAGTTTGATCGGGTTGCTGCCCGTGCCGGCCGTGGTCACCGCGGTGCCGAGCAGGCTGTTCGAGCCGCAGCTGTAGAGAGCCTGCTGCGCTTTGCCCGAACGGTTCGCCGCCGAGAGGATGTCGGCTTCCGAGCAGTAGGGGATGCCGGCGAGTTTGGCGGTCAGGCCCTTCGGCAGCGTCACGTTGACGACCTTCAGCTCCTGCTGGCCATCGGTCCGCGCGATGTTGACCCGGAACGGGCTGTACTTCGCCGCCTTGGCGTTGTCCGATTTCGCCGAGTAGGACGGCGTGAACTTGCGCACGCCGAGCGAGGTCGGGCAGCTGCCGCCGGCCGGGTCGCTCGAGAGCGTGAATTTGGACGTCACCGCGACGTTTTCGCCGGGTCGCGCCCACGGTTCCATCTGGCCGTTGGTCTGGGCCGACGAGCAGGTCGGCGGGCTGGTGAGGACGGATTTGGAGCCGTCGAACTTGAGCCGCACCGATTTGAACGGCACCTGCGGCAGACCTTCGGGGAGTTTGCCGGCGAGCGGGCTGACCTCCTGTTCGTTGAACGTCGCGGTCAGCTGGCCCGTGTTCGGGTTCGCGGCGACCTTGCCGACCAGGCGAAGATCGACCCCCTCGTTTTCTTCCTTCGCTTCGACGAGGATCCGGAACTCTTCGCCGGAGGCCGGGTTCATGCTCTTCTGTTCGCCGACGTAGATGCTGCCGCGCAGCGGCTGCGAAAGAGGCGGCGAGTCGATTTCGGCGCTGCCGACCACCGAGCTCGACGGGCATTCGTTGCTGTAGGTCCGCTGCCCCTTCTTGAACTGGGCGTCGGTGCAGGCGGTGAGCCCGTTGGAGCCGGACGGGTTGAGTCCCATCCCTTCCGGAAGCGTGACCACGGCCTTGCGCAGGTGAGACTCCTGAATCGGGCTTTCGGCCGGGGTCAGGTACGGGAGGGTGGCGTTGACGGTCACCGGCGCCGGAGAGTCGATGGAGCTCGTGTTCGGAGCGACGTCGATCGCCGGATCGAACGGGACTTTGTTGCAGCCGGTCGGCTGGATCAGGTTGCCGGCGCTGTCCTCCAGCTTGCCCTCGAGGGCGGTCGAGCCGAGCGGGAAGGTGGGGTTCGGTTCTTCGTAGGACTCGGCCCGGAACCAGTCCGAGTAGATGTGTTCGTTACCCGGTTCGGTCGGGTTGAGGCAGGTCGTCCCTTTGGTGATGTAGTTCCCGTCGCCGGTGGCGGCGCCTTCATCGACCAAGCGGCTGATCAGCGTCGAAACCGGAAGCGCCGTGGGCAGATGCCCCGGCGGCGGCAGTTCGATCGAGAAGCTCTCGTGGAAGTCGCTCTCCCATGAGACTTCCGTTTTGAGGAAGACTTTCTCCGCTCCGGCGATCACGAATCCGAACAGGGCGGGTTCGCCGGGGTGTGGCTGCAGGTTGTAGACCGGGACTTTGGTGCCCAAGCTTTCGTTCGGCGGAATGACGAAGCCCTTCGGGGTTCCGATCGGGAAGGGGGGAATTTCGACGGGGAGGGTTTCGTTGGTGACGAGGGTGACTTCCTCGTAGCCCGTTTTGGTGCTCGGAGCGCAGGCGGGCACGATTTTGAATTCGCCTGGTTTCACTTCGAGTTTGCGTTCGAATTCCGCCAGCGAGCAGCGCGTCGGCGTTGCATTCGGATTGACCGTCACGCCCGGCGGAATATCGACCTTCAGAGTCTTGATCGAGCGTTTTTCTTCTGGTTCTTTGATCGGGGCGATGAATTTTCCCGGCGTGAATTCGAAGAACGGGTCGTGCTGAACGATGTACTGGGTGAAGCCGACCGGCGGATGACCGCCGGCCTGGGTGAAGTAGGCGGGATTGTTCGGCGAGCAGTGTTTACCCGCTTCCGGTTCGTCGGTGGTGCAGTTCGCGGCCTGCCAACCGTCGGTCGCATTCGGCGGGTTGTTCTGCGGTTCGACGATGTCGGTCGTGTTTGCCTGCGCCGATGCGGCGAAGACCAGGCCGAGAATCGCCAACGCGAATACGGTCAAGCGCCTCAAGATTTCCTCCTAATTCCCCGGTGCTGCTTCTCGCCGCCCCTACGCGACGACCGTCCCTCTCCCACGTCCGACACTAGCTGGTCAGCCGGCCACTAAGCAAGTCCTTCGACCGGTCATACCGATTACCGGGGTTCTAATTCGAGCCCTGCCTGGACTTCTGTTTAGCGCTCTGCTGTTTGTGGTGCTTGGCGCCGTGCTTGGAGCCCTTCTTGCCCTTGTGCTTTTTGCCGTGCTTGCCCTTGTGCTTCCTGGGGTGCTTGCCCTTGCAGGGCGTGCGCAGCTTCATCCGCCGGTTGGCCGTCTTGCCGTTCTGTCCTTTCAGCTGGATGATCCCTTTGACCGGCTTCGCGCAGAGGTTGCGCGAGGCGACCAGCAGGCCGTGCTTGCCGCCCGGCAGGGTCAGGACGAACTTCGTCACCGGCACGTCGGGGATGCGGTCGAAGGTGGTGCGGATGCCGCCCTTGTAGGAGTCGATGCGGCCGTCGAGGTCGATGTCGATCTGACCCTGCAGGTGGGCGACCATGTCGGGCAGGGTGTTGTTCGAGGAGCGCAGGTAGACCGGCCCTTCGAGCGGCTTGTCGAGCAGCGGCGTGTAGGCCTGGGCGTGGCCGTAGACCGATTTCTGCGGGCAGGTGCTGGCCGCGAACTGGACCCGGGTGCAGATCTGGGAGATGCTCGACTGCTTGAGGAAGAGCGCGTGCGGCAGCGCCACCGAGGCGCGGCCGATGTTGGCGTCGCCCGGCTTGGTCGTCAGTTCCGCCCTCAGCTTCGGGCTCTTGTTGCGCTTGGTCGCCCCGAACAGCCGCAGCTTCAGCGCCGGTTTGAAGCCGAGGCCGTCGCAGCCGGTGAGCTGGACCGGGCTCTTCACCGCGGCGCTCGAGAAGGCGGCCGCGTTGGTCGGGTCGGAGCCGCCGCCCTTGACCGAGCCGGCCGTTTCCATCGCCGCGCAGTTGCTGCCGTTGAGGGTGAATTCCTTGCGGTTGAGGTTGACGCCGATCGACTTGATGTCGAGCCTGGCGCCGCCGAAGACGTCGGGGATCGCGGTCGTCACGGTGTGGATCTGGGCCGTTTCGGGGTCGACGAAGACCGGCACCCGGATCACCACCGTGCCGAGGTCGAACGGCCCCGCCAGCGCCGGAGTGACCACGGCCAGCGAGAGCGGCGCCCCCTGGTACGGACCGGCGAGGTAGACGTCGCCTTCGATCTTCAGCGGCGAGCTGCCGGTGCCGGCGGCGACGGTGGCGACGCCGACGTGACTGTTGCTCGGGCAGCTGTGGGATTTCTTCTCGGCGGCGCCGGTGTTGCCGGCCGCGGCGGCCAGCTTCTGCGGCGGGCAGTATTCGACGCCGGCCAGCTTCGCGGTCGCTCCCGGCGGCAGGGTGATGTCCATCCCCTTGATCTCCTGCTGGCCGTCCGTGCGCGTGATCTGCAGCTGGAACGGCGTGTAGGCGAGCGCCGCCTTCGAGCTCGGCTGGGCGCTGAAGCCGGGCGCGAAGGGCCGTTCGCCGAGCGTCTTCGCGCAGGGCTGGCCGCCCGGCGCCTGGGTCAGCGTCATCGCCGTCGGCGGCGTCGGCACCGGGCTGCCGGTCGACCACGGGGTGACCTGCGAGGTCGCGGAGCTGGAGCAGATCGGCGGGCTGCTGAGCGCCGGGATCGCGTGGCCGGCGACCGGGCCGAAGCTGAGCAGCACCGAGCTGAAGGCGACCTGCGGGGCGCCGGCGAAGGTGGCGGTGAGCTGGCCGTTGACCGGGTTCGCGTGGACCTGCCCTTCGAGCCGCACGTCGACCCCGTAGCGACTCGAGACCGCGTCGAAGAAGATCCGGTACTCCTTGCCGCTGCTCGGGTCGGAGCTTTCCTGCGGCGCCAGGTAGACCGGCCCGGTGAGCGAGTTCGCCGGCAGCACCGGCGTCTGGATCGCGACCGTGCCGATCTGCGATTTCGGCGGGCAGGTGACCGGCGCCCGCGAGTGCTGCGGGAAGCTCGAGTTGGGGCAGAATTCGAGGCCCGGCGCGGTCGCCGGGTTGAGGCCGGTGCCGACCGGCAGCGTGACGCTCGCGGCCTTGACCGTCGAGGAGTTGACCGGCTGCAGCTTCTGCGGCACGTTGAGTGACGCCGAGACGGTCGCCGAGGAGTCGGTCGGGGCGCCGTTGGCGCTGGCTGCGACGGTGGGGCTGAAGGGAACGGCCTGGCAGCCGCCGACGGAGGCGGGCGGAGTGGTCGGCAGCGGGCCCACCGTCTGCCCTTCGTAGGATTCGACCTTCAGGGTCGAGGTCGTCGCGCCGTTGCACGGGCTCGGCAGGGTGAGGAAGGTGCCGCCCGCCTGGCCGTTGAAGACGAGCCGGTTCTCGGTCAGCGGAACCGCGTTGGGGACGTTGCTGATCGTGAACCCCTCGTGGTAGTCGCCGTTCCATTCGACGTCGGCGACCAGGTACACGTTCGCGTCGAGCAGCAGCGGCACTTCGACGTGGAAGCCGAACAGCGCCGGGTGCCCTTCTTCAGGCACCAGGTCGTACACCGCGGGCGTCAGCTTGATCGGGAGCAGCCCGATCAGTTTGATCGCCGACACTTCGCTGACGCCGACTTTGCTGCCCATCGCTTCGCACTGGTTGGGGTTGGCTTCGAAGGTCTCTTTCGGACACTGCGACACCGCCTGCGGATCGACGTTCAGCCCCTCCGGCAGATCGACGCGGACGTTCTTGACGTTCCCTTCCGGCACGGCGAAGGCGTTGGTCTTGAAGCTGAAGTCGGTGAGGCCTTCTTCCGGATGGCCGGCGGCCTGGGTGAAGAAGCGATCGGCAGGGCTGCCGTAGGTGCATTCGGTGACCCCCGCTTTGCAGGTCCCGGCTTCCCACTTCGTGACGTCGAACGCCCCGGCGCTCGGCGCCCAGATCGCCGCCAGCGCGACGACGAGTCCGACGACGGCGCTCGTGATCCCTGCTCTCCTCACCTACGGTCTCCTTCTCGCATTTCCCTGAAGTGGCTGAAGCTTTAGCGTCGCCCCCGCTCGCAGAGGCGACGCCTTCACCGGCTTACCCAGCTCCCTCGCACCTCAACCAGATTTGGTGTCGTGGTTCCGCTTCGCGTGCGCGTGCTTGTGCCGGGCGCCCTTGCATCCCTGCGTCAGCAGCGGCAGTCGCTTCTTGTGCAGCTTCTTGCCGTTCTGCCCCTTGAAGTTGAGGACCGAGAAGGCGCGGCGGGCGCAGAGATCGCGGGAGTTGACCAGGAGGCCCCGCTTGCCGCCGGCCATGTTGAGGACGAACTTGCTGACCGGCACGTCGGGGACCGGATAGAAGACCGTACGGGTTCGTGCTTTTTTCGTACTGATCACACCGTGCAGCTGGATCTCGACCTGACCGCGCAGGTCGGCGAGCAGGTCCGGCAGCTGATGGTTGGAGGAGACCAGGTAGACCGGTCCTTTGAGCGGATCGTCGAGCAGCGGCGTGGTCGCTTCGGCATGCCCGTAGACCGACCGCTTCGGGCATTCGCTCGCCGCCAGTTTCACCCGGGTGCAGATCGTCCCGATGTGACCCTGGTCGAGGAACTCGGCGTGCGGCAGGATCACCGCCGCGCGGGCGATGTTGGCGTCGCCGGGGCGCGCCACCAGCGTCGCCCGCAGCCGCGGGTGGCCGTTGCGGCGCATCTTCTTGCGATTGCCGAGCAGCTTCGTCGTCAGCTTCGGGCGGAATTTCAGTTCTTCGCACTTGCTGGTCTGGAAGGGGGCGTTGACCGCGAAGGAGCTCCAGGCCGCGGCGTTGGCCGGGTCGGCGCCGCCGCCGCGGATCGCGCCGCCGCTGGCGAGCGGTTCGCAGCTGGTCGGGTTGAGGGCGAATTCCTTGCGGTCGAGGTCGAGGCGGATCGCGCGGACGCTGAGCTGGGCGCCGCCGTAGACGTCGGGAATCGGGTCGGAGACGGCGTGGATCTGGGCGGTGACCGGGTCGACGAAGAGCGCCACCCTGACCACCACGGTCCCGAGGTCGAAGGGACCGGCGACGGCGGGGGTGATCACCGCCAGCGACAGCGGCGCCCCCTTATATGGACCGGAGAGGTAGGCCTTGCCTTCGATCTTCAGCGGCGCGGGGCCGGTGCCGGCTTCGATCGCGACGCCGCCGAGCAGGCTCTTCGGCGGGCAGCTCGAGCTGGCCGCCTCCTCGGCGCCGGCCCGCGCGGCGGCCGCCGCCAGCTGCTGCGGCTGGCAGTAGACGAGACCGGCGAGCTTGCCGGTCAGCCCCGGCGCCAGGGTCAGGTCGGCGCCCTTCAGCTCCTGCTGGCCGTCGCCGCGGGTGAGGGTCAGGCTGAGCGGGCTGAAGGCGCCGGCGCGGTTGCTCTTCGGGCCGAGTGCGAAGCCGGGCGCGAAGGGCCGGTCGGACATCGTCTTCGGGCAGGCGCCGCCGCCCGGCAACCCGGTGAGGGCGAAGCTGCCGCTCGGTCGCGCCGCCGGGGTCCCGGACCAGGGCGCCATCACCGTCGTCGCCGTGTTCGGGCCGCAGGTCGGCGGGCTGCTCAGCACCGAGGGGCGGGGGGCGTCGAGGAAGTGGAGCGCGAAGGAGGTGAACGGCACCTGCGGCGCTTCGCTGATCGTCGTCGTCAGCTGGCCGCTGGTCGGGTCGGCGAAGACCTTGCCTTCGAGCCGCACGTCGACCCCGTAGCGGGGCGAGACCGCGTCGACGAAGATCCGGTACTCCCTGCCGGAGAGCGGGTCGCGGCCTTCCTGCTTACCGACGTAGACCGGGCCTTCGAGCTGGTTGTTCGCCTCCGGCAGCGGCGGTGAGGTGATCCGTACCGTGCCGATCTGCGACTGCGGCGGGCAGGCGACCGGGTTCGTCGTCCCCCTGCCGAACTGCGCGTCGGTGCAGGTCTGCAGCCCGTTGGCGGCGGCCGGGTTGATCCCCATCCCCGGCGGCAGCGTCACCGTCGCGGTGCGGGTGTTGGAGCTGTCCTGGGTGGTGCCGCCGGTCAGGTGCGGGACGGCGATCGCCACCGTCGCCGCGGCGGGCGCGTTGACGTTCGGCGTGCCCGCCGCGACCGCGACGGTCGGGTCGTAGGGAATCGTGTTGCAGGATTTCGGCGAGGTCCCGGGCGGGATCGGCGACTCGAGTCGCGGTTCGGCGCTGGCCGGGAAGCTGTAGCCGGGCTGCGCCTCTTCTTGTTTCGAGGCTGCCCTGAGGAGCGTCGAGTAGAGGCTGCCGGACTGGCTGAAGGCTTCGCCGAAGCAGGTGCTGGGGGTCGTCAGGAAGGTGCCGTCACCGGCGCGGCCGTTGAAGACGAGGCGGTTTTTGAGGACGACGCCGCTGCCGAGCGGGACCGGCAGCGCTTCCGGCACCGCGATCGTGAAGCCCTCGTGGTAGTCGCCGGCCCAGTCGACGTCGCCTTCGAGGTAGACCGGTTTGCCGGACAGCATCAGCCCGAAGCGAGCCGACTTTCCCTGGAGCGGTTCGACGTTGAAGACGGGGACCGAGGTGACGCCGGGGATCGGGGCGACGACCGTCCCGAGGACGGAGACCGTCACTTCGCTCTCGCCGACTTCCGAGCCTTTCGGGCAGGCACTGGAGTCGAACTGCGCCTGGGTGCAGATTTCGGTCGCGCCGGGGTTGACGCTGAGCCCGACCGGGAGATCGACCCGCACCGTCTTCAGTTCGCCCACCGGCGTTTCCAGTTTTACCGGTGGCACCACTTCGGTGGTCGTGTGGCGGACGATGAACTGGGTGAAGCCCCAGTTGGGATGGCCGGCGGCGGTTTCGAAGTACTGGTCCGGGGTGACGACCGAGCAGTATTTCCCGGTTTCCGATTTTTCTTTGGAGCAGGTGCCCGCCTGCCAGCCGGAGTCTTCCTGCGGGGCGTGCGGATCGAAGGGCGGGCTGATGATGCCTTCGGTGTTGGCGCCGGCGACCCCAGGTATCAGCAGGGCGACAACCAGCAGCGCCGCGACCAAGGCCACGGGGGTCACGACGGCACGGCTGCCGCCCTGGGGGTTTTCCTCCCTAGGAAACATCCCGGTTTGCACCGTACCCGATTTTAACGACTTGAGTCAATATTTTTTGGTAATGTCCCGGACGTGGCAGGCGACGATCACTTCTCGAGCAACGGCAACGGGGCGCACCCCAACCGCGATCGATCGATCTCGGTGCCGGTCGATTGGGAGGACCTGGCGCGGGCTACCGCGCACCCGCTGCGGGTCTCGATCCTCGAAATCCTCGGGCTCGACGGCGGCCGCACCCTCTCCCCCTCCGAGCTCTGCCTGGAGCTGCAGATCCCGCTCAGCAACACCAACTACCACGTCACCGAGCTGCACAAATCGGGCCTGATCGAACTCGCCCGCGAGCGCCAGGTGCGTGGCGCAACCGAGCACTTCTACCGCCTGCCGGCCGCGACGATCGCCAGGGCCAGCGACGCCGCCGTCAAGCCGGGCCGCGAGGCGAGCCCGGCGAACGCCTCCTAGCCGTCCTCCCCAACCCCCCGGTGCCTCGCGCGGCCTCCCCAGGCGGCGCGAGACGCCGTGGGCCGGCCCTGGAATCAACCACCTAGCCGGCGCGGGTCGCGAAGGCGATCACGTAGCGGCTGGTGACCTGGAAGGCGTCGGGGTCCTCGTTGGCGCTCTCGAAGATCGCCAGCGAGCGCCGCTCGAGCTCCTGCTGCGCCGCCTCGTCGAGGACGCCGGCGGCGGCGACCCGCAGCGGGTGGAAGCGGATCTCCGATTCGAACCACTCGCGTGGCGAGGGCGCGCGGAAGGGGATGCTGCGCTCCTGCGTCTCGACCGCGAAGCCGTACGGTGCGAGCAACCCGGCGAGCGCCTCCCCCTGGTGCCAGGGAAAGGGTGGCGGGCCGGGCTGGGCGCCGGTCGCCGTCGCGGTCGTCTCGCGGCTGAGCCTGGAGGCGGCGGCGATCGGCCCCTCCGGCAGCCAGGCGGTGAGCGCGATCCGCCCCGACGGCGAGGCGATGCGCGCCATCTCCGCCGCGGCGGCCTCGGCGTCCGGGGCGAAGACCACGCCGAAGACCGAGGTGACGAGGTCGGCCGCGCCGTCCTCGAGCGGGATCGAGCCGGCGTCCCCGACCCTGAGGTCGAGGTCGAGCCCCCGGTCGCTGGCCCGCTCGGCGGCGACCGAGAGCAGCCGCTCGGCAGGGTCGACGCCGACCACCCGCGCCCCCCGCTCGGCCGCCAGCAGAGCCACGTTGCCGGTGCCGGTGCCGAGGTCGGCCACCGTCTCCCCCGGTCGCGGCGCGGCGACCTCGATCAGCTCCTCGGCGGCCGGCAGGATCTGCCCGGCGATGCGCTCGTAACGGCCTTGGCCCCAGTCCATCTCTCAGCATCCAACCAGGCTCGGGGGCGGGAGTTTCGCCCTGCGCCAGTCCCCTTCGGGGTGTCGCGGTCACCCGTGCAGCGGGGCCCTAACCTTGAGCCGATGGCCGAGGGAATGCGTGTCGTCGTGGTCGGCGCCGGCTTCGCGGGTCTGGCGGCAGCCGACGCGCTGCGCGCCGGTGGCTCCGAGGTGACGGTGCTCGAGGCGCGCGACCGAGTCGGCGGCAGGGTCTGGTCGGTGCCGTTCGGCGATGGCGCCGTGGTCGAGCACGGCGCCGAGTTCATCCTCCCCGACTACGAGGTGATGGAGTCGCTGGCGAAGCGCTTCGGCATCCCGCTGGTCCGGAAGGGAACGCCCTACGGCCGGCGGGTTCCGGTCGGCGAGGAGGCGGTCGAGGAGGCGAGGCTCGAGGCGACGTTCGAGCGGATCGGGCAGGGACCGCCTGCCGGTGCGGCGAGCGTCGCCGCGGCGATCGCGGCGCTCGAGCTCGAGCCGCGGCTGGCGGCGCTGCTCCGTACCCGGGTTGCGATCTCCAACGGCCACCCGGTCGACGACCTCGACGTCTCGGTGCTGGAGGAGTCCGCCTCGACCTTCGGCGACTTCGCGAACCACACGCTCGCCGGCGGCAACATGCGGCTGGCCGAGGCGCTGGCGACCGAGCTCGGCGACCTCGTCCACCTCTCCTCGCCGGTGCGCCGGGTGCGCTCGTCGGACGCGGGCGTCAGCGTCGCGACCGACGACGGCGTGCTCGACGCCGACGCCGCCGTGATCGCGATCCCGACCATCCCCCTCGGCGAGATCGAGTTCGACCCGCCGCTCGAGGGCGCGACCGCCTCGGCGCTGCGGGCGGTGACCTACGGCCAGAACTCGAAGCTCTTCGTCCGCCTCCGCGCCCCGGCGCCTCCGAGTGCGGTGATGTCGGTCGCCGGCCACTTCTGGACCTACACCCAGCTCGGCGCCGCCGAGGAGGCGGCCCCGTTCCTCGTCGGCTACGCCGGGACGCGGTCGGCGATCGAGGCGCTCGGCGGCGGCGAGGGGCCCGAGCGATGGCTCGCCGCGACGCTGGCGTTGCGCACCGACCTGGACCTCGATCCCGACCCCGCGGCCGCATTCGTCTCCAACTGGCACGACGACCCCTGGGTGCGCGGCTCCTACTCGGCCCGCTCGCTCGCCTCGCCGATCCGCGACGAGGACCTGCAGCGGCCGATCGGCCCCCTGTTCTTCGCCGGCGAGCACACCGCGGGCGCCTGGCACGGCCTGATGGAGGGCGCCCTGCGCAGCGGCCACCGCGCCGCGCAGCAGGTTCTGGCGGCGCGCCCCCAGCGGTGACTACAAGCTACCACTCGTTCCAGGTGGCGACCGCGTAAGGCTGATATTCGCCGCCGAACTCTCCGAAGTAGCCGGAGCCGTCCATCCCCAAGACCTTCCAGGTATCGAGGTGCGTAACCGAGGGGGAGCCACCGGCACCGGTCACGCAGTCGAGCGTCCCGCTCGAATTGGGGTAGCACCAGAGGGGTTCGTTGCCCCTCCAGCCCGAAAGGGTGCCGATCACGCCGGAAGGGGCCGCAATATCTTCGACCACTCCAGTGTCCACCGTCATTACCGAAGGCCCGCAGTGGGAGCTTGCACATCGCCAAGCGGACACGTACTCGCCGTCCGGGGACCAGGCGGAGGTCATCGTCAGGGCGAAGGAGTCGACAGAGAGGCCCGCTTGGCTGTACGTGTGTTCCACCGCGCCGGATGCGACGTTGATGAATTCGACGACCCCGGCTTCCGTTGAACCGACCATGGCGCGCATCCCGTCGGCGCTCAGCCTTACTCCCGTCACATCCTCGGCAAGCGTCCGAGCCGAGTCCGTTGCCCGATCCCAGACCATCACGCCGGAAGGCGAGGAAAACTGATTGAGCGTCTGATAGGTGAGGTGCTCGGAGTCGGCGCTCCACGGCTCGGATGAGAAATTGTCAGATGACGCCACCGCCTGACAACCTGCCCAGGTAGGACACGGCAGCAGCTCGGTCTGTGCCGTAGAGGGCTGGTAAACGGCTAGATGTCCGAGTTGGTTGAAAGCCAACAACGTCCCGTCGGGGGACCAGACGGGGTTGAAGCTGCCGCCATTTTCGGTCAGCCGCGAGAGGTCATGAGTGGCGGTGTCATAGAGATAGATGTCGTACGCCGGCCCGGGTTCGCTCGAGGTGAAAGCCAGGTACCTCCCGTCGGGAGACCAGGCGAGGTTCGCCAGCAAGCCCCCCACACCGACGGCGGCTCGATCTATCCCGGACGTCAGCTGGGTCAAGGTCCGAGCCCCCACGTCGTACACGAGGAGGATCTCCGGTTGCCCGGCTACCGCTGCGATGAAGTCCTTGTCCGGAGAAGGACGCAGCGCATCGAGCCAAGCACCGTAGTCCGCGACGACTCCGAGGTGCTCGAGCGCAGTCGGCGGGAGGGTGACATCGGGAGGCCCAACCTCGATTTCAAAGGGGCCGCTTCGAGGGCCAGAGGGGCTATGCCAAAACACATGGAAGCTGAATTTCCCGGGCGTATCGAGTATGCCGATGAGGTTCGCGTCGCTGCTGCCATGACTGTTTTCAACCGTCCAGGTCCCCGGGGGAGAATCGACGCTCGATGGCTCGGCCCCGTTCCCGACCATGCCAAATACGCGTGGGAGATCCCCCGCGTACAGGTAACCGGTCCAGGCAGGCAACATTGACGCGAGAGGCGCTTCCTCGATCCCGTTCCCGCCGCTCGACCCGCCCCCGGGCGGGGTGGCGCCGGGGCCGAGTCCTGGGCCGGAGCCTGAGCCCCCACCCGAGGGGCCGGATCCGCCCGCCGGCGCCTCCGGCTTGTGGACGGGGAGCGTCGTGAAACCCTTGTCGCCAGGAGCGCAGTCATCGGCGAGCCAGGGGCTGCCGAAGTGCGTAGGCGAGTACTTGATGCACTTGCCGTGCTGAGCGACGTCGATCGCGACGTCGAGCTCGTGCTTGGACTCGAACATCGAACCAAGCGCAGTCCCGGCTGGAGGCGCCAGCGTGCACCCCGCAGAACCGAGACCGCTTCCAAGCAGCGTCGCAGCCCAGCTGCAGGCGATGCCGATGTACTTGGTCGGCTCCCTCGGCGCACCTGCAAGCTCGACTCCCGAGCAGGCCCCGTCGCTGAAGAGGGCCAGCTTCGGCGCTCCCTTGCCGATCACTTTTCCCACCAGGCCGCAGGCCATGCTCCAGCTGAGCGGGAAGTCAGCGCTCGGCTCGAGGCCGAAGTGGTTGCAGACCAACATCCGAACGCTTTCCTGGCGGTTGTTCCAAGTGGTCTTGCCGATCGTCTTCTGTCGCGCGTCTGGAAACGCCGCTTGGCAGGGTGGCGGCGAGCGCTTCACGGCTCCATGAGCGACCTCGACCGCTCCACCACCGCCGCTCGCCGTCAGGGTGGCTGCCACCGCGGCCACCACCAACAGGCAAAGCGCCGCCCGCCGCCCGAGTGACCGTAGTGCGATCCCCTGGACCGTCAACATGGGCCTCGAACGGCACCGCGCCAGGCGTTTGGCATCGGTCCTTTGCCCGGATAGTGACGCACGCGAACTGGGACGATGGCGATCCGCCGCTCGACGATCCGTCCGGTCGCGACGTTCCTGATCGTGCTCTGGAAGAGCGCGCGAACGTGGGTTATGCCGCTTCCGGGCGTGCAGCGATAGAGACGGGGGTCATGCCGCGAGTAGGTCGGTTCGTGGAGCTTCCACGGCGGGTGGAAATAGAGCTCCCCGACGCCGCCCGCGTCAGTGATGCTCGGGTCGGTTCGGCAGGTGTTCTTTTCGCCTCCGGGAATCGGCACCCAGCAGCTCTTGCCCTGTTCCTCGCGTTCTTCTTCGAGCTGTTCGAGTTCTTCTTTCTGGGCCTTCCGGCCCTTGCGAGGCTCGAGGTATTTCCCCGCGTCACTCCAATGAGCGGGAGAAGAAGAGCTCTGAACTTGGAACTCGACGGATGGCGTGCGCTCGTAGGCCCCTTCGCAACCAGCGGGCAGCGGTCTGTACTCGGCTTCTCCGATGAACGTCTGCGACTTCCGATCGCCTGGGTGAAGGAGCCAAGGACCGCCTTCGAGCATCTTCGGCGTGGCGGTCCCCACCGTCACGCAGGTCTCCTTCAAGCTGGCAGCCGCGCCAAATGCGAGCTCGCCGGTAGCCCCGGCGGCACCAGGAGGCAACGAGCAAAGGCACCCGAGGGAAACGACCACGAGCAGCGCACGGCGCATGGGCACACGAAGACGTCGCCCGACGTCAGTAAACCGCTTTGCCGCCACGCCTGCCCCCCTCCCACGCCGCTTGGCCTGCCCGGAACAGCGCTGCAAGGTACCAGGCAGCTCCGAAGCAGACGAGGAAAGGCATGACTCTTGGAAGCGCTGTCTGCCAAATCCGCGAGCCGGCCAGACCAATCGGGCCCCATCTTCAAAGCGGACGACGGGTCTCGAACCCGCGACCTCGAGCTTGGGAAGCTCGCGCTCTACCAGCTGAGCTACGTCCGCGAGGGGGCCATTCTAGATGGCCAAAGGGGAGCAGGAGCGGCTATGGGCCGCCGCCACCACCGGTGCTTTCGCCACCGAGGGTGTCGTTGCCGGTGCCGGCGACCTTGGAGACGTATTCGGCGACGGCTTCGATTTCTTCCTTGGAGAGGACGCCCGAGAAGGCCGGCATCACGCCACCGCCGTTGGTGACCTGGGTTTCGACGAGGGATTTTTCGGGTTTGAGTTCGTCGAGGTTGGGGCCGACGCTGCCGGTGGTGCCGGCCTCCGAGAGGGTGTGGCAGGTGGCGCAGTTGGCGGTGAAGATGGTCTTGCCTTCGGTGAGTAGGGCTTCTTCGCCGCCGCCGGCCGCGGCCGGTTCTTCGCCTTCTTCTTCACCGGCTTCGGCTTCCTTGCCGCCTTCTGATTCTTCGGCTTCGGTTTCTTCTGCTTCTTCTTCGCTGCCTTCGGCGGTGGTGCCCGGCTTCAGTTCCTCGCCCCCTTCTTCGGCTTCCTCGGCTTCTCTTTCCTTCAGTTCTTCGGCGGCGCCGAGGCGGTAGGCGACGATCTGCGGTTTTTCGGTGCCGGCCGGGACGCTGTTGATCGCGATCAGCGTGTCGCCTTCGATCACCAGCGGCGAGTTGCTGCCGCCGGGCAGTTTTTCTTCCCAGAGGATCTGGCCGCTCTTGCGGCTGGCGCCGACGATGGTGCCGTCGTAGAGCGTCGTGAAGACCATGTCGTTGGAGACGGTCGCGGCGCCGAAGGGGACGCCGGGCAGTTCCTCTTCCCAGAGCTTTTCGCCGGTCGCGACGTCGATCGCCGCCATCGCGCCGCCGCTTTCGTCGAATTCCTGGGTGCCGCCGATGAACGAGTTCGGGTCCTTCGCGGACCTGGTAGCTGTTGACCGTCACCACGTAGGCGACGCCTTCGTCGACCGCCATGTTGGTCTCGACCCCGCCGAAGATCCCCGGGTAGACGTTGTACGGGTATTCCGGCGGCTGGTACTTGCCTTCCATCGCCAGCTTGCCGTCTTCGTCGTGGCCGTTGTGCTTGCCGACTTCGGTCTTCCAGAGCAGTTCGCCGCTCTTCGGGTCCATCGCGTAGACGTAGCCCATCTTGCCGGCGTCGAGGACGATGTGTCTGCCCGTTTCTTCGCTGTAGACAGGCGAGATCTGCATGTCCCAGTCGTAGAAGTCGTTGGGGACGCCCTGCATGTACCACTGGACCTTGCCGCTGTCGGGATTGACCGCGATCGTCGAGTCGTTGTAGAGCAGCTCGGTCGGCGAGTCGATCGCCTGGTTGTCGGACCGGTAGGGGTTGCCGATCCCGTAGAAGACGGTGCCTTCGGGGCCGATCGCCGGCGCGTTCCAGGAGCCGCCGGTGCCGGCGACGCCGCCGACCGGCCGGTCCTCCGGGTTCTTGGTCTCGTTGGTGCGCCAGAGCACCTTGCCGTCGGCCGCGTCGAGGCCGATCGCTTCGCCGCCGGTGATCTGGCCGGAGGTGGAGACGAAGACCGTGCCGTTGTGGACCTGCGGGGCGAAGTTGATGCCCTGGCCCTTGGCGGTGATCCCCTTGTCGGTGTCGATCGTGGCGCCGGCCGCTGCGGCGGCGGGGAACTGTTCGCGCGCTTCGGATTCGGTGATCGTCAGCCGTTCGGTCTTCCAGATTTCTTCGCCGGTCTGCGAGTCGAGGGCGAAGCAGAACATCGAGGTGCAGCCGTAGACGACGCCGTTCATGTAGGTGACGCCGTTCGGCCCCTCGTTCGGCAGGCTGTATTCCTTCTTCCAGACTTCCTGCCCGGTCTTCACGTTGACCGCGAAGACGTTGTTGTCGGCGTCCTGGAAGTAGGCGATGCCGTTTTCGTCGATCACCGGCGTGCTCGCGAAGTAGCCGTATTTGGCCGCCGGGATATAGCTGTCTTCGAGCTTCGCGGTGATCGGCAGGCGCCAGGCTTCGCTCAGTTCGTCGACGTTGCCGGAGTCGATTTCCGAGTTGGCGACCCGGTGGTTGTACTGATCGCCGTTGGGCAGCGACCACGACTGCATCGGCGGCGGCGTGCCGAAGGAGATCTCTTCGCCGTTCGGCGCGACTTCGACGGTCTTGTCGCTGCCGGTGAGGAAGTGACCGATGATGAAGCCGGCGACGAAGGCGATCAGGAGGACCTGGGAGAGGCCGATGATCGCGACCTGAATCCAGACGAATGAGGAGATTTTCTCTTCGGTGTCCATGCCGTTGCGCCTCAGTCTCAGCGCGGGGCCGCAGTTTATAGATCGGCCTGGGCCCTAGCCGTGAGGGCCGCGGGCACCTAGGATGCCTGCCGATGGCGGATTCGCCGGCAAACTCGGCCGACCCGCGGGCGCAGGCGCGGGCAAGCGTGAGGGCGAAGATCGGTCAGGCGGTCTTCACCATCTTCGCCGAGCGCGGCTTCGAGGAGACGACCGCGACCGAAGCCGCCGAGGCGGCCGGGATCTCGCGCGCCAGCTTCTTCCGCTACTTCGCCTCGAAGGAGGAGGCGGTCTTCGCCGCGCAGGAGGCGATGGGCTCGGAGATCGCCGCCGCGCTCGCCGAGCGGCCCGCCGACGAGGACACCTGGGCGGCGCTGCGGCGCGCCTTCGACGCGACCCTCATCAACTACGAACGCAACCCGGCTGAGACGCTGGCCCGGGTGCGGCTGGCGCGGCGAACCCCGGCTCTGGTCGGCCACGAGCTCGAGCGCCAGGGGCAGTGGCGGGCGATGATCAGCGAGGTGCTGGCCGAGCGGCTCAGCGTCGAGGAGGGCGATGTCCGGGTCGAGGCGCTGGCCGGCGCCGCCCTGGCGGCCTTCAACGCCGCCGTCAGCGCCTGGGCCGACGGCAACGACGAGAGCGCCGACCTGAGCGCGTTGATCGACGAGACCTTCGGCGCGGTCGGCCAGCTCGACCCCGCCTGACGGCGCCGGCGGCCGCGGCCGCGGCCCGGCCGGGGGGCGCGGCGATCTAACCTTGAGGGTCGCTTGAGCCTCCGCGCCTCGATAGTCACCGTCGCCGTCGTCGCCGCCGTCGGCCTGCTCGTCTATGGCCTGCTCAGCAAAGGCAACTCGCGGATCGCGGTCGGCGACCCGGCCCCGGCGGCGTCGCTGCCGAAGCTCGAAGGCAAGGGCGACGAATCGCTGGCCAACTACAAGGGCCGTTGGGTGCTGGTCAACTTCTGGGCCTCCTGGTGCGTGCCCTGCCGCGACGAGGCAACGACCCTGAACGAGCTGCAGCAGGAACGCGGCGGCGCCGACTTCACCGTGGTCGGGATCGACAGCAACGACCTCAGCCCTGACGCCAAGGCGTTCGTCAAGAAGTACGAAGTCCAGTACCCGCAGCTGCGCGACGGCAACGGCGAGCTGGCCGACGACTTCGGCACGACCGGCGTCCCGGAGAGCTATCTGTTCGATCCCCAGGGGCGGCTGAAGCAGGCCCAGCCCGGCCCGGTGACGTCGCAGATCCTGAAGGAAAGCTTCCTGCCGCTGATCCCGCGGAACGGGCAGACGTGAGGCGGCTGGGAAGGATCCTGATCGTGCTCGCCCTGTCGGGCGCCCTGGCCGCCCCGGCGCTCGCGGCCCAGCCCGAGGTCAACATCACCGAGATCGAGGGCGAAGTGATGTGCCCGGTCTGCGGCACCCTGCTCGAGCTGGCCGAATCGCCGCAGGCGCAGCGCGAGAAAGCCTTCGTCGGGCGGCTGATCGGCGAAGGCAAGAGCAAGGAGCAGATCAAGGACGCCCTGGTCGCCCAGTACGGCCCGGCGGTGCTGGCGCTGCCGCAGGGCGACGGCTTCGATCTCTCCGCCTACGTGGTCCCGATCATCGCCTTCGTCGTCGCGGCGCTGGCGCTCGGCTTCGCCGTCTACCGCTGGCGCCGCTCGAGCGGGCCGCCGGACGACCGCCCGGCCGCCGCCCGCGGCCCGAGCGACGCCGACAGCGAGCGGCTCGACGCCGACATCGCCCGCTACGACCTCTAGGCGCGTCGGGCTGTTCCTTATGTCGGCCATAGGGACATAAGGAACAGCTGGGCGGGGGTGGCCGGGTCAGCTCTCGCCGACCAGGACCGCGCCGAGCGGGCGCGGGCCGAGGCGGCGGGCGGCGCCGGCGGCGACCTTCGCCTGGCGGCCGCTGCCGTATTCGGGCGGCAGCGCCAGCAGCAGCGCCTCGCTCTCGGCGGCGACCGCCTCCAGCGCGCCGGCGCCGTCGCCGAGCGGCGGTCCGAGCAGGATCCGCAGCTCATAGGCCTCGCGCAACCTCGCGGTCATGTGGCGGAAGCTGCCGAGGGCGAGCAGCGTTGCCGCGTCGGCGGTCTGGCGACCGGCCGCGACGCAGACCAGCGGCTCCTCCGCCGCCCCCGCCGCCGAGCCGGCGAGGACGATCGGCTGCAGTAGCTGGTCCGGGGTCGCCTGCCAGCGCAGGTACTCGTGCAGACCGGGCTCGGCCGCCAGCCCGAGGTCGGCAGCGAGCCGCGGCCGCGAGACGTCGCACTCGACCAGGATCGTCCGCATCCCCTGGGCTGCGGCAACTGCCGCGAATGAGATCGCCAGGACAGAACGCTCCGGCTCGCCGCCGGTGACGAGGAGGTCGCGAGCGCCGTCGAGCTTCCTCAGCGGCCCGGCCAGGGCCTCGAAGTCGCGGGCGCGGATGCCCCAGCGGCGCTCCTCGCCGGTCGGTAGGCCGGCGATCTGCGCCAGCACGGGGAGCCGCCCCCGCCCGCCCGGCATCACATCCGCTCGGGCGAGGAGATCCCCAGCAGGCCCAGCGCGGCGGCGATCGTCCGCTTCGCCGCCAGGCACAGCCCGAGCCGCGCCCGTTCGACCCCCTCGCCCTCGGCACCGACCACCTGGCAGTCGCGGTAGAAGGCATGGAAATCGGCCGCGACCGCGGTCGAGTAGGCGCAGATCCGGTGTGGCGCCCGCCGCGTGGCCGCCTCGCGGACCTCGTCCGGGAACTCGAGCAGCCGCTTGATCAGCGCCTTCTCGCTCGGCTCGAGCGGCGCCGCGGCGCCGTCCGTGCCCGGACGCGCCGCCGCCTCGGCCGCCGCCCCGGCTTTGCGGAGGATGCTGGCGATCCGCGCGTGCGCGTACTGGACGTAGTAGACCGGGTTCTCGTTCGATTCGCTGCGGGCCAGCTGCAGGTCGAGATCGACCGCGGTCTCGTGGGCGCGCCAGAGCATGAACCAGCGCGCCGCGTCGGTGCCGATGTCGTCGAGCAGCTGGTCGAGGGTGACGAAGTCGCCGCTGCGCTTCGACATCCGCGCCCGCTCGCCGCCTTCGACCAGGTGGACGAGGTTGAGGATCAGCGCCTCGAAGGACTCGGGGTCGGCGCCGAGGGCGGTGATCGCCGCCCGCATCCGCGGCACGTAGCCGTGGTGATCGGAGCCGAGCACGTCGATCAGCCGGTCGAAGCCGCGCTGCAGCTTGTCCCAGTGGTAGGCGATGTCCGGGGTCAGGTAGGTGGCCTCGCCGTCGGAGCGGATCAGGACCCGGTCCTTGTCGTCGCCGAACTTGCTGGTCCGCAGCCAGGTGGCGCCGTCGTGCTCGTAGGTGTGGCCGCGCTTCTCGAGCTCGCCGAGCGCCTGCTCGACCTCGCCCCGTTCGTACAGCGAGAGCTCCGAGGTCCAGGTGTCGAAGCGGACGCCGAACCGCTCCAGGCTCTCGCGGACGCCGTCGAGGACGAGGGCGACGCCACGCCGGCCGACCGCCACCGGGTCATCCGGGTCGACGCCCTCGGACCGCAGCCGTTCGGCGATGTCATTGACGTAGCCGCCTTCGTAGCCGTCCTCGGGCAGGTCGGCGCCGGTCATCCGGGCTGCGATCGAGTCGCCGAAGCGGGCGATCTGGGAGCCGCCGTCGTTGATGTAGTACTCGCGCTCGACGTCGTGGCCGACCGCCTCCAGCAGCCGCACGACCGTGTCGCCGTAGGCGGCGCCGCGGCTGCCGCCGACGTGGAGCGGCCCGGTCGGGTTGGCGGAGACGAACTCGACCAGGATCCGTTCGCGCTCGGCCTCCGGCAGCGGCGGCGGGCCGAGGCCCTCGCCGGCGTCGATCAGGCCCGCCAGCGCCCGCCGGTACCAGGCGTCGGCGAGGAAGAGGTTGACGAAGCCGGGCCCGGCGACCTCGATCCGCTCGACGCTGCCCGCCTCCCCCAGCCGCTGCTCGAGCTCGCCCCGCAGGCGCTCGGCGACCGCCCGCGGGTTGTCGCCGAGCGGCCCGGCCAGCAGCATCGCCGCGTTCGAGCTGTAGTCGCCGAACTCGGGGTTCGGCGGCCGGTCGAGAGTCGGCGCCGGCTCGGTCCGCTCGCCGCCGCGCAGCGCCCGCGCCGCCTCGTCGACGACCCCCCGCAGCTCGGCGATCGAATCGTTCCCGCTCATCTCCCCATCGTAAGTAACGGGGCCGCGGGCCAACCGCACGGTCGCCGGTGCGCAACGGGCGCCCCGCTACGCTGCCCGTTTGCACGTCGCCGTGATCAGCGACATACATGCCAACCGACCCGCCCTGGAAGCGGTGCTCGAGCGGATCGAGGCGGCCGAGGTCGAGGAGATCTGGTGCCTCGGCGACCTCGTCGGCTACGGCGCCGACCCCGATTTCTGCACCGCGGCGGTCGGCGAGCGCTGCGCAGTCTCGCTCTCCGGCAACCACGACCTGGCGGTGCTCGGCGAGATCGACGTCTCTACCTTCTCCGAGAGCGCCGCCGCCGCGGTCGAGTGGACGCAGCGGACGGCGAGCGAGGAGACGCTCGCCTTCCTGCGCGGGCTGGCGCCGCTCGGCACGCGATCGGGCGTGGACCTCTTCCACGCTTCGCCACGCGATCCGGTCTGGGAGTACGTGCTCTCGCTCGATCAGGCCGAAGCGGGTCTCGACGCAATGGAGGACCGGGTCGGGATGATCGGCCACTCCCACGTCGCCCTCTTCTTCACCCGGCCGGCGACCAACCGGCCGAGCTACGCCCACGGCGCCCAGGCCGGCGACGGCGCCGAGCTCGAGATCAGCAGCGGCGCCTGGCTCCTCAACCCCGGCAGCGTCGGCCAGCCGCGCGACGGCGATCCGCGCGCCGCCTGGATCGAGCTCGACACCGGCAGCTGGTCGGTCGCCTACCACCGGGTCCCCTACGACATCGACGCGGCGGCGCGGGCGATCCTCGACGCCGGCCTCCCGAGCCCCCTCGCGGAGCGCCTCCAGATCGGCCGATGATGCTCAAATGCAGGCCAAATAACGACTCAGAAGCGTTCTCTAGACTCGCAGCATGGGTCGCCTGAGAGCCACCTCGACCACGCTCGCCCTCGCCGTTTTCGCGGCGCTGGCGCTGGCCGCCTGCGGTGGCGGCGGCGCCGACCTGCTGCCGGGCCAGACCGCGACCGAGATCAACAAGAACCTCGACCAGGTGCGGGCGCTGGTCAAGGAACGCGATTGCGCCGGCGCCGAAGACGCGGTCGGACAGGTCAGCGAAGAGGTCGACGGCCTGAGCGAAGTCGATAAGAAGCTGAAGGCGGCGCTGCGACAGGGGACGGCGCAGCTGAGGAAGGTCGTCTCCGTCTGCGCGACCGAAGCGCTGGAAACCGAAGAAGCCGAGAACGCGGCGGCCGAAGAAGCGGAACAAGAAGAACTGGAAGCGGTTGAAGCCGAAGAAGAAGAATTCGCCGCCGAAGAAGAGCAGCGCGAAAAGCGCGAACAGAAGCAGGAAAAGAAGGAATCCGGCGAAGAAAAGGAAGAGGAAAAAACGGAACCGAGCGAAGAAACCGAAACCTCCGAACCGCCGAACCCGGGCGAAGGGGCCGAAAAAGGCGAGGGACCGCCGGCGGAAACCCCGAGCGGTAACGAACCACCCGCCGGTGGTGTAGGTCCCGGAGCGGTGGTCGAATAATGGAGGCCGGAACCCTCTCGGGCCGGTACGAAACTGGCGACAAGCTCGGATCCGGGGGGATGTCGAACGTCTACAAGGCGACCGACCGGATCCTCGAGCGGACCGTCGCGGTGAAGATCCTCGCCGAGCACCTCTCCGACGACGAGCGCTTCGTCGCCCGCTTCAAACGCGAGGCGCTGGCGGTCGCGCGGCTGATCCACCCCAACATCGTCCAGGTCTACGACACCGGCGTCGACGACGGGCGCCACTACATCGTCATGGAGTACGTCGAAGGCCGCTCCGGCGCGCAGATCCTGCAGCGCCACGGGCCGGTCGAGGCGGAGGTGGCGGCGGAGGTCGGGATCGAGGCCTGCGCCGGCCTCGACTACGCGCACCGACGCGGGATCATCCACCGCGACGTCAAGCCCGGCAACCTGATGGTCCACGGCGGCCCGGTCGGCGGCGGCGAGATGATCGTCAAGCTGACCGACTTCGGAATCGCGCGGGCGATCGAGCAGACGCGGATCACCCAGGTCGGCTCGGTGGTCGGCACCGCCGCCTACCTGGCACCCGAGCAGGTGCGGGGCGAGGAGGCGACGCCGGCGACCGACGTCTACGCGCTCGGGGTCGTCCTCTACCAGTTCCTGACCGGGCGCCTGCCGTACGAGGGCAGCTCGCTGGCCGAGCTGGCGGTGCGCCAGCAGAACGAGAAGCCGCTGCCGCCGAGCACCTACAACGACGACGTCCCGGAGACCTTCGGCGCCGCCGTCCTGCGGGCGCTCGAGGGCGATCCGAACCGACGCTACGCGAGCGCCGAGGAGCTCTCGCGAGGGCTGCAGCTGGGGCTCGAAGGCGAGGAGATCACCGTCGACGAAGAGGGACACACGCGGCCGACCGGCGTCCTCGGCGGTGACACCGCCGCGACCCGCCACCTGGGCCGCGACACCGCCGCCACCGAGTTCCGCCCGGCGAGCCCGACCCGGCGGCCCGAGCCGCGGATCGCGCCGGCGCCGCTGCCCCCGGTCGCCGCCGCGCCGCGCCAGGCGCCCGCTCCGCCGCCGGCGCCGCCGCGCCGCCGCAGCGCCTTCTCGCGCTTCGTCCGCTTCGTCCTCGCCCTGGTGGCGCTGGTGCTGGTCGCCGCGGCGGTCGCGACCGGGGTGATCCTGACCACCGACAAGGCCGCCGGCGTCCGCGTCAGCAAGGTGGCCGGCGAAACCGTCGACAAGGTCGTCGAAGAAGTGAAGGACCTCGTCAACAACAACAAGGAATAGCCCGCGCTGGCGGGCGGCGGGCATCGCGTTCGTCGCTTGTTCGCGTATTTCGTCCCAACGACGAACGCGCTAGGCCGACCAGGGCGGGGCGCCGGCGAGGACGGCGGCGCGGTAGGCGTCGAAGCGACCGGCGGCGATCGCCGCGCGAGCGTGAGTGGTGAGCTCGCGCATGTAGACGAGGTTGTGGAGGACGATCAGGCGGACCGCAGTTAGCTCCTCCGCCCGCGAGAGGAAGCTGAGGTAGTCGCGATCGTGGCGCTGGCAGGCGGGACAGGGGCAGCCGGCGACGATCGGCGAGCGGTCGCCGACCCAGCGGCCCTTGCGCAGGTCGAGGCGCCAGCGGGTCTCCGGGCTCGGCGCCAGCGCCACCCCGTGGCGGGCCAACCGCGTCGGCACCGCGCAGTCGAAGACGTCGAGGCCGAGGGCGATGCCGCCGAGCAAGTCGTCGACCTCGCCGATCCCGAGCAGGTGCTTGGGCGCCTCCGCCGGCAGCAGCGGCGCGGTCATCGCCAGCACCGCCGCCATCTCCTGCTTGTCGCGGCCGAGGGTGCCGCCGATCGCCAGCCCGTCGACCGCCGCCTCGCTGACCGCCTGCGCCGATTCGCGCCGCAGGTCCTCGTAGGTGCCGCCCTGGACGATCCCGAAGACCGCCTGCCGCGCCGGCCCCTCGCGCTCGTGCCACTCGAGGCAGCGGCCGAGCCAGCGATGCGTGCGCTCGGTCGAGCGGGCGGTGTAGTCGCGGTCGGCATGGAACGGCGTGCACTCGTCGAAGACGAGGGCGATGTCGGAGCCGATCGCCGCCTGCACGCTCATCGACACCTCGGGCGAGATGAACAGCTCGCGCCCGTCGCGGGGCGAGCGGAAGCGCGCTCCCTCCTCGCTGATCTCGACCTTGGTCCCCTCTCCGCCGCTGCGGCCGCTGCCCTTGACCTCGTTGGCGACGCCGCCGTGGGCGAGCGAGAAGACCTGGAAGCCACCGGAATCGGTGATCAGCACCCGCTCCCAGCCCATGAAGCCGTGCAGGCCGCCGGCGGCGGCGATCCGCTCCGGCCCCGGCGAGACGAACAGGTGGTAGGTGTTGCCGAGGATCAGCTGGTAGCCGAGCTCGGCCACCTCGCGCGACTCCAGCCCGCGCACCGTCCCCTTGGTCGCCAGCGGGATGAAGGCCGGCGTCTCGATCGGCCCGTGCGCCGTGTGCAGGACGCCGGTGCGGGCGGAGCCGTCGCGGGCGCCGATCTCGAACCTGAGCCGCTGCGGGTCGCTTCTCACGCGGGCGCGTCAGTCGCCCAGGAGCGAGCGGCCAGTCATCGGCGGCGGCTGCGGGATGCCGAGCAGCTCGAGGGCGGTCGGGGCGACGTCGGCGAGGATGCCGCCGGAGCGGAGCGGGCCGACGCCGTCGGCGGTGACGATCAGCGGCACCGGGTTGAGCGAGTGGGCGGTGTTGGGGGAGCCGTCGGGCTCGAGCATGTTGTCGCAGTTGCCGTGGTCGGCGGTGACGATGCAGGCGCCGCCGCGCTCGGCGACCACCGCGACGACGTCGCCGAGCAGGCGGTCGACCTCCTCGACCGCCTGTACCGCCGCCGGGATGACGCCGGTGTGGCCGACCATGTCGGGGTTGGCGAAGTTGATGATCCCGAAGCGGTAAGAACCGCGGCGCCAGTGCTCGACGAAGGTCGCCGCCGCGCCGGCGGCGCTCATCTCCGGCTTCTCGTCGTAGGTGGCGACGTCGCGCGGCGACTCCACCAGGCAGCGCTCTTCGGCCTCGACCTCGGCCTCCTTGCCGCCGTTGAAGAAGTAGGTGACGTGGGCGTACTTCTCGGTCTCGGCGACGTGCAGCTGGCGGCCGCCGGCGGCGGCGATCGTCTCCGCCAGGGTCGTCGCCGGCCGCTGCTCCGGGAAGGCGACCGGGTAGGGCCAGCCCTTGCGGTACTGGGTCATCGTCGTCAGGTCGAGGGTCGGCGCGCCGGCCCGCGAGAACTCGTCGAAGTTGGGCTCGGAGAGGGCGCGGCTCAGCTGCCGCGCCCGGTCGGGGCGGAAGTTGAGGAAGAGCGCGACGTCGCCGGCGGCGGCACCGTCGTAGTCGCCGATCACGGTCGGCTTGACGAACTCGTCGGTCTCGCCGCGCTCGTAGGAGGCCTCGACCGCCGCCAGGCCGGTAGGGGCGGTCAGCCCGCGGGCGTGGACGATCGCGTCGTAGGCGAGCTTGGTCCGCTCCCAGCGGGTGTCGCGGTCCATCCCGTAGTAGCGGCCGCCGACGGTGGCGATGCGGCCGGCCGAGCGCAGCCAGCGTTCGAGCTCGGCGATGTAGCCGCGGCCGCCGCTCGGCAGCGTGTCGCGGCCGTCGGTGAAGGCGTGGAAGACGAGGTCGGGGACGCCCTCCTGCGAGGCCAGCTCGATCGCCGCCTCGATGTGCTCCCAGCCGGAGTGGACGCCGCCGTCGGAGACCAGCCCGACGAGGTGGAGGCGGCCACGGGGGCTGTTGCGGGCGCGCTCGCAGGCCGCCAGCAGCACCTCGTTCTCGAAGAAGCTGCCGTCGGCGACCGCGTCGTCGATCCGCGCCAGGTCCTGCTTGACGATCGCCCCAGCGCCGAGGTTCAGGTGGCCGACCTCGGAGTTGCCCATCTGCCCCGGCGGCAGGCCGACGTCGCGGCCCTGGGCCGAGAGCTCGGTGTGGGGGTAGGTCGCCCAGAGGCGGTCGAAGACCGGCGTCTCGGCCAGCGAGACGGCGTTGCCGGGCCCCGGCGGGGCGAGTCCCCAGCCATCGAGGATGACGAGCGCCAGCGACGGGACCAGGGGACTCATGTTTACGCCGCGTCGACGATGGCGGCAAATTCTGCGGCGTCGAGCGCGGCGCCGCCGACGAGGGCGCCGTCGACGTCGTCCTGGGAGAGGATCTCGGTCGCGTTGGCCGGCTTCACCGAGCCGCCGTAGAGGATCCGCACCTCGTCGGCGGCGGCGCCGCGGGCGCGCAGCACGTCGCGGATGAACGCGCACGCCTCCTGCGCCTGCTCGGGGGTCGCGGTGCGTCCGGTGCCGATCGCCCAGATCGGCTCGTAGGCGACCACGACCGCGGCGATCTGCCCGGCCTCGAGGCCGGCGAGGTCGGCCTGCAGCTGGCGCTCCAGGACCACCTCGGTCTCCCCCGCGTCGCGGGCGGCCTCGCTCTCGCCGACGCAGAGGATCGGCTCGAGGTCGTGGGCGAGCGCCGCCGGCACCTTGCGGGCCAGCGCCTCGTCGGTCTCGTTGAAGTACTGGCGCCGCTCGGAGTGGCCGAGGACGACCGCCTCGACGTCGAGCTCGACCAGCATCGCGGCGGAGACCTCACCGGTGAAGGCGCCCGACTCCTCCTCGTGCATGTTCTGGGCGGCGACCTTGACCGCGGTGCCGCGGCGCCGCTCGACGACCTCGGCGAGCGCGGTGAAGGCGGGGCAGATGACTACGTCGCTTTGCGTCGCGGCGATCCGCGGCAGCAGGGCGTCGACGAACTCGGCCGCCTCGGCGACGGTCTTGTGCATCTTCCAGTTGGCGGCGATGTAGGGAGTCCTAGGCATCGGCGAGCGCCTCCACCCCGGGCAGGGTCTTCCCCTCGAGCAGCTCCAGCGAGGCGCCGCCGCCGGTCGAGACCCAGTCGACCTGCTCGTCGAGGCCGAACTGCTTCAGCGCCGCGACCGAGTCGCCGCCGCCGACCACGGTCGTCCCCGAGGCCGCCGCGACCGCCTCGGCGACCGCGCGGGTGCCGGCGGCGAACGGCTCCAGCTCGAAGGCCCCCATCGGCCCGTTCCAGAGGACGGTCCCGGCGGTGGCGATCGCCTCCGCGTAGAGCTCCCCGGTCCGCGGGCCGACGTCGAGGCCCATCCAGCCGTCCGGCACCTCGACGCCGTCGCTGTCCCGGCGCTCGGTGTCGGCGGCGAACTCGCGCCCCAGCACCAGGTCGACCGGCAGGACCAGCTCGCAGTCGGACTCCTCGGCCTTGGCGAGCGCCTCGCGCGCCGCCTCGACGCTCTCGTCGTCCGACAGCGAGTCGCCGATCGCGATCCCCTGGGCACGGAAGAAGCTGAAGCACATCGCGCCGCCGATCAGGATCTTGTCGGCGACCTCGAGGAAGCGGTCGATGACGCCGACCTTGTCGGAGACCTTGGCGCCGCCGAGCACGACGACCAGCGGCCGGGCGGGCGAATCGACGACCCGCGTCAGCTCGGTCACCTCCTTCTCCAGCAGCAGCCCCGCGTAGGCGGGGATGTGGTGGGCGACGCCCTCGGTCGAGGCGTGGGCGCGGTGGGCGGCGCCGAAGGCGTCGTCGACGTAGACGTCGGCGTGGCTGGCGAGCCCTTCGGCGAGCTTGCGGTCGTTCTTCGTCTCGCCGGGCTCGAAGCGGACGTTCTCGAGCAGCATCACGTCGCCGGGGCCGAGGCCGCCGGCGCAGTTGAGGTCGACGTCGGCGCCGGTCACGCCTCGAGCCACCTTCACCTTCGTATCCAATAGCTCTTCCAGCCGCGCCCCGACCGGCTTCATCGAGAGCGCCGGGTCGACCTTGCCACCCGGGCGGCCGAGGTGGGAGACGAGGATCACCGCGGCGCCGCGTTCGCGCAGCAGTTCGATCGTCGGCAGCGCCGCCCGGATCCGGGTGTCATCGGCGACCTCCCCGTCCGCGAGCGGGACGTTGAAGTCGACCCGGACCAGCACCCGCCGCCCCTTCACCTGGGCGTCGCGGACGCTGGCCTTGGCGAAGCTCACGGTCGACTCAGGCATCGCGCTAGGAGGGGAGGACCTTCCCCGCCAGCTCGACGCAGCGGTTCGAGTAGCCCCACTCGTTGTCGTACCAGCTGATCACCTTGGCCAGGCGCCCGTCGCCGATCACCATCGTCGACCCCGCGTCGACGATCGAGGAGTGCGGGTCGCCGACGATGTCGGTGGAGACGATCGGGTCCTCGGTGTAGGCGAGGATGCCCTGCAATGGGCCCTCGGCGGCGGCCTTCAGGGCAGCGTTGATCTTGTCCGCGTCGAGCGGCTCGGGGGTCGTGAAGACGAGGTCGACGGCGGAGCCGGTTGGCACCGGTGCCCGCATCGAGAAGCCGTTCAGCTTGCCGTTCAGCTCCGGCAGCACCAGCCCGACCGCCTTGGCAGCGCCGGTCGTGGTCGGGATCAGGTTGAGCGCCGCGGCCCGCGAGCGGCGCGGGTCCTTGTGCGGCATGTCCTGCAGGCGCTGGTCGGCGGTGTAAGCGTGGATCGTCGTCATCAGCCCCTGCTCGATCGTGAACGCCTCATGCAGGACCTTGGCCAGCGGCGCCAGGCAGTTGGTGGTGCAGGAGGCGTTGGAGATGACGTGGTGCTGGTCGGGGTCGTAGGCCTCGTCGAAGTTGACGCCGAGGGCGACGGTGACGTCGGGTTCGGTCGCTGGGGCGCTGATGATGACCTTCCTGGCACCGGCCTCGAGGTGCTTGGCGGCGTCGTCGCGCTTGGTGAAGAAGCCGGTCGACTCGATCACCACCTCGACGCCGAGGTCGCCCCACGGCAGCGCCGCCGGGTCGCGCTCGGAGAGCACCTTCAGATCCTTGCCGTCGACCGAGATCGCTGCGTCGCCGGCCTTCACCTCGCCCGGGAAGCGGCCGAGGATCGAGTCGTACTTGAGCAGGTTGGCCATCGTCGGCACGTCGACGAGGTCGTTGACCGCGACGAACTCGAGGTCGTCTCCGCCAGCAGCTTGCGCCGCGCGGAAGACGTTGCGCCCGATCCGCCCGAAACCGTTGATGCCGACCTTCACTGCCATTCTCTCGCTGCCTCCTGGTTGGTTGTGGAACGCCGATCCTAGGCGGTCCGGCGCCTGGACGAGCCCGCTCCCCCAGCCACTCCTACGGAACTAGTCCGAACCGATCGTCAGCTCGATCTCGTAACCGTCGGGGTCCTTGAGGAACGCCGAATAGGAACCGGAGCCTGGCGAGCGGCGTTCGCCGGGCTCGCTGACGCTGACACCGCCGGCTTTGATCCCGTTCTCCCAGGAGGCCTTGACGGCGACGATCCCGAGCGCCGAGAAGCTGAGCAGGCCGAAGCCCGGTTTCGGCGGATGGTGGGCGGAGATGAAGAAGACCGGTTTGGCGATGCCCCAGCCAACCGTCCGGTTCTCCTCGTAGTGACGCCGCCAGCCCAGCGGGGCCAGCATCGAGTCGTAGAACGAGGCACTGCGGTCGAGGTCGCCGACCTCGAGGAGGACGTGGTGGAGCATGGGGAGACTGGAAACTACACGCCGCTCCCGGCGGCAAGTCGCGTGGCTCGCTCGATTCAGCCCGAGCGGGGGGTCCAGCGGAAGAAGCGAATCGCCAGCAGCAGGCCGGCGACGCCCCACAGCGCGACCACCGCCAGGTTGTCCCAGGAGACCGCGGAGCCGCCGGCCGGGACGTAGGCGTCGATGAAGGCGTCGAAGAAGTGGCGGACCGGGAAGAAGTCGGCGAAGACGATGACGCCGTGCGGCAGCTGGTCTTCGGGGATGAAGATGCCGGAGAGGAAATAGAGCGGCAGCAGGATCGCGTTGACGATCGGCGCGGCGGCGTCTTCGGACGGGATCAGCGCGGTCAGGGCGATGCCGAGGCAGCAGAACGAGGCGGCGCCGACAAGCAGGGTGAGGAGGATCTCCGGCAGCCGCTCCCAGGGGATCGAGACGCCGAAGGCGACGCCGATCAGCGCCAGCAGGACCAGCATCATCAGCGCCACGACGATCGCGTTGCCGATCCGCCCGGCGATGAACACCCAGGCCGGCATCGGGGTGCCGCGGCCGCGCTTCAGCCGCCCGTCTTCGCGGGCGATCACCAGCGTCATCGCCAGCGACTGCATCGTCGAGGAGATGATCGAGAGGGTCATGATCGCCGGCACGTAGTAGGTCGACGCCTTGACGCCGCCGCGGACGTCGACCGTGTCGCCGCTGAAGACGAGTGCGAGGATCAGGAAGACGATCACCGGGAACATCACCGTGAAGAAGACGGCCGCCGGATTGCGCCAGAAGGCCTTCTGTTCGTAACGGAACTGGTGCCCGACCAGGGCGAGGCCGTTCATCGGCGCGCCTCAGCGGGATCGTGGTCGCGGAGTCGGCTCGGCTGCGCCGCCGCCGCCTCGGGCTGCTCGCCGGAGGCTTCAGCCGAGGCGGTCAGCTCGAGGTAGACGTCCTCGAGCGTCGGCCGCGTCACTTCCAGCCCCTCCAGGTCCTCGCCCCTGGCGAGCGCGGCGCCGGTCAGCTCGTGCAGGGTCTTGACCGGGTCGGTCGTCTCGATCTCGATCTGCTCACCGTCGGCGCGGTAGCGGATCGTCGTCGCGCCGCTCTCGCGGGCACCGAGGTCGGCCGGGGTGCCGCGGGCGACGATCCGGCCGGCGGCGATGATCGTCACCCGGTCGGCGAGCCGTTGCGCCTCGTCCATGTAGTGGGTGGTGAGGAAGACGGTCTTGCCCAGCTCCCGCAGCCCGGCGATCACCTCCCAGAACTGGCGCCGGGCCGAGGGGTCGAAGCCGGTGGTCGGCTCGTCGAGGAAGAGCAGCTCCGGGTCGCCGATCAGCGCCAGGCCGACGTCGAGCCGCCGCTGCTGGCCGCCGGAGAGCTTGCGCGTCCGCTGGTCGGCCTTGCCGTCGAGGCCGACCAGGGCGATCACCTGGTCGACCGGCAGCGGCTGCCGGTAGTAGCCGGCGAACAGCTCGAGCGACTCGCGCACGGTCAGGTAGGGGTCGAGCCGCGAGCTCTGCAGGACGATCCCGATCCGCCCGCGCCAGCTCCGCCCGGCCCGCTGCGGGTCCTCGCCGAGCACGCTGACCTCGCCCCCGGTCCGCCGCCGGTACCCCTCGAGGATCTCGACCGTGGTCGTCTTGCCGGCCCCGTTCGGGCCGAGGAAGGCGAACACCTCACCGCGCTCGACCTCGAGGTCTATTCCGCGGACTGCTGGGGTGCGGCCGTAGGACATTTGGAGGCCGCTGATGGAGATGACGGGGGAAGGCAAGGGCTCGGCGATTGTATGGAGGGGTTGGGCTGCGCGGGGACGGGCGAGGGTTCGGGGCGCTGCGTGGGCGGGGGTGCGGGTGTGCCTCCTCACTCGGCCTGTCGTCGAAGTGGAGGATTCGAGCTTCTCGCCCGAAGGAGCGGCCCTCCTCAGCCGCAAAACGTTCGGAGGCACACCCACACCCCCGCCCGAAGTACCGGCCGAACCCGTTACCGGCCCGAACCCTCGGAAGCTCAAAACAAAGGGGGTGGGACCCCCCACCCGGGGTTTGGAAGCTTCGAGCCGTGGTGGCGATTCGGGGCGTCGGTGGCCTTCCGTGTGCGGGGATGTCGGTTGTCCCTCCCGGGAATGTTGCCGAAGGCGCGATATGCAATCTGATTCCTGCTCCCCATAGGGGAGCAGCAACATGAGGGAGCTGTCCCGATAGGGACGCGACTCAATTCCCGGGAGGGACAACCGACAGCCCCGCTTCGAATCCGCCCCTACCCGTCCCGACTACCCGATCTCGACGTCCCGGTGTTTCACCCGCACGATCACGTCGTCCCGCTCTGCCATATCTCTCCTGATCCGGTCCGCAACCGTCACCGACCGATGCCGTCCTCCCGTGCACCCGATCGCGATCGTCAGGTGCGTCTTGCCCTCGGTCACGTACGCCGGCACCAGGAAGTCGAGCAGCGGCAGCAGGTGGCCGTAGAACTCGCCGGCCTGGGTGCCCGACTCGACGTAGGCGCGGACCGCCTCGTCCATCCCGGTCTGCGGACGCAGCTCGAGGTCGTAGTGGGGATTGGGGAGGAAGCGGACGTCGAGGGTGAGGTCGGCGTCGTGCGGCGGTCCGTTCTTGAAGCCGAAGGTGAGCAGCGTCAGCGCCAGCCTCCCCCCCTCCTCGCGGCCCAGCATCTCCTCGGTGATCCGGCGGCGCAGCTCGGCGCCGGTCAGGTCGCTGGTGTCGACGACGACGTCGGCGCGCTCGCGCAGCGGCGCCAGCAGCGAGCGCTCGGCGCGGATGCCGTCGACGATCCGCCCCTCCGGCGCCAGGGGGTGGCGGCGGCGGGTCTCCTTGTAGCGGTCGAGCAGCGTCTCCTCGTCGGCCTCGAGGAAGACGACCATCGGCTTCAGACCGTCGGAGTCGAGCTCCTCGAGGACCGCGATCAGGCCGTCGAAGTAGTCGCCGCCGCGCACGTCGGAGACGACCGCCGCGTACTCGACGCCGCTGCCCTCGTGGCGGAAGAGCTCGCCGAGGCTCTCGATCATCCGCGGCGGCAGGTTGTCGACGCAGAAGTAGCCACCGTCCTCGAAGGCGGCGATCGCTTCCGACTTGCCGGCGCCGGAGTGGCCGGTGATCACCACCAGCGCCTCGAGGGTCCCGTCCGCCATCAGCCGATCCGGTGCAGCTGCTCGTGGATCTCGCGCCCGACCTTGCCGGGCAGCCCGGGGACCGCCTCGAGCTCCTCGCGGGAGGCGGTGAGGAAGCGCTCGGGGCTGCCGAAGTGGCGCAGCAGGGCGCGCTTGCGGGCCGGCCCGATGCCTTTCAGCTCGTCGAGGACGGAGCCGGTCATCGCCTGGTCGCGACGGCCGCGGTGGTGTTCGATCGCGAACCGGTGGGCCTCGTCGCGAACCCGCTGCAGGAGCCGGTTGGCCTCCGACTCGGCGGCCAGCTCGAGCGGCTCGGAGCGGCCCGGGACGTAGACCTCCTCCTCGCGCTTGGCGAGGCTGGCGATCGTCACGCCGCGCTCGACGAACGGTTGCAGCGCCCGGATCCCGGCCGAGAGCTGACCTTTGCCGCCGTCGATCAGGATCAGCGAGGGCAGCGAGGCGAAGCTCTCGTCGCGCTTGCCGTCGTGCGGCGAGAGGTCGTTCTGTTCGAGGTAGCGGTTGAGACGACGGGACAGCACCTCCTCCATCGAGGCGAAGTCGTCGGGGCCGGCCTCGCCATCCTCGCGCAGGTCGCCGCGGACTTTGAAGCGCCGGTAGTCGGACTTCTTCGTCGCCCCGCCCTCGAAGACGACCATCGAGGCGACCGTGTGCTCGCCGCCGATCGTCGAGATGTCGAAGCCCTCGATCCGCACCGGCAGCTCCTCCATCCCCAGCACCTCGGCCAGCGCCGTCAGCGACTCGACCCGGCGGGCGCGGCGATGCTCGCGCCGCAGGCGGTCCTGGTCGAGGGCGAGCTGGGCGTTGCGCTCGGCCAGCTCGCGCAGGCGGCGGTTGTCGCCGCGCTCGGCGGCCCGCACCTCGACCGGGGTGCCCCGCCGCTCGCTCAGCGCCTCGGCGATCACCGGCGTCCGCTCGCGCAGGTAGGGGCCGACGATGACCCGCCGCGGCATCGCCGGCGAGGCGGCGTAGTACTGGCCGATGAACTCCTCGGCGACCTCGGCGATCTCGCGCTCGCCCTCGTTTTCGAGGTAGAAGCTCTGGCGCTCGGCGAGGATGCCGTCGCGCACCTGGAAGACCTGGGCGTTGGCGTCGGCGCCCTCGACCGCGACCCCGATCAGGTCGGCGGTGCCGACCGACTCGCTCGCGACCCGCTGCCGCTCGAACAGCGAGCGGATCGCTTTCAGGCGGTCGCGGTGGACCGCCGCCCGCTCGAATTCCTCGTCTGCCGGAGGCAAGGTCCATCGCCTCCTGCTCTTCGCGCTCGACCTGGCGGTAGCGGCCGGAGAGGAAGTCGACGATCGCATCGATGTTGCGGCGGTACTCCTCGCGGCTGATGTAGCCGACGCAGGGCGCCCCGCAGCGCTTTATGTAGTAGTCGAGGCAGGGGCTGCCGGAGCGGCGGCCCGGCTCGGGCCCCTCGCAGGTGCGGAACTGGAACAGCTTGCCGAGCAGGTCGAGCGTCTCGCGCACCCGCTTGGCGCTCGAGAAGGGGCCGAAGTAGGCGCGGCCGCTGCGGTGTTTCTCACGGGTGAAGTAGACGCGCGGGTAGTCCTCGTCGAGGCTGACGGCGACGTACGGGATAGGACTTGTCGTCGCGCAGGCGGATGTTGAAGCGCGGCCGGTGGCGCTTGATGAAGCTCTGCTCGGTCAGCAGCGCCTCGGCCTCGGTCGAGGTGACGAGCGTCTCGATCCGCTCGATCCGCGAGGTCAGCCGCGGCTCGCCGCCGGAGAAGTGGGAGGCGACGCGTTTGCGGATCGAGCGCGCCTTGCCGACGTAGAGCAGCTCGTCCCCCTTGCCGTAGAAGAGGTAGACGCCGGGCGAGTCGGGCAGGCCGCGGCGCTGGCGGGCGATCCGATCCGCGCGCGACTCCGCCCCGTTGCGGGAGGCGTCGCTCTGGGACCCGTTGCTCGATTCTGCGGCCACGGTTCACAGGGTAGGCTGCGGCCCACTCGGCCTCCCTGGACATCGGGGCCGAGACACGCAAAGAGGGAGGGGATCGATGAGCGCGGTGCCGGAGCTGAACACGTTGCGGATCGAGATCGAGGAGGAGATCGGGACGCTGACGCTCGACCGGCCCAAGGTCTTCAACGCGATGAGCCCGGAGCTGATCGGCGAGCTGACCGTGGCGTTCTCGTGGTTCGCCGACCGGGCGCCGATCCGGGCCCTGATCGTGACCGGCGCCGGCGACGCCTTCTGCGCCGGCGGCGACGTCACCTGGTTCCGCAAAGGGGTCGAGTCGGAGGAGATCGACCTGCCCTCCGAGGTGCGCCGCGGCGCCGAGGCGCTGCACCAGACGATCGTCGACCTGCGACGGATCCCCTGCCCGGTGATCGCCGCGGTCAACGGGCCGGCCGCCGGCGCCGGCTTCTCGCTGGCGCTCGCCTGCGACATCCGGATCGCCGCCGAGACCGCCTTCTTCGCCCCCGCCTACGGCCGCATCGGCGCCTCTCCGGACGGCGGCATGACCTACTTCCTGCCGCGCATCGTCGGCCCGGCCCGGGCGCTCGAGATCCTGCTCGAGGACCCCGACATGAAAGCCCCGGATGCGCTCGCCGAGGGGCTCGTCACCGAGGTCGTGCCGGCGGCCGAGCTGACGGCGCGAGCCCACGCCAAGGCCGAACAGCTGGCGGCCCTCGCCCCGCACTACGTGCGGATGGCAAAGCAGCTGGTCGGGACCAGCATCGAGCACACCCTGACCGAGCACCTGCAGCTCGAGCGCCACGGGATCGCCGACTCGATGGCGACCGAGGACCTGCGCAGCGGCGTCACCGCCTTCTTCGGCGGCGAGAAGCCGGCTTTCGTGGGAAGGTGAACCGGCGGCGGGATTCCGCCGTAGGGCAGTTCGACCTGAGTCAGGCCTGACGTCGTCGGAAAGGGAAGCCATGAAACGCGCAGCCATCCTCATCTCCTTGATTCTCGCCGCGCTGGCGCTCGCCGCCTGCGGCGGCGGCGGTTCGAGCACTTCCTCGAGCTCCGAAGAAGCGGGTGGCAGCGCCACCGTGGAAGCGGAAGGCGAAGGCGAAGCCAGCGTCGAAGCCGAAGCCGAAGAACCCGAAGCCGAAGGCGGCAACGCGGGCAGCGGCGCCGCGGTCGACTTCGAAGCGAACCCGGAAGGGCAGCTCGCCTTCGAAGAGAAATCGGCCACCGCCAAGGCCGGCAAGGACACGATCGACTTCACCAACCAGTCCTCGGTCCCCCACAACGTGACGATCGAAGACTCCTCCGGCAAGGTGATCGGCGAAACCGAAACCTTCGCCGAAGGCTCGAACTCGGCCGTCGTCGATCTCAAGCCCGGCACCTACACCTTCTTCTGCTCGGTCCCGGGGCACCGCGAGGCTGGCATGGAAGGGACGCTGACCGTCAAGTAGGACGCGCCTACAGCCGTTGGTCCCCCCATGGGCTGCCGAAAAGATTGTTCTTGTGAAAAAATAGATTTGTAGTAATCACTGCAAGACGATCTATAGACGGGTCAACGAGTCTGGCCCCCGGGAGGAGCCCAATGAAGAAGGCAGCAATTGCCGTGTTCCTGGTCTTTGCCGTGCTCGCCTTCGGCGCCTGCGGCGGTGGAGGGTCCAGCACCTCGTCGGCGGCCAAGGAAACCAGCGGCGGCGGCACCAGCGCCGAAGCTGGAGGCGAAGGAGAAGGCAAGGTCCAGGCAGAAGCCGAAGAACCCGCTGCGGAAAGCGGCAACGCTGAGGAAGGGATTGTGCTCATCGAAGCTAATCCGAAGGGCCGTCTGGCATTCGAAGAGAGTCATGTCACCGCAGCCGCCGGCCCGGAGACGATCACGATGATCAATCAGTCGAAAGTCCCTCACAACGTCACGGTCGAAGATTCCTCGGGCAAGATTCTCTCCGAAACGAACACGGTCGCCGCCGGAACGAGCGGCTTCACCGCCGATCTGAAGCCCGGCACCTACACCTTCTTCTGCTCGGTCCCGGGGCACCGCGAGGCCGGCATGGAAGGAACGCTGACCGTCAAATAGCCGTGGCTGCCACCCTGTGCCGATGGGCCCGGCGACGTCTCCCCGCAAGCGGCACGCGCGGGAGATGTTCGCCGCGCTTCCCGATCGCTACGACGAGCTGGCGGCGGCGCTCAGCTTCTGGCAGGACCCGCGCTGGCGCCGCGAGGCGGTCGCGCGGGTCGCAGCCCGGCCCGAGGACCGCGTCCTCGACGTCGCCTGTGGGACCGGGCTCGTCGCCCGGGAGCTGATCCGGCGCTGGGGCTGCCGCGTCGTCGGCCTCGACCAGAGCGCCGCGATGCTGGCCCGGGCGGAGGCCAAGCGCGGCGCCGAGCCGCTGCTGGCCGAGCAGCTGACGCTGGTCGAGGGGGAGGCGGAGCGGCTGCCGTTCGCCGACGCCGAGTTCGACCACCTCACCTTCACCTACCTGCTGCGCTACGTCGACGACCCCGGCGCGACGCTGGCCGAGCTGGCCCGGGTGGTCCGGCCAGGCGGCCGGGTCGCCAGCCTCGAGTTCTGCGTCCCACGCGGAGCCTGGCTCTGGACCTGGCGTCTCTACACCCGCGTAGGGTTGCCGGCGCTCGGCCGCCTCAGCTCACGCGGCTGGGCCCACGCCGGCGGCTTCCTCGGTCCCAGCATCGAGGGCTTCTACCGCGAGTATCCCGCTGCCGCGCCAGCTCGAGCTGTGGCAGGCGGCCGGGATCGGTGAGCTGCGGGTGCGGCGGATGAGCCTCGGCGGCGGGGTCGTGATCAGCGGCACCGTCGGCGCCCGCTGAGCGCGGCACGAGCGGTCAGGCTTGGGCGGTGAACAGCGCGACGGCGCCGCGGAGGCGAATCTCGTGGCGGCCGAAGACCCGCCCGAGGACCGCGTCGAGCCCGGCCGGATCGTCGTCGAGGTTCGAGAGGACGCCGCGGCGGTTGCTCGCCGCGGTCGCCGCCCGCGCCAGCGGCGAGAGCGGCACGTCGCGGCCGAGGATCGTCGCCCCGAACAGCGTGCCACCGGGAGCCAGCGCGGCGCGGGCGTGCTCGAAGGCCGGCTGCTTGGCCGCGATCGGGCCGGGTAGGCAGTGGACGAGGTGGGCGAGCGCGACCGAGTCGAAGCCCTCCGGGTCGAGTGGCCAGGGCTCGAGCGCGTTGCCCTGGACGGTGCGCGGCGAGTGGCGAGCGAGCCGCGCGGCGGTGACCGCCAGCGAGCTCGGGTTCATGTCGAGAAGGGTGATCTCCGGGCTGGCGACCGGGAAGCGGCAGGCGTCGAGCAGGGCGCCGGTGCCGACGCCGACGTCGAGGTGTCGGCCGGAGACGTGATCGTCGTAGAGGGCGACCATCCGCGCCTTGCGGCAGCGCCACAGAACCGGGCTGTTGAAGCCGTAGACGAGCGCGTCGTAGACGGCGAGGAACGAGCGCGAGTAGATCGCCTGGCCGGCGACGGCGGGATTGGCGCTCACTCAGCGGGAGCCATCAGCCGCGTCACCGAGTCGCCGACGAAGCAGGGCTTCTCGTTGCCCTCGACCTCGAGCGTGATCCGGGTGATCAGCTGCTGCCAGCCGCCGCCGGCCTCCTCGAGCGAGACCAGCTCGAGCTTGGCGCGGATCCGCGAGTCGACCGGGACCGGGGCCGGGAAGCGGATCTTGTTCCAGCCGTAGTTGACGGCGAGCGCGAAGCCGGACGGCTTCAGCAGCTGGTGGCGGAAGCCGTCGACGGTGGCGAGGGTGAGGTTGCCGTGGGCGATCGTCGTCCCGAAGGGGCTTTCCTTCGCCGCCCGCTCCGGGTCGACGTGAATCCACTGGTGGTCGCCGGACAGCTCGGCGAAGGCGTCGATGTCCGCCTGGGTGATCGTGCGCCACTCGCTCGGGCCGATCTCCTGCCCGAGCAGCTCGCGCAGCCCCTCGACGCCGCTTGCCTCCACCGTCGCCATCGCGGCGAAACCCTATCGGCTGACCGGCTGGAGGGCCTCCTAGCTAGTCGGCCCACCAGCCGGGGACGACCTCGCCGTCGCCCTCGCTGTGGCTGCCGAAAGCGAGGAAGTCGAGGCCCTCGTCGCCGCCCTCCAGCGCCCGCATCACCTCGGGGGAGATCCGGATCGCGTCGAGCTCTTCGACTTCGATTATCTCGTCGTCGAGCTTGATCCGGCCGCTGCCGCGGATGATCACGTAGATCTCCTCGTCCTCCTCGTGGCGGTGGCCGATCGGCTGCCGCTGCCCCGGCTTGATCCGGTGGTAGCTGACGCCGGTCTGCTCGGCGTCGAGCGCTTCGCGGGAGAAGCGCGCCTCCATCGCCTCGGCGAAGCCGAACTCCGGGGCCGAGTCCTTGACGTCGGCCAGCTGCTTGTGAGTGAACGGGTCAGCCATCTCATCCTCCTTGGGTCGCGGGCTCTCCTATGTACCCTAAGCTCGGTGTCCACTCCGGTCAGTCGCCTCCTCTCCAGCTCGCAGTTGCGAACGCTGGCCGACCACGGCGAGGAGCGCACCGCCGACGTCGGCGAGGTGCTGTTCCGAATCGGCGACGAGAGCTACCCGTTCATCGCGATCCGCGAGGGCGAGGTGGCGATCAACGACGGCGCCGGCAACGAGATCGTCCGCCACGGCGAGAACGGCTTCCTCGGCGAGATGAACCTGCTCTCCGGGCAAACCGTCTTCCTCACCGCCGTCGTCACCTCTCCGCTTCGCTACATCGAGGTCGACCGCGAAGCCCTGCGGCAGCTGCTGTTCGACGACAGCTCGCTCTCGGAGATGCTGCTCTCGGCGTTCGTGCAGCGACGCGAAATGCTGCAGCAGTGGCAAGGGATCGGGATCGAGATCGTCGGCCCGCGCGACTCGCAGGCGACCCGCGACATGGTCGAGTACGCGAAACGGCAGCGCCTTCCCCACAGCTGGCGCGACCCGGCCGAAGACGCCGAGGCGGTGGCGCTGGTCGCCGAGCTGGCGCCGGCGGAGCTGCCGCTGGTGCGGTTGCCGGGCGGCCAGGAGCTGCGGGCGCCGAGCAACGGCGAGCTCTCGCGGGCGCTCGGGATCGGGCTCGAGCTGGAGCCGCGCGAGCAGGTCGACCTGCTGGTCCTCGGCGGCGGCCCGGCGGGGCTCGGCGCCGCCGTCTACGGCGCCTCCGAGGGACTCGACACGCTGATCGTCGAGGGCACCGTGCTCGGCGGCCAGGCCGGCACCTCGCGGCGGATCGAGAACTACCTCGGCTTTCCCGGCGGGATCAGCGGCACCGAGCTGATCAGCCGCGCGATCACCCAGGCGCGCAAGTTCCGCGCCCGCAGCGCGACCCCCTACCGGGCGCTCTCGCTGGAGCCCGGCGAGGACTTCCACCGGGTGAGGCTGGAGGGTGACGTCGAGGTGGCGGCAAAGTCGGTGCTGATCGCGACCGGGGCGGAATACCGGCGGCTGCCGGTCGCCGGGCTCGAGGACTACGAGGGGTTCAGCGTCTTCTACGCGGCCGGGCCGCCGGAGGCGCAGCTCTGCGGCGGCTCGCGGGTCGGCGTCGTCGGTGGCGGCAACTCGGCCGGCCAGGCCGCCGTCTGGCTGGCCCGCGGCGGCGCCCTCGTCACCCTGCTGCACCGCCGTGCCGACCTCCACGAGACGATGTCGAGCTACCTGATCGAGGAGCTCGACCGCTTCGGCGTCGCGATCCGCGAGCGCAGCGAAGTCACCGAGCTGCATGGCGAGGACGGGCGGCTGCGGGCGGTGACGCTCGCCGACGGGACCGAGCTGCCGTTCTCCTTCCTCTTCCTCTTCCTCGGCGCCGCCCCCTGCACCGCCTGGCTCGGCGAGTGCATCAAGCGCGACGAGAAGGGCTTCGTGCTGACCGGCGAGGAGGCGGGCGCCGACGGGCTGCTGGAGACCAGCGTGCCGGGCGTCTACGCGGCCGGGGACGTGCGCTCGGGCTCGATCAAGCGCTGCGCGACCGCGGTCGGCGAGGGCGCGGCGGTGGTCCGCTTCGTCCACGAGCACCTGCAGCCGAACGAGATCACCCCCGGGCTGCCGCAGGCCTAGAGCCGGCGGCCGCGCCGGCTCAGGCGCGGAAGAGGAAGGCCGGGCAGCGACGGCTCGCGCAGGAGGCGGGCGTGCGCCGCACCCGCAGCCGGTAGCGCCATTCGACCCGGCCCGCTTCCAGGGCGTAGAAGACCGTCACCGAGCCCGCGTAGCGGAAGGCGCCGCCGCTCCAGCTGACCGCGCAGCTGCGGCGCGGCGCTTCGAGCGCTTCGCAGGAGGCCTGGTAGTCGCGGCGTTGGTCGAAGCGGGCGCCGAGCTCGCGCGATAGCGCCGCCCGCGCGTAGCCGAGCGCGCGCCTGCCGCCGAGGCGCGGCAGGGCGCCGTGTCCGCTGCTGCCGAGCGCCGCCGTCGCGGTCGCGTCGCCGGCGGCGGGCGGGACCGCGGCGAAAGCGGCCGCCTGACCGGCGACCCAGGGAGCGACCAGGTCGGCGCGGGTGTAGTACTGCGGGCTGTCCGGCGAGCAGCCTTCGCCGGTCGCGTAGGAGGCGATCCCGATCTCCAGCGGTTCGCTCGCCGTGCCAGGGTTGACGACCAGCAGCGGGCCGCCGCTGTCGCCGTTGCAGGCGGCGTGCAGTTGAGCCGGGGCGTCGACCGCGCAGAGCTGGCCGGCGGCGTCGAAGTGGTTCGCCTGGCTGGCGCAGTAGGCAGCCGACTGAACCGCGGTCGAGCCGTACTGGAGGACCGAGGCCGGCGTCGTCTGGCTCGCGGCCGTCTTCCCCCACCCGGCCATCAGCGCCGCGCTGCCCGGCCCCCAGGCTTCGGCGGTGGCGAGCCGCACCGGCGGCGCCGTGACCGGCTTCGCGAGCTGCAGGAGAGCGGCGTCGGCCCAATGGGCCCGTTCGCCGTCGGACTGGTATTCGGGGTCGACCGCGACGGCGGCGACCGTGGAGACGACCCGTTCGCCGGTTTCCCAGTCGACGCTGCCGGTGACGATCCGGAAGCCGGCCGGCGGGTAGGGGGCGCCGCTGCCTTCGTCGAGGACGCAGTGGGCGGCGGTGAGGATCACGTCGCTGGCGACGACGGTGCCGGTGCAGGCCTCGGAGCCGACGGCGCCGCGGTAGGAGACGAAGGCGAGGTAGGGGAAGCTGCCGCGGACCGCGCTTTCGCCGTTGACGACGCTGGCCGTCGCTTCGGGGGCGGTCGCCGAGGCGCCGGGCGCGGTTGGGCTGGCCGCGGCGGTGTCGGCCGCCGATGCGAGCGCCGGCACGGCGAGCGCGAGCGCCAGGGCGGCGAGCAGCGGCGTCGAGGAGATCCTGGCCCGTGACATGGCGGCCGAAGATAAGGAGAGAACCGATCAAAGGCTCCTATCCGTCGTCATTTTTCGCTGCACCGGCTCACTTTTCAGCTTTCAGACCAACTTCACACCCAGTTTTCGATCGTCCGACTCGGCCGCCCGTCTACCCGCGGCGCGCCGGCGACGGCATCCAGTAGGGCCTGACGCGACCCGCGGATCGCTTGAAAAGGGTTCTTTCGAAAGCTATCTTTCGAGAATGTCGGAGACCCGCGAGCGGACCATCGAGCTGACCGACCCGCGGGCGCTGCGCGCGGTCGCCCACCCGATCCGGCTCGAGCTGATCGGCCTCCTGCGCCACTCGGGACCGCTGACCGCGACCCAATGCGCGGACCGGATCGGCGAGAGCCCGTCCAGCTGCTCCTTCCACCTGCGGCAGCTGGCGAAATACGGGTTGGTCGAGGAAGCCGGCGGCGGCCGAGGCCGAGCGCGACCGTGGCGGGCGACCGCCAGCAGCACCTTCTGGCCGTCGCCGGGGACCGGTCACGATCTCGACGAGGCAGCGGCAATGCTCTCGCGGGTCGTCGTCGAGCGCTACTTCGCGCAGGCGCTCGCCTGGCTCGAGCGCCGCCGCACCGAGCCACCCGAGTGGGCCGACCTGCTCGACGTCGGCGACGTAATCCTCTACCTGACCGCCGCCGAGCTGGCAGAGCTCGAGCAGGGGCTGCGCGAGCTGGTCGAGCCCTACCGGCGACGGCTCGAGGACCCGGAGTCGCGCCCGGAGGGGGCGCGCGGGGTCAACTTCATCCGCTTCCTCCTCCCCCTGCCCGGGGAGCCGGAGGAGGCCTAGCCGGTGCGTCGCCGGCTCAGGATCCCGGCGCTGCTGCGCTCCAACCGGCCCTTCCGCAACTTCTGGGCCGGGCAGACGATCTCGCTGTTCGGCGACCAGATCTCGCTGCTGGCGCTGCCGCTGCTGGCGGCGCTGGTGCTCGACGCGAGCGCCGCCCAGGTGGCGCTGCTGAGCGCGGCGACGATGATTCCGAACCTCTTCTTCTCGGTCCACTTCGGCGCCTGGGCCGACCGCTTCCCGAACCGGCGCCGGCTGATGATCGTCGCCGATCTCGGCCGCGCCGCGCTGCTCTTGACCCTGCCGCTGGCCGCCGCCCTCGGCGCCCTGACGCTGCCGCAGCTCTACGTCGTCGCGCTCGGCGTCGGCACCCTGGCGGTGCTCTCCGACGTCTCCTACTTCACGGTCTTCGCCGCCCTGATCCGCCGCGAGGAGTACCTCGACGGCAGCACCCTGGTCAACGGCAGCCGTGCCCTCTCGCTGGTCGGCGGCAACGGCATCGCCGGCCTCCTGGTCCAGCTCTTCACCGCCCCCTTCGCGCTGATCGCCGACGCGCTCTCGTTCGTCGCCTCGGCCCTGTTCCTGCGGCGGGCGCCGGTCGAGGAGCCGCCGGTCGAGGCGGCCGAGGAGAACCGCGGCCTCTCCGAGGGCATCCGCTACATCGCCCGCACACCGCTGATCCGCGCCACGCTCGCCGCCTCGGCGACCTTCAACCTCTTCAACGCCGCCTTCTGGGCGCTGCTGGTCGTCTTCGCGGTGCGGACGCTCGGGGTCGGCGCCGGCGCGCTCGGCGCGGTCCTCTCGATCGGCGCCCTCGGCAGCCTGCTCGGCACCGTCCTCACCGGCCGCCTCACCCGCCGCATCGGCATCGGCAACACCCTGATCGTCGCCTTCACGCTGGCGCCGCTGCCGCTCGTCCTGATGGCCCTGGCCAGCGGCTCGATGGGCGTGGTGCTGGCCATGCTGGGCGTCGCCGAGTTTCTCTCCGGGGCCGGGATCATGGTCCTCGACGTCAGCCTCGGCGCCCTCTTCGCGGCGCTCGTCCCCGACCAGCTGCGCTCGCGCGTGACCGGCGCCTACATCTTCGTCAACTACGGCATCCGGCCGCTCGGGGCGCTCGGGGCCGGCCTGCTGACCACCGCCACCGACATCCGCACGACGATGATGGTGACCGCGATCGGCGGCCTCGCCGGCGTCCTCTGGCTGCTGCCCTCGCCGATGCCGCGCCTGCGGACGCTGCCGGAAGCCGTCCCCGACCCGGTCGATCCGGCGCCGCGGATCTGAGCGGGAGCCGTGGGGCCGTGGGGCGGCGGGACGCGCCGGCGCCGGGTAGCGTCGCGGCCGTGCCGATTCGCGACGCCACCCCCGAGGACGCCCTCGCGGTCGCCGGCGTCCACGTCCGCGCCTGGCAGGTCGCCTACCGCGGCCTGATCGCCGACGAGTTCCTCGACGAGCTGCGCCCCGAGGACCGCGCCTCCCGCTACGAGTTCGGCGCCGCCCGCGCCGGCGCGCCGCGCACGATCGTCGCGGTCGAGGACGGCGAGATCATCGGCTTCGCGACCACCGGCCGCTGCCGCGACGACGACGCCCGCGACGCAGTCGAGCTCTACGCGCTCTACGTCGACCCGCCGCGCTGGCGCGGCGGCGTCGGCCGCCGGCTGCTCGCCGCGGCCACCGAGCGGATGCGCTGCGAGGGTCGCGAGGAGGCGGTGCTCTGGGTGCTGCACGGCAACGAGCAGGCGGAGCGGCTGTACGAGCGCGCCGGCTGGCGCCGCGACGGGGCCGAGCGCTGGGAGGAACCCTACGGGGTCGTCTCGCGGGTGTTCAGGATGCGTCACTCGCTCGTCCCCTGAGCGGCCGACGGGAAACGGCTCCCGTTGCCAGCCGGCGAGCGCCGGGTTAGTGTCGGCCGTGCCCGGCCAGCCGCCCCGTCACGGGGCTGTGACAACCGAACGAAGCCGCAAGAGAGGGAGCTGCCAACGTGGACATGAAGCTCGAGATCGTGGTGGTGCCGGTGACCGACGTCGACCGCGCCAAAGCCTTCTACGAATCGCTCGGCTGGCGGATGGACATCGACTACGTCGGCGAGCCGGGCTTCCGCGTCGTCCAGTTCACGCCGCCGGGCTCGGAGTGCTCGATCATCATCGGCAGCGGGATCACCGAGACCGCGCCGGGCTCGGTCCAGGGCCTGCAGCTGGTCGTCAAGGACATCGAGGCGGCGCACGCCGAGCTGGCCGAGCAGGGCGTCGAGGTCAGCGAGCCGTTCCACGACGAGGGCGGGATCTTCCACCACGCCGGCAACCGGGCCCGGGTCAGCGGCGCCGACCCGGAGCGCGGCGACTACGGCTCGTTCCTCTCCTTCAGCGACCCGGACGGCAACGAATGGTTCGTGCAGGAGGTCAAACAGCGGGCGCCGGGGCGCTAGCGGTGAGCGCCGCCACCGAGTACGACGCAATCGTGCTGGGCGCCGGCTCGCCCGGGGTCCACTGCGCCGGAGCGATCGCCGAGGGGGGCCTGAAGGTGGCGGTGGTCGAGCCGAACCTGGTCGGCGGCGAGTGCACCTACTACGCCTGCATCCCCTCGAAGACGCTGCTCCGTCCCGGCGAGGCGACCCACGCCGCCAACGAGGCAGCTGCGAGCGCCACCGTCGACGTCGCCGAGGCGCTCGCCTGGCGCGACTACAACACCTCCAGGTACTCCGACGCCGGCGAAGCCCGCTGGCTCGAGGAACACGGGATCGACCTGCTGCGCGGCCACGGCAAGCTGGTCGAGACCGGCGTGGTCGAGGTCGGCGGCGACCGCCACCCGGCCGAGCAGGTGATCCTCGCCACCGGCGCCGACCCGGTGATCCCGCCGATCCCGGGGCTGCGCGAGCTCGACGGCGTCTGGACCAACCGCGAGGCGACCGGGATGACCGCGGTGCCGCGGCGGCTGCTGATCCTCGGCGGCGGCCCGGTCGGGGTCGAGATGGCGCAGGTGGTGCGCCGGCTCGGCGGCGAGGTGGCGCTGGTCGAGGGCTCCGAGCGGGTGCTCTCGCGCGAACCGGCGCCGCTCGGCGAAGCGCTCGGCGAAGCGCTCGAGCGCGACGGGATCGAGCTCGTCCTCGGCGTCCACGCCAGCGCCGCCCGCCGCGAGGGCGAGGAGTTCGTGCTCGAGCTCGACGACGGCCGCGAGCTGCGCGGCGACCGCCTGCTGATCGCCACCGGCCGGCGGCCGCGGGTGAGCGGCATCGGCCTCGAGTCGGTCGGCGTCGAGCCGGACCCGAAGGGAGTCCCCGTCGACGCCCGCTGCCAGGTCGCCGAGCGGCTCTGGGCGATCGGCGACGTCAACGGCATCTGGCCGCTGACCCACGTCGGCAAGTACGAGGGCGAGGTGGTCGCCGCCAATATCCTCGGCGAACCGCGCGAGGCCAACTACGACGCAGTCCCCCGGGTCGCCTACACCGATCCGGCGGCCGGCGCCGTCGGCGCCGCCGAGGCGCCCTTCAGCGGCACCGCTCGGCTGACCGAGGTCGCCAAGTCCGAGACCTACACCCGCGCCTACGCCGAGTCGAACGGCTACCTGACGCTGCTCAGCGACGGCGCGCGGCTGACCGGCGCCCACGCCCTAGGGCCGGAGGCGGGCGAGTGGCTGCAGCAGGCGACGCTGGCGATCCGCGCCGCGGTCCCGCTCGAAGTCCTCCGCGACACGATCCAGCCCTTCCCGACCTTCTCGGAGGTCTTCGTCGGGGCGCTGAAGGCGCTGCGCGGCGAGATCGCCGAGCCGGGCGGCGACAGCCGGTAGCCAAGCCCCCGCCCCGCGGATCAGCCCGCCAGCAGCTTGGCCTTCTGGGCGGCGAACTCCTCCTCGGTGAGGATGCCCTGCGCTTTCAGCTCGCCGAGCTCCTTCAGCTGGTCGATCATCGAGGCGCGCGCCCGGCGCGGCGGCGCGGCGGCGGCTGTTCCGCGGGCTGTTCCTGCTGGGCCCAGCGCGACTCCTGACGGCGGCGGACGCGACCGCTGACGGCGGTGGCGGTGCCGGCGATGGCCGCGGTGCGGGCGACTCCACGTAGCAATCCAGGCATCGTTATCTCCTCACCCGGCCTCGACCGCGTCGAGCGCGGCGAGGACGTCTTCGACGGGGATCCGGCCGCTGGCGACGAGCTGCCCGCCCGAGCGGCCGACGGCGGCCACGAACGGCGCCGCCCAGGTGTTCTCGAAGACCAGCAGCGCCGCCGAGGTGCCCGGCTCGAGCACGGCGGCCGCCTCCGCCAGGTCGCCCTTGTCGAGCAGGCCCGAGGACGCGCCCTCGAAGACCGAGAGCTCGACCACGTCCTGGCCGACGGTCGCGAGGTCGAGCTCGACCACGGTTCCGTCCTCGTCCTTGGCGATGAACGCCAGGTCGAGGATCCGGATCAGGCCGCGGTCGACCAGGTCGACGAGCTGCGGCGCCACCTCGCCGTTCGGTTGACGGCCGGGCCACTCGACGACGATGTAGTCGATCGGGCCGAGCTCCATGCTTCCCCCGTTCATCACCACTCCTTTCGAAGCGACGCCATCCGTCGCGTCCGCAGCCTGTTGGATCAACATACCTTTCCGGTCGCCGCCGGGTGTGAAGCAGGAGCTACCGACCTAGATGCGGTAGCCGAGGATGACGATGCCGGAGGCGAGCCGGGTGACGTCGGCCAGCTCGAACTGCTCGGCGGTGCCGTCGCGAAAGAGGAGGTCGCCGGCTTCGCCCTGCCCAACCATCAGCGGGTGCACCCAGAGGCGCAGCTCGTCGAGGAGCCCGGCGTCGAGGAGCGTCCTCGTCACCGGACCGAACCCGTACTGAACGATGTCGCCGCCGGACTGCTTACGGCGGCTGATCTCGCCGACCAGGTCGTCGGCGATCACGGTCGTGTTGCTCCACTCGGGCTCGCTCAGCGTCGTCGAGGCGACCAGCTTCTCGATCGCGTTCATGCGATCGCTGGCCGGGTCGCCTGATTTTGCCGACCAGACCGGGGCGAAGCCTTCGTAGGTCCGGCGACCCATCAGGACCGCCTCGCAGCTCTCCATCAGGTCGGTCTGGATCTGCTGGGCGCGGCCGTCGTCTTCATGGCGGCCGGAGGGCCAGAGGTGCGGGTTCTCCACCGCGCCGTCGATGCTGACGTAGGTCGAATTGATCAGGCGTGGCATGTTTCGCTCCTTACCTTTCGCTGGGGACGATGTTCTGGTTGAGGTGGAATACGTTCTCGGGGTCGTAGAAGTTCTTCAGCGAGGTGAGGCGCTCGAGCTTGGCGGCCGAGTAGGCGCGGCGGACGCCGCCGGCGCCCTCGTCGCTGAGGGTGTTGACATAGGCGCCGCAGGCGAACGGCTCGATTCGGCTCGCGTGCCGGCGCGCCGCTTCCATCCGCGCCTCGTCTTCCTCCGGCTCGGTCCAGCCGGTCGCCGCCACGTACTCGAACTGGGTCGCGCGGTGGCTGAAGGCGCTGTCGGCCTCGGCGACCTCGCCGATCGCGCCGCCGTAGGTCTGGAGGCTGACGCTGGGGCTCGACCCGTCGCGCTCGGCGAGCAACGCCTCGATCGCCGGCTCCGGCAGCGCCGCCAGGTAGTGGCCCTTCCAGTAGCGGCGGACGGCGTGCCCCTGGACGCTGTCCTCGCGCGACTGCAGCGCCAGGTAGGAGAGCGGCTCGATCCGCTCGGAGGACGGCTTGCCGAGGCGGCGCAGCGCCGCCAGCGGGCGCTCGGCCCCCCGCATCTCGCCGGCCCAGACGTAGCCGAGCTCGACCCGCTCGCCGACCAGGCTCGCCACGAAGGTCGCCTCGGGCGGCGCCGCGATGGCGAGCTCCCGCCATCCCGCGATCGCCTCCGCGGCCTCGCCGGCGGCGAAGCAGAGCTCGACCGAGAGCGCCCGGGTGCCGACCGGGTGGAGGCGGAACTCGAACTCGGTGACGATGCCGAAGTTGCCGCCGCCCCCCCGCAGGCCCCAGAACAGCTCCGGGTGCTCCTCGGCGCTGGCCCGCAGCACCTCGCCGCCGGCGGTGACCAGGGTGTAGGAGACGACGTTGTCGCAGGTCAGCCCGTGCTTGCGGGCCAGCCAGCCCATGCCGCCGCCGAGGGTGAGGCCGCCGACGCCCGTGTGCGAGACGTTCCCCGCGGTGGTCGCCAGGCCGTGGGCCTGGGCGGCCCGGTCGAGGGCGCCGAGCAGCGCCCCGCCCTGGACGTACGCGCGACGCCGCAGTGGGTCGACCCGCACCGCGCTCAGCGGCCGCAGGTCGATCATCAGGCCGCCGTCCGGGACCGAGAGCCCGGCGATGTTGTGGCCGCCGCAGCGGACGCCGATCTCCAGGCCGGACTCCCGCGCGAGGAGGACGGCGGCGCGGACGTCGGCGACGCTGGCGCAGCGGAAGATCGCCGCCGGGCGGTGGTCGACCATCGAGTTCCAGACGGTTCGGGCCTCGTCGTAGCCGTGCTGGCCGGGAAGCAGCAGTTGGCGGTCGACGTGGCGCTGGACAGGGGCGGGGATTGCGGTTGCGGTCTTCATGGGTTCCAGGCTGCCAGCAATCGGTCCTACATATAAGATCCAATTCAGTGCCATCTCCCAGTACCAATTCTCCGATCGCCTCGAAACTTCTGGTCGATCTGAGACGCGACGGCGGCGAGGCCCTGCACCGCCAGGTCGAGCTGGCGATCCGCGACGGCATCCGCTCCGGTCGGCTGGCGGCGGGCACCGCCCTGCCGCCGACCCGCACCCTCGCCGGGGAGCTCGGGGTCTCGCGGGGGGTCGTCGTCGAGGCTTACTCGCAGCTCGTCGCCGAGGGCTACCTGACCAGTCGCAGCGGTGGCTACACCCAGGTCGCTGCCGACCTCGATCCGCTCGGCGAGCCGCCGCAGCCGACGCCGCCGCGGCCAGAGCCGCCCGAGGTCGACTTCGGCTACGGCCGCGCCAACGTCGCCGCCTTCCCGCGTCGATCCTGGCTGCGCTCGGTTCGCCGCGTCCTCACCGAGGCACCCGACGAGCGCTTCAGCTATCCCGACGGGCGGGGCGCAGCGGAGCTGCGGGAGGCGCTCGCCGACTACCTGAACCGCGTCCGCGGCACCGTCGCGAAGCCCGAGCGACTGATCGTCACCAACGGCTACGCACAGGGGATCGCGCTGCTGCTCGGCGTCCTCGCCGAGCGCGGCGCCCGGCGGCTCGCTGTCGAGGATCCGAGCGCCAACGACGACGCCCGCCTGATCGCCGCCCGGCTGGGAATCGAGCTGGTCGGCGTCCCCGTCGACGGCGACGGGATCCGGATCGACGCACTCCAGGTGCTGCGTGCCGACGCGCTGATCCTGACCCCCTCCCACCAGTGGCCGACCGGTGCCGTCCTCTCCGCCGGCGCCCGCGCCGCGGTCGTCGCCTGGGCGCAGCGCACCGGTGCGCTGATCGTCGAGGACGACTACGACGCCGAGTACCGCTACGACCGCACCCCGATCGGCTCGATCCAGGGGCTGATGCCGGACCAGGTCGTCTACGCGGGGACGGCGAGCAAGACGCTGGCGCCTGGGTTCCGGCTCGGCTGGTTCGTCCTGCCGCCCGACCTCGTCGAGCCGTTCGCCGAGGCGAAGATCCTCGCCGACCGCGGCTCGCCGGTGATCGACCAGCTGACCCTCGCCGACTTCCTCCGCCGCGGCGAGTTCGATCGGCACCTGCGGCGAATGCGGCCGATCTACCGCGAGCGCCGCGACGCCCTCGTCGCCGAGCTCGGCCAGCGCCTGCCGCAACTGCGGCCCAGCGGCATCGCCGCCGGGCTGCACCTGGTCGCCTGGCTCCCCGACGCGCTGCCGGAGGCCGCGGTGGTCGACGCCGCCCGCGAGCGAGGGCTGGCGATCGCGGGCCTCGCGCCCTACCGCCTCCTCCCCGCTCCCGAGGGCGGCCTGATCTTCGGCTACTCGGACCTCAGCACCACCGCGATCCGCCGCGGCGTCCGCCTGCTCGAGCAGGCGATCGACGACGTCGACTGATCGAGCGCGACGAGCGCGCCCCTCAAGCGACCAGCCTCACTTCGAAGCTCGGCATCGACAGCGCCCCGGCGCCGCCGATCAGGGCGAGGATGCGGGTCACGTAGGCCTGGGTCTCGGGGTAGGGCGGGATGCAGTGACAGGCTTCGACCGGCGCCGGGCCGGCGTTGTAGGCGGCGAGAGCGAGCTCGGGCGAGCCGAGCTGGCGGATCAGGTCCGACATCAGGTGCGCCTCGGCGTCGATCGCTTCGGCGGGATCGAAGGGGTTCTTCAGGCCGTATGAGGCTGCCGTCGAGGGCATGAATTGAGCGATTCCCTGCGCCCCGGCCGGCGAGCCGGCGTTCGGGTCGAAGCCGGACTCGGCCATCAGCTGGCCGGCGAGCAGAGCCGGCGAGACGTTCCAATGCGCGGCCGCGTCGAGGATCATCGGCCGGAACTCGGCTGGCACGAAGGCGGGCAGCGACTGCCCCGAGAGCGCTCCGTCGGCGTCGTTGCCGAGGCCGAGCGAGTCGGCGGCTGCCGAGCACGGCGCCGGCGGCTTGGTCCAGCCGTAGTGCCAGGCCTGCTTTGGCGCAGTACCTCTGCTGGTCGGGGATGATCGTGCCGGACGTGGACAGATTGCTGTCGATTGGAAAGCTCTGGCGAAGTCGTCACTTCCGTAGCTACAATCCAGCTGTGGAAGCTCACCCTTGGCCAGATGTTCCCCAGGATCTCAGATGGACTATTGAGCTCATGGAGGAAAGACTTGAGCGCACCGGTCAGTCTCCTCTCGAGCTCTCAAGCCGAGCCAAAGAGCTCCGCGAACAGGCCGCTTGCACCGACATCAAGGGTTTTAGAGACGCGGCCGTTGCGCTGGCGGATCGCTACGAAGAAGCCGCCGCCGCTCGCCTGGCCTCGGCCTAGTTTCACTTCTCCAGCAAATCTCGAAGATCGCCTGCGATCTGTCCCTGTCTTGCCAACAGCCGCTCAATCTCGGGAGAGATGCGCTCCGTCTCACTCTTGATCTCCCTCAGCGTCGTCGTCGCCGTCAATGGATCGAGGAGGTCCAGTTCGCTCCACCGATCCGCCAGTCGACGCACTTTGCCGGTCACAGCTGGCAGCATCTTGATCACGATCTGCGCCGACTCCCTAACGAGACTTTCCGTTTCGGCGCTTATGGATCCCTGAGCGCGCAATTCACGCGACATGTCGAAGATCGCCTCATGAGCGATCATCGCCGATGCCAATTGCCCATCGAGGCTCCTTAGCTCTGCGGGGCGCATATTGATTCAGACCGTGCGGCGACCAAATTTGCCACCAATCCGTGGGGCGATGACCGCCTCCTCGCCGATCAGACCGAGGAGCGCCATGGTGAGAGCCGGTTCGGATCGCAAGTCCTGCTCGACAGCACTACTAGGCAAAATCGACTTGAGGTGCTCGCTGTGAGCAACCTTTGCAACGGCGATCTCGCCGTACGTGGCGATCACCTCCCCGGCGACCTGGTCAGCCAAGTGATCCCCATACTGCGATTGCCAGTAGGCAATCTCCTCCTCCATCACTGGGTGATCGATGTTGATCAGAACCGCTCCCTCTGGATGGTCCGGATGATTGGGCGCCCAAGCGGCGAGCATGCCTTCATCAAGATCGTCAGCCCTAACGCTCACCCAGGTTGGGATACCGCCGCCCACCCGCACTCTTGCCGCTGAAATCGCACCCGCTGAGGAGCCCGCGTTTTGATCCCCTCCGGTTCCCCCAGCGGAGCCTCGCTCGCCGCGACGGCCGGTGCTCGAGGGGCGCTTGACGGCGCGGGGCATCGATCCGGCCTGATCTGGATCGAGCTTCAGCTTTCCTCCTTGCCGCGCGCGGAGCTTGAACATCCGCCACCGAGAGCCGAAACGCTCAGCAAGACGCTCCTTCCAGGATTCGTCGGCAACCGTCCCGCTACCGCCGGCCCGAGCCGCTCGGATCGCATCGCGAATCTCAGGGGGCATATCTTCCGCGAATTCCGCGCCCCAGTCATTGATGGGAAGCGGCTCACCCGCGTGCGGACCGCCCATGACCAAGAGAGAGTTCCGATCTCCTCTTGGATAGACGCCGCGCTTCCCACCCTTCTCGTCGAAGGCGGGTGGACGAAGGATTAACCACAGCTTCGAGCGAACGCTCGACTCAAGCACTCCGAAGGACCTGTAAGTGGAGTGGTGGTTGGTGACATCGTAGAGCTCGTGCTCATAGAGAGCGGCGATGTAGCCGCCCTGGGCGGCGTACGACTGGATGCTAGGTCTGTCACCGTCCCACAAATACCAATCGACGAACGTCCCATCTGCCAGCTCCTTGCTACTAGACGCTGCAAGATGTCCTCGCTTGAACTCCTTTTTCGGGTACTCGATGTAGTACTTCGCACCCTCGATCTTGCGACGGTTGGTCCGGCGGTCGCTCCCGCCTGAGACATGCGCCATCTCCTCACTGACTGGCCAAGTCTTCGGGTCGGACTGCCTCAACTCGTCGACCGTAATCTCGGTCGAGCCAGCTCGGTCCCAGATCCGGCGATTAAGGTAGGTAGACACTCCCTTAATGTCCGCCTCGCCGGTCCGGTTTGGGTCTCCAAGGACGGTGTTTGCGGTCGGCTCGTCGCCCAGCAAAATGATCGCGGTGCCGTGGTCTTCGATCCAGTCCGGCTTGACCGATGCCCAGTCGCAGCCGTGTTCTTCATCGAAGAAGGGGGTCACCACCTCTTCGATTCGCACTTCGCCTGAATCGGCATCGACCGCCTCGAAATTCCGCAGGCCGTACTCCCCAGTTGCCGAGTCGGCCATCACCCAGATCATCGCCGCGTCTCCGTCTACCCAGGATATGACGACGAGGCCGTAACGATTCCAGGGCACTAACGACGACTTGGCACCGATTCCGAAATTCTCGTGCAGCCCACCGATCGGCTTTCCACCGCCACCCCAGACATTGAAGAATCCAACGAGCTGCTCGGGCGTCATCCCTTCACCGTCGTCGACGATGAGTCGCCGGTATACGCCCAGCTCATGCACTGCCTGCCACTCAATGGCGAATTCAATGCGGCTCGCACCGGCCTCAATCGAGTTGATCAGGGTCTCCCGGACCCACTGGTGCTCGCCGCCCTCTCGGTATACGCGGTCGACGTGGTGCTTGACGCCGGACACCTTCATCGGCGTCACGGACGTACGCGAAACCTGCGCGCTCATCTTGCCTCGCTTTCTCCAAGGGACCCTCCGGTCGCTTGAAACTTGGCTAGAGCGCGAACGCCCTAGCAGGCTATGTAGAGGCCTAGACGAAGATTGCCTAGGACGATTCAGAAGGTACCACGTCGTCCTGTCACTTCTTGACGGGCTCGACACGAGCCCTCATGCGACAAGTCGGACTTCGAAGCTCGGCATCGACAGCGCCCCGGCGCCGCCGATCAGGGCGAGGATGCGGGTCACGTAGGCCTGGGTCTCGGGGTAGGGCGGGATGCAGTGACAGGCTTCGACCGGCGCCGGGCCGGCGTTGTAGGCGGCGAGAGCGAGCTCGGGCGAGCCGAGCTGGCGGATCAGGTCCGACATCAGGTGCGCCTCGGCGTCGATCGCTTCGGCGGGATCGAAGGGGTTCTTCAGGCCGTATGAGGCTGCCGTCGAGGGCATGAATTGAGCGATCCCCTGCGCCCCGGCCGGCGAGCCGGCGTTCGGGTCGAAGCCGGACTCGGCCATCAGCTGGCCGGCGAGCAGAGCCGGCGAGACGTTCCAATGCGCGGCCGCGTCGAGGATCATCGGCCGGAACTCGGCTGGCACGAAGGCGGGCAGCGACTGCCCCGAGAGCGCTCCGTCGGCGTCGTTGCCGAGGCCGAGCGAGTCGGCGGCTGCCGAGCACGGCGCCGGCGGCTTGGTCCAGCCGTAGTGCCAGGCCTCCCAGCTATATCGCTGGGTGAAGCCGAAGCGGGTCGCGTTGGCGGCGAGCCAGGCGTATGCCGATTCGGGGCCGAGGTCGAGCTCGGTTGCGCAGCGGTGCAGCGAGTCGCCGGGCGGCGCGACCCAGGTCGGGTCGGGATGGGCGGCGAAGAGTTCGGCCTGTTCGGCATCGGAGCGGAAGCCGGAGACGACAACCAGTGAGACGCCGTCTGCCCGCGCTGCTGACGCCATGCGGTCGAACCCTTCGGCGACGTCCGGCCTCATGCCCTCGCCGTTGCGGTACACGAGCGGGCCGCTGTAGCCGCCGCCGCTCGCCATCCCGGCCATCCCATCGCTGACCGTCGCGCCGGCTTCGGCGACCGCCGAGGCTTGGACCTCGGGCGAGCCGGCTGCGTCGAGATTGGCGACGACGACCGCCCGCGCCCGCACCGGCGCGAAGCTGGCCGCGTCGGGGAAGTCGAGGCGGAGGCGAGCCGGGTCGACGCCGTTGGCGCGGCCGGCGGCGAGCGCCGCTTCGCGCGCCAGCGCCAGGTAGGCCTCCTTGCTGAGGTGCGAGGGGTTCGGCAGGCCGTTGGGCAGGGTCGGCGACGAGAGCAGCCGCGGCAGCGTGTCCTTCATCGAGCGGGCGGCCGAGATCGCGGCGAGGTCGGCGGCCCGCTGCACCCGGCCCTTGCCGGTGACGGCGCCGGCGATCGCGACCAGGGCGAGGGCGCCGACGATCAGCGCGAAGGCGCCGCCGAGGGCGAGGATCAGCGCCTGACCGCTCTCCTCCCCGACCGCCCTCGAACCTTTTGCCGCCGCCCTCCGTAGAACCGGAAGCACAGGACCCGAGGAGGAGGCTTTCGGTGAATCGATCCCCGCTGTCACGACCGCTGCTCCGGCTGGCGCTGATCGCCACGGCGCTGGCGGCGCTCGCCCTGCCCGTCGCCGCGATGGCGGCGACCAGGACCGTCGCCAAGGAAGGCACCGTCGAATCGCTCGGCAAGACCGTGCTGACCAACAACGCCGGCCGCACCCTCTACACGCTGAGCGTCGAGAAGCGCGGCCACTTCACCTGCACCGGCGGCTGCCTCGGCACCTGGCACCCACTGACCGTCAAGGCGGGGACGCAACCGAAAGGCCCGGTGACGCTCGGCACCGTCGAACGTCCCGACGGCCGCACCCAGGTCACCTACAAGGGCCGCCCGCTCTACGCCTTCGCCGGCGACAGCAAAACGGGCGAGGCCAACGGCGAGGGCTTCAAAGACGTCGGCACCTGGCACGCGGCGACGATCACCGGCGGCTCCGCAATGCCGGGATCGCCGGGTCAAGAACCGGCTCCGTCGCCGCCGCCGAACCCGTACCCCTCGCCGTACTGAGCCAGATCACCGAGCCCGGCCGAGCCGGGCTCGGTCAGCCGCCGCACCAGCGACGGTGAGAGCCCCTCGCCCTCCGGCCCCAGCGCGCCGAACAGGGCACGCCGCTCGGTGACCCAGCCGAGCCGCCGCTTGAGCACGGCGACGGCGAGCCCGCGCTCGCGCAGATCGCGAGCCAGCAGCGCCAGCAGCGGCCGTTCGGCGCCGACGTCGGCCCGCAGCAGCGCCCCGCTGAACCGCGGCGCCGCCGGGTCGGCGAGCAGCGCCTGCAGCTCGGCCGGTGGCACGTGGACGACGGCGAAAGCGCCGCGCGCCACCGTGACCGCCGCCGCAGCGGTCGCGAAGCCTTCGGCGTCGGCCGAAGGCGCCAGCTGGCAGAGCTGACCGCGGGCGGCGACCCGGGTCGCGGGCAGGTGCGCGGCGAGCCGCTCCTCCAGAGCTCGGGCCGCGGCTGAAGCGACAAGAGTCGGCCGCGGCGGCCGGCCGCCGAGATCGACCAGCAGCGGCGCCCGCTCGCCGTCGGCCCCGGCGCAGGCCAGGGCCGCCGCGGCGGCGCTCGACCCCTCGGCGCCATCAACCGCGGTGACGACGACGGTCGCCGCGTCCGGCGGCGCCTCGAAGCGCGCGGGCGCCAGGAGCGGCGGGTCGGCGGGACGGGACGAGACAGCTGGGAGCGGCAGCGCCGCGGTCGGTCGCGTCCAGACCGGCGTGCCGTCTGGATCCGGTGCGATCGCGGGCTCCGGCGGTGCCTCGCGCCGCGGGACCGGTGCCGGTCCCGCGGCGCCGCGAACCCTGGTCTCGCTCGCACGCATCCTCATCGCGCCGGCCTCGCGCTGGCGCTGCTCGTCACCGCGAGCCGCGCCGCCACCGCGGCGAACGGCGAGGGCGGCCGCAGCCGCACCGAGACCTCGCCGCCGTGGACCTCGACCTCGACGTCCTCGCGCGCCCAGCCGGGCAGCGCTTCGCGCGCGGCCTCGCCAGCCGAGCCGCCGGAGGCGAGCGCCAGCGCCCCGGCCTCGGCGGCGCCGTCGGCGAGGGTCAACGCATAGCCGGCGGCGAGCAGCTGCAGGGCGAGAAGCGCGGCGAGCAGCAGCGCCGGCAGCGCGGCGACGAGCTCGACCGTCGCCTGCCCCCGCTGCGAGCGGATCTCAGCCACCTTCTGCCTCCAGGCCCGAGCGGGCACCGACCATCACCTCGGGCAGCCGCGGCAGCAGCGCCGGCACCGGCACCCGCACGGAGACGCCATCGGAGTCCTCGACCTTCGCCCCGGCGCGCAGCGACGGCGGCAGCGCCCGCCGCGCCGCCGCCGTCGCATCCCCGCCAACCAACGCCGCCCGCGCACCCGCACGGGCGGCGACGCTCGCCGACCAGAGGGCGTTGCCGGCGATGGCGACCTGCGCCGCCACGAGCAGCGCCAGCAGCAGGAAGGGGATCACCGCGATCAGCTCGACCGATGCGGTGCCCGCCTCCCCGCTCCTCGCGGCGCTTCTGGACCGTGCTCGTGGCATGCGACGACGGTCCCAGCCGGAGACGCACCCGTGGTGCGCAAAGGCAAAATCTTCTGCACACACTTACGCGCGAAAGGCGCACGGCGGCGGGTGCACGCCCGAGTTGCGCCAATCCATTCCGTGCGGCCATGCGTGGAAGCGATGGGCCGTCTCGCAAGAGACTCGCGAGTGCCTGGCGAGCGCCGGACCAAGCGATGCAAGGACGCAGCCTGCCGGAATAGCAGAGCTATTCAGGCAGGCGAGGACGCCGCAGCGCGCCGGTCCGCCGCCGCCAGGCGCCGCGAGGCTCGCAGCGAGCCGGCCCTTCGCGACGAGCTCCCAAACTAGTAGGTATTCGCCTCGACCCAGATTTTCCAGATCGCGGCGATCGAGGCGGCGAAGGCGGCGATCCAGAAGACGGTGCCGCCGCCGGTCGAGAAGAGCATGTCGGCGCCGGCGATCAGCAGCGCGATCAGGCCGAAGGCGCCGTAGAGGATCGCCCGCCGGCCGTCGGTCAGGGTCGCCAGCGTCAGCTGGTTTTCGCGGCTCAGCGTGAACAGCATCCAGGAGATGCCGGCGAGGAAGCCCATCGTCAGCAGGGTGAAGACCGTTTCGAGCGCGTTGCCGCCCTTCGGCAGGAAGGCGACCCCCGCCGCCAGCAGCAGAATTATCCCCACGTTGCGAGCGGTGCGCACGCGACCAAGTGTACGACTACTTGTGCGTCATCACGACGATTCCGAAGACGATCGCGGCGACCACGAAGAGCAGCGCCAGCGCCCCGACCAGCGCCGCCGAGCCGGCCGCCAGCCGCCGTTCCTCGGTCCCCAGTTCGGCCGCCCGGCCGAACCCCCAGATCGCGATCGAGAAGACGAAGGTCACCCCCACCCCGGCGATCGTCGCCGCGCCGATCGTCTGCAGCAGCTCCTTGCCTTCGACGATCGTCGCCAGCATCAGCGGCCGCCGCCTTCGGTGACCGGCACCGGCGCCCCGCGCTGGGCGCGCCGCACGAACGCCATCGCGATCAGCACCAGCGCCGCGATCGTGACCAGGATCGGCCCCAGCGCCCCGCTGCCGAACAGCTGCGTCACCCCGTAGGTCGCCGCCCCGATCAGCGCCGCCGCCGGCAGGGTGAGGACCCAGGCGACGACGATGTTGCCGGCGACGCCCCAGCGCACCGCCGAGAGCCGCTTCGCCGCCCCCGCACCCATGATCCCGCCGTTGATCACGTGGGTGGTCGAAAGCGGGAAGCCGAAGTGGGTCGAGGCGAGGATCACCGCCGCGCCCGAGCCCTGCGCGGTGAACCCCTGGGCCGGATCCATCTTCAGGATCCGGGTCCCGGTCGTCTTGATGATCCGCCAGCCGCCGCTGTAGGTGCCGAGCGAGATCGCCAGCGCCGAGGATGCGATCACCCAGATCGGCGGGTCCGCTTCCGGACCGAGGTTGCCGTTGGCGATCAGCGCCAGCGTGATCACGCCCATCGTCTTCTGCGCGTCGTTGGTGCCGTGGGCGAGCGCCAGCAGCCCGCCCGAGAGCAGCTGCCCGTACCGGTAGCCGCGGGAGACGACGCCGGGCCGCTGATGGCCGACCACCCGGTAGGCCAGCGCGATCGAGAAGCCGGCGACGAGAAAGGCCAGCAACGGCGCCAGGACCGCCGGGATCAGCACTTTGCCGACCAGCCCTTCGGCGAGGATCACGTGGAACCCGGCCGCCGCCACCGCCGAGCCGACGACGCCGCCGATCAGCGCGTGCGAGGAGCTCGAGGGCAGCCCGAAGTACCAGGTGACGAGATTCCAGGCGATCGCCCCGATCAGCCCCGCGAAGACGATCGTCGGCGTGATCACTTCGGCGTCGACGACGTCCTTGGCGACGGTCGCCGCGACCGAGATCGAGATGAAGGCGCCGAGAAAGTTGAGCAGCGAGGCGGCGGCGATCGCCACCTGCGGCCGCGCCGCCCGCGTCGAGATCGAGGTGGCGACGACGTTGGCGGTGTCGTGGAAGCCGTTGGTGAAGTCGAAGGCCAGGGCAGTGCCGACGACGATCACGAGGATGATGTCCGAGCCCACGCCGGGAACCTACCGTCCCCGTTTACATCTTTGTTACACGCCTCCAGGCTCACCACCGGGTCGCCCAAGGTTGGAGGCGCGCTCAGGGCCCGGCTGGCAAGGACGCAGGGAGCGAGCCGAGGGGAGCGCACTTCGTGCGTGACCCGAAGACGAGCGACCGAGGACACCGCCAGATGCCCTCACAGCCCGCCTCAGCTGTTTTTGATGACGATGCCCTCGAGAATCTGCGCAGCCTTCTCGGTCGCGTCGATCGCCTCCTCGAGGACCGCGAAGATGTCCTTCCAGCGGATCACGACCATCGGGTCGATGCCGTTGGAGAACAGCGACGCCACCGCGTCGCGGGAGATCCGGTCGCCCTCGTTCTCGAGCGAGTGGATCTCGATCCAGTACTGGTCGAGGTCCTTGAACGAGGAGAGGTTCTCGAGCCCCTCCGCGAGCTGCTCGCAGGAGCGGACCAGGACCTTGGTCAGCGCCCCCGCCTGCTCCATCGGCGCCTCGATCTGGTAGAGGCCGAGGAAGTCGGCCGCCTCCTCGGTGTAGTCGACGATGTCGTCGAGCTGGGTCGCCAGCCCGTAGATGTCCTCGCGATCGATCGGGGTGACGAAGTTCGAGTTGAGGCGTTTGACGATCTCGTGGGTGATCCGGTCGCCCTCGTGCTCGGCCTCGACGATCTGCGCCGGCAGCTCGCCCGCGTCGGGCCAGGCGCCCATCATCCGGTCGAGCAGCCGCGCCGCCTCGACGCTGTTGCGGCCCGACCCCGCAAGCAGGTCGAAGAAGGTGCTGTCGCGCGGTAGCAGGGAGAAGCGGGCCACTGCGGTCATCGTAGCTGCGGCTCCACCGTCCGGTGTTCAGCGGTCGCCGCCGCCAGCTGTTCGGCCGCCCGGGCGGCGTAGAGATCCCGCAACTCGCGCTGGACGTTGCGCGGCTCGCTCTCGCCGGGGTCGATGCGGGCCCAGCGTCCGTCGGCATCGAGCTCCCAGGAGTTGGTGTTGTCGGCGAAGCAGCGCTCGAGCACGTCGAGCATCTCCGCCCGCAGTTCGGCGTCTTCGACCGGGACGACCAGCTCGACCCGGCTATCGAGGTTGCGCGGCATCATGTCGGCCGAGCCCATCAGGACCCGCGTCTCCTCGCCCCGCTGGAAGGCGTAGACGCGCGAGTGCTCGAGGAAGCGGCCGACGACCGAGACGACGCGGATGTTCTCCGAGACCCCCTCGACCCCGGGCCGCAGGCAGCAGATCCCGCGCACGTTGAGGTCGACCCGGACCCCCGCCTGCGAGGCCGCGTAGAGCGCCCGGATGCAGCCGGCGTCGACCAGCGAGTTCATCTTCAGCGCGATCCGCGCCTCTTCGCCGGCCTCGTGGGCCGCCACCGTGCTCTCGATCTCCTCGATGAAGCGGTCGCGCATCGTCGTCGGCGAGACCAGCACCTTGCGGTAGACGGCCGGCCGCCCGTAGCCGGTGAGGAAGTTGAACATCTCGGCGGCGTCGGCGCCGATGTCGGGGTCGGCGGTGAAGAGGCCGAAGTCGGTGTAGAGGCGGGCGGTCTTCGGGTGGTAGTTGCCGGTGCCGATGTGGACGTACTCGCGCACCCGGTCGCCCTCGCGCCGCACCACCAGGATCGCCTTCACGTGCGTCTTCAGCCCCGGGATCCCGTAGACGACGTGGACGCCCGCCTCCTCCAGCGATTTCGCCCAGTGGATGTTGGCCGCCTCGTCGAAGCGCGCCTTCAGCTCGACCATGCAGACCGCCTGCTTGCCGCGTTCGGAGGCCCGGATCAGCCACGGCACCAGCGGCGAGTCGTCGCTGGTCCGGTACACCGTCTGCTTGATCGCCAGCACGTCGGGGTCGGAGACCGCCTGCTCGACGAAGCGCTCGACCGAGGTCGTGAAGGAGTCGTAGGGGTGGTGGACGAGCAGGTCGCCGCGGCGGATCACGGAGAAGATGTCGACCGGCTCCTCGTCCTCGCCCTGCAGGCGCGGCTGGGTGACCGGCGACCAGGGCGAGTAGCGCAGCTCGGAGTGACCGGGGACGTCGGCGATCCCGCCGACGTCGCCGAGGTCGATCAGGCCGTCGACGTCGTAGACCTCACGGTCTTCGAGCCGCAGCGCGTCGATCAGCTGCCCGCGCAGCTTCGGGTTCATCCCGGCGGCGATCTCGAGCCGCACCACCTCGCCGAAGCGGCGCCGGCGGAGCTCGTCCTGGACCGCCTGCAGGAGGTCGTCCGCCTCGTCGGAGATCGTGAAGTCGGCGTCGCGGGTGACCCGGAAGAAGCCGTAGTCGACGACGTCGATGCCGGGGAAGAGCGCGTCGAGGTTGGCGGCGATCACCTCCTCCAGCGGGACGAAGGTCTGGCCGCCGTCGCCGACCGGCAGGAAGCGACCGAGCAGCTCCTTCGGCACCTTGACGCGGGCGATGATCTCGGTGCCGGACTCGGGGTCGCGCAGCAGCACGCCGAGGCTCAGCGAGAGGTTGGAGATGTAGGGGAACGGCCGCCCCATCCCGATCACCAGCGGCGTCAGCGCCGGGAAGACCTGCTCGTGGAAGCGGGCGTCGATGTCGCGCCGCTCTTCCTCGTTGGCGTTGTCGAGGGTCAGAAGCCGGATCCCGTGCTCCTCGAGCGCCGGCCGGATGACGCCGCCGAAGCAGGCGTGGAGGCGCTCGTCGAGCTCGAGGACGCGGGTCTGGATCTGGTCTATCTGCCCGCCCGGGGCGAGCCCGTCGGGTCCGCGGGCGTCGATCCCGGCGTCGAGCTGGTCGAAGAGGCCGGCGACCCGCACCATGTAGAACTCGTCGAGGTTGGAGGCGTAGATGCCGCAGAAGCGGACCCGCTCGAGCAGCGGCACCTCCTGGTCCTCCGCCAGTTCGAGAACCCGCTGGTTGAAGTCGAGCCAGGACAGCTCGCGATTGAAGTAGAGAGCGGGATCGTCGATCGATCCATCGTACTCGCGCGATCAAAGCCATGCCAGCCGGTCAGGCCACCTGTACCAGCGGCTGCGATTCGGCCGAGCTGGCGGCGACGCCGCCGAGCGCCCGCCGGTAGCCGGCGGCGAGCTGCTCCAGCGAGCGCTCCCAGGAGCGGCCGCGGGCGTGGAGCGCGGCGGCGGCGCCGAGCCGCTTGCGCAGCGCCGGCGAGGAGGCGAGCTGCAGCAGCGCACCGGCCAGGTGGTCGGGGTCGGGACGGCAGAGCAGGCCGGTGTGGCGGTTCTCGATCAGCGCCGCCGGGCCGCCCTCGGCGACGGCGATCACCGGCAGGCCGCTGGCGGCCGCCTCGAGGATCACCTGGCCGTAGGTGTCGGTGGTGCTGGCGAAGAGGAAGGCGTCGGCGCTGGCATAGGCGCGCGGCAGCTCCTCGCCCTCGAGCCAGCCGAGGAAGGTGGCGCGGTCGCCGAGCCGGGCCCGCAGCTCGGCTCTCCTCGGGGCCGCCGCCGGCGAGCAGCAGGTGCAGCCGCGGGTCCGTCGCATGGGCGCGGAGGAAGCTCTCGGCGAGCAGGTCGACCCCCTTCTCGCGGGTGAGGCGGCCGGCGTAGAGGACCTTGACCTCGCCGGGGAAGGCGTCGCGGTCGCCGCGGCGGGGGTCGAAGCGGTCGGTGTCGACGCCGCGCTCCCAGCGCTCGATGCGGCCGCCCTCGGTGCCGAGCGCGAGCAGCGAGCGGTCGGCGGCGGGGCTCGGCGAGAGGACCACCGAGGGGGCGCCGTAGAAGGCGCCGAGCGCGATCCGGCTGATCGCCTCGACCCCGTCGTTGCCGGTTCGCAGCCCCGCATAGGTGGCAAGCTCGGTGTGGTAGCTGGCGAGCAGCGGCGCCCCGGTGACGCGGCTGAGCAGCGTCGCCGCGACCCCCGCCGGTCCCGGCGCAGTGACGTGAATGAGGTCGTAGCGGCCTTCGGCGAGCGTCTCGACCAGGTCCGGCAGGCCGGGGACGCCGAGCCGCATGCCGGCGTAGAAGGGGATCTCGAGCTCGGTCGCGGCCGGCAGGCGGCGGTCGACGCCGGGGTCGGTGCCGACCACCTCGACCTCGAAGCCGGGGACGCCGCGCTCGCGGATCTGCTCGATCGTGTGGGTGACGCCGTGCATCGTCCCGATCCCGTCGGCGATCAGGGCGATCCGCGGTGTGCCCTCGTTGCCGGCCCGCAGCTTCGCTTTCTCGGCGGCGAGGAAGGCGGTCGCGGGCGCGTAGGGGAAGGCCGGGACGAGCGCCTCGAAGAGGCCGCTGGCGGCGCTGCCGTAGTCGCCGCGGGCGAGCGCCTCGGTGCCGCCGGAGATCGCGCCGCGCAGGCGGCGGTCGTGGATGCGGCGGGCGCGGCGGTAGAGGTCGGCGTGGGAGAAGCCGTCGGACTGCAGGTGGGCGATCAGCCGCGCCCCGCGCGGCTCCAGGCCGACGCCGGCGAGCCAGGCCTCGAGCAGGGCGCGGGCGTCGTCGGGGCCGATGTCGGCGGCCACCGCGCCCTCGCGGTCGGCGCCCTCGCGGATCAGCCGTTCGGCCATCTTCATCACCGCGGTCGGGTCGGGGACGGCGCCGCCGGAGCCGGGGGCGGCGCCCTCGGCGGTCAGCGAGCGGGTCGCCAGCGCCATCGCCGCGTGGGTCCACTTGGCGGCCGAGCCCTGTTCGCCGCGCGCCTCGGCGCGGCCGGCTCGCAGGTGGGCGAGAAGCTCTTCCGGCGTCGCGGCCGCGGGCGCCTCGGTGAAGGTGCGGCCGATGTCGACGCCGGCATGGTCGTCTGAGCCGGCGATGCCGGTGCCGCCGTGGGTCTCGATGTAGATGACGGCGGGCATGTTCAGCTCGGCGGCCCGCGACCCGTTGCGCACCTCCCAGATCGGGAAGAGCTCCGCCAGGATGCGGCGGTGGCGCCGGGTCAGGGGCTCGGCGACGTTGAAGAAGGGGTGCGCCAGGGCGCAGGTGATCTCCCCCTCGTGCAGGTAGGCGGCGCAGGCCTCGACATCGCCGGAATGTGCCTGCAGCCACTCGTGGTCTCCGGGAGTGATCCCGTAACAGAGGACGTGAACCGCCTGGGGCTCGCCGGCGAAGCGGGCGGTCAGCTCCTCGGAGACGAAGCAATCGGGCCGATCGGCGAGCGTCAGCGCCCCCGCGATCGTGTCGTGGTCGGTGATCGTCACGAAGTCCATCCCCCGCCGCTTGGCCAGCTCGTAGACCTCCTCCGGCGGCGTCGCGCACTCCGGCAGTCCGAGCGAGCGCTGGACCCCGAGCTTGGACAGCTGCGAGGCGGTGGAGTGGACGTGCAAGTCGACGCGGGAAGTCATCGGTGTCTCCCTCATTCTGGTTCTCCGTACACCACGATAATTCGCGATTTGCAGGGAAATCGTGTTATCGAGGTGCAAACCCGATGTGAAACCCCCGTGACCGCGGCAACACAGGCCGGCGACCGGCGAAGCGTTGAGGTTGCCTTTTCAGGCGTATATCGCCCGGAACGGCAACCTCGACGAGGAGCGGCCGACGGGCCAGGGCGCCGCCGACCTGCCGGCCGGCCCGGGACTCGGCGCTAGGCGGCTAGGCGCGCCGGGCTGGAGCCGTTGGCGCTGCCGTTGAGGAGATCGAGGATGACTCCCTCGCGGAGGCCGCCCTTGCCGATCTGCAGGGGCTGGCCGAGCAGGTCGCTGACCTTCTCCAGCAGGAGGACGCCGGTGGCGAGGATCCGGACCCGGACCGGGTCGAGCTCGAAGCGCCGGGCGACGTCGACCGCGGGGTCGCCGCAGAGGACCCGGATGCCGCGCTCGAGCGTCTCGTACTCGAGCACGGTGCCGACCAGTTTGCGCAGCGAGGTGGCCGAGCCGCCGACCGCGACCGCCTGCTCGGGGCGCTCGATCTCGACCCCGGCGAAGATGTCGTCGATGCGGTCGCGGACCTTGCGGATCTCGGCCGCCGACGGCGGGTCGGAGGTGATCAGCTCGTCGGCGAGGACGCCGGAGCCGACCGACCAGGAGCGCACCACCTCGACGCCCCCGTTGACCGTGCCGACGATCACCTCGGTCGAGCCGCCGCCGACGTCGACGACGCCGATCCGGCCCTCGGCCGGGTGCCCGAGCGCTTTGGTGGCGCCGATGAAGGAGAGCCGGCCCTCCTCTTCCTCGCTCAGGATCTCGACCGGGACGCCGGCCGCGCGGCCGATCGCGACCGCCGCCTGCTCGCCGTTCGTCGCCTCGCGGACCGCCGCCGTCGCCACCGCGCGGATCACCACCGCGCCCAGCTCGCGAGCCAGCCGCACCTGGGTCGAGACGACCTCGCAGACCTCGTCGATCTTCGCCGCCGAGATCTCACCGTCGCGCCCGATCGCCTTGTTGATGCGGGTGTAGGCACGCTGCTCCATCACCTTTTTGAGCTGGCCTTCAGCGGGCTCGGCAACCAGTACGCGGGTCGTGTTGGAGCCGATGTCGATCGCCGCGCAGAGCATCAAGGGGTCTTCTGCATGTTGCCAAACGAACCGGATCTCACACTCGCCGGGGTTCGTGGCGGCTTCGCCACGACTCCCGGCCGGGGGCTCTCAGGCACCGGCCGGATGCGAGGCGTCCTCGAACTCGCGGAACAGCCCGGTGACGACGAACGCCACCTGCTCGCCGATGTCGACCGCGTTGTCGGCGATCCGCTCGATCGCCCGCGCCGCCAGCAGCATCGTCATCGCCCATTCGCGGCGGTCGGGGTCTTCGCCGATCCGGAGCGCCAGGCGGAAGCAGTCGCGGTTGAGATCGTCGACGACGTCGTCCTGACGGACCAGGTCGCGCGCCATCTCCACGTCGCGCTGCTCGAAGGCGTGCTTGGCCTGGCTGATCAGCAACCGCGCCTGCCGCCCCATCCGCATGATCAGGTCGACCATCTCCTCGTCGGCCGGCGGCTCGTTGCCGGTCATCGGGATCACCTTGCAGATGTTCACGCACTGGTCGCCCATCCGCTCGATGTTCTTCAGCACGTGCAGCAGCGAGGCGATCAGCCGCAGGTCGGTGGCCACCGGCGACTGCGTCGCCAGCAGCGTGATCAGCGACTGGTGGATCTCCAGGTAGCGGCCGTCGATGCGGTCGTCGTCGGCGATCACCAGCTGCGCCAGCTCGACGTCCTGGTGCTCGATCGCCTCGAGCGTCTTCTGCAGCGCCGCGCTGACCAGGTCGAGGCCGCCGAGGGCGCTCGCCTCGAGCGTCGTCAGTTCCTCTTGATATTCGACTCGAACGTCGGGCATTGTCCCCGCCTCCTACCCGAATTACCCGAAACGCCCGCTGACGTAGTCCTCGGTCGCTTTCTGGGTCGGTTTGGTGAAGATCGTCTCGGTCGCGCCGATCTCGACCAGCCGCCCCGGCTTGCCCGATTCCTCGAGGTTGAAGAAGGCGGTGTTGTCGGAGGCGCGGGCCGCCTGCTGCATGTTGTGGGTGACGATCGCGATCGTGTATTCGTGCTTCAGCTCGCCGATCAGCTCCTCGATCGCCAGCGTCGCCACCGGGTCGAGCGCCGAGCAGGGCTCGTCCATCAGCAGCACCTCCGGCTCGACCGCGATCGCGCGGGCGATGCAGAGCCGCTGCTGCTGGCCGCCGGAGAGGCCGGAGCCCGGCTTGTCGAGGCGGTCCTTGACCTCCTCCCAGAGGTGGGCGCCGCGCAGGCTGCGCTCGACGGTCGCGTCCTTCTCGCTCTTCGAGACGCGGCCCGAGTTGAGGTTGAGGCCGGCGGCGACGTTGTCGTAGATCGACATCGTCGGGAACGGGTTCGGCTGCTGGAAGACCATCCCGATCAGGCTGCGGACCTGGACCGGGTCGACGCCGCGGGCGTAGATGTCCTCGCCGTCGAGGGTGATCTCACCTTTGACGGTGGCGCCGATCGTCAGCTCGTGCATCCGGTTCAGCGAGCGCAGGAAGGTCGTCTTGCCGCAGCCCGAGGAGCCGATCAGCGCCGTCACCTTGTTCGGCTCGATCATCATCGTCACCCCTTCGACCGCCTGGAAGTCGCCGTAGTAGAGGTTGACTTCCTTGGTCTCGATCGTCTTCGCCTGACGTTTCGGCGCCGCGGTCGGCGCCCCCGTCGAGGTGGCGGTGACGCTGCCATCTGGGGCCATCGATCCCTGCCCTTTCTCGGTGGCCGGCTGCTCCTTGGCCCGGGCCTCGGTCTCTGCGGATGATCCGAACATGTTCCTCAGCTTCCTTCCCTCCACTGGGTCCTCAGCGGATCTCCGTTTTGTAGCGGCGGTAAACGAGCCGAGCGATGACGTTGAGGATCACGACGATCGCGATCAGCGTCAAGGCCGCGGCCCAGGCGCGGTCGTAGGAGGCCGCTTTGTCGATCCCCGGCGAGCGGTACTCGTTGAAGGCGTAGACGGCGAGGTTCTGCATGCGACCGCTGAACGGGTCGGTGTTCAGCGAGTCGACGACGCCGGTGGTGACCAGCAGCGGCGCGGTCTCGCCGATGATCCGCGCGGTGGCGATCATCACCCCGGTGACGAGGCCGGCGAAGGCGGTCGGCAGGACGACCTTGGTGATCGTCCGCCACTTCGGCGTGCCGAGCGCGTAGGACGCTTCGCGGAGGTGGTTGGGCACGATCTTCAGCACCTCCTCGGAGGCGCGGATCACGATCGGGATCATCAGCACCGAGAGCGCGATCGAGCCCATCACCCCCATCCGGATGCCGGGGCCGAAGAAGAGCTCGAACAGCGCGTAGGCGAAGAGGCCGGCGACGATCGAGGGGATGCCGGTCATCACGTCGACGAAGAAGGTCAGCGCCCGGCGCAGCTTGCCGGTGCCGTACTCGTTCATGTAGATCGCCGCCATCAGCCCGATCGGGACCGAGATCACCACCGCGACGGCGGTGATGATCAGGGTGCCGACGATCGCGTGCTCGGCGCCGCCGCCGTTGATCTTGCCGCGCGCGTCTTCGCTGAAGAATTCGGCGCTGAGGCCGGGCACGCCGCGGCTGATCACTTCGTAGAGCAGCGAGATCAGCGGCGCCATCGCGACCCCGAAGGCGGCGACGATCGCCATCGTCATCGCCCGGTCTTTGGCCCGCCGCGAGCCCTCCAGCGCCCGCGACCAGGCGTAGATCGCGAGCACCGAGACGAGCGCCCCGAAGACCAGCATCAGGGCGATCGTGAAGATCCCGAGCGCCGCCAGGACCGCGGCGCAGAAGGCGAGCGAGCCGGCGACGACTCCGTAGGGCGCCCAGCTCGGGAGGATGCCGCCGGCGCTCGAGCCGCCGAGCAGGCGGTCGCCGCCGAAACCGGCCGCTTCGGTGGCCAGCTCGGGGTCGAGACCGCTGATGTCGGGTGGCGGGGCGCTCATCTACTGGACGTTGGAGCGGGCGATGATCGAGCGGGCGATGAAGTTGGTGACCAGCGTTATCGCGAAGAGGACCAGCCCGGTCGCGATCAGCGCGTTGATCTTGATCCCCGAGGAATCGGGGAAGTTGAGGGCGATGTTGGCGGCGATCGTCGAGGGGTTCGCCTGGCTGATCAGGTTGAAGCTGACCGCGCCGGAGACCGAGAGGATGATCGTCACCGCCATCGTCTCCCCCAGCGCCCGGCCAAGGCCGAGCATGGCGCCGGAGATCACCGACGATTTGCCGAACGGGAGCACCGTCATCCGGATCATCTCCCAGCGGGTGGCGCCGAGCGCCTGCGCGCCTTCCTGCAGTTTGCGCGGCGTCTGCGTGAACGCCTCACGGGCGATCGCCGAGACGATCGGCAGGATCATCACCGCCAGGACCAGGCCGACGACCAACATCGTGCGGCCGGTGGTCGAGGCCGGGCCGGCGAAGATCGGGATGAAGCCGAGCTTGGCTTCGAGCCACTTCATCGCCGGAACCGCGGCGGGGCCGAGCACGAAGATGCCCCAGAGGCCGTAGATGATGCTCGGGATCGCCGCCAGCAGGTCGACCAGGAAGCCGAGCGCGAGCGCCAGTCGCGGCGGCGCGATGTGGGTGATGAAGAGCGCCACCGCGACCGCCAGCGGCACCGCGATCACCGTCGCCAGGGCGCCGGCGAGGACGGTGCCGAAGGCCAGCGGCGCGACGTAGTCGAGGAAGCTTTCCTTCCCCGGCAGTTCGGCGGCCGAGGCGGTCAGGGCCGGCCAGCCCTCGGTGGCGAGAAAGACCGCGACCCCGGCGAGCAGCGCCAGGATCGTCACCGCGGCGATCACCGCGGCGTTGGAGAAGATGCGATCGCCGCGGCGGCGGCGCCCTCCGGACGCCGCCGCCAGCAGCTGGCCTGCGTTGGTCGTGGTGTCGACCGAGGCCATCGGCTGATTAGCCTTCGATCGCTTCCACGGCCGGCATCACCTTTTTGCGCAGCGCGTCCGAGAGCGGCGCCGAGCCGGCCTGTTCGGCGGCCAGTTCCTGCCCTTCGGTGCTGATCGCGTATTCGAAGAAGGCCTTGACCAGCGCCCCTTCTTCAGGCGACTTGTATTTCGTGCAGCCGATCAGCGAGGACACCAGGATGATCGGGTAGGTGCCCGAGCTTTCGGTTTTGCGGTCGACCTTGAAGGCGGTCACGTATTTGTTGCCGCCCTCGAGTTCCTTGTCCTCGGGCGAGAGCTCGAGGACCTTGGCGGCCGCTTCGGGCGACGGTTCCGCCCAGTCCTGACCGACTTTGATCTTGGCGACGCCGAGTTCGCCGGCCTGGCTGGCGTCGGCGTAGCCGATCGTCCCTTCGCCGGCGGTGACCGCTTCGATCACGCCGGAGGTGCCGTTCGCCGCTTCGCCGCCTTTCACCGGCCATTCGCCGCTCACTTCGTGCGTCCAGACCTTGGGCGCCACCTGCGAGAGGTAGTCGGTGAAGTTTTCGGTCGTGCCCGACTCGTCGGAGCGGTTGACCGGGACGATCCGGGTGCTCGGGAGTTCGACGCCCGGGTTGTCTTTGGCGATCGCCGGGTCGTTCCATTCGGTGATTTCCTGGTTGAAGATCTTCGCCAGGGTTTCCGGGTCGAGTTTCAGTTCTTCGACTTCCGGCAGGTTGTAGACGATCGCGATCGGCGAGATGTAGTCCGGGATCTCGACCAGTTCGCCCGGAGCGCAGCGTTTGACCGCTTTGCCGAGCTCGCCTTCGTCTTCGGAGAGCGGGGTGTCGGAGCCGCCGTAGGCGACGCCGCCGGAGATGAACTGTTCGCGACCGCCGCCCGACCCGACCGGGTCGTAGGAGACCGTTGCGCCGCCGTTGGCGTTCTCGAATTCGGCGATCCAGGCTTCCTGCGCCGCCTGCTGAGCGGTCGAGCCGGCGCCGGCGATTTCGCCCGAGACTTCGGCCGAGGGGGCGCTCCCGCCTTCGCTTTCGCTTTCGGTGCTTTCAGCCGTGCTGGATCCACTGCTCGTGCTATCAGAACCACCGCCGCAGGCGGCGATGCCGAGCGCGAGGATCGCAGCGGCTGCGATCACCACAAGCCATCTAGCTCTGGACATCGGTCTCCTCTTTTTGTGATTTGGACACACTTGTCGGGCGCGGACGACTCCCGCCCCGAGCGAGGCTTTCAGCGGTCTTCACGCAGCTTGTTATCTGCGTGTAGCGGGGATGTAAAAAAGATGTAAAAGGGGATGGGACCGGGCTGGACGGGCCTCAGCCATCGGGCGAGAAGCGGTAGCCGATGCCGTTGTGGGTGTGGATCAGCTGCAGGTCGGGAAGCGCCGCGCCGAGCTTGGCGCGGAGCCGGCTGACGTAGACGTCGACCGAACGGTCGTCACGGCGCGGCTGCGAGCCCCAGACCTCGGCGAACAGCTCCTCGCGCGTCATGATCCGCTGCGGGTGGCCGGCGAGGGTGACGAGCAGCTGCAGCTCCCGCATCGTCAGGCTGAGCGGCCGGCCGTCGACCAGCGCGGCGTGCTCGTCGGGGCGGATCTCGAGCCGTCCACCGGCTCCCTGCGGCCGCTCCGCGGCTCCCTCCTCGGTTCCCGTTCCAGCCACCGCCATCGCCGCCGAGCATGGCGGCGAGCGCGAGGCGGCCGGTTACCTCGAAGTGAAGCTGTTGTGAACTACCTGTGAAGAAACGGGCTCGCCGGAAGCAGGCTCGACGCTCGCCGGGGCGGGCCGCAGCTCCTCCTCGATGATCCCTGCCGGTTCGGGATCGAAGCGATAGCCGATCCCGAAGTGAGTGTGGATGTAGCTCCAGCGCGGCGAGTGCTTCTCGAGCTTCTGGCGCAGCTTGCGGATGAAGACGTCGACCGAGCGATCGCCGTGGGCCATCGCGTAGCCCCAGACCCGCTGGTAGATCGTCTCCCGCTCCAGCACCTGGCCGCGCTCCTCGGCGAGCAGGTGGAGCAGCTCGAACTCGCGGCGGGTGAGGTCGAGGTTGACCTCGCCGACGAAGGCCTGGAAGCGATCGGGGCGGATCTGCAGGTCGCCGGCGCTGAGCGGGGCGGCGTCGCCGCCGTCGCGGCGGGCGCGTCGGCGCCGGCGCGAGACCGCTTCGATCCGCGCGATCGCCTCCTCCGGGTGGGCCGGCTTGGTGATCCAGTCGTCGACCCCGAGCCGCAGCCCGCGGACCCGCTGGGCGACCGTCGAGCGGCCGGTGCAGACGACCAGGGCCAGGTCGGGCAGCAGCGAGGCGAGCCGGTCGAGGTACTCCCAGGCTTCGTCGCCGGCGACGGCCGGATCGAGCAGCAGCGCGTTCAGCTTCATCGCGACCAGGTCGCGGGGCGGCACGGCGCCGCTCGAGTGGCGCAGTTGCCAGCCCGCCGCCTCGGCCCGCTTGGCGAGCACGGTGACGAAGCCGCTGTCGGTGTCGAGCACACCGAGACGGATAGGGGCTTGGGACGGCAAGGCACCGCCAGTGTATGCGCAAGGCGCCCCGAAAACCCCCTGTTTACAGAATTTTCACAGGCTCCGGGCATGGAAATTCCGGGCGAATCGAGCCCCGCAGCGGCAGCTGCCTAGGCCCTTTTTCGGTCGCCTCAGAAGGTCGCCGGGCGCAGCCCGAAGGCGATGATCAGCAGCACCGCGACGCCGGCGGCGTACCGATAGAGGACGAAGGGCCGGTAGCTGGTCGTCCGCACCAGGCGCAGGAGGAAGGAGATCGCCAGGTAGCCGGAGACGGCGGAGGAGACGATGCCGACCGCCATCGGCTCGGCGACGCCGGCGGGCAGGCCTTCGTTGATCGCGCTGGCCGCCTTGAAGACGGTGGCGCCGGCGACCGCCGGGATCAGCAGCAGGAAGGAGAAGCGGGCGGCGGCGTCGCGGTCGAGGCCGAGCCAGCGGGCGGCGGTGATCGTGATCCCCGAGCGCGAGGTGCCTGGCGCCAGCGCCAGCACCTGGGCGAGGCCGACGTACCAGCCGTCGCGCAGCGAGGTCTGCTCCAGCTTCTTGCGCTGCGGGCGGCGGTCGGCGACCCCCAGCAGCCAGCCGAAGAGGATCAGCTGGATCGCGATCATCCACGGCTCCCCCAGGTGTTCGTCGATGAAGTCGGAGCCGACGCCGCCGACGATTACCGCCGGGACCGTGCCGATCGCGATCGCCACCGCCAGCCGCTGGTCGGTGGTCTCAACCGCGCGCGCCCGGCAGGCGGAGACGAAGCCGGCGATCAGCTGCACGACCTCGCGCCTGAAGTAGACGAGGGCGGCGACCAGCGTGCCGGCGTGCAGGGCGACGTCGAAGGTCTTGTTGAACTGATCGTTTTCGATCAGGAACGTGTAGTCCTGCAGCCAGGGGACGAGGATCAGGTGCCCGGAAGAGGAGATCGGGAGGAACTCGGTCAGGCCCTGGACGACCCCCAGCAGGAGGGCCTCGAGATTCGACACGCCGCGATCCTACGGGCGGGCGCCGACGCGGCGTGGCTGGAGCGTCATCCCGTGCGATAGATTTCGGCCCGTGAAGCGCACCGTCGCCGCCCTCTTCTCCGTCCTGATGCTGATGCTGATCGCCGCCCCCGCGGCGTTGGCCGCGAACGGCGAGGGCTGGGCCGGCAAGACCAACGACAAGACGGTGACCTTCTTCTGCTTCGGCGTGATCGCCTTCTTCGCCGTCTTCGTAACCGTCGCCTCGCTGATCTACAACAAGCTGGAGGCGCGCAAAGAGCGTCGGCGGGTCGACCTCGAGCGGCTCTCTTAACGCCTGCGAGGGTCCAGCTAGAGCAGTTCGCGTGTAGGTGGGGATCTCGAACCGCTTCGAAGCTTCGGGACCGCTCGAGCTTCTGGTCTGAAGCTTCCGGGCGGCTTCGTGCTCGCTGTCTTGATGTAGAGCTTGCTCGAGGCCGGGGGGCCATGCCTCGAGACAGCGCGCCTAAATCCCCAGCGCTTTTAGCTGCAGCTGCTTCGCCACCTCGAGAAACCCGACCGCCACATGCGGGCTCGCACTCGAGTTCACCCGGATGTTGAAGGATTCCTCCTCGCCCTCTTTGCCCATCACCTCGACGACCACCACCACCCGGTTGATGTAGCCCTCGGAGGGGATTTCGGGGTCGTTTTCGATTTCGTCCATCAGGGCGGTGATTTGCTGGCCCAGCTGGCTCTGGTCGATCGGCATGGCTTCCTCCCGGCGGTTGGTGATTGGAGCGCGACCGTACACGCACTCCGATATCGGGAAGGCCCTAGGAGATGCGAAAGCCGGAGAGCAGGCGTTTCTCGGTTTCGCCCTCGACCTTGGCGATCACTTCGACCCGGCCCGCCAGGGGGGTGTCGCGGATCTTGGTCGCCAGCAGGTCGTCGACCTGGAAGATCCCGGCGGAGTTGTTGAGCTGGACTTCGATCCGCACCGGGCGCTCCTCGCCCGCCTCGATGCGGACCTCGTCGATGGCGGCGGCGGAGATCGAGTGGATGCCCTCGTGGCCGGCCTCGATCGGGATCCGGGTGCGGCCCTGGGCCATGTCGAGGGCGTCGGCGACGCGGACGACGCCGGCCTCGACCGTGTAGGGCTCGCCGCGGCGGCGGTGGCCGATGATCGCGTGGAGGATCTCGGCGGCGACGATCGTCCGCTCCGGCTCTTTGTAGGCGCCGGCGAGGAGCCTGTCGAGGGCGCCGGCGGCGAGGAACAGCGAGAACTCCTCGTGGTCGGCGCGGTGGATCGACATGCCGACGTCGTGGAGCAGGGCGCCACCGGCGACGACCACCTCGGCGTCGCGCTCGCGCATGCCATGGTCGGCGACCATCGCCGGCTCGACCCCGGCCTTGACCAGCAGCCGCTGCAGGCGCAGGGCGATGTTGAGGACGATCTGCACGTGGACCCAGGAGTGGTCGGACATCCCGAGCCGTTCGGCGTTGACCTGGGCCATGTACCACCAGGTCCGCACCTGGTCGTCGGAGTTGACCGCCTCGAGGAAGCTCTCGAGGCGCCGGTTGCCGCGGGTCGGCGCCCGCACGCGGGCCTCGGCGATCGCCTCGCGCGGCGGTTTGCGAACCGGTCCGTCGGCGGCGGGAGCCGGAACCTCCTCCGCCTCCGGTCTCTCCTCGGTCGCCATCGCGGCGAATCGTAAGGGCTGCGTCGGGCCGCCTCCCCGAGTCAGCCGCAGACGGGCCAGGGGCTGGAGCCGGAGCGCGAGTAGAGGAGCGCGGCGCGGTAGTCCTGCTCGATCTCCGGGGCGGCGGCGGGGTCGCCGTGGCCGCCGACCGATTCCCAAGTTCCCAGATCGAATTGATAGAGGCCGCGATAGGTGCCGTCGGAGGAGACCGCGGTCGGGTCGCCGCCGGACTCGCAGGCGGCGATCGACTGGAGCATCGCCGTCGTCACCCCGCCCGGCAGCCGTTCGTAGCGTTCGCGCGCTTCGCGCGCCGCCCGTTCGGCCGCCCGCTTCTCGCGTTCGCGCTGGGCGACCTGGATTTCGGCGGCGACCGAGTCGATCAGCGCCTGGAATTCGTCGACCGGCCGCTGCAAGGGCGCGAGCCCGGCCGGCACGGCGTCGCCGAGCGAGACCCGCGGCCCGCTGTCGGCCGCGGCGCCGGTGGTGAACAGGACGAGGGCGGCCGCCGCTGCCGCCGCACCGACTGCCAGCGGCAGCGTTTGTTTGCGTTTGATGAGCAAGCGCGGAACGGATACTTGCAATCGCTCCGGACCGGCGCGGCGCGACCCCTCTGGGATGTTTGTTGCAAAACGCGTCGCGGCGCCACAACGGCAAGAATGGGCGCCGATGGCCGACCAGCCGACCTCCCGGCTACTGCTCGCCTGCCCGGACCGGCCGGGGCTGATCGCCCGCGTCAGCGGCTACCTCGCCGACTCGGGCCTCAACATCGTCGACGCCGACCAGCACTCGACCGCCGAGGGCCGCTTCTTCATGCGGATGGTCTTCGACACAGTGCCCGGCCCGCAGCGGCAGGAGCTCGAACGCCGCTTCGCCGCCGAGCTCGCCGAGCCGTTCGAGATGGAGCACCGCTTCGACGACTCCAACCGGGTCAAGCGGGTCGCGATCATGGTCTCGCGCGAGGACCACTGCCTCTCCGACCTGCTCTGGCGCTGGCGCAACGGCGACCTCGGCGGAGAGGTGGTGGCGGTCGTCTCCAACCATGCCGACCACGCCGAGCAGGTGAAGGCGCTCGGCCTCCCCTTCCACTTCGTCCCGGTCGAGCCGGAAGCTCGGGCCGCGGCCGAGCGCCAGGTGCTGGAGCTGCTCGGCGAGATCGACCTCCTCGTCCTCGCCCGCTACATGCAGATCCTTTCGCCCGAGTTCCTTACCGAGCTGGGCGCGCCGGCGATCAACATCCACCACAGCTTCCTGCCCGCCTTCGTCGGGGCAGACCCCTACCGCCGCGCCCACGAGCGCGGCGTCAAGCTGATCGGCGCCACCGCCCACTACGTCACCGCCGAGCTCGACGCCGGCCCGATCATCGACCAGGACGTGACCCGGGTCAGCCATTCCGACGAGGTCGCCGACCTGATGCGGATCGGCCGCGACGTCGAGCGGCTGGTGCTGGCGCGGGCGGTGATCGCCCACCTCGACGACAGGGTGCTTTTAGACGGCGAGCGTACGGTCGTCTTCTGATGACGCGAGAGCCACCCGGTTCCGACGCGCCCGCCTGGGTCCAGGCGGTCCGCTACACGCGCAACCCACTCGGCTTCGTGATCGCCGCCCACCGCCGCTACGGCGACGTCTTCAGCGTCCGCTTCCCGTTCTTCGGGCGGATCTTCTACGTCGCCAGCCCGGCGCTGGCGAAGGAGGTCTTCAGCGGCGCGCCGGGCGTCTTCCGGGCCGGCGAGGCGAACGCGACCGTGCTCGAGCCGGTGCTCGGGCCGAGCTCGGTGCTGACCCTCGACGGCCAGCCCCACATGCGCGCCCGCAAGCTGCTGCTGCCGCCCTTCCACGGCGACCGGATTCGCGTCTACGGCGAGCTGATGCGGGACGCGACCGCCCGTGAGATGGAGCGCTGGCCGGTCGGCGAGCCGTTCGCGCTGCGCCCGCACATGCAGCGGATCACGCTCTCGGTGATCCTGCGGGCGGTCTTCGGGATCGAGGACGAGGCGCGGATCGACCGGGCGAGGGTGCTGGTCGACCGCTTCGCCAACCGCGCCTCGACGGTGACCAAATTCCCGGTGCTGCGGCGCGACCTCGGCCCCGGCAGCCCCTGGCGGCGGTTCGTCGCCGCCCGCTCGGCGCTCGACGAGTTCCTCTACGAGGAGATCGCGCTGCGCCGGGCCGAGGCGGCGCGGGAAGCGCGCGACGACGTCCTCTCGCTACTGCTTGCCGCCCGCCACGAGGACGGCTCGCCGCTCGCCGACGCCGAGCTCCGCGATGAGCTGGTGACCGTGGTCGGCGCCGGCCACGAGACGACCGCGACCGCGCTCGCCTGGGCGCTCGAGCGGCTGCTGCGAAACCCGGCGGTGCTGGCGCGGCTGCGCGAGTCGCTGGCCGCCGGCGAGAGCGAGTACCTCGACGCGACCGTGCGCGAGACGCTGCGCTCACGGCCGGTCCTGATCGACGTCGCCCGCAAGCTGGCCGCGCCGACGCCGATCGGCGGCTACGAGCTGGCCGCCGGCAGCTTCATCGTGCCGGCGATCGCGGCGATCCACTACCGCGAGGACCTCTACCCCGCCCCCTGGGAGTTCCGCCCCGAGCGCTTCCTCGACGGCGGCTCGGAGAACTACGCCTGGATCCCGTTCGGCGGCGGCATCCGCCGCTGCGTCGGAGCCGCCTTCGCCGAACACGAGATGCGCACGGTTCTCGCCGAGATCGTCACCCGGGCGCGGCTGCGGGCGCCCGACCCGGCGCCGGAGCGCGGCCGCGTCCATCACATCACCCTGGCTCCGGCGAAGGACACGGTCGCCGTGCTCGAGGCGCCGCTGGCGCCGGCCGGCGCTCAGGCGGTCGCCGCCTCCGCCTCCTCGGCGCTCGCCTGAGCGGCCTCCCACTCGGCGTAGAGCTCCGCCAGCGCGGCCTTGGCGGCGGCGTGGCGCTCGTTGGCGCGCTCGCTGCGGCCCGGGCTCGACCAGGCGGCGGGGTCGGCGAGCTCCTCCTCGAGCGCCGCCAGATCGGCCTCGGCCTTGGCGATCCGCGCCTCCAGTCGCGCCGCCTTGCGGGCCGCCTGCTGGGCGGGCTTGCGGGAGCCGGCGCGGCGCTTGCCGGCGGGCCGGCGGGCGGCCGTCGCTCCGCGATCCTCGTCGTCGCGTTCGTCCTGCCGCCGCTGGTACTCGGCCCAGCCGCTCGGGTGGCTGCTCAGCTCGCCGTCCTCGCAGACCAGGGTGCGGCTGCCGACCGCCTCGAGCAGCGCCCGGTCGTGGGAGATCAGCAGGATCGCGCCCTCGAACTCGACCAGCGCGTCCTCGAGCGCCTCGCGGCTCTCGATGTCGAGGTGGTTGGTCGGCTCGTCGAGGATCAGGACGTTGGCGCCTGAGGCGACCAGGATCGCCAGCGAGAGGCGCCGCTGCTCGCCGCCGGAGATGTCGGAGAGCTGCTTTTCGACCTCCTTGCCGGAGAACAGGAAGCCACCGAGCAGGGCCCGGGCCTTGGGCCCGGCGAGGCCGGTCTGGCGCTGGGCGGCGTCGAGGACGGTGCCCTCGCCGGCGGCGGTGTCGGCGTGCTGGGAGAGGAAGCCGAGATGGACGTTGTGGCCGTTGCGGACGCTGCCCGAGGCCGGCTCGCGACGGCCGGCGAGGGTCTCGATCAGGGTCGTCTTGCCGCTGCCGTTGGCGCCGACCAGGACGACGTGCTCGCCGCGTTCGATTTCCAGGTCGGCGCTCTCGAGCAGGGTTCGGCCGGGCACCTCGATGCGGCCCTTGACGAGTTTCAGAACCACCCGGCCGGGACGCTCCGGGGGCTTGAAGTGGAAGCGCAGGTTGCGGGTGTCGCGGCGTTCGGCGGCTGGGCCCTTCGCCTTCTTCTTCTCGATCGCTTTGATCCGCGACTGCGCCTGGCGCGCCTTGGTCGCCTTGTAGCGGAAGCGCTCGACGAAGCGCTCCATCCGATCGATCTCCGCCTGCTGGCGCTCGATCGCCTTGCCCAGCGCGATCTCGCGGGCCGCCTGCTCCTTGCGCCAGGAGTGCCAGGGGCCGGCGAAGAAGCGCGCCCGGCCGGCCTCGAGCTCCAGCACGGAGGTGCCGACCGCCTCCAGGAACCAACGGTCGTGGGCGACGAGGACGACGGCGGCGTCGAGGTCGACCAGGTACCCCTCGAGCCATTCCAGCGAGGGGATGTCGAGGTGGTTGGTGGGCTCGTCGAGCAGCAGCAGGTCGGGCCGGGCGGCAAGGGCACGGGCCAGCGAGGCGCGGGTCAGCTCGCCGCCGGAGAAGGTCGTCAGCGGCCGCTCGGCCTCCGCGGGGCCGAAGCCGAGGCCGCGCAGGACGGCGAGGACGTCGTCGCGCCAGCGGTAGCCGCCGCCGGCTTCGAGCCGGCCCTGGGCGGCGGCGTAGGCGGCCAGCGTCTCCTCCGCCACCTTGGCGCCGCCGGACATCGCCGCCTCCAGCCGCGCCAGCTCCGCCTCGGTCGCCAGCATGTCGGTGCGGCCGGAGAAGACGTACTCGCCGAGCTGCCGCTCCGATTCGCGCGGCGGACGCTGGTCGTGGAGGGCGAGGCGCGCTCCGCGCGAGATCGAGACGGTCCCCGAGTCGGGTGCCAGTTCCCCCGCCAGCACCCGCAGCAGCGTCGACTTGCCGGCGCCGTTGCGCCCCGACAGCGTCATCCGGTCGCCGGCCTCGAGCTTGAAGCCGACGTCCTCGAACAGCAGCTTGCCGCCGACGTAGACGTCGAGCGAGGTTGCGGTGGCGATGGCCATACTCCGAGTATGGAGACTGAGCAGCTGCGAGAGATCCAGGCGCCCCTGAAGCGGCGCTACGCCGACGAGCCGGCGGCGGCGCTGGTGACGCTGCGGGCGGCCGGCGAGCTCGGCGAGGGTGTCTCCTGCTCGGTCGCCACCGGCCGCGCCCTGGCCGAGGCGGGCCTCCACCCCGCGAGCGGCGGCGATGGCAGCCAGCTCTGTTCCGGCGACATGCTGCTCGAGGCGCTGGCCGCCTGCGCCGGAGTGACGCTGAAGGCGGTCGCGACCTCGCTCGGAATCGCCGTCGCCGGCGGTCGCGTTGACGCCGAGGGCGACCTCGACTTCCGCGGCACCCTCGCCGTCGATCGCGACGCCCCGGTCGGCTTCACCGCGATCCGCCTCTCCTTCGAGCTGGAGACCGAGGCGAGCGAGGAGGAGCTGACGACGCTGCTGAAGCTGACCGAGCGCTACTGCGTCGTCTTCCAGACGCTCGCCGACCCGCCGCAGCTGTCGGCGACGCTGGTTTCGTAGGGGTCTCGGGCGAGAGATGTGACGGCGTGCGAGCCACGCGTGCGGGTTGGGTGCCTAGGGTCGACGGATGGCCCTGGCGACGATCTCGAATGCACGTGAAGTCATCGAAGTCCTGATCAGCGCGGTCTCGATGCTCGGCGGCTTCATGGCCGTGCGAAGCGGCTGGGCGGCTTCGAAGTCAGTTGCAACCGGTGAGGATCCCGGCCTCGTTGCTCAACACATCAATGAAGGCCTCGCCTACGGATTCGATTACGGCTTGCCCTCGGCTTTGATCGTGTTTATCCTGCTCGCATTCAGCTGATGGAACGTTTTGTCTTCGACCAGAAATGGAATTGGCGATTCAGCATCGCCATCGCCGTGCTCAGTGGAATCGCGGTGTATTTCTTCGGAGCTCCGTTCGCGACCGCGATCATCGTCCCCTTCATCGGGTGTGTCGCGTCCGGACTGGCCCAGGACTGGTACCGCAAGCACCGCGGCCACCGCTGAGGCTCAGCCGCAGTATTTCTTCGCGATCGCTTCGATCGTGCCGGCGGTGCGCATCGTGCCCTTGCCGAGAGCCTTGTCCAGCGCCTTGAAGTTGACCTCGGTTTCGGAGAGGCCGACGCTGGGCAGCCAATGCAGCTCGCGGCCGGCGAACGACATCTCGTCGTCGGGGCCGGCGAGCGCCAGAGCTTTCTTCTTCGCCGCGGCGGTCGGCTTCTTCGCCAGCAGCTGCACCTGCGGCTTGCCCTTCGACCTGGCGATCGCCTTGGCGTCGAAGGGGTCGCGGGCGGCGATCTCGTTGACCTCGTCGAAGCTGCGCAGGAACACCGCGACGTCGTAGCCGAGGCGCTCGTCGAGCTCGCCTTCGACCCGTTTCTGCAGCTTTGCCTCGGAGTCGCCGCTCGGGTCGGCGAAGACGACGTTGCCGCTGGCGCGGAAGGTGGCGACCTCCTCGAGGCCGATCGCCTCGAAGTGGGCGACCAGCTCCGGGTTCTTGATCCGGCGGTTGCCGAGGTTGATCCCGCGAAGGAAGGCGACGTAGTGCTCCACGACGGGGACGGTAGCGATCGCAGCCGCTACCTTCGGCCGATGAGCGCCGACTACTCGCAGCTGCCTCCCGACCTGCCGCGCCCGGTCGACGATGGCGCTGCCGACCACCTGCCGGGGACCGCGGTCCCGGCGCTCGAGCTGCCCTCGACCGAGGGCGGCTCGGCGAGCCTGGCCGAGCTCGCCCGTGAGCGCCTGGTCGCCTACGTCTACCCGCGCACCGGCACCCCCGGCCTGCCGCTGCCGGACGGCTGGAACGAGATCCCGGGCGCCCGCGGCTGCACGCCGCAGAGCTGCGCATATCGCGACGCGCTCGCCGAGTTCCGGGCGCTGGGCGCGACGCTGGTCGGGATCAGCGCCCAGAGCGCCGCCGAACAGGCCGAGTTCGCGGGCCGCGAGCAGATCCCGTTCCCGCTCCTCAGCGACGCCGAGCTGCGGCTGGCGGAGTCGCTCCGCCTGCCGACCTTCGCAGTCGACGGAATGCGGCTCTACCGCCGGCTCACCCTGGTCGCCGAAGCCGGGACGATCGTCGAGGCCTTCTACCCCGTCTTCCCGCCCGACCGCGACGCGGCGACGGTGCTCGGCTGGCTGCGGGCGAACGCCCGCCCCGCCTGAGCGGGACGGGCTGACAGTGGAGGCGCCGAGATTCGAACTCGGATCCGCGGACGCGGTGCGAGGGTCTCTACAGGTTTAGCTGGCGCTTGATTCTCGTCTCCCGGGGTCCGCGCCAGCGGGCACTACGGGAGATAAAGCCCCTTCGATGTTCCCGGGAGGTCAGGGCGGTCCACCCGGGTGAGCCCGCTTTCTGAAGCCGGCTGCCCTCCCCGCGGGCGGGGGAGGACCGACTCTCACAGCGCTTAGTTTCTAGCTAAGCGGCGAGGGCGAACTCATGGTCCGCACGTATTGGTTTGTGCCGGGGTTTAACGAGGCCTCCGGCAACCTCGACCTGCAACCGTTCGCACGAGTCGACCACGTCGAAGCCTGTCGCCCCCGTGCTTGCTGCGCATTGAATTGTAGTTTGTCGGGGAAGAGTGGCCAGGCGATGAGCGAGATGGAGTCGAAGAGCTATGACGCGGTCGTCCTCGGCGCCGGCCCGGCCGGCGAGGTCTGCGCCGGGCGGCTTGCCGACGGCGGCTGGAAGGTGGCGCTGGTCGAGCGCGAGCTGATCGGCGGCGAATGCTCGTTCTACGCCTGCATGCCGTCGAAGGCCCTGCTCCGTCCCGCCGACGTGCTCGGCGAGGCGCAGCGGATCGCCGGGGTGCCGGTCGGCGATGACGCTGAGCTCGACCCGGCAGCGATCCTCGCCCGCCGCGACCAGGCGATCCACGACCTCGACGACTCGGCGCAGCTGCCCTGGATCGAAGAACGCGGGATCGACCTCCACCGCGGCGAGGGACGGCTCGACGGCGAGCGGCGGGTGCGGGTCGGGGAGCAGCTGCTGCGCGCCGAGCACGCGGTCGTGATCGCCACCGGCAGCGGCGCCGAGATGCCGTCGATCGACGGCCTCGACTCGGTCCGCGCCTGGAACAACCGCGCGGCGACGACGGCCAAGCGAGTGCCAGCCAGCATGCTGGTGCTCGGCGGCGGTCCGGTCGGCAGCGAGCTGGCGCAGGCCTGGGCGAGCCTGGGCACGACCGTCACGCTGGTCGAGGGTGGCGAGCACCTGCTCGGCCGCGAGGAGCCGTTCGCCGGCGAAGAAGTGGCGCGCAGCCTGCGCGGGCGTTTCGGCGTCGACGTCCGCCTCGGCGACCAGGTCGAGTCGGTGCGGCCCGGCGGCGCCGGGGTCGTCGCGACGCTGGCCGGCGGTGGCGAGGTCGAGGCGGAGGAGATCCTGGTCGCGGTCGGCCGCCAGCCGCACACCGGCGGCATCGGGCTGGAGAGCGTCGGCGTCGAGACCGGCGAGGGAGGCTTCCTCGGCACCGACGACCGCCTCCGGGTCGGCGGCAGCGAGTGGCTCTACGCGATCGGCGACGTCAACGGCCGCGCCCTCTTCACCCAGGTCGCCAAGTACCAGGCCTGGGTGGCGGCCGAGAACCTGCTCGGCCGCGACGTCGAGGCGATCGCCGAGGGGATCGGGTCGCCCCGCGTCACCTTCACCGACCCCCAGGTCGCCGCCGTCGGCAAGACCCTGGCCCAGGCCCGCGAGCAAGGGATCGACGCCCGCGTAGTCGAGGTCCCGACCGACGGCACCCCCGGCGCCAGCTTCCAGGGCAAGGGGACCGGCGGCACCTCGCGGCTGGTCGTCGACCGGGACGCCGGGACGATCGTCGGCGCCACCTTCACCGGCTTCGAGACCGCCGACTTCCTGCAGGCGGCGACGATCGCGATCGTCGCCGCGGTGCCGCTCAGCCGTCTGCGCCACGCGCTGGCCCCGTTCCCGGCCCGCAGTGAGATCTGGTTGAAGCTCGTCGAGAAGTGGGAAGCCTGACGAGTCAGACAGTTGCGCGAGACTTGATGCTCTCGAGCAGGTCCTGGGGGAAGCCGGGGACCTGGTCGAGGTCGTCGACCGAGCGGAAGCCGCCGAGGCGCTCGCGGTGGGCGAGCAGGCGGGTCGCCTGGGTGACCGAGAGGTTCTGGGCGCGGAGCTGCTCGAAGGTGACGACGTTGAGGTCGAGCGGCGCTGCGGGCGGCATCGGCTGGCCGGTCTGCGATGAGCCGCCGGGGGCGAAGGGCTTCTCGGCGAGGTCGCCGGCTGGCGCCGGCGCGACTGGCAGCGGCTCCTGGAACCCGCTCGGCGGCGGAGTCGGCTCGGCCGCTGGCTCGGGCGCGCCGAACGGCTCGGGCGGCGGAGCTGGAGGCTCAGGCGGCGGAGCCGGAGGCTCGACGGCGGCATACGACTCGGGTGGCGCCGGAGGCGGGACGGCGGTAAACGACTCCGTCGGCGGCCCCGGCGGTGGGGTGGCGGGATCCGGCGGCGGTGGCGCGGCGGGATCCGGCGGCGGTGGCGCGGCGGCAGGCTCGGGCGACGGCGGCACCGCCGCGAACTCGGTCGACTGGCCTGCATCCGGCTCACCGCCGACCGAGCGGACCACCGCCTGCTCGGCCTCGATCGCCCGCCGCTCGGCCTCGCGGGCCCGCTGCTCGGCCTCTTCGACGCTCCTCTGCATCTCGGCCAGACGCTGCGCCCGCGCGTCTTCCTCGGCTTTCAGGCTTTCCAGCCGCTTCGCCTCTTCGGCGCGCCGTTCGGCCGCTTTCGTGCGCTCCTCGATCTCGCGCAGCCGCGCCTCGGCTTCGGCAATCGAGCGTTCGCGTTCCTCGCGCTGCTCCTGCAGGCGCTGCTCGGCGCCCGCGAGGTCGGCCGGCGGCGGCACCGCGGCCTGCTCGGCGGTTGGCTGAGCGCCCGGGACATCGGCCCCCGGCGGTTCAGCGGTCGACGGTGCGCCCGGCGGCGGGGGCGGCGCGTCCTGCAGGCGTTCGGCCTCGCGCATCCGGCGGTCGGCCTCGGCGCGGATCCGCTGCTCCTCGAAGCGCACTTCGGCGACCTTGTCGCGGACCCGCTGCTGGGCCGCGGCGGCGTCGTACTCCTCGGGCGCCGGGCTCACGGCCCCGCCGACCGGCGGCGGCGGGATCGAGCCGAACGAGGTCGGCGGCTCCGGCGCCGCGGCCGGGGGCTCGGGCGGCGGCGGGATCGGCTCCGGGCTCGTCGGCAGCGGGGTCACCGTCGCCCCTGCGGTCGGCGGCCCGCCGGCTGGCTCGCCGCTCGGCGGCACGCCGGGAGCCGCGAGCTCGGCGGTCTGCCCCGCATCGGCGGCGCCCGCCTGGGCATGGGCCGCCTCGCGCTCGAGCGCGGCCCGGGCCGCCGCCAAGCGCTGCTCGGCGAGGGCGGCTTCGCGTTTCGACTTGCCGCCGCCGTACTTGATCCCGAAGAAGCTCTTCTGCTTCGGCGGCTGGCTCGCCGCCACGGCCGCCGCGGCGCCGGCAGCGACGCCGGCCGCGGCCGGGCTGACCGTCGACGCGGCCGGTTCGGTGGCGGGCGGCGGCGGTGCCTCACCACGGCTGGCCGCCCGCTGTTCGATCCGCAGCTGCTTGCGCCGCGCGAGCTCGTCGCGTCGCGCCTGCCGCATCTGGTCGCGCTGGGCACGCTGCTCCTCGCGAACCCGCTTGCGTTTCTGCTGCCGCGTCTCGTTCGGTGGCGGCGGCGCCGACGCCGGCGCGCCGGCGGCGCCGACCGCGGCCTGCGGTGCTGGCGGCGCGCCGGTTCCGGGCGGCGGCGTGCTCGCCGCCTCGGCGAGGGCAGGTGGCGCTCCCGGCGCGGCGGGCGGGGCGCCCTCCCCCCCACCGGCGGCCGCTTTCCCGTTCTTCTTCTTCTCGTTTCCCTCCGCCCGCCGCCGGGTGATGCTCACGACCAGCAGCAGGAGGAGGATCGCCAGCACCAACGCGGCGACGAAGTAGATCGTGTGGTCGCTGACGTAGTTGCTGACCTTTTCCGGGAACGAGTCAGCGAGGGGAACGAGGGCGCTGGGCAGCATCGTTCCCATCCTGACACGCCACCCGGCCGTTGCAAGAGCTGAAAGCCCCTGCAAGGACGGTCACATTGGACCGACGTTCGATTGCGCCGGGCCGCCGTCCGGCCCCGAGTTCCGGCGACTCAGCGCATCCGGCCCTTGAAGTCCCTTTCGACCTCGCGGCGGACCTCGCGATCGGCGATCTCGCGGCGCCGGTCGCGGCCCTCCTTGCCGCGCGCCAGCGCCAGCTCGACCTTCGCCCGCGGCCCTTTGAAGTAGATCCGCACCGGCACCAGAGTCAGCCCTTTCTGCGCGGATTTGCCGATCAGACGCTCGATCTCCGCCCGGTGGAGGAGCAGTTTGCGCGGCCGGGTCGCCTCGTGGGCGTCGGCGGCCGCGAACTCGTACGGCGGGATGTGGAGGTTGCGCAGCCAGACCTCGCCGTGGTCGACGACCGCGTAGGCGTCGGTCATCTGCGCTTTGCCGGAGCGCAGCGACTTGACCTCGGAGCCGGTCAGGACGATCCCCGCCTCCATCCGCTCGATCAACTCGAATTTGTGCCGGGCGCGGCGGTTGGTGACGACGTCGCCGGAGGCCGGCTCGCGCCGTTTCTTCTGCTTTTTGGCCACAGGCGAGCCTAGACAACCAGCTCGAGATCGGAGCGGCCGCGGGCGAGGTCGACGCCGGTCACGCGCACCGCCAACCTGTCGCCGAGCCGGATCGTCCGCCCGCCGTCGCCGCGCCCCTTGAGCGCCACCTCTGCCCGGTCGAGCTCGTAGCGCTCGCCCGGCAGCCGCCGCGCCGGCAGCATTCCCTCGTAGACGTCGCCGAGCTCGCCGCCGAAGGCGACGAAGGCGCCGGCCCGGATCACCCCGGAGACCTCGCCCTCGAAGACCGCGTCAAGGCCGCGCTGGCCGAGCTCCCGCTCCAGCAGGTGGGCGGCACAGAGGTCGTCGGCGCCCCGCTCGACCTTCGCCGACTCGCGCTCGCGGGCCGAGGCGTGGGCGGCGACGTCGCGGGCGGTGCGCAGCGCCGGCGCCTCCTCCCCCTCCCCGAGCGCCGCCAGCAGGGCGCGGTGGACGACGAGGTCGGGGTAGCGGCGGATCGGCGAGGTGAAGTGGGTGTAGGCCTCGCTGCCGAGGCCGGCGTGGCCGCTGTTGCGCTCGCTGTAGGCGGCCTGTTTGAGCGAGCGCAGGACCAGCGAGACGTAGGCCTGGCGGCCGTGGTCGCGACGGCGCGCCTCGCGCAGCGCCAGCCGGCTCGCCTCGGCGGCGACGGCCCCGGCGCTGCGCGGCGAGAGCCCCTGGCCGAGCGGCGGCGTCGGGATCCCGAGCGCCGCCATCTGCTCCAGCAGCCGTTCGATCCGCGGCGGGTCGGGCTGCGGGTGGACGCGGTAGATCGCCGGCACCCGGCGCGAGACGAGCAGCTCGGCAACCTGCTCGTTGGTGAGGATCATCAGCCGCTCGATCAGCCGGTGCGACTCGGTCTGCTCGACCCGGTGGGCGCGCACTACTTCTCCCTCGGCGTCGAACTCGAACTCGGGCTCGGCCGATTCGACTTCGAGCTCGGTGGCGCCGCGCCGCTCGCCCAGCTCGGCGGCGGCGGCCCGCGCCGCGGCGAGCGGTTCGGCGACCGCGACCGGCGGCTCGGCCCGGCCGGCGAAGACGTCGTCGAGCCGGTCGTAGTCGAGGCGGGCGTCGGAGCGGATCAGGCTGCGGTAGAAGCGCGTCCGGCGCGCCCTGCCGCCCGGGCCGAGCTCGATCTCGGCCGTCACCGCCAGCCGCTCGACCCCCGGCGAGAGGCTGCAGGCCTCGCTCGAGAGGGCGTGCGGCAGCATCGGCTCGACCGCGCCCGGCACGTAGGTGCTGTTCGCCCGCCGCCGCGCCTCGAGGTCGAGCGGCGAGCCCGGGCGGACGTGGGCGGCGACGTCGGCGATGTGAACCCAGAGGCGGTAGCCGTCGCCCTCGCGCTGGGCGGAGACGGCGTCGTCGAAATCGCGGGCGCTCGCCGGGTCGACGGTGAAGGTCGCCAGCGCGGTCAGGTCGCGCCGCGCCAGCCCCAGCCGCTCGGCCTCGGTCGCAGCGCGGCGCGCCTCGTCCTCGAGCGCCGGCCGGAAGCCGCGAAAGCCCAGCTGCTCGGCCATCAGCTCGGCGGCCGCCTCGCGGGCCGTCGGCCGCTGGCGCCGCCCTCCGCGGGGCGCCGCCGCACGTCGCCGCCGCTCGCCGCCGGAGCCTCCGCGGCCGCGCCCTCTCCCGCCGCCGCCTCCGCGACCTCCCCTCACCGACCGACCCTCAAGCCCCGACCTTGCCGCGCAGCACCTGCAGCGCCCGCTGTTTCTGGTTGTCGCCCTTGGCCTTGGGATCGAAGGGGACGACGACGTCGGGGTGGATGCCGTGGGTGCGGGCCAGGTTTTCGCCCTTCGGGGTGAAGTATTCGCCGACCGTCATCTTCAGGGCGCCGCCGTTGGCGAGGTCGTGCTCCTCCTGGAAGACGCCCTTGCCGTAGGTCGTTTCGCCGACCGTGGTCGCGCCGCCGTCCTCGGCCAGCGCCGCGGTGAGGATCTCGGCCGCCGAGGCGGTGCCGCCGTCGACCAGCACCACCAGCGGCTTCGCGGGCAGGTTGCCGCCACTCGTTTCGTGGGTGCCGTCGCCCTGGGTGCGCGATTTGGTCGTCACCACGACTTCGCCCTTCGGCAGGAAGATGCCGGCGCTGCGAACCGCTTCGTCGAGCAGGCCGCCGGGGTTGTGACGGAGGTCGACGAGGACACCTTCGGCGCCTTCGTCCTCGACTTTTTCGACCGCCCGCTGCAGCAGCGCGCCCGATTCGCGGCTGAAGGACAGCATCCGCACATAGCCGAGCTTCGTATCGTCGATGCTGACCAGACGATGGCTGACGTTGGGGAGGCTGACCTCGGCCCGGGTCAGAGTCAGCTGCCGCGTCTTCTTCGTCTTCGGGTCGAGGACGCCGATCGTCACCTTGGTCCCTTCCGGGCCTTTGATCTTTTCGGTCGCCTCGCTGCTGCTCTGGCCGGCGATCGATTCACCTTCGACCGAGACGACCACGTCGCCGGGGGCGATCCCGGCTTCGGCGGCCGGCGAGCGGGGGAAGACCTCGACTACCCGCAGCCCCTGTTTGGCCTGCGCGACCGAGAGCCCGATCCCCGAGAAGTGCCCTTCGATCTGCTGGTTGAAGGCTTCGATGTTTTCCGGCGAGAAGTATTCGGTGAAGCGGTCGTGGTGGCGGCGACGCAGCTCGCGGACCATCCCCTGCAGCGAGGCGTTGCCGAGCTCGGTCGGGCCGGTCTTGCGCCAGTAGTTGTCTTCGAGGATTTCCGCCGCTTCGGCGCTCAGCCCGCCCGGTTCTTCGACGAACGCTTCGCGGGCGAAGCCCGGCAGCACGCCGGGATGCCCGCCGAGCCAGAGCCCGGCGACGAGCAGCGCCACCAGCGCCGCCGCGAAGGCGACCGCCCCGCGCAGCCTCACCGAGCTGGCCCCAGGGGTCTCAGACCTTGAGGAAGCGGCGCAGGGTGATGCCGGAGCCGAGCGTCGAGACCAGCACCGCCGCCGCGAAGAGGATCGCGATCATCGCCGGGAAGGTCAGGGTGCTGCTGTTCTGGGCCGCCAGGAACGAGAACGACTTGCTGAGCGGGTCGACGATCGTGAGCTTGCCGAGCCACAGGATCAGTATGGCGACCAGGCCGCCGATGAAGCCAACGATCACGCCCTCGATCATGAACGGCCAGCGGATGAACCAGCGGGTCGCGCCGACCAGCCGCATCACCTCGACCTCGCGGCGGCGGGTGTAGATAGAGAGCCGGATCGTGTTGCCGATCAGCATCAGCGAGGCGAGCACGAGCAGGGCGGTGATCACGGTGAGGACGATCTTCAGGGCGCTGGTCACCTTCTCGATCTGCTTCGAGGCATCCTGACGTTCGAAGGTGCGGCCGAGCACCGGCGAGAGCGCCTTCGAGCCGTCCGGCTTCGTTTCGTTCAGGGCGGTGCGGATCGAGGCCAGGTTGGCGGCGTCGTCGGGGGTGATCCGGAAGCTCGCCGGCAACGGGTTTTCGTGCAGCTGGGAGGTCAGTTCCCGCGCTTTGTCGACGCCGAGCGTTTCGCGGAGTTCGCGCAGCGCCTGGGCTTTGGTGATGAACTGCGACCTGCTGCGACGTGCGGCACGCCGCGCAGCGTTTCGCGCAGCTGGACCAGTTCGGCCCTGGTCGCGTCGGGGAAGACTTCGGCCTGGATGTTGAGCTCGCCGCGGACTTCGTTGCTCTTCGCCTGGGTGGTCTGGAAGATCGGGATCAGGACGCCGAGCAGGACCACGGTGACGACCGTGGTGATGATTGCGGCGACCGAGGGGGCGCCGTTGCGGCGCATCGCGCGCAGCGCCTCCTGGATGAAGAAGATGATCCGGCCCATCGTCGGCTACCGCAGCGATTCGTAGTCGTGGCCGTGGCCGTTGGTCTGGCCCTCGGGGCCGACGCCCATCTCGGCCCGCATCCGCATCCCGAATTCGGTCGTCGACTCCTCGGTGTAACCGCCTGAGACCTCGTCGCGGACGACGCGGCCCTCGTAGAGCTCGATTACGCGGCGCTGCATCGAGTCGACCATCTCGCGGTCGTGGGTGACGACGACGACCGTCGTCCCGGTCTTGTTGATCCGGTAGAGCAGCTGCATGATCCCGATCGAGGTGATTGGGTCGAGGTTGCCGGAGGGCTCGTCGGCCAGCAGCAGCGGCGGGTGGTTGACGAAGGCGCGGGCGACCGAGACGCGCTGCTGCTCGCCGCCGGAGAGCTGGTCCGGATAGCTGTGGAGCTTGGTCGAGAGGCCGACCAGGCGCAGCGTCGACGGCACCTGCTCGCGGATTTCGGCGCGGCTGGCGCCGATCACCTGCAGCGCATAGGCGACGTTGTCGTAGACGGTGCGGTTGGGCAGGAGCTTGAAGTCCTGGAAGACGGTGCCGATGTTGCGCCGCAGCTGCGGGATCTTCTTCTCCGGCAGCGAGCCGATGTCGCGGCCGGCGATCCGGACCGAGCCTTCGGTCGCCCGCAGCTCGCGGATCAGCATCTTGATCAGGGTCGACTTGCCGCATCCGGTCGGGCCGACGAGGAAGACGAACTCGCCGCGGCCGATTCCCAGGGAGATCCGGTCGAGCGCCATGTGCCCGCCCGGATAGACCTTGGTGACGTCGCTCAGCTCGATGATCGGCGCGCGGCGGCCGCGCGTGCGCGGGCGCTCCTGGTCCTGTTCCTTGTTCTTGCGTCGTCTCGCCATCGGGGTGCAGTCTTCCGCGAATCCAGAATGACTCCTGCGCCTCGTCGGCCGCGCAAGAACGCGTTCACGCGAGGTGAGCGTGACCTTAGCGAAGTGTTAGCGATTCTTTGCAATTCGAGTTGCTGCTCGCCACCGCTGGGATTCGGGGCGGCGAGCAGCACCTCGTCGAACTCGCGGGCGTGGATCGCATCGCCGAGGGCGGCGGCGCAATCGGCGTCGCCGACGATCGCCTCGCGCAGCTCGAGCCCGGCCTCGCGCAGCGCCCGCGCGGCCCGCTCGGCGCACTCGAGCGCCGCCAGCCAGCCGGCGGCGAGGTCGACGGACTCGCCCTGATCGCTGGCGGGAAGGGCCGGCACCAGCAGGGTGTAGGTCAGCTCGCGGCCACGGGCGTGGCGGCGCAGCGCGGCGACCAGGCGCGGGTGCTCGGCGGTGCCGGCGGCGACCACCAGCGTCTCCAGTGGCCGGTCGTACTCGTTGTCGTCCATCTCTGCCTCCTTGGTCGGGGCGGTGGTAGGAGCGTCTTCGGGGGAACGCGCCTCCACCCTCCTCCAGCGCGCTGACCGCGCGCTAAAGCGGGGCTGAGAGTTATCTAAGAGTCGTCTGACTTTTCTCTGACAGCGACCGAACGTGGCGGCCGCGCCAGGTGCTCCCGCAGCGCCTCGGCAGCCAGCTCGCTGAGCGAGCGCTGCTCCTCGTCGGCTCGCTTCTGCGCGGCCGCGAGAACCTCGGGCGGGACGCGGAAGCTGATCCGGGGCTGGAGCGGCTCGCGAGCCTCGTAAGCGGGTTTGCCGACGAACTGTGCCCGCGCGTCGAATGGGAAACCCTTGCGCGCGTCCTCGGTCAACCCCTCGACGATCTCCGGAGTCAGCTCGCCCCACGGCGAGAACTCCCAGGTGGCGTCGTTCACGCGCGCCATTCGCTCGCCCTCTCCAGAAATCCTCGGTACTCGTCGCGAAGGAGGGATGCGTGGAGGACCAGAAACGCCTCGTCGCCGATTGGGATCGCCGCGACCTCGAGTGCCACGCCTTCGGCGTCCTCGCCCACGAACAGCACCGGCCAGTCGTAGGGCTCGGGCACGTCGCGTTCGATCCGCGTCGAGAAGCGCAGTCCGCAGGAGCGCACGATCAGCTCGGATCGCTCTCGCGAGATGCCGCACTCCGTCGCCGCGGTAGTCCAGTGCAGCTCGATCGCCGCCGGATCGAATTTCGTCCCCCAACGGCGGCCGAACCGTTCTTTGTTGAAGACATCCTCCTCGAGAACTCGAAACAGCGCCCAACTCAGGTCGATCTCCTCGTATCTATCGGGGTCGACGTAGACAAAAGCTCGACAGGCCGCGTCGAGGTGCAGGTATCCCCTGGTCCAGTAGTTCTTGTAGACCTGCAGCCGGGTGCCGTCGGCGAGCTCGACGGCGAACATCCATATGAATTCGTCGACGTGCCGGCTGGCGACGCTGAGCAAGGGCTCCCATTCCGGAACCCAAACCCGAACCGACTTGCCTTTGATGCCGCGCTTGCGGGCCATGCCCCAACCGTGACTGCGAAACCGCCGCCGAACAAGACGCGGTAGTGGCAACTCTGTGCCAACTGTTCAACGAAGTCCGCGCCGGGCCGAGGGCGTTCGTCATTTGGACGCCATACGCATACAAGCGACGAACGGCGTCGGCTAGGAATCGGGAACCGGGTTGATCCGGTCGGCGTCGGAAGCGAGGGAGCTGTCCGGACCGACGCGCCAGGCCTCGAGGTCCGGCGAGGCGAGGATCGCGGCGATCAGGTCCTCGCCGCCGCCCACGAGCGTCGAGTCGAAGTCGATCTCGCTGGCCACGAACCAGGCCCGGTCGGCCGGCCAGATCATCTGGGGCGAGTTCGGCGAGATCGGACCCTTGCCCGCGTCCTCGTCGCACTCATCGTCGTCGTCGGTACCGGCGACCGACCGCGCCGCGTCGAGCGGGCCGGCGAGCACCACGTACTCGCGGCCGGGCAGCTCGAGCGCAGCCCCGGCCACCTGGTCCTCCGGGAAGCGCCACGAGAGGTCGTGGGTGGAGCGATTCGGCCTCGTCCAGGGCTCGGCCCAATTGCGGCCGTCTTCCTCGTGCACGGTCCAGCCGAAGCTGCCCCAGTTGTAGCCCGTCCAAACCGCGAAGAAGAAGCGCTCGGATTCGCGGCTGAAGCCGGCGAGCAGGCCGACCAGCGCCGTCAGAGCCGGCGCGCCCAGATCGCCCCGGTCCGGTGACGCGTCGTCCCAGAGCGCACCGTCGAAATTGCTCGAATCGGAAGATCCAACCAGCGCGTGCCACTGCACCTCGGGGTGCACGCGGCGGCGAGTCGCGGCGCCGACATCCGCCCAGCGGACCAGGCGCTCGCGCATCCGGTCCCGGTCGTAGACCCAGACCGGATGCAGGATCCGAGCGTAGGCCGCGTAGCGCCGCGGCACCTGCAGCGAAACCGCGCCGAATAAGCCGCCGAGCTCGGGTTCGATCCAGGCCCCGGCCGCCGCCCCGTCGACGATCTCCAGCTCGTCCCCCGCCACGTGGGGGTTCTAGCCGATCGCGACCATGCGGTCGATCGGGACCTTGGCCCGCTCGGCGATCGCGGGGTCGACCGAGACCTCGAACTTCATCTCGGCCAGCGAGTCGCGCAGCTTCGGCAGGGTGATCATCTTCATGTATTTGCAGAAGGCCATCCGGTTGGCCTCGATCAGGTTCGCCCGCGGTGCCGCCTGCTGCAGCGGGTAGAGCATGCCGTTCTCGGTGGCGACGATGAATTCGCCGTCGGGGTGGGCTTCGACGTGGGCCTGCATGCCGGAGGTGGAGAGCATGTGGACGCCCTCTGGGTCGATGTCGCCGGCGGCGACGTACTCCATCGCCTGGGTCGAGCAGCCGCACTCGGGGTGGATCAGGAACTCGGCGTTCGGGTTCTCGGCGCGGGTGCGGGCGATGTCGTCGGGACGGATGCCGGCGTGGACGTGGCACTCGCCGTCCCAGACGTGGAAGCGGGCGCGGCGCTCGGGGTCCTCGCGGAGCCCGGTCTCGCGCTCGACGAAGGCGCCGAGCCACATGTCGGGGCCGAAGAGGATCTCGGTCTCCGGCCCGCGCTCGGCCCAGATGTGCTCGACGACCGAGACCGCGTTCGAGGAGGTGCAGCAGTAGTCGGTCTCCGCCTTCACCTCGGCCGAGGTGTTGACGTACATGACGACGATCGCGCCGGGGTGCTCGGCCTTCCAGGCGCGCAGCTGGTCGGCGGTGATCGAGTCGGCGAGGCTGCAGCCGGCGTCGAGGTCGGGGATCAGGACGGTCTTCTCGGGCGAGAGGATCGAGGCGGTCTCGGCCATGAAGTGGACGCCGCAGAAGGCGATCGCCTCGGCGTCGGTGGCGGCCGCCTGGCGGGAGAGGCCGAGCGAGTCGCCGAGGTAGTCGGCGACGTCCTGGATCTCCGGCAGCTGGTAGTTGTGGGCGAGGATGACGGCGTTGCGCTGGGCGGCGAGCGCACGCACCTCCTCGCTCAGCTCGCGAACCTGCTCGGGCGTCAGCTCCGGGGGGAGGGTGGGTTGGATCGTCGGGAGCTCCTGCATCAGCAGCCCTTCCTTTCCTTCTGTTCGCCGACAGCCCTGGACGGGCGAGGCCGGTCGAATGAACGTGGAACGGATTCTAGCTATTCGGAGTTTGCGGCCGTCTACGCTCCTCCCCATGCCCGAGCTGCCCGAGGTCGAGATCGTCGCCCGCCGCACCGACGCCGCGATCCGCGGCGCCGAGGTCGAATCGGTGCTGGCGCCGGGGATGAACGTGATGAAGACCTTCGAGCCGCCGCTCGAGGCGCTGGTCGGCCGCCAGGTGACCGGGGTGCGGCGAATCTCGAAGATGCCGGTCGTCGAGTTCGGCGACCTCTCGCTGCTGATCCACCTGATGTCGGCGGGGCGGCTGCGGGTCTTCGACAAACGCGCCTCGCTGAAAGACCGCGCCTCGCGGGTGCTGGTCCGCCTCGGCGACGGCCGCGAGCTGCGGCTGCGCGAGTTCGGCACCAAGCAGCGGGCCTGGGCGAAGCTGCTGCCGAGCGACGCGGTCGCCGAGGACGAGATGGTCGCGACGCTCGGGCCCGGAAGCCTGGCCGGCGCCGCCGCTCGAGGAGTTCGCCGCGGCGATCGACAAGCCGCGCCACCTGCACCCGCTGCTCCGCCACCAGAAAGACATCGCCGGGATCGGCCGCTCCTGGGTCGACGAGATCCTCTGGGAGGCCCGTCTATCGCCCTTCAAGAAAGGCAGCGAACTGGGCGAGGAGGAGGTCGGGCGGCTGCACGCGGCGCTGCACGTGCTCGGCGACGCGATCGACCACTACGAGGAGACGATCGGCCCCGAGGTCCCCGACAAGGTGCCGATGCCGCTCCAGGTCCACAAGCGCGAGGGCGAGCCATGCCCGCGCTGCGGGACGACGATCGAGGCGGTCTTCTTCTCCGAACACCAGATGAACTACTGCCCGCAGGAGCAGACCGGGGGCAAGGTCCTCAAGGACCGGCGGCTCTCGAAACTGCTCAAGTAGCGCCGTGCCGGGCGCGGCCCCCCGAGCCGGCGACGACGGTTTGCTGAGATAGGGCGATGCGCTCCTTGCCGCTCTCGATCCTCGACCTCGCCGCCGTCGGCCGCGAGGAGACGATCGCCCAGAGCTTCGAGGGCACCGTCGAGCTGGCCCGGGCGGCGGAGCGCGCCGGCTACCGGCGCGTCTGGTACGCCGAGCACCACAACATCGGCTCGATCGCCTCCTCGGCGACCGCCGTCCTGATCGCCCACGTCGCCGCCCACACTGAGACGATCCGGCTCGGCTCCGGCGGCGTGATGCTGCCGAACCACTCACCGCTGGTGATCGCCGAGCAGTTCGGGACCCTCGCCGAGCTGCACCCGGGGCGCATCGACCTCGGCCTCGGCCGCGCCCCGGGCACCGACCAGATCACCTGGCGGGCGCTGCGCCGCGACCCGCTGGCGAGCGAGCGCTTCCCCGAGGACGTGGTCGAGCTGCAGGGGCTGCTCAGCGAGCAGAGTCCGCTGCCCGGCGTCCGCGCGATCCCCGGCGAGGGCACCGAAGTACCGCTCTACATCCTGGGCTCCTCGCTGTTCGGCGCCCAGCTGGCGGCCGAGCTCGGCCTCCCTTACGCCTTCGCCTCCCACTTCGCGCCGGCGGCGCTGTTCGAGGCGATCACCGTCTACCGGGAGGGCTTCAAGCCGTCGCGGCAGAGCCAGGAGCCCTACCTGATCGCCGGCGTCGGCGTGATCGCCGCCGCGAGCGAGGAGGAGGCCGCCGAGCAGCTCGAGGCGACCCGGCGGTCGCGCGCCCGCAACCTCTTCAGCCGCGGCAACCGCAAGCTGACGAGCGAGGACGTCGACACGATCCTCAGCTCGCCGCAGGCGGCGGTGGTCGACGAGATGCTCACCTACACCGCCAGCGGGACCGCCGAGCAGGCGGCCGCCTACCTCGAGGACTTCCGCGAGAAGACCGGCGCCGACGAGCTGATGACGGTCCACTACGCGAGCACCGCCGCTGCTCGCGTGCGATCCGTGGAGCTGCTCGCTGGCGCGGTGGATCCGGCCGGTACTGCCGTCTGAGCCGCCCCCGGACGCGGAAGCGCGGGCGCGAGCACCCCGGGTGTGATTGGCGCGCCCGCGCGGGAGCAGAGGAGGCGGCGATTTATTCCAGCAGCAGCGAGAAGTCGAGATTCGGGGCCGAGTGGGTGAGGGCGCCGATCGAGATGAAGTCGACGCCGGCCTCGGCGAAGGCGCGGACGTTCTCCAGGGTGATGCCGCCGGAGGCCTCGAGCGAGGCGCCTTCGGCGCCGCCGGCGTGCTCGTCGCGCAGCGCCACCGCGGCGGCGATCGTCTCCGGCTCCATGTTGTCGAGCAGCAGCCGGTCGGCGCCGGTGCCGAGCGCGTAGGCGGCTTCGTCGAGGTCGCGGACCTCGACCTCGACCACCAGCTCGGGGTGAGTCGTGACCGCGCCGTGCACCGCCCGAGCGAGGCTGCCGGCGAGGGCGATGTGGTTCTCCTTGATCAGGATCGCGTCGTAGAGTCCGAGCCGGTAGTTGACGCCGCCGCCGGCGGCGACCGCCGCCTTCTCCAGCGCCCGCAGGCCCGGCAGCGTCTTGCGGGTGTCGAGGATCGTCGCGCCGGTGCCGGCGACCGCCTCGACGTAGCGCGCGGTAAGCGTCGCGATCCCGGAGAGGTGGCCGAGGAAGTTGAGCGCGGTGCGCTCGGCGGCGAGCAGCGGGCGGGCCGAGCCGGCGGCGTCGAGCACCTCGAGCGGCACCTCCTCGTTCCACCTGCCCTCCGCGACCAGCGGCTCGACCTCCTCCACCCCGCACTGCCGCATCGCCTCGGCCACCGCCGCCAGCCCGAAGACGACGCCCGGCTCTTTCAGCACGATCCGCGCCTTCGCCCGCGCCGCCGCCGGCACGGTCGACTCCGAGGTGACGTCGCCGTCGCCGAGGTCCTCGGCCAGTGCCCGCGCGACCGTCTGCTCCAGCGTCTCCCCGGGGGTCTCGGTCATCGCGCCAGCTTAGTTGGGGCATCGCTCCGGCGATCTCACGCCGGCGGGGCCCGGCGCGTTTAATCCACAGAGTGCAAGCGCTGCCACCCTTCCAAACCCTGCTCGACCGCTACGCCCAGGACGTGCTGGGGGTGCTGCGCGGGGCGGTCGGCCGGACCGACGCCGAGGACTGCTTCCAGGAGACCTTCCTGGCCGCGCTGCGGGCCTACCCGGGGCTGAGGGACGACCGCAACCTGCGCGGCTGGCTGCTGACGATCGCCCACCGCAAGGCGATCGACCACCACCGCGCCCGCGGCCGGCGGCCGCTGCCGGTGGCCGAGGTCGAGGAGGTCGCGGCGGGCAACACGGCGAGGCCGTTCGAGGACGGGCTGCCCGACGAGGGGATCTGGGAAGCGGTGGCGGCGCTGCCGCCGAAGCAGCGGGCGGCGGTGACGCTGCGCTACGGCAGCGACCTGCCGCACGCCGAGATCGCCGACGCGCTCGGCTGCTCGCCGGAGGCGGCGCGGCGGAGCCTGCACGAGGGGTTGAAGAAGTTGAGAAAGGAGCTGGCATGAGCACCACCAGGACCAAGGCGAGCAAGGCCACCGGAGGGGCGATCGAACGCTTCCGCGAGCGGGCCGCCGCCGAGGGGCTGATCGACGTCGCCTACGCCGGCGCCGACTCGCCCTTCGGGCCGCTGCTGCTGGCGGGGACGCCGCGGGGGCTGGTCCGGATCGGGCTGCCGAACGAGGATCGCGAGGCGCTGCTCGGCGAGCTGGCGGCGAAGCTCTCGCCGCGGGTGCTGGAGGCGCCGGCCCGCCTCGACGAGGCGCGCCGCGAGCTCGACCTCTACTTCGACGGCAAGCTGCGCCAGTTCGAGCTGCCGGTCGACTGGAGCCTCAGCCACGGCTTCCGCCAGCGGGTCCTGCAGGGCATCGCGACGATCCCCTTCGGCGAGACCCGCACCTACACCGAGATGGCGACCGGCGCCGGCAACCCGCGTGCGGTCCGCGCCGCCGGCTCGGCCTGCGGCAGCAACCCGATCCCGCTGGTCGTCCCCTGCCACCGGGTGCTGCGGGTCGGCGGCGCCCTCGGCGGCTACGCCGGCGGGCTGGAGATGAAGGCCTCGCTGCTGGAGCTGGAGGCCGCCGCTGCCGATTGAGGACGGCGGACCGACGCCGCCCTTGCGGCCGACGCCGGTCCCGCCTTTCCTACGCCTTCGGCCGGGGTTGCGCCGGAGGCGATGGAGCGCCACGCCAGCAGGGAAACGTGGCGCTCGCGGCGACGTCTGCCAGGGACAGGAGACGAACGCCATCTGCAGCCGCGGGCTGGCGCCGGAGGGGGGCGGCCGCGGCAGGTTGTCGAAGGTCGGTGGCCATGCCCCTCAAGCCTCGGCGTCCGGGCCCGCCAAGCGCGCCGAGTCGAAGAGCCGCGCGTGGATCTCCCGCACCAGCCGCTGCGAGAGGCGCGGCCGGTCGCCGCCGAAGCGGAGCGCCCGGTCGTCGCCGTCGACCACCGCGTCGAACCACTGCTCGGCCGAGCCGAGCGCCCAGCTCGGGGCGTGGGCGCCGTCGTGCGGGACGCAGGCGACGACCTTCCCCCGGTCGAGCTGCACCGCGACGCCGGCGACCTGCGGCTCTCCCGTCGCGGAAGCGTCCGCCGGGAGCAGGGCCGCGAGGGTGCACCAACCGGAGGCCGCGGCCGGCAGCTCGACCAGCGGCACCGAGAGCAGGAAGGCCGTCTCGATCTCGGTCGGCAGCGGGGCGACCTCGCCGGGTTCGTGCCGCAGCTCCCACCTGCCGGCGACGACGATCGGGGTCGCCGCCCGGCGCAGCCAGTCGGTGACCGCGTAGGTGGTCCCCTTGCCGACTCCCATCGGAGCGACCAGGCGCGTCGCCCGCAGCTTCGCGAGCCGGCGTTTGAGGCCCTGGTAGCTGATCTGGGGGATCGCCTCGTCGAGCCCCCGCAGCCCGCGCGGACGCTCGGCGAGTGTCCTGAACATCGTCGCGTCCCAGCCCGCGGCGAGCACCCGGATGATGCCGGAGGCGGCCTGTTCGTCGAGGGTCAGCGCGCCTTCCGGCGAGTCGACGAGCCACCGCTCGAGGGCCTTCCCGACCAGCAGCAGCTCGGCCCCCGCCGCGGTCAGCTCGGTGATCCCCTGCGAGCCGGGAGGCTGGTCGATCCTGACCAGGGCACCGACCTCGCACAGCCTCCCGACAGCGACCCGGAGGGTGGAGGGCGAGGCCCACCTGATCGCGTCTTCGAGCTCGCAAGAGCGGAGCGGGCGCGCCGCGTGGGCGCGCAGGATCTCCGCGTTCATCCCTTGCGCGAAGATCGAGAGCCCGCGGCTGCCGATGCGCGGTTGCTCGAGTTCCGGCTTCTGAAGTTGACTTACCACTGAGCCCTTGCCTCCCTGGCGCAAGGATCAGCTTCCGTCCGGAGGATTACAAGAACTCAGACGATTTGCTTCTTATCTCACCGGCTGCGCGGTCCGCCGGGCGGCCGCGAGATCGGCGGCCGGCGCTTCGCCGAGGCGGCGCTGCTCGCGGATCGCCGCAGCCGCCGCCCGCGGCCCCAGCGCCGGGGCCAGCGCGATGAAGGCGAGCGTGCCGGCGATCTCCGAGAGGCGCTCACCCCGCCCGGCGGCGATCTCCTCGTAGGCGAGGCTCCAGATCGCGCCCAGGGAGGCTTCGGCGGCGACCGGGCTGGGACGCTGGCCGGCCGGCGCCGAGGCGCGGAAGTGCGCCGCGGTTTCGGCCAGCAGGCGCGACCGGCAGCGGACGCCCTCCGGCCCCGGCGAGAAGATCTCGACGAACATGATCGTCGTCAGCCGCTCGTCGCAGGCCAGGTCGCAAAGGGCGGTGAGGACGCGGCAGATCGCCTCCGGCCAGGCTTCGGCCGTCGTCGCCGCCGCCGCCGCCCTGCTCAGCGCCTGCCCCGAATGGTGCTCGAGCGCCGCCAGGAAGCACTCGGTCACGTTCCCGAACTGGGCGTCGAAGCTGCGCCTGGAGACGCCGGCGACGGCCCGGATGCGGGCCACGGTGAGGCTCTCGAAGCCCTCTTCGGCGACCAGCCGCGCGGTCGCCGTCAGCAGCAGCGTGCGCTCGTCGGGCGGCGCGCTCCAGTCGCCGACCAGGCGCGCGCCGGGCGCCAGCGGCTCGGGCTCGTAGATGCGGCCGAGTTCGCCGGCCTCTTCGCTGAGCAGCGAGAGCGCCCAGGCGACGAGCTCGTCCGCGAGGTCGCCGAGCTCGCCCTCGCGCCCGCTCAGCAGATGCTCGCGGACGACCCAGGCGATCCCGGCGACCGTCGCTTTCGCCAGCCGCGGCGGCAGGGTGACGCCGCCGTCGGGGGCGCGGGCGATGCTGTCGGCGAGCAGGGCGTCGAAGAGGCCGTTGGTGCGGGTCATCCGGCCGAGCGACAGCGGCCAGGCCGAGTAGCAGTCGACGAGCGCCAGGTGGGCGGCGCGGGGGTTGGCGGCAAGCGTGTCGACGAGGGCGCCGATCCCCGAGCTGATCCGCTCCTCCCAGCTCGTCGCGCGCCGGTGCGCGGCCAGCGCCGACTGCACGGCGAGGCGGATGATCCTCTCGTAGGTCTCGAGGAAGCACTCCTCCTTGCTGGCGAAGAGCCGGTAGAGGGTCGCCTGCGAGACGCCCGCGCGAGCGGTCAGATCGCGGACGGTGACCGCCTCGTAGCCACGCTCGGAGACCAGCTCGATCATCGCCTGGCGCAGCCGCCGGCGCTGGTCGCAGGCGACCTCGTCCGGCGGCCGACCGGGCCCGGGTTTCAGCTTCCGATAGTCCGGCGTCCAGCTCTCAGCTTTGCCGCTCAAGGAGCCATCCCTCCTCTCGTCTTCCCGCCAAAGGCCGCGCGCGCGAGTACGCGAATGACCCGAATGAGAGAATACTACGTTCCGATTTAGGACGTTCGAGTATTCCGTTTGCTTTACGCGGACTAAAGGTCGCGCTGCGGGCGCCCGATAGAGGGGCGTGGATCGCTACCGCCGTCTTGGCCTGGTTCTCCTCGTCCTGCTGGCGCTGGCGGCGCTGCTCGGCGCCGGTTCGGCGGCGGCGCTGAGGCCGCCGCCCGCGACTGGCGCACCGCTCGCCGCCAGCGCCGCGGGCGCCGTCGACTTCGACGAAGCCGAAGAAGAAGGCGAAGCCGAAGCCGAAGCGGCGGAAGACGACGGGCAGAGCGTGGCGGAGGACTGCGAATCCGACGACCAGGCCACCGAAGAAGCCTGCGAAGAACGAGTCGAAGCGAAGGAAGAAGCCGAGGTCGAAGCCGAAGAAGCCGAGGAATGCCGGCTCGAGGGCGCCGAGGCGACGGTGACCACGGTCCCCGCCCGCGACCAGGTGCGGCTGACCGTCCGCTACCGGACCTTCGAGCCGAGCGCGGTGGCGATCGCGCTCGAGCTGCACGGCGGCAAGGGCGCGCTCGACCTCGGCACCGACACCGTCCACTTCGGCGACAGCGGCACCGTGCACGCGACCGAGACCCTGACCGACGCGCAGATGACCCGGGCGCTGGCGGCGCGCGAATTCACGGTCGCGATCCAGGCGGTCAACACGCCGCGGTACTGCGGCGAGGAATTCGAACGCCACCTGACCGCCCGCAAGGAGGCCGGCGGCGGCCTCCAGTGGTCGGATCCGGGCGCCGCGGGGCGGGCCAAAGAGGCGCGCGCGCCGCACGCCTAGAGCTTCAGCGTCTCCCCCAGCCAGGCCGTCGCCGCCGCCACCACGGTCGCGTCGATCTGGTGCCCGGCACTCGTCTCGACGTAGCTGACCTCGATGCCGCCGCGCTCGAGCAGGTCGCGGGCGGCGCGGCCGAGCTCGACGCCGATCACCGGGTCACGGTCGCCGTGGGAGACGAAGGCGCGGCTGGCACCGCGGTCGGCGAGCGCCGGCTCCCAGCCCGGCACCGAGGGGACGAAGCCGCTGCAGGCGAGGACGCCGGCGACCGCCGGCCGCTCGCCGCTCCAGCCGAGCGCGTGGCTCATCACCGCCCCCATCGAGAAGCCGGCCAGGACAGTCCGCTCCGGCCCGACCCCGGTCTCCTCCCAGAGCCGGTCGTGGAGGGCGGCGAGCGCGGCGCGGGCGGCGAAGAAGGTGTCGGGGTCCGGGTAGCCGACCCGCGGCACGAGGTACCAGTGGTAGCCGGGCCAGCCGTCGATCTGCAGCGGCCCGCGCGGCGCTACCACCCGCAGGCGCCGCTCCGGGTCGAGGGCATCGCCGAGCCCGAGCAGGTCGGTCTCGCCGGTGCCGCGGCCGTGGTGGAGGACGAGCAGGCCCTCCGGCTCGCCGGCCGCCGGCCGCTCGGCGATCACCAGCTGCCGCGGCGTGCCCGGCGAGCCCGTCATCTAGTTGGCCGAGGCGGCGGCGGTTTTCTCGAGGTAGTCGCGGACGAAGCCGTCGAGGTCGCCGTCGAGGACCCGCTGCACGTCACCGACCTCGTGCTCGGTGCGGTGGTCCTTGACCATCGTGTAGGGGTGCAGGACGTAGGAGCGGATCTGCGAGCCCCAGGCGACGTCTTTGACCTCGCCGCGCGCCTTCTCCAGCTCCTCGGCCCGTTTGCGCTCCTCCAGCTCGATCAGTTTCGAGCGCAGCAGCTGCATCGCCACCGCTTTGTTCTGGGTCTGCGAGCGCTCGTTCTGGCACTGGACGACGATCCCGGTCGGGAGGTGGGTGATCCGCACCGCCGAGTCGGTCTTGTTGACGTGCTGGCCGCCGGCGCCGGAGGCGCGGTAGGTGTCGATGCGCAGGTCCGACTCGTCGATCTCGACGGCGACGTTGCCCTCGACCAACGGCCCGACGTCGACCTGGGCAAAGCTGGTGTGGCGCCGCGAGGAGGAATCGAAGGGGCTGATCCGGACCAGCCGGTGGACGCCGCGCTCGGCGGCGAAGAGGCCGTAGGCGTTCTCGCCGCGGGCGATGAAGGTCGCCGACTTGAGGCCCGCCTCCTCCCCCGGCGAGGCCTCGGCCATCTCGACCTCGAAGCCGCGCCGTTCGGCCCAGCGCAGGTACATCCGCAGGAGGATCTCGGCCCAGTCCTGGGAGTCGGTGCCGCCGGCGCCGGCGTGGACGGTGACGACCGCGTCGCCGGCGTCGTATTTGCCGCTGAACAGGCGCGCCTCTTCGAGCTCGGCCAGCCGCGACTCGACCGAGCCCAGCTGCGAGTCGAGTTCGGCGGCGATCTCCGGGTCCTCCTCGGCCAGCTCCGCGAGGTCGGCGAGGTCGGCGACGTCGGACTCCAGCCCGCGGAACATCTCCAACCGCCGCTGCGCCCGCGCGTGTTCGGACGAGGTCTTGGCCGCCACCTCCTGGTCGTCCCAGAAGCCCGGCCTGCCCATCTCCTGCTCGAGGCGCGCCGCCTCGGCCTCTAGCCCAGCCGGGTCAAAGGTAGTCCGAGAGCAGGGACAGCTGCTCGCGGACAGCGGCGAGGCGCGGAGCCACGGATTCGGCGGACGCGTCGGCCATCGGGCAAGACTACCCGGGGGAGAACCCCGACTCCGCCATCGCCGCGCCGCGATCGTCGTACGGCCGCCAGGAGAGGACGCGGCCGTCGCGCAGCGTGAAGGCCCAGGCCATCGCTTCCTCGCTCGCCAGCTCGCCGCTCTCCTCCCAGTGCCAGCGGCGCACGATCAGCGCCACCGCCCGCCCCCCACCGCCCTCGGTGTCGTCCTCGTAGAGCTGCTCGAGCTCGATCTCCTGCTGCACTCCCCCCGGCGGCCGCGTCGCCCACAGCCGCGCCGCCTCGCGCCCCTTGCGCAGCCCCTTCATCGCGTGCAGCTCGACCTCCGGATCGAGCACCTCGACGAACCCGTCCAGGTCGCGCTCGTTGAAGGCCCGGATGAACTCCCTCACGGGATCCGGTTTTACGACGGCGGCCAATCCCTAATCCGAATCCCGCACGGGCGCGAAAACCAAGCAGTTCGTGGGACGCAGGGAGCGAGGTGAGGGGAGTGCACTAAAAGTGCATGACCCGATCCGAGTCGACCGAGGACCGCGAAATGCGCCGGTTTGCAGCGTCCGCGCCCGAGTCAAGCGCTGTCATGCCCCATGACAGCGCTTGTACTTCTTACCGCTACCGCACCAGCAGGGGTCGTTGCGGCCGACTTTGTCGTGCTCGTCTTTGACGACGGTCTCGACCACCTCGGCGGTTCCGGCTCCGTTGCCGCCACCCTTGCCCGGGCCGGCGGCGCCGGCTTCGGCGATGCCGACCGTGCCGGTCACGCCGCCACCGGCGGCGGCGACCTGCTGCAGCGCCGAGGGCTGGGCCTCGAGGGTGCCGCCCGAGTAGTCGAGGTCGCCCGGCTCGGCGGCGGCTGCGGCAACCGCCGGCGGCGGTCCTTCGATTTCGACCTCGGCGCGGAAGACGAGTTTCGAGAACTCCTCCCAGATCGAGTGCATCAGCTCTTCGAACATCGAGTAGCCCTCGTTTTTGTAGGCGACGAGGGGGTCGATCTGGGCGAAGCCGCGGAGGTGGATGCCTTCGCGCAGGTAATCCATGTCGAAGAGGTGTTCGCGCCAGCGGTTGTCGATCACCTGCAGCAGGATCGAGCGCTCGAGGTAGCGCATCAGCTCCTCGCCGAGCTGCTCTTCGCGCTCGTCGTAGGCGTTCATCGCGTCGTCGTCGAGCTCGTCTTTGAGCGCCTCGCGCTCGATGCTCTCGGGCGCCAGGCTGGCGACGTCGACCGAGACCGGCCAGATCTGCCGCAGCTGCGTCTCCAGCTCGCCGAGGTCCCAGTCGTCGAGCACGTCGCTGACCGTGTACTCGTCGACCAGCCGGTCGACTACGCCCTCGATTTCGTCGCGGGCGTTCTCGGAGATGTCGCGCCCTTCGAGGATCTCGCGGCGGTATTTGTAGACCACCCGCCGCTGCTCGTTCATCACGTCGTCGTACTCGAGCACCCGTTTGCGGATCAGGAAGTTCTGTTCCTCGACCTTCTTCTGGGCGTTCTCGACGGTTTTCGTCAGCATTTTCGCCTCGAGCGGGACTTCGGTCCCGTCCTCGTCGACCGGCCCGAGTTTGTCGAGGATTTTGTAGATGCGATCGCCGGCGAAGAGGCGGATCACGTCGTCTTCGGCGGAGAGGAAGAAGCGCGAGGCGCCGGGGTCGCCCTGGCGGCCGGAGCGGCCGCGCAGCTGGTTGTCGATGCGGCGCGACTCGTGCCGCTCGGTGCCGCAGATGAAGAGGCCGCCGAGCTCGCGGACCTCTTTGGCCTCCGCCTGGGTCTGCGGTCGCAGCTCCTCGGTCTTCGCCTGCAGCGCCTCCTCGTAGTCCTCGGATTCGTGGGTGATGCCCTTCTTCTTCAGCTCGGAGATCGCCAGGTGTTCGGGGTCGCCGCCGAGCTTGATGTCGACGCCGCGGCCGGCCATGTTGGTGGCGATCATCACCGCGCCCTTGCGGCCGGCCTGGGCGATCAGCTCGCCCTCGCGTTCGGCGTGCTCGGGTTTGGCGTTGAGGACGACGTGCTGGATGCCCTCGCGCTTGAGCGCCTCGGAGATCATCTCCGAGGTCTCGACCGAGACGGTGCCGACCAGGATCGGCTGGCCGGCGTGGTGGCGCTCGATGATTTCCTCGAGCACGGCCTTCCACTTGCCGTCTTTGGTTTTGAAGATCTGGTCGTTGTGGTCTTCGCGGACCATCGGCTGGTTGGTCGGGATCTCGACCACCGGGATCTCGTAGATCTTCATGAACTCGGTCGCCTCGGTCAGCGCCGTTCCGGTCATCCCGGAGAGCTTGTCGTAGAGGCGGAAGTAGTTCTGCAGGGTGATCGTCGCCAGGGTCTGGTTCTCCTCGCGGATCGAGACGCCCTCCTTCGCCTCGACCGCCTGGTGCAGGCCCTCGGACCAGCGCCGACCCTCAAGGATGCGGCCGGTGAACTCGTCGATGATCATCACCTCGCCGTCGATCACCGCGTAGTCGTCGTCTTTGCGGTAGAGCGACTCGGCCTTCAGCGCCTGGACGAGGTGGTTGACGAGGTTGCCGTGCTCGCCGAGGTAGAGGTTGTCGACGCCGACGAAGTCCTCGGCCTTTTTCACGCCGCGCTCGGTCGGGGCGACGGTCTTGTGCTTCTCGTCGTACTCGTAGTCGTAGTCGGCGTCGGAGGTGTCCTTCGACTCGCCGAGCGATTTGAGTTTCTCTTTCGCCGGCACCCCGACCATCTGTTTGGCCAGGCGGGCGAAGGTGTAATAGGTCTGCGCCGCCTGTTCGGGCTGGCCGGAGATGATCAGCGGCGTCCGCGCCTCGTCGATCAGGATGTTGTCGACCTCGTCCACGATCGCGAAGTGGTGGCCACGCTGGACGCAGTGCTCGAGCGCCTGGCTCATGTTGTCGCGCAGGTAGTCGAAGCCGAACTCCGAGTTGGTCCCGTAGGTGACGTCGCAGCTGTATTTGCGCTGCCGGGTCTCGTGGTCGTCGGCGTCCTGGACCGAGGCGACGCTGACCCCGAGCGCCTCGTAGATCGGCGCCATCCATTCGGCGTCGCGGCGGGCGAGGTAGTCGTTGACGGTGACGACGTGGACGCTGTCGCCGGCCAGCGTGTTGAGGAAGACCGCCAGCGTGGCGGTCAGCGTCTTCCCCTCGCCGGTCCTCATCTCGGCGATCGCGCCGTCGTGGAGGACCATGCCGCCGATCAGCTGGACGTCGTAGTGACGCTGGCCGATCGTGCGCCGGGCCGCCTCGCGGGTCAGCGCGAAGGCCTCCGGCAGCAGGTCTTCGAGCGAGGTGCCGGAGCGGGCGCGCTCGCGCAGGCTGTCGGCCTCCTCGCGCAGCTCGGAGTCCGAGAGCGCCTCCATCTCGGGCTCGTACCGATTGATCGCCTCCGCGCGCTTCTGGTAGGCCTTGAACTTCCGCCCCTCCCCCGCGCGCAAGGCCTTCGTGACTAGGTCCATTGCAGGCATCGACTCAAGGGTAGCGGCCATGTCTCGGGAGGGGCTTGCCCAAGGCCGGCGGCGGGCGTACGATCGGCCTTCGAACCGACAAGGAGGCACTCATGCGGATGGAGATTCGGGCCCGGAACGTCGAGATGACGGAGGAGCTGCGTGAGATGGTGCGGAAGCGCTTCCAACGCCTTGGCAGGCAGGTTTCGGATCTGGCGACGCTCGAAGTGGTGCTCTCCGAGGAGCGCAACCCCTCGATCGCCGACAACCAGATCGCCGAGGCGACCTTCCACCTGAAGGGCGTGACGCTGCGGGCGCACGAGTGCTCGCCACAGATGACCCACTCGGTCCACGAGCTGGCCGAGGACCTGCGCCGGCAGGTGAAGAAACATCGCGACCTGCGCCGCAAGCGCCGGCAGACGCGGAAACTGGTCGGCCGGTTGCGGGGCCGCCCCGCCGAGGCTTAGCTGGGGGGCGGGCTTCACAGGCGCCGAGTAAACGTAACCGCCACGACGCGGATGGTCCCTGCCTCGCGCAGGGCCATCGCGCAGGCGCTCAGCGTGGCGCCGGTGGTGAGCACGTCGTCGACCAGCAGGACGCTGGCGGGGGCCGGGCCGCTGGCGGCGATCCGCGGTGGGTCGCCGAGCCGCTGCGAGCGGCGGCGGCCCACCTGACGGCGGCCACCGCGGCGGACCAGCCGCTGCTCGAGCGGCGCCTGCAACCGGATCGCGAGCGCCGCGCCGAGCTCGCCGGCCGGGTCGAAGCCGCGACTGCGCAGCCGCACGGAGGCCGGCGGCACCGGGACGACGACGCCGCTCAGCATGTGAGCAGGCGCCAGCCAGTGGATGCGGTCCGCCATCAGCTCGGCGACCGGCAGCAGGCGCCGGAACTTCAGCGCCGCGACCAGCGACCGCGGGACCCCCTCGTGGGAGGCCGAGGACCAGACCCGGTCGAGGCCCTGCGGCCCGGCGCTGAGCAGCGGCCCCGCCGCCGCCAGCCGCCTTCCGCAGCGGGCACAGAGGACCGCCTGCGGCCGGCAGGCATGCCCGCAGCTCGCGCAGAGCGGCGGCGCGACGGCGGCAAGTGCGGCCTCCAACACGGACATGCCCCGATCCTGCCCACCGCCGCCGCACCCATGGCGCGCACAAAGTGATTTCTTCAGCGTCTATTTGTGACGAGTCCCGCACGGGCTGGACCGCGGGACCAAGCAGTTCAAGGACGCAGGGAGCGAGGCAAGGGGAGCGCACTAACAGTGCGTGACCCGCAGCCGAGCGACCGAGGACGCCGAAATGCGCCGGTCCCGCGGTTCAGCCGGTCCAGGCGGCGATGGCGCCGATCAGAACGGCGCCAGCCGGGATCTCCGCCCCGGGCAAAGCGATCACTTCGCGCAGGCAGCTGCCGGCGCCGATCGTGACGCCGTCGCCGATCACCGAGGGGCCGTCGATGCGGACGTCGTCGGCGATCGTGCAGCCGGCGCCGAGCAGGACCGGGCCTTCGAGCTTGCCCTCCGTGGGCGCCTCGCCACTGCGGTAGCCGTCGACCAGCTTTCCGTCCAGCTCCACCTCGACGTCGCCCCTGAGCGCGTCGATCGTGCTCGTCCGCAGCTCCTCGAGGTTGCCGATGTCGTTCCAGTAGGCGTCGATCTCGTGCGAGTAGAAGGGCACGTCGGACTCCAGCAGCCGCGGGAAGACGTCCATCGCCCAGTCGGCGAAGCCGTCCGGGTCATCCGGCCCGGCCGCCTTGCTCGTCCCCGCCTCGGGGAAGAAGTCGAAGATCTCCTTGCGGAACATGTAGATGCCGCAGTTGGCGAGGTCGGAGAGCGCTTCGCTCGGGTCCGGCTTCTCCTGGAAGCCCTGGATGCGCCCGTCGGCGCCGGTGATCGCCACCCCGAACTGGCTGGTGTCGTCGACCCGCTTGGTCGCCAGGGTCGCGATCCCGTCGTGCCCCTCGTGCGCGGCCCGCATCGCGGTCAGGTCGACGTCGGTGAGCGCGTCGCCGGAGATGATCAGGAACGAGTCGCCGAGGAAGTCGCGGACGTTGCGGACGCCGCCTGAGGTGCCGAGAAGCTGCTCCTCGAGCGAGTAGCTGAGTGCCAGCCCGTAGTCGGAGCCGTCGCCGAAGCGCTCTTCGATCAGCTCCGGGAACCAGTGCAGGTTGGCGATCGTCTCGCTGAAGCCGTGCCGCGCCAGGAGCAGCAGGATGTGCTCCATCACCGGCCGGTTGGCGACCGGGACCATCGGCTTCGGCATCGTGTAGGTGATCGGCCGCAGTCGAGTTCCGAGGCCGGCGGCGAGGACCATGGCGCGCATCGGCGGGGAAGCTATCGGACCGGCCTACTCGGCCGGGCCCATCGCCTGCTTCAGGCGATCGATCGCCCCGACCTGGTCGGGGTCGACGCCGCGGCGGCCGGCGAGCTCGACCGAGACGAGGTCGCCAAGGGTCGTCGCCCAGAGCAGGCGGGCGGTGCGGGTCTCCCCCGCCGTCTCCACCCGCAGCGCCGGCGCGCCGGCGGCGGCGACCGCGTCGGCGGTCAGCTCGAAGCGGCGACCGATCCGGGGATGGGCGTCGCGGTCCTCGAGGAAGACCGCGGCGAGGGCGTGGTCGCGGGCCGAGGCCTCCCAGCCGCAGATGTCGTTGTGGTCGGACTCGGGCAGCGCTTCGAAGTAGGCGGGCAGCTTCGCGTTCTCGTTGATCTGCGTCTTCCAGCGGCGCGCGACGGGCGCCGTCAGGTCGGCTCCGTAGACGACCGGGACCGCGCCCTCGAGCTGCGCCGCCAGCTCCGCCGCCTGGTGCTTCAGCTGCTCGAGTTCGCCGGCGACGAAATCCGCGGCGGCCTCGATCTCGCTCGCGATCCGCGGCGCGACCGCGGCCAGCGCCGCCACCTCGGCGGTCGCGGTGAAGAAGTAGGCGACGGCCGCGCGCGGTTGGAAGATCCCCGGCAACCCGATCACCGGGACGTCTTCCCCCCGCGCCTCCTCGACCAGGGTGCCGCCGGTGCTGGCGACGAGGCGCCGGGCGCCGAGCTCGCCGGCGGCGCGGAAGCAGGCGAGCGTCTCCTCGGTCTCACCGGAGTAGCTGCAGCAGAGCACGGTCCAGTGGGGGTCGACCCAGCTCGGCAGCTGGTAGCCGCGGACCACCACGAGCGGCTTCATCAGGCGCGAGCCGAGCGCCGCCGCGGCGAGCTCGCCGCCGATCGCCGAGCCGCCCATCCCGCAGACCAGCAGGCCGCCGGCCGGCGCCGCCTCGAGCCGCGCCGATTCGACCCGCCAGAGGGCGTCGCGGAGCTGGTCGGGAATGCCGAGGACGTCGTCGATCATCGCTTCGCCGCCACTCTCTCATCTCGGCCGACGACGGCGCCGTCCAGCACCGCCCCGGGCTCGGCAACGGCGCCCGGGGCGAGGATCGAATTGCCGACCCGGGCGCCGGTCCCGACCGAGCTGCCGGCGAGCAGGACGGAATCGGTCACGGTCGCCCCCGGCTCGACCAGGCAGCCGGCGCCGATCACCACCCGGCCCGCCAGCTCGGCGCCGGCGGCGACCGCGGCCTCGGGATCGATGAAGACCCCGGCAGCGGTCGGCTCGACCGCGGTCGCGACCCGCCCGTCGAGGATGTCCCAGGTCGCCTGCAGGTAGCGCTCGGGCGTCCCGAAGTCCATCCAGTAGCCCTCCAGCGGCAACGCGTAGAGCCCCTCTCCGACCAGCTGGGGGAACACCTCGCGCTCGATCGAGACGGCGCGGCCGGGCGGGATCCGCTCCAGCAGCGGGCGCTCGAGCACGTAGGCGCCGGCGTTGATCTGCCCCGGCACCGCCGCGCCGGTCTTCTCGCTGAACTCGAGCACGGCGCCGCCGGCGTCGGTCCGGACCAGCCCGTAGGGGGAGGAGTCCTCGACCGCGTAGAGGCCGATGCTGGCCGCCGCCCCCCGCTGCTCGTGGCTGCGGAGCAGCGCGCTCAGGTCGAGGTCGGTGAGCAGGTCGCCGTTGATCGCCAGGAAGCGGTCGTCGAGGCGGTCGCCGAGGGCGTCGGCGGCGAAGCGGATCGCGCCGGCGGTGCCGCGCGGCTCCGGCTCGACCACGTAGGTGAGGCGCACCCCCCGGTGCTCCTCCTCCCCCAGCTCGGCGCGCAGCACGTCCGGCAGGAAGCCGCAGGCGAGGACGATCTCATCGACTCCATGCGCGGCCAGCCACTCGACCACGTAGGCGAGGAACGGCCGGTCGACCAGGGTCAGCGCCGGCTTCGGCACGTGCGTGGTCAGCGGCCGCAGCCGCGTCCCTTCGCCGCCGACGAGGACGATCGCCTGCATGGGCGGTGGAGCCTAGCCTCGCGCCCCTAGGAGGGCGTTACCGCTTTGTCATGGGAGGCCTGGCGGCCGATGCCCTCGTACTCGAAGCCGGCGGCGGCCAGCGCCGCCGGGTCGAGGAAGTTGCGGCCGTCGACCAGCAGCGGCCGCGCCATCCGGCCCGCCGCCTCGGCCCAGTCGAGCTCGGCGAACTCGGCCCACTCGGTGACGAGGACGGCGGCGTCGGCGCCGGCCAGCGCCTCCTGCGGCGAGGCGGCCATCTCGACCGCGGTCAGGAGCTCCCCGGCGCGCTCGCTGGCGACCGGATCGTAGGCGACCACCTCGGCGCCCTCGCCCTGCAGCCGCGCCGCCAGCACCAGGCTCGAGGCCTCGCGCATGTCGTCGGTGTCGGGCTTGAAGGCGAGGCCGAGCAGCGCGATCCGCTTGCCGAGCAGCGAGCCGAGGTGCTTCTCGAGCTTGCCGACCACCCGCCGCTTCTGCAGCTCGTTGACCTCGATCACCGCGGTCAGCAGCTGGAAGTGGTAGCCGGTGTTGCCGGCCAGCATCTTCAGGGCGCTGACGTCCTTGGGGAAGCAGGAGCCGCCGTAGCCGATCCCGGCCCGCAGGAAGGAGCGGCCGATCCGCTCGTCGAGGCCCATCCCGGCGGCGACCTGGCCGACGTCGGCGCCGACCTCCTCGCAGACGTTGGCGATCTCGTTGATGAACGAGATCTTGGTCGCCAGGAAGGCGTTCGAGGCGAGCTTGATCATCTCGGCGCTGGCGACGTCGGTGCGGAGGATCTCGCCGCCGAGCGGCTCGTAGAGTGCCGCCACCGCGTCGGCCGACTCCCGGTCGCCCGGGTCGGCCCCGATCACGACGCGGTCGGGGTTCATGAAGTCCTTCACCGCGGTCCCCTCCTTGAGGAACTCGGGGCAGGAGACGTAGGCGAGGCCGGGCACGTCGCGGCGGATCGAGGCGCCGGTCCCGGCCGGCACCGTGCTCTTCATGATCAGCACGTGGCTGGCGTCGTCGGGCAGCTCCTCGACCACGGCGCGCACCCGCGAGAGGTCGGCGTCGCCGGAGTAGGTCGGCGGCGTGTCGACGCAGACGAACAGCAGCCGGGCGCCGGCCAGCAGCTCGGCCATGTCGGTGGTGAAGGTGATCCGCTCGGCGTTGCGCTGGATCAGCTCGGTCAGCCCGGGCTCGTGGATCGTCAGCTCGCCGCGCGAGAGCGAGTCGACCTTCTCCTGGACGATGTCGCGGGCGATCACCGGGTGGCCGAGCTCGGCGAAGCAGGCGGCGGTGACGAGGCCGACCCAGCCGACCCCGATCACGCCGACGGGGGTCTGGCGGTCGTCACTCATCGTTTGTTTCCTCCATGTTTCGCTTTCTTGCGCTTCGGCAGGATCACCTTCGCCGAACGGGCGATGCCGATCATCTGGTCGTTGGTCAGCGAGTCCTGCAGGCTGTTGGAGACCCAGTAGGTGTTTTCGCCGCGGTGCCAGGCGACCATCGTCACCTTGCCGCTGTCGGAGAAGATGTCGTACTCGCGCCCGTGGATCTTCCTGGTTTCGCTCGGGTCGCTGAGGATCGGCGGGTCTTCCCAGCCGCGGATCCCCTGGATGCCGAAGTAGGTGACTTCGTATTCGGGCTGGTAGGCGCCGACCATCCGGTAGGCCGGGTGGCGCACCTTGTCTTTGTCCTTGAGGTGGTAGACGCGCGGGTCGACGACGTGTTCGTAGGGGTTCGATTCGACGAAGGCGGCGCCCGCCGGCAGCCGGGTCGGGTAGTAGACCGGGAAGCCGCCACCGACGTGGCGGGCGACGATCGCACCCTCGGCATGGCCGGTTTCGGCGGCGGGGACGAGTTCGTCCGAGCCGGTCGCCTGGTATTCGACCTTCGGCTTTTCCTTTTTCGGCTTGGCGCTGTTCTTCTTCGCCTTCTTGCCTTCCTTGGTCTTCCCCTTGGCGTTCTTGCCCTTCTTCGTTTCGCGTTCGGGGAACTCGCGCTTGCGCGCGTCCGGGCCGACCTGGCCGAGGAATTCTTTGACCGCGTGGTGGATCGCCGACTCCGAGGCTTCGACGTAGCTGGGCCCGAGTTCGGCCGGGAAGTGGACCTGGTTCAGTTCCGAGCCGCGCGATTCGATCACCAGGTCGATCAGCCGCAGCAGCGTCTGCACGCTGGTGATGTCGGAGCTCGTGTATTCGGTGAAGATGTCGGTCAGGTGTTCCTGGTCGTCGAGCAGGGTGCCGAGGCCGACCTGCCTGCGGGCCTGGCTCATGAAGTCCTGCTGGCGGGCGGAGCGGACGATGTCGGTGTCGGTGTGGCGGTAACGCACGTACTCGAGGGCTTTTTTCCCGCAGAGCTTCTGGTAGCCCGGCTGGATGTTGATTTCCGAATACTGTTCCGAGGGCGGTAACCCGGCGTTCGAGTGGTAGTAGCGGCGATCGACGTCGACGTAGACGCAGCCGATCGCGTCGACCGCGCGGACGAAGCCGAGGAAGTCGATGTTGACGACGTGGTTGACCTTCAACCCGGTCAGTTCCTTGACAACTTTCAGCGTCAGCTTCGGCCCGCCGTCGCTGTAGGCGGCGTTGAACTTGTCGACCCCGTATTCGGGTATTTCGACTTTCAGGTCGCGGGGGATCGAGAGCACCGAGATCAGCCCCTTGCCGGGGTCGAGCCGGAGCAGCATCGTCGTGTCGGAGCGGCCGGGGTCTTCGGCGAATTCGGCGCCGGCGCGTTTGTCGGAGCCGAGGATCAGGATCGTCTCCGGACCGCCGCCTTCGACCTTGCTGATCAGGTCTTCGACTTCGCTTGGGAGGGCGCCGCTGTTGTGCTGGAGCTTGTTGACGACGTCGTTGAGGAAGAGCAGGACGCTGCTCGCGGTCGCCCCCGCCGAGACGCCGACGATCAGGAGCGCCGCCAGCGCGAAGCGCCACCAGTAGCGCTTCTTCCTCGGCGGCTCGGTGCCGTCGCCCTCCGGCGGCGGTTTGCGCGCCGACCAGCCCAGCCTGCGCGGCGGCAGCGCCTCGCTACTCATCGAGCCTCCCCGGCAGCGCCCGCAGGAACGATTCGAGCGCCTGCCGGTAGGTCTCCAGCGAGGAGACCGAGACCCACTCGCCGGGGCCGTGGTGCCCGGCGCCGATCGGCCCGAACTCGACCGCCGGCACGCCGACCCGCAGGAAGGAGACCGCGTCGGAGGCGCCGTCGCGGCCGACGCTCATCGGCTCGCCGTCGTGGTGCGTCGCCGTCGCCTCGCGCAGCGCCTGCACGAACGGCGACTCGCGGCTGACCATCGCCGGCGGCCGGGTCAGGAGCTCGGTCGCCTCGACCCCGTCGAGGCCGCGCACGGCGGCAAGGATCGAGTCCGGGTCTTGCCCGGGCAGGTAGCGGATGTCGACGTCGATGACGCATCGGTCGGGGACCTTGTTGAGCGCGTCGCCGCCCCAGATCCTCCCCAGGTTGATCGAAGGCCGGTCGAACAGCTCGGAGCTGTGACGGGCAAACGGTAGCGACTCGATACTTCGGAAAACGTCGATCGCGTTGAGGACGGCGTTGTCGCCCAGCCACGGCGTCGCCCCGTGGGCCGCGGTCCCGGCAACCTCGAGCCGCATCGCCAGCACCCCCTTGGCCTCGACGCCGATGTGCAGGTCGGTCGGCTCGCCGGTGATCGCGAAGTCGCCGAGGAAGCCGGAATCGACGAGGTGATCGCAGCCGCGCTCGTCCCCCTCCTCGGACTCCTCGTCGCCGACGATTGCCAGCCGCACCCGCACCCCGTCCTGCTCGCGCATCGCCGCGGTGACGACCAGCATCGCCGCCAGCGCCCCCTTCATGTCGTAGGCGCCGCGCCCATACAACCGATCCCCGTCGACCCGCGGCGCAAACTGCTCGGAACGGCCGGGGACGACGTCCAGGTGCCCCTCCAACACAACCGTCGGCACTCCGTCGGAGCCACCGACCTCAGCTGTCAACACCGGCAGCCCATGAACCTCGGCTCGTCCCGCCTCGATCCCCCTGGCCTCCAACCATCCCTTGACGAAACCCGCCGCCTCCCAAACAGTCTCGGGCTCGCAGGTCTCATACGAGATCAATCGTTCGGCAAGTGCGTTTAGTTCGGAGGTCATTCGTTAGACGTGGTGAGGCGGATTCGAAGCGGGGATCTCGGGTGTCCCTCCCGTGAATTTGTCGCGTCCCTATCGGGACAGCTCCCTCATGTCGCTGCTCCCCTATGGGGAGCAGGAATCAGATTGCATATCGCGCCTTCGGCAACATTCCCGGGAGGGACACCCGAGAGCCCCGCAACAAAGCGACACCAAGCCTACGAACCCCCGCCCCGCTTCCATGAAGCTTCCATCCCAAGGGGGTGGCCACAGCTTCATGCTGCCGAGACGCTTCCGAAGCGAGGTCGTAGTCGGGGGCGGAGGTGTCGGGTGTGCCTCCGAACGTTTTGCGGTTGAGGAGAGGAGCTCCTCCGGGCGAAAGCTCGAATTCTCCGATCGACGACAGACCGAGTGAGGAGGCACACCCGGCACCTCCGCCCCTCGCAACCTCACCCCTGCGCAATCGCGAGAAACGCCTCCGCCCGATCCCGATCTTTCTGCGCCCGAGCAAACTCCGCCGACTCCTCGTCACTCTCTTTCAGCCTCTGCTCCGCATCCGCCAGCTGCTCTTTCAAGGCCCCCGCATCCAGCGAATCCGGGTCGATCGCCTCCTCGACCAGCAACCGCGCCCTATTGCCGAAAATCTGTAGCCAACCGTGCGCCTGCGCATACCGTCTCGTCTCCGAATCCGAGACTTTCAGCCGCAGCTCGGTCGGCCTCAGCGCCGCCAAGAGCGGCGCGTGATTCGCCAGGATGCCGATCTCGCCGACCTCGGTGCGGGTCGAGACCATCCGCGCTTCGCCGTCGTAGACCTCCCCCTCCGGGGTCAGGACTTCGACATCGATCATGTGCTCCGCGGCCACGTCTGACCTCAGGCGGCGGCTTTGGCGTTCTCGGTGACCTGGTCGATCGAGCCCTGCATGTAGAAGGCGCCCTCCGACAGCTCGTCGTGCTCGCCGTCGAGGATCTCGCGGAAGCCGCGGACGGTCTCGGCGACCGGCACGTACTCGCCGGTGCGACCGGTGAACTGTTCGGCGACGAAGAACGGCTGCGAGAGGAAGCGCTCGATCTTGCGGGCCCGGGAGACCGTCTGCCGGTCCTCGTCGGAGAGCTCGTCGATGCCGAGGATCGCGATGATGTCCTGCAGCTCTTTGTAGCGCTGCAGCACCTCCTGGACCTCGGTCGCGGTGCGGTAGTGCTCGTCGCCGACGACGTCCGGCTTGAGGATCGTCGAGGTCGAGTCGAGCGGGTCGACCGCCGGGTAGATCCCTTTCTCGGAGATCGCCCGCGAGAGCGCGGTGGTCGCGTTGAGGTGGGCGAACACCGAGGCCGGGGCCGGGTCGGTGTAGTCGTCGGCCGGCACGTAGACCGCCTGGATCGAGGTCACCGAGCCGCGGTCGGTCGAGGTGATCCGCTCCTGCAGGCCGCCCATCTCGGTCTCCAGCGTCGGCTGGTAGCCGACCGCGGAGGGCATCCGCCCGAGCAGCGCCGAGACCTCGGAGCCCGCCTGGACGAAGCGGAAGATGTTGTCGATGAAGAGCAGCACGTCCTGGCCGCCCTGCTCGCGGTAGTACTCGGCCATCGTCAGCCCGGAGAGGGCGACGCGCAGGCGGGCGCCCGGGGGCTCGTTCATCTGGCCGAAGACCAGCATCGTTTTGTCGATGACGCCGCTTTCTTTCATCTCCAGCCAGAGGTCGTTGCCCTCGCGCGAGCGCTCGCCGACGCCGACGAACGCCGACAGCCCCTCGTGCTCCTCGGCGATGTTGCGGATCAGCTCCTGGATCAGCACGGTCTTGCCGACCCCGGCGCCGCCGAACAGCCCGACCTTGCCGCCTTTCGCGTAGGGGGCCAGCAGGTCGATGACCTTGATCCCGGTCTCGAGGATCTCCTGGGTCGGGGTCAGGTCGGACGCCTTCGGGGCGGCGCGGTGGATCGGCCAGCGCTCGACGTCGTCCGGCAGCTCCGCGCCGTTGTCGATCGGATCGCCGAGCAGGTTGAAGATGCGGCCGAGGGTGACGTCGCCGACCGGCACCGTGATCGGGTGGCCGGTGTCGGTGACGCGGGCGCCGCGCTGGATCCCGTCGGTCGCGTCCATCGCCACCGCGCGGACGCGGTCGTCGCCGAGGTGCTGCTGGACCTCGCAGACCAGCTCCGTCGCTTCGCCGTCGCCGTCGCCCCCGGTCTCGATCGTCACCGCCGAGTAGATCCCGGGCAGCTTGTCGGGGAAGACCGCGTCGACGACGACGCCGGTGACCTGCTCGACGCTCCCGATGTTGGTGCCGTTGCCGTTTCCGTTGCTCTCAGCCATTGCTTCCTTTTCTGGGTCTTCGAAGTTCCGGGCTTGCAGTTTTCTCAGGTCAGCTCAGCGCCTCGGCGCCGCCGACCACCTCGAGGATCTCCTGGGTGATTTCCGCCTGCCGGGCGCGGTTCATCTCCAGGGTCAGGTCGTCCATGATCGATTCGGCGTTCTCCGCCGCGTTGCGCATCGCCGTCATCCGCGCCCCGAGCTCCGAGGCCGCCGACTCGAGCAGCGCCCGGTAGACGGAGATCGTCACGTACTCGGGGATCAGCCGGGCCAAGAGCTCCTCTGCTTCGGGCTCGAAGAACCACTCCGATTTCGCCTGCCGCTGCTCGGCCTCGTTGCCGGCTTCCTCGTCGGCGGGCCCCTCGTCCTCCTCGGCCCCCTCGCCGATCACCTCTGCCTGCTGCAGCGGCAGCAGCGTCTGTTTCCAGACGTGCTGGGTCAGGGGCGAGACGAAGCGGTTGTAGATCAGTTCGACCCGGTCGACCTCGCCGTCGACGTAGCGGGCGGTCATCTCCTCGCCGATCCGCCGGGCGTCGGCGAACGAGGGCCGGTCGGTGAAGCCGGTGTAGGCGCCGGCGACGTCCTCTTTGCGGAAGGTCAGCGCCGAGACGCCCTTTTTGCCGACCACCGAGTAGGAGGCCTTGGCGCCGTCCTCGCGGACCCGGCGCCCGGTCCGCATCCCCTCGCGGATGATGTTGCTGTTGAAGGCGCCGGCCAGGCCGCGGTCGCCGGTGACCAGCACGACGCCGACGGTCTGCACGTTCTCCCGCTCCTCCAGCACCGGCACCCGCGGCAGCGTGCCGGCGTGGGCGGCGGCGGTGCGGGTCAGCTTGCGGATGCCCTCGGAGTAGGGACGCAGGTCCTCGATCCGCTGTTCGGCGCGCCGCAGGCGCGCCGCCGCGACCATCTCCATCGCCCGCGTGATCTTGTTGATGTTCTTGATCGACGCAATGCGGCTTTTGACTTCCTTCTGCGAGGCCATGGGCTTGCGGTCCGGCGCGGGCTAAGCCGCCGGGGTCGCCTCCTGGCCGGAGGCCTCTCCGGCGCCCTCGTCCTCGTCCTCGTCGCCTCCGCCGGAGTCGTTCGAGGAACCCTCGTCGCTCGCGGTGCGGGCCGGGGCCTGGCGCTCGTCCTCCGATTTGACGCGGTCGGACTCGCCCCCCTCGAGCGGCTGGCCCTCGGAGTCGAAGTCGGCGCCGAAGTCGTCGACGAAGTCGGCGATCGCCTTGCCGAGCGCCTCCTCGTCGGCGTCCTCGAGCTTGCCGCTGTCCTCGATCCGACCGAGCAGCGCCGACTCCTCGGAATGCAGGCGGGTCCGCAGGTCGGCGAGGAACTCGCCGACGCGATCGACTTTGATCCGGTCGAGGTAGCCGCCGGTGCCGGAGTAGATCGAGGCCACCTGGTCGGCGACCGCGAGCGGCTCGCGCTCTTTCTGTTTCAGCAGCTCGACCAGCCGTTCGCCGCGGGTCAGCGCTTTCTGGGTCTCCGGGTCGAGCTCGGAGCCGAACTGGGCGAAGGCCTCGAGGTCGCGGTACTGGGAGAGGTCGAGGCGCAGTTTCCCGGCGACTTTTTTCATCGCCTTGGTCTGCGCGTTGCCGCCCACCCGGGAGACCGAGATGCCGACGTTGATCGCCGGCCGCACGCCGGAGAAGAAGAGGTCGGACTCGAGGAAGATCTGACCGTCGGTGATCGAGATCACGTTGGTCGGGATGTAGGCGGAGACGTCGGAGGCCTGGGTCTCGATGATCGGCAGCGCCGTCAGCGAGCCGCCGCCGAGCTCGTCGTTCAGTTTCACCGCCCGCTCCAGCAGCCGCGAGTGCAGGTAGAAGACGTCGCCCGGGTAGGCCTCGCGGCCCGGCGGGCGCCGCAGCAGCAGCGACATCTGCCGGTAGGCGGAGGCGTGCTTGGTGAGGTCGTCGTAGACGCAGAGGGCGGCTTTGCCGTTGTAGAGGAAGTGCTCGCCCATCGCGCAGCCGGCGTAGGGGGCGATGTACTTGATCGGCGCCGCCTCGTCGGCGGGGGCGGCGACGATGATCGTGTTCTCCATCGCCCCGTTTTCCTCCAGCGTCTCTTTCAGCTGGACCACGGTGGACATCCGCTGCCCGATCGCGACGTAGATGCAGATCAGGTCCTTGTCCTTGTTGTTGATGATCGTGTCGATCGCGATCGCGGTCTTGCCGGTCTGGCGGTCGCCGATGATCAGCTCTCGCTGGCCGCGGCCGATCGGGATCATCCCGTCGATCGCCATCAGCCCGGTCTGCACCGGTTCCTCGACCGGCTGCCGCTGGACGACGCCGGGAGCTTTGAACTCGGCCGGGCGGGTCTCGGTGGTGGCGACCTCGCCGCGGTTGTCGAGCGGGCGGCCGAGCGGGTCGACCATGCGGCCGAGCAGCTCCTCGCCGACCGGGATCTCGAGCAGGTGGCCGGTCCGTTTGACGGTGTCGCCCTCGACGATCTTGTCCCACTCGCCGAACAGCACCGCGCCGACGTTGTCGGCCTCGAGGTTCAGCGCCAGCCCGGTCACCCCGTGCGGCAGCTCCAGCATCTCCAGCGCCATGCACTTGTCGAGGCCGTGGACACGGGCGATGCCGTCAGCCACGGAGAGGACGGTGCCCACCTCCGAGAGGTCGGCTGAGTCGGCCTCGAGGCCCTCGATCCGCTCACGCAGAATGCTTGCGATCTCGTCCGGCTTGATCTCCATTTTTATTCCAATTCCCTCTAGTGCGTCGCGCTCGCGACGCTCTTTCGAAGTTTCTCCAGGCGACTGCGGATGCTCGCGTCGAGGACCATGTTGCCGACCTGCAGGACGATGCCGCCGAGGATCGAGTCGTCCACCTTGCTGGACAGCTCGACCTTTTCGCCGGTTTGGCGTTCCACCTCGTTGCCGATTTTCTCGACCACCGCCGAGTCCAGCTCGACCGCGCTGGTGACGGTCACGTCGAGGCGCTTGTTCTCGTGTTTCCAGAGCTCGTCGAGCTCGCGCCGGATCCGGAACACCTCCGGCATCCGGCCTTTCTCGACCAGCAGCTCGAGGAAGTTCATCAGCTCCATGCGTCTACTTCCTCCTTACGCCGCGCTCGCGACGCTTTTTCGCAGTTTCTCCAGACGAGTGCGGATGCTCGCGTCAAGGACCATGTTGCCGACCCGCAGCACGATGCCGCCGAGGATCCCGCCGTCGACCTCGCTCGACAGCTCGACCTTCTCGCCGGTCTGCCGTTCGACCTCCTCGCCGATTTTCCCGACCACGCTCGGGTCGAGCTCGATCGCGCTGGTGACGGTGACGTCGAGGCGGCGGTTGGCTTTTTTCCAGAGCTCGTCGAACTCCCGCCGGATGCGGAAGATCTCCGGCATCCGGCCTTTCTCGACCAGCAGCTCGAGGAAGTTGGAGAACTCCGGCTCGGCGCCCGTCACGGCGCGCCGCGAGGCCCTCCACCTTGTCGTTCGAGCTGAGGTAGGGGCTGAACAGGAAGACCTGCAGCTCGCGGTCGCGGTCGACGGCGTCGGCGAACTGGCCGAGCTGCTCCTGCAGCTCGTTGATCTTGCCTTTGTCCTCCCCGGCAGCGAAGAGGGCCTCGGCGTATACGCGGGCGGCGTCGGCCATGCTGCTCCAGGTACCCCTAGTTCTCCGAGCTCGACCCGAGAGGGCCGAGAAGTCGACCTCGCCGAGGGCCTCCTCGACGAGCCGTCGCTGGTCGTCCTCGGTGAGCGTTTTGCGGGTGACTTTCTCGGTCGCCAGGACGGTGAGGTCGGCGACCTCTCTGCGGATCGCCTCCAGCGAGCGCCGGGTCTCGGCCTCGATG